>NZ_CP017769.1:1057500-4065010 GCF_001865835.1 Myroides sp. ZB35 | reverse complement strand
AGTATAAGAAAAAAAATAACTCACAAGTTTATTAGAAAGATTATGAAATATTTTGATTATAAGGTTCGCGTACGTTATGCGGAGACAGATAAAATGGGCGTTGTATATCACGGTAACTATGCGCAATACTTTGAAATTGGGAGAGTTGAGTGGTTGAGGAACTTAGGTATATCGTATAAGAAAATGGAGGAACTTGGTGTTATGTTACCTGTGGTATCGTTAACTATGAATTATAAGAAATCAGCCTTCTACGATGACGATTTAACCATACGTACAATCTTTAAAAAACTTAGTTCTGTGAAGATAGAATTTGATTATGAACTATATAACGAAAAAGGCGATTTATTAACAACAGGTAATTCCGTTTTAGTGTTTGTGAATATGGAAACAGGAAGACCAATGGCTGCACCAGATTATGTTGTTGATAAAATACAAATGTTAGAAAAATAGCAGTCATTTTAGAGTGAATAAAAATAATCTAGTTGAACAATTGTTTTTGTTAGTTGTCTTTTAATGGTAAAAAAGACAAATTAGGTACAGCATTACTTAAAACAAATATTTATATTTACACAAAAGATTATAAATTATGAAACCAGTATATTGGCTGATGAGCCTAGGTACACTTTTATCAATAGGGACGTATGCACAAGAACCAAAGTTGTTAGATGGTCGTGTACGTTTATATGATGGAAATGTAGTTCCTGTTACTATTGAAAATAAAAGAAGTAAAGAAGTGACTAAAGCTGATGGACGTGGGTATTTTATCATGGATGCAGCTGTAGGGGATACTATTCGTTTTTCTGATAAGAAGTTAGCTTCTGTTAATTATATCATTGGCAAAGAAGATTTGAATGCCAGTAGGTTTAATGTACTAATGACTAAAAAAGGGCAGTCCTTAGATGAGATTATCATTGTTCGCAAAGATTTTGGTGATGACTTCTTTGAAGGTGTTCCTAATAAAAACCTTACAGCAGCAGAGAAACGTTATAAAAAGAATAATACTGTTTTTTCCTCAACATCTAACTATGGAATGGGAATTAGTTTAGATGCCTTAGTTAATATGATATCTGGTCAAAAGAAAAGAGATAAACAGGCGATTCTTTATGAAAAATTAGATATAAAAGTGCAGCAGTTCTTAGATGACTACACTAGAGAAGAACTGTTAGAGGATTTTAAAATTCCTGAAGAACGTTTAGAGGCATTTCTTTACTACGTAGTAGCTCAGCCTAGTTTTGAAAAAATAAAAGTAGAGCGCACAGAAGGTTTTAAACTTTATTTAGCTCAAGAATATATTGATTTCTTAGGGTTTATGGATTTAGAAGAATAATGATTTTAATGTAGAATCATATCATGATATTATTATAGAAACTGAGTAATAGTACGCTATTATTCAGTTTTTTTATTGGTCTTAAGTATAAAAGTAGAGATATCAAATAAAGCATCTTTACTATAAGCTTTACGACCTTGGAAGACAAATAACCACTTTTTCCATTCAGGCCATTGCGCATCTAATTGATAGTTGAATAACTTTGCATTTAGTAGACCATGTGTACTTCTTGGATATACTTTGATAGTGGTAGTGTCTGATTCTCTATTAGAAGTATATTGTTGATAAAGTTGAGCATTGGTACCAGCAGGGACATTAAGATCATCACTTCCCCATAAGGCTAATAGAGGACCTTGCATATTTTGTAAATCAACAGAAGAATCAGCTTTGAGATTTCTAGCAATGAATAAGAATCTATCTTTTTCTATTTCTGATTCTTTAATTGTACAATCATTAAAATCAGTGAATAGTTTATAATCTGCTTGCTGTATAGAGTCTGCTTTTCGTTTTATTTCTTGTTCTGAGTATCCTTCTTCCTCTAAGCGTTTAGTTGTATAGTAATAACCTTGATCCATCCAATTAACGGCTCCTCCGATGATAACAGAGAAAGCAGGCTTAGTAAGGATAGCTGCTTTTGGAATGACCCAGCCTCCTTGAGAGAAACCTAGATATCCAATTCTATTCGGAGCAATTCCTTTGTCATGTACTAGAAAGTCAAAAGCATCTTTAGCTTCTACAGCTCTGTCCGTGATGGATTGGTTTAACCAATTTCCTTTGCTTTTATCTATACCTTTCTTGTCCCAGGTAAATACAGCAATTCCTTGATCTACTAGATGATGTATTAAAGGAAGGTAGCCTGAGTTAGAGGTCTTGTTTTGTGGGCCATCTCCATGAATAAAAATAGCGATAGGAGCAGTTTTAAAAAACTCTTTTTTAGGTAGAAATAAAGTGGCAGACAATTCCTCTCCTTGTGAAGTAAAGATTACTTCCTTTTGTGTAATCGTCGTGTCATCAAAATCTTGACTTCCTAAGAAGAAAAAATAAAGAAAAATAATGAGAAAGGTAGTAAAGATTGCTGCAAGTATTTTCCAAAGCATAGCTGTATTTTTAGCCAAATATAAGCAGGTACGCGAATAGAAAAATAATATATTTAACTCAACAGTATTTTTTCAGTACTGAAACTACAAATAAAGGAGAAAAAGCTAATTGTATCTAAAATAGACTATTGAGTGAAAGTAAAGAACGAAACTAATATGCTTCGTCCGTTTCTTCGACAACTTTTACTTCATAAAATGGAACAAAAGCAGCTAGCGCTTGTTCATATTCATTTTTGCGTATAGATAACTCTATTTCACAGCTCATTTCCATTTTTTGACTTAGAATGTTTAAGTCTTTTTCTTTGATTACACGCATGACATTGTTCATGTCTTTGTATTCAAAGCGAACTTTAAACTTCTTATCAATTGTTTTTTCTATAATTTCCGCTTCTTCCATGGCCATCTGAGCTGCTGCACGATAGGCAGTGATGAGTCCTCCTACGCCCAGCTTTATACCACCGAAATAGCGTACCACTACGATTAGAATATCTGTGACCTCATAAGATTGTATTTGTCCATAGATAGGAGCGCCTGCAGTATTACTAGGTTCTCCATCATCATTAGCACGATAGTATACCTGTTCTGCTCCAAGTTGAAAGGCATAGCACCAGTGGCGCGCATTATAATGCTCTTTCTTGATGCGATCGATGATTTCTTTTACTTCTTCTTCGCGTTGAATAGGAAAAGCATAGCCAAAAAACTTACTATTCTTTTCTTTATACAATACTTCTTCTGTCGGTTTACTTATTGTTTTATATGAATCTAATGCTTCTGCCATTATTTGCGATATACTATTCTTAATTCGTTGTCTAAAATACGATGTTTTACTACTTTATCAAATCCTGAAAGATGTGGAGAAGGGATACCTTCTGTTATTGGAGTACTTCCAATAAATACTCTTGCTTCATCCCATAACTCTGCATCAATAAAATGCTGAAGTGTATGCGTACCACCTTCTACTACAACAGACATAATCTGATGTCTGTATAAAATATCTAGAATCTGTGGTACTAGAGATTGACTAAAATCTGCATGCTCATAGATTAGATTATCAGTAGAGACTAAGTCTTGATTAGCCGTGATACAGATTGTTTTGACATTATTATCTTTAATGCTAAAGGAATTGTCTATTTTGCCAATTCTATCAATAAATACACGGATAGGGCTTTTGCCGTACCAATCTCTTGTAGTAAGAGAAGGATTATCACTAAGAACTGTTTGTGTACCTACTAAGAAAGCCATTTCTTCACTTCTCCATTGATGTACTAATTGTTTAGAATAGGCATTCGATATCCAGAAAGGTCTATTAGTAGTTCTTTGTATAGGAGCGATAAAGTGATCTATAGACTCAGCCCATTTTAGGATAATATAAGGGCGTTTTTGATTGTGAAATGTAAAAAAACGCTTGTTACTATCTTGGCATTCTTTTTCTAATACACCTACTATTACTTCTATTCCTGCATCACGCATTTTTTGAATTCCTCTGCCACATACTTTTGCAAAGGGATCTACAGTACCGATAACGACTTTAGGTATCTTCTTTTCGATTACCAAGTCACAGCACGGAGGAGTCTTACCAAAGTGACTACATGGCTCTAGACTGACATATAAAGTACTTTCTTTAAGGAGCTCTTGATTCTGAACAGATGCTATTGCATTAGGCTCAGCATGAGGACCTCCATAAGGAGAAGTGAAGCCTTCTCCGATAATGCGATTGTTGTGTACTACCACAGCTCCTACAGAAGGATTAGGCATAGCAGCATAAGTTCCTTGTAGTGCTAACTGAATACAGCGAGAAATATATAATTCGTGTCTTTCCAAAATTGATAATAATGTATCTTTGAACAAAATTAAACTAAAACATTTGTTTTTAAAGAATACTATGCAGATAAAGTACTACCAATCCTATTTTAAAGAGAGTTTAACTCCTATTTATGATGCTGTGGAAGCGGAGCAATTATTTTTGATTGCTTTAGAAGAAATAGAAGGGAAGACTAGAATTGATCTAGTTATGAATCCAACGATGCAGACAGATAAGGTAGCAGTATGGGAATCTGTATTAGAAGAATTAAAACAAGAAAAACCAATTCAATATATCTTTGGGCAAGCCTATTTTTACGGATTGACCTTTAAGGTGAATGAATTTACTCTTATTCCAAGGGCAGAAACAGAAGAATTAGTAGAATGGATAATAAATAGTGTCAATCCATCTAAACCTGTTAGAATATTAGACATCGGAACAGGAAGTGGATGTATAGGGATAACACTAGCGAATGAATTACCTCTAGCTAGAGTTACTTTAATGGATGTTTCTGATAAAGCTTTAGAGATAGCAAAACAGAATGCAGTAAGTAATGGAGTGGCTGTAGAAACGGTATTACAAGATGTATTACAACTAGAGAAGTTGAAGAGTCAGTACGATATTATAGTGTCTAATCCTCCTTATGTACGCAACTTAGAAAAAGTAGAAATAAAAAAGAATGTATTAGATTATGAACCTCATCTAGCTTTATTCGTAGAAGATAATGATCCACTGATATTTTATAGAAAGATAGCTCTTCTAGCCAATAACAACTTACAAACAGGAGGTATGTTGTTCTATGAAATTAACCAGTATTTAGGAGAGGAGACTAAAACATTGTTTGAATCTCTTGATTTCACAGGTGTAGAGTTAAGAAAAGATATGGTAGGAAATGATAGAATGATTAAAGCTGTTAAACGATAAGTGAGTAGAGTAATTAACGTCATAGAGATAAAAGCTTTTTCCTGCTGTAGTAGCTGAATTTATGGAATATTCTATTTCTAGTAGTAACACCTCACAAGTATTGTAAGCAATTCTCATGAACTTATAATTAAGAATTTATTGAATAAGGACATATAAACTAATAAAGGCTATCACTAGGATAGCCTTTATTAGTTATAATTAGATTAATGAGCGTGTCCTCCGCCTCCTTCGTTTTTGATCAAGTGACTTTGAATATAGTAAGCGCCAGATAGTACAATCTCACTATCTTTAGGAATGTCTTGTAAGACTGTTACCTGTGAGTATCCTAATTCTGATACTCCTGCTTTGACTTCTATTCTTTGGAAGTGATATGACATACCGCTTTCTTCTTTATGAGCATCTTCTAGAATGAAAATAAACTCACGTCCATCTGCTTTGACAATCGCGTCATTAGGCAGAGCATCTACTGTTCTCTCTCCGATATGTACTAATGCATTAACATAAAGTCCCGGTATCAGAGTCTCAGGTACATTGTCAATATTAGCATGTACGATTACGGTTTTAGTACCAGGTTCAAAAGATTTATTGATACTAAAAATAGTAGCAGTTACCTCTGAATTATTGATATTAGTAAAGTTAAAAGAGACCTTTTGTCCTATTTTGATAAAAGGCATGTCTTTTTCATACACTAATAAATCTAAGTGAATTCTAGAGTTATCTACAATAGTAAATAGAGACTGCCCCGCCATAACATTAGTACCTATTTTGACTGGTATAGTAGCTATATTACCAGATATAGGAGATACTATTCTCAGCGATTTAGAAATAGACCCAGGAGCTGTATTAACTAAGCTTAGTCTATTGCTTAAAGATTGGTATCTCGCGCGTTCTATATTTAAGTCTGATTTAGTCTTCTGATATGTCTTTTCAGAGTTGACATTCTCTGCTCTTAGAGTTTGTTGACGTTTATACTCTAGCTCTAAATATTCTAATGTGTTTTTAGAAACGAGGTATTCCTCTTGTAGCTGAATATATTTAGGACTATCTATAGTTGCTATTGTTTGCCCTTTTTTTACATAGTCTCCTAGATTCACATTGATATTTGTGATTGTACCACTTAAAAAAGAAGATACATCAGCCTGACTTTGAGCAGGAAGCTCAGTATTACCATTTACTCTAATGACATCACTTAAGTTTTTTTGCTGTATTTGTCCTAGTTGAATGTTAGAAGCAGTGTATTGAGCTTGGTTGAGCTCTACCTCTTTATTAGCAGATTCTTCTTTCGCTTCTGTTTTTGTAGTACTCTCTGTTTTTTCGTTTTCGTGATCATGACCAGAATGGTCTTCTTCAGCATTTTTACAGCTAAAGAATAGAATACTTGTAGCTATTGATAAAAATATAATCGACTTTTTCATTTCTCTGATATTATTGGTTTACTAAATAATGTAGGGTATTGTGACTTAGGTTATACTGTAGAATAGCATCTAAGTAATTCATCTGAATCGCTAGTGCTGTTTCTACAGATTGAATGTATTCTACATAAGAGATATCCCCATTATTATAAGATTTCTTAGCGTGATCTTTGATAAGCGCAGCATTTTTTAAAGCGTTTTCTTGATAGTAATCGATTACTTTTTCTTGTGCTTTGATAATGTCAAATTGTTGTTGGACATTTTCTTCTAACTGTTTGTGCAGGTATTCTTTTTGCACTGTAGCTTGTTGTATTTCATACTTCATCGCTTTTACCTTAGCGTTTTGACTACCAAAGAAGATAGGTATAGAAATCCCAACAGTATAACTTGGTACACGCAATTCTTTACCATAAGTGATAGGTAGTCCATTACTCCCTGTTACAGTTCCTGAATCTGATTTTATATTATAACCTAATGAGAAGTCAGGTAAGAAGTTTGCCTTCTCTAGTCTTCTATTTGCTTCTATTGTTTCGATCTCTTTTTCTGCTAGCTGAATAGTGTTGTTTAAACTCAAATCAAAGTCAACATCCGCCTCGTGTTTGTCATACACAATATCAGTGTTCATAGGGATGAAATCTTCCTCTAAGTTTAATAGAGCTTTTAGCTTAGAAGTTTCGTTGTCTATCCCTGTTTTATTTTGTGTGATAAGTACTCTTAACTCTTGTTCTTTAGCAGAAGCTACATTACTTTCCATCAGTGTAGTTTCACCTGTTTCATAGCGAAGCTTAGCTGATTTAGAAAAATCCTTTAACAAGTCTGCTTGTTCTTTAAGTAGTACTTCTTTTGAAAGTGCATACAATAAGTTTTCCCAAGCTTGTCTTACTGCATATTCTGTAACATTAACAGCTCCTTGCTGTTGGATAACAGCGGTCTCGTAAGCCTTATTTAGAACAGACTTTTTCTTTCCATAGGTAAACGGTGAGAAAGATTGAGAAATAGACAAGGTAATGTCCTTTTTCTCTTTAGTGTCTAAATACCCAAAACCTGTTGAGATATCTGTTTTAGCTAGGTCAAAGTATGTTCCTATCATTTGCTTTTGAGCAATTGTATTATACTCTGCCGCTTTTATTCCTTTATTATTTGCTACGCTTAGTTCTAAAGCCTCTTGTAATGTAAGCTTTTTGACTTCTTGTGCTTGTGTACCTATCCCCATTAGTAATAATAGAGTAGAGGCTACTATAGTTTTATTTTTTTTGCCTATACCCAATCCTTTTTCTTCATAGTAATAGATAATAGGCAAGACGATTAACGTTAAGATAGTAGCAGATATTAACCCTCCGATAACTACTGTAGCTAGGGGTTTTTGTACTTCTGCTCCAGCACTAGTGCTCAGTGCCATTGGTAAGAAACCTAGAGAAGCTACAGCTGCTGTAAGTAATACAGGGCGTAGACGTATTTTAGTTCCTTCTATAATTCTTTCGTATAAATCCATACCTTCTTTTTTAAGTGAGTTAAACTGACCGATTAGTACGATACCATTTAATACAGCGACTCCGAAAAGTGCGATAAATCCAACTCCTGCTGAGATACTAAATGGCATATCTCTAAGCCATAATGCAGCTACTCCACCGATAGCAGAAAGAGGAATAGCAGTAAAGATCATCAAGGACTGTTTTCCTGATTTAAAAGTAAAGTATAACAACACAAATATTAATGCTAGAGCTACTGGTACAGCTACCATTAATCGGTTTGTTGCTTCCACTAAGTTTTCAAATTGTCCTCCATAAGTGATAAAGTATCCATCAGGCATATCTAGTTTTTTATCTAAGATGGCTTGAATGTCATTCACCACACTTTTTACATCTCGTTCGCGGACATTAAATCCTAATACAATACGTCTTTTACCATCTTCTCTACTGATCTGTTGAGGACCGTCTTCATAGTCGATATTAGCGATTTGCCCTAAGGGAATTTGTTGCCCATTCGCTAATGGGATAAACATATTTCTTAGGTTTTCAATATCTTGTCTAGAATTGCTTTCTAAGCGCACGACTAGGTCAAATCTCTTTTCTCCTTCATAAACTACTCCTGCAGTTTCTCCTGCAAAACCAGCTCTTACGACTTGACTGATTTCAGATATGGTAAGCCCATATAGCGCAAGTTTATCTTGATTATACTTAATCGATATCTGTGGCAATCCGCTTACTCTTTCTAGTTTAGGACTAGCTACACCAGGTACACCTGAGATTAGACCACTTATTTCATCTCCTATACTCGCTAGGCGATCTAGATCGTCTCCAAATACTTTAATCGCTACATCACTTCTTACTCCGGTCATTAGTTCGTTAAAACGCATTTGGATAGGCTGAGAGAATTCTGTCGTTACTCCCGGTATTTCTTCTAGTGCTTCTTCCATTAGAGAGATAAGTTCCTCTTTGGTTTTAGCTGATGTCCATTCTTTTTTCTCTTTTAAAATAATAATCATATCGGCAGCTTCCATAGGCATAGGATCTGTTGGAATCTCTGCACTACCTATTTTTGAGATGACCATTTTCACTTCAGGGAAGCGCTCCATTAGAATCTGTTCTGCCTTAGTTGTAGTCTCTATTTCTTGAGATAGTGAACTACCAGAAGAGATAATAATATGTGTAGCTAAATCTCCTTCGTCTAGAGTAGGAATAAACTCACCTCCCATACGACCGAAGACAAATAAAGCAATAGCAAATAATCCAAAAGCAATAGCTAGAACGATTCTTTTTATTTTAAAAGCACCTTCTAATAGAGGTTTATACCAACTATATAGTTTGTCAATAATCTTATCACTAAAGTTTGGTTTTTCTTTTCCTGCTTTCTTTGATAAGAATAACGAAGAGGCCATAGGTACATAAGTAAGCGAAAGAATGAAAGCTCCTAGAATAGCAAATGACACAGTCATCGCCATAGGGCCAAACATTTTTCCTTCGATGCCTGTTAAAGCTAATATAGGCAAGTACACGATTAGGATAATAATTTCTCCAAACGAAGCACTTGTTCTTATTTTAGACGAAGCAGTATATACTTCAGTGTTCATTTCGTCTTGGGTGAGCACTCTATTTTTACCTGCATGGAGTCGATGTACTATGGCTTCTACAATAATAACAGCTCCATCGACTATTAATCCGAAATCAATCGCTCCTAAACTCATTAAGTTACCACTTACACCGAATAACTTCATCATAGAGATAGCGAATAATAAGGCTAGAGGTATCACAGAAGCTACGATTAGCCCTGCTCTCCAGTTTCCTAAAAGCAATACTAGTACAAATACGACAATCAGAGCACCTTCGATAAGGTTTGTTTGTATTGTGCTAACTGTTTTGTCGATTAATTTAGTTCTATCTATAAAAGGTTCTATTGCTACTCCTTCAGGTAGTGTTTTTTCTATTTGAGTGATTCTTTCTTTTACCGCTTTGACCACTTCTTGTGTATTGGCATCTTTTAGCATCATCACCATACCACTCACATCTTCACCTTTTCCATCTTTAGTCACAGCACCATATCGAATACTGCTCCCGATGCGTACTTCTGCTACATCGCGCACTAATACAGGTGTACCGTTGTTAGACTTCACTACGATTCGCTCTATGTCTTCTATGCTTTTTACCATTCCTACACTTCTGATGAAGTAAGCATAAGGTTTTTTGTCAATATAAGCCCCTCCAGTATTCTCGTTATTGGCTTCTAGTGCGTTAAATATCTCAAGGATAGAGGTGTTCATACTGTTAAGCAAGTCAGGTTTTACTGCTATTTCGTATTGCTTTAATTGACCTCCTAGGGTGTTTACTTCAGCCACTCCTTTTACACCTACCAGTTGTGGTTTGATAATCCAGTCTTGTATAGTACGTAGATCCATACTATTGTATCTTTCTTCGTAGCCATCTTTAGGGTAGACTACATATTGGTATATTTCGCCTAGCCCTGTACTCACAGGAGCTAACTCAGGTGTTCCTACTCCTTTAGGAATGACTTCTTCAGCAGTTTTTAGTTTTTCTGATATTTGATTACGAGCCCAGTATATATCCGTGTCTTCTGTAAATACTACAGTGATCACACTTAGTCCAAACCTACTGATAGAGCGAAGTTCCGTTATATTAGGAATAGGCTTTACAGCCTGCTCGATAGGATAGGTGATGAATTGTTCCACTTCTTGTGTTGCTAGTGTAGGAGAACTAGTGATAATTTGAACTTGATTATTGGTTATATCAGGTTGAGTATCCATTGGTAAATTAAGTAGAGAATAAGTCCCAAGCGTGATTAACCCTAGAACAAATAGTCCAATAATAAACTTGTTGCGGATACTAAAATGTATGATTTTATCTAACATAGTAGTAATAGTCTTAAAAATGATTTGTGATGTGTTGTATGGGCTAAGTAATGCCCCATAACAAGAGTTAACTTTATGATTCTATAAGCCTGTATAGGATAGCTACAATCTTGTTCTCTGTTAGAATATAGCTACAGAAATAAGTAGCTCTACAGGTTCATTGAACAACATTATAGCTCAATGAATAGATAGAAAAAGAAAGTTAAAAGGGTATTAAGCAACTATCTTAGGTGGTTGCCAAATAGGGTACTCCATTCTAATCACAGTATCTTTGTGATATGAAGGGATTTTGTGGTTGTGTTTTACAGAAGAAAGGTCTATTACATTAATGACTTCTGCCACAGTTAAAGAAACTGCGCAACAAGAACAGCTACACAATGGAGAGCACACATCTAAGTGGTCTATATCAGAGTCAGCCTGTTGTAAAGAAGTTAAGTGTATAGATTTTGTACTTTGAGTAATATTCAAATCAACATAACTATCCGCACAAGGATAGAAACTTATCGCTAGAAAAACTAACGAAAGAAATAAGTTTAATATGTTGTTGAATTGTTTCATAAGGCAAATATAGTAGAAAGAGATGAGATGATAAAACATAGACTATGTCTTTGCAACAGTGTTGCATAGCTAAATATGGAATACAATAGACTCATACTACTGTTTATTATAGTACAACAGTTCTTGTTCTTATGAGATCCTTGTGTTATTCAGACTCACATTTGTTATATTTTCTTCGCTTATAGGGATTTAACATAAGTTTTTAAGTGTTTCATTTTCAATTAAGTAAATTAGTGGGAACTTAAAAAAATATAATTATGAGTACACAGATAAAATCAAGTATTAAAACAATTAACCCAACTACGGGAAAAGAAGAAAAAGTGTATCCAGTGATGTCACCTGAAGAAATAGATAAGATCTTAGCTAAAGCAGATAAGACCTTTCTGACATGGGGAAAGACAACGATAAAAGAAAGAGCAGCTATTATTCATAAAGTAGCAGAAGCTTTCAGAGCACGCAAGGAAGAGCTAGGAGCCTTAATCACTCGTGAGATGGGTAAACTACACAGTGAAGGGATAGGAGAAGTGCTATTATGTGCGGATATCTTTGACTTCTATGCTACTAATGCAGAAACCTTATTAGCAGATGAAAAGATAAAAATACCTCACGGAGAAGCATTTATTAGTAAAGAACCCATAGGTACTATTCTTAGTGTACAGCCGTGGAACTTCCCATTCTATCAGATTACACGTTCTGCTGCTCCTAATCTTATGGCAGGGAATACAATGGTGTTAAAACACGCTTCTAATATTCCTCAGTGTGCAGAGATTATGGAGATAATCTTTAAAGAATGTGGTCTACCTGATGGGGTATACACTAACTTATTTGTGCCAGGAGCATCTATAGAAGCGATTATCGGTGATCCTAGAGTGAAAGCTGTAGCATTCACAGGAAGTGAGCCAGCAGGATCGAGTGTAGCTGCTGCTGCAGGTAAGCACATTAAGAAAACGACATTAGAGTTAGGAGGTAGTGATGCTTTCGTAGTACTAGATGATGCAGATCTTAAGAAAGCAATTAAGGGTGCTGTGGAAGGTCGACTATGGAATGCAGGTCAAGTATGTGTATCGCCTAAACGTCTTATAGTAGATAAGAAATTAGCTAAGGCGTTTATTGAAGGAGTGACTGAACAAGTAAAGCAAACGAAAGTAGGGGATCCTATGTCAGCCGATACTCAGTTAGCACCTCTAAGTAGTGAGAAAGCAAGAGAAGATGTATTAAAACAAGTGAAGAAAGCTGTAGAACAAGGCGCTAAGTTAGTCTATGGTGGAAATAAATTAGATAGAGAGGGATGGTTTATGGAACCAACTATTCTAACAGGTATCAAAAAAGGGATGGATGCCTATAGCGAAGAGATATTCGGTCCTGTATTCATGATTTATGAAGTAGAGAACGAGGCAGAGGCTATCGCATTAGCTAATGATACAGATTATGGATTAGGAGGTAGTGTATTCACAGAGAATAAAGAAAGAGGAGTGAAGGTCGCTCGTCAGATTGCTACCGGAATGGTGTATATCAACCATGTGACAGGTATCTCACCAGAATTACCTTTTGGTGGTACGAAGAAGTCAGGGTATGGTAGAGAACAAGCGAAATACGGTATCCATGAATTCGTCAATGAAAAACTGATCAGAGTAACTGATATAGATAAAGCTTATTAGTAGTAATAAGTACTTTTAATTGTTTAAGTGGAGGGTGTTCTTTATAGAACATCCTCTTTTTTTATATTCATAGGTTAATGAATTTTATATGACAAAGAATGTTCTGTAGAGGCACAATACATTGTATCTAACGTGTAGTGTGTATATCAGTAATGTTCTGTAGAGACGCAATACATTGCGTCTACCGTATAGTATGTCCATCAATATGATTTATAGGTTATTATAGAATTTGTCTTGTTTCCATGTAATAGGATTCATTATAATATAATTAGCAATCTTAATATAAGATTCTGCAGTTCGTATGATATGATCATGATATCTTGGTTGCCAGAAAAAAGGAATATTTAGTGTGTAAGCATCTTTCTTTACTCCTACTTTAAATCCTCTTATTATAGAGCCTAAACTACCAGAAGTAACTTTGCATTCCTTTTTTAATGTGCTGTTGTCATTAAATGTGTTACTGTTGTTAATATGTAAAATACCATGTATATGATTAGGCATTATGATAAAAGCATCAAGTATGACATAAGGATGATATAAAGGAATATTATTCCAACATTTTAATACGCTATGTCCTAATGGGCTCAAGATTATTTCTTCTTGTTGAATTGTACCAAAGTAATTGATTCTATCTTTTGTACATATTGTAATAAAGTAAGTACCATTATTACTATAATCCCACCATTGAGCCCTGTTAGAAGGACTTCTATATATTTTATTGTTTAGATTCATTGTTTTTGGTTTAATTAATGTCTACAAAAAGTATTCCTGTTTTTTTTAATGCATTTTAATACTGGGTGTTAGACGCAAAGTATTGCGTCTCTACCTTATATCATTCGTGTAATTATACCTCATTTCCTTTCTTATCTGAATAATACATCGTAATATTGCGATGTATTAAATGAAGAGATTATGGGAATTACAAAAGCAGAATTGTTTAGCGAGAAAATGAATCGGTTAGCGAGTATGTTTAAAGTACTAGCGCATCCTGCTAGATTAGCTATTCTTCAATACATCATTAATCAGAAAGCCTGTATCTGTAATGACTTAGTAGAAGAATTAGGTCTTGCACAAGCAACTATCTCTCAACATCTGAAAGAGTTAAAAAACAGTGGTCTTATTAAGGGAAGTATAGAAGGAAAGTCTGTCTGTTATTGTATAGATGATACGGTATGGAATGAATTTGCTCAAGAATTTGGATTATTCTTTGCACAATCTATTCAAAATAACGAATGCTGCTAAGGCATTTTTTTAAACTAACGTATCGTAATATTACGATGTATTAATAAGTGTTAAAATTTAGAAATATGAAATTATCAGAAGTAAAACAAGTGTTAGCAACCATGCAAGACGTGGTATTTAAATTAGAAGACGGTAATAGTGTACCCTCGCATTTTCATATTACAGAAGTAGGTCAGATCGATAAAAACTTTATTGACTGTGGAGGTACTGTACGAAAAGAGCTGAAAGTGAGCTTCCAATTATGGTTAGCAGATGATTACGATCATCAACTGAAAGCAGAGAAGCTATTGCACATTATTAATTTGTCTGAGCGTTTATTACAGATCCAAGATGCTGAAGTAGAGGTAGAATACCAACAGGCTACTATAGGTAAATATAATCTTGGTTTTGATACAACTAATAAGCACTTTGTATTACAAAATACCTTGACAGCGTGTTTAGCAGAAGATGCATGTGGTATACCTGTATCTAAACCTAAAGTAGCTCTGTCTTCTTTAAAAGTAGAATCTTGTTGTTCACCTAGTAGCGAGTGTTGTTCGGATGAGAAATAAAAGGATGAAATTTTTAGATCGCTACCTTACCCTTTGGATATTTTTGGCCATGATATTAGGTGTTGGCGTCGGTTATTTCTTTCCTCGCATTCAAGATCTTATGGCATCGGTGTCTATAGGGAGTACAAATATCCCTCTAGCGATAGGGTTGATTGTGATGATGTATCCTCCATTAGCTAAGGTGGATTATAGTTTATTGCCAAAAGTGTTTGAAGATAAAAAGGCATTAACTTCATCCTTACTACTGAATTGGGTGATTGGTCCTGTTCTTATGTTTGTGTTGGCTATTATTTTTTTGAGGGATCAGCCTGACTATATGATAGGAGTGATTCTAATCGGTCTGGCTAGATGTATAGCGATGGTGCTAGTATGGAATGATTTGGCAAAAGGAAATAAAGAATATGCCGCTATGTTAGTAGCTCTGAATAGTGTGTTTCAAGTACTTTTTTATAGTGTATATGTATGGCTTTTCATCAATGTACTACCTGCCAAATTAGGTTTGGCTACTTATGATGTGCATATAGAAATAAGTGAAGTGATACAGAGTGTCTTAATCTACTTAGGAATTCCCTTTTTAGCAGGCTTCTTAAGCCGAAAATACTTGGTGAAATACAAAGGAGAGCAGTGGTATAATCACAGGTTTATTCCACGTATATCACCTTTTACCTTGTATGCTTTATTATTTACGATACTGTTGATGTTCTCTTTTAAAGGACAGCAAGTAGTAGAATTACCGATGGAAGTGGTACAAGTAGGTATTCCTTTAGTCATTTATTTTGTATTGATGTTTGCCATCAGTTTTTGGCTGAACTATCGTATGAAATTACCTTATGATCACAATGCTGCTATCGCTTTCACTGCTTCAGGAAACAACTTTGAATTAGCTATTGCCATTGCTATAGCAGTCTTTGGAATACATTCACCCCAAGCATTTGTGGGAGTAATAGGGCCTTTGGTAGAAGTACCTGTCTTAATTGCTCTTGTGAGATTAAGTTTGTATTGGCAAAAGAAATATTATCAAAAAGAAATATAGATAGAGACGTAGTTCACCCTAGAACTACGTCTTTTTGTTATAATATCTATTAGAAAAAACTACCTGTACTTTTTTTGTTTTCTCTCTTCTTTTTACTGCTTTTTAATGGTAAATAGCTTTTTTTACTCTTCTTTTTTTAGTTAAAGCAGTTATTTTGACCTCTATACAACCAATATTTTAAAAAAAGCTATCATTTTTTTACATGATGTTTTGTTTTAAGTTGTTGATTATTATCTGTTTGTCTGTTTATTGATAATTTTACTACTTTATTCATACCTACCTTAACCCTAGTAAATACAAGGCATATAGCGAAATCCTTGGACAATTCATGGACAATACCTAGAGAATGGTGGAGGAAAGAAATGTTTTGTCGAAGGATACTCCTTTTATTATCCAGCTATTGTTCTTGGATTAGCTCTTGTGATTCTATTGAGGTGGAAGAGAATTGTATAGAAAATAAATATTGGTTAAACTTTAGAAACATAGAGAATAAAGAGAAAAACTTATTATACAAAAGCCATTCAAATACAGATGAACAAAATATTGAGGTTGATGAAAAAACTGTATTTTAGCTTGTATTTAATTAATGGACTGTGGACACAAATAATAACTATATAGAGATCAATAAAAAAACTTGGAATGAGAAGGTGGCTTTGCACGTAGATTCTGAGTTCTATAATATGAAAGATTTTTTGGCAGGGGAGACTTCTCTAAATGAGATAGAGTTAAACTTGTTAGGAGATGTTAAAGGGAAGAAGATTCTGCACTTACAATGTCACTTTGGACAAGATACGCTTTCGTTAGCTAGAATGGGAGCAGATGTAACAGGTGTAGATCTGTCTGATAAAGCTGTAGAAAAGGGGAGTGAACTAGCTCAACAGTTAGGACTAGATGCTCGATTTATTTGCAGTGATGTGTATCAACTGCCAGAGGTATTAGAGGAGCAGTTTGATATCGTATATACCAGTTATGGAGTTATTGGATGGTTGCCAGATATGAATAAATGGGCTGAGGTAGTTTCTAAGTTTGTCAAACCAGGAGGTAAGTTTGTTTTTGTAGAGTTTCATCCTTTAATTTGGATGTATGACTACGATTTTACTAAGATAGAGTACTCTTATTTTAATATAGAGCCTATCGTAGAGACAGAGACAGGTACCTACGCAGATAAGACTGCTGATGCTGAGTTTGGTAGTGTAAGTTGGAATCACAGTATCGCTGATGTTGTGCAGGGATTGGTTAATAATCAATTGCAAATAAATACCTTCGAAGAACATAACTATTCTCCTTACCCTTGTTTTAATCAGGTGGTAGAGATAGCACCTAAGAAGTATCAGATTAAACCTTTTGGGGATAAAGCTCCTTTAGTATATGCTATCGTAGCAAGGAAGTAAGTATGACACGGATTATATATATGAGATAATAGAGTATAATCCGTGCCTATAGTTGAGTCTATATATAGCGTATATTATAGTGTAAAGTAAATAGGATGTGGAGTGTAAATCTATATCCATAGTTAGGTGGTAATGTGTTTGTTTTTTTTGGATTAGGATATTTTGAGTAAATTTGCCTTACTACATTAAGGTTATCTTCTATCTTAATGACTTCATTTTTAGAAAAGTGTGTAGGTACTACTACAGTGATTGCTTTTCGTTTTTCCTAAGAATACAAGTATCAGTAAAAACAGTTTTGCTCTTGTTGAGGTTATCAATAAGAGTGAGTAATACCATATTATATACATGAACATACCACGATTCTATATATTTACAGGAGGCCCAGGTAGCGGAAAAACGACGTTACTTCATGCCTTAGAAGCTCAAGGATATACCGTAATGCCTGAAGTGGGGAGGGCTATTATCCAGCGCGAACAAGCTTTGGGTAGTGATGTACTGCCTTGGGAGAATAAACAATTATTTTATGAAGCGATGTTGTCTCAGTCTATTTATGATTATGAACATTGTATAACGGATGAGGTTATATTATGGGACAGAGGGATACTCGATAGCATAGGCTATGCCGTATTAGAAGGATTAGATATAAGTGAGACACAGCATAGTATCGCCTCCAGTCTTCCCTATATGCCAACTGTCTTTATCTTACCTCCATGGGAAGAAATATATACGCAAGACAAAGAGCGCAAACAGGATATGGAGGTAGCTAGGGCAACTTATGAGACAATGAAAACAACGTATCAACGATATGGTTATAATCTAATAGAGGTACCTAAAGGGACAGTAGATGAACGCGTAACCTTCGTAATGAATCAATTAAAGAAAGAAGAAAATGAAAGAAATAATAGAGACTGATAGAGTGATAATTCGCCCTTTAGAAGAAGGAGATGTAGAGGGAATATTGGCTTTAGACGGAGATATCCGAGTGTTAGAGTTCTTAGGTAAGAAACCGATAGGGACTAAAGAAGAGGCGCTAGGTGTAATCAGATTTATTCGTCAGCAATACGAAGACTTCGGCATCGGAAGATGGGCTGTGATAGAGAAAGAAACGAATACTTTTATCGGGTGGACAGGCTTTAAGTATTTAAAAGACGGTCCTAGTGGAGTCGCAGAATACTTAGATTTAGGATACCGCTTTATCTACGAGGCATGGGGTAAGGGATATGCTACTGAGACTGCGAAAGCATGCTTAGTATATGCAGACAAACATTTGACAACGTTACCGATACATGCTAGTTCTGAAGTAGGTAATGATGGCTCTAGACATGTGTTAGAAAAAGTAGGTTTTAAAGTAGTCGATACATTTTTAGATGAAGGTGTGCCAAATTTTTGGTATATTAGACTTAAGAAATAAAAGGCTATAACGAAGGAACGCTATGAATATGTTAATTAGATTATTCGAGCAATACGGGTATTTATCACCAATGTGTAAAGAGGCTTTGGAGAAAAATACTCAGATATTTTATAAGAGAAAAGGGGAGTACCTACTAAAAAAAGGACAACTATCAGGTAGTCTTTATGTTTTAGAAGAAGGCTTTGTGCGTGGATTCTATATGCATAATGATCAAGAGATAGATGTATGGTTTGCTTTTGAACAAACCATCATGGGGTCTACTTATCAGATGTATAAGAGCAAAGCTTCTCTTGAGTTTATACAATGTATGGAAGACTGTGTGGTACATGCGATTCCAAACCAAGTTATATTTCGTTTTTTTAAAGAATATCCTGAGTTAAACTTGATTTTAAGACGCTCTACAGAAGACTATTGTTTACAGTTAGAAGATAGAGCTTTTCAACTACAGACCATGTCTGCTACAGAGCGATACCACAGATTATTAAAAGATCTAGGGAGTGATGTGAATAGAATCCCTTTAGGAAATATCGCATCTTATCTAGGGATCTCCCAAGAAACACTGAGTAGAATCAGAAGAATTTGACATATATCAAAAAAGTAGCCCTCTGTTGAGGGCTATTTTTGTGGCGTAAATAAATGATATATGAAGAATTTTATCTTTTTAGCAGTAGCTATTGTGTGTGAAGTAATAGGTACAAGTGCTTTAAAAGCATCAGAACAATTTTCTAAATTAGGAGCTAGTGTATTGACTGTATTGATGTATGCGGCTGCATTTTATTGTTTAAGTCAGACTCTTCGCACTATTCCTGTTGGGATAGCGTATGCGATATGGTCAGGAGTAGGTATCGTTTTAGTAACTTTGATAGCGATAGTACTGTATAATCAAAAACCAGATGTTCCTGCTGTATTAGGGCTGGGATTGATTATAGCAGGGGTAGTTGTAATCAATGTGTTCTCTAAGATGAGTGCGCATTAAATAACAAATAGAAGAATGAGTGATATTAATTTTAAAGAGCTGAGTTATCTAAGAGAAGGAAATAAGGTACAACAGCGAATAGCTGAGGTACTAGAACAAGGATTAGTAATGGATAAGTTACGTAAGTTTGATCCAGTATTAATCGGTACTTTTCCGATAGATATTGCCGTTGAAGGGAGTGATTTAGATATTGCTTGTTATTATCAGAATAAAGAGGAGTTTATACAAACCGTACAACTTTCGTTTTTGTTTATAGAAGATTATACTTTGACAGAAGTAGAGATAGGAGGTATACCTACTGTAGTAGTCAACTTTACGTTAGAAGAATTTCCTGTAGAGTTATTCGCTCAACCTAGACCTGTAGAAGAACAAAATGGTTATCGACATATGCTCATTGAATATGCTATCTTAAACGAGAAAGGTGATAGCTTCAAGCAAGAAGTAATAAAGCTGAAAAAAGCAGGGATAAAAACAGAGCCTGCTTTTGCACAGTTATTAGGGTTAACTGGCAATCCTTATGATAGCTTATTACTTTATGGTAATAAGGAGTTAGATAGATATGAATAAAGGAATTGTGGGGTTGATTTATTAGTATATAGTACCTTTTTAAACATAAAATTACCCACTATAGGTACTAACACTTATAGTGGGTAATCGTTAACAAACATCTCATGTAAACATCTTAGACAACTAATAATAAAGATGTTCTAGTAACTAAACAATACTTGAGAAAGTAATAAGAATATGTTAGAAAGCGTATTGTTTAGAGAAGTCTTTACCATCTCCTGATAAAGTTAGTTCTTCATTAACCAATACTTTTCCTCCTTTTTCTATTTTATAGTTGATTGGTAAACTCTCTCCATAGTTAATAATCTGTACACTATTAGCAAAAGCGTTGATTGGCTCAGTAGTTTCGATTACATACGTTTTAGTACCAGTACCGAAGTCGTTCTTCGCTAGACTAATAGCAGACTCACCTGTTCTAACTTTACCATTTACTTTCCATACATCTGTTTTTCCGCTAAGTGTTCCTCCTGCATAAGTTAGAGAAACAAAATCATTCTCACCTACATTAGTTAAGGATACTGTGACTTTGTAAGTATTCTTTTCTAAAGCTGGACTGTCAGTGCTATTATCATCACTACTACAAGCTGTAGTAGCTAAGCCTAATGTTAAAACGGCTAATACACTTAAAAAAGCAGTTCTTAATTTTGAGTTTTTCATGTTTTTTGTTTTGTTTTATATGTGAGTTACAAATATCAGTAGATTGGCTTTTTATGACAATCACAGAATACCATGAATCTGTTTCTAATGGTTTACCATTAATTTTAGAATAGTAAATGATGAATGTGTTTTTATTGTGATATTTGTACTTTAATACATGATTCTATGTTGAAAAATCTTTATCTACTTGTTTCTTTTACTTTATTCATTTCTTTTAGTTATGGTCAGCAGCTATTACCTTTAGATGAAGAAGGTTACTTCAGAGAAATAAATGAACAAATCGAGACTAGTAAGAGTGAAAAAAATCGTTTAGAGCATTATTTGCTTTTAGCAGAGTTTTATGCTCCTACAGATAGTGTGAAAAGTAAGGAAGCGCTGACTAAGGTATTGTCTTCGCCTCATAAGCATTTGTTATCTAAAGGCGTGATAGCGTATTATCAAGGGATTTATGAGACTAATCAAGGGAGTAAAAGCAAAGCGAAACAATATTATGAAGAGGCGATTAAAGAGCTGAAGGAGGATAAGGAAAATGTAGATGTTTTAATTCGAAGTTGGTATAACTACGCATATGTGCAAGTAGAGGATAAAGGGTATGAAGTCTTACTAAAAATGCTGACAGAGAAGTGTATTCCATTAAGTGAAAAGGCAGGTAATAAGTTATATCTAGCTTATGCTAATACACAAGTAGGGTTGACTTTTATGTCAGTGGGACAATTTGATAAAGCAGAAGAGTACCACTTTAAAGCTTTAGAGGTATTAAAGGAGTTGCCAGAAGAGGGAACTATTCACTTGATTACTTATTTTAATTTAGTGAGTAATTATTGTTATCAAGCTAATAGCACTGCAGCTAAGATCTATTTAGATAAAGCGACTCAACTGTTAGAACACTACCCTAATTCGAGACAGTATCCCAATTATTATTATCAATTAGCAATGTATCACACCACTAGACAGGAATATAAACCTGCTCTAGTGAGTTTAAATAAAGGAATAGAACTCTCTAAGCAAATGAAGCAACCTAAGCTTACTCAAATGCTTTATTTCCGCGTTTATAATGTGTATTTGATGCAGAGTGATTACGAGGGAGCTAAACTTATCTTAGAGCAGATCTTAAAGGATAATATCTTGAGTAAAGAAGCTGTTAATCGCAAAATAACTTTTACACAGTTAGCAGCCGTTAATGAGGTGTTAGGCGATTATAAAGAAGCTTATCAATGGATGAAAAAATCAAGTGTATTAGGAGATAGCCTCCAACAACAAAAGCTGTTGGAAAAGATGAACGAATTAGAGATTATACACGATACTCATGATAAGGAGCAGACAATTAATCAATTAATACAAGAGAAAAAGGAAGATGCTTTGATGGCTAAAAATAGAAATATGCGTATGCTGTTTTTAGCAATAGGCCTAGTACTAAGTGTAATCATAGCTATATTAGCTTTTAGAAATTATAAAAATCAACAAAAGCTAAATCAACAGATCAACATAAGCCATCAACAAGAATTGATATACTTAGAGAATAAGCGAAAATATGAAGCTTCTCAGGCTGTATTAAAAGGGGAGGAACAAGAAAGACAACGCATTGCTCAAGATCTGCACGACAGCATGGGAGGAATGTTAGCGAATATAAGGATGTCTATTTCTTCTACAGAGACGAGTGAGTCTAGTGGGCTATTAGCTAAAATAGATAAGTCTATCATAGAAATGAGGAGGATATCTAGAAACCTAATGCCTGAGACACTAAAGAATTTAGGATTAGAAATTGCTTTAAAAGAATTGTGTGAATCTATGACGTATGAAAAAATGAGTATTCAGTTCGAAGCATTTACTATCAGTACCACTATTCCTTTTCAGACACAATTAGTTTTGTATCGCATAGCACAGGAAGGATTAAGTAATATAATTAAATATGCTCAAGCAGATAATGTGATTGTACAGATTAGTCAAAACGAAGACTTATTGAGTTTGACTATAGAGGATGATGGAGTAGGATTTGACACTACCAAGGTAGTATATGGATTAGGGATTAAAAATATGGAAAGCAGAGTACAGTTAATTAATGGAACATTAAGTATAGACTCTCAAAAAGGACAAGGAACAACGATAAATGTAGAATGTAATGTGTAATAAGGATATAATCACGTTAGCGATAGTAGATGATCATCCAATGATATTAGAAGGCTTAAAATCATTGTTCCAAGTAGATGAGAAATATCAATTATTCTTTTTCAGTACAGGAGAAGCAATAGTAGATTTTGTACAGAAGAATAAAGTAGATGTGGTATTACTAGATATAGTACTCAATGATGGCAGTGGATTAGATTTCTGTAAGATGATTAAACAGAAATCCCCTAATATTGTTGTTATAGGAATAAGTAATCAGGAAGAGAGAAGTATTATCTTTCGATTTTTAGAGAATGGAGGTAATGGATATATTCTGAAGAATGCTGACGCTAAAGAAATAGTCGAATGTGTAGAAAGAGCTATTAATGGAGAGTTAGCATTGAGTAAGAAAGTACAAGAGATTATGTTGACTCAATTATCTAATCCTATAGAATTGCCTCGTTTGACTAAAAGAGAACAGCAGGTACTACAAGCTATATCTAATGGATTGACTTCTGCAGAAATAGCGGATAAACTGTTTATTTCAATAATTACTGTGGAGACGCATAGACGAAATCTGTTACAGAAATTTAAAGCAAAGAATATGTTTGAACTTGTAAAAATAGCTACAGAGAATAAGTTAATCTGATTTATTCTCCGTAGCAGTTGTTTATTGAGTTAGTTAAGTTTGCTATTTTATAAGCCTATTTTTCCTTCTATCCAGAAAGGCTGCGTAATGATATTGTTAGAAGAGACTCCTTTTGCTCGTAGTGCCTTTCTAAACTTCTGAATACTCTTTCCATTACCCATTAGGTAGAATTGCCCATGAACTAGTTTATTCCAACGGTAAGTATCTATAGATTCTAAATAATCTACTGCAGGGTATACTTCTTTATCATCTGATTTTTCAATATACTCCATATGAGGTAGATGGTCATTGGCATAAGGGATAGAATGATCACTTAACTCAAGTAGACCTTCTAGTTTATGGTTATTCTTTTTCATTTCTTCTTGTAATGCCTGACAGAATCCTATACAAGTATCATCACCATAGAAGAAATGGTAATAGGTGTTCTCATCATAGATATTTAGACCTCTAGGTAAACTAGAAGTGAGTTCAGTACCTATTGTTATATTCTTGAAAAAAGTAGTGCCAGGGCCTTTCGCTTTTTGATGAAATATTACATCAAAGTACCCTTCTTCTTTATTAAAAATACTAGGAGTGTAATTGCGATATTCTGTGTCTGATATTTGCATTAATATGGCTTGTCCTATTTCATATTTAGAATTAGAAAGGTCAGCTTCAAAACGTATTCTCAATAAGCCATTAGCTAGCTGTTCTTTTTGTGTAACTACTACAGTAACAAACATCTTACTCCATGCAGTCTTTACTATTGTACCTATTAGTTTTGGAATCTTTGGCATTTTCTTCTCTTTTAGTTTTAAGCAAAATTCATTAAAAAGAAGGAATAGGATGTAAAACTAAAATAGGAGAAGATTGGATAAAAGAGGGGAAAGTGTAGAATTAAGAATTAGGAGTTATGTACATCTCTAAATTTAGTTGACTGCTCCCTGTTTTATGTTCTCTTTTTCCTTATAAAAAAGAGCTTAATTCACAGTATAGAATTAAGCTCTTACAGTATCTCTAAATTGTAGAGGAGTCTGATAGGTTAGTTTTTTAAACATACGAGAAAAATACGTATGGTCTTCAAAACCTAGGTTAAAGGCAATTTCTTTAACAGGTTTGTTGGTGTAATATAGTAAGCGTTTCGCTTCATCTAGTATTGATTTCTTTAACCAATAACTAACTGTTTGTCCTGTGGTTTTCTTTACACAGTCATTTAGATGTGCTGTTGTAATACTTAATTCATTAGCAAAATAAGAAGGAAGGTTCAGATGTGTCTGGTGTGTGATTAGGCGTTTAAAGTTGCTTGTAATCACTGTTGGTTGTGACTGAGTCCCTAACTCTTTGTTTTGTAAGTTATGCGTTGTTTGAGAACAAATGCTATATAATGCAGTAGAGAATAGCCCATTAATGATCTGCATCTTATGTTGGCTATTGGTAGCCGTATGTTTCTTCATTAACTCAAAAGTAGTAGCAAGCATTTGCATCTCTTCTTCTTTTATGTTTAGAAGTTGTTGACTTTCTGGTAAAGTATAAAGCAAGTCATTGAGATCATTAGGTATTCTATACTCTTGTATGCCTAAAAGATAACCAGTGAAGTCATCGCTAATGTGTCTAACGTTGTGTATTTGGTAAGGTTTGACAATAAGTATGTTATTGCGTAAGGCAGTGAATGTCTCCATTTCACAGTCCATTCTCATCTCTCCATTAGTTACAATAGAAATTACATAGTAATCATCTCTATGTGTGTGGTTAATGATAGACTTTTTTTGTTCTATATGTGTATGATCCTTTATATAAATACCTCCTAATGCTTTAGGAGACTGGCTATAAGTGATAATATCATTAGTATGAGTCATTATATTGTTATTTAATAGACTACAAATATACTGTAATTATTTAGAATCTATTTAAATAGAGAATAAATACTTTTGTAAAGAGGTGTAAAATAGGGCAATATGTATAAGTTATGTTATGCAAAAAGGGCATAAACTGTCAAAAGTTTATGCCCTTTAATATTATGAAATACTATTAATTAGCAGCATTTACGATAGCGACAAAGTCATCAGCTACAAGAGCAGCTCCACCGATAAGACCACCATCTACATCAGGTTTAGAGAAGATTTCTTGAGCATTACTAGGTTTAACACTTCCTCCATAAAGAATAGAAGTATTCTCAGCAACAGATTTATCATACTTTCTATCAATTTCTTGACGGATAAAAGCATGTATTTCTTGTGCTTGCTCTGGAGTAGCTGTCATTCCTGTACCAATAGCCCAAACAGGCTCATAAGCAATAACGATATTGCTCCATTGCTCTTTAGTAAGGTGGAATAACCCATCTCTTAATTGATTAAAGATAACGTTTAAGAACTGTTTATTCTCTCTATCTTTTAGCTCTTCTCCTATACAGTAGATAACACGCATATTATGACGTAATGCAGTATTTACTTTATCAGCTAATACAGCATCAGTTTCATTAAAGTAATGTCTTCTTTCAGAGTGTCCAATGATCACAGTCTCTACACCAATGCTAGTAAGCATTTGAGCAGATATTTCACCTGTGAATGCTCCACCTTCAGCTTGATGCATATTTTGTGCAGCTACTTGTACATTAGTTCCTTCTAAATGTGCTACAGCACTAGCAAGGTTTACAAAAGTAGGAGCTACAATTACTTCAACTTCTTTCCCTGAAGGTAATTTTTCAATTAACTCATCTAATAGAGTATGCGTTTCAGAATATGTCTTGTGCATCTTCCAGTTACCAGCAACGATTGAATGTCTCATATTATTGAATTTTTTTAAGTAAGTCTTTTATTTGATCGAAGTTCTTTTCAGTAGCATTGTATAGTGCTATTTTTCCTTCTTTATCTACTACGATATAACGAGGAATCCAGTTTAAATCTAGTGATTTACCAAAGTCTCCTTTCATTCCTTTTCCTTCTTTAGAGTAGTAGTGAAGTCCTTCAATACCATATTTTTCAATTGCTTCTTTCCAAGATTCTTCTGTTTTATCAAGAGAAAGATTAACGAATGCTACATTTGTAAATTCTGCTTTAATCTCTTTCATAGTAGGAACCGCTTTGATACAATCAGGACACCAAGCAGCCCATACATCTATAAGGATAGCTTTTCCTTTTTGTTGATCAAGGATTTGTTGAAGTGTAATTGACTTCCCATCTAATTCAGCAAAGTCTTGTTCTAATGCTCTAGAAGCAAATACAGTTGTATCTTTTACTTGTTCTACTTCTGGTGTAGCAGAAGTCTCCTCTTGTAATGTAGTTGAGATTTCTTCTGTAGTTGTTTCTGCTTTTTCTTTACAAGAAGTAAATACTGCAGCAGCTAGTGCTAATGTTATGAATATTTTTTTCATTGATTCTATTTCTGTTTTATTGTTTAATTTAACTTGATTCTAGGGTCTAAATAAGCATATATCAAATCTACTAAAATAGTAATGATTACGAAAGAAGAAGAGATAATAAGTACTGCACCCATAATGACAGGTAAGTCTAGTGTATTCAGTGCATCTACTATTTCTTTACCTAAGCCATTCCACCCGAAGATATATTCTACGAAAACAGCTCCTGCAAGCATAGAAGCAAACCATCCTGATAATGCTGTAACTACAGGATTCAGGGAGTTCTTTAAAGCGTGTTTATAGATAATCTGCGTAGTACTTAGTCCTTTAGCTTTGGCTGTGCGTATATAATCTTGATTAAGTACTTCTAATAGTGTGTTTCTCATTAACTGAATTACTACAGCTAATGGTCTTATTCCAAGTACTATCGAAGGTAATATAGCATTCTTTAGCACTAAATGTCTTCCTTCTCCGAAATCATCAACCTCATAGAGACTTCCTGTCATCGGTAGTCCTGTATAACTATGCAGTACGTACCCGAATATCCAAGCAAATAAAATAGCACTGAAGAACGAAGGAATACTCATCCCAAAAGTACTTATAATGGCTATTGTTTTGTCTAGCCATGTGTTTTTAAATAGAGCTGAAACAACACCTAGTAGTACACCAATACCAAGCGCGATACTAATAGCTAATGTTGCTAATAGAATAGTGTTTGGCAAGGTTTCTCCAAGTATAGTACTTACTTTCTTACCACTTTTTTGGAAGCTTTCTCTTAAGTATGGTGTCTTCAGCATCAAGTTGTATTGCCCTGTGCTAAATAGGACTGTTCCATTGTACTTTTGATCGGTATTAAAACTGTAATCTCCTTCTGTTTCACTATGTACAGAGATAGGAGATAAGTCATTTAAGTAAAGCAGATATTGCTTTCCTTTAGGTTGATCAAAACCATACTTTTTTTTGATAGCTAATAGTTGTTCTGAGTTTTCATTCTGGTCAAGCATCATCCTAGCTGGATCTCCAGGAAGAATATTAAATAGAAAGAAGACAACAGTAACTACACCAAACAAGGTGAAGAATGCGTATAATAATTTCTTTAAAAAATAACTTAACAAGGTCGTGTAGGCTTATTTTAAGTTTACAGATTCTCTGTCATTCCAATGTTTCTTCTCTACAATAACACCATTTTCTATTACTACTATACTTGGGTTACCACGCTCTATTGTTTTTAGTGTAGTCCCATCACATGTATAGTAGTCAAAAGGAAGTTTGTATTTACTAACTACAGATTCTATTAAGTCTTGATTCGAAGCAGTCATACCAGCTACTACATATCCTTTAACAATAGCTTTATTAGCAAAGTCTTTCATTGCTTCTAGGCCTTTTTCATCAGCTCTAGTTAGGTCATAAGAGATAAGCATTACTAATTTCGGTTCTGCCATCATCATAGATAGGTGGTCAATACCGTCTTTATCCATAGTCAAATCATGAATAGGAGGTTGGTATCCTTCAGAGATAAGTTTCTCTTCTCTTCTTAGGTATTTAGCACCTTCAGGTAATTTAGTTAACTCTTTATCAGAGAACTTGCGCTCTTCACCATTTACATCATAGTAGAACGTAATCTCATAAACTGCTTTTGGAGCGTCTTCAGGAATCTCCATTCCTTTTACGATATCAGTACCTACTTTATAAACTCTGAAGTCTTTTAAAGGTAAATGGTTCAATACCCAGTATCCCATAAAACTACATAGTACTAAAGACAGAATCATTATAATATTGTTAATCTTACCAGAGAAGATAGGTTTTATTACTTGATTATATTTCATGATAATAAGAATCAAGATAAGTAATACAATATCCTTTGTGAAAGATCCCCAAGGTGTTAGTGGAACAGCATCCCCAAAACAACCACAATCTGTTACTTTATTAAAGAATGCAGAGTAGAAGGTAAGGAATGTGAAGAATACAATCATTAAGAACAGTAAAGTAATTGTCAATTTTCGCATATACCCTATTAATAGAGCAACTCCTAATAGTACCTCAGCAATCACAAGAGTCACTGCTAATCCTACAGCATAGGGAGCTAGGAAAGGAATATTTAATACAGCTTCGGAGAAGTATTCTTCTAGCTTATATGAGAACCCCATAGGGTCATTTAGTTTCACTAATCCAGAAAGGATAAATAGTATTCCTACAAATATTCGAGATAATTGAGCAATTATTTTCATAGTTATTTGATTGTATTAGAACAGTGATTTATTGGTTTGGTAAATCTAAGTGTATCAATGCGAATACAGAATAGTTTAGCATATCTTGATAGTTAGCAGCTATTCCTTCTGATACAATAGTTTTTCCTTTGTTATCTTCGATTTGTTTTACACGTAATAGTTTCTGTAAGATAAGGTCTGTTAATGAACTAACTCTTAAATCACGCCAAGCTTCTCCATAGTCATGGTTTTTATCTTCCATTAATTGTTTTGTTTCAGCTACTTTTTGATCGTATAAAGCAATTGCTTCTTCAGTAGATAAGTCAGGTTGATTCGCAACTCCTATCTCTAAATTGATAAGTGCCATCACACAATAATTGATAATACCAATGAACTCAGGGATTTCTCCTTCATCTACCTTTCTAACCTCATTCTCTTGAATACTTCTAAGGCGTTGTGCTTTTATAAATATTTGATCAGTCAATGAAGGCATTCTAAGGATTCTCCATGCGCATCCATAGTCTTTCATTTTCTTGGTATATAAATCTCTGCATATCGCAATTACTTGATCAAATTGAGTAGAAGTCGTATTCATTTGGATTATATTTGTGTAATATTTTTTCAAAAATACTAATAATACTAACCCTTTGAAAGAGGTAGAAGTATTTTAGCTGTTTTTAATTATATAAAACTACATAAAAAAGTAACGCATTACACACAATGACAATAAATTGTAAAGGAGAATTGATTGATTTAAGTTCTCCAAAAATAATGGGAATATTAAATATCACTCCTAATTCTTTTTTTGATGGAGGAAAGTATAAGTCTGATCTAGCTTTTTTAAACCATGCAGAGCAGATGATAATGCAAGGGGCTGACTTTATCGATGTAGGAGCGTATTCTAGTAAACCTAGTGCAGAGTATGTCAGTGAAGAAGAAGAGATAGAACGTATCGTACCTATTGTAAAGTTACTTCAAAAAGAGTTCCCGACTATGCACCTTTCTATAGATACCTTTAGAGCAGGTGTTGCTAGAGCTACAATAGCTGCTGGAGCTTCTATTATAAATGATATTGCCGCAGGGCATTTAGACGAGCAGATGTTGCTCACTGTAGGGGAGTTACAAGTACCTTATATTATGATGCACATGAGAGGAACTCCTCAGACGATGCAGACGATGACTACATATAATGACTTAGTAAAAGAAGTGAAAATATACTTCTCAGAACGAGTAGCAAAAGCAAGAGAATATAAGATTAATGATATCATACTAGACCCAGGCTTTGGCTTTGCTAAAACATTAGAACAAAATTATGAGCTGATGAGTAAAATGGAGTTGTTATCTTCTTTTGAATTGCCTATTTTAGTAGGTATATCTAGGAAGTCTATGATCTATAAGTTATTTGATATTACTCCTCAAGAGGCATTAAATGGAACGACAGTATTAAATACAGTGGCTTTACAAAAAGGAGCTCATATCTTAAGAGTTCACGATGTGAAAGAGGCTGTACAAACAAGAGAAATAATAAAACAATTGAGTATATGAAAAAAGTGCTACTATTAATACCTGCTTTACTATTATTAGTGAGCTGTAATAAGAAAGAGATGCAATTAAGTAGAGCTTCTTTTATTGTTGAAGAAGGAATAGATGATCATTCACCTATTTACTTTGAAACAGGAGAAGAAGGGAAGAGCTTTAATTTAAATGATGCCAACAGAATTGCTGGTACGAACTATATTGTTTCTGTTCAACGCGATTTGAATGCTAAAGAAGTATTACAAGAGATAAAGAGAATTAAAGATCACAAATATGCAGAAGACAATATGCATAGAGATGAGAAGGGAGTATATCTAAGTTATGCTGATACACTACACAAGCATCTTTCTCTTTTTCCAATTAAAGACTTAGACTTTGGTTTCGTAGGACCTACTTCTCTAGATAAAGTAGTATATCTAAAAGATGCTAATAACTTCTTAGTAGAAGGTAAGTCAGTAACTAAAGACCAATTAATAGAGGCTATAAAAGATAAAGATAGTCTACAACTAGGAGTGAATAAAGACGTAACATACGAAACTTATTTACAGACTCGTATTTTCTTTGTAGAAAAAGAAGTAGTAGACCAGTTTTTAAAGACAGATTTAATTTATTAGTCGAATCGTGAAACTGTGAAATCGTTAGTTTGTGAAACCGTGAAACCGTTTTTTTGTGAAACTGTCCACTGTAAACCGATTAACTGAAAATGTTAACCGTAAACTGTTCACTGATTACTGTAAACTGTTCACCGTTCACCGTTAACTAAAAACCTATTCGTGATGATAAGGTTCATTGCGCAGGATAGTGAATCCTCTATAAGTCTGTTCGATAATAAATAAACGAATCATCTGATGGGAAAATGTCATTCTAGAAAGTGATATTTTCCCTTTTGCATTTTTATACACGTCCTCTGAGAAACCATAAGGCCCTCCGATAACGAATACTAAGGTCTTGATACCAGAGTTCATCTTCTTTTGTAGCTCATCAGCGAAGCCAATGCTCGTAAACTCCTTTCCTTTATCATCTAGTAAGATTAGCTGATCAGTAGGACCTATCTTAGATAAGATTAGTTCCCCTTCTTTTTGTTTCTGCTGATCTTCAGACATATTCTTCGCATTCTTGATATCAGGAATTACCTCTAGGTCAAACTTTACATAAAAAGACAATCTCTTCATGTATTCATCCATTAACGTTTGTAATGGTTTACTGTCTGTCTTTCCTATTGCAAGTAATTTGATATTCATCTGTCTGATTTATTTTTTGCAAAAGTAGTTTTTTTATAGAAAATAGCACACTGTCTAAGGTGTATTTATAGCCAATGTAATACTAGGTTGCAGATATACAACGCAATTTTAGTGATTAATGCGATCATAGTAAGGTGTGTTTAAGTTAGTTGGTGTCGTTGAATAGAATGGTGTATCTCTTTGCGCATAAAGGGTATAAATACAAAAAGAGATATATAAACCCACAGTATTAATAAGGTTATCAAAAAGGAGGTTAGAATGAGAAAGCTAATCGATGAAATATAGTTTTGTAATAGATTAATCAGATTAAAAGAAGGAGCTATAACTAGTATTATAGGGCCTCCGAGAGCCATAGTAGCCACTCTAGTTAAATACCACTTCTTATTGCTTTCTTTATTGATCTTTTTGAGTTCTATCTGCCATCTGATCCCCATACCTATAAAGCCTAAAAGAAGTATAAAAGAGGTAATTATAAATATTTCTAAATAGTAATTAGGCAGAGTTAAACCAATAGCAAAACTCAATAAGAATATAGCTAGTGAAACAATTATTTTAGGAATAGTGAAGAAACTTAATAAGACCTTATACATCTGTTTTAAGTAACTATTCGTTGCCAGTTTTATTTTAGAGTCCACTACATCACTAAACCCAAATATCCCAAACTTCTTAAACTCTCTGTCTAGTGCTGTTTCAAAAGGAAGTGAACCATCCTCTCTCCATTGAGACTCTATTCCATTAGCTAAGTGATCGACTAGCTCCAGTTCGATATCATAATATTCTACATAGTGCTTCTTTACGAAAGTGTGTAGAGCTTGTATTTGGTCAGTAGTTAGAGTTTTCATAATAGTAGTTATAGGGTGTTAAACTTCTTTATAGTAGCTTCTTTTTCTAGTTTGAGCTTAGGAGATATAACATTGTATGTAATGTATATCCAGAGTCCTACGAATAAGATAAGTACACTTGATAACACAATAGACTTATCAGCTATAAATCTTGCAAAATAATACGTGATGTATAGAGCAGATAAAGGAAATGCTATTACGGATAATCTTATTCTATCCATAAACCACTTCTTTTGAGTTGCTTTATGAAGTTTTTTAACTAGAGTCGCCTCTATGATATAATAAATGAAAACTAGAGGCATTAGACTCCATATAATCACAGAGATTATATCTCTATTCTCAAATATCGTTGATAGATAATTAAGTGATGTATATATGATATAAAAGAGCGCACTCGTTAAGAGTAATTTAGGCCAATGCAGGAAGCGCAGAACTTCTTTTAGAATAATGCCAAGATAAAAATACGTAAGACTATTCTCCTTCTTCTCAATGATTGTACTAAACCCAAATACCCCAAACTTCTTAAACTCTCTGTCTAATGCTGTTTCAAAAGTAAGTGAACCATCCTCTCTCCATTGAGATTCTATTCCATTGGCTAAGTGATCGACTAGCTCCAGTTCGATATCATAGTATTCTACATAGTGCTTCTTTACAAAAGTGTGTAGAGCTTGTATTTGGTCAGTAGTAAGTGTTTTCATAAAGACTTAATTAAATTGTTGTTTGTAAGATTTATAAGTAAGTAGTGTCCAGGTTAATGAAAAAGGAATAAATAAAGCCCCTCCAATTATAAAACCTTGAGTGAAGCCTAGCAAATCTCCTTTTTTAAGTAAATGTTGAAAGAGTAGGATACTTATGAATAGCACTACTATTAATGCATTATAAGAAGTTATCTTCTTAATTCTCTTCTTTAGATAAACAGCGTGTTCACTTACTATCGTTTTGATATAGTGTCTAAGTATAAATACTATATTCAATGAAACTAGAGCTAATAACATTGAAACTATAAAGTATAAACTATCTGAAAACACTAGAACTGTCATTTGACAAACAGCAATAATTATCCCCAATAAGATAGAGTTGTTCTTTATTCTACTATCTTTTTCAATCCAGTTTTTAGAGATAAAGTAGGGTGTGTTTTTATAGAAATGATAAGGATCTGTTTTTAATAAATCCTTCCAGTTTATAAAAGTCTGTCTAAAAGCATCTTCATATTCATACCCTTCATTCATCAATTCTTCTATTTCACAGGCAATATGATCCAATACTTCATCACGAGTATCTTGATACTTGATATTGTATTGAGTGATTAAGGTCTCTTCTATATGTTTTATTTGGCCAGTAGATAGTGTTTTCATAAGTGCCTAGTTAATAGTTTTTAATATTCTATCTCTTTCATTTTGGTAGGTTGGTTTGATGATATTAAGACCTACATAGATACTAAGTATAGTTAAGGTAATACCCGAAGCCATTAATAAACAATCCCCTATAGAGTCATAAGTAGTAGGTAGGTTAAAGAGCCTTTTACCCTGCATAATGATATTAAAGAAGATTGTATTCGAGAGTAACGAAAAACTCATAACAGATGAATAAGTTCTGTCTAATAGTAGTTTTGTCTTCACTTTTTTGCGTAACACTAAATCTTTTGCATAGCTATAAAAGAATACAATAACTGGGCTCATTATAAATATCATTGTTAAGAATTTAAATTCTTGACCTATCCAATGAAGTAATGCGGCAATTAGTAATATTATAGCTATAACTGTAACTATTAAAGGAAATGTGAAAAACTCTTTTAAAGATTTAAAAAACATATGTTTATATTCTCTGAACTTTTGTTTCTCTCTACTTTCTTGAATAGATAAGAATTTATAAGAACCAAAGTTTTCATATTCTTTAGCTAAAAGATATTCTAAGTTATTATTGTCACCTTCAGACCATTTCTCTTCTATAGAAGAAGCTAGATGATCAGTAAGTTCTTCTATTATTTCGTAATACTTCACATCTTTACTGATGATAAAATCTTTTATCTCTTTTATTTGATCAATAGTAAGTGTTTTCATAATTACAATATTTTAGATGAAACACTGTTGTATTCTTGGTTGTGTTTTAAGGTCAAATACATGGCTATACTCGATAAGAATATAGCTAGTAGTAAGAATATTAGGTTTAAGTAAACTATCGAAAAAGTACTCGTGAAACTGTAATATAAAGCTACCATGCCATCTAAAACAAATAAACTAAACCAAGCAACACCTTTGATATGTTCGGTGTAGTAATCCAGTTTAAAGTTCGCGTAACGATTCTTTTTATACTTGAGGTACCCCATTATTAACATAGGAAAAGCTGTGATAGCTAAAGCTAGGCCTAAGATGAATAATTGATCTTTGATAAAGACATGGATTATAGAAGTAGTGAATACAGCCAAAACAAATAGTAGCCCAATACTCTGCATATCTTTTACAATTAATGGACTGACTATAAATCTAGGCGTTTTGTTGATCACCCAATTAGAAGGCTTTAGTTGACTATTCCATTTAGCTATTGTTATTTTACTAGCTTCGTGAAAATAAGCACCTTCATTCATCAGCTCTTCTATCTCACAGGCAATATGATCCAATACTTCATCACGAGTATCTTGATACTTGATATTGTATTGCGTGCTTAAGGTCTCTTCTATATGTTTTATTTGGTCAGTAGTAAGTGTTGTCATAATAGTGTTGAGTTAATAGTTAAGAGGTGCTTACTTGACCTTTTTTTATCAAGTTTCTGAATAAATAGATATGATACCAAGTAATTGTAAAGTGATACATAACAACAGAATCTATACTACTATAATTTAATTGTAGTAAGTTATCTAAAAAGGTCATTAGAACAAATAATAGAACACTTACACTGATCTCCATAACCAATAATCGTTTGTATATATCTAAGTAGTACCCCTTTAGTCTTTTAGTGTTGTATAGAGAGATTGTAGCTACTGTTATTGTAAGTATTGACACAAAAGCTGTAACAGCACTTATTTTCTGTATGCTAAAAAAAACAGTAAGTCCAATTGATACAAAGAAAGTTAAGAGATATACAGTCCAATTAGGCTGTGTTACAAGCTTAACTATTGGACGAGATATAAACTTTGGGATACCTTTATAGACTCCAAAATGCTCTAGTAGTAGTTTTGAATGCCATTTATTAAATACAATATTGTATGCCTCTCTATGTTCATATCCTTCATTCATCAGTTCTTCTATCTCACAGGCAATATGATCTAGTACCTCATAACGAGTATCTTGATACTTGATATTGTATTTAGAGATTAGAGTATCTTCTATCTGTGTTATTTGGTTAGTAGATAGTGTTGTCATAAGTACCTAGTTAATAGTTCGAATGTTTAACTTGCTTATTTCTAATATGTAATATAGTTGATATAAGGATATAATGAATAGTAGAGGAATCAATTTATACGTAAAACCTCCCCAAAAAAACACAAGATAGAATAAAGAAATACCACTATAACCCAATATATCTTTTTTTAGTTGACTTATTCTGTACCCTTTGACTCCATAGTACTTAATAGTTATAAATAATGTTGTCATTATACTAGTCAAGGATATAAATATTCCTATTGTATTCGCTAAATGATAATCTTCTATTATATTTTTAAAGATATAGGGTACTCCTATACCTATTAGCATGGCTAGGATGATATTGAATACATCTCTTTTTACCCATTGACGACCTAAATAATAAGGTACATTATTGTATCTTATAAACGGGTGTGGTTTTAAGTCATTATGCCATTTATTAAATGTCTTTTTAAAAGCAATCTCATAGCCAAAACCCTCACTCATCAGTTCTTCTATCTCACAAGCAATATGATCTAGTACCTCCTCACGAGTATCTTGATACTTGATATTGTATTGAGTGATTAAGAACTCTTCTATTTCTTCTATTTGGTTAGTAGATAGTGTTGTCATAGCGATTTTTGGTTACTAGTTAGTTTTTAGTAAGTTATTTTTATCTCTAATATATTTTGGTTTTAGATAGAAGTATGCACTGTACTGTGTAAGTAGTAATAGTGTAAATAGTATACTCTTAGTTGTATATATAAAGCTTAGTGATAGTATTCCGTTGTCAGTTACAGACATATAATTCTTTATAGAATGAGTACTTCCAAATACTATTATACATATAACACTAGCTATGATACTATAACTTTTATCATTAAGAGTTTTTTTATAACCATTCATATATCTATACTTTTGCAAAGCTTTAAGTGTTTCGCTAAAAATAATTACCTGTCCTATACCAAAAATTATAAGTATTATTAAGTTAGATAGCGATGCTAACAATAGTGAATGCTGTGTTAGTGTCATTAATGAATATAAAGAAAGAACAACAGCTATTACAGCTAATAGTTTAAAAGAGGTTAAACAATCTTTTACTCCTTTTAAGACAACTAGACCAAACTCTTGTGTTTTTATGTTCAGGATGGTAGACTGTACTTTGCTTAAACCTTTAACCCCGAATTTATTAATCTCTATAGTCAAGGCCTCTTCAAAAGATATGTGAGTATTAGACTCTCTCCATTGTTGCTCAATACCATTAGCGATATGGTCTGTCAGTTCTTCTATTACCTCTATGTATTCAACCTTGTGGTTGATTAGTTCTTGTCTGATTTTATCTAGTTCTAGTGGTTGTAGTGTTTTCATAGTGTAATTAATTAGATTACTTTAGATTGTGATAGTTCATTCTTTTTTTTAAGTACCATAGGTCTCAGTTTATTGAGAATGATGAAAGGGATAATCAGCAAGAGTGTAAATAGAATACTTTTAGGTACCCAGATAAAAGCGCTGTTTGAATAGATAAACTGTTGAGAAATTTTACTAAAACAAAGAATTATCATAGGTATTAAAGAGAAATAGGTTAACTGCTTTACTAGTAAATAGTACGCATTAGAAATATATCTTTTTGTATTTCCCAGATAAGGTAATTTACAACTACTATCACTTTCTATCATGATAACTAGATTAAAAGTTACAATCGTAGCTAAATAACCAACATTAAATATTCTGTCTATAAAATACCATGTACTTGAAATATTAAATAGTAGAAGTGTACCAATAAAAATAGCTAGTAGATAGAACACTTTAGAAGTTACAAAGTACTCTTTTATACCTAAACCGATGATACACAAGTACTCATATATTTGGGCTTTATTCATCTGAGTTTGCACTTTGCTTAATCCTTTAACCCCGAATTTATTAATCTCTATAGCTAACGCCTCTTCAAAAGATATTTGAGTATTAGATTCACTCCATTGTTGCTCAATACCATTAGCGATATGGTCTGTCAGTTCTTCTATTACCTCTATGTATTCAACCTTGTGGTTGATTAGTTCTTGTCTAATTTTATCTAGTTCTAGTGGTTGTAGTGTTTTCATAGCATTTTCTTTTTTAGTTTTTTATCAACTTCAAGCTTTCTCTATAGATCAATACAGTATTTATGAACGTATAGATCGCTATTAATCCTATTATCAGAGTAGCAAAGTCGGTGTTAGGTTTACTAATATATCTAGATAGCTCATATATAGTTAGCCCCATAAATACTAAGACATTTATAATCTGTTTTTTAGATAAGGTCTTTAAATAAAAGCTTCTATAACTCTGTGTCTTTTTTAAGAATCTAAACATATTAAAAGATAACAAGACAGTAATCCCTAATAGCACCACAGCCAATAGAAGTAAATCATACCTAGTCCAATATGAGATACCGAAGTAGAATACACCAAATAACGCAGTCAAGGCTCCAGCTATTTTCCATCTAGCACTCTCTTTTTCTGTCCACGAATTAGAGATAAAAGAAGGAATGTCATTGTATTTAGAACTTAGATTAGGCCTTAGCATAGGTCGTCATTTATTAAATACTAATATGAATGCACTATCAAAGTCAAGGTTATGTTGATTTATTTCATATTCTATTTCACATATAACATGATCTGTTACTTCTGCTATAATATCTTCATATTGAATATTATATTCATTTATCTCACATTCTATTTGTTTTATTTCTAGGTTACTTAATGTTTTCATAGCATTTTCTTTTTTTAAGCAATCTGTGTACGACGTTGTCTACTATTTTCTCTAGATAACACTATAATATTGATACAGTGATATAGTGCAACTAATGATAGTAGGTCAAGGTCTCCCATAGTAAAGCCGTTAATCATATATCTGTAAACTTTTATACCAAGTATAAGAGTGAATACAAGTAGTATACTACCAGATACCATAGATTTTAGAATCAAATAAGAAGCTCTATAGTTCTGTCTCTTGCGGTTCTTCATGAATAGTAGAATAGATAATACAAGACCTATCAAACTGATCGCAAAAAAGCTAATATTATGAGTGGTATGATCTAATTTTAAAAAGAGTGAGTTGGTTAAGGCAAATAAGAAAGTGATAACACCTGCTATTCTCCATCTGTTATCATCTCTGCGATACCACGTATTAGAGATAAAAGAAGGGACGTGTCTATACTTAAAGTCTTTTCTAGGAGTCAACATAGGATGCCATTTATCAAATACTTGTATAAAAGCTTGTTCAAACTCGTATCCTGTATGATATAGCTCTTCTATTTCACAGAAGATATGGTCTGTCAATTCTTCTTTAAGATTGGCATAACGCACATTATATCTTGCTATCTCAGCGATAATTAGTTGTTGTTGGTTTATAGTAAGTTTTTTCATTGTGTTTTGTCTTTGGTGGTTGCCAATTATGTCAATTTTAGGTTGACAATGTTCTGCATATTGCGGATAAAGCTTTCTAGCTCTTCCATTTTAGAAGTAGTTTCTTTTACTCCAGATTCTGTGAGCTTATAGTACTTACGTACTCGTCCATCTACACGCTCTAGTTCTACATCTAAGTATCCATCAGCTTCTAGCTTGTGAAGGGCAGGATAGAGAGCACCTTCTGTCAAGCTCATTTCTCCTTCGGTTACTTCCTTTACCTTTTGCGTGATTTCATACCCATACATTCTCCCATTCTGATCGAGTAGTTTCATGATGATGGCATTGAGACTTCCTTTATAAAGTTGTTGTTGCTTTTTCATACTTAAGATTCTTATGTATAGCAAAAGTATAAAAATATCTGATACCTCCAAATCTTAGGTATATACTTTTTAGATACTTTTCATGTTTTGATGTATAAATGTTTGTTTAGTGTAAGTAATTAGCGTAAAATAGGTGTAAAGTGTTAATGGTTGAGACTGTCAGAGAATTGCCTTTTTGAGGTGGAAGGCTGCAGGAATGTTAAATAAAAGGCTTCTTTGAGTACAGTAACCTAAGTTACAGTTAACCTACAAGGGAAGTCATACCTTTACTCTTTTAAACAACAATGGACTATGTTTGGTTTTATAAATAAGTTATTAGGATTAGATAAGGCAGAGTTACTATTCGCTTATGTTCAGGAAGGAGCTATGCTGGTAGATGTATGTACAGTGGGAGAGTTTAAAAGTGGTTCTGTGCCAGGCGCTCTGAATATCCCATTAGATACATTAGAATCACAGTTGCATAAATTACCTAAAGAAAATAAGATTGTCGTATTCTGTAGAAGTGGAATGCGCAGTGGTCAGGCGAAGCGTATGTTAGAGCAGAAAGGATATACACAAGTGATAAATGGTGGAACGTGGACTAAAGTCGCTAATGTAAAAGGAAGATAAGCATGAAAGAGTTTTGGAATGAGCGATATAAAGAACAAGAATATGCTTATGGGATAGCGCCTAATGCCTATCTAGAAGAAGTACTCAAGTCTAGTCGTGACAAGGAGGTTATATTAATGGCAGCTGAGGGAGAGGGGAGAAATGCGGTATATGCAGCGCAAAAAGGCTGGAGTGTAAAAGCCTTTGATCAAAGTATAGAAGCTAGGAATAAAGCACTTCAATTAGCTAAACAACACCATGTAGAGATTGACTATCTTGTCAGTGATGTTGAATCGCTATCTTACGAATTAGCATCAGTGGATGCAGTAGCGTTGATTTATGCTCATTTTCCAGAGAGTGTAAGGAGGGTCTATCACAGACAGTTAGGAAGTTATGTCAAAGCAGGTGGAACATTGATACTAGAAGCTTTTGCTAAAGAGCATATCTATAAACAAAAAGAGAATCCCGATGTAGGAGGACCTAGTAACCCTACGATGCTGTATAGCGTAGAAGAATTAAAAGAGGATTTCTGCGATTTCGAATTTATCAATCTAGAAGAGGTAGATATAGAGCTGTCAGAAGGTCTATATCACAGAGGAATAGCAAAAGTAATCAGAGGGATAGCGAAGAAGAAATAAGACATAAAAGAATATATATAAGCCTTGAAGCACTAGCTTCAAGGCTTTTTTTGTTGCAACAGGATAGTGAATATAGATAGGGTGATGCAGAGGTAAACGAAAAATGAAAAGTGTTTTTTCAATCTCTAATCAGCAAAATAGCAATAGTATGATGATCTAATGATTATGAAGTATGAGTCTTTCATCAAAGGAGAATACATGGAGTATAAAAGGAGCATTGTTGGACAAAGCTTGCCTTAGCTCCACCATTCTTGGGTTATTGTCCATGTATTGTCGAAGGATTTGCATTGAAGCCCCTATTTTACTAAGGTTATAGCATGATTGTATTTTAATGTATAGACTATTTTTTTTAGTAACACGCTGTTATTAAGTGTATTGTTGTTTTTTAGAAATAAAAAAAAGAGGTTGTTTTTTTTATTTTTGTGCTCAAAAAACGGATAATTACTGTTTTTAGAGAAAAAAAGTTGAGTAGAAGTTTAAAATAATAACTTTATCAATTGAATAATTATTGAAATAGTAAAAAAGTAACACTGTTTTTTTGTAGAAAAGAACATCAAATTGTTGTTAAAAAGACTTTATAATTGAATTAATTAGCCACCTTTGTATACTATTAAAAAGAATAAAATAAGATGAGAAGAATAAGTATTGTTGCAGTATTATTAGTTGGAATAGCATTTGTCTCTTGTAAGAAAGAGAAGAAAGTAGAGGCTATAGAACCTTTAGAAGAGGTAATAGAATTTCAGGAGCCTAAAGCTGATGCTGTAGGATCAGATATTGTATTAGGAGTAAGTAACTTTTTAAAGAATGAGTTTCTGACAGAAGCAGACTTGAAGGTGATGACAGATACAGACCGTCAGTTTAAGCTGTATGCTATTGATCTAAATGGAGATGGGAAGAAAGAAATCTTTGTAAGTCTTACAGGTACTTATTTCTGTGGATCAGGTGGGTGTACTACTTTGTTGCTTGGGTCTGATTATAAGTTAATCACGAAGTTTACAGTGATGCAAGGAGCTATTTTTGTAGAACCTACTGTAGAGAATGATTGGAAAGTCTTAACTGTAAAATCAGATGGAGAATTGAAATCACTAGTATATGCTAATGGTACATATCCTTCTAATCCTTCTGTAGTAGAGAAAGCGAAGTATGATGCACCGAGTGGGCACGCTGAGGTAGTCTTCGATCAAGAGCAGAAGTTAGATGTATATGAGTTTTAGTCATTAAAATAATTTATAACCGCGGATGGATTAATTCTATTCGCGGTTTATTTTTTTATTGCTGTTAGGGATATTGATAAATAGACCAATAGCAACTATGACATCCACTATATTCCAAATACTACGACCAAGAGCGACTTTTAAAAAAGGCTGAAACAGTAGCACTAGTACGATATAGATAAACATCTCCGTTTTTTCTTCTCTATAATAAGATTTGTACGCAAAGTAACTAAATCCTATACAGGCCACAAAGCGAACGAATTGATAGAACCCATAAGGCAACTTTAAAAGACACATTAAGAGTAAAACTGCAATAGTGATTTTGATAGCTTTTTCCATGAGTATGACAGGTGTGAAATAGAGTATTAAGATACGAAATAACTAGATTAAATGCGATGTCGCTAATTACTATTTCTAGAGAATAGGTTATTCGTATTTATCTTTTATAACTATCGGCAAGTTTTGAAATAAATTATCTGCTTATATGAGTTTTTTGCCGATATCGGCAAGTTTTTAAAATAATTTATCTGTTTAGATGGTTTTTTTGCCGATAACGGCAAGTTGAAGAACGCTGTGTAAGTATTATTGAGGTGTTAAGATGTATGATTTGCTATAGAATATAGCCAGTTATAGCTACTTACCTTTTTGTTAAAAGTCTTATCTTTCCTCTTTGAAAAAGAAAGAGATTATGACTGTAAAGCAAGTGAATATACAGATCAAACAATTGAATAGATTAAGTGCTGAGGTAGAGGGACTGACGATAGCGATAGTAGTATCCACAGCTGAAGTCACGGTAAGAGAGTTCCTTGGAGCTGTAGTGACACAGCAGGTAGAACAACATATACAGAAGTTCAAACAGCGCAATACCATAGAGCAGTTAACCATTACACAAGAAGCTTTAGATCATATTCTATTCACTAGTAAACTCCGTTTTACTTCTCCTGAGAAGTATAGAGATATCAATATAGCAGAAGAGGTACAGCGTGTGATACAGGCGTATGAAGATCAGTTGTTCTTATTGTTTTATGGAGAGCGAGAGTTGCTGTCATTAGAAGAGGCCATTGTGTTGAATGATGCAGATGCCTTTGTATTTATTCCCCTTAATTTTTTAAAAGCTAGTTTTTAAACAGATCCCAATGAATAATAATATTGTAACTATACTAAGAGATTATCAAGTAGAGAACCGTACTTACGCAGAGATGCATGAGGAGCTTTATGCGATGGTGTATAACGAAGAGTACGTAGGTGTGAAATTAGAGCCACATATCGCTATGTTAGGACTACACTTTACAGGCAATAGCAATGATCCAGAAGATTCTATTTATAGCCCTAAGGTATTTACGCGTTATGATGAGACTTTTGTAGAGATGTTAGCAAGTAATTCTGTTGGGATGTGGAGAGAAGCAGAGTATTACGCTTTATTGGTGTGTTTTTTTGGAGAGAAGCTAGCGCCTTGGGTACAGAAATTATTAGATCGAGTGGATGAATATATCTTAGGAGGACAATATGATATAAAAGAAGCGACGTGGCACAATGCAGAACATACATTCTTAAAACAGTGTAATGTTATTTCAGGACTGTTATATGGTATATCGTTCTATGATAATCATAACTATGATTCCTATAGCATAGAGTTGCCACTTCATAAGCAGGTGGAGTATAGTATGCACCTCTCGCTACCTAACTATCTTCCTTATGTATGGGCAGTAGCTTTAGATAGTGGAGAAGGGCAGTTAATCGAGGTAGTCGATACTATCTGTGATGGGGATAATGAGCATGGACGATGGACACCTTCTTTTTTATTGATGCTAATGGCTTCAAAGCAATCAAAGTATTGGGAGAAAGTAAAAGATATATTGGTAAACGCTGGTCGTGAAGAGGGAATTAGACAAGATATTACGAGGTTATTATCACATGTACAGGTAGCTAACTTAAAGTATTTTTTAGAAGTTATTCTCTCTCATAATTTAGTGCGTTATGAAGCAGTGCGTACAGAGTTAGCATACCACTTTAGAAGTCATGTAGAAGATGACAAACAAGATAATGTAAAGCGACTATGTGAGTTGATGCTCTATGCTATAAATCACTATGAGTATTTTGACGAGAAAGAATTATCTGCATTTAATGAAAAAGAGTTTTATGCACTGATGCACTGTTATCTATGGATACACAGAGAGATGGCGTTTGGCTTTGTTGAGAGTGCTTTTGAGGAAGTAGAGCGCAAGTATCAGCTTGTAATACTAGAGTTCTTACCAAACTTTAATGAATATACGGTAGAGTCTGTACTATTTAATAAAATATTAGAAAGTAGAGATCAAGAGTTTATCGCTATGCTGCTAAATCGAATAAACCAATATTTGGAAGGGAGTAGAGCTTCAAGGTATTTTATCCAACAAGAAAACTATGAAGAGGTATATCAAGTGTTTTATGACTTATACGAACAGTATAAAAGTGGAAAGACACTTATCTTGAAGAGTAGTGTAATACCAGATTATTACAGAAGCTTTGAGTTAAATAAAGAAGAGTTATTGACTTCACTGTTGTATTTGACAGAGGAGTCATCAGAGAAGGCGAGGCTGTTTATAGACAAGCGAAATACCTTTACTGTTGATTTTAAAGAAGAGTTATTAAACTTATTGTTGTTTGGAGGTAAAGAATATGGACTTCAGGGGTATGGATATAGTTTTACAGGAGAGGTACAACCTACCTATGAGGTGCAAAATGAGTTAGCTTTCGCTTATCTGAAAGAGCGCAAAGAAACAATAGCCTTTGGCTGTATGCGCTTCTTAGCAATCGCTACCTTATCAAGTAAAGACGAAGAAGAAATAGTAGCATACTTTAAAGGGAAGTTTAAAAAGACACAACAGCACTTTATCCGTCTATTGATCTCTAGACAAGATGATTTTAAGGATAGACTATTAGAACAGTTAATACGAAGCGAGAATGTGAATCAACGCTTAGCAGCAATGGAAGGGTTAGTAGTACTAGCTCAGAGAGGTGACATACACCATCAACTAGGTACTTGGTTAACACAGTTAGATGATCTAGGTATTCAGTATGCGAAAGAGGAAGAAGAATACTTAGTACTCTTGCGTGACTTTGGGCGTCAAGGAAAAGAAGGACAAGACACAGATATGGCATTATACGATGCTACTGTGGTGAGTGCTGTTGTATTGCCTTCAGTGGAAGAGAATACTTTATTTAGCCAGCGCATTGCACATAATTGGGGACTTTCTAAGAAATGGGAAGAGGTAGTACGAGAGTTAGATAGCCTAGAGTATCTGATGAAACAATATGCTACGTATGAATATGAACATTTTAATTATGGAAAAGCAGAGAAGGTACTCTTAGGAACACATTTCACGAAGATGCATAGTTATTCAGGTGATGATGAATGGACAGCAGAACAACACTTCCAAGATTACCCACTGTATGAAGTATGGAATCAGTGGTTTATGGATAGTAAGTTGGATGCATTAGACTTATTCCTATTGCATTGTGCTACTTCAGAAACAGACGTTCCTGAATTGATAAAACCATTATTAGATGGGAAGTTGCCTTATTTTTATAATAAACTCTCAGCTAAATATGATAACTATTGGTATGCGATGGGAACAGTCTTTTCTTGTTTAACCTATCAATATCCATTTAAAGAAAAAACGACCTATTGCTTAGATGGTCTAAAAGCAATATACAACAGTATTACTCAAGAAGTATTAGATTTAGAGATACGCACTTCTGTTTATGGAGAGGAGTATAGCTATACATGGGTAGATTATACAGATTTATCTTGGTATGCTGAGTTTATACCTATAGAGGACTTAACAGAAGAACAGTGTTTAGCATATTTCAGACTATTGCGTTGGCGTCAAGTGAATTGTAATAAAGTAGATGATAGTTATTATCTGTTACCTTTTGAATTGATGGCTTTTGCCTATGAAAAGAGTGAAATTACGCGAGACGAGTTTATACAGTATCTAGTTACCATAGATAATAGAAAGTCTTATTTCAGTTCAGTGTTATCTCCTTTTACAAAGCGATTTATAAACGATAAAGTACAGCAAGTCTTGGTTGAGTTTAAAGCGTATTATTTACAACAGGTTATGGATAGGGATAACCCTACGACTAAGGTATTTGATATTGTCTTTGACTTTCAGGAGATAGAAGGAATGCAGTATTTCTTTGGATTATTGCATAAGATCAAGCACACAGGGATATCTAAAGAAAGTATTTACTATTATGCAGAGATGCAAATTACGATTAAGGAATTAGGACAAATCTATAGTAAACTTATTCGTAGAACAACACCTCTAAGTGCTGATACTCAAGAGATGTTTAATGCTCAAGTAGCAGAGATAAACTTCAGTGCAGCACAATGGATCGAAGTGGCTGTAGCATGTCCGCAGTGGATAAAGTACATCACGACTTACTTAGACTGGCAAGGATTAGAGTCAGCGATATGGTGGCTGTTCGCTCGTCTGCTGGATAACGAACAAGAAGAGGAGAGAAACAAGATACAAAAACAGATACAACGCTACTCTGCTATAGCGTTAGAGGAGTTTGAAGGAGGTGTAGTAGATATAGATTGGTTCTTTAGTTTTTATCACGTACTAGGAGAAGAGCGTTGGCAGATGCTTTATGATTCAACTAAGTTTATGGCAGTAGAGGGGCATACTCGTGTGAAGCTATATGCAGATGTGCTGTTAGGTAAAGTCTCTATGAAAGACTTGAAAACGAGGGTTATCTCTAAACGCGATAGAAACTATGTACGTGCATGTGGGTTATTCCCCTTATCTGAGACAGATAGAGAAGGAGATTTGATGGATCGATATGAGTTATTAGAACAGTTTAAGAAAGGTTCTAAGAAGTATGGAGCTATGCGCCAAGAGAATGACTTAAAGATATATAATGTAGCGATGCAGAACATCGCTAGAGCGGCAGGGTATACTGATGCAGTGCGTTTTCAATGGTCTATGGAGAGTGTACAAGTGCAGTCTATTCTAGAGAACTATAAGGAATTGGTATTGGATGAGTATACATTCTCTTTGACTGTATCTGATGAGGGAAAAGTAGAGTTGACAGTGAAGAGTAAAGGGGATAAGCCCTTAAAAGCGATACCTGCTAAACTAAAGAAAAATGAGCAAATCATTGATATAGTAGAACGTCAGAAGGCACTGAAAGAACAGTATAGTCGCTCTCGTCTGAACTTAGAGCAGGCAATGCTTAGACAAGATGTATTCTCTTATGCAGAGATGCAAAATTTGTTACTGCATCCGATTATCAAGCACCACTTGGCTAAGTTAGTCTTTAAGTGTGGTGAGGTTTACGGTTTATTTGTAGAGGGAGTATTTACCACTATAGATGGGGTGGTAATGAATGTACAAGGAGAGGAAGAGTTCGTGATAGCGCACTGTTATGATTTATATCAAAGTGGACAGTGGGTAAATATACAAGCTTATTTGTTTGACAAACAGGTAGAACAACCCTTTAAGCAAGTGTTTAGAGAGTTGTATTTACACAACGAAGCAGAGGAAATAAATATCGGTAGCTCTAATCGCTATACGGGATATCAGGTTAAAGACAAACAGACTTTAGGACTGTTTAAGACAAGAAACTGGCAGTATGAATACTATGCGAATTACAGCAAATTGTATTTTGAGGAGGATATTCGAGTTGAGGTTTATATTGACTATTTAGGAGGTAGCAATGCAGAGTACGGAGACTATGTGAGTTTAGAGCATATCTTATTCACTAAAGCTTCTACGGATGACGTGATTGCCCTAACAGAGGTTAATCCTATTGTCTTCAGTGAGGTGATGAGAGACCTTGACTTGGTGGTAAGTGTCGCTTATGTAGGAGGAGTAGATCCAGAGACAAGTCTGTCTACGGTACAGATGCGTATGGCTGTTGTGAGAGAAACAGCACGATTATTGAAGTTAACAAATATCGAGTACAAAGAACGCCACCTTGTGATCACAGGGACTAAGGGAATCTATAGCTTACATGTCGGTAGTGGTGTGATTCACTTGATATCTGGTACGCATCTCTATATCGAGCCTGTACATACACAGGATAGAGGGAAGTTGTTCCTACCCTTTGTAGATGATGACCCTAAGACCACAGAGATTGTGTCTAAGGCTTTAATTTTAGCTAGGGATGGGAGTATTAGAGATACGGGTATCTTAAGGCAGATAGAGTAGAAAATCTTTATATATATGATATAGTTCTTTAGTGGAGAGTAAGTATATTTGACAATAGAAAAAAGAAGGTAATGACAATAGGACAGATATTAAAATTAGTAGAAAAATCGACATTAAGGAAAACAGAAAGGCTATCTCTAAGAGAAGTAGAGGAAGAGAGTAAAGGACATTGGGTAGCTTATGTAGATGACGAAGAAAGTAGCTATGATGTACAAATCGTAATAGATGGCCGTACTGTAGTCAGTAGAAGTTGTGAATGTGAGATTGACAATATAGTCATGTGTTCACACCAGACTAAGCTACTGATGGCAATAAATGATGCCTTAAAAGGGAAGAAAATTGCTACGAAACCCGTTGTGAAAAAAGCTTTGAGTAAAAAGAAAATAAGCGAAAGTGTAGCATTACTTCAAGATGTTAATCAAGAGGAGGTGTATACATGGCTGACTGAATTGTTTAAGAAAAATAAGGAGGTAGAGCAGGAGTTTATATTAACTTTTAAAAAACAAGATAGTGCCGAATATAGTGTTGATATCGTTGATAAAATATTGAAAGATATTTATACTTCTGTTTTTGGAAAAAGAAAGAATGCAGATGCTAAAGATATTAAGAGGCTGGTAGATTTGGTTTCACTTGCATTAGAGCCAGTGGATAAATATATCGTTGTTAATATTACAAAACCTATTGCTTTAGAACTTTATTTAAAGATAATGTCTTCTCTATTTACGTTAAAGTATAGTGTGAATTATACTAGCAAACGAGTTGATACCTATATGAATAAGTTTGTTGAAAGATACGTATTAGCATTATTAAATGTCAAAGATCAAGATGTTGTCAAGAATACGATAGTAAACTTATTGAAACAACTGTATGAGCCTAAGAATAGTTTACACTACAGTCTAGTTTCAGCTTTAGTTATAGAACTATACGAAAGTAAAGATGAGAGATATACTTCTCTTTTTGGGGATGAGGTAGTGAAAATAATGAAGCATTATCAAGATAATAATTATGTTGTTGAGATAGAGATGTATTTGTTCTTTTTGATAATAGCTGTTGAACAACAAGTTTTAAAAGATTGTTATAAATTGTTTAAACCAGTTAGGTTTCAGAATGAATACAATTTGCTATTATTAAAAGGGTTAATGGATATAGATCTTAAACTAGTAGAGGAGTATTGTTTAAAAATAATAGAGAGTAATATTCAGACAGAGTATAACGAACCTTATCTAGAGATACTAGAAGAAATTTATGAGAATAATGGGGATAAAAGAGGTTTAGCAAATATAAAGAAGCAACTTTTCTTTGAGACCTATGACCTTGAAGATTATAGTTATGTAATTAAGTATTTAGAGGATACTGAAGAGGTTAAGAGATTTAGAGCTAAGGTTTTAAGTAGTTTAATAAATAACTTTCATCATGCAAAATCAGCCTCTATGTTGTATTTTGCTATTCTGGAAACAGAGCATAATTATAAGAAAATGCTAGAAGTACTAAGTAGAGATGTTCCTCAAGATGTAATGTGGGCTTATGGCGAACAGATGTGTAAGTTTAATGCTGCATCGTACTTAGACAAGGTTATGAGTATTGGACAAACTCCTGTTTATCCTAGATATACTGATGAAAGATTGGCTAAGTTTATTGTAGAGAAATTCTCAGCGAAAGATATCGTACAGAAATTGATGAAGTATAGGTATACAGATGGAAGTTTGAATAAAAAAATCAAGACACTTGTCGAGAAAAAACAAAAGTAGATAGTAATGAAACAAACAATTTTAGATAGAATACAGGCACTTGGAGGAGATATTAGTCAAGTAAAAGGGAAGTCATTAGCAGAAGATTTGATGTCTATCACTTTTGATATGGTATTATATCCGAAGCCAGAAGATACACCTTGGGCAGATGAAGAGGATCAAGAGCCTATCTATGGTTTAGGAGAGTATATAGATGAGCATCAAGAGTTGATTCAGTCAGATAGACAGGCATTTATGGATAAGATGATAGCTCATTACTATGTACATACAGAAGAAGGGAGAGGGCAGGTGTTTTGGACAGCAACTCCTTTTACACCCTATAAGGAAGGAACTGATGATTATGAAGAGTGGAATACAGATTTTATGGATGAGGATTTTGTTAATCTAAGCGAGATAGAGAGAGTAGTAGGTACAAAATATCCAAGCATGATACAGCTATTCTATAGTTATGGTTTTCCTGATCATTATTATATTTGTATAGACGATCCTAATCAAGAGAATCCTACATTATTTGGTACTGATCACGAGGTTTTCTTTAGTGAAGTGACTAATGAAGGAAGTTTAGAAGCATTCATGAATACGTTTATGACTCCACAGGAATTGATTAGTATAGTAGATAAAGCATTAAACAAACAATAGATATGATATTAACAGCACAAGATTTTAAAATATCAGAATATGATGAAGAAACATTAGAGATGGATTATACTTTAGGAGAAGAAGTAATTAATCTTTCTATTTATAATGGCGATGATGAGTTAGAAGAGATTCTAAAAGATGTCAATAAGGTAGTAGTTCAGTTAGAGAAATACAATGCTGAAGGAAAAGATATTATTGTAGATGAGCTGTATGATGTGTATAGTGAAAAGAACGAAGGATTGTCTGAAGAGCAGTTTAGAGATGAGTTAGGACTGTTGTCGTTATATTTTACTGGAGATGGTGAAGTAGAGTTTAATTATGAAGGCGGAGCATATTTCGGAGATCATATTTTATCTATTGAGATGGTTGATGGAGAGTTTGAATCTCATGTAGCGATGAATGGATAAGTAAGTATTAAATTAGATATATAAGGCTTGAGAATTAATTCTCAAGCCTTTTTTATATCGTAGTGTCCCACTTTATACAACCATAAGTGAGTATATAAGTTCAACTGAGGTCATTATAATCACAATTAAAATAAGATGGATAGAAGTATACTAGATTTGCTGATGAGTAGAAAAGGAGTATATGCTCAAAACGATTTTTGAAATAGTGTTATAGTGGGGATAAATATGTTACTTTGTGTTCTGACAATAAAAGTATTATGAAAGTAGCAGAAGTAATCAAATCAATAACTACAAAAGATAAAAATAGAGCAATGCAATTGCCTGTTCGTGAGCTAGAACAAGAGAGTAAGGGGCACTATGTAGCTTTTGTAGATGATGGAGAACAGAGCTATGATGTACAGTTGTTTATTCAGGCTGCTAAGATTACTGCGCTTACTTGTGATTGTCCGAATGGAGAAACACTTTGCCTCCATAAAGCAGCGGTATTGCTAGCTATGGAAGATAGTAAGGGAGGAACGAAAAAGAAATCCACTACTACAGGAGTGAAGACTAAAAAGAAAAAGCTAACTGAGACAGAAGAAGTAATGCTTCGTGTAGACAAGGAAGCTATCACAGGATGGCTGTCAGAAGTCTTTAAAAAGAATAAACCTTTAGAACAGCTCTTTTTACTTACTTTTTCGACTGATGAAACACAATACACCACAGATCAGGTAAGAGAGATTATGGAACAGACGATAAAGTCGGTTGCGGGACGTCGAAAAACATTAGAAGGGGCGAATGTGAAGAAGCTGATGGACTTGATGAATATTGCTTTAGAGCCTGTGAATCACTATGTGACTGTCAGTATTAATAAACCAATCACATTGGATATCTTTTCGACTGTGATCGAAACCATGACAGACTTTCAGAATCGCATTAGAACGTATAGTAAGAAGATTGATTTGTTCTATGATGAGTATATACATTGGTTGGCATTGACCATTAATAATGTACAAGTTAAATCAGTGTGGGAAGAGGTGATTAAGAATATTGTTTATAAGACCTTCGAACACTTTGTAAACAAGAAAATAGAAGGTAAGACCTATTATAATTTCTTAGTAAAAGAGGTCTATCACTCTGCTAACAAAGAACAACAAAAGTATATCGCAGATGAGCTAGTAGTACACATACTTTCTATGCCTGTCAAACGTCAATTGATGGACTTTGAATATGTACTTTTCTTAAAAGAAGTAGCACTAGACCAAGATGTATATGATAAAGTACAACAGTTCTTTTCAATAGATATTTATAAGAATTAGCACCTGCTCTAACAACTAGATAAAAACTACTCAATTTGTGAGTATATATCAGACAAAGTTGTTACCTTGGGAGGATCAAACCAACAATACCATGTTTAATACAGAAACTTATAAGAGAAGAAGAGAAGTTCTTCAACAAAATATTCAAGCAAAGGGAATCTTATTGTTTTTAGGAAATATAGAGAATCCAATCAACTTTGCTGACAATGCTTCACATTTCAGACAGGATAGTACGTTTTTGTACTACTTTGGTATCCAACAACCACACTTAGCTGCTATCATTGATTTAGATGAGCATAAGACAATCGTATTTGGAGATGAGATGTCTATGGATGCTATTGTATGGATGGGACGTCAAGAGACTTTAAAAGAAAAATGTGAGAAAGCAGGTGTAGTAGAGACAAGACCTTATGCAGAATTAGCTATTTATTTAGCGACTGCTATGAGCGTGAAAAGAAATATTCACTACCTACCTCCTTACCAATCATTCAACAAGATTTTATTAAGTGAGTTACTACATATTTCTATAGTAGACTTTAAACCATCTGTGCCGATGATTCAAGCTATCGTAGCACAACGAGAAATCAAAGAAGCACAAGAAATAGTACAGATAGAAGAAGCACTAAAAGTATCTAATCAGATGCACTTATTGGCTATGCGTATGGCTAAGCCTGGAGTGAAGGAGTATGAGATCGTGAGTGCTATTCAAAATGTGGCAGGGAGTCATAACTGTGAGTTAGCTTATAACTCTATTGTGACAATCAACGGAGGTATTTTACACAATCATTATAAGATGAATACTTTACAGTCGGGTAAGTTATTGTTAAATGACTCTGGTTGTGAGACGCCAATGGGGTACGCATCTGACTTGACGCGTACATATCCTGTAGATAAGACTTTCACACCAGAACAACGTGATCTTTACAATGTAGTTCTTAATTCTTTTGAAGGAGCTAAGGCAGAGTTAAAAGCAGGCGTGAAGTATAAAAATGTACACCTAAAAGCCTGTGAGATATTAGCAGAAGGGTTAATCGACTTAGGATTTATGAAAGGAAATGCACAAGATGCTGTAGCTAATCATGCGCATACGATGTTCTTCCAGTGTGGATTAGGGCATATGATGGGACTTGATGTACATGATATGGAAGATTTAGGAGAACAGTATGTAGGATATACAGCAGAAGACCCTAAGGATACGAAGCAGTTTGGTATTAAATCATTGCGTTTAGGAAAAGAGCTAAAAGCAGGACATGTACTAACTGTAGAGCCAGGTATTTACTTTATTCCAGAGCTAATCGAGATGTGGGAGGCAGAGAAAAAATATGCAGAGTTTATTAATTATGACAAGGTAAAACAGTTCGCTCACTTTGGAGGTATCCGTATTGAGGACAACTTCTTGATTAAAGACAATGGTTATCAATATTTAGGGCCAGAGTTAATCAGAACTGTTGCGGAGATAGAAGATTATAAATCTAATTACTAAGAAGCTATTTTTATATTTAATATGAAGCCGATAAGTACTAATGAACTTATCGGCTTTTTATATAGAAGTATAAATGTTTAATAAGTGTACACATGGGGATGTTAGATAAAACAAATGGCAGTATATTTTTAGAAGAATTTAATTGTAGACTGTATAAGGGAATGCAGTTAGAAGAATTAAAACAAACAGACTATTACAAGGCTAAATATGATAGCTTTAGAGATGTTAATACAGGATATTTCTGGTATGGTTTTAATCATTTTGATTGGGAAGGGTATCAAGTTCGGATTAGTATTTGCTTCTTTGGAGATAGCTTAGAGAGTATGTATATATACACTAGCGATGACAGAGATGCTAAGACTTGGGATGATTGGTCAGAAAAGAAGGAGATGGAAGTCTTTGAACGCAATAATTCTTTTATGCGTAAACTGTCAGGGGAGAAAGGAAAGAAAAAGAATTCACCTTATCCTCAGTGGAGTATCGCTTTTGAGTGGGGAACTTTATGGTCTGTATATGATCCTAGAAGTGCAAGTAGTATATCAGGTCTGTCTTATAAAAAGTAGATTATATTTTCTATAATTAATTGAAATAACGATTGGTGATATAATAAATACAAGTAGTAGTTCAAAATAATTATATATTAATAATGTCTGATTTGTGTAATAATGTCAATGGTTATTGCGTTAATACTATGCATACATAGTATTTTAAATCAACCTAATCCTAACGCCATGCATTACTACCAATTACACGATCAACTCAAAAAGCTTTTTAATACAGAAGATGACTATATAAAAAGTGAAGAACTAGGTATTGAATTCTTTAAATACGATTTTGAATCTACACAAGCAGCTAATGTACTATGTGGTTCAGATAAATTGTATTGTGATGAACATCACGAGAGTTTTGAAGATACTTTTTGTAAGCTGATTACAGACACAGATCATCTATTAGATATTTCTGATTATAGTGTAGAGGAGAATAAGAAGTTTAAGATTATTGTTTTAAAGACATTAGAGCAAGAGGTTTCAGAAGAGACTATAGTCATGTTTCACGGCTTAAATGAGAAGAAGTGGGATAAGTATCTACCTTGGGCATATGAGTTAGCAAAACGTACTAAAAAGGCTGTAGTCTTGTTTCCTATAAGCTTTCACATGGATAGAGCACCTCTTGAATGGTCTGATCGAAAACTGATGTTTGAGGTGGCTCAGAAGAGAGCGATGCATTGGCAAGAGAATTCAGATACGAGTTATGTTAATGCAGCATTGAGTACACGTATGGAGGCTAATCCACAACGTATGTTTTGGTCTGGATTACAGACATATTACGATTTTATACAATGGGAGACTCAACTAAGAGAAGGTAAGTTCCCGAGTCTTTCTAAAACAGCTTCTATTGATTTGTTTGGATATTCTATAGGCTCGTTTTTATCTATTATTATTCTGATGGCGAATCCTAATGGCATATTGAATAATGCTAAGTTAGTTTGCTTCTGTGGAGGAATGACTATTGATCGTATGTTCCCAGTATCGAAGTATATTATGGATGGAAAAGCAACTATTATGATGCAAAAAGTCTTTGCTCAATTACTGACAACTAAGTTTATAGCAGAACCTCGTCTAAATCACTATCAATCCAAAGAATTACACCCAGGGGAGAGTTGGTTTAAAACAATGCTTCGTTACAATCATCACCAAGAAGAAAGAGAAGAACGCTTAAAAGAATTAGAGAATCAAATCTACTCTGTCAACCTTAAAAATGATGAGGTAGCTCCTGCTGTAGAAGCTTTAAATATGCTAAAAGGACCGTATAGAGATGTGCCTATTGGAGTGGATATTTTAGACTATCCTTTCTCCTATAGTCATATGGTTCCTTTCCCTTTAACAATCAAGAATGCAGAAGAAGTGGATACTCATTTTAATCTAACAATGGCTAAAATGGCTAATTTTTATCTGTAGTTATTAATAGGTTAAAAGGCTTGCTCTCATTGAGTTTGAAAGCTGTTTTAAATAGGCGATATTTGAAAAGTATAAGAAATAAATAAAAATAATTAACCAAGTGTATTAAAATTATATATACATTTGACTTATCAAATAAACAAAAAAGACATGTATCCAAGTCAATTACATCATCATCATCATTCTACTTGTACTCTTACGAGCTGGTAATGATATGGTGTATTTGAATCCAAAATATCTAATTATCCCGTTTGAGTAAATCAGACGGGATTTTTTGTTTTTAAGCGTATTGCTATTTGATACTTCCTATCGGTTTACTCGAACATTTTAATCAAAAAATAATATGAGTAAATTAAAAATTGCAATCCAAAAAAGTGGACGTCTTAGTGAGAAATCCCTAGAATTATTAAAAGAATGTGGCATTAAGTTTCCTAATGGTGGTGGTAAACTAATTGCCGAAAGTAAGAACTTCCCTATCGAAGTACTGTTCTTGCGTGATGATGATGTAACGAAATATGTAGAACAACAAGTAGCTGATATCGGTATTGTAGGAGAGAATGTGTACTTAGAGGCTAATCTACCTGTTAAGGTATTAGAATACCTAGGCTTTGGTAGTTGTAGATTGAGTTTAGCTGTATCTAAAGAAGTTGACTATACTGGTATTACTTACTTTGAAGGCAAAAAGATTGCAACTTCTTATCCCTTTATCCTAGAAAAATACTTAAAACAACAAGGCGTGAATGCTTCTATAGAGTTTATCTCAGGAAGTGTGGAAATAGCACCTAGCATAGGGCTAGCTAATGGGGTATGCGATATCGTGAGTAGTGGATCTACGCTAATGTCTAATGGACTTAAAGAAGTAGACAAGGTGCTAGACAGCCAAGCAGTCTTAATTAGCAACCAAGCTTTAGGAGAGGAGAAACAAGTCTTATTAGACAAACTCTTGTTTAGAATTAAGTCTGTTTTAAATGCTAAGGAACGCAAGTATATTTTATTAAATGCTCCTAATGATAAGTTAGAACAGATCATCTCTATACTACCAGGGATGAAGAGTCCTACTGTTTTACCCTTAGCAGATGAAGGTTGGAGTAGTCTACACTCTGTTATCCAAGAAGACCAATTCTGGGATATCATCGACGAGTTAAAAGCCTTAGGAGCAGAGGGAATTCTAGTAGCTCCGATAGAAAAAATGATTTACTAAAATAAGAAGCTATGATAACAGTATATAAACCTGCAAGAGAAGAATGGATAGGGTTAACAAAGCGTCCTATTATCACAACAGAAAGTCTAAATGAGAGTATCAGTACAGTACTCAAACAAGTTAAAGAAAGAGGAGATCAGGCTATTCAGAATTATACTTCATTATTTGATGGAGTACAGTTAACAGACTTCAGAGTAAGTAGACAGGAGATAGAAGAAGCCGCTACTTTAGTTAATCAGGATATCAAAGATGCTATAGCTATAGCTGCATCGAATATCAGAACGTTTCACCAGTCTCAGTTATCTACAGAAGATAAAGTAGAGACGACAGAAGGAGTGACTTGCTGGAGAAAGAGTGTAGGAATAGAGAAGGTAGGGCTTTATATACCGGGTGGTACAGCTCCGTTATTCTCCACATTATTAATGTTAACTATTCCTGCTCAACTAGCAGGTTGTAAAGAATTAGTATTGTGTACACCGTGTAATAAACAAGGCAAAGTAAATGAGGTAGTTCTTTATGCTGCGCAGTACCTAGGTATAGAGACTATCTTTAAGATTGGTGGAGCACAAGCTATTGCTGCCATGGCGTATGGTACAGAGACAGTGCCTCAAGTCTATAAGATATTTGGCCCTGGTAATCAATATGTAACTAAGGCTAAAGAGTTAGTACAGGCACAAGGCATAGCTATCGATATGCCAGCAGGGCCAAGTGAGGTCTTAGTCGTTGCAGATCAAGAGGCTGATGCAGATTATATAGCAGCAGATCTATTATCACAGGCGGAGCACGGAACAGATAGTCAAGTAGTCTTTGTGACCACAACGAAGCAGAAGATAAGTGAAGTAGCTGAGGCATTGGAGAAACAGCTTGAGGAACTACCTCGAAGAGACTTAGCGAAACAGACGCTTAATAATAGCTTGATGATAGAATTATCGACTATAGAAGAATGTATTGCTTTTAGCAATGCTTATGCGCCTGAACACTTAATCTTAAATATAGAGAATGCTGAGAAGTATATAGACTTAGTGATCAATGCAGGTTCTGTATTCTTAGGTGCTTATTCTTGTGAGAGTGCTGGTGATTATGCGAGTGGTACGAATCACACCCTACCTACTAATGGCTATGCTAAGAGCTATAGTGGCGTATCGGTAGACAGCTTTGTAAAGAAGGTTACTTTTCAAAAGTTAACGAAACAAGGACTAAAGAACATAGGTAAAACAATTGAAGTAATGGCAGAGGCAGAAGAGTTAATCGCTCATAAAAATGCTGTTAGTATTCGCCTTAAAAAACTAAGCAATGAGTAATAATAAAATAAGTATAAACGAATTAGTTCGCCCTAATATTAAGGTTTTATCCCCTTATACAAGTGCACGGGATGAGTACAAAGGTGATATAGGAATATTCTTAGATGCAAATGAGAATCCGTATGGTATAGTGAATCGCTATCCTGATCCATATCAAGTAGAGTTAAAGAAAACCATTAGTCAGATAAAAGGAGGAAACCCAGACCAATTATTTTTAGGTAACGGAAGTGATGAAGCGATTGATTTAGCCTATCGAATATTCTGTGAACCTAGTAAGGATAAAGCTATCGTATTTACCCCTACTTATGGGATGTATGAAGTATATGCTAATATTAACGCTGTTGAGTTAATCACACTTCCTCTAGATGATGCATTTGATTTAGAACTAGCAGTAGTAGAACCTTATTTAGAAGACCCTACTGTGAAGCTGATGTTTATCTGTTCGCCTAATAATCCTACGGGTAATCTATTAGATAGAAACAGTATCACAGCATTATTAACGAGATTTAAAGGGATAGTCATTATAGACGAAGCTTATATAGACTTTAGCAATGAGCCTTCTTGGTTAGAGGAGTTAGTGAAGTATAACAATCTTATTGTTCTACAGACTCTTTCTAAGGGATGGGGAATGGCAGGACTTCGCATCGGTATGGCATGGATGAGTGAGGAGTTAATCTCTTATTTTAACAAGGTAAAATCTCCTTATAATCTAAGTAGTGTAACACAAGAAGAAGCTATAAAGCAACTACAAGATACAGAGGGATTTCAACAAAGGATAAAGCTACTTATCGAGGAAAGAGAGAAACTCATCCAAGAGTTGAAGCAACTTTCTATTGTGAAGAGAGTATGTCCCTCACAGACTAATTATCTATTAGTTGAATTTGGTAATGCGGATAAGGTATATGAAGCCTTGATTAATAAGCAAATTATCGTGAGAAATAGAAGTAAGGTCGTAGAGAATACTTTGCGTATTTCGATAGGTACACCAGAGGAAAATAACCAATTAATAACTGCATTAAAAACAATAGATCGTGAGTAAGAAAGTATTATTTATTGATAGAGACGGAACTATTATTAAAGAACCTGAAGACTTTCAGATTGATAGTTTTGAGAAGTTGGTATTCTTACCTAAGGCTATTTCTAGTTTGTCTAAGATAGCGAGAGAGTTAGATTACACTTTAGTTTTAGTTAGTAATCAAGATGGGCTAGGAACTGCTTCATTTCCAGAAGATACCTTTTGGCCTGTGCAGAACTTTATATTGGATACACTAGCAGGAGAGGGAGTGACATTTACAGATATTTATGTAGATAACTCTTTTGACTATGAAAATAAACCTACGCGTAAACCTGGATTAGGAATGTTAGGTAAGTATGTCTATGGAGATTATGATTTAACGAACTCTTATGTCTTAGGCGATAGGTTGACAGATATACAGTTAGCAGAGAACTTAGGAAGCAAAGTTATTTATATCAATGAAGTTGCAGATGAGCGTGCCACATTGAGCACAATAGATTGGCAGGAGATCTATCAGTTCTTAAAGCAACAACCCCGTATAGGTAAAGAATACAGAAAGACGAATGAGACTACGATTGATATAGAAGTGAATCTAGACAGCGCTAAAGACTGTGTTATCGAGACAGGTTTAGGATTCTTTGATCATATGTTAGAACAAGTCAATAGACATGGTAATATAGGTTTAAAGATAAAAGTCAAAGGTGACTTACAAGTAGATGAGCACCACACAATAGAAGATACAGCTATTGCACTAGGTTCTGCGTTTAAGCGTGCCTTAGGCAATAAGAAAGGCATAGAGAGATATGGCTTTTTACTACCGATGGATGAGTGTTTAGCTCAGGTAGCTATAGACTTTGGAGGGAGAGCATGGCTGATGTGGGACGCAGAGTTTAAGAGAGAGAAAGTAGGAGATATGCCAACAGAGATGTTCTATCACTTCTTTAAATCTTTTGCTGATGCAGCGAGTTGCAACCTGAATATAAAGGTAGAAGGTGACAATGAGCACCACAAGATAGAGTCGATCTTTAAAGCCTTTGCTAAAGCAATAAAGATGGCAGTAAGTAAAACGGAGAACTATAATATACCAAGTACTAAAGGCATACTATGATCGCAATCTTAAAATACAATGCAGGAAATGTACAGTCTGTACAGAATGCTATAGAACGACTAGGGTATCAGACCATAGTCACAGATGATGTAGCGATACTTACCTCTGCGGATAAAGTGATTTTTCCAGGAGTAGGAGAGGCTTCTTCTGCGATGAGGTATTTAGTAGATAAAGGATTGGATAAGGTTATCGTAAGTTTAAAACAGCCTATACTAGGGATATGTTTAGGAATGCAATTGTTGTGCAATTCTAGTGAAGAAGGGAATGTAGTAGGATTAGGTGTCTTTGACAATGAAGTAAAGCTTTTTCCTGCCACAGATATTGTTCCTCATATGGGATGGAATAATTGTGATATGATAGAAGAAGAGACCTTGTTTAAAGGGATTGAAGAGCTAGATGATTTCTACTTTGTACACAGTTATTATGCTACTTTATCTAAGGATACTATTGCTGTTAATAATTATATCGTGCCCTTTTCGGCTGCTTTAGCTAAAGGTAATTTTTATGCAGTACAGTTTCACCCTGAGAAGTCAGGTAAAGTAGGAGAACTATTATTGAAGAATTTTTTAGAATTATGAGAATCATACCAGCGATAGATATAATAGACGGACAGTGTGTTCGACTATCAAAAGGAGATTATAATACCTCTAAAGTGTATAATACAAGTCCAGTAGAGGTATCGAAGCAGTTTGAAGATGCAGGAATTAAGTATTTACACGTAGTGGATCTAGACGGCGCTAAGTCAAGCCAAATAATGAATGCTAAGGTATTAGAAGAGATAGCTACTCAGACCAATCTACAGATAGATTTTGGTGGAGGTATTAAGAATGACTCGGATATCATCACTGCCTTTAACAGTGGAGCTAAGCAAGTGACTGTAGGAAGTATAGCGGCGACTAAGCCTGAGCTATTCTTAACATGGTTAGAGCGATACGGAAGTGAGCAGATTATATTAGGAGCAGACTGTAAACAGCGCAAGATTATGACCCAAGGGTGGTTAGACTCTGCGGATACAGATGTGCTAGAGTTTATCCAATCGTATGAGCAGAGAGGAGTATCCTATACCATAGTCACTGATATAGAAAAAGATGGAATGCTAAACGGACCTGCTATTGAGTTGTATAAAGAGATTATAACGAATACTGAGGTGAAACTGATCGCTAGTGGAGGATTAACTACGGTAGCAGAATTATACAAGCTAAAAGAGATAGGTTGTGAAGGAGTGATCATCGGAAAAGCGATCTATGAAGGAAGAATAACATTAAAAGAGTTGAGTGAATTATGCTAAAGAAGAGAGTAATAGCGTGTATGGATATTCAGAATGGTGAGGTAGTCAAAGGGGTTAACTTCGTTGATATACAGCGAGCTGGTGATCCTATAGCGTTGGCAAAACGCTATGTGGTAGAGGGCGCAGACGAATTAGTCTTTCTGGATATTACAGCTACGATAGAGAATAGGAAGACGCTGATCAGTTTAGTCAATGAGATTGCGAGTCAGATTAATATCCCTTTTACCGTAGGTGGTGGGATTAGTACTAGAGAACAAGCAATAGATTTAGTGAGAGCAGGCGCAGATAAAGTAAGTGTCAATTCAGCTGCTATCAAGAGACCTGAGCTAATACAGGAGATCGCTCAGGCATTGGGGAGTCAATGTGCAGTAGTAGCGATAGACACGAAGTACGAAGAGGGTGAATGGTGGGTATACAGTGCAGGAGGGCGTATCAAGACTAAGTTAAAGACTATAGACTGGGCAAAGCAAGTAGCTAGTTTAGGAGCAGGTGAGATACTGTTAACCTCAATGAATAATGACGGTACGAAAGCGGGCTTTGCACTGGATATTACAGCTGAGGTAGCTAAAACGGTAAATATACCCGTGATAGCATCTGGTGGTGCTGGGAGTATAGATCACTTTGCACAAGTGTTTACTCAGACGCAAGCGACAGGTGCGTTAGCGGCTAGTATATTTCACTATGGAGAAATAAGTATACCAGAGTTAAAGCAAATATTAAAAACAAATAATATAAGTGTAAGATGAAACTAGATATAGATTTTAATAAAGGCAACGGGTTAGTACCTGTGATTATTCAAGATAAGGATTCCATGCAGGTATTGATGCAAGGCTATATGAATGAAGAAGCCTATCAACAGACGATTACAGAAGGTAAAGTAACGTTCTATAGCCGTACTAAAAATAGACTCTGGACTAAAGGAGAAACTTCAGGTAATTATTTACTAGTAAAAGAGATTTTGACTGACTGTGATAGAGACTGTCTATTGATAAAAGTAGAAGCTATTGGAGCTACTTGCCATACAGGAAGTACTTCGTGCTTTGGAGAGATTTGTGATAAAGGTTTTGTTTACATCTTAGAGAATATCATCAGTGAGCGTATTGATAACAATGTAGAATCATCTTATACCAATCAACTATTTAAGAGAGGAATCAATAAAGTTGCTCAAAAAGTAGGAGAAGAAGCAGTGGAGTTAGTTATCGAAGCCAAAGACGATAATGATACTCTTTTTAAGAATGAAGCAGCAGACTTATTATATCACTACCTTATTTTATTAAAAGCAAAAGGATTTACTCTAAGTGATATAGAATCTGTTTTAAAAGAAAGACACCTTAAATAACTATCCCTATATGTAGTGATATATAGTCTTGTTTTAAAATTCTAATATTTCGGTTTAGAAAAAAATATTTTCTAAATATGCGAATTTTGATAAGCTATATGTCAAAACAAAACAGACTTGTCATTTATGATCAAGTCTGTTTTTGTTTAATTTATATTGACTAGCTGTTTCCTTTTGGATGACAACTAGTAAGAGGTCAATAAGTTCGTGTTCAGTCCGTTATTTTGTATGAATTAACGGAGTCAGTATGGACTCATAACGGACTCACTACGGACTCATCCCTACTTTAAGTGCTACATTAGTAATAGAAAAGTAACTGAAGTATGCTACCAATCTTTTAATGCAAATACCTGTGAACGCGAGTTTACATTTAACTTCAGATATATATTACTAATATGATATTTAGTCGTACTTATCGTTATACTCAATTCATGTGCTATCTCTTTATTAGTCAGTCCATCCCAGATGAGGTAGAGTACATCTACTTCTCTCTCCGTTAGTTTATAATTGTTCTTTAAATGATAAGACAAGTCTCCTTGATGATCCTTAAGTGTAATAGTATCAGGTTGTTTTAGAGTTTGTGTATTCTTTTCATGAACTAGCAGTTTATGGTAATTCTTCAGCATTAATACATATTGAAACATAAAAACACGGTTGCGTACATTGTGTTTTTGGTTTTTTCTGACTAGCACATAGTTATTAATAATACTCAATACGATAATCGCTGATACATATAGCTTTAAGTTTGGCATAGCGTGATTCTGAATAGTGATAGGGTCATCTATTTCTAGATTGATAAAGCTCAGTCCTAACAGAATACACAATGATATTAAAAAAGCTACATAAAGATAGTATTGCTTTCTGTGTTTTAAATTCCTTTTAGTTAATTGTACAAAAATAAAGAATACTAAAACAGTAATGTCCAATACTACTGAATGTTTGCCTCCATATAGATAGCTAGAGAAGTATAATACAATGGCTATGATAGAGGTAAGAGAATATAATTTTAATTCATTTTTATACATAAATCTCTTCGTTCCGAATGGGTAGTATGTAGATAGTAACATACCTGTAAAAATGATAGAGGAAGAAAGAATAGTTGCTTTTAAAAAAGATTCAACTGCTTGTAAATGAATATGAAATAGGTTTAGGATATCACCTGTTATAAAACAAAGTGTAATAAGTAACTGTATAGATAAATAACTAATCCACTTACGTTCTTTAAAGATTTGGTAGATAATAAAACTAGCTATTAATCCTAAGAAAGCCATACCATAGAATATACCTGATACAAAATAGTTGATAGGTAGATCTATATAGGATGTCATTTCATGGTGTAGTTGTACACCGCTGAAGTTATTAATGCTTATAGTGCTTTGAAAGATAGATAGCTGACCCAATCCAATATTCTGAAGCATTTTTGGAGCTATATCAAATAGGGTATATGAGGTGTAGGTGAGTACTATATCCTTTATATTAATGAATAAAGTAAGTAGCCAAGTTATAAGGACATAACTCAGTATTACCGATATAGGAATCAATCCTATATGGGTATATTGTTGTTTTTTTTTCGAATCCATTTTAATTTTTTAACAATAAATAATCAATACCATAGAATAGAGTACGAGGGGATAGCTGCTGTCTTAGCCCAAAACAGTAGACATCTGTACTTTTCTATAATAGCAATTTTTGACTTTGATAGTGAGAAAGTCTATATAGTTAGTGTACTGTTAGTATTAGTTAAGGATAGAGTGGTGAATAATACTAGCGTAAAACAAACTATATGTGATATACTAAGTGTTTTTTAGTACTTAAAAGATATATTGATCTCTAAATTTTCTTTTCTGTAATTGTTAAATATTTTAGAAGTATAGCTTCTAATAGGTGGTGTTATGTATTTGATTTTGAATACATCTAAGAGAATTGATTTTAGTGTAACCTCTTTGTTTTTAGGTTGTTGTTGTTCTTTTCTCATGTTTATTGTTGTTTTGTTTTGACTAAGCAATATAGAGTGAAAAGCTGTAATATGTACTATAACAAAGTATAGTTCTTTGTTAAATAATTACCCTATTTATCTGTTTAAGACATTTGTGAATTAGTGTGTTATGCGAATAGAGGAAGGTTTTATAAGACTAATGACATTTATTAACAGTTAGACTAAGGCTGTTGTTAAAAGTGAGCTTAAGTTATGATATCTTAAATATAGACTAGGCTAGGAAAGTATTAATTTTTAGAGTGTTTTAGTGATCTGTTTCCTTTTAGTTTTATAACATATTATTCTGTAAAATATATTAAAGTAATAGTCAACTTCTAACTACTGAAGGTACGTTGATTGCACTATTTATCTAGATTATTATAAAAATCATATATCGTATTATCGATTCTATTTTAAGACTTTTTAGGTTTTAAGAATCTTTTATATATAGCGTAACCTAGACTATTTTGACACTATTTTACATTTTTTAAAATCACATTGTATCATTCGAATTGTTGATGTTTCACATTTTTTGGTGTAGCAAATAATGGGTAAATACTGTTTTTTAGAATCGTTGAAATTAGTTAGGTACTAGTACTATTTTAAGTTTTTAAATATCTGTTTTTTAGCTGTTTATTGTTTTTAAGGGCGTCTTTTTAAACTTTTTAAAAGTATCAATTTAAGATTATTAACAACCGTATTGGGCTTCTATTTATGATAAAAACCATGCTTAAGTATAGGCACTACCTCTCGTGCAGTGACTAATTTTGTTTTTGAATTTGGGAAGAGATATAGTTCCAATGAATCTAGATAATATTAGCAGTTCTGATTTTGTGGGGACAATGGAGAACTGTTACGCTCCCTCAATATGTTTTAATAGTACATTTAGTTGAGGGAGTTTTTTTAGAGGAGTGGAGATAGTGCTATATGTCTAAACAAATTCCCTTACTAACGAATTATTATAAATCTGATTCCTTAGGTTTTCCTATGGATGACAGAAGAAGTTTATTAGCAAAAACGATTTGAATACTTGGTATTGGTTGATAAAAATAGATAGCATAAGTAGCATCGGTTATTTCGCTCTAATTAAAAACTCACATTTAGTACTGCGAAAGTAGTAGAGAGTGAGATAGTGATTTACTAGTTGTAGATTTTATTAATTGTAGCCTAATATCTAGCTAGTCGTTTTGTGCCTGTGAATGCAACAAGCAGAGAACTGTGTTTCGTTGTAGTACATAGGAATTAGTAATTATCGAGTAGATAAGTTCTAAGTTTCACTGTGGAGTGGAAGTGGAGCTTAATAAATTAATCTTTATCATTTATGGAAAAAGTAAGTATGGGAATAAGAAAGAAGTAAGTATAAAAGGTTTTGAAACTAGGTTTTGAAAACTTCGTCACGGAGTGGTGTTAAGATGAGACTTATAGAGTAAGTAAATCTTTTATTCGATAGTAATTGTTCTTCGCGAATTCAGTTCTTCGTTTAATTGTTATTCCACAACTCACAATAGCTGGAATACATTACATGATAACTCACAATAGTCATGTATGATGTTTTTACTCCCGTAATTTTAATCTTACATCCTCTTCAATGTAATGATTATGATCTGTGCTCTAAACTCACAATAGGAGTCTGGTCATAATAATATTTTATAAAACACAATTAACAAACAACAAATGAAACAAAAAACTACTTTTTCTCTATGGAAGAGGTTACTGCTTTTGCTCGTCCTGTTCGTTCCTTTAGTACAGTCCTTGGGGCAGACTAAGATTTATGCAACAGATCTTATAAGTGATAAGAATGTTGATAATCCTAGGTATGCAACTGATGGGAATTTGGCAAGTAAAGGTACACTACATGCACATCCAGGTGCATTAATGCTAGGTAAGAAGAGCGGATTCTTAGAGTACAAATTCCCTAATGCAGTGCCAAAAGGTAAACAAACCTATATAAAAATAGGGATGGAAAACAATGAATTACTTAATGGTTTATTAGGTGGTTCAGTAGGTAAATTATTATCAGGCCTTTTGAATGAACTATTGTTAGGAAGTCACAGATTTGATGTTAGTGCTTATAATGGCAATAATAAAGTTCTTGAAGTAAAATCAGTAGATGGTTTTGGAACTAAACAGGCTAAATTAATCCAAGATAAGGATGGAGAGTACATGATTGCATTTCAGTTAGATCAATCATTTGATCGTATGACTGTAGGTAATAGTAGTACAGCTTTATTGGGTTTAACAGGTGATAAGTTATTAGATGTTTACGATACTTATTATGTAAAAGAAGATGGAGGGAGCTGTAGTAGACCTATAGGAACTTCATTTGATTCAGCAGGTATTGAAATAGATTTATTAGGAGGTTTATTACAAAATAAATTCTATGAAGCTATAGATGGAAAAGAAAATACTTATTCTTTGTTAAAAAGGGATGGTGCAGTAAATGTTGGAGTTGGGGGGTATATCTCTCAGTTTTTTTATTTTCCTACTAGTTCTAATGAAGCTACTACTGTTAATTTAACCATAGAGTCACCAAAGGGATTACTTAGTTTAGATTTGTTAAGCGCTATCGAATTAAGAGCATATAATGGAGATAAGGAAGTATATACTAAGTCTCTAGAAGGAGGGTTGCTTAATGGTGTAAATCTCTTAGGATTATTAAAGACACCTGGAAAAAAGACTTTGACATTTGCACCGGGAAAAGCGTTTGACAGAATAGAACTAAGAGCAAACAATACATTAAATGTTGGGTTGTTAAGCGATGGACTGCGTATTTATGATATTGAACGCTTTGATACAGCTAAATGCCCTAATCCTAATATTATAGTTCCTGCTCCGACAGAATCTCCTTTTGATATAGCAGCTTGTGCTACAGTTTTAAAGGATTTTAAAAATGTTGATTTTGTTACAAATGCTATAGATGGTAATAATGAAACATTTGCTACTTTATATGCTAATAATGGTTCTTTATTGTCTGCTTTACCTTCTTCAGGAATGATAGAATTAGCATATAACCAAAAAGTAGCTGCGCACACAACTTCCTATATTCGAATTGATTCTGATAAAGATGTATTAGAAGCTTTATTAGGAGGAACTTTAGGCAAGCTAGTTGATGGTGTTGCAGGTTTATTGTTAGGAGATCACTATTTTGAAGTAGAAGCCTTTAGTAATGGTGTATCTGTATCGAAAAGCTCAAGTATAAGTGGTTTTGAAGGAACTACTAATGGAGTAGTATCACTAGTACAGGATAAGATAGGTCGCTATTATTTAGCAGTTACACCAACAACTGAATATAATAGTATACGTATAACCAATAAAGTAACAGGATTACCAACAGGAGAACAACGTATGTTAAAGGTATATAATATGTGTCGTGAGATTGGTTCAGATCCATGTTATCCTGCTCAGTTTACTTCATATAATCAAGCAGGGTTAAATTTGAGTATTGCTAGTTTAAATGAAGCAGGTGTTAAGAATCCTTATCATGCTATAAGTGGTAATTCATCTAATTATTCAGAGATTAGTTCTGGTACTCTAGCTGTAGGTACAGGAGTAAAACAAGTTATTTACTTTCCTAAACCATCTTCTAATGGTGATAAATTAGAAGTGAGAGTACAGTTTAACCCTAATAGTGTACTTTCATTAGATTTATTAGGTTCTTATAAAGTGACTACTTACTTAGGTAGTACTAAGAAACAAGAGTTTACTTTGAAACAGGGATTATTAAATAACCTTGATTTATTAGGTCTATTGCAGTCTGGTGGAGTTCAGTCTTTAGTTTTTGATACAAGTGTAGAAGCTTTTGACAGAGTTGAGATTTCTACAGTTACATTACTTAATCTTGGAGTAACACCTGCTATTCGTTTGTATAATGTGAAACGTATTAATGATGTATGTATTGATCCAATGACCGAAAGCCCTTTTGTTTCTTCTATATGTGCTACTGAGTTGTTAGGAAGTAAGTATGTAGATGATATCTCTAATATTTTTAATGGGAATTTTGATTCATTCGCGACGATTAACTCTGATGCGGGAATTTTATTAGGAGGAAATAAAAGAGCTGGTTTTGTTGAAGTTGGTTATGACCACATTGTGAAGGCTGGTACGACCTCTTATATTCGTTTTGATTATGATAAGGGGATATTAAAAGGTTTATTAGGAGGTAGTTTAGGTAACATTGTAAGTGGACTATTAAATAATATTGTTTTAGGTGATCATTTTTTCGAAATAGAAGTGAAAGATGAGAATGGTGTTGTGTTAGAAGGTAACAGTAGAGGTATAGCAACAACATTCAAAAATGGAGAAATAAGAGTGGTAAGTGATAAGCTAGGACGCACTTATTTAGCTATAACACCGACTAAAGATTATAAATCAGTTAAGATCACAGATAGAAACGAGAGTTTATTAGGCATATTAGCCCCAGCTACTTCTATGAATGTGTATAATATGTGTTATGAAGGTAATGCTGATTCTTGTGTTGATGCTTTTGCTACATCATTTGACTTTACTGGATTAGCCTTAACAGTTAATGATTTATCTGGAGCAGGTGTTGAGTATCCAGAGCGTGCTATAGACTCTAATACGACTAACTATTCACGTATTAGTTTAGGAACGCTTAATGTGGCAGGAAGTGTAAAACAGTGGGTATTCTTTAACTCAGTTTCTGATAAAGATGATGTTACTAATATCAAATTTAGAACAGAGTCAGGAGGAGTAGATCTTAATGTGTTAGGTAGATTAGAGATTAAAGCATATTTAGGAGATAAAGTAGTTAATACGCTTGATTTATCTAGTGGTTTAATTAATGGTATTAATGTTTTAGACTTAATTAATAAAGGAGATATAGTTAATTTACCATACACACCTGGTGTTGAGTACGATCGTATATCTATCGGACTTAAGAGTGTGTTAAATGTATCTGTGTTTCCTCCAATTAATTTATACAGCGTAGAAAGAAGCTGTCAATCTTTAAATCAAGATCTTGTTAGTTGGAAGTCTTATAAAGTGAATGGTGATTCAACAGTTCAAAAAGTTACTGGTGGAGAAGAAGTAGAGTATATTATTCATGTTAAAAATGTAGGTGCTGCTGATGTACCGACTTTATTAATAGAAGACAGATTACCTGCTGGGTTAACATGGACTTCTGGTGGGACTCACAGTAATGGTGTAGTTACATTCAAAAAAGAAGATGTTTTAGTAGTAGATGGTGTAGTTACATTTAGTTTTAAAGCTAGAGTAAATACAGATTTAGAAGGGATTTCTCAAATTAGAAATATTGCGGTAGTAAAAGTTGATGAGACAGATAAAGGAGTAAATACTTATCCAGCTATTGACAATAAAGACCCTAAAGCCCCAAATACAAGCGAAAAACCGGGTACTGTATTAGTTGTTGACCCTCTTTATGATATCGAATTATCTAAAGTAGGATCAAGTAATGGAAAGATTAGTAATCAAGCACAGCTTGGTGATGAGATAACATATACTATCTCAGTAGAGAATAAAGGGAATAAAGCATTAAGAAATGTTTTACTTAACGATGTTCTAGGTAATGTTCTAGGTTCAGAAATAGAAATTGTAGAGGTAGGATCAGGTGTGATTCAGAACAGTACTATTAGTTATGTTATCGCTCAGTTAAATGTAGGTCAAAAAGAAACTTACGTAGTTAGAACTAAAGTAATCGGATTACCTACAACAAATAAAATTTCAAATAAGGTCATTTCTATCTATACATTACCAGATAATACAATTAAAACAAAAGAAGTTGTATTTGAGTTAGCTAGTAATTGTAACGATATTTTTGAAAATAGCATTGTTGTAGAACAGGTAGCAGATGTATGTGCGTATACAGAATTTGTATTAAAAGCAGCATTAACAAATCTAGCCCCTAAAGATTTAAAGAACCCAATATTTAAATGGTATAAGAATGCTGATTTATCAGATATGCCATTAGTAGGTCAGGAAGTCAAAACAACTATAGCGAGTACTACTAAGTTTTATGTGACTGTAGAGGGACTTGGGTATTGTTTTAATGGAACACCAGCTGAAGTAGAAGTTAAAACTTTAGTAAGTCCAGCGAAACCTGTTGTGTCAAGTACTCAAGCTGATATATGTGAAGGTACTTTAACTACATTATCAACTATAGAAGGAGCAACTGAATATCAATGGTTCCTTAATGGTGTATTAATCGAAGCTGAGGATGAAAAAGGACAACCAGTTCGTTTCGGCCATTCGATAGAAGTTAATACTGGAGGGGATTATAGTGTTATAGTTTCTAATGGAATTTGCTATTCTCAAGAGTCAGACGCTTTCACTGTTAAGGTAAAAGAAGCAGCTGAATTATCTATCGAAGGTGATCAAAGAATTATCACTAAAGTAAATGTCGCTATTAAGTTACCTAAAGTGACTAGTAAGAATGGAACACTAACATGGTATAACGAAAAAGGTGAGTTATTTAATGAAACAGAAATCACTTTTGCTGTACCTGGTATTTATACTTACACTGTAGTAGCAGACTTAAATGGATGTTCTACAGCGGAGAATATTATTATCACTGTATTAGATTCTAACAATTGTCCTCCTCAGATAGAAAGAGTTTATGCAAAGGACAAGACAACTTGGGGATCTATAATAACTGGGGGAATTGCGAATAAAACCAACGCAATAGATGGTAATCCTACTACTTATTCTGAAATAGTAACAGGGTTAGGTTTATTAGGAATAGGTACTACATGGCAAAACATATATTTTGATGAAGTAGTGCCTGCAGGAACACCTGTGACTATTAAGTTAGGAAAACAATACAGTGGTTTAATGTTAGCTGGAGGATTATCTGTACAGGGATTAGATGAAAATGACAAACCTATTGGAACGTTAAAATCGGTACAAGGTGGACTACTTGATTTATTAGCAGCAGATAATGTGATCGAGTATACATTTGTTCCTACTTCTTCTGGTAAACCAAAAGCATTTAAGGGAGTTAGAGTTTCTCAAGGTTCTTTATTAGGTCTTGCTCAAATCTCAAAAGTATATGGAGTATATTATTCTAAATCAGGTAATATTAGTTGTGCACCTGTAGCGACTAACATAAACTCAGGTGTATTAGATGTACTTCATGGGGTACAAGATCTTGGTTTAGGTGTAGCAAGTGCTACTGCCTCAGTTACTAACCCTTGGAATGCGGTTGATAATAAACCTGATACTTATGCATTAATATCTCGTGGAGTAGCAGTATTAAATGAAGCTTCATTGACTGTTGTATTTAAGCAACAAGCTATGCCTGGTGATGAATTACATATCATTACAGAGATTCCAGGTAACCCTATTTTAAGTTTAGAATTGATTAAGGGATATAGTATCCAACGTTATTTGGGTGATAAAAAAGTAGGGCCTAAATTAGAAGGAGGATTGGACGTATTAGGACTTAAGTTATTAGGTTTAGGATATGGTAATAAGCATAAAGTTATTGTTGCTCCATATGATGAACAACCATATGACAGAGTAAAAATCTCTTATGGTAGTGTTGTAGGAGTATTAGGAGATTTTACACGTATCTATGATGTGAATATTGTACCTACGATTGGTACAGGAGTAAAAGAAGATGAAGTCATTGATGTATGTAATTATGGGATGTTAAAGTTATCTATGATAGATGCTTGTACTACATATGAGATATATACTTCAGAAACAGGATCAGACCAATTAACAGAAGTAACTCCGTTCGAATTCTACTTAAAAGGATTGTCACAAGGTGAACAAACCATCTGGATTCAGAATGTTAGAAGTGGTTGTCCATTAGGGCCACGTATCCCAGTTAAAGTGAATGTGAAGAATTGTTCTGTCAAGACAAACTTGAATATCACACACAAAATCAAATAATTAGAAACAACAATATTTATATATAAAAAGATATGAAAAAAATCACATTATTAGCGGTATTATTAGGAACAACATATTTCGCAAACGCACAAGTAGGGATCGGTACGCCGGACCCTGCTACTTCTGCAGAATTAGACATCGTAGCTAAGGCAGGAAATAAAGGTATTTTGATTCCTCGTGTTGCATTAAAAAATACAACAGAATTCCAAATGGCTGGTAAGGTTGCTGAGAGTACTAGCTTATTAGTATTTAATAAAACAGAAGTAAAGAATCAAGTACCTACAGGTTTTTACTACTGGGATGGTGCTAAATGGAATAGAATAGTAGGGAAAGAAGAGTTAGATACTGTAATTAAGAATTTAGGTGATAATATTACGAATATCACTACTAAATTAGAAAGTGACGTTAAGAATCTTCAAGCAGTAGTGAACTACATATTACCGTCTAACCCTGATAATAAGGATGATAAAGGAAATCCAGTAGTTACTGAAAAGCATACTACGATTGTTTATAATCCTGAGACTAAAGAAATGTTCTATGTGACTTATGATAATGGAAAGTATACGACTAAGCAGATTGACATTACTAAGATGGTACAAGGAGTAGAAACTAATACTTTCTTTAAAGACATCAAAGACGCAAATGGTAAAACAACTGGCTATGTATATTTCAACGAAAAAACGATTGTAGAAGCTATTGATAAAGAAACCGATCCAGCTAAGATTAAAGATATACTTGATAAGTTAGATGGAAATACAAAAGGAGCTATCAAGATTGACGTTAAAGGAACTGTAGTAAACAACTTCAAAGAAATCTTAGAAGCACCTACTACAATCACTGTAACTACAAAAGATGGAGATAAAACTTTCACAACTGTAGAAGAGTATTTACAGTATATCTCTCAGTCTGCTGATGGTAATGTAATCTATAAAAATTTAGGAGATACTACTAACCCTAACTGGGTATTCCAATACTATGATAAAGCTACAGGAAAATATGAGACTATTGTTTTACGTGATTTAGTAGCAGAAACGGAGTCTAAAACTACTATTGTTACTTATAAAAATAAACAATACTATTTATCAGAAGCATATATTGTAGGAGGAGGAGAATTAGATGTGACTAAATGGACTGCAGTTCCAGCTGGAGCTATTCCTGTAGATGTAGTAGGTGGAGTGATTAATAATATCGAAGAGATCTTAACGACTAAAGGAAATATCACTATCCAAGTAGGAGGAAAAGATATGAACTTTACATCTGTAGAAGAGTACTTGCAGTACATCACTCAGTTCTCAGAAGGTAATGTTATCTATAAGAATATCAGTACTGATTCAACAAAACCAAATTGGGTACTACAGTACTGGGACAATACTGCAAATGAGTACAAAACTATCAACCTAACAGATCTTGTTGCTTCAGTAGAAACTAAGACTAATATCCTTAGAGCAGAAGCTACAGCAGATAAGACATTATCTATCTATGAAGCTGTAGTAGCACCAGTACAAGATAATGTTAAGAAAGGAGAAATCTTCTATAAGTATAATAATGAAGATAAAGGGGAGCAATTCATCAATATGACGGCAGATATTATCTCTTCTATTAACAACAATGAAGAAGTGAAGAATGCATTGACTAATATCTTAAACCAAGGTGGTAACGTGTACTTCGGTGATCATGATAATGATGCAGCTACAGATAATGTATTCTATACAATGAAAATTGTAAATGGTAAAGAAGTGAAGACTCCTATTGAATTACCAGCTTCATTTTTATTAAAGATTATCAACGATTATAAAGAGGTAATTAAACAAGCTTTAGGAGATAATATCACAAACGAAGGAGATATCGTATTCACAGGGAATATCTATAATGGACGTCAAGTATTATTAGCTAAAGGAAGTACTAAAGCAAATGGAGAATCTGCTAGAACTGAAGGAGTAACATTAGAGAATGCTACAGGTGATAACGCTATCAATGGTGTGTTATCTATCAAAGTACTAAAAGCAGGTGTAGTAGTTACAGAATCAACAAAAGATGTTGTGGTATCAGGTACTAAGATCGACTTTAATATCGGTGTAGGAAATATCTATACAGCTTTACCAAAAGATACTTACGAAGTTGTAGTAGAGTACCTAGGTAAAGAGGTAAAGCCTACAACTCAACCATAATTTAAAAAACAACAAACAACAATTAATTCTTTTCAGAAAGGGAGAGGCTAAAGCCAACTCACAATAACGGCCTCTCCCTTTTATTAAATCAAACTCACATTATGAAAAAAATATATTTAAGTATAGCCATATCATTTCTTGCAACAGCTGGTTTTGCTCAGACTAAGATCGGTGTTGTTGGTAAATCTAACCCAGATGTAAACACGAATGCTATCTTAGAATTAGAAGCAGAGAATAAAGGTCTTCTTTTACCTCGTGTTGCGTTAACTGAAACTACGAAAGCAAATCCTCTAAGTGCTCACGTAAGCGGGATGACGGTGTATAATACAGCTACTGTAGCGGATGTTGTGCCGGGGTTTTATTATAACGATGGTTCGAAATGGCAACAGATGGTAACAACAGACAATAAAGCTGTGAAGTTCTTCTATATGCCTACGATCACTTTTGATACGAGTGTTCTTGGAGATGGTACAAAAGAACTATACGAAGAGTATAAAAAGCAGTTCACTATGCAGAGCGGAAATGCAGTAAAGAGTACTAGCGCACCTGCTGTTATTCCTCATTTTCCAGCAGCTAGTGATTTATACTACTATGTTACAGACTTTGATTCTGCTGTGTTTTCAGATATCGTTATAGATGATAATGGAGTAATGACTTACAAGATTATTGGTAATGGTACTCCTACTTCTATCATGAATATCGTATTCGTGGTAAAATAACTAACTAGTAAAAGTGATTCACTATGGTTAAGAAAAGAACACTCTTAGTAGTTTCTGGCTTGTGCTCTATAGCTACTATGGCACAGACAGTAAACAAGGGAGGGCTATATGTAAGCCCAGAAGGGATAATGTCTACACATTATGCCTTAGAGAATACAGATGAGGCGGACTTTAAAAATAACGGTACGCTATATGTCTATAATGATATTATAAACAACGGTGCTTTCTTTGATTATAAAGGGAAACTAGCACAAGGAACTACTATTTTTAAAAGTGATAAACAACAGACTGTATCAGGTAACAGTATCAGTAAGTTTAACAATGTAGTACTAAATAACACAGCGGATAATATTGCATTTAATGTTATTAATGATGTGGTAGTACAGGGTAAAGTAGACTTCCAAGACGGTATTGTCAATGTAGATGAGAAAGACGGGTCATTTACATTCTTAAAAGACGCAACGGCAGTTAATGCAAGTGATAATAGCTATATCCAAGGAACTGTAGACAAGGAAGGAAACAACGAGTTTGTGTTCCCTATTGGAGATAAGAAGTATTATCGAAACGCTACGATTACAGCGCCTAAAGAAGAAAAAGACATTTTCGTAGGGAGGTATAATTTAGATGATAAGAACTTCTTTACTTCTCATAAGCATAAGTCTGGTATAGTAGAGTTAGTAAACGAAAGAGAGTATTGGCTAGTAGACCGTAACTCTAATGCGAAGAGCGATGTTATCTTGACATTAGGTTGGCATGCAGATACTACTCCAGCAGAGTTATTAAAGACTCCAGAGAAGAACTTACGCATTCTTCGTTGGGATGCTAAGGATCAGCTTTGGGTAGATGAGGGAGGTATCGTAGATGTCGATAATAAGACAGTGACTACACCTACATCTGTACGTGGATACGGATTCTTTACATTAGGTACTGTGAATACAGATTTGATATTAGATGGAGACGTAGTGATCTATAATCTAGTAACGCCTAATGGAGATGGAGAGAATGATTTCTTCTTAATTGATAATATTAATCGTTTCCCTAATAATAAAGTTGAGATCTATAACCGTTGGGGAGTGAAGGTTTATGAGACTTCTAATTATGACAGTAATAATAACGTATTCAGAGGGTATTCTGATGGACGTGTTACAGTTAACTCTGGAGAGAAACTACCTACAGGAACTTATTATTATGTGATTAGCTATGAATACAGAAATGCTAGCGAAGCACATACAATTAGAAAATCAGGGTATCTACATTTAGACAACAACTAAGATTTTACGAATGACAATTAATAGAACAATAAGAAATATAAGTGTGTGTATGTTAACCTTGTTAGGAGCACAACAAATGCAAGCACAACAAGACCCACAGTACACACAGTATATGTATAATACCTCTAATATTAACCCTGCTTATGCAGGTACTAGAGGTAACCTAAGTATTTTCGGTAACTACCGTACACAGTGGGTTGGTTTAGATGGAGCGCCTAAGACAGCTAATCTGTCGGTGAGTACACCTCTAGGAGATTCAGGATTAGGATTAGGGGTGAACTATATGAATGATCGTATAGGAGCGATGGATGAGAATAATATCTCTGTAGACCTATCGTATGCTATCGATGTTAATCAAGACTATAAATTAGCATTTGGTTTAAAAGCTACGGCTAACTTACTGAATGTAGATTATACTCGTCTTAATATCTATAGTGGAAAAGACCCTGTAGCGATGACGAATATAGATAATCAATTCTCACCTAATATAGGGGCAGGTCTGTATCTATATTCTGAGAAGTCATATTTAGGATTGTCTGTACCTAACTTTTTGACTACAGATCGCTACGATGATAACGAGGTGACGACGATGCGTCAGAAAGCGCACTTCTACTTAATGGGAGGATATGTGTTTGAACTAAACCCTAGTTTGAAGTTTAAACCAGCTTTCTTAGCGAAGGCAGTTTCAGGGGCACCATTACAGATGGATCTGACAGCTAACTTCTTAATTATAGACAAGTTTACTGTAGGAGCAGCATATCGTTGGGATGCATCAGTTAGTGCATTAGCAGGATTCCAAGTGAATGATAACTTATTCGTAGGATATTCTTATGATGCTGATACGACTAAGTTAGCGAATTATAACTCTGGATCTCATGAGATATTCCTAAGATTCGATTTGTTTAATAATCGCACTCGTATGAATACACCAAGATTCTTTTAACGAAAACTATAAAGTATGAAAAAGAAGGTTATTAAGTTTTTCTCAATAGCCTCTTTTTTCTTAATAACGGTAGGGGCAGTAGCTCAGACTAGTAAGGAGAAAAAAGCGGATAAGAGCTTTGACTACTATGAGTATGTCAATGCAATCGAAATCTATGAGAAAATTATAAATAAAGGGTACAAAAGTGTTAATACACTTACTAAGTTAGCAGATGCTTATTACTTTAAAGGAGAGCTAAAGACTGCTCATAAGTGGTACGAAGAGTTATTTATTTTTGCAGAACAAGAAGGACATAAACTACCATCAGAGTACTACTATAGATATGCGCAGACGCTGCGTTCTATAGAGGATTATAAAAAGGCAGATGAGTATGTAAGTCGCTTTGCTGAATTAGAGAAGAGCGACAGTAGAGGTATATTATTCGAAGAAAAGAAGGATACTTACTTAAAGGAGATTAACGCGATGATACAGCGTTATGATCTGAAAGTATTGCCTATTAATAGTGTGTATTCTGACTATGGATCGAGTATCCTAGGAGACCAATTAGTCTTTGCTTCTGCTAGAGAAACAGAACATGGAGGTAGAGTACATAAGTGGACTAATGAAGCATTCACTACTCTATACAGTACGGTGATTAGTAAAGACGGTAGTTTTAGCGAGCCTGAACCTTTGGATAAGTTTGGAAATGCAAAGGTCAATGTAGCATCAGCTATCTTTACTAAAGATGGTAAGACGATGTACTTCACGAGTAATAACTTTAAGAAGAAAAAGAAAGTTCACAATGAAGACTATTACATCTTACTGAAGTTATATAAATCTACTCTAGACGAAGATGGTGTATGGACAGAAGCTGTAGAGTTACCATTTAACTCAGATAATTTTAATACTGCTCATCCTGCTTTATCCCCAGACGAGAGATGGTTATACTTTGCTTCTGATAGAAGTGGTACTCTAGGAGAGTCTGATATCTATAGAGTCTTTATAGAAGAAGACGGAAGCTATGGTACACCTGAGAACTTAGGGGCTAGAATTAATACAGAAGGGCGTGAGACATTCCCTTTTATCTCTAAGGATAACTATCTATATTTCTCATCAGATGGACGTCCAGGTCTAGGAGGGTTAGACGTATATATGGCTAAGCTAAATGTGGATAATACCTTCGGTAAGGTAGTGAGCGTAGGAGCTCCTATTAACAGTCCTTCAGATGACTTTGCATTCTATATCAATGATAAAAACAGAAAAGGATTTATCAGTTCTAATCGTGAGGGAGGAGTAGGAAGTGATGATATTTATTTCTTTCAAGTAGTAGACTGTAAGCAGCAGATAGAAGGAAAGGTGTTCAATACGAGTACAAAAGAACCTATAGCGAATGCCACAGTAGTATTATATGATAATGCGTATAAAGAACTAGCTACGATCACTACAGATGCACAGGGGTATTATATCACAGAAGCTTTAGACTGTAATTATAAGTTTAGATTAAAGGCTAGTGCAGATAAATTTTTGACAGCAGAGGTATCTACGGTATTAGGAAGAGAGTTTAATGTATCTAAGACGGTAGATATAGGACTAGATCCTATAGTTGAAAAAATAGAGAAAGACGATGATTTATTTAAGAAACTGAAGTTAGATCCTATCTATTTTGACTTTGATAAAGCGACTATTCGCCCTGATGCAGCAGTAGAGCTAGCGAAGGTAGTAGAGGTGCTTAATATATATCCTAAACTGAAGATAGATGTGCGTTCGCATACAGATAGTAGAGGTAATGATGCTTATAATATGAAGTTGTCTGACCGAAGAGCTAAATCAACGATAGCTTGGATGGTAAAACAAGGAATAGAAGAAGATCGTATCACGGGTAAAGGGTATGGAGAATCACAGTTAGTTAATAAATGTGCTAATAAAGTACCATGTACTATTAAAGAGCATCAAGAAAATAGAAGAAGTGAGTTTATTATTCTGAATATAGAATAACACTGTTTCGGTTAGTAATTTTTAAAAAGCCAGTTTGTGATGACAGACTGGCTTTTTACTTTTTTAGTCAAGTGTCATAGAACGAACAGAGAGGAGTGATTCTATAGCCCTATTAGAGTGAGGTTGTTTTGTAATTCTATTCTTCAGTACTCTCCCTTCAATACCGCTACAAGACCTCTTCAAGACTTCTTCAAGAAAATAGGCTTAAACTAGAGCAATCTTGTCGTATTGTTGAAGAAGTGTTGAAGGAATTCAGATAAAGGCTTGTATATACTAGGATAGAGAGGTATTCGTGTATTATCTATTTTTGAAGTGTTCTATATTTAATGTGTTTGTAATTAGGTGTTTATGTTTTTTAGAGACTTTTTTTAAAGAAAAAAAAAACACTATACTTTTTTTCAAAAAGAAGTGTAAATGGATGATATGAAGGATAAATATCAAAAAAAGAGGGTATAAAACGTCTTTTACACTAGGTAAGTACGTCATTAACTCATTAAAAATGAAAAAAAGAGATAAGAATTATTCACAACAGAATGAAATAGGATTCGAAGATAGGGTGATGATTATCTCATATACTATTTCAACAAAAAACCACCTGTTTAGAGGTGGTTTTCATATAGATAATAGATTGATTACTTTTCTATTGTTTGGTATACTTTAAGAGCTTGTTTTAAGATCTCAGCTGAGCGGATTAAGTCTTCTTTTTTAAGAACATAAGCCATACGAGCTTCGTTTAGTCCTACACCTGGTGTAGAGTAGAATCCTGCAGCAGGAGCGATCATTACAGTCTCTCCATTTAGGTCATACTCTTCTAATAACCATTTAGCGAAGTTATCAGCATTTTTAATAGGGAACTTAGCTACACAGTAGAAAGAACCATGTGGCATAGTCACTTGTACACCTTCTATCTGTTGAAGCGCAGTGATGAATACATCTCTTCTCTCTTTGTACTCCGTGATTACTTCATCGAAGTAAGATTTAGGAGTATCTAGAGCAGCCTCAGCAGCGATTTGTTCAAAAGTAGGAGGAGATAGACGCGCCTGAGCAAATTTCATTGCGGCAGCCATAAGCTCTTTGTTTTTAGAAACGATACATCCTATACGAGCACCACACATGCTGTAACGCTTAGATACAGAGTCAATCATGATCGCGTGATTCGCTAATTCTGGAATGCTCATCACAGAGATATGCTTATATCCATCATAAGCGAACTCTCTATATACTTCATCAGCGATTAAGAATAGATCGTGTTTAACCACTAGATCTGTTAACTGTTTCATCTCTTGTTCTGAATATAAATAACCAGTAGGATTACCAGGATTACAGATTAAGATCGCTTTGGTCTTAGGAGTGATTAGTTTTTCGAATTCTGATATAGCAGGTAATGCAAATCCATCATTGATAGAAGACATTACAGGTACGATGTTTACTCCATTAGAAGTAGAGAATCCATTATAGTTAGCATAGAATGGCTCAGGGATGATGATTTCGTCACCTTGGTCCATTGTACTTCCTAAAGCGAATAATAATGCTTCAGATCCACCAGTAGTAACGATAATATCTGCTACATCTACATTAAGATTTTGGTCTTGATAGTGTTTAGCTAACTTTATTCTATAACTTTCGATTCCTGCAGAGTGGCTATATTCTAATACTTCGAAGTTAGCTTCTTTTACAGCTTTAAGAGCTCCTTCAGGTGTTTTAATATCAGGTTGTCCTATATTTAGGTGGTATACATGGTGTCCTTTTTGCTTTGCTACCTCTGCAAAAGGGACTAATTTTCTGATAGGTGATTCAGGCATTTGAAGCCCTTTGTTTGAAATCTTTGGCATAGTTTTGAAATTTAAATAAACATAGTAACTCTCTAAATCAATATTGGATTAGAAATCAATAATCCTCTAGAATATTACTATCGCAAATGTAACTTATTTTATGCAAAAATTTGCAACAAATTGATTACTAAATATTAAGTTAAATATACTGAATTACTGGGCTTTTTGGTTATTTTTGTTGCACTATTAAAACAACATATTAACAACTCATGGATAAAAAAATAATATCTTTTTTTTCTTCGACACGGTTAATGGCGGTTCTTTTTATAGTTTATGCTGTAGCATTAGCTCTAGGAACCTTCATCGAAGATCGTTATAACACAACTACTGCCCGTATTTTAATATATAATACTAAATGGTTCGAGTTTATTATGTTTGTTTTCTTGATTAACTTTATAGGAAATATTAAGAAATACAGACTACTGAGCAAGGAGAAGTGGGCGACATTACTACTGCATGCGGCTTTTATTTTAATTTTATTAGGAGCTTTCATTACTCGTTATATTAGTTTCGAGGGAATGATGCCTATTAGAGAAGGGGAGACGGCAGATAGTATTTTTTCTGATAAAACTTTCCTTACTGTTATGACAGATGGTGAGTATGAAGGGGAACAACGTAGACGTACGTATGAGAGACCAATATTATTCTCTCCTGTGACGAATAATCACTTTAAAGTAAGAGAAGACTTTAATGGTATCGATTACGAGATAGAGTATAAAGATTTTATCATGGGAGCTACTGAGGCAATAGCAGAAGATCCTAATGGAAAAATGTTCTTAAAATTAGTAGAGTCTGGTGATGGAGATCGTCATGAACATTTCTTAGAAGAAGGAAAAGTTGTGAGTATCCACAATGTATTATTCTCATTGAATAAGCCTACTGATGGAGCAATCAATATCACAAAAGAAGGGGATGAGTTCTTTTTAGATACACCTTTTGGAGGAACGTATATGGTGATGGCAACACAGGCGACAGGTGATGTAGTAGCTGGTACAAAAGCTCCTCTGAACTTTAGATCATTATATAATATGGCAGGAACACAGTTCGTTATTCCAGAAATGCCTATTAAAGGAAAGATGGTTCTAGAGTCTGATGGTGACTTTAAGAATAAAAGAAATACGGATGCTTTAGTTCTTACTGTTCGTTCTCAAGGAAAAGAGGAGGAAGTAACGCTAATGGGTAAAGCAGGAAGAATGGGAGAACCTCAGTCATTTAAACTAGGTGACTTAGAGTTTACGATGATGTATGGTAGTAAAGTGTATACTACACCGTTCCAAATCAAGTTAAATAAATTCATCGCTGAGAAATATCCTGGTACAGAGAGTAGCTATGCTTCATTCGAAAGTCAGGTGACTGTATTAGACGGAGCAGAGAACTTCGATGCACGTATCTATATGAACAATATTCTAGATTATAAAGGATACCGATTCTTCCAGGCAGAGTTCGATAGAGATGAGAAAGGAACTATCCTATCTGTGAACCATGACTTCTGGGGAACGTGGATTACTTATATAGGGTACTTCTTACTATATGTAGGATTAATAGTAATCTTATTCGATAAGAATACAAGATTTGGTGATTTGAAACGAAAATTAGATAAAGTTAGAGAGAAGAAAGCTTCTATACTTACGATGTTGTTCTTGTTCTTATCAGTAGGAGCATTCGCACAACATAATCACGAGACACCTACACGTCCTAATCAGGTAGTGATAGATTCGCTGATCAAGAGTACTGCTGTAGATAAAGAACATGCAGCAAGATTCGGAGAATTGGTTATTCAGGACTTTGGTGGTCGTATGAAACCAGTGAATACTTTTGCTTCAGAATTATTGCGTAAAGTATATAAAGGAGAAAACTATAAAGGATTAAATCCTGATCAGGTGTTTCTATCGATGACTCAGTTCACAGTAGCTCAACAATTACAAGGAGCACCTAACTACTGGTATTATGCAGAATTGATAAAACTACCTAGAGGGAATGATAAAATACTAGAGGCATTAAAGCTGCCTAAAGGTGCTAAGTATGCGGCGTTTATTGATTTCTTTGATGAAAATGGTAATTATAGATTAGCAAAAGTAGTAGAAGATGCTAATCACTCTGCTGTTAAAAATCAGTTTGAGAAAGACTATTTAGATTTGGATTCTAAGATGGCTCTATTGAATGCAGCATTCACTACACGTAGCCTTACGATATTCCCTATACCTGGTCACGATAATGATAAATGGGTATCTCCATTAGAATTAAACGAGGCTGGTCTTAAAGGAATGGATTCTACATTCACGAAGAGCATATTGCCTAGAATGTATGTACCAGCGTTATTTGAGGCAAAACAATCAGGGGACTATGCGAAGGCAGATGAGTTCTTACAGAGTATTAAAACGTATCAGAATGCTTATGGTAAAACTGTAATACCTTCTGAGAAAAAGATTCATTTCGAAATCCAATATAATAAGTACGATATATTTAAGACACTATATAGTTACTATATGTTAGCTGCTGTGTTCTTATTCATCTTCATTATATCAGAGATATTAAAACCAAGACGTATTAATAAGACAATGATTAAAATCGGTAGCTGGGCTACGGTCTTATTATTCGGTATCCATACATTAGGATTAGCTGTGAGATGGTATGTATCAGGGCACGCTCCATGGAGTGATGCGTATGAGTCAGTTATCTACGTGGCATGGGCGACTACATTATTTGGGTTGATTTTTGGGCGTAAGTCTGAGTTAACGATTGCTTCAACAGCATTCGTAGCTGCGATAGTGTTATGGGGAGCACATCTAAACTTTATGGATCCAGCGATTGGTAACTTACAACCAGTATTGAATTCATATTGGCTGATTATCCACGTAGCAGTTATCGTAGGTAGTTATGGTCCATTCACGCTAGGTATGATATTAGGAATAGTGACTCTATTCTTAATGATTCTTACCAATGATAAGAATAAGAAGAAAATGGATCTTAATATTAAGGAGTTGACTTATATTAATGAGATGACATTAACGGTAGGTTTAGTTCTATTAACTATTGGTAACTTCTTAGGAGGTCAATGGGCTAATGAGAGCTGGGGACGCTACTGGGGATGGGATCCTAAAGAGACATGGGCATTAATTAGTATTATGATCTATGCTTTTGTGATCCATGCCAGATTAGTGCCAGCTATGCGCGGTACATGGTTATATAATGTATTCAGTGTAGTAGCGTATTACTCGATTATGATGACTTACTTCGGTGTTAACTTCTACTTAAGTGGATTGCACTCTTACGCATCAGGAGATAAAGTGATCACACCTACTGCTGTATGGTGGTCATTAGGATTTGTGATAGTATTAAGTGTCTTCTCTTATATTAAATATAAAAAGTACTTGAAGAAATAGTATTCTCTAAGTAGAATATAATCTAAAGCCCAGCTTCTTTTAGAAGCTGGGCTTTTTTTGTTTTTATATCTGATTCAAGAGTAGAATTATGATTTATATGGAGAAACTACGATATGTATTACATATTATATAGGTGTAATTAACTATATTGTGATTAGTTTCTTTATTTTAGAAAAATTAGTGATTTATTTTTCTTAAAAAACATAATTTTCTATTTAATGTAGTTTTTAAAGGTGAAATCTTTGAAATGTTTAGTTTTGTTTTGTGTTTTATATACATCTTTTTTGAGTAAAATTTAAATATATATACAAAAACTGCTCTTGTTGTAGTATATTTTTTAAATAAGGTTAAATTGTATGAGTAATAATTAAATTTTAACATTTGATGTTTGTTAAGTCGTTTTTTTTATAACTTTGTAGTACAAACTGTTTAAGATTTTAGGTTAAAGCTTATTGTCTATATAGGTTGTTATGATTTGATTAACGATTTGGGGAAAATGTGATCACTTCAGATTAATTAGTAAAATATTTTAAATAAATTTTTTTAAACATGAAAAAGAAAATTACTACTCTGTTTTTGTTAGCTCTAGGAGCTGGTATGTATGCACAGACTCCTGATCCTATTGGTATGGGGGTTGGTACTGCATTAGTACCTAATAAAAGTGCAATATTAGATATTGCTGCGAGTAAGAAAGGGGTCTTGATTCCTAGAATTGCTTTAAATGATGTTAAAGTATTTGGTTTAGAAGGGGATTCTAAAACTGAAAGTATGTTGGTCTTTAATGATAAAGGTACTGCTGCAAAAGGATTCTATTATTGGACTAATAATACTACGACTCCTGCAGAAAGTAAATGGGAACTTATTACTTCTGAATCTGTATTAAATCAAAAAATAGATGAACTTAAGAATTATGTTGATACAGAAATAAAAAAGATAACTAATATAGTAGATGGTGCTAACCTAAGTTATTTAGTTGCTTTTAATCCTACTGGAGGAGCAAATGGTAAAGGAGAGTTTTCTTATTTAGTTCCTGATGGTAGCGGAGGGTATACTCAAAAAGCAATTACATTTGCTGAGTTAATCGCCTTATCTGAGACTAAAACTTTTATGAAAGCAGAGATGCATAAAATAAAAGATCCAAATGATGAAACTGGTAAAACTGAAGTTGAAGTAGTAAAAGCTTATTACTATTTCAATGAAGATGCAGTTAACGCCTGGTTAATTGCTGGAAATGATATTAAAGATATTAATGACCCAGTTAAGGGGATTCCTTTTACTTCAGGATTTAAAATCGACGTAGTAGGTACTGTAAGTTCTAACTTAGAACAAGTATTTAATGATAATCGTAAGTTTATTGATAAATTTATTACTAAATCTGAAGGAAATGTTTTTGCTGAAGTAGTTAATAATGAAGTTAAGTTATACTATATTGACAAAACTAATGGTAAAACTGAAGTGAATTTCAATACTTTAGAAACAAAAACTAATATTCAGAAAACGATTGTTGACGCTTCTGGGAAAGAGGGAACTTATACAGATGCTACATTAGGAACTCTTAAAGAAGGTCAAATACTATTTAAATACAAATCTGAAGAATTAGATGCTAATCAGCAGCCTGTAAATTATTATTTAAATATTACAGAAGAGGTTAAAAATTCATTTAATCATCAAGATATCAAAGATGAGTTAAATAAATATTTGACTCAAGGAGGTAATGTTTACTATGGTGAAATTACTACAGGTGATGGTAAATTCGTGTTATATCATTTAATTGATAATGGTGATGGAACATTTACAAAAAAACCAATTGATATTAGTGAAAACATAATCGAAACGATTAAAACTAATGATAAAGTAACAGAGTTAATCAAGGAAAAAACAAAAGAAATCGTTGAGAACAATGTAACAACAGAAACAGGAGAAGTTATCGGTGGGTTTAAAGTATTTAAAACTATTGTAAGCGCATCTGTTGTACAAGGTGAAACTAGTGATGGAACTAAAGTTGATTATAATACGACATTTAGTGAGTCAATTAAATTAGAAAAATTTAGTCGATTATTGAACGTTGAGATTTTAGATGATAAAGGACAAGTAGTGTTGACAACTGTCACAGATGTTAAAGCAGGTAGTGCTGATCAAGGTAAAACACCTGTTGAGTTTAGATTTGGTGTTGGTAAAATGTATGCTCCATTAGCTTCAGGTAAACAATATGATGTGATCTTAAGATATATATCTGATGAGAAATTTACACCTACTAAATAGTCCTAAATAATTTAAAAAAATAACTTTAATAAGAAATTATAATGAAAAAACAAATATATACAGTATTAGCATTAGCATTATGTTTAGGTGCTTTTGCTCAAGAGAAACCAGGAGTAGGTATCAATACAAAAAGAGTAGATAAAAGTGCTATTCTAGACGTTGTGGCTGAAAAAAAAGGGGTTTTAATTCCTAGAATTGCTTTAAATGATGTGACTGTTTTCGGTTTAGATGGTGATTCTAAAAAAGAAAGTATGTTAGTTTACAATGAAAAAGGTACTGCTGCAAAAGGATTCTATTATTGGACTAATAATACTACGACTCCTGCAGAAAGTAAATGGGAACTTATTACTTCAGAATCTGTATTAAATCAAAAAATAGATGAAGTTAAGAATTATGTTGATACAGAAATAAAAAAGATAACTAATATAGTAGATGGTGCTAACCTAAGTTATTTAGTTGCTTTTAATCCTACTGGAGGAGCAAATGGTAAAGGAGAGTTTTCTTATTTAGTTCCTGATGGTAACGGAGGGTATACTCAAAAAGCAATTACATTTGCTGAGTTAATCGCCTTATCTGAGACTAAAACTTTTATGAAAGCAGAGATGCATAAAATAAAAGATCCAAATGATGAAACTGGTAAAACTGAAGTTGAAGTAGTAAAAGCTTATTACTATTTCAATGAAGATGCAGTTAACGCCTGGTTAATTGCTGGAAATGATATTAAAGATATTAATGACCCAGTTAAGGGGATTCCTTTTACTTCAGGATTTAAAATCGACGTAGTAGGTACTGTAAGTTCTAACTTAGAACAAGTATTTAATGATAATCGTAAGTTTATTGATAAATTTATTACTAAATCTGAAGGGAATGTTTTTGCTGAAGTAGTTAATAATGAAGTTAAGTTATACTATATTGACAAAACTAATGGTAAAACTGAAGTGAATTTCAATACTTTTGAAACAAAAACTAATATTCAGAAAACGATTGTTGACGCTTCTGGAAAAGAGGGAACTTATACAGATGCTACATTAGGAACTCTTAAAGAAGGTCAAATACTATTTAAATACAAATCTGAAGAATTAGATGCTAATCAGCAGCCTGTAAATTATTATTTAAATATTACAGAAGAGGTTAAAAATTCATTTAATCATCAAGATATCAAAGACGAGTTAAATAGATATTTGACTCAAGGAGGTAATGTTTACTATGGTGAAATCACTACAGGTGATGGTAAATTCGTGTTATATCATTTAATTGATAATGGTGATGGAACATTTACAAAAAAACCAATTGATATTAGTGAAAACATAATCGAAACGATTAAAACTAATGATAAAGTAACAGAGTTAATCAATGAGAAAACAAAAGTTGTAGTGACTACAGAAACTAATGTACCTACTGGGGAAGTTATCAATGGATATACTGTATATAAAGGTACTGCAGAGATACTTGTTAACCATGCGGATGGTTATGATTCTGAATTAGCTGCTAATACTTATGTAGTTACTAAACCAATGAAATTTGTAGTAGATGACGCAACTAAGAAAGGTTCTTGGGTTGAGAATAAAGCTGATAAATTTGGTAGATTACTTAAAGCATCAGTATTAGATAAAAATGGACAAGTATTATTCACTACAGTTACAGATGTAACTTCACCTGGTGATAATCAATTTAGATTTGCTTTTGGTGTTGGAAACAGTTATTATCCATTACCTAATGATAAATATGAGGTTGTTTTTGAATATCTTGGGGCAACAAAACAATAATAAAAAAAGTTAAGCACTATGAGAAAGTATTTAATAGCATGTGCTGCTCTATTTGGTATGTCCTATATAGGACATGCCCAAGTAGGGGTTGGTACACTAAGTCCTTCTGAGAGTACTGTCTTAGACATACACGCTAAGGATAGAGGGGTGCTTTTTCCAAGAGTTCATTTAAAAGATTTGAATGAATTAGATCCTGTTATTGGAAAAAAAGGAGACTTAAAGATTAAAGGATTAGTTGTATTTAATATTAATCCTAATTTACAAGATAAAGATCTTGCTGGAAAATCTGAAGGGTTTTATGTGTGGTCTGGTACATCTTGGGATAGATTAACAACACGAAGTGAAATTTTAAAGCTAATTGGAGATAACAATAGTAATCAATCTCTAGAAGAAATTTGGGCGGTCATTAATCAACTTATTAATCAAACTAAACCTGGAGAATCTTTGAAAGGAACTTCTGTCGTGTTGTATGATTTTGATAAAGAGCAATTTTATACATTAGTTAAAGATGATAAAGATAACGTTGTTAGTTCTGAGGTTGTTGACTTAACGAATGTAATCCAAAAGGCAGAAACAAAATCTTTAATTAATAGAGGAGAAGTTATTGCTGATGGGCAAAAACCAGAATTAGTTAAATCTTTGAATTATGACCAGACGAAGTTGAAGAAAGGTCAGATTTTCTATGAATATTTAGGAGAAGAGAGAGATAAAGATGGAAAGCAAATTCCTTTTTATCTTGATATAACTGGAGATGTTAAGAAAACCATTACTAATAATCAAGAGGTACAACAAATTTTTGAAGAAACAGTAAATAAGTTTTTGACAGAAGGAGGTAATGTATTTTATGGTGATCATGATGAAGATGGAAATGCTGTTACTGAAGATGTTTTATATTCTTATGTAATCAATAATACGACAGGTAAGAGAGAAAAAAAGATTATTAATATAACAGAAACGCTTCGTGAAATATTAAAGAATGAAAACTTTATAAAAGAACTTAAAGAAGCTGTTAGTTATAATATTAGTAGTGCCATTACACAAACAAATATTAAGTATGAAGGTAAAGTAGTTAATGTGTTTTCAAGCACAGCAACTGTTAACTCTCTAGACGCTGAGGTTGTTGGTGTAGAATTTCCTGATGAAGTAGGTATTAAAGCACTTAACATTTTTGATATCAAATTGTATAGTTTAGAAGGAAAATTGATAACTGTAGGTATTACAGATATTAAGTATGATAGAGGGTTACTAGATTTTTCTTTAGGTAGTGGAGGGTTATATACACCAATTACTGCTGGTTCATACAAGGTAGTTGTTCAGTTTACAAAGTAAAACTTATAACAAAGAGTAGTAAAAAGCCTCTAGACATTGTCTAAAGGCTTTCTCTTTTAAATAAAAAAGGTCTCAAAAATATTTTTTGAGACCTTTTTTATGTTATTTAACTTGGTAAGTACCTATCGGTGTTATGTAGTTTTTATAGATGAAGTCTACTCTTCCATTACCTGCATCTTTAGGGATTTCAAAGTGTACTTCTGTTGGTGTTACTTTGAAAATATATGCAGGAGTTGGTGTGTCTGATGCTCCAGGTTCTAATGCACGAGTTCCTTTTTCAGCATTTGTTTTTTTACTTGGTAATTTTTTAGTAAAATTGATTGTGTATTCTCCAGCTTTACTTTCATCAAAACCTTTTCCTTTTAAAATAGCTGTATCCCCAGGTTGTTTATTTGAGAAATCAACATTGTTTATTTGCTCAGGGTATCCTGTAGGTTTTGGGTCATTCTTACTATTGTCATCACTAGAACAGCTTACAACGCTCAAAGAGATTGAGGTAATAAGGAATAAAAAAAGTTTTTTCATAAAATTGATTAGTTAATTGTTTAGAACTCTAAAGTAGTACCTTTTTTAATTCTAACAAATTATTGTGTCTTTTTTATTAGTTCATTTAGTATCGAATTTAGCCCTTCTGAAGCAGTATTTTTAATAACGGTTAGTGAGCAAGGTGTATGCTGAACTAACGCTGGGTTCGTGTCTATATAATAGGCTTGAGCATCTGATCTAGCATAAGATATTAGTGAGGCTGCAGGATATACTTGCATAGAGGTTCCTATGATGATGATGATATCTGCTTCTTCTACTAATGGAATAGCTTTCTCTAGTTCAGGAACCATTTCTCCAAACCAAACTATATGTGGTCTAAGTGAATGACCGAGTTCATTAGAGTCATTTGCTAAGAGATCTTTTGTCCAAGGGTATATTAGTTTTTCATTCTGTTCACTACGCACTTTCAATAGTTCTCCATGTAAATGAATAATATTATTAGATCCTGCACGCTCGTGAAGATCATCTACATTCTGAGTGATGATACTTACATTGTAGTGTTGTTCTAATTGAGCTAGAATGTTGTGAGCTTTATTCGGTTGACAACTTAATAGTTGGCGTCTGCGATCATTATAAAATTGCAAGACTAGTTCTTTGTTTTGTTGCCACCCTTCAGGTGAAGCTACCTGCATAACGTCATGACCTTCCCATAATCCATCAGCATCTCGGAATGTTTTAATACCACTTTCAGCACTCATTCCTGCGCCTGAAAGGACGACTAATTTTTTTTCCATAATATTCTTACCTTTGCAATTGTCTTAAAAATAAATATATAATGAATATTTCAAATAAGCTATTTCAGGACGTTGATTATTTAGAATACTTAGAGACTTTCTTGACTGAAAATAGAGTAGAGCGTTTTAAAGAAGTTTTAAAGGATCGTACAAATCATTTTACTGTTGTAGCTGAAGATGTATATCAATTGCATAATACGAGTGCTGTAATGCGTAGTTGTGAGGTTTTTGGTGTACAAGACTTACATGTTATAGAACAAAAATTTGGAAAGCGTATAGATAAAGAAATAGCTTTAGGTGCTGAGAAGTGGGTAGATATTCACCGTTATGCATCTATACCTACAGCCATTGAAGATATCAGGAAGAAGGGCTATCAGATTGTGGCAACTACTCCTCATGTAGAAGCAAATCATTTAGAAGACTTTGATATTAGTAAGCCTTCTGCTATATTCTTTGGTACAGAAAAAAATGGACTGTCTCCTGAAATTATAGAACAGGCAGATGCTTATATTAAAATACCAATGGTTGGTTTTACAGAAAGTTTGAATATATCAGTGTCAGCTGCGATTATTATTCAGAATCTAACTACGAGAGTAAGGAACTCAGATGTTGAGTGGAGGTTAAAGGAAGAAGAAATACTTGCAAAAAGAATTGATTGGGCTAGAAAGTCTATTAAAGATATTGATTTTGTAACTGAACGTTATTTAGAATCTAAGCAATAATATAAAACAAAAAACTCCTTCAATTGAAGGAGTTTTTGTTTTTATATAAGTGATGTTATTTAAGTACTAGGATTGCTTTTTTTGCGTAGTTTCATATTGATGAACTCTACAGCTAATGAGAAAGCAATAGCGAAGTATAAATACCCTTTTGGTACAGCTCCTATTTCTTGACCAGCTAATACAGCATGTGAGATGTGCATACTCTCTGTAGTAAGCATGAATCCAATCAATATTAAGAATGAAAGTGCAAGAATTTGAATAGAAGGGTTCTTATTCACAAAGTTACCTACAGGTATAGCAAACAACATCATCACTCCAACAGAAACAATAACTGCAGCAATCATAATATATAGAGCTCCTTGTAAGCCATTAGTCATACCTACAGCTGTTAGAATACTATCAACAGAGAATATAATATCAATCATTAAAATCTGCATGATAATGTTACTAAATGATTTAGTCGCTATTTTTTTTGCATTAGGGGCTTCATCTATAGGGTGATGATCATGCACGTGAGCTACTTTTTCATGTATCTCTTTGGTCGATTTATAAATCAAGAAGATACCTCCTCCTAATAATATTAAGGCTTGACCATTGAAGTCTGCGCTAAACCAGCTCCAATTGATACTAAATAAAGGTTTTTTCATAGCGATAAGCCATGTAACACCAAATAATAATGCAATACGCATAAACATGGCTAAAAACAGCCCTATTTTTGTTGCTTTTTTGCGTTGTTCTTCAGGTAGTTTACCTGTGACGATTGAGATGAAGATAACATTGTCTATTCCTAATACAATTTCTAAGAATGTCAATGTAATAAATGCTACTATAGCATCTGCAGTTAAAAATACTTCCATAGTATTTAGTTGTGGATTAGATTATAAATCAGCTATTTTTTTAATAGTTCCTCTTTCTCTTCTTGCATCTCCTACATATCCATATTCGAAAGTACATAGATCTCCGTCTGTAGTAATTATCTTAATGCTAACAGGCTTTTTATCAGCCATAGTTTTAGGATTAAGTTTCTCTAAGATAAACTCGCAATCGTTTACCCAACGTATAGCAGCACTATCTGTTTTACCTTCGAATGTTTCTATTTCTAATTCTTCAGTTCTAATGAAAGTAGAAACTTTCTTTTCTCCATTAATTTCGGCAGTAAATTCGAATTTACCTGTTTTAAATTTAGCACAATTTCTTTCTTGATTATAACAAGAGACTAATAAAAATAAAAAAGGTAAAAAGTAAAGTAGTTTAGTTTTCATGTTTTTAATTTCCAAAAAGTGATTTTATAATAGTTTGTAATCCTTTAAAAAATAATAGCATAGAAGTTAAGCATATTAAACATCCTAAAATAAGTATAGGATAGAAAAAAGGGTGAGCTTGATTTTTTAAAGAACTATGGATAACGATAGGGCCTAAAAACATAAGGGGTAAAGTAATCATTAAGTATTTTACACCTTTGCTCAACAGTTTTCGATCAGTTTGTGGTTCTTCCATTATTTAGTTGATTTAAAACTTTCTATTGCTAAGCGGACATTCTGATATTGGTCTAAAAGCCCTTTAGCGATAGTGTAGTCTATATTTAATTCATTTATAATCATTTGTATTCCTCTTTCTTGTAGTTTAGCATTAGTCATTTTCATATCGACCATTTTATTGCCTTTTACTCGACCAATTTGTATCATACTACTAGTTGAGATCATATTAAGAACGAGTTTCTGCGCAGTACCAGCTTTCATACGAGAGCTACCTGTTACAAACTCAGGTCCTACGACCACCTCTATAGGATAATCAGCTACTTCAGCAAGAGGACTTTGAGGATTACAAGTTATACAACTTGTTGTGATTTTATTTTTTTGGCATTGTTCTAATGCTTTAATAACATAGGGAGTAGTACCAGATGCAGCGATACCAATGACAATATCTTTTGAATTGACATTATACTGTTGTAAATCTAACCAACCTTGTAAAGGATTGTCTTCTGCATTTTCTACAGCATGTCTAATGGCGTGATCTCCTCCGGCAATGATCCCAATAACTAAATCAGGTGATACTCCATAAGTAGGAGGGCATTCTGAAGCATCTAGGATTCCTAATCGTCCTGAAGTACCTGCTCCAATGTAGAATAGTCTTCCTCCATTGTTTAATTTAGAAACAACTTGTGTTACTGTCCTTTCTATTTGAGGAATTGCTTTTTCTACAGCTAAGGGAACAGAAAGATCTTCTTGATTGATATTAGACAATAATTCTTGGATAGACATCTTGTCTAGATTATCATAATTAGAAGATTGTTCTGTAATTTTTATAAAACTCACTTTTGAATAGTTTTTAAAAAAGTATGAACACAAAAGTAAGCAAAATAGTTTACTAACCCTTATTTATGTAGTAGAGGAACGATATAATTTTATGCCAAAAAAGCAGATTATTAAGAAGAGAAATTTTCTTTAAAATTATATTTATTCTTTTATTAAGCTAGGTAAGTATTTCTTTACTAAAGAATAAGGAGTTATTTAATGTCATTAGTTCTAAAATGGTAAAATAATACTAGTAAATAATTTTTTGTGTTGTGAGAAATGAATTACTTTTGCAGAGAGTAAACTGCCTTATCGCTACTTTCAGTAATGAAAATAGAGGAAAGTCTGGACACCATAGGGAGGCATAATGGGTAACGCCCATCCTTGGCTTGCCAAGAGGACAAGTGCAACAGAAAGTATGTACAGGTAATGCTGTAGTGAAACCAGGTAAACTCTATGCGGTGAAATGTCATGTATATTTAGCGTTTGAGGGTGCCCGCCCGATGCTTTAGGGGTAGGCAGATAGAGCTATCGAGTAATTGATAGCCGGGATAAATGATAAGGGGGTACTTCGGTACTTACAGAATCCGGCTTATAGGTTTACTCATTATTTTTAGTATCTATTAGGTACTAAAAAAGGACTATTATCTTAGATAATAGTCCTTTTTTTATATGTTAGTATGAGATTTATTCATCATCGTCTTCCTCATCTTCATCTTCTAGCTCGTATTCAAAGAAGGTAAATACAGAACCACCATAGTTTTTTTCAAAAGAGAAATGTTCTAAATGATCCATTTTAGTGAACTTAGAGTGTTCTATAACAACCATACCTTGTTCATCAACAAGTCCTTTCTCAAAAATATCCTTTAGTATTTTCTCAAATTGTTCTTGGGTAAAATCATAAGGAGGATCGGCAAAAACGATATCATAGGAAGCTTGGTGCTTCTCTATAAATTTAAATACGTCAGACTTTAGTGGGATAATATTAAGATCTAGTTCTTTTGCTGTTTTCTTAATAAAGTTAACGCACCCCATATCACCATCTACACTAACGATAGATTCTGCTCCTCTAGAAGCAAATTCGTAGCTGATGTTTCCTGTACCTGCGAACAAGTCTAATATGGTTAGTTCACTAAAGTTAAAGTGATTATTTAGAATATTAAATAGAGATTCTTTACTCATATCCGTTGTAGGACGGACAGGTAGGTTTTTAGGGGGCGAAATACGTCTTCCTTTTAGTTTTCCTGATATAATTCTCATGAATGGAATAAAATGTAATATTGTTTAGGTACTTGATGATGTAATAAAAGATCATCGCTAATAAAAAAATTATTATCTACTACATTGACTTCTCGAATGTAGGTATATGCTTGTTCATAATAAGAGTCGTCCGTATCTACTCTTCCAATCAAGTAGAGTGGGTTTGACTCTGTATTTAATTCTAATTGTTCATAAGTAAACAAGATGTAATAAATAAAGTCTTGTGCAGTTTGGCATTGAAATGAATTAAAAAAAAGTAATTCTCCATTACTGACTACTACTAATTCAAAATGATCTTTTTGTAAAAAAGCATAAACTTCTTTTTCAGTATTTTTACTTGACTTTTTTAGTAAAATTTCTACTAGTAATGTATTAATGTTGTGGTAAGTAAAGCTTCCAAATTTATCAATTAAATAATTATTGATATTGACATAAGGAATATAAACATTATTAATAGCACTACTTTCTAATTCATCAAAAGCAAAGAAGTCTGTAGAAAACACTTTTGTTGAATACTGTAGATAATACCCCATAGAATCTTCATTGAATAGTTCTCTTGGGATAAATGTATTAAGTGTATTATCATGTAGTACAATTACTTCATCGTATCTTTCTGTTAATTCTATATGCTTTTGAAAAATTTTGTCTAATTGTTCCTCTATAGATTTAGTTTGAGAAATAGCTTCAGATGCAAAGTGAATAATCTCATGTGCTAATTTGTCTTTAATAGCAAAAGAGAATTTATTTAAAGAAACTTGTATTAAAAGTTTATGGTAATTCTTTGACATCGTGAGTTTAAAATATGAATTTCGAATATAGGCAAAATTACACTTTTTTATTGCAATCTTCTAGTCAAGGGATAAAAAGCTTAGTATCTTTGGCATACAATAGATAAAAAAGAATATACAACTATGATAGGTCAACAGTTTTATAAACTACTCCGTCAGAAATTTCCTTATGATTTAACTTTAAAGCAAGACATTTTTCTTCAGAAGATTGCTGATTTTGTTACAAATGATACACAAGATGAATTGTTTGTATTAAAAGGATATGCGGGTACTGGTAAAACTACATTGTTATCTACAGTAGTTAATGAATTGAGAAGCGTTAATAAGTTCTCTGTGATGCTTGCTCCTACAGGACGCGCAGCTAAGGTGATCAGTAATTATTCTAATCGATCTGCTTTTACCATTCATAAGAATATTTATTATCCTAAGCCTAGTAAGACAGGAGGTACTTTTCAATATACCATGCGACATAATAGAAATCGAAATACGATATTTATAGTAGATGAGGCTTCTATGATAGGAGATGCTAGTGCAGGTGATACCTCTATGTATCCACATGGATCTTTATTGGACGACTTAGTTTATTATGTGTATTCAGGGTTTAATTGTAAGTTGATTTTAATAGGAGATACAGCTCAGTTACCTCCAGTAGGAATGAATATTAGTCCGGCATTAGATATAGACCAGCTTCGATTTAATTATGATATGGATATTCAGCATATAGAATTAGATGAAGTAATGCGACAAGAAGTTGATTCAGGAATTCTATATAATGCAACAGAACTACGTCTGGCAATCGGGTCTTATTTTGCAGATACTTTTCAGTTTCAATTACAAGGATTTAAAGATATTATTCGCCTAATAGATGGTTATGATATTCAGGATGCTATTTATTCATCATATTCAAACAGTGGGCCAGAAGAGACTACTTTCATTGTGCGTTCTAATAAACGTGCGAATGCATATAATCAGCAGATCAGAGCTCGTATTCTAGATAAGGATAGCGAGATATCAGCAGGTGATTTATTGATGGTTGTGAAGAATAATTACTTTTGGCTTAAAGACTCAACTGTAACTGACTTTATAGCAAATGGCGATATTATTGAAGTTTTACAAATCTATAGAACAATAGAGTTGTATGGGTTTAGATTTGCTTCTGTACGAATTAGAATGATTGATTATCCTGATATGACTCCTTTTGATACTATGATATTTTTGGATACTCTGACTAGTGAGTCGCCTGCTCTTACGTATGATCAGATGAACAAACTGTATAATGAAGTGTTGTTAGATTATGAAGATGAGATAACCAAATATCGAAAAATGCAGAAATTAAAAGAGAATGAATATTTTAATGCTTTGCAGGTTAAGTTTGCATACGCCATTACGTGTCATAAGTCACAAGGTGGTCAGTGGGAGACGGTATTTATTGAACAACCTTATTTACCTGATGGAATAACAGAAGATTACGTAAAATGGTTATATACAGCAATGACTCGTGCTAAGGATAAATTGTATCTAATCGGTTTTCAAGATGAATATTTTCTTCAAGACTAATAGAGTACTAGTGTAGTATCACACAATTATTATTAACTTCAGTTCGATTAGCAAAAAAACATATAGTAATGTATAATGACATTACTTTAAAGTGATATCTATAGGTGTCAATAGGTGTCAATAGGTGTCAATAGGTTAATGTAAAACAGGCATTAAAATTTTGAAAACTAATACACGAGTTTTAACTTCGATTACTATTTCTGAATTAGATAATAGTGTTCGGCTTGCACTTCTTAGGGGATTACTAGGAGGTTTCTAGGGCTTTCCTTGCCCAGAAGGTGTCTTTCTCGAAGAAAGGTGCAAGAAACCTGCAAGCAATCCTCTAGCAACTCAGTACAAAACTACCTTTAGTTGATTAATACATACTGGTTAGAAATAGAATTCTTATGTAATTGTACAAAACTAATTATTAATCGAACTCAGGTTATTAATAACAACATAGTATATTTGAAAACTAAAAATATTAGAATGAAAGTTATAGCAGTAATACCAGCTCGATACGCATCTACGCGTTTTCCAGCAAAGCTAATGGAGGATTTGGCAGGAAAAACTATTATCCGTCGTACTTATGAAGCAACATTAGCAACAGGGCTTTTTGATGATGTATTTGTGGCTACAGACTCAGAGTTGATTTACAATGAAATTATCAACCATGGAGGAAAAGCTGTGATGAGTATCAAAGAACATGAGAGTGGGAGTGACCGTATAGCAGAAGCTGTAAAAGATATAGAGGCTGATATTGTTATTAATGTACAAGGAGATGAGCCTTTCGTTAGTAAAGAGAATTTAGAGAAGTTAATTGATATATTTCAGAGAGATGAGACTAAGCAAGTAGATTTAGCTTCTTTAATGACTCCAATTGATGAATGGACTACAATAGAGAACCCTAATAATGTAAAAGTTGTTGTGGATGACACTAATACAGCATTATACTTTTCTCGTTCTGTAATTCCTTATCCAAGAGATAAGGAAGTGAAAGTACAGTATTATCAACATATTGGAGTATATGCTTTTAGAAAAGAAGCTTTACTTGAGTTTACTACTTTACCCATGAAGTTTTTAGAAGCTTCTGAGAAGTTAGAGCAGCTAAGATACTTAGAATATGGTAAACGTATTAAAATGGCTATTACAAAGCATTTAGGGATAGGAATAGATACACCAGAGGATTTAGAAAGAGCTAAACAGATAATAGCAGATAATCCAGAATTAAGATAAAAAAAGAGGCTTTAAAATAAAATTTAAAGCCTCTTTTTTTATATAGAATTGGTTATTTCCTCTTTGTTTTCTGTTTCAGTATTTACTTCATGAGTATTGTTACTGTTTGTATTGTTTTGATAAACAGGAGTAGGGATTGGAACTTCCTTTTTCTCAATAGGTACTTTGATTATAGTCTCCCATTCTGCTGCTAATCTAGAGTCAATAACAGACTTCTTAAGTAGTAAGATAATAGGTTCATCAGGTAGAATGTTTAATTCTTTATCACTAATCTCTGTTCTTGTCTTGCGCATTGCTTCTGGTAAGAATGTGTAATAACCAATTAGTGTTGATTCAAAATAACTCTGTTTATCAAGCTTGTCTATTTTATACTTTTCTTCTTCGTTTAAGTATATATTCCCTTTAATAGGTAAGGCAAATCGGTAAGTAAGCGTGTTTTGTGCTTTTGAATTGTTCAATATCAAATAGGGATCTCCTGCGATATCTATTTGGTTAGTAGAACAAAAATCAGATAAGTCCTTATTTAAGGCTAATAAGTCTTCATTTAATGTTCCTATAGAAGAAGAAGCTTCTAGGTATAGGTATTCAATACTAGGAGTTGACTTGACAGCATCTAGTTTGACTTCATATTCTTTATACTGTTTAATAAAGTAAACAATAAAAGCATCTATGTTTTTGTTAAGACTATTAGTTGCTACTTGGCTAGGTGATCCTTTAAAAAAAGAAGTAAACTTTGTTTGTAGATCTAAGGTACCATTAAATGTAAAGGTGATTTGTGTCTTATTCTGTTGGCCTTTTAATCTCCAGATAATATTTGAAATCTTATTGTCATTTAAAATATCCTGTGATAAGCTATCGTATGGATGGCTATATTCTGCTCTTATATGATAAGACCCTAAATTCTCTAGCTCTATTTGGTAAGTTCCATTATAAGACTTTTGGGAAGACATCCAATCAGTCCAATTGTCTAAATCATTGATATAATTATAGACTATTTCTTTAGGAGCATCCACAGTGAATGTTCTCTCTACTTTATATTCGGGACTTTGAGTAAGTATGAATACAAAAAGAGAAACTAATGCTAATAGTAGTAAAAGAGAGAAATACTTTAGAATTTTCATAACAATTTAGGGCTATATGAATTACTTCAAAAAGTTTTTTAAAATAAATAAAGAACCTATAAATGATAAAAAGGCAACTAAGACCCATAGTCTATTTTTGTAATAGATACGGTGTAGTTTTATATCTTTTCTATACATGATAATCATTACTATGGTAAAAGCAATAATGAAAAATATAGCAAACTTAAGTTGTCCAGGTGTAAACATAATTATTTTTTAGCAAAAATAGTCAAAAGAGTTAGATTGTAGATAAAAAAAACGGCAGAATTACTGCCGTTTTTTAATATGATAAAAGAAACTTTAGATTAGATTTTTTCTGTCCATCCAAAAGTATCTTCAATATTCTTTTGTTGAATTCCTTGAAGAGCTGTTTTTAATTGAATTGCAAAAGAGTTCTCATCACTCACTTCTGGTAATCCATAGTAATTATCTTGGAAAGCAAATCCTTCGATTTGTCCTACTGTAACTGCAGTTCCTGCTCCGAAGATTTCTTTTAATTCACCTTTAGCATGTGCATCTAGTAAATCTTGAACTACGATAGATTTTACTTCTACATTAATTCCTTTGCTCTTAGCGATGTCAAGCAAACTTTTTCTAGTCACACCATCTAAGATTCTCTCACTAGTAGGAGCTGTGATTAAAGTATCTCCAATTCTGAAGAATACGTTCATAGTACCTGCTTCTTCTAGTTTAGTATGAGTAGCATCATCAGTCCAGATTACTTGTTGGTATCCTGCTTCTTGAGCTAATTTAGTTGGGTAGAATTGTCCAGCATAGTTACCAGAACATTTAGTATAACCAACACCACCATTAGCAGCACGGCTATAGTGTTCAGCGATTTGAACTTTTACTTTTCCTGAGTAGTATGTACGTGCAGGCGAACAAATGATACAGAACATAAACTCGCTAGAAGGTCCAGCTACTACACCTTCATGAGTTCCGATCATAAAAGGACGAATGTATAATGCATTTCCTTGTCCTTGTTTAACCCAGTCTCTATCAAGGTTGATTAGTGCTTTTAATCCATCTACGAATCTTTCTTCGTCGATATGTGGCATAGCCATACGTTCTGCAGATTTGTTGAAACGAGCCCAGTTTTCACGTGGACGGAATAACCATACATCTTCATTTGCATCTTTGTATGCTTTCATTCCTTCAAAGATAGCTTGTCCATAGTGGAACACATTTGTTGAAGGTGCAAAAGACATTGGTCCATAAGGTTTGATTTCTACTTGTCCCCATTTACCATCTTTGTAGTGGCATACTAGCATGTGGTCAGTAAATACAGAACCAAACTTCAGGTTTTCGAAGTCAACTGATGCTATTTTTGATTTTTCTACTTTCTCAATAGAAAAAAGGTTGTTTGTTTCTAAACTCATTTCTTATAATGTTTTTTTAATTGTCTGTTTACTTATGCTTGCAATGTATTAAAAAAGCAACACATTACAAAATTATCAAAAAAAGTACTCAAAAATAGTTTCTTGTTGAACTTTATCTAAAATGCCGTGATAAATATTGTTTAATCGAAATTATTTACTGAAATTATAATAATCCATGAAAGATGTTTATATAAACTAAATCTTTTTGATTTATTTTTTTGACTTAATTTTGGTCTACCGAATACTTAATTTTTTTATCATGATAAGAATAATTGCTTCTTTAAGCATAATGGCTTTCATTTTGACAGGTTGTAAAAATGAAAATAAGGATAATTCTACTATAGTAGATGTACAGAAGACATACGAATATTTTGGAGATAGTGTAGTAATGGGAGATGTTCTTTCTAAAGAAGCTATGCTTAAGAGATACCAAGAATTAAAAGAAGGAGATACTATAAAAGTACAATTTGAAACAACTATTAATGATGTGTGCCAAAAGAAAGGTTGTTGGATGAATGTAGAGTTGCCAGGTGAGAAAAAAGGATTTGTTCGTTTTACAGATTACGGATTCTTTGCGCCTATGAATGCCGCTGGACATGAAGTTATAGTAGATGGTAGAGCGTTTATATCTGTAGTATCTGTAGATGAACTAAAACACTATGCTAAAGATGCAGGTAAGTCTGACGAAGAAATAGCAGCTATTACAGAACCTAAGGTTACTTACGCTTTTACAGCAGATGGTATCGCAATTAATAAAGATAAGTAATAGAAGGTGAGAAATAAATCAATATTGTGTCTTGTTCTATTAGTGTTTTCAGTTTTGTTGTCTTGTAAAAAAGAAACTAAACAAATAGAAGACAATAAAGAATCTGTGGTGAAAGATACAACTGCATTTAAGATGTATAATATGGCTCCGATGGCATCTCTTATGGAAGAGATGTATGCTCAAGGAGCATTTTTAAAGGCAGAAATAGAGCAAGAAAAGAAAGAATTGGGAACTTTACCTGATAAACATAGAGATATTCTTACTGCTAAGATGACAGATCCTAGTGATAGAGATATGTTTTTTACTGAGCAGGCAGAGCAGTATTTAAAGCTAGAACAGATTCTCTATCAAGATAATGAAGGTGATAAAGTACAACAGTTTAATGATATGATAAACTCATGTTTAACATGTCATCAAAAGAAATGTGGAGGACCTATTCCAAGAATTAAAAAATTATTGATACAGTGAAAAGAAAAATAGTGACAACCTCAGATGGATCTACTTCTATTGAGATTGAAGAATGGGGAGAAACATACCATTCTATTCATGGAGCTATTCAGGAGGCAAAACATGTCTACATAGAAAGAGGTTTTGATAAAATAGATAAAACTACTGTTAAAGTATTAGAAATGGGGTTTGGTACAGGACTAAATGCTTTTTTAACACTAGTAGAGGCTAGAAGAAAGGGTAAAATAGTAGAGTATCACAGTATTGAAGCTTTTCCTGTAACAGAACAAGAAAGCGTAGCATTGGATTTTAGTGCTTTATATGACAGAGATGGAGATGATATCTTGTTTAAACAGATGCATCAGTGTACTTGGGATGTATCACATGAGGTTACAGCAGAGTTTACGTTGCACAAGATTCATAGTACCTTTGAAGAAGCAGTAGTCAATCAGTCTTATTTTGATGTTATTTATTTTGATGTTTTTGGATATCAGTTTCAACCAGATTTATGGTCAGTAGAGATATTCCAGAAGGTTTATGACGCACTAGGAGATACGGGGGTTTTAGCCACGTATGCTTGTAGGGGGCCTATTAAAAGGGCGATGAAAGAAGTAGGATTTACAATAGAGAAGGTTCCTGGACCTCCAGGTAAAAGGGAAATGTTAGTAGGTTATAAACGTTAATCTACTTCTATAAAACGACAATGTAGGTAAATATGCCATCAATTAGAGTTCTATTTGACCACAAATATAATTTGTGAGGCATTCATCTAATATTATTGTGTTTTTTGTGGTTATTTTTTTGTTGCTCTAGTATTAATACTGTGTGATTAAATATGTCTTAAAGTTAAGTTTTGTGTAGTCTTATTTTATTTTAATAGAAAGTGTGTAAGTTTGTTTGTAGAAAAAGAAAAAAACAGTAGTTATGAACAAACGAATGATGTTAGAGTATACTACCCTTGTACTTAAGAATGTCAGTTTTGATTCGGTATTATTTTCTAAAGAGTTAGAAAAAGCGGTAAAGACATTATTACCTTATGACTTAGGACAGCTAATGATTTGGGTTAATGAATTTTTAAAAGAACAACCTAATCTTAGAGCAGAATTAGCTCTATTAGACAGTGAAATAATAGAAGAGCTTGCCTATGCATAAGGCAAGCTTTTTTTGTTAATGTGAGAATTAGGTATTTAAAAACGACTCATTGAATTTTAAATTTATATTTTTACCAAACTAGAAAATTATAAAGAATGAAAAAAATAGTTTTATTAGCCTTAATGTCTTTAGGAATATTAATTTCTTGTAAGGATAAGAATATAGAGCAAGGAGAAAATAGCGCTGTTGAGCATAATGATGTGCCTGAAGTAACCGAGATAGATGCTTCTGAAGAGGTAAAGGTATTATATGTAGCTTCTATGCTAGATGAGTGTGCTGGGATTGCTCCTAAAAAATGTATGATGGTCAAGGAGGAAGAAGATGCACCTTGGGAGTTAATGTATCAAGAGATAGAGGGGTTTAATTATGAAGAAGGATATGAGTATAAAATAGAAGTGAAAAGAATAGATGTACCTAATCCTCCTGCAGATACACCATCTTTTAGATATGTTTTAGTAAGTGAGATTGCAAAAGAAAAAAAAGCATAGTATTATGGAGGATATTGTGTTAATGGATGATCGCGTCATTCTTAAACCACTAGAAGCATATAATTATAATGATTTAGTAGGATTTGCAATTAAAGAACCTGAAATATGGAAATATGCAACTGTGGGAGTTGAAGGAGCTGATGGAATGAAGAACTATATTAGTCAGGCAATAGAAGAAAGGAATAAGGGTAAAGCGTATCCTTTCATTGTTTTTGATAAAAGGACAGAAGAGTATGTTGGCTCTACGCGATTTTATAATATTGATCAAAAGAACAAGACGCTATTAATAGGGTATACTTGGTATAGTAAACTTACTCAAGGAACTGGAGTAAACAAGCACTGTAAGTATATGATGTTTAAATATGCTTTTGAAGTTATGGGAATGGAAAGGGTAGAGTTTAGAGTAGATAATACCAACGAGAGGAGTAAAGTAGCTGTTCAGAGTGTAGGTTGTACCCTAGAAGGGGTATTGAGAAGCGAAATCATTATCCACAGTGGTAGACGTAGAGATACAGCTATATTTAGTATGCTTAAAGACGAATGGTTTAGTTATGCTAAAGAGGCTCTAGAAGCAAAATTATAAGAACAAAAAAGACGATTTAACCAAATCGTCTTTTTTGTTATATTTTATCAATAACCTTACGGCGTTCTGCCCCAGTAGTTTTAAAGTGAGTAGGAGTTAGACCTGTTACTTTTTTAAACTGTTTGCTTAAGTGAGCTACACTACTATAATTTAATTGATAGGTTATCTCTTTTAGGCTTAATTCATCATATACTAACAGTTCTTTTACCTTTTCTATTTTTAATTGAATAAAGTATTGTTCTATAGTAGTAGATTCTAATTGCGAAAATAATAGGCTTAGAGCGTGGTAATCCATTTGCATTTTATCCGCTATATAAGCAGATAGTGGTATTTGTAGATTAGCATTGTGTTTTTGTACTAATTCTATTAATACTGTTTTGACTTTGTCTACTGTTTTACTTTTTTGATTGTCTAGGAGTTCAAAACCAATCTTTTGTAATTTAACTTCAATCTCTTTTAGCTGTGAAGAGTTCAAGTCTTCTTGTATTTCTATTTCTCCTAGTTCTATTTTAGTAGGGGTGTATTTTGCTTCTGTCAGTAGATTATCTACTGCCATTTTACACCTTTCACACACCATGTTTTTTATATATAGTTTCATCTGAAATATCCTTTTAGAAACTCAAAGATACTAAATCACATTTGAACATAAATATACAGAGACAATATAGTTTGACAGTAAAAGTGTTATTTTATGCTTTTAGTATTTAGTTGATTTTATAGTAAATAATCATTGTTTTGTTATTTTTTTGATATAATTAGTATTACTCAAAGTGAGAATCAATATGTTTCTTCACACTTAGATAATTCGGTGGTATAGTAGTGTATAGCTCAGTTTTCAATAGTTGTATTTGTTACCTTTACTCATGATGATTAACTATAAGTAGCAATATGAAAATTTTTAATACAGCACAAATGCAAGCATTGGATAAAGAGACAGTATCCAATCAATATATATCTTCATTTAAGTTAATGGAGAGAGCAACAACTAAAGTCTTTGAGAAGTTGCAAACTAGATATAAATTATATCAAACATCATTTGTTATTTTTTGTGGAACGGGAAATAATGGAGGTGATGGATTAACCTTAGCTAGATTATTAAAAGAAGGAGGAGCTATGGTGAAGGTATTCTTGGTGCAAACTAAGAAATATAGTCCTGATAATGCTCAGAATCAAGATCTATTAGAGGATAGAGATATCAATGTAGAGAAGTTTAATACAAAGAGTAAATTAAAAGTAAAGAAAGATGATGTTATCGTAGATGCTTTATTTGGTATAGGATTACATAGTCCTTTAGATGAAGAGTGGCGTCCTATCTTTGATTTTTTAAATGAAACTCCATGTCTAGAGAGAGTTTCTATAGATATGCCTTCAGGATTATTAGCAGATGTGGCAACACCAAAAGAAGCTATTGTATTTAAGGCTGATGTAGTTTATACATTCCAATTACCAAAAACAGCATTACTGTTATCTGATGCTAAAGAATATGTGAAAGAACTAGAAATATTAGATATAGGACTCGATCTAGACTATATAGAGAGTACTAAGTCAGATGCTTATTTCGTAGAACAGGACAAAGTGAAAAACTTAGTGAAATCAGGAACTAAGTTTAGTAATAAGGATGACTTTGGTAGAGTAATATTAATTGGTGGGAGTAAAGGAAAAATAGGAGCTGTGACTTTAGCAAGTAAGGCTGCTATGCATACAGGAAGTGGAATCGTGACGGCTTATGTACCGAGTTGCGGATATACTATCGTACAGACAGGGATACCTGAAGTCATGTGTGATACATGTACTAGTGAAGACTATATAAAAGTATTTCCATCTGTAGAACATTATGATGCAGTAGGAGTAGGGTGTGGTATAGGATTACATAAAGATACAGCTACTGCATTAATCAGTTTTTTAAAAGAGAATAAGGATAGGAAATTAGTAATAGATGCAGATGCTCTTAATATTATTAGTGAACAGAAGTGTTTAGATAAAGTTCCAGCAGAAAGTATCTTAACCCCACACGAAAAAGAACTGAAAAGACTTATCGGTGAGTGGGATAATGACTTTGATAAGATTGATAAAGTAAAACAGTTGGCTAAAAAGCACAATGTCATCTTTGTATTAAAAGGAGCACATACGATAACAATAGCACCAGACGAAACGATCTACTTTAACTCATCAGGTAACTGGGGAATGGCTACTGCTGGAGTAGGAGATACCTTGACAGGTATGATTACCTCTTTACTTGGGCAGGGTTACACTAGTAAAGAAGCCGCTATAGTAGGAGTCTATTTACATGGATTAGCAGGTGATTTAGCTATTGAGAATATTCATCCACATAGTCTAGTTGCTTCGGATGTAAGTAACCATATTAGTGCTGCTTATACTCAAATTGCATTATAAATAGTGAATATAAAAATGTAAGGCTACCTCTAAGAAGGTAGCCTTACTTTATTTGTTTAGTTTAGAATAGATCACCGTATCTAAGAATTGACCATCAAAGAACCAGTTTTCTTTTAAATGACCTTCTTTTATAAAGCCGCATTTTTCAAGAACTTTCATAGAACCAATATTCTCTGGATCTAAGAGCGCTTCTATAGAATGTAATTTCATGGTAGAGAAGCCATAATGTACGATGGCTTGAAGAGCTTCAGTTATATAACCTTTTCCATTATACTGGGGCAAAGACATATATCCTGTTTCTGCTCTATAGTGCTCTAGTTTCATACGATAAAACCCGATGGTGCCAATCATTGTACCTTCTTCTTTTAGTGTGATTGCCCAATTAACACATTCTTTAGCTGCCATTCTTTCATCTATAGAATGGATATATTGTTTTATTTCTTCTTCTGATTGTGTAACAGGTACAGGGATATACTTCATCACTTCTGGGTCTGTACGCATGGTGTACATCGTATTTAAGTCATTTATATCTAAACGTCTAAGAATAAGTCTATCTGTTTCGAGTATAGGAAATATGGTTAAGTCTATATTTAGCATGTTTTTTGAATTGGTTTAAAAACAAATCTAAATAAAATATGGCATAGACTTGTTGTCTATGCCATATTATATCATTTTTAATAAGTAGGTTCTATTTAGTTACTTCATCTATCAAGTAGAAGATAGACTTAAAGTTTACACCTCCATATTCTGTTAGCCCTATTTCACACGTACGACTGGTAGAGAATGCATCCTTCGCATCAGTAGGTATTTGTTCTTTTAAGTGTCTATTACCATGTTTATTTAATTCAGGGAACGTAAACCCTCTATCTCCTGCAAAGCCACAACAGTTACTATCAATATAGTTTACTTTCTCAGCACACAGCTTAGTCAATTCAAGTAACTTGCCTTCTAATCCTACTTTCTTAACAGAGCATACAGGGAATACACTGATCTCTTTTCTTGGACTCTTAACAGGTAATATAGGCATCACATAATCCAACATAAATTCGATAGGATCGTGCATTTTTAGTTTACCATCTTTATGAGCATCATAGAAGGTATAAAAACAAGGACTCATGTCAAATAATACAGGGTATCTACCATCCTCAGTAGCTTTTAATAAAGCAAGTTCTAATTCTGAGGATTTAGTATGTCCTTCTTCTTTCATTCCTTTACTGCTAAATGGCATTCCGCAGCACATATTATTTACGTTTTCTGGGTATATAATGGTATATCCAGCACGTTTAAGTAGTTCTACTGTTTTAGCTGTTAAATCCATATCAGATTTAGGATAGTCATTAGATTTACCCATTGTTCTATTAATGCATGAAGGGAAGTAAACTACTTTTCTATCTTGTCCAGGATTAACGATAGGTTCTGTTATTTTATGCTTATTGCCTTTAGGCATGGCTACATTCCATTGTGGTATTTTATTACCAGACATCTTACGCATACCACTTGACACACTAGTCATAATCTTATTCCCTAAGATATTTTGGAATACCCCAACGGTGTTTAATGCCTTACGCCCCATGGCAGTAACGCGTTCCATATTTTCTACAAAATACTCAGCATTTTTTCTGTCTTTGTCCGTAATAGCGCTATGACGAATATCTTTAATGTATTTACCCGTATCTATTTTTACAGGACATGCTAAGGCACATAGTCCATCTGTAGCACATGTTTCATCAGCATAGTAATGAGCACTATTTACTAAGTTCTCTAACTCTTCTGTATCTTTCCCTATAGCTTGTAGTCTTGCTATTTCTCTACCTACCACGATACGTTGTCTTGGTGATAGTGTGAGCCCTTCTGATACACAGTGTGATTCACAGAATCCGCATTCGATACATTTATCTACTATTTCGTTAGTAGCAGGAGAAGCTTTGAAGTTCTCTAAATGAACATGAGGATTAGCATTGATAATTACACCTGGGTTCACTAAGTTATGTGGGTCAAAGATTGCTTTGACTTTTAGCATAATGTCATAAGCTTGTTTACCCCATTCTTTCTCTACGAAAGGAGCCATATTTCGCCCTGTTCCATGTTCAGCTTTTAATGAACCTTCAAATCTATCTACTACTATTTCTACCAACCCATCCATTAATCGAGCATATCTGTCTATTTCTTCTTGAGTAGAGAAATCTTGTGAGAATACTAGGTGTAAGTTTCCTTCTAAGGCATGCCCGAATAGTACTGCATCATGGTATTGTAATTCTGCAAACAAATCTTTCATGGCAATACACGCATCGGCTAATTTCTCTACAGGAAAGGCAACATCTTCAATAATACAAGTAGTACCTGTCTTTCTCAATGCTCCTGTCGTAGGTAACAGACCATTTCTAGCCTTCCAATTGAATGCGTATTGTTGAGGTTCTGAAGTAAACTCAAAAGGTTTATAAGTAGGAGTAGAAGCAATTGCCTCTCTGATTTGTTGTTGTTTAGTTGACATTTCAGTTTCATTCTCTGCTTGTGCTTCGACAAGTAAGATACAAGCCGTTTCTGGTAATGTCTTGAAATATTCTGGGGCAAGAGCTTCATCTTCGATAGATTTAATACTATTTCTATCTAGTAACTCTACTGCCGCTACAGGGCTTTTCTTTAAAAAAGGCACTGCTTGACAGGCTTTTTCTATCGTTTCAAAAATCATTAATGTACACGCTTTGTGTTTGTAATTAATGACTGTATTATACGTAATATCAGAGATAAAGGCTAATGTACCCTCAGACCCTATCATAATATGCTTAATGATTTCATAAGGATCGTGATAGTCTATAAACGCGTTAAGGCTATATCCTGTGGTATTTTTGATTTTAAACTTGCGCTCTATTCGGTCGTATAACGTGCGATCTGTGTAGATAGCGTCCCTTAAACGCTCTATTTCTTTGATGATTTCAGGGTGTTTCTCAGCGAATTCTTTTTTGCTTTCTTCGCTTGCTGTATCTAATACGGTTCCGTCATAAAGAACAATCTTAATATCTGCAATTGTATTATAAGAGTTCTGCGAAGTACCACAGCACATTCCACTAGCATTATTAGCGGCGATACCACCTATCATTGCGGCATTGATAGAGCCAGGATCTGGACCAATCTTACGTCCATAAGGAGCCAGGATAATATTAGCTCTTCCTCCAATAATACCGGGCTGAAACTTCGCTTGAAGCCCATTGTTTAAGATTTTATATTTTTTCCATTGATGAGTAGCCACCATCAAGACAGAATCTGTTACTGCCTGTCCAGATAGACTTGTTCCTGCCGCTCGGTACGTCACCGCTACATTGTGCCTTGTAGCAGTCTGTAGAGTAGCTACAGCTTCTTGGTGATTGTGTACTTGAACAACTATTTTAGGAACTAATTTATAAAAACTAGCATCAGTACCATACGCTAATAGTTGAATCGGATTAGTGATAATTCTATCAGAATCTAAGTGATTAGCTAGTTCTTCTTTGAACTTTTGGTATTGTAATGGTAACATATTTCTATCTTTTTTAATATGCTACAATTTACAAAACATATAAAAAAGATAAGAGTGGAACGCTTTGTTTATACTGGATTTAAATAAGATGCGGTAGTTGGAGGTATGGTGATGAATAATGTTTAAATTATAATGTTTCGAGATTGCTAGGGGTTTTCTTGAGGTATTCTTGCACCTTTCTTCGAGAAAAATGCCTTCTGGGCTAGGAAACCCCAAGGAATCTCCTAGAAAACCTCAAGAAAGTGCAAGGAAAATAGGGCTTGGTTGGTAGAGAAAGATTAGTAGAGATTACTTAGAAGGACTTTTTTGTAAACTGTTTTGACCTAATTGGTTAGTGTTAGAAATAACTATTGGAAGGCCATCATAAAAAACAAAAAAAGACCGCTATGAAATCCAAGGTTTAAATACTACCTTTGCACAAAATTTAGACACACAACAACACAAAGTCATTTAGTATGTATAAAAGCATTATTAAGCCTATATTTTTTAGGTTTGACCCAGAGAAAGTGCATCATTTTACCTTCGGTGCTCTTAAATTCGTGAATAGTATTCCTGGTGTATCCGCACTTATTCGCGCCAATTGTCAAGTAAATGACCCTAGATTAGAGAGAGAAGTATTTGGATTAAAGTTTAAGAATCCAGTAGGTCTTGCAGCAGGTCTGGATAAGGATGCTAAGTTATACAGAGAATTAGAAAACTTTGGTTTTGGTTTTATAGAAATCGGGACTCTTACTCCAAAAGGACAACCTGGAAATCCTAAAAAGAGATTATTCCGTCTAAAAGAAGACAATGGTCTTATCAATAGAATGGGATTTAACAATGGAGGGATAGAAGAGGCTATTGAGCGTCTAAAGAAGAATAAAGGAACGCTGATAGGAGGGAATATTGGGAAGAACAAAGTGACTCCTAATGAACAAGCAAATGAAGATTATGAAATCTGTTTTGAAGCGTTGTTTCCTTATGTAGATTATTTCGTGGTAAATGTGAGTTCACCTAATACACCTAATTTACGTGCATTACAGGATAAAGAACCACTGAAAGCGTTACTTCACGGATTACAAGTTAAAAATAATCAGAAAGAGGCTCCTAAACCTATTTTACTGAAGATAGCACCAGATTTAACAGATGATCAGTTATTAGATATTATAGAGATCGTTACAGAAACAAAGATAGCTGGAGTGATCGCTACGAATACTACTATCGATCGCAGTAATCTGAAGTCTATTCATCAGCAGGAGACAGGGGGACTAAGCGGAAAACCTCTGACAAAGAGAAGTACAGAGGTTATTCGATTCTTATCTGAGAAGAGTAATAAAGCATTCCCTATTATCGGTGTGGGAGGTATACATTCTGCAGAAGATGCGATAGAAAAACTAGAGGCAGGAGCAAGCTTAATTCAGCTTTATACTGGCTTTATATATGAAGGACCAGGCTTGATTAAAAAGATTAATAAGGCCATATTATCTAAATACTAGAATTAATTATGTCAACAGAAGTATTATATACTTTTTTTATAACTTGTTTTTTATTGATTATTACTCCGGGGCCAGATATTCTATATGTGGTTTCGCAAAGCATTACCAGAGGGCGTAAGTATGGATATGCGGTAGTGGTAGGACAGGTAGGAGGTTTATTATTCCATTTATCATTATTTGCTTTTGGAATCTCCGCTTTAATTACGCAATCTGAATTACTGTTTAAAGGTGTTAAGTTATTCGGAGCCTTATATCTATTCTGGTTGTCTTATAAAGTATTTCAGGAAGAGAATGTAATCATCATTGATGAATCTACTTCTGGGCAAAACGATAAGACTTTTATGGGATTTGTCAGAAAAGGATTGTTGATGAATGTATTAAATCCAAAGGTTATGATGTTCTTTTTGGCTTTATTCCCAGGGTTTATTACAGAAAGTGCAGGGAGTGTACAGAAACAAGTTTTTGTACTAGGTACCGTGTTTATTACAGAGGCAGTAGTCATTTTCTTTATCATCTGTACTATAGCAGCTAAGCTGACAGATTATATGAGAGATAATAAATATGTCAATATATTTTTAAAGTGGCTTCAAATCATCGTTTTTAGTGGATTAGCAGTTTTTCTACTAGTAAGCTAAGAAGAAAATAATAGTAAAAAAGGTTCTAAGGATAATATCTTTAGAACCTTTTTTTATTTTTAGGAACTCTATGTGTCAGATAATCAATAGAATGTTGTTTGAGTATGTTGAGTAAATAAAATAAAGAAAATCACATTGTAAAATTGTGGCTTTTCATTTATATTTGGATTATATGAAACCAGCAGTAAAAATTATAGAATGTCCTCGTGATGCCATGCAAGGCATTAAGATGTTTATCCCAACAGAAAAAAAGGTACAGTATATACAGTCTCTTTTAAGAGTGGGGTTTGATACCATAGATTTTGGTAGTTTTGTTTCTCCTAAGGCTATTCCTCAGATGCAGGATACAGCTGAGTTGTTAGCTCAGTTAGACTTGAGTAAGACAGAGAGCAAGTTATTAGCTATTATCGCAAACACGAGAGGTGCAGAACAAGCTGCTGAGCATAAAGAAATTCAGTACTTAGGATTCCCTTTTTCTATATCTGAGAACTTCCAGATGCGTAATACACATAAGACTATTGCAGAATCTATTGTTACCTTAGATGAGATATTGAATATCGCGACTAAGGCCGATAAAGAGGTTGTGGCTTATCTATCAATGGGTTTCGGTAATCCTTATGGAGATCCGTGGGATGTAGATATCGTAGGGGATTGGACTGAAAAGCTGTCAAAGATGGGAGTGAAGATTCTTTCATTATCGGATACGGTAGGAAGTTCTACACCAGAAGTGATAGATTATTTATTTAGCAATTTGATTCCAGCTTATCCTAATATTGAGTTTGGAGCACATCTACACACTACTCCTGATAGTTGGTTTGAGAAGATTGATGCGGCCTATAAGGCTGGATGTCTACGTTATGATGGTGCAATAAAAGGTTATGGGGGATGTCCAATGGCAAAAGATGATTTGACTGGAAATATGCCAACAGAGAAGATGTTGAGCTACTTTACAGCAAATAAGGTAGATACGAACTTGAGTGCTATGTCATTTGAAAGCTCATATAATGAAGCTTTAAAAATATTTAATTTTTACCATTAAAGTTTTTTATTACATAGAAAAATAGTAAATTTGCGTGCAATTCAACGACATTGCACATGAAAGCACACACAACTAAAATCATCGGTCAAGGACTTACTTACGATGATGTATTACTAGTTCCAAACTATTCAGAAATACTTCCAAGAGAAGTTAGTTTAAAATCAAAATTTTCTAGAAACATTACTTTGAACGTTCCTGTAGTATCTGCTGCGATGGATACTGTAACGGAAAGTGAAATGGCTATTGCTATGGCTCGTGAGGGGGGAATCGGAGTGATTCACAAGAACATGACTGCTGAAGAGCAAGCAAAAGAAGTAAGAAAGGTAAAAAGAGCTGAGTCAGGTATGATTATAGACCCAGTAACTCTTCCTCTTACAGCTACTGTAGGTGATGCGAAAAAGGCAATGGCTGAATTCGGAATCGGAGGTATTCCAATTGTTGATGACAATGGGCTTCTTAAAGGAATCATTACGAATAGAGATATGCGCTTCGAAAAACAAAACGATCGTGCTATCACAGAGGTAATGACTAAAGATAATCTAGTAACTGCTGCTGAGGGTACTACTTTAGATCAAGCAGAAGAAATTCTTCAAGAGAAAAAAATCGAAAAATTACCAGTAGTTAATGCTGATAATAAATTAGTAGGATTAATCACTTTTAGAGATATCACTAAACTTACTTTAAAACCAAATGCTAATAAGGACAAGTTCGGTAGACTACGTGTTGCAGCTGCTTTAGGAGTAACTGCTGATGCTGTAGATAGAGCTAAATTATTAGTACAAGCTGGTGTAGATGCATTAATTATAGATACTGCACATGGTCACTCTCAAGGAGTGGTAGGGGTATTAAAAGCGGTAAAAACTGCTTTCCCTGAAATCGATGTAGTAGTAGGTAATATCGCTACTCCAGAGGCTGCTTTATTCTTAGTAGAGAATGGTGCTGACGCTGTTAAAGTAGGTATCGGACCTGGATCTATCTGTACTACACGTGTAGTAGCAGGGGTTGGGTTCCCACAGTTCTCAGCTATCATGGAAGTAGCAGCTGCTCTAAAAGGAACAGGTGTACCAGTGATCGGTGATGGAGGTCTTCGTTATACAGGAGATATCCCTAAAGCGTTAGGAGCAGGAGCAGACTGTGTAATGCTAGGATCAATGCTAGCAGGAACTAAGGAATCTCCAGGTGAAACTATTATCTTCGAAGGAAGAAAGTTCAAAGCTTACCGCGGAATGGGATCTGTAGCAGCTATGAAGCAAGGTTCTAAAGATCGTTACTTCCAAGATGTAGAAGATGATGTAAAAAAATTGGTACCAGAAGGAATCGAAGGTAGAGTACCTTATAAAGGAGAACTTAGCGAGAGTATGTTACAGTTCATAGGAGGTCTTAGAGCAGGTATGGGATACTGTGGTGCTAAAGATATTCCTACATTACAAGAAGTGGCTAGATTTGTTCAGTTAACTGCTTCTGGTATTGGAGAGAGTCACCCTCACAATATTACGATTACTAAATCTGCACCTAACTATTCTAGATAGTGTTAGATGGTATGTTACGGATTACAAATTCGCAACAACCTTAGAGATATAATTAAAATAATAGGGCTATTTCGTACGAAATAGCCCTATTATTTTTTATAAGATAAGTGAGTAATTATGCTTTTATAGTATCTACTAAACGTCTTATTTTAATATTTAATACAACATAAGTAAGAGATACAAATGGTGAAATAATATTAAAGAATGCGTAAGGAGCATATGTCATTGTATCAATTCCTAGTACTCCTGAGTGATAAGCCCCACAAGTATTCCAAGGAATTAGTACTGATGTCACAGTCCCTGAATCTTCTAGTGTTCTACTTAAGTTCTCAGGCGCAAGTCCTTTATCCTTATAGGCTTTAGAAAACATTTTACCAGGTATTACTAATGATAAATATTGTTCAGAAGCAGTTAAGTTTACAACAACGCAACTTGCCATTGTGCTTGCGAATAATCCAAAAACTGACTTTGCTATGCTCAATAGGGTTTGTGTTATTTTCTTTAAAGCTCCAATAGCTTCCATTGCTCCACCGAAGAACATTGCACAGATAATTAACCATACTGTGTTTAGCATGCTTTTCATTCCTCCTGCTTCGAATAAGCTATTTAAACTTTCCATAGGAGATAGAATAGCAATATCTGTAGTGATGGCATTCATAATTCCTTTATAGGCTGTAACTGGTGTCAATGAAGTTCCTTCTCCTACAAAGGCTACTATATCTGGCTGAAAAAATAGAGCGAATACAGCTCCTAATAAGGTTCCTAAAAGTAAAGCAAGTATTGGTTTCATCTTTTTTAATATTGCTCCAATTACGATGACAGGAACTAAGAATAACCAAGGTGTAATATTGAATGTCTGGTCAATTGCCTGTAATGAAGCGGACATATCTATGGTCTCAGGTACATCAAGATTAAAACTGATTATGATAAATATGATTAAGGTTAGTACATAGGTAGGGATAGTAGTGAACATCATATATCTTATATGAGTAAACAAATCTGTACCAGCCATAGCAGAGGCTAGATTAGTAGTGTCTGATAGTGGAGATAACTTATCTCCAAAGTATGCTCCTGATATTACAGCACCTCCAATAAGCGCTAGATCAATACCCATCGCATTACCTATACCTACTAGAGCAATACCTACTGTAGCAGATGTGGTCCAAGAACTACCTGTCGCTAGGGCAATAATGGAACAGATAATTACTGTCGCAGGTAAGAATATATGAGGTTCTAAAATCTGTAAACCATAGTAAATCATTGTCGGAATAATACCACTCAATAACCAGGTTCCTGATAAGGCTCCTACTAATAACAGTATATAGATAGCTCTAGTGGTCTCTCTAACGTTCTTAGTGATTTTTTTAATAATATCTTCGTAATCGACTTTATTGTATAGACCTATTCCGATTGCGATAAGCCCACCTATTAATAGAACGAATTGGTTAGAGCCAGCTAAGGCTGCACTACCATAAACGAATACATTAGTACCTAATAGTGCAATAAGGACTATCATAGGGATTAGAGATTGTAATAAGGTTATTTTTTTGGATTTGACTTTAGTTTCAATATTCATGATTGTTTTATGTTGTTTGTAAAGAGCTTGAAGATACATAAAAATCAATAGAATTTAATATCTGTACAATATTATTTAGAATAAAACTACATATTGCCGTTTTATTGCTAATCCTTTAAAGTACGGCTTTTGTGTGAGAAGTGTTTATAATGAATATGTTGTAATAAAAAAGCCTCATAAAATTAATTATGAGGCTTTGTCTTATAGGCTGATAATTTTATTTTATAGGTTCTTCATCTCTTGGAGGACCTATTTTTGTATAATTTATTTGAACAAGTTCTAATTGACCATTTATACTTACCCTAGTTACTAAAGAGAGCTCGTTTTGTTCTACTTTGACAATTTGTCTTTTGTCATTAACACTTTCAAAAACAATAAAATCATCAGAAACGTTACCTAACTTAACTTTAGGTTTTATTTCATTACTATAATATTGAACTAATTTGACTGATTCAAGTTGATCTGTGAAAACCTCTAGTTCTTCATTTTTATTAAATGTACCGATTTCAGTGTATTTAACTGTACTACCATCTTTTAATCTGATAGTGTTAGATTCCCATTTTCCAAAATAAGTTTTTACTGTGATTCCACTGTCATTACTACAGCTAGTGAATAGAATTGTAGTTAAAAGGAAACAACTGATAGATAATAGTTTTTTCATTAGTTTATGATGGTTTGTTATTTGTGTGGAAATATATAAAAAAAATGAATTGAATGTTGTAATAAAATATAAAGCCCCATAAAATTAATTATGAGGCTTAGTGTATTAACTAATATTAGTTTATTTATTTGAAGTGTAAGTGACAGTTACAGGTAATGTTGAACCTCTCATTGTATAGTCATAAGTAAGAGATAATTGACCTTTAACAATACCATTAATCTTACGTGGAGTATAATTCTCTTTTTCGAAAGTAATGATATTACCTTTAATTGTTCCTTTAGTAATAACAGGTTCTTTTTTGTTTTTGAAGTATTCAGTAAGAACAGCAGTATTTTCTGTTAATACTAAATTATCAGGTTGATTTACTGCATTATCACCAGGCATATCGGTATAGTTATGAATCATTTCTGTTGTTCCATAAGTATAAGACAATTCGTGAGAAATCCAAGTACCAATGTATTGAGTAGGGTTAGAATTACCATAAGTAACAGTTACAGGTAATGTTGCACCTCTCATTGTGTAATTATAGGTAAGTGATAATTGCCCATTAACAATACCATTGATTTGACGAGGAGCATATCCTTCTTTATCAAAAGTAATTATATTGTTTTTAACCGTACCTGTTGTAACTACAGGTTCAGAAACATTTTTAAAATATTCTGTAAGTGTAACTTTATTATTAATAATGACTAGTTTATCTGTTTGATATACGGCATTTTCACCAGGCATTTCAGTATAGTTATGAGTCATTTCTGTTGTCCCATAAGTATAAGATAATTTATCTGCATACCATGTTCCTTCAGCATTTATCTCAGATCTAATAGGAGCATTGTCATCGTTAGAACATGCTGTGAAAGATAGAGTAGCACTTACGAAAAGTACTAAAGCCATTAATTTTTTCATTGATATTAAGTTGTTAGTTTTTTGTTATTATTTAAAACCTTTTACGCTTTTGTCGTAGATTTTATCTTTGTCCTCTTTAGAAAGGTCTTTTCTGTATTGGAATAATGCCGCTTCCCAATCTCCATAACCTGTATTAGGTAAAACAATAAATTTCTTACCAAACTGTTCTCTATTGTTTCTTACATTCTCTATTCTCTCTTCTTGAGTCTTTTTATCCCAAAGCGTAGAGAAGTCAGATAAGTTATCTCCTAAAAGCATTACGATTTCGTGAGTTTCGCTTAATTTTTGGCGTCTTGCCTCTTTACTAGACTCAGCAGTTCTAACGATAACGTGTGTATCATCTGCATAAGGATAGTTATACTTTACTAAGTTTTTCATAGTACCAGGTTTGTCATTCTGGTTTCTATTTGTGATATAGAATACTTCTACACCTTTAGACTTAGCATAGTTAAAGAACTCTAAACTTCCTAATAGAGGAAGAGCTTCTCCTTTAGAAGTCCATTCTGTCCAAGTTGCTTGGTCATAAGATTTACCTTCTCTAGCCATTTGTACAGCATAAGGAGAGTTGTCTAAGAAAGTTTCGTCGATGTCAGTAACAATAGCAAGAGGCTTATTGTGTTGTTCTGTAAGAATGCGATCTAGTTGCAATGTAGCAATATTGAAAGCCTGAGCAGCTAATGCTTGATATTCAGCAGCATTTTGTTGAAATACAGCTGAGTATAACTTTCCATTTACTTCAATGTTGTTTAAGGCGTTTTCTGATGTTGTAGTTGTTCCTTGTGGTACTGACTTACATGCAGTTAAAGCTGTAAAAGCTAAAGCTGCTATTAGAAAAGATCTTTTAAGCATGTGTTTTATTATTTTCTGTTACAAGCACAAAAATACAATAATAATCTGGAAGAGAGCTACAGTTAGAGGAATACAGCTTAGTTAGCCTTCTTTAAAAATTGTTAAATAAACAGAAACGAAAAACAAAAAGGGAGTTTATGATTAAACTCCCTTGATATAGATCGTATGAATAATAATTACTTTATTTCTGCTGCTTTTTCATCAAATAATTCAGAAACAGACCAATATCTTTCTCCTGTATCATAGTTGAAGGTTAAAATAGTAGCTCCTTTTTCTATTTCTGGTAATTTTTTAGCAATAGCAGCTAAAGATGTACCTGTAGAAATACCAGCCAAAATACCTTCTTGACTAGCAATTTTATTAGTATAAGCATACGCTTCTTCTTTACCTATAGTGATAATACCATCAAAGATATCTGTATTCACTACTTTAGGTATAAATCCTGCACCAATACCTTGTAATGGGTGTGGACCTGGTTTTCCTCCACTTAAGACAGGAGAGTTTTCAGGTTCTACAGCAAACACTTTTAATTTAGGAAAAACTTTTTTTAACTCTTCTGCTACTCCAGTGATGTGTCCACCTGTTCCTACTCCAGTGATTAGATAGTCAATACCTTCAGGGAAGTCATTGATGATTTCTAGAGCAGTTGTTTTACGGTGTACTTCTGGGTTTGCTAAGTTGTTAAACTGTTGAGGTACCCATGCGTTCTCCATTTCTTCTGCTAGTTCAGTTGCTTTAGATACAGAACCAGATGTTCCTAATTCTTTTGGCGTTAGGACAAATTTAGCTCCATAAGCAGCCATAAGCTTTCTGCGTTCGATACTCATTGACTCAGGCATTACTAGGATTAATTTATAACCTTTAACAGCACATGTCATAGCTAGACCAACTCCAGTGTTTCCTGAAGTAGGCTCTATAATAGTAGTGTCTTTATTGATTAACCCTTTTGCTTCAGCATCTTCAATCATAGCTAAGGCAATACGGTCTTTTAAACTTCCTCCTGGATTTTGTTTCTCTAGTTTAATCCAAACATTAATATCATTTGGAAATAACTTGTTTATTTTAATATGAGGGGTATTTCCTATTGCCTCAAGTACACTATTTATTTTCATGATTCTTAGATTTTTTTTGATTAATTAAATTATGAAATTAATTGGTTCAGGATAATTTTCTTGATCTTTAGAATAGCTTTTACTTTTACTATACATTATAGAGTTAGGCTTTACACTTTTGGTTAACCATACATTACCACCTATTACAGTATCATGACCTATAATAGTATCACCTCCTAATATAGTTGCACCAGAATAAATAATAACATTATCTTCAATATATGGGTGTCTTCTTGTATTTGCTTTGTCCTTAGATACAGAAATAGCTCCTAAAGTAACACCTTGATATATTTTTACGTTTTGACCAATAACACAAGTTTCTCCTATCACGATACCCGTTCCATGGTCTATGCAGAAATGAGATCCAATGATAGCAGCAGGATGAATATCAATACCTGTCTTACTATGTGCATGTTCTGTCCATATTCTTGGTAATAGCACTACTTTCTGTGTGTGTAGTTGATGTGCAAAACGATAAATAGCAATCGCATAAAATCCTGGGTAAGCTATGTATACTTCTTGTAAACAAGTAGCTGCAGGGTCATTTTCTAAAATAGCTTGCGCATCTGTTTTAAGTGTAAAGAAAATATGTGGTAAAGCTTCGAAAAAGTCATTAGCTATTTTTTGAGACTTATCTACATCATTATTAATTTTAAATACAATAGAAAGTAACTCTAACTTTAGTGTAGATAAACGGATATTGATAGCTTCTTCTGATAAGTATTTTTTATCTTCTAATTGAAATAGAAAATGAAATAACGTATCAGTGAATTTTTCAATTCTTTGTTTGTCTAAGAATGATTGTGAACTTTCATTTTGTGTCAGTATCTCTCTAACGAAATCATTTTGCATGAATAAACGTAATTTGAATTAAAGTATGTATACAATAAAGGAAATACCTTTTAATATACATAACTATAGTAATATTTGATAATAAATACATTATTATGTAAATGTAAGAATTGTACAACGAAGGTTGAAGAGTGTTTAACAAAACTTTCATTTTATTTATGAAATGTATTTAAAACGGCTTATTTAGAAGACGGATAGTGGCAAAGTATCTATTTGGGATAATAGTTGTTAAAAACAAAGGATCTCTCTTTTTACTATACAATATTATTTTATCTTTGTTAGAGAATTACAAAGGCGAAGTAATTCAATCAGTTATGTGTTTTGTTTCTGAAATAGATTTTTTATTTTAATTTCTTTTGAGCTGGCTACTTAAAAAGGGATTTGGTTTTGTTGTTTTGTTGTTCTATTTCAAAATTTGTGAAACAAAAAAAAATACATACTTAAAATAAAAAGGGTTCCTTCAATAAGGAACCCTTTTTTATTCTAATAACAGTGACTTTAGGTTGATACGATATGCTTTAAGTAATTCTGCTTTAATTAGATATCCTATATATTTTTTGTTTTCTTGTACTAGTACAAATTCTAAGTTGTTAGTTTCTAAAGTCTGCATAATGATTTTAGAAGAATCGTTTTTAGATACAATTATAGGTGTTTCTATTAGGTCTTTAATAGGTGTGAATTTGGTTTGAAACTCACTGAATATAATAGGTCTTACACTATCAAGGTTAACGATACCAATGATTTTTTGTTCACTATCTAGTATAGGAATAAAGGTCTGTTTAGTATTTGCAAAAATATCTACAACAGCTGCGGTAGTGTGTTGTGGTGTTAAAGTCTTAATATCATTTTTAATATAATCACTTGCTATTATAGTTGATAATATATTAGAATCTTTATCAGAAGTGAAGACCATCCCCGTTGTAGCTATAGATTTAATATCCATAGAGTATTTTTCCATGTGCTTAGAGATTGCAAAGCTAATAGATGATACGATTAATAGAGGAACCATTAATCCATATCCTCCTGTTATTTCTGCAATTAAGAAAATACCTGTCAGAGGAGCATGAAACAATCCACTGATTACAGCTGCCATTCCTACTACCGTGAAGTTTTGAACAGGAATCTCCTTTATACCTAATAACTGTAATAGTTTAGCTAGAGTAAAACCAAGATAAGAACCTACGAATAGAGAAGGAGCGAAGTTACCTCCATTTCCTCCACTTCCCATTGTTAATCCTACAGCATAAGTTTTTACTAATGCTGCCCCTCCAACAAAGAGTAATAATACCCATTGTTTATTAGAAAAATCAGCTAACAAAGTATTATTTAGAATAGACTGAGGCGCATCACTAGTTAGTATTTTAATGCTTTCATATCCCTCACCAAAAAGTGTAGGAAAGAGAAAAATTAAGACTGCTAACATAGAAGCCCCTATTAATGCTTTCTTATAAGCACCAAACTTCATACTTGATATATAGTGTTCTGTCTTTCGGAACATTCTAGCATGATATACACAAAAGAAACCAGATAAAATACCTAGTAAAATATAGTAAGCTGTGTTACCTGCATCAAATACCAACTGATTTTTAAAAGAAAGTAAAATGTCTTCTTTGATAATTAAATTCGTTACAATAGTACCTGTAGCAGCAGAAATCATAATAGGTATAAAAGCAGATACAGAAACATCAACTAAGATAATTTCTATAGCAAAAAGAACACCAGCTATCGGCGCATTAAAAGCAGCTGATACTCCAGCAGCTACACCACAACCTAATAATAGTATTCGATCTTTGTAATTAAGCTTATAGTTCTGAGCATAATTAGAACCAAAAGCAGCCCCTGTAATAGCAATTGGAGATTCAAGACCTAACGAACCTCCCATACCTACAGTCAAAGAACTTGTGATAATCTGTGAGTACATCTGCTTACGTGGCATAATACCAGACTTCTTAGCAACAGCAATCATGATCTGATATGTACCTTTCTCAATAGATCCATTTAGAAATTTTCTAACAACGAATACGGTAAGTAAAATACCTATAATAGGTAGAATACTGTTCATATAAGGCAGATGAGAGATGTTGTCTATATAGGTAGCAAGTTTAAATACATTGTGAGCAAAGTACTTCAAAACTGTAACAGCGATAGCAGACGATGCCCCTACTAAGACACAAGAGAAATATAAAAATTGCCTATTGCTTAAGATAGACTTCAGGAAGAATAGTATTCCTTCAGCATACTTAAACACTTGACCAGCGTAGTATTTTATTTTCTTTGGATTTATAATTTTCATATTGCAAAAATAATGTAAAAGAAAACCCTTTTGGTAATAATTATCTAGTTTTGTTATTCGTAATAATAGAAAGTTATAAGATAAGATATTATTTTAATAAGTAACGCTCTGTTTTTCTAAAATCAATTAAATGTTCTTGTAATTGTTTAAAAAAGGCAGAGAAGTGCTCTTCGAATGTATCATAATGTTCTACTAGTTCTGTTGTAGCAAAAGACATCTTAGAGACTCCTTTCGTTCTACGATCCATTTGTGTCAGTATATATCTTAACCCTTCTATAGAACGATATTTTACAAGCCAATTTTCTTCAAGCATAATATGTAAGAAGTTTTGAACCTTAATAGGTAGGGCAGTAAAGTTCTCTTGTAATTCGGTATAGAAACGTTGAGCATATTCTTCTAATGGGATAGAACTGTATTGATTCCAATTTTTCGCTAGAAAGTGATCATAATACATATCTATTAATACTGCTGCGTAATGGTTGTATTGAGGTACAATAAGCTTTTTACTTTTTCTCCATATTTCATGAGTATCTGTATAAGTATCTATTTCTCGATGTAAGATTACACCTTGTTGAATTTTAGTAGGATAATTGATGTAGTCTTTTCCTCGAATACTATCCGCTACAAAGTTTCCTATTTTAAGTAAAGTGTCATCCCCAGAGAGGTATATATGGGCTAAGAAGTTCATAATCTCATTTTGACTATAAAAATACGGTATTTTACAAAATTGTTCAGGCTGTCCCACCTATAATTCTATATCTTTGTGTTAATAAAAAATATGTAATTATGACATTGATTAAATCTATATCTGGTATACGTGGTACTATAGGAGGAAAAGTAGGGGATAATCTTACTCCAATTGATGCAGTGAAATTTGCATCAGCTTATGGAACATTCCTTAAAAACAACTCAAATAAAGAAAGCTTAAAAGTAGTGATTGGTAGAGATGCTCGTATCTCAGGACCTATGATTCATAATTTGGTAGTAAATACTTTAGTTGGGTTAGGTATTCATGTAATAGACTTAGGTTTATCTACTACGCCTACTGTAGAGATAGCTGTTCCATTAGAGCAAGCAGATGGAGGTATTATCTTAACTGCTTCTCATAACCCAAAACAATGGAATGCTCTAAAATTATTGAACAGTAAAGGAGAGTTTCTAAGTGGTGCTGAAGGGCAAATCATTTTAGAAATTGCTGAGAAAGATGCATTTGATTTTGCAGATGTAGATAGTTTAGGGACTATAGAACATAAAGATAACTATATGGACATCCATATAGAGGAGATATTAAAACTAAAGTTAGTAGATGTTGAAGCTATTAAGAAACGTAAGTTTAAGGTAGTAGTAGATGCTGTTAACTCATCTGGAGGAATTATTATTCCTGCTTTATTGAGAAAGTTAGGGGTAGAGGTAGTAGAGCTTTATTGTGATCCAACAGGACACTTCCCTCATAATCCAGAACCTCTAAAAGAGCACTTAGGTGATATCTGTGCCTTAGTGAAAAAAGAGAATGCAGACTTCGGTGTAGTAGTTGATCCAGATGTTGATCGTTTAGCTTTTATTTCTAATGATGGCGAAATGTTTGGAGAAGAGTACACTTTAGTAGCAGTAGCAGATTATGTATTAAGTAAAACACCTGGTAATACAGTGTCTAACTTATCATCATCACGTGCGTTAAGAGATATTACTCAGAAACATGGAGGTACTTATAATGCATCAGCTGTAGGAGAAGTAAATGTAGTAGAAATGATGAAGGCTACTAATGCAATAATCGGAGGAGAAGGTAATGGAGGTATCATTTATCCAGAGACACATTATGGACGTGATTCTATCGTAGGTGTAGCTTTATTCTTAACACATTTGTCTAACTTAGATATGACTGTGGCAGAGTTAAGAGCTTCTTATCCTCAGTATTATATGAGTAAGAATAAGATAGAACTTACGCCTAAGTTAAATGTAGATATGATCTTAGAACAGATCGCTGAAAATTATAAAAATCAAGAAGTATCTACAGTTGATGGTGTGAAGATAGACTTCCCTTCGTCATGGGTACATCTAAGAAAGTCTAATACAGAGCCTATTATTCGTATATATACGGAAGCAGGAACACAAGAAGATGCAGACAGTTTAGCTTTGCGTATGATAGACGAGTTAAAAGTGATTGCTGGAATATAACTATAGAATTATAGCAAATAACAAAGGGAACCAAATCGGTTCCCTTTATTTGTATAATAAGTATTTATTGAATTCTGTATAGTAGTATACTTAGTACAGAATCACTTACCTAGCGCATGAACAAAGGTACTACACCTTTATAATAAAACTATACGGAAATCCTCATTCCGATATAAAAGATGTTTACAAATTATATTTTCTAAAGATACCTTCTTGGAAGGGAGTCCATAAGCAAGCTTTCATCTTAGCTTTTTTTAGACCAGAATTAGCCCAAGTATTGCATGTATATAAGAAGCTATACTTTCCTTCTCCTTCATAAAAAGAATCGTTTAATCCGTATGCTTTATCAGTTTTGATATTAATTATATTGTTATCTGTATCTCGTTTAAATGAAGATAAGATGTAATCGATGAGTATCTGGTACTGTTGTTTGGATAATTTTACTTCTCTTGTGTTTTCGTCTATTTGTATATTAGATAAGTAAGTTGAGTGTATAGCAGTAGTTCCTAATCCAAAGGCAGCATTTAGAGCTATACCAGGTTTTACACTATCCCAATCCTCTACGTCTAAAAAGAATCCTTTATCTCCCCAACCTAATGCGATATAAGCGAAGTTTCTACGTTGTCCTTTTGTATGTTCGAATTTTAGCTCTTTACTCCAATCAATTAAATCTGATTTAACAGGAAACACGAAGTCTGTATGCATACCATTAGTGGTAAGGTACATGGTGAATTCTTGAGGTTCTTCTTGTACTTCATTTACAGTAATATTAGAAAGCCCTCTTGCCGCTAAAAAGTAAATAATAACACATATCCCTAAAGTAGAGATTGAAATTAAGATTATCTTAATTAATAATTTGATGTATTTCATAAAAAATTAGAATACTTATAATGTGCTAATGTAATAATTTACAATGATATTAGCGATGTGGACTTACTTTTATTGTAAATAAAAAATCCTTTCTGATTAGAAAGGATTTAATGATATTACTATTTGATATTAGCAGGTTTTTTGCCTTGGTGTTTCCATCGCTTATGTGTCCAGAAGTAGTATGAAGGCGCTTCTATAATTTGCTTCTCTAATTCACCTAAGAATCGATGAGTCAATTCATAATTAGGAACATCCTCTAGTGCTTCTCCTTCTTTTAATAAAGGAACAAAAGTTGTCTTATAATGCCCGCGTTTAACATATTCTACTTTAAGATACATAGGTACCATATCGAATTTCTTACACAGTGCTTCTCCTCCTGTAAATACGGGAACTTCTATCCCCATAAAGTCTTGCCAACAATTGGCTTTACTCACCATAGGAGATTGATCACTAATAAAAGCATAGACACCATGGTTTTTATTCACTTCATTTTGTCTGATTACCTTGATGGTTTCCTTCATTTCGACAAGTACGGTGTTAAAGCGAGAACGAATCTTCTTAATTAACTTATCGAAGTAAGGATTTGCAATTCTCTTATAGACAGCATAACCTTGGAATTGAATAAAGCGATCTAAGATGATGATCCACTCCCAGTTAGCATAATGTGCACAGAATAGCATGACACTCTTTCCTTGTTTCTCTACTTCTAAGACAGTATCTAAATTCGTAAAGGTAAATCTCTTTTTAAGTTCTTCTTCAGAGATAGTAAATGTTTTGATCATTTCTAAGAAGATATCACATAAATGTCTAAAGGATTCTTTCTCTACTTTTTGAACCTCCTTTTCAGAGAGGTGAGGCATAGTCATTCTAATATTCTCTCTCACTGTTTTCTTTCTGTATCCGACAACTTTATATAACAATACATAGAAGATATCCGAGATAAAGTAAAATATAGGGAAAGGCATCTTAGAGATTAGCCATATTATAGGGTAAACAATTATATATATAAGGAAATTCATTCTGTTTGATTTTGTGCAAAGATAGTTTAATACCATAATCTAACACAAATTTAATAGGCGAGTAGCGAACAATTCTTTATTTTTAACCAAATATTTTTATATGGATATATCTACGGTTACCCTAATTCTTTTGGGGTTAAATGGACTTGTTACTTACAAAGGGCTAAATGATTTTAGCTTTTTTAATAAGTATTGCTTTGATATTAATCAAATTAATAGAGGAGAGCGCTATCGTTTCATAACATCAGGTTTCTTACACGTTGACTGGATGCACTTCGCATTTAATATGTTGACCCTGTATTTTTTTGCAGATATTATTATCCATGTTTCAGGAGTATTATACTTCTTGATAGTTTATGTTGCAAGTTTATTGGTAGGAAATATATTGACCTATCAGTTTTATAAGAACCAACCTCATTACAGAGCAGTAGGGGCATCAGGAGCTATTATGGGAGTATTATATGCGTCTATTATGCTTAATCCTTCTATGAGTCTGTATATGTTCTTTATACCGATTCCTATTCCTGCTTATATATTTGCAGTAGGGTATTTACTGTATTCACTTTATGGAATGAAGAAGAATAATGATGGTATAGGACATACAGCACATATTGGAGGAGCATTAGCAGGTTTAATATTGATTGTATTAAAATATCCTATCTTGATCCAAACAGAATTTAAATTAATAGCAATACTATTAATCCCCGTACTGATTTTAGTGGGAATGTATAGAAGTAAAAGGATTCAATAGACTTTTTTTGGCAATTATTTATGACCTTGGTACTATTTACAGTATGTTTTTTAGATACATTTGTAATATAACAAAGCAAAAAGAAAGTCACAAATGAAAAAAATGTCAATTATGTTCGCGTCATTATTAATGACAACAACAGCTATCGTAGCTCAAAATAACAACGGTGTAGTTGTTCCACAGATTCAAGTAAATGGAGTAGGGAAGGTAAATGTTACACCAGATAAAGTAGTCATTAGAGTAGGAGTAGAGAATAAAGCTGATTTAGCAGCAGATGCTAAAAAAGCAAATGATAAAGCTATCGCAACTATTATCAAATATATAAAGTCGATGAAAATAGAGGATAAAGACATGCAAACAGAACGCGTGAGCCTTTATAAATCTAGAGACTATGAAGAGAAGAAAGATTACTTCTCAGCATCTCAGACTTTATCTATTACATTGACAGATATCTCTAAGTATGAGAAGTTAATGGTAGGACTTACAGAGTCTGGAGTGAATAGAATCGATGGAGTAGACTTCCAGTCTTCTAAGACAGCAATGTATGAAGCAGAAGCTCGTACACTAGCAGTAAAAGAAGCAAAACAAAAAGCTACTGATTATGCAAATGCATTAGGGCAAAAAGTAGGTAAAGCTATTTTAGTATCTGACAGTAGTGCATCTACACCTATTATCGTTAGACCGATGGCAATGATGAAAGCATCAGCAGACTTCGGAGAACAAACTATCGCTTTAGGAGAATTAGAAGTAGTGTCTAATGTGTCTATTAGTTTTACGTTAGAATAGTAAGTTTTTTATTTATAATTAGAGAGGGCTGTCAGATATCTGGCAGCCCTTTTCTCTTTTCTTATTTTACGTAGTCAAACTCTAGTTCAACTTCTTGTTTTTTGGCAATTCTTTCAGCTTGTAATGCTCTTAGTTCTACACGTTTTATTTTACCACTAATAGTCTTTGGTAGCTCTGTCACAAACTCTATCTTACGTGGCATCTTATAAGGTGCTAGATGTTCACGAGAGTATTTAAATAACTCTTGTGCTAAAGTTGCAGATGCTTTAGTATGGTCATTTAAGATAATAAACGCTTTTACTTCAAACCCTTTTACTGGATGAGGACTCGCTACTACAGCAGATTCTACTACATCATGATGTTCTAGTAATACACTTTCTACTTCGAATGGGCCGATGCGGTAATCAGAAGCCTTGATCACATCGTCATCTCTACCGATAAACCAGATATAACCATCTTCATCTTTATATGCCTTATCACCAGTGTAGTATAATCCGTGTTTAAATACCTCACTCTGTTTTACTTTGTCGTATAAGTATTCTTTGAATATCCCGTTTAGCTGTCCTGTACCTGTTCTTACACAGATATTTCCTTCCTCATTGATCGCTACTTCTTTTCCATCATCATCCGCAATGACAATGTCGTATAAGAAAGTAGGTTTACCCATAGAACCATATTTTAGCTTAGCATTAGGATAGTTAGCGATCATACATGTACTTTCTGTTTGACCAAAACCATCTCTAACAACTAATCCAGTTCCTTCTTTCCATTCCTCAATGATCTCAGGGTTTAGAGGTTCACCAGCTGCTACACATTTCTTTAGGCTAAAGTTGTATTTCTTTAGATCCTCTTGTATGAAGAAACGAAGTACAGTAGGAGGAGCACATAGAGATGTTACCTCGTGTTTCTCTATCATCTCTAGAGTTTTTGCCGCATTGAAGCGTTCTTTCGTAGCAAAAGCAAATATAGTAGCTCCCACATTCCAAGGTGCGAACAGACTACTCCAAGCAAATTTAGCCCACCCAGGTTGTGAGATATTATAGTGAATATCATTGCGCGTAAGTCCTATCCAAGAGGTAGTAGTAAGGTGTCCTAGAGGTTGACTTAACTGAGTATGACAGACTATCTTAGGCATTCCTGTAGTACCAGAGGTAAAGAACATAAATAGGGTATCATCAGGTTTAGTCATTTCACCTTTTGCCTCTTTGCTCTGTTCATCTAGTACAGTCAGTGGGTACCAACCTTCTCTTTGTCCATCTACGATAATCTTTACAGGGATCATTATACCAGATTCTTTCTCTGCTTGATCTATCTTTTCTACATTGTCACTATCAGCTAATATTACTTTAGGAGCTATCTTTTGGAATCTGTATACTAGATCTTTTACACCTAATATACTTGCAGCAGGAGATAATCTATACCCCGCTTTTATTGTAGCTAAATGCGTTACCCAGTTAATGCGTTGTAGCATCATTTGTGTTAGAATCACATCATCTTTTTGAATCCCTTTAGAACGCAAGAAGTTAATCAATTGGTTATACCTGTCATGTAAGGTCTGAAAGGTGTAGTGATGAGTCACTTCTCCATCTGTCCATAATAGGGCAGTCTTCTCAGGTGTCTCTTTTACGTGTATATCTTCATACACTTCTTGTACCCAGTTAAAGTACTCTGGCTTTTCGATTTTTAGATCATGTAAGGCATCGTAATTCTGATCGATGAGTAATTCACCGATTTGTTTATACAAATCTTTCATTCTTTATTAAATTAGTTTTTGGTAGGGGTAATTTACAGAATTAAGATGTATATAAAAATAAAATAATCAATTATGAATAGATAAAGTGCTTGTTTTTAGTGATTTTAATTAACTAAAATGCAATAAAAAGTAGTGCAATATGATAATTGAATAATTTAAATTCGCTCAGTAGAGTTGTTTTTTAACTATTATTAATAAGAGTTGTTTATCACTTTAAAAATGATAAAAATGAATTTATACTAGTTGATTTGTATTTTAATTGAAATTAATCAACTAGGTATGTATATTTTTTGAAGTAACTCTTCGTATTCTTTTTCTACTTCACTAGACGAGGTTATTCCTCCACCACTTTTATACACCAGTTGATTAGATTGTTGTTCTATAAAGCGAATCATCACAGCACTATCAACGCTTTCACCATCATAGATACCACATACTCCAGTATAGTAATTGCGGTCGTATTGTTCTGCTTTGGCTATTATATTTACCGTACTTTCTTTAGGAGATCCAGTGATAGAGCCAGCAGGTAGTAGTTTGCTAAATATAGTTCCTATCTCCTTGTGCCAATTAGGAGATAGCTCTCCTGCTATCTCAGAACTCATTTGTAAGATAGGTCCTTTAGAAGTCTCTAATCGATCTAGATATCTAAATCGGTTCACTCTTACTTTTTTAGAAACAATGTTTAAATCATTTCGGATCAAATCAACAATCGTATAATGCTCTGCCGTCTCTTTTTTATCCTTTAAGAGCAATTCACTAGCATTAGGAATATCTGCTTTAATAGTTCCTTTCATAGGATAGGAGTATATCGCATTATCCTTGATCTGAACGAATATCTCAGGAGAAAAACAAGTGAACTGATTTTTTACCAGTAGTTTATACTTTGCCTTAGTAGTATGATAGATATCTTCTAGGGTATACGCAGAAGTTAGAGGAGTAGCCACAGTGAGGTTAATAAGGTATGTGTTTCCTAGCTGTAACTCTTGTTTGACGATATCAAACTTCTCTTGATATTGTTCAAAGCTAAGGGGAGTAGCTTCTATTTTTAGATCAGAGATACGCTCTTTTGGTTGTGTATTGCTTATTCCGTTGAAGTTATATTTTATTTCTTCTTGATCAATATCTTTTAACGGTTGGATGATACAATCATTTCCATCATAGCTAATGATAAAAAGGAAAGGAATTCTCTGTGATCCCAATGAGTTCATTAGAGAGATAGTTGTATCTTTGAGCACCATATTTAATCAAGTTTAAAGGTTCAAAAGTACAAAATAGTTTATGAGTGAAATCAAACAAATTGTTATAATAGATAATCATGACTCGTTTACTTATAATTTGGTTCAACTCTTTGATGAGAACGAACATTGTAATATTACAGTAATTCCTCATGATGAGGTTGTTTTAGAATCTTTGGATAAGTTTGATATGCTTGTTTTATCTCCAGGACCAGATGTCCCTCGTAGTTACCCTATCTTGTTTCGAATATTAGATAGATATAAAGCAGACAAACCGATCTTAGGTGTTTGTCTAGGGCATCAGACTATCGGAGAGTACTTCGGAGCTAGATTAGAGAATCTGTCTTATGTCTATCACGGACAGTCTACTACCTTACATTATAGAACAGAAGACACTTTATTTACTACTATAGATACCCCTGTTTCAGTAGGGTTATATCATTCGTGGGCTTTATCGACTAATGATTTTCCAGAAGAATTAGAGGTAGTAGCGCTTAGTGATGAAGGAGTTATCATGTCTATTCGCCATAGAACATATAATATTAAGGGAGTACAGTTTCATCCCGAATCATATATTACTTCTCATGGTAGAGAAATCATAAATAATTGGGTGTTATCCCTATAATGGTTAAATTATTTATTGTGTTTTGCTTGTAATAGCATTTTTTTATCAATCATTATAGAGTTTATCTATCATATTTTGCAGTATAAATAATATAAAAATTATCTATCTAGTAATAGTATAGCTATAAAAATTCTATATTAACAAAGAAAGATATAGGGAATTATATAATTGATATAACTACTGTTTTTTCATCATTTTAAAGCCTATTTAGGATAAAAAATATCTATCTAATTCATTAAATAAATGAGAATAGATACTCTAATTTTGCACTGTGAAAAAGAAATTATTAATTACTAAATGATTTAGAATACAATGCAAGCAGGAGTAATAAAAGATGAAAGAACACGCAAATATTTGCCATGGCTAGGAGCTCTAGCTATCTTTATGCAAGCACTAGATGCTACAATTTTAAACACAGGATTACCCTCTATCGCTAAGAGCTTAGGAGAGTCGCCCTTAGGGATGCAGAGTATCATCGTGTCCTATACATTGACAGTCGCTTTATTGATTCCGTTGAGTGGGTGGTTAGCCGACCGATTTGGTACGAAGAGAATCTTTATCCTAGCAGTGGGGCTATTTACGTTAGGTTCTGTATTCTGTTCTATGTCAGCTACCTTAGATCAGTTAGTTCTAGCACGTATATTTCAGGCTGTTGGAGGAGCGATGATGGTGCCTGTAGCCCGACTAACTCTTATCTATGCTTATCCTAAAAACCAGTTGTTAAAGGTGATTAACTTTATCACCATACCAGGATTGATAGGACCTATGCTAGGACCTGCAGTAGGAGGTTTTTTAGTAGAGAAGTTGTCTTGGCATTGGATATTCTTAATCAATGTACCAGTAGGTGTGATAGCAGTACTTTTTGCTAGAAAGATTATCCCTAATTTTACCAATACGGTAGGGCGTTTTGACCTTCTAGGATGGGTGTTGTTTAGTGGAGGACTGACTACCTTAACTTTAGTAATAGAGAAATGGAATAGCCCGACAATATCATCAGTACAATTAATTACACTATTTATTGTAGCGATGCTGATGGGAGTAGCTTATGTATTCTATGCTAGAATGACAAAAGAACCTTTGATTAAATTGAGCTTATTTAAGATTACCACGCTTCGTTTAGGGTTGATTGGTAACTTAATTACACGTTTCGGAATTGGGGGAATGCCATTGATGATCCCTTTATTATTACAAGTAGGATATGGATATTCAGCGATGTACGCAGGGATGATGATGATACCACAAGCCTTGTCTAATTTGGTCTCTCGTAACTTCGTAGTACCTATTGTGAGACGTTTTGGATACAGAAGTACGTTGATTACCAATACAGTACTGACAGGGTTGTTAATCAGCTGTTTCTTCTTTATAACGCCTACTACGCCTTATTGGGTAATTATCTTACTGATGATCGGTAACGGTGCTTTTAACGCGATACAGTTTACCTCTATGAATACTATTTCTCTAGCCGATTTAGATCAGGATACCTCTAGTGAAGGAAACAGTCTGCTATCTGTGACACAGCAGTTAGCAGTAAGTCTAGGGATATCTTTATCAGCGATGGTATTGATGTTGTTTCAGAACAGTCAGATTGCAGAATCAGGTGATAAGATAGGCGTGTTTAGATATACTTTCTTAGTTATGGGATTGATTACGATACTGTCTAGTTTAGTATTTACTAATCTGAGTAAAGACGCAGGATCAAGTATGTCTGGAGCGCGCTCGTATAAAAAAGAATAAAAACATTGTCTCTGTTTTTTTAAATAGTTACTTTTCTTTAAAAATAAGTAGAGATGGAGATAAGAAAGATGGAAGTAAACGATGCTGATGTAGTTGCTAATCTTTTAGAACAAATGGGATATCCTAATACCTTAGGTTTTTTACCTCATAGAATAGCAGAAATGAATAACTGTGAGAGAGAGTCACTCTTAGTAGTAGAAGATGAGGGACAAGTCATCGCCTTTATCTCAGTACACTTTATTCCTCAGATAGCTTTAGAAGGTGATTTTGCAAGGATAAGTTATTTTGCTGTAGATCAGGATATCAGGAGTAAAGGAGTGGGGAGGTTAGTAGAAGAACACGTCACAGCCCTAGCGAGAAGAAGGGGGTGTGATAGAATAGAACTACACAGTCATAGTAGAAGGACAGATGCACATCGCTTTTATTTCAGACAGGGGTATGAGGATGTACCTAAGTACTTAGTCAAGCATTTAAAGTAGAATTTCAGTCTTAGAGGAATAGGTCAGAAAACATATATTATGAAGCAGTAGTAGACTTTGGTTTACTACTGCTTTTTTTATGCGCTTTAGTTTTGTATTCTTTTAAAATTGTTCCTCATTTTTTTCTTTTTGAGTAGAAAATAGCCTCTTAAAACATCGTTTTTATAGTTTTCAGACTTCTTTTTTTCATTTTAAAGGCGAAATAATGGATATATCGCTGTTTTTATAAAAAATAAGGAGTGTTTTTTTTGGCGTGAAATTATGTTAATTAACTGATAGTAAGGTTGTTATTTGGTTTTGTGTTCTTTTTAGCACTTATCTACCATAGCTCTTAAGCCTAGCGTTTATGGGGATTATAAGGAAATCCTTCGACAATACATGGACAATAGTCCGATAATGGTGGAGTAGAGCGTATGTTAGTCCAATAAATGTCCTTTTATATTCCACTTATTGTTCTTGTATTCTATGTTGTGATAATATTTAAAATAGATGGGAATAGAAGTTCTATTAATACACTTACATTATCCTATTCTGATTTAAACACACTTCTAATGACAGCTTTTAAAAGAAAGAGAAAAATAGAAGTGTAAAATTGAGGATTCTGCAATCGCTCTTTTTAGGGTTTGATAGGTAGAAAAAGTAATCTTCGGGAGAGGATTTACTTCTTTTTAGACTAAATTCTCAATATGAACTATTAATAGAAAAATACAGTTTAGTGCATAAAAGAAGAAGAAAAGATACTTATTTAGGTTTATTACAACTTTTATAGAAAGCTTTTTATTCCATTTACGAGACTTTTTTGAATATATATAATATATACTTAAATGTAGTAAATAAGAGGGTTTCATGGTTTTATCTGTTTATAAATTATGAATAATATAATAGATTTTCTTTTTAGGGATCTGAAATGAATATAATGATTTTTACTACTGTTTAGTTGTGTTTATTTGAAAGAATACATATAGAATATGGTGTATTGCTATTTGTTATGCTAATTAAATTTGTTAAAAAGAGTATTGTGGTATGGAATTTGTCTTTTTGTTAAAAGAGCAGCGTATTCTTTAGAAGTATTAATACTATTTATAATGATTATATACTTTATTATAACTAATTATTTTTTTAAGGAACGTTATTTATGTTAAAAATATTTGATAATTTTAAATACAAGTTCACATTGATTGTAATATTATATTGATGTACGTTAATGTGTATAGGTAGTGAGTAAAACCAAATGAGGGCTGATATATGTCATCTTTGAAATAACACTAAAATTATACTTTTAACATATAAATAGAGAAAACGATTAGAGTCTATTTGAAATTAGAATATAAAATTGTTTATAGGATGTTTTTGAGTGTATCAAGACACTTTACTCTTGTAGAATGTATGTATCTAAAAGAAGTAAAAACGAAAAAATACTCCATAATAAATAGAAGTAAAATATAGTACTGATTTTCTAAATAGGCTTTTAGTAACAATAATAAGGATTCATTAATTATTAAAAACAAAGTACAAAGATGAACACACTCTCACGCAAGATTGTAATGGCCGCGACAGGATTATTTCTTTGCTTTTTCCTATTAATTCACTTTTTAGGAAATACACAGTTATTTTTAGAGCCAGAACACGCAAGACTTAGCTTTAATGCGTACTCGCATTTTCTAACCGGAAATCCATTGGTAAAAATGGTTTCTTATGTTTTATATGCTTCTATTATAGGACATGCCATCTATGCTTTAATTATTACTTCTAAGAACAAGGCTTCTGGAGGTACTTATAAAAAAGATAATAGAGGTAGAGCTAGTAAATGGTACAGCAGAAATATGGGAGTATTAGGGACAATAGTTTTAATCTTTATTGTTCTGCATTTTCAAAACTTTTGGTATGTGTATAAGTTTGGAGAAATAGGCATCGATGCTAATGGAAACAAAGATTTATACGCAGTAGTAGTTACAGCATTCCAAGAGCTGTGGTTAGTAGTGGTATATGTTATCGCGATGGTAGCATTGTGTTATCACTTGATCCACGGAATTACGAGTGGAGTAAGAACGTTAGGTTTATTTCACCCAAAGTTTGTACGTTGGGTTAATATCTTCGGAGTTACTTATTCAGTAATTATCTGTGTAGGATTTGCTGCAATGCCAATTTTTATTTACATCACTAATCTTAAAAACTAGCTATGAAATTAGATGCAAAAATACCTCAGGGGCCATTAGAAGAAAAATGGTTTAACTATAAAAAAACTGCTCGTCTGGTAAACCCTGCGAATAGAAAAAAACTTGATGTAATCGTTATCGGAACAGGATTAGCAGGAAGTTCATTAGCCGCTTCTCTAGGGGAGATGGGTTATAATGTAAAAGCTTTTTGTTTTCAAGATACACCTCGTCGTGCGCACTCTGTAGCTGCACAAGGAGGGGTGAACGCTGCAAAAAATTATAAAAACGACGGTGACAGTGTGTACCGTATGTTCGTAGATACATTAAAAGGAGGAGACTTTAGAGCGCGTGAAGCGAACGTGTATCGTCTAGCAGAATGTTCTCTTAACTTGATCGACCAAGCGGTAGCTCAGGGGGTTCCTTTCGGTAGAGAATACGGAGGATACTTAAACAATAGATCATTCGGAGGAGTACAGGTAAGTAGAACCTTCTACGCAAGAGGTCAAACGGGACAACAGTTATTATTAGGTACTTACCAAGCGTTAATGCGCCAAGTGGATAAGAAAACAGTACAACTATACTCTTCTCATGAGATGCTAGATATCGTGGTGATCGATGGTAAAGCAAGAGGTGTAGTAGTGCGTAACTTAGAGACTGGTGAGATAGAGAAACACTCAGCACATGCTGTAGTATTAGCAACAGGAGGTTTCGGTAAAATTTATTACCTATCTACTTTAGCGATGGGATGTAATGGATCTGCTATTTGGAGAGCACATAAAAAAGGAGCTTATTTCGCGTCTCCTAGCTGGACTCAGATTCACCCAACTTCATTACCTCAGTCTGGAGATTACCAATCTAAACTAACATTAATGTCAGAATCACTGCGTAATGATGGACGTATATGGGTACCTAAAAAAGCAGATGATACAAGAGAGGCAAATGATATTCCAGAGGATGAAAGAGATTACTACTTAGAGCGTCGTTATCCTGCATTCGGAAACTTAGCACCTCGTGATATCTCATCTCGTGCAGCTAAGGAGCGTATCGATGCTGGACATGGTGTAGGGCCATTAAAGAATGCGGTATACTTAGATTTCTCTAAAGCAATCAAAGAACAAGGACAACCAAAAATCGCTGAGAAGTACGGAAACTTATTCCGTATGTATGAGAAGATCACGGGTATCAATGCGTATAAAGAACCAATGAAGATATCTCCTGCTGCTCACTTCTCTATGGGAGGACTATGGGTAGATTATGAGTTAATGACTACTATTCCTGGATTATTTGCATTAGGAGAAGCGAACTTCGCTGATCACGGAGCGAATAGATTAGGAGCGAACTCATTGCTTCAGGCTTCTGTAGATGGATACTTTATCGCACCTTATACGATTGCTAACTATCTAGCAGATCAGATTAGAGTAGGTAAGATCTCTACAGATCATCCAGAGTTCGACAAAGTGGTGACTGAGAATAAAGAAAAAATAGACCAATTATTAAATATAAAAGGGGATAAGTCAGTGGACTACTACCACAAAAAATTAGGTAAGTTATTATATGATTATTGTGGTCTAGCTAGAACAGCTGAAGGGTTAACTTATGCAATCGAAGAGATTAAAAAGTTAAGAGATGAATTTTATAAAAACGTTCATGTTCCAGGAGAGAATGATACCATGAATGCTGAATTAGAAAAAGCAGGACGTGTAGCAGATTATCTAGAGATCGGTGTGTTAATGTGTTATGATGCATTGACTAGAAACGAGTCTTGTGGAGCACACTTTAGAGAAGAGTACCAGACAGAGGAAGGGGAAGCTGAGCGTAATGACGCTGAGTTCCAATACATCTCTGCATGGGAGTGGCCAGGGTCATTAGATAAAGAGCCTATCTTGAATAAAGAGGAGTTAAAATTCGAATTCGTACAACCAACTATCCGTAGTTATAAATAATTAAAAAAGTCTATGAAACTGCATTTAAAAATTTGGAGACAAAAAAATCGTAAAACACAAGGAAAACTTGTTGATTATACGTTAGAAAATGTAAATCCGCATATGTCTTTCTTGGAGATGTTGGATACATTAAACGAACAATTAATTGTAAATAAAGAAGAACCAGTAGAGTTCGACCATGACTGTAGAGAAGGTATCTGTGGACAATGTGGTGTAGTAATCAATGGAAACCCTCATGGACCATTAGAGAATACAACGACATGCCAGTTACACATGCGTGAGTTCAGAGATGGTGAGACGGTATTAATAGAACCTTTTAGAGCAAAGGGATTCCCAGTGAAGAAGGACCTAAAAGTGGACAGAAGTGCTTTTGACCGTATTATCTCTGCTGGAGGATATGTATCTGTAAATACAGGACAGGCTCCGGAGGCTAATACAATCCCTGTGTCACATGAGACAGCAGAATCAGCTTTTGACTCTGCGGCGTGTATCGGATGTGGAGCATGTGTGGCTACTTGTAAGAATGGTAGTGCTGCTCTATTCACATCAGCTAAGATTACTCAATTAGCGTTGTTACCTCAATCTCAAGAGGAGCGTAAAGAAAGAGCGTTGAGAATGATCTCGCAGATGGATGCAGAAGATTTCGGACACTGTTCTAACACAGAAGCGTGTGAAGTAGAATGCCCACAAGGTATTTCTGTACTAAACATTGCACGTATGAACTATGAGTACAATCGTGCTAGCTTTTTAAAGTTTAAGAAATAACAAATAAAAAATAAGCCTATGAGCACTCTCACACTCTATAATAGCTTAAAATTTAAAATAATAGTAGGAGCAGGATTATGCTGCTCCGCTATTTCATTCGCTCAAGAAGTCAAGACAGATACAATCCAAGTCTTCGAAGAAAAGGTTATTATCAATCCTGAACCGCAGAAATATCCTAAGTTTAAAGTAGGAGGAGTATTCCAGACTCGATACTTAGATAACTTTAAAAAAGGTGTGGATATAGATGGACTACATCACTCAGAAACGCCAGAAAAGACAAGTTATGCTAACAATTCTTTTGATATCAAGAGAATGCGTGTTTCTATGAATGCGAAGATTACTGAAAACTTAGAAGTAACAGCTCTTGTTAATTTTGCGGACTTTAAGAATAAAGACGTAAGTACACGTGTTTTAGAAAATGCGTATGCTAAGTATACGGTTAACCGTTACTTTCAGATTACAGTAGGACAGTTTAGACCTCTATTCGGATTAGAAGAGACGTATGCAGTAGATATCGTTAAGTCCATAGATTATTCTAACTCTTATTATCTATTCGGTAATAACGGATGGATGAGCTTCCAAGTAGGTGCTGCTATTACAGGTAGTGTAGACTTGGGTAAAGTGCCAATGAGTTACGGGTTCTCTGTGACCAATGGTAATGGAAAGAATAAGACGGATAGTGATGATGGTAAGCATTACTCAAGTAGACTTTTATTTAACCTGAATAAGAAGCATGATTTTAATGTAGGTATTAGTGGAGGTATAGGTGAGGTGCAAAAAGAAAATGTATATGCAGTAGGAGTAGAGGCAGCAGCTAAGTTTCCTATTGGAGATCGTTGGTGTTTTGATTTTCAAACAGAGGCTAAGCAAGGGACTAATCACGATGCGTTCTTTAAGCTGGCAGCTGATAAGCGCTTAGGTAAGTTAGATGATTATGTGATGAAGAGTTTCTATGTGCTACCTAATATTCGATATGAAGTAGGTAGAAAGCACTTCCAGGCTATCGAGTTCGCATGTCGATATGAGTATCTAGATGCGGAGTCACAGTTAAACTCTAATGCACGTCAGACATTGACACCTATGTTTAGTTTAGAGTTCCTTAAAAATTATGGAGCAAGAATCCAACTGGGGATGCAAATAGACAACTTTAAAGAAAATATAAAAGATTCGAAAACTTATAATTCTAATCTAGCATTTATCCAATTGCAATGTAGATTCTAATTGTACCACAAAGACGTATAAGTGATGAAAGAAGTAAATCTTAAGAATCTTGCGATTACAGCTGTGATCGGGATTGCACTATGGTTTTGCCCAATTCCAGAAGGAGTAACTCCAGATGCCTGGCATTTATTTGCCATATTCGTAAGTACCATTTTAGGTATTATCCTAAAAGCCGCACCGATGGGAACAATGTGTATGTTAGCAGTAGGTCTAACAGCATTCTTTCAATTGTTAGCACCTGGAGATCCAGGTAAGTCAATAGCACTGAGTTTAAGTGGTTTTGGAGATAAAGTAATTTGGTTAATCGGTATCTCTTTCTTTATTGCAAGAGGTTTTATCAAAACAGGATTAGGAAATAGAATAGCGTTTTTATTTATTCGCGCCTTTGGAAAAAGTACATTGGGGTTAGCGTATGGATTAGGATTAGCAGACTTAGTATTAGCACCTGCTATTCCTAGTAATACTGCTCGTGGAGGAGGAATCATCTACCCTATTATGAAGTCTATGGCTATGAACTTCGGTTCTGATGCGACTAAACCAGAAACACATAAGAAGTTAGGTTCTTTCTTGACACTGAACTGTTATTATATGAACTTGATCGCGTCATCTATGTTCTTAACAGGTACAGCGAGTAACCCGATGTGTCAGAAGTTCGCTGCTGATATGGGAATTAATATTTCATGGATGTCATGGGCGGCTGCAGGTTTTGTACCTGGGTTAGTTGCTTTTATTTTGACTCCGATAGTATTATATAAAATCTTCCCACCAGAACTTAAGAAAACAGGGGATGCACCTAAGGTGGCTGCTGAAAAATTAAGAGAAATGGGGAAGCTATCTATATCAGAGATCTTGATGTTAATGACTTTCGTTATTCTGTTAGCACTTTGGATTACTGGAGATTTATTTAGTATCGATGCGACTACTACTGCGTTTATTGGTTTAGCAATCTTACTGTTGACATCTGTGTTGACATGGGATGATGTAAAGGCAGAAAAAGGAGCTTGGGATACTATTGTATGGTTCGCGGTATTAGTGATGATGGCGAGTTCATTGAATAAATTAGGTTTCATCGGATGGTTCAGTGATTTAGTAAAAGGTAAAATGGGTGATATGGATTGGCATTATGCTTTCCCTATTATTGTGATTGTTTACTTCTTTAGTCACTACATCTTCGCGAGTGCGACTGCTCATGTAGCTGCTATGTATGCTGCTTTATTAGGAGTAGGAGTCTCGTTAGGAGTTCCACCTGTATTATTAGCGATGATGTTAGGTTTTATGGGATCTATCTACGGGACATTAACACATTATGGACATGGTCCTGCACCAGTATTCTTCGGAAGTGGGTATGTAGAGCTAAAGTCGTGGTGGACTTATGGTCTAATCATCGGAGTTATGCTACTCGCTATTTATTTAGTGGTAGGTACGAGTTGGATGAGTTTAATAGGAGCTTTTTAATAAGTAGTTTATAATTTGATTTAGTAGGGCTAAGTATTCTTTTATATCTTTCGGGAATAAAAGAATGCTTAGCCCTTTTTTGATAATACGAAGGTAATCTAGGGATAAATAAGAAAACGATGAGAAAAGCAGAAGTAGTAGTAGTTTGGTTTAGACGTGATTTAAGATTAGAAGACAATGTCGCCTTTTATCATGCAGCAGAGAGTGGATACCCTATTCTACCTCTATTTATCTTTGATAAAGATATTTTAGAGCAGTTTAGCAATGTAGAGGATAGGCGTGTGCAGTATATTCACGAGCAGGTCGGGAAGATAAATGACGAGCTGAAGAAGTATAATTCAAGCGTTCAATGTTATCACAGTACAGTATCTGAGGCATTCGAACAATTAGCAGATAACTATTTAATAAAGGCTGTTTATAGCAATGAAGATTATGAGCCTCAGGCTATTCAAAGAGATCAAGAGGTAGCTTCTTTTCTTCAACAAAAGAATATCCTTTTTTATCAATATAAAGATCACGTTATTTTTAGAGGAGGTGAAATCTTAAAACAAGATGGCACAGCGTATCAAGTATATACTCCTTATGCTAAAAGATGGAGATCATTATTGACAGAAAATCATTTGTTTGATTATACCGTAGCCTTAGAAAAGGTATTGTTTCATCGTTTTCAAAGTGATATTCTATCTTTAGAACAGCTAGGGTATCGTCCTTCTGAAAACAGGAAGATAACCAATGAAGTAGATCTAGCTATCGTCTCGAGGTATGATCAGTATAGAGACTATCCAAGTATAAAAGGGACTAGTCTATTGGGTACAGCATTGCGCTTCGGTACAGTATCTATTAGGAAATGTGTACGTATTGCTTTAAAAGAAAACGATGTATGGCTATCAGAGTTGATTTGGAGAGAGTTCTTTAGTCAGATCATGTATTTATACCCTGCAGTAGAAAAGCATTGTTTTAAGTCTAAATATGAGGGTATAAAATATCGCAATAATGAGGCAGACTTCTTGGCATGGTGTGAAGGTAATACGGGATATCCGTTAGTAGATGCTGGAATGAGAGAGTTAAATGCTACAGGGTTTATGCATAATAGAGTGCGTATGGTAGTTGCTAGCTTTTTAGTAAAACATTTATTGATCGACTGGCGTTGGGGAGAGGCATATTTCGCTCAACAGTTACTAGATTACGACTTAGCTTCTAATAATGGGAATTGGCAATGGGTAGCTGGCTGTGGCTGTGATGCGGCACCCTACTTTAGAATATTTAACCCTACAGAGCAAGCAAAAAAGTTCGATAAAGACGGAAGCTATATGGATAAATGGGTTCCTGAGTGGCGAGAACTCTATTATAGACAACCAATAGTTGAACATAAGTTTGCTAGAGAAAGAGCTTTAGAAGTGTTTAAGGAAGGATTGCAAGAGTATTAATTTATTTTAGTAGTATTGTGTAAAATATTAATAAAAAGGTTGGTGATATAGGTGAGATAGCGTAATTTTTCATACATTTAACTTTTCTTAGAATCAAGAAGTGTAATGTTTAAAAAATACATTTTATATTGCTTATTAATCCCCTTTTTTCTTAGTTGTACTAAAAGTAAGGAGAGGCAAGTAGGTGTACAAAAACAGACACAAGGACTAGATTTAATAGATAAAAAAGAGGTTGTTGATTCTGTTAATTATTTGGAAACCAGTCGCTTGGCTAAACGTTTGCTTTTATTAGGTAACGCGTATTATTATAAGCAAAATGCTTTAGCGAATAAAGAAGATGTTTATAATGAAAAAAATAAGTTAACCTATGAGTATCTTAATGCATTAAAGAATAAGGATAGTGCATCACTAGCGAGTGCCTATTTTGATTTAGGCGAGCATTATCAATATACTGCTATTTCAGATAGTAGTTATTATTATTACAATAAATCAGCTCAATATTATAAGGGGATAAAGAATATTGAAGATCTTCAAAAAACGTATTTGTATTTCAGTATATTGCTAGCTAGCAGAGGTGTGTTTTTAGAAGCTCATATACAACTGTTACAAGCTATATCATTAAATGGGTATAATGTATCAAAGCATACTCTGTATAGTCAAGCATTTGTACTAGCCGTGATAGAGTTGGGTTTAGATAAAAACGATGAGGCTATCACTATGCTAAAAAAAGCTGAAGCATATTTAGACTCAGAAGAACTTAAAAACTTCTATTTAAGGGAACAGATATTGATGAATAAGATTTCTATTAAAAATAATCTGTCTCGAGCCTATATAGAGAAAGGCGAATACAATGATGCAGAAGAAGCGATTCAAGAAGCTTTTAGGTATTTAGAACAATTGGAGAATGAGGATAAAGAATCTTTTTATTCTATGCTCCTGCATACGAATGCATCACTTCAATTAAAGTATAAAAACTATGATACTGTAATAAGTTATATAGTTGAAGCTATGGATCATAGTCTAACTATAGGTAACTATCATGCTTATAATCTGAATAAAATACTATATGCTGAATATCAATTAGAAAGAGGGGAGTTTGTAAATGGGATTAAATTATTAGAAGAGGTATTCTCTTCTGCTGCTCAATATGATGATCTAAGAATACAGAAAAAGGCAATCGAATTACTTATGATGTATGATAAGATTGACTCTAAATCTAACTTTTATCATTATAAGCAGATTAACGAATTGATAAATAAGGATATCAATGCTGTAAGAAGTAAGTTCGCTAGACTAAAATATGAATCAGATTCGCTTATTCGATCTAATCAGATTTTAAAAGATCAGAATAATCTCATTACTTATGCGAGTATAGCACTTATTTTTAGTTTTATTGGAATACTATGTGTTATTTTCTATAGAAATAAGGCAAGGGAAATAGCTCTGGTGCAAATGTACCAAAAGGATACAGAAAAATATTATGATTCTATTATTCATATTCAGAATAGTATAACAAGAGCTCAAGATATTGAACGTAAGAAGTTTGCGAAAGAATTACACGATGGAGTATTGAACAAGCTATTTGTTACTCGGTTTTCTCTTTTACAATTAGAAAATGATAACCTTGAGTTAGTTAAAGAATCTTTAGTCAAAGAAGTACAAGAAGTAGAGTTATTTATTAGAAATAGTTCTCATGCGCTATACAATGAAGAGAAGTTTTTAGTTAGTAATTTTGGACAGCTTTTAGAGGAGTTAGTTTATTTGCAAAATAGAAATGTCAGTACAGTTTTTAGTATTGAAATTGACTCTAGAATAGAACTAGAGAGACTAAGTCATAAGATAAAAGTGAATATCTATAGAGTTCTTCAAGAAGCATTTCAAAATGTACAGAAGTATGCTGAAGCGAAAGAATGTAAATTAGTAATAGAATATCTATCAGATCAATATTTTCGTATGGAAGTTATAGATAATGGTAAAGGATTTAGCTTTAAATCTGTTAAGCGTGGATTAGGAATTAAAAATATGGAAGAACGACTTCGAGGGTTGAATTCAAAACTTATTGTAAAGAGTAAAAGAGGAATAGGTACTTCTATTTCTTTTTCTATTCAAAATAGCTAGATCTACAGTTTATATATCATCCAGATATTAGGCTCTGTATAATATCCTTTGTTAAGCTCAACGTTTACTCTAAGCGTAGTTAATCCCATAGGTAAAATGTATTCTCCAGAAGACTGAAAAGTATACCCAGTCCATTTTTCCCATTGAAGAATAGTACCTTCGACGTAGAATGAGGTAGTGCAGACACCTTGAATAATAGCTCCATTGATTACGTGTTTTCTAATTTCAATATCGTATGGTAATCCCGAATTATTAATCCATTGAGAATAATTCATTATATCTTGTAAGGGATAATGTTGTTTCATCTTAGGTCTTATGGGACAAATAATGTTTTGATATTCTTCTTGAGTAGCATAAAGCTTTAGGTTGTTTATTACATATTGGTGTACTTCATTTTCAGAATAAGACTTATTCGTAAAAATAGATAAGCAACACAGAGTATTTGGTTTTAGGATACGTTCATGGTCGGCAAATGATTTCTCTAATGCCCATCTCCACCCTCCATCTGAGAGTTTAGCGAACTCTGTTTTAGTTAAATGTAAAGGCACACAATGTATAGTTGCAACAAGGTTATTATTCTCTAGTACTATAAATTGCTGACTAGAAAATACTTTAAAAATAGAATTCCAATATTTTACTTTGCCACTGTCTGCCTGTAAGTATTGTGGTAAGTTACTTAGTTCTTTAATTTTTTGTACTAAGTTATCTTTCTGAACTGAATTTAATTGATCAAAACATATAAAGCTAAATTCTGCAGTATTCATTGTGTGTTGAAAATTACCATTTGCTAAGAGTTAGAAAGATACTGCATTTACAGAGATAAATATATTTTAATTGAAATTATTATTAACTATTTTATAATCAGAGAATAAAGTTAATAAGCTGAAAAAAACGTATTTTTAGATATAGAAATGGCTTAAAATTTGAGTGCACTAAATAATTATAGGTATTGAAAATAGTTATGTGTTTTTTAATAGTGATAGATTTTACCAATACATGTATTGATTCAAAGTATGCTAAAATCTAGTTATCAGTGGATTATAGCTGTAAGTTTGTAAAAGAAAAAGAGAGATAAACGACAAAAATAATAATTATGAAAGAACAGAAATTGACAACAGCTTCAGGTAGACCTTATGTAGATCATGAGGATTCATTAACAGCAGGTGCTAGAGGTCCTGTATTACTAGAAGATTATATTTTACATGAGAAGTTAGCTCACTTTAATAGAGAGCGTATTCCAGAGCGTATTGTACATGCAAAAGGTTCAGGAGCTTATGGAACATTTACAGTAACAAATGATATCACGAAATATACTAAAGCTAAATTATTTAGTGAAGTAGGAAAACAAACAGACGTTTTTGTTAGATTCTCTACTGTAGGGGGAGAGAAAGGGTCTGCTGATTCAGAGCGTGATCCACGTGGTTTTGCAGTGAAGTTCTATACAGAAGATGGTAACTGGGATTTAGTAGGTAATAATACACCAGTATTCTTTATTAAAGATGCTAAGAAATTCCCTGACTTTATCCATACTCAAAAAAGACACCCAGGTACTAACCTAAAATCACCTACTATGGTATGGGATTTCTGGTCATTAAACCCTGAGAGTTTACACCAAGTATTGATCTTGATGTCTGATAGAGGTACTCCATTTGGATTTAGACATATGAATGGATATGGTAGCCATACCTTCTCTATGATTAATAGCGAGAATGAAAGAGTATTCGTGAAGTTCCACTTTAAAACAGCTCAAGGAATTAAAAACCTTACAGGGCCAGAAGCAGACCAAATGAGAGCGACTGATATGGACTATGCACAACGAGATCTATATGAAAATATCTCTAATGGTAATTTCCCTAAATGGAATCTAAAAATTCAAGTGATGACTGAACAACAAGCCAAAGAAGCAGTTGTTAATCCATTTGATGTAACAAAAGTATGGCCACATGGTGATTATCCACTAATCGATGTAGGGGTACTTGAATTAAACAGAATGCCTAAAAACTACTTCCAAGATGTAGAGCAAGCAGCTTTTGCGCCAACACATATTGTAGATGGTATTGGATTCTCTCCAGATAAGATGTTACAAGGTCGTATTTTATCTTATCCAGATGCACAACGTTATAGATTGGGTACTAACTATCAGCAAATCCCAGTGAACCGTTGTCCATTTATGACTAATAACTATCAGAGAGATGGCTATATGAGAGTAGATGGTAATGGTGATGACGCACCTAACTACTTCCCAAATAGCTTTGATAATATTACAGTAGATCAAAGTTATAAAGAACCAGCTCAAGAGTTGCATAGTGTTGTGGCTGATAGATATGATAGAAATGGAGAAGGAGAGAATGACCACTTCAGTCAACCAGGAAAACTATACGAGATTATGACTGCTGAAGAGAAAACAAATACTGTAGCTAATATCGTTGCGGCAATGAGTGGTGTAGAAGGGCCTAAGCGTGATGAGATTATCGGAAGACAGCTGTGCCACTGGTTTAGAGCTAATGTTGAACTAGGTACTAGAGTTGCACAAGGACTTAACTTCGACATCAGTAAATACATGAATTCATAATAGTTATCTATATATTTTAAAAGATCCCATTTTGCTTCTTGCATTTGGGATCTTTTTTTTCATAACTATGTCAGAAGTTGTATTCTAGATTATTATACTTATTTTTGTTAGTAACAGTAATATCAATATTTATGCGCTACTATACTTTATTCAAGATAATATTTATATCAACTTTTTTTGTAGGATGTTCTTATCAAACTTATCAACCTATTTCTTTTTCTGATTTAGATAAAAATGATAATGTAACAGAAAGCAAAAAAGGGTATATGGTGCAATTGGCTACTGATGAAAAACTTGTCTTAGATCAAAGTACGCATGTAGAGACAGAGGTAGGTCAATATTTTGTAAAAACTAATGAAAGACAAGTATTTCCCGTTATTTCTAATCATGATACTGTGTATCGATCAAATAGGCATATTGAGTTTAAGAAGGTTCACAACTTTCGTGATATGGGAGGGATTAGAAATAAAGACGGAAAACAGGTCATATGGGGGCATTTCTTTAGAAGTGGACACCTCTCTAAGCTAAAGGAGAAAGAATATGCTAAACTTGAAAATCTAAATGTCAAAACAGTTATAGACTTGCGTACGGATAAAGAAATAACGAAGAAACCAGATAGAATACCTGAGGGCGTAACGTATAAGAATGTACAAGTGTATGACGATTCTGAGGATATGTTCTCTAAGACTAAAAAGGATGTACTTAAGGGAAGAGTGACTCCTGTACAATCTGATAGTCTAGTGATGGAGTTTTATAAACTGTATATGACAGAGAACCCACAGTTAGTTAGAGAGATAATGGATGACGTTTTTGAATCAAAAGAAGCAGTGTTGTTCCATTGTTCTGCAGGTAAAGATAGAACAGGTATGATAGGAGCTATGATACTTAGCATCTTAGAGGTAGATAGAGAGACTATCATTTCTGAATATATGTTATCTAATAATTATAGAGTAAGTGAAGTAGAGGGAAGAATGAAGCTTGCTAAAGTAGGCAAAGTAATCTTTCCGAAGATTAACTATCAGGTTATAGAGAACTTTTCGTGGATTAAGCCTATTTATATTCAAGCAATGTTTGAAGGAATAGAGAAGGAGTACGGTTCTGTTGATAATTATATTGAGCAAGGACTCAAAATAAGTAAAGAGAAACGAGCAGAATATATTCAGAAATTTACGTACTAGTTATTTTGTGTTCACTTTCAATTGTTTTAATTTAGAGAAATTAAAAGGAGAATTATGTATAGAATAGTATTTACTATGGTAGCCTTTCTTAGTGTAACAATTATGTGTGCACAGAAGCAATCTTTTAGTCAGAAGATAGGTCAATTAATGGAGTTAGTTACAGAGGAGAACGTTGATAATAATCAAGTAAGAGAAATATTAAAGACCTTAGCTATTGCCCCTAAAGAGATGAAAGAAGGAGCTATGGATTACAGTATATATGATAATTTTGAAGGAGATACTTTGTATTATATCCCGTATAAAACTGCAGAAGAATCTCGTTTTTCTGTTGAGAAACTAAAACAGGGAGAGAAGTTGTTCTATACTCTTCAGTTTTTAATGCAAAGCACATATACCAAAGATGCCAAAGGTAAAGTAGAATTTGCAGACCCTACATATCTATATAATACAACGATAGAAGAATTAGAACCTTACTGTACTACACCTATGAAGTATAAGAATGGTAGAGGTAACAGTCCTGATTCTCCCTTGCTTAGCTGTGTTTATACTAACCCAAAGAGTAAGAGAAAACTAATGTATTGGGTAGTATGTGAGAATAAAATAGGAGACACAAAGGGAAATACAGTAAAAGAAATAAAGATTCAGAGTCAAGAACTTTGGAGATAAACTATAAATACAAATTAGAAATATGTTATTGTCTAATGTAAGTCGAGGTGATGCTTTAATTGTTGCAATTAAGCTATTGATAATATCTTCAGTAGCTAGTTTGAACTGTTTGTTAATCCAGCACAATATATATACTAAAGCGAATCTAGGTGTGCAATATGTAAATAAAGATTTAGTAAGGTTCGAAACGATAAACTTTATCGTGACAATATTAAATATCGTAGCAGCTGCCTTTTTCTTTATAGTATTCATTGTATGGTTTTATAGAGCTTATGTGAATATGCAGTCTTTAGATACTCGATTAAATGATTCTAAGTATTGGATAATATTCGGATGGTTTTTACCTGTTTTTAATCTAGTGATGCCTTATCGATTATTGAATAAGATGACTATCAGTGCGGTATCGTATATACATAAGAATACGACTACGAGATTACAGAAGTTTAGGTCTTATTGGATTTTATTGATTTGGATTAGTTTCTTATTGATCTATTTGTTGCGTATCTATCAGTATAGTATGGCTACGAGAATAGATGTTATGTATATTATCGAACTAGGGATAATCATTAATGCACTATCGTTACTTACTTTATTTGTGTTCGCTTCATATTTTAATTTCTATAGAAAGATGGAAGCCCTAATCTATAAGTTAGAGCATGAAAACAAAGAGGAGAATGCAAACTGTATTGAACTAGTAAGAGAATAAAATACAACTCTTAAACTGTTTTTATGTCAGGGAAACAAGTTTTTTTACAGTTTATTCAGAATATCAGTATACCTTATCTACATGAAGGCTTTGTAGCTACTCAGAAAGGTCTGATATTAAAACAACGAATAGAATCATCAGATTTTGAGTTAGTATTGAAGTTTCATGCTATTCAGAGTGAAGTGAAAACTAGTGTACAGTTATCATGCCTTGTCATGGTGTTGTCAGAACAGTTAAAAGCATGGAGGTTGCAGAAGTACAGAAGTAAGGATTTAGCAGTAGATACTGTTTTTATAGCTAATCTTAATGATGTTATTCCTGTTCTCCCGAAGAAGTTTAGTTGGGAAATTAACTCCAAGAACCTTGATGATCAAACAGCTGTTTTTAGTGAGCTTCTTTCTACTTATGTGAATCCTATATTTGAGCAGTTTAGAAATAGAGAGGCACTGATAGCTTATACTATTGAACAAGGGTGGAGATTTAATGTAAATATGTCTCCTAAGCAATTTGTTTATCCATTAGATTTTATGGCATGTTTTGCTTCTTATGAAGAGAATTGCTTAGGCTTTAATAATTTTATCAAGCAAGAAGGTCTAGTAGGACAAGCTAGACGTATTTATAAAGAAATGAGTTCACCTAAGTATAAAGGATATATTAGAAGTGATGCTATAGAGGACAAATTATTCCAGCTAGCTTATCTGCATAAAATACCGATTTGGTGATATATGACAATATAAAAAAAGAGAGGGAAGTATACGTTATGATACTTCCCTCTCTTTTTTATGTTTGAAGGTATAAATTAATTTGTACCTACTCTTTTATAGGTAAACTCTTGATTGTTTTTTTCTAAAACAAGGATATTCTCACTACTTGCTTTGATTGTAAAATGTAAGGTATCTCTATTAGATAACACTAGAAGTTCGTGATTCTGTATCCACCAATTCTCATATTCACTAGTCATCATATTTACTGATGTAGCGTCTCCATTCTCTTTTAAAGAAAAACTCTTAGGCTTATTCTCATTAAAGGGAGTGAATTCTGTCCAATCACCAATCACATGTATGCTTAATGACTTTTCATGTTCTGACATTTCAGGAAGTTTAAAGCTCTCTTCCTTTTTACAGCTATAAAAGGCTACTCCACATAATATTATAAAAATACTAGTCTTAAATGTTTTCATATTAATTGTTAAAATTAGGAAATACTAAACAAATATAGTGATAAAAATTAAATATGGGTATTTAAAATAATGTGAATTGGTTTCTATTTAGAAGGTTTTAGCGCATGTATAGTACGATAAAGAATATCTAGGTTAACTTCCATTTCATCTTTTGTTAAATGACCAAATCCTAATCTCATTCCTGTTAATTTTCTGTCTTGATAGAGTAGGGTTTTAGGTAGATATAAGTTATTTTTAGCACATTGTTTATGTAGTTGCATCAGGTTAATAGGAATGTTCCATTCTGTCCAAATAGCTAATCCACCAGCAGGTACTGTAAAATGAATATCATTATTAAAGAACTGTTGTAATAACTCAGCGAAAGAGTCCCGTCTTTCTTTGTATATTTTAGAAGCTTTTTTTAGATATCTAAAGATTTCGCCTTCTTCTATTAATTCATTTAGTACCTGTTCCATGATAATGTCTCCTCTAGGATCTAGTAATCTCAGGTATTTCTGCATTTCTATTAATACACTTTCTGGTGCTACAATAAACCCATGCTCAAAAGTTGGCGCTAATGATTTGCCAAATGATCCTATATATATTACCATACCATCTGAGTCTACACTTGCTAGTGGTAATACAGGGCTTTTGTCATAATGGAAGTCATAATCATAATCATCCTCTAGAATAATAAAACCATACTTACGTGCTAAGTTGAGAAGTTTTACTCTGCGCTGTGCACTTAGTGTTACAGTAGTAGGGTAGTGATGATGAGGTGTTAAATACAGCATACGAATAGTATGAGATTTACACAGTTCTTCTATAGCTTGTACATCTATACCATGCTCATCTACAGGTACTGTTAGTACATGAGCTCCAGTTTCTTGAAATGTCATATTACTAGAGTAGTAGCTCAGCTTAGCTACGATCACTTTATCACCAGGAGATAGTAGTACTCTACAAGCGATGTAGATACTCATTTCGGTATTACGTGTGATCAGTATATTATTCTTACTGATATGTAGTCCTCTAGATAGGTTTAGATAATTCGCCATATTACTTTTGAATGGGTAGTTATCCTCACTTTTTATATTGTATAGTTTTTTTCGATTGCTTTTTCTTTTGAGGTTAGCACTATAGAAAGAAGATAGTTGACTCAGTTGGCTTATTCTTGTATCTGTCGTACCATCATTAAACATATAGTCACAATGATTTGTCTCATAAGGAGAATCTAGCACATTATTGACTTGAAAGGAATATCCTGGTTTACTTGGATATTGTTGAATATTCTGATAATCTATATCAGTACTTGTTTTAGGGCGAATAGACTTTTTGCTCAATACAAAACACCCTTTATTAGGGATCATTTCTATCCATCCTTGTGTTGCTATTTCTTCAAATGCCGCGATTACTGTATTTCTATTTACCGAAAGCAATGTTGCGATTGTTCTAGTGCCAGGTAGTTTAGTCCCTTCAGGGATAAAGTTGCGTTGTATAGCATTGCTAAACTGATTAGCGATTTGCATATATACTGCAGTAGTAGAGTTTCTATCTATTTTTATAAAACTCTGATAAGGGATTTTAACCGGACTAGCCATGATTAGAAATATTAAGTATTATCTATTCCAGCAATATACAGTTTTTAGCATATAGATATACTTTTTTATGCTCAATATTTTTGTGAATATTGGCTTTTAGTTTTTGTGTCCTATCGTATATTTATATAATTTAGGGTTTTATTTTATAGCTATGAATGTATCGATCCTTCAGATGGTTAGTGTAGTTAGTTATTCTAACGCATACTTAAATAATCATTTACCAGAGATTTCTAATCAAGGAGAGAAAATCTCTATGTATTGTAATAAAGTGTTATTTCATATTCCTGTAGTAGGAGATAAGAATCAATATACAACTCAAGCACCTATAGACTGGTTTATTTCTTTGAAATTCAGAGGAGTAAAGCAAGTAAAGTTATTCTATCAATCTTTTGCAAAACCGAATACACCAGAGTATATGACAGCAGGATTTGTAGGAGGTGGGGGAGTATGGATGGTAGAGACTGTGTTAGAAGATCGATCAGAGTTTTGGTATAGCAAGTGGGAGGTCAATGAGGATAAACGTCAGTTAGGTGCAGATAGAATATGGGATGTAACCTATAGACTTGCTCCTATTGACGAATTGCCAAGCACTAAGTATGAGATAAAAGAACAGAGCTTAGCCCTTGCATCAGTATTAGAAGAGCTAGTAGCTTTCTGTAAAATAGAAGAACTGTCTAATTGGGAAACTATATTTGCAGGAGCTAAGAGTGTATTAGAGAATAAGAAACCGTCTACAACTACCTATCTAAAAGATATGATCGTAGAAGGGGGATACACAGAAGAGGCTTTAGCCTTAATGGAAGCTACTGATAGAGCCTATGTATTCGGGGGGATGGGCTCGTGGAATGATGTAGGACAGCTCAGTAATGATAATCAAGAGAAGAGGTATAAGGAACTGTCAGCAGAACTATATGCTGTCTTAAACCGAAGTATTCTAGCATTTGCTAATTCTTGTTTATAGGTCAAGAATAATTAGGCTTAGTAGGTAATCTTCTATATTAAAAATAAATGACAATTTTATTTTCATTTGATAAAAAATAATAAAATTATATTCTCCACCTTTGCACGCTTAAATTTTTAGAACAAATGAACTGGATAATTTTAATTATTGGTGGATTATTTGAAGTAGGTTTTACTTTTTGCTTAGGTAAAGCTAAGGAGGCTACAGGAACAGAAGCAGTAGGATGGTATGCCGCTTTTTTGATAGCCTTAGTTTGTAGTATGGCAGCCCTTGTAAAGGCAACTCAATCCTTACCACTAGGAACAGCTTATGCAGTATGGACTGGTATAGGTGCTGTAGGAACAGTATTAGTAGGAATATTTGTGTTTAAAGATCCTGCTACTTTTTGGAGGATGTTTTTTATCGCTACTTTGATCGGGTCTATTATTGGGCTTAAAGTAGTAGCTGCATCATAAGTAGTAATAAAGAGTGTTTTTTAGAATCTATTATAGATAAATTAAAAAAGGGACTATCAAGCGATAGTCCCTTTTTCATTGATAAAAAGTAGTTGATTGTGTTGTTAATAGTAGTAATTATAGATTAAGACCTTCTAACCTTTGATTGTCTTACCCTAAAAGTAATAAAGCTTTTTAGAATACAAAACAGGAGTGTTTGTTAAGCTTCATTATAAAATGATATTGTTTGATATGTGATATGTTTTGTTGATAATAAAGCTTTTTTTATCGTTTTTATATTGCTGTAAAAAGTGTTTCTTTGTTTTTTATTTTTGAGCAATGAATATGCAGGAGCAATATTTTGATGTCTTTATAGCACATTTAAGACAAACTATTACACTGGATGAACACACTGTACATAAAGTATTAGACAGCGTAGAAATAGTGAAATTAAAAAGGAAAGAGTTTCTTCTCACTCCAGGGCAACCTTCTAATTCTATGCGCTTTATTGTAGAGGGGAGCGCTAGATGTTATTATCTAGATGAGAATAGTCAAGAGCATACCCTACAGATTGGTATTGAGAATTGGTGGATAAATGATTTGTATAGTTTTTTGACACAGAAAGATTCTCAGATGTATATTCAAGCTATCGAACCTGCTGTAATTTTGCAAATTAGTCAATCTAATCTAGAGCAACTCTATCAAGAAGTTCCGGAGATATCTACATTTTTTAGAATTAAGATTCAGAGTGCTTATGTAGCACTACAGGAGCGTATGCTAGAGAATTTAAGCACAGAGGTCTATGCTAGGTACCAGAAGTTTATTAAGGATTACAGAGATATAGAACAACGCGTGCCTCAGTATATCATAGCCTCTTATCTAGGTGTGACTCCTGAGTTTCTAAGCTATTTAAAGAAAAAGAACTTATAATAAATAAGTTTTTTTACCTAATAAGTGTTTCTTAAGTTATCTTAAGAAGCACGTTCTCTCGAGCTAATACATTTGTCTTATACAAATAAGAATAGAAGACAAATGAGATTAGCTTTTTTTTATGTAGTAATTTTAATGGTTTTTGGGCAAGGTGTTTTCGCTCAGAAATTTTCATATAATCCAGAAGGAATGGTAGGTCACCGTTCTTACTTTTACACCCATACATTTAATTATCAGATTAGCGATAAGGTCAAACTTCAGAACCTTATTCTATTTGATACAGAGTATGATGATGATAAGCACAATATTCTATTTATGCGTAATACGCTAGCTTATCAATTTTCAAAACACTTTACTTTAAACACCTCTATAGGAATTAAGAATCCAGGCAAGTTTGCCAGTATGTTGCTTCAATATCAGGTATCAGGTAAGGAGGTATTGTTCTCTTATGCTGTAGGGACAACATACCAAGCAGGTTTTACACTAGAACAATCATTATTATTTGAATATACCCCTCAGCTGACAGATAAAGTGAAAGGATTATTCAGAGTATCTGCAGTCGGTAATGTGAACGCAGAGGAGTACACTAGAGGATTCCAACATATCAGATTAGGGGTGAAGTATGAGGAATATAGTTTTGGGATAGCAGCCAACTTAGAACAGTTTAATAATTCATGGAAACACCTAGAAAACATTGGTGTTTTTGCAAAAGTAAATCTTTAAAATACAATAGAAATGAACAAGAATCAAGACATCGGTTTATTAATTACACGTATTAGTATTGGCTTTCCAATGTTGTTATACGGAATAGGAAAATTATTTAATGGTATTTCGTTTATCCAAAGTGTATTAATGGATAAAGGACTTCCTGCTTTTTTCGGATACGGAGTCTATGTAGGAGAAGTGATAGCCCCTCTTCTGATCTTAATAGGTTATAGAACACGATTAGCCAGTTTAGTATTTGCAATTAATTGTCTTACAGCTATGTTATTAGTACAGAGCGCAGACATCTTTAGTCTAAATGATAATGGTGGATGGAAGGTAGAGTTATTAGGTATCTATGCCTTAGTTGCTGTTGGGTTATTCTTTACAGGAGGAGGTAAGCTAGCTTTGTCATCTGAGCATAAATGGGATTAAATAGAAAAGGTAGAGTAGGTATCAATTTTATCCTAAAAAGAACATTCTAACTATAGAGGTAATAAAATACTCTAGAATACGATCTGTGATAAAAATAGCCTTACCCCTTGTCAATACTCAAGTTTAGTGAACTAATTGATGAGGTATGGTGTAGAGTTATGAATAAAAAATCATTCTAATCGTTCAAAATGCTTTTTTGGCACAGCATTTGTTATTGTATAGATGTAGTATACAATTTCATAGTTATTTTTTTTTGAGCGATGTTAACGTAGTTAATTAACATCAGATAAGTAATAAAGATTTTATTATTTAGGTTTTGTTTATAAAGCATAAGTTTATTGAGTTGACTTATGCTTTATTTTTTTTATACACCATTAACAAGGGGAGTGCCTTAGTCATGATGTAGGATGCTAGGAGATTCCTTGAGGGTTTCTAGAGGTATTCTTGCTGAAAAACGTGCTTTGGGCTAGTAAACTCGAAGAAAACCCCTAGCAAACCTCAAGAAACCCGAAGAGAATAAGGGATTAGAGAATGCTTAATTAACGCTGAGTACTTAGAAACGTTAAAAAAGTGTTTTCAACTTTACTGTTTTCTATAGAATCAGTATCTTTAAAGAGAAGAGTTTTAGGGATAAATTAAGGTGGTTCTTAATCTATATTAACTAGTAATGAAGAGAACTTCTTTAATTTTACACTAGAACAATAAAGTATTCATCAATTAAATATTCATATTATGTCAAACGTAGATTTAGTTATAGAGGAACGTGCAGCTAGTATTGGTAACTTTTTAGTAGGAAGACTATTGCCTTTTAGACAGAAGCGCACAGTAGGGCCATTTTCTTTTATAGATCACATGGGACCTATATCCGTAGCAGAACACGATAATTTAGATGTAGATCCACATCCTCACATAGGTCTATCTACATTGACTTATCTATTTGAAGGACAGATCATGCATAGAGATAGTGTGGGAAGCGTAGAGCGTATCACTCCAGGTGCGGTAAACTGGATGACAGCTGGTAGAGGGGTAGTGCATTCTGAGCGTATGCCAGAGGATATACGTACGACTATGCCTGATGCTATTCTACACGGGTTACAGATTTGGATTGCATTGCCTAAAGAATTAGAGGATATGGAGCCTTCTTTTGTTCATATTGAAGCAAAAGATTTACCAAGCTGGGAAGAAGATGGTGTATCGTATAAACTAATAGCAGGAGAAGCTTTAGGTAGAAAATCACCAGTGCCTGTATACAGTCCATTGTACTATATCGAAATCAAATCTACAGAACATAAGAAGATTAATATCGGAAGTGGACTATTCGGAGAGGCAGCGATGTATATCTTAGAAGGTGGAGTGAAGAGTGGTGAGCATGAGTACGAACCTAAGAATATCTTGATCTCTAATGATAGTACGCTATGTGAGTTTGAAATGAAGCCTAATACTACAGTCTATATCTTCGGAGGAGAACCTCTACCAGAAGAGCGCTATATACTGTGGAACTTCGTATCTCATGATACAGACAAATTAGAGAAAGCAAAACAAGATTGGATCGATCAGAACTATGAGGTATTCCCTTTAATAGAAGGTGATAGTGATAGTTATGTACCGTTTCCTGAAGGAATGAAATCATTTAAAAATAAGAAGTAATATGGACGTAACAGTAAAAGCCGTTTTAGGTACAGAGTTATATTATACAGAGGTTACGGCAGGTAGTAATGTATTGATTACTGACGAGCCTGCTGATTTGGGTGGACAGAATAAAGGGTTTAACCCATTCGAAGTATTAGCTACTTCACTAGCTAGCTGTACAGCAGCTACACTGAGAATGTATATGGATAGAAAGAAGTGGGAAGCTGAGAAGATCGTGGTGGAAATAGAAATGACTAGAGACACTACAGGGACAAAGACTACTTTTAATAGAAAGGTGTCTTTCGAAGGTGCATCATTAGATGCTGATATGCAGAAGAGATTGGCTATTATAGCTGATAAGTGTCCTGTACATAAAGTATTGACAGGAGAGGTAACCATTAATACAGAATTAGCTGTTTAGACAACGGGAAACAGGGAACAGAAAACCGATAAGGAGTATTAAGAAAAAAGAAAAGTATTAACCAATAAAAGAAATATACTATGGAAATAAAACATGAAGCCCAAGAAACAAAAGGCGCATTCGTCGCTTATATAGACGGGCAACGCGCTGGAGATATGACTTATTCTGTAGCAGGTACAGATAAGATTATTATAGATCATACGGGAGTAGAAGAGGCATTTAATGGTAAAGGAGTAGGAAAGGCTATATTGCTTGAAGGAGTAATCCCTTACGTAAGAGAAAAGAATTTAAAGGTATTGCCGTTATGTCCTTTTGCATCAGCTATGTTTAAAAAGATGCATGCTGAGATAGGAGACGTATTAGTATAATTAAGAATTAAGAATTAAGAATTAAGAATTTTCTTATAGACAAGATGTACTTCGTGGTTATTGTGCGGTGTGATTGTCACGGATTATAAATCTGCACCATCAGTATTACAGTACTAGGCTGTAGACAATTCTGTTAACAGTAAACTGTCTACTGTCCACTAAATAAGTTTTGTGTTCTAACGAGTATGTCTATATTGTTTTTGTTACCTTTGTACCAAATTAAATATATAGAATCTTATGAACGAAAAAACACCTTTTGGATTAATATCTACAATAGAAGTTCCTTATGCTTTAAGTGTAAAGGGAAACTGTTGGAGTAAAGAAGGATTGTTAGTCGCGAATTATATTTATTCGAATGAAGGAGATACTAATACGTACGAATTAGTATATACTATCATTGATAGTGAGGGAAATACAAAAGAGGAGAAAGAGACTAGAGGAGTATTACCTACTTTATTTTTAAGCCCTACTAAGGAGAACTTTGTTTCTCTAGTAAGTGGAGAGGAAGAAGAGATGACTTCTTATTCTATATTTGATAAGAGTATAAAAGGATTTAAAAGTAGCAAGTCATTTGATGGGCGTTTTGTAGGATGTACAACTGATCATTCTATTTTTTATAATGTAGATATCTGGAGCGAAAAGGCGGCAGATGTGATGAATGTTATAGTGTTTAAAGATGGTGTGCTAGTAGATGAAAAGAAAGTAGCTATTCCTTTTCCTAAAGATAATAAGATCTGTGTACGAAATGGAGAGATTCATATCATCACAGAAGTAGAGGACGGATGGCTTCATCGTCAGATAGATGAAAATGGAGAGGAAGTGAGAAGAAGATTATTAGAGTTTGATTTTCCTTTTGTACACGAAGCGCTGACCTTGTCATTTGATGAGAAATCATATTTATTATGTGAGGAGAATGGTGAGATAGGTATCGTAGAGATAGATGCAGATGGAGAAGGGATGTATGGTGACTTATTTAATATCGGTGATGAGTTCTTCGGTACTTGGCATCCACAACGCGTAAGTGATGATACTAATGCAGTACAATTCACGACTGAGTTTGGAAATGGATGGTTAGTGATTAAGAATGATGAGCTAGTAGAACTGTTCTATAACAAGAATAAAAAAGGATATCAAAACTTATTGACTAAGGAAGTGTTGTCTATTGATAATAACGATTTAGTATTATCAGGGATAAGTCCTATCACTGATGGTAAGATAGGATTAGTATTCTATCCTCGTAAACAACGCAAAGAGACTTATAATAAAGCTTTCGTATTACAACACGAGATATAGTTTAATTAAGAATTAAGAATTAAGAATTAAGAATTAAGAATTAAGAATTAAGAATTTTCTGACTTAATGTACTTAATTTAAAGATATAATAAAGGTCACTAACACTATGCTAGTGACCTTTTTGTTTGATGTTTATCTATTATTGAACAGGCATGTATTTATTGATAAACTTCACTGTTCCTAATCCGCAAAGTCTCCTGACTTTGAGGAATTAATTGTTTGTTTTCATTGAGAGATGATGTATCTTGAGTTGATAAGATGAAGTTAGAAAGTGATATATGAAATGGGATTGATAACCATATATAGTATTACGAAGTCCTTTCGGCCTAAGCTAGTCAACGGGTGTCTTCTCATTGAAGATTTGCTAACGGTCATTCCGCCGTAGGCGTGGGAATGTTAGTGCAAATCAAAATGTAAGAAGACCGTTAACTAGGTTGAGTCTTGACCTTTTTTGTTACTTTTTAGGGTCAAGCCAAAAAAGTAAATAAACTACTGCGTAGCGTAAGAATTCTCTGACTTAATGTGCTGATTTAAAGATATAATAAAGGTCACTAACACTATGCTAGTGACCTTTTTGTTTGATGTTTATCTATTATTGAACAGGCATGTATTTATTGATAAACTTCACTAGCTCATCATTCTTCCATACGATAGCTTGAGTGTGTCCAGCACCTTCTACTAAGATGAGCTCTACATTAGGAGAACCTAAATCTTGTAGTCCTTTTACCATTCCTTGAGTTACGATAGCAGGTACATTAGTATCCGCTTGTCCTTGGATGACTAAGATAGGTTTGTCTATTTTTTGAGTACCAGGTTGACTATCTAGTAAGAACTTTTGGATGACAAGATCATTCTTAAATTTCTCATTGTTAAGGCCTGGGTAAGTCATTACTTTATTGTTAGGATCTTCATTCATATACTTGATGATATCAGCCATAAACGCTTGACGTACTCCGTCTAGACAGTCTCCATTATCTCCATTGCTTCCCTCAGCTAGTTTAGCAAAGTTCTTTGCTCTATCTTCGAATATAGCAGTATAGTCATAAGAAGGAGTTTCTGCTTTGATACCTACTCCTGCTAAGGTAGCATAAGCTAATAGCGTAGCATAAGATGTAACAGAACTTCTTTTTTCTAAAGGTATAGGAGTAGGACTAGCGTTTTCCATAGCTTCTATTTTAGCAAGAGCTACTGGAGCTACTTCTAGAATGATCTTTCCTAAACTAGAGGCAGGAGCACCAGCTACAGCTCCTTTATAAGTGGTATCATTATTCGCTAACTCCGCTATACCTAGGGAAGCTTGACCACCTTGAGATTGTCCAGCAGACATCCAGTCTCCATTAAATTCGCTAGTGTATTTTTCTTTTACAGCTTTGATAGCATAAGTAGCAGATAGTGCTTCACTCTTTAGGTGTAAGTAAGGGTGTATACCTGGAGTACCTAGTCCTTCATAATCAGGAGCCACGATTACATATCCCTGTGCTAATAAGGCTTTGGCTGTTACTTTAAAGTTTTCTCCTAACGGATTACTACTAGGGGCACATGCGTCTGCTACTCCTACTGTACCATGAGCCCATACCACGATACGGTAACCGTCTTTTGGCTTAGGTGTTTTAGGGTACATAATAAGCGCAGTAGCATGCTGGTTCTTACCATTTAAATAAGGCATATTATAGGTCATTATCTTTATAGAGCTCGCCTCATCTAGTTTGTCTAGAGTATAATCCTTTTCAGATACATATTCTTTCTCGTTTTCGACTTTATTTTTATTATCATCACTATCACAAGATGTAAGCATTGTAAAGGTGAATGTAGTAGCTAGTATAGCTCCTATTAAGAACGATTTTCTCTTCATAGTTAAACGGTTTTTGTAATTATTCTGATTATTTGGTTAGCCTAAATATAGCAATATCTTTGAATAATGACATGATGTGGCGCTATATGTTTGTTTATTTTATATTATTTACAACTTATAATTTGTACTTATGTAAGGCCATTATGTTGAAGATATAAGTTTAATTCAAATTTATTTGGGATTTAATAGTTAAACTTTAATAGTTAAAGCTTGAACGACTTACAATAAATTTATTGAGGAATAGTTATTTATATAAATGAATAAGATGAAAAGAAATACATGGATATTAGTTGTATTAGCAATAGTATTGACAAGTTGTAATATTGGAAATACTAATAAAATAGCGATAGAAGAAGTAAAAGAAATGGAGAAAGTAATGACTAAAGATGTGCCTTACATAGAGGCTAAAAACTACTTTGTGCTTAATACTATAGAGAATGCTAAAGTAGAAAGTCTACGTATTACTTCACAAGATCACTTTGAGTCTTATTTTGGTACTGCAACTACAATGGGAGAACAGGGGACACCTACACCTATAGATTTTAAAAAGTCATTCGTTTTAGCATTAGTAGGACAACGTACTGAACGAGATACCTCTTTTGAGATAAATAGATTAGTAGAGAAAGGTGATATATTGGAGTTGTCTTATACAATTAAACAAAGTGGTGAAAATAGGAGTTTTACTATACATCCATGTCTTATATTAGTGGTGGATAAAACGAATGAGAAAGATGTTCGTTTTATAGCTGAATAAATAGTGAACTGTAGCTAGTATGATAATAGAAGTAATAAAAAAAGAAGAGATCAAAACAAGTGTTTGGTCTGGAGGTAAGACGAATGAATATGTGATATATCCATACAATGCTCAATATGCAGATAAGGATTTTATATTTAGAATAAGCAGCGCTACTATAGAAGTAGTTCCTTCTGAGTTTACCCGTTTTAATGGATATAGGAGATATCTATCTATGCTAGAAGGAGATTTAAAGCTATATAGGCAAGGGAAAGAGGAATATTATACTACTCATACTCTTTTCTCTTTTGGTTCTGAAGAAGATATTACTTCTTATTCCTTAGGTAAAGATTTTAATCTAATGTTGCATCAATCTATAAAGGATGAAGTAGTACAGATTAGCTCTGATGCGTTAGATACTAAAGCAGTATACCTATTTATATTCGCATTAGTAGATAGTATCGCAGTGGTTAATGATGTGTGTTATTCAATGCAACAATATGATTGTTTATTAATCATTAATGAAGAGTCTGATGATATATCTCTTACTTTAGATCAGAAAGCTATTATAGGATATTGGTAAATATAGAGTACTAAAATAATAGATTAATATTTGTCTAATATTAATATTATATAGAATAAAGGTTAAAAAGTTTGATTTGTTTCTTTATTAGTGTGATTTTAATAATTTAGTTATAATTACTTAAGATTTGGATTACAATACAGTGTATTATATATAGTAACTTGGATTAAGATAACATTAAACTGAGTTGTATATGGAAATGTCTTATATCGTAGTGCCTTTAGTGGATTGTAATGAGAATGCTTTTAATCAAGAATTGAGTAAGTTATTTCCTTTTAGTAATATTGTTAGTGTGGTATGCCATCAGAAACAATTCCTGGTTGTATATAGAGATATCGATACTCTAGTCAATGGGGCAAAGGAAGTAAAAGAGGTATTCGCGTATGACAATGGGATAGAATCCTTCAGTAGAAGACATCCTTATTTAGATATAGCTGTTTTGCAAGTATTAGGAGAAGAAAAGAATTGTTTCTACGATGGTTTTATCATGAAAAACAAGAAAAAAATAAAAGAACACAGTGGGATGCACAATGCTTATATCCCAATACTTCAATATTTTATGCCAGATTATGATGGGAGTGATTTAAGTATCTTTTCAAGTAATTTTTAAAATTGTTATTACCAATAGTATTATCGTTTAAGATACCTTTTTATGGCGATATAATTATGTGGTTAAATTCACTTTCTTTGTAGTAGGAAAAAGAAAATTATGAATGTACAGATAGAGAGAATAAAAGATAAGCTTAGTACGATTAAGGATTTTGATAAGGAATATCAAGTTTTTGGAGCAAGTTCACATCAATACGGAATAGGAGAAGTAGTACGTCATACAGATATTAAACACTTTGAACAAGAGTACAATGTAGAGTTGCCTGAGGCTTATGTCGCTTTTCTTACTCAGGTAGGAAATGGAACTAATCAAGAAGATGCTTATGGGGGTAGTGCTGCAGGACCTTATTATGGTATATATCCTTTAGGAACCAATTTAATCGATGTATTTGTAGAGGATATAAAGAGATCTATAGCACAAGCGTGTATTTTAGATCCCAAAATGACTAAGGAGGAATGGGAAGCATTAACTCTTACTTTACAAGAAGACGATTTGTCTGATGAAGATTACTACGAGATTCAAAACAAACTATTTAGTGGTTTATTAGCTATCGGTACACAAGGATGTGCTATTACGACTTGCCTTGTGATGAATGGGGAGCATCGAGGAAGAATTGTATATATAAATGAAGATTTTCAACCAAGCTTTGCTTATGAAGAACATTTCTTAGACTGGTATGAGCGATGGTTAGATGAGATTATATCAGGAGAGTTAGTAAGTAAAGATGCTGGATGGTTTGGATATGCTAGAGGAGGAAGTAGTGAATCACTATGGGAATCATTTAAAACCATTGAAGATAAAGAGGAGAAATTAGAGTATCTAGTCGGTCTAAGTCAAAAGAAAGAGATTAGTGAAGCTATTCTTCAAGAGATAGAATATGTTCTTTCTGAGGAGAGAGACGATGACATAAGGAGTTCTCTTACGATGATTTTGGCAAAAGTAGCATTTAAAAGAGCTATTCCTTTTGTCAAAGAATTAATAGGGCAAAACCTTCTTGTCTCTTTAAAAATAATACATTGGTATGCAGAGGACAAGGCGTATTGGTTGCCGTTCATTACTCCATTAAGTAATACTATCAATGATGAGGAGACCTTTCGTTTTTATACTTACGTTGTGTCAAAAGCAACAGATGATTACGGTGATTTAATGTTAACAGGTCTTCAATCTGCTAATCAGGCCATACGTGCAACGGCTATCTATACGCTAGGAGAAGCTAAGAACAAGAAGAAATATCTAAGTCAATTCATTCAATGTTTACATGACGATGATGAGAGAGTGGTTTTATATGCTCTACAAGGTTTAAAAGAAGTAAACGATGAAAGATTACTACCGTGTTATAACGCAGTGTATAAAAAATACAAGGCAAGTGAAGAGGAGAATTATATTATAGTAAATTTAGAGCATAGACTTAAAGAGTTAGGCCTAAGTTTAGAAGGATTAGAAAGATAATGGACGAAAGTAGAAAGAAAAGTATAGGAAAGTTTTTAAGTCTAGTACTTAGACATGAACCAAGTAAAATAGGAATACAATTAGACGATAATGGGTGGGCTGATGTAGAGGAATTAATCAGTAAATGTGGTAAACACAGAGTCTCATTTACCAAGAAAGAGCTTGACGAGATCGTAGAGACTAACAATAAGAAGAGATATGCCTATAGTACTGATGGTACTAAGATAAGAGCTAATCAAGGACATTCTATCGCTGTTGACTTAGAGTTTACACCTGTAGAGCCACCACAGTTTTTATATCATGGTACAGCCGATCGTTTCTTGAGCGGTATTGGGAAAGAGGGGATTAAGAAGATGAGTAGACAGCATGTACATCTAAGCCAGGATAAAGAGACTGCTATCAGTGTGGGGTCTCGTCATGGTAGAGTGGTAGTGTTAACTATCTTAGCGAGTAAGATGCATGAAGAGGGAATAGAGTTCTATCAATCTGCTAATGGGGTGTGGCTAACAGATTATATCGATCCGAAGTATATCTCTAAATAAAGAGCATTAAAATTGTGTTAATGCAGGACTATACTTGTTTTGATTACTTGAATATGTAAAAGAGATAAGTATTTTTGCACGGTAGGTTATAGAGTTCTAGTAGCCTATTTTATTAAATAGATAAAACACTTATTATGGAAAAAGAGAACCCGATTTTTTATGCAAAAGGAGATGACCCTATCTTAATAGAGGCATATAAAAAAGCTCAAGATACCTTCAAATACTTTTGGAGAGAGTTGTCTTGGGAATATAGAAGAATAGTACCTGCTTTCGATATGGCTAGTGTTAAAGTGGCTTTCACACAAGAGGTAGAAGGAGAAGAAGAGCCTGTAGTAGAGCATATGTGGATCGGTGATGTAGACTTCGATGGAGATATTATCTATGGAGAGCTATTAAATCAGCCTAATATACTAACGAATATAGAAGAAGGAGAGCAAATAGGAGTAACTCTTGATCAGATTAGTGACTGGATGTTTATTAGTCAAGGTAAATCTTTTGGAGGTTTTACTGTGCAGGCTATGCGTTCTGTGATGACTGAAGAAGAGAGAAAAGAACATGATGAAGCTTGGGGACTTGAGTTCGGAGATTTTAATGATGTTGTCTATGTATATGAACAAAAGGAGCATCCTGAGAATCTTATAGAGCACCCTATGAGTAAGAATATGAAAGAGAGTTTAGAGAAATTCTTAGATGAGAATCCTGATGAGGTAACGAATAAGGATGAGGCTGGATATACGTTCTTACACAAAGAAGTTATCGCGGGTAATCTTACAAGTGTTGAGGTATTATTGGTAAAAGGAGCTAATAAGAATGAACCAAATAATGAAGGTAAAACTCCAGTAGACTACGCAAAGCAGTTAAACTGGGAGCATATCATCCCTGTATTAGGATAATCAGTTTTTAAATAAAAGTAGGAAAGCTCTAGTAAATAATACTAGGGCTTTTTTTGGTTAACGGCTTTCGGTTAACAGTTAACAGTGTATTGTGGTTACTTTGTAGAGTTTTATGAGAGATGTTTTTCACATACTCTGCTTGCATAGACTTTGTCAGCACGACATGGATGGTGGATATATATTGCGGTTGACGGTTTACGGTTTGTGGTTGACAGTGTATTGTACGGTTTTTAGTTGCGGTATTTGGTATGTTTAGAGGATTAGTATATTTCCATTTATGATTATATTTGAACATCAGTAATAATTAAAATGACACATAAAGAACTATATCAAATCGTATTAGAAACAGATATACACGTTAAGAGTCGTATGGACACTTTAGCAGTTATTGGTAGTGATGAAGAAGTGTTACAGTTTTTGCTGAAATATAGCTTCGAATACGATGATGCTATTCATGTGATGTCTACTGTATTGTTGCAAGATATTCTAGATAGGGATATCCTACGTTTAGAGCCTTATTTAGACACTTTTATAAATAATGCAGAGTTCATTACTAATGAATCAAGTAAACGTCTGATAAGTCGTATATGTTGGTTGGTAGCCAAAAGTAAAAAGTTAGTGCGTACCCCTGCACAAGAAAAAAAACTAGTAGATGTCTCTCTGCTGTGGCTGTCTACTGATTCTAAAGTAGCTTCAGAAGCTTTTGCGATGGATATTTTGATGTTATTAGGGCATCAATATCAAGAGGATATGAAGCTAATCAGCGAGGTGATAGAGCTGAATTACGCTAAGCGAACAGTCGCTTATCAGAATAAGGCGAAGAAGTTTATGGCTTATAGTTTACGGTTGACAGTTGACAGTTGACGGCTTTGCTCTACACGGGGGAATTAGGAATTAAGAGTTGACGGTATTTAATTCAAAATAATATCAAGTAACTTATTTAATACCGTTTTTCTTCAGGAACTTTAATGCCCAGTCATAATGGCTAGAAGTAGCGGATATGAGATAAGCTCCTAATGAGGTGCTTCCTGTCCAATGATATCTCTTCTTTTCGAATAGTTCTTCGTTACTGTGCTGTTGAATGATTTGAAGTACAGCGTTATGAGATTCTTTAATCTTTTGAATACTGTCAAGTACAGCTGTATTTTGATACTTCTGATTAATGGCAATATTTAATTCAGGAGTCGTCTTCCACGTATAGCCCTCAGCAGGCATAATAGGTTTGCTTCCTGCCATACCTATTTGATACCAAGACATAAACATGCTGTGCCATTCTTGCAGGTGCATAAGTACATCTCTCACATTTTTGTTGAGACTCTTTTCTGTAAAATCGTTGTTTAAACGCTCGTTATCTAAGGGTTCAACTACTGATATCAACTTGTCAAACAAATCGTTAGATAGGGCTATTAGTTTCGTTTTATTAGTTGGTCTTGCCATGGTAGTTTATTTAAGTGTATTCTTATCTAGTTGTTGTTGAATAGCAATTGCCAATTCTACATCTGATACGTTAAGCATATTGGTATTGATAAATATAGAAGTACCATGTGTCTTTAAGTTAGCCTGCATTGATTTCTTCTTGATCATATTCTTTTGTCTGGCGATATATTCTTCAGGATTCTTCACATAGATCAATACAAACTTCTGACTCTGCATTTTATAGAGTTCAACAGAAGTAATATCTTGCCAAGGGATTAATCCATTCACTACTGCAGTGGCATTCTCAAGTATCCCTTGTTCATTAATGACAATACCTGGTTTATTACTAAATAATTTACTAATAAACATTATGGAAGCATATCCAAAGAATACTATAGCCAATACAGCTATAGCATAGGTCAGTTCTATAGAACCTAAGAAATACCTTCCCTTGTGATACAGACAGTTATAGAATACAAGTATTCCTGCTGCTACAAGTAATAAAGATCCCATAAGGTACAAGAAAACTTTGCCTTTGCTAATCGAATAAGTAATTGGTAGTGAGGTATCCATGAGGTTATAACGTTAAAATGAATTGTTGCATCTCTCTCATTCTGTTTTTTAAAGGACTAGGTTCTATGATAAAGTCATACGCATGGATAAAACCGAACTTATTAGGAATGCTTACACTTGCTTCATTACCTTTCTCTACTGCATAAAGTATAGATGAGGTATTGATCTCTGCCTTGGTTATCTCTATCAGCTTTTTAGTAACCTCTGTGCCATATCCTTTGCCCTGTCTAGAGGCTTTAATCCAAAGACCTATTTCAACAGATTCTTCATTGATATCGCTTAATCCACAGCTTCCGATAAACTCATTGGTTTCTTTGTCTAATAGCACTAATACTAAGGCTGTACCATTGGCGATTTCGATGCGTGAACGTCTGATGTACTCTTTTAACAAAGGTTGATTACCATTAGCGTCAAAGCTTAAGAATCTCGTGATTTCAGGTGTTAGATTAGTTAAAAAGTCGTCTAGATAGGTATCTTCTACGATAACGTATTTTAGGTGTTCACTAGTCCAAGTCTTATCAAGAGAAATGATATTTCTCTGTTGATCTTTTACCATCTTAACTACAGTGAGTATGTCGTATATAAGCCCTTGTTCTATATCATCACGGGCGACTAATTGCTCTAAGACAGGTTGGTAAGCACATAGGACTTCTTTCGTATAGTACCATGCATAGTCAAAAACTTTTTGCATATCTGTAGCAGCCCATATCATTGCATCTTGTTCTCTTGTTTCGAATTCAGGCCATAAGAACGAAGATTGGGTACTGTATAGTTCTTGGATAGAAGGGATGTTATCAAATTCATTGCTATCTCTAAAAAGCTCCCATTGAAAGCCTATTGCCTTAGCGACTTTTAGGATAACACGCAATAACATATCTTGATTATAAGGCGTTTCTTTAAGTAACTGAAATAAGCGTATCAATACAATAGGAGTAGTGGTAATCACTCCACCTTTATGTTCTATATTATTCGCTAAAGAAAAAAGAGCATATCTACTGTCTCTAATATCACTGCTTATAGCCTGATCTAGCAATGGTGGCAAATCATCTGCACGTCCATTATAGTGTACTAAAAATTCCCAAGGAATGGTATTAAAGTCGATCTGTTCTAATTCTGTTATTTTATAACGCATAATCTATATTGTATTCAATTATTGAAAAAAAGTTCAAAAAACACTGTGCTCTTTGAACTTTTAAATTTCTTATTTATTACTTCTTTTTATTGTCCTTGCGGTATTGAAGCATATTAAGTATCTTCTCTTCACTGATATTTCTCACGAAATCACTATGGTAAACATAACCTAATTTCTCTGCTATCTTAATACTTCCATGGTTATTCTTCTCTACATTGTAGATTAGATAGTCCACTGTAAGGTTTTCGTTTACATAAGTTTCTAATGCAGTGATAAGTTCTTGTCCGTATCCTTTGCCAAAAGCAGATTCTTTTAACCAGATACCAAGAGAGATAGACTCTTCATTCACATCGTGTATACCACAACATCCGATAAACTCTTTTGTCTCTTTATCTACTGCTACTAAAGTGATATCAGTACCTTGGTCTAATACACCTAAGCTATAATCAATAAAACCCTGTGTGTCTTCGATTTTACCTGTTGGTATAAAAGGTAAAAACTTAGCTACTGTAGGTGTTAACTCACGAAAAATATCTTCTTTAAAGCTGTCGTTTACTACTAGGTAAGACAGTCTATCAGAAGAAAATTGGATATCTCTACTAAATCCCATATTTGTTATTATTTATTCTTTTTAAAATGGCAGTACACAAAGTTCTGCTTGGTGTCAAATGGTGTAATATGATCTTCATAAAAGCTGTCTTTTAGTGTAAAAGACTCTTTAAAAAGTTCGTTCAAATCTTCTGCGTTGTATTGGATAATCTCTAATCCACTACACTTCAGAGGTCCTTGTTTAGAGAACGTAGCGATAATAAGATTTTCTTTTACTGCCTTGGCAACTAACTGTGTATAAGCTTGTGTTTCTTCAACTGTCAAAAAGTGAAATACCGCACGGTCATGCCACACATCGTATTGCTCAGTAGGGGTAAAGGTAGTGATATTACTTTCTATCCACTTTACTTGATGAGCCTTGTTACCTAATCTCTTCTTCGCACGTTCTAGTGCTTCTCCAGAGATGTCTAACACTGTGATATTCGTATATCCTTCTTCTAGTAAGTAATCAACTAAATTACTATCTCCACCACCAATATCGATAATCTTAGCGTCTTTAGAGATATTACTATTCTCTATTAAACGAAGTGAATTAATCGGTTTTACTTGTGTCCAACTTACCTGATCTGGTGTTTTAGTTTTATATACACCTTCCCAATGTTCTTTTATATTCTCCATGGCATCTAAAATAGTAAATAACAAAAGTAGTAATTCCTTAATCAAGAAGGAAAACGTATTTAATAAAAAGTACTTTATAGTCAATCAAAAGTCAATAACTCAAACTAAACTTAATTATGAAGCCTAAGACAAACTAGGTATAGGACAACACAGCTAATAGGGCTCTCCATGTAAGTGGAATGTCGGTATGGTGATGGTAGGTTAATGTATAGCTAGATGAGAGAATTTATATCTGATGTATTAGAGTAAAAACAAAAAAAGTCAGATAAGAGACTTACCTGACTTCAAATGATTAATTGAATTAGTTAGCGTGTATAGTTTTTATATTTATTAAATATGATCTATACTTAGATGTTCAATCGCAACTACTAATATCATAAAGATAGTAGTGGTGAACTGAACACTCTGATAACAAATATACAATTTATTTTCATTATTTATTGCATAGAGGTTATTTAGATTCGTTATTGTTAGACTGATGAAGTACTATGAGATTTATGATAAATGAAGAATATAAGGTGAGAGTTGATGGGAGTAAAGAGAGTTGAACACTAGAAAAGAGTTCTATTTTAAAGAATGATGTAATCTAACTGATTGTTTATTTAAAAATATTTAAAAAATATTTTTAAAGTACTTTGCTCATTTATAATTAAATATGATTTTGGTTGAAGGAAATGATAGAAATACTAACTTTTTTATATTCTCGAAATTTGCAGAACTCAAAAACTCGTAGTATGTTTGCACCGCATTAGAGAAGTAATGATCTAAGCAACGGAGAGGTGCCGGAGTGGTAACGGAGCAGATTGCTAATCTGTCATCGGGTAACCGATGCCAGGGTTCGAGTCCCTGTCTCTCCGCTAAGTTTTTCGGGGTGTAGCGTAGCCCGGTCATCGCGCCTGCTTTGGGAGCAGGAGGTCGCAGGTTCGAATCCTGCCACCCCGACGAAATAACTTAGCTTAAAAATATTAGATGACCCAATCGGGGTGTAGCGTAGCCCGGTCATCGCGCCTGCTTTGGGAGCAGGAGGTCGCAGGTTCGAATCCTGCCACCCCGACTTATAGAGTGTTAAATTACTCGTAAATCCGTAAATATCAATTATTTACGGATTTTTTGTTTTTTATATATATCAAAGTAATCCATAATAAATCAATCTAAATGTGAGCAATTAGGGGATCAGTGACAAAAGTTGGGGACTAGGCAAAAAGTCTAGTTAATCTAAAAAGGAAAAACTTCGGATCAGTGACAAAAGTTGGGGACTAGGCAAAAAGTCTAGTTAATCTAAAAAGGAAAAACTTCTTATCTCTAACACCTCTATACATCATACGGAAGTATTTAATTTTGGCATTAAATGATTCCGCAGAAGCATTTGTACTTCTATTAATAAAGTAATTGATAATTTCGTTATAGTGTACATTGAACGTCTTTAAAACAGTACTAAAGTGTTTGAGTGAAGCTTTTTCAATATCATTAAACCAATGAGCAAGCTTAATCATAGCTATTTCTTTATCTATTTGTAGATTATATATCTGTCTAAGGTTATTAGCTAATAGATAGGCTTGTTTAATCTCTGGGTATAATTCAAATAGTATTTTAGCTCTTTCTTGTTGATCAGATGTCCAATTAATTTGGTTTTTATAAAGTAGAGAACGTGAGCGAACTAAAAGTTGCTTCTTAGTATCTCCATTAGTAAGTATTTCAGGATTATATATAGTGCCTTGTTCCTTAGCCTTTAAAATAGCAGTGTTCTCAGCGTCAAGTTCAGCCCATCTATATTTTATTCTAATATCTTGTACAGCTTCACTTACAAGCTTTTGTACATGAAAACGATCAATTACTTGCACAGCTTTAGGGAAGCACTTCTTAGCAATCTGTTTCATAGCCCCTGCCATATCTAAAGTAATCTCGGTAACCTTATCTCTAAGTTTTTTAGGTAGTTTAGATAGATGCTTTATTACAGTATCTGATTTTGTTCCTTTAACTATCGCTACAATGGTCTTTTTCTGACCTTTACCTGCTTTAGAAGTCAGTATAGTGTACAATTCTCCCATAGATAAACATACTTCGTCTATGGACAACTGATTAGTTATATTTTCTGGGTAGAGTAGCCAGTCTTGTGCATGTTCTTGTTGATCCCATTGTTTGAAACCACTAGTTTTATGTTTGTATTGGCGTTGAAACTTCTCTCCTTTAACCCCAAATAATTCACCAATAGCCTTACAGCTAAGTACTTTAGTATCGGCCAATTTTTTTTAAGAACTCCGAAAACTCTGTAGTCATTCGTGTTCCTTCTGCGATGATATTCCAATCACGTGATATAATTTCTCCTGTTTGTTTATCTGTCCAACGACGACGTTGTACGTGTAGTTTAACTGATTTACCTCGTAACGGGAAGTCTTCAATAGTAATCATACTATGGAAACCTTTAGAAATAAGCTGTCTTTCAGCACATTGATTTCCGTAATCATTCTTCTCTTCAAAGTAGATATGTAGTTTGGTCTCTAATTCTTCTACTTTAGTAATATTGAAGTGTTCTACTAAGTAAGTAGGTAAGATTAGTTTTAGTATTTCTTGGCTATCCATCATAGCACAAAGATATTATTTTACACTTTCCTCCCCAACTTTTAACGTTGATCCCAAAAAGTCTAGTTAATCTAAAAAGAAAAAACTTCTTATCCCTAACACCTCTATAATCACTAGTAAAAATTATCTTTTTTCTAATTTAACAAGGCCTTGGTCAGTAGCTAAATATAGATTATAGTTTTTATCAAAAGCCATATCTGTAATTTTAGAGGTAGGGAGCATTGAGTTTTTGCTGTGATAATTCTCCCAAGTGTCTTTCTTTAAATCATACCTAATAAGCCCTGCATTAAAAGTGGCAATCCATAAGATATCATCTTCTTTATCATAGAGGGTATTTGTCAAATCTTTATTAGTAGTAAGTCCAGAGTTTTCTAAAGTAAACTCAGTATAGCTTCCGTTTGTATGATATATGATGAAATCCATATATATTTCTTCTTCCTTTTTGGCTTCAAAATCATATAAAGATAGAAAGAGATTTCCTTGGTTATCTTCAGTCATATCAGTAATGGTTTTCTTTTTTATGATAGCAGGAAAAGAATCAGAAGGAATTGGTTTATTGTGCTTATCCATTATAATAGTTCCACTAGAGGAACCAATCCAAAGCCTGTTATTTGAATCTCTTTGTGTAAAGTATATATTAGTTGAAGGAAGTTCTTTTACTTTTTTTTGATTTATAAAATTCCATTTTTGATTCTTAGGTGGATTCAAGTATTAAATGCAACAGTAACCATTAGGTTTAATTTTTCTGTAAAAATTTCGTTAGGCGATTTAAAACCAAATCTCTTTCTTGGTCTGTTGTTTAAAATATTTACAGCCTTGTCAATTGCTGCTTGTGTAATTAAATCGAAATTAGTCATTTTAGGGAAATATTGTCTTACTAATCCATTTAAATTTTCATTAGCTCCTCTTTCCCAACTGTGATAAGGCTTTGCGAAGTAGTAATCAAGCTCTAGAGTGTTAGCTATATTTTGATGGTTTGCAAACTCTTTTCCGTTATCAGAAGTCATAGTATGAAGTAACGGTTTGAAGTCTTTTAAGAGTTCTATAATTTTAGCTTCTACAACGTGAGCTTCCTTTGATTCTATCTTTCCCATCCATAAAACCCCTGTAGCTCTATCGTTTATAGTAAGCAGTGCTCCACGATGATTTTTCCCTATTACTAAATCTATTTCAAGATCACCTATTCTATATTTATCATCAACTATACTAGGTCTTTTTTCAATATCTACTCTATTACTTATCAAGCCTCTACTGTCTTTGCATGCACCTCTTTTTCTATATTTTTTACCTTTAGTTCTAAGATGCTTATAAAGCTTTCCTCCTTGTTTTTTGTTCTGCCAAATGAATTGATAAATACATTCAACAGAGACCATTTCTTTTGCTTCAAGTTTACTTCTACCTACTATTTGTTCTGGACTATAATCTTGATTAAGATAGTCTATAATAGTTGTTTTTACGTTTTCAGTTAAGCGTATTCTCTTGCGTTTTTCTTTGTGTCGTTGAGCTGTCTTTCTTTGTCCAAGATTAGCTTTATAAACACCATTTCTTTCGTCTGAATTGCGCTTAAGCTCTCTGCTAACAACAGACTTGTCTTTGCCTATATAACAAGCAATTTCAGTAAGTGATTTACCTGCCTTTTTATATGCTTCTATTTTATATCTTTGTTCTAACGTTAAATGTGACATCTTTTTGGGTGTGTAGGAACCTCAAAAGTAGATGTTTTTTTTCGCCAACGGCGGAGAACATTTGCTCCATGGAGCAAATGTTCTCCGCCGTTTTTTAAATGCTGTTGCATTTATTAGTTGAATCTAAGTTATAAATAGCAACCCCTTCAGGTGAGCTGACAAAAATTTCTTTAGAAACAGGATTATTACTCATTGTTATAACGTATGTTTCTTTGGATAGACCAGTATTGTGCTTTTGCCATTTATGCTCTTGTATAGAATATATTTGTTCATTGCCATATAACCAAACTATATTATCCTCATCAATTAAAATTTGTGAGTACCCAGACTCATTATCATTAAAAGGATCACTATATTGAATTTCTTTAAATTCTTGTCCATTAAAAGTTAATAGCTCAAAATAGGATATTAACCAAACCAATCCAGAATTGTCTACAGCAACTCCCATGATGTCATTATCTAACAGATTAGAGTTTTTAGTATCCCAAACTGATATGGTGTAATTAGATAGATTTTCATTTTTGTATTGGTAGGTTTTGTTTAAGATTTCTGGATCAGTAGGGTAATCAAAAGATTTTTCAAATTCAGTAAAATCTACTCTAACAATCTTACCAGATATAGTATTGTTTTGAATTTCAAAGACAACGTTTATAGAAGTCTTTAGTTCTATTTTACCATCTGTTATAGAAGGAGTCCACTTTTTAAACTTGTTTAGTTTTTTTAATTATTTTTTTTGTCACTGTACTATTTGATTCATCTGTGTGACTTATAACACAACCAGTTTTATTAGGAGCTACTAAAACCTGAAATCCTATTCTTCCAGTAAGCTTATTAAGATCTAACTCTTTGTTTAGCTCTTGTTCAAGTTTCGTAAAAGCTTTTTGATCATACCCCGCTAATGTATCACCACAGTCAAGGCAGAACCTATCTATTTTACAATTTTCTACTTTTACAGGGTACAAATACTGTCCATATGTATTAATCCCAATTAGGAGTAAAGAGAATAATAGTATTTTTTTCATTGTTGATTAGTCGTTTTTTGTGTAAATAAGAATACCTTATATTTACTCGCAAATCTAGTAAATATAAGGTATGAAGAAAATCTTTCTTAAAAGAACCTAATAGTTATTTAAGTAACTTCTAAAGCTTCTTTGAGATGACCTAAGGTTTGTTTACAATAGAATTATGGTAGATGGCATTCGCAAAAGAGATTTTTCTAAGTTATGGGTGGAATGTCGCCAGATGAAGCCAAAATGCAATTGAAAAAACGCCTTATCGATATTGATAAGACGTCTTTTATACACTTGTTTAAGATGAACTAAGTATTGAAAAAAACACTTAGTTATATGCTTGTAATTAGAGAATTTAAATTCTAGAAAGAAATCTTTCTTACATTTCTATAGAAGTACCTAAGTTTTCTCTACAAGCCTTGTCATAGGCATATTTAGCGGTAATTAAATCTTGGATTGCGATACCAACATTTTTAAAGACTGTTATCTCAGAGTCACTTGTTCTTCCTTGAATTTTACCTAGGATTAAATCTCCAATTTCTCCTTTGTAATTCTCCTCTGGTAATAATGCTTTTTCTAGTGGTACAAGGATATCAGCAGTTGAAGAAAAACAAGAATCTTCGTGATCTACAAACAAAGAACTATCCATAAAGATATCTTCAGGTAACTCATGCATAGTTGGGCTATAGGACCCAGCTGCGTTGATATGTACTCCTTTTTTGAGATGAGAAGTTTTAAATAAAGGCGTTGCAGAAGGGGTAACTGTACAAATAATATCTACATTAGCAAGTACCTCTAAATTATCTGTAGCTATAATCTCTACATCAGATTTGTCTTTGTAGTATTCGATGAATGTTTGAACGGACTTACTGTTCTTAGAACTACCAAATAGATATGCTTTTTTAATAGGCCTTTCTGCACATACAGCTTCGAATTGTGTATACGCTTGTGCTCCAGCTCCAAAAAGTGCCATTACAGAAGAGTCTTTTCTAGCTAAGTAACGAGTTGCTACACCAGAGGCGCCTCCAGTTCTTAAGGCAGTAAGATGAGAACCATCCACTATTGCTTGAGTAAGGTTGTTTTCTGAATCAATTAATATAACTAGCCCTTGTATAGCAGGGTGACCATTCACACCACCTTGTTTGCGTATGCTTAAAAGTTTAACACCTGCTGTATTGATATTGGAAATTAACGATGGTTTAAAAAAGATATCTAGATAGTCATTGCCCAGACCTGTTATTACTCGCTCAGGCATTTCAGCTGTATTATTAGATAGTTCAACATAAGCATCCACAACCGTTTCTATTGCTTCTTCTATAGAAACCAATTGTTTTATGTCTTCTGAGTTTAATACTTTTATGGTATTCATACTTTATGTTTTTTGTTTAAAAAAATAGGTTATAAAGATTTCTCTTTTAGTAAAAGTTCTTTATAAATGAGTTTTATTGTTTTATAGAAAACAGAATGCTTTCTATGTATGATTGAGGTTTCAATTTATAAAAACCAGAAAGGATAACCAAATTTTTTTATTTGACAGTTTTCTTTAGAGTTAATTAAAAGGGGAGCTGTCTGAGTTTTACAGAAGCTTATATGTTAACCTAACAAAAAGGAACCACTTTATGGTGATTCCTTTTTTATTCAAAATATTGGTGTTGATAATTAGAAGGTTATATAAAACCTTGTTTTTTGGCTTCTCTCAGTAGACCACTATTTTCTGTTACATTAAAGACCTCTTTTAATAACCCGATATTGCGTTGTACAGAGCTTAGGCTTTTATGTATTAATGCTGGTATTTCTTGAACCTTGTACCCCTTATCTAATAACATTAAGATTTGGATATTGTCTTCTTGTAGTAAGACTGCGCGCTGATTCATAGATATTAGAGCTTGTTGTGCCTTATTAGATCTGTAGATATCTCCTTTTATGGTATTTTCTATAGCTAGAATGAGTTCATCTGTATTTACATCTGATTTTATTAATAAGGCGTGAGGTCTTACTTTTTTATGGATATTATAAACAATCGTAATCTCCTCGTGTGCAGTAATCACTAGTATTTTTATCCCATCATATTTCTCAGCTAAGAACTTAGCTAAGTCTATTCCATTCTCTATATCATTATAGGGCTTACCTATATTGTAATCTAGTAATAAAAAGTCTACTTTTTCTATGCTATCTACCAGCGTTATGGCATCTTCTATATTAGTAGCTTCATAGAAGACAGGAGCCTCATATTTGCTTTGGATAATAGCTTTATAGCCATTGATAATCATCGGGTGATCATCTATGATAAGGAATTTGTAAGATAGCTTCATTTATAAAAATTAACATTTTTGAAGTTTTTCAAGTCATTAGATTGAAAAACTCATTTGTATTTTTGAAAGGATGTAAAAAAGGAGTGTAGTATGGTACACTGCTTGTCATATAAAGTAAAAGTATAGAAGAAGAATAACAAAAGAAAATAATATGAACAAAAAAATTATTTATGCTTGTGCTGCTATCTTGAGTTTAACAGTTTACTCATGTAGTGTAGATCCTCTAGAGAAAGAAAGCAAACCTCTAAATGCTTCAGACTCATTTAAAGGAGGGGAGTTCAGTACAGTAAGAGATTCTATCCAGACAAGATCATTTGGACAAGAAATGGAAAGTGCGGATAATATTGAGAAGTCTGTTGACAAAGGAAAGAAATAGTATATACATCTGAATTAGTTAGTCTAAAAGATTAAAGATGTCATAGATTTATTCCATCTGTATATACGATGTCATCGAATTTATTTCGATTTTTTTTTAAGAGGTTATCGCATAGATAACCTCTTTTTTAATGAGGTATATTGATGATAATTACAGTTCCTTGAGTTGTCGAATTGACCTCTAGGGAAGCGTGGAGTTGTTTGGCTCTATTATTAATATTTTTGAGTCCATTGCTATTTCTAACTTTAGAATAGTTAAATCCTATTCCGTCATCTGTGATGGTTATTCTATCACTAGTCTCTGTTTTAAAGATAGAGATAATACAGTTTTTAGCATGAGAGTGTTTGATGACATTCTGTATTGCTTCTTGTAATATTCTATAGATATTTATTTTATCATCATAGCTAACCTTGTCCCATTTATAGTTTTTGGATATGATAAGCTGAAACTTCTGTTGGTTGGTACTGTTTTGGACCACTAGTTTGGAGATGATTTCAGAGAACCCTTGTTGAATAAACTCATGATTTTTGAGGTCATGAGAGATTAGCCTGATTTGATTCTGTACTTTTTCTATTTCGTGAAGTATAGGAAGGTTGTCTTTAGAATTCCCCAAACTTAGACGAACGATGAATAGAGAGTTAATGATTCCGTCATGTAACTCCTGACTAATTCTTTCTCGCTCTTTCGTTAAGACATCTTGAGATAATTGTTCCTGCTCTAGTAGGAGCTTGAATATTAGTTCTTTATTTTCTTGATCTTGTTTTAAGAAGGTGTACTTTTTTATTTTATTTCTATATAGAATAATGAATAGGAGAATAATAGCGATTAAGACAATGATGATAGAAGTAATTAGTAGTTGGGAATTCTCCTTTTTTAGGTTGACGATGTTCTTTTCTAATTTTTCGCTTTCGTATTTAATTCTTGCAAATTTATTTCTCTTACTGATCTGTAGTTTATTGATGCTATCATTAAAAGCATAATATAGACTAATGTATTTGGTAGCTTCTTGTTTGTCTGTTAAGCTAAGTGCTTTTAAACTTTTTAAGATAGTATTATTAGCCTTAGCTTTAGTTGAAAGTTGATATGCTGTTTTGTAGTAATTTATAGCTTCTATTGTGTCTTTTTTCTTTAGGGCGAGTTCACCAAGTCTAAAGTTGTTTGCTGTTAAGCTTTGTTTATAATTTTTTTCAAGACTTATTGTTAATGATTCATTTAATAATTTTTCTGCAATGTTTAGTTTATTTAAGCTAATGTTTAATGTTCCTAGGTTTGTTAATATGATTGTATATAATTCATTCTGTTGGTTTAGATCTATTAAATTATTATAACCATAGCTTAAATATGTTTCAGAGTTTAAATAAGATTTTTGGGTGTGATATAAAGTTCCTATGTTATTATAACAATGTGCTTTTGACTCTAAAAATTCTTCTGTTGATATTAATTTATTTTTATAAAGGTCTTCTAAAATATAGATGGCCTCAGAGTAATAAAGGAGTGCTTCATTAGGCTGTTGATTTAGATCTAAGATATTACCTAGGTTTAAGTTTATTTCGTAGAGCAATCTATCTTTTGGTAATCTTTCAAGAATTTCAAGAGCTTCTAATGCTTTGTTTTCAGCTTCATTATATAAACCTTCTCTAAATAAGACTATAGATTTATATTGTTGCATTTTAGCAACGTCTACATAAGATTTAGTGTTTAGGTATATCTGTTCTGCTTGGTCGAAGTATATGTATGCACTATCTAATTGCATTTTATAATCGTAGTAATCTCCGATGTACCACAATGATTTAGCGACTAGTAAAGAGTCATTGTTTTTAGTCGCTATTTGATTGATTTCCTTAGAGTATCTAAAGTATTGATCATATAGCTCTAGGTTATAAGCCTTAGAAGCAATATCGATCAGTTGTGAGCTTTTTGGATTTATGCTTTTAGTGATTGTAAATAAAGAGTCTAATGTGTGCTGATTTTCTATTAGTGATTTATCATTGGATTCGATATTATCTAATACTTTTTGATTGCTAAGGTGATTTGTTTTCACTGCTGTTTTTTGACAACCAAACATGCTTATAATTAGCAGGCTACACAAGATGTATTTTGCATAGTGTCTTACAGATATTCGCTTACAGTATTGGGTAAGAGTGTCAAGTAATGCTAATAGGAAAGAGGCAGAATACATGGTTAGAATTTTAAAAAGATTTAGGTTTGACTAGTATGATGAAGGCAACTCTAGTTGTAGTAAAAGTAGAATAAAAATATGTACATCACAACTATGAAGTAGAGGATAGAAGGTATTAGATGGGGGATTGACTAAAACTTGTTTATCTACTGAAACTGTATAGTGAAAATGGAGTAAAGGAATTGAGTTAAGATGTTGGATTCTAGTTCTTAATTCGTTGTTGTTGAGTGTAAAAGGCTCCTGTAATTAGTGTTTTATTAACATTTTTAAAGTTTTAAACTTATACTTTCTTAAAGTATGGCTGACGATAGAAGGTATAAGCGAGAACACCACTATATTTGTACTTGTAAATGCTAAGCAAATACACAAAGTTAGAAAAGCGTTATGAGAATTACTATATAACATGAAGAATGATACAATGTTTAGTAGTTTATTTTATTGACTGTTTGACCAATTGTTGTTTCCAGATACAAGGGCAGATAAGAATAAGTAGCTAACTATATTGTATACTATAAAGTCACTAAAAGGCGAAGATGGTAATTGTGGGGACAAATATTGAAATAGATTGTATGGTATGCTATTTTAATATAACCATCTGAGTCTACTACCTAATATAGGGAGTGACTTTATTTTTCTTCATTGATGAAAAGTATACTTTGTATCTTTTTAATTATGATAGCCTCTAAGGCTATATTCTTTACTTATTTACTACAGGAGACATCTGATTACACTTCGTAATTAATAGTATATTTGTCTCTAGTCTAAGGTTCCTCTTAAACAGAAAACTACAGTTGTAATATTTAGAGTCAACTATACACAAAGTGTTTGGTTGAGGGGGATCTTGGTTTAGTATCAAGAGCAAAAAAATCAGAATATGTTTTTAGAAGAATTATATCCGCAATATAAGATTGAGTTAATTGAGGATAAACAAGTATTGCCTTATTCTTTACTATTATTAGCGGATGAGACCGTTCAGGCGATAAATAAGTATGTATTCGATAGTGATGTCTATGTCCTAAGAGAGGGAAGTCATGATTTAGCAGTTTTCTGTCTTTTCCACATAGATCATGAGGTTGTAGAACTTAAGAATATAGCTGTGTCTGCTGAGCTTCAGGGCAAGGGAATAGGGAGTCTATTGATTAAGGAGATTATTAGACTTGCAAGAGTAGGAGGTTATCGTCAAATCATAGTGGGTACAGCAGACTGTGGAGTAGATCAAATACGATTTTATGAACGCAATGGCTTTGTGAAGTATGGTGTAAAGAAAGACTTCTTCATAGAGAATTATGATGAGCCTATTATAGAAAACGGTATTCAGCTCCGCGATATGGTTATGCTAAAAATGAGTATATAAATAAAAAGGGATCAACGTTAAAAGTTGGGGAGGAAAGTGTAAAATAATATCTTTGTGCTATGATGGATAGCCAAGAAATACTAAAACTAATCTTACCTACTTACTTAGTAGAACACTTCAATATTACTAAAGTAGAAGAATTAGAGACCAAACTACATATCTACTTTGAAGAGAAGAATGATTACGGAAATCAATGTGCTGAAAGACAGCTTATTTCTAAAGGTTTCCATAGTATGATTACTATTGAAGACTTCCCGTTACGAGGTAAATCAGTTAAACTACACGTACAACGTCGTCGTTGGACAGATAAACAAACAGGAGAAATTATATCACGTGATTGGAATATCATCGCAGAAGGAACACGAATGACTACAGAGTTTTCGGAGTTCTTAAAAAAAATTGGCCGATACTAAAGTACTTAGCTGTAAGGCTATTGGTGAATTATTTGGAGTTAAAGGTGAAAAGTTTCAACGCCAATACAAACATAAAACTAGTGGTTTCAAACAATGGGATCAACAAGAACATGCACAAGACTGGCTACTCTACCCAGAAAATATAACTGAACAACTCTCCATAGATGAAGTATGTTTATCTATGGGAGAATTGTACACTATACTGACTTCTAAAGCAGGTAAAGGTCAGAAAAAGACCATTGTAGCGATAGTTAAAGGAACAAAATCAGATACTGTAATAAAGCATCTATCTAAACTACCTAAAAAACTTAGAGATAAAGTTACCGAGATTACTTTAGATATGGCAGGGGCTATGAAACAGATAGCTAAGAAGTGCTTCCCTAAAGCTGTGCAAGTAATTGATCGTTTTCATGTACAAAAGCTTGTAAGTGAAGCTGTACAAGATATTAGAATAAAATATAGATGGGCTGAGCTTGACGCTGAGAACACTGCTGTTTTAAAGGCTAAGGAAGAAGGCATTATATATAATGGATCAACGTTAAAAGTTGGGGAGGAAAGTGTAAAATAATATCTTTGTGCTATGATGGATAGCCAAGAAATACTAAAACTAATCTTACCTACTTACTTAGTAGAACACTTCAATATTACTAAAGTAGAAGAATTAGAGACCAAACTACATATCTACTTTGAAGAGAAGAATGATTACGGAAATCAATGTGCTGAAAGACAGCTTATTTCTAAAGGTTTCCATAGTATGATTACTATTGAAGACTTCCCGTTACGAGGTAAATCAGTTAAACTACACGTACAACGTCGTCGTTGGACAGATAAACAAACAGGAGAAATTATATCACGTGATTGGAATATCATCGCAGAAGGAACACGAATGACTACAGAGTTTTCGGAGTTCTTAAAAAAAATTGGCCGATACTAAAGTACTTAGCTGTAAGGCTATTGGTGAATTATTTGGAGTTAAAGGTGAAAAGTTTCAACGCCAATACAAACATAAAACTAGTGGTTTCAAACAATGGGATCAACAAGAACATGCACAAGACTGGCTACTCTACCCAGAAAATATAACTGAACAACTCTCCATAGATGAAGTATGTTTATCTATGGGAGAATTGTACACTATACTGACTTCTAAAGCAGGTAAAGGTCAGAAAAAGACCATTGTAGCGATAGTTAAAGGAACAAAATCAGATACTGTAATAAAGCATCTATCTAAACTACCTAAAAAACTTAGAGATAAAGTTACCGAGATTACTTTAGATATGGCAGGGGCTATGAAACAGATAGCTAAGAAGTGCTTCCCTAAAGCTGTGCAAGTAATTGATCGTTTTCATGTACAAAAGCTTGTAAGTGAAGCTGTACAAGATATTAGAATAAAATATAGATGGGCTGAGCTTGACGCTGAGAACACTGCTGTTTTAAAGGCTAAGGAAGAAGGCATTATATATAATCCTGAAATACTTAGTAATGGAGATACTAAGAAGCAACTTTTAGTTCGCTCACGTTCTCTACTTTATAAAAACCAAGTTAATTGGACATCTGACCAACAAGAAAGAGCTAAGGTACTATTTGAATTATACCCAGAGATCAAACAAGCCTATCTACTTGCTAATAACCTTAGACAGATATATAATCTACAAATAGATAAAGAAATAGCTATGACTAAGCTAGCTCATTGGTTTAATGATATTGAAAAAGCTTCACTCAAACACTTTAGTACTGTTTTAAAGACTTTTAATGTACACTATAACGAAATCATCAATTACTTTATTAATAGAAGTACAAATGCTTCTGCGGAATCATTTAATGCCAAAATTAAATACTTCCGTATGATGTATAGAGGTGTTAGAGATAAGAAGTTTTTCCTTTTTAGATTAACTAGACTTTTTGCCTAGTCCCCAACTTTTGTCACTGATCCTATATAATCCTGAAATACTTAGTAATGGAGATACTAAGAAGCAACTTTTAGTTCGCTCACGTTCTCTACTTTATAAAAACCAAATTAATTGGACATCTGACCAACAAGAAAGAGCTAAGGTACTATTTGAATTATACCCAGAGATCAAACAAGCCTATCTACTTGCTAATAACCTTAGACAGATATATAATCTACAAATAGATAAAGAAATAGCTATGACTAAGCTAGCTCATTGGTTTAATGATATTGAAAAAGCTTCACTCAAACACTTTAGTACTGTTTTAAAGACTTTTAATGTACACTATAACGAAATCATCAATTACTTTATTAATAGAAGTACAAATGCTTCTGCGGAATCATTTAATGCCAAAATTAAATACTTCCGTATGATGTATAGAGGTGTTAGAGATAAGAAGTTTTTCCTTTTTAGATTAACTAGACTTTTTGCCTAGTCCCCAACTTTTGTCACTGATCCATAAAAAGCCCTTGTTAGAAATAACAAGGGCTTTTTTAGTGATCCAATCAGGATTCGAACCTGAGACCTACTGCTTAGAAGGCAGTTGCTCTATCCAGCTGAGCTATTGGACCATTTAATCTTATAAAATAGATTAAAATTATCTATCTAAATTGATAGTTTAGGATAAAAACTCCTTAACTTAGAAGTGTTTTAGTGATCCAATCAGGATTCGAACCTGAGACCTACTGCTTAGAAGGCAGTTGCTCTATCCAGCTGAGCTATTGGACCATTTAATCTTTATAAAAGAGATTAAAAATTGTCAATTTTAGAAGGCGCATACCTTGATTTTTTTGACGTGGCAAATATATTGCTTTTTATTTAAAAGTTCCAAGGTAAAATAGTACTTTTTTTTGTAAAAAAATCAATGGTTTGATATCAAGTGATTTATAATTGAAAAAAAATGTCGTTTTCTTTGATTTTTCTTGATTTTACAAGGGGTTTGAGGGATTTTTTTGTTTTAAGATTCATCGGTTTTCTCTAATTATCCTTTAGAGTTAGGTGTTTTCTTGGTTAGAATAGAATGAAGCATGTGCCATGTAAAGCAGTTGTTGTATCAGGTATTGAAGAAATTTTTTGTCAAAAAATAAAAATAGAATATAAAACTAGGACTAATGCTGTACAGTTATAGTAGGACGAGACAGGTTTCGTTCGATTTGAGTCCGTAGTGAGTCCGTTAAAATAGGTATTAAAACGGAGTCAGTATTGAGTCATGATACAGGTAGTATAGTTTTATTCAAAAGAAGATAGAAGTATAATAAAAGTGAGAGCCCAACCATTCGGTTGGGCTCTCACTTTATTTTATTATTGCTTTAAAATTGTTTCAAAGTTCTTGTCAAAGATATTGACAAATGGATCTATGATAGAACCATCTTTGTCTAGTAGCATGCAACGTTGGATTTTTGTGATGATCCACTGATCTTTCATTTGGTTAAAGTCATCAGATCTAAGCTCTATAATACCATTAGAAGGGTAGCGCTTTAATATACTTAACCACTCTCCATGTTCACCATCGATACAGATCGATATGATTTCTATATTTGGCATTTCAGCTTTTAATTCTGCAGCTATCTGGTGAGCTGCGTCAGCATGCGCTATTCCATTTTTTGTCCAGAAGAACATTAGAGTTCTCTTATTGATAATAGAATTAATAGATACCTTTTGATTTTTAGTATTCACTATAGGAACTTCAGGTAACTTCTTCTCATATTTAAGATTTTGAATTGCTTGTTGGATCTGGATGATTTCATTGTGTTGATTCTTATCTGTAGATAGTTCAAAGTATCGCTCTAAGAACTTATCATTATTATTTAAGTTCTGATCCTCTAATAAGTAGATAAATGCAATATTATCTAAGATAGCATTTTTAACTTTATCGTTTCTGATTAAGGTGTCTACTATATTAAGCTTATCGATATATTTATCAAACTTGTTGTCTGGTATAATGTTTTGTTCAGGCTCATTCACAATAGAGTTTAGCATAATGGCTAGGTATTTAGTGAATGAAGAGTACTTTAATAAACGTTCATCATTGAAGTTTATTTTTTTTCTAAAACTATAATAGTCCGCAGGGAGTTTATCTCTTACATCTTCATCTGTTCTAACATAGTGTGCAGTAGGATAGAGCTCTTTTAATGCAAAGAAGTGTAAGTCAAGCTTCGCTTTTGCATACAGGTCAAAGTTGTCAGACCAGTTGATAATGGCTTTATTTCTTAGATAGTAAGTAGTTCTAGCTGCATGTACAGAGTCTATTCTTCGACTAAATTTCTCTGGAGATACATCGAATGCACTATATCCTTCACTCTCATCCATGATATTTCTGACAGTTAGATTCATTAAGAAATTATTCTTTTCAGCACCTCGTCCAGAGAATATAATAGAATGGTCAAAATCTCTTGAGTTAAGGCGTAGTGTCAGACTGTCATTTTTATCGAAGTAGATGTATTGAAACTCAGGATTGTGCTTATAGATATACATTCCTGGTGTTAATGAGTCGAATTTTTTATAAAACTTATTGTTTTCGTCTAGGAACAAAGTGTCTAGGACTTCATTGTCTTTGCAGAATAAAAGGTAATTAGAAGTAGGATTTATAATCTCTCCCTGTATATAAGCACTATAATCTTTAGGATCAAATTTTTTTTGACAAGATGCAAGAAGGCTTATAAGTGGGATAAAAAGGAGTAATAAATTTGTATTAGGTAGTTTTTTCTGCATTAGCTAAATGACTATTTGTTCGAGAGATAATATAAGCAAATTTAAGTTTTACGGGTGTTTTATCTTGTTAATGATTGGTTAAAGTGGGTGGGTAGGGCGATAAGTTTTATTTATAGATGTTTCTAAATATAAAATTAGTAATTTTGTAGGCAATTTAAATTAAAAGATAATAATGTTAACAGTTTCGAATCTGTCAGTTCAGTTTGGTAAACGAATTTTATTTGACGAAGTTAATGTAACTTTTACTCAAGGTAACTGCTACGGTATTATCGGTGCTAACGGTGCTGGTAAATCTACATTCTTAAAAATATTATCGGGAGATATCGACCCTACATCAGGTCATGTTTCTCTAGAACCAGGAAAACGTATGTCAGTTCTTAATCAGAACCACAATATGTTTGACGAATATACAGTTCTTGAAACTGTAATGATGGGTAATAAAGATTTGTATAATGTTAAGAAAGAGATGGATGAGCTTTACTTAAACTATACAGACGAAAATGCTGATCGTATCGGAGAGTTACAGATCCGTTTTGATGAAATGGATGGTTGGAATGCCGAGTCAGCTGCCGCTACGATGTTATCTAACTTAGGTATATCTGAAGATTTTCATTATACACCTATGGCAGAGATGGATGCTAAGTTAAAGGTACGTGTATTATTAGCACAGGCTTTATTTGGTAACCCAGATGTATTGATTATGGATGAGCCTACCAACGACTTGGACTTTGAGACAATCGCTTGGTTAGAGAATTTCTTAGCTCATTATGAGAACACAGTATTAGTAGTATCTCACGACCGTCACTTCTTAGATGCTGTGTGTACGCACGTATCTGATATTGACTTCGGTAAGATTAACCATTACTCAGGTAACTATACATTCTGGTACGAATCAAGTCAATTAGCAGCTAAGCAAAGAGCTCAACAAAATAAGAAAGCTGAAGAGAAAAAGGCTGAATTAGAAGAGTTTATCCGTCGTTTTAGTGCGAACGTTGCGAAGTCAAAACAAGCAACTTCTCGTAAGAAGATGATTGACAAATTAAAATTAGATGATATTAAGCCATCTTCTAGAAGATACCCAGCTATTATATTTGATACAGATAGAGAGGCAGGAGATCAGATTTTAAATATCGAAGGATTATCTGCTTCTATAGATGGAGAGGTATTATTTAAAGATATCAATCTAAATATGGCTAAAGGAGATAAACTAGTAGTAATCTCTAAAGACTCACGTGCTACTACAGCGTTCTACGAAATCTTAAACGGTAAGAAAGAGGCTGATGCAGGTAAGTTTGAGTGGGGAATTACTACAACACAATCTTATTTGCCAGTAGAGAACCACGAGTTTTTTGACAATGACTTGACATTAGTAGACTGGTTACGTCAATGGGCGAAGACTGAAGAAGAAAGAGATGAAGTATATGTACGTGGATTCTTAGGTAAGATGATCTTCTCTGGAGAAGAGGCTCTTAAGACAGGTCGTGTATTATCAGGAGGAGAGAAGGTGCGCTGTATGTTATCTCGTATGATGATGATGAGAGCTAACGTATTAATGTTAGACGAACCTACGAACCACTTAGATCTAGAGTCTATTACTGCATTCAATAATACATTGAAAAACTTTAAGGGAACGATCTTATTAACGACGCATGACCACGAGTTTGCACAGACTGTAGGTACACGTATTCTAGAGTTAACTCCTAATGGGGCTATCGATAGATATATGACGTTCGACGATTACTTAGATGATCCAAAAGTAAAAGAATTAAGAGCAAAAATGTATTCTTAATACATTTAAAATATAGAATAGGGCTATTTGTATTACAGATAGCCCTTTTTTTGTATAATAATTTATGTTTTGAGAAGAGTTATTCCTTATAATAAGACATTATATGTAAATTTTAAGAATTAATTATTATAGACTGCCATATGAAATGGTAAATTTGCTAATAACCTTGAAAAGGGGAAAACATAATAAAATAAAAGTAAGATGAAAAAGACATTAGTATTACTAAGTGCTGTTTTAGCATTAACGGCTGTAAGCTGTAAGACAGCAGGAGAAATTACTACTGTAACAGTAGAGAAAAAAGTAGATATGAGTAAAAAATTAGAAGGAGAATGGGTATTGAGCTCTATTACAACTCCAGCAACTTCTGGTAAAGATATGAGTACTCTTTTCTCAATGAAGAAACCAAGTTTAACTTTTGAAGTTAAGGATAAAAAAGTTTATGGAAATGATGGATGTAATAATATCCATGGAAGTTTTGAAGCTAAAGAAGGAAACGCTATCAAGCTAGGAGATAAGATGGCTTCTACGATGATGTTCTGTGAGGGAGTAGCAGATAGAGAGTTTATGAATGCACTAAATTCTGTAACTCATTATGACATTGTAGAGGATCAGTTAATTATGCGTTCTGGCGATATAGTAGTATTGACATTTACCAAAAAGTAAAAACTGAGTTCGAATATTGAATTTATAGGACTGATCTAAGGTATATCTTTAGGTCGGTTTTTTTATGGCTATAGGGGAATGAAGATTTTTTTAATTTGTTTTTTATAATTCTTAGATTCAACTAATAAATGCAACAGCATTTAAAAAACGGCGGAGAACATTTGCTCCATGGAGCAAATGTTCTCCGCCGTTGGCGAAAAAAAACATCTACTTTTGAGGTTCCTACACACCCAAAAAGATGTCACATTTAACGTTAGAACAAAGATATAAAATAGAAGCATATAAAAAGGCAGGTAAATCACTTACTGAAATTGCTTGTTATATAGGCAAAGACAAGTCTGTTGTTAGCAGAGAGCTTAAGCGCAATTCAGACGAAAGAAATGGTGTTTATAAAGCTAATCTTGGACAAAGAAAGACAGCTCAACGACACAAATAAAAACGCAAGAGAATACGCTTAACTGAAAACGTAAAAACAACTATTATAGACTATCTTAATCAAGATTATAGTCCAGAACAAATAGTAGGTAGAAGTAAACTTGAAGCAAAAGAAATGGTCTCTGTTGAATGTATTTATCAATTCATTTGGCAGAACAAAAAACAAGGAGGAAAGCTTTATAAGCATCTTAGAACTAAAGGTAAAAAATATAGAAAAAGAGGTGCATGCAAAGACAGTAGAGGCTTGATAAGTAATAGAGTAGATATTGAAAAAAGACCTAGTATAGTTGATGATAAATATAGAATAGGTGATCTTGAAATAGATTTAGTAATAGGGAAAAATCATCGTGGAGCACTGCTTACTATAAACGATAGAGCTACAGGGGTTTTATGGATGGGAAAGATAGAATCAAAGGAAGCTCACGTTGTAGAAGCTAAAATTATAGAACTCTTAAAAGACTTCAAACCGTTACTTCATACTATGACTTCTGATAACGGAAAAGAGTTTGCAAACCATCAAAATATAGCTAACACTCTAGAGCTTGATTACTACTTCGCAAAGCCTTATCACAGTTGGGAAAGAGGAGCTAATGAAAATTTAAATGGATTAGTAAGACAATATTTCCCTAAAATGACTAATTTCGATTTAATTACACAAGCAGCAATTGACAAGGCTGTAAATATTTTAAACAACAGACCAAGAAAGAGATTTGGTTTTAAATCGCCTAACGAAATTTTTACAGAAAAATTAAACCTAATGGTTACTGTTGCATTTAATACTTGAATCCACCATTGAAAGACAAAAAAAGGCAATATTTATCTAGTTAATATTTAAACTTTTATAAAAAGGCATAGAATTAGCGTGGTTACTGGTTTTGATTTACGCATTTAGCGACTTTTAAATTGAATAATTGTACTTAATGTTAGAATAAATTAGCATTATAATATGTTAATTTATGTGATTCTATAGTGAAAAGTGAATTGTTGATGAAGTGGTTAATAATTATTTGTTATCATAGTGAATACTCTTACAAAAATATATAATTTTGTCACCGTATGAAGGAATTGTGGGGACTTAGTACTTCATGCGATTTTATTCCCTTTCCTAATAAACGCGTTTGCTTTTGGCTAAGTATTGTATGAATAAAAGTCTATAAACGAAATGTTCTTTTGCGTTAATACATTACGGAAAGGGATTTTTTTTAATTATATATTTAAGTATATTTTAATGTACCTACTATCAATAATTTTAAACACTATATTTTAAATAAGTTGAGTACCTCCTCATGAGGTTTTATTGTTTCTATAAAAGTAAATCCTAATCTTGTTAGCAGTTTAATAGAACTCTTGTTATCGGAAGGGTTGTCGCATATAAAGTACTGTATTTAGCATCTTCTCTTATTATCTTGATGATAAAGCTTGTAGCTTCGTAGGCATATCCTAGCCCAATGTAAGTGGGTATGAAGGCAAAACCTATATCGTGATGCTCTAGGTAGTCTCGCTTAATCAGGGAGATTAATCCTATTGGTTTCCCATCCTCTTTTCTATTGACCACCCAGTATTGATACTGTGGGTTATCTAATATACTCTGTATATACATCTGTGCATCCATTGCCGTATAGACATTTCTATTTCCTATATATTTAAGCCATCCAGGAGTATTGACTAATTCTATGATAAAGGAATTGTCAGCATGAGAGAGTGGAGATATCTGTAGTCTATCGGTACTATACATAAGCTAAATCAGTTAAGTGTAAGGCATAACTAAAATAAGATTATTTCTTTAATATAGACAGAGATAATTTGCGTTTAAAAGCTTTATTATTCGTATTTCATTATTTAATCTGATAGAAAGGAAAAACATTAATTAGATAACTTGTATATTCGTAAGTACTAATTGGAGGGATATGAAAATTTTAGTTATTGAAGACGAACAGGAGTTAAGAGATATCATCCGAGAATCTTTAGAAAAAGAGCTTTACTTGGTCGAGGTGGCTAGTAATTATAAGGTAGGGATAGAGAAGTTAGCAGGGTATGACTATGATTGTATTTTGTTAGATATTATGCTTCCCGATGGTAATGGAATAGACTTGTTACGTGAGATCAAATCGATGGGTAAAGCCGACTCGGTTATTATTATATCGGCTAAAGATTCTATAGATGATAAAGTATTAGGCTTAGAGTTAGGAGCAGATGATTATCTCACTAAACCTTTTCATCTATCGGAGCTATTAGCTCGAATAAAGTCAGTGTTGAGAAGAAAGAATCAACAGGGGTTCCAGAGTGTAAAATGGAATAATATAGAGATTTTTATAGATGAGAGAACGGTAGTCGTGCAGGGAAGTACGATGTTGCTTAATAATAAAGAGTTTGAACTATTGTATTATTTTGTAGTGAATGCGAATCGGTTAGTGACTAAATCTTCTATTGCAGAGCATATATGGGGAGATAATATGGATGAGGCAGATAGTTACGATTTTGTGTACTCTCAGGTGAAGAACTTGCGCAAAAAACTAAAGAGTCATCACGCGGAAGTAAATATTCAGTCTGTGTATGGAATGGGGTATAAATTAGTGAATGAATAGGGGATGAAACTACATAATTATACACTTAGGTATTTATCCATTGGCATAGTGATAGTTCTTACTGTATGGGTGCTTATCTTCTACGCATTCATGACAGAAGAGGTCTATGATAATATAGATGATGGACTGAAAAACACTAAAAGTGAGATAGTCAAAAAAGCATATAATAATCCTAGTATCACTAGTATACAGTCATTCGGAGCAAGTGGATTCAGAATTACTCCATTAGCGCCAGGAGAATACTCTAGAAAGAATGTATTCACTACAGAAATGATCTATATGGATGTGGATGATAATGAGGAACCTGTGCGTATGCTCACCACTACTTTTGAAGATAAGAATGGAGATAATTTTTTATTAGAGATACGTACCTCTACTATAGAAGCAGATGATTTATTAGGAGATTTTGGTATTGCCGTTGGGGCGTTGTACTTGATGTTGATAATCAGTATATTCTTGATTAACTATTTTATTTTAAGGAAAGTAGTTTGGGGTTCATTTTATAAATTACTAGGTAACCTGAAGAACTATACTATAGGTAAAGAGGTGGTGACGGAAGAGACCAAGACTCCTATCCGAGAATTTACAGATCTACAGCTAGAGATTAATAAGATGATAAGACGTATAGAAAGTACTTTTGAACAGCAAAAAGCCTTTGTGTCTAATGCTGCTCATGAATCTCAGACTCCTCTAGCTATTATGAGTAATAAGTTAGAATTAATGGCTGAAAAAGAAGAGTTGAATGAAGAACAGATGTTACAAATACAATCTATTCATCAGACGCTGAGAAGACTCATTAAGCTGAACAAATCCTTGTTGATGTTGGCTAAAATAGAGAATAATCAATTCGTTAATTATCAAGACGTTAGTTTTAATGATGTCATTAGAGAGATGATAGAAGACTTTGAAGAGTTCTTTGAGTATAAGGCGGTTAGTATAACGGTTAAAGAGGATGAGCAACCTTTTATAGTCAATATGGATAAAGGGCTTTCTATTACGCTAGTGCAGAATTTACTAAAGAACGCATTAACACATAATGTACAAGGAGGAGAGGTAGAGGTAGAGATCGCAAATCATTACTTCAGAATTGGTAATACGAGTTTAATTCCTACTCCATTAGACGAGAACTTAATATACAATAGGTTCTTTAGAAGTACAACGAACGAACAATCTACAGGACTCGGGCTTGCTCTAGTACAGACTATTATAAAAGTAACAGATAATCTGTCTATCAAATATCATTTTGATAACAAGCATTATTTTACAGTATATCACACTGACTATGATTTGAAGTAATAAAGTGCTGTGAATTATAAAGGGGACAATCTATTAGGTTGTCCCTTTGCACTCAATCTATTTCTTTTTAAAAATGTAATTATTCCCAATTCTTTCCAGAATGTGTTTCTAAGTTTGTCATGTAAAACTAAAAAGAGAATTACTATGAAGAGTTTAAAAACATTGTTTGCAGGACTATTTATGTCAGTAGCTTTATTAGCTTCACAATCGACATTAGCGAAAGATGTAATCATCACTAAGAGTGAATTACCTCAGAAAGCAAGTAGTTTTATAGATACTTACTTTAAAGATAAAGAAGTGAGTAAGGTAGAGAAGGATACAGACTTCTTATCTGTGTCATATAAAGTGACATTTACAGATAATGTAGAGGTAGAGTTTGATAAATCTGGTGAATGGGATGAAGTAGATGGTAACACAACTACATTACCTACAGGCTTTATGCTTGCTCCAATCGTGACTTACGTTTCTGATCATTATAAAGGAGAGACGATTACTAAAATAGAGAAAGAAACTCGAAAATATGAAGTGAAATTAAGTAATGGAGTAGAATTAGAGTTTTCAAAAGATGGGAAGTTTAAAAGAATAGATCAATAAATAATTAAAAGAAAAAGAAAATGAAGAAAAGAAAAATTGCTTTAGCCTTAATGTTAGCTGTAGCGCTAGGATTCACAGCATGTAGTAGTGATGATAATGGAAATGACCACAAAGTAGAAAAAATCACAGAAGAGCAATTACCTGCTAATTCTAAGAGCTTTTTAAAGACAGTGTTTCCAAATTCATCTCTTAGACATGCTACTAAAGTAACTACTCCTAATTATTATGGTTCTCTATACACTACACGATTAGACAATAGAGTAGAAATAGATTTTGATAAAGCAGGAAATTGGACAGAGGTAGAAATGGAAGATGACTCTGCTATACCAGTTGAGTTTTTAAAGAGTGAAGTGCCTCATATCTATGACTATATAGTTAAGAATTATAAAGGATTCTCTATTACTGAGATAGATAGAGACATGAAAAGAGGTTATGAAGTAAAGCTTAGTTCAGGTTTAGAGTTGATTTTTAATACTAAACAAGAGTTTGTAGGTGTTGACTTAGATTTAGATAGAGATGAGGAGTTAATCGCAGGTACAGATTTACCACAGAAAGCACAGGATTTCTTAAAAACTCATTTTACAGGAGTAGAGCTTGTCTTAGTGAAGAAAGAATTAGATAGAGCAGGAGATGAGTATAAAGTATATTTAGCGAATGGTGTAAAGGTAGAATTTACTACTACAGGGGATTGGAAAGAGATAGAAACGAAGAGAAATGTAGCAATCCCATCTACGATTATACCTAGTGCTATTAATACTTATATTGTTAAGAACTATAATAAATTCCATATTGAAAGTATAGAGAAAGAGCACAATACTTATCAAGTAGAATTAGTAAACGGAGCACAAGAAATAGAGTTAGTATTCGATCTAGAAGGAAATTTCTTACGAATAGACAATTAATTGATACAGTAATACAGAAAGAGCTACCTTGAAGTAGCTCTTTTTTATTTTCCCGAAAGTAAGGTCTCTTTTAAAAGTAATGCTTGACTCCTAGTTTTTACATCTAGCTTTGTATAGGCATTGCTTACATGATGCTTGGTTGTACTAAGAGATATAGAGAGTTTTTCTGCGATTTCTTGGTTGGACAGACCATCCCATATCCCCATAATAACGTCTATTTCTCGATCAGTACATAGATACTTTTCTTTTAAGACATCTTGAATCGATTGTTCTTTGAAAGGACTTTTTTCTGTGTAATGATTTGGTGTTTTTTCTTTATGTTCTAAATCTTTGTGTGCTTTTTGTGATTGATTAGCCTTAAGGGACTCTAATTCATTTTTAAGAGATTCATGATCTGCTTTAAGCTTCTTTGCTTTGATCCATAAGGAATAACTTGCCAAAGTAAATGCGATACTATAGATTATACGAATCTTATCCTTATCTACAAATGAGAGATAGTAATTACCTGGAAATATAGAAAGATAATACGTCATCGAAGTTAACGCGATTACACTAAATGAATAAGTAATAAAACGAACAGACATATCCTCTTTATAATACTTTAAGACAAGTGCTAAAGTGATTATAGTTGATACTAGCGTACTACATACTATGATGATGAAGTACAGTGAATTATTAGTTTGATAAAGTACTATGCCTAATACAATATACAATAGCACTTGGAAGGAGTAAAAATATTTCAGTTTTGATGGTAATCTCTGTATATCTAAAAAGTAGTATATAAATAATGAGAAAATCAGACAGCTAATAGGTATAGATATTGCTAATATCAGTAACTCATTACACTGTTTGTTATATAAAAAATAGAGTAACCCATCTTCTACTAAATAAATAATAAAGACAGATACGATATATATACAATAAATAAGGATAACTTTCTCTTTAAATAGTGAATATAAGCCAAAGGTTAGCGCTATAGAAAGTAAAAATAAACTATAAAAAACCTCTATTTTGATCATTGTATTAAGCATAATACTTCTATACTCTGCACGCTCAACAAGTATAAAATTCCCATAATGAACATAAGAAGATTTTGACTTAAAATATATTGTGTTATGACCAGTGATAAAATGGTTCTCTTGATATTGCGGACTTATTTTTCCACCTTCTAAGTCAGTATTTATGGTTGTTTTTTCCCATAGGCCATTCTGTTTCGCATAAATATTATAATTATTTACGTGAATGGTAGGAAATTGTAATATAAGTGGTTTGTTTAATAAATCTTGAGGGATAGTTATTTTTAACCAAGTGTTTCCTTCTTTATCCTTAGAATACTGTGTAGTTGAGTCATGATCTAGTGCCTCGAATTTTAAGTGGTTTACTATAAAATTAAATTGCTCATTGTTAGTTTGGCTTAAACAATAAGTCGTAGGTGTGAATAGTAGTAAAATTAGTAATATCTGTAATATATTCTTTCTTTTACAACTGTGTAAGGCATTCATGTTTTGTTAGTCAGTGATTTAAGGGGCAAAAATAGTTATTTTTCAAGAATAAAAGTTCACGTCTTGAAGTTTTATGGCAAAGTGAGTTTTTTTTTGAGTAAATCTATCATATTTGTCTTTTTTTCTAAAAAAAAAGATATAGTACTTTAGTACTACAACTATGTTATATTGTTTATTATTAATGTGTTAAATGGTGTTTTTTAGAGATAATTTGGTACTTTAGTATGAAGTGATTATTAGAACCTTTTCCTATATTTGTAATTCAAAACAACAAATTTTTAATTCGGAAAGCTTTACATTTAGCTAGCTCAGTGTAGAGTATTTTGCAAAGATTTTTTCTGAGCAATTGTATTTTCCCCACCTGCAGCACAATCAATTCTTTTCCCTAAGAATTTGTGCTGCAGTCTTTTTTTACCCCCTTTAATGAAAAGGTATATTGGTTAGTGATTGTAGAGAAAATGTTCTAAATACAGGAGTGATTTTTTTGTGATTACTTAGCCAGATACTCTACCTATATTAGCCCTTCCCTAAAAAATATAGCTGTTTTACGGAATTCCTTATTTAAAAAGAGGTAGGACTATTTATCTTTGTGATTGAAGAATCAAAATCAATTGTGGCATTCTGTAGAAAAAAGGTACACTATATGAATAATGTGCTACGTTAAATATTTTGTTATTCTATCATTTTTATAATGTTAGAACTATTTTCTATAAAAAAAACAATATTTAAATTGTTTTAGAATTGTAATATTTGATATTTTTTAATCTTGATTTAACATAAATAGAATATAATTAGTAAATTTGTATCCTAATTTAGGAAAATAAAAAAGGGTACAAGATATAATCTAGTTTATAAATGGTTAATAAATTGTTTTATTACTGTTTAAAAACTAGGCAAAAAAGATAAGTATGAAAATTGGAATAACTTTTAGTGCATTTGACTTATTGCACGCAGGGCATGTGAAGATGTTAGAAGATGCAAAACGTCAATGTGATTTTTTAATTGTAGGATTACAAACTGATCCTACTTTAGATAGACCAGAGAAAAATAAACCAACTCAGTCTGTAGTTGAAAGATATATTCAACTAAAGGGATGTAAGTTTGTTGATGAGATTGTTCCTTATGCTACAGAACAGGATTTAGAGGATATCTTAAGATCATTTAAGATAGATGTTCGTATTTTAGGTGATGAGTATCAAGATAAGAATTTTACAGGACGTAAATACTGTGAAGAAAAAGGAATAGAGCTTTACTTTAACAGTAGAGATCACCGTTTCTCAAGTAGCTTATTGAGAAAAGAAGTTGCAGAAAAAGAAAACAGTAAACTAGTGAAGATAGGATAACACTATCCAACTATAAGTTATAAAAAGCACAATTGTTAATTCAGTTGTGCTTTCTTTTTTAAAATAATATGGTAAATCTTTTTAAACGTTGTTTTATTTGAATCAGTTTCTAGATTTAACTATAAATAATACATTATTTAACACGTTGGCTTGTGTTTTTTTTGTAATTTGCTATTAACTAATAACGACAATAACTTTTGTTTTGATATGAAATAAGAGTTGTCAATTAAAAAGAAAAAGAAATGAAAAAAGTTTTAAGTTTAATCGTTGTATTTTTTGGTTTAATGACTGTAACTATGGCACAGACAATCACAAGAACAGATGTATCTATTTTCCCTGCTCCAGAGAAAGGATATAAGCAAGTAGTAATTGAAGTACCTCACTCTTCTAAAGATGATAGTAAGAAGATCGAGTTTACAGTTGGTAAAATGATGGAGGTAGACGGGTGTAATCATTTTAACTTAATGGGGACATTAGAAGAGAAAGATCTTCAAGGTTGGGGATATAGCTATTTTGTATTCACAACGAAAGGAGATGTAGCTTCTACGATGATGGGATGCCCTGACGCAGCTAAGAGAAACTTATTTGTAAGTGGACAACCTCATTTAACACGTTATAATGGTAAATTGCCTATCGTAGTATACGTTCCAGAAGAATATGAAGTAAGATTTAAAATTTACACTACTGATGGTGATGAGTACCAAGCAAGTGAAGTAAGAAGAAAAAAATAAAACTAATATAAGAGAGAGAATACCTCTTTTATAGAAGAATACAAAAGAATAAAGCCTCTTAAGTAATTTTAAGAGGCTTTCTTTGTAGAATTATTATGGTGGTGTTAATGATAACCTTTGGCAATATCTTCTAAGAAGATTTTAAATGAAGTAGCTCCAGAACCAGATAAGAACCAAGCATCTGGATCTAGATAGATAACTTTATTTTGTTTATAAGCAGTTACTTTTTCTAGTAATGCATTAGTTATTTGAGTAGGTTTATCTGTGTTTTGTACGATGGCGTCTCTATCTATAATAAATAAGATATCAGGATTGTGTTCTAAGATAAACTCACTATTAATCATTTGTCCATGATTATTGGCAATCTCCGTAGTGATATTGGTTGCACTTCTTACACCGAAGTCTTTAAATATAAATCCATAACGCGTATTCTCGTCGAATAAGCGGAAGTTCCTTTCCGAGTGAATGATTACCATTGCTTTAGCTTCACTTTTAGCAATAAGGGCTTTTAAATCACTTAAACGAGTGTCTAAATCCTTTGATAACGCTTCTGCTTTTGATTCTACTTGATATATTTTGCCAAGTAGAAGAATATTGTCCTGTATATACTTTAGATAGTTATCTCCTTTATTAGGGATGCCTAACATTAAGGTAGGCGCTATTTTTACCATTTCATCATAATCTGCGGGGAAGGCATTATCCATGAATACAAGATCAGGACTTAGATTAGCTACTACGTCAAAATTAGGTTTAAATACAGCACCTAAATCTACGATACTCTTATCCTTTTCAAGATGTGATAAATACTTAGGAGTGAACTCTTTTGCCATTCCCTGAAACGGAATTTGCAATTCGTTCATATTCTCCATAATACCTCTTTCTAAGACTGCTACAGTTTTGGGTTGTATAGGTACTTGTACCGTTGTTCCATTGTTTTCTACTTCTATAAAATTAGAAGTTTCTGTTTCTTTTTGACTTTCTTTACAGCCTGTGATGGTTAAGGCTAGTAAAGCAAAAGTTATTAATTGCTTTCTCATAACGATTACTATTTTTTAGATTTTGATTTTTTGTTTCGGCGTCCCCACCATACTAAGAATCCAGTGATAGGAAGACTAGTTGCAATAATACCAGCTATAAACGTAGAGAACTTACCTAGCTGTCCCCACCATTGCCCCATGTGTATTTGCCAGACTAGATTGTCTACCTTATCGTAGATCTTTTGTTCTTTGCTATCATTGACCATTTCTCCACTGAATTTGTCAAAGTAAATAGCTTCTTTCCCTTCTTCACTTTTTAGACCAGCATTGGTTCCTAAAAAGAAAGGGTATATGCTTACATTGTCATAATTATAAGTCCAGATTCTGATGATTGTTTTATCTGGGTGTAAGTCAAATGCTTTTTGGATTAAAACATTCGTATCATAGAACGCTAAATCTTTAGTCGCTTCATGGTCTCTAGGATAGTCTTGTAAGGTATAGAACCACATTTTACCTTCTCCTCCGAATAGACTTACAGTTCCTTTCATTAAAGGGCTAAAGAAGATAAGTAAACCAGTCATTCCAAGTAGAAAGCAAATAATAGCACTATAGAAACCAAATACATTGTGTAGATCGTAATTCAGACGTTTAAACTTAGCTTTCCATTTAATCTTAAAGCTACTATCTCTAGTCGCTTTTGTCCATTTTTTAGGCCACCAAAGGACTAATCCAGTCAAGGTGCTTAGAACAAATATAATAGTGGAGATTGCGACTATCCAACCTCCCGTTTTACCCATTAACAGATTAGAGTGAAGTTGTGCCATAACATAGAAGAAACTGATAGAGCGATCCTGTTTTAGTACCTCCCCAGTATACGGGTTAATGTAGATAAAACTTAGCTTTCGATCCTTTAGATCAACTGAATTAATAACCCAGCTTTTAGAAGGATCTCTATCTACAACTATATAAGAAAAGCTATGTCCTGGGAATTTTTCTTTGTGTATAGCTGTGATCTCATCTATTTTTAAAGGAACTCCATTAGGCTCTATATAGCGTGCTTCTTTCCCTGCAGACCACTGCATGATTTCATCTCCATATACAATGATAGTCCCTGTAAGAGAGACAAAGACTAGTATAATACCAGCGACAATACTAGGCCATAAATGTAACCAAGCAATGATTTTGGAGAAAGTTGATTTACCTTTTTTCTTCATGAGATAAGTAGACTTATAGTAATAGTGGGGAGTTACCTATAAAGTAAAACAACTATAACTATGTTGTTTAAAAGTTATTTAGATTTAATTCAAATTGTTGTGATGCGAAAATAGTAGTAAATTTGCCTCATCATCTACGCAAAAAGTATTAATAAATCTACGAGTTATGAGTCTTTTATATCAGCAATATCAAGAGGTATTAAAGAATATTCCAAATCGCATTGAGTGGGGAAGCGGCGAACAGTACAAAGAGAGATATGGGCAGTTTACCTTTAAAGGAATTCCTATTAAACAGAAGTTTATTGATCATCCCTACTTTATTATCTCTTATGGAGAGTGGAGTGTACCTACTCCTGTAGATGTCGCTGTTATTAACGAAAAGAGTACTTTTAAACTCATGTTAGAGTTAGAGGGGTATTCCTGTTATTCTACAGCAAGAGAGACGATAGAGGTTCCGCAGGATTGCTTTAATTTGCTTTATGTACCTCGTGTAAATGGGCATTTGAAGTATAAAACAAATAGAAAGGTAGTGGAGGTTCTTTTTGATGAAGACTATTTCGCACAACTAGTTGAGACTAAAATACCTGCTTTGGCTTCTTTTTTAAATTTAGTTAAACAAGGAAAGACGACTACACTATTTGCAAAAGCGAAAACAATCCCTGTAGAGATACATCAGTTATTATTGAATATTTTACAGAGTGATGTTCATCCAGATTTGAAACTAGTTTATTTAGAGACTAAGGTAACAGAACTTTTACTGTTAAGTGTCCAAGAGTCTTTAGAGAGGAAGGTAGCTCCAATAGAAGAAATAAAATCTATGAATGATGCTGATAAATTATTGCATATTAAAACTTGGATAGACAATCATTTCTTGCAAGACATAACATTCTCTATGCTGAGTCAAAAATTCTATATCAATGAATATAAATTGAAGAAGTACTTTAAAAAATACTATGATTCTTCTTTGATTAGATATGTAAGAGATTTGCGTTTTGAGTATGCGTATCAGTTATTATCGTCACAGAAATTCTCAGTCAATAAAGTTGCTGAATTACTTCACTATGAGTATCCTCAGCATTTTGCTATTGCATTTAAGAAGAAGTATGGCGTTCCTCCTAGTACTTTAATTCATAGAAAATAGGAGTGAAGAAATAGGGTGTTGTCCTAATTAAATATTAATTAACGAATATTATTTAGAGTTGATTTAAATTAGGAGATCTTTTTAAGTACCTTTGTCACTTTCAATCAGTAGAATAGTAATAATTCTTTAGTTTGGTATCATGGTTAAAGAGACATTGATAAATGTAGGAGAGCGGTATGCTAGTCATGGCATAAAAGGGAATATACAGTTGTTAGATATGGAAGAGTTACATATTGATCACGTTTCTTTACAGCATAAAACTAGACAACAGAAAGAAGTGTTAAGAGATCAGAAGCACATTGAGCTTTTCTTTTTGTTTCAAGGAGAACACTTTTACCAATCCAATAAAAAACAATGCGTCAATACTTCTACAGGACGTTTTAGTTTTTTTCATCTACCTTATATTGATGGCTCCCTTGCTTTTAACCCTGTTGAAGAAAACTACAGTGCTATAGGCATAGAACTAACATTGCCTTATTTAGAGCGTATGTTTAATGGAGATCTAGAGTTGTTAGGAGACTTTGGTAAATCTTTGTACAGTGAGAGAGAAAGTGCTTTTTCTTCTAACTTAATGATTGTTCCAGAGATGAAGAAGTTACTGTATGACTTAGTCAATAATTCTTATGATGGTATGATGAAGAAGATTTATATGGAGACCAAGATTGTAGAGCTTCTTCTTTTAGTGATTAAGTATAGTGGAGATTATAAATATGAGATGGTAAGTGGTTCACTGACGAGGAGTGATGTTGATAAGCTATATTATGTCAGAGAGTTAGTGAGTAATAATCTTCAGAATCCATATTCTTTAAGAGAGCTTTCTAGATTAGCAGGAATCAATGAGTTTAAACTAAAAAGAGGGTTTAAAGAACTGTTCTCTACTACCATTTTTAATCATCTCTATGATGAGCGTATGGAATTGGGGCAGAAGCTATTGATAGAACAAGATTTATCTATCGCAGATATCGCACAACAAGTAGGGTATAAAAATCCTACACACTTTACTGCTGCTTTTAAACGCAAGTTTAATGAGTTGCCTAAAGATGTAAAGAGTGGTAATTTTGTTCAGTTTTAAGAATTAAGAGCCAATCCCTTTTTAGCTAAAAATAAACAGTGCAGAAGGAGGAAATATCAAAAGTAAGGTGATTGCTTTTAGTATTGTTCTACACTGTTTGAAGTAGCTAGTAATTGGGGTTACTAACCGAATTTTTTACTTCCAGCTACGCATAGAATAACGCCTACAGTTACTGCAATCATAGCCGTGCTTACCTGTTCGTTTAAAAGACTTGCCGCAAGTGCTAGACCAAAGAAAGGCTGTAATAACTGTAGTTGTCCTACAGAAGCAATACCTCCTTGTGCTAATCCTTTATACCAGAATACGAACCCCACAAACATACTAAATATTCCTAGATATGACACGCCTATCCATGCTTCTGTGCTTATTAGAGAAGGTACTTCAGGAGCTGTGATTAACATAATCGGTATAGATACAGGAAGAGATAATACGACTGCCCAAGAGATTACTTGCCATCCGCCAAGAGATTTAGATAGTTTAGCTCCTTCAGCATAACTTAGTCCACATAATAAGATAGCGATAAGCATTAATATATCGCCTATAGGAGAACTTGTAACCCCTTGTAGAAAGGCAAACCCCACTACTAATAGACATCCAAGTATCGAGAATAACCAGAAGATAGACTTTGGTTTTTCTCCACCTCTCCATACCGCAAATACAGCAGTACACATCGGTAATGTCCCTAAGAACACTAGTGAATGTGCTGAGGTGATATATTGTAACGCTAATGCGGATAATAAAGGAAATCCAATAACTCCACCTATAGCGACTATAAATAAAGGCAATAATTGTTTTTTAGTAGGTCTTTTTTCTTTAAAGACAAGTAGACATAACAGTGCTAATATACCAGCAATACCTGCTCTAGCTGCTGTTACAAATATTGGGTCTAATTCTAGTACAGCTACTTTAGTAGCAGGCATAGAACCACTGAATAGTAGTACTCCTATGAATCCATTGATCCAACCACTTGTTGAAGTTTGTTGTGCTGAATCAATTACACTAGTTTGTTTCATTTTCTTGATGTTTTATTTTTTAACAAAAATATACTGTATTAGTATGTAGTACAGTATCAATTTTGTAATTTTGAAAGGACACAGTTGAGATTGTTATGGAACAGAATTATTTGTATTTGAATATAGCAGATGCTATTGCTAGTCAGATTAGAGCAGGCGTACTAAGAGAAGGAGACAGACTTCCTTCTGTAAGAATGTTGTGCACAGAACATCAAATTAGTATGAATACAGCCAAACGAGTGTATTTAGAACTAGAGACACAGGCATTAATAGAATCTAAGCCTCAGTCAGGATATTTTGTAAGTAACCTATCTTATACGGATATTCCTTTGCCTCAGCCGAGTAACCCTATCTTTTTAGCAAATAATAAGGAACCTAAGGAGATTATTCGCAAGGTATATTCTAATATGGGAAATAGAAAGCTGACCTTATTCTCGTATAGTACACTATATGATGAGTTTTTGCCTTTGGCCAAAATGAAGAAAGAGATTATAGCAGCCTCTAGGTCGTTAGTAGATGGAGGGATAGAATATGATTCTGTACAGGGCAATCTAAATTTGAGGAGAATGATTGCACAGCGTTCTATCACTTGGGGAGGTAGTCTTAAAGAAGAAGATATTATTACGACTAATGGAAGCATGAGCGCTATTTCGTTGTGTTTATTAGCATTAGGCAAACCTGGAGATACCATTGCAATAGAAAGTCCTTGCTACCCAGGTATCTTTCAGCTAGCTATTGATTTAGGATTTAAAGTGATTGAGTTACCCACAGATCCAGTTTCTGGTATTGATGTGCAGTCTCTTAAAGATGCAGTAGAGCATATCGATATGTGTCTATTGATCTCTAATTATAATACTCCATTAGGAAGCTGTATGCCCGATGAGAATAAGAAGGAAATAGTAGAACTCTTAGAGAAACACGATATCCCATTGATAGAGGATGATGTCTATGGAGATATGTATTTTGGTAATCAGCGTCCTAAATGTTGTAAAGCTTTTGATAAAACAGGTAATGTGATCTGGTGTAGTTCTGTATCTAAGACCTTGACTCCTGGATATCGCGTAGGGTGGGTGTCACCTGGTAAGTATAAGAATAAGATCATGCATCAAAAGTTAGTACATCTAATCTCTACACCTCCTTTAATGCAAGAAGCTGTAGCTAGCTTTATGCGCTCAGGTAATTATGATAAGCACCTGCGTAAACTTAGAAAAGACATCTATAGCAATTATCAGAAATATTTGAATACTATTATTACTAGTTTTCCATTGGGAACTAAGGTTAATCGTCCTCAAGGTGGATTATCACTATGGATTGAGTTTGACCCTTCTATTGAGGCGATGGATTTATACGACTTAGCTATTGCGGAGGGCATTAGTATAGCACCAGGTAGAATGTTTACGGTACAAGAACAATTCGAGAACTGTATCCGACTGTGCATAGGCTTGCCTTGGTCAGAGAATGTTGAAGCCAAACTAAAAAGAGTAGGAGAGTTGAGTAAACAATTATTGAGGAAATAAGAAGACTTTCTAGTTTTATAATTTAAGTGATTTTATTTTTTTGAATATAAATACATGTAATTGTTTGTTAAAATAAATGAATATCGTTTTGTGTTGCAATATTTTTTGATTTTATTCGTTTTAATTAAATAAAACTCAAAAACTTTATTTCGCAATTATGAAATTATACTCTTTAACTGAATTGAACGATGTTTTAAATGGCGTTGTTGTAGGAAGTACATTAAGACAGATTAGTACAGCTGAGCAGTTGGAAAAAGCCAAAGAATGTCAAGTCTCATTTATAGGTAATAAAAAATACGAACGCTTATGGGGGGAATCAAAAGCCCCTATTGCTATTGTAAATAAAGATATTTCTATTCTACCAGGTATAGATAGGGCGTTTATTAAAGTAGATAATGTTGATTTAGCATTAGCGAAGTTACTTACACTATTTGCGCCTAAGATGCCTGTATTTAAAGAAGGTATTCACCCTAATGCCACGATAGATAGCACAGCAGTAATAGGTGAAGGAGCTAAAATAGCAGCTGGTTGTGTAATCGGTGAAAATGTAATAATCGGAAAAAATGTAAAGATGTATCCTAATGTCACTGTATTAGATGACAGTACGATTGGTGATAATACGATATTGTGGTCTGGTGTCATTGTGCGTGAGCGCAGTCATATCGGACATAACTGTATTTTACATCCTAACGCAGTGATTGGAGCTGATGGATTTGGTTTCTGTCCGTCTCCTGAGTTAGGGTTAGTGAAGATACCTCAGATCGGTAATGTAGTTATCGGTAATTATGTTGAGATAGGAGCGAATTCATGTGTAGATAGAGGAAAGTTTAGCGCTACCATTATTGGAGATGGTTGTAAGATTGACAATCTTGTTCAGATAGGACATAATTGTGAGTTAGGAAAATTCTGTATTATGGCTGGTAATAGTGGTTTAGCAGGTTCAGTTACACTAAAAGACTTTGTGGTGATAGGAGGTAGTGCTTCTATTAAAGATCACGTTACTATCGGACAAGGTGCTGTAGTAGGAGCTGGATCAGGAGTGACTGGAGATGTGGAAGCTGGTAAGACAGTATTAGGATACCCTGCTCAAGAAGCAAAAACAACGTTGAGACAATGGGCTGCACTAAAGCAATTGGTAACCAATAGAACAAAGAACTAATCTTTTAACCCAAAATACGCAATAGACATATAAACGAAAAGTAATTATACAAAATAGGTCTGAATTAGTGACACAAGCATACACTAGTATGGTTTTAGAGCTAATGAAAAAGCTATGAAGTAGAATGGTTTTGCAGTATTTAGGTTTAATAATAATCTATAAGCGACTAACTGATAAGGGTTAGTCGCTTTTTTTATATACCTCTATTTGTGATGATTCATTTATTAATCTTGATAGATTCTATTGATATACTGTAAGGCATTCGTAGCTTCTTCTACATTTACTTTTAGGACAAGTCGTTTACCTAGTTCTATTTGTAGTTCTTGAAAGAAAGTAGTCATGGTGTGAAAGGCTTCCCATGTATTTTGAATATTAGCATTGCTATAGGTTCTTAATACCTTGTTATAGTCTTCATCGCTTAAGTAGTTCTTAATGAATTTACCTGATTTGCCTATAGAAACGCTAAAATGGTGTTCACTCCCTATTTTCCAAGCTAGTAATTGTAAGAACATAGGACGGACGACAGACTCCATCATATCTTTTGCATATACTCTTTCTTCTCTAGCCAGTCCCTTAGCGACATTAGTAGAACACCACCAAAACTCATTACACACTTCTGTAAACTCCCGTTGAGTAGGGCGTTGTACATGATAGTCAATATCAGAAGACTCGGGTATGTCTTTAAATATTCCATCTTTGTCTAGCCATACGATAGAGAGACTGTCTTTTTTATACTGCTTTAATTGATCTACTGGGAATAGGGTAAGGTCTAATCTACTACCATCTTCATAAATCATTAAATAAGCATACGAAATAGAAGGAATACCCTCTTCATTACCTAAGTGCATATCATCAGGTAATTGTTGTAGGGCAGGCTGTCCAAAAGTTTTGTAGACAATACCCTCTTTCTTGATACTTTCTATATCTGTCACCATATAGATGATATCATAATCTTGGTACTGATCAGGAGTAACCATCGGGTTAGCCCTTGAGCCATTGAGAATAACAGCTCTAATGCGGTCATCTTGTTTGGCTAATTGAAGGATCTCTGTTTGTAATGGTGAAGCCATATAGGTGTTTTTAAGACGAATAAGCAAGATAATTAAATTAAAATGATTCACAGTGGTGTTTTTAGGAGTAGAATAAAGTTTTTTAATAGTCTAGCATTGCCACTCAAATACAATGCTATTACTCAACAACTAGAAAATCCATAGATAAGGACGTATATCTCACTTGATCTGCATAGCCATTAAGAAGGAAGTTCTACATTAGGAAGAGGTACTACGAGGTAGTAAATGCCTGTGTGTAGCTCTAATTGAAGATAGTTACTGCTCGTTTTTATTCTTCAAAAACAGCAGTGGTCGCATAGTTATCGCATAGTGATGGCATACTGCTCGCATATTTTTGCCTGCTTTTTATGCGACCACTATGGAATCAAACTACGATTAGTATATCATCATAGCTATATACAGGGTATCAGGGGGATAAGTCAACGACTTCTAATGTTGAGTTCTGAAGTACAAGAAGTGTTGTCTTCCTTTTTAATGAATCTAAATAATACTCCTTCTTGCGTCTTTTATATTCCTTTTAGCGTCAGTACTCAGGCAAAGGGATGCCTACTTTTGCCCTATCAATAAGAGAGATAGTCTTCCACAGAGCTATTCTATAAGAGAGATCAAGATGAAAATACCATACCTTACTTTATCCTTAATCGCTGTTTTATCATTTAATTCTAAATCTGTTTTTGCACAACAAGATACTTTACAAAATACAGGGTTAAATGAAGTGATTATTCAGAGAGAAACCAAAGCCGAAAAAGAAAGTCGTCAACCTATACGTGCTACTGTACTTGATGTAAAAGCGATGAAACAACAGCCGTCTAGTGTGATAGAGCTGATGAACAGAACAGTAGGTGTACGAGTGAGACAAACAGGGGGATTAGGTAATGCTACTAATTTGATGTTGAACGGTTTTGAAGGAAAGGCGATAAAGTATTTTAAGGATGGGGTTCCGATGGATTATTTAGGGAATGCCTTTAGTTATGCTATTGTACCGCCTACGATGATTGATCGCATTGAGATCTATAAAGGGGTGGTACCTGTAGCCTTAGGGGCAGATGCACTAGGAGGAGCAGTTAATATCGTAACGAAAGAGCCTGAAAGTAATCAATCTGTAGATGTATCTTATCAGATAGGTTCTTATAACACTCATAGAGGTACCGTAAACGCTTATTTTCAAGATAAAAAGACAGGTTTATTCGGAGGAGTAAATGCTTTTATTAATTACTCTGATAACAATTATAAGGTCAATGTGCCTTACACTGATCCAGAAACGGCACAGGTAAGTAGAGAAAAACACAAACTGTTTCACAACCGTTTCTCTAATGGATTTGTAGAAGGGTTTGTGGGAGTGAAGAACAAGACTTGGGCAGATGAATTGCGTTTGACTGTAAGTAGCTTTTACATTAATAAACAACACAATTACGGGATGACGATGAACTATCCATTCGGAGGAGTGACGAGTAATATGAATTCTGTAGTGCCAACACTTCGCTATCGCAAGGCTTTTTTAGATAAAGACTTGAAGTTAGATCAATTCCTTGTCTATAATACACTGCATTCTAGTTATACAGATACGATTAAAGGGTTTTACGACTGGAGAGGGAAGTTCACTCCAGTACCTAGTAAGAATGGAGAAGCGACTACTAGTGGAAGCATCAAAAAGTTACGTTATTATAACTTCGTATCTCGTACTAATCTATCTTACCGATTAGACAATGGGTTTATAGAGTTAAACTCTGTTTACAATACCTCTACTCGTCGTGGTTCTGACCCTTACGGAGAGACATTTCCTTTCTCTAAGATAGATATGTTACAGCGTTCTGTAGTATTCCAAAAGTGGATTACAGGGTTAAACTGGAGATTATACGCCTTAGATGATCGTCTGACGAATGACTTATCAGCGAAGTATTATTACCTGCGTACAGAAGGGTATGAGAGTGCGCATGGAGACACTTCTATGGAGCAGAAAAGATCTAAAACAAAAGGGAACTGGGGTGTATCAGAGTCGTTAAAATATCAGATTAACGATCGTATGTATGCTAGATTCTCAGGAGAAGTAGCCGTGCGTCTACCAGAACAAGAAGAGTTCTTCGGAGATGGAACATTCACGCGTACCAATTTTGCTTTAAAACCAGAAAAGAGTTGGAACTATAATCTAGGATTTAACTATAATAATCAAACCAACTTCATGACAGAGGTCAATGTGTTCTACAGAAGAACGCATGATATGATCATGCTGTTAAACACGGGTATTTTTGGTAATTACGAGAACATAGAAAAGATAAAAGGAGTTGGAGTAGAAGTAGATGCAGCATATTCTCCATTAAAGTGGTTGAGACTGTCTGGTAACGTGACTTATCAAGACTTTAGATTATATGATAAAGAAGACAAGACATATGAAGGTTCGCGTTTGAGAAATACACCTTATTTCTTTGCTAACCTTGGTCTGCGTACTTCACATGACAATGTATTCAAGGCAGGAGACAAGTTCTCGTTCTATTACAACTACAGTTTTGTAAAGGCTTATTACCTAGACTTTATTCCTAAAGAATTTGAACCTAGTGGTTTCTTAGGACTATGGGGAAAAGCACAAGTTAATGCAGAAGCCTATGTGATTCCTGATCAGAATTTACATTCTACAGGAGTGGTGTGGAGTTATTCACCTAAACTGTCTTTTGGTTTAGAAGCTAAGAACTTGTTTAACAGTGAAATATTTGACAATTACAAAATACAAAATGAAGGATTTAGTCTTCATTTTAAAGTGAATATGTCCCTTTAAAAAGGAGCAATTTAGAAATACAGAAACTTATCATTAAAACACAATAAATTTATTAAAATGAAAAAAAGCATTTTTAGTACTAAAACGATAGGAGCATTAGCTATGGCAGGGTTATTTGCTTTTGCATCATGTTCATCAGATGATAATTCAAGTTCAGAGCCAACTAAACCAGTTGAGCCAACGAAGACATCTTATGCGCTATTAACAGCTACATTAGGAGTACAGCCATTCGTAGGATACTTATCTAACTATGATAAAATGCCTGAAGGGGATTTAGACAATATCCATAAGGGGTCATTACAGATAAAAGGGAATGGAATGAAAGCGTATGGAGAATGGGTATTCCAACGTCTTCAATTAGGACGCGTTTCTTCTCCAGATGACGGTATCTTGAGATATTCTATTAATGCAGACGGTTCTTTATCAGAGACAGGTAGAATCACAGGAATGTCTTCTAACTTTTATGTACATGATAAAACGACTGGATACTATGCTGATATAGGAAGAGGATTGTTAAAGATACAAGTATTCAATCCTTCTACAATGCAGCGTACAGGAGAAATAGACCTTTCTGTAGTAGAAGATAAAAAAGCAGAATACCAAGCTGTGGGATCTCGCTTTATCGCGTCTAAAGATGGAAAATTATATGTAGATATCATCACAGGTTCTAAAGATGGACAAGGTAGTCAGATGAAAGACCCTGCTCCAGGATATATCAAACTAGCAGTGATCGACATCGCTACTGGTAAATATGAAAAAACGATTCAAGATAACCGTATCAGCTATGTAGGATATGGTGGTAACGCGAATCAAATGTGGACTATGGGAGATGATGGAGCGCTATATATGTGTTCTCATGGGTTCGGAGTAAATGGAGCGACTAATGGTTCTGCTATTGTTAGAATTAAAAAAGGAGCAACAGAAATAGATAAAGATTGGATCATTAAGATTGATGATTATGTAAAGAATACTACAGTAGGTTCAGTAGGGGTAAAAGATGGTAAATTATATACTGCATGGAGTGATAAAGCATTCTCATACACAGATATTTTGCCAAACCCTAATTTTACATACTATGCTTTTGATAAAGAGAATATTGCTGCAGGACCAAAAGCAGTAACTGGTATACCTCAATCTACTTATGCATTCCAAGATGCTCAAGCGATTACTACAATAGATGGTAAAGTGTACTTCAGAGTAGTGAATAACAAAGATTACAACGGATACTATGTATTAGGATCTGATAATGTAGCTAAACCTGCGTTTAACATCGGTAAAGGTGGTCAAGTATGGGGATTAGTGAAATTAGTTAAATAAGATAGTTTAATTATTTAGAACTTGACTTGTTGAGTTCGATTGTAATAGTAGAGAGGGGAACTTCTCTACTATTACTTTTTAGATGAAACAGGGAACAGGAAACGGGGAACGGGAAACGGGGAACGGGAAACGGGAAACAGGGAACAGGGAACGGGAAACAGGGGACGGAAAACAGGAAGCTGGGAACGGGGAACAGGAACGGGAAACTGGGAACAGGGAACAGGGAACAGGGAACGGGGAACGGGAAACAGGGGACGGGAAACGGAAAACAGGAAGCTGGGAACGGGGAACAGGAACGGGAAACAGGGAAATGGGAAACCGATGGCATGATAGCTCAAAGTAGGGAGACTTTGCAACGAGAACAGAACAAAAAACGATTTCACAGTTTCACGATTTCACAAAACAACAAAATCACAAAACAACAAAATCACAAAACAACAAAAACAATAATATGGCAACAGATAATGTGCTATGGCGTATTGTAAAACCAGTCAAGAAGAAGCTAAACTTTGCAATGGCTCTTTCTGTGGGTTCTACTTTATTGACAATAGCCAATTTAATAATATTAAGTTACCTAATTAATGCACTGTATCACGGAAATACAACACAATTGTTGTATCTATTCGGAGCGATGATCTTATGTGTAGTAGTTAGTTATGTATTACGTCTAAAGTCATTTGACGTATCCCATTACGCAGCTTTTGATTTAGAAGCTATTTTGCGTAAGAATATCAGTCACCATTTGGCGAAGTTACCATTAGGGTTCTTGACTGAGACAGGTTCAGGAGCATTGACTAAAATCTTAAATGAAGATGTTCGTTTATTACATGGATTTGCGGCAGATAGTACCCCTTTATTTGTGCGTACGTATGCCTTTCCAGTAGTTACTTTGGTTGCATTATTTTGGTTTGATTATAGAGTAGCATTAGTTTGTCTAGCTATTCTTATCGTAGGGCTTGGGTTCTTAGCATTAGCGATGAAGAATAAGACAGAAGTAACACATCAATTTAATAAAGCAAAAGAAGATATTAATGTAGCTGTGATAGAGTATGTACAGGCAATGCCGGTAGTACGTGTATTCGATGGAGGGGAGAAGTCATTTGTGCGTTATGAGAATGCCTTACAACGCTATTTATCTATTATTACCTTGTGGTTTAAGGAAAACGGATTGAATGCTAAGTTGTCCATGTTTATTTTAAACCCGCTACCTACATTTATTATATTACTTGTGCTAGGAACGTATTGGTTCCAAGAGGGGTCTTTGAGTTTTGTGTCTTTTGTAGCCTCTTTATTATTGGGGACAGGAATGATAGAGTCTATTTTGCCTTACCGAAGTTTGACTAATGTGATCTCTAGAGCTGCAATCAGTGCAAAGCGTATAGAAGAATTACTAGAAGTAGAACCTTTAACTTCTACAGGAGAACAAACTTCGGTAAACGATACAACCATTGAGTTTGACAAGGTGTCTTTTACTTACCCTGGTAGAGAGGACAAGGCATTAAATAATATCAGCTTTACGGTGAAGCCAGGTACTTTTACTGCTATTACAGGAGCATCAGGAGCAGGGAAGTCTACTGTAGCTCGTTTGTTACCTCGTTTTTGGGATGTTAGTGATGGAGAGATAAAATTGGGTGGAACAGATATCCGCCAATTAAAACCTGAGGTATTATTAGATACGATATCATTTGTGTTTCAAGACAATTTTATCTTCTCTGATACGATTGCTAACAATATCAGAATGGGCGCAGAGGAAGCTACATTAGAAGAAGTAATGGAAGCAGCTAAGGCTGCCCAAATACACGATTTTATTATGCAACTTCCTAATGGGTATGAGACCTTTGTAAAAGAAAGGGGAAATAACTTCTCAGGTGGACAGAAGCAACGTCTAGCGATTGCTAGAGCGATCTTGAGAAATAAACCTATTCTTATCTTGGATGAGGTAACTTCATTCTCAGATACAGAAAACGAACTATTACTGATGCGTGCTTTCCGCAATTTGATGAAGGACAAAACAGTCATTATGATCGCTCATAGATTAGAGACAATCAAGAATGCGGATCAGATTATTGTGATGGATAAGGGAAACATTAGCGAGATAGGAACACATGAACAATTAGCAGCTAATCAAGGAATATATCAAGCGATGTGGCAATCGTATACACAAGCGAGAAATTGGCATATTAAATCAGATAAGTAATAGAGATGAGTAAAGTACAAACAAATAAGAGCAGTTCTTTTATCGGTATATTATCTAACCTGATTAAAGCAGCAGGTCCAATGGGTGGACGACTGCGAATGAGTTTAATATTGATATTGTTGTCTTCTGTTTTTCAAGGAGCAGCTTATACTTGCTTTTACCCTATTTTTATGAATATAGGGAAGGGAAAGCCTGAGCAAGTATGGTTTTATATCTGGATAGCATTAGGCTTCGTCGTGATTAGTGCAATCTGTAGATGGATAGGGCAAGACTATGATTACGGAGGTTTCTCTTCTCAGGCACAGTATGACCTTCGCAAGAGACAAGGGGAGAAATTGAGAGAGATGCCCTTAGAGTTTTTATCTAATAAGCGCTCTGGAAAGTGGAGTGCCGTGATTAGTAATAATGTAGATGAGGTGATCTCTTACACCATTACAGTGTCAAGTTTGATGATGTATGGAGTGATTACACCTATATCAGTAGGGCTGATGACTTTCTTCTTTGACTGGAAGATAGCGATCGTTATCTTGATTTTATTCCCTGTGATCATCCCGTTGTATCGCTGGAGAAAACCAGCTTATGACCGTGGAATGTATTATCTAAATGAAGTACACTCTGAGCTAAATGCAGAGTCTATAGAGTTTATCCAAGGGTTGCCTGTGCTTAAAGCAAGTAATGGTATAGAGCGTATCGTAGCTCGTTTAAATAAAAGCATTGACAAAGTAAGAGAAGTGCAAATCTTCGGGCATGGCAAAGGGAGTACTCCTAATCTGATTATTACTTCTGCTTTAGAAGTAGGGATGTTAGTATCCTTGGGATTGGGAATATTGTTTGTGCTAAAAGCAGATAGCAATATGATGGTCATGACAGCCTTAATGATTATTGTGATTCGCTTCTCAGAGTTGATCTCTAGCTTTGTACCCATGACCATGATATTTAGTCTGATGGAAGCAGGATATAAGCAAATCACAGCGATGTTAGATGCTCCTGTCTTAGAAGTAAAGACACCTCAAGCGAAACCTACCTCTTATGGTATAGAGTTTAAAGAAGTAGACTTCTATTATGAAGATGCTCAAGAAAAGACTTTGTCTAATATCAACTTATCTATTGCACCGAAGTCTATTGTAGCTTTAGTAGGACCTTCAGGTTCGGGTAAGACTACGCTGGCAAGAATGATTATGCGCTATGCAGATTGTCAGAAGGGAAGCATTAGTATAGGAGGAGTTGATATTGCTAATTTGAGTCAAAACGATTTGTTGAGTATGATTTCTGTGGTATTCCAAGAGGTTTATTTATTTGATGATACCATAGGTAACAATATCCGTATGGCGAAACCTACTGCTACTCAAGAAGAAATAATAGACGCGGCTAAGCGTGCTCAATGTCATGACTTTATCAGTCAATTGCCTAAAGGGTATGATACGCCTATAGGAGATATGGGAAATACCTTATCAGGTGGAGAACGCCAGCGTATCTCTATTGCGAGAGCACTGCTTAAGAACAGCCCGATAGTCATTCTAGATGAACCAACGTCTTCTCTAGACTCATTAAGCGAACTTGCCGTACAGCGTGCTATCGATGAGTTAGTGAAAGAGAAGATTGTGATTATCATTGCACATAGGTTATCTACAGTCAGAGGCGCGGATAAGATATGTGTCTTAGAAAAAGGTCAGATAGTAGAGGAGGGAACACATGAAGCCTTAATGATAAAACAAGGTAAATACTGTGACCTATGGGAAGCAGAGAAGCAAATAGAGGCTTTGTTTTAAGAAGAAATAGCAATTGTATTCTATAGATTAGAAGGGCTAAGGACAGATAGTAGACTCATTTGATAAGCTTACCCCAAGTTCGCTTTTCCTTAGTTTCTTTTATGTAAAAGCTTGTGATATTGTATCACAGGCTTTTTTGTTTTAATGGTGGTAGAGATAAGAAGGTATTACTTTATAATCAGAATAAATAGTATGGGCTTAATATAGTAAATAACTAATAATTAGTTTTTTAGTGTTGTTTTCTGTATTTTGTGTACGGGATGTCAAAAAAATACTGAATGACTATAAAATAGTAAAAAAAACTAAGTGATTTTAGTTTATTTTTGCGCCTTTAATTTTTATTTGCTTTATAAAAAAATGCCACAAGAATTACAGTTACAAGTTCTTCCTGAAGTTGCAGGTACAGCGGATTTATTGACGCAGTACGTTGCAAACCATGTGAAGTGTTCTCCAAAGGACATTAAGCATATCACGATCTTAAAGAGATCTATTGATGCGAGACAACGCACCGTAAAGATTAATTTAAAGGTTGCTGTTTTTTTTGCCGATGAGGATGTCGTGCACAGACATATTGATTTTCCAGAGTATAAAAATGTAAAGGATGCTCCACGTGTTATCGTGGTAGGAGCAGGGCCTGCAGGTTATTTTGCAGCCTTACAACTAATCGAGCTAGGGGTAAAACCTATTGTAGTCGAAAGAGGAAAAGATGTGCGAGGTCGTCGTCGTGATTTGAAAGCAATAAATATCGATCATATCGTTGATCCAGATTCGAACTACTGTTTCGGAGAAGGAGGAGCGGGAACTTACTCAGATGGGAAGTTGTATACACGCTCTAAAAAACGCGGTGATGTCAATCGTATACTAGAGCTATTAGTAGCCTTCGGAGCATCACAAGATATATTAGTAGAAGCACATCCACATATCGGAACGAATAAACTTCCGAAGATTATGCAGGATATGCGTGCTAAGATTGAGGAGTTTGGTGGAGAAGTGTTATTTGAGAAAAGAGTAGTAGACTTTGTGATCAAAGGAAATGAAATAGAAGGAGTAAAACTACACAATGGAGACCTAATCGAAGCAAAGAAAATAATCTTAGCTACAGGACACTCTGCTCGCGATATCTATGAATTACTAGACCGTAAGAAAGTCTTGATAGAAGCAAAGCCTTTTGCCCTAGGAGTACGTGCAGAGCACCCACAGACGCTGATAGATAAGATACAGTACTCATGTGATTACAGAGGAGAGTTTCTTCCTCCAGCACCTTATTCTATCGTGAAGCAGGTTAATGGAAGAGGAATGTATTCATTCTGTATGTGTCCAGGAGGGGTTATCGCGCCTTGTGCTACAGCACCAGGAGAGGTAGTAACCAACGGATGGTCACCGTCTAAACGAGATCAAGCAACAGCCAATTCGGGTATCGTAGTAGAATTGCGTTTAGAAGACTTTAAACCTTTTGAAAAGTTCGGAGCTTTAGCAGGTATGGAATTTCAAAAATCAATAGAACAACAGGCTTATAGGGTAGCAGGAGAGACACAGCGTGTACCTGCACAGCGTATGGTAGACTTCTCTCAGTCTAAAGTATCAGAGTCTATCCCTAAGACATCTTATCTACCTGGTACGACTTCTATAGAGTTAGGACAGGTATTCCCAGGCTTCTTGACGCAAATAATGAGACAGGGATTCCAAGAGTTCGGCAAGTCGATGAAAGGGTACTTCACAAATGAGGCTATATTACACGCTCCAGAGAGTAGAACATCCTCTCCAGTGCGTATCCCTCGTGAGGATTATACCTTAGAGCATCCTCAGATCAAAGGACTTTATCCATGTGGAGAAGGGGCAGGGTATGCAGGGGGTATTGTATCTGCTGCCATCGATGGTGAGAAATGTGCGATCATGTGTGTCGAGAGCATGCAGTAATTAATTGAGAATTTAGAATTAAGAATTAGGAGTGTATTGCCTACGGCATTTAATGGCTAACAGTTGTTAGTTGACAGTTAACAGTATTGCCTATGGCATTTGGCATGTATATCACGCAATCGTAGAGATGATCATATACACCCGCCACCTAGTAACCACAGTCTATATAAGGTAGAGGCGCAATATCTTGCGTCTCACACAACGTATATCCATACCGTATACCACGCAATCGTAGGGATGTATTAGATACATCCGACACCCAGTAGATCATAGTTCTTTTTAAAGACATAAAATTTAATATACAAGCCTAATTACGAGAGTAGTTAGGCTTTTTTTATGTTATAAACGTATCAACAAGATATAACTAATACTTTTCAAGTTATCACTATCCTAGCTATATGTTCATTCCTTGTCGACTTCTTCATTTATTTTAGGAGGGGGTAGAAACTAAATTGTTAATGTTCTTAATGTGTCATTATTTGTCTAGGAAAGGAATAGGGAGTTCGGTAGCTTTATGAGGAGAGATTATTCTTGTAAAAGAATAATTATTTCGTATGTTTTTAATATAACTAGATTAGTGGATGTATTAATCATAAAAAGAGTATAATTTTAGGAAATGTATTTTTTATTTAGATAGTATGTAAATAAGAATTAACGTAATTACTAAGGTAGTTAGTTAATTGTTTATTCAAAGTTTTAAGAGAGTAAATATGTCTTAGAATATTTGATTAATTTTGAGATTAAATAATTAATAAAATATGAAATTTTCACAAAGGATAGGTGTAAAACCAATAAGAGAAATTTTACAAATAGAATCTATAGATGAAGTTTTACAAAATAAATTATGGAATGTTATTAGTAATGAGTTTCTTAATAAAATTAGTTCAATAGAACTTCTTGAAATTCTAGAACATATATGGGTTGACTATTTCGAGAATTTAAGAGATGAATACCCTGCTAGTATGGGATTTAATAGTACTCTTAAAGATGATTATTATAATTATATTAAAAGAGAGTTTTTTAATTGTTATTGGTATGAGGTATATGATTTTATAGAGTATCTAGTTGCATTTGAATTAGGAAGTAGTAGGTTTAAATATCTTGATTTTAACTTTATCTCAAATTTTAATGATGTACTGAGTAGTGAAATGGCTGGATATAGAATAGTTAATGGATTAATCATTCAAATAACAACAGAAGAGGAGATATTAACAATTGAAGAGTCTATAACTTCAACAGGGAATAGAGCTGTAGTAGAGCATTTAGAAAAGGCTTTATTATATCTATCAGATAAAATGTCTCCAGATTATAGAAACTCGGTAAAAGAATCTATTTCAGCAGTTGAAGCCTATTGTTGTTTTTTAATAAATGAACCTAATATTAGTTTAGGGAAAGCATTGAAAAAATTAGATGATATACATCCTTTGCATCCATCATATAAATCTGCTTTTGAGAAATTATATGGTTATACAAGTGATAGTGGAGGAATTAGACATGCTCTTGTTGAAGATGGAATTCTTGTAAAACAAGAAGATGCTAAATTTATGATAGTGGTTTGTTCTGCTTTTATAAATTATTTAAAAACAAAAGAAGAGTTGTTTAAAAATTCAAATTACAAGAAATCAATCAATTCTATTTCTAGAAGTAGATAAAGTAGTAGATAGTGTAAAAAAGAAATATGAAGGAATATTATAAGAACAAAAAAACGCACTATATAAGTGCGTTTTTCGTTAGTAAAAGGGTAATAATTAAAGAGAAAAATATCTATTTAGCAAACTTCTTACTTGCAGCTACACAAAGAATCACTCCGAAAGTGACGTATAGCATTGTAGGGCTTACTTTTTCGTTTAATACTGTTGCCGCTAATATCATCCCTAATAGCGGTTGTAATAATTGGATTTGACCTACTGTTGCGATTCCTCCTTGTGCTAATCCTTTATACCAAAAGATATACGCTAAAAACATACTGACAACAGAAATATAGAAGAGTCCAAACCAAGATTCTCCACTTACTAGAACTAAGTCTGTAGGTACCATATAAATCATAATCGGCACTGTAAGAGGTAGTGAGATAATACACGCCCAAGAGATTACTTGATATCCTCCTAGTGTTTTAGATAGTTTAGCTCCCTCTGCATAGCTCTGTCCACATAGGATGATCGCTAAGATCATTAGGATATCCCCGATAGGGTTAGAACTTACTCCCTGTGAGAATGCAAATCCAATCACTAAGGCACTCCCTATTAGAGAGAATAACCAGAAGATAGGTTTAGGCTTCTCTTTACCAATGAATACAGCGAATATAGCTGTAGACAGGGGTAACATTCCCATAAATACCAATGAATGTGCTGAGGTGATGTACTCTAATGCCATCGCTGTCAATAGAGGGAAACCAATAACTCCTCCAATGGCAACTTTAATTAGTGGCCACATCTGTTCTTTGGTAGGGCGTTTTTCGCGAAGAGCTATTACGCAAGCTAGCGCTAATAAAGCTGCGATAACTGCTCTTGCTGCAGTGGCGAAGATAGGGTCTAGGTCTTTAACCGCCATCTTAGTAGCAGGCATTGAACCTGCGAATAGAAGTACTCCAATAAATCCATTTAACCATCCGTTAGATGATTTTGTTGTTGCATTTAAAATGCCTGATTGTTCCATTATTCTGTTTTATTTGGGACAAAATTACCTCTATGTATAGGATTCACACAGTATCAGTTTTGTATATTTGCATGGGCACAGTTAGTAGATGAATATGAGCAAAACCTTTTTGTATAGTGAGATTGCAGAGAATATAGCTTCTCAGATTAGAAGTGGAAATATTAGAGAAGGAGAGAAGTTACCTTCCTTGCGTGGGTTATGCGCAGAATATGAGATCAGTATGAATACAGCAAGACGTGTTTTCTTAGAGTTAGAATCCCTGTCTTTGATTTATTCGAAACCTCAGAGTGGTTATTTTGTGAGTAAATTAAGTTATAAGAACTTACCTCTTCCAGAGGAGAGTAATCCCATTTTATTAGCTAATCACTGTGAACCTAATGATATTCTTCAAAAAGTATACGCTAATATAGGTAGAGAAGATCTCTTATTATTGTCTTATACGGTGGCGTATGGAGATATGTTGCCTATTGCTAAATTAAAGAAAGAGATAGTACAAGCCACTAGAGATTTGCCTACTGGTGGGGTACAATACGAACGATTAGAAGGCAACGCCAATCTGAGGAGAATGATTGCTTTGCGATCTTCAGGTTGGGGAGCTAATCTTCAGGAGGAAGACTTGATCACCACAAATGGAGGGATGAACGCAGTAGCTCTTTGTCTAACAGCATTGAGTAAACCTGGAGATACTGTTGCGATAGAGAGTCCTTGTTATCCTGGTATTCTACAATTAGCTCTAGGATTGGGGCTAAAGGTGTTTGAATTACCGACTAATCCTAATACAGGGATAAAAGTAGAAGCGCTAAGAGAGGTGGTCTCAGCAATAGATATTTGTATTTTAATCTCAAACTACAATACTCCTGTAGGGAGCTGTATGCCTGATGAGAACAAGAAAGAGGTGGTAGAGCTATTGGCACAGCACGATATTCCTTTGATAGAAGATGATGTATATGGTGATCTATGTTTTGAAGGTCATCGACCTACTTGCTGTAAGACATTCGATAAGACAGGAAATGTGCTTTGGTGTAGTTCTATCTCTAAAACACTTGCACCCGGATTTAGAGTAGGATGGGTAGCACCTGGCAAGTATAAAGATAAAGTGCAAAATATCAAACTGATACAGTCTATCTCTTCCTCTTCCTTAGAACAAGAGGCTGTAGCCAATTTCTTAAGGTCAGGGAAATACGATAAACACTTGCGAAAACTAAGAAGAAAACTATATCAGAATTACCAGAACTATGCTAGAGTTATTCAGCAGAGTTTTCCTAAGAATATTAAGATTAGTCAGCCACAGGGCGGGTTGTCTTTGTGGATAGAGTTTAGTGAAGAGATTGATACTATAGAGTTGTATGACTTAGCGATGAAGAAAGGGATAAGTATAGCTCCTGGACGGATGTTCACTTTGCAAAATCAGTATAACAACTCCATGCGATTGTGCTTTGGCTTGCCTTGGGATGTACAATTAGAGGGAAAGATTAAACAGATAGGTTTATTAGCTAGACAATTGCAAAACTTAAAGACTGTTAATACAGAATAGGAATAGCTGAAAGGAAAAGGGAGTTGCAAATACACGTTGAAATAAAAGAGAAAAAGTAATTTGAAAAACTTATCTATCAAGAGAAAAAAATTACATTTGACTTGACTAAACCAATGATTATTTATGATTCCACTACACGATTTAATGCTGTTTGCGATAGCGGCAGTAGTCTTGGCTATTACTCCTGGGCCAAATATGTTATATCTTATAACGAGAACATTATCACAAGGAAAAAAGGCTGGATTTATCTCTCTGATGGGAGTGATTTGCGGTTTTCTATTTCATATTGTATTAGTGTCTTTTGGGCTGACGGCTATATTATTTACCATACCTTATGCCTATGCTATACTGAAGTGGACAGGTGCGCTGTACTTAGTGTATTTGGCGTTTCAAGCGTTAAAACCTAATGCAAAGAATATATTTGATGTAGAACAAAGCGTTAAAGTAGATTCTCCGAGTAAGCTGTTCTCAATAGGTTTTTTAACGAATGTCTTGAATCCAAAGGTAGCGGTATTTTATCTTTCTTTGTTTCCCCAGTTTATTAAGCCAGCTTATGGATCTGTATTGTTACAGAGTTTAACATTAGGAACTACTCAATTATTAGTTAGTTTTATCAATAATTTTTTAATTGTTTTATTTGCGGCTAAGATGGCTTCTTTCTTTCAGAGACAACCTTTATGGGTAAAAGTACAGAAGTGGTTTATGGGGAGCGTATTGTTGTTTTTAGCTTTTAAAATGGCTATTTCAAAGGGAAAATAGTGTTTCTGTTTTTAGGATTTAGTACTTTTAGCTCTAAACTAATCTAAAAACTAAAATTATGAGCATCAATAGAACGCGTACTTTCTCTTGGGAAGACCCTAATAAAACTTTAGAAGAGGCAAAGAAATTAAATGGATATGAGTTTCTAATGCAGGTATTAGAAGGGAATTTACCTATGGCTCCTATACAAGAAACAATATCTTCTAGAGTAGTTTCTGTAGAAAAAGGACAGGTCATATTCGAACTAAAAGGAGAAGAGTTCCATTATAACCCAATAGGAAGTGTACATGGAGGTATCATTAGTACGGTATTAGATTCGGCAATAGGATGTTCTTTATTGAGTACCCTAGAGATTGGAGAAAGCTTTACCTCATTAGATTTAAAAGTGAATTTCTTGAGAAGAATAACTGCGGATACTCCTCCTTTAACTACGAAGACGAAGATTATCCATAAAGGACGTACTACAGCTTACTTAGAATGTGAATTACTAGATGCAGAAGGCAAATTATATGCACATGCTGTGTCCAACTGTATGATCTTTAGATAATATATTAGCCCACTAAATAAGTGGGCTTTTTTGTGCTAATATTTCGCAGTGTAAATCAAGATTAGTTTTTGACAATATAGTTGTTGTTTAATGTAAAGAATATGTGTTGATTATGAAATAAAAGGAGAGGTGAGACGTTTTAACCCATATTAGCATTAGCCAAATACTACAAAGCAATTCTACTTCATAGTTCTTTCATTAGCTCTAAAACCATACTATAGTATGCTTTAATCACTAATTCAGACCTATTTTGTATAATTACTTTTCGTTTATATGTCTATTGCATAATCTGGGTTTAAAATAGTAAAATAAGCACAATGAAAAAGAGGTACTTTATTTTAATCATGATAGGTGTTATAATCACCCTTGGAGTAGTCTTCTCAGAAACTATTGTATTAAGATTAGTGGGAGTACAAGAGTTAGAAGTATTTTCTCAAAAGGATTATGAAGAATCTCTAGTTAAATTAAAAGAGAAATATCCTGAAAGAGCACAGTTTCTCATTAGTACACAAGAGCAGTTTATAAGTTATTCGTCTCTCGTAGAGAAAGACAAACAATATATTCTGACCAAACCTATACAGTTATTGTATTTTAAAGAGGATAGTCTAGTTTCTATACATTCTAGTTGTAATGTTCCTATAAATTATTGGACATGGAAGTTAGATTGGAATATAGACAATCGATTTGAACAGTTTCCTCCATTATCTAGCACATCTACATTAGACATAAAATTAAAACAAATACAAGATGTATATGGTTTTAGAAGGGAGAATACGTCTGAGAATACTTTGACTGTTTTTTGGAGCAGAATGATGGAGAAACAAGTATATGGAGCTTTAGAAACAGTAATTTATAATAAAAGATTATCGAATAAAAAGGAGAAGTTAAACACAATCTTTATCAATGTAGATCATGCTTTTTTAGGTAAAATAGTTTTAGATGAGTAATAATCTGACAGAATAAGAAGAAAAAGGACACTTTTACAGGTGTCCTTTTTGCTTTTTTGGGGTATTTATAGAACTAAAAATAGTATTAATTAAAACTTTTTTTGAAGTTTTTTTACTAAAAAAAAGAGATGACTTTAATTATTTGATTTTTGAACTAAATAGAGTCTTTTTTTGTTTTTTTTAGATGAAAATAGAGTGAAATACATCTTTTTTAAGTAAAAAACACTTTGAGATATGAAGCTAGTCGTAGCAAGACTTGACCTTGTTTATAGAAACTGTTTTTGACAGATTAAATACGGTTATTTGTTAAATATTTTTAGAGGTGATGTTGAAGGTAGTGGTTTTTTTATATTTTATACTTATTTTGTTTGTTTTTTATTCTGTAAAACAGCCTGTTTTTTGATTAAAACATTAAGTAAATTGTTTTTTATTGTTTGGTTGTGTTAAATCAATTTATATCTTTGAACTATAGATCAGAAACAAAAAAGATGAAAAATTTAGTAAACATTCTAGTGGTTCTAATTATTGTGATTGTGGTAAACACATTTGCACGGGAGTCGCTATGCTGATTTTTTCTATCTAGAGATAAAGAATATTTGAAGCCTCCCGTTATCGGGAGGCTTTTTTTATTTAAAGCATTTTGCAATTAGACTTCTCTAGTCGTTTTGCTATCAAGGATATATAATCAACCAAAAAACACAGTTATGAATGTATTGAACAAGTACAGTAGAGTAATCACACAAGACCAAACACAGCCAGCGGCACAGGCTATGCTTTATGGAATCGGACTGAGTGAAGAAGACTTAGATAAGGCACAGGTAGGTGTTGTGAGCATGGGCTATGAAGGCAATACCTGTAATATGCACTTAAACGATCTGGCGAAGTATGTAAAGCAAGGCGTCAAACAGAGTGGATTAGTAGGGTTAATCTTCAACACAATCGGTGTGAGTGATGGTATTTCGAATGGGACAGAAGGTATGAAGTATTCTCTTGTATCTCGAGATATTATAGCAGATTCTATTGAGACAGTGGTTAATGCACAATGGTATGACTCTGTCATTGCTATCCCAGGTTGTGATAAGAATATGCCTGGTGCAATTATCGCGATGGGGCGACTAAATAGACCAGCTATTATGGTATATGGCGGTACTATACACTCGGGGAAATACAAGGACGAATCACTAAATATCGTCTCTGCTTTTGAGGCCTTAGGCAAGAAGTTTAGCAACTCTATTGCAGAAGAAGATTACAAAGGGGTGATTAAGAATGCTTGCCCAGGAGCAGGAGCCTGTGGAGGGATGTACACAGCCAATACAATGGCATCAGCCATAGAAGCTCTGGGGATGAGTTTACCACATAGTTCTTCCTATCCTGCTCTAAGTAGTGAGAAGAAACAGGAGTGTTTAGAAGTGGGACAGGCTTTGAGAAATCTATTAGAGAAAGACATTAAGCCATCAGATATTATGACTAAAGAAGCTTTTGAGAATGCGATGACAATGGTGATTACACTAGGAGGATCTACGAATGCTGTACTTCACTTAATTGCGATGGCACATGCTGTAGACATTGAGATTACACTAAAGGACTTTCAGGAGATTAGCGATAGAGTACCTGTCTTAGCAGATCTAAAACCTAGTGGAAAGTACCTTATGGAAGATTTGCACAAAATAGGAGGGGTACCTGCTATTATGAAACATCTGTTGGATCAGGGATTATTGCATGGAGATTGTCTTACAGTAACAGGAAAGACAGTAAGAGAAAACTTAAGTTTAGCAAAAGACTTGGCTAAGGACCAAGATATTATTGTGGATATCACTACTCCTATTAAGGAAAGTGGACACTTACAATTTCTCTATGGAAATCTAGCAGAGAAAGGAAGTGTAGCCAAGATCAGCGGTAAGGAAGGAACGTTCTTTAAGGGGAAAGCAAGAGTATTCAATGATGAGTATGCAGTTATTGCAAGTGTATCGGCTCAAGAAGTTCAGCCAGGGGAAGTAATCGTTATTCGATATTGTGGACCTAAAGGAGGTCCAGGAATGCCAGAGATGCTTAAGCCTACTTCTGCAATTATGGGAGCAGGATTGGGCAAGAGTGTAGCTCTTATCACGGATGGTCGTTTCTCAGGAGGAACACATGGTTTTGTAGTAGGGCATATTACTCCTGAAGCGTATGATGGAGGTACAATTGCATTAGTAGAGAATGGAGATATCATCAGCATTGATGTAGAGAATAGAAAGCTAGAGCTATTAGTCGATCAGAAGGTATTAGAAGCCCGTAGAGAAAAGTGGCAAAAGCCAGCACTAAAGTTTAAAAAAGGAGTATTGTATAAATACTCAAACTGTGTGGCAGATGCATCAGAGGGATGTATTACGGATAGAATTAGGAATTAAGAATTAAGAATGTTTGGCTAAGCCATTCGGTATGTATACCCTATATATAAAGTAGAGACGCATTATTATGCGTGTCACAGGGAATGGGGAAACAGGGAACAGAAAAGTTGCAAGAATATACGTCACGGATTAAAAATTCGCGCCATCAGCGTAACGATTTAAACTGTGTAAGAATCGCTCAAAGTCGGGAAACTTTGCGCAGTAAGACAGATCCGTCACATAATGTAGAGACGCATTTAGCCCGCACGCCTCCTGTCTCATTCACTAAAAATGTCTACTAGACATTTTCTTAACGTTCTGTCCTGTGTCACAGGGAATGGAAAACAGGGAATGGAAAACAGGGAATGGGAAACAGGGAACAGGAAAGTTAGGAGAATACACGTCACGGATTAAAAATCCGCGCCATCACAACATCACGTCCTATCGGCACACAACGGTAGGGGCGAATTGCAATTCGCCCTACAAAACAACATCACGTCATCACGGTTTCATAAAAAAACAACATCACAAAAAAAAACGATTTCAAAAAAACACAAAATATGCAACAAGAAAAATTAACAGGAGCACAGGCGGTAATCTCTTCTTTGTTGTGTGAAGGAGTAGAGACAATATTCGGGTACCCAGGTGGGGCCATAATGCCCATCTATGACGCTCTTTATGACAAAATGGATGAGCTAGAACACATTTTAGTACGCCATGAACAAGGAGCAATACACGCAGCACAAGGATTTGCAAGAGCTTCTGGTAAAGTAGGAGTAGTCTTTGCTACTTCAGGACCAGGAGCAACTAATTTGATTACAGGGTTAGCAGATGCCTATATTGATTCAACACCTGTGGTGTGTATCATAGGACAGGTAACATCTCAATTATTGGGGACAGATGCGTTTCAGGAGACAGATGTAATAGGTATTTCGATGCCGATTACGAAGTGGAACTATCAAGTAACTAAGGCTTCAGAGATAGCACCTACTATTGCCAAAGCATTTTATCTAGCGAAGGCTGGAAGACCTGGACCTGTTGTGATTGATATCACAAAGGATGCTCAGTTCGGAATGACTGCTTTTGAATATAAACCATGTTCTGAGGTGAGAAGTTATGCTCCAGAACCTCCAGTCGATTTAGAACGCTTTCACCAAGCAGCTGATTTAATTAATAAGGCAAAAAAACCTTATTTGTTAGTAGGACAAGGGGTATTATTAAGTCATGCAGAACAAGAGTTAAAAGCCTTTGTAGAAAAGACAGATATACCTACTGCTTCCACGCTTTTAGGTTTAGGAGCATTGCCTAGTAATCATAGTCATTTCTGTGGAATGCTTGGAATGCATGGTGATTATGCAGCGAATGTAAAGACGAATGAGTGTGATGTATTAATCGCTATAGGAATGCGCTTTGACGATAGGGTAACTGGAGATGTATCTCGATATGCAAAGCAAGCTAAGGTTATTCATATTGATATAGATGCAGCAGAGTTAAATAAAATTATTAAGGCAGATATCGGAATACGAAGTGATGCTAAAAAGGCATTAAATACTTTGATTGAACTAGTAGAACAGCGTACTCATAAGGATTGGCTTTCTGAGTTTAAACAAGGCAAAGCATATGAAGTAGAACAGTTGAGAGTTCACAAACAGCAAGTCAATGCAGACAAGATTATGATGGAGGATGCTGTTAAGTTATTGACAGAATTGACAAAAGGGGAAGTTGTCATTGTAACGGATGTAGGACAACATCAGATGATAACAGCCCGTCATTATCAGTACAATTCACCTAAGACAAATATCACTTCTGGAGGATTGGGGACAATGGGGTTTGCTCTTCCTGCGGCTGTAGGTGCTAAGCTAGGCAATCCTCAACAAACGGTAGTTGCGATAGCAGGGGACGCAGGTTTTCAGATGAATATTCAAGAACTAGGTACAATTATGCAAAGTAATATAGGGGTGAAAATGATTATTCTAAACAACAGTTTTTTAGGAATGGTAAGACAGTGGCAGCAGATGTTCTTTGAGAAGAGGTATAGTTTTACGGAGATGAACAACCCTAATTTCGTAGGTATTGCTCAATCGTATAATATCAAAGGCAATAAAGTAGAACATGCAACTGACTTAAGACATGCATTAGAAGAGATGCTTGTTCATCCGGGAGCTTATCTATTAGAAATAGTAGTAGAGAAGGAAGAAAATGTATATCCAATGATTCCAACAGGAGCAAGTGTTTCTGATGTATTATTAAATTAAAAGACAAGGAGTATGAAAGAGGAATTCACATTGTCGGTTTTTACTGAAAATAGTATTGGGATGCTGACGAGAATAACCAATGTTTTTACGCGTAGACATATTAATCTAGATAGTCTTACAGTGTCAGAATCTGAGATAAAACAGGTTTTTAAATACACCGTAGTATTTAAAAGTACACAAGAGCAAGTTGATAAATTGATTGGTCAGTTAGAGCGATTAGTAGAGGTGTTTAAGGTATTTGCACATAAGAATAGTGATATTATTTACCAAGAGCTAGCACTTTATAAAGTAAAGACAAATTTATTGTCTAATACCCAAGTAGAACAAATCATTAGAGCGAATCAAGCTAGAATATTATCAGTAGATAAAGATTTTATAGCGATAGAGAAAACAGGGTATATAGAAGAAATAGAGAATCTTTTTACTCAGTTGTCTAGTTATGGTGTACTAGAGTTTACTCGTTCTGGCAGAGTAGCGATTACGAAGCCTATGAACTATGAAGAGCTTTATTTGATTAAGAACTAAGAATGTTTACCCTTCGGGGAATTAAGAATCTAAAATTAAGAATTAAGAATGTATGGCTACGCCTTAAGGAAGTTGCCTTCGGCTAGGGAGTCACCGCTTTGTCGCACTACTCTTACTAGGTAGGCGCTACGTTAGAAAATAGAAAATAGGAAACAGGAAACAGGAAACAGGAAACAGGAAACAGAAAACAGAAAACTGGGAACAGGGAACAGGGAACAGGGAAGTCAAGAGAGCTTTAAACGAGATATATGTCACGGATTACAAATCCGCGCCAACATCACAACATCACAACATCACAACATCACAAAAAAACGATTTCACGAAATCACAAAAAAACAAAATCACAAAAAACTATAAAAAATGGGACAAATTAATTTTGGAGGAACACTAGAAAATGTAGTGACAAGAGAAGAATTTACATTAGATAAAGCAAGAGAAGTATTAAAAAATGAAGTATTGGCTGTTATTGGTTATGGAGTACAAGGACCAGGACAGGCACAGAATTTAAGAGATAATAAGATCAATGTGATCGTAGGACAGCGCAAGGATTCTAACAGTTGGGATAAGGCAGTAGCTGATGGATGGGTAGAAGGAGAGACGCTATTTGATATTGAAGAAGCTTGCCGACGTGGTACGATTATCATGAACCTACTATCAGACGCAGGACAAATCCATACGTGGGAGGCAGTTAAAGGTAATCTATCAACAGGTAAAGCATTGTATTTTTCTCATGGTTTTGGTGTCGCTTTTCATCAGAAAACGAATATTATTCCACCAGCAGGAGTAGATGTATTTTTAGTAGCACCGAAAGGGTCAGGAACATCTTTGCGTACATTGTTTTTAGAAGGATGTGGACTAAACTCAAGCTATGCTATTTTCCAAGATGCTACAGGTAGAGCACAGGAGAGAGCTTTAGCCGTAGGTATTGCTATTGGTTCAGGTTATTTGTTTGAAACAACATTTGAGCGAGAAGCTTATAGTGATTTGACTGGAGAACGAGGAGTGTTAATGGGAGCTATCGCAGGTATTTTTGAAGCGCAGTACAATGTACTAAGAGCAAAAGGACATACACCTAGCGAAGCATTTAATGAGACAGTAGAAGAGTTGACACAGAGTTTAATGCCTTTAGTGGCAGATCGAGGAATGGACTGGATGTATGCTAATTGTTCTACTACAGCACAGCGAGGAGCGCTAGATTGGAAAGATAAGTTTAGAGATGCTACTACTCCTGTGTTTAAAGAATTATATGAGAGTGTAGCGTCAGGAAGAGAGGCAGAGATTGTGATTAAGGCAAATAGCGAGAAAGATTACAGAGCTAAGCTAGAAGAAGAATTAAAAGAATTAAGAGAAAGCGAACTTTGGCAAACAGGTGCTGAGGTGAGAAAACTAAGACCATCCCAATCATGAACTTATTGACAAAAGTATATCAAGCACAACAGAATATTGCACGAGTCGTCGTCCAGACTCCTTTAATGAAAAATCTAAACCTAAGTACAGTATATCAGGCAGATATCTATTTGAAAAGAGAAGATTTGCAACCTGTACGCTCTTATAAGTTGAGAGGAGCATATAATAAGGTTATTACACTTACTCCAGACGAGCAGTCTGGAGGTGTAGTATGTGCTAGTGCAGGTAATCATGCGCAAGGAGTCGCTTTCGCTTGTCATCATCTAGATATCCACGCAACGATATTTATGCCGATTACTACTCCTAAACAGAAGATAGATCAAGTCAAACTATTCGGTAAAGATAAGGTTAACATCGTTTTGAAAGGAGATACATTTGACGCCTGTTATGCAGAAGCAAGCTTGTATTGTAAAGAGAATAAAGCGGTGTTTATCCATCCTTTTGATGATGAAGAGGTAATCGCAGGTCAGGGTACTGTAGCATTAGAAGTATTACAGGCTATGAAAGAGCCTATTGATTATGTATTCGTCCCTATTGGAGGAGGAGGTTTAGCAGCCGGAGTCAGTACTGTATTTAAACATTTAAGCCCATATACTCAGATAATAGGGGTAGAACCAGCAGGAGCAGCATCTATGCAGACTTCTATTCAAGAGAATGTGAATACAGCATTAAATACAATAGATACCTTTGTAGATGGGGCTGCTGTTAAGCGAGTTGGAGATTTAAACTTTGCTATTTGTAAAGAGAGTTTACACGATGTAATAACAGTAGCCGAAGGAAAGGTATGTACTACTATTCTCAGGCTTTATAATGAAGAAGCACTTGTGGTAGAGCCAGCTGGAGCTTTAAGTATAGCCGCTCTTGATTTGTATAAAGATAAATTGGTGGGCAAAAAGGTAGTCTGTGTAGTAAGTGGAAGTAATAACGATATTACTCGTACAGAAGAGATAAAAGAACGCTCACTCTTATATGAAGGGCTAAAGCATTATTTCATCGTTAATTTTCCACAACGGCCAGGAGCATTAAGGGAGTTTGTGAATGAAGTACTAGGGAAAGATGATGATATCACTTATTTTCAGTTTTCAAAAAAGAATAATAGAGAGAGAGGCCCTGCAGTAGTGGGGATAGAATTAGCCAACAGACTCGATTATGATCATCTGATTAAACAATTAGAGAAACATAATTTTAATTATCAGTATTTAAATGATAATGAAGCACTATTTACTCATTTAGTTGGCTAGTAGATTTCTTTATAAATGACTTGATTAGTAAGTCAGCATTGAATAGGTTCCGATTGTTTCTCGGAACCTATTTTTTATTCTAGAATAGAGAACGAATAGAGTTGTTGTCAAGAGTAGTTATATAAGACAAATAGTACTGAGTGATTTAAGTATAGCTATAGAATGAATGAAAGATTTCAGGAGTAGAATTGTTTTGTAGTATTTGGTCTATGTGTATTCTAGTTTTAAATTAGTAGACTGAAAATAAGCTCTATTCGTTATGGGACAAAGTACAGAACAATGTATTATAGATTTACAACAACTAGAAACTCCTATCGGTACTATCGTGGTCTGTGCTACAGATAAGGGAATTTGTTTATTAGAGTTTGCTGATATAGAGGTAATACAGAAGGAGTATGATCATCTTAGTAAAGAGAAGAATGCCGTGATTGTACCTGGAGAGAACAAGCATATTACCCAATTAAAAGAGGAGTTGAAGAAGTACTTTGAAGGAGAGTTGATTACTTTTAGTGTTGCTTTAGATCTAATAGGAACAGCATTCCAACAACAGGTGTGGCATGGACTTCTTCATATCCCTTATGGAGAAACAAAGTCTTATAAAGAACAATCGGAGTATCTACAGATTCCAAAAAGTATTAGAGCTGTAGCGAATGCGAATGGAATGAATAGAATAGCTATTGTGATCCCATGTCACCGAATTATAGGTACTGATGGTAGTCTGACAGGCTACAGAGGAGGGATTTGGAGAAAGAAATTCTTATTAGAATTAGAGAATAAAGAGAGATTCTCTTCTTCTCAGTTAACATTGAGTTTATACTGAGGTCAGTATAGTAAATTGTGGTTTTGAAAATAGCTATAATTAATCGCAAAAGCGTATTAGTAAGAATTGTACTTTAGTTTTATCAATTTTAAGAATTTGTATCGTGATAAAGATGTTTTTAAGTTCTTCATTCTGTGATGTAGTTAGCTTATTTAGTGACTTTGCTGGTGAAGAAGTAAAAGGAAAAAGGGTGACCTTTATTCCCACAGCCAGTGTAGTAGAAGAGTATGTGGGACATGTAGAAAATGACAAAAGAGCTTTCGAAAGTTTAGGAATCATTGTAGATGTATTAGAACTGAGTACAGCAAGTAATGAAGAAATCAGAGAGAAAGTAAGTACTAACGATTACATTTTTGTATCAGGCGGAAATTCTTTTTACCTACTCCAAACTTTAAAAGAAATGGGTGCTGATTACTTAATAAAAGCAGAGGTGTCTAAAGGGAAGCTGTATATAGGGACTTCGGCAGGAAGTGTTGTGATGTGTCCTGACATTCGATATATAGAGGCAATGGATGACAAATCATTTGCCCCTAAGTTGACAGAATACAAGGCAATGGGAATGATAGATCAATATCCTTTAGTACATTATGGATGTGAACCTTTTACAGAAGTAGCTGAACAAGTATATCAAGAATATAAGGATAAATTGCCTTTAGTGTTGTTAAATAATTACCAAGTTCTGACTGTCCAAAACCAAGAAATAGAGGTGTTGTCACTATAATTCAAAGTGTAAAAGTGGAATAGGGGGGATAATGTTTGAAATTGGTCAGCTTTTATAGTTTGTTCTTCTTATCAAATGTAATAGCTTGCAGTAACCAAACAAATTAAAAACGATGAGAGATTGATAGAGTAGAATTGCCCTTATCTTTTTATCAATCTTTCGTTATTATTTTTCTTTCCTTAGAAAAGGAAACAATTACAATTAAAGTGTTAAGAAATTTTTAGAAGGTTACAGTGATGTAGCCTTTTTTTAATTCTTATTTGTCTGAATATACTTCATTAGATATAAAACATTGAAATGAGTTAGTATTCTTCTAATTACATTTGATATCTATATTTATTTTCAATTGGCATCAAGTAATTTTACCTCACATAGTTCATTATTGTTGTTTTAAAATTAACTCAACACTTAGAAGGTGATCCGAAAGATCGCCTTCTTTTTTTTTGCATCCAGAGTACTCTTATAGTAAAGAGTTATACGATATTTAATTTGTTTGAGTCCGTAGTGAGTCCGTAGTGAGTCCGTTATGAGTCTGTTATGAGTCTGTTATTTTGGATATTTCAACGGAGTCATTATAGACTTATAGAAGACTTAGTATTGAAATATGTCAAGGCAAATAGAATTGATAGTACAACAAGAGTAAAATCTACTTACAGCTGATTAGATAAGTCCAACATTGTAAATAAGGTAATAGGAGTACTTAAACTATATATCAGAGTAATAATTAATCGATTATGTTTAAATAATAGAAGAGAACTTATTCCTTTAAGAGTTGACCTAATACCGTTTTTTTATAAGTCTCTCCTATAGGGATGATGGCCTTATCTATATATAGTCTATTGCGCTCTATAGTATCTAAGTGTTGTTTGTTGATAATAAAAGATTTATGTACACGGATAAATAAGTGACTAGGTAGCTTATCTTCCATCTCCTTTAAAGTGCATAGCGTGATAAGACGTTCATTCACTAGATGTAATGCCAAATAATCTTTTAACCCTTCTATATACTTTAAATCATTAAAGAGTACTTTGATATGTTTACCATCTGTTTTGATAAATAAGTGATTCTCTTGATCTATTTTTGGAGGAGTTGTCACTATATTATTCTGTTGTATAATGGGAGATGCCTTCTGTATGCTTTTAAAAAAACGCTCATAGGTAATCGGTTTTAATAGATAATCGATTACATTGTGTTCATACCCTTCTAATGCATATTGGTTATACGCTGAGGTGATGATGAAGTAAGCCTTTCTACCCAGTAGATTCATGATTTGCAGTCCTGTTAGTTCAGGCATTTGTATATCAATGAAGCACAGGTCTACGTCTAACTGTTGTAATTCAGTTAAAGCTGTTAATGCAGAGGTAGAGCTTCCTACTAGTTCTAGCTGAGGAGACTTCTGTACATAATCGCTTAGTAAGGCTACCGCTAAGGGTTCGTCATCTAATATATAGCATTTAATAGAACTCATAATTCAATGGATAGTTGGCAAGTAAAGATATTCTCTTCTTCTGTAATATTCAAGGTATGTTTATTCGGAAATTGTAAATCTAAGCGTTTATGGATATTGGCTAGACCTATTCCACTAGTCTTATCCTTGTTATAATTGTTAGTCTTGTTTTGAGTATGTATTTCAAGTAGGTTATTGTGCTGCTTAATCGCAATTGTAAAAGGATGTTCTTGATCTGTCAATATTCCATGTTTAAAACCATTTTCGATAAAAGGCAATAGCAATAAAGGGGGAATGAGTAGACTAGGATTTTCTATATCTATGTCTAGGATGATATGTGTTTGTCCTGCGATACGCATTTTCTCTAGGTCAATGAAGTCCTGTATATAGTTGATTTCTTTTTGAAGTTCTATATGATCTGTATCCGTTTCATAAGTCATATACCTCATGAGTTGACTTAATTTATCTATAGCAGGGAGCGCCTGTTCAGACTTCTGATAGACTAAAGAATAGATATTGTTTAGTGTATTAAAGACGAAATGAGGATTTATCTGTGATTTTAAAAAGCGCAATTCTACTTCATTTTTTTCTTGTTTTATAATTTGATTTAATTGTAGACTTCGAATCAAATAGATGATAATAAAAGTGATAGTAGAAGAAAGAATAGGAATTAGACTAAAGTATAAGTTGTCAAAGATGTAAAATAATACTGGAGTACCAGGGTAATAATTCTGTACGCCCCATATCCACAATATGACGCCTTGTTCTATAAAAGCTCTTATTACCAAGAAAAAGAGATAAGAAGATAGCCATCCTAGAAAAACTTTTTTCCAAGTGAACGACTTCATCACTTGAGGCATAATGTAAAGGTAATGAAAGTAAAAAACGCTAACGAAGATGATAGCAGTGGTGTTATTTAGAATAGAGAAATCAGTAAATCTAATTAAATATGGAGCATTATAATCTAAGTGAACATAGTAAATATAGATGATGAATAGCCATAAGAGTAAGTGTAATTTTCTTTCTTTTTGGATGGATAAAACCTCTACTGTCTTCATAAGTATTGTTTTTTGTAAAGCTATAAAAACTTAGTTTTTAAATAAAGAGTGTTCATCGGATAAAATAGAGTGTTGGTCGAAAAAGTAAAAAGAGAAAGCGCTTACTATTTCATCTTTGTCCTATAATCAAAAGAATATTTAAAGAAGTTTAAGGAAACTGGAAACTGGAAATTGGAAATAGGGAAGTCGGGAGAATACACGTTACGACATCACCAAAAAACAAAAAAATAGAACTATAAAAAAACAAACAATTATGAGAACTAAATTATTCAGTTTATTTGCGATGTGTTTAATGGGAGGGCAAATAGCCAATGCTCAAGTAAACGATAATCTAAAATCAGAACACCCTATCCCAGTACTGAATATGGGAACGTTTCACATGGGGTATACATCTGATGCGAGTACTACAGAGTTCGATGAACACAATTCCAAAAACAAGGAGATGATACACGAGGTAGCTAGAGCTTTAGCGGCCTTTAAACCAACTGTGATTATCGTAGAGCAATTACCAGAATCTAACGAGAGTTTAAACAAGTCTTATCAGGAGTACTTGACAAATCCCAATAAGGTATTTAAAAACCCTAATGAAATAACTTTATTAGCTTTTGAATTAGGACGATTAACTAATGTAGATAAACTATATGGTATAGATTATTCTGAAGGATATAACTATATGATAGCACAGAAAGTAGGAAGGTACAATGATAAGCAATTATATGATGATTATATGGCGGCTTGTTTTAAAGTATTAGATGAAGGAGAAAAAAAGATGAGGGATGTGAAGCAAATGCTTTACTTCAATAATAAAAAAGAGGTATTCGATGCTTTGATTAATCTGAATGCTGATATGCTGACTCATGTGTCTTCTCCAGGCAAGTCTGAAGGAGCTGATGAAGCAGCTAAATTCTATCACCGTAACTTAGTGATGTATTCTAACCTAAACCAAATACCACTGACGAAAGATGATCGTGTATTTATATTAATGGGGGGAACGCATACTGCATTCTTTAATATGTGGTTAGAACGCAGCCCTAAGTATGAGTTAGTAAACACACTAGACTATCTAGAGAAGTTTAAGTAATTAATTAGGAATTAGGAATTAGGAATTAGGAATTAGGAATTAGGAATTTTCTTGATTATGAACCTATATAAGGTAGAGACGACAATATTTTGCGTGTCACAGGGAATAGGGAACGGGAAACAGGGAACAGAAAACAGGAAACAGAAAACAGGGAACGGGAAACAGGAAACAGAAAACAGGAAACAGAAAACAGGAAAGTCGGGAGACTTTGCGCAACGAGTACATCCGTCACATCATGTAGAGACGCATTATTATGCGTGTCACAGGGAATAAGGAACGGGAAATGGGGAATGGAAAAAAAGGAATAGTAAAAGTCAGGAGAATACACGTCACGGATTAAAAATCCGCGCCATCAGCGTAACGATTTCACACCTTCACGACATCACAAAAAAACACCTTCACAAAATTAGGCTACTTAGAGCAATCTGAGTGGTAATAAAAAAGCCCCCAATGATGATGAGGGCTTTTGTTATTTATGATTTGACAATCTTACCTACGGATACTGTGAATATACCATAGTTATCGATTAACATATTCTGTTTAAACACGCTGTTATACGCGAATAGTTTATCAAGTTCATACTGAGAACGACGACGCATCACCCAGTCTGTATCTCTGTGACTCTTTAGTACAAAGGCAATTGTTTTTAACTGTGGGTGCCAAGGCTGTCCTGTGTAAACAATCACGCTGTTGTTAGTCGCTATACTACTTATTCCTTTGATGGTATTGCAAATCATATCGTTATCATCAAATAACTCAAAAATACCTGAAATGATAGTAATATTTGGCTCAAAGTTGAATAGCGGATAGGTGTTTAGATCAAAACAATCATAGTTCGTAAAGCGAATACCAGTTAGATTGTGCTGTTTGATATAAGCTTCACCTACTTCAATATTAGAGCGTTTAAAGTCATTGACTACTATTTCTGCATCAGGGTATTTTGCTTTGATATCGAATAAATAATTACCAGTACCTCCCGCTACGTCTAGTATCTTGATAGGTTTTCCTTGTTCTTGTAACAGCGCTATCTGTTTGTCTATTTGTTGTAATAGATGAACTTTTCGTTGGCGAATACCTGCCCATCCGATAGCGTTAAGGTAGTTCTTATCCATTATTTTACCGAAGCCTAACTTCCCTTGAGGAGTGTTTTTATACACATAGTCAAGAGAGATACCAGAGTCAAAGCCATACAGCAGTCCTAATCGCATTCCTTCTGATAGAGGCCCTATTACGCCTAATAGTTTCTTCTGGATTTTATAAGATAGCAATTCGACAGATGGCAATAGACCAAATAACATTTGGTAGTACTCATCAGTAGTAAACTTATCCGCTTTTAGGTTGATTTTTACTTTAGGAGCAGCGAAGCTCTTCTCCATAAACTTAGCAATGTCTTTATACACTTGTTCACGTCCTTTTTCAAATAAGATACCGTGGAAGCTTTCTTTTAGTGTTTTAAACTCTCTTAGGTCACTGCTTAGATTGTGAAAGAAGCGTTGTTGCCATTTGTTCTTGACTACGTAATCTTTCCCAGCTGAGAAGACAATCGTAGGTACAGTAATAGCCGCTGCATCATCTACAATGCGTTTTCCTGCATCCAGTAAGTCTACAAGCATACGCCCATTGATAAACTTCGTGATTAACGGGTCGCTATCGTAAGCTACTTGTTGATCTTTTTCATGAGTTAATACCTTAGACTTTACATAGCTTGTCACAATCATATCTGGTTTAAACTTAGTACCCAGTGCTATCATTTCTTTAGCCAAAGGAACGTATAGTTTAATAGAGAATGCTGGAGCAAGTAATGCCATACCTGCGATAGGAACAGCGTAATCGTGTACCCAAGCACTTGCTATAACCCCAGCAATACTGTTGGCTACGACAAAGGTGTCGTGATAGTGTATCTGATAGGTATGGTTTAGGTAATGAGCGAAGGCATCTAGGTCTCGCACATAGTCCATAAAGTTAGGAGATACTTCCTGTTCTGTATATCCATGCCCTCTAAAGTCAAAACTAAATACGTTATAATTAGCAAATGGAGCACTCTGTGCAAACTCTGCTAAACGAGCAGAATGCTCATGTCCACGATGTAGGACAATCATTGTTTTTTGTCCTTCTTTGTAATTCCAAGCTCTATAAAATATAGCTGCATTATCAAAGCTAGTGAATGTTCCTTCTATCATATATTAGTGTTTTTTATAGCAATTTATAATTTAAAGATAGCGTTTTGATTAATAGATTGTATATATGCCTGCGCATCTTTTTGTGTACAATCTGTATAATAAGCGTAAACTAAAGCGGCTATAGTCATGCTTCTAGACAGTCCCATAGCGCAGTGTATATAGATTACAGTATTGTTTTTTTTGTTTTGATACGCGTTAATAATATGTGTTACGATATGCTGAATATATTCTTGATTGGCCTGTCCTACATCTAAAAGCGGATAAAAGTGATAGGCAGAATGATGTAATAAATAACTGTTCTCCTTCATCTCAGCAGATAGGTCATAGGTTATTACTTCACTTGAATCAAAATGAGCTGAAGCTTCTTTAGAAGAAAGTAAAGATCCGATATAGAGCTGAGGGATCATCTCCTTGACCTCTACTGGGTAATAGACTTTGTTTAGTCTTCTCAGGATATAATAAGTTGTAATATAAGGCAGTAGAACAAGGTATTTCCACAAGTTAATTTGTCCTTGTTTATCTTTGATGAAATAAATGTTATTCTGTATATAAGCAATGCCAATATAGATAAGGTTAGTCGCTATCCAAAGCAATAAAATAGAGGTATAACGCTCAAGTGAATAACAAACAATACCCAATAGCATAGTCGCTAAAACAAAGTATATCAATCCTTTTTTAATATTGAGGTACAAAGCTTTCTCTTTGTTTGGTAGAAAGATAAAAGTACCTAAACAAACTAGAATGGCTGTGATCAAATCAATGGTGTGATGCTGATAGACAAATAGTGTAGAGAGGGCTACTAAGGCAAGCCAGATATGTAAGAAGACTTTGGTAAATACCTTAAATCTTCTAGTGTGTTCTACAACAGTCATAAACACAACTGCATAGGCTACATGTAGTGATGGAGCTTGATTATAATGGGTATCCCATGTCGTGATAAAGTCAAAAAGAGGGTTAAACAAAGCCACTGTATGTAAAGGTCTCTCTACTGTAAACTGAATAGGGAATACAATAAAACCAATAAAGGCGACTATAGTGACTGCTAACATACGCTTAGTCAGTAATCTCAATTGATAGATAGAATCTACCCAATAAAAAACGAGTAAGAAGAATAGCCCACTAGTACTATAGGGAATGATCATCCACTCTATAAACGGGATATAGTGATCTATCGCTAAGGTGACAGACCAATCCAATGCTCTATATACAGCGTAATACTGTGCCATCATATATAAAATAATGAAGACAGTATAACAGAGAAGCATTGCTTTGGTTCGTTGTTTAAAAGTAGGAGTTATTTCTTCTTTTGCCATTTTGCTTTTTTGTGCATAATACGTTGTAATATTCCTTTAGGGAATAGCTGTAAACAGCGAATTAGTCGATACATCTTTTTAGGAAAGACTATCAGTTCTTTGCCTTGTGTAATATCAGTATAGATGATATCAGCTGCTTCTGTAGGGGTGATAACATATTGTTTTTTAGACAAATCATCACTATTGAGCTCTAATAATCTAGGTGTAGCGACATAACCAGGGTGCACACTGATGACTTTAATCCCTTTATCCCTATAGGCGCGTTGATACGCTTTGCTAAGTGCTACTACTGCTTGCTTACACCTTGTGTAGATTGTTGCTTCATTATAGTCTAAAAAGGTAGATATCGAAGCGATACAGACGATGGTTCCTCCGTTGTTTTGCATACAGCCTCTCGCTACTTCTAATGCATTTAGTGTTGCTTTGATATTGTTGTCTATCATAGTATTGGTATCTTCCCAGGAGATATGCTCTAAGGCACTATCCGTATAATTACCTGCTCCTGCTATCAGTATATCAAGCTTAGTTTGACTAAATGTGTTTATAACATCTCGTAGTTGAGGTAGGTCTGTTGCATCTACTGTATAGACAGTTAGATTAGGATGTACAGAGAAGTCATGTCCTTCTTTATGAGGATTTCGACTGCCAATACCTACACGATAGCCCTCTTGTAAATAACGCTGAGCTAATGCCCATCCTATACCTGATGTACCTCCTGTGATAAAGACATTTTTCATTGTTTTAATGCATTAAGGACTACTTGATATCCATAGTCAAATTGTCTAAATATCTGTTCTTTACAGTCTTCTTTAGAAATGGGTAATTGTATTTCTAAAGCAAACTTTCTCCAATTAATCTTACGGCTTAGATAGCCCCCAGAGAGTTTTTGTCTCATATCACTGGTGTCTAATCTATTGGCTGTGATAGCTGCTGCTTGTTGAAGTCGTTCATTCCCACTGTAGCCAAATACAGCTCTTACTAAGCCTTCTTCCATGGCTGAATAAGGAGCTTTGTGTTCTAGCCATATTTCGTTACCTAATGTAGTGGCTAGTTCAAAAGGGATAAGGTCTATCGCTCCTCCTAAATACTGTTTACCTCTATACTGAGCAGGTGCCATATAGAACATATCAGAGGTACTAATACGCATCGCTCTTAAAGATTCTACCCCTAGAAGTAATTCCGTATCTCTCTCTACTGCACTATTTGTGTCAAATTTATATTGATCAATATATTGATATAATGAATCAAGAGGAACATTAGGAGTAGGAATGAGTGTTTTCTTAAAGGCTTTCTCTCCCTTTCTCTTTTTGTTCACTCGATTAGGTGTATATAATATCTCAGAACCAAGGGTAATGACCTCTGGCGCATCAGTATGTGTTGTTAATAAAGAAGGGAATTTCTCATCTAGGTTTTGAGGCTGATCAACAAAATACTTGCTAAACAGGTCTAATAGATAGGGAGCATTTTCTTTTTTCTTACTGTGCTTGATACAGTAGTATGGAAGGCGGTCTAGTCTCGTCTGATTAGTCAAAAAGGTATTCATCGCAGCAGTCAGAAATTCGTCTGATGCTAGATATCCTTTAATGGCCTCGGGTGTATTAAAGGTGCGTATAATCGATGTAGAGATAGTCGCTCCACAGGTTGAGATGATCAAGTCAGGTCGAATATTGTGTTCGACCATCGCGACATACATACCACAGTACATCACAAAGCGACTTCCGCCACCAGAGAACACCGCTACGCGATTATAAGGTTTTATTTGATCCATAACATGACAATATAAAATAGGGGAGTGGTGTATAATAAACTATCTACACGGTCTAGTAGTCCTCCATGTCCAGGAAGGAGTGTACCTGTGTCTTTGACATTTGCTCTTCGTTTGACTAAGGAGAAGGTTAGGTCTCCTAAAAAACCTAAAACACTTAATGCCATCGCCAGTAGAATAGTCTTTAGCGTAATGGCTTCCCCGAATAGTAAATAGTACATTAGGTTAAATATACCTGTAGTCATCACAATACCACCTATAACGCCTTCTAGTGTTTTATTTGGGCTGATATGAGGTGTTATCTTAGTCTTGCCAAATAGTTTGCCAGCCATATATTGACTCACATCGTTTAGCTCCATTGGGACAACTAATAAAATGAGATATTTATAACCTTCTTTTGCCAATCCGATATAGAATAATATCGCAGTAGATAGCAGGTAAAAGGTCATGACAGCTAAGAAGAAAGAATGAGTTTTGTACTTTAGGTATATACCAGCAGAAACAATCATGCTTAAGCCAAGTATAGTAAGTAAACTCTCTTCAATAGGTAGCAGTAATAAACAAATAGTGATAATCAAGGTAGTCAATACAGCTATTCCTAACTTTAGGGATCCTATAGGGATGGCAAAAGTAAATAACTCTAGTTGTCCCCAATAGATTAGGAACATAATGAACATTAATAAACTCAAGGGGTGTAGTAGTGCTAAGCCAAATACTACAACGATATAACACCATGTCCTAACGCGTAGGGGTACATCTGCAAACTTTCCTTCCTTTGTCATCTATTGTGCGTTTTTAAGTGCTTTACGGCATCTTGTGATTGTGCTTAATAGTAATAGTAAATTGATAACGATAAAGATATAGAAAGATGCTCCGCTAAGATTAACACCAGAGAACAGAAGTAATCCATATATTCCCAATATTAATGCTCTATCGCTTTTGCCCATAGGACCATCATATCTTCTCTCTCCACCTAATATCTTTCCCATTAGCCCTGCGAACTCATTGATAATACTCAAGCCTATAAATAAGACAATCAAATAGGTGCTCTCTGGTTGAAACTTTAATAAAGGAATAAATAAGATAAAGTCAGATAAAATATCACCTACCTCGTTGAGTAATTCGCCTTTCTTAGAAGTCTGATTATACAACCTAGCCATCATGCCATCTAATGCATTTAATGCCATGCGAATAAGCAATCCGATAGGTAAACAAAGAAAGAAGAAGTGGTAGCTATCTGCATACCAAAATAACACAGCTAATACAAAAGAGAAGACAATAGCGAATACAGTAATCTGATTAGCTGTGATTTTCTTTTTGTGTAATGCATTTAGTATTGGCATTAGCGATTTCTGAAAATAGGGCTTTATCTTATATACGGATATCATAGTTTACGATTTTATTAATAAAGGATTAACGGAATTATAATATTAAAAAACGTTAATGATTGTGGTTTTTTAATTATTTTATAGTGTTAAGGTTGTGGTTAATTTGGTTTTTGTAGTTAAAAATTGATTGGAAACTAAAAATATTATATAATAAAGTGTTATCTTTAATAGTGAAAAATAGAAATAACAAACATACTATTATAACAGTTAAGTGTGCTTATTTGTTATAAAAAAAACTAAAAAATATTGTACAAAATGTGTGTTTGGCATTTTTGTTGATTTTACATTATAAATAAAAGTAGTGAAAAATATTCCTTTTATACCAAGAATGTATTTACTCATTTGGGGATTATAGCTTACTACAGAAATCAATTACTCGTATGGCAAGTAAATTAGAACCTATCAAACCCGTACCAGCGTTAATCGCGGTCGCTATCACATTAATTATTTGGTTTGTTATCCCTGTTCCAGAAGGCGTTAGTCCTAATGCGTGGCAGTTGTTAGCATTATTCGTTGGAACTATCGCAGCTATTATTGGAAAGGCGCTACCTATCGGAGCGGTGTCTATTGTAGCGATAGCCTTAGTAGCTATAACAGGTGTAACTAATCCAGGCAACTCTAAAGCAGCTTTAGCAGATGCTTTAAGTGGTTTTTCAAATGATTTAATTTGGCTTATTGGAGTAGCAGTGATGATCTCTATAAGTTTAAAGAAAACAGGCTTAGGTGCTAGAATAGGATATTTCCTTATTTCCTTGTTTGGTAAAAGAACATTAGGAATTGCGTATGCATTGTCTTTTGCTGAAACAATTTTAGCTCCTGTAACGCCAAGTAATACAGCAAGGGGAGGAGGGATTATACACCCTATTATGCGTTCTATCGCAGTGAGTTTTGGTTCTAGACCAGAGAAAGGGTCTGCTGAAAAGATAGGGCGTTATTTAGCATTAGTGAACTACAATGCTAATCCTATTACTTCAGCGATGTTTATTACCGCTACAGCTCCTAATCCATTAATTGTTAGTTTGGTGCTAGCAGGTACTACTGCTGGAATCACTATAACATGGGGAATGTGGGCACTAGCAGCTTTAGTACCAGGACTTGTAGCTTTAATCGTGATGCCTTTAGTGATTTATATGATTTATCCACCAGAGATAAAGAAAACTCCTGATGCTCCAGTATTTGCTAAAAAGCAATTAGATGAGTTAGGACCTATTTCTTTACCTGAGTATATTACAATGGGAGTGTTTACCATCTTATTATTGTTATGGGCAGGAGTTCCGGCAATGATTTTTGGAGATACTTTTGCTGTTCAACCAACAGCGGCAGCTTTCTTAGGATTGGGAATTCTTATTGTCACAGGTGTATTAACTTGGGAAGATATATTAAAAAATACAGGGGCTTGGGATACGATAGTATGGTTTGCAGCTTTAGTAATGATGGCAGGTTTCTTAGGTAAACTAGGTTTAGTAGGATGGTTAGCTACAACAGTAGGAAAAGGTATTGCAGGATTAGGATTATCGTGGATACCAGCTACGCTTATACTGCTTCTAGTATATGTATATTCTCACTATTTCTTTGCAAGTACTACAGCGCATATTACAGCGATGTTTGCAGCCTTTTTCGCAGCAGGTATAGCTCTTGGAGCACCTGAGATGTTATGGGCATTAGTACTAGGATTCTCATCATCTATAATGATGTCACTTACACATTATGGTACAGGTACAGCCCCGATTATCTTCGGAACAGGATATACAACATTAGGAGAATGGTGGAAAGTAGGTTTTGTAACTAGTGTGGTTAACCTAATTATATTTATTCTAGTAGGAGGGCTATGGTGGAAAGCACTAGGGTATTGGTAAGAGAATAAGATTTATTATATAAGCAAAAGCCAGTCGAGATTGACTGGCTTTTGTTGTATAAATCAATGAAGTATAATGAGATATAATCTCCTTAATTAGATTAAAACTTATAGTTAAATGATAAAGTAGCTATTCGACTATCTAGATCATATTTCTTGCGAATATTAGAATTGAAGTTATCTCCTGTTACATTATAGTTCACAGTATTTAGAACATCTGTTACAGCTAGTTTAATAGTTGCTTTGTCTTCTAATAGGGCTTTAGATAAACCGATTGTTAAGTCAAAATAACTATCTCTTTTGTATAGACCTAAGTTTGACTTAGAGAAGTACTGTGCATTGACATCCGCTTTTAATCCTTTAACAATGGTAAAGTTGTTTTGAGAGTTAAAAGTGAAAGCTACTTGTGAACTATTGATTTCTGTTCCTTGATAGTTTCCTTCATATTTGTTGTTAAACAAATTAAACATATTACTCATAGACCACCATTCTGTAGGGCTTACTGTACCTGTTACATTCGCACCATAGTGATAAGATTTGTTTAAGTTTTCTTGAGTACTTACTAAGATACCTGTATCTGCTTGGTAATTATACACATTGGTCATCACATCGTTCGTCACACTGAAGTACACATTTGCGATAAGGTACTTACTCCATGTATATCCTACCTCAGAAGCATGTGTTATCTCAGGTTTTAACTTAGGATTCCCTTGCCAATAGTTAAAAGGGTCATCATAAAAACGGAATGGATTTAAGTCAAAGTGACTCGGTCTATTAATACGTTTACTATACGAAGCATAGAAGCCATGTGCGTTATCTGTTTCGTACTTGATAGAGGCACTAGGGAATAGTTTAGTATAATCGTTTTTACTGTATTCTTTAGTTGTTTTTTGGTCTATTTCGGTTTGTGTAAACTCTGAACGCAATCCTACTTGGAAACTCCAATGCTCTAAACTAAGCTTGTAGTTAGCATAAGCAGCGTGTATCTGTTCATTGTATTTATAGTGATTCGTTGAAGCAGGATCTACTTCCCATCCTGAATTATTTTGAAATTCATAAACAGATGGGTTGTCATTTGATTTGACAATTGACTTCCATCCTGTCTCTAAAGCGTGCTTATCATCAAGAGGTAAGGTAAAGTCTAATTTACCATTAAATACCTTAAACTGTGATGGAATATATCCGCGTCTATTTCTATATGGAGCATTTGAGTTATTTAATAAAACGTCAGCTAATTGAGATTGTTCAGATCTAAACTTAGAAGTTTCATATTCTAAATCTACATCTACTTTACTACCCTTATCATTGAATAAATGAGTGGCAGTTAAGTTAAATGTGTAATCATACCAATGCTCTTTATTTCCGTTGTCTGTATTAACATGTGAATTCAATGTTTCTATAGGAGCATATATCATATTATATCCTTTAGAATAATCTTCATATCTCCCGATTTTAGCATCGAATAAGAAGCCCACAGTTGTTTTAGAAGAAAGAGCGTAATCCACTCCAAATTTGAAGTTATTAGAAGTAAGAGGCTCATTACTAGTGAAGCGTTGTTCACTGTGTCGGTCTATCACAGAAGGATTAGTAGTGTTGTAGAAGTCTTGAAGATAATGTTTGTGTTCTTCTTCCCCTCTAAAAGTATAGCTATAGTCTCCAAATAGACTTAGTTTCTCATGCGTATACCCTAGATTAAATCCTGCATTAAGGCGGTTTTTACGTCCTCGTCCTGCATTGACAAAAGAGCTTCCTTTCAGCCCTTCCATATTGTACTTCTTTAATACAATATTAATGATCCCTGCATTACCAGCTGCATCATATTTAGCAGAAGGGTTAGCGATAATCTCTATATTTTTGACTTGAGAAGAGTTGGTTGATCTCAAGAGATTGGCTAGTTCTTTTGCAGATAGAGAACTCAGTTTTCCATTTAGCATTACACTAACTCCTTTTTTACCTCTCAGAGATAATTCACCTTCTTGAGATACAACCACTCCTGGAGCTCTTCCAAGAACTTCAAGTACTGTACTTCCATCAGATAAAGCACTATTCTCTACACTAAACACCATTTTGTCAGCTTTCTGTTGGAATACAGGAGCTTTAGTAGTGATTAATACTTCGCCAAGGTTTGTATTAAATGCGTTGAGTATACTGTCTAATTGTGCTTCTGTTTGGGCATAGGTACCCAGGCCGCATAGTGATAGCAGCCATATATATGGTCTTTTCATTGTTTTAAAAATTATTTAGTAGTCTTTTTTTTATTGCGTCTTCCCCAGTAGATAACAAAACCTGTAATAGGAAGAGAGGCACAGAATAAGCTAAGGATAAAAGCAATTATTTTTCCAGGCATACCAAAGAAAGCTCCTACGTGCAAATCATAAGTAGCACCAGTAGCTCGTTCTGCTAATAATCGTTCTCCATGAGATCTATTGAACAATAGCTCTCCAGAGTGTTCGTCAAATATCATGGTATGTGAGTCATTATATTTGAACTCGTGATCTTTAACGCGAATGGTCATATTATCGTGATGATGATCAGCGTTCTCATGATCTTCTAAGTCAATACCAAAGGAGAAAGCATTAGGGTAGTGCTCTTTTACAGTTGCAGCTATGCGATCTATTGTTGTTGGAGTTTCCATAGACTCTGGAGCGGTAGTCTTATAATGACTAAAGTCTGGAGCATACATAGAAAACCCGTTGATTAAGAAGTAGACCCAACTCATCGTGATGCGGAAAGAGTACATGATCCCAGTAATAGCCACTATTAAAGCTAGTACTGAAGAGTAAAACCCAAGTATATTGTGAACGTCATAATTCTTACGGCGCCAACCTTTTACTTTCTTCCATCTAAACCAAAAGCGTTGTTTACGCATATTCTTATTCTTAGGCCACCATAGTATAATCCCTGTGATTAGCATAATCACAAAGATTATAGTAGCTACACCTACTATAGTACCTCCTACAGCATTACTCAAAAGTAATGAGCGGTGAAGAATCATAGTGAAGAAGAAAGGGCTTTTCAATAGGTCATCGACAGCAATTACTTCTCCTGTATACTGATTGACATAGACTGTTTTAAAAACGAGATAAGTATCGAAATAATTCCATCCTTCCGGATTGGCTTTAAACAATCCAAATTGATAAGAACGAGTAGGATCCATTGGGATTGTTACTTCCTCTGCTGGAACTTCTTCGTTAACTAATTGTGCATTAACTAGTTCTTTTAGTTCACGAATAGGAATCGGTTTTTTATTTTCAATATCTTGTTCGCCATGATAGATCATGTCTTGTTTAAGATAGGTAGAGATATCCTCGTTGAAGACAAAAACAGTTCCTGTAAGTGATACGATAAGTACAATTATACCTGACAGTAGTCCTAACCACAAGTGGAGTTTAAGCATATACTTTTTGAAAATCCCCTTGGTTTTCTTGGGCTTATCAGTTTGCATAATAATTAATTATTTAGATTTAATAAATATAATTAGGGTTTCGCAAATATATAATTATTTATAATGATTCTAAGTATAAGTTTGTCCTAAATGAGAAGTATTTTATAATAAGTTGATTATTAGTGGATATCAATAATATTTTGTGGTTTTTTATAGTTAGTTTAAACCAATACCCACATTTGATAAATGCTGCAAAGTAATTCTAATTCATAGTTCTTTTCATCTAAAGGTCTCTTGCAATTTTAAGTTTACCTATTAGACTTATAGGTTTAAAGAGAAAGGTATAATTGAAAAAGTGCTAATTTTTAATATAGGTTAAATGATTATATTAAAGAATGCTATAAGGCTTGAGATAAAAGAGAATACTTCTGTAAGAATAGTTTATAGGTGGGTGTATGAAGTTTTATTTTCGTCTTTTGATTTTGCCATTGTATTTCTTTTTAATAAAGTTTATGAGAATCATAATAAAAGAAGAGGTAAAAGGCGATTTAGTTAGTTTTTGATAGGAGGATAGTTCTTGTTAGGTAGACTTGGAGAATGTAATTAAATAAATATTATTCTTTCAAAATGTTTTTTAAGTCCATTCGTTCGTGTAAGAAGCGAATGACTAAAATATCTTTATTCTGTAGTATTTGATAGAATATAATATGTTTACCTATAGCAAAACCTAAGAGATGTGTATTGATTCTGTCGTAACTTTTTCCAAGAGTTGGATTATTGGTTATTTTCTGACAAGTTTCAATTAATAGAGTATAATATTTATTAGCTTGCTGCTCAGACCATGCTTCAAAAGTATATGACCAAATTTCGGAGAGATCCTTAACCGCACGGTTAGTCAAAATATACTTTGCCATTATTTCTATTTGTTAGCCTTTAAAGCTTTTAGATGGTTGTTAGGGTCAAAGTCTTCAGCTATTCCACTATCAATTCCTTCTTGTATAGCATTTCTTAATACTTGTATCTCATTTTCTTCTTTCTCAAGAAGACGTAGACCAGCGCGAATGATCTCACTAGCATTTTTATAACGACCTTCATTTATTTTAGCTTCAACAAAACCTTCAAAGTAGTCTCCTAATGATACTGATGTATTACGTCCCATAACTTCTATTTTTATCAAAGTTACCAAAATTTGGTAATTTTAGATAGCGCATTTACTTTTATTTAGTATTTATTTTCAGTGTGTTAGGAGGCTTATAAGAAAAAAGAGTTGACCCAACTGAGCCAACTCTTCCGAATTACTTATTATGTATCAATCTAAACGACTACTTTGCAGCCCATATTTCTATTTCTAATTGAATCTCCGGCAATCCTAATGCTGTGATATACCCAACAGTCATAGATGGGTATTCTGTACCAAAAGTGTTGTCCCAAACTTCGTAGAAGAAGTCCCAGTCTATCTCTTGTGTCGCCCAAATATTAACTTTAATGACATCATCAGCAGTTAGTTTTTGACTACCTAATACTTGGATGATATTCATAAACGTGTTTTGTACTTGCGCATTAAATGTAGAAGGGATATTCCCCATCGCATCTGTACCTATTTGTCCTGAGAATGTATATAGATTAGCTCCTTTAGGAACCACAGTCACATGAGAATATCTTCCCACTGGAGCTGCTAAAGTGCTAGGATTTAGTCTTTGTATTTTTGTATTCATCCGCTATAAATTATTGTTTCACGCGCGAAAATAATCTATTGATTTATGAATTTAAGTTTCCTAACTAACTTTAGCTTTTTTATAAGATAAATGGCTGTTTTTAGGGGTAAACATGTTTTCTAAATTTAGTTATTTTTGCTCATTATGCTAAACATAATAATATGGAAACTATTAATTATCAACTATTTTTAAAAGAGATAGCACCTTTTGAAAACTATTTGTTTTATAAAGCTTTAAAAGAGAAAGAAGTAGTAGAATTAGAGTCAAGTATCTCAAGATCGTTACCACCTTATTACAGAGAGTTCTTGTTAACTATTGGTATCTATCAAGATGTTATAGAAGGGCTATTCATTAATAAGAACGAATGGATAGAACAGAATGGGTATTTAGGTGAAGTAGAAGAGAACTATGTGATGATAGGGGATAATGGAGGTGAAGAATTTTGGTTGTTGCGTACAGATGATACAGATGATCGAACAGTTTATAATTGGGTAGATGACGAAATAGAAGAAACTGGTTTTGCTTTCGAGGATCTACTTGAGAGATGTTTAAACAATTTGAAGGATGATAGCTTATGTAAATTAAGCAATGATAAAAAAGCTTTAAGGATTAACTTCGTTTTACGCCCTGAACAAGAGAATAAACTAAGTGAAGTCTTAGGTATAGAATATACAGGAGAGTGGATAGAAGATATCCCTAATTTTGAAGATTTGAGAGATTATTTAAAAGATCAGCAGTTAAGTGTTTATAACATTAATGCAAGATTAAATGGTCAATCTATTGAGATAAGAAAAGAGTATAGTGATAAAACAAAAGAAGCTGTGTATACTTTTGGTTACAACGAATCTTTATCAGTGTTAAGAGAGAATTCTAGAATAGAAGAGTATCAAACTTTGATAAAAGAACAGTTTCGCAACTCTTCTGTAAGCGTTTTTGATATTTATAATACCGATTTAACTGATTTAGTTTGGTAAGAGGCATATTATACTTTTTGGTGTTCTTTTTTATACTGTGAGGGAGTCATTTGTTTATATTTTTTAAACAATTTAGACAAATGACTTTCATCGTTAAAGCCTAGTTCAAAAGCTATTTCTTTTAATCTGGAATTGCTGTACTTAAGCCTAGTTTCTACTAACTTTAGCTTGTAATCTAAGATATAGTCTTGTAGTGATATCCCTGTCTGTTTTTTAAAATATTCTCCTAAATAGTTTTTAGAAATACTAAACTTATTGGCTAACGACTCTAAGGTCAATTTCTCCTTATGTCCAATGTATTGCTGGATATAAGTGATCATTTTCATAATATCTTGTGCCTTTCTATTCTCATTGACTTGTTCATAATCGTTTAGAATAAGGTTACGAGCTACAAGGTTGAGCAGGATAGAAATGCATTGTCTTATGATTAAATAATCTTGTGTATGGTTATTGTGCTCTCGTTGAATACTGTGTAATAACTGTTCTGCAAATACAGCATCTTCTTCAGACTGAAACACACATCCAGCTTTAGTATGGTAGTTATGTGTGATATAGGTCAGCTTATTGATATTATCACAAGTCTCTATGCGATCTGCCTCTGTGCGAATCTGAATGATAAAGCTCTGAGGACATTCTATCACAAGGATTTGGCCATCTTTACTTTCAAAAGAATACGGTGTATCAAAAGGAATAATAAACAGCTTTCCCTTTTTAAAAGGGACTTTATGATCTTCATATCGACTCATCCCTTTTCCCTTTTGTATATACACGATAGTGAGATGCGTTTTTGGTTGTATACTAAAAACATCATCCATCAGTAGATGTTCTGTGATATGAATAGGGTCGAAGGTGTTTTTAGAAGTCATATTGTTTACTGTAAAAACCTTTTAAAGTACAAGATAATTTGTATCTAGGGTATTTCCTTTGCAAAGGAATAAAAATAAACAATATGAATGAATATAAAAATAGGTGGACTATTCTACGCTATTTAGTTATAGGAGCTTTTCTATCCCCTTTAGATTACTTTATTGTCAATATGGCGCTACCTGCGATTAAAGAATCGTTTCATGCAACAGAGAATCAATTGCAAATGGTTATAGCGATATACGGACTTACATATGCTGCTCTAGTAGTCTGTAGTGGAAAGCTTGGCGATATATATGGTAGGAGAACTATCTTTACGACAGGGCTGTGGATATTCTTAATCTCCTCTTTGGCGTGTGCATTTTCTCCTTCTGTACAGATGTTGATTTTCTCTCGTTTTTTGCAAGGAATAGGAGCCTCTTTGTTAGCTCCGCAAGTATTAGCGTCTATTCGCATCCTTTTTGACGAATCAGAACGAGCAAAGGCTTTAGGGCTTTTTGGTTCTGTATTTGGCTTAGCAGCTATAGTAGGACAATTATTAGGTGGTGTACTATTAAATATTCATTTGTGGAATCTAACGTGGGAGATTATCTTTTTGGTAAATGTACCTGTGGCAGCTATTTGTCTATACGGTATTTATACTACTATGCCTAAGGAGAAAGTACAAAAACAAAAGTTAGATTACTTAGGTGTAGTCCTTGTGATTAGTGCGTTACTTTGTTTTATCACTCCTTTGATTTATGGAAGAACCTATGATTGGGTGTGGTGGATATTTGCTATTATAGGAGGTAGTATAGCACTTGCTATTAGCTTTGTGAAGTATGAACAATATAGAGAACAACGCCAAAAACCTGTCTTGTTATTTATCTCTTTGTTTAGTAATAAATCCTTTGCTTATAATTTGCCTATCATCTTGTTTTATAATTTTACCGCAGGGCTATTCATCTGCTATCCCTACTATTTACAGTCTTATCTAGGGTGGGATGTATTAGTAGCTGGTATGGCTGTTTTGCCTTATGGAATAGGTTTCTTTCTAGGGCCAATCTTATTTGCTAAGGTAGATAAGCAAGCTTCTTTTTGGATAAGATCAGGACTATTGTTATTATTAATCTCTTTCGTAGGGTTAGGTATATTATTTAGTCAATATGGTACACCGAACGCATTCATGCATGGCTTATTTCTATCAGCAGGACTTGGACACGGGCTGTTAATGCCTGTGATGATGAAAGAGAGTATTAAGTCCATAGCAATAGATCAAGTAGGGCAAGCATCAGGTATTGTGAGTACTACGATACAAGTAGGCAGTGTATTAGGAGGAGCAGTGATAGGTACTGTATTCTTTAGTTTAAGCAGTACTTTAGACTATCCTAATGCCTTTGGGATAGCAATAGCAGTAATAGGGTTAGTACAGATTATTGGTTTGCGGTTATCCCTAAGGGGAATTAGGAATTAAGAATTAAGAATGTTACCTATATACATATAACCGTAGGGGCGAATTGCAATTCGCCTTACAAAAAAACGATTAAACAACATCACAAAAAAACGATTTCACGGTTTCACAAAAAAACAAAAAACATGGATTTAGCAAAACAACAGGTAATAGACTTTCACATCAATATACAGACTTGGTTTAACGGCACAGCATCTAATAAAGAAGAGTTGTATCAAGCGATAGTAAGTACATTTGACCCTTCGTTTAAGATGACGAATGGAGACGGCAACTCGGTTAGTTATGATGCTTTTACACAATGGTTAACTACTGCTTATGGAATCTTTCCAACAAGACAAATAGAGGTTAAGAATATAGAAGGATACGCTACTTTCGGACATGCAGCAGTTCACTATATAGAAATACAACAGACAGATGATTTAAAAACAGTTAGAGAATCATCAGCAGTATTTACCTTAAAAGAAGGTAAAGCGATGTGGTATAGCTTAGTGGAGCGTTGGGTTTTATAGGTTCTCGGTTCACAGTTTACGGTTTACAGTGAACCGTAAACTGTAAACCTTAAACTGTCCACCATTAACTACTTTCTATCAAGATCTGTAATCAACAAAGGATTGTCTTGACGCAATTGTTCAAGTAATTTTTCTGTTTCAGAAGTCTTAGGGTTTTCTAGTAAAGCATCATACTCTTTCTGGGTAATACCAACCATCTGTAAAAAGTCTATACGTCCATTAGGAGTCTCTAAAGAGCCTAGTTCTGGGTCTAATGCAAAAGCGATAGCTACTAAATCTGTATCGTAATCTAAACGAATAGGACTATTAGTAGGGATAAAGTGAAACTCTTCAAACCATTTTCCTGAGTTAAATACATATTTAGCCAAGTTATTCATAAGGTTCATCGCCCAATGAAAGTTTTCATCTCCTTGTTTTTTTAGACGCATTGTCAACTCAAAACCATATCCACTAAAGTCATTGTCTACAGCCTCGTCATTATAATATAAGTCAGAGAATCCATAGGTAACAATATGGAAGTGGTCTGTCTGCTGATCACTATTATATACACTTAATCCATCTAAAGGATTTTCTCCACCTAAAGAGTAAGGTAATGCATTGCCGAAGTGCTGAGGTTCTTGCTCTCCATATTGCTTTGCTAAGTGATCAGAGATAGCATCCCATCCCACTGCATCTTCTTCATTGTATTTTTGTTGGTATTCTTCTTTTGTCATTTTATACTTTTTATGAGCGTTATTTTATGCGTCTTATAGCTTAGCAAAAATAGTGTTTTTGTTAAAATAAAACAGATAAAAACGTTGTGTTACAGTGGTGTAGTGTTAAAAAAGACGGCATAGCACAAAGTTGAAAGTTAAAACAAGAGATGTTATTAATAATAGAATTATCTTTAAGGATTCTAAAAAACAAGCATTAATTATATGAAAATAGCCATCGTATGCTATCCAACCTTTGGGGGTAGTGGTGTAGTAGCCACAGAATTAGGGTTGGAATTAGCGAAAAGAAATCACGAAGTGCATTTTATTACTTATAGCCAACCAGTGCGTTTAGCCTTGCTAAATCCTAATATATTTTATCACGAAGTAAATGTTCCTGAGTATCCATTATTCCATTATCAGCCTTATGAACTTGCCTTGTCAAGTAAATTAGTGGATATGGTGAAGCTATTCAAGATCGATGTACTACATGTACACTATGCTATTCCTCATGCTTATGCAGGGTATATGGCGAAGCAGATGTTGAAAGAACAAGGGATTAATCTACCGATGATTACAACACTACATGGTACAGATATTACTTTAGTAGGAAATCACCCGAACTATAAGACTGCAGTGAGCTTTAGCATCAATAATTCTGATTATGTGACTTCTGTATCTCAATCTTTAAAAGAATCTACTCACTGCCTGTTTGGTACTGAAAAGGAGATTCATGTCATTCCTAACTTTATAGAGGTGAAAGAATTAGACTGTGAAGATACACCGTGTAAGCGTAGTGCTATGGCGGGTAAAGATGAGGTGATCGTAACGCATATCAGTAACTTCAGAAAGGTGAAACGCATCGAAGATGTAGTCTCTATCTTTTATGGAATCCAAAAAGAAAGACCTGCTAAACTGATGTTAGTAGGGGATGGACCTGAGAAAGAACGCGCAGAACGCCAAGCATTAGAATTGGGAATCTATGATAAGATTATCTTCTTCGGTAATAGTAATGAGATAGAGCATATCTTATCTTATTCTGATCTATTCTTATTGCCATCAGAGACAGAGAGCTTCGGTCTAGCAGCCTTAGAAGCAATGGCGATGGGAGTACCTGTTATCTCTAGTAATACGGGAGGTCTTCCTGAGGTGAATGAGCATGGTGTATCAGGATATCTTAGTAATGTAGGAGATGTAGAGGATATGGTAGCGAATGCATTGAAGATCGTAAAAGATCAAGATACGCTATGTGGTTTTAAAGAACGCGCAAGAGAAGTAGCGAAGAAATTCAGTATAGATAAGGTCGTACCTCTATACGAAGATATTTATCGTGCTGCGATAGAGAAGAAGTAAGAATACTTTAAATAGAAAAGGGAGTCAAGTGATTGACTCCCTTTTATTTGCTGTGTATTTTGGTATCATCTTCTTTATCAGTAAACCAAAGTACAAATACCTCTATTTAGCATAGATAACCATACTAGGGTTATATTCTTTTGTATTATATAAAGTTAACCTTTGTGCAGTATTATTGATAGGGTAAAAGAACTGTATATCTGCTACTAAAAGCTCAAATTTTTCATCCGTATCAATACAATTACACAACCAGTCAGTTTCGTTTACAATAGAATCATGTATCGAAAATTCTATATTTAGCTCTCTAAGTGGTCCTTCTTTGGATAAGTCGTTGTCAGGGTGTATCGCAAAGGCTCTAATGCGCAGGAGTGCATCTGTACAACCTTTTGGGAAGACCACTTGTTCTTTTGGAATAAAAGAAGGTACCTGTACTTGCAGTACTTCTTTGTCTGTGTGTTGTACAATAATTCTTTCGAGGAAAGTGTCTTTAAACAGAGCTTTTCTATTGAACTCAAAACCTTCGAGTGCTTTACAATTGACCGAAAAAATCGACCTTTGTTTAAAATCAATCTTATCCTCCTGGTGCATGATACTCATGAGGTGCCCTAAAAATCGAGAATGCATATAGCTCTCATGTCTTTTGTTTAAATGAATCTCGATTACCTGTCGAATAAAGGAAGAGTTATGAGATACACTTCGCATTAATTTTGCATTGTGGTTTTTTGATTTGTCTTGTTTTGAACGATTAGGCCTTGTTTGCAATATCTGCTTGCCTCTGTGTTCTTTTCCATAAATAGGTCCTATTATACCTACTAGGAGTTTTTTGGAATTAATTCTAGCCATAATGTTGTTGGTTTTAATAGTTGATAATAAGTGTTTTATATCAAAAATCGAGCCGAATGTTCAGCATCTGATGGTAGAATTATAGCATAGTGATCGCATTCTTTTATAGCTTAATTATGTGACCACTATGCGATAAGTATCCGATAGGTATGCAATCAGTGCCATTAAAAAGTAATGCTTATCTATTTGTTTAAAAATGCATCTGTATAAAAAAGGGTTATTCTAATCATGAGAATAACCCTTTTTAGGATATATAAATAACTAAGCTTCTTTTTTAGTGCTAAATATAGTAGAGCCTACACTCGCAGTGATCACACAGGCTATAGAGATCCACTGTGTCAAGGTGAGGTGCTCTTTTAAGAATAGAAGACCTGACATGGCTGCAAAGGCAGGCTGTAAACTAGTAAGGATACTGAATGTCTTAGCGGGTAACTTCTTTAGTGCAACTAAATCTAGAGAGAATGGTAAGGCACTAGATAGAATAGCTACTAATGCTCCAAGTCCTAGACTACTCCAGGTCAACTTCTCTAGTCCTCCCATAAATAAGGCTACAGGGACTACGATAAACGTGGCGAATACAAGACCTACTGATACTGCATGGTTTGTATTCATCTCTTTAGAGACTTTACTTCCCATCACGATATAACACGCCCAAAACACACCTGCTGTAGCGGCTAATCCTAGTCCTATAATATCTACATTGTTAGTCTGCCATGGAACGATCAATAAGATTCCTGCACAAGCAAATAAAGCCCATACGATATCTAATACTTTTCGAGATAAGAATAGCGCTAGAAATAAAGGCCCTATAAACTCTATCGTTACTCCTAGTCCTAATGGGATGCGCTGTATAGCGAGATAGAAGATCATATTCATCAGGGCAATAGAACCTCCAAATAGCCCACAGTACAACCATTCTTTTTTAGAGAACTTCGAAATCTTCGGACGATTAATAATATTAAGGAATATAGCTGATATGCCTATTCTCAAAGCGGTCGTTCCGGTAGCTCCAACTACAGGAAATAATTGCTTGGCTACAGATGCTCCCCCTTGTACACACATCATAGAGGTCAGGGCAGCAGCAACTGAAGATGCTGTAGTGTTTTTTTTCATTTATAATGGTTAGGTAGTAGAGGCTTGTATGATGTAGTATATCTAGGTTAGTAGGTATAATACTTCATATAGCGAACTTGTCTTAAGGTTAATCTCCAAAGCTATGATAATTTCTAAAACTATCAAATAGAAGAACAAGTACTTATTTGAATGGAGTTAATAAGGAACAATACTCACCTATTGAAAGGAGTAGATAGGGATAGAATTACATAAGGTGATTTTCGATATAAAATATTTTTATTGGGTGAATATGAGCTTTTTTTGAGTGAATGAATATTTGAATTTTCTCACTCAAAAAAAATGGGGTTTGGCACTTTATTGTTATGATACATAGTGTGTTATAATTAACTTAGATTTAAAATTAGAGCTATGGCAAGATATAAAGCTACGGTGATACGCACGTATAATAATGAGCAAGTTTACCTCGAAAAAGGGATGAGTGTTGATTTTGTGTCATTTGCACATCCTTGGTTAGACAATGGCAAGGTGGTACAAGAGGCGTTTAGACGAGTATATGGTATTGATTTCTCTAAAGGCGGCGGTTGTAGCCCTGCCTTTATAGAAGTGGTGGAGGTTTAGTGTAAAGGAGAATGATAACTTATTTAGATAAAAGATGAAAAATAGAATATATTTAAAACGACTCCCACTTAGCGATATTTCGTAGCAAGGAAGCTGGTTTTAGAGAGTAATAAGTAGATGTTTTAGAGCAAAAAATACTTTAAAATTTGGTAGTTCAATATATAATTGTTTTCTTTGGCCTCGGTAATAGATTAAAAAAGAGCTCTTTTGAGCTGTATTTGATTGGTTATGAGAGGGAGATAGGAGCAGGGAACCAAAAAAATGAAATTACCATTCTTAAGTTAGAATAATTAATTCATCTACTAAATTAATATCACAGTTAAAGCCTATCCTTATAAAGGATGGGCTTTTCTTTTTATACATGAGATTTGAAATGTTAATTTATAGGATTAGAATAAACGAAAGAGGGAGGCTTATATTGGCTTTTTATAGGTTGATAGATTGCTGAAATGATATTCTTATAAAGGAATGATAATAATTACAGTTGTTTTATTGTGTAAATAATTCTCAATGTGTGAACTTTGTGATGTTTTAACTAAAAATAGTTTAACATGAATTTGAATTGAATTATTTTTAGCGACTATAAATGTCACTTGAATTAATATACCATACAAAATACGTGAATAGAAATACTAAAATTCAGACACTTTCCACTTCCACCATTTTAGGGGAAGATACCTGGGATATAACTTTGTTCAAACATATTGAGAAAGGTAGAAATGATTTGTTGTCCCCACACAAGCATGATTTCTACTTTATCTTCTTCGTTGAAAAAGGAGGAGGATACCACGATATTGATTTTGAAAGAGTAGACGTAGTAGATTACCAAGTGTTTTTCTTGAGACCCCAGCAAGTGCACTATTGGTTATTGGAGAATCATACTGTTGGATTTCAACTGATGTTCTCACCTACTATCTTACAATCTCTGAATACGACTTATAGTCCTTTAGCTTATTTTCAATTAGGAGCACCGAATCAGATGTTGCTAACGAAGGAGAGCTTTGAGAAGTATAAGGCAGATTTAGAGGAGTTAGAAGGACGATTAGCTAAGAATCAGATTATTGACCGAGAGATCGCTCTATTGTCGTTTCATTTATTGCTAAAACACTTACACAAGGATTATGTAGACTATCATGAGGGAGTGAATCCTCATAGTATAGATAAGAACATACTCCAGTTCGAAGAGTTGTTAGAAGTACACTTTAAAGAACAAAGTAGTGTGGCATTCTATGCTGAGCAATTAAAGATCACTCCGAATTATTTAAATATTCTTTGTAAAAAGGTATTGGGAACTAATGCGGGATCATTAATTCAGAATAGACTATTGCTAGAAGCAAAGAGGTTATTGACTACAACGAATATTTCGATTAAAGAGATTGCCTTTTCGTTGTCTTTTAATGATACGAGCTATTTTAATAATTTCTTCAAAAAACAATTGGGAGTAACACCTGGTGAGTTTAGATCGAGTTATAAAAATTCCAATAATCTATAAAAATATTACAACTTCCTTCCTATCAGTACTTCTATCTTTGTATTAGTAGTTATAAGTAACGAACTTAACCTATTAAAAACCAAGAGATATGAAAATGAGAAGAAGAATAGCTATATTACTTTTTATTGGCTTTATCGGAGGTGCGGCTATGGCTTGTAACTCGTCAGATGAAAGTTCAACCCATTCAAATGAAGTAGTAGATATGAAGGAAGTATCATTATTTACCGCGATTAAGAATAATAACCTTACTGCTGTGAAACAGCTTCTTGAAAGTAAGGTAGATATAGAACAGCGCAACGAAAAAGGAGAGACTCCTCTGATGTATGCTGTATATCAAAATCGCAATGCTATCGCAAAGATTTTAATGCAAGCAGGGGCAAATGTCAATGCCCAAGACAAGGTTCTTAATAGCCCTTTCTTATATGCAGGAGCAGAAGGTAATTTAGAAATAGTGCAAGAGGCGTTAAAATACGGTGCAGACTTTACTGTGTTTAACCGTTATAATGGTAGTGCGCTTATACCTGCGGCAGAAAAAGGTCATTTAGAAGTAGTAAAATTACTGGTTAACTATCCCAATTATCCTATCGATCATGTTAATAGACTAGGTTGGACAGCGCTTATGGAAGCGATAGTCCTTAGCAATGGCGGTGCTGTACATACTAGTATCGTAGATGAATTAATTAAGGGTGGTGTGAATGTGAATATTCCTGACGCTGATGGAATAACTCCATTACAACATGCTCAAAAGAGAAATTATACAGGAATGGTGAAGTTGTTAAAAGCAGCTGGTGCTAAATAAACTGTATATTCGATAGGTGTATAACAATAATAGGAAACAACAACATGATAAATAGAAAGCAATTTCTAGGATTAACAGCGGCGGCAGCTGGTGGATTATTTATTCCATCAGTAGGCTCGTCAGCGAAAGCAAGTACTGAAAGAAGTTCTGTTAAGGCAAATGTGTTCATTCTGCGCAATGTATTATTAGAAACTGGCTTTGAGTATAATGATAGAGGGGAAGTGTGGCGTACTAAGACAGCCTTATTTGATATACGCATTGCCAATGGAGTTATTGTTTCTATTGATAAGGTAGGAATGTCCGATACATCAGGTATTATCAGTGTTGATATGGATGGATTATTGATGTTGCCAGGATTTAGAGATATGCATATTCATATCGATAAAACGTTCTATGGAGAGCGCTGGTATGGTGATCCTAAACCTGGTCGATCTGTTAAAGATATGATCGATCTGGAAAGAAGAATATTACCTAATCTATTAGTTAAGTCAGTAGAAAAAGCGGAGATGGCAATAGACTTAATGAATAGTCAAGGAACTTATTTTGCAAGGTGTCAGACTAATATAGACCCGACTAGTGGACTGAAGAGCTTAGAGAATCTAAAAATAGCATTAGAGAATAAAAAAGAGGTGATGGGGAGTGAGATAGTTGCTTTTCCTCAGCATGGTATTTTATATTCTGATAGTGAGGCTCTGCTAAGAGAATCGGCTCAACTAGGGGTGGATTATATTGGTGGGCTTGATCCGACTACCGTAGATGGGAGTATGGAGAAGTCTTTAGATATCATGATTCAAATCGCTTTAGATTATGACAAAGGAATAGATATCCATCTTCATGAGGGAGCTAAAACAGGTATTCCTGCTATCCAATATATTTTAAAACAAGTAGAAGCTAATAAAGCGTTACAAGGACGTACTTATATCAGTCATGGCTTCGCTCTAGGGCAGTCAGATGCTAAAGAATTAGAGGAGTTATGTATACAGATGAGTGCTAATGGAGTAGGGGTGATCTCTACTGTGCCACTAGGGCGCTCTATGATGCCTATACCAACATTCTATAAGCATAAGGTAAGTGTGATGACGGGTACAGATAGTATTATAGATCACTGGCAACCATTTGGGAACTGCGATATGTTAGAAAAAGCAAAGCACTGTGCCGAACTTTATGGGTGGACAGATGAATTAAGACTGAGCCGTGCTTTACAAATAGCAACTAAAGATCAGGTGCTACCACTGAATGAAGCAGGAGATCGCCAATGGCCAAAAGTAGGAGATTCAGCAGACCTTGTTTTCGTGAAGGCTAGTTGTTCTGCGGAGGCAGTGGCTCGTACTCCAGAGAGAGAAGCTACTTTCTATAAAGGAAAGAGAGTGTACTCAAGAAAAACTGTTTAGTAGTCTAAACAACAAGAATGTTTTTTCATACCCAATTTTATATTTTTTTTTAAACGCCAAAGACATTGCATTTATAGAGACCTGATATGGAAAGCCCAAAAATAACAGAAGGGAATAGTATTTTCTAAAGTTTACTCCTAAAGGTTGATATACTTGTATAAGCGTAAATGTTTTTGGAAGTACCCCCATTAGAGACTTGTCATTAGATGAGTCTCTAATTTTTTAGTGATGAGCATAAAAAAAGGAACAGTCACAGAACTGCTCCTTTTAAAGTACATTAATATATTTACGTTATATTATTTCTTGTAAACACTTTCTTTTTTGAAGTGAACAGTCAATAAGTAATAAACTACAGCTCTGTATTTATTTCTATTTGATTGACCATATTTATCCATAACAGCTTGGATACCTTTATCTAACTCTGGTCCATCTTTAAGACCTAACTTTTTAATTAAAAAGTTGTTTTTAACTGTAGCTAACTCAGACTCTGAAGAACCAGCAACGGTAGAAGAATCTTGGTTATAAATAGATGGTCCACATCCAATAGTTACAGCAGTTAATAAATCCATATTAGCTGTTACACCACACTTATCTTTTAAATCAGCAGCGTACTTTTGAATTAATTCGTCTCTTTTACTCATAATTTTCTTTTTTATTGAGTACAAGATACATAAAATTTCAATACGCAAGCATTAATCGCTGTTAAAATTACATATTGCGAAAATAGTTGCTCAGTACAGTATTATTAACCTCAGTAGGAGTGAATACTTCTAGAATAGCAGGACCGTTATTATCTTCAAAAAACAATTGACATTGCTGTTCTAATTCTTCTTTGTTAGTCGCTGTTTGATATTTAAAATTATACATCTTTGCCAAGTGCTCAGCTGTGTGATGATGGCTTGTCTCAAAGTAAGTATTAAATACAGGTGTTTCTTTATGTCCTGGCAAGATTCTGAAAATACCACCACCACCATTGTTTAACAATAGTATTTTAAAGTCTTTAGGAATATAGTTATTCCACAGTCCATTACTATCATAAAGAAAACCGATATCTCCTGTGATTAATAAGGTAGGCTTTTGGGTAGCTACAGCAGCCCCTATAGCCGTAGAAGTACTTCCATCTATTCCGCTAGTACCTCTGTTACAATAAACAGGGTTAGAAGTGTCTATTTTGATTAATTGAGCATAGCGTATTGCTGAGCTATTACTGATTTGCAATTGGGTTCCTTTTGGCAATTGAGCAAATAAGGTTTCGAATACACTTAAATCACTAAACGGTATTGTCTTTAAATATGCCTCATGCTTAGCTAGTCTAGCTGTGACAATGCTCTGCATCCAAGTGTAATAGTTAGATGTAGTATAGTGTTCTACGTTTTCTTTAATGGTTTGGAAGAAGTTCTCAGGCGTATCTAATACTGCTTTGTTAAGCGCATTATAAGTATCATAATGTCTTAGCGTATCAATATGCCAATGTTGATTAGGTTTATACTTACGCAAGAATGCTTTGATTCTCTTACTGATCACCATTCCTCCAAAAGTAATCAAAAGATCAGGCTGAAAAGCTAAGAAATCTTCTTCAGAGAATGTGGTAATGATGCGATCGATATGTTCTACGCAGTGAGGGTGGTGCAGGTTAGAGGTAGTCTCTGTCATGATAATAACAGAAGGGTCATTCGCTAACCAATTTATGATCTCCTGACTTAGTGCATCAGGTGTATTAACACCTACAAGGATCAACTTCTTAGTTGCCTCTTTATAACTATCTATATATTGATCAAACTCTTTGAATTGGAGAGGTAGCGTCTCTAGGTTGATGATAGTAGGAGTAACTGTAAGTTCCTCTACAGTATTGTATAGCGGCTCTTCAAAAGGAGCATTGATATGTACAGGGCCTTTTTGGGCTATCGCTGTATTAATGGCATTGTTAATTAGAATATCATTTTCATTACTCGCCTCTTCTGTTAGATTGGCATTGTATACGATATGGTTCTCATATACATTGCGCTGTCTGATGGTCTGACCATCTCCTATATCAATCTTAGAGGTAGGTCTATCTGCAGAGATAATAACCATCGGTATCTGACTATAGAAGGCTTCTGCTACAGCTGGATAATAGTTAAGAAGAGCTGATCCAGACGTACAGACTAAGGCAATAGGGAACGCTGTCTGTTGGGCAATTCCCATACCGAAGAAGGCTGCACAGCGCTCATCTGCGAGACTGTAACACGTAAAAAAAGGATCACTAGCAAAGCCTATTGTTAATGGGGCATTGCGTGATCCTGGTGATATGATTATATGTTGAATATTCTTTGCTTTACAAATTTCAATAATACTTTGCGCTAGTTCTATTTGTGGATAGTTCATAATTTAAAAGTAAAACCCAAAGATACGAACAAACCCATTGTATTAAACCTCAAATCCGCAGAAAACATTTAATCGCTAATTGAAGCTATGTAAAGTAGAATTAATTCACAGTAAATGGTAGCTGAGGATTTAAGGTTAAATATGTAAAGTGACTTATTTTGCCTTAACCCAAGCTTTGATTTCTGGGGCATCTGGTAGTGTTCTAGGGTTGATTACTTTCACTAAATGACCAGTTTCGTCTATTAAGTACTTTTGGAAATTCCACTGTACTTCACTGTCTTCTAATCCATTCTTAGACTTTTTAGTTAAGAACTCATATATCGGTGCAATATCATCTCCTTTTACAGATATCTTATTCATCATTGGGAATGATACACCATAATTCTGCTCACAGAAAGTAGCGATTTCTTCATTGCTACCTGGTTCTTGAGATCCAAAGTTGTTCGCAGGGAAACCAACGATTACAAAGTTGTCTCCTCCGAATTCGTTATACATATTCTGAAGTTGTTTATACTGAGGTGTAAGACCGCATTCAGAAGCAGTGTTCACAATCATGATTTTCTTTCCTTTTAAGGAAGCGAAGTCAAACTCTTCTCCATAAAGGTCAGTAACCTTAAATTGGTAAATTGTTTTTTTGTCTTTTGGGGTTTGTGTCATAATGCTTTTATTGGTATTAATATTAGTATGGTGTGTGTTTGCAAAAATGGGTGTAATGGCTAAGATAGCCGCCATAACGAATAACTTTTTCATAATGATGTGAGTTTTATTGAGGTGAAATTACAAAACTGTTTTTAATTCCCTACTTGTTTTAACGCTTAATTTGTTTTCTTTAGTATTTTAAACGCATCACATAGAGGTCTAAACCTTTTGCCCAATAATCTTCTTGAGTTTCTATCACTTCAAAATTGTGTTTTTCAAAAAAACGGTACACCACCTGAGAGGTACGCACTTGTATTGTTTTGATTCTATGATCAGGCTTTAGGAGGTTTAATCTGTGTTTTAAGAGTAGAGAACCTGCACCTTTTCGATGATAATCAGGATGTAAGAATCCCCAACTCAATGAAGCAAATTCCTTCTCGAAGTTTCTGTTAATACCTGCAGCACCTATAATCTTGTCATTGTCTAAGGCTACATAGTAGAGGTCTAGATACTGATCTAGGTATAGCGCTAGGTCATCTACTTCTTCTTGCGCAAAATAAGTAGGGACATTGAGCTGAAGGATATCGAGTAAGATTTGCTTGTCTTCTTTCTGATAAGGTCTGATTGTTATACTCATTAATTTAGTAATTAGCTGTTATAAAAGTGTAATTGGTGTGATTAATTTAAATCCAATAGGGATTAATAGGCTAAAAGTAATAAAAACTTAAAATATGGAGTATAAAAACTGCTTATTATAAGTATAAACTACTAACTTTGATAGTTTGCCAATATTGCAATTATTAAAGCCCAAAAACATATTTTATGAAATCAGTAGTCATTCAAGGAATCAAAGGATCTTTCCACCATGAAGCAGTTGGGAAGTTCTTTGGTTCAGAAGAAGTAGAGATAGTGGATAGTCCTACTTTTAATTCGTTAGTAAAACAGTTAGTCAATAAAGAAGTAGATTATGGCATGATGGCGATAGAGAACTCTATTGCAGGATCTATATTACCTAATTACTCGTTGTTAACTAAGAATGACTTGTATATTTGGGGAGAGATTGCTCTTCCTATTAGACATAATTTACTAGCCTTAAAAGGACAGGCATTAGCGGATATCACAGAGGTGCGTACACACCCTATGGCCTTATTACAATGCGAGAACTTCTTAGATCAATATACAGATTGGAAGCGTCTAGCGATGGATGATACGGCTACATGCGCTAGAAATATCCAAGAGAAACAGTATAAAGGCGTTGCATCTATCGGATCTACATTAGCCGCAGAGATGTATGATCTAGAGATCTTAGCAGAGAATATCCATGACGTGTATGATAACTATACACGATTTTTCTTGTTAAGTAGAGAGCCTAAGAAAGTAGAAGGGTTTAATAAAGCTTCACTATATTTTTATACAGATCACCAAAAAGGAAGTCTAAATAGAGTATTAGAGATACTAGCTTCTCATGATTTAAACTTGAGTAAGATACAGTCTGTGCCTCTGTCAGGAAGTGTGTTCCAGTACTCATTCCACGCAGGTGTTGTCTTAGTCAATGAAGATTATGACAAGTATTATAAGGCGATGGAAGAAGTAACTAAGGCTACTCGATACTTAAAGGTATTAGGAGAGTATAAACAAGATAAATTAGTGATACCAGACCACCAATAGCTACAACTTTAGTAGTATAAGTAAAAAAGCGTGAATGAGATTATTCACGCTTTTTCTTTACTGCTTAGAAACTAATAACAATCCTGCTCCGATAGGGAGGATGACTTTCTTAAACTTATTCTCATCTATTCCATTGATAAACTCTTCTACTTCTGCTTCATGTGAGATTACATTATCGACTACCAATAAGCTAGACTCAGTCTGATCTAATAGACGTTCTAGATTTTTCCAATATCCTGTATAATAACTTCTCTCTGCATCTAATAAGATAAGATCAAAATCAAGACTAGTGTCTGCTAGATATTGTCCTGCGTCATAGGTTAGCAATTCTACATAAGACTGTAGGTTAAATTGTTTTAGGTTTTCAAATGCCTTATTTGTACGTTCTCTTTCGATATCTATAGAGATAATTTCTCCTTGATGGTGAGATACAGCTTCGGCTAACCATATTGTTGAAAACCCATTAGAAGTACCTAGTTCCAGTATTCTCTTAGCTTGTTTTGTTTTGACTAATAGCGAAAGGAACTCTGCAGACTCAGGTTCTATATTGCGCCATTTATCTAATCGGTCTGTTTTTTGAGCATCTTCTTTTTTAAAAGTGTCATAAAGAGCTAAGAATGCTTTTTTTAATTCAATATTCATACTGAAGGGATTTTTATCTGATTTTGAACAACTAATTTACAGAATATACGTTAGTATAGTAAGTAATTAAAGTAGTATTTTTGAGTAATAAATAGTTAAAATAGAGTACATTTATCTCTATTGGTCTATATAACAGAATAGTATGAGAATTTTTTTGATGGTTTTACTGTGTAGTTTAAGTATAACTGTACAAGCAAAAAAGAAACCAAGCTTAAAACGAGCAGACAAATATTATAAGAATACCGAGTATGCTAAGGCAGCGGACGAATATAAAAGACTTATATTAGGACGTCGTACAGCTGATTATATTTATTTGCAATTAGCAGATTGTTATGATAGGTTAAATCAAGATATTGAAGCATCTAGGTATTATGGTAAAGCAATTGCTCAAAACGACTCTACACTTAAGCCAGATATTTATTATAAATATGCTAAAGTGATGGAGAAGAATGGGCGTTATGAAGCAGCCAAAGATATGATGCAACAATTCGTTCGTAGAGCACCTCAAGATGCTAGAGCAAAAGACTTTCTAGCCAAACCAGATGCACATAAGGACTTAGTTGACAGATATCCTACTTATATGTTTCAGGAGTCAGGCCTTAATCATTTAGAATATGACGATTTTGGAGCATGGTTAAATCCTGGTGATACGTTGTACTTCGCGTCAAATAGAACGAAGCACGAAAAGAAAATACCTAGAAAGATATTTGAAGTAAGAGATAAATGGCAACGCAAGCCAAACTTTGATCTTTATACTGCTGAGTTTAAGGGAAAAGATGAACCTATAAAAGGGGTAACGCGTATTAAAGGGCGTGTCAATAGACGATTTAATGACGGCCCTAGTGTGATCTCTGCTAATGGACAACGTATCTATTTCGCTTCAGAAGCCTATAGAAATAGGAAGTTTAGAAAGAATGATAACGTCAAGCATAGAGATCATTTGATGAGTTTATTCTATGCTAAGAAGAAGAAAAAGAAGTGGAAGAGAGTAAAGCCACTACGCTTTACCCGCGCAGGCTTTATGTATACGAGCCCTGCATTATCGCCTGATGGCAAATTCTTATACTTTGCCTCTAATATGCCAGGAAGTTATGGAGAATTAGATATTTGGCGTGTAGCCGTATTAGAAGATGATGAGTTCGGAAAACCAGAGAACCTTGGGCCTGTGATTAACTCAGGTACTCGTAATGATTATCCTTTCGTTTCGTCAGATAATAAGTTATACTTTAGTTCTGATCGATGGGGAGGATATGGAGGAATGGATGTGTATGTATCAGATTTAAATAATTTATCTAATGCACCTACTAATCTTGGAGAACCTATTAACACAGCTAAGAACGATTTCGCTTTTAGCTTTTATCCCGATAAGAATATGGGATTATTCTCTTCTGATAGAATAGGTCGTACAGATATATATAAGGCATTCCCGCTGTGCTTTGTAGAGTTTAGAACTATGCTTAAAAATAAGAGCTTTAATACTCCTGTAGCTGATGCTAAAGTAGAGTTTATCAATACTAGACGTAGAGTAGAAGATCATGGTGTATCTAGTAGAAGTGGGATGGCTAGAGGAGAAGTGAAGTGTAGCGAGACTTATAAGATTAAGGTCTCTCACCCAGATTATTTAGATGAAATCATTGATATCACAGTCAATGCTGAAGAAGGGGTACAGGAGATAGACGTATTCTTAAGGCCTCTAGAAGAACTCGTAATAGGGAAAGACAAAATCGAATTAGGAGATATCCAATTTGCCTTTAATCAGACCGAAATTACAGAGAATAGTAAGATAGAATTAGATAAGCTAGTAAAAGTGATGAAGCGCTACCCTAGTATGCGAGTTAAAATTAACTCACACTCTGACAGTAAAGGAAATCCAGCTTATAACTTAAAATTGTCAAATGATAGAGCGAAGGCTACACTTGACTATATTGTATCACAAGGTATAGAAAGTAGTAGGTTAGAATCTCAGGGATATGGATCACAAGAGCTAAAAGTAGAATGTGAACCATGTAGTGAATGGGAAGACGCACAGAATAGACGATCAGAGTTTATTATCCTTCAAAGATAATATATGAGTATAAAAATAGTAAAGGCAGTGAGTTATCTCACTGCCTTTTTCTATTAATAGAACTCTTTATTTATCATAAAAACGGAATGTAATGAACTTTATTCTTATTTATCAGATGATTTAGTTGTTGTATTTAGCTAATAAAGGTTATTATATTAAGTTAATTAATTGTTAAATAACATTTGTGCTCTTATCACCATTAGCGATTTAAGAAAAATTAGAAGTAGAATGTATAGACTGTTTATTATAGAATAAGTCAATAGTGTTTTTGTAGATTAGTTATTAGATGAGTAGTATGTTAACTATTTTGCTTGTTAAATGTGAAGAGATGTAGGGTGGTAGAGACAAGTGCTAGTTTAATGATTTTATGAGGAGTGAACTTATTATGGTTATTATCTACATTAGGTGATTGAGGTAAAAAAGCCAGTATTTACAGGGGTTTGTATAGTATAAAAACATGTTTACATTTGCTCAGTACAAAAAACATAACAACAAAATAGTTGATACATAATGATTGGTTAAACAAGTTTTATAGATAGCTCTTTTATTGTTTTTACAATAATTTTTTCATAGTTAAAAGGAGTGTCAGCTCTAGCCAAGTTAGCTTCAGTTTAATTGATTTGTATTATGTTTCAAGGAGTCTTTATCGTGTTTTCGTCATCTCCATATCGATTAGAATATGGTTATAAAGACTGAGAAAGACTCTTATAATTTTCATTCCCTCCTAAGCTTAGTTTTTTAAAAATATTGCTTGTGAAAAAGAACTTGAATTGAGTTTAAGGAGGGATTGTTTTAATGATTTGATTAAAAGTGAGTGTTAATTAAGAAAGGATTTAGTGAAATCCAAATAAGGTGTTTTTCAAAAATTGTTTTATAGGGAATGAGAGGTAGAGGTACCTCTCTTTTTCTTACTTAGCACTTAAATACAGAAATACCAACCACCAAAAATTATTGTTGTTCTGATAGTAACAAAAAAGCCTATTGAGTATTCAAATAGGCTTTTTGTTTTATCGCGTTTGACTCTCTATTAGAAGGTCGGTTAACATTGACATTTTCTTTTTGTAGACTTCTGAGATATCATTGTCTTCATATAAGTCAGAGTTGCTAATCGGGATAGAATAAGGCAAAGACCATGCTCTAAGTGCTTTTGCGATATTGTCTAGAGCTTGTATACCTTGCATAGCTTGGTTACCAGCTGACCAACATGTAAATCCTACTATTTTATTTGTCAAATAAGCAGGGTGGTCTTTAGCTGTTATTTCTAACCAATCGATAGCATTCTTCATTACTCCAGTAAGGCTACCATGGTAGAGTGGAGTAAGCCAAATCATCACATCTGCTTCTCTAAAAGCATCTGCAAAGGTCATTACGTCTGCTGGGACGTTATCCATTAATTTAGCTTGAAATATAGGAATTTGAAAATCTGATAAGTGAACCTGTCGAACTTCAATATTAGAATTTATGAACTGATCTGCATAATACTGTGCAATGCGTCGCGATGTACGGAATGCTTCTTCGTCTAAAGAACCATTAAAAATTAAAGCTTTCATAAAACTAAATTGTTATTAATCCACTAAGGTAAAGAATTTATCAATTGTAAAGCGTTTATAAGCTTATCTTAATTTTTATTTAACCCTCATTAGAAAGCTGAGAATATTGAGACTGTATTCTGTTTAGGTTGATTTATAGTTAGTTGTATAAAAAAAAACCTGTGAAGTATAATTTCACAGGTTTTAGATATTTTAATGACTGTATTCTGTTACAGTCTTGTGTTTTATAAAGAGTTTTTCTTTGCTAAGTCAAACTTCATAATCACCTTATTGTTTTGTAAGATATTTAGAGTCTGATCTGTAATTTCGAATGGGTAAGTAGAATTGTCAAAGTATTTTAAGAACTCGTCTTTGCTACTGTTACCACATGATTTAGTAGTATCCGATTGAAGTTCAAACAAAGTGACTGTACTCGTTTTTGTATTAATAGCAAATGGAGCTTCGAATAAAGCACATCCGTTATTTCCTTTCACTAAGTAATTGTGAAAGTCAAAAGTAATCCATTGTCTATAAGGTCTTTTTTCACCACCATCTAGCTCTACTAGTTTCCAGTCATAACGACGTACATCTTTAGCTACTTTATCTAACTTCTCATCAGCGAATACGTACTCGATTCTATCTTTAGTCATTAGGTATAATAAACCTTCTTTTTCATTAAAGGTAATTGTACCATTAGAAATACGCTTTAAGAACTTGTTCTCATCATACTTAACGTCTGTAGCACATTCTTTATTCGTTTTAGAATCAAAACGAGTCGTCAGATGTGTACCTTTTGAGTTAACAGAAGTTTTCGTTACAGGAATTTCAAACACATTACACCCAGCAAATCCAGTGATCGTAGATCCATATTCACGATTAAGCATGATATGTTTATCTGTAGGAGTTAGTGTTCCAGGTTTGCTATTGTCTTGTAATACCCATCTCACATTCCATATACCATCTGGTGCTAATGGATGTCTTTCTTGAGAATCGAAAAAACCTTGTTGTGCAAAAGTTACTAAGCTTGTTAAACAAAGAAATAAACTAGTAGCGTATTTTTTCATAATAAATATTAAAATAATTCTAAATATATGTGATGCATTTACCCTCTTTTTGTTAACTATTTAGTTATAATAGATTGATTATTATGTGTTTAGTTTTTTTAGAAGTATCTGTAAATGATTGCGAAAAGATAGTAATTCCTATTTAATAACACAATTTATAAGAGATATATTATTGATAACTTAATATAAATCAATAAGTGATATAGATAATAAGGAGTTGTATTTCTTTTTTTACGTATTTTAAAAGATTATGGAGATTGTGTTTTACTCTTTAGGCATGAAACCAAACATGAGTACTAACTTTTCGTCTTGATAGAAATTTAGTGTTTGTTCAGCGATATCATAGCGATATGTTTTATCTGTGAAGTATCTCCCGTATCTCTCTTTTGTTTTACGACTTGCTCTATTTTTAGCATTATAAGGAATTTCGAAACTTTTGAAATAAAAAGTATCTTGATCAAAATAGAAATCAAACTTCACCTCAAAAGGGATATTATCTATCGTACCTGTCATGGTTTTGTTTTCAAAATCAAAAGAAGTAATCATCTTAGATAGATTATCTGAATCTCTATTTAAAGCAATTAGTCCCCAGTTAAATCTAGAGACGAACTTACACATACGGTCAAATGCTGTGTTATAGAACACATATTTAGTCTCTGTACCTTTTTTAAGCATTAAGACATCCGTTGTACTACTCACAGTGATAGCACTAGACTCTAAAACGCGAAAAAACTCTAAGTCTTCTTGTGTCCAATTAACTGTTGTAGGAGTAGATAAGAACTCTGTTTTATCAGTTAGTAAGACATATTCTGTAATGTTATCTTTGATTTGCTGAGCAGGTATTCGAGCGTAGATTGTTTTCTTCTGATCTTGATTAATCGGTTTGTTGGCTAATGCTATTTCTAGAGCACCATCAGTCCATTGTAGGATTAGATTTTTTTCTTTGTCCTGTATGACCCACTGTTCTTTTTGTATTTGTTTATTTGTCAAAGGAAGAGGGTCTTCTATCTTCTGAGCATGTAGCGCTAGAGATAGGGTTAAAGTAATGAATAGTATGAATTTAGACTTGATCATGAGCAATAGAATTTTTAATCTTTATCCAAAGATATCAATATGATTTAGAAAGCATCCTTTGATTAACTACATTTTTTTAGAAGATATATGTTTAATAAATTGGTGACAAATGATATTTAATTGTAAATTTACCCCCCAAACACAACTCTTTTATATATGAATCCAAAAGTATTACTTACTTCAAAAGAGATTGATATCATTCTACACCGTTTGGCTTGTCAATTAGTAGAAAAACATCTTGATTTTTCTAATACCCTTCTTATTGGTATTCAACCGCGTGGTAAATTTTTAGCAGAACGCATTAAAAGCATCCTTAAGACTGAATATGGTATATCTGAAGTGCCTTTAGGTTTTTTAGACATTACTTTCTTTAGAGATGACTTTAGAAGACATCAAAAAACTCTTGAAGCGAATAAAACACAAATAGACTTCTTAGTAGAAGATAAGAAAGTCGTATTTATAGATGATGTGCTTTATACAGGACGTAGTATACGTGCCGCACTGACAGCTATACAGTCTTTTGGCCGTCCAGCAGAGATAGAACTATTGGTATTAATAGATCGTCGTTTTAGTCGTCACCTACCGATACAGCCTGATTATAGAGGAAGACAAGTAGATGCCTTTGACGAGGAGACTATCCGTGTACACTGGTCTGAACATGAACAGGAAGATGCAGTCTTTCTAGAAGAAACTGAAAAAAACTAACTACCTAAATCTACTCATAGAAGTACAATGAAAGAATTAAGCGTAAATCACCTTTTAGGAATTAAGTATATCAATAAGCATGATATTGATTTAATTTTCGAAACAGCTGATCACTTTAAGGAAGTAATTAATCGTCCGATTAAGAAAGTTCCTTCTCTACGAGATATTACCATAGCGAATATCTTCTTTGAAAACAGTACTCGTACTAAACTATCTTTCGAATTAGCACAAAAGCGTTTATCTGCAGATGTAATTAGTTTTTCTGCTGCTCAGTCTTCAGTGAAGAAAGGAGAAACACTAATCGATACAGTTAATAATATCTTAGCCATGAAGGTAGATATGGTAGTGATGCGTCACAGTGATGCAGGAGCTGCTCATTTCTTATCTAAGAACGTAAGCGCAAGTATTATTAATGCAGGAGATGGAGCACATGAGCACCCTACACAGGCGTTATTAGACAGTTATTCTATTCGCGAAAAGTTAGGGGATGTAGCAGGGAAGAAGGTTGTGATCGTAGGAGATATTCTACATTCACGTGTAGCATTGTCTAATATTTTTGCTTTGCAGATGCAAGGAGCTGAGGTTAGAGTATGTGGACCTAAGACATTAATCCCTAAGTATATCGAGAGTTTAGGAGTAAAGGTAGAGTCTAATCTAAGAAAAGCTCTAGAATGGTGTGATGTGGCGAATATGCTTCGCGTTCAGAATGAGCGTTTAGACTTTAGCTATTTTCCTAATACGAGAGAGTATTCTCAACAGTTTGGGTTGACTAAAGAGATCTTAGATTCATTAGATAAAGAAATCGTAGTCATGCACCCAGGGCCTATTAACAGAGGAGTAGAGATTACTTCTGATGTAGCTGATTCACAACAGTCAGTAATCTTAGACCAAGTAGAGAATGGAGTAGCAGTTCGTATGGCTGTAACCTATCTATTAGCTTCAAAAATTAAATAATTCAAGCCAGCCATTTTGTTGGCTTATTTTATATCTATAGAACACGAAATGTAGTAGTACATTTCGTGTTTTTTTATTCAATATTATTAAATAAAAAAACTCTCCATTAACTTAATAACGGAGAGTCTTTAAAAAATTAATTGATTGTTATGATATTATTTCTTCTCTATAGAGAAGTTAGGATTGATTCTACTTTTAAAAGTACAATAAGTTCCTGTTAGCGTAAACGCTTTCTTAGGCCCTAGACAGTAAGTTCCATCTATAAGCTCACCTTCTGCTACATAATAAGTATGTACACCTGCTGTTGTAGGTGCTGGTGGATTAGCTAAAGGCGTAGTAGCTGTAGCACTGTCAAAATAGTATAGTTTTAACCCAGCCTGAGAAGGTTGATTGTGTAAAATCACTGGCTGACTAATACAAAATTCTTCATTTTGCACAGTAGGGGTAGAGGTTAATCCTTTATACGCAGCGCTTAATTTCATATAATGATTCTCTCCAAATCCTGGTGCTATAGCATAGTACATAATCCCTGTTTCATTCGCAGCAAAATCTCCTGTGATTTCACTTTGTTCATAGTTTGCTGTACCAGGCACCACACTATAAAACTTCGTTCCAGGAGGATAATCCCCTAATATCTTTGCTCTTGCAATCACATTAGCAGGTAGTGTACAGAACTCTTCATAAATTTTAACACCATTTACAATATCTGGGCATTCAGGAATAGAAAAAGTTGCACTAAAATCTTCAAAATTACGATTCTCTAATGTACCCGGTGTTTTCACTAAGGGTGACTTCATCTCATCATCAAATCCATTTTGTCCCAAAACACGCAGCGTTCCATTGAGATCAAATCCTGACATAAGGTTATTTACTGTAGTAGAAAGGATCGTACAGTCAACCACTTTTAATTTATAAGTTAGCTTTCCCAAAATCTTATTGATATCTGCTATTGGTACTTTCTTACCGAAAGTCCATACTAGAGTTCCACCAGGAACCTTGCTAGAATCTGTACTCGTTGCTCCTACTGGAGGAGTCCATGTTACTGTACCTGTAACGTCCATCGTCTGGTCAATACTACTACTTATATAATGCAAACTAGGAGGAATAGGGATTTCTATCTTTCCTCCTCTAGCTTCCTCTTGTCCACTAACATTGCGAATTGTTAAATCCCACACCATTTCTTGTCCAGGTCCGACTGTTCCATTATCCACTACTCCTGACTGTATAAAATTCTCTGGTAAAACATCTACCACAAAAGTTTCAACAGAAGAAAGCAAAGCAGGCATATAAAAATGCTCTTGTCGGTGTTTTACACTAGGCATTATAGAATAGATTCCGTCCCCATTTTTAATAACTGTATTATTAGGATTTGGCACTTCCATCATACCAATATCCATACCAGCGTTATCTACATATTTAGGCAGTCTCTTTGAATCTGTTAGATAAATGCTTCCATTAAAGAAATTATCTTCACTATTACCTGAATGGCTTAATTTAAACTGCTCATTATTTTCGTTCTTAAATATTAAGTAATCATTATCATATACTTTAGTTGCTCCTCCTACTATATATCCTATATTCAAATGAATATCTCCTTTATTAATAGCATAAACTGTTGTAGCTATAGACTTCCCTCCCCCAGAACTATAATACCCCATATGTTCTATAAGATTAATACTACGCCATGACATGGATTCATTACTATACACAACTACCATCCCCCAACCAGTGATTTTTTCTTCATTATCCTTTAAATCACTAGCGACATTGGCTACATAATAATCTCCTTCACCATTTTCTTGTATTATATCTGTGATGTCAACCTTTGATGTATATACACGACCTGAATAGTTATAATCACTTTCCACATCTACTAAATCGTAATATTGACTATTTTTAGCATGTTTTAGTTTAACTTTTCTTTTATTAAGTTTCCAGGTTTTATTATCAACCGTAACATCTACTTCCTCTAACCCCTTAGGAATAGTTCCAATCCAATACAGCCCTGCATATACAATTTTGGTATTGGCTCCTCCAGGTATCTTCAACTCTGCCATAGATGAGTTTACTGTAGTAGGATCATTATCTATATCAACAAACCTCATGGATTGAGTATTGTCTAAAGCTGGGTTGTAATTTGTGTAATATTGATTCGTATTTCCTATCACTGCAAAATCCCCCTGACGTAAATTTGGCATTATTTTGTTAAAAGGTTTTTGTGGTCTAACAATCTTTCTTTCTGTTTTAGTTCTTTCTATCCCTTGCCCATATACGCTTCCTGTTAGAGCTAAAAATGCACAACACAACAGTAGATAGCTTAGTAGTTCTTTTAAAGAACGATTATTTTGTTTTTCAAACATAATTTTCACTTCTTAAAAGTTAAGATTAAATACCTTCTTTAACCTGTAATACTACAGTGATAAAAGTGTTAGCTGTCGGCATCGCTGTAGCCTTTACGTCATAGGTAAGTACTCCAGTCTGAGATATTCTTAGATTAGTGTAAACATTAGGATCTGCATAGATGACGATATAGTTTAACTCATCTACATTAAACACCTCTATTCCCTTACCACTACTTGATATTACAGGTGTAGTAAATTGCTGTTTATAAACGTTATATAAATCTAATGCTTTATTTTTCTCATCTGGCACCACATCGATGGAAATCGGAGGCATATACAAATAGGTTGGGACAGCACTTCTTCTTTTGCGAACTGTTCCATTACCATCTACCATCAATACACTATCGTGATAAGTATTTGCTGTCGAAGACAATCCTTTAATGGATAATGTATTAGTAGCTGTAGTAGTAATCTCAGTAGCCTTAGTTAAGACTCCTCCTAATTCTATAGTATTATTTACTTTACTCAAACCATTGCTTACTGTTATAGCATCTCCAAAACTAGTACGTGGTTCCCATTTTAAGTCTCCTGTAGTATTAGTCGTTAATACAGCATTCGCATCTCCTTTGTTCATATCTGTTAACTCTATCGTACCATCTTTAATCAGACTAGAGGTGATAGATTCTTTTTTAATGCTTAATGTAGTAGCTGCCAAAACAGAATTAGCAGAAGAATTTGTACCAGTAGTAGCATCTCCTACCACGATTATCCCATCGGTAGACAAGTCGGCTTTACCCGTTATATCACCTGTATTTACAGTAGGTTTACCAGGTTCCCATACTTTCGTTGCGTCGTTATATACTAATGCCTGCCCTGTAGTTGTAGGTGGGGTAGGGCTAACTGTCACTTTTTTTATTTTGTTTATCGTATTGTCACCTGCTTTTCCTCCTACATCACCTGTAAGGTCTATTTCAGTAGGTACAACAGACACTTTATAGGTTGTGGTATTGCTATTAGTATCTATAGTTTTAGCTACTTCTGTACCATTACCATTCGCTACTACTGTAGTAGGTACTACCACAGTAGTGGTAATCAAACTCTTGATATAGGTTTCAAAGTCAGTGCTTTTTTTTAATAAATCGGTAAGAAGTACTTTAGTTTCTACTCCTTGTTCTGGTTTATAGGTTAGTACAGCTTCATTTCCTTCTATAGCTCCTTTAAACTCCGTTAAGGTTTCAAACTTCTTTATTACATCACTGATTTTCATCGTTTGTTCTACCCCTTTATCATCTTTCCAAGTGAATATATAATCTCCATTGTCTTGTGTGATCATAACGGTATCTTGCTTGGCTTCTTTCTTGATGTATTCGTATAGATTTGTATTAGAGATTAATACATTCCATTTATTTTTTTCCCAATAGTAAAATCCCGCGATTAGGTCTTTAGTTCCATTGTGGTATACTATTAAACTCTCAGGATAATCTCCTCCTTTAATAGTGGTTTTATCTATATCACTTAGTAAGTCAACACGCGGTATTAACATCCCTTTAGTAGTAGATGTTACATCTAGTATAGATGTAGGGTTAGGAAGATTAGTACCGATTCCTGTTTGCGCATATAATCCTACTGTACCAAGTAGCATTAATACTAAAACAACTTTCTTTTTCATAATACAATGATAATTTGTGAATAAAATTAACATAAAATAATATTATAAATACTATTTATTGGCGTTTGTTATAATAATTATACAAATATTTTTAACTTGAAAGTATGGTGATTGTGTTTTTTTCTTTAAATTATATGTAAGAAATGAATATTTAATATAGTGGTTTAGCTACTAAAATTAAAATATGTATAGTATTTTTGCGTATATTTTAATAAATGTTAAATCTAGTTAATAGGTGAGGGTGTTAGATCTTTAATTATAATTCTTACAGTATTACTCCGTGTTAGTATCTATAAAAGAGACAGAAAATAGTCTAAAAAGTATCCTTTTGGGATAGCATAAATAAGTGATTTATCTTTTCATCAACTAGTGTAATAAAAAAACTCTCCATTAACTTAATAATGAAGAGTTTAGGGGGTTAGGTAAATTGGGTGTTAAATCGATTAATTTTTTTCAATAGAGAAATTAGGATTGACTCTTGCTTCATCAGGACAAACGTACAATCGAAGCTCCATTGCTGCAGGAGCAGATCTGTAATACTCATTATTAAAAGGCCCTCCTCCTACAGAAGTTCCTTTTGCAGAATAAAACAATTGCTTCACAGAATTACTTGTACCATAAGTATCTTGAGACAAAGTCAACGTTACTAAACGTGTACTTGCATTATAACTCCAAGTACCAACTCCAGCTTGTACATAACTTGCATTAGCACCTGTAGTACCCAGTGGATTTCCATTAGCATCTTCAAATCTAAAACTATTCGCATCAATATGAGTAGAGCTATTTCCTCCAGAAGGATATCCTGTTAAAGATCCATTAAAAAAAGTATCATTTGAAAATGGATTGAAAACAATTTGTTTGCCTTTATTTATTGGAAACAACGAAATACAAGCTTCTTCCACATCCATTTTTGCAAAAGGAGCAAAAGGTAAGTCCACACTTACATTACGTACTAAAGTAAATTGCGTTGCTGCTCCTGTAGAAGCAGCGAAACCTATTTTAAATGTTTTAGGAACAACTGTATTTAAACTATATGCTTTACCATCAAAGTTTTTTGCAACTAAAGATTTTACATATTTATAATCTTGTATAATATGTCGTGTTACATTTCCATTCGTCACATAAACATTGACTGTCATTTCTCCAACTGTTTTAGGTACTAGCTCTATTTTTACCTTATTATAGCTCACTACACCATTAGCAGCTTTAGACGTTCGTAATACAAATGAATCTTTTGATAAAGGATAAGGTGGATCAAAAGTATAATTACCATTAGTAACATTTAATTGTGCTCCTGAATACTTTTGTTCATCAACACCACTAATTTGTTTTGTAATTAAAACAGGGTATCCTTTATTATTTGCTGGATTAACTGCCCCTCTAAGAGTAACATGATTTGCTCCAATATCATTGAAACCAGCTGTTGTAGGAGGAACCCCTTCATTTACTTCTCTTGAATTATTTACTTGAAGTTTATATCGACCATATACATCTAGCCCTACTCCTAAATACCCTCCCTTTAACCCATTGTGGGTAGCAATATTGGGATTATACCCTGATAGTCCAGGATCATTTCTATATGTATATCCTAAAGCTGCTCCTACCTGTCCTAAAGATAAAGCCTGACTACCATCATACATAAAAAAGGACATTCCATCTCCATATCTTCCTCCATAAGTTACTCCGCCATACATAGCATATTCAAATTCAATAATCAACCCAAACTCGGACGTAAAAGCCAATTGATTCAAAGAAAAACCACTAAATCCATATTTAACATCAGAGGTCAACATGATACCATCTTTGGTATACCTTGCAGTACCTAAAGGAGCATTCTGACTTACTCCTTCTAAGATTTCAGGAGGTTTACTTGTTCCTGTTAAAGCTAATTTATACGGAAATATTCTTGTACCTTGTGCCAATAAAATTCCAGGCAATATCATTATAAAAACTAAAAACAGTTTATTTTTCATATTTACTTCTACTTTTAAACATTACTAAAAGAATACTTGTGATCTCTCACCTGCACTTTAAGACTTTCTATTTCACCTGTAACACAATAGTAATAAAAGTTGCTCCACTTGGTTTAGCAGTAGCTGGAATACTATAAGTCAACACTCCACTAGCATTAATTGTTGCTGTACTAAATACAGCAGGATCTGCATAAATAACATAAAAATTCAATTGAGCTGCAGTAAGCACAGGTAATGAAGCTCCTGCATTACTTTTACTTTTAGGAGATCCATACTGAGCTTTATAAATATCGTAGACATTTAATGTTTTATTTGTTGTATTAGGAGTTATGGTAATACTAATAGGAGGTAAATAGAAAAAGTTTGGCATAATACTATTTTGAGCTACCCATAATGGTGCTCCTGAAGCATTTGTTGTCAATACAGAGTTTGCTGGTCCATTTGCCATTTTAGCTGTTGATACTGCACCATTCAAAATTTTATCTACAGTGATTGCATTATTTGCTATATTTCCAGTAGCTATCGTAGCTCCTGCAATATTTCCTCCTGTAATTGTACCTGCTGCAATATTTGAACCTGCTATCGTTGCAGCAGCTATCTTTCCTCCTGTTACAGCCCCATTAACTATTTTAGAAGTTATGATTGCATTATCTGCTATATGTCCACTACCTATAGTTCCACCAGCTATCTTTCCACCTGTAATCGAACCATTCTTAATACTTAAAGTAGTAGCGGCTAATACTGCATTCGCTGCTGTATTAGTCCCTGTTGCCGCATCACCTACAACGATAATACCATCTGTTGTTAAATTTGCCTTAGTTACAGTTAAATTAGCTCTAGGTTCCCATTGTGGTAACCCCGCTGCAGTCGTAGTCAATATCGTATTTGCTGTCCCATTCGTTAATTTTCCTAAAGGAATAGTAGCATTGGCTATATGTGTATTTCCATTAACTGCATTAGCTGCAATATGTCCTCCACCAATAGCCCCTACTGCAATATTTCCTCCTGCTATTGTTGCTGCTGCTATCTTTCCTCCTGTAATCGAACCATTCTTAATACTTAAAGTAGTAGCGGCTAATACTGCATTAGCTGCTGTATTAGTCCCTGTTGCGGCATCACCTACAACAATAACACCATCTGTTGTTAAATTTGCCTTAGTTACAGCTAAATTAGCTCGAGGCTCCCATTGTGGCAACCCCGCTGCAGTAGTAGTTAATATCGTATTTGCTGTCCCATTCGCTAATTTTCCTAAAGGAATAGTAGCATTGGCTATATGTGTATTTCCATTAACTGCATTAGCTGCAATATGTCCTCCACCAATAGCCCCTGTTGCAATATTTCCTCCTGCTATTGTTGCTGCTGCTATCTTTCCACCTGTAATCGAACCATTCTTAATACTTAAAGTAGTAGCGGCTAATACTGCATTAGCTGCTGTATTAGTCCCTGTTGCGGCATCACCTACAACGATAATACCATCTGTTGTTAAATTTGCTTTAGCTACAGCTAAGTTTGCTCTAGGTTCCCATTGAGCCACTCCCGCAGCAGTAGTCGTTAATACTCTGTCTGCCCCACCATCTGCTATTTTTCCAACCGTAACTGCTTTATCAACCAAGTTGCCTGTAGCGATAGTTGTAGGTGCAATTTTACCACCTGTAATAGAGGCATTTTTAATGCTTAATGTTGTAGCTGCTAATACAGCGTTAGGTGAAGATTTTACATCTTTTGTAGGGTCACCAATTACGATTATCCCATCGGTAGACAAGTCGGCTTTACCCGTTATATCTCCTGTATTTACAGCAGGTTTACCAGGTTCCCATACTTTTGTGCTACTATTATACACTAATGCCTGCCCTGTAGTTGTAGGTAGGGTAGGGCTAACTGTAACATCCTTTATTTTATTTAGGGTATTGGCACCTGCTTTTCCTCCTACATCACCTGTAAGATCTATTTCAGTAGGTACAACAGACACTTTATAGGTTGTGGTATTGCTATTAGTATCTATAGTTTTAGCTACTTCTGTACCACTACCATTCGCTACTACTGTAGTAGGTACTACCACATTAGTGGTAATCAAACTCTTGATATAGGTTTCAAAGTCAGTGCTCTTTTTTAATAAATCGGTAAGAAGCACCTTAGTTTCTACCCCTCGTTCTGGTTTATAGGTTAGTACAGCTTCATTTCCTTCTATAGCTCCTTTAAACTCCGTTAAGGTTTCAAATTTCTTTATTACATCACTGATTTTCATCGTTTGTTCTACTCCTTTATCATCTTTCCATGTGAAGATATAATCTCCATTTTCATGTTTGATCATAACGGTATCTTGCTTGGCTTCTTTTTTGATGTATTCGTATAGATTTGTATTAGAGATTAGCACATTCCATTTTTTCTTCTCCCAATAGTAAAACCCTGCTATTAGATCTTTAGTTCCATTGTGGTATACAATTAAACTTTCAGGATAGTCCCCACCTTTAATAGTAGTTTTATCCGTATCATTTAATAAATTAACACGAGGTATTAATATCCCTTTATTAGTCGAGTCAACATCTAATATAGAAGTAGAATTAGGTAGTGTTGTACCAATTCCTGTTTGTGCATATAGCCCAACTGTTCCCAATAGGAATAATGCTAAAGTAATTTTCTTTTTCATAACAACAATAATTTGCGAGTAAAATTAACATAAAATAATATGTATAATGTTTTACTTTAAGAGTGTTTATAATAATTATACTTGTTATTTTAAGTTAAAAACCGTTTTATAATTTAATTGTTTTTAATTTTATTTAAAAAATAGATAATTTATGTAGTAGTTTATCTACTAAAACAAAAGTCTATATCGTACTTCTACTTCTATTTTAATAAATGTTAAAGACAATTAGTAAATGAGGTTTTTTAATTCTTTAATTATAATTTTTACAGTATTACTGTTTGCTATGATGTAGAAAAGAGGCAAAAAATAGTCTAAAAAGTATCCTTTTTGGATAACATAAATAAGTGATTTATCTTTTAATCAACCAGTGTAATAAAAAAACTCCCCATTAACTTAATAATGAAGAGTTTTTTAAAATTAATTGTTGTCGTGGTATTTTATTTAATAGGTATTGCATAAAAGTAATTTTCCCATGGAACGTTACTATGAACCCATTCATCAGTTGTGAAGTTTTGAAGAAAAGGATAAATAGTTATATTGTCTACTAAAACATCTATGGCAACCGAACCATTTATAAAGTTTAGATTACCGTGATTAGGAATAGGATTAGCATCAGCATCTAATACTCCACCAATAGCACTATTTTCTTTTCCAGGTGTTAAAAATGTAAAACCTGTCTGGTCGTTAACATTAGTGCTTGATGAAGCAAATTTTATTTGTATCCAACGTCTAATAGGAGTTTCTTTTCGGACAGTAGCTCCTAAGAATATCATCCATTTACCTTTTGTTAAGGTGATGTTGTATTCAAGATATGAGTAACCAGAGTCTTTTGATTTTACAGTGATTGTTTGAGAAGGATAATTTGCTAGAACACTTGATTTCATATTAGGAAGTGTTTTCCATGTAGCAGTACCGTTTTCATTTGAGGTTAAAACATTTCCTTCTTTCTGCGTTCCGTCTACAATTTTAAGAGCACCAAAGGAATCACTGAAAATCTCTAATTTTGTATTTGGTTGAATAGTTCCAATTCCAACATTACCACTAGGGACAATTATAAAGTCATCAGTAAATTTATTAGCATCTACTGTTTTATTGTTTTTTTGTGGATCTACATGTAGTGACCCTAAAGGTAGTTCTGTATTTATGCCTATTTGAGCAAAAGATATTGTACAAGTTATAAATGTACTAAGTATATAGATATATTTCATTTTTTTTAATTTAGAGGTAATGCATAAAAATAATTTGTATAATAATTTGTATTCATAGTCCATGTATTTAAACCGGTGTTTTCTAAAAAAACATATAGAGTAACCTTAGATGCTGTAACTTCAACAGGAAGCGATCCTGCTATTAAATTCATTCCTTTATCTTCACTAGTGATTCCTGATATAGAGTTTCTAAGTACATCAGCTATACTACTTTGATTTTTAGCAACAGTTAAGAAAATAAACCCTTTGTAATCATCTGGATTAGAAGCTGAAGAAGAAAATTTAATGTGGAACCATTTTCTATCATTAGTTAGTGTTTGAATTGCACTTCCTAATAATAAAAGCCATTTTCCTTTAGATAAAGTTATATTTATACTTGAGTAACTATACGTTCTAAGATTAGATGTTGAAGTTATTGTTTTATTATTGTTAGGAAAATTTCCTAAGACGGTTTTTGTATTGTATGCAACATGTCGCCACGTTCCAATTCCTGTATCATTCGTTATAAAAATATGACCATCTGATTGACTGCCATCCATTATTCTAATAGCTCCTGGTGTATCTGATTTTATTTCTAATCTATTTGTAGGATTTATTGTTCCTATTCCTAGATTGCCTTCTGCTGTAACTACTACATCATTTGCTATCTGGGCAGGTGTTAGAGGACCAGTTAGATTATTATCGCCCTTACCATCTACATGAAATACAGCAAGAGGGCGAGGCGTGTTAATTCCTGTTTGTGCATATAATCCTATGTTTGCTAATAATGACAATGTTATTACAAGCTTCTTTTTCATAATTGAATTAATTTAACATCAAAATTAACTTAAAAAGTATAGTAAAATTCATTAAATATTATAATTAATAATTAATAATTAATAATTAATAATTAATAATTAATACAGTGTTTTAAAAAACTCAGGCGATTTAACATTTTTTTGTGTTTTCGGGATTATTTTGTATTTAATTCAGTTTGAAGTGAGTTTTTGTGTTAATCTTTTTGTTTTGTTTTTTAGAGAGGTTATTTTGTTGTTTTGTATACAGGGTGTTTTTTTTATGATAGTTATGATTTTTACAACTAGTTGTTTTGGCTCTTTTTTTACCCTGTTTTAGGCTTGTATCTCAGTGTTTATTTGGTGTTGTAGGATATGTTTGTCAGCGGATAGTATAGTGTAGTTTGCAGAGCATAAAAGTATAAAAAACGCGAGTACGGCGTTTTTTTACATCCAAAGGGCAAAAAAAGTAAAGTGTTTGAAGCGGGGTGGAAGATATTTTTTATTGCCCGTAGGGCAAATTTTTTTATATCTAGAATAGGATATTTACCTATACACAAAAATTAAATAGTGCAGTCAATTATGTGTTGCTACTGAGTCAAAATGATAGTTGATTATATAAAAAAAGAATATATTATATGTGAGATATTTATATCACTAAATAGGGAGAATTATTTCAAGTAGGTTATAGTTAACGTATCTATTTTATATTTAGTTTTAACTTTTTAAATTCTAGAATGATTACTAATGAAAAACAACATCCTAACGATCACGCTATTACTTCTGTCTACTTTTATGCAAGCTCAGAAGATAGAGCAAGTCTTTTTAGATAAAGAGGATAAGACCAAAAACTATTATACAAAAATCTATCCTTCTCATTTGCCATGGAAGGGGTATTTAGTCTTAATACCTGGTTTTGGAGAGAGTGCTGAGAAGGTGATGTTAGAAACAGATCTACCACTATTAGCTGCTAAGAGTGGTATGCTAGTGATTATCCCATGTCTGCAAGATGGAGTACTTTCGTTTGGAGTAGATAATACGAGTCAGAGTACATTAGGTCAAATCATAGAAGATGTCAGAAGTAAGCACAAGCTTATGGATCAGCGTTTTTTCATAGGAGGGTTTTCGATAGGAGGAAGTACGGCTATTAAGTACGCACAAGAGACTATAACGAAGCCACATGCTGTATTCGCTATTGATCCTCCTTTAGACTTCGAACGCTTTTATAACTCTAGTCAACGCGAGATAAGATTATCTGGTGTAGACAATGCTAGTGAAGAGAGTGTCTATATGATAGATAAAATAGAAGAAGTGATGGGAGGTACTCCTGCTACTGCACTAGAAGCTTTTTATAGTACATCTCCCTATTCATTCACGGATAAGAATCAGACTGCAGTGAAGAAGTTCGGACAACTTCCTTTGAGAATTTATACAGAGCCAGATGTAAACTGGTGGATACATGAGAGAGGTGAGGATCTGACCAGTATGAATGCGACAGAAAGCTCTGCTTTTATCAATGAATTAAGACGTTTAGGAAATGAGCAGGCAACGCTTATCACTACATCCAATAAAGGATACCGCATGAATACTCAGTTGCGTCATCCACATTCTTGGACGATCGTGAATACTCAAGAATTGATCCAATGGTTATTAGCAAGCGATAAGTAGAGGGAAGAGATCACAGCTGTACTGTCTTAGTTCATAAATATTGTCTAGTAATCATATTGTAGTTTACAACAGTCTATATCACCTTATGCCGTTATGCCAGTGACGCTTACTTTATAATTCTTAATTATTTTTGTACCTTTGTATTGTATTTTGCTTCAAATCAGAATCCTATCTGAATGCTTTTTGAACCTAAAAAAGAAGCAAATTCACCTTCCTTAGAATCTTTAAAAAGTACCATTTTTTAAAGGTTAAAATAATCTCATTTTGCGTTTAGCATTTAATTTCTGATTGGATTAATACTGTCTTGTATCTCAGTGTTTTGGGGCTATTGTGCAGTTTTTTTTTGTATTTGTTCGGGGCTTGTTCGGAAAAAGCCCTGTTTTTCCGAACCGCTTCCGAAGGATTCCCGAACAAAGCTCGCATAAAACTTGTGTATCCCTTTTTATCATTGGGTTTGTAGCGTTGTTCGGTAAATAGCGAACCATTTTTTTATAGGTTTTTATGGTTCGTTTTGAGAAGAGTAAAAAATACTATTTTTAAAAGATTTAGAATGATTTTTGGTAATAATATAAGGGGGGGTGACACGCATAATAATGTGTCTGTACTTTAATACACATCACGTTCATTCGACACCCAATGTCGGCACATAAAGTACATATTCGATAACGCATATCACATTATGATGGTACACATCCTATGGATTAACCACCCCGCCTTTCAGGCACCCCTCCACGGGAGGGGAATGCGATATGTAGTAAACGACGTGTCTGCGGTTTGTGTCTGCAGTACTACTATTCCCCTCCTATGGAGGGGTGCCCGTAGGGCGGGGTGGTTTTTAGGTAATACAAATCCAGTTGTTATGTCATTCTGAGCTTGCGAAGAATCCCATTCTATATGTTTGTAGAGTTATGTGTGAGACCCTTCCTATCATCAGTGTGACATAGATTGCGGATGCGTATTTCCATAATATTTTTACTCTGCTATATGATAGTATTTATATTCGTTTTATATTCGCTTAATCAAATTAAGGCGTATATAATGAAAGTAAAAGAAAAAGGGCATACCCTTATTATAACGAGTGACGAGGGAGATATAGTAACGTTTCTTAAAAAATTAGAAGAGCAGTATGAGCATAGTCTTGTACATTCTAATTTAATAATAGATTTAACGAAGGCTAAATATACTGTATCCGAAGAGGATTTAGAGTGTTTTGAATCTCTAGCGATACAACATATGGAGGAAGCTAATAAGTCTTTTATTATCGTTATAGAATCAATTGACTTTAATGAATTTGATGGAGATTTAATTATCGCTCCGACTTTACAGGAAGCACATGATTTGATAGAAATGGATGAAATCCAAAGGGACTTAGGGTTTTAAGAACTGTTTTTATTTCAGACTCAAAGTCAGGAGACTTTGCGTAGCACTTTCGATAGAAATGGATGAAATCCAAAGGGACTTAGGGTTTTAAGAACTGTTTTTATTTCAGACTCAAAGTCAGGAGACTTTGCGTAGCACTTTCGATAGAAATGGATGAAATCCAAAGGGACTTAGGGTTTTAAGAACTGTTTTTATTTCAGACTCAAAGTCAGGAGACTTTGCGTAGCACTTTCGATAGAAATGGATGAAATCCAAAGAGACTTAGGATTTTAGATAAAAATATACAAAAGGCTTAAAGTAATTTAAGCCTTTTATTTTGACTTAGCTTGTCGTTTTTGTAAATTACAAGCTCAAAAATTAAAACAAGACAATATTGAAACTTACTATATTAGGCTGTTATGCAGCAACACCAAGAACGATAACTAACCCTACATCTCAAGTTTTAGAGATGGGAGGACATATGTTTTTAATCGACGCTGGTGAAGGAACTCAAGTACAATTAAGACGTCATAAGTTGAAGTTCCAACGTATCAATCATATTTTTATTTCCCATTTGCACGGGGATCACTTTTATGGATTGATAGGGTTAATCTCAACGTATATGTTGTTAAACAGAACTTCTGATTTGCATATTTATGGACCTAAGGGCATAAAGGAAGTTACTTTGTTGCAGCTGAGATTGTCTAATTCTTATTCTGGATATAAACTATTCTTTCACGAACAGACTAGTAAAGAGAGTAGAGTAGTATTCGAAGATGATAAGGTTATTGTGCGTACCATACCATTAGATCACCGTGTGTATACTAATGGATATCTTTTTGAGACTAAGCCTGGAGATAGAAAGTTGCGTATTGGGGCTATAGAAGATTTAGGTATTGATAGATGTTATTATCAGAAGATTAAAAGTGGTGGTAATATCACATTAGATGATGGTACTGTAGTGGATAATAAGGATATTACTTATGATCCAGAGCCTACAGAGAGCTACGCTTTTTGTTCAGATACTTATTATTCAGAGGCCATAGTTCCTATCATTAAAGATGTAGATGTATTATACCATGAGAGTACTTTCTTAGACAGTGAAGAGCATTATACAGAAAGAACGAAACACTGTACTGCTAAGCAGGCAGCAAGTATTGCGAAGCTAGCGAATGCGAAGACTTTAATACTAGGACATTATTCTACGAGATATAATGATATTACCTTGTTTAAGAAAGAAGCAGAGACTGTGTTTAGTGGTAAAATACTGAATGGAGACGATGGTAAAGTGTTTGACTTATAATAGATTTAGATATGAGTGATTTAAGTGATTACAGAAAATCGTATGAGAAGAGTGTATTGTTAGAGAGTAGTGTAGACGAAAACCCAATGATGCAATTCAAGAAATGGTTTTATGAGATAGAGGATTTCGGTGGAGTAGATGAGGTAAATGCCATGACGGTATCTACAATAGGATTGGATGGTTTTCCGAAGTCTAGAGTAGTGCTTTTAAAGTCTTATGACGAAGAGGGATTTGTGTTTTATACAAATTATAACTCTGAGAAAGGAAAGGCTATTATCGCTAATCCACATTTGTGTTTATCATTCTTTTGGCCTTCTGCGGAGCGTCAGATTATTATCAAGGGTATTGCTAGTAAGGCTAGTGCAGCTCAATCTGATAATTATTTTGATAGCCGTCCTTTAGGAAGTCGATTAGGAGCTATCGTATCTAATCAGAGTGAGGTCATCCCTAATCATCAAGTATTAGAAGATGCTATCAATAAATTAGAAAAAGAAGCGACAGAAGATACTGTAAAACGCCCTGATAATTGGGGGGGATTTGTAGTAAAACCTGTGTCTATTGAGTTTTGGCAAGGAAGAGCTAATCGTCTTCACGATCGTATTCGATATACATTGACAGAAGATGGTTTAGATTGGAAAATAGAACGACTAGCACCATAATATGAAAATAGCAAAGATCGTATTAACTATCGCAACCCTGTTCTTTATGGGATGGGCGTTAATGGAAAGTTCTAAGGACCAACCAAAAATATGGGTGCAAGTAGTAGGTGTAACCTTGTTCTTTTTCTCCATGGCGAGATTGATGCAAAAGACACCTAGTAACACTCGTCAACAGGGACCAGCAGAACGTGAGTTCGATGCAGGAATAAAAAAAGATTTAATCAATCAAGCAAAAGAAGAAGAGAAAGATGCTTAGCAAAGGAGATTATGTACAAGTATTAGATGAGAACGAAGAAGGAGTTGTCATTAATATCATAGGAGATGAGGTAACTATAGAATCTAAAGAAGGTTTTGTATTAACGTATAAACCGAATGAGCTTTTAAAAATAGCTAAAGAGGACGAGGTAGATATGCGCTCAGCTAGTACTAGAAGTTCGGTTAGTGAAGCACTACAAGATAAGGTGGATCCTATAAAACGTTCCTTTACGAAGGAAAAACGTTCGCGTAAGGATGAGTTTATCCTAGAAGTAGATTTACATATAGAGAAGCTTACGAATGACTATAGACGTATGGAAAAGCACGATATGCTGACACTACAGTTAGATACAGCTAGAGGACAGGTGGAGTTCGCTATCCGCAATCGCATTCCTCGTATTGTATTTATACATGGAGTAGGCGAGGGGGTTCTAAAGGCTGAGCTAGAGTTCCTATTCAGTAGATATGCGGAGATAGTAGCTGAGGATGCGAATTATCAGAAGTATGGATTAGGCGCTACACAGATTTACTTTAAACAAAACGTCAGATAAGTTAATTAGGAATTAGGAATTAGGAATTAGGAATTAGGAATTAGGAATTAGGAATTAGGAATTAGGAATTAGTTCTTTTTTAATATACTCTTGATATAAAATATAACGACAATATGGCTAGGCTGTATTGTCGTTTTTTTGTGGACATATACGTCCTATACTATATGGATATTATGTCCTATCGGCACGTAATCATCCCTACTATTATGGAATCCCTGTGTGGAATGTATGACACGGATTCAAGTCCGCGCCAACATCACTGTGGAGATATATGTTGTGTAATACATATAATTGCTTTATAGATTTAGTTTAAGTGTTCCTGTTATGATTTATTAGTTGTATTTGTGATATGTCTATGCCAATCGAGTGAAGAGAAAATAGACAGAGAAGTTTATATTAATTACTTTTCGAATTCTTTTCTATTGTTTAGAATTGTCTCTAAATTATTAAATGCCCAGACTGATATGTTTTCGATATAGGGTACTAAGTCTAATCCAAGTTCAGTAAGTGTATATTCTACTTTAGGAGGCACTGTAGGATATACTTTTCGCGTAATAAAACCATCAGCTTCTAAGGTTTTTAAAGTTTTGGCGAGCATTTTTTGAGAAATATCTCCTATTGCTTTATCTATTTCATTAAAACGCATTACACCGTGATCTCTTAATAGGAGAAGGATAAGCATAGACCATTTCTCACCTATTCTGTCGAGTACTAATCTAATAGGACATGTATCTGCTTCTAAAATACTTTTTAGATTTAACTTATTGATTTTCATTATTAATTACTTGGAGGTTAGTATCTTACTTAGGCGTGCGTTCTTGTGTGGCCTATACAAAGGTAATACATTTGCTCTCCAAAAGAGAGTAACTCTAATTAAGAAAATCATTACAATGAAGAAAGTATTAATAGTATTAGCACACCCAAATTACGAAGCGTCAAATTCGAACAGAGCATTGTTAGAAGCATTGCCAAAAGATGTACAACTTACAATTCACAATATTTATGAGGCTTATCCCGATGGGCAGATAGATGTAGAGAGGGAACAAGAGTTGTTATTAGATCACGATAGAATAATCATTCAGTTCCCTACACAGTGGTTTAATGTACCTAGTTTACTGAAGTTATGGTTAGATGAAGTGCTTACTTATGGCTGGGCATTCGGAGTAGAACAAGGTGCTTTAGTAGGTAAAAAAATGGGTATAGTAACCACTACTGGTGGTGTAAAAGAGTCTTATGTAAAAGATAGTCATTACGGATTTACAGTGGAAGAGTTTTTATTACCTGTAATAGCTACTATCAAGTATATCGATGCGAACTATATAGGCTTTGTAGCGTTAAATAATGCGTATGGACCTACGGAGCAAGAAGTGAGTGAAGCTGTAAAACAATATGTGGAATTATTGAAGAAATAAGCAGAAAGACAAGTCGTTAGTATGATTTACTAACGATTTTTTTTGTAAAAAAACAGCATTAAATAGAATGAATATAAATAATTATTTATTTTTGCTGCGAAATCAAATAATTATAACAACATATAAACATGATGCTATCATCAAATATATTATCTAGTATGTTCACTAAAGCAGTGTATTTAACTATTTTACTGTTTAGTACTTCGGTACTTTCTCAAACTTTTTTAGTGAAAGTGAGCGATTCAAGTTTAAATAGAATTAGAGGAGCAGAGATTATTATTAATGGAGATAAAATAGGGGAAACGGATAGTAAAGGAGAGCTGACCATAGATGTTATAACAACAAATGAAGCTACTCTATTGGTTTTAGCTAGTGGTTACGAGGAACAATTGGTTACTATTAATAACACAAAATTAGAAAACCCTATTGAAGTTGTATTAAAGAAATTAGAGGAGTCGTTAGATGAGATTGTTATTACAGCTGGTAGAAGAGCAGAGAATATAGCTACTATTCCATCTTCTGTAACAATAATTAATCAGAAGGATATGGAAAAGCAAATGAGTGTTACAACTGATATTTCGACGATATTAAGTAATCTAGTACCTGGTCTAGGAAGTGCGACAAATAAGGGAACTTCGTCAGGACAGACACTGAGAGGAAGACCTCTATTAGTCTTAATAGATGGGATTCCACAATCTACACCATTGATGAACGGAGCTCGTGATATACGTTCGATTGCGCCATTTGCAATAGAGCGTGTAGAGGTGATAAAAGGAGCTACTTCTATTTATGGGAATGGTTCTACTGGGGGGATTATTAATTATATAACCAAGAAAAATAGAGGAGAACAAGTTTTTGGTGGAACTACTGTATTGGGAACTTCGTTTAATCCAGCGAACAGTAGTGGTACATTAGGATATAAAGTATCTCAGTCTTTCGGAGGGAAGTATAAAAAGTGGAACTATATGGCTGGTGCGTCTATCGACTATACTGGTTTACAGCGAGACGGAGATGGAGTGATATTAGGGCAGATAGATGGACTGTCTAATACGTATCAAAAGAACTTGTTCGCTCAAATCACATATGATATCAATGATAATTCGTCTATTCGCGCTTTTTATAATGGCTATACAAGTACACAACACGCCAGATATATCAGTAAGATAGGTAAGTATGGTAGTGAAGCAACGGTAGGTGTAGCAGGGATAGATCCTGGTGAAAACTCAGGTACGCCTTATAACCACAATGTTATGTTGGGGTACACGAACAATGACTTGTTTTTAGAAACACAGTTAGATGTGTCATTATATATGAATTCATTTCGCTCGATGAACCGCTATGTAGAAAAAGGAACGGCATGGTTTGGACCTGGACAAACGAGAATTAACTCTAAGAAGAAAGGTATTCGCTTAAACTTAAATACTCCTTTTACAGTATTTCAGATGCCGAGTGAAGTGACTTATGGAATAGATATTTTAAATGATAAAACAGACCAAGACTTAACAGATGGTCGTGTGTATATCCCTACAATGGATATGGTGAATATTGCGCCTTATGCACAATTAAAAATAGATTTAGTAGATCACTTGATACTAAAAACAGGAGTTAGATATGAGAATGCAAATGTAAAAGTAGATGATTTTAATACGATCGCTACAGGGCCTAATAACGAGGGAAGTATTTTCGTTCAAGGAGGTAAAATTCCTTACAAAACAACATTGTTTAACGTAGGGTTACGCTATAATAAATATGAGTATTTTAACCCTTTTATTAGTTTTTCTCAAGGATTTGCTATTAATGAATTAGGGCGAATCTTAAGAAGAGCAACAGAGAGTACATTAGACAAGCTAGAGACAGAACCAATTATTACGAATAACTACGAAGTAGGGTTCTCTAGTAGGTTTTCTATGTTTAGTTTTACAGGGTCATATTTTTTAAGCACATCTAAGTTAGGAGCTAATTTAGTAGATATAGGAGGATATTTAGTAGCACAGCGTGAACCTGAGCGAGTACACGGATTCGAAGTGACTGCTGAGGTCGCACTAACGCCACAGTGGACAGTAGGGGGAACTTATGCTTATGTAGAGGGAAAGGCAAAGTTCGACGATGGAAGTAAAGTATACTTAAATGGGGGACGTATCTCACCACCTAAAGCGACAGCTTTTGTGTATTATACTGCATCAGATAAATTAAATATACAGTTATATTGGTTGTATTCAGGAAGTAGAAATCGCTTTAATCCTAATGAAAAAGGAGGTTATAAAAATAGTGAAGGACCTGTAAAAGACATTAGTTTGTTTAATTTAGCATCTACTTATATCTTAAATAAAGCGTGGAAGGTAAATGTCGGTATTGAGAATTTGTTTAATAAAACGTATTATCCAGTAGTGAGCCAATACAGAGGGACTGATGCAGAGTATGTGAGAGGAAATGGAATGCAGGCTAATCTAAGCGTACAATACAACTTCTAGTAGATGAAGAAATTTATGCTATGGCTGCATAAGTGGCTAGGATTAATAACGGGAATTGTTATTGTCATCGTAAGTATTACGGGGTGTATTTATGTCTTTCACGATGATATAAAGAAAATTGTTTATCCAAATAATTTTTATATCGATGATACGGAAAATTTAAGTGACTATAATAGAGAAACATTGTCATTCTCATCTCTTCAAAGTATAGCTCAGCAAGCAGTAGGAGAGCAATACCCTATAAATAGAGTAGATATTTATCCTGCTAAAGATAGAACCTGGGTGTTTAGAGCACTCAAGACAGATAAGAATGCAACAGGATATTGGAATGAAGTAGTTTTTTATAAAAGAATATTTGTAAATCCTTATACAGGTGTAGTTCAGAAAGTAGAAGATACAAAGAAAGAGTTTTTTTATGTCGTGTTACAGTTACACCGCAATCTGCTATTAGGAAGTAAAATAGGAGGTTGGGTAGTAGGAGGAAGTACAGTGTTATTTATGGTTATTACGATTACAGGTCTGATCTTATGGTGGCCTAAAAAGTGGAAGGGTAAGACATTTAAACGAAGTTTCGTATTTGATTTTTCTGTCAATTGGAAACGGTTAAATCATGATTTGCACAATTTGTTGGGTATGTACACCTTCCTATTAGCTATAGTGATAGGGATGACAGGTGTATTATTTGCCTTTCCTAAGTTTAGATCAGCAGTAGAAATAACACTTAATAAAGTAGATGAAGATAAATTTCAGGTAATGGAATCTACTGCTTTTGATACCGTACCTCAGATAACAAGTAATACGTTAGACAATGCGGTATTTTATGCCTTAGATAAGTTCGGTTATGCCGATATGATGTCTATCCGTTTATCTAAGGATGAGAAAGAGCCTCATAGTTTACAGATTCGTTTAGAACAGGATAAGACGAGTAAATTCGAATGGTTGTATTTTGATAAAAAGTCAGGAGATATAGTCACTCGTGAAGATCATACTTATACATCAATAGCTTTAGGCACTAAAGTAAATTCTTTAAACTTCGATTTACACGTAGGCACGATATGGGGATACCCTACTAAGATACTCGCTTTTATAGGATCACTTATATTTGCTTCCTTACCAGTTACAGGATTGATAATTTGGTTGAACAAACAAAAGAAAAGTAAAAAAAGGAGTCGTTAGTAACATTTACTAACGGCTTTTTTTTTGTATAAAAAAATCACTTAATACACCTACCTAGGCATAAAAAGTGATTCTTCATTAAATTCATACTAATACACAACATTATAAAGATACAATAAGTTTTGTTAAAAACATAGTTTTATATAGATAAAATGAGGGTACCTATTTTGTGTCATAATCTTATTGGTAATTATCTTGATACGACGTTCTAAGTTATCGAATGATCTGTATCTGTTCATATAGCGTTGATTATTGTTGATTGAAATATTGAGTTTATTTAGCATAATAAATAGAATTGCTTTTTATGTTGTGTTATTTGAGAGTCTGAACTTCTATCTTTAGAATACTCATATTTGTACAATTATGGTAAAGTTTTGTTAATGATGTTTAAAAAAGAATTATATTAAACTTTTTAAAAATCTACCAAACTATGAATATTAAATATACAATCTGTGCAATCCTATTGGGAACGATAAGTGTGATGGCTCAAGATGAAAAAAAAGAAGAATCAACTTTATTAGGTGTATTGACACAGCAGGCTAACCCCGATGCGCCTAAGAAAGTGAATACCTTAGAAGTGTATCTAGACTCAAAGTACGAAAACTTGACTAAGACAAGTGGATCAGGTACTTCAGATAGTAAGTTTAGATTAGTACAGTCACGAGTTTATTTAAAAGGGAATTATAATAATAAGCTTACCTACTCACTTCGATATCGACTGAATGAGTCAGTAGCGTCTAATGCCTTAGAGTTTGCTTTCTTAGAGTATAATATTGATGATCATTGGACTGTAGGAATGGGAAAACAGTTTACTGCTTGGGGATCTACGGAGTTGTCTTATAACAGTGCTGATCTATATATGTTTACGAATATCATTGGATCTATTGAGCTTTTTAGTCCTGGGGCTAGTGTTGCTTATAAAGTAAAAGGACAGTCTTTTAAGTTACAGATGGTCTCTCAGGGAGAGCAGTTTGTGGCAGAAGATTATAAAAATAAGGCTTATGGAGGATTGTTTTTATGGGAAGGAGAATTGTTTAAAAAACATTTGAAAACGCGCTATGGATATGCGTTATTTCAACATGATGCGAAGAAGTATTACAGCTGGGTAACTATGGGGAATAGATTGACATTAAATAACTTTATGGCAGAGGTAGACTGGATGTATGGTTTTAGAAATGTAGGCGATGCCGCTTTTACAGATTTAAACACCAGTACTAAGGGAATCGCATATGTGAAGGATAATGTGACGACAGCTTCTGTGAAGTATAAGTTCCATAAAGTAACTCCTTATGTAAAAGTGATGTATAATTATAGAAAAGATCTAGAGAGTAATGTGTCTTATGCTTTAAAGGGAGTCTCTACAGCTATAGAGTATAATCCATTTAATGATAAGGCGTTTAAGGATCTTAGGCTTTTTGCAGCTTATAACTTTTTAAATTATGATTATAAGAATTATGAAGTTTCTAAAGCAGATAAGAATGAGCATCAGATAGCAGTAGGGGTGAGATGGATGGTGCCGTTGTTTAAATTATAAATAGAGTAAATATGATGAAGTACAATGAATTATTAATAGATGAGGAGAGCAAAACAATGCAATTGTTTAAAGGCTTATCAGAGGAAGAGGATAGAGAATTACATCAAATAGTTAGCTCGTTGATTAAACAGGGTAAAAAGATTAGAATGCAAGTTGTTGCTGATGATATTGGCGAACATAATGTATATCTTGAAGGGTATGATTTGGTAGATAATTTATTGCGAAAATAGAAGGAATAGAGTAAGTATTCTTACTTGTAGATTAAAAAAGACTTGTTGCCCTAATTTAGGGTAGCAAGTTTTTTTTTATAGTTATAATTGATGGGTAATGGAGTAGATAAGTATCAATGACTATGGGCTAAGGGTAATAGATTATCTTTTATTCTGTAAATAATAAAAATAATTTGTTTATATAACGTATTGTTTTGTAATGTCTTAAAGGTTGTTTTTTGTAAATTTATATAGAATAAGTAGTTTTTTTTAATTCCATCATGCAAGGATTTTTAAAAGTTGGGTTTATATAGATGAGTACTCACTATGAAATATTGTTAAACAAACTAAAAGTCTAGTAAAATGAGAGCAGTAAGAAGAATTAAAATGTTTACGATCTTATTTAGTTTAGTTGGTATTAGTTTTACATCGTGTATTAGTGATGATAATAATGTAGAGCCAAATAAACCTGTTAAGATAGGAGATGTAGTAGGGAGTTATAGTGGTAAAGCTTTTACTCTACAAGGAAAGTGGATGAATGAACAAAATACAATTTTTAAAATTAATGATAGTTTGATTGTATTTGATAATTTACCTGTTAGGGAGCTTGTAGGGTCAGTAGTTAAAGATGCTAGAAAAACGGAGGAAATATTAAATAAGATGGATAAGGTAAAGTATGACCTTGCTTATACGTCTGTAATAGATGAGACAGGAACAGCGTTAATATTAACTATGAATCCTAAAGAATTGAAGTTCACAATTCCGATGGACGATAATAAACAAGATGTAGTAGCGCATATTACTACAAAATATAAAGGAGTCTATGTGTCCAATAGATATGATATGGTGAAGTTTGAATGGGTAGTAGATAAATTAACTGTAGATGGAAAAGAAGATAAAGACTTTGTAGAAGTGAAGTATTTTTTTCCAGGATCTGTTAAAAGGTAATTAGAATTAGTTTTACCCATATTAGATCCAAACATAATGTTTATACAACAAATGACTAAAAAAGATAGTGTAGAACGAGGGTTAGTGGATAGATTACAATCTAAAGACCAATCTGCTTGGAAAGAATTTTATGAATTCTATTCAGGACATTTTACCTATGTATGTATGCGATATCTTAAGAGTCAGGATGATGTAAAAGATGTGATGCAAAATAGTTTTATCAAGATTTTTAATGCTATTGGCTCATTTGAGTATAAGGGAGTAGGTTCTTTAAAAGCGTGGACGACACGATTAATCATTAATGAATCTTTAAAATTTCTTAGAGATACTACTAAAATAGAATTTCCTACTCTAGTGGATGATTTAGTAGAGGTAGTTGAAGAAGAAGAACCTAATTTAGATGAGATACCAGAGTCAGAGATTTTAGAATTGATACGCTCTTTACCTGATGGATACCGAATGGTTTTTAACCTCTATGTCTTTGAAAAAAAGAGTCATAAAGAAATAGGTAGACTGTTAGAAATAGGAGAGAGTTCGTCAGCTTCTCAATTTCATAGAGCAAAGAAAATACTCATGCAGAAGATAAAGTTATATAATAAACCCAAAACAAGCGCCTTATGAACGATAAATGGTTAAATGATCTGGAACAGAAGATGAAGGATCATACAGAGATCGGACCAGAGGGGTTGTGGGAGGATTTGGAACAAAAACTTTTTGGGGAAGAGAAGGGAAAAATCATACCATTATGGTCAGATACTGTACAGCAAGCAACAAATAAAAAAGGAGCACCTAAAAGAATTGACTTAAAAAGAGTTATAGGGATCGTGGCTTCTATAGCAATCGTGTTAGTAGGAGGTGTAGAGTTATATTTGAGAAGTGAACGTGCTTTACAGCATGATGATAAAGAAAAAGATAGTATTGTTATAGATGCTAAAGAGACTGAGGTAACGCCTAATTCTAGACAGAATCAATATCTAGATAAGGTAGAAGAAGAGATAATTACCAAAGAAACACACACAAATACCAAAGCTTTGACTTCAACTGAAAAGGAGAAGGCAAGCAGTCATGCTATCAAGGCAATAGAAGAGAGGAGAGAGCCTTCTATTGTCGAGGTAGCTGACAATTCTAATTCAGTAAACCAAGAGAAGGAATATGTAACTATAGTTCCAAATACAGTAGATAAAGAAGAGGTTAAAGAACAGTTAGCGACTTTAGTAGAAGAAAGTCATAAAAACTTAGAAACTGCTATTGTAGAAAATCAGGTAAAGGAAAAAGAAATTAAAACTGAAGTAAAGTCAAAAAAGAATAGAGGCTTTTCTTTAGGGTTAATATCAAGTAATATAGCCTCTACATCTAGTATGCAACAAAGTGGATATAATACAATGAGTGGAGCGATGAAGGTAGGAGCTGATGCACCCTTGGATTTAGGAATGGCAGGTGCGGTGTTATCTGAGATTTATGTTGTGAATCAGAATAAAGAGGTCTATACCGATATTACGCATAAGAAGCCTATACGCTTTGGTATAGCGTTATACTATCCTATGGGAGATAAATGGGGAATCAATACAGGTATTACTTATACTAAATTATCCTCTGATCTTACTTCGGGAAGTCAAGAGTATAAGATTATAAATACTCAGACACTACATTATGTAGGAGTGCCTATACAGGTGAATTATAATTTATGGGAGAAAGGTAATTTCTCAGCTTATGTCAATGGTGGTTTTCATATAGAGAAGTCAGTATATGGAACACTTAAAACTAAGTTTCAAGCTAATCAGAATGTAGAAAAGAGACCAGACGAAAAGGTAACTGTAAAAGGAATACAAACATCTGCAAATGTAGCAATAGGTATGGAGTATAAATTAGCAAAGAGTGTAGGGCTTTTTGTAGAACCAGGAGCGAGATATTATTTTGATAATGGGAGTTCTATTAAAACTATTTATACAGAGAAGCCCTTTGATTTTAATTTACAGTTAGGGTTGCGTTATTCGATCCCTAATTCAAAGAAATCAATAGAAAGTAAAGAATAAACATTTAGAAGGTCGGAAGTAGAAGTGTCTATATACTACAATCTTCAAAAATCTATGAAAAGTGAAAAGTAAAGTGTTAGTAAGTTTTATGTTCATATTACTATGTAGTTAGGTTATATATAGTAATGTTTTTAATTAATTTATCACCCTCTGCACCTCTGTAATAAATTACAGAGGTGCTTTTTTTTAGGAGATAAAAAAAAACGCTTACAGTTAAGTAAGCGTTTTCAGATATTATTCTTCCTTATCAGGATCTTCTTCTTTAAAGTATTCTGTAAATATTTTGATACTATCTATAGGATCTGGCATTCCCATAGGAGCATTTTCGCGTTCATAATGTTCTAGTAAAATATTTATAACTTCATATTCATCTGCTTCAGGAGTATTAGGCTTAGCATCTTTTAATAGCTGTAATCTAACTAAAGCCATGTGATAATCTTCTTCCGTTCTAATTGGTTTCATAGGCATATTGACATTTTCTAAATAACTTTAACTACTCTCTTGTAGATAAATATACTGAATATAAAGTGGATAGTATACATAAAAGAGGATTATTTAACGAAGGAGGTTTTCATAAGATTTTTTTCTCTTGGGATATGTATAAAATGTATCTAATTAGTATTCATTATTTTGTAGATTTGTATTAACATAATTTAAAATAATTACTATGAAGAGTTTTTTAGTTTGTTTATTGTTAAGTGTAAGTACACTTGCTACAGCACAGAAAGTGGTGTTTAAAAAAGGAAAGGTATTATATGATAAGACACCTATTGCTAATGTCGAAGAAGTTAAAGGAGTTTATACTATTTCTACCTTAGATAATGAACCTGTTGTTATAGCTGATCCTCGTATAGCAGATGGACAAAAGTTTTATGTTAGAGTAACATTGCCAGAAGACAAGGAAAAGGTTGTTTTAGTTCGTCCTACTCATAAGAAGTGGAGTATGTCTAAGTCTAAGATTGTAATTGATGAGTTTACTTTTGGGATTTACAAGATTTTTACACCTACAGGATTGGATAAAGAAGCTGCTAAAGCAATAATGACTTATGATGATTCTGAAACTAGAGCTATGCTAGAAGTGAATAGAAAGGCTTATGTTGATACTGAAGAATATGTAAAAGGATTTTCTAGCCAAAATTGGGTATTTAATGATTTAGGGGAGTTTGGTAGGAATGAAAAAGGAAGTTTTGTTTCTTATGGAAAGGTAAAACGTTATAAAGATAATGGAGGAATAAACATAGTATACGATATTTCTGTTTATGATAATACTACTAGAAGTTACATCTTAGTTGGTAAATGGAATGAGAAGAGAGATAGAATGTTTGTTTTAAATAATGGAGAAGCATATATGTTACCTGATGTGTATAGTGCACCTACTTTAAGTTTAGATATGGATAAAGTGGCTAAAGCAATGGTTTATTTAGTTAAAAAATAAAGGAGTAAATATCTATAAGGAAGCATAATTAGTCGGAAGATATAGTACAAAACACGGAATTTAAGGTAATATTAAGGACTCCTATTGCTAATTAGTTTTATTTTGTAGTCTGATAAAATAGAAGGGAAGATGAAGACAGTTGGTTTAGAAACAAATAAAGAAATAGATTTTTATACAAGAGTAGATAATCTAGTATTGACTACTCCTCAAAAGCAAGATTACTATACACTTATCCTTTGTACTAGAGGACATATAGACTTAAAAGTAGGATACCATAAGTTTACCATTCACGAGGGCTCTATGTCTATTATTTCACCAGAAGTAATTTATCTTGGAGGACAAGCTTCAGATGACTTTAGAGTCTTACAGATTTTTTTTAGGAAGTGTTTTTTGTACCGCAATTATGTCAAGGAGATGATTGTGGATGAATTATTGTTCTTAAATGCAGATTATCCACCTATGTATAAGTTAGAAGACTCTTTTAAACAAGTCTTACAGAACTTTAATAATCTAGCTTGGGAATTGGACACTAAGGGACCTTATCACCTTAATATCATTCGCTTGAAGCTGATCGAGATATTGTATGATTACAACAGAGCTTGTGAGTATTGTTTATTAGGGTTTCACAAAGGGATGAATAGACAGTACCAATTGACTTATACTTTTAAACAACACTTAGAAGAGAAGTTTAAAGAGCTTAAAACCGTACAACAGTATGCAGACTTGATGGGTATTACGCCTAAGCATTTGACAGAAGTCATAAAAGAAGAGACTGGGATGACTGCACTTCAGTTAATACACGAACGTCTATTACTAGAGGCTCAGTATTTATTAAAACATAGTCATATGACTGTAAAAGAATGTGCTTATGAACTAGGCTTTGATAATATTTCGTACTTCAATCGCTTTTTTAAGTTACATATAGGGGACTCTCCTTTAGGATATAGAAATAAGTAGCTATTTAGAACTTTTAGAAAAGTTTGATTAATATATAAAGAGAACTTAGTATCAGTACTAAGTTCTCTTTGTATTTACAGCAAGGAGTGTTTTATACATTCACACCAAAGAGATAACCTACTAGAGCTGATAGTCCCATGGCTATAGATCCCCAGATAACGATTCTGAGTACTGCTTTTTTGATACTTGATCCACCAGTCTTCGCTGATAATGCCCCTAATGTTATTAGAAATACAATCGTAAAACCATATAGCCAATATTCCATCTCACTTACCGGTGCTAATAGGGCTACCCCAAGCGGGAGTACTCCGCCGATAGTAAATGAAGCGCCCGAGGCCAGAGCTGCTTGCATTGGATTAGCCTGGTTGATTTCATTAATACCTAATTCATCTCTAACATGAGCGGCTAACGCGTCTTTTTCAGTTAACTCAATAGCCACCTGCATAGCCGTTTCTTTTTTTAATCCACGTTGCTCATAGATCTGTGCTAGAAGTTTTAATTCCGTTTCTGGCATTTCTTCAAGTTCTTTTGCTTCTCTTTCTATATCCGCATTCTCTATATCCGTCTGAGAGCTTACAGATACATATTCTCCAGCAGCCATCGATAATGCACCAGCTACTAGTCCTGCAACTGTGGCAAGTAGTATAGGTTCTCTTGATGCACTAGCTGTCGCAACACCTATCGCTAAACTCGATACAGATATAATACCATCATTAGCCCCTAATACTGCTGCTCTAAGCCAATTACTGCGATTGATATAATGGCTATCTAGGTAATTGTCTATCGTTATTTTATCTTTTTTATCGCTCATTTTAGTGTGTTTTCGTATTTTTTAAAAAAGAAGTTTTAAGAAAAAAGGAGAGGTAGTGCTTTTGACACTATTCTCTCCTTTTTCCTTCTACATCTATATTGAGATGTTGTTTTATTTCTTCGAAGTTTTTATAACTAAACTCAAATATCTTTGTGCTTTTTTCTCCTTCTTGGAGTACGATGTATTCTGTAGCTCCTAGAAAAACTCGTTTAGTATGTGCTAGCACACATACTGTATTTGGTTTGTAAAATTTCTTTTTGCTTCCAATAAGGTTTCTGACTAAGATATCATTCTCTTGGATTGTGATATCCTTGACCATCGTCATCGTTAATGAAAAACTAAATACAAATAAGACTAACCCTAAGGTAACTCCTCCTACGAAGCCATAATGACTTTTGAAGCCAACATGGCCACTCTGTGCATCATCTGCCATAAAGTAAAATAGGGTAAAAAGTACTAAAGCAATAATAAGTAAAATCAATAATAATTTGATAATTCTTGAACTATATTGAGACTGTACCATAAGAATAGTGAAGTGTTGTTTTGTTATACAGCAAGTTACAAATAAAGCAAAAGATTAGCAAGACAATTTTTAGCAAACCTATTTTAGGTAAAAACGGATAATTGTATCTTAGCCTAAAATAGATACTATGAGCTGGAGCGCAGAACAGGTGTACACTATTGCAAATACCACAGTGATAGAACGATTGCAACAAATAGAAGAATTAAGACAAGGATTATTCAATATAGATACACTAGAAAAGGGAATCAGAAGCGAATGGACCAGAGAGATCTTCTTTGAGAATGAGCATCACGAACGAAAGCATATTAAACACAGCCTACCTCAGGATGGACTATTCGTTATCAATCCTTCTATGAGTAGAACAGCCTATGATGATAAGGACAATGCGTTTTATGCAAGTTATGCTGAATATAAAAAGAACAAATGGCAATTCTTAGAACATATAGAGATTGTTCCAATGGTATTGTCTTTGAACCTTACATTAGAACAGTGTAAGTTACTCGCTTTCTTACAACAGTTAAATGAAGAGACAAAACAACCTTTCGTGTACTATAAGTGTGAGATGTGGGGAGGTGATATAGATGAAGAAATAGCAGTAGTCTTCGATGGAGAGATGAAGGTGTATTACTTTGATGAATTGGCAGAAGAGTATAAACAGATGATTGGTGCCGAAATAAAAGAATTAGAAGATACTACCGTTTTACAGAAAGGGCTAGAGACTATCGGACTAGTCTTGCCAACGCATTTCTTTGCACTTCATGAGACCTCTTTTGATTGGTATCCTTATCAAGTGAGGCATTAAGCATTTATCTCTTTTAGGTCACTTGAGCGGTTGGGGATTTGTGAAGTATCCGCATGATATTGTTATTGAGGAACGTTATCTGAGTTAGTGTATCTCATCAATACTGCTATTTCTTTTAAGTTTATTTACATTTAATAGCTCACTATAATTTATCACTTCACAAGATTAATAGCCATTTAAACGCGATTTAAAAACCGTTCACTGTTAACAGTCAACTGTTAACCAATGAAATCCCTAAAGTTTTACTAAATTATACAAATGAGCTTCAACTGAATTCGTTGTATAAAAAATAAGATATACTTCTATTCGGTACATTAATTGATGTAATGCTATGATTTTGTTGTTAGAGCTGAGGTCTTTTTGTAATTTCTTTAGACCGAACTTGTCATAGGACAACTGAGAGAATAGATTGGATTATTTATATTTGTTTATCATCGTGATAGCAACTTTATATAGTGTATAAGAGCATTGTATTTTATTCATTTTACCTCGTGGTCTATCTAAAGTTAGCTCTACTACAACAGCGATGACGAATTAATTAATCTTAGTATTACAACATTATGGAAATAGGGATCGTTGAAGACCCAAAGGTGAAAAAGTATTTACCTTGGCTTGCTGCGTTAGCTATATTTATGCAAGCCTTAGATGGTACTATCCTAAACACAGGATTGCCCTCTATCGCTAGAAGTTTAGGAGAGTCACCCTTAGAGATGCAGAGCGTTATCGTATCGTATACCTTGACAGTAGCCCTGTTAATCCCTTTAAGTGGATGGTTGGCAGACCGCTTTGGTACACGTAATATGCTGATGTTAGCCATTGGTATCTTTACCTTAGGATCCTTATTTTGTTCTATAGCGAATACCTTAGATCAACTCGTTTTAGCTCGTATATTCCAAGCCATAGGAGGTTCTATGTTAGTACCAGTAGCGAGGTTAATACTGATTTATGCCTATCCAAAAGATCAATTACTAGGTATCATTAACTTTATCACCATACCCGCATTGATAGGGCCAATGTTAGGACCTACTGCAGGAGGTTTTTTAGTAGAGAAGTTCTCTTGGCATTGGATATTCTTGATTAATTTACCTGTCGGCATTGTCGCTATGGTTTGGGCAAGAAAGGTTGTTCCTAATTTTACCAATACAGTTGGCAAATTTGACTTAAAAGGATGGCTGTTAATCAGTGGAGGATTGACTACCATTACGTTGATTATTGAACGATGGAACTCTCCCCAATTTACAGCGACAACTCTAATCTTATTAGGAGTACTAACGATTATCTGTGTATTAGGATACATACGATACGCACAGAGAACCACTAAAGCCCTTATCAGATTAAGCTTATTAAAGATAAAAACACTAAGAGTAGGGCTAATAGGCAATCTCGTTACTCGATTTGGAGTAGGGGGAATGCCACTGATGGTACCTTTACTACTACAAGTTGGCTTTGGGTATTCTGCCTTTTTTGCAGGGTTAATGATGATACCACAGGCAGGAGCCAACCTTGTTTTTAGAAACTTTGTCATCCCTATTGTACGCAAATTTGGATATAGAAACACACTGATTGTCAATACAATATTGACCGGAATAATCATCTCTTGTTTCTTCTTTATCAATAAAAATACCCCAATGTGGATATTGGTGATCTTGATGATTTGCAACGGAGCATTTAATGCAGTACAGTTCACTTCTATGAATACCATAGCATTAGCAGATCTAGACAATGATACATCAAGTGAGGGAAACACCTTATTATCCGTTACCCAACAGTTAGCCATCAGTCTAGGGATATCTATCTCAGCGATGATCTTAGTGATGTTCCAAAATAGCAGTATTGGGACAAATGATCAAGGAATAGACGTGTTTAGATATACCTTTTTAGTCATGGGAATTATCACCATCTTATCTAGTCGTGTATTTGCAAGATTAAGTGTAGAAGCAGGAGCAAGCCTAGTCGAAAAAAGAGAATACAAAGAACCAAAACAACAAACAAATTAACGATACCATGGACAGATTATATTTTAGACCATTAGTCATAGAAGATAAAGAACAATTATTATACATCTACTCTGATAAAGACGCGATGCAATACAGAGGGAGCAAACCTCTTGAAACTATAGAAGAAGCAGAGAATATGGTGCTTCAAGCTCATAAAGAGTGGGACAGTAGAGCCAAAATGAGAATGGCTGTGATAGAGAAAGATACGGATGTGTTAATCGGAACAGCAATGTATTTCTTTGAATCTCCTGCAGCTGTAGAGATTGGCTTTTCTATAGGGAGAGACTTTTGGAAGTATGGTTATGGACAAGAGGGAACAGAGGGCTTAATGGAGTATATCAAAGCTAATGAACCTGAGGTAACTACTATTGTGGGCATCGCTCGTAGTGGAAACGAAAAGTCTCTAAAGATGATGGCGAATATCGGCTTCGTAGAAGTGTTAGATTACGAGGTAGAAGGGAAGAGAAGGTTTGAGTTAACAGTTAACGGTTAACAGTTTACAGTTTTTGCCTTCGGCAATTAGGATAGCATATCATGTAGAGACGCATTATTATGCGTGTCACACAATCTAAGTACTTAATGTTTTATGTTCCGCTTGAATTATCGAATGTTTGTCTTCGGCAATTAGGATAACATATCATGTAAAGACGCATTACTATGCGTGTCACACAATCTAAGTATTTAATATTTTATATTTGGCTTGAATTATCGAATGTGAGTCTTCGGCAATTGGGATAGCATATCATGTAAAAACGCATTATTATGCGTGTCACACAATCGTTATCACGTCTTGTATGCTGTGCGAAGTCGGGAGACTTCGCACTCATTTCAATAAAAACACTTTACCTTTACCACCACAATAAAATACACCCATGAAATATTATTGGAAAGATATCACAGATGAACATCAGCAATGGAAAGCATTAGAATTAAACGTAGAAGGATTAACACCTCCTACCATGCAATTATTGAGTGGTTCGAATTGGAAGATGAAGTTGGTCTGTGAAGATAAACCAGTGATGTGGGGACTAATCAGTAGAGACTTCTGTGATATAGGATTAGTAAGAACTTTCGAAGAGGAGAGTAGGCTGATTAAGAATATCAATTCCCAAGAAGTAGAGAAGCGCAAAGAGCTATCAACTGAAGAAAGACTAAAGTCGTGGTCTCGCTATTTTGCAGAAGAAATGGTGTCATCAGATAAGCACTTCTTTTATGACTCTATTTGGCTTTTTGAAGGATATAAAGACTTCGCCTCACCACCTAATTATGGAACTACTGTAGCTGCAGAAGATGACTTTGACGCCTTTACTTATGCCTCATGGGATAGAGAGTTGTTATACTCACGTCAAGTAGATGAATACTCAGGTCGTCTAAAGTGGTGGCGTAAGAAAGCGATAGAGGGAACATTACCTCCTATATTCGCATGGTATATCCCCTCTCTTGGAGGATATTGGATTATAGATGGCAACTATAGATTAAGAGCTGCTATCTTAGAAAAGAAAGAAATCCCAGTAGTATTAGCCTATTCAGGAGAGTATAAAGAAGCTATTATGAACCCTGATTACCAGCGAGGAATATTACACTCTTTAGCTAAATCAGAGGGTAAACCTGTAAGTCCACAAACAGCAGCGTCAATGAATCAGCATTTGGCTCAGGCTTTTGATGATAGACCTTATTTCCAACAGAAGACAGTAGCTCGAGTAAAGATCAAGTCCAATGAAGAGTGGCTCTCAGAGGTAACAGAATATCTAGAACGCATTGATTATCCTGAAAGAGAGAAGTATATTAAGCAGTTGAAAGATGAACTGTAATTTTACTTTAGTTTTTTTGTGATTTTGGTCTTTTGTTTTTTCGTTCAAGTATATTGTTTTTTATAAACCAATATCTTTACACTATCACGAATCCTCACAATACCCTATACACTATGTCTTTCTGAGCCTGCGAAGAATCCCATCTTATCGGTACACAACAGTAGGGATGTATTACATACATCCTCACAATACCCCGTATGCTATGTCCTTCTGAGCTTGCGAATAATCCCATCCTATCGGCATGTAACAGTAGGGATGATTACCTCCGCAGTATAATCAAGCATATTTTTTACTAAATACACTCCTCAATTGCTTTAAAAAAACCTAATCAACCCTAATTAACTATAATTACAAGCTGTTTTTAGTCTATAAAACCTCTTTTAGCCTCTTATCCATTAAAAATGGATAGCTTTTTATTTGTACCTTATTTGTATATCTTGCTTATAATTAGATGCTTGTGATTAAAGTGCATAAAAATATAAAATAATCAACCTATCCTAAACCCAGTAAATACGCTTCATAGAGTGATTTCCTTCAACACTTCTTCAACATTTCCCCAAGAATGCTCTAGTTAAGTGGTTGTTTGTTGAAGGAATCTTGAAGAGATGTTGTAGCGGTCTTGAAGAAGTAGGTATAATGATGAGGGAGGATATAAACTGTAATATTGTTATTTAAACCCCTTTATTCCGTTATTTATTTTAGGTTGTAAAATTGTATCTTTCGGTCTTGAAAGTGAGATTATAAAAACACAGCATACCAAAACAACAAAACCACAAGAGAATCGCTATGAGTAAAGATATATTTTATACTGAATTAGAAGAGTTTGTAAGAAAAGGAAATACTAGAAGATTACTTCTCTTACTTAAGGAAACTCCTTTAGAGGAAAGGCTTAAGTACACTAAGAAGATCTCTAAGCTAGGGAAATACTATCAAGAGTATGTACCAGAGGTTGGCAATAGGAATTCGTATGGATATAGAGGAAATAGTGAGCAGCGATCAGCTGTGAGTGTGGCGGTATTGGCTTGTTGTACATATAAAGATTTTACGGGAATATGGATTATTAGTGAGGAGGAGTTTAAGCAAGTATTGGATTGGTATGTGCCTGATTGGTTAGGTGATTATATCAATGATTCGGCTAGAGAAGGATGGGTGAGAGCGCCTTTTAACGAGATAGGCTATTTATATGAGTCTTATAAGAAAGGAGTGTTTAAGATCCCATTGACAGAAGCGACTTGGGCGACTGTGATGGTCAATGCAAGTAAGGTTGAATTATTTGATCAATACCCTGAGTTGTTAGAGAAGGAGTTTTGGTATTTATTTGACCATGAAGTGAATATTAATTACCACTCATGGGATGAGGTGATCGCAACATTAATAGAACAAGGACGATTAGATAAACAACGCATTGTACAGACTGTTATTCAAGGAGCATTGACTCATACGAATCAAGCGTTGTGTGGATGGAATGTGAATTTGTTAAGTAAATTATCTCTTGCTGATCATGAGATCTTGTCGTTTCAGGAGGATATCTTCCAATTGTTGAACAGTCCATTGTCTAAGGTGGTCAATGAAGCATTGGACATCTTGTTTAAAATAGCGAAGGACAAGGCTTTTCACGTAGAGGCTTTTGTCAATAGTCTGCCTATATTAATGAGTAGTATTGTTAAGGCGACGATCAATAAGGCGATGCGTATCGTGGCTGTATTGGATAAAGCACATCCTACCTATAAGGAGGCGAGTGCTGTTGCTATCGTAGGGGCTTTGCATATACAGGATCAAGCGATGCAGACTAAAATAGCGAAGCAAATCGTGAAATATGCTCAACCTAATGAGGAGCTGGCAGTGCAATTAGAAGCTTATCAAGAGATGATGATGAGTGAGACGAAGACGTTGTTTAGTGGATATATGAGTGTGCAGGAGAGTGCAACGCTTGCTGAGGCTTTAGAAGAGGGAGAGGCGGAGCTAGTGCCTATTCAGGCTATTGCGACAGTAGAAGATTTGATTTTCCATTGTTCGGCTTGGAAGACATTGGAGAGTGACTACGCCTTTGAGCAAACCATAGATGCGATTATTAGACTTCAAGGAGAATTAAAAGCAGAGCACATCGATCAGTTACTACCTGCTTTTGACAAAGTGTTTAAGACATTTAAAGATTTGTGGTCAACGAGTACAATACAGAACGCTATGGCTTTTTGGCTGTTAGAGTGGGCGCGTATGTTGATTGCAGATCCTACTATAGAGACTACAGCATTAGACAAGTTGTATCACAAATATGCTAAGGCAGAATTATATACCAATAGTGGAATCACGCTAGGAGAGGTAAAGTTAGAGGCAAGTAATCGATTTAGTTATTATTATGCTGCTTTGCGCCCTTATCTGACGGTGTATTACTACAGTTTACAATTGGTGAAAGAGAAGCGTATTTTCCCAATATTGAGTTTGCCTACCCACGAACCGTTTTATATAGATAGTAGGGTATTGGTAGATCGATTAGTAGCTTATCAAAAAGAGGGAGAATTAGTAGATGCAGTGGATTTACAGATTGCATTAGCACGTATAGATAAAAATACAGAAGAGGCTGGGTTGACACTAGCTCAGCAACAACTAAAAGGGCAGTTGCTAGCGATATTTGAGTTTTATTTAGGTAATGGCGAAGTAAAAGAAGAGTCTGCAGATTACTACGATGTATGGAGATTAGCAGCAGCGTTAAAGTACCCTCATCAACCTTTAGAAAGCTTGACAAATGAGCACTATACCAAAGAGCAACAAGAATACTGTGCGGGTTGGTTAGGAAACTGGGAAGTGATAGAAGAGTCTCATACGTATAAGGATTGGGATCATAAAACGAAGACGCAGATAGATAAGGTATATACGCATAAGAAACTGAAGTTTGAGCAGATACCGTATGATATTAATTTGTCTTTAATCTTTAGTCATATTAATAAAGCGATGCCAAAGACAGAAGTAGGTGATCGTATGTGTTCTGCAAATCTAATGGGATTAATCATGTACCAGATTAGAGATACTAAAGTGAATTTAAGCGAGTCTTTATTGGCTATTAACCCTAGACAGTTAGATCCTATTTACTTAGCTGTGGTAGAGAAATGCCTGCATTATGGTGGTAGTGCTACCTTCGAAGTAGCTGAGAAGAAATTGCTACAAGGGATGTTCACGTATCTGTTGCAAATGAATAATGTGGTCTTCTCAGAGCAATTCTACTTGTTCTTTGGACTTGCGTTGATATGCGATGATAAGGTAACGCGTGCTTTCGTAGCAGAGTATTGGATCAAAGAGGCACTTCGCCTAGATCAACAAAAAGTAGGTCATATCATCGGTAAAGTGGAGGCGAAAGAGTATGTGACGATTAAGCGTTTAACTGATTCTATACAAGGGTTTATGATGAATGTGAGTGTGCAACATAACCAAGCATTGCAGTTATTCATAGAGAGTATTTTAGAGCAATTAGGAACTAGTCCTATTAAAGGTCTGAAGACTCTATTAGAACAGTATGGAGAGGTACTTCATACAAATAATGCTAAGGTGACTAATCTTGTGGTAAAAGCCTTGATAGAAGATTGGAGTAAGGTGAGTGCTACGAAGAAAATAGCAGTGACGCTACGAGGACAGTTCGCTTAATTACGAATTTCAAATTACGAATGACGAATTATTTGCCTTCGGCATAGGGGTATACACGGTACAGATTGCAAATCTGTGCCAACGCTGGTATTGTGTTTATAGTGACGAAAGGTATATTTACGCAATAAATATAAAGTAGAGACGTCAATATTTTGCGTGTCACGTTCTGTTGGCACACAACGTTCTGTACACGAAGTTGGGGGTGGTATACACGGCACAGATTACAAATCTGCGCCAACGCTGGTATTATGTCGAAAAGGTATATTTACGCAATAAATATAAAGTAGAGACGTCAATATTTTGCGTGTCACATTCTGTTGGCACACAATGGTTATGTACACGAATTCGGGGTGGATATACACGGCACGGATTGCAAATCTGCGCCAACGCAGTAGAGACGTCAATATTTTGCGTGTCATATTCTGTTGGCACGCAATGCTTATATACACGAAGTCGGGAGACTTCGCGTAGCAGTATATACGGCACAGATTGCAAATCTACGCCAACGCAATGTATCAAAAGGTATGTTTACGTAACAAATATAAAGTAGAGACGTCAATATTTTGCGTGTCACATTCTGTTGGCACACAACGTTATGTACATAGCACAGATTGCAAATCTGCGCTAACGCTGGTATTATGTCGAAAGGTATATTTACACAATAAATATAAAAGTAGAGATGTCAATATTTTGAGTCTCAGTATAAAACGAATGATATGAGTCTAAGAAGTGAAATAGCTCCTCAAATGAAGGTAGCAGAAGAGCGTTATCCAATAGTGCTAAAAGCTGTATTAGGATATACTGACTTCTGTGATGAATATGGAGATGAGGACTTTATAGAGTATAAAAGAGTAGAAGGTGAGTTACATCAGCTGACTAGGAAAGATATGTCTAGGTATGACTTATGGGAGTATTGGGAAGGAGAAGGAGCAGAAGTGCTATCCTTTAGAATAGCATTACCTGATCCTTTAGTAGTAAAGGATATTAGTAGAGAAGAAATAACCGAAATTGTGACTATTCTCAAGGTATTTGACGTTCCTGAAGAGACAGAAGATACTACTTTTGAACAACAGTTTAAGTGGTATTTAGATGAGTATTATGATGCTTTTTTGAAGCTAAACTGTGCTAAGTATTCTTATAAACTCTTTATGCGTAATAAGAATAAACAAGGAGAGTATTTTGAATATTCTATAGAAGAGACTGTAAATGAATTAATGAAGAAATAACCAAAAGCCTCAATCACTTGAGGCTTTGCTGTTTTATACCGTGAATATATCCGCATCATTAGGGATGATAACACGAGAAGATAAATTATGTTCTTCAAAGTAAGCTTTTAGCATATTTCTATTTTCCTGAAGAGGGCTAATTGCTTCTAGATGAACAATAGCTACTTGTTTAATAGGGTAGTAATCTAGCAGAGTTTTGATATCAGTACTATTCATAGTAACGTGTTCTCCTATGCCGAATTTGGCGGCACCTCCATTAATGACAATTCCTGTAGGTTGATAGTGGTCAATGGCTTGTTTCACTTCTTTGCACCAGATAGTGTCTCCCATTAGATAGACTATCTCTTGATTATGGATAAGAACAAAGCCACTGGCATTTCCCATTAGATGACCAATTTCACCTTCACCATGTATAGCTACTGTTCGATGGATGTGAATACCTTCAAATATTGTGCTGTCTGTTATACCTATAACATTATGGAATCCAAGTGTTTTAATTGGTTCAATATCTTCATTTTGACAGTAAATAAGCATATCTTTTGGTAATAAGGTTTGTGCGGTAGGATCCCAATGGTCAGGGTGGAGATGGGTTAATAGTACTGCATCAGTTTTGTGTATTAAAGCATTAAGTTCAGCCTCTGTAAAAGGTAGCTCAGTTAATGGATTAGCTCTAGTGTCATCTGTCCATGGAAATGGACCTAAGACCCCCTTAGAACCTAACATAGGATCTACTAAGATATTTTTATTATTAACATTAATATTTATTGTAGCGTTTCTAATTAGTTGTACTTTCATAATTTTGTATTATTTAAATTTCTTAGTACAAAAGTACTTTAGGCTTATATTCTAATAAAGAAATGAACTTTTATGTGTATTGTTCACAAATTTGTAACCTATGAATTATGATGAGTTTGAGAGTTGCCCTCTTAATGTGTTTTTGAAGTTATTATCTGGTAAGTGGAAGCCCTTATTAATGTATCAATTCTTTGCTAACGGGGATATCCGTTTTACAGAATTGTGGCGTAATATGCCTCGTGTATCTAAGAAAGTGTTGTTAGAACAATTAAAAGAAATGGAAGTGTCAGGTATGGTTAAACGTACACAGATTAATACTTTTCCTCCTGAAGTGTTTTATGGTTTGACAGAATATGGGAAGTCAATGTTGCCTCTTATACAACACATAGAAGAATGGGTTAAATCTAATTAACAAAAGCCTCCATCACTTGAGGCTTTGTTATTTTATACGAATATGTTATTTTAGAAGAACTAAATTAACGACCATGACCATAGTTATACTTGAAGCACTAATGCAAGTAGGGGTATTGCTCCCTTTTATGATCTTGTTTATGAAAGACAGGAGCAAAAAAGATTTTATGCGCATTGGGATCTTTTGTTTTGTATTTGTGCTTTATAGTTGTGCATTGATGTTAGTACAGATATCTGAAAGCTTTCGTATTATCAATGGCAGTTGGAATTGGAGTGGGAAGGTCTATGGGATTATATGGGGAGTGGTTTGTTATTTTGCTTTTCGCTCTTACTTTAAAGGACACAATTTCTTTACGCTGAAGCAATCACCTGGTAGTCAAAAGGGAGTTTGGCTAGCGACTGTAGGTATTATCTTATCGGCTGTAGTAGCTTGGTGGTTTGCTGGTAGTGGAGGGGAGTGGAATATAGAGACTTTAGCCTTTCAACTTACGATGCCTGGCATAGATGAAGAGATTATGTTTAGAGGGGTGTTGATGGGGTTATTGTTATCTTCTTTGAGAATGAAGGTGAGGTATTTAGGGAATCCGAGTAACTTGATTATAGCTGTATTATTTGGTTTTGTTCATGCTTTTACACTTTCTGAAGAGTATATAGTGTCTTTTGATACGGTTTACTTTATACAGACTGCTTTTGCAGGGTATATTTATGGATGGATAGCTATCAAGAGTAGAAGTGTGCTGTTTCCTATACTAGCACATAATGGGAGTAATTTTTTTGGGACGTTGACGATGATGATAAAATAGGCATGGCTTGTTAATTAAGAATTTAAAATTAAGAATTAAGAATTGTTTGCCTTCGGCATGGGGTGTATATACGGGCACAGATTGCAAATCTGTGCCAACGCAATGTGTCAAAAGGTATATTTACGAAATAAATATAAAGTAGAGACGTCAATATTTTGCGTATCACATTCTGTTGGCACACAACGTTATGTACACGGCACAGATTGCAAATCCGCGCCAACGCAGTAGAGACGTCAATATTTTGCGTGTCACATTCTGTTGGCACACAATGCTTATATACACGAAGTCGGGAGACTTCGCGTAGCGTTATATACGGGTACAGATTACAAATCTGTGTCAACACAAGTATTCTCTTAAAATATTTTATAGTTTAGAGATAGTGATACAGTTCTTAGACCTTGAGGGTTAACTGTGGCGTTACCTGTGAAGTGTTTTTTATTCGTAAGGTTGTCTATTTTTAATATTGCATTGAATTTTTTCCAATCATAACCGATGGCAGCGTTGTAGATCGTGTAGCTTGGTAATGTGAGTACTCCTAGGGTAGAGCGGTTGATCGCTTTTTGTTCGCTTACTGAGTTTATTCCTATTCCGAAGCTTACGTTTCTGAATGCGCCTGATTGTAATTTGTAGTTGGTCCATAGGTGAAATAGATTAGCTGGTCCTGCTTCTTCTGGTCTAAGACCGAGGTTGCCATCAGAAGGTAGGGATTTGGTTACTGCATTATAGTTATGACTAAATCCTGTAATGATATCCCATCCAAGAAGTGGTGTTCCTGTCAAACTAAGTTCTATTCCTTCACTTTTTACTTTTCCTCCTTGTGTAAAACTGTTTAGAGAATTTAGATCTGTCATTAGTTTATTCGTAACCTTTATGTGGTAGTAGCTTATCGTTGCGGATAATTTATCTCCTAATAGATTTGTTTTGACACCTATCTCGAATTGGTTCGCTTGTTCCGGATCAAAAGGTTGAATGGTTTTATTGGTTCCGTCTGGATCAGAGATAATAGCAGGGTCTAGAAATACAAAGCCATTTAGATAGTTAGCAAAAAGTGCTAGTTTATTTTGGATAGGTTGATAGACTAATCCAAATTTAGGAGAGAGTGTAGTCTGACTCGTCTTTTGATTATTTACTGCTGAAGTACTTCCTTCTAGATAGTCAAATCTTAAACTTGCCATGAATGAGAAGTTAGGAAGAATATTAGTTACATTAGATACATAAGAACTGAAGGTCTGCGTCTTCGCTTTGTTATGTATATAATTACTCGTTGATAGAGCATTGTCAATAGCTGTTTTCGATAAATCTCCTGTGTCAGACTGATTGATTAAGGAGATGATACCGTGCTCTATATAATCACCATCTATACTAGAAAATTCTTTAGATAAATAGTCTAATCCGAATAATATAGTGTTGTCTAATGAACCAATATTATACTTACCTGTTATATTCTGTTGGATACTAAATATATTGGTTTTTGAGTCTATTTTAGAGATGTAACGGACAAAGTCGTCTGTGGTACCGATGTCTTCAAAAAGTATATCATATCCCTTGCTTTGGGTGTTGTTTTTATTGATAATGGTATTGGATGTCCAGTGGTCATTGATTTTATATTCTAATTTGGCTTGTGCTGTAAATGTTAGGTTTTTTAAGGTTAATTCGTTACTAGTGTATGCTTTTTTGTAGTTAGCCTCAAATAGGTCTAATGATTCAAAGCTTACAGGCATATATCTAGATATAAAAAACATAGGGGCATGAGCTCCTTCATTAATTTTATACTGAAAGTCAACGTATAGTTTTAGTTTTTCATTAATATTGTATTGGATAGATGGGGCTACGAAGAAAGATTCTTTATAACCAGCATCTTGAAAAGTGTGCTGCTTGTGATATGCTGTGTTTAAACGTATAAAAAGCTTCTTATGGATAGGGGTATTGATGTCTAACGATACTCGATTAAGGTTGTTTGACCCACCGATATAGTTCACTTCACCCCCTAATTGTTCATAAGGTTTTTTGGTTATCACATTGATTAATCCTCCATAGGAGATTACATTTCCTCCATAGAGTGTTCCGTTAGGACCTTTGACTACTTCGACTTGTTCAATATTAGCGATATCTAATGTACTATTAGTAAAGCTAGGCATACCATTGAGTAAGTTTGGTTGGAATGCAAAGCCTCTCATTGTATAATATTCTCCTCCTGTGACTCCTACACCTGTTGATTCCCATACTCGTACTAGCCCGGTAGCATTCTGTAAGACGTCTTTTATGTTAGTCGTTACTTGATTCTTCATAGTTTGATGAAGGATGATATCGGCAGACTGTGGATTCTCAATATAAGTTAGGGGTATTTTAGAAGAATAACCTTTTTGCTGTTGAGTAGTGGTGATTACTACTTCGTTTATTTTTTGATTGGTTATAGTGTCATTTGATTGAGCAAATAGAGGCGCATAACAGCATACAGATGCTATTAAAAAAAGGTGTTTCATTATTCTAAGTGTCGTGTTGTTATGTTATCGCAAATATAGAATATTAAACTACCTAATAATAGTGTGAAGTCTTGATTTTACGATAGTTTATGAGTGGTGTTCGCTTTTAAAACTATTTTAGACAGAGCTTTTATTAATAAGTATAAAAAGAATAGTTTTGTCAATTGTATTTCCTTTTAGAACTATACTTAGTGTGTAGGTTCTTTTAATAAATAAATATAGACCATTAAGACTATTAAATACATACTATGACTAAACACGTTAAGGCTACAATAATTGGTTTTTGTGCTATACTACTATGGAGTTCTATTGTAGGACTTATTAAGGAAGTGAGCTATTCATTTGGCTCTACAGGTGGTGCAGCGATGATTTATACTGTAGCAAGTGTGTTTCTGTTGTGTACTACGAAATGGGTACCGCTGTCTAAGTTTCCTCGTCGATACTTAGTTTATGGTGCTATTTTGATGGTTGCTTATGAGTTATGTCTAGCGTTGTCTATAGGTTATTCTACTAGTAGTAAGCAAGCGATAGAAATAGGAATGGTTAATTATCTGTGGCCAACTTTTACTATGATAGCGACTGTTCTTTTTACTTCAAAAAAGGCGAATTGGTTAATCATTCCTGGTGTTGTAGCTTCATTAATAGGCATTATTTGGGTTTTAGGGGGAGAAGAGGGGTTTAATTTATCTGAGATGCTCGTAAATATTAAGGCTAACCCACTGAGTTATGGATTAGCTTTTTTAGGAGCTATTCTATGGTCAGCATATTGTGTAGTTACTGTTCGTTCAGCGAATGGAGTGAATGGAATAACGTTTTTCTTTATGTTGGTAGCGTTAGTATTGTGGATGAAGTATTTTATTATGGAAGAGCAGGTAGAAATGCTCTTTACGCTATCTTCTATTGTCTATTTATTATTAGCTGCTTTTGCTATGGGATTTGGTTATGCAGCATGGAATGTTGGGATTTTAGAAGGCAATGTAACGATATTAACTGGGGCATCTTATTTTATACCAGTATTATCATCAGCTCTTTCTTCAGTATTGTTAGCGACTCCACTGGGAATATCTTTTTGGCAAGGGACGGTCATGGTGTGTATTGGTTCAATATTGTGTTGGTTCTCAACAAAAAAAGTAGAGACAATTAGTGGAGAGAAATAAGTAAACAATTGCTAGATAGTTATAAACTGAATTTAAAACTCTAATTTTGTCATTAGAAGATAATGTGAATAGGTATTATGGAAAAAGAAAGTAAAGTGAATGTTGTTCTTTTTGATAAGGCAGTTGAGCTGTTAAGTAAAGAGCATGAACTAATCAAATGGCCGTTAACAAAGACAGCAGAAGGTAATTTTATCAAAAACTTCGGTGAAGAGATAGGAGTTTTCTTTATCCGTCATTCATATCGCTCAGGGTGGCGTTTTGGTATCAATACTTTTGATCAGGTATTTCATTTACATAAAGAGAACTTCAAAGTACATAATAGAGAAATCTATAAACAGGGGTACTATATTATAGGTACGGGTCTTCACGAGGATTTGATTGTTCTTAATCTGAATACTGCCACAGTAGGTTATGTGAGTTCTGAAGCTTTCTACAGAGGAGAAGCTGAGGTAGATATTAATGTATTGTTTAAAGATACAGGGTTAGATATGGGGACGTTTTATTATCGATCTATAACTGAGAAGGATAGTTTTTATCGCTGTGCGGAGGATGTAAGGTAAATTGTTTGTAATATGAGATTGTTTGAAATAGAAGAAGTAAGTGTGTTTCTAGAGAAGAAATTTGCTGATGTTGATAAAGATATTATCTCAGAACTATTATTAATACCTTATAAAGGAAGTAAAGAAGAAGTTTTAAGGTTAAAAGAGTACTTAAATATTACTATTTTGCCAGAAGAGTTTGAAGATTTTATAATGAGATATAATTTAGGAAACTTAACCTTGGCTAATATACAATTTGGTAGTGGAGGAAATTATATTAATAGGTTAATAAACCTCAATAATAAAGATAACTATTGGTATCAAGATTGTTTAAGTATAGATGCTATGGTTGTTGGTTTGGGAGATCCTTATACTATACTTCTATCTTTAAAAGAGGGAGTTGTTTATGTTGTCTCTTCTGAAATATCTTTTGATGATAAAGTTATAGTAGCCCCTTCATTTGATAGTTTTATTCAAGGGTTAGGTACTTCTGTATATGTTAAAGAAAGTGGTAAGGAAGAGTCTTTTTTATCTTTAATAGAAAATGAATTTGGTGTTAATACACGTTTTTTTGGGAAGAAATACTTTATTAAAGCTTTTACATAGAGATTATAAATTTAGTAATTGTCTTAATTGTACTAATAGATGTTCTAATAGTACAAATAGATAAATAATCCTTCATTTATCTTGTTAATAATATACTGTTTTGGTATAAAAAAACTTTTGTAGCTCAATGATTTATTTATCTTTGAAGCCAACAAATTAACTAACCAAACATGATAAATATAAAAGCATTATTAGTAACGGGTATGTTGCTATTAGGCGTATCTGGTATTAGCCAAACGAATAGTAAACCTCTTACATTCGGAACAACAGATCAATTACACTCTACTATCCTAAGTGAGGATAGAACGATTAATATCGTTTTGCCACCAGATTATAATGCGAATGATACTATTAAGTATCCTGTCGTGTATATCTTAGATGGAGGGGTAGAAGAGGATTTTATACATCTGGCAGGGTTAGTGCGTTTTAACTCACTACCTTGGATAGCTCGTTTTCCTAATTCTATTATCGTAGGGATAGAGACGATCAACCGTAGAAAGGATATGACTTTTGCAGTAGATAATCTAAACTTCGTAGAGAAAGCAGGTTTTAGTAAAGATATGTTCCCAGAGTACGGTAGAGCTGAGGCTTATACAGCATTTTTAGAGTCTGAGTTGATTCCTTATATAGAGAAGAATTATAAAGGGAGTAGTACTCGTACTGTAATAGGGGAGTCGCTAGCGGGGTTGTATTCTACGTATGTATTAGAATATCATCCTTATCTATTTACAAACTATATTATTATTAGCCCTAGTCTATGGTGGGGAGATGAGAAGTTATTAGACAAGACACATACATGTCTGATAGAGAAGATAAAACAACCTGTGAATGTGTATGTAGGGGTGCCTAATAAAGAAGAGGATGTGAAGATGTATGAGTATGGGAAACAACTATACAAGACACTTCAAAAGAACAAGAATATCAAATCTCACTTTGACTATCTACCTCAGGAAATACACTCAACAGTGATCCATCAAGCGGTGAATAACGCATTTCAAAAGTTATATCCAAGTACATATTTCTCTAAGTAAGAGAATATAAATACACTAAAGCTACTCGATAAGGGTAGCTTTTTTTATGTGGTATTGTGTTGAAATGCTTATCTTTAGTTTTTGTAAATGATAGTAATTATGATGAGATATTGTTTTTTAGTTTTATTTGTGTTGGTGGCGTCTGGCAATAGTATGGCTCAGAGTTACGACAAAGTATATATAGAAAAAAAGGATGTAGATGTAAACAATACTATCTATAAGGTGGGACGTACTTTTTATTATTCTTATAAGATTCAAAACAAGGAAGGAGATAGTTTATTTATAGATGCAAAGGATGCAGAGAACTTGACTTCTGTTAAAGATGAGGCACTGCCTGATCAGTTTAAAATGGAGGTTATAGCTCCTGAAAAGGGTAAAAGAACGAATAAAAGACAGACTGAAATAAGATATAGCTTTGAACCTATGACTGATTTTAGATCTTCAACAGGATTGGTAGAGAATGAACAGAATGTATGGTTACACCCAATACGTTCCCATTTCTTTAAAGCATTAGAGACAGCTCCATTTCCTTATGTTCACTTAGGTAAGTCTGTAGGTTATACTTGGTCAGATCAGATGATTATAGGTGATTCTTGGTCTAATCCAGTGTGGGGAGAATGGAAAGGAAAGCTCTTGTTAGACTATACCTACAGGATAGAAAAACAAGAGATGGTTTCTACAGCTTTAGGAGATTTGTCTTGTCTTAAGGTGGTTTCTACAGCTAAGTCTACTTTAGGGGAAACAGAGTTAGTGTCTTATTTTTCTGAACAATATGGATTTGTGAAGATGGAGTATAAGTTGCTAACTGGGCTAAAAATAGTAATAGACTTAGTAAAAGTAGATGGCTTCTAATGGGATAATAGAGCGTATATCAAGTAGGTTTTCTCTATTTTTGTAAATAAAAAAGATGAGTAATGCTGATCAGATACACGACTATACCATAAAAGATATCCTTCGATTATTAGATCAGGAGTATCAGGATAGTGGTATCTATGTAGATGTACAGACTTCTTTTACAGATAATCCTTTAAAACATCCTTATCGCAATGAGAATTATACTTTGCTCTTTGTGACTCAAGGAATGATTACCGTACAGGTAAATCTGATAGAGTATCGATTAGAACCTGGTACCATAACGATTATTCCTCCACAGATGGTTATTCTGTTTAAGGAGTTTAGTCAAGATATTAACTTTATTGCTATTAGTTTTGATCGGGCTTTTGCGATAGAGAATACACATACCCAAAATGAGAAGAGTACTTTCGTCTTACTAACGCCGAATACAGTAACTAAATTAATGCTGAATCAAGAGCAACAAACTTCTTTATTAAGTCTGTGTACTTTACTCAATCATAAGAATACCCAAAAAGGGAAGTCTGCTAATCAAAAAGAAGCTATTAAGCATTTATTTGCTTTGTTTTTATTGGAATTAGTAGATGCGAGTCATTATAATTATAAGGAATTAAAGAGTAATTTGTCTCGAAAGGAAAGCCTTACTATTCAGTTTTTAGAGCTTCTTCAGCTTCATTTTAAATCAGAGAAATTGGTTCGTTTTTATGCTGATAGACTTTGTGTTTCTGAAAGCTATTTAGCTAAGGTGATAAAGGAGATTACGGCTAAGACTATTGGGGAGTTAATAGATGATGCTGTAATAGTTGAGGCACAGTTACTTTTGACTAACTCGACATTGAGTATATCAGAGATAGCAGAATCACTTCATTTTAATACTACTTCATTCTTTGGTAAGTTTTTTAAACGAAAAGTAGGTTGTTCTCCTCGAGAATATCGAAAAAGAATTTGATTATAGGATATAATAAGAGTGAATTAGAACAGTTTTGGGTAACAAATGTTCTTTTTTAATCCTTCAGATTGTTTAAACTTTGTCCTGTTTATATAACATAGTAACGTTTATTGATAAAACAAACTGAAATGAGTAAGCATTATATCACTTGTCAAAAGTGTAAAACAGAGAATGTCAATAGTGATTATTGTACGAATTGTGGAGAGATAATCAATGTGGTTTTACGCCGTCAAATGGAACAACAAAGAGTTGTTAATGAAAGAATACAAAAAGAAGTAAATAGAGAACTAACTAGTTTTGAGAAATTTACTCGTAGAATGCTCAAGCACCCCAATCCTTTTATCAGAGTGCCAGCTATGATAGTCAATGCTATATGGGTGGTAGGGGTATCTATCATGGCTGGGATAGCTTATCTTATTGGATTTATAGCAGCATAGTAGGTCGTTTATTTTTTAAAAAATTAGAATGAGAGGAGCTGTTACAACTTGTAATCGTTCCTCTTTTATACTTGTATGAAGAAAACACTTTTCTATATAGCCCTTTGTATTTCTGTTGTTATCTATGTTTTGCAGAAATCTCATATTGTTTTGCCTGCTTGGGTTAACAATTATGTCAATGATTTTCTGACTCTACCGTTGGCATTGAGTATCTGTCAATACATACTGAGGAAGTTAAAGAAGCAGGCAGATCTTCTATTACCTCTATCGCTTATCCTTTTTGTGGCTTTATATTATAGTGTTTACTTTGAATGGTATTTACCCCAGCAAAATCCTCGTTATACGGGAGATTGGTTAGATTGCGTGATGTATTTTAGTGGAGCAGGTGTGTTTTATCTTCTTAATAATACTGTTTTATTTCGCTTTCGCGAAGAGAATCGCTATAAATAGCTAACTATTATGTGGTGGTATTTCTTTACTTTGTATAAGTAATAGTTGGGATAAATCCCTAAACATTGATATCTATAAATTCGTCAGTATGTTTTATTATCTCAACCCATTAGTGACCATTATTTCAGTCTTAGTAGTTCAAATATTAGGGTATTTAATCTTCTATAAAAAGGGGATTAAGAGGTAGAGATATGCATTATCTGCTCTTATTTTTTTCTTATTCCTGATTGTTTTTCCTTCTGTATTTGTCTCAAAATTATATCCAATAGGTGAGTTCTCTGGCTCTCGATGTGGTATGGTTGACCTTGGTATATATCTGTTTTTTGGGTTTATAGGGATAGGAGGAATGTTAGTAATTCACCTGTTGTTTTGGGCTATAAACAAGTTTTTTTGTACTAATAAGGGTTAGAAACTACGCCAAACTAACCTTTCTTTTAACTAGCTTTAATTGTGTTAGTTGTCTTGTTTTTATATTTAGTTGTATTCTGTATTTTGCTTATTTACAGTATTTTGTGTAAGTGTGTTGTTTTGATTATGGAATGACTACTATTACTGTATTTAGAGCATTTTAAAGCCTTCTAATGAAAGATTTTCATTATTACACTTCCTAATAACTCTTGTGAGGTGTGGTGCTTCTAGTGTTCTTTATAATACTTTTTACTGTTTTGTTAATCGTTTTGAGAAGTAAAATGAGGTGTTTTGAACCTCTTTTAATACTATAATAGCTATCTTAGTATGGCTTTTTAATACAATCACACTTCTTTTTTTGCGCCTCCTTTATATTTTAAATAACCCTTTTTTGGTAGAGTAGCTAGAGGTGCTTTACCCTTTTTTGTGCTTCTATTTGGCAGAAGTATAGTTGTAGTATAACTCCTTTTTTTCACCTCTGTTTACTTTATCAATTAGGAGGGGTCTATTCATTTTACTAAGTTGAGAATTGTTGTTTTTTGTCATTCTGTATTTCTCTGTTTAAGTCTTAATAAGGTATTTGTATTGTGAGTCTTTTTTACAATATAACTAAGACTTTTTTTATGTGCCTTGTTGTTTTGTGTATTAGTTTAATAAAGACATCTTGTTTTATGTCGGTGCAATTTTTATCAGTAAATTATTTTGTTGAAATTGTTATTGATGCTTTGTGTTACTCCTTTAGTGTTTGTGTAAAGTAGAATATATATAATTTGTATTGTTGTGTTAATTATAACTATTTTGTTTGGTGTATTGGATATTTTTTTATTGTACAAGGTGGTTAGTTTAGGAGAGTTTAAGTTTTTAGTCAGGTAGTTTCTTTGAGGTATTAATTTTATGTGCTGGTAATTTGGTTGATTTGACTTACTTTTTTAAAGATTGTTATTTTCTTTTATTACGGTAAAAAGTACTTTTATGTTGCTAGATCTGTTGCGTACGAATTGTAGTTCTTTTTATTTGATGAGCTTTAGTGATAAGCAATAAAGAAGAAGGGAAAGTATGTGTTTTTTTAATACATATATATAAGAGAAGAGTGGGAGATCGTGTCTGGTAGTTTTGTAAAAAAAGGGTGTTTTTGTGTTCTTATACCAATGCTTTTTTGTGTTAGATAAGGAGGTGTTTTGTATTCTATTTAAGAAGGGTTGGGCGATTTTGTATATTAAGTTATGTTGATTATATAAAGTTTTACTTTAAGTGTTGTTTAGCTCAAGTGAAGCTTGATGTGTTTTAGGGGAGTGGCAAATGTCTTGTTTTTGGGATAAAGATTTTTTGTCAAAATGGCAGTCTTTTTAGGAGATATTTTAATGTCATTTTTACTTGTTAAAAATGCTATTTTTAAAGTGAAAATATTTTTTGTTTGAATAAGTATGTATTTAAAGTAATATGATTTAAAACTTTATATGATTCTTGTAAGTTACTGAATATTAATAATTACTATTTTATTTATTTGTTTTGTTTGTTTTTGTGTTTGATATTGTTGTTGTGATTACTATATTTGCAACAACAATATTTAAGTTATGAGTAGTGTAGAGAAGAGTTTTAGGGACTTTGAGAAGGTCTCAAAAGTATGGAAAAAAGCATTAGAAACATATTCTGAAGTGGAAATTTCTAAAAATGGATCAGCAGATCATTGGTCTTTAGGACAGATTTATTTACATCTAATTAATTCTACATTGTATTTTCATGGCAAGCAAATTGAGTGTTGTGTGAAGGCAAAAAACAACTGTAATAAGAGAAAGAATTTTAAGGGATTTATGGTCTATACTATATTAGGTAAATTTCCTCCTGTGAAGATAAAAGTACCTGCTTCGGATGAGTATACTCCTATCACTCCAGTTAGTAAAAAAGAAATTGAACTGGGGTTGCAGAAGGTTGACGAAATGATGTGTGTTTGGAAAGAATTATTAAAAAATGATTTGGGAGGAAAAACACCACATCCCGGCTTTGATTATTTAAACGCTAGTGAGTGGTTTAGATTAATACCGATGCATTGGGCGCATCACTTAAGACAAAAATCAGATAGAGATAATGAATAGATTTGGTAACTTATGTGTTTAATACAAGTGTTTTTTAAAATTGTAATAATTATTAATTATATTGTAATCTATGACTGATCAAATAAGTTTTCCGTTTAGTACTCCAGAGGAAAGTTCAGGATATTTGTTATGGCAAGTAACGATGTTATGGCAAAGAGCTATGAAGAGAGAATTGGATAAATTAGACATTACACATACACAGTTTGTTTTGATGTCTGCTTTGGGATGGTTGTCAAAAGAGGAGAGTAATGTTACACAAATAGATATTGCTAATCACAGTAATACGGATCGTATGATGGTGTCAAAAGTACTTCGAACCCTCGAAGAGAAGAAGGTAATTAAGCGTAAAGATCACCCTGTGGATACACGTGCAAAAGTGATTACTTTAACTCCGAGTGGAGTGGAACTTTTACAAAAAGCATTGAAGGTTGTGGAGGAAGTTGACAATACTTTTTTTAATGTATTGGGACCCTATCGTCCTATTGTTGATCTTAATTTGAAATCATTGTTTGAGAATCACAATCATTCAGAGAGTACTTCGAAGAACGATGAGAAGTAACGTTTCTTAGGCGTGGTTTTTTGTTTAATTCAAAATAACTTGTTTTAAGAGCTTGTTTTTGTTTGAATGAACGAATATTTGATAAATGTGTAAAGTGTTTTAAAACACCTTTTAAAATGCGTTATGAAGTATGTGGATTGCTTGTTTTGAATTGAGTTTTAGAAGACAATTGTGTAAAACAAAAAAGCCAAGGATAAGATTTCTTGGCTTTTTTGTTGTTAGAAGTAACATGAGTTGTAGTTTAATTATCTAACTTCTATTGTAGTTTCTTTATCTAGGCGATTTTTAGGAGTTACAGATGGTTGGTTAGTATCTTCAGAATTTCTGTATCCTATTGCTACAGCAAAAACACTTTTGTAAACTCCATCTTCATTGATAATCTTATCAAACTCTAGGGTATTAATACCCTCCATTGGTGTTGCATCAATTCCCATTGTACCACAAGCTGCTAAGAAGAATCCTAATGAAATATATACTTGATTTTTTAACCAAGCTGTAACCTCTTCTTCCGATTTAGGTTTTAGAAAATTATTGTAATACATTTTAGAACCTTCAGCTGCATTTTCTAAACGCAATTTCTCAAAGTATTCTTTTGTACTTAGTACATTGAACACAATTAAGTGACTAGCATCTTCTATCTTTGTTTGATTAAAAGCTGAGTTACTTGCTAATAGATTTTTTACTTCTGTGCTTTCAACAATAGTAAATTTCCATGGTTGGCTATTAATCGATGAAGGACTTAGTTGTAGTATATCTTTTAATTGTTCTATTTTGTCACCACTTATTTTTTTAGTAGAATCATATTTTTTAGTCGTGTATCTACTCTTAGCAATTTCTAAAAAGCTCATTTTTCTAATATTAAATTAACTATCATTTTTATAGTTGCAAACTTAAGTATAGTGATTTATATTTGCAATAACGGTCAAAAAGTATAGTAACTAATGTATAGTATAGACGATAAAGATTATCCTTGTAGTACGAGTGTGACGATGAGGTTTATAGGAGGTAAATGGAAAGCTGCAATTATAAAGTACCTTGCCGAAAAAAAGAGATACAGTGAGCTTAGAAAAGATTTGGTCAATATCACAGAGCGTACTTTGAGTTTACAACTTAAGGAGTTAGAAGCAGATGGTATTGTCATTAGAACAGTGTATACTAGTAAGCCTCCTCTAAGAGTAGAGTATGAATTGTCTGATTTTGGAAGAACATTGCTTCCTCTTATCCAGACTATTTCTGATTTTGGAAAAGAGATTATCAAGAATAATGACAAGGTGCACGTGGTGAGTCCACCTCCTTGTTCCCTAGAATAACTTAGAAAGGATATTACAGAGATGTAGTATCCTTTTTTTGATTCTGTGTTTAGGGAAAAGGAATAAGTGTTATTTTAGGTGTTTAAAAATGAATTGGTTATGGAGGGAGTAAAAGAACCTTTTGTGTTTAAAGGATTCCAATATGAGGATTTAGACTATGCCATTGAAAACTTTGTGAATGAATATGACTTGCCTTTAGATCCTAAGAAACTTGCGGAAGTAAGGAATGTGGCTGAGATGTTAGATTTAATAGTTAGCTATTTTAAGCAAGAGAAAAAAGAAGACTGTACTTCTCAACAAGCTTTTTATAAACTGAGAACAATTCTTCATAAGTATACAAATGAGTCTGATATAAAGCCGAGTACTCGATTAGAAGAATTATTCCCTAAACAGAATCGTATTGAGAATATTAATAGGGTAGAAGAAGATTTAGGATTTAAGTTACATATCTTAAAAATGAAGGATGACGTTGTTACTATACTTGTGGTTACTTTTTTAGTGTTGTTTGTATTGTTATTTTTTACAACATTGTATGCAATGTTAGGAGGAGTTATTTGGCTCTTTGCTTATAAAGTAGCTGAGGATTATAGGAAGGAGTTTAAAGTAGAGACGGTAGGTGAGTTGGTCAAACTAATGGTTGAGAAAAACTATTTTAAGAGTAGAAGAGATCCTAATACAATGAATGAAAAGGAGCTTAGAGAAATGATTGCTAAGTATTTTGCAGATTGTTTAGGTTTAGAAAGGGAAGAGTTCTTAAATGCTAAGTTTGGATAAAATAAAGATATAGATTATGAAGAAATATTACATACCTGGAATGATCAGTATCATACTACTGCCACTTATGTGTATGTGGTATTTTAGTTATACTAATTCGTATAAGGCTTATAGTGCTATAGTTGTTCGTATGGGAGAGGGTATTGGTGCATGTACTTTTGATGGAAATATTCCTATTGAAAAAATGACTTTTGTTGATTTTAGTTTAAATGGAAATATTGAAAATGATGCTTCAACTGTCAATAAAATAGTAAATGAAATAGACAAAATAGCACAGAATGAAGATTATGATAGTGGAGTTAATATTTTGCTAGGAGAAAAAATGGAGTATGCTAGTTATATTCGTATACTAGAAACGCTTTACCTGAAAGGAGGAATGTATATAGTGCTTGATGATAAGATAATTTGTGTACATGATAAATATTATAATGAAAATATTAATATGCTAGATGATATCATAATTGTTGACTCTATTACAAACGAGCCGTTATTTCCTGAGTTGAAACGCAATCGTACAATGGAGTTTTATGAACAAATGGGTAATAAGAAATACTTGATTCTAGGTAGTTTCTTATTATTAGTCGTTTTTGTTTTTAGAGATTATATCTCAATTAACAAGCATAGAGAGAAAAAATAACAAAGTCGGATATCATAAGGTATTCGGCTTTTTTGTTTCTTACTACTCAGTTCCCCATTTATATTCTCCTATATCCACTACTCTTAAAGAAATGTGAATGCCTATTTTATGGTAGTATAGTCAAGATTTGTGCTATTCTTGATGGAGAAGTGTTTTTACATTTGTACCGTTAATAAAGGGGGCGTGGCTAGTATGTGATTGGTTTTGATTTATTAACAACAGCAATTCTTAGAAATACCACTTTAAAGTATTTTGTAAAGAAAAGTGAAATTAGTGTCTATTCAAACCGAAAAGAATAGTACTGACCTAATCAGCGAGAATCCACACTAATCAAAAAATAGTTTAACTGTAAAGAATTACTTCAAGTTTCACAGTTAAACAAGAAAGGGTCTAAAAATTGTAGATACCTTTTTATCTGTTATAGTAGAGTATATATAGAATTAAAATGTAAAGCGATGCATGAATTGTCAATCGTGAAAGATATCTTTTCTACACTAGAAGAGCACTATGAGGCTAAAGTAGAAGATATTCAGAAAATACAGGTCACAGCAGGGTTGTTATCTAATGTACAGCCTGTGCTGATACAGAACGCCTTTGATGCCTTTATCATCGATAATGAGGTCTATAGAGACATGGAGTTAGAGGTGGTGGTCAATGATATCATAGCGCACTGTCACAGTTGTGATAAAGACTTTAAGGTAGAGTATCACCGATTTGTTTGCCCATGTGGTACTCCGTCAGCTGATATTGTACAAGGCAACGAATTATATATTTCAAAAGTAATATTTAAACAATCATTATAAATCATTATTTATGGCATCGAATCCAAAAAGTTTAGGAAATCGCGTAGGTTCATTACAATGTGATAATACCACATTACACTTGTTAAAAGCAAATGACTTTGTAGCTAATGCTATTAGAGAACGCTTAAAGAATGTTTGTGTTATTAATGTTTGTTCTTCTCCTGGTTCTGGTAAGACAACTTTAATGCAAGAAACAGGTAAACGTCTAGGAAAAGACTTAAACATATCAGTATTAGTAGGTGATCCAGAGACTGATAGAGATGCTGTTCGTATGAAAGAAGTAGGGTTAAATGCACTTCAGATCGTAACAGGAGGAATGTGTCATATTGAAGCACAGATGATTCTTCAAGCTTTAGATCATATTGACCTAGAAGGAACGGATTTATTATTCATAGAGAACGTAGGGAACTTATTATGTCCATCTGCTTTTGATTTAGGAGAAGACTATAGAGTTACTTTATTAGCAACTACAGAAGGAGATGACAAGCCGAAGAAATACCCTCGTATGTTTTTGACTAGTGAATTAATGTTAGTGTCTAAAGCCGACTTACTTCCTTATGTTCCTTTTACAGTAGAGAATGTAACGAAAGATGCTAGAGAGGTTAACCCAAATATCGAAGTATTGACGATTAGTACAACGAATGGAGAGGGAATAGACGAGTGGTGCGAATGGTTAAAAGAACGTGTAAAAGCTAAAAAAGCAAACGCAGCAGAGTAACTCACTTATGCAACAAACAATTTATATAGATGATATTCAACCTCGCGAACGAATTGTTGAGGGAATAGATGTGTTTGAAATCGAATGGTTCGAAACACAAAAGCATCTATTTCATCGATTGACTACTAACGGGGTTGAACTACATCTACTGAAGGAGAATAGGGACTGGCAACACGCTGATGCATTGTATTGTCAAGGAGAATTAATCGCTCAACTTGTTATTAAACCCACTTTAACAATACAGTTTAAATCGGATAAAGGACAAGAGGTAGCTGATTTCTCTTTTTATATAGGCAATAGACATTTACCTGTGTTTATAGAAGGAGATAACACCTTCTTAGTGCCTTATGACGGTAATCTATATGAACAATTGGCAAGCAAGTTTGCAAATAATATTGTGCTAGAGAAGAGACAGTTATTTACTTCTAAACTACTCAAAAAGAAATACAGTAAATAGGGAACTGAAAACTGAAAACAGGAAACTGAAAACAGGAAACAGAAGCCTGATAGTACTGTAAACTGTAAACCGTTAACTGTAAACCGTTAACCGTTAACTGTAAGCTGTTAACTGTAAACCGCAACTCAGTTGTCGCAGATTTGCAATCTGTGACGAGTAAATTCTAAGAATTATGAAATTAAGATATTTATTAACTGTATTGTTTTCACTTGTATTATTACAATCGTGCAAACAAAGTACAGAATCAACACAATCTACAGAACCTACCTCAACAGAGCTTGTAGCTATAGACAGTCGTGGTAAAGAGGTTCGTCTATCTAAGCCTGCTACTAGAGTAGTGGCTTTATACGAGGCTCTGGTAGATGATGTATTTATGTTAGATGCACAAGAGAAGTTAGTGGGGATCCCTCAACAAATTTATTTGAATGAAGATACTTTCTCTTTTCTATCTACTTTAGATAGTCGCATGGCTAAGAAAGAGATTGCCACACCTACTTTCGGTGGAGGGTCTTCTAATGTAGAAGCGATTATAGGACTTCAGCCAGACTTAGTCATCACTTTTGATCAAGATGCAGAAGCTGTAGCTCAACTAGAAGATTTAGGTATCGCTGTGTTTACCATTGCGAGTGAAGATCAAAAAGGAATTATCAGTGAACTTAAGGGAATAGGAACACTACTGGGGAAAGCTGATCGTGCTACTAAAATCACAGATTATATAGAAAAAGAAGTAGTAGAAATGGAAGCTTCTAAAGTAGAAAGCCCAAAGAAAGTATATTATGCTTGGTCTAAAGGACGAGTACTTTCTACTTCGGGTAAAGGTACTTTGATGGATATGGCGATTACACTATCTGGAGCTATTAATGCATGTCCTTTAGAGATGCAAGCTCCTAATGTAGGAGCGGAGATGCTGTACAAATGGAATCCTGATATCATCCTTCTGTGGAACTCTAATGAGCGCGATGTATATGGGTTAAGCGAATTAGCTAATCTACCTGCAGTAGTAAATAAACAAGTAAAGGTCATGAAACCTTCATTCTTATACGATCCTCACACAGTGAAGTTTTTATTATTTGCCAAACAAGTTCGTCAATGGAGTTACCCTGAGTACACAGAAGATGCGCTAAGAGCAGAGATAGATGAAGCGATGAATATATTATACAATACAAAAGGTCAGAAATAAACTATATATGAGATATAGCATTAAAGTTGGGTTATTGTGGATTATTCCTATTTGGTTATTAATAGGGTCTCTTATGTTGGGAACTACGGGGACTTTATCTCCAGCAGAGCTATTTAGCCATACTGTGAAGTGGTTTAGCAGTTCAGAACTTTCTACAGACCCGATAGAGACGATTTTGTGGAAAGTGCGTTTGCCCCGTATTATCTTAACCTTTTTAGTAGGAGCCTCTCTTGCTGTATCAGGAGGAGTGTTACAAGCTATCTTTCGCAACCCTATAGTAGACCCTTTTACTTTAGGTATCTCTTCAGGAGCTGCCTTCGGAGCTGCTCTAGCTATGCTATTTCCTTTTATATCGATTAATCTGTCTGCCTTTGCCTTTGGGATATGTGCTGTAGCATTGACTTATACAGTATCTTATGCAGGGAGTCGTACTTCTATAGTAAGTATGGTCTTGTCAGGAATTATCGTATCAGGAGTATTTACAGCTTTGCTAACCTTGTTACAATATATGAGTGACCCTTATAAACTACAAGCGATAGTACAGTGGACTATGGGAAATTTACACACTGCTTCTTGGTCTAAAGTATACACTGCATTTGCACCTATACTTTTGGGTTTATTTATAATTGTATTACTGCGTTGGAAACTTAACCTTTTGTCGTTAGGAGATAATGAAGCTTTAGCCGTAGGGGTGAACCCGAAGTATTTGAAGCTTGTTCTTATCTGTGTAGCGACGATGATTACTGCTTCTTCGGTAGCTGCAGTTGGAGTGATTAGTCTATTCGGACTGATCGTGCCTCACATGAGTAGAATGGTATTCGGACCTAATAACAATATTGGTGTTTGGGCTAATATCAGTATAGGAGGTTCTTTTCTATTGTTGATAGATGATTTCTCTCGTGCTGTAATGCCTTTTGAGATTCCAGTAGGCGTGTTTACCATGATTATAGGAGCACCTATATTTATTTATTTGATGAAGAAGAGTTTAACCAGTTGGAGCGTATGAGACAGTTGATAGAAATACAAGACTTAGTGTTCTCTTACGCTAAAGAAGTGGTCTTAGACAGGGTGAATGCGTCTTTTGAGCGAGGTAAACTCTCTATTATACTAGGGCGAAATGGAAGTGGTAAGTCTACGATGTTTAATATCCTAGCAGGTTTAGAAAAGAAGTATCACGGACAGGTGTGCTTTGATGGACAAGAACGCAGAATGATTAAACTTGGAAAAGAACAATATATGCGTATAGGATTCTTAAATCAGTTTCATCAGACTACTTTTCCCTTTACAGTGAAAGAAGTTATTCTAACAGGGAGGGCTTCTTTTGCGAAGTTTGCTCCTGCAGAACAAGATTTTCAAGAGGTAGTCGATATATTATCTCGCTTTCAATTATCTCATCTGATAGATAAGCCTTATACCTCACTTTCGGGTGGAGAGCGTCAGTTAGTCTTATTGTGTAGAGTATTAGTGCAAAAGCCAGAGGTGTTGATGCTTGATGAGCCTACTAATCATTTAGATTTACATTATCAGGTAGCAGTATTGAAGTGTATTAAACAATTAGCAGAAGAAGGTACTACTGTACTCTGTGTAATGCATGACCCCAATCTTGCGTTTATGTATGGAGAGCGATTTTATCTGATGCAAAATAAACAGTTGATAGATATTCAAGAGGTACAAGGGGAAGAGTTACACCGATTGTTAGAAGAGACTTATCAGTTGCCATTACACCGTATAGATAATCAAGGCAAACCTATGTTTATGCCTTTAATATAGTTGGTATTATGAATATTCAGATCAGTAAAGTAGAGTTACATCAAGCTCAAGATATAAAAGAATATGTCAAAGCATTTAGAAAAGGTCTTTTTCCTATGCTAGATAGTACTATAGTCCCCCGAGACCTTTTAAACTTTGAACAGACTTATCTTTTGCACCCAGACGGATGTTTTCTACAGGCAAGAGATTGTGATGATAATATCATGGGTGTGATAGGGATGATGCCTTATGATTATCGGTTTTACTATTTAGGTTATAGAGATAGTCGCACAGTAGAGGTCGCTCGTCTTTTTGTAGAGCCTGCTTATCGAAGAATAGGATTGGCAACTAAGTTGTTTAATGCTTTATTAGAAGTATCGAAGGAAAAAGGGATAGATATACTGTATTTACATACGCATCCTTTCTTAACAGGCGCTTTTGAATATTGGCAAAAACAAGGTTTTCAACTCATTAAAACGACGATGTATGGTGAGTTTGAGACACTGCATATGGATAGAACGGTTAGGGATAAATAGTACGGATTATAAATTGTTACTATGAGTTTACAGCACCTCTAGCTTTGAATAAGAATTGAGTGATTATAATGTAAGTTCATGGTGAGTCCGTTAATTTAAGCAAAATAACGGACTCACTAGGGACTCATAACGGACTTACTACGGACTCATTCCCAAGTACTAACAAACTTGAGAATACCTATATCGAATATAAATTAAGAAACACATTTACTAATGAAAACATATTTACGTAAATCAGGAATAATAGCATTGTCTCTATTACTTCCTTATCTCTCTAATGCCCAAACTTCTCAGAAGATATCGGGTAGAATATTAGGAGAGAAGAATAATCCCATAGCTTATGCTACTGTTACGATCGGTACTGATCGTGTAGAAGAGAGTGATGAACGAGGGGAGTTTATGACAGTAGATCAAGTGCAGTTTCCTCTGTTATTACAGATTAATGCCCTAGGCTATAAGCAGAAGTCAGTAGAACTTACAGAGGAGAACTATAAAGAAGGTTTTGTCGTTAAGCTTGAAGAAGATGTGAGTCAATTGCAAGAGATTCTAGTAACGGCAAGAAGAAATAATTCATATTTAACCAACTCTACAGTATTAGGGGGAAAGTACAATGGGAGAATAAAGGATTTGCCTCAGTCTATTTCGATTGTATCAAGTGAGTTAATGGAGGACAAACAAGTGTTCCAAGTAGCAGATGTAATCCCTGATTTGGCAGGTGTAACACAAGCATCTGTATATGATGAGTTTGTTATTCGTGGATTTAAAAGTGGTTATGACAATGGTATTCGTCTAATAAATGGAATGCGTTCTGCCTATGGTTTTGGAGAGAGTTACTATCGTTCGCCGATGACGATTAACTTTGAGAGTATTGAAGTACTTAAAGGACCAGGGGCTTCTTTATTTGGAGATATTGCTCCTGGGGGAACAATTAATATGGTGACTAAAAAACCATTAGAAAATCATAAAGGATTAATTAATTTCTCAGCAGGGAGCTTTGAGACTTTAAGAACTACTATTGATGTAGGAGGACCTATTGATAAAGATAAGAAGATATTATATCGTTTAAATGCAGGGTACGAAAGTTCTAAAATCTTTAGAGATATTAATAACCGCAAGAACTTCGCAGTAGCGCCTTCATTCACGTTTAAACCAGTGGAGGGAACAACGTTTGATGTAGATTTAGTATTCGATCAATTCAATGGTTATTTAGATAGAGGGATGAGTACTAAGGGAGGAGATTTATATGCTTTGCCACGTACATTTACCTTGAGCCAACCTTCAGATTACTTTAAGACCAAGACTACGACACTTAGCGGACGCTTAACACAGCGTATTACAGATAATGTAAATCTACATGTGAATTATATGAAGTCTATCTATGAAGAAGATTTGAATGAACACAGAACACTAAATACGTATGCTAATCCACCTGAGAACACAGTGGTGAATCTGCGTTTCTTTGATCGTCATGGTAAGGAGTATACGGATAACTTCGTGTCGTACTTAAAATGGGATAAATATGGCAAAAATATTGACCACCATATCGTAGTAGGAGTAGATTATGCTCAGTATAAAGGAGATAAAAATAGCTACCAACGCGAGGCGCGAAGTAAGAAAGAGAATGGAGAGGTAGTAGCTTTGACTTTTGACATGAATAATCCTGTATATCAAGGCGCTGATATTACTAATTATGTATGGAGATCAAACACACAATATCCTTTTATGAGCCCTTATAAGAGCACAGGAGTTTATATCCAAGATCAGATCTCTGTAGGAGAAAGATTAAAAATGGTATTGGGATTGAGACATGAGAGTTATAAGTCAGAGAGTACAGATACTAAGGTTCCTTTTACAGCGACTCAAAATGCTTGGCTACCTAGAGTTGGGTTAACTTACCTTATCAATGATAAGATTAATTATTTCGCTAGTTATTCTCAGGGGTATGTGCCAGTGGCTGCTAACTTTGTAGCAAATTATAAAGATTACGGAGCGGATAGTGCGTTTAAGTCAGAGAAGAGTTTCCAGGTAGAGACAGGGTTAAAAACAGGTTTCTTTGATAATCAGCTGCAAATGGATTTCTCTTTATTTAGAATCGAAAGAAGAGACATGCTTATCGGTACAGGACAGTTGACAGAAGCAGGATTACCAGTGTATAGACAGTCAGGTAGAGTAATCTCTCAAGGGGTAGAGTTAGATATGAGAGGACAGCTTACAAAAGAGTTTCAAATTATGGCCAACTATACTTATAATGACACAGAGGTAAAAGAGTCTGCTATCGCTTCAGAAGAAGGACAATTGTTACCTGGAGCTCCTAAGAATTCAGCTAGTATTTGGTTAAAGTATGTTTTTTCAGATACAGCACTTAAAGGGTTGGGATTCGGAGCAGGAGCTTATTATGTCGATCAGAGAAGGTTAAGTGAAAGTGTAGGTAAAGATACTCAGGGGAATGCTCAGTGGGGATATCTACCAGCTTATATGACGGCTAATGCGGCAGTGTATTATCACTTAGATAAATTTAAACTAGCTGTCAATGTGAATAATATATTTGATAAATATTACTTCCTTGGAGGATTTGACTATACAAGAGTGTTCGCAGGCGCACCTCGTAATGTGATGGTGTCATTAGGATACAATTTTTAGATATTTCTATCACAGATTTTAAATTTGTGACAGCAATCTGTGATAACATTTAATATAATTTATTTTAGATAAAAAGAAAACCTTAATAGAGTTTATTCTGTTAAGGTTTTTTTGCATTATTTTAGCATAAGTATTTTAATAGCTCTAATGATGGCAAAACTAAAACAAATAGGTTATACTATTACTTATGATCAACTAGTAGATGAGAAAATAACTCCTAAGGTTGCAAAATTAATGGGAGAGATGCATGAAGTGGCAATACAGGGAAGTAAAAATGGAGATAAGTTATTAGAGAAAACAATTGCTACATACCCTAGTATTCCTCAGTTTAAAAATTATTTATCGATTTGGTATAACACAAAAGGTAATACCAAGAAAGCTATTGAGGTGAATGACAGCATAATAAAAAAGCACCCAGAATATTTATTTGCTAAGGTTAATAAAGCAGCAATGTGTATTGATAATCGAGACTTTGATACGGTTATAAAACTTTTGGGTAGTTCTTTAGACCTTAAGGTATTGTATCCTGAGCGAACAGTATTTCATGTAAGTGAAGTAGAAGCAATGTCTAATATAGCTGTTCAGTATTATGTCTATAAAGGTGATTTTGAGCAAGCCAGAATAAGACTCGATATACTTAAAGAGATAAATCCAGAATCAGTATTAATAGATGCTTTTGAGAATTTTATTCTTGCTACAGAGGTTCTTAGTAAGAGTACTATGGAGACAGAAGATTATATGAGAACAACTATTAAGCAGCCTAAGACAAGAAAGAAGTTAGCACCTAAGTTTAACCATAAAGAGATTGAACTTCTTTACAAACAAGAAATACTTAGTGAAGAAGATGTTCAGATGTTGTTAGCTTTACCACGTACCACTTTGATAAATGACTTAGAGGCTGTGCTAGATGATAGTATTGCTCGTTATACATATTTTAGTAAAGAGGAATTTGATAGTTCTAATTATAATTTTGTTTTTAATAGTTTATTATTATTAAGAGAGTTAAAAGCAACAGAGAGTTTACCTAAATTATTGCATGTATTAGCACAGAGTGAAGAATACTTATACATGTATTTTGCCGATCTGTTGCCTGAATATTTATGGATGATTATCTACGAATTAGGACAAAACCAAATAGAGGTATTATTAGATTACGTCAAAAAACCACTTATATATACTTATTCTAAAACAGCTGTGTTATCTGCTGTTGCACAGTTGGCTTTGCATCAACCTAAAAGACGTAAAGAGGTTATAAAGTGTTTGAAAGCTGTCATGAATTATTATATTCAGGGAAAAGAAGAAGAAATAGATCCTGGTTTTATAGGTCTTTTGATAGGAGATGTTGTTGATATTCAGGCAAAAGAACTATTGCCAGAAATTAAGAAGTTATTTGAATTGGAGTATGTTGATTACATGGCTTGTGGAGATTTAGAAGAGGTTATGATGTATCTTACAGGAGATTTAGATGCAGTATTGCAATTAGAAATTAAGACTATTAGACAAATCAATATGATGTTAGAAGGTAATGAAGAACCTGATGATGATATGGATAGTGTTAGTAATGAGATGTATAATGATTTTATTTTAAATCAGTTCACTAATCATCAAATTGTCAATTCGCAAAAGGTTAATAGAAATGATCCTTGTCCTTGTGGAAGTGGTAAGAAATATAAGAAGTGTTGTTTACTAAAGAATACTAATGCTTAGTCAAGAGAAAATAAAGTATCAAAAACCTCAATAGATGCATTCTATTGAGGTTTTTTATTTGCTAAAAAAGATTAAGCTTATTTGAATTGATTTATTTTATTGGTTTCGTAATCAGTATTTTAGTTGTGGTTAATAATGCTAAAGCTATGTTCGAAAATAAGCATCTAGAATTTAAACAACAGCTAACTTCAGATTTAGAAAAAGAAGTTGTCGCTTTTTTAAATAGCAATGAAGGAGGTGTACTTTATATAGGTATTAATAATAAAGGTATCCCTATAGGAGTAAAGAATCTTGATCAGGATCAACTAGTTATTAAAGATCGGTTAAAGACTAATATACTTCCTTCCTGTTTAGGGCTATTTGATCTAGTTGTTGAAAATACAAAGGGCAAGAATGTTATAAAAATTATTATAGCAGGTGGATCTGAGAAGCCTTATTATATCAAGAAATATGGAATGTCAGAGAAAGGAACATTTATTAGAATAGGAAGCTCTTCAGAACCCATGACCACTAAACTAATAGAAGATTTGTATAGTAAACGAACTAGGAACTCTATTAGTAAGATTAGATCTCCTAAACAACAATTACAGTTCCAGCAACTACATATCTATTTTCAGTTTATCAATAAGACATTAAATGAACAGTTCGCAACTAATCTAGAGCTTTTAACCGAGAAAGAAGAATATAATTATGTTGCTTATCTAATGAGTGACAGTAATAGTGTCTCTGTTAAAGTAGCTCGTTATATAGGGCTAGATAGAGTAGAGTTAGAAGAGAGTAATGAGTTTGGTTATGAATCACTGATAAAAGCAACTCACCAAGTATTAGATAAATTAAATGTAGAGAATCGGACTCTAGCTAAAATCACAGCAAAAGAAAGGAAAGAAAGGCGTTTATGGAATGTAATCGCTTTGAGAGAAGCTGTTTTAAATGCCTTTGTACATAATGATTATACTCGAGAGATCGCTCCTAAGTTTGAGATATTCGATGACCGATTAGAGATTACTTCCTATGGAGGATTGCCTGATGGACTGTCAAAAGAAGAGTTTTTTTATGGTTTCTCTGTACCGCGAAATAAAGAGATTATGCGAATATTTAAAGACCTGGACCTAGTAGAACAGTTAGGGTCCGGTGTCCCTAGAATATTGCAGGCCTATGGTACAGATTGCTTTCAGTTTTCAGAAAACTTCTTGAAGATTACCCTTCCTTCAGCAGAACCAATTGTACTTGTTGAACGTGATAACGTGCAAGATACCATGCAAGATAACGTGCAAGACACCATGCAAGATAACATGCAAGATAACGTGCAGGATAACGTACAAGACACCATGCAAGATAACGTGCAAGATAGCATTCTTGATACCATGCAAGATAGTCCACAAGTTATAGAGCTTTTAAAAGCTTTTATTGATATACACAGTAGAGAAGAATTACAAGAGAAATTAGGGCTACTAAATAGAGATAATTTTAGAAGAAATTACTTGCAAGCAGCACTTGAAAGGGAATATATTGCTTTGACAATACCTGATAAACCTACGAGCCGTAACCAGAAGTACTATTTAACTGAAAAAGGGAAAGCAACAGCAAAGAGTTTACTTAAAAAGAAACCGTAGTAGAATGCTATGAGTTGATTTTATTCTTTAGTAGTGATTATAGGATGTTTGATTTTTTTTAGAAATATGTATTAGTATTGTGGTGTATTTAGCAAGAATGATTACTTCTTTAGGGTTTCAGTATTATTATTTTGGATAAAAACAATGCCGTCGACAACTTCTAGGATATTCATCTTAAGGAACATATTACCTAAAAAACGAGAGTATGTTGCTTGAGCCATAATTTTATCATTTTTATTGAGATAATGAGAAGTTGCTTCTTCGTTGTGATTGGATGCTATGATTTGTTCGATAGAGTTTGGTATTGCTTCTTTTAATTTATGTTTTTTACCATAGAAGCCTAACGAATTTCCACTTATAGCAGTATAAGCTATAAAAGCGTAATCATCTTTAAAGTTATCAGCTAATAGAGACCCTAAAGTGATTCTGTTATTTTGCATAAAAGAAGATTCAATAGCCTTTGGTTTTCTAATAAAATGAGTAGAAGAACCAAATAAGATTATCTTCTCATTAGGATATTGTTCTTTTAAGAATAATATATTCTCATACATTAATTGATCTCTATGATTATCTGAGTCAGTCTTGCTATTTTTTGCTTGTATTTTTTTTATCAGATTGTTTAAAGCTTGTTCTAATACTGGATTACTTTCTATTTGGGTTAGATAACATTGAAGATAGTCATAAACAATATTGTAATCTTTTTTAGTACGAAATAATGCTTTAAGATTGGTAATAGTTATATTTTTAAAGTGCTTCTCAAACTCATTAGAAGATATAGATGTACAACTTAGAGTGGTATCATGAAGAGTTTCTGTTATAGCTTTTGTGAAAATAGTATCTGAATACTCACCAGAGAAGTCAGCATCAAACCCAACTACTTTGATAGGATTACCTTTCTCATATTGTTCTTTTAGATAGATAAACAACTCTTCAAGAGGTTTATTTCTCATGATAAAAAAAATAGCATTATTTATTGTCCCAACTTGGCCAGTGATTTTGTATTGTTCAAAAGCCTGATACACTTCATATAAATTAGATTCAAGAGCAATGATCTTGAAATTATGTTGTTCTACTAGTTCTTTTATTAGTTCTACTCTAAGTGTACTCGCTGTATAATCAGTATGATTCGCATCTCCAAGAGCTACAATTGATTTGTCTTTTATGTCATTGACAATAAGTTTGTTTTGAGCATAATTAGTAGAAATGTAAAGACTACTTAAAAACAATAATAGGTATTGAAATATTTTAATATGTGATGGTAGCATAAGGATATATTTATTATACTAACGAGGAGTGTACGGATTTCGTGTGTCTATTGTTGTACAAGGATAGTAGGGTTGTGTTTCACAGGGAAGTTTACTGAGTTAGCAATGAAGCAATATTCATTGGCTTTATGATGTAGTTCTTTTGCTTTTTCGACCATATCTTTATTAGCTACAACTACCGTAGGATGGAGTGTTACTTCAGTGAATTTACCTTTGCCATCTACTTCTTCTATCATTACACCAGTCACATGATCTGTATATGCTACTACAATAATATTATTTACAGAGCAGAAGTGTAAGTACCACAACATATGGCAAGAAGATAGAGAAGAAATAAGCATATCTTCAGGGTTGTGTCTGGTCTTATCTCCTCTAAAAGCAGGGTCAGATGAGCCAAGAATATGGACTTTATTTTCTATACTGATTCTGTGATCACGTTCATAGTTCTTGTAGTTATCAGTTCCAGTTCCTTTGTTACCTGTCCACTCTATGGTAGCTTGATAGTTATGTGTTTTCATTGTTGTGTGTTTTGTGTTCATAAAGATAAGGACAAGTTTAACGATTTATGTTCTCAATTGCCTATTTTATGGTAGTATAGTCAAGATTTGTGCTATTAGATGGAGTATATAGATTTTATCTTTGTGGCATAATTAAGAACAAGGTATTTAACGCTGTTATGAAAGCATTATCTCGAATTATCGTTTTGTGTTTTTTTCTCTTTCATTTTGGATTTGTATTTGCAAGCCAACGTGTAGAGACAGGGAAGAATTATGCCGTATCAGGTAAGGTTTTGTTATCTGATCAAGTTAGCAAGAAAGATGCATCTAAAGTTTTTTGTCAAATAGAAGTAGAAGTGGAGTATTTAAACTCGTTAGATACTAATGACTTTTCTAGTGATAAAATAGATTTAGGTGATGTACTACACTTTCTGCATACATACGTTTTTAATGAGCGTTTTACTACACCCGCTTTAAGTGAGGACAATGTATCTGCTTATCTGCAACAGCATAGAGCAAAGTACTTATTATACCAGACACTTAAGATTCCTCATGGGATAGTTTAAAAAATAATGGCTACAGGGTAATTGTGGTCAAATCTTTGCTACTTAGTTAATCAATCAATATGTAGCCAATGTAGTTAAATCTATGTTGGAGTGTTATTCTATTTTTTCAATTTTAATTAAAAATATATATGCATTTATTACCGAGAGAAACGGAAAAGTTGCTTTTGCACTTGGCTGGTGAATTAGCCAAAAAACGCAAGGCTAGAGGGGTAAAACTAAATTATCCTGAATCTATAGCCTATATCAGTAGTGAGCTTCTAGAGGCGGCACGAGATGGAAAAACAGTAGCAGAGTTAATGCAGTATGGAGCTACACTATTAACACGTGAAGATGTAATGGACGGAATTGCCGAGATGATTCACGATGTACAAATAGAAGCTACTTTTCCTGATGGAACAAAGCTAGTGACAGTACACAACCCTATTCGATAATTTAATACGAAAACAAATGGTTCCAGGAGAATATTTTATTAAAGAGGAAGATATCATCTGTAATGAAGGTAGAGAGATTACTACCATTACAGTGGTTAATAAAGGAGATAGACCTATCCAAGTGGGGTCTCACTATCATTTTTTTGAAGTAAATAAAATGATGGAGTTCGACCGTGCTGCGGCATTTGGTAAACGATTAAATATTATTGCCAGTACAGCTGTTCGTTTTGAGCCAGGAGAAGAAAAAGAGGTAGACTTAGTACCTTATGCAGGTGCACGAAAGATATATGGACATAACGATTTAGCCAATGGAGAAACAATCTCTGAAGAAGCTAAAGCTATAGCGATGAAAAAAGTAGAGAAACAGTACTTTAAAAACAAATCATTATGAGTTTAAAAGTTGGTAGAGCAAACTACAGTGCGATCTTTGGTCCTACAGTAGGAGATAGAGTGCGTCTAGGAGATACAGAAATCATCATTGAGGTAGAGAAAGACTTTGCAAGTTATGGTGATGAGAGCAAGTTCGGTGGAGGTAAAACTGTACGCGATGGAATGATGCAATCATCTAATCACCTTAGTCATGAAGGGGTGCTAGATATGGTAATTACAGGAGCAATTATTATTGATCACTGGGGTATCGTAAAGGGAGATATTGGTATTAAAGATGGTAAGATAGTAGGTGTAGGTAGAGCAGGTAATCCTGATACGATGGATGATGTAAGCCCTAATATGATTATCGGCGCTTCTACAGAAGTACATGGAGGAGCAGGGTATATCGTTACAGCAGGAGGTATAGATACTCATATTCACTATATCAGTCCTACACAGATAGAGACAGCCCTATACAGTGGAGTGACTACTATGATAGGTGGAGGTACTGGACCTGCAGATGGGACAAATGCGACAACTGTGACTCCTGGTAAATGGTATATGAAGCGCATGATGCAAGCTGTGGATCACTTACCAATGAACTTCGGGTTCTTCGGAAAGGGAAATGTAGGGACAGAACAGCCTATTATTGAACAGATCGAAGCAGGTGCTTTAGGAGTAAAGATACACGAGGATTGGGGAGCTACTCCAGCTACTATCGATAGAGCGTTATCTGTAGCAGATCAATATGATGTGCAGGTAGCGATACATACAGATACGTTAAATGAAGGAGGATTCTTAGAAGACACAATGCAAGCAATTAATGGACGTGTAATCCATACATTTCACACAGAAGGAGCTGGAGGAGGACACGCACCTGATATTATTAAATCGGCTATGTATCCTAATGTATTGCCAGCGTCAACTAACCCAACGAGACCATTTACAAAGAATACAATCGATGAGCACTTAGATATGCTGATGGTGTGTCACCACTTGAGTAAAGATATTCCAGAAGATGTGGCTTTTGCAGATTCGCGTATTCGTCCTGAGACTATTGCGGCTGAAGATATCTTGCAAGATCAAGGAGTATTTAGTATCATGAGTTCTGATTCTCAAGCAATGGGACGTGTAGGTGAAGTAGTCACTAGAACATGGCAAACAGCTGATAAGATGAAGAAACAAATCGGTAGCCTAGCAGAGGATGAGGGAACAGGTAATGATAACTTCCGTGCAAAAAGATATGTAGCGAAGTATACAATCAATCCTGCTATTGCTCATGGGGTATCTAATTATATCGGGTCAATTGAACCAGGTAAAATAGCCGATTTAGTGATATGGAAACCAGCATTATTTGGTGCGAAACCAGAGATGATTATCAAAGGAGGAATGATAGCTGCGTCTAAGATGGGGGATGCGAATGCGTCTATTCCAACGCCTCAACCTATTATCTTGAGAACGATGTATGGGGGACTAGGAAAAGCAGTAACTAATACTTGTTTTAACTTCGTCTCTAAGGTATCTCTAGAAAAAGGTATTCAAGAAGAATATGGAGTAGCTAGAACATTACTTCCGGTGACTAATTGTCGTAATATCTCTAAAGCAGATATGATTCACAATCATGCTACACCAGAGATTATTGTGAATCCTGAGAACTATGAGGTAAGTATAGATGGTAAGAAAATCACTTGTAAACCAATAGATGAGGTAGCACTAGGACAGCGATATTTCTTGTTTTAAAACTATATAAACAACAAACAAATAAACCAACAACAAGAGAATATAAGGGCTTTTTAGCCCTGTATTCTCATTTTTAAGTAAACGTAAGCATGCTAGTAACTCAAGCGATAAGAAATTGTAAGTCAGAAGAGATAGAGAAGCATATCGATTATTTATACATCGAATGGTATCAAGTAGACAAGCGTATCCAGCGTCTAGTGACAGCTGATGGACTATCTATTGCTATTCGTTTTTTAGGTAAAGGGCAGAGTTTAAAAGATGGAGATATCCTATATGAAGACCAGCAAAAAGTAATCATGGTATCTATTTTGCCTTGTGAGGCTATTGCTTTTACTTCATCTGATATGATAACATTAGGTTTAGTGGCTTATGAAATAGGAAATAAACATATCCCACTCTTTGCTGAAGATAATAGTTTATACATGCCTTATGAGCGTTCTATGCAAGAGTGGTTTGATAAAAATGGATATACAACAGAGGTTATAGAAAAGAAGTTGAGATGTCCACTAAATGCAAATGTTGATTTTGAACAGCATAAGAAGTTTACGTTTACACTGCCTAAAGGTAGTTTATCATTAAAATTATAGAATATGCAAGAGTCATTTTTAGGAAGGTTATTGCATTTGGCAGATCCAGCATTACCCATAGGGGGATATACACATTCTAATGGGTTAGAGACCTATGTACAAAATGGGATGGTATGTGATAAGATATCAGCAGATCAGTATATAAGACATAATCTATGGTATAATATTAAGTACAATGATGCAGCACTGATGAAGCTGGCCTATGATGCTACTGTGTTAGGAGATGTCAAAGAATTAATCGCATTGGATCAAGAGTGTAATGCACTAAAAGGGCCAATGGAAATAAGACAAGGTAGTCAGAAGTTAGGATTGCGTTTATATAAGATATTTAGTAGATACAGTGGAGAGCATACTGTAGTACAACGATGGGAACAATTGATTAAGACAAAGGAGACCTATAATCACTATTGTATCCTTTATGGAGTCTTTGCAGCAGTAATGCAAATCCCTTTAGTAGAAGCTATGCATGCATATTACTACAATGCAGCTATAGGTATGGTCACTAATGCGGTAAAGCTAATACCATTAGGGCAATTAGATGGGCAAGATATTCTGTATTACTTACACGATGATTTATTGAAACTAAGTGAAGAGTCGTTAGTAATGGATAGAAACCTTATCGGTCTGTGTAATATTGGTTTTGATATCAGATGTATGCAACACGAACGCCTTTATTCAAGACTTTATTTATCATAAGCAAATAACAATATGGAAAATAGAAAATATATTAAAATAGGAGTAGGAGGGCCTGTAGGATCAGGTAAAACAGCTCTATTAGAACGCTTAAGCCGTCGATTATTAAATGAATATGATTTAGCAGTGATTACTAATGACATTTATACTCGTGTAGATGCAGAGTTTATGGCTAAGAATAGTCTATTGCCAAAAGATAGGATTATAGGCGTAGAGACAGGAGGATGCCCTCATACTGCAATACGCGAAGATGCGAGTATGAATCTAGAAGCTGTAGATGAGTTAGCTAGTCGTTTTCCTGATTTAGAGTTGATCTTTATTGAGAGTGGAGGAGATAACTTATCATCTACCTTTAGCCCTGACTTAGCGGATATTACCATTTTCGTATTAGATGTAGCAGAGGGAGAAAAGATGCCAAGTAAAGGAGGACCAGCCATTACACGTTCTGACCTGTTGTTAATCAATAAGAAAGACTTAGCCCCTTACGTAGGAGCCGATCTTAATGTGATGGAGACAGATGCAAGACGAGTGAGAAAAGGAGCTCCATTTTTATTTTCTAATTTAAAAACAGGAGATGGACTAGAAGAAATAGTCGGTTGGATTAAAAAATATGCCTTGTTAGAGGATATTGAAGAACCAAATTTATTGAGATAATATGATTTCATCATTAGATATAAAAGTTGAGCAACGTGAGGGAGCTTCTTATTTAAAAGACGCTTACGTTACTCAACCTTTTCGAATCGTACCAGTAGGGCAATATAAGAGAGATAAGGCAGCTTATCTGATGATTATGAGTTCTTCTCCAGGACTCTTAGATAACGATGATCATCGCATCTCTATTCACCTTGCTAAGTACACTAAACTTCAATTACAGACACAAGCGTATCAACGTCTTTTTCACATGAAGAATAAGTCGATGCAAACCACTGTAATAGATATGAAAAAGGGAAGTGCTTTTGCCTATGTTCCTCATCCGGTAGTGCCTCAGAGTTCATCTACTTTTATCAGTCGTAATAAAGTAGAAATGAAGGAAGATTGTCATTTTTTACTTTCTGATATTATTACTTGTGGAAGGAAGTTATCAGGAGAAGAGTTTGAGTACAATCACTTTCAGAATTTGACTGAGATTTATGTAGAAGGTAAGCTTAAAGTAAAGGATAATGTATTGTTACAACCTGACTTAATGCCTATTAAAGAGATAGGTATTCTAGAGGGATATACTCATCAGGGAACTCTGATTTATTACAATACCGCCAATGTATCTGTACTAGAATACATAGAATTTTTCTATAAACAGTATGGAGAGAAAGAAGGAATCGAATTCGGTATAAGCTTATTAGAAGGAGATGGATTTATGATTCGAGTTTTAGGACAAGGAGCAGAAAAGCTATTCAATATATTTCAAACAATTCAACAGAAGCTATGGGATGAGTTGTTTTTATAACAGCCTAAGTAGATTTTAATTAAAAACTCAAAAATAAAACCATGAAAGAACTTATAGTTCATTGTTTTAAGGCCTTTTTTAGAGGTTTTGGACAGATTATGTTACAAGCCAATGCAATAACAGGAATGCTGTTCTTGGCAGCAATATATTACGATTCTACCAATATGGCGTTAGCGGCATCTCTGAGTAATATAGTAGCTATTATAACAGCAAAATTATTGAGATTTGATAGGCAGGACATAGAGAATGGACTATATGGGTTTAATTCATGTCTGATAGGGGTAGCTTTAATATTCTATTTTGAACCTAGTATTTGGGTATATGCGATGATGATTATTTCATCTGTTTTATCAACCATTATAATGGGATGGGCAATAAAAAAGGAATTACCAGCTTATACATTTCCTTTTATTCTTTTTACTTGGATTTCACTGTTTATTCTAAGTATACCTGATTTAGCTATTCGTTCTGTACCTGAGCACTTTGTAGATATAGAAGAACTGGATGATTTTTTAATTCAAGGTCATGCTTTTGGACAAGTATTATTCCAAGGGAGCTTTGTAGCAGGAGTTGTATTCTTTTTGGGAGTGTTTATCAGCCGACCTATACAGGCATTATATGGTTTTGTAGCAGTGATTGTCAGTGTGTATATTTCGCATAGTAGTCATGCCTCTAATGCTTTAATTAGTGAAGGAGTATTTAGTTTTAATGCGGTATTATGCGGTATTGCTATGGGAGAGGATAAAGTACGTGCAGGAATGTATGTGTTAATCAGTGTAATTATCTCTACCTATTTCGATATTTTTATGATTAAGTATGGATGGACTACTTTGACATTCCCTTTTGTATTTGCGATGTGGGTGATGTATCCTATCAAGCAGTTAGACAAATGGATAGTGAAGAAATTAGAAGAACTAGGAATTACTAATCTTATTGATAGAATATCTAAGTAATATTGGCAAAATATTAGCTATAGACTATTGATAATGATCTATTTATTTTATAAAATTTGCCTTAATTATTTGGTTGAAATATGTCGAAGCCGTCTATTGAAATATTGAACAACTATCAGTATAAGAAGTTGTTTTTGCCTCATTTGGATAATAGTTATTTAGAGAATGATAGCAAGATTCAAGTTTATCGTTTAGAAGACTATTTAAGGGGAATTTTAATGCCTGTTATCCCTTATCGTACTACATTTAATTTTATGATTATGTTGACTACGGGGGAGATGACACAGTATTTAGATAGTGGAGCGTATACTTTGTCTAAACATGAGATTATCAATGTCAAGAATGGAAATATAACAGCAACCCTATCTATATCAGAGGATATCAGGGGGTATTTTGTTATATATGAGAACGATGTGGTTACAGATATATCATTAGGTGCAACTGATTTAAAGTTTTTTGCCATGAATCCTCATGTGAAGCTTAATGAGATGAATGCGAGTTGGGTAGGTAGAACATTAGATTTGCTAGAAGAAGAATCTTTAAGTGAAAATAGAGATGTAGAGATTTGTGTTACTTTGTTAGAGGCTATATTAATGAAGGTAATTCGCGTTGATATGGAAAAGAAGACTCCGATGAGTAGACAACTAGATATTGCCTTTCGCTTCAGAGAGTTGGTACAGAAATTTCATATCGACCATAAGAATGTACTGTTTTATGCTAACCTTCTTCACATCTCAGAGAATTATCTGAATAAATGTGTCAAGGAAGCTACTAATAAACCACCTAAACAGTGGATTAATGAGATTAGTATCTTACATAGTCAAATACTCTTACAAGATAAAACAAGAGATATTGCAGGTATCGCTTTTGAATTAAAGTATAATTCACCTTCTTATTTTACAAGGTTATTTAAAAAGGTGACAGGGTATTCACCTAGTGATTATCGCAAACATAAGTTTATATTATAACTTGTCTAGTATTGACAATGTTTAAAACAAGAAAGAGAATAGATATAAGTTATACTATTCTCTTTCTTGTTTTTTACTTTTCGTAGGCCTTGTCTATAATAGAGTTCATTGCCTCTTTTATCTTTTGTCTTCCTTCATCACTGTGGAGGTCTATACCACAGAAATACCTTCCATTGTGTTCAGCGTATAAGTTGAGGTAATAAGCCCCAGATACAAGAATAGCCATTAAAGCGCGATAATTATCTGCTTTATCACCAAAGTGATGATCAGATACATTCTTGAATAGAACTTCTCCTATATCTTCCTGTTTGGTTATAATTCTTTTTAAAGAATCTCTGTCTTCGGATAATTGCCAAAGCATTAGTTTTTGAAACTCCTTGTTTTGTTGAACAAAGTCGTATTGTTCAGCTAATAATGCTTTACCCATTTCTTTTCCGCCATCTTTAGTGGCTTCGTCTAACAATAAATCAGGATCTATATTGTTCCAAAAATATTGGGAGTTGATATACTCATCAAGTAATTGATCTACACCTCCAAAGTAATTATAGATAAGTTTTTTGTCTAGTCCTGCTGTTGCAGCGATATCATTTACCTTAAGGGCAGAATAACCTTTTTCTTTTAAAATTATTCCCACTGCTTGAAGTAATGTTTCTTTACTTTTTTCTTTATTTCTCTCTCTTGGTTTTTCCTTTTTCTCTGGCATAATGAAGTAAAAAATATTTTTTTCAAAAGTACTAAATATTAAGTCACTATTAAGTGATTTGTTATATATTTGCTCTTCAGAAAAGGTTCTCTAGGTATTGAAATCTTAGTATTAATGAAGGATACTTAATGTTTTCTGTTAAGAATATTTCTTTTAATAAGAAGTATTGATTTGGTTAGAGGCTTTGTTGAAAATAGAATTAGAGTCAATATTCTTGTTTATAGACTGTAAAGAAGTAATTGTAAAAAATAGGTATAACGCCATAAATAGAAGTATTATGATAAAATGGATATTAAGTGCTGTTGTCGTGATTTATTCTCTTGTAAGAGAGTTTATAACACATTTCTTGTAATACTGCGCTTTATAGTTATACGATAAAATATAGTTCTGGCCGAATTATAGATACGTTGTTTGTAGTAGGTTTCTAGTTAGTGTATTATCTAACTAGAACCTATGTTTTTTAATCAGTCATCTATTAAATTTTTTAGCATCCTGTATAATTGCTAGATAATGTATAATATTAATGAAAAAGAAAAGTAATAATGAGAGTCAAGTATCTTAGGGTATTTGGCTCTTATTTTTTTTAAATATAGTTTTAATGATTGCATAGACAGGGAGAGGAGCTGAATAAATGGTAAAAGCACTAAAAAATAAAATATTCACAATTAGCGATTGTTTGTTGTGAAATAAGAATGTAATTTAACAATTAATCACTAGAGGTATAAAAGAGGAGTCTATATACTATAGGGAGTCACCTATGGTGACTAGTGGCGTTTTATAAATTAGGTTTTATAATTGTTATTTTATGAGTTTTAATCGTGTATTTGTATAATATTTTTATTTATTGTGTATAAATGTTTGTGTAGTATTAAATATTGTTGGTTAAGTTCTATTTTTGTATTGCTAGTAATTATGATAAAATAATAAATAGTGTGTTCGTTTTATAGGTGTTTGAGACTAGTGAAATTGCTGAAAAGATCTAATAGAAGAATGATTAGGTACAAAATTTTATACAAAATAGATTAATTGGTGCGATTTTTGGTTTTATTGTAAAACGACCTCGTAGGGATAAGGTTAAAAAAAACCAGAGATTGAAAGCTAATATTGCTTTTAAAGCTGGGGATAAAATGAATAAAAAGAGTAGTTATGAAAAAGAAGAATATCAGTTTAATAATTCTTGGGCTAGTGCCATGTATTGTTTCTGCACAAACTGTAAATGAAGGAATATTATCCGTTATGCCAGGTACAGAAATGGGTACTGTAGCGGAGTTTATTAACGAAAAGAAAGGTGACTTTACTAATGATGGTACTGTTTATTTCTTTAATGATTTTACCAATGAAGGTATCTATAGCATTAGTAAAAATGCGAAGACAGGTAAAGTCGTGTTTAGTAGATATGAGAACGAAACAGGTGTACAAACTATTTCGGGTAACTCATTTACTGAATTTTATGATGTAGTTCTAAACAATCCCCAGACAGCTGGAGCTTTTGATCTGAAAACAAATATAGATGTCTATGGAACAATGGACTTTCAAGACGGAATTGTAAAGGTAGACTCGACTTTGAATGCAACAACAGGATTATCAAAAGGGATGATCAGTTTTCAGAAAGGAGCAAAAGCAATTAATGTGAGTGATAAAAGCTTTGCTGATGGTGAGATAGAGAAAATAGGAAACGATGAGTTTATGTTCCCTCAAGGAAATAAAGGTAACTTTAGATATGCTAAAATCTCTGCTCCTAAAAGTGATAAATCTGTTTATGTTAGTAGATATATTTATGATGATAAACAGTTTTTCGAATCTCATAGTAATAAATCTGGAGTAATTAATTTATTGAATACAAAAGAGTTTTGGTTAGTAGATAAAGGGAATAATACAGAAGGAGATGTCTTGCTAACCTTGAGTTGGAGTGATAAAACAACACTTAAGGAAATGTTGTTAAATCCAGAAAAAGACTTACATATTATCCGTTGGGATTCACATAATCTTATTTGGGTAGACGAAGGAGGAGTAGTAGATATCGCAAATAAAGAGGTAACTACAGCTACTGCTGTAAATGGTTATGGATTCTTTACTTTAGGGACAGTAAATACTGATGTAATGTTAGATGGTGATGTAGTCGTATATAACGCTGTTTCTCCTAATGGAGACGGTAAGAATGATTATTTTATTATTGATAATATTACTCGCTATCCTAATAATAAAGTACAGATCTTCAATAGATGGGGAGCTAAGGTATACGAAACAACCAATTATGATAGTAATGGTAATGTATTTAAGGGATATTCAGAAGGACGTGGTACTATGAATAAAAATGCTAAACTACCAACAGGTACTTACTTCTACGTATTAACATACGAATATTCTGATGCAAGAGGAGCTAGAATTATCAAGAAACAAGGATACTTACATTTAGAGAATGAATAAAGTTAAAAGAAAATGATTAATAGAGTTATTAAGGTATTATTGACATAGATGCTCTTAATACAAAATGAAAGAAAACCACTAACTATTGTTAGTGGTTTTTAGATAAAAAAGGAAAAATACACTTTAGAAGATAAAGTAATACTTCTACATTTGTGTACTTATAAAACACAAATGGAATTAGATATCTTATTGTATTTAGGAATAGTTGCTTTCTGTGCTGGGTTTATAGATGCCATCGCAGGAGGAGGAGGACTAATACAAACACCACTAGGCCTAGCCTTATTACCCCAACTCCCTGTATCGACCGTGATAGGTACACTTAAGATTCCTGCTTTTTCAGGAACAGCTATAGCTGTCAGACAATATTTAAAGCAGACTAAGATAAACTGGATGTACTTTGCTCTATTAGCCTTGATCTCTTTTGGAAGTGCTTTTGCAGGCTCTTATGTTTTGACGATAGTGAATAATGATTTTATGAAGCCTTTGTTATTTATCATCTTAATAGCCCTATGGATATTCACTTATGTCAAAAAGGACTTCTCTAGAAAAGCGATTACTAATATTACAGATAGACAGAAGTATATCTGGGGAGTTATCATTTCGGTAGTAGTAGGTTTTTACGATGGTTTTATTGGTCCAGCTACAGGTACGTTCTTTATTATGGGGTTTGTCTTTTTAATAGGTTTTGACTTTTTTAAAGCCTCTGCTTATGCAAAACTGATTAACTTAGTGACTAACTTCGGTAGTATCTGCTTATTTTTATTAAAAGGTGCTATTATATGGAAGGTTGCTATCCCAATGGCTGTTTGTAACGGTTTAGGAGGATATTTTGGAGCGAAGATGGCTATTCTAAAAGGGCAAGTATGGGTGAGATATATCTTTTTATTCATCATGTTCATTGCTATTTGTAGATTTGGATATGAAGTGTGGTTTAAATAAGAAACTATGGAAAGAGATAAACCATTTTACTTATCACTGACTAAAGAGAATAGTCATAAAGTAAAAATAACAGCAGGACAAGGTCGTTTTGCGATAGGAACTAAGGGAGTTACAACATCTAAATGTGATGCTTTAGTAGAGAGAGAGGATACTATTAATTGGGGCGTATTTAATGAGTTTCAAGTTCCAGCAGGAGGTAATTGGCCTCGTGTGATGGAGTACCACGGAGATGATACGTCATTTATCCAGTGGAGTGCTATTCGGGAGATGGAACAGCTAGATTGGGTACCACTAGATTGTACAGAGGCTGATTTTAGTCAGGCAGCTATCAGAAGATTAGTAGTGACTATTGATCATCCTATTCGCTTAATATTAGGCAAGGGAGTGAAAGACATCTCTATTAGAGGGAAGGTCAATAACCTTACTTTAGAGAACTATGAGCACCTAGAAGCCCTGTCTTTTTCGTTTGCTAATAATACTGTATCTCCCTTGAGATTACAAGTACTTAAAACGACAGCACATATCAAGGAGGTCAATATTCATACTAAAGTGAATGGGCAACCTTTTGATTGTAATAGTTTATCGCAATTCACTAATTTGACAGCAATATCGCTATCTGGTAATGTATGTAATCTAGGTGAATTAAAGCAGTTTGAGAATTTAGAAAGTCTAGAGTTGAGGTATATGCCTAACTTAGAGGGAATACCAACTTTAGCGAGTTGGTCTAAACTAAATTATTTCATTGGTTGGAATATTGAGGAAAAGGGCGGTAAAGAATTAAAGAAACAATTAACTGTATTAGAGAAGGAGAGAACCTTTCAATACGCTTCTGTTTCTAATTTAAAGAAGCCTGAGTGGTTTATTACTGAGTTTAGTATCCCATTTGGCTCTTGGGTAGGGAAGAACAATAAAGTAGCTGTAAAGGCTTATAAAGAAGCTTTAAAAACAATCAAAAAAGCTAAAACGAAAGAGGAAGTTAAGGAAGCAATCAGAGTTCTAGTAGAGATCGTGAATGATCTACCGAATATCGAAACTACAGAGAGAGAAGATACTTGGGAAGCAGTCATGCAATTAGTTTCTTTTAGCTCTTTAGTAATAGCGGAAGAAGAAGCTAATCAGTGGTTTGATGAATATAGAGACTTTTAAAAAGAATAGCTATGACTATAACAGAATTAGAACAGAAATATAATATCGTTTATCCTGAGCTTTATAAGCAGTTAGAAAAGGATAATATGTTAGAAGTAGGAGAGTACAGCTCTATGTGGTATGCAGCGACATTCCCGAAGTTAAAAGATAATCCACCTTTATTGTTATTTAGTGATGACTTTGAATTGACTCCTTTAAAGGATGTTGATGAAGATATAGCCTGGCTAAGAGACCCTGATAATTATATGGAGATTAAAGAAGAGTATAACTTTATTTCGTTTGCTAAGAATGGGGCAGGGGATATGTATTGTTTCATGATGAATGAAGAGGTAGACGGTGATTATCCTATCGTATATGTATGGCACGATGATATAGAAGCTATTTATGAAGCGAAGAATTTAAGAGACTTTATCTTTAAACGCATCGTGATGGATATGAGTCAGCTAGATACCTATAACAATCAGTCTGATCAAGAGTTTATAGAAAACCTTAGGGCTACCCTAAAGACACATATACAGTATCTATCAGAGGATAAAGTGGCTCTTCTACAGGAGTTAATAGAGCGTCCTATCATCGATTATAGATTAGAAGATACCAATGATAAGTATAGAGGATTATTGACCTATACAGAGTATAAAGAGATATTAGCGAAGTACATTCCTTATGAGAAGATGAATGTTTCGTTTCCATACTCCGAATAAGATAGTTGAAGCACCAATATTGTTTATTGGTGCTTTTTTTGACTTTAGTTTAAAGTGTCTTAAAGAGTGAAGAGTATCTTTGTATTGAATAGAACCCAATAGATCGTAGAATAATGAAAGTTAGTTTTGAGAAATACAATCCCCTGTGGAGAGAAAAGTTTGATCTTATAAAAGAAGAATTAGCTCCTGTGCTAAGCCATCTAGAGGTACAGATAGAGCATATCGGGAGTACTTCTGTAGAGGGATTATCTGCTAAGCCTATTATCGATATTATGATAGGATTAAAATCAGAAGAAGATTTGGATAAATTGTCTAGCCTCATGACTGCAAAAGGGTATATCTATTATGAACTATACAATGAAGATATGCCTTACAGACGTTTTTTTGTTAAGTTAGATCAAGAGCCTAGTGTATATGGATTTCCTACTCAGATAGGAATAGGAGAACAAGTGCCTGAAGCATTACATAATCACGATATCAGAGTAGCGAATATACATGCTATCCCAGTGGATAACATGAACTGGACACGTCATATCGCTTTTAGAGATTACCTAAGGGCACATCCTGCTGTGAAAAAGGCATATCAAGAATTAAAAGAAAAACTGAGCACAATGGAGTGGAGAGATGGAAATCATTATAATGAAGGTAAGGATAGTTTTATAAAAACAGAAGAAGCTAAGTCTATAAAATGGTTTTTAAATAAAAAGTAATAATAATGTTTCTTTAAATGTTAAAATTATTTACTATATTAGTATTTGTTAAAAAAACAAAAGAAAGTTATTATTAATTCGCATAAAAGCCGTAGCCTTATTTTAAGACTACGGCTTTTTACTTTATATATATCTTAATTTAAATACAATACGATGAATAATAAAATAAGAGCATATCAGCAAATAGTAAAAGGAGAGGAAGTACCTATAGTATATAAACACCTATTATCCCTAGTAATGCGTATAAAAGCTCACTTAGAAAAAAGAGATAGTCGCTATACAGGGTTTAAGTTTAGCAATGTATCTCCGGGTTATATGGATTATACCTATTTTCCTTTTTATAACGAGTATTTAAGAGGAGAGCTATTGCGTTTTGGGATTGTCTTAAATCATGCTGAGATGCGTTTTGAGTTATGGCTCATGGGACAAAATGCTGAAATACAAGATAGATATTGGCAGTTATTAAAAGATAGTAAGTGGAATCAGGGAGTGGAGCAGATGCCTATGTATAGTGTATTAGAAACAGTCTTAGTAGACAATCCTGACTTTAATAATGAGAAGGAATTGTTCGAAACGATAGCTACTCATGCAAAGCGTGATATAGACGAAATCATAGACTATCTACAAGTATTATAATCTTGTGATGCTTGTATGTAGTTGATATTTTGCTTTGGATGAGCCTATAGTCGCTGTAATATCATTCCGTAGTGAGTCCGTTATTTTGTCTAAAAAAACGGACTCACTACGGACTCATAACGGACTCACTACGGACTTATCCTGTCTCGTCCTACTATGACTGTACAGTTTCTTTGATCTCCACTAACTGTATTGTATGTTTTTAAGAAGAAAGTACACTCTTCAGAAGTAGTTAGACTGGTGTACTACTGTGATAATACTACTCTAAAATAGCTGTTTTCATTAAGGTGAAAGCAGATTTAAAAATGTATTTTCGTGTTTTATTTTAGAAAAAAGAAAGTCAATGGAAATCGTGTTATACCCTAAATTTGAAGAGGTCTTTATAGATGATACAGTAAGGGGAATCTTCTATCCGCTGTGTACAGTGGAACTAGCTTCTGGTAAGAATGTACACTTTGTCTCTCATAATGGTATCTGGACAAATGATGAAAGTAATTCTGATCAGAACTCATTTGATCATTTTTGTTTCTCATTAAAAGAAGGAAAGTATGTATTTAGTGGAGATATCACTCTATATAAAGGACATAAAGTGGCTCAGGCCGTATCTTCTGTATTAGAAGAAGAGTTCTGGACAAATGCAGACTATTATTTTAAAGCGAAGATGTCTCTAGAAGACTATACGGAGAGGGTAATACCTTTAGTGACTGACTTAGCTGATGATGAGCTAGATCTAGAGACCTATCTAGAGTTCTTCTATGCCTATTCTTTAAACAAACTAGTTTTTCAGAAAACAGGACAATTTGCTAAATATAGACAATTAATAGATGGCTTTGGCAAGGCAGATCCTAGCCCTTATGTGTATAAAGTGGGAGACGAGGATTTTGATACTACCTTGCGTTATAACGAACTAAGTGAGATAGCTCCAGCTTCTTTTATATCAGAAAATTATCCCCCTATAGGGATGACGATAGGGTGTGAGTTCTTTACAGATGGCAATGACTGCGTACTTTATTATAATGAGAAAGAGGACACCGTCATTTGCCTTAATACTTATTCTTAAGACTATGAAAACAATAGAACAACTAAAACAAGAGATAGGACGTACTATCACAGCCTTTGAAGTAGGAGGTTTTCGTCCGCTAAATACCATTGAAGAATCTTGGATTGCTCGTGTTACGGCATATAAAGAAGAAGAGGGAATACCGCTAGATGATCAAGGGAGAGAGATGATTCCTTTGTTACAATTGTATTTACCTAATCTGCCTTTTGTACCCAAGGCTTTAGAGGGGATAGTGTTACTGACGGTATTTATGTCTTATGATTACCCTGAACAATTAGAACCGATGGGAAATAAATGGGTGATTAGAACCTATGATTCCTTAGAAGGCGTTGTACAGAAGGAATTGACTAATAAAGATTCTATTCTACATCCATTTCCTTTAAAACCGCGATTAGAACAGGTAGATTATCCTATCTGGGACGGAGGAGGATTAACCTTAGAACAAGAGGATCGAATCTGCGAGATGGAGGATGAGGGTGTGATGGAGAGCTATTACGATGTGTTTGACACACATTGTTATGACACGAAGTTAGGAGGGTATCCTTCTTACTGTCAGTCGGGTATCGGAGTAGATGAAGAGTATGGAGAGGGACACGAATTTGTATTCCAAATCTCGACTAATGAAAAAGTGAATCTGAATGTAGTAGATAATGGAAGTTTTATGTTTGCTTATAATAAACAATCAAAGGGTTGGAGCATCTATTATGATTTCTATTAATGTATTGCGTATTGTGTAGTTGTGCTGTGAATTAATAAGCATATTGATAGATTACTTGTGTAATGTATAGAGAACGGATATAAACTGACTCTTTTAATCCATTTTTGTAACTTAGTGAGTATACTTAAAACCATAATTATGAAAATGAAAGCAGTACGTTTTTTAGGACTACACGATGTGAAAATCGTTGATGATATGCCTATTCCTGTACCTACAGGAGAGCAAGTATTAATTAAAGTAGCAGGTGCTGGAGTCTGTCACTCAGACTTGCATGTGATAGATGACGGTATCGTACCTGGGCCTTTCACCTTAGGTCATGAGAATGCTGGTTATGTAGAGGCAATGGGTGAAAGTGTAAAAGGATTTAAAAAAGGAGATGCCGTAGTAGTATATGGTCCTTGGGGATGTGGGCATTGTAAGCCATGCAAACAATCTTCTGAGAACTACTGTGATAACCATGCGAGTCAGGCTGCAGGAGGAGGGTTAGGATTAGACGGAGGGATGGCAGAGTATATGCTAGTACCTTCTTCTCGTTTATTAGTGCCGATAGGAGACTTAGATCCTGCTATAGCAGCGCCTATTACAGATGCGGCTTTGACGCCATATTCTGCGATTAAGAGATCGTTGCATAAACTGTCTCCTGACTCTTATGTAGTGGTTATCGGTATTGGAGGATTAGGGCATACTGCCTTACAGATATTAAAGGCCGTTAGTAGCGCTACTATTATTGCATGCGATATCACTCAAGACAAATTAGATTTCGCTAAGAAAATGGGAGCTACCTATACTGTTAATTCGACAGATAAGGATGCTGCAGAGCAAATCATAAAGATAACAGGTGCGAAGAAAGCTATAGCTGTACTTGACTTTGTAGGAGCGACCTCTACTATCGAATTAGGAGCAAAAGTAGTGGGATTAAATGGAGACCTTACCATCATAGGACTGTCAGGAGGTAACTATCCTTTTGGCTTCGGAAAAGTCCCATTGGGAGTAAATGTATCTATACCGTATTGGGGGTCTGAGGTAGAACTAATGGAAGTTATAGAACTAGCTAGACAAGGGCATATCCATATCGAAGTAGAGAAGTTTCCTTTAGATCAGGCTCTAGAGGTATATGATAAAATGAGAAGAGGAGAACTGAAAGGTAGAGCCGTATTAATACCTTAAGATATAGTATATTAAACCCAGAATAAGCGTTAGCCAAATACTACAAAGAAATTCTACTTCATATCTCTTTCATTAGCTCTAAAACCATACTATAGTATGCTTGTATCACTAATTCAGAGCTATTTTGTATAATTACTTTTCGTTTATCTGTCTATCACTGATTCTGGGTTAAAAAGACAGCCTATGAGCTGTCTTTTTGTTTAATTATTGTTTTAGTAAGTAGTATCCCGCTTCTGAAGGGTGATCTTGTACCCATGTATCCTTATCTTCTTTATAGATGAGGTAAATAATCATAAAGTCTCCCATAGCTGATACAGTAAAAAATATGCCGAATAATAGCATTCCTAAGCTACCTGTCCATATAGCGAGTATAGAAGGGATAAAGCCAAGTATAATAGCTGGCATGATCGCGCCTATACTATAGGGTCTGACTTTAAGTGGCTCTTTACAATGACAGTAAGGAGTGAGATATTCTTTTAGAAAGCCAAGCTTTATAGACTTAAATCCTTTCTTTGCAAATATAGCCCATGTAGCTCCATGTATAAGCTCATGTACTACGATTCCGAGAGTCATAACGACTATGTATAAGAAGCAATAGCCCATGACTAGTAATGGATGTAGTCCTTTTAGTGTAGAAATGCTAATTATTTCTCCCCAAACGAGATAGTATCCAGCAAAATTAACTATCGCAATAGGGATTAAGCTCAGTAGTGCATACCCATTTGCTTTTCCTAGATCAATGGTCTTCTTCTCTATGGTATAGTCTTCGAATCCTTCAGGCTTAGGTAGCTGAATAGGAGTAGTGGTATTTTCTTCCAATGTCTGTTAGTTAGGTTATTAGGTATGTAAATTAAGAAAAAAAACAATATAATGTGCTTTGTACTGTTTAACCTCCCATTCGTATATGACTTTTTGATAGAATGATCTCTAATTTTGCTTTAGTCAAACGAATTAAAAAAAGAAGAAATGAAGTTAGCTGAGATTTTAAAAGAAACAGATAAACCAGTATTGTTACAGTTTTTTGCAGAATGGTGTGGACCCTGTAAGATGTTGACTAGGATAATAGATGAATCGGTAGGAGAGATTACAGAGCATGCCTATTTGCAACGTATAGATGTAGATCAGCATCAGGAGATATCTGCTCAGTTTCACATACGAGCGATTCCTACTATGGTACTTGTAAATCAAGCAGGAGAGGTATTGTGGAAACACACTGGAGTGATGGAGGTAAGAGATATCGTAAAAGAGATAACGAAGTAATTGATTATAAAGAGTTAGCCTAGTGTATATACTTTGGTATATCAGAGTATATAAAGGTTATAATTGCATTTTATATTATAGGAGCAAGTAGGCTGATGGTCTACTTGCTTTTTTGATGTTATAAACAAAGGAGCTCATGGAGCTCCTTGTACTATTTTATACTCAAGTGAAATGCGTAAATACTTTCCTTTAATATCTTTTAGATGATCGAATTGTTTGGTAAAAGATAATAAATCGATTGCTTGATAGTCGTGTATTTCTTCTTTTTGTGTCATTAATGAAACCTTGTCTAATCCATCTATTTGATAGAAAGAAGAGTATAGTATAATGCTTTTATTATCCTCTGCAAGTGTAGCAGCTGGTAGAAGAACGCCATCACCTCTGATAAAGTGAATAGTATGATCTATCAGTTTGATTACATAGTTTGTATCCTTACCGTTGCTTAGTATTACACGTAGACGCTCTCCATCTAATGTCATGGATACAGGTCGGACAGCTTCTATTTTCTTTTCCCAATCTTGGTCCAAGGTTGTTGTCCCTTGATTGGTAATTGCTTTATCTATGAAGGTACTTTGCTGTTCTATAAATACAGAGCTAAAACTATAGGTATGAGGCTCCGTTAGATCAATAATTTCCTCTTCTACAGGTGGAGTGATTTTGATATCATCATCACTACTACAGCTAATAGTAAGAAGACCTAGTGATAATAACGGAATAAATAATCTACTGAATTTAATTATTTCTAAATAACATTAATCATAAAGTAAAGATAGACAATACCTAGATATATTTATTCTTTTATTTCATTGCTAAGATGTGTATTTTGATCTGCAAATGATTTACCACAATTATGGCAAACGCCTTTGCTAGGATCTACATCTTCTTCTTGAGTTTCCCATATATAAGTAGTACCACACGAGCATTCTATAACATAGAAGGGCTCTTGATCAGGTGTTGTTATAAATTTATGGAATACCCCAAAGTCAAGGTTCAACTTACTTATCTTTTTGAGTTCTTTTTTCTTGATTACTCCTATATAATAAGCTTCATCTCCTCTCTCTAAATTGCAGACCGTATAATTCTTAGGTAGTTTCTTACGGATTTGATTAATCATATAAGCAAGAGCTTCTCCTTTGTCAATCTTTTCTTTTTTTACAGCTTTAGAGACTTTTTTGTCTAATTTCTTTTCATTGATTACGAAATCTTCACCTAGTGTATTCATTCTTTGGCTGATAAAAGAAATGGCATCACTATCTAGATGCGGAGCATTAGCATTGACTTCATATAAGATTTTGTTCTTAAGCAAGAAGTTAAATAAGGCATCTTCAGGTATGGTATCTTTAGTACTTTGTAGAATACGCGTGTACTCCTCAGGAGATAATAATGCATTTAGCACTTGTTGATTCGCTTGTTTCATAACGGTTTTGTTTTTTTGGTTACATTATCGTTAGTTGAGTGGGTAAGAAATCTTCCTCCAAGATACAAATTAATTTAAGTAAGAAATGTTAATAATGCGAATAATATTTCTTTGTGCATTGATGAAAACGTTGTTTATCGTGTGTTTTAAAATGTTTTTTATAAAAAAAGCTTGTATATGTAATGGATTACTGTACATTTAGCCTGCGATAGTATAGATGATTATTATCGATTAATTAAATAACAAACAATGGACAACCTTTTTTTATTATATATCCATGGATATGGATCAAACAGAGAATCACGTAAATTTTATAACATAAAGGAGTCTTTACCAGACTTTCCGGCTGCGGTCTTTGAATGGGATGAGAACACAGATTTTAAGTTGTTATTACAAACAGCTGTAAGACAGACAGCAGAGATTGAACAGATCATTTTAGTAGGAGACTCTACAGGAGCTAATTTAGCGTACCAAGTAAGAGAAGCTCGAAAAGCGCTAGGGTTAAAGACAATATTAGTACTAACTAGTCCATTGCTAGATTATGATAAACGTCTTAATGCGGATCTACAGTTTACAGAGAATCTTCAAGAGAGTTTAATAAAAATAAATAATGTAGAGGATGCTTTAGTGATTATGGCTAAAGAAGATGAGGTAATTGACTTTAGTAATTTTAATGTAAAGAATAATGCTTCTAATAGTACTGTGATTTATGTAGAGGATAATCACAGGTTAGAAGGGTTTATCAATTATGTGGGGTATATAATAGGTTATATAGTCAATAAGAGTGTAAGACCAGAAGTAGAAGTAAACTAAAATAGCAAAGCAACCTGAGGGTTGCTTTTTTTAGATGTTTTGCACGCTCGTTGGATGTAATTAAAAGGTTTGATTTTTAATAGTATTTATTGGACTATCAAAGATGAATTTATTTTAACCTTTAGAAGATTTAGATGTGTATGTAAGTTATGTGTATAGAAAAAGAATCAGAGGAATAAGTACTTGCTATATTAGGGTGCTATGGTTTAAGGTAATTACTTCAGAGCAAACTAATTAAATACAAATAATTAAAACCAAGCATTACAAAGAAGTCAGTGTTTATGTAAATTATAAGTTCACTTTAAATCATCGCAATTTTAAGGTTTTGGGAGGGTTTTAGGAAGAGAGTTTTAAGAGTGAAAGTAACTTTGGCTAGTATTCAGAATTTAATATTAGATGATCTGAACAGTATAGTATTGGGACTTGTAATATAGAAATGACAGGAAGTACTTATGACTGGGCATTAAGAGGGTGTTTTTAAGAGGATGAGGTATAAATAAAAAATCACCAAGAAATAGTCTTGGCGATTTTTGTTGTTGAAAGGATTTGATTAATCTAAATGAATTAGGTATTGATTTCTTTCATCTCTTTTATGAGCTAAATGAGCTGTTTTTGGGGAGATACCAAATAGAGGAGAGAAGGTCTTAACCTTAATAGTTCTATTGTCGTCATAGAATTCTAATATTCTTATAAAGCCGTCTCCTCCGTTACCTTGATGGCCGCCACCTTCTGATTGCATATCAAAGAGCATCTGGTGTACTTCTTGTCCAAAGTTGTTTTTATCTACTCTATATCCTTCTCCCGAAATATGTCCAGATAGGACTAATTGCATATTCTTTGTTTCTTTTACTATTTTATTCCAAATCTGTTCTCCATTATTAGATTCAGGGAGTAATATTCTGTCTGATTTTCTTTCTTTTTTATCCTTAAAGTAAGGTTCAAAGATTATCCATTTGTTATCTCCTTCTAATCTTGTATCATTGCGATTGAGATAGGCGTGTGTTAACAAGACGATTTGATGATTTTCATATTGTTTAAATTTTAGAATTTCATTTGCCCAGTTTAGGGTTGTGTTTCGTGGAGCGTATTCTAGGTTGACAATCAGGTAATCTTTATTGTTAATTCCTTTAAACTCATACATGGCATTCGTTAGCGTAGGTAAGTTATGCTCATTAAGTCCATGTTGTACAAGATGTTTTTGATTTAAGTAATTCTTAGTTATAGGGAAGTACTTGTCATATTGGGTAGTTCTCGTTCCTTTAGAGTCTATGGTGTAATCGTGATTTCCTGTTGCTAGAATATAAGGAATCTTATGATCTAAGATAGTAAAGGATTTATCTATAAACTCCCATTGTTGCTTAGAAGAGAGATTTCCATTTAATCCAGGAAGGATTACATCATCTTGTTCTACTAAGTCACCAGTGCACAGTACCATTTTAATATTTAGTTGATCTATATTAGCCTCTATCCATCTATTAATAAGGTCTAGTATAGGTTGATTTTGGCTATATTTAGAATAGTTTTGAATATCAGGAATTAAAATCATAGACCAAGAGTTTGGCTGGTCTAATTCTACTTTTGTCGCATATTGTTGAGCAAAAGAAATAGGGGATGCTAATAAAAAAAGCACCCCTATTTGGAAATATAAACTATACAAACACTTCATTTTAATAACCAGGGTTTTGGGTAAGGTTAGAATTGATAATAATTTCTTTTGACGGAATAGGCCATAAGTATTGCTTATTCTTATCAAAAGCCCTGGTGGCTAATACTTTTATTTTTCCTTTACTAAGTAATCCGTCAAATACAGGTAATCCATTTTCATCTATGGTTGGTGTTTCTGACCAGAACCACAGTCCTTTATCAACTACTTCTTTTTTTAGTTTGTCAGGGTCTAACATACCATAATTTGGTCTAGTTAGGGCGATTTCGGCATGTTTCCAACGCATAATATCTTCAATTCTTCTATTTTCCCAAGCAAATTCTACTCTTCTTTCTATTCTAAGGTATTTTCTCATTTCAGTTTGTGATGAGATAGTAAGTAATGGAGCAGTAATACCAGAGTCATTATAAGCGCGTGCTCTTACTTGGTTAAACGCTTTAAGCATTTCGCTATCTAATTGGTTTAGTTCTATTTTTGCCTCTGCATACATTAGTAGTACATCAGCATATCTCATAATAACAATGTCAGCATCAGAATAAGAATCATCAGACCAGTCTGTATCAACTCCTTTTTTTAGTGTTAATCCATTATAAGAAGCATAGGTATCTACAGATCTTGTGTCTTTATTTTTTACTTGCTTACCTGTTGTAGTGTTAAGGACATTAGTAGAGTAAGGGTTAGGATCATAAATATATCCAAGGTGATCAGTACCAAATTCTACTATAGTTTCTTTTAATCTCGGATCTCTGTTTTTAAAAGGGTTTTGAGGATCAAAAAGAGGAGATTGATCTATTGTTTTCCCATCCGTGCATAGATAAGTAGCAAATAATTCCCAAGAAGGTTGTGCTACAGAGCTTCCACCAGCATTTCTAGTATAGAAATTCTTAACTGAGAATATAGAATTATGTTGAGCAGAACGTGGAATAGCAAACACAGTTTCAGAAGAATTCTTAGTTTTAGAAAGGAAATATTCTCCATAATTACTGTGTAGCTTATAATTATTTAGTTTTATACACTCTTCAGCAGCCTTACGTGCTATTTCATAATCGTGAAGATTTAATGCTGTTTTTGCCTTAAACGCTAATGCTGCACCTTTTGTCAATCTTGAATTCTGTGTTCCATTGTACTTAATAGGTAGGTTATTGATTGCAAAGTTAAAATCATTGTACACTTCTTGTAAAATAATTTTTTTATCAGTTCTTCCCATTTTGAAAGCCTCCTCTATCGTAAGCGTTTGAGTATAAAAAGGAACATCGCCAAAGAAAAACAGTAATCTACCGTAGAATATAGCTCTAAAGGCACGTGCTTCAGCTTCAAACTGTTTTCTATCTACTTCTGATAGATTACCTCTGTTTTGCGTTAAGTTTTCTAATATAGTATTTGCTCTAGCAATTCCTTTATAAGTATTCTTCCACAATGCAGCACTTGTACCCCATTCACTATTAATGGTACCAGCAGCATATTCATTCATTACTTGTCTTTGAGACCAGTTATCTGTTAATCGTTCACCAGCCCAGCCTGTTTCAAGATTCCAAAGGTATTCTCTGTAAAAATCATTAATAGAAAGTTCGTATTCATTTTTATCAGAATACCAATTTTCTGAAGAAGCACTAGAAGGAGGGTTTAAATCTAAATCAGCACAACTGCATGTAAAGATAAGTAAGCTAAGTATATAAAGTATTTTTTTCATTTTAGATAATATTAGAAGTTAACAGATACCCCGAAGTTGAATGATTTAGCGATGTATGCATTATATGCTGATTCTGGATCATATCCCTTTGGAAAATTACTGAATGTAAAATAGTCGTTTAGAGAAATAAATACTTTAAGCTTGTCTAAATGCACTGAGTTTACTAAATCTTTAGGGAAATTATAAGCTAAAGTGATATTCTTAATACGGAAATAAGCTCCATTAATTAACCAGAAATCAGACATTTTATAATTGTTGTTTTCTGCGCTTATATGCGATAATCTAGGGTATTTAGCATTTAGATTTTGTTCCACAGTATTGTATGGGCTCCAGTATTGACCATCTATCTCTTGCATTGGACTTGTCCATGAAGATTGGAAAGGTCTGATTTGGTTTTCTGTCAATAGACTTTTTTGTTTTCCAACTCCTTGGAAAGCTATTCCTAATTCCACTCCTTTGTAATCAAGGTTAATATGTCCACCAAATATGTAACGAGGTAGTGAAGAACCTAAAGGCACACGATCATAATCTGGTGATATGATTCCATCAGGAACACCATCAGGTCCACTTATATCTAGATATTTAATATCTCCTGGTTTTACAGCATTAGATAGTTTAGGGCTATTATCTATTTGTTCTTTATTTTGAAATAGACCATCAGAAATATATCCGTACCATTCGTTAAATGAAGTTCCTTGTCTTATGATTTTTCCATTAGACATAACGATACGTCCTCCCAAATCCCCCATAGTGGTTCTAGAGTCTGATAGATTAGCTCCTATAGAGTATTTTAGGTCACCAATCTGATCTCGCCAATTAATATCTAAGTCCCAACCTTCAGTGTGCATATTACCAGCGTTCTGTTGAGGGTTTTCAAATCCCATAAAAGCAGGAATCTCTAACTCTAATAGCATATCTCGTGTCTTCTTTTTATAATAATCAGCTGTGATACTAAGGCGATTTCTTAAGAAATTAATATCCAAACCAAAATCAATTGATTCTGTTGTTTCCCAAGTGATGTTCTGGATAGCATATTGCGTTTGAGCAGCAGTTAGAGCAGAGATAATCTGGTTGTCTTTATAGAATAAGGTATTAGAAAAATTGATTGAAGATTGATATGGATAGTTTCCGATTCGTTCATTTCCTAGAGTACCCCAAGAACCTCTAAGTTTTAAGTAGCTTATTACATTTTGGTTTTTCATGAAGTTTTCTTCTGATACTGTCCATCCTGCAGAAAAAGAAGGGAATATCCCCCATCTGTGATCTTTGTGAAAGCGTGAAGAACCATCTCTACGAATATTAGCTTGCAAATGATATTTGTTGTCAAATGAATAGATTAATCTAGAGAAAAGAGATTGATAAGCTGTCTCTGTTTTATCACCAGAGTTAGTCATAAATTCTACAGGAGCAAGGTCTAAATATGGAAAATTAGGCAATTCCATATTCATTGCTTTAGCGCCTAAATTATCTATAGAAGAATAATTATCTTCATACCCTAATAATAGATTAATACTATGTTTTTTTAGATCTTTAGTGTAAGTAGCAAGCACTTGTTTTGTCAGTATTTTGCTTTCGTTTCTATTCTCAATTAAAGTATTGTTTGTATGACCATTTATATAGCCTGAGAAGCGCTCAGGGTTCTCAGCATCATAATATTCTATTTTTTTTGTAAAGTTCTTTCTTCTATCAAAAGCTAGTTGTGGGGCTAAAACTAATGAAACTTTTAAATCTTGAATTGGCGTAAAGTTCAAGGCTACTCTTCCGTATATTTTATCAGAGTGATGTCTTTTAGTTCCTCCATGATACAAACTAGCATAGGCATTAGAACCTGATTTTCCTTCAGCCATTCTTCCATCTTGCCAAGTAGCAGCATATACAGGAGCATAACGCATAGCTTCCCATACAGGGTCATTAACAGGGGAAGTTTGTTGGGTTGTATTATATGATAAATCAATATCTCCAGAGATAAAATCATTAACCTTGATGTTGTTATTTACACGAGTCATAATTCTTTTGTAATTCTCAATATCATAAATTGCTTTGATATTCTCATAATCTACACTTGCACGCGTCTTAATTCGCTCACCACCACCAGAAAGAGAGAAGGAGTGTCTTTCTTTTGCAGCAGAATCTTTTAGCAATAGATCTTGCCAGTCTGTAATAGGGTATTTATTAGGGTTCTCTAAGTTCTTCTGATACCAATTGTCTATGTCTTGTTTGCTATAGATACCATATTCTCCTCCAGGAGCTGTACCTGCATCATTCCAAGACATTTCATTGATCATCTCCATGTAGCGTTTATAACCAACAGACTTAGGCATCATCGTAGGTTTTTCAAAGGCGTAATCAGATTTATAAGAGAAGTGAAATTCGTTATCTTTAGCGCGTTTAGTTGTAATTAAAATAACTCCTGCTGCTGCTCTAGCTCCATAAATAGAAGCTGCTGCTGCATCTTTTAAGACAGATATTTCTTCGATATCATTAGTGTTTACTTGATCCATATCATCTTGTGCCACTCCATCTACAACAATTAATGGATCTGTATTACCTATAGTAGTCACACCACGAACTTTGATATTAGCTTTAGCACCAGTTTTACTTGAGTTACGCGTTACCATTACTCCTGATAGTTGTCCTTGAAGAGCCTGCGAAAGCTGTGTTGTATTTCGCTGTTCTATTGCATCTCCACTAACTTGTCCTACTGAACCTGTAATATCTTTCTTCTTAGCTGTCCCATAACCAATTACTACAATCTCATCTAGATTAGACGCTTCTTCTCTCATTTTGATATTCATCATAGAAGAAGCCTTTACCATTTGATCTTGAAAACCAATAAAAGAGACTTTTATTAAGTCATTTGGATTTGCTTTGATATCAAAGTTTCCATCTAAGTCAGTAATGGTAGACTGTATATTACTTAAGTTTTCTATGGTTGCTCCAGGTAATGTAAGTCCATTGTTGTCCAATACTCTTCCTTTAAGCATACTTAAAGCAATAGAAGAGTTTCCTTTTTTGATAGAAAGTAGATTGTCCTCTAATTTATAAGATAGATTAACTTTGGCTTGTAATGAACTTAATATTTGTTGAAGAGTAAGTGTTTTACTACTAAAGTTTACCTTAGTACTCTGAGGTAATTCATCAGTATAGTAAATCTTAATAGAAGTTTGTTTCTCTATTGTTTTTATTAATTCATTGATTGTTAATTCACTTTTAGGTAGTGCTAAATTAATTTGAGAAGGTGATTGTCCTAGAGTAATATTTGACCACATCAGACAAGCTAGTGCTATTACAGGAAACTTAATTTTTTTGTATTTGTTTTTCATGGTTTAAGTGCATAATAGGTTTTTTAAATGTTTAGTTATTTTTTGAAAATTGAAATTTCTTTATCTTGTTTTTTATAGGTAAGGTCTTCCAAGAAGCAGATACTTCTCAGAATAGCATACAACTCATGTTTTGGATATTGTCCATGCAAGATGGCTTGGGTGTTAACACGATGATCAATGTGGATAGGGATACGGTAGTATTTTTCCAACTGATTGATTGCTTTATCTAAAGGGATATTATTAAAGTCAAAGTATGAAGTCTGAGCGAGTAAAGTATTATGAGCTAGTTTATCATTATGCCATACCAAACTATCGTTAGCATGTAATATTCTTAACGAAGAATCTTTAGGGTTTTCTACTGATACTATTCCTTCTATTACGTGAACTTTATGGTTATTAGAAGTCTTATCACTCACTGTAAATGTTGTTCCTAGAACTGTAGTGTTAAGGTGATCAGACTTGACTAGGAAAGGAAGATCTCTGTTTTTGGCTACTTTAAATAAGGCAGTACCTTTTAGTTTTACTGAACGATTAGAGGTATTGTATTCATCGTTAATTTCTAATGTAGTACCAGGTTCTAGTATAATAATAGTGTTGTCATCTAAAGTAATACTCGTGGTCTTTTCTGCATAATATAGATTAGTAGAAGAACTATATTGATTCCATAAAAAGACACCACTTAATAAAGGTATTGTAAGACAAGCAGCCCAGGTAGCAGTGCGTCTAAAGCGCATGCGTCGAGTATGTGCTTTCTGACTAGCTACTATTTTATTGCGTAATCTGTTTTCAACAGTTTCTTTGTCTGCGATGGTAGAAGTACCTGTTTGTTGTAATCTTTCTAACCAAGAAGTTAAAAATTGATTTTCTTGATCAGATGAGTTTTTCTTTAAATATTGATCTATAATATTTCTAATCTTGTTTTCCATGAATAGTGCTTATATCTATAAAGTGCGCTATTCTATAAATGGTACTATGCGAAAAACTGGATTTAATGATTACTTAATATAGGTAACAATTACTTAACGAATAAAAGAAAGAAGAAAAAGGCTTCTACAGAATAAGAAAGATTAGCTCTTAATAAGGATAATGCTTTGTTTAATTGGTTTTTAACTGTGTTTTCTGACAAGTTTAGGAGTTGAGCAATTTCAGAATAAGACTTCAGACTGTAATATCTCAACTGAAAAATTTCTAAACATTTTTCTGGTAATATTTCTGCAGCTTTTAATTTGACTTGTTCTAGTAGGTAAAGTTTAAATTGTTCTTGTTCCTCTACAGTAAGTAATTCAAATTCTGATAATGCCTCATAAGCAGTCTCTAGTTCTACAGAAGTAAATTTTCTATTGCGCAAATATTCTAGACATTTATATTTAACAGCTGTATAAAGATAGGCTTTAAAATTCTCAATATGTAAGGTATCAAATCTCTTCCAAAGATCAATAAATACTTCTTGAATGATATCTTCTGTCTGTGCAGTATTTTGAGTTAGGTTATTAGCATAGATATACAGAGACTCCCAATAAGACGTATACAAGTTGTTTACGAATCTATCTTTATTAGTCATTATTATATTATTTTGAGACCAAAATTATCTTATAATAAGAGTAATGTTCTTTCTCTAACTTTACTAAAGCATTAAGCTTTTTTATGTAATAAGGACATTATTTCTAAAAAGTAGTGTTTTTGTAAGGATATATTGTGTGTGTTTTACAAGGTATAGTATTGATATACTGATAAAAGAGAGAGAGTTTAAGTGAGAATATAAGTTAGTGTATGGTTAAGGAAGTGTAAAGAAATAACTATAAGATAGGAGTTGTTACGTTTTATGCGACGTCTTCTTATAGAGATTATTATATGTTGGTCTACTGGAAGATTACTTGCTGTATTCTTGCACATTTCCTCCTGAAATGGGCATTTTGGGCAATAAAAGTGCTAGAATTCCTTTGAAAGAACGAATTATTGGTTATATAGCCTTCGTTCTTTATTCAATAGGTTCGACACCATACTTTCTAGTTGGATGGCGTGGAACTTCATTGCTTTAGGACTGAAAAAGTTTTATAAAACTAAAAAGTCAAGATGACTTCATTTCAAGAAAGTAAGAGTCTGGATAAATAATTAAAAATATTAATAAGTAAATGTGATAATTATGTTATAATAATAAGAAATAGGAATTGTTTGTTAATTAAACTTAGCGAGTAAAAATGAAATAAATAGTAGGTGGTAATCTTAACGATTTAATAAAATTGAAGACAGGCTATAATATTACATTTGATCCTACACGAAAACCTACTAAAAGTAACAACATATAATGATAAGTAAAGAGAAAATGTTTGATGCTTTATATGAAAAGCATTGGTCTGAGTTATATGCTTTTGCTCTTAACGTAACAAGGGATAAAGTTATAGCAGAAGATATTGTACAAGAGGTTTTTATTGATTATTGGAGCCGCATGAATACCATTAATGTAGAACTACCAAGGGCTTATTTTTTTCAAGCTGTTCGAAATCAGTGTGCAAAAGCATTGAGTAATAGAAACTTCAATCAAGTACAAATAGAGAATATAGCTTCTTTAGTTCCAGATCTTGACGAGATACAGTTTGAAGAAGTAAAACAACAATTATTGAACGAAATTAATCAAACTGCAATCTCACTTCTACCAGATAAATGCTTAACTATTTTTAAAATGCGTTTTTATGAGCAATTGTCTTATAAAGAGATTGCCTCTCGTCTAAATATCTCTGAAAGTACAGTAGAGAATCAAGTGAACAAGGCTTTAAAACTGTTGCGAGGAAATACAAGATATATTACAGATATGCATTTTTCTGTATTGTTAAGTATTATGTGTTAAGTAAAGTTTAGCTGTATTATCTAATCGTTAAGTATGGTTTGATACATAGGTGTTTTTTAAAATAGAAGAACATCATAGTATAAAGCATACTAAGAATGATAAAACAGTTTAAAAGAATATTGTCAAAATACGCAGAAGGAAATAGTAATAAAGAAGAAGAATCTTTAGTTAATCAGTATTTTGATCGCATGCAAATGGAAGGTGTGCTTCCAAAAGATGTAAGTACAGCTGTTGGCGAAAGGATGAAAAGAAGAATAAACCTTCAAATTAAACCAGTCCCAAAAACGTCTTTTGCAATGTACTATAAGATAGCAGCAGCAGTAGCAATTGTTTTATCATTATCTTATTATTTTCTTTTCCCTTCAACAAAAGAAATAGAATATGTGGAGCAATTTGCAGTTAAAGGACAACAGCTTCAGTTTTATTTAAGTGACTCTACCTATGTACACTTAAATTCAAATAGTAAATTAATCTACCCTAAAACATTTAACGGAAATTCTCGTGAAGTACAATTAGTAGGAGAAGCTTTTTTTGAAGTAAAACACACTTCAAGAGATACTCCGTTTTTGGTTGTTAGCCCTAAATTAAGAACACAAGTATTAGGAACAAAGTTTAATGTAAACGATAGTCCTAATGAAACAGTACAAGTAAGTGTTTATGAAGGAAAAGTAAAAGTAGAAGACAAACAAACTAAGCAACAGGTTATTTTGGCAAAAGATGAACAAGTGACTTGGACAGATGCAGTAAGTTCATTACAGAAAGCGACTATACAAGAACAGCAGTTTAATCAATGGTATAAAGGAGAAGTCAAATTTAACCAAATGGGGATCCAAGAAGTAATTACAGTATTGAATAGGCGTTTCAATACGCATTTGCAGTTAGCATCAACTAATTTACCAACTTCAACAATTAGTGGCGATTTTACAAGCGATAAAATTGAAGACATCCTTCAAAGTTTGCAATTTATATACGGTCTTCAATATAAGAAGCAAAGTGATGGGAAGATTATAGTACACCTCAAATAGTTTATGTCTAACCACAATATTATGAAATGAAATAACACAACTACAATTAACTACAAAGAAAAAACCTGTACAAAGTGGCAGCGATGAACAGGTTTAGAAGTGATAATTAATTATCCAGCAGAACAATTAACTAAAAAACAAAGATAACAATTATGTATCTCAAATTATTCAAAGGAGGTAAGAAATTATATACTCCATTAGCTACTGCTTTGCTTTTTTTACACTTATTAAGTGCAGAAAACACTTATGCACAACAAAAAGCAGCGACACCGATTTCAATTCAGTTGAATCAAGCTTCTATTACAGATGTTTTTAACGCCATTAAAAAACAATCAAATTACACTTTAATTTATAGTGATAAAGTAACCGCTTTGACCAAAAAAGTGGATATGCATATTGACGCTAAAGACATAAAAGGTATTTTAGATTATATGTCTAAACAATATGGAATTACTTATCAAATTACAGGTTCAACTATCTCTGTAAAATTAGGAGAAGTAAAAACACAAAAGATAAAAGGAATTGTAATGGACGAACAAGGATTGGGGGTCCCAGGAGCTACAGTTATATTAAAGGGAACGGACAAAGGTGTAAGTACAGATTTGGACGGAAATTTTGCTTTGGATGCTGTAGTGGGAAAAGATAGAGTACAAATTTCTTTTATTGGATATAAAACAGTTGAAGTAATAGCAGCTACTAATTTAAAAGTAGCTTTAGTAGAAGACCAAACTAATTTAGATGAAGTAGTAGTGGTGGGATATGGAAAGCAAAAACGAGTAAATGTTACAGGAGCTGTAGATCAAGTAGGAGCAGAGGTGTTTAAAGATCGCCCTGTTTCTAATGTAGCTAAAGCATTACAAGGAGAAATAGGAAACCTAAACCTTATCATAGGAGATGGAAAACCTACCAGAAGTGCAACATTTAATGTGCGTGGTACAACTTCAATTGGAGGAGGAGGGAATGCTTTGGTATTAATAGATGGAGTACCTGGTGATCCTTCTTTATTAAATCCCAATGATATAGAAAGTGTATCTGTTCTTAAAGATGCTGCTTCTGCAGCTATTTATGGAGCAAGAGGAAGTTTTGGAGTAGTTCTAATTACCACTAAAGCATCTGAAAATGAAAAGTCAAAGATTAACTTTTCTACCTCTTTTTCGGTTTTAGATCATACAGTTAAACCTGATTTAGTGACTAATGGATACCAATGGGCGAAACAATTTGACGACGCTTATTATTCTTGGAATGATTACAAAATGCATCCGTCTAAAGCAAATAGCGTATTTCCTTTTTCTATGGAATATTTGCAACAACTAAAGGAACATGACGAAAACCCAAGTTTGAGTAAAGTAGATATTGATCCTGTAACTGGAAAATATGTGTACTATGGAAATACAGACTGGATGAAAGAGTTGTATGCAGATATGATTACAGCACAAGAGTATAATTTAAGTGCTAGTGGTGGAGGGGAAAAAGCAAGCTATTACTTATCAGGTAGAATAAATTCTCAAGACGGTATTTTTAGATATAACTCCGATAAATTTAATATGTATAATTTAAGAGGAAAAGGGTCTTTACAAGCAACAAGTTGGTTGAAGTTAGAAAATAACTTTGAATATGCTGAAATGGATTATTTCTTTCCAATCTTAAATCACCCTTCAGATACACCAGTTTGGCGTAGAATATCAGACGAGGCCTTCCCTGTAGCGATGATGTTTAATCCTGATGGAACCTTAACACACAATGCGGCAATTGTATTTGGTAGTTTTGTTTCAGGAGGAAATTATTCAGATACAAACAGACAACAATTGAGAAATACAACAAGTTTTGTTGCTGACGTAATTAAAGATGATTTGAAGTTATATGGAGATTTTACTTTTAGAAATTTAAATGAAGTAGAAACGAAACAATATACTCCAGTGCCATATAGTACCAAACCAGGAGAGTTACTTGAAAGAGGAGAGAATAAGTTAGAAGAGTTGCAAGAGAAAACGACTTATAAGGGGATGAATCTTTATGCAGAATATAAAAAGCAATTCGGTAGTCACTATTTGAAAGGATTAGTAGGATATAATTACGAAAAATTGCGTTTAGACAAGCGCACTTTAGAACGCAATGAGTTAACGAATTCTTTATTACCTGATTTTGGTTTAGCAACTGGAGAGAATATTGTTTTAAAAGGAGGAGGCTATCAATGGGCGACTTTAGGGGCTTTCTTTCGATTGAACTATAATTTCAGAGAAAAGTATTTTATAGAAGTAAACGGGAGATATGATGGTTCTTCAAAATTCCCACAGAATCAACAGTGGGGGTTCTTTCCATCAACTTCTGTAGGGTATCGTTTATCACAAGAGAACTTTTGGCAAAACAGTCGTTTAGCAGATATTTTACCTGAGTTGAAATTCAGAGCTTCTTATGGTTCATTAGGAAATGGAAATATCTCTCCTTATCAGTATTTAGAAACGATGTCTGTTAATCAATTAAATGTTTTATTAAACGGAAAAAATCCATTGTATACCAATAAACCAAATGTAATTCCTAATGGATTAACATGGGAGAAGGCTACTACATTCAATATTGGTTTTGATACAGAATGGTTTAACCGACGATTAACAACCTCTTTTGATTGGTACAAACGAGTTACAACAGATATGTATACACAAGGTACGCCTCTGCCACAAGTATTTGGAGCAACAGAACCTAAAGGAAACTATGCTGATTTAGAAACAAAAGGATGGGAGTTGTCGATTGCTTGGAGAGATAAAATCAACTTTAATAAACCTTTGACTTATAAGTTCCGATTTATTCTTTCAGACAATCAGTCTAAGATTACAAAATTTAATAATCCAACAAATTCATTAGATACATATTACAAAGGAATGAAGATAGGAGAAATATGGGGATTTGAAAATGCGGGTTATTTTATTGATCAGAATGATATTAATAATCATGCAGATCAAAGCTATATCCGTGTTTCTGCAGCAAATATATTAATGCCTGGAGATATCAAATTTGCAGATTTAAATGGAGATGGAGTAATTAATATAGGCGATAATACAGTAGATAACCCTGGAGATAGAAAAATTATTGGAAATTCAGCACCTCGTTTTAACTTCGGTTTTAATACTGATTTAGAGTGGAATAATTTCTTCGTATCTGCTTTTTTTCAAGGTGTAGGTAAACGCGATTTTTGGCCTGGAGCAGACAACTCTTTATTTTGGGGTGCATACAATAGACCATACAGTTGGCATCCAACAAAAATGAATGATATGATGTGGTCTGAAGAGAATCCAGATGCTTATTTTCCAAGGATGAGAGGGTATGTTGCTCTTAACAATAGAGGAGAGCTACAAGTACAACAAAGCAAGTATATCCAAAATGCAGCTTATATCCGCTTAAAGAACTTAACAATAGGATATAACTTTCCCAAACAGATGTTAGAAAAGAATAAAATAGAGAGTCTAAGAATTTTCTTTTCAGGACAAAACTTATGGACCTATTCACCCATGTTTAGAGTCTTAAAAACAATGGACCCTGAAGTAATTGATGGAGCAGATCCAGAATTGTCACCAAACGCTGGTAATGGAATGCGTTATCCGATGTTAAAAACATTCTCTTTAGGAATCGATATTACTTTTTAAAACAAGCAAACAATGAAAAAAATAATATTAATAACTGCTTTAGCAGGTTTGTTTATCACAACTTCTTGTTCAAACGACTTGGATCAATTACCCTTTGATAAACTTTCACCAGATGTAGCTTTTACAACAGAAAAAGATTTAGAATTATATAGCAATTCTTTTTATAAAATATTACCTAACGGAAATGATGTCGTTCGTGGAGATAATATGTCTGATTATGTTATTGGTCGAACAATCAATAACTATTTAACAGGTACTTATACAGCCTATGATAGTGGGGGTTGGAGTTGGAGTGATTTGAGAAATATCAATTATTTTTTAGAAAAATCAAAAGGAGCTAAGATCATAGATAAACGGAAAGCACATTACGAAGGATTGGCTCGCTTTTTCAGAGCGTGGTTTTACTTTGATAAAGTAAAGCGTTTTGGCGATGTGCCTTGGTATGACAAAACACTAACAGTAGATGATCCCGATTTGTATAAACCAAGAGATACAAGAGAATTGGTGATGCAAAAGGTTTTAGAAGATTTAGATTTTGCAATTAGTGCTATTGAAGGAGGAAAAGATAATAGTGCTTCACGAATTACCAAACAAGTTGCATTAGCTTTTAAATCTCGAGTATGTCTTTTTGAAGGAACCTATCGAAAATATCATACAGATTTAGGGTTGGTTGGTAGTTCGTCAGAGTGGTTAAAACAAGCTGCTAATGCCGCAGATGAATTAATGAAAACGTCTTCTTATCGCTTAAATACAGCGCAAGGGAATCAAAGCTATCGAAACTTGTTTAATAAAGAAGCAGTAGAAGCTTCAGAAGTGATATTAGCGGCTAATGCAAGTGCAGCTTATAGAATCTTTAACGATGCAAATTGGTATTATACAAGTGCTACGTATGGGAATCGCTCTAATTTGACTAAATCGTTTATCAATACCTATTTAAATATAGATGGCACTCGCTTTACAGATAAAGCTGGGCATGCAACTATACCTTTTTGGGAAGAAGTAAAAGGCAGAGATCAACGTTTAGAACAAACCATTCGAATGGGAGATTACAAAAGAGATGGACAAGCTGCTGCTCCTGATTTCACCTATACTTATACAGGTTATCAGCCCAAAAAATTAACCTTAGATTCTTCTGCTACAGATGGAGTAGCAGAAAATAATAATACACTGCCTTTAATTAGGTACGCTGAGGTTCTGTTGAATTATGCTGAAGCAAAAGCCGAATTAGAAGAATTTACAGGTGCTGATTGGGACAAAACAATCAAGTTGCTAAGAGAAAGAGCAGGTATTACCAATAGTAGCATACCAACAGTCGCAGATGCCTATTTAAAACAAGAGTTTTTTCCAAACATATCAGATGCGAATTTATTAGAAATTCGAAGAGAAAGAGGAATAGAGCTGGTGTTAGAAGGCTTTAGATATGATGATTTAAGACGTTGGAAGTTAGGATGGCTTTTAACCAAAAGCTATGAGGGCATGTATGTACCAGCCATGAATACACCATTAGATATGAATGGGGATGGTAAGTCAGATGTTTCTTTTGTTACAAAAGTACCTGCAAATCCACAAAAAGGAGTGTACTACTATATTATTGATAACAATCAGTACAAGTTGTCTAATGGTGATTCTGGGACACTTATAATTATGGACAATCTAAAACGTATCTATGAAAACCATCAGTATGTATACCCAATTCCATATAGCGCAATTGTATTAAATAGTAAATTAAGTCAGAATCAAGGTTGGTAATTTAATTGTAATAGAAATGAAAAGTCAAATAATAAGAATAATTCAAGTAGTGGTTTTATTACTTTGTTGTATCTCTTGTAATTATGAAGATGATTATACAAATAAAAACCCAAAGAAGGATCCTACAAAGTTGTTTACTCTAACAGCCTTGGTGGTAAATAAGATAGAGTCTCCTTTAGCTAAGGCAGAAGTAACTTTATATGACGAAAAGCAGAAGGAGATAAAAAAACAGGAATCTTCAACAACAGGAGCAGCTGTGTTTAGCGATTTGCTTGCTGGAAGCTATAAGTTAAAGAGTAGTTACGAAAATCAAGTTAACGAAGTAGTGGTAGAAATAAAGAATGAAGACAAAGAAGTCAAGATCAAATTAGATATTGCTCCAAAAGATGTTGTTCTTCAAAATTCTCCTATTGTAATTACTGGAATACAAGCCGATCCACGAGGGACAGATGCAGCTGCTAATGGCACATCTTCTACTTATGATGGAGGCAAAGTAGTTGTAAATCATATTGGAGGGTATGAGTATGTACAGTTAATGGCTTTAGAGGATATTGATTTTGAGCATACACCTTATAGTGTAGTTATGGCAAACAATGGTATTGTTGGAGATAGAGGATGGGCACAAGGAGGAAATGTAACCTATAAGTTTGATTTAGTATCAGGAAAGGCAAAAAAGGGAACCTTCTTTTATGTAGGAGGAAAGTCAAAGGTACTTTCAGGTTATGGCAGTTGTGGAAAAAGTACAGATATCAGTACGTCTAATTGGATTGCTACAAAAGATTATAAATTAGAAGCAGGAGACGGTTTTGGAGACCCTAATGGAGGAATCTTAGGAAATTTAGGAAAAGATGGTCAGAATGTAGCAGATGGTGTTGCAGTATTCAAAGGAACAACAGTTACAGGAGAATCAATTCCTTTAGACGCTGTTTTTTATGGTACATCATTAGAAGGAATATATGATTCTGTTAACAATTGGGGATATCGTGTGCCAGAACAAAATGACCGTTATGCAACAAAAGATAAAGAAGGTAAAGCACAACCGTTTTTTGGACAAGGTTCCAATATACATTTGTTTAGTCAACCAGGTTCGGATGTAGGAGATTTTATCAAGTTAGGTGGCTCTACAGATAGAAAGGAATGGAAGGTACTGAGAAATTCTACTATTGTACAGTTAAGTTATTGTGCAGGAGAATCTTCTTTAACAGACATCGAGAGAGCCAATGGAGTAACAGTATTTGCAGAAGGAAATACAACACCAGAAGTACCTGAGCCTTCAAAAGGAAATGTAAGTGTCATGTCTTTTAATATTCGTCATCACGATGCTACAGATCCCTATTCATTAGAGAGTAGAAAGGAGTATATCTTACAAGTGATTATAGACGAAATGCCAGACATTGTTGGGTTGCAAGAGTTTTCTGATAATTGGTTTGAAACATGGATGCAACAACAGATGGCAGCCAAAGGTTATGGGTATTATATGGACGAAGCTAATTCATACGGATCACCTAAAGTGATCTTCTATAAAAAAGATCGTTTTGATTTGAGAGGGAGTGCTACTTATCAAATGAAATATACTGAGAATAGAAGTGGTGCATGGGTGGTGTTATTTGACAAGCAAAAGCAAAAAGAATATTTTGTAACGAATAGTCATTGGACAACTGTTTCTTCAGAAGATAGAACAAAAATGGCTAAAGATGTCGTTAATATTATCGAACAAAATTACCAGAATCGCCCTGTAATTTGTATAGGAGATTTTAATGGACAACCTCATACTACAGAAATTAATGTTTTAAAAGCAACAACGCAACCAAAATTGTTGAATGCTGTAGACGAATCATTAAAAACATTTCACAAATGGGGGCCAACAGGTTCAACTACTTTAGATTATATCTTTTATTCTTCTCCTTTCAAATTAATAGAAGGAAAAGTAATACGAACAAGTTTTGGCGCAATATGGCCTTCAGATCATTGGCCTGTTATGGCAACTTTTACGATAGATTAATATGAAAAAAATACTAATTGCGATAGGGCTTTTTTGTGGTTTAAATACAACCGCTATAGCTCAAGAAAAAACACCTCATATTGTATTAATTACAATCGATGGTTTTAGACCAGATTTCTATTTAGAAGAGCAATGGGGAATGCATACAGTACGAGAGTTAATGAAAAATGGAGTAGCTGCTAAGGCAGTTACTCCTATCTTCCCTTCTGTTACTTATCCAGATCACACTACCATTATTACAGGAGAACTTCCTGCTCAACATGGAATAGTATATAACAATATTTTTGACCCTGCTACAGGCTCTCAAAAGTGGTATTGGGATTATAGTGCAATTAAAATACCAACACTATATGATGTGGTGAAGCAAAAAAAACTGACTTCTGCTAATGTAATTTGGCCTGTAACAGTCAATGCGCCTATCGATTATAATGTTCCTGATATATGGGATCTTACTAACGGATACGATAGAAGAAGTATTACAGCTTTATATACTACACCTTATAGTTTGTGGCGCGAGATACAAAATGAAGCAACAGGAACATTAAGAGCTAAAGATTGGGCAATGACAGAAGAAGAGCTGATTATGGATGAGAATATTGCACGTATGGGAAGTTATATGATTCAGCAGTATCAACCGAATCTATTAACCCTTCACTTTCCATGTACAGATCACTATGAGCACCAAGATGGTTTGGATAGTCCTTTGGTACGTGCCAGTGTTGCTGGAGCTGATCGTGCAATCAAAACAATTATTGAGGCATTAGATCGTTCAAAACTGAAAGATAACTATGTAATAATTATTACAGGAGATCATGGGTTTGAGAAAATCACACACCGTTTACAACCTAATATTTGGTTAAAGGATGCAGGACTGTTAGACGACGCAAAAACAATGGACTGGAAAGCAATGTTTCATACCCAAGGAGGTTCAGCTTTTTTGAGAGTGCAAGGAAAGAATAAAGTAAAAACAATCGAAAAGGTTAAAACTTTATTAGAAAAACAACCACAAGAAATTAGAAACCGCTATCGCATGATATCAAAAGAAGAGCTACAAAAGCTTGGTGCAGATCCAGAGGCAGAGTTAGCCTTAACAGGTTTAGATCACACAACATTTGGTGGAGGCCTTAAAGGAGAAGTATTGAGTAAGTTAAATAAAGAAGGTGGAGCACACGGATTTTTGAATAGCGATAAAAGTATGCAAACTGGATTTGTTGCTTTTGGAAAAGGAATAAAACAAGGAGTGGTGATCGAACAAATGGCTTTGATAGATATTTGCCCCTTTATTAGTGAATTATTGGAACTGGATTTTAAATTTCTTTCAAAAGAGTTAAAACAACAACTACTAAGTATCTAAAGATAGAATTAATATTATAAAGAAGGCTACTCTTTAAAATAATAGTAGTCAAATTCGGAAGATTGTAATTTTTAAATTAATTAAGTTACGTAAGCTTAACAATAGCATAAGATTAGTGTAGGAAGACATCACTAATTTTGGGCATTGAAAAAAAGTGACATTCTGAACAGTAAGGGGATATTATCAAATCATTAAATATTCTTTTTCGTAACGAAATACTTTAATACGCTCTATTTGTAACAACATAAACCATATATAATGAAAAAAAGATTATTTACTGTTGCCTTCTTATTTACGGCAGCATTAGCCATCGGACAGACTAGTGTGCGTGGCTATGTATTCGAGGATGCTAATAAGAACGGGAAAAAAGATAGAAGTGAAAAGGTATTAGCAGGGGTAGCGGTATCTAATGGAGTGGAGGTCGTACAGACTGATGATAAAGGACTGTATGAACTGCCTTTAACAGGGGATAATCAAATCTTTGTGATTAAACCAAGTCAATACGCTACTGTGTTAGACCAATATAATCTACCTGCCTCTTATGTAACGCATAAACCTAAAGGATCACCAACAGGAACTAAGTATGAAGGAGTAGCTCCAACAGGAAAATTGCCAAAAGAAGTAAACTTTGGATTGATTGCACAAGAGGAGTCAGCAGATTTTAAGGCTTTTATCTTTGGAGACCCTCAGCCATATAGTCTAGAGGAATTAGATTACTTTAAAAAAGCAGTAGTAGATGAGGTAAAGAATAAGACAGAAGGAATCTCTTTTGGCATCAGTCTAGGTGATCTAGTAGGAGATAAATTAGACTTGCATACGCCTTATAAAGAAGTGATGAAAGAAGTAGGGCTACCATGGTATAATGTGATGGGAAATCACGATATGAACTATGAGGCAACTGAAGATATCTACTCTGATGAGACCTTTGAGAAGAACTTCGGACCTGCTAATTATGCATTTAATTATGGGGATGCTCACTTTATCGTATTAGATGATATTCTATATCCTCACCCAATTAAAAAGAAAGGGTATCTAGGTGGTTTTAGACAAGATCAATTAGACTTTGTGAAGAATAATCTTAAGTTCGTTCCTAAAGATAAGTTAGTGGTAATTTCTTTTCATATTCCATTATTTGTTGGAAACGAAAAACACTTCGATCAAGAGTCTAGACAACAGTTGTTAGATATTTTAAAAGAGCATGAGAATATCTTACTATTGTCTGCACATACTCACTATCAGATGCATCAGTTCTATACGAAAGAACAAGGATGGTCAGGTATAAAACCATTACATGAGTATAATGTTGGGACAACGTCAGGCGACTGGTACTCAGGCGAGTTTAACGAGTTAGGTGTGCCTGCTTCTACTATGAGAGATGGAACCCCTAGAGGATATGCTACTTTAGTAGTTAAGGGGAATCAGTATGAGTTAGACTATAAAGTGTCTGGGGAATCAGATGATTATAAAATGGAATTGTTTATGCCTAAGGTTATTGCGGATAAGAAAGCAAATAACTATCAGATATATACGAATGTCTTTATGGGAACAGAGAAAGACCTAGTACAATATAGAATAGATGGAGGAGAGTGGAAAGAGATGAAGAAAGAAGAGAGTTTTGACCCAAGCTTCTATGCGGCAGTTCAAAAGTATGATTTGACAGAAAAATTATTAACTGGAAAGAAACCATCTCACCCGATTAAGTCATCTCATTTATGGAGTGCTAAGTTACCTTTTAATATTGGGTTAGGAGAGCATAAAGTAGAAGTGAAGGTGACAGATATGTTTGGTAGAGAGCATATCGCACAAAAGACATACAAAATCGAGAAAAGTAAATAGTATAGTTTTTTATAAGGTTTAGATTCTTTATCATTATAGCGAGCTCGCTTATAATTGAATCAGGATTTAAATTAAGTGTGTTGAAAGGGCTCAGTATCGTTAGATACTGGGCTTTTTCTGTTTGTGTAGGGGAGTTATAAGAAGGTCTTCTGCTATATCTATTCTTAGAAGAATCATAAAATGTTTTCAGAGCGTTTTCTTCCTATTATCTTTACTAGACATATAAAATGAAAAATGAATATGACTAATTTAGAACTAACGAAAGCTTAGTATTATGCATTATTCTATAAAAGTAAACACGCAGCAGTTAGAAGGAGCGTTATCTCCTATAAATAAGCCTTATTATTTTGCTATTCTTATAGATGGTGAAGCTACTTTTTCTTTAGATTTTAATAGATACTCTTGCTCTGGACAGTATATCTTATTTTTATCTCCTTATCAGTTGTTGACATGGGAAAAAGTAGAAATTAAGTCAATGAAGACTATACAGTTTCATGGAGACTTCTATTGTATAGAATATCACAAAGAGGAGGTAGCATGTAATGGGGTCTTGTTTAACGCATTATTTGACGCTCCTTATGTTCCTATTCAGTCATCTTTATTTCTAGAATTGACTCAGCTTTTTGATAAAATAGAGCAATTAGAACACCAACAGTCTGCTTATGATATTCCGATTCTCAAGACGTATTTACAATTGGTATTAGCACTGAGTAGTAAGGAAAAACAGTTGATTAATAAGAAACAAAAGACTTCAGGGCTGTCTTTAGAAGATATAGCTAGATTTCAAGAGATGCTAGAAGAGCATTTTATGGAGTCTAGAGCGGTAGCATTTTATGCAGAGCAGTATCATTTATCTGTTGATGTGTTTAGTAAAAAGGTTAGAAAGTATTATGGAAAAACACCTTCTAAATTAATCCAAGAACGCCTTATTTTGGAAGCAAAAAAACAACTTCATTTAACTCATAAGAGTGTAAAAGAGATAGCTAAGTTATTAGGATTTGAGGATGAGTTTTATTTTAGTCGTTATTTTAAGAAAGAAGTAGGTGTATCTCCTAAGATATTCAGAGAACAAGTAGGAATATCAGTAGTGGCAAAAAAGTCTATGAAATAGAAGGAATAGTCCATGTTATCCTTCTGCTGAACTATCTAGTTTTGTTGAAAAATAAAATAAAACCAATGAAACAAATTTTAGTATTATTTAGCAGTTTACAAGAGAAATCGATTCATTTTCTTCGTTTATCTATCTGTATTGTCATGGTTTGGATAGGAGGGCTAAAAGCTTTTCAATATGAAGCGGATGGTATTGTACCTTTTGTAACGAATAGTCCTTTTATGAGCTTTTTTTATCAGAATTCAACAAAAACAGTATTAGATGAATCTGGCAAAGAAGTATATGAATATACTCAACATAAAAATCCCGAGGGCAAAGTAGTGCAGAAGAACATTGATTGGCATAAACAGAATGGTACTTATGTGTTTTCGTATATTCTAGGTACAGTGATTGTAAGTATAGGGATACTCGTATTATTAGGGATATGGTATCCTAGACTCGGTTTTTTAGGAGGGGTATTAACATTAGGAATGTCTTTGGTCACACTATCATTTCTAATTACTACCCCAGAAGTATATGTGCCTAATTTAGGAGGTGATTTTCCTACACCTAACTATGGATTCCCTTATTTATCAGGTGCTGGACGACTAGTCTTAAAGGATATTATCATGATGGCAGCAGGATTAGTGATCGCTGGTGATTCAGCACGTAATTTGCTTTATAAGTGATTAATAGGTTTAGAATATAAAATAAAGTAAAAATAAAAGCTTAGTAATTATCTAATACTAAGCTTTTATTTTTAGAGGAGATAATAATTTTTGAAAGTATACTATTATTTTTAATAACCGAAATGTGTGTACTAGTTAAAAAGAATTAATTAATATGAGTTAAAATATTTTATATTATTGCTATTTAATGTTTTTATTATTTATAATTATTGCAATTTAAATATGCTTTATGGTTGTTGTTTTGCATATTTATTATTTTTTATTTATAAAAAGTAATATTTTTATAAATGGTTAAAAAAAGTAATAATCAAAAAACATTTTAATATGAAATTGCAACACACGTATTTTTATCATCCCTCTAATATTGAATGTAATGAGGAAGTAATTAAACAATTCGAAAGCCAAGGTGTCTCTATGAAAAAGATACAAGAAGCACTTGGTAGACATAATCGATTTGTAGTCGCTAAAGAGTCAAATGAAACTACGGTTTCTATGGGAATTGAGGCGGCAAAAGGAGTTTTAAAACAAAGTGGTATCTCAATAGAAGAAATAGATATTATTGTCTTTGTGACTTGTACTCCAGAGCATCAGATACCTTGTGACTCTATTTTTATACACCAAGCTTTGCAAGGAAAGAATAATACAATGTGTTATGATATTAACGCTAATTGTATTGGGGCTTTTGTAGCATTAGATCAAGTGACGCATTATCTCAATAGCAGTAGTAGAGCTAAAAATGCTTTAGTAGTTTGTTCTGATCAGTTATCTCGTATTTTAGATAGCCAAAACCCTGTAACAGCTTTTTGTTTTTCAGATTCTGCTTTTGCATTTATAGTAGAGAAAGAGACTACTACATCTGGATTAATAGACGTCATGTATCATACAGATAGTAGTTTTTGTGATACTGTTCTGTATCCACCCCAAGGACATTCTTGTTCTTTATCTGATGAATTAACAATGTGGGATACATCATTTGATGGAAGTGGAAGTGTGGAGTTTGCTTTAGATAAAATAGAGGTCTTTTTAGCAAAGAACAATCTAAAAATAGAAGATATCAGTTTATTCTTATTCTCTCAGTTATCGCTAAAAAACATTAAGATTATTAAATCACATTATCACTTACCAGAAGAAAAAGTACCTTTTTATTCAAAAGAGTTTGGTTATTCAGGAGCTTCTAGTCCTTTTTTAGCTTTACATCAATACCAGAAAGAAGGAACACCTCTAAAAGAAGGCGATTATTTTTTAATGTGGACATTAGGGGCAGGGTATCAGGCTGGTTTAATGTTGTGGAAATACTAAGTGTTTAGATGTTAGTTATCTAACTTTACATAAGGTGAAACTCAGTAAATTCAATGCTTACAGTGATTTTTTTGTTTTGAATTTAACAGATTAAAAGTATATTTACTTTCAAAAAAAACTATGAAATTTCTTACGGTATTAATCTGTCTGGTCTCATTGACGACCTTTGCTCAACCCAAAGCTATTTTGGATAAAACGACTTATCAATTTTGGTTAAATGAACCTAAAGTCGTAGAAGAAAAGAATCCTCTTATTATCTTTTTACATGGGAGAAGTCTTTCGGGAACTAATATAGATAGGGTAAAGAGATATGGTGCGTTAAAAGGAATAGAGAAGGGATTAGATATCCCCGCTTATTTAGTAGCTCCTCAATTGCCTTCTGGGCCATGGAATGCGGATAAGGTTGACGAAATCGTAAGTTATATGATTGCAAATTACAATATCGATGAGAGTCGCATTTATGTAACTGGAATGAGTTTAGGAGGATATGGTACGATGAAATATGCTGGTAAATATCCTAATCGTATAGCAGCTGCTATCGCTATCTGCGGAGGAGGAGAAGAAAGAGATGCCTGTGCTGTGACTAATATCCCTATTAAGCTTATTCATGGAGATAAAGACTTTATCGTACCACTAAAAGAGTCTAAGAAGATAATGACTGCTATCCAAAAGTGTGATAAAAAAGCGCCTGTAGAACTACAAGTAGTCAAAGGAGGTACGCATGGTAGTGTAGAAGATCTATATCGACACATGGAGGTATATAATTGGTTATTACAACATGTGAAGAGTAATGCCTCAATTAGTTCAGAAAACAAAGAAGAAATCTAAGTATAACATAAACAAAACACCCAAAGTCAAAAAGCTTTGGGTGTTTTATTTACATATTATTGGCTAATGTCTTCGCTGTTTTTAAGATATACTCTATAAAATCTTCTTCTACTCTTAAGATGTCATCTAGTTGCCCATTGTCTAAACTTAGTTTCTTGAATGCTTTTTACCCTATAACCTACAGGTATGATTAAATCTAGATTTTAAAACTTGACAGGTTTGTCTGAATTTGCAATGTACAAATTTTGCACATTGGTTTGTTCTACTAGTTCTCCTTCTTCAAATACATTTTTTATGTGTTTGGTAATGACAGTTCTGTCTTTTTGAAATAATTCCGCCATTTGTTCAATAGATAACCATACTGTTTCGTTCTCTAAACGGGTCTCTATCTTAGTAAAGCCATCTTCTGTCTGATAAAGAAGAATACTTCCATGCTCTGCCATAACATTTTTTTAAGTACTTTATATACTACAAAAACTATACTGTCAATTAACAACTTTATATTTATTTAGAGGGCAGTTTTATGTTTTATCCTTATTGCTAAAGTCTAGTGTATTGTGTTTTGAAAATGAGAGTTTTGTCTTGTCATTTTGAGATATTGATATAAAAACATTTTTTAAATTAGAAATATGTAAGGAGAAAATTCTTTATTGCTATGAGATTTTCTATTGTGATTTACTCAGAAGTCATTATCTTTAAGTACTCAAATCTCCTTAATAGATATGAAATACAAAATAGACCTATATACTCGCGTAAAGATAGATACCTCTAGTGACGCTAAGGCTTATGCTAATATGCTGTGTATAGGTGATCAATGCAAAACATTTGCAGAGGGGTTTATAGAAAACTCTCAATCTCGTATTTCACTTATGGCTATTGTCAAGGGATTAGAGCAGATTAAAGAAGGGGCAGAAGTAACTATCTATGTGACTTCTAAGTATGTGATGAATACCTTTGAGAAAGGGTGGATATTAAATTGGAAATACAATGATTGGTTAAAAGCCGATGGAGAGCCTCCATTGAATGTTGATCTATGGATGCGTTTTGCAGTTCAGATGGAAAGACATAAATTAACCTTTAACTATGTGTCTAATTATAAAAAGTATCCTCAACTAGTAGAGTGTAGAGATGTAGGCGCTGCCATGCTATTACAACCTAATTTACTAATAGATGAGGTGTATAGAGCTTATCTAGAGGAGTTACAGTATAAGTTGCACGATCTGATAAATGAACACCGCGTAGCAGAGATAGAGGTAGTATTAGATACGATAGAAGAGCCTGAAGAAGTGATCGTTTATGAGCCTGTATATGAGGCTTTGGATGAGATAGAGGATGAGCATGAAGAAGAGGAAGAAGAAACAGAAGAGAGTCAAAGCCATACTCGTCCAAAAGTATTTACTAGAATGCCAAGTGATATTAAACTACTAGTGACTATTCGAGATCAATTGAATCAATACTTTGCAGATCAACCGACTAAAGTAGAGTTGCGTTCTACGGATTTATACGATGAAATACGTAAAAATAAGACTTTAAAAGAACGTTTTCCTCATCCAGTACTCTTTAACCGCTTCTTGCGTAAGCAACATCAAGAAGGGGTGCTAAAACAGATTATTCCTAACTGTAAGATTGATACTTTTAATACTGATTTTTATCAGTGGTATTTTCATAGATAATTTGGGATGATTTTGTTTTGTGAAAACTTGTTTTAAATGTTTTCAGATTGCTGTCATGGCTTAGTCTTGTTTCCGAAATGCTTTCAAGACCTCTTTAAAACCGTACTTTTTGGGAACAACTCGGAAAGAAAAGAGCAAATTTATAAGACAAAAACCTTTTGAGTAATTATACCCACTGCGTTTAGATATAAATATCGAACTCCGTTTTATTTCTATTTACTCGGTTTTACTCCCTTTTTTGACTTCGTGATTAATCGGATTATTGTTGTTAATTATTAAGCGCTTAGTAATTAATCATAATATTCTCCTAACGATTTGTTCATCTTGAATATCTTTAGTTGGTATTGTTTTAGATCTATAATTACTTTTCGTTTATATGTCTATCTCTAATCCAGGTTAAAAAAGAAACCAGAAAAGGCCTTAGAGGCTTGGGAGAAGGCAATGGCCTTAGTTACTTACCTGTATAAGGAGTCTGTAGTAGATCAGAGTTCTAATCATGCAGATTAATTGCTTATATTCGAGAGCGGGTGTTAAAGATTCCATTGAGTATAGAATTATCCACCTTTGAAAACTGTATACTAAGTGATCAGCTTAAGAGCACAAGATGAGAATGTGCTCTATTGCATACCTGTTTAATGTTGACTAAGGACCTAGGTGTATTAGAAGCAGAGGTTATAGACACATTAATTGAAAGAATCGAGACTGTCAACGAGCTTGTTAGTAGTCTTATCGAAGAGGAAGAAAATGAGTGGGATAAATTGCTTTTAAGAATATTATAAATAAATAAGCCCATCGTATGATGGGCTTGATTTTATAATTTAGATTAGACTAGTTACAAGACTGTACATAGTCATCTACTAATTTTTTAAGACCTTCGAATGTATTGGTATCATAGTTAGAGAACTGAAGAGCACTACAGTTTACATATTTATCAAATAATTTTTTAGTAGTATCCTCTTTTCTGGTTCCGAAAGTAGATTTGTTTCCTAAATAGATTGCTTTTTTCTGTCCTTTTAATAGAAGGTAGAAGCCATCAGGTGTTTTTAGGTGGTGTAGCACCATATTTCCACCATTGTCATAATCGACTATTAAGAATTTACTAGAACCTCCAAATACATCCAGTTCTCCATTAGAGTTACCTAGTCCTCCATCATCAGAGGTAGGAGTACCGATATAACGCTCATTACCTACACCAAACTCTACACCCTCTTTTGCTTTAAAGTTTAATCTTTTTTTGTCAGTTTTAATAGCAACTGAGTTACCATAGCTACTAACATCAGCTATCCCAACGCTACCACTTATTCTATAGTCTCCATCGCGAGGTACAGATTCAAATTCAATAGTTACTAATCCAGTGTGTTTAGTTCCTTTTTTATCGATCACATACCCCTCTTGATCATAGATATTACGTGATTTTCCTCTAGCTTCTACTACATGCTTATTATATTCTTCTTGTTTTTCAGTAGTCTTAGCATCGCGATAATCTTTTATTTGTTGAGTCATATCACCAAATTTATAGCCGTTAGCATATAATTTAGCAATAAACACAGGATTCGCTTTAATAGGATCTGTAGCATCCATAAAGTAGTTAAGGTCTGTTAGATCAAACTGTTTGTCATCATACGTAGTTAGTGTAACTCCTCTTTTTGCGTTCATTGTTTTTGTTTCGTCATAACTCACCTTAGCGATAACATTTCCTTTGATATCAGCTATTGTAGCTTCATGTGAAGAGTACGCTTGTTTAGTTGTTTTAGTATTGATAAAACCTATTTTGTCAGCTCCTTGCATGATGCTTGCATCATCTGTTACATTAATATTCGCTTTCTTTAAAAGAGCGGTTTCTTCTGCTTTTTCTACTTTTCTATCACCATCTATTTTATTCCATTTGTCAGAAAGTTCTTTATTAGAAGATTGAAACAATTCGGTTGCTCTTTCAGAGTTAATACCTTCTTCTGTGATTAGGCCATCTGCAGAAAAGTATACTGCCATAATAGCTTGTTTCTCCTTACTTAATGTGAATGGAACATTTTTCATTTCCATATCCTGTACGTTTCCATTTTCTCCTTTAAGTTGTAACCAGAAGTTGTTATTAGCACTGCTTTTCACTTCTGCCCAAAAGGTAGTCTTGTCATCTAGACTAGTGAATTTATAAACAACTCCTTTTCGATCAATCTTAGCGATTTCTTTTTTATTAATTGTTATAATTCCTTTTTTGACATTGAAGTCTTGTGCTTGTGCTCCTATAACTGCCATAATGGCTAAGGATGTAGTAATGTAATTTATCATATTGTGATATATTTTGATAAATTTAGGTTGTTTTTGTGAATATAAGATTGTTGAATGTCTTGGTAATTGTTTTTTTATGTAAAAATGATAAATGATTGGCTTTGTTTGTAGAGAATTATGTAATAAAGTAATGCTGGTGCTAGTTGTTATTATAAGTGATAAATTAGCTTTTCTGATATCCTAAATAAGTTTTAATTTTAAACAGTAGAATTATCAATAGTCATGTTCGAAAAAGTAGATAAAGATTCTTTACTTAGTCAAGAGTTTATCAATAAGTATAAACCTTATTTTAGAGAGGAAGTGTATCCTGCTAAAACAGTATTGTTAGAAGAGGGAACAATAGCAAATAAAGTATTTTGGGTCAGTAAGGGGTGCTTGCGTGTGTGGATTAATAAAGATGGGCATGAGGTGACTTTTCAATTCTTTTTAGAGAACAGTATGGTCTCATCTATTGAGAGTTTTTGGAGGGGAATGCCTAGTAAATTTACTCTTGAGACGATAGAACCAACAGTGGTATGGGTGGCTGATAAAGAAGATATAAGACCTCTGTTAGAAGACTCTTTAGCTACGCCAGAGTATAGGGATCTATTTATAGATGTGATTTTTCAGCGAACATTCGATTATGTGAATCACAGCTTATCTTTTGTACAGTCAACCCCAGAGGAGCGTTATCTCAAGCTTTATGAGAGTAGACCAGAGCTTATACAACGTATTCCACAGCATTATATCGCTTCTTATATAGGAATATCTAAGGTTCACTTAAGTCGTATCAAAAGCAAGCTATTAAAGTCCTAATTTGATAACATTTGTTATCGATATACACGGTTGCTATCCAATACTTTTGTCTATATAAAATAAAGAGATATGAAAGCAGTTATTGTAAAAGAAAAAGGACAGAATCCAGTATATACTACCAACTTTAAGCCTGTTGAAGTAAGTTCATCAGAAGAAGTGTTGATGAAGATTAAGGCAGTTTCGATTAAGAATCTCGATAGAGCTATCGCCAGTGGCAAGCATTATTCGGTGAGCACTAAACCTTTTGCTCCTTTTGTTATCGGAACAGATGGAGTAGGTGAGCTTCCAGACGGAACCATGGCTTATGGATTTGGACTGCAGGGGATGTTAAGTGAGTATGCCATCGTAGATAAGAATCAATTAGTACCCTTACCTAAAGGAATTGATTTAGCAATGGCATCTGCTATGCCTAATGCCCTTATGGGATCTGTGATCGCTATGGTAGTCAGAGCCAGGTTACAAAAGGGAGAAGTGGTACTGATCAATGGAGCTACTGGTGTCACAGGGCAAGTAGCTGTACAAATGGCTAAACATTATGGAGCGAGTAAAGTAATCGTGACAGGCCGCAATGAAGAAGCCTTATCCTCGCTAAAGGAACTAGGAGCAGATGAAGCGATCAGTCTGTATCAGGATAAAGAAACTCTAGTAACAGCATTTAGTCAAGTACATCAAGAAACGCCTATCGATGTGGTGATTGATTACTTATGGGGAGATAGCGCTTCGGCTATATTGACCGCATTAAAAGGTAAAGGCAAGTACCAGCATAGAACTCGTTTTGTCAATGTAGGAGCGATGTCTGGTGATATGATGGAGTTGTCTTCTTCTATACTGAGGGGAACGGACATTATGTTATTAGGATCAGGAATAGGCAGTTGGACAGATGACGAGATGGTTCGTTTCTTTAAAGTATTGTTACCAGAAGCTTTTGACCTTGCAGTAGCAGGGAAGTTACGCCTTGATACCGTAAGTTATCCGTGGCAAGAGATAAGTGAGGTATGGGATATGCCTCTTAGCAGTGGAAAAAGATTGGTGATGATGACGGAGTAATTTTTTAGTAGAATATAAAGATACGCAAATATAGAAAAGCCCATCACATGATGGGCTTTTGCTATTATTTAGAGCAATGTATTTAAAGAGTAAGTGTGTAAAATAGAGTAGATTGCAAAGTGTTGATTAAGTACTACTTACAAATATATACTATGAAAGAAGAGAGCAACGTTTCGAATTTTCTGTTTTATCAGAATAAAGAAGGTAAAACAAGTGTTCAAGTTATAGTTGATAGTAATCAAGAGACTATTTGGGCGTCACAAAAAACAATGAGTGAGATATTCGGTGTAAATAGAAGTGTTATCACAAAACATATTGCTAATGTATTAAAAGACGGTGAATTAGAGGAGGATTCAGTATGTGCAAATTTTGCACATACTGTCTCTGATGGTAAAAATTATAAAACAAACTTTTCTAATTTAGACATGATACTATCTGTGGGGTATAGGGTTAACTCTGTACAAGCGACGCAGTTTAGAAAGTGGGCGAATGGAGTGTTTTATAAGGGGATTTGTATTAGAGGATGAACATCAGTAGAATAAAAGAAGAAAGACAAAAGTCTTTTTTAGATCATTAGCTAACCTCTATATTTGGCATATTATAAAGAAAATAGACTATGAGTAAAGATATACAGATTATAGCATTTGATGCAGATGATACACTTTGGAATAATGAAATATACTACCAAGAGACAGAACATGCTTTTTGTGAGCTTCTAAAAGATTATTTACCAGCAGAAGAAGTATCTAAAGTCCTTTTTGAGACAGAGATGCGAAATCTAGATCGATATGGCTTTGGAGCGAAGAGTTTTTTATTGAGTTTATTAGAAACGGGAGCTCAGATTACAGGAGCTCAAATGACAGATGTATTAATGCACCGCATCTTGGGGTTAGGTCATGAACTGATAGATAAACCGATCACTCTTTTAGATGGAGTAGAGGAAACACTAGATCAACTAAATGGTAACTATAAGTTAGTCTTAGCGACTAAAGGTGACTTATTAGATCAAGAGCGAAAACTAAAGAATTCTTCCCTATCTAAGTATTTTGACCATGTAGAGGTGATGAGTGATAAGCAGATACTAGATTATGGAAATTTAGTAAGTAAGTTATCTTGCCAACCTCAAGAGTTTATGATGGTAGGAAATTCAGTTAAGTCTGATATTATCCCAGTTTTAGAACTTGGAGGGTCGGCACTACACGTTCCTTTTCATGTGACCTGGGCACACGAAGTCGTAGAGGAAGAGCTAGTTTATGAAAACTATAGACAGTTAAAGAACATCAGAGAAGTAGTAGACTACTTGAAATCATAGCCTATATTAACTCGAAACATAACAATTTCTTCATATAGAAATGCTTTCTTTGGTATTGTAATGGTGGGAGTATAGTTAATCTATAAACTATTTGTTATGAGCTTTGTGAGTATATGTCAGCGAGATGCGATGTTGATTAAATCATTAGAACTAAAGTTAACAATCTATAAACTAACCTTAGAGAACTTTAAAGAGGATCATCTAGGAGCGATCGCTAAGATGAGAGAGATTAGTGGGATGATCTCTTTGTATATTGGTTTGGGGTTAAAGAGTCAGATACAAGAAGATTTTGTTTGTTACTTAGACGATATCTCTCACTGCTGTATGACTTTAGAAAAACAGATTATGCTCTGTGGGCAGTTAGGATTTTTAATCAATGAAGATATCGTATCCTTGTTAGATTTAAAGAATATCATTTTCGATTTTGTAGGAAAAACAGTTGTTCGAAAGTAGAACAGCGAACTACTATAGGCTGTTACACTATCGATTTACCTAAAAATAGAGCCCGTGATAAACATAGAATTTCACCTCTGTTTTTAAAAGAAAAAGCTTGTATTACTACTTTAGATATTTGTAGCTTTGGCCGTATCACAATTTTGTTAAGCAGCATATACATGAGTACAATTACATTTATCGACAGTGCCTATCCTAAACCCCATCTGTTAGAAGAGTTTGTTTGGGCAGGTCGTTTAGACGAATCAGGCAAACTATGGTTTGACCTACACCTAAAGTCAAAATACTACTATCTAAGCGAAGGAGAAGAGTATATAGAAGATGAGGAAGAGGACTTCGACGATGATGCCGAATATACCAGTATGAGCGAGTGGCAATCTAGAATCGTGTGGGATAACTATCACCAGTGTACTTTGTCTTCTACCTATTGGTCAGATGAAGGGGGACTTCTTCTTTCTGATGGGACCACTCCTTTTAGTTTTGATTTATTAGATAATAAAGAGTTTGTACTTAATCCGCTTCCTCTACCAGATGATATGTTAGAGTCTGAATTGGCTTTTGGTATCTATCTATTAGGCCATGACCTTTCGGCTAATCATACCATTAGCTTTACACCATTGGCGAATAAGCATTATGCTATACAGTGGTCAGGGGTGATAGCCCTAGCCTATGGTGGTTTTTATGATTATATCCACGAGTTTAAAGCAGATATTACAGAGAGCAAGTTTGACGGTTTTTATTTTCCTACCACTTGGACTTTAGAAGAAGCAAAAAAGCGATTTGAACAAGTATTGAGTAATATTGATCAGTATGAGTTTATAGATATTAACCCTATGAGTAATAAACGAGAATATAAGCTAATGCTTAAAGAGTAAATGAGAAGAGCTACTGATTATGAGGTAGCTTTTTTTGTTTAAATGCGAATGAGTCCGTAGTGAGACAGTATGGATTTATCATACGTCTTATCCTTATTCATTCCTTAGAAGGTATAAAAGAGTTACTTCTTTGTTGTTACTTTTGTTAAACTACTATCCTTAATTATAATTCATTAGCCCATCTATGTGATATTGTCTATTTTTGCAACCCTTAAAAATAGGTAAGCACGTATAGCATGAACATTATCACTTTCGAAGAAGTATTTAGAGGTAAAGTCTTTCGTATTCCTGATTATCAGCGAGGTTACTCGTGGACGAAGAAGGAGTTAGAAGAGTTGTGGGGCGATTTGAATAATACCCATCACAACCGAAATGCTTTTCACTTTACGGGTATTCTTACTGTGACTGACTTTAGTAAGTTTGATATAGAATGTATCAGACGAGAAGGGTTTGTGGTAAGAGTAGGAAAGTTAGTGATAGAAGGAAGTGACTATAAGGGGTATAATATTGTAGATGGGCAGCAACGTCTGACTACGGTATTAATATTGTTATCAGAATTGGTGATGAAACTAGAGGATAGCCCACTCAAACAACGACTTACAGAACATTACTTTAAAGTTAAAGAGACAGGTGGTTATCGCTATATTTTTGGGTACCACGTAGATGTGCCTTCTCATAATTATTTAATCAGAGAGATATTTAATGATACTGGTTATGAGGCAGAAGAGACAGAAACTTTATACACGCATAATTTATCTTTCGCAAAAGCATTCTTTAGTGAGCGAATTAAAGACTTTACACAAGTTGAATTAGTCTTTTGGATAGAGAAGCTCACTAAGCACCTATTGTTTTCTATATTAAACTTAAATGAGTCAAAGGAGTGCCCATTAGATGTGTCCATGGTATTTGAGACGCTAAACTTTAGAGGGAAACAATTATCAAGTCTAGAGCGACTGAAAAATAGAGTGCTTTATATCGTCTCTAAGCAATTGACAGTAGCTAGTACGATAGATCGCAGTCGTAAGAAAGTTAATCAGAGTTGGTTAGAAGTGTATAAATGGCTGGGGCGAAACCCTACACAAGCTATGGATGACGATGCTTTTTTGAAAGCGTTTTGGTTGTTGTACTTCTCTCATTCTAAGATGGTATCTACAGATTTTAAGTCTTATCAGAAGCATTTGTTTACCATCGACTTTCAGCTAGATCAACAAGAGATGGGAAGTATAAATTACGCTGATTATAGTGAACTTACCCAATGGCTAGAAAGTATGCGCAAGGCAGTAGCGCTGTGGTATTTTATTAATAATCCTTATGCTGTAGATACAGATGAAGACTTTGTGTATATGACTACTTCTGCGATACAGAAGTCATTACTAAGACTGTCTAATTTCCCTAGAGGATACGGTAAGTATATGCTTAACCTTGTATTGGCTGTATTGATGAGAGATTTGCCTGTGAAGGAAGATCATGGGCTATCAGACTTTGAACTACAAGAACGCTTGGCTAGTATAGAGCGTTTGTTCTTTGCGATGGAACGCCATAATATCATGTGCTTCTTGCTTCAAGGAAACAACTCTACGCTAAATGTAGAGGATACTTTCAGGGATATTAATTTTTACTATCTACGTGGACGTGCCCATAATAATGAGTACTTATTCAATGTGTTGATGGAGAGTAGAGTAGAGCACTTCCGATGGAAAGAGGTGATTCGTCATATTCATAAGGGAGGACGATTTAAGACTTGGGTAGGATTAGACTATTTCTTAAAAGGAATAGAGGAGAGTATGGGAGGTTTATTAGAACAGACCGAGCCTAAAGTGTACTTAGTCTATCCAGAAGAAGATGATTATGAGGTAAGAAGTACGTATAAGGATATTAATACTATGCAAAAGGTCAATCGTGACCGTTATAGCCATTCGATAGGTAATATGTTTTTAGCATATAACCGCTATGAAGCGAACCCTTTTGACAAGATACAACACAAGGTACAGAATGCTGTAAAGTATGAGTATCGAGTAAGTAAGTTAGAGTTAGACCTTTTAGAATACCCTACATGGACTAAGGAAAATATTGAAGCTAGAGGACGTAAGATGATGGAGGCTTTCATTGAACATTGGGAACTACCAATGATTCAAGAGACAGAGATGAAGAGATTGTTGTTAGATGAAGTGTGATTTTAATTAGGAATTTAAAATTAGGAATTAGAAATGTTTGGCTTTGCCATGATGTACTTGTATAGCTAGATATACTATACATTGATGTGATAGTATAAACAACATCACAATCATTAAAGGAGTGGCTCAAAGTCGGGAGAGTTTGCGCAGCAAGGTATTTTAATTAAGAATTAAAAATTAGGAATTAAGAATGTTTGACTTCGTCATAATGTACTTAGAGGATGAGATATACTTGTGTTAATGCAATAGTCTAAACAACATCACGTTCCATATAACAAAAACACAAAATTATATAAGTACTTTATACTTGAGTTCAATTAATTTTGCTTCAAATACGTAATGAAGATGATGAACTTAGTAAATAAACCAACTGTATATCACTATATTTTAGCATTTGTATTCATACTACTGATGGTATGTGGAGCAGTGTATTTTCAGGATCCAGAGATTGTCTTGCCAGAGATAGCAGCACTAGCTGTGGGGCTATGGGTATTCCAAGAGAAAGCATGGCTGAGACAGCCTGATAAAATATTTATTCTTCCTTCACTAACAGCGTTAATAGGGTTTGGGCTAAATATGTTAGCTATTCCTTATATTTCTAAGTTGTTGATTGTACTGCTACTGATGTTAGTGCTGATGAAAGTAATTAATTATAGTTTGCCTCCTGCATTAGCTACAGGTTTTCTTCCTATTGTGACTAATGCTCATGCGTGGTCATTTATCTATGCCATATTGGTAACTACTTTTGTCTTGATGGTTGTGGTCTATGCGCTAGCTTTAAATAAAGGGATTGACTCAAAAGGGAAGGTCAATACAAAAATGATGTATCCCTATATTGCTATTAATTTGTTGTGGATGATAGTGGCGTATTACTCAGCCAACCAACAGATGGCTATTATCCCTCCTATAGCTGTAGTACTGTATGAATCTTTAAATATGAAGACGTATTCACTGAAGATCATGGTTAAGCAAATCGCTATTCTTACATTAGCTATTAGCATAGGAGTAGTATTATATCAGTATATTGAGAACTGGTTGTTACTCGCATTTCTATTGTTGATTATGATGTATGGTTTGTCTCAACTATTTCAGATGCGAGTGCCTGCGGTATATGCGTTTCCATTCTTGGTTTATGTGTTTCCTGTAGAAAAGGTGATGAGTTTGCCTATCGCTACTTTTGTTGTAGCAACATTTTCATTTGGCGCTGTTTATATTTATAGAACATACTTATCTACTAAGGTAGCAACTCAGCCTGCAGACGAATAATTCGCTTATAGATATACTAAACAATTGATTTATAAATGAAGTAGTTTAAAGCAGATAGTCTTTTAGGGAACTAGTTATTCATAGAATAGCTGATATATACTAGTTAAAAGACTTTTTTTAGCAAGGGATAGGCTCGTATAGGGCGCTGATATATCACGGAGATAGAAGAGGTATTATCTTCTCGGTAGAGTGTATGATAGTATCCGGACTAGTATTTATCTTAAAAGTGGTCTTGTGGTGATCCAGTTAGTCCTTCTAGTTTTGTGGCTTAAACAAACACAAAATGGAACAACTATTAGAAGTAATCGTAGCGAGCGATGAGCTACACAGCAAATGGTTAAATGCCTTATCCTTTATGGAGAACACAGGAGCGAGGAAGATATCCGCTTGTGAAAATCCGTATCAAGTTACCTTTTTACAATTAAAGCATGCAGCGGAAGAACATAGGCATGCCTATTACTTAAAAAAACAAATTAAGAAACTACAAGTTTGTTTTCCTGAGCAGTATGATACCACTAGTTTATTAGCACCTGTTCAGACTCAACAGTATCTACAACGATTAGATGTATTTTGCGTTCGATATCTAAAAGAATCACTTGGACTTGATGAAGCACCTTTAAAATTCGCTGCTTATCTATTGGTTACGTACGCCATAGAGGTACGTGCAGACAAACTATATCCTATTTACCAAGGTGTTTTAGATCGATCTGGTTCTAAGGTGATGGTCAAATCAATTATAGCAGAAGAACAAGGACATCTAGAAGAAATTATTGCTCAATTAGAAGTTTTTTCACCTGATTGGCAATACTATGCTGATATCATTGTAGAGTATGAAGAATTACTTTGTCAAGAGTGGATGAAGGCTATTGCTAAAGCGATTAATTAAAGCATGAATACACTGCCTTATAATCTACAGCGAAGACTCTCAGAGCGGCTTTATGACCAGAATTATAGAAGCTTACAGCTTAGGGATATAGAAGCAATAGACTTCCTATCGAATGACTATTTAGGATTGAGTAGAAATAGTGTTTTTCAGCAAGGTTTATTAGATATGGTAGTAGATAATCCAGCTTTGTTAAGTGGAAGTACAGGATCTAGATTAATCAGTGGGAATATAAAGGAGGTAGAAGAAGTAGAAGAGTATATAGCAACTAGGCATAGCGTAGAGAGAGCACTTCTTTTTAATTCTGGTTATCAGGTTAATTTAGCTCTATTAGGTAATCTACCTACATCGAGAGACACTGTGATCGTGGATGAACTAATACATCGGTCTGTACACGATGGATGTCTATTGTCAAGAGTAAGAAAGTGGAAGTTCAGGCACAATGATTTAGATGACTTAGAGCGCTTACTCAATAAAGCAACAGGAGATATTTACATAGCTATAGAGAGTCTATATTCTATGGATGGAGATTTAGCTCCCTTAGAGGAGCTAATAGAGTTGTCACAGCGTTATGGCGCTTACTTAATAGTAGATGAGGCTCACGCTATAGGAGTATACGGACTAGGTAGAATACACTCTTTAGGATTACAGACTGGTGTATGGGCAACTCTTGTGACATACGGTAAGGCGATGGGAGTACATGGAGCTGCTGTGCTGGGAAGTAAGATGTTGATAGATTCTCTTATAAATTTTGCTTCTTCTTTTATTTATAGTACAGCCCCTAATGCTTTGATGGCTGTGAGTATTAAGCTTGCGTATCTTTTTATAGAGAAGTATCCTATGCTATCACTACAATTAGAAAGTGTTATCAAGACTTACGCAGAAGTTGCTCCTAAAGGCATTGTACTCACTCCAAGTCCTATACAGGTGATTAGTCTTAAGGGAATTCGAGATATCCCAAGCTTTCAAACAGACTTAGTACAACACAATCTTAGTACTTATATCGTTAAGGCACCTACTGTGGCTAAAGGTACAGAACGCATAAGAATCTGTCTACATGTTTTCAACACAAGAGAAGAAATGAATTTATTATTTGAAATTATAAAAAGAAATGACACAACCCCTTAAACTATTTGTAACTGGTATCGATACAGGAATTGGTAAAACAGTTACTTCTGCTATTCTAACACATTATTTTAAGGCTGATTATTGGAAGCCTATTCAGTCTGGAGACCTACATGAATCAGACAGTATGAAAATACAACAGTGGAATGAGAATGTGACTATTTATAGAGAAAGATTTAGGCTGCAGTTACCCGCTTCACCTCATGAATCTGCAGTTAAAGAAAATGTAGATATTCAACTAAGTGATTTTACGCTCCCTGATACTGCGAATAATCTTATTGTAGAGGGAGCAGGAGGATTGTTTGTTCCGATTAATTCTTCTACTTATATGATTGATCTGATTCAATATTTAAAACTTCCTGTCGCATTAGTGACTAAAAACTATTTGGGGTGTATTAACCATACAATGTTATCGATAGAAGCTTTGAGGACAAGGAATATTCCTATTGATTACCTTGTGCTAAATGGAGAGTTTAACCCTTACTCATTAAAGGCGATAAAGAACTTTATAGACAGAGATACACAACTAATACACATACCCACATTAGAAGAGATTACTAAAGAAGCAGTTATGTTAACAGCACTTGAATTAGCAAGTGTTTCATTACAAGAATAACAAATGAAAAATAGACAAGATAATTTAATAGAACGCGATTATGCTGTGAATTGGCATCCTTATACTCAGATGAAAACAGCTCAGAATATAATTCCTATCACAAAAGGAGAGGGAAGTTATCTATACGATGCGAATGGCAAGAGATATATAGATGCAGTATCATCCTGGTGGGTAACCTTACATGGACATTCGCACCCTTATATTGCTCAGAAATTGACAGAACAATTAACTACTCTAGAGCAAGTAATCTTTGCTGGGTTTACTCATCAGCCTGCTATAGAGTTATCAGAGCGATTATTAGGCTTATTACCATCTAGCCAGACTAAGGTATTTTATACAGATAATGGCTCGACAGCGATAGAAGTCGCTTTAAAAATGGCTATTCAGGCTAATTATAATAAAGGAGGTAAGAAGAATAAAGTCTTTGCTTTTAAAAATGGGTATCACGGAGATACTTTTGGGGCAATGTCTGTGAGTGGTAGAGGAATATGGACAGATCCTTTTGGCGATATGTTGTTTGAGGTTTTGTTTATAGAGGTGCCCACGGCAGAGAATCTAGAGAGTATAAAAAAGACCATTGATACATATGCTGAAGAGACAATCTGTTTTATCTATGAACCCTTAGTACAAGGGGCAGGGGGAATGTTAATGCACAAGGCAGAACACCTATCTGCATTAATGAGCCATTGTAAAGAAAGAGAAATACTCTTAATCCAAGATGAGATATTTGTGGGGTTTGGGCGAACAGGAAAGCTTTTTGCTGCTAATCACCTTAGTGAGTCGCCTGATATTATGTGTTTTTCAAAAGGACTTACAGGTGGTACATTACCATTAGGAATTACTACTTGTACAGAAGAACTGTATCAGGCATTTTATGCAGATGATAAGACTAAAGCACTGTTTCACGGACATTCTTTTACGGCAAGTCCTTTAGCGTGTACAGCAGCTTTAGCAAGTATGGATCTGTTGCTATCTAAAGATACACAGGATCATATTAATCGTATTGTAGAGAAGCACAAAGGGTTTATACAACAATTAAAACAGCATCCTAAAGTACAAGATGCACGTCAATGCGGAACTATTTTTGCGATGGAGTGGAAGACAACAGAATGTACTTCTTATTTTAGTGATATGCATGATATGTTATATCCTTTCTTCTTAGATAGAGGAGTCCTGATGAGACCTCTAGGTAATATTATCTATCTAGTGCCTCCATACTGTACAACTGACGAAGATCTAGAGTATATATATAACTGTATATTAGAGGCTTTAGAGATGATATAACTGTTTTGTATTAGGTGTCAAAACAGAAGAAACAGGTCTCTCTAAAAAGAGTAAAAAAAGCTTATAAATTTAAGTTTTTTTTCACAGTTCCTTTGATACATTTGCACCGCTTTTAGCACGAGGAAAAAGAGAAGTAAATTGCTTGGCATTATTGTTGTTTTATTGAGTACCTAAACCTAAAATAGCAGGATATGATAAAGAGTAGTTTATTGATCAGTGTATCTGTATTAAGTATGTTAGTGTTTGCAGGAAATTATAGTTCTGTAACTTATGCTACCTGTATAGGATATTCAAATTGTAAAGCGTGTAAAAATTGTAAATACTGTAAGCACTGCTCTTAGAAAGGAAATAGCTGTGGAGTTTGTAAGTAGATTCATTTTTAGTACGTAGTACATGGCTAGGGCAAGGTCTTACATAGTTTGAGGTATTTTAAATAGGATAATGAAACAAATAATTCTGTTGTTTGCAAGTATGATATTACTGTTATTTGCTTGTAAAAAAAGTGCCGGGTCACACGGTTTTACCATTTATGGTGAGAGTGACTATTATAAAGATGGAGTGTATTGTGCTGAGGTGATGTATGAAAACCCTTATACAAACAGTAGTAGTACTTATCAGGTAAGTGTAGAGGTGAAGGATGGAAACTTAGTACATATCAACTGGCCTAGTGAAGGATGGCTAGATGATGTGAACTTCTCTACTCAAAACATTACAGATGGGCAGTGCTCATTTATGAGTGAGAGAGGCTATAGATATACTATCACTCTAGGAGGTTTAGGAGCAGAGTGTTATGACGATAGTGAAGAATTGCAGAATCGCGTGAATGAGGATACGGCTCAGGCAACTTGTCCTGAATGTGGAGAGATGAGAGCTATACAAGAAAAACACTGCGTTTATTATGCTAATAGAGTAATCCTAGAGAATAATTGGGATAGACACTTTTAGTAAAACAGTATAATAAGACTTATTTATAGTGTAAGCAAATTATGAATCATATTTAAGAAAAGAAGATGAAGATCATAGGATGGGGTATTATCGCGATAGCGGTTCTCTTTTTAGGGATGTGTATTGGTGGACTCAATGGCAATACACCTGAAGAATATTTGGTTCTATTAGCTCTATTAGGAGTGATATTAGGTGCCTATCTTATCTATAAAAGTCAACATAAGGAATAATATAATTAAACAAGCCGATAGATGATTCTATCGGCTTGTTGTTTGAAAAAGGGCGTTTTTTGATTGTAGAAACGCCAGATTAATATTATTTTTAGTAGTTTAATTGATTGAATAGGATTTATAAGATATGAATGTAAAGTACTGTTTGCCTCAAAAAGAGCTAAGAAGTATCGTAAGTAGATTCTGGCATGGAGAAGTAGATTTAAAAGAAGGGAAAGGGCTGTATCGCATAATCGCTTCTGGTAATACAGGGATTATTATACAGCTGTTTCAGAATCAATCAGTATTGTACAATAAGGAAAATCAAAAGGCTTTGCCTAAGTCTTTTATCTATGGACAGAAGAGTGATAGTCCTTGTCTTAATTACTTTGCTCATAAAGCTACTGTACTAGGAGTAGACTTGCATCCTACTGCTTTTAAAAAAATATTCGGTCTGCATGCTACAGAATTGACAAATACGCTAGCAGATGCAGAAGATCTCTTACCAAGTGAAGTGTGTAGACAACTTTATGAAAGTACATCTACCCAAGAGGCAATTAAAATATTAGAAAATCACTTCTTAAGATATGCTATAACATCTTCTAATCAAGAGATAGAGTACAGCATACAAAAGCTAAATAAGACTTGTGAATTAGCTAATACAACGAGCCTAGCAGAAGAAGTGAATATGTCTAGGAGAAGTTTTCAGAGAAAGTTCAAAGAAGTAGTAGGTATAGATGCTTATACTTATAGTAGAATCATGCGATTTCAAAAAGCATTACACTTTATGCAAAATAGTGAGGCTACCTCATTAACTCAGGTAGCGTATAAGGTAGGCTATGCGGATCAATCTCACTTCGGGAGAGAGTTTCGGGTATTTGTAGGAGATTCACCTAAAGCATTTCTTCAAAATAGTTATTTTATGGATACTCCACAGATAGATATTTCTATACCCTTTAGAATAATTGGCTTAGAATAAATTGGCGTTATCATTCTATTTTTTGACTTGAAATAAGTTGAATTTTGTTCAATTAAATTTAGAAAAATAGTATGATCAACGTATATCACTTGAACGCTGTAGAGATTAATGCTCCAACAGGAGATAGAGCCATTGGGCACTGTACAGTTTTAGAAATAGAAAATAAATTAGTTTTAATAGATGCAGGAATAGGCATGCAGGACAACGATCCTGTGCAATCTAGATTCTCACCCGAATTAGTAACAGCTGTTGGGCTTCGATTAGATCCTTCTATGGCCATATATGAGCAGTTAAAACAACGAGGTCTAGACCCTAGAAAGGTAACAGATGTGGTAGTATCTCATCTAGACTGTGATCACATCTCGGGTATTGTAGATTTTCCGAACGCTTCTATACATGTTGGCTCTGAAGAGTATCATAATTACCAATCTGACAATCCTCGATATGTAAAGACGCTCTTACTCCATCAACCTATTATAATACAGTATAGGACTACAGTAGAACAATGGAGAGGATTAGAAGTAAGAAGAGTACAGATAGAAGGTGTAGAGTTGTATTTGACTCCATTGTTTGGACATACTTTAGGACATTGTGGTATTATTTATCAAGTAGAGGAGAAGTGGTATTTTTATATAGGGGATGCTTATTATTTAAGAGAAGAACTCAGTAATTCTAATCATCCTGTACACCAATTGACAGAGGCGAGAGCAGATAACAATAGACTGCGATTAGAGTCATTAGAGCGTATAAAGGAGTTTATAAGTCAGTATCCAGAAGTAGTGGTGTATGGCTATCACGATATAAAAGAGTTTTTAGAAGTATAGTATATAAAAAAGCACCTCAATAGTTATACTGAGGTGCTTTTGATTTTATAAAGTAGTGTTATTCTGCAGAATAATCATCTAAAATGTCTAAAGAAGGCACGAAGAATAACGTTCCTGATATGGCTTTACTAAAGTCTAATAGTCTATCGTAGTTACCTGCTGGTTCTCCAATAAACATATTTTTAAGCATTTTTTCTGTTGTGCTGAAGGTAGAGGCATAAGAGATAAAATAAGTTCCTGCTTGTCCTTTAGAAGGATTAGCATAGGGCATATTCGCTCTAATGATTTTTAGTTCATTACCGTCTTCATCTTCTATCGCTGTAAGGGCAGTATGTGAGTTGGCAGGTTTTTTATCTTCTTCCATCTCTATATCTGTAGCTTTATATCTACCGATTACTTTCTCTTGTTCTTCTGTAGATAAATTGTCCCAATCTTTCATAAAGTGAATATACTTTTGGACGAATAAGTAACTACCTCCTTTGTATTGAGGATCTTCGTTTCCTACGATTCCGAAGTAATCTCTGTCTTCTCCGATAGGGTTTTCAGTACCATCTACAAAACCTATGATTGCACGACCATCCCAATATTTAAACCCTTGTACTTCATCTATACAGTCTGCTACAGGCAGTAGGACTTTAGATATCGCCATGGCCATATCATAGCAGATAGCAGGATTAATAGCGCTCAAGTGTAGGTGTAAGTCTGCATCTGTAGATACAGCAGTATGTTTATCTCCTTTGATTTCTTCAAAAACTTTTAATTCCTTCGGCATTGGAGTAGGTAAGTCTAGCTTTAACCAAGCGTTATGACTTACTCCTAAGATACAACTAGTAGGTCCAGCGTTTACTCTAACTTTAAATGAATTGTTTAAGTTATTGACTAGACCACATAAAGCCTCAAAAGCTTGTTTTATTTCAGCTTCTTCTTTAAACTTCCAAACTGAAAAAATAGTATTGTTATTTGGATAATCTGTCACATTTTGTGCTTTTTGACTCATTTGTCTTTCTTTTTAACGATTAAACTAACTGTGTTCTGTAAAGATATTTAAAATTTTGGCAATAGGTCAAGGATAAGGCAGTATTTAAAAAGGTTTTAAGAACGAGAGTATATCTTTGTTAGAATAATTGAACACACTAGTGAAATGATAAGGACAAGTTAAAACGTTAGTATCTTTATCTAGTTATGTTAGTTTTGTGATGGATATAAGAGAAATATGGATATTATTTTATGGATTATAGTTAGTGTGGCTTTTATTGGGAGTATCGTTATGTTTGTTCCTTCTATTATGTCGATTGCATCTCCTAAGTCTAGAGTTGTAGGACGAAGATATTATTGGTTAGACAAGGTATCTAGAGTTTTTTTATATCCGTACTTTTTTATCCTCTATTATTTTTGATAGCTGTATTGTGTTATCGTTTTTTTGATCTAAAGGTTCTACCTTGGTTATTTGGCTATGTAGTAGTCTCTGTTATTTTATTCATTATCTGGAGTAAGTTAGATCAGCTAATAAGGAGGTGATTTTTACAGAATCTGCTTGTAATAGAAATAACTAAATAATTTACCTTAGAGAATTGGTATCATCCATCTTGTTCTTGTAAGTTTGTGTCATAAAAGGACTATTTGTATGGAAATTGTATTATGGGTTATAGTTAGCCTTGTGTTTTTAGGAAGTTTAGTGATGTTCGTTCCTTCTCTGATGTCTTTGGCTTCGCCGAGGGCAAAAGAACTAAAAGGGATGTATTATTGGAATAGTATTGTTTCTAAAACATTCTGTGTATTGGTGATGTTATATCCTTTAGTATTTTTAATCGCAGTATTGTTTTATTTCTTTCTTCAGTCTCCTGTTCTTTCTTGGTTAGTGAGTTATGCTATTTTAGTAGTTCTTCTTTTTGCTATGTGGAATAGACTAGATAAGAAAGTAAATGGAGGTAAAAAGAACTAGTGAAACTAGCTGAAACTTAGATTCCGCATTAGCTAAATGCTACAAAGCAATTCTACTTCATATCTCTTGCATTAGTTGTTAAAACATACTATAGTACGCTTTACACACTAATTCAGAGCTATTTTGTATAATTACTTTTCGTTTATATGTCTATCGCGAATCTGAGTTAAATAAAGGACTTACAGCCTATAAAAAATAGGATAGACTCTGTTAAAAGATAGGAATAAATATTCGAGTAGAATTAAAATAAGTAGAGTAGGGACAAAAAATAATCATATTTTTTGATAATTATCATGTTTAAATACTGAAGTCATCTTGACTTTTTAGTTTTCTGAAATTTCTTTAGTTCTATAACAATAAAAGCCATAAAATTCCACGCCATCCAACTAGAAAGTGTGGTGTCAAATCTATTGAGTAAAGAACGAAAACTATCTATCCAAGCATTTGTTCTTTCAATCGCATATCTTTCTTTGTATAGTTGTTCATCAAAATAATCATCTTCATTATTTTGTCCATTTCGTTTATTAGGACAGATGTTAGCTATTATTTCTTTATCACTAAATATTTTTCTAAGTTTCTGTGAATCAAACCCAGCATCAGCATTAATAAACAATCCCGATAGAGGTATTTCTGCTTTAGTTAATTGATCGGTTATATCTTCAAAATAGATTTCTATATCAAATAAATCATTGTGATTTCCAGCTATCGGTTCTGACATAGCTAAAGGTAAGCCTTGACGATCTGTAAAATATAAGGAGTTTGTCGTCTTACGTTTTTTCCGACCTTGATAAGCAACCTGTTCACCTCCTCTTAAAGCTGTGGTATGGCTTCCATCTAAATCTCCACTTGATAAATCAATAAGAGATTTATTCTTTTTTAATAATTCAGTCCAACAAGATTGCCATACACCAGCTTTACACCAATTACGAAAATGACCAAATACTGTTTTATGACTTAATATTTGAGTGCTAAATAAAGCTTGAACTATTAAATAACTCCACTGGATACCTGTTTTTAGTTTATACAATATAGTACTAACTATCTCATAAAGTGGAGCTTTTGATTTAAACCCTCTTTTTGGAAGTGGTAAGTGAGGTACTATATCTAATTCTATACTATCTTTGTGGAGTACTTGGTACACGGGGTTGTAGGTTTTGTTTGTTTAGCGACACAAATTTCTATAACCCTTCTTTATTTTACAAAAGTCAAGACGACTTCATTATTTATTGAATAAAATGTTTTAGTTTTGTTAATATATTAGTCGTCCTTGTTCTGTCTTTTTGCCTATTAATTGATAAGGAGTATAGAAAAGAAGGTAAGTAAAACAAAAAAAGACGACATAAAACAATTTGTTAATTTTATTGTTTTATTATCAATATGAATAAAAATCTACAAAAATATATAACTTTAGATCAGTCATACTTCTTCGATATAGATGAAGTGTACTGTGGGGCAGAAATTATAGTTCAACGTTTAATTAACTATGATCTCTACCAAAGACTTCATTCAGAAGAGTGTAAAAACTATACTCAACAGGAACTTTGTGATTATTATGAAAAGGCAATCCAGACTGAACAAGTGGTTTTAGATAAAGGAGGATACATTATCGATAATAGTTTTTTTCATGGAGAGTTCTGCGTAGGAGAATTTGGCTTGCTGGATGGAGAATGTAAACTTAGAAGTAAGGTAAATGGAAGTATTTTCGATTTAACCTTTGTAAAAGGAGTAGCTGTAGAAGGTTCTGTAAAAGAAGAAGATATAGTTACCTCTAGATTTTCTTTAGAAGATAGAATCTTTACTGTAGAAGGATTTGAGTCAGGTAAATTAGTGAGTAAACAAGTTATCCATTTTGATTTAGAATTAGATTATAATACTATTTTTTATAGTTATTACGAGGATGAATCCGTTGAGAGTATAGAAGACAATATTAATCAAGCTCATAAAGTATACTATCGAAATGGAAATATACAGAAGATAAAAGATGTACTAAACGAGCGCACTCAGTTCTTCGACAACAGAGGAGTGCTTACAGAAGAGTTTTTTATTGAGAAAGGCTATAGATGTTCGCTGACTTATCAAGATGGTGTTTTAACTGACAAGACTTGTATCGGAGAAGAAGATAAGTACTTTTATTTTTATAAAGAGGGTAAACTAGATTTTTATGAAGTATTAGACAAGGCTACAGATACTATTAGTGTGTATAAGAGTAGTGGAGAATTAGTCCAACAAGATAGCTTAATCCAGTTGGGTTTTACATCATAATAAGTGTGTATTAGATGTTTTTAATCCTAAATAAATAGTGAAAAGGGAATCCTATCACATAAAAAAGAGCTTTAGCCTTTGGGTTAAAGCTCTTTTTTGTTTTTAAAATATTCGTTATAAGTGTTTTATATAAGTGATGTTTTTTTGAAAAAAAATGCGTTCAATTGCTTGTATTTACTGGAAAAGTAGTAATATTGCACTGTTGTCAAAATCTGTTATTTGATGACTCGCTCTCTAGTCAGGCTTCCAATTCTGATTAGGGAGCATTTTTTTGTATATATCCCATCTTTGTTTATGTATATTGTAATATAAGTATCTGTTAATGAGTTTTTTATTGAATTATCAGTTATTTTGTGTCAATTTTTGTAAAAAATAGTATTAAAAATATTGCATATTTACTCAAAAGGTAGTAATATTGCACTGTTGTCAAAATCTGTTATTTGATGACTCGCTCCCTAGTCAGGCTTCCAATTCTGATTAGGGAGTATTTTTTTATACCTACTTCATTTTTGCTGTAAAAGGATGTTTTTCTTTTAAAAGTACTCTTACTATGATGTGTGGTGCATCTCGTGTTAATCTATCAACTTGTGTTTATCATTATTTTTATTGATAAACTAAGTTTCTAAATGTGAACTATTGTTAGAATTCAAATATCATTGTTTACATTTGTTATGTATTGATACAAACTGATATGAAAAAACTTCGCCAAATTAATTTTCTATTTGTTGTACTTGCATTGTTATTAGTGAATTGTAGTCGGTCTAAAAAATTGAATGGAACTGATTATGATCAGCTATATGCAGTGTGGTATAGTGATGATTATAGGGATAGCTTAGCTGAAACTTTAAAACCTAGTGTAAAGAAAGTTTTAAGTTTAAAAAACACACCTGACAATCGTGTTTTTATTGATAGTGTTCTCAATCAATTGCGCTGAACACGTGATTCTTCGTCGTTTTATAAACTTAGTCAAAGGGCAATAAAGTTTGCCGAAAGAAAGTCTGATGATATGCATTGGCTAGTATATACAATGATTTAGGAGTTTATAATCATGATTTAGGAATCCTAGACAGTACATTCTATTACTATATTAAGGCAGAGAATATCTATAGAGAGATAGGAGATTCTATGAAGATGGGGGAGCTTAAATTTTATCAAGCCCGTGTTCTTTTTGAAAAAGGTCTACATATAGAAAGTGAAAGCAAAGTTGCAAGTGTTTTACAAGTATTAAATAACTACCCATTTAGCCCTATACCTTTTGAGGCTAATCAATTAATGGGGACCTGTCTTTTGAATCAGAATGATTTTGAAGGAGCTAAAAAGTATTTATTAGAAGCGCTAGCATTAATGCAAAAAGATGCTAAACAAAATAAAATACTAGATTTAAATAGATTAAAGATGGCAAAAAGTATGTTATACTATAATTTGTCAGAAGTATCATATTATTTAGAAGATTATAAAGAAGTAACTAAGTATGCTTCTACAGGATTGAGCTTTATTATACCTGAGATTCCCTCTTTATTAAAGAGTGTATTGAATTTAGGTATCGCAAAAGCGGAGTTTATGGATGGTTTAAAAAGCTATAGTCAAACAGAGTTTGATTATTATATAAAACAACTAGAGAATACTTATGATGAAGCAGCTATCTTAACCAATAGCTATGTGATGAATGAAATGGCTATGACTATAGCGAGCTTATATCTTCAAGATAAAGATAGTATTCAAGCATTTAACTGGGCTGAGAAAGTATATCAACTAGCAGTTGACCGGAATATAAAGGTAGATCAGAAGAATGCCTTAGAGTTTTTAGTTTCCCATCAGCATTATGATAATAATAGTAGAGTAAAAGAAATTATAACCTTGAGTAATGATCTTGCAGAACTAGATTATGCTACGCGTAATCGCTTTGCTCGTATTGCTTATGAAACAGAGAGAGTAGCTACCGAGAACGATGAGCTTCGAAATGTGATATTGATGGTCGTAGTGACGAGTCTTATTATTATCTTATTATTATCTTATTATTATCTGTAGGAGTGTTTATCTATAGGTTGAGAAATAAGAATAGAGAACTAAGTTTCATACATACGGCATATATGCCAGTTCGCGCGGATTTGCAATCCGTCCAGAGTATGTAGAAGTGTATCGTATATGTCCAACAACCTATACCAGTTCGCGCGGATTTGCAATCCGTGCGATAAATAAAAAAGGCTAAACAAAATATTTTGTTTAGCCTTTTTTTAGTTTATCTAATAAGTAGGAACATTAAAATATTCGTACCTATTAAAAAAGAATTAAGCTCTTCTTACGTTAACAGCGTTTAATCCTTTTTTACCTTTTTCAACTTCATAAACTACTGCATCGTTTTCACGAACTCTCTCGTTTAAACCAGTTGTGTGTACGAAAATGTCTTGTCCTCCATCATTTGGAGTAATGAAACCGAAACCTTTAGTTTCGTTGAAGAATTTTACTGTTCCTTCTTGCATAATATTAAGTATTTAAATTTTATTTACTTCAACGGCACTTAGGCCTCTTGGAGTTCTTTCTTTTTTGAAGGTAACTTTATCACCTTGCTGTAATGGCTGATTAGACTGACTACTGTGTACAAAGATGTTTTCTTTTGAATCATCTTCAGTTATAAACCCGAAACCTTTACTGCTAAAATAAGTCACTACTCCAGTGCATTCAGTATCTGGAGCAGAAGCTGCCGCTAAGCGCTCTTCAAGTTCCCTTTTAGCTGCTTCGATGTCTTGCTCTTCTGGCGGAACGTCTGTTAGATTACCATTGTAGTCTACATAAACCAACATATCTTCAAGGTCTTTCCCTTTGTTGTTGTTTATTTTACGATCCTCTCTCTTTAATGCTTTCTCTTGTCTTTTCTGTGCTTTCTTTTTATTTTTCTCTTTTTTCGAAAAAGAATCAGCCATATTTATTGCGTTTTTAAGTTAATATTAAATTTCTTGTTTTACCTGCATTTTGATCCCTGTGAATCGCTGAATATCCTTCAGCTCTTTTCGTTGTTCAGGTGTGCAAAAACACATGGCAACCCCTTGTACTCCAGCTCGTCCAGTACGACCGATGCGATGAACGTAAGTCTCTGGTTTGTCTGGTATATCATAGTTGATCACAAAGGGAAGTTTGCTTATATCTATTCCTCTTGCAGCAATATCTGTTGCAATAAGGATATTGATTTTCTTATTTTTAAAATCATCTAATGCTTTAACACGAGCACTTTGAGATTTATTCCCATGGATAGCCATCGCCACCATATTGACCTTTTGAAGGTATTTTACTAGGTTATTAGCCTCGTATTTCGTTCTTGTAAATACTAATGTAGACTCCGTATTCTCCTTTAAGATAGTGTGTAATAACGCTTTCTTATCTTTCTTCTCTGTATAGTATACTTGCTGTTCGATAGTTGTCGCTGTGATTACTTCAGCAGCTACTTCTATTTTTACAGGTTTGTAGACGATCGTTCTAGCGAATTGCTCTATTTCTTTAGGCATTGTAGCTGAGAAGAACAGAGATTGTCTTTTAGTAGGAACAAATTTAAGAATTTTTTTAAGATCGTGTATGAATCCCATATCTAACATCTGATCAGCCTCATCTAGTACTAATATCTCAAGATTAGAAAGCTTTACTATTTTTTGATTGATTAGATCCAATAGTCGACCAGGAGTAGCCACGATAATTTCGGGATGTTGTTTTAACGCTCTTACTTGAGGAGGAAGAGGTACACCACCGAATAAAGTTACTGTTTTAAGAGGAAGCTCAGTACTATAGTCTAAAAAACTATCTTTTACCTGTATTGCTAATTCTCTTGTAGGAACTAAAATTAAGGCTCTTATACCTTTTGTCGATTTAGGAGTAGAGTGCAGTTTTTGTAAAATAGGAATAGCAAAAGCAGCAGTTTTACCTGTACCTGTTTGAGCAGTACCGATTACATCTTTTCCTTCCAGAATAGGAGGGATTGCTTTTTGTTGTATTTCAGTAGCTGTAGAATAACCTATTTTAGTTAATGCTGTTTGTATCTCTTGTGTTAATGCTAAATCTTTAAAGTTCATTTATTATTGCCTGTACTTATTCTTTTATCTTTATATGCTTTAAAACTATTGGGGTCTTAAAGTCTTTTGGTATTATCTATCCTAGTGAACTTGTTTTTCTATTATGCATCAGAAACTCATATTTCGTAGGTAAGTGGTCTTTTGTTTTTGCAATAAAGCTCTAAGAGCATAAGCAGGGAAACATCTTTTACTTTCTATTGAAATTGTAAAAGAATCAAGAGTTAAATAAAGTAAAGACCAAGGAAGTAAAATTAAACGAGGTTTTTTTAAAACTATTTAATTTTAGAATAACTAAGGCAGAAATCTATTAACTAATAATACAGGTGCAAAGGTATAACTAATAATCGAATAATGAAGTATTTATTTCAAATTAGAGAAATAACAATTCAAATAAGATGTTAGTTTAAGAAATAAAATACGCTTTTTAGCAAAAAGGCGTTAGCAATATTGAGGAAGAATAGTAAATTTGGAAGAACATATAAAATCAGTATAAATCACTTGAATGAAAACAATATCTTGGTTAACAATAGTACAGCAGCATAACGACTTAGTAAGACGATGGTTTATTTGTTGTTGTGTATTGATGAGCTCTTTGCTGTGGGGGCAGCAAGTGGATGAGGATCAGGTTAGTGTAGTGAAACTTTGGCGTGACCTCAATGGAGAGAATAGCCTATATATAAAAGTAGGCGCGACCTGTAATAACTATGATAGCAAGGGGATTTTTGCTAAAAATGGATATGATTCTATTATCTCTATAGAGCTGATTAACGAAGAGAATAAAGTAAGTGTAAACTACGGAGAACGCCTTCCAGATAACCAAATGCTGATGTTTTATGACGAGGGAATTTGGTTTGAAGAACACGTCGATATTCAGGCGGTTTTTATTCCTGTTTTTTACTGTAGACCCTATTTTGGAAATCAAATGCCCCTTACTTATATCGTTCTTTACAACGGAAAACGCTATATGTACCATTTTGATTACTATTGTCAATCGGATATATTAGGAACCTGTTCACTTCCTTATAGCAAGGGTAAATTACAAAAAAGGCTATCAGATTTACCAAAAGAATTAGCCAAAAAGTTCGCAAACTATTTGACCAAAGTATATACCCAAAGAGAAGACCTATTTCCCAATCACCTTATCTTTAGAAAAGAGAAATATAACAATATCTATAGACCCTATGATTTAGCAACAGCTTATCACGCATCATATCCCTATGTCTTATTAGACAAGGTCAATGGTTATCTTGAAGAAAAAAAGTATTCTTTAGCCACAACGTATTTAAACGAATTTGAATATATCTATGTCAGAGAAAAACTTACTGTAAATGTAGCAGGCTTTTACGTTCAAGATAGAACCATTAGCCAAAAAGCAACGTCTTATCGCTCAAGAGTGCATGCAGAAAGAGAAAAATTATTAGAAGAAGCTAAATTCCTAACCCGTAGAAATCAATACCAAGAAGCCTATTTAATTTATAAAGTGATATTAGAAGAAGAAAGCTAAATATGCGTCTGACAACGTATACTGTTTAACAGTAGAAACAACACCTTGCGTTTACCACATCGATTGTCTACACAGTATGTTATCCTGAGTGTAACGAAGGATCTCATCCCTTTTGAGAATTAAAAATTAAGACGCTTTATTAGGGTACCTACTTGTATATCAAGGTAATCTATGCTATATATAATACATTTATACAACGGTATGGTAGTATCACATACAACCGAATTATTCAATTTCAGAAATAAAAGAAACTCCTTGTACTTAATAGGTAAATAATTAACTTTACACCTATTGTTTATGGCCCCTGATAATAGGGATTAAGACAAAAAGAGTTAATAGACTCTAAATAAGAATTATACTTTTGGAGATTATATGAAGAATATACAAAAAATATGTTGCATAGGAGCAGGTTATGTAGGTGGACCTACTATGGCAGTTATTGCACAGAAAAATCCACATATCCAGATTACTGTAGTAGATTTAAATGAAGCACGTATCCAAGCGTGGAATGATGAGGATTTGAGTAAGTTGCCTATTTATGAACCAGGTTTAGATGTAGTGGTTGGTGAAGCAAGAGGACGCAATTTATTTTTTGATACCAATGTAGATAAAGCTATTGATGAAGCAGATATGATCTTTATTTCAGTAAATACGCCAACCAAGACGTATGGAAAAGGAAAGGGAATGGCTGCAGATTTAAAATATATTGAGTTATGTGCTCGTCAGATTGCACGAGTAGCCAAGACAGATAAAATCGTAGTAGAGAAATCTACACTTCCTGTGCGAACTGCACAAGCAATTAAACGAATTCTTGATCAAACCGGCAATGCAGTAGAATTTGAAATACTCTCTAATCCTGAGTTTTTAGCAGAAGGTACAGCTATTCAAGACTTGATGAATCCTGATCGTGTATTGATTGGAGGAGCAGAAACTCCGAGAGGAAGAGAAGCTATTGAAGCGTTAGCATCTATTTATGAAGCATGGGTGCCTCAAGAGCGTATTTTGCGTACCAATGTATGGTCGTCAGAGCTTTCTAAATTGACAGCCAATGCCTTCTTAGCACAACGAGTATCTTCTATCAATGCGATTTCAGAACTATGTGAAGTATCAGGGGCAGATGTAGCTGAAGTATCTAGAGCTATTGGTACAGATAGCCGTATTGGGAACAAGTTCTTAAAAGCATCTGTAGGATTTGGAGGTTCTTGTTTCCAAAAAGATATCTTGAACTTAGTGTATATCGCTAAGTCTTATGGATTAGATGCAGTAGCAGACTATTGGGAGCAAGTAATCATTATGAATGATCATCAGAAACGTCGTTTTGCAGAAAATATCGTAACGACTTTATTCAATACGGTTAATGATAAGAAAATAGCCTTCTTAGGATGGGCATTTAAGAAAGATACCAATGATACAAGAGAATCAGCGGCTATCTATGTAGCCAATGAGTTAATTGAGGAAGAAGCACAGATCCACGTATATGATCCTAAAGTAACGGAACAACAGATGTTGTCTGATTTAGATTACTTAGCGACTCGTGAAGCAGAGTTGAATAAAAAACATTTGACAGTTCACCAAGATCCTTATACTGCTCTAGAAGGAGCTCATGGTATTGCTGTATTGACAGAATGGGATGAATTTAAGACGTACGATTGGCAACGTATCTACGATAAGATGCAGAAGCCTGCATTTATATTTGATGGTCGTAATATATTAAATCGCCAAGCGTTAGAAGATATAGGATTTGAAGTTTATACAATAGGTAGAGGAAAATAAACTTTAACACGTAAATTAAGCAATAAAAATGCAAGGATATAAAATATTAGGATTTATATTCTTTAGAGTATCTCTTATATTTAGATGAATTTTATTACATATGTAATATAAGAAGAGACTATTAAATTGATGATATTAACTGTTTTTTAAAAAAGTAAAAACAGACATTAACACATATTATTTAACTATGAAAAAGAATTTGATTGTATTTGGTACAAGACCAGAAGCTATCAAAATGGCTCCTTTAATAAAAGAGTTTAAGAAGCACAATGATCAATTTGATACACGTGTATGTGTAACTGCACAACATAGAGAGATGCTTGACCAGGTTTTAGAATTTTTTGATATTGTACCAGAGTATGATTTGAATTTGATGAAACCCAATCAAAATTTGTATTCTTTAACAGGAGATATTATCACAGGATTAAAGCCTGTTTTAGAGGAGTTCAAGCCTGATTATGTATATGTACATGGAGATACTACAACAACGATGTCAGCTAGTATTGCTGCTTTCTACAGTGGAGCCAAGGTGTGTCACGTAGAAGCAGGCCTTAGAACACATAATAAACGAGCACCTTTTCCTGAGGAAATAAATCGTCAGATCACTGGCCGTGTGACAGATTATCACTTCGCACCAACCACAGCATCTCAAGAAAATTTATTAAGAGAAAATATCAAAATCAAAGATATTTTAGTTACAGGTAATACAGTTATTGATGCTTTATTAGAAAGTGTAGAGCGTGTAGAAGACTTGCAAAATGAAGAAATCATACAATTAAAACAGATTTTAGATTCGTCTAAGAAACTAATACTTGTTACAGGACATAGAAGAGAGAATCATGGAGATGGATTTATTTGTATCTGTGAATCACTAAAAGAAATAGCCTTAACACATGCTGATGTACAAATCATTTATCCTGTACATTTAAATCCAAATGTAAAAGGCCCAGTTTACGAAATCCTATCAGGAATAGATAATATTCAATTAATAGATCCATTAGCTTACCCTTCATTTGTATGGTTGATGAATAAGAGTTATATGATTGTTACAGATAGTGGAGGAATACAAGAAGAAGCACCGAGTTTAGGAAAACCAGTTTTAGTCATGCGAGATACAACAGAACGTCCTGAAGCCGTAGCAGCAGGAACAGTAATCTTAGTAGGTACAGATAAAGAGAAGATTGTAAGAGAGGCGAATAGCCTATTGACAGATTCAGCTCGTTATGCAAAGATGTCAGCCTTACACAATCCTTACGGAGATGGAAAAGCATGTGCACGTATTGTTGAATTTATTAGTCAATTACAGTAGAGACGCATATTTTGCGTCTAATAGAAAAGAAATATAGAGATAAGATAATGTTTTATGATATAAACGAAATCACAAAACAACAAAATAACATAATGAATGAATACACAAGTAGTAACAATAGGATTAGGATACATAGGATTACCAACATCTGCATTAATAGCACAAAATAAAATAGGTGTACATGGAGTAGATATCTCTCAGCATGTGGTAGATACCATTAATGCAGGAAAGATTCATATTGTAGAACCAAACATACAAGACCATAAAGTGTTTAAATTAACGAACTATAGAGAAGCGGTAGAAAAAGCAGATATCGTTGTGTTCTTAGTAGCACATAATGAGTTTAAAACATTAGAAATACCGCAAGGTAAAGTAGTTTTAGATTTTTGTGGAATTAAAAAATAAAAAAAGACAAGGAGCATGAATAAAATACTTATTACGGGAGGCGCAGGGTTTATAGGATCACATGTAGTAAGGCTTTTCGTACAGAAATATCCAGACTATCAGATTTATAACCTAGATGCACTTACGTATGCAGGTAACCTAGAGAACTTAAGAGATATAGAAGCTGTTCCGAACTATCATTTTATAAAAGAAGACATAACCAATCAAGAAGCAATAGAGCAGCTATTTATAAAAGAGCGATTTAATGCGGTGATTCATCTAGCAGCAGAGTCTCATGTAGACCGATCTATTACAGACCCGCTTGCTTTTGTACGCACGAATGTCTTAGGCACAGTCAATTTATTACAAGCATTTAAATCCTTATGGCAAGGCGATTGGGAAGGGAATCGATTTTACCATATTAGTACAGACGAAGTCTATGGCGCACTAGGCGAAGTAGGTTTATTTACCGAAACGACGTCTTATGACCCTAATTCACCTTATTCAGCCTCTAAGGCAAGTTCAGATCACTTTGTGCGCGCTTATGGAAAGACCTATGGGATGCCTTATGTTGTAAGTAATTGTTCTAATAACTATGGGCCTAATCACTTCCCAGAGAAGTTAATCCCACTTTGTATTCACAATATCATCAATAAGAAACCCCTACCTATTTATGGAGATGGGAAGTACACCCGCGATTGGCTATATGTCTTAGATCACGCCAGAGCCATAGATGATGTATTCCATAAAGGAAAGAATGCAGAGACCTATAATATAGGAGGCTTTAATGAATGGCAAAATATAGATTTAGTCAAAGAGCTGTGTAAGCAGATGGATGTAGTTTTAGGTCGAGAAGTAGGAGAGAGTGAGCGATTAATCACTTTTGTAACAGATAGACCAGGACATGATCTAAGGTATGCGATTGATGCAACGAAGATTAATAAAGAGCTCGGATGGAGTCCATCCGTAACCTTCCCAGAAGGATTAGCTAAGACCATTGATTGGTATATGAATAATCAAAATTGGTTAACCAATGTAACCAGTGGAGCATATCAAGAGTACTATCATCAACAATATAAAAAGTAAGTAAAAAGGCCTTGTACTTCGACATAGTACAAGGTCTTTTTACTTGGTTTAATAAATTGTTATTCTATTGTCATTAAATATTCCCCATACCCACTTTTGCACAGAGGTTTAGCGATATGGTGCAATTGTTCTTTTGTGATATACCCCATGCGATAAGCGACCTCTTCGATAGCCCCGATTTTCAATCCCTGGCGCTCTTCGATGACTTGGACGAATTGACCTGCTTTCATCAGAGAAGCAAAAGTGCCTGTATCTAGCCAAGCCGTACCTCTGTCTAGTATTCCCACCTTTAATTTGCCTTGTCTGAAATACTCTTTATTGATGTCTGTAATCTCATATTCCCCTCTTTTAGAAGGTTGAATAGTCTTGGCGATATTCACTACATCATTGTCATAAAAGTATAACCCAGGCACTACAAAGTTAGATTTAGGTTCTAGAGGTTTCTCTTCTATAGAGAGTACATTTTTATGTTGATCAAACTCCACCACACCATAGCGTTGAGGATCCGTTACAGAATAGGCAAATATAGTCGGTTCTGCTCTTTCTACGCACGATTGTAATAGTTTAGACATTCCACTGCCATAGAAGATATTATCTCCTAAGATCAGCGCTACGTGATCATCACCTATAAATTCCTCTCCGATAATAAAAGCCTGTGCTAATCCGTTTGGTTCTTCCTGTATCGCATAAGTAAATGAACAACCGATTTGGCTACCATCTCCTAAAAGTTTTTGGAAGTTAGGCAGGTCAGTAGGAGTTGAGATAATCAGAATTTCGTTGATTCCCGCTAGCATTAACGTGGATAAAGGGTAGTAAATCATAGGCTTGTCATAGACAGGCATCAGTTGTTTACTGACAGCTAATGTAAGAGGGTGTAATCGAGTTCCCGATCCCCCAGCGAGAATAATTCCTTTCATCTTAAAATAATAAAGGGATAAAGTTAATGATTTTTTAAACCAAGATTACGCAATAGACAGATAAACGAAGAGTAGTTATACAAAATAGAGCCAAATTAGTGAGTAAAGCATACTATAATATGGTTTTTAGACTTAATGAAAGAGAAAGGAAGTAGAATTGCTTTGCAGTATTTGGCTAATGCTTAATCTGGGTTAAAGAAATAGAGGCGAAGCTGACCTTCTATATCTACTTCATTTACCCCCTTAAAAGCATAAAATAAATGCTGTTGTAAAGACCAAAAAGGGAAGTAATGATAAAATATTACAGTGTAGAAAAAGTATCATTTTATTATTTATCTGAAACAGATACCTATTGCTCTAAAATTAACAAATAAATTAGGTTTACTGTTTTTTTATCTCTAATAACTCGGATAGATTTAAAGGTGTTATGTGTTGATTATTAGTGGTTTATAGTATGGTTGCTGCTTGTGTTTAAGAGGCTTTGGGCTTTACAAGTCTTAAATTTAAGAGAGGGCAAAAGAAAGCCTTCTTTAATATAAAACATTATGAAAGCAAAACTTGTACTACTAACTCTTTTCTCGTTAGTAGTATTAGGGTGCTCCCCAGAAGATGGAGGCATTAGAGAAAAAGAAGTGACTATCATTTTTATCAATAAAGAAAACAAGTATTGATAAACGATAGTTTTGACTTGATTAATGAACTGAAAATTGAGAATGCAACTAAAGAACAAGTTGTGTGGCTCAGTGAAAACCCAAGTGTTGTTCGCTTAAATGGAAGCATAGCTAAAGCGCTTTCAGAAGGAGAAACCAAAATTACAGCCAAAGTAAAGAATACTAACGTTCAGGCGAGTATGAAGATTCGTGTACAAGAACAGATCTTACAATTTAAACAAAAAGAATTATCTTTAGTTACGAATAAGACTTTTAATCTAAATTATCTACTAGAAATTAAAAATATTGAGCAGAACCAGCTAAAATGGACTGTAGAAAACCCCAATATTTTAACTATAAATAAAGGACAGATTACTACTTCTAGAGAAGGACGATCTAAAGTGACTATGGATAATCCAATTATCAAAGTAGATCGTGAAGGATACATCAAAACGTTTTTTGGGCAAACAGGAGTAACGAATGTAACGCTTAGAAGTAGACAGAATCCACATGTATCGATCACGATGAGAGTAGAAGTGGTCAGTTTTATAAATGATGTTTTGGTCAGCTCACACATCTTTGACGAGATTATAATTGATGGAACCCATACAGGCGAATTACAGTATCAGCTGTTTAGCCCTAGGAGAGAAGGTATCTCTATACAAGATTTTGTTCTCTATGACGGATATAATCGAGTGATCTTTAGAGACTCTAAGACCTACGCACTAGAACAGATTTATAGTATTAAGCTAAACAAAGTCTATAAACCATACGCCGAGTTTACCTTAATGTATAAAGACATAGCCATCAGATGTAGAAAAGAAGTCAACGTAGTAACTGGAATACCGATACCAAAGGCGCCCCCTTCGGGGAATTAAGAATTAGGTTTCCTTACAGGATTGTGTTAACACGGGAGGGGGGCCGTAGGGCGGGGTGGTTCTTTCGTTTAATTCCTAATTCCCCGAAGGATCTGTGCGGTTATTATACCCAATGGTGTAAAATTTTAACATTTTGTGAGTTTAAACTACAACAGTGAGTTTAATTATTGTTATAAGTTTATAAATGAAATTTAGATCTATTCATTTTATGATATAAAACTTATAATAAGTGATTTAGATTTCTATCTATTGTAATTATTATAATTATATCAGCCATTTAATTAGATAAATAAAAATCTATTTAGAGTGAAAATGTTTAATATTCTAAAGGAATAATTATTCTTAATTAATAACCAGGACTAATTATGAGGTTGTTCTTATAGTTAGTTATTAAAATCGATACAGTATGAAAAAAATCTATTTTATGATGGGGCTAATAACTCTTTCAACAGTAGTAGTATCTTGTTCAAATGATGATAATTTACAACAAGATATACAAGCAGAACAAAAAGAAAAGCAGGCACAGGAGGTCTTAACAACACTAGAAGTGAAAAGCTTTTCTGATGATAATATGAGTGATCGTGGTGATTTTGATTTAGATAAAGATAAAACAAAGAGAGAAGGAAAAGGAAAAGGAAAATAATAAGTGTGTACCTTTTTTAAGGTTATAGATTTTGCAGTGTAATAAAGCGATTCATTTTGAATCGCTTTATTGTTTTGATTATAAAGCAATCGTTATGCGTTTTAGTTTATTATTATTTTTATTTTGTTTTCTATCTTGTAATGGCGTGGCAGAGAAAAAAACAAAAGAAACAAACTATTTTGAAGGTTATGCTGAGGCTATTGATAAAGAAGTTTATCTAGATAGTATTGCTACTTTGATAATAAAAAGACCTAATGACTCTTTAACTAGAGAAGCACTTTTGAGATTAGCTAACCGCTATGAGTGGATAAAGCGGGATAAAAAGGTTAAAAAAAATCTAGAAAAACTGTACTCTTACTCAAAACAACAGGGAGATACAGCACATATAGCCAAGACCTATTGGTATTTAGGAGATTATTACGATAGAAGACAGATTTTAGATAGTGCTTATTTTTACTATCTCAAAGCTGAGAAACTTTATGCCTTGCAAAAGGATAGTATTAATTGGGCTAAAATGCTTTCTTATAAAGCTGGTGTTTTACACGATACAGGGGTTTATACAGAGAGTGAGACTACGATAGCCCAAGTTCTACAAGTGTTATCCAAACAAAAAAATACTAGACTTATCTATGAGGCCAACTTCCAAATGGCGTCAGTACTGAAAGAGCTGAAAGAGTATAGAGGTGCTTTAGAGTATTATGTAAAAATACCAGAATTACTAAATAGATTAGAAGAAGAAGGATATGACAAATTTAATTTACAGCGCTCTTGGCTATCCTATTATAATAATATAGGAGGGTATTATCAAGAAGTAGGTAATTTAGAAGAAGCCAAAACTTACTTTCAAACTGCACTTAGAAATCAGTATGTAGATAGTTTTCCCAGATTAAAGGCAATGGTTTTAAATAACTACGGTTATAATCAGATGCTTCTTTGTGAGGATACTCGAGTGATACAACCTACGCTTGAATCTGCTTTAGATATTCGGACGCAGATTAACCATAAACAAGGTATTGTCGCTAGTAAAATAAGAATAGCGGAGTTAAATCTTTTAAAGCAAGATACCTTAACGGCTTTAGTTTTAATGAAGGAAGCTTATACTATGGCTGCAGAAGATAAGAATCTTTATGAATTGACAGAAAGTCTAAAATTTTTATCCGAATATAATGTTCAGGACAAAGAGCTCTATACCACTCTTTATCTCAGAACCCAAGATAGCATAAGAACTCTTGAACGTCTAACGAGAAATAAATTTGCTCGCATCGAATATGAAACAGGAGAAATAGAAAAGAGAAATGATCTTCTAAAGCAAAGAAATGCATATTTAGGAGGAGTTATTTTACTTGTAGTTATACTGTCTATTGTATTTTTTATTGTGCTTAGTTTGCAAATGAAAAATAAAAAACTTTTATATCAGCAAAAAGATCAACAAGCTATACACCAGATTCAAGCTTTGCTTTTACAGCAACAAAGCATAACCTATAAGGCAAAAAACAAACAAAGAAAACAAATAGCCAAAGACCTACATGACTCTATTATTAATAGGGTATTTACTGTGCGTATTAACCTTGGGCAACTGTCAACTGATCAAACTAAAGAGAGAGAAAAGTTAATAGATCAATTAACGCAAATTGAAGCACAGACCAGAGCTTTATCTCACAATATGCACAAGACCTTATTTAACCAAGAACAAGATTTTAGTTTAGTACTTGAGAATTTAATATTAAGCCAGAAAAATACATTCGAAACTGTTTTTGAGTGTTCTATTGATAGACTTATTAATTGGGAAGTGTATACATTGTACCAAAAAGCACAGTTATACCTTATTGTACAAGTATTGCTTCAAAATGTAAATAAACATGCTCAAGCTACTAAGTGTTTAGTGATTATTCTTTTAAGTGAGCACCATATTATTGTTAAAATCCACGATAATGGTATTGGTATCGATACTAAGAAAATAGATAAAGGATTAGGTTTTAAAAATATAAAACATCGATTAGAAGCTCTACAAGGAAAAATGACAATATCTACTATTAGTCAGATGACAACGATTAGTTTAGAAATTCCCTACTTTCAAAAGAATATTTAAGGATATTTTTGTTGTATTTTTTATAAATATAATATTGTGTAATTTTTTTTTAATAGTAAATTGCATTGTGTTTTTTATAAAATAATTATATGACTATATTACTTGCCGATGATCATTTCATGACTTTAGAGGGATATATTTCTATTTTAAACGATGAATCTAATACTTACATTAAAGCCCAAAACTGTGAAGAACTCTATAGTCAGATACTTTGTTTAGACCAGCTTGACGTAGCTATTATAGATTATGATATGCCTGTATACGAAGAGCAAAATATATCGTCAGGTTTAGATTGTACTTCCATGATTAAAGAGCGCTTTCCTTATTGTAATATTATTTTAATAACTGCACATGAGGAAGCCTTTATTCTTTATGGTATTTACCGTAATAAAACGATAGATGCACTGATTGTAAAATCAGATTTTTCTGCCAAGACTTTACAAGATTTGATTTATAATGATAAGAGATCAGAACCTTTTTATAGCCCTATTGCCAAGGAGTCTATAAAAAAGGTAATTGCTAAAAATACACTTCTAGATCCTAAGAACAGAGAGATTTTAATGTATTTATCTCATGGATATAAAATTACGCAGTTAGAGAGTTTTGTATTTTTAAGTACAAGTGCTATACAAAAGCGAATAAGTAAAATGCTACATGAGTTTAATGTAACAGATTATCAGGAATTAATTCAAATAATAAAATACAACCAATTGCTCTAGTATTTTAAGAATATATTGATTTACAATATATTACTTGTTTTTTAAGAGTAAAAAGTGTTTTTAGTTTGATTTTATAGGTGTTGTTTTGTTTATGACTAATATTTATACTTTAAATTTGCTTAAATGTTTGTTTTTTTAACACTTGTTGTAGGTTGACTTCCTATATAGTTAATTGTCTTGTTGTCAGTTTTTTATATTGAATCAGTGTTGTTAAATTTATGTTATTATAAACCAAAATAATATTGATAATATGAAATTACACCACAAGATCCTTTTAGGATCATTCATCTCAGTAGCTCTGGTATCATGTAATACAAATGACAATGATACACCAGCAAATGATAGTAGTAAGGGGTTAAAAGAATTAAGAGCAGTGCCTAAAGCTGATATTGTTTCAGGATTTGAAGGTGCGAAAGTCTGTAAGGATGTTTATCCAAAAGGAACTGATCCAAGAGGGGCTGTTGTCAGAAGTACAAAGTGGCCTAATGGAAGTGTTATTACTGTAGGGTTATATGGAGGAACTCCTTATGTTCGCAGTAAGGTTAAACAATACGCTCAAGAATGGTCTAACTATGCCAATATCACTTTTAACTTTGTAGAAAGCGGTACTCCTCAGATTAGAGTTACTTTTACTCAAGGAGCTGGATCGTATTCTTATTTAGGAACACAAGCCCTTAGTATTCCTTCTAATGAAGAAACAATGAACTTTGGTTGGTTTAATGATTCAACTAGCGATACAGAGTTCAGCAGAACAGTTATCCATGAGTTTGGTCATGCGCTAGGAATGATACACGAGCACCAACATCCTTTAACGAATATTCCATGGGATAAAAATAAAGTGTATGCTTATTACGCTGGTTATCCGAACTATTGGAGTAAAAAAGATGTGGATAACAATCTTTTTGCAACTTATTCAACTACGCAAACTCAGTATAGCGCTTATGATACACAGTCAATTATGCATTATAGCATAAGCAGCGCTCTTACAACAAATGGATTTAGCGTAGGAAATAACTCTGTTTTATCAGCAACAGATAAACAGTTTATTGCAACAGTGTATCCAAGAAACTAAATTATATACATTAGGTTAGTTTTAATAACAGTCTACCTTGCCCTGGTGTGAGGTAGACTTTATCTATAGATGGCTATGCGTAAAAATTATCTTCTATTGTGTCTTATTCTTTTGTCAACCTATTTGTCTGGTCAAGTCAAAAGCCCTCCTTCTTATATTATTCCCTATCTACACTGGAATCAAGAAAAACTAAATTGGAATATAGCAGGCAATGAGTTTGGACAGTATCCTAATGTACTCTCAGAACTAGAGTGGGAGAAGTTATATGGGCCAGAGATTGGGACAGAAGCAGCTCTAACAGTATGGTCTAAGTTTCAAGTAAAGTTAGACTTAAGTTATAAAACCACCTTAAGTGGAAGAGTTACCGATACGGATTACGCAGGCGACAATAGGCTGGTAACCACCTCAGAGTTTAATCTTAAAAGTGATAAAGGACATCATATCAAAACAAGATTAGAATTGTCTTATCTTGCTTGGTCTAATGATTTCTGGTCTATAAGTCCTCATATAGGCTATTGGGCAAGTTATCAGAAGCTGTATATGTTAGATGGAGATATTCCACTTATACCCCAAAAGAAACTTAACAGTAAATACAGCCCTCAATTACAGGGGATAACATTAGGTGTACAGACTTACTTTAGACATCATAAATGGGAAACTTCTTTAGACCTTACAGGGATCTATCTACCTTATTACACAGCCAAAGCAACTTGGAATCTTAGAGAGGAACTAAGGCAACCACTTAGTTTTAAACATAAATCTAAAGGAGTAGGATATAATAGCACACTGCGAATCGGATATCAACTCGCAAGACATATCCAACCTTTTGTATCGGCTAGTTATACACACATAAAAATAAAGAAAGGAACAGACGAACTTTTTAAAGCCAATGGAACAACTCATACCGCCCAGTTAAATGAAGTTCATTCAAGTGGTTTAAGTCTAGGGATAGGAGTAAAGATATTTTTAGGTTCCTTATAAATAGCGTCTTAAACGTTTAAAAAAATCACAAAAAAAACACTCTCTTGATGTTAAATATAACAGTGTTCTTTCAAATAATAGCAAAACTTGATTGCTTAAAATTCAAAAAAAATATAAAGGAAAAACAAACAGATAAACACAACAAAGGATTTAATAGTTGGACTCACCTTATATCTATGTTATTTTATTTAAGTATAGAAAACCACCGCCTTTGGCGGTGGTGATGTTTTATAGGCTATGCCTTTTATAGGTTTGTACTATAAAACATTTAAACAGTGAGTAAATATAGAAAATTAACGCATGTGTATTACAAATGTGATTATCACATAGTTTTTACACCAAAGTATCGTTTCTAAATTTTGGAAGGTATGATAAAGAGTTTGATTGAATATGATATTCAATTGATTAGTAGTTGGAAAGGTGTTCAAGTTCAAGAAATGAATATTCAGAAAGACCATATTCATTTAGTATATTCCATTCCCCCCCCCAAAGTATCTATCAGTGAATTTATGGGAATTCTTAAAGGTAAATTAGCTATAAAACTCTTTAAAACATATCCAACATTAAAACAGAAGCCATATTGGGGTAATCATTTTTGGTCTCGTGGATATTTTGTTAGTACAGTAGGATTGGACGAAGATATGATAAAACGATATGTCAAGTATCAAGAAGATAATGATAATCAATCATAATACCCCTTTGGGGCTAATCTGAAAAACAAAGCCATCATTTTTAATGGGGGCTTTTTACTATAGGGTTCTAAGACGTCAGAAATACAACAAAAACTGGCAATAGGATAAGAAGAATCTATGACCTGTTTTTGTTTGTAATGTAATATAAATGCAGTTAAAATATTAAAAAAGTTAAATAAGATTGATAATCCATAGAAAGAACTGTTTTATAGTAGCTAGCAAAATTAATTTTCTATTTTTGGACAATGTAAACTATTTATAACATTAAAAAAGAGAAATTATTTTATGAGGCAGTTAGATCAGACCCCAATTGAGAGGATGGTATCACCTATACAACGATTTATTAAACAAGAAAAGTCTGGTGGTATAGTATTAGGATTAAGTGTAATTATAGCACTTATATTAGCCAATACTTCTTTAAAAGAACATTATCATCATATTTTAGAATATAAGTTTGGTTTTCAATGGGCAGGAAATAGTTTTTTCGAATATAGTTTACATCATTGGATTAACGATGGCTTGATGGCAATTTTCTTTTTCGTAGTAGGTTTAGAGTTAAAAAGAGAAATTGTAGCGGGGGAGTTATCTAATCCAAGAAAGGCAATGCTTCCTATTGGAGCGGCATTGGGTGGAATGGTTGTTCCTGCTGTTATCTATTTTGTTTTAAATCCAAGTGGAGAAATGTCTAATGGTTGGGGAATTCCTATGGCAACTGATATTGCATTTGCATTAGGAGTACTTTATTTACTAGGAAGTAGAATCCCATTAACACTAAAGGTGTTTTTAACTGCTTTAGCTATTGTTGATGATCTAGGAGCTGTACTTGTTATTGCTTTCTTTTATACTTCAGAGATTTCAACTTTGCATTTATTAGTTGGATCTTCTATATTAGTTCTAATGTATTTAGGAAATAGAATGGGAGTAAGAAATATACTGTTCTATGCTATTTTAGGAATTGGAGGAGTATGGACAGCGTTTTTGTTATCAGGTGTTCACGCTACTATTGCAGCAGTATTGGCAGCATTTACAATTCCAGCTAATGTTAGAATTAGTGAAGAGGTATTCAGTGAAAAGATACAAGTCCTTTTAGATAAATTCAAAGCAATAGATCCTGATAATACCAAACCTACGTTGACTAATGAACAATTGCATATTTTAGAAGAGATTGAAAAGAGTAGTGCTTCTGCAACGCCGCCTTTACAACGTTTAGAGCACATGATGCATCCTATGGTTACTTTTATAATCATTCCTATTTTTGCTTTAGCCAATGCAGGTGTATCTTTAGCTATTGATTTTGATCATTTATTTAGTACAAATGTAGCCCTTGGAGTAGCTCTTGGTTTATTAGTAGGAAAAGTTGTGGGAGTAGTTGGTTTTACATTAGTTTTAGTAAAGTTGAAAGTAGCTCCTTTTCCTGAAGGGATGAATATTAAAAACCTTTTTGGATTGAGTCTTCTTGCTGCTATTGGTTTTACTATGTCGTTGTTTGTAACTTCATTAGCTTTTACAAGTGAGGAATATATGACTCAAGCTAAAATCGGTATTTTTGTTGCTTCTATAATTGGAGGAGTGATAGGGTATTACGTTTTGAGTAAAGCAAAAAAATAGAAAAAAGGAATTGTAGATGACAAATAAGTTTTTCGATTACATCAATCTTCATAAAGGAGAAGAAAAAGGAGAGAAAGTTCTAGAGAATATTAGAGCTAATATCGCTTTTAAGGGAGCTAATTTATGGATTTTAGCTTGCGCTATTATCATTGCATCTGTTGGATTAAATGTAAATTCAACAGCAGTAATTATAGGTGCCATGTTAATTTCTCCATTGATGGGACCGATTGTTGGAGCTGGATTTGCATTGGGGACGTATAATTTTTTGTTGCTTAAAATAGCTATAAAGAATTTAATTATTGCTACTATTGTTAGTTTATTGGTCTCCGCTATTTATTTCTACATTAGTCCTTTTAAGGATGTTCAATCTGAATTATTAGCTCGTACTTCTCCAACAATTTACGATGTTTTGATTGCGTTTTTCGGTGGGCTTGTTGGGGTTATTTCTATTACTAGAGTTGAAAAAGGGAACCCTATTCCAGGAGTTGCTATTGCCACTGCATTAATGCCTCCCTTATGTACTGCAGGATATGGTTTAGCTACATTTAATTTAAGTTACTTTTTTGGAGCTTTTTATTTGTATACAATTAACTGCTTCTTTATTTGTATAGCTACTTTTTTTGTAATTAAGTACTTGAAATATCCAACATCATCTATTTTAGATACCCAGAAAGAAAAGCGTATTAGATACGGAATTAGTATGCTGATTCTGGTTATGATAATACCCAGTTTCTATTTAGCTTATACGCTATTTCAAGAAAAGAAATTTACCAAAACGGTTGAGGAGTTTATTGATTCGGAGTTTACTGATAGGGGATATACTGTAATTTACAAAAAAATAAATTACAATAGTAAGCCTAAAAAAGTAGAGCTTGCTTTTTTGGATAAAAAACTAACAGAAGAAAATATTCTGCTGTACAATAGATTATTGCAAGAAAAAGGTTTGGGCGAAGTAAATCTTACATTTAAACAAGATGAAAAAGATATCAAATCAGAAATTTTAAATGAACTCAATAGGCAAGATCGCTCATTTGCAGAGAAAGATATTATAATTAATGATTTAAAGCGCGAGTTAGCTAAGTACAAGGTGAGCGAGCCTGGTCTGGTGAAAGAGATCGGAGTATTGTTCCCATCACTCGAACAAGTATCTTTAGGTAAAGTAGAGCGAAATCTAACCGATACAACTAGTCAAGTCGATTGGGTGTTAATGTATAAAGATAGTGTTGCACCTATAAAAAATTCAGAAAAGATACGTATCACGAATTGGCTAAAAGCTCGATTACAAGTAGATACTGTTTTAGTAGTGAATACATACCAGCCAGTTGTATATACTAAAGAGTAATTTAGCAATTAAAAACATATCAAAGAGCTCCTTACTTATTTTGTGAATAGGGGGCTTTCTTTTTTTGTTACTAATGAGAAAAATATATTGTTAAAATGAAGTAAATTGTCATATGTAAAAAAGAGAAAGATGGAAATAGTAGTTTTAGTTTGCTTGAGTGTTTTATCTATATTGATAGGTATTTCAGGTGTTTATATGACAATGTTATAGTTTGTACCTGTTCGCTGGGTATATTATATGGAGGTACGCTTACCATTAGCAATTGTAGTTTTATTAATTGCAGGAGGATTGACATTTTATTGGCCTGACTATTGGTCTTGGTTGAGTTATATCCCTTTTGTTTTGACAATTTTCGGAGTATTACTGGTTTATCGATTAACACAAGAACGCATGTTTGTCTCAGTAGATTTTACGGAAATGAAAGCAGTGACAACAGAAGAGTTACTGGTTGATGGCAGTGAGTTAGCTGTGATAGAATACAATGGGGTAACAAAGTGTTATACTTTAGATTATGTCATCGATCACCACATTATTAACGATCAGTTTGGTTCTAAGACCGTGTCATTGACCTATTGTGCAATGTGTAGAAGTATTATTCCCTTTGATGTAACGGCTATAGGACCTTTATATGTTAGTTCGTTTAAACATGCTAATATGATAGTCTCTGACCGCAAGACAGGAACTTTTTATCAGCAGGCTAACTTCGAATCACTCATAGGGAAACTACACACTAGTGAATTGGTGGCGATTCCGTTTCAGATAGCGACTTGGGAGGAAGTAAAGAAGATGTTTAAAAACCCTATAATGCTAGTATTAAGAGAAGGTGACCTTACACCCTTTGAACTTCCTATAAAAGGCTTGTGGAAGCGTATTGTTGCTTCAGAATGAACTGACACCAGGATTATCGAGTAAAAATAAGGATAAGACTTTTCCTGCTAGAACAGGGGTGATAGGTTTTGTAGATAAGGCAAATAATACAACCGTTGCTTATTTAAAACAAGCTGTTTTAGCTCAAGGATTAGTTGTTAATAAAAAAGGCTAATTTCTTTTTAGTAGCTCACCAAAACAATGTGATTGGTTTTCGTTGGGATCATAGACAGGATTTAACGTTAGATTTACCAGCTAGATATATTACAGCAGAGGAGAGACTCAATGTTGGGACTTGAATGGAAAGTATCAATCGGGAGATGATAAGCAAGATTTAGAGCTCATTCGGGTATCTGATGAGTACTGGTTTTCGTGGAAACGCTTTCATCCAAACACCCAGATCATTGATTTATAATTAAAAACAGGCAGTCTAAAAGGCCTGAAAAGCAAAAAACTGTCTAAAAAAGTGAGGGACATTGTTTTTCTTAAAAATAATTATCTTCAAGGTCGTTGAAATCGTATCAACTATACAACAACTGGTTTTGAATCTAAAGTATCTGTATCAAGCTTCAAATTGCTTGGAATGCTCGCTAAAAGTATAATGTAATAAAGCAGTAGAAAATAGAACAGTTACGATGAAATATAGACTTGTTAAATTAAATAGCAAAAATAAATTTACTAGATTTACATTAATAGGGGGGGTAAATGGTTGAAATTGAGCTGATAGCACTTGTGTATAATCTAAGTAAACGTACCAAAAATAAAGCCAAATCTACATCAAAAAACAGTTTTCCTCTTAAACAAAAAATAAAACAGCCTAGAGCTAAAATATGTTTTAAATGTGCTGAATCTTGATTGTAATCAAAAATGATGATTTTGTATACAAAATAAAAGGGTGACCTTTTGGGATACCCTCTTACTTTGTCATTACAATTACTATATTCAAAAATGTCTTATCTTTTAAAACTCTCCATTTTCTAAAATAAAATCAAACTTCTCTTCACTGTTCGTTTTTGTATAAAGAATTTCACTTTCAATCAATTCTTTTAAACTATTTGCCACTACATTTCGTTGCCATGATTCATTTTGAAGTTCTATAATTTGTCCATAGTAACCCGATTCACTTGGATCTGTATCATATAGTAAATAGTCACCATTTCTACCTTCTGCGATTGGGATCCAACGCTTGTTTACATAACCATCACATTTTAATTTCTTATCAAACTTGGCTATTAGTTCTTCTTTAACTTCTTCCTCTTCATCTATTACCCCATTAACATCTTCCCATTCCTCAACAATTTTTTCAAATGGTAACAAATCGTAGATCCAACCATTCACATTAAAACCAAAAACTGATGTGACTGCATTCCAATATACATTTCCACCTTTGTAAAAATTAATCAACTCGGCAGGTAATACCAGCTCTTCAGAAGAACTTATCACTGTATCAAGCTCTTCTTGAGTAATTCCAGGCTTTATATTATAGTACTTATTTTGTTTATCTACAAATTCAAGAATAGTCCCTTTCCAATTAGTCCATATATCCTCAAGATAAGCAAACTCAGGATCAATATGTAAAATATCTATAGATTCCTCTTCATTATATCCCCGTATCGATAAAGATTCCAATTTTCCGTCTTTCATACCATACCAAACACAAACATCACAAAAAGCAAAAGCCCCATTAGTATCTTCTGGCCAAAGCTTTACTCGATCCTCTTTATTGATTTCATAATAGGTCATCGGATCATACTCATCACTAATTGTAATCGTTCCCCTAAAGGTTGATTGAGGAGCATACTTATGTTCTACTTTCTTAAAAGGAACTTCTATAGCCTCTATTTTTCCCTCTTCCTTAGCAAAAGCTCTCAGTCCTACTTCATGCCATATATATATCGTATTAACTTTTAAAGATACAACTTCTGGTTGTCCAATTTCACTAATTAGAGATTCAATAGGAATTGGAAAGTCATAATAGGTATCGTTAATCAAGAAGCCTACATAACGAAAATTCAAATTTACCATCGTAGTTTTTTTTCGAAAGTAGTAATTTTGTTCGTATTCAAGAAAGATATTCTTCAAAACTTACGTTAGATAGCTTTCGTTCTTTACTCCATAGATTTGATACCTCAGGCTCTAGCTAGATGGTATTGAGTTTCAGAGTTTTTATTGTTACAGGACTGAAAAAGTTGTACAAAACTAAAAAGTTAAGATGACTTCTATTTTATTCTTATCAAAATGAAAGAAATGGAGTTTTAAGTATTTTTTTAAATTCAAGTAAACTTTCATTCTTGTAGAAGTTTAAAAATTGTAGTTTTGTTTTTAAAAACTTCACAAGCATTTGTTTTGTACCTAGACTTAACAAAAGAGCGGTGTGAATAAGAAGAAACGTATTAATATCTCATTGTATTGAATTTAGCTAATCCTATTAGTAAAGTAACTTTATTATTTATTATAATTTCTTTTTTTACTTTTAATCAAAGTAAAGCCCAGCAGCAAGTATCAACTACTATAGATTCTTTAGCAAAAGTATATTCAAAATATGTATATTCAGAACCACATAAAGCTAGAAAAGCTGCTGTTACTTGGTTAGCCTTGAGTGAAGAGCATGATTTAGAAAAAGAAAAGGCTCGAGCCTACTATTCTTTAGGTAACTTAAGTTCAATTAATGGTAATTATAAAGAGTCTGTAGAATATGCATTAAAAACAATTGAATTATTAGAAAAATTAAAGATGGAGCAGGGGTTACCTGCTGCATATAATCTGTTGTCGCTTAGTTATAAAAATTTATCGTTATACTCCAAAGCGATGGAAAGTTTTATGATATGTATTGAGAAGGCTAAAGCTGTGGGGGATGTTCTTCAAGAGGCAAATGCTTATCAGAATATAGCTACCCTGTATATAAAGAAGGGAATGCATGATAAAGCGATAGAAAGCTTAAAACTAGCTAATGATCTGTATAAATCAATCGAAGATACTGATGGAGTACTAACCACTTTGTTTAACTATGGTAATATCTTAAAAGAACAGAAAAAGTTTGATGAAGCTAGGGCGCAGTATATGACTGTTCTAAAATATCGTCAGCAAGAAGGGAATAAGATGGTTGAAGCTTATGTTAAGATTAATTTGGCTCAAATATTAGTACAAGAACAAAAGTTTAAAGAAGCTATACCACAATTGGAAAATACATACTCATTACTAGAGGAATTGAACTATGTTACTGATATGTCAATTGTATTGAATGATTTGGGGTTATGTGAGAGTAAAGTAGGAAATACAGCCAAGGCAATAAAGTATTTTGAAAAAGCATTGAGTATTTCTCAAGAACGTGCCATATTAGCTTATAATGCTGATTTTTTCCAGAATTTAGGATCACTTTATGCAGACCAAAAGCAATATGAAAAAGCGTATAATTACTTACATCGGAGTATTATTGCCCAAACCAAATTTACCACAATTGAGAAAGAAAAACATTTGGCCGGGCTACAACAACAGTATGAAACAGAACTAAAAGAGACAAAGATAAAACTGCTTGAAAAAGAACAAGGATTAAAAGAGGCAGAGCTTCGCGAGGTAGAACAATTAGTAGTTCGGCAAAAGCAGCTTCGAAATACTTTTATTATTGGGTTTATATTAGTTTCTATTCTCCTTATTATTTTGAGGTACTTTTATCTACAACGTTTGAAAGTGTCACAAGAACTACAAGTAGAGCTTGAGAAGAATGCAAATCACAAGATTAGTGAAATGGTCAAAGATCATAAAATTTCTATGATAGAGCGATATCAAAAAGGACAAGAGGAAGAAAGAGCTCGATTGGCTCGTGAATTGCACGATGGAATAGGTAGTGATCTGGCGGGAATCAAGATTGCCTTTGAGCATTATTTTTCTCAACAAGAGACTCAGCTGCAAACCAAGCGTTTACAAGAGGCCATTAACAATGCGTGTAAAGATTTACGTTTGTTGTCGCATCAATTACATCCGTTGGCTTTCTCGTCCATTGGTTTTAGTAGTTTCTTGAAAGAATATGTCGAAACTGTAAGTCAGAAAAATAATTTAATTATTAAAACCTATTTCTTTCCAGAAGCGGAAATCAATAAGCTATCTGATGATGTATTAGCAGGAGTGTATCGCATTGTTCAAGAATTAATTACTAATATTATCAAGCATGCTAAGGCATCAAGCGCTGAAGTTCAGTTGACAAAGCATGAGGATCACCTCAATATTCTTGTTAATGATAATGGTATTGGCTTTACTAAGGTAAAGAGACAAGGAATTGGGTTGCGCAATATTAGTGAGCGTTTAGAAAAACTAAAAGGAAGTATTGAAATAGATAGCAATGCTAAATATGGAACTTCTATAGCAATAAATATACCTATAATAAATAAGTAATGAGCGGAATAAATATAATCATCGCAGATGATCATCTGATGTTTTTAGAGGGATTAAACACCATATTACTTGATATGGAAGAAGTAAAACAAGTGCATTTAGCAACAGAGGGAACACAAGTATTACGTTTGTTAGAGCAATTTGATATACAGTTAGTCATTACCGATTTGAATATGCCTAAGATGGATGGTATAGAGTTGCTTACTAAGGTGAAAAAGGATCAATCATCTATAAAGGTACTGGTGTTAAGTATGTTGGATAACCCACGTGTGGTACACAAAGTAATTAAAAAAGGAGCAGATGGTTTTGTTCCTAAATTTACAAATAAAGAGGAATTGCAATTAGCTGTAAGAGAACTACTTAATAATAAGCAATATTTTTCAGAAGTTATTAAACAGCGTTATATGGAAAGTGTGTTTGATAAAAAAAAATATCAGGATATTGAATTGACCCAACGTGAAAAAGAAGTCTTAGCACTTTTGGCAGAGGAGATGACCTCTAAAGAAATCTCAGAGAAACTTTTTATATCTGTCAATACAGTAGAAACACATCGCAAAAATATATTATTAAAAACGGGATCTAAGACAACTACTGGTGCAGTAAAGTTTGCTATTGAGACAGGACTTTTTGATTCGTAGAAAACTAAAAAGTATAGGTTATTCCCAACTGAGGCTTTATATCTTCTATAAGAGATACAAATGATTTGGACTCAGTAATGGGGATTATATCTCGTTGTATCACATTTTGATTTGTCAAATTAATGGTCTCTATTAATACTGCTGTTATAGGAGTGCTGTGATAGCCGTTTTGCTCTTGTCCTACTGCTTTTGTATCCATCAATAGGTGTACCCACGCTCCTTTAGTGAAAGAATCTGTATCTATATATAATAAAGAAAAATCATGAGAGTTATAACGATGGCTTATTTTTTCTAAATAACTCATGCGATCTGGCACCGCCTTTTTTTCCAAAATTTCGAAATAATTTGTTTTTTGGTTTACTGTACAACTGTCGATTTCCCAAGCGCCATCTTTTGTATGTATGGCAATCTCTAAAATATCTTCCTTATTATTAGGTAAAAAATTTATAATGGTAAACGCACTACTAAGGTCTATTTTTTCCCTTTGTTGGTTAAGTAAACTTAGAAGTTTCTTAATAGTTGCTTTTCTTTCAGTTGCTTCAGGAGTATAATGAAATCTTGTAGTGAGTGAATAGTACTCAAATATTACGTTGCACTTTACTATATTCATTTGCTTATTTATCGCTTCTTTTGTGTAGTAATCTGTTAATGCCTTTTCATATTGTATATGTATTGGTTGGGCATAAGATACCCCTTGCTCAATTCTATTTTCAGTTTTTAATATTTTGGCATCAAAGTATAAAATCCATCTTATTTCCTCTAAATTTTTATCATACACAATAACGGAAAACATGTTAGGATTCATATTACCTGCATTAAAGAATCGTCTAATTTCTGTTACTTTAAGCTGTCCTTTAAATTCACAATCAAGATAGGTCTGTATCAAAAGATTTGCTTTTTTCCTAGACATACCTCCCATAAGAGTAGATAGGTTATTTACAGCGAGTATTAGTAAAAGCAAAGGAATTCCAATAATTAATAAGGGCTTTATCATGTTTATTAAGTTTGAAGAAAAGGTATGATACTTCTCTGAGAGTTTATATCACGGAATTCCGTGATATAAATAATTACCAAATTTAGGTCTATTAAGTCAAATCTAAAGAAGAGATCTTTGAAAAAGTATTAACAGGAAAATAAGTACCAATGGGATTACAAGAAAAAAGAGCTTATACAGCAATTGAAGAACAGTATGTGACTGAATATCAAAAAGAGCTAAATGCGCTTGTAGATAAAGAATTACCAATTCAAATTAATTGGGATACGTTTGAATTAGAACATATTAAATTTGTTCCAAGTGTGTGTTTGCAACGTCTAATGGATGCTATGAAAGAGCTGTGTAAAGATAGTTTTGGAAAAGAAGCAGTACAAGAGTCAATCGATAAGATTGAGGTAAACTGTATTGCAAACGAAGGAGCTGAAGAAAATAAAAAATTAGAGTTAGTTGAAAATGTATTTATTCTCACTGCTTGTTGGGGTGGACATCATAGTGGTTTTTTTACAGACTTGGTAATTAGAGAGTTTTTAGAAGGAAAACTATAAAAAATTGCTTGAAAAATAAAAGTCAAACCAGAGTTAACTTTGTTTCACTTGGAATTGTTTAGGGTGTAATAATGGGGGGAATTCCCCCCATTTGCTTTACTATAAAGGGAAGGATGTCCCTCAGGTTTATATTCAAGTTAGCAGAATCAACTCAAAATAATAGAAATTATGAATACAGAAAATTTCCCAAAGTTACTAGAACATATATTGTGTAAAAAAGGTGCAACGCTAGAAGATATTAAAGCTTTAGCAGAAGCGGGAATTATGACAAAAGAAGATTTTGTGATAATAGGTGATACGCGTACTTTGATTGAAATTACGGCTATGAATGTTGAAACTGCACATATTATAATGCAATGGGCTTTAGGTACTCAGGCTAGTACTGGGATAGGTGTTGCCGAATCTATAGCTAAACAAGAGGCAGTGGTGATTGAGAGTGCGGATATTGTAAAATGTACTCATTGCCAAGCCAAGCAACCAAAAGACTATAAAGTGGGAGATTTGTGTTTGTCTTGTGGTCTTCAAGCAGAGCCTGTTCACAATTGTTATTGGTGTTTAAGTACGGGACCAGGTCAATTTTGTCGTACCTGTGGAGCTGAGTTTGTCGCTTCCTCTGATTACGAGGTAGCTTTACAGCTAAAAATGGAAGGAGAGTCAAAGTCGTCAATAGGTAAGCTAGTTAAAGAAATGACAGCAATTGAGAAAGAGAACATTTGGGCAAAAATTAGAAAAGGTAGATAGAAAAATAGTTCGTATAGTATGGCAGTTATCACTTATTGTGAATCATGTTCTACACCACAGCCAGTTGATTACCAGCCAGGGGATATATGCGTGGCTTGTGCAGGTAGTGTCCGTGTAGATGTACGTTGTGGCTGGTGTGTTTCTCTTACCCCAGCTCAGGGGAATTTCTGTAGAGGATGTGGAAGTAAGTTAGTAGAGGAGAAGCACTTTGGAGTAGCAAGGATTTTAAAGAGTTTGGGGTATAATCAAGAGCAAATACCTGAAAAGATACACCAGCTTTCCGAGGGTGAAGTTACAAAGTATAACGATGAGTTTTATAAAAACTATCGAGTTATACAGTATGCAAAGGAACAACTGCAGTTGTTAGAACCCTATTTGTTATTGCCTATAAATGAGGCTGTAATAGCTATGGAAACTGATCTTCTAAACTATATTCCATATTCAAAGCAGATACTAGATGAATATGAGGATTTACTATCTGAGCCAGCTTCACTGGATTCTTTGTTGAAGGAAGAAACTTACGGTATTCACCGTATTGTTAGACAATTAGTAAATCTAGTTCAGTTAAAACAATATCCTCTTGATGAGCAGGTCAATAAAAATATTCATTTGAAATGGGCGGATTTAACTACTGTGTTTGAATATGAATTTGTTCGTATAGAAGGCTTTTTATGGTTTGCTCATCCTAATAGTTTCCAAGGAAACTTTAAAGTGGATCAGGCCTTTGAACACCTTATTCAATGTACATCGGAGAAAGACTTAATTGAAGTCTATGACAAATTAACTGATCGACTAAAAGATACAAATAGGCTTAAGCCTTATTTAGATGTAGCTCGTCTTCATTTATATTCTTTCCTTAATCGAATAGAAGAGCAGGAGCCGACTCGTCTTTTTGATGCGATATCAGCTTATACGACGCATACAGATTACGATTTAGCCATGAGTAGTGCGCTAATCATCGATGATCAAATTAGTTTAGCCTCATTAACGGCTAAGAATAGAGGAGCAGCTACGACAGGATATTACTATTTGCTTTATTATGGAGAGGAGTACTTGATGCTTCAAAGCTTACAAGAGAGCGGTTTAAATTATTATCAATTTAAAGGTTTACTTCAATTTGTAAAATATAACAAGTATTTACAAGATCAAGGAAATACAGATGTATATACAAGGCAAATAGTTGTAAATGAAGCCATCAGTTTATTACTTAAGAAGTTCAATTCGCATGTCGTATTTGATCGGCATACAGATACTTTTTCTGACAATGAACTATATTCATGGGTTGATCTTATTAGTCTTTATGATAATACTGAGGTGGAGTTGGATTACTCTGGTTTTGTAAGTTTATTGATTAACCGTAATCTTCGTCATGCTCTAATTCAGTTATTAGAAGAGGCACCAGCACATTTAGTGTTTACTGATGAACTTGCAAAGGAATTATATCTTGTAGGTAATGAATTTGACAATACTTTAGACGGATTCAATCTTATTGCAGGTTGGAGTAAGGTCTGTGAGTTGGGGTATTTTCCAAGTGAAGATATTGTTGATCGCATGCTTCTTTTTATAGATGATAACTATAAAAATTACACTAGTAGCGAGGAAGAGAATGCCATACGTTTAATGGTCCTCAATGTATTGAGTGTATTGGTACAAGAAAGTTCTAGACATTCTTATAAAGTAGTTGTTAAGCTTATAAAGCTGTTGTTGATCAATGAAGATACGTCCAATACATGGTTGCCTAACGAGGAGCTTAAAAATAGTGTTTTAAGTAGTCATTATTATGTGAAAATACACGATGATTCATTTGAGTATAGACCTTTTGCAACAACTGATATTTTCATCACTGATTTCTTTAGAGGAGATTGGCACGCATTTACAAAAGCTTTAACAACAAGTTTAAGTATTGGCAAACGATATGATACCTCACCTTATAGTATATTGTTGTTTTGGATTAGTCAATCTGGTCATTATTTTGCAGATGTATTGACGAAAGATATGACCTTATCTCAATCTATTTCTGAAGTATTAATCGAGAGCCTTATTGCTTTAGATCAAGGAGAAGAATTGTTATGCCTTCAAGATAGTGATAAACAATATCCTTTATTGGAGGTTCTTTTTAATGATTCTTGGGATTATCGACAAGTGTATTATTACAGTCGTCGTCCTGATAACCTACCTATAGAGTTGGAATATAAAATGCATGCAGCATTTGTTTCGTGGTTATCTTTGGATATAGAAGAAAAACTACTTTCTGAGTTGTTTCAAAAAATTATCATTGTTCAATTTCAACAAAAGCCAAGTGGACAATTGCCTATATGTTTATTGATCTTATGGTTTATCTATAGTGATCGAATCAATTATAAACCCTTTGTAAGTCAATCTATAGCTTTATTATTTGAAAATATTGAAATAGGTCCTTATGAATGCAAACTGCCTAAGTTATTGACGGCAAAGGGTGTAAACCAAGAAGTAGAGGGACGAGAAATATTACAAACTGTTTTTTACAATACAGATCAATGGTTAGATTGGTTAGATAATCGCACAACAACGGGAAGTATAAATGAACCTATCCATCAGTTTATGTTGTTGGTATTACTTGATTTTGGAAGTGATTTAGAGGCGTTTATTCAAGCGCCACGAATTACAACCGACGATTTAGAGATACCTACAGAAGAACAACATAAAAGTAATAGAAGTATTCTATTTGGCTATTTAAAACAAATGGTAGCTACATTAGATACAATAGAGGAAGTTAAGTTTAGGTCGTTATATGCCAAGAAGATATTAAAGATTGTTGAAGACTTCTACTATGAGGATAATTTAGAAGATTGTATTGATATAGTAACCTTAGTGAATGATAGTTGTGATGATTTAAATGATGAGTGTGATCAAGTGGAGATTACTTTACGTATTGATAAATCAACAATAAATTGGTTTACCTTGCATACAGGGTATATGGCATTAGAAGATTACTTACTCAGTGAAGGAAAGCATGATCGTTGGGTGGGTAAGTTATTAAAAGATTATAGAAAAGATGCCTTTAAAGTAATGACAAGCGATGCGCTGACTTCAGAGCAAGTTAGTGTTTTAGCAGACTTATTATTACGATGTTTAGGTAAAGAGCATTGGATGGTTGATATCAGTTATCAAACAGAAAAGGTCTTTAGATTGGTTGTAGATAATCTTGGCGATATGCTAGAAGAACTTCCTCCTGAGAAATTTGATCCTGATTTTGTTATTTATATTGACAATTTTATTCAAAAAAACAGTTATTGGTCAAACTATTTAGATCGTTTAGCGGTAGCTGTTAGAGAATTAAAGAGGTATTATTTTGAAGATGTAGAGCAGCAAGAGGATTGGTCTTATGGTGATCAGCAACAAGAGCAAGATCAAGAGAGCATAAGTCAAGTAGTAGTGGACGAAGATCAACAGTACTCTTCTGACCAGGAAGAACAAGGTGCTGCTACAGTATTGTCAGATGTAGAGATAGCAGGGGTAATGATGAGTTTTTCGATTGACAAAGAAAATCTATTAATGATTAGTAATCATTTTAACGATTATACTCGTAGCGCTATTGACAATCCAATTGTCTTTTCTCCGATATTGACCAATGTGGTTGGTGTAAAAGAATTTTTGGCAGTTAATGTTGATCTAGCTATAGAGTTTTATCAAAAGCTATATATGATTGTATTAGATCCACAGACAGCCCCATCAGGTATTTATCCATCGATAGGTGCGATGGCTCGTATGGTATTTGCACAATTATTACACGGTACGATGTATAGTGGAGCTTATGCAATAGGGGTAGAAGCAATGGTTCAGTCTGGAGTCTATACAGCTGATTATTCTCAAGCATTAAATGTATTAGTCAATCAATTAAAAGCATAATTATGAGTGAATGTATAGCATTAAGTAGTTTTTTAAATAATCCAAAATCTATATCTAACGGTCTATTGTTGTATTATTTTCAAGACGTTTTATTAGATACACCTTTTGGTTTAGATCCGAATAATGAAGAACACGTTTATGATGTACAAAGTTTTATGCAAATGCATCAAATCAAGAATAGTAAGTCGTTTCGTGTTTTCTTACATAATTTAAAAAAAGGAGAGTATTTTCATGCCAACGTAAAAGATATTATTGAAGAGATATATCACCTAGATGAGGTTGCTTTTGCAGAGCATGTAGAGCAACTAGAAGGGGCTTACCTAAGAAATAGATATCGTTTATTGTATCCACAACGCTATGCTATTGTAGGTTATGGTATTTTAGGATTTAATTATGCACTCTATAGTTTAGTTTGTAGAATAGGTGGAGTGTTGGGATATATAACAAAGAAGGAAGTTCATACAAGGCATTGTGAGTTATTTGAATATATCTCACGTGTATTTGTAAATGGAAGAGAGTTACAAGAAAATATAATGTTGGGAATTCAATTTTATGAAGCCTCTTTACAAGCAAGCCCTACTAGTTTTTCTCGAAAAGGAAATTATTGGAATATAGTACGCGAGTTACAAAACGATCAGCTAAATAGTAATCATAATTTAAGGAAAAACAGAGATGAATTTTAATGAGTTAGTTACTTTTATTGCTCAGAGTATTAGTCAAAGAGATTACCAATGCTGTGAACAAACTTTGATTGAAGGATATGAATATCTTAATCAAGAAGAGAAATCACCAGTAGAAAGTGTAGAAGAAGTCTCTTTTTATCGTCTTTATATTGAGTTTTTTACCCGATTTATTGGTTCGGATAATTTCGATTATGATAAAGTAATTAATGCCCTTTCTGTTTTAGAGTATTATGGAGCAGATCAGCAGAGAGAGTTTGAGCTTATCGGTGGGTTAGAGCAATATTGTGAGGTTGCTTTTTATGAACGAGCATTGGATTATCACCCTAATAGTATGGCTCTTCTTTTAGGGTATGCTAATAAGATGGAAGAGATACAAAAGTACGATGTAGCCATTGGATGCTTACATCACGCTTTATCTGTATATCCAGAAGCAAATAACCTTCGCCTTCGCTTATGGGATTTACAAGTGAATTATAGTAAACAACTATTAAATAAAGATATTCTTGAAGAAGCAGAGATTGATGTTCTTGTAGATTATGCTGTGCGAACACAAGTACAGAGTGTCATAGAAGGTTTACTAAATCAAGATCGTTATAATTTATCTGATAAGCAAGTAAATGAATTATTAATAGCGCAGTATGTAGCCAACGACACTTTCGATTTAGAGGAGTGTATTTCTTTATGGGAACAAAAGTGGAGTAAAACCTTGTTGAGTGTTCAGGCGGGAATATATCTCGTTGATTGTTTTCATAGTTGTGGGATGTTAGAACAGATGTCAGAAGTTTTAGAAGTAATAACTTTTAAAGAAAAAAGACCTGTTGATATGCGTGAGCTGACAAAAGAATACGTCGAAGAGTTTTTTCAGTCATATAGTCGTGAAGATAAAGAATTAGTTGTGAGTTATTATAATTATAAAGCGATCTATCACAAGTATCAATACGAGTTAGAGCTAGCATTAAAGTATATCAATGTTGGGAAGATAGTGGTAGAAGATCACCCTAGCATATTACTGACAGAAGGGAGTATTTTAACTATGATGTTTAATCCAGAAGATGAGACAGTATTAAATGTTTTGATGGAAGCAGCTAATAAAGGGGCTAGTTTGCTTAATTATCTCCTTGCACTAGCACATTATTATACTATGATGGGAAATTTTCACCAGGTTCTTAGTTTAGTGGATTCTTATCATGATTATGCACTTGCTACGGGTGAATCCTTATATCTTCAGGGGAAGGCATACTTTATTTTAGGTCAGTATGGTCAAGCCTTAAAATCATTAGAAACAGCCATGAACTTAAAGGAAGATAGTCCGTATCGACTAAGTATAAACTCAGTTTTACTGACGACGTGTAAGTATTTGAATGATACACACAAGTTTGTAGAAGCTTTACAGTATAGACTTTCATGTTTTCATGTTTCAAGACCAGAACATTGGGAGGCGCGTAATTATTATGTGGTATTCCTTTATGAAATCAAAGCTTATAAGGAGTGTGCAAAACTAATTGTTCAATTATATCAGGTCAATCAATTATCTAAGAGTAATGAAGCAATCTTGTACTATCTTATAGATAATGAGTATTTGAGCAAGTCGCAAATACAATTGCCAGAGGTAACAGAATCTATGCTTGTACCAGACCCAAAAAGTTTAGAAGATTATCGAGCTAATGCACTTTACTATTGGATTATGGGTAACAATTTAGAATCGGCTAAGGCTTTTGAAGCTGCAGCTGATTTAAGTTATGAAAAGGGCTTTTATTTGGCGAGAGCGTATTGGCGTACAACTTATGATGCGTCCTTGTATGAATATTCATTAGCCTTAATAGAAAGATTAAAAAATGAAGCAGTGGAAAATGTAGATTATCAAATGTTGTATTGGGAACAAAATATATACTTTAGAAATGATCTAGCCCAGCCAGCCTATGATAGCTTTAAAGAGTTAATTACCAAGTTTCCTGTTACCACAATGCGCAAAGATAGCAGCGTTAGTCATTATGCAATACGACAAAAAATAAATACAGAAAAATTGGGTAATCAGTCAGAATGTAACCGATATCTTAGTATGTATACTAGTGTATTTCGAGAGAAATAAACAATTTCACTATTGTAGAACGTCCGCTGATAAAAAATAAATTATTTTTACTTCACTTAGTTAATGATTAATGATTAAACACTTATATTTTGGAACTGTCTCCATTGATATTACGACAGACTTGTCTAATCTAGACCAACAGTATAGTAGTTTTTTTAAAATTTTATTCTTGAAAGCAGGGAGCCAAATACAAATTGATTTTACCAATTATACTTGTGAACAAGATGCATTCTTTTTTTTAATGAAGAACATGCCTTTCAAATTCTAGATCAATCAAAGGGAAAATTAATCTATTTTCACGCTGATTTTTATTGTGTAGAAATTCACGATCAGGAATTAGCGTGTGACGGAATTTTGTATAGTAATGTATTAACAACTCCCTATGTCTATTTAAAACAAGAACAAAATGAAGTATTGTGCAATCATATTCTTGAAATTGAAAGAGAAAAAGATTTAGCTGATAGTTGGAGTGAAGAGAAAATTAGAATATTGATAAAATATATTATTATTGAGGCAACTAGGACTTGGGTAAAACGAGAAAATAACAATACGGGAGTGTTATCTGAATACCAAGAATTTTCAAGAAAATTTAATCAATTAGTAGATCGGAACTATATGAATTTACATAAGGTAGGTGATTATGCAGCACTACTAAATGTGACTACTAATGTTCTAAATAAGCGTATAACTGAAGGTTGTGGTATTTCTCCAAGTTGCGTGATTGTTAATCGTCTTATACTTCAGGCAAAGCGCTTGTTGGCTTATAGTGATTTAAGTGTAAAAGAAATTGCCTTCTCTTTAGGATATGAAGATGTGTCTTATTTCAATAGATATTTCAAGATTCAAACTAGTTATACTCCCTTAACTTTTAGACGTAATCAAGAACTGTCTAAGCGACCTTATTGAGCTGTTTGTTTTTAAAGGCATTATGTCAGAAATAAATCTTTAATATACTGAATTTCAGTTTTTTTTACAAATTATCCCGTCCTTTATTTATTTTAAAAATCAACTAATTAATACTTTTGTCGTGTACTAAGAGATATGTTTTTGAATTATTTTGTGTTTTGATATTTATTTCTGATTAACGTATTTTTACCTAATAGTAAAAAGTAAGTATTATATGAAAAAAATGTTTTTAGGCCTTTTCGCCTTGTTTATTATGACTTCTTGTTCTACCGAGAGCAATGATGCTGTAAATGTTGGTAAAGAAACTCCTGAAGTACCAGGTGAAGTGGTAACTACTCCTTTTGTGGAAGGAAAGATGACTATGAGTCTTTATACTAAGGAAATAAATGTTGGCGGACTATTGGATAAAATAGATTATTCAAAAGGGGACGTGTATGGACAGTTCCAAACACTAATGACAAATTTGCCAAAAGATGAAAATCCTTTTTTAGCATGGGGAGATTTCTTTGATAAGAAACCTATGGCTGCTTTTGCATTAATGTTGAGTATGACCAAGGCAGATTACTATGTGAAAAATAGTACAGTCTTAGCTAAAGCGAAGGGGGTAACTTGGCAGATGGATCATTTTCACAGTGAAGATCAAGATCAAGCGTCTGTTTACTTAAAAGCAATGGCTCCTGCTACTGATATGCCAGTTGAAAATCAAACAGCTTATGCTATATATACGCCTTCGAAAGGAGAAACTTATACAGAAGGTAGTACTATTGACTATAAGGAGTTTAATAGAAGAAAATTAGATAAGGTAGCTTATGTAAGCAATTATGCTTGTGATGTGATTGAATATACACGAATTAAAGCGCCTTCTGATCCAAATAATGAGTTTTCATTTGGTTATAACAAGTTGTTGGTTTATACTTCTCCACTGTTTGACAAGACTATAAACTTTACTCATTCTACATATCTTCCGGAGGATGGAGGTATTCTGAAAATTGAAATGTATGTAGATGGAATAGAAGAACCTTTTATGGTTTTTCAACCTGAAAAAGTAGAAGCGAAGACCATTGCAGATAGTGAATTAGAGACTAGAGTTTCTACACCAGTTTATGCTATTGACGATTTAGAATTTAGTGCTAAGGTACTTGGAATTATGTTTGCTCCTACAGATGAGCAAACTGAAGAACCTTTTCTTGCAAGTAAATCCTTATAATTAGGTATTCTGCATATATTCTGTTTTCATAGGGTAAGCTAAGTAAGAAGTGAATAACTAGTTTTTTAAATTCTAGTTATCTTTTTAAATAGTTGTTAGATAAGTAAACTCCCGTATAACTAATGATTCGTTATGCGGGAGTATTGTATATACAAAAGTATTTCTTTTTGGTAATAAGTCTTGTTATTTTTAGACTAATCTTCATCAGTGAACCACTTGACTAGATCAGTGTATCCATCAGTGATGAGGTTGTTGTAATATTTAGGGTTCATATTGGCTCCACTAAATTTACTAATAGTATATTGTAATTTCTTCAATTTAAGTGATCTAAATGAAGGAGGTATAGGTTCGCTAAAGTCACACCCTTCAATACTAAGACGTTCAAGGTGCTTAAGTTCTAATAGGGACTCTGGCAATCCTTCTGTATCAAAGTTGGTAAGGTGTAGTGTACACAATTCTTTAAACTGACCGATATACGTTGGTATCATGTCTATTTGATAGCCTGATAGGTAAAGTTCTTCTAGTGGTAAACTTGTAAGTTCTTGAGGCACATAGCACAACGAGTCGTTAGTTCCTTGTAGCTTAAGTTTTTTGAGTTTAGGGTATTTAACCAAAGCATTCGCACCAGCTAATCCGAACTCATAACACAGGGATAGATCTACAACCTCTAAATTTGGCGCGTCTAATTCTTCTAATGTCGGGATTTTGGAATAGGACAAGTCAACTACCTTTAAAACAGGTAATTGGACAGCAGGGAAGTGATCATAGCCTTTGAGTCTAATCGACTCTAGTAATGGACTATGTGTCAAGAGTTGGTCTAAGTTGTCAATCTCAACGTTTTCCAACTGTAAGGTGCGTAATTTAGTCTTATGATCCACTTGCAAATGCTGGCGACCATCAGGTATGTTAGCATTGCTTTTTATCTTTAATAGCGTTAGGTTTTTACAGTTTACCAAGGCGCTAGTCAATAGTTCTATTGGTAAGTTGGTGTACAAGCTAACCAGGACATCAGGTTGAGGCATTAGGCTAGTGAGATCTTCTATTTCATAGGTGTCGTTTTTTAATGGGAAGTACAAGAGGTCTTCTGTAGTTATATACTTGAATAAATCACTGTGTTTTTCAACCTTACAGTTTTCAAGCGAGGCTTTATTTATGTGAATTACTTTGTCAGATATCTTGATCTGTGCACAGTTTACGATTTTAAGTTCCCCTATAACACTAGGCAAATGAGCAGTATCTATGATCAAGTTGTTAGATTGTTCTATGGATACAGATATAAGCTGCTTGATATGTCCAAGTGACTCTGGTAATTGCTCAGCCTTGTAGTTAGCAAATTCAATGTGCTCGAGCGAGGTACATTGCTCTAGATTTTTTGACAAACCACTAGCATCATTCAGGTTGCCAAACTTAACACTTGTTAGTTTATTGAATTTGGACCAAGGCATTTCTATCTCTGTAAGGTTCTCCATAGTAGAAAAACTTAACATTTCTAAGTTGGGAAAAGATTCAGGGTTTTGACATAGATATATTAATATTGCCTGGTCTGAAACTACTAGGTTTGTCAGTGAATCAAAAGTATATTGTTGTTCTAAGTTGATCAATTCTCCAGAAAAGCAAGTAATCTTACTATTAAAAATTACCTTAGGATGAATTAGCTGGAGTCTATCATTTTTCCAAAGGCTCAACACAGTTAGGCTAGGTACGTTTAACTTGTCACTTATTGTAGTAAAATCTGGACATTTCATAATCTTGATTTTGTTAAGTTCAGGGAGTGTATTTAGTTCTTCTCCGATTGATTGAAAAGTGCTTACTAAAGAAAACTCTATTGATTCGATACTTCTAGGTAGTACGGGTAGTGTCGAAGTAGGCCAATTGGTGTCCATACACTTTAAAGACCTTAAAGCGGTTAGTTTTGTAAAGTCAAATTCGATATGTGTCAATTCGGGAAGTTCCAATTCCAAAGACTCTAGTGTCGTTAAGGTCTCTATTGAGTTTGGAAGTATAGTATATTCTCCTTCAATGCTTAGCTTTTCAAGTTGAGTAAATTTGTCAAAAACATCAGGTAGTCCTTGTTCAAAGTTTAAGGTTTCGATGTTGATAATTCTAACTGAGGGGAATCTCCCTAGTAGCATTGGATTTTGAATCAGAGTAGTTGGGTCATGACTATCCCTAACGTCAAGTACATCAAACCCTAGTTTACTATACATAAAATCAACATCTAAATCATCTGATATATTGGCATATTCTAATAAGGTATTAAAAACCTCGTACCATTGGGGAATACCAATTGACTTGATTAGTTTTTTTCGAATTTTGAAGGCTTTAATAACTTTCTCACTAGCATTTTGCTCTAAAGTTTGTCTGATTTCTTTAACTGTGTTTGTGTCTTTGCTACATTTTCCAATCAAAAATAAATCATTGATATAGTCTTTAGGAAAGTTAGTTTGACTTTGAATAGTAGCATAGTATTCAGGTAATGATTCAATAAACTTATACATATTATTTTTTTCTTTTTTCGTTTCTGATTTTAAAATTATTTTTGGATTTTGAGTAATAGTATAAATCAGTTAATGGTAAAAAATATTTATGGATCAAAGTAAATATTTTGTTTAGACATATTATTCACTGAATTAGGTGATATTAATACAGGAGTTAGAAAGAAGTAAGTCGATCTTTTTGAGTTTTTATTTAAACTATGTTATTGATATATAATGTATTATTTAGGGTGTGATTTTAAAATAGTGGTACATCTAGTATGGTGTATAAACAAAGAAAAATTTAATAAAAATGGGGAGTTTATTTAGAAATGTGGGTTATGTTATAGCTATTGTTTTAACAGTGCTTTGTGTCTTGGGAATGCTACTTAGTTTCTTTGACTTTAGTAGAACAAATGAACGGGCTGCAGCCAATATAATATCTTATATTGCAGCTCCTATGTTATTTTTGATAATAGTAATTATTACTTGTACTATTTTAATGATTGTTAATCTTATTGACGGACAAACTTTATTTTATGATTTTAATCGTTTTGTCAAGTTTTTTAGCTATTCAGGTTTAATCGTAGCAGTTTTATTTTTATTAAGTTTATTGAGGCTATAGTAGTAAAAAAGAGAAAGCCCAAAAGACTTTCTCCTTTTAAAGACAACTAGTAAATAAGGAGAACTAGTTTAGTGCTGTAAATCTCTAATATTGAATAAAATTATTTTTATCTAATTTAGAATTACAGTAGTAAAAATAAAGAATGAGATTTCTCACATTCAAAAATAGTGAAATTAATAGGTTAATGGTATTAATTACTGTTTTTTTATTCGTGAATTCAACTTTTAAATACTGTTGCATTTACTTATTGAATCTAAGATTGAAATAATTTTGTGAATCAAAAAAAATACGCTAAAATGAAATTTAAAATTATGTTTTTGTTAAGTTTATGCTATACCATTTTATTAGCAAGTTGTGGTTATAAGAATACAATTCAGGATGTAGTGCCTAAACATGATACTTTTAAACTAGAATCAAATCAATTAAAAGAAGAAAGAACTATTAATGTATGGACACCAAAAAATTATGAGAGTACTCAGGATTCTTTGTCCGTAATCTATATGGCTGATGGAGGAATAGGAGAGGATTTTCCTCATATCGCATCTACCATAGAAGAACTTATAAATGAGCAAAAAATTCCTGCTGTAATCTTAGTTGGAATTGAAAATACACAAAGAAGAAGAGATTTGACAGGATTTACAACTGTTGCAAAAGATAAAGAAATTGCACCAGAGGTAGGAGGTTCTAATCAGTTTAGAGCCTTTATTAAAGAAGAGTTATTTAAGGAAATCGATAAAAGATATAGAACCAAAGAAGAAAAAACGATATTAGGAGAATCTGCTTCAGGTTTGTTTGTGATGGAAACCTTTTTTGTTGAACCCGCCATGTTTGCAAATTATATCGCCTTTGACCCTTCATTATGGTGGAATAATCATTATTTAGTTAGAACCGCAAAAGCTAGTTTAAATCAAAATAATGCGGTAAAAAGAAAGCTTTGGTTTGCAGGATCGAATGCTGCTGATATTTCTCTCTATACAAATAAGTTGGCTACTATTTTAGCAGAAAATGAAAATAAGAATTTAGTGTGGCACTATGTAGATGAGCCAAATGAAGGACATACAACTATATTTAGAGCAACTAAAAAACAAGCCCTAATTTGGATATTAAATAATTAAAATAGCAGTAGTTTAGTATTTTATAATAAGATATGGATAGAGGTATTAAGAAAAAGACATTTTTAAATTTTGTTGGACTTTTAAGAAGTTTTTAATCAAGTGTTTTATTGGAATTGTCTTATGTAGTAGCATAGCGTTTTTTATATACTAACTTTATTTTTGAGCAAATATTATTTGCTCCTAAGAACCCTAATTTTCCTATTTATATTTGGCATCGTTCTTTGATAGATTTTTTTAATTTGAGTTCATCATTGTATATGGAAGGGATTGATTTTGATATTCAAAATCGAAAAATGGATGGTCAGTTAATGATTATGATTTGGACTAGTTTTACCTTTGGACTAATAGCTTCATTTCCTTGGATTTTGTATCAAATTTGGAAACTTGTACAACCTAAATTATATAATAGTAAGACAAGATACAGTATTGTATTTGTAACAATCACAAGTCTTTTATTTTTTATAGGTGTCTTGTTTGGATATTTGATTATAGTTCCTTTATCTATTCATTTTTTTATGAATATAGAGATTAGTAGTATTGTTGCCAACCAAATCGATCTTACCTCATATATTTCTCTTGTTAGAACCACCATACTAGCATCAGGTATTGTGTTTGTTTTGCCAGTTGTCATTCTAGTATTATACAAGATGGGAATTTTATCAACAGATATACTCAAAGGTTATCGCAGATATGCTTATGTTTTGATTTTAGTTTCATTAGCAATTATTACACCTCCAGATGTATTGAGTCAAGTTATTTTGGTTATACCATTAGTTTTATTGTATGAAGTGAGTATTTTTTTTCAAAGTTTATGAAGTCTAATCACATTACAGAATAATATATTATCGTATTTGCTATAAATATTAATTAAACTTGCATAGTTTAAATATACATCGTAATGTATAATCAAAAGATTTCCTCGAGACTCTGCCTCGGGGTAGACAAGTAAAGATTAGTATATTTGTTTGATGAGTGAACATATTTTCAAAAGAATAATAAAAGCTTGCTGCTCTATCATTTAGTTTGTCCTATAAAATACCGTAGAAATGTTTTATCAGAGGATGTAGAAATTAGTTTAGTTGAAGTTTGTAGAAAGATTTCAGAACGTTATGAAATTCATTTTGTTGAAATCAGAGCAGATGAAAATCATGTACATTTTTTGATTCAAAGTGTGCCAAAAATTTCTGATGAGATTATTGTTAGAACAGTTAAGAGTATAACTGCCAAAGAGATTTTTCGAATACATCCAGAAGTAAAACACCAGTTATGGAGAGGTAATTTTTGGACAAGTGGATATTATGTAAATACAGTTGGTCAATATGGTAATGAGGATGTAATTAAGAAATATATTCAAAATCAAGGAGAAGACAACACTGTATATAAATCGTTCAACAAAAATCAGTTACTACTATCTTTTGAGTAACGCGATACCTCGAGGTAGTTCATTGATTTTAGCCTTTTACATGTCTGGGACAGCAAACAAGTATTCTTTGTCATTAGACATAAAGACAACTTAAAATTTGAAACAATTAAAGAGCTGGAACTACCAGAGAATAGACATCAAAATATTTTAAAAGATGAGATAATCATACTAACTAATACTAGGTCATCACAAGTATATTCTAATAAACTAAGACGAGTAGCTGTATGGGATCAAGAAAATGAGCAAGTTATAGAGTTTATCACAAATCAATTTACCTGTACTGCTAATACAATTAGTGAGCTTTATAAAAGTAGATGGATGGTGGAAATATTCTTTAGAGACCTTAAACAACTTCTGCATATTAAGTCTTTTATAGGAACTTCTGAAAATGCTGTAATGATACAAATTTGGACTGCACTTATCACTATTTTAATACTGAAAGCTCTGCGTGCTCAGTCTCAATTTGGATGGCATTTATCTAATTTAGTCGCTTTTATACGTTTAAACCTTTTTGTTAAAATTGAACTACAAAAATGGTTAGATAATCCCCTAAATGAGATAGCAAAACCTCCTCCAAAATTACAACAAGGGGGGTCTATTTTAAATTTTAGCGAAATATAGCCTTAATCCTACTAAAGTGGGAGGATACTTTATGCCTTAAATTTATTTAGGACGCTATTGAAATAAAGGCTATTTAAAGCCAATTAAAGCCTGTATATACAAGGTTTTAATAACAGATAGTTTTCCAAAGACATTTGGATCTAGATATTAAGCAAGGTGCTTAATAGATAATCTAAAAATGTCAATTTTATGAAAACAAAAACATTTCAAAAGGTAGTAGTGTTAGGTCTAACACTATTTTTATCAAGTAATCTTTTTGCCCAAGGAAACGGAGTAGCAGGAATCACTGAGGCTACCCAGATGGTTACTTCTTATTTTGATCCAGCCACAAAGCTTATCTATGCTATTGGAGCAGTAGTTGGTCTTATTGGAGGAGTAAGAGTGTATAACAAATTCTCAAGTGGTGATCCCGATACAAGCAAAACAGCTGCAAGCTGGTTTGGAGCTTGTATTTTCTTAATTGTATCGGCTACCATATTGCGCTCATTTTTTCTTTAAAACTGTGCTTATGAAAAAGTATAGTATCAATAAGGGCATTGGAGCGAGCGTAGAGTTTAAAGGACTCAAGGCTCAATACCTGTTTTATTTTGCAGGCGCACTATTAGGTAATCTCTTTCTTGTTATGGTTTTGTATATGGCAGGGGTAAACAATCTTATTTGTTTAATTCTTGGACTTTGTACCTCTGGCTATCTTGTTTACAAAGTATTTTCACTAAATAAGAAATACGGTCAGTATGGCCTTATGAAGCTTCAAGCCAGAAAATACTTTCCTAGGTATATTATCTCAAGAAAAGATTTTAGAGGGTATTTAAGTAGTAACTTAAAACTAAGAAGTTATGAGAAATACAGCTAAGACAAACACCCTAGAGCGGATGTTTCCGATTCTAGCGGTTGAAAACAATTGTATTGTTTCCAAACAAGCAGATATAACGGTTTGCTACAAGGTAATCTTACCTGAGATATTTACCATCTCAGATAAGGAGTATGAAACTATCCACAGTGTGTGGCATAAGGCGATAAAGACCCTCCCTGAGTTTACTGTGATTCACAAACAAGATTGGTTTGTAAAAGAAAGGTATCAGGCGGATTTTAAAGACGAGCAGCAAAGTTATTTAAACAGAAGCTTTGAAAGGCATTTTAATGAGCGCCCCTACCTAAATCACAGCTGTTATTTGTTTATTACCAAAACTACCAAAGAGCGAATCAAAAGTCAGAGCAATTTTTCATCCCTTACAAGAGCAGAGCTTATTCCTAAAGAAATAAGAGATAAAGACGTGGTTTTAAGTTTTTTAGAGGCTACTGTTCAATTTGAGAAGATAGTAAATGATAGTGGACTAGTTCACTTAATTAAACTAACTGAACAGGATATCATTGGCTCAAAGGATAAAAGTGGACTCTTAGAGCAGTACTTAACCTTAAGTCCTAGTAAAAGAGGAAGCCTTCAAGATATTGCCATTAGCGCAGAAGAGGTTAGAGTAGGAGATAATAGGGTTTCGATGCACACCCTATCAAGGACAGATGACTTGCCTACTGAGGTATCGTATTTATCTTATTATGAAAAACTGTCAACCGATAAAAGCAACATGGCTTTGTCGTTTGCCTCGCCCGTTGGACTCTTGCTTAACTGTAATCACATCTATAATCAGTACTTGTTTTTAGAGGATAGCGACTCTAATTTAAAGCAGTTTGAAAAGTCAGCTAAGAATATGCACTCTCTTGCTAGATATAGCCGTGCTAATCAAATCAACAAGCAGTGGATAGAAGAATATTTAAATGAAGCTCATAGCAAAGGATTAATATCCATTAAAGCACACTTTAATGTAATGGCATGGTCAGATAATCATAGTGAGCTTAAAACCCTTAAAAATGACTGTGGGAGCGCAATCGCTTCTATGGAATGTGTACCAAGACACAATACGGTTGACGCTGCGACACTTTACTGGGCCGGTATGCCAGGCAATAGCGGGGACTTTCCAAGTGAAGAGAGCTTTTATACCTTCATAGAGCCTGCACTTTGCTTATTTACAGGGGAGACTAGTTATCAAAACTCACTATCTCCCTTTGGAATAAAGATGGCGGATCGGCTTACTGGTAAACCGATTCATCTAGATATCTCGGATCTACCTATGAAAAAGGGAATTATCACCAACCGCAACAAGTTTATCTTGGGACCTTCGGGAAGTGGTAAGAGTTTTTTTACCAATCATATGGTAAGGCAGTATTATGAACAAAACGCCCATGTACTCTTAGTAGATACAGGAAACTCTTATCAAGGGTTATGCGAACTAATTAAAGCAAAGACAAAAGGGAAAGATGGGCTGTATTTTACATACACCGAAGAAAACCCAATTGCTTTTAATCCTTTTTATACCCAGGATGGGGTGTTTGATATTGAAAAAAGAGAGAGTATTAAAACTCTTATCTTAACGCTTTGGAAGCGGGATGACCAGCCACCCTCAAGATCGGAAGAAGTAGCGCTTTCAAACGCCGTTAGTGGCTATATTGGGTGTCTTCAAAATAGCGATATAAAACCTAGCTTCAACACATTTTATGAGTATATCAAAACGGGTTATAAAAAAGAGTTAGAACAAAAACAGGTTAGAGAAAAAGACTTTGACCTCTATAACTTTTTAAATGTACTAGAGCCTTACTACAAAGGCGGGGAGTATGACTATTTGTTAAATTCAGAAAGTGAGCTTGATTTACTTAATAAACGCTTTATCGTCTTTGAGATAGATTTAATCAAAGATCACAAAATCCTTTTCCCCATAGTTACTATTATCATCATGGAAGTATTTATAAATAAGATGCGACGTCTTAAAGGAAAGCGCAAGCTAATTTTAATTGAAGAGGCTTGGAAGGCTATAGCTAAAGAGGGGATGGCAGATTATCTACGCTACCTTTTTAAAACCGTTAGAAAGTTCTTTGGAGAGGCAATTGTGGTTACTCAAGAGGTTGATGATATTATTCAATCCCCGATTGTCAAGGAGAGTATTATCAATAATTCTGACTGTAAGATCTTACTTGATCAGCGCAAGTACATCAATAAGTTTGATGATATACAAGCTATGCTTGGACTTACTGACAAAGAAAAAGCTCAGATACTTTCAATAAACTTAAACAATAATCCAAATCGCCTTTACAAAGAAGTATGGATTGGCCTTGGCGGTATGCAATCAGGAGTGTATGCAACAGAGGTGAGCTACTCAGAATACCTGGCTTATACAACAGAGGAAACTGAAAAACTTAAGGTAATGAACCTATCTAAAGAGCTTGATGGTAATCTAGAGATGGCTATAAAACGCCTTGTACAAGAAAAACAACAAAAATAGACTATACTCTACCCCAACTTCTTTAAGGACAAAAGAGTAAACAATCAATTAAAAACATATTACAATGAAAAAATTATTGCAGGTAGTTGTGGTAGCGATGCTACTGGTTCTGCCAATAAAGAATTATGCCCAGTGGACAGTATATGACCCTGGAAATTTAGCCCAAGGTATTATAAATAGTGCTAATGAAATAAGACAAACTTCTGCTACAGTGAGTAATGTTATTAAAAACTTCAAGGAAGTAGAAAAGGTCTATAAACAGGGTAAGGAATATTACGATAAACTTCAATCGGTTAATAACCTAGTTAAAGATGCAAGGAAAGTTCAGCAGACAGTGCTTTTAGTAGGGGACGTTTCAGAGCTATATGTCAAAAACTTTGGCAAGATGCTTAATGATCCAAACTTTTCCCCTCAGGAACTTGTAGCTATAGCTAATGGGTATTCCGTGCTTCTTCAAGAAAGCACAGAGCTTATCAAAGAGCTCAAGCAGATTATAAGCGCCTCGAGTCTTTCTTTAAATGATAAAGAACGCATGGATGTTATAGATAGAGTTTACAAAGAGGTAAAAGACTATCACAACCTTGTGAGCTATTATACTAGAAAGAATATTGGTATCAGCATTTTAAGGGCTAAAAAGAAAAACAATAGCCAAAGAGTGTTTGATTTATACGGCACTTCTAATCAAAAATACTGGTAGTTATGGGTGAGAGTAATCTTCATGAGGTTTTACAAAACCTCTACTATGATATGATGCCACTTACAAGTCAGATGGTATCTGTGGCTAAGAGTTTAGCAGGTCTTGGAGCGCTTTTTTTCATTGGCATTAAAGTATGGCAAGCCCTGGCAAGAGCAGAATCTATTGACGTGTATCCGATGCTAAGGCCATTTGCGTTGGGGATTTGTATTATGTTTTTTCCCACACTTGTTCTAGGAACTTTAAACACGGTCTTAAGTCCAGTTGTAAAGGGAACGCATCAGATATTAGAAACCCAGGTTATAGATCTAATTTCTTTACAAAAACAGAAAGATATTTTAGAAAAAGAAGCGATGCTAAGAAATCCTGAGGCTGCTTATTTAATTTCAGATGAGGCCTTTGATAAAAAACTTAACGAGCTTGGCTGGTCTCCCTCGGATCTAGCCACTATGACAGGAATGTATTTAGAGAAATGGCAATATGACTTTCAAAAGAATCTAAGAGATGCTTTTAGAGAAATACTAGAGATGCTTTTTCAGGCTTCAGCTTTAATTATAGACACGATTCGAACCTTCTTTTTAATTGTGCTATCCATATTAGGACCTATTGCATTTGCCATCTCCATTTGGAGTGGTTTTGAATCTACGCTCTTACAATGGCTCACGCGGTATATCAGTGTGTATCTCTGGCTTCCTGTAGCGGATTTATTTAGCGCAATGTTAGCTAGAATACAATCCTTAATTCTTGAAAGGGATATGCTGTTGCTTTCAGATCCAAGTTTTATCCCTGATACCTCAAACACGATATATGTGATTTTTATGATCATTGGCATTGTGGGATACTTTACAATTCCTACAGTGACAAGTTGGATTATTCAAGCCAGTGGAGGCTCGGGCTTTCTTCGTAATGTAAATCAATCTGCGCTTAAAACAGGTAATATTAGCTCGGCGGCAGTTGGGGCTACCTCGGGAAATATAACAGGTAGACTAATTAAATAATTTAAACACTTTAAATATGGAATTTAAATCACTTCGAAATATAGAAAATAGTTTTGTGCAGATTCGGCTCTACGCTATTGTATTTGCAGTTGTTTGCCTTATAGTAGTAGGATTCGCTATTTACAAAAGCTATGATTTTGCTAAAGAGCAACGAGAGAAGATCTATGTGCTTGACAAAGGTAAATCCCTTATGCTTGCTCTGTCTCAAGACGCAAGTATAAATAGGCCAGTAGAGGCAAGAGAGCACGTAAGACGCTTTCACGAGCTGTTCTTTACTCTCTCACCTGAAAAATCAGCCATTGAGGGTAATATGCAAAGAGCGTTTAATCTATCTGATAAAACCGCCTTTGACTATTATAAAGACTTACTTGAAAAAGGATATTACAGCAGAGTCATTTCAGGAAATATTCAGCAACGAATTGAGGTGGATAGTATTAAAATAGATTTTAACACCTATCCCTATAAGACGCTAACCTATGCAACGCAGTATATCATACGATCTAGTAACCTAACTAAAAGAAATCTTGTTACAAGTAGTCAGCTTATCTCAGCTGTACGGTCTGATAATAACCCGCAAGGATTTATTATCGAAAAGTTTACAGTTGTAGAGAACAAAGACTTAGAAGTTGTTAAACGTTAAAAAAACAAGATTATGAAGAAGCTACAACTTTTAAGACATAGTTATTTAAGTAAACTACAAGCTTACTGGAATAACCTCTCTATAAAAAGACAACGAGTTTTATTACTTACCGCTTTTACTCTTTACGGGGTAGTTTGTCTTTTTATTGTAAAGACAAGTTTTAGCTCTAAAATAAAGCAGGCAATAAGTAGGGAGGATCAGAGTAATATAAAACCAGTTAAGTATTTGCTTAAAAGGCAAAAGATAGAATCACACTCAATTATTAAACTAAAATATTATGAATCAAGATCAGTTGTCAAATAAAACCCACCAGATAGAGAAAGTACCCAAAGAAAATAAGACAATTCAAAATCTTATAGAAAAACACAAAAAGCACATAGTCTTTGCTTTAATGGGCATTGTCTTTTTAGGGGTAATGTACCTTTTGTTTAAACCCGAAGCAAAGGAGTTAATCTCTCACAATGATTCTGTTCCTGAGGCGATAACCAAGGGGATGCCAACAGATAAAGTAAAAGCTTATGAGAAAGAGCTATGGGAACAGAAAAAGCAAGAAAATGAAAATCAGATGCACTCCTTAGCAGACTATTGGAATGATTCGCAAGAGGAGCCAACTAGCAGTTATAATCATAAAAATTACAACGAGGAGCCTACATACACGCCCTATGAGCGGTCTTACGAGAACTACAAACAAAGCCAAGATGTACTTGGTAGTTTTTACAGTAGTAGTACTGAAAATTCTGAAACCGAAAATCTTAAAAAGCAAATACAAGAGCTAGAGAAACAATTACAAGAAAAAGACACTCCAACACCTATTACTATGGATAATCAATTAGAACTTATGGAAAAGTCTTTTCAGATGGCAGCAAAGTATTTGCCAGGAGGTCAAAATCAAACTGAATTACCGTCTTCAAATAAGACTAAAAACGCTAAAACAATTTCAAGTAAAAAACAGGCCATAACAGTGCTTGATAAAACAAGTAAAGAGATTGTATCTTTACTTGTAAAACCAACAAGTTTACTGGATTTTTTACCTATTAATCCTAAATCAAATCAAACCTTTTATACAGCAGAAGGAGAACGTAAAACACAGAACCATAAAAACAGTATAAGGGTAAGTATTAAAGAAAATCAGGTCATTATAAACGAAGGTTACATCAAACTAAGACTCTTAGAAAGAATCGTAATAAATGGGGCTCTGTTACCTGAATCAAGTACACTGATTGCTAAGGTAAAGATTAGTAACGCTCGATTAGAGCTTAGTGTAAACTCTATTAAGATCGAGGATAGTATCATTGATACAGAGCTTATCGGTTATGATAATTATGGGCAAAGAGGCTTAGAGGTATTAGACCTTCAAGAAATAAGCGCCTCAAAAGAAATCATTGCCAATATGGGACAAACAGCAGGAACGAGTATATCTATGAGTAGATCTGCTTCCGACCAAATTGCTTCAGATCTAACTAAAGGACTTATTCAAGGAGTATCTGGTTACTTTTCAAAGAAAGTAAAAGCCCAAAGAGTAACGCTAAAACAAGGACAAGAGCTGTTTCTTGTACCGAAAGAATAACATTTAATAACCAAGTAAAACAAATCATTATGAAAACAATCATTAAATATATGTTACTATGCTTATTAGCAGTAAACACAGTAACTTCCCAAAATTATACCAAGTCTATCAACTTATCTAATGCTGAGGTAACTCCTTATGAGGTAGAACTAACCCAAAACAAAACTACTCATATCTTGTTTCCAAGCAGCGTTGAATACGTAGATTTAGGAAGTAGTGAAATTATAGCTAGTAAAGTAGAGGTTACATCAAATGTACTTCGTTTAAAAACGATTACAGAATATATTTCACCTACAAACTTTACTGTAATTACAAACGATGGTAAATACTATAGTTTTTGTGCTACTTACAATGAAGAGCCAACACAACTGAGCTATGACTTAACCAAGTTTGAAAATCAAAACAGTAAACAGCAAAGCGAAGTGTTATTTAAAGACTTAGGGGACACCAGTCCAACTCTAGCAGATCTTTTTATGAAAGCAATCATCAAAAGGAACAAGAAAGAGCTAAATATTAAAAGCAAAAGCTACGGGGTAGAAGCAAGGCTGAAAAGTATCTACACTCAAGATGGTAAACTCTACTTTCATCTTTCTATTAACAATAAAAGCAATCTACCCTATGAAGTTGACTATATTAGTTTTAGAATAAAAGACAGAAGGACCTCTAAACGAACCACTATGCAAGAAATGAGTTTAAAGCCCATTAGAAGCTATAGTGATGCTCAAACTATCAATATTCAAAGTAAACAAGACAATGTATTTATGTTAGATCAGTTTACCCTATCAGATAAACAAATGCTTTTAATTGAAATTAATGAGAAGAATGGAGTGAGAAATCAAAAAATAAGAGTGCTAAAACACAATGTATTAAGCAGTAAACAGATTGAATTGTTAAGAATATAGTTTTATACATAGTATAATATTTTATTAGATCTTAAGAGAATTTAAAGTGGGGCTATCTTATAAAGACTAGTCCCACTTTGTTTTTTTTAACTTTGTATGGATGATTCTTATTCCTGATCTTCAACTGATTATTTTAGTTTACCTTAAGAATATAATATAAGTTTTTCCTAAGTACACGACAAAAATCTAAAGCAATTGATATTTAGAGGATTGTACTTATTTTTAGACAGCAATAATCTTGATAAGTAGTCAAGTCCAAGTTTAAATACACTCATAAGCCTATTGCCATGATTCTTGATTGTGATAGGCTTAATAGTATCAATATCCTAGCATTCATAGGGGGGTAACCTTGTTTTTTTGCACAACACTTTTTTAAAGTATTTTAAAGGAAAATCAACGGATGGGTTTTAACAGATAAATGAGAAAATATTGTTGTTTTGGTTGAATAATTCACAATAAAAACGGAAGTGAATTTTTCGATTTGGACAGGTTATTTTCGATTTCAATTTCCACAAGAATACTTTTTTTGTCCTGAGATAAATGAGTGTTGTATATTTATTTTCTAGTATTTTCTTCCTGATTAACCTTTTCTCTACAATCCAATCTGTTTCAACTTTTTAGTAAAGATTGTTTTATATTCTTCTTTGTACTCATCAGTTAAAAAGCTTCGATCTATTAAGTCATATACTTTATTAGCTTGCTTAGAGAAATCTTTATAGATATTATTCCTTACAATTGCTGTAATACCTAAACTCATTGCAAGTTCATCAAAGTTTACTTGTTTAATCTTTTTCTTACGACCACTTAGGGTTAGTGCTAAATCTTCTTTTTCATCAGGAAAGACTAAATTCAGATTTAAAAGGTCATACGCTGGAGAAAATAAGATACCCTTATCTGTGTGCATTAAAGAGAAGTTCTTTAGGTGCATGTCGTTATTACCTGTTATAAAGCTAAACAAGACAAGTCTAAAGTATTTGATTGTATCTAAGCCCGAATTGGTAGCGTATCGTTTAATGATCTTCCCTACACGCTCATAGGAGCTTTTGTATTTTTGTTCAGTTAACAATTCTGATAACTGACATAAATCTTCTACATGAATTTTTTTGTTTTTCACTCGATCAAAACGCTTGGTAATATAAGCCAGCTCACCGGTAGAGGTGCGAATCAAAGCATGTTGTGCGGTTTCAATTTTAAATAGCTTAGCTAGGTGCATGGTCAAGTCTTCTACTTGTAGCATAAAAGCAAAATTAGGAGATTGAGGCTTGAGGATATAATCCCCCCATAAACTGACTAAGGTTAATCGTTTACTACCGTTTTCACTGTTTAAACTTAAGGATATCTTAGGTTGTACCCCTGTTAACGCTAATCGTTCGTTTACCGTTATTTGTGCTAACTTATCTAATTTTTCTTTATCTAATTCTAATATAGGAACTTTTGTAGTGCCAAAGAACTTCTTCGAACAAGTAGTATGATATTCGCCTGTTTCAACAGGCTTATAACAAAATAAACAGTTATTCATGATTTGCCGCCTCCATCGGATAAATTGAGACCGCTCCAATAGTGTCTCTACATAAGTTGATTAATAATTCAAATCGATCTCGGGGATTGAGCTTCCAATGTTTTTCTCCGATATCTAATAGCCATCCTTCAGGAATTAACCCATCGAAAAAAGGAAAGAGTACATTGCTATGATAGGTTTCTTCAGATAGGGGGAGCGTTAGGCTAATTGGATGCGGATGAGGTGTTCTTAGATAATCTTGATTATAGTAAAAGGAATATCCATCATCTCCTTCCAGGAGATAACCAGCTAACTGATCTTGAAAGTATATTTTAGCTTGTCGTGCCATTATTCTCTAGTTTGATCAATTACACCAACTTCTTTACCAAATAAAGCTAACACATCGTTTACTTTGTCTAAACGGAGTGTTTTTTTACCTTGTTCTAAATCACGTACAAAACGCAAGCCTACACCAGCATTTAGGGCTAAATCTTCTTGCGTAAGCTTTAATTCTTTTCGCTTTTGCTTTACAAATACTTGTATTGAATCCATATCTATACCTTTTCAGGTATAAATATACATAAAAAATGGAATAATACCCCTTCGGGTATAGTTTGTGTGAGATTCAATATTTTATACCCGATAGGTGGTATTTTATGAATTAAATAAAGCGTTTTTTCCTTCAAATGGTCTATTTAGATACTAATCCTATTACTTTTTTAGGAATTGTCCACGATTATTCAAATAACAACAAAGGCTTTACTGTTTGGAAAGGCTTATTAGAAGGGTGATTGACCTGCGGAAGGATTTGATTAAATTTGTGACAAATGTAAATCTTTTTTTATGAATGAATCTATTAGTAATCAGATAGTAGATAAGATTTCTAAATCTAAGCGTGGAGAAATTTTTTTCGCTATTGATTTTGTTAAATATGGTACAGCTGACAATATTTGACAAATACTCTCTCGTTTAGAAAAAGAAAACCTTATTGAACGATTAACCCATGGTATTTATATAAAACCAAAGCAAGATTCTTTATTAGGAACAATTTATCCTAGTATAGAGGAAATTGAAAATGAGATTGCAAAAAGAGATAAGGTGCGTATAGCGCCAACTGGTGTATTAGCGTTGTATCTATTAGGATTAACAACCCAGATCCCCTTAAAGACTGTTTATTTGACTAAAGGATCTCAAAGAGAAATTAAGGTTGGAAATAGGAAGATTAATTTTAAGAGAACTGTCCCTAAAAACCTTATGATAAAAGATGATCTGTTACATTTAGTAGTACAGGCTTTTAAAGAGAAGGGGCAAAGAGAAATTACGGATTCTTTTTTAAATGCGATTAAATTAGCTGTTGATAAAATAGATCAACAAGTGGTAGAATCTCAATTGAAATTTGCTCCGGTTTGGATTCAAAAAGAAATTAAAAAACTTTATTATAAACAGGAGTATGTGGATTAATTTATCTGAAGAACAAAGAGTTGCTGTACTAAAAAAAGCTGAAGTTGTTTATGGACTACCAGCTTTTGTAATAGAGAAAGATTGGTGGGTTTGTATTCTTTTAAAGGCAATATTTCAATCTAAGTATGCAGATTCTATTATATTTAAAGGAGGAACTTCTCTGAGTAAGGGCTTATAATTTAATACAGTGATTTTCAGAAGATATTGATTTGATTATTGACCAGCGTTTGCTGGGGTTTGGTAAGCTTGATTCTAAAACACAAATTAAAAAACTTAGAAAAGCTTCTGGAGGATTTATTATTAATGAATTTAGAGAAGAGTTAATACATCAATTAACTGAGTTGGGAGTAGATCCGAATTTATATGAAATTAAGCACACAGCACGTCAATGTAGAGACGATTTATCAACCGTGTCACACAGATAACATCCACAATCATATAGGCGTAAGGTGTTACGCCCATATGATTGTGTGCTGATCACATCCGTAAACAACAAAAGCACAAAAAAATTAATACAATAATCCAAATTGCCATAAAGGAATAACATTCAGAAAGCCAGTTTCTATATCATCTTTTACAACATAACTGTTCTCAATATTTTTAATTTGTTTTTGGCTTTTGTTTTTGCCTCCTATTTCAAAGGTTATATTCTCAATTAAGAAATCTGAGTCAGCAGAAGATATAACATTATGTTTTACTCGTGTCTGATTTAAGAAGAATGTTTCACGAATATTTCCAATATTTGAAGAATCACTTGCTAGGTTGTAAATCAAATTGGTATTGTCTAGATAGATTTTATCTACCTTGCCTAATCCTCTAATTCCCCCAGTATTGTTACGTAGTTGAGTGATTAGCCCAGCTTCTTCAATGTATAGACAATAGTCAGCAATATTATTTCTACTTACAGATAGCATTTCAGCTATTTTACTCATATTAGGTTTAAAAGGAGCACTTTGAGAAACGATAGCTAATAATTGTTTTAATTTTCTACCTGTAGCCACATTCATATTAGCATACATTGGAATATCATTCTCTAAAGTCTGATTAATTATCTGAGCCAAACGAATATCAAAGTCTTGTTCTAAGGCAAAAGGATAATAACCTTTCTTTAAGTAATCAGTATAGTATAATAAAGGCCTTTCTATCTCTGGAATATTAACCTTATGCTGTAGTACTTCTTGTAATGTATATGTTTTAGCAGAAATGTTATGAAATAGTTTCAGATACTCTCGAAAAGACAAACCTTGCATATTATAGATAATAGCTCTACGACTTAAATCAGAAGCTCCCTTTTTAATATCAAGTACAGATGAGCCCGTAAATACAACTTTTAAATTTTTATGGTAATCATAAATCAGTTTGAGGTCTTTTGCCCAATCAGGGTATTTATGAATTTCATCAATAAATAAATACTTGCCTCCAAACTTGACAAAGGTATCAACTAACTCAATGATTTTATTATCCACAAAATAAAAGTCCTCTGCGGTAATGTAAAGTGTTTCTGTAGGACTTAAATTCTGTTTGATATATTGCAGGACAAGAGTAGTCTTACCTACACCACGGGGACCAATTAGACCTATCATTCGATTTTCCCAATTGATTTGATTATATATGTAGCGAAAGAAATCTGTGTTAGCCTCATTGATTAACTTGTTTGAATACTCAAATAACCGTTCCATACTGTTTATTTTATTACAAATATAAGTATAAATGCACTCACATAGTGCATTTGTTTTAAATAAATGCACTATGTGAGTGCTATTTTATCTTTTTTTGTTGTTACGGATTGTAAATCTGAGCCATCGGGAGTTAATTGAGCCTTGAAAAGCGATAAGTAAATAATCGAGTAGGAGGCTGAAGAAATAATCTTCAGCCACCTACTCGATTATTTGATTTAACTCGTTTATAGGCTAAATTCAGATTTGAGAGACTTAGGATTTGTTCTAGTAAATCTAACTGTCCTAATTGTACTTCCATGAGGTTGTTTTCAGTTATCCCAATAAAAGTCTGCTACTGCTTGATAGCTCTCGGGTTCTGGCCTATCATTGTTGTCAAGGTAGTTATCAATATTAACCGATATTTTCTGCATTCTTCCCTTCATTAGGTAACATTTATTTACTACTCACTTAATTAAGTTCGGTCCTTCTGTGTTTTGTAAGACTTCTTGGTATTGCCAAGCTTGTTGCAACACATACTATGACCTCTGCTGACTTCTTACAGCTATTGTTATCCGTAGTTCTGTAAAAAAAACTCCCTACGTCTGTAAGACCTCTCCAGGTAAGAACAATAACTTTCACCTCATGTACCTGCTATATTTACCCGCATATCTCTGTACAGTTTGGGACTTCAGTTTGGGCTACAACCTTATCCGATACTCTATATGAAGATGAACATGATCCTTTGATACCACACCTTTTAAATTTGAATATCTTCTACTAGACTGATTTGAATAATAAAAATACGATAAAATCAAATTTTAAATAGAAATACTTTGAAATGTTTTTTAAAATAGTTTTTTATAAATGATTATTTGTTTTTTTATTAATATTTTTTATGTTTTTTAATTTTTTATTATTTAAGTTATCCTTGTAGGTGTGTTTTGTTATTTTGTTTTTTAATTTTTTTTAATTAAATTTATGTAAATTTTAATAAATATGTTTTATTGGGATTCGATATGTTTTTTAAGTATAGTAGTACTGAATAATAGAAAGGAAAATTAACCATTTAATAAAATTTATATGAGTCAGAATTATTTCAACTTAACCTTCTTGCTGTTTATTTGCTTTAATATCTTATCTTATGGACAAGGTGAATCGGAGCATATTAAGCTAGTGAATACTGGTTTATTCAGTGTTCTCCCAGAAACCATTGTGTCTACTCGTCTTGATTTTACAAATACAGCTTCTGGTGTTTTTGTGAATGATGGGAGTATATATTATTATAAGGATTTTACAAATGATGGCTATTATGGGATTTCTTCTTTTACGAAGAGTTCTTCTACTTTTTTTATTTTATCTAATTCTGGCTTAGCCAAGCGAATCGCTGGAAATAGTTTGGCTTCTTTTTACAATATTGAATTTTCTAGCGAATTAAATGGTATTGCTTTTGATTTAAGTAACAATATTGATATTTCGGGTTTGGCTCATTTTAAAAATGGTATTGTAAAAGTAGATTCAACAAAAAATAGAGCTACTTCAGTGTCTAAAGGTATGGTTACTTTCTTGGCTGGGGCTCAACATGAGAATGTTGGTAATCATAGTTATATTGAGGGAAAAGTGGAGAAAATAGGAAATGAAAATTTTGAATATCCTATCGGAGATCAAAATTTTTATCGAGCAGCATCCATTGGCGCACCCCAAGATGTTCTCGATGCAGTAGTGGCAGAGTATAAATTAAATGATGCTGCTTTCTTTGCTGATCGAAAATTAGGTACAGGTGTGGTGAAGGAAGTGAATACTAAAGAGTACTGGAAACTGGAAGGAAAGTTAAAGGAGGAAGAAACTGTCATTTTATCCTTGACTTGGGATGAAAATACCACGTTACCTTCCTTGTTGAAAAATCCAGAAAAAGAACTTCATATCATTCGCTGGGATGAAAAGCAAAAGATTTGGGTTGATGAAGGAGGAGTGGTAGATATGTCCACCCGTACAGTTACAACACCAGCAAAAATTAAAAAGTTTGGTTATTTCACACTAGGAACCGTACATGATGATTGGATTCTATATGATGGAGTTGTCATCTATAATTTAGTGACACCCAATGGAGACGGGAAAAACGACTACTTTATTATTGACAATATCCAAAAATATCCCAATAATCGCGTTGAAATCTATAACCGTTGGGGGGTAAAGGTGTTTGAAACCACGCAATACGACCCGAATGGCGATGGAAGTAGCAATGTATTTGCAGGATATTCAGACGGTAAGATTACCATAGATAAAAAGAAGAAGTTACCAAGCGGAACGTACTACTATATTGTGACGTATGAATACAAAGATGCCAACGGTAGTCGCATGATCAAGAAAGCCGCTAACTTACATTTAGAGACCAATTAAACCACAAGTAAATGAAAGCAAGTAAAATAGTAAAAACGATAGTTTTTGGAGGTGTAGGTTTGTTGGGAGTAGCGCAATTGTATGGTCAACAAGATCCGCAGTATACCCAATATATGTACAATCACTCCAATATTAACCCTGCTTATGCTGGGAGTAGAGAAGGATTGAATATTTTTGGTTTGTATCGTACCCAATGGGTGGGTTTAGAAGGAGCACCTAAAACAGCTACTTTAGCTGTGAATACACCACTTGGTGAATCTGGTTTGGGCTTAGGAGTAAGCTTTACAAACGACCATCTAGGGGTGATGGATGATAATACGTTTGCTGTAGATTTATCCTATGCGGTAGACCTAAATTACCAATATAAATTAGCCTTTGGTCTGAAAGGATCAGCCAATTTATTGGATGTTAATTACAGTAAATTACACATTTATAACCCAACAGATCCCGTAGCTGAAGACGATATTAAGAATGAATTCACACCGAATGTTGGGGCAGGTTTCTTCTTGTATTCCGATAAAGCCTACGTCGGATTATCTGCGCCAAATTTATTGACAAGAACGCGCTATGACGATAATGAAGTAAAGACCATGCGTCAAAAGATGCACTTGTATTTAACAGGGGGTTACGTTTTTGAGTTAAATCCAAATTTGAAGTTTAAGCCAGCGACCATGCTCAAAATGGAACAAGGATCTCCATTGCAAGTGGATGTAAGTGCAAACTTTATGTTTTTGGATAAACTTACTCTTGGAGCAGCTTATCGCTGGGACGCTTCTGTCAGTGGACTTGTAGGATTCCAAGTGTCAGAAAATATTTTTGTAGGTTATAGTTATGATGCAGAAACAAGTAAGTTAGCGCGTTATAATTCAGGCTCTCACGAGATATTTATGCGTTTTAGTTTGTTTAACAGCTACAAGCGCGTTGCTGCGCCGAGGTTCTTCTAAAAGAAAGTATTATGGTAAAACAAATCATACGAGTTGGAATATTGATTCTTGCCTTGAGTCTTGGACAGTTAAGCTATTGTCAGATTAAGAAAGAAAAGCAAGCGGATAAAAGCTTTGATCGAACCGCCTATATTGATGCCATTCAGATTTATGAAGGAATGGTAGAAAAAGGATATGTCAATGGTTCTATTCTACAAAATTTAGCGGATGCTAATTATTTCAATGGAAAATTGTTAGAAGCGAATAAATGGTATACCGAATTGTTTGAAGGACAATACGAAGATAAAAACTTAGGACAACTACCATCTGAATATTACTACCGCTATAGTCAGACTTTAAAAGCAGTCAAGAATTACGAGAAAGCAGATGAATTGATGGAACAATTCTCGCGCATCGAAAAGGAGGATCAAAGAGTAACGGAGTACAACAAAGATAGAGCCTATCTCTCGCGTATTGAAAAGTATGTGAACCAATATGAAGCTGAACTATTGCAGATAAACAGTGCGTTCTCTGATTATGGAGGAACAATTATAGGAAATGATTTTGTCTTTACTTCGGCTCGAGCAACGGATCATCAGCATAAACTCAAGATTCACTCCTGGACCAATGAGGGCTATACAAGTTTGTATCGTGCAAAAATAGACGGAAGTGGAATGGCAAATCCAGAACGCTTTCCTCTAGATGAAGCGCCTTATGTCAATGACGCAACGGCTGTGTTTAACCAAGATGGTACCATCATGTTCTTTACAAGAAATAATGCGAAATCCAATGGTAAAAGTAAACAAAACAAAGATCACAACTCATCGTTGAAAATTTATAGAGCATTAAAGCAAACGGATGGGTCGTGGGGACGAGTACTGGAATTGCCCTTTAATTCGGATAATTTCAATACAGCCCATCCGGCTTTAACTCCTGATGATAAATGGCTGTATTTTGCCTCTGATCGAGATGGAGCTATAGGACAATCCGATTTGTATCGTGTGGCTGTGTTTAAAAATGATGGCTATGGTCCAGTAGAAAACCTCGGTCCAAGCATCAATACAGAAGGAAGAGAGAATTTTCCTTTTATTTCATCAGACAATCAACTCTATTTTGCTTCTGATGGATATCCAGGTCTAGGAGGAATGGACGTATTTGTTACCCAACTCAATGGCGATGGTACTTTTGGTCCAATTGTCAATATGGGAGAACCCATCAATAGTAGTATGGACGATTTTGGTTTTTACTTGAAAGATGGTACTGGATTTGTGAGTTCCAATCGTGCGGGTGGAATGGGATCAGACGATATCTATAAATTGACAGAACGATCATGTGTTAAAAAAGTGGAAGGGAAAGTGTATGATATTGAAACGAAAGAAGTACTTGCTAATGCCAAAATTGTCGTTTCAGATGGGCTATACGAAAAGAGTACTACATTGCAAAGCAATGATAAAGGACAGTTTACAATTTCAGATTTAGGGTGCGGTATAAAATACCGTATCAGACCTGAAAAAGAAGCTTATAACACAGTAGAATTGGTGTTTTCATTTGAGCGTGATTCAGAGGTAAAAACGTTTGATATTGGTTTAGAACGCGCAGTGAAACCTTTGCAGGTGAATGATGACTTATTTAAACGTTTACAGTTAAAACCAATTTATTTTGATTTTGATAAAACAATCATACGCAAGGATGCTGCGATTGAATTGATGAAAATCGTAGAAGTTATGCAGCAATATCCAACCATGAAAATAGACGTTCGTTCCCATACAGATAGTAGAGGAAATGATACATATAATTTGAACCTATCTGATCGCCGTGTAAAAGCCACTATTGAGTGGATGACTAAACAAGGTATCGAAGCTAGTCGTCTGACTGGACGCGGCTATGGAGAAACACAATTGCTCAATGGTTGTAGCAATGGCGAACATTGTACAGATGCAGAGCATCAAGTCAATAGACGAAGTGAATTTATTATTAAAGAAATTTAAAATATAGGGAAATATAATTTAAACAACTAATCACATGAAAAAGAAATGGATTTTATTTGGTGCTTTTTGTACCGGAACAATAAGTTACGCTCAAGTTGGAATAGGTACGGCTACTCCTAATCCTTCTTCTCAACTTGAAATAACTTCTGATAAAAGAGGTGTTCTAATCCCTCGAGTTGAATTGAAAAGTATTACTGACAATGGTACGATTACCAATGGGAATGTTGAAAGTTTATTAGTATATAACTTAACAGATTCGGGAGGTCTACAACCAGGGTATTATTTTTGGAAAGGAAATAATTGGAATCGTTTTTTGACAGAATTAGATGTTAAAGAATGGAGTAATACAAAAAATAAAAAATTTGTAGTTGAAAATGATTTACTTAAACTATATGATGAAAACGATGATGTTATTTTTATAGATATTCAAAGTTTAAATATTGTTACTACCTTAATAAAGGATGCATCAGGCAACGGCAAGTACACCTATAAAAATGAGGCAGGGACAGAGGTTGTAATAGATGTTCAGGCTGATGTGATCAATAACTTTGAAGATATCATCAATCAAACCGATGTACAGGAGATTATCAATAACATCATTAAAAACGTAGGAGGAAACGTTCACTATGACGGAAATTCCTTTACGTATGTCAATGCAGATGGAGATACAGTTACCTTGGATATGTCAACGATAATCAAGGCCAATGAAACCATTACTACCTTAGTAAAGGATGCATCAGGTAACGGCAAGTACACCTATAAAAATGAGGCAGGGACAGAGGTTGTAATAGATGTTCAGGCTGATGTGATCAATAACTTTGAAGATATCATCAATCAAACCGATGTACAGGAGATTATCAATAACATCATTAAAAACGTAGGAGGGAATGTTTACTATGACGGAAATTCCTTTACGTATGTCAATGCAGATGGAGATACAGTTACCTTGGATATGTCTACAATCATTAAGGCCAATGAAACCATTACTACCTTAGTAAAGGATGCATCAGGCAACGGTAAGTACACCTATAAAAATGAGGCAGGGACAGAGGTTGTAATAGATGTTCAGGCTGATGTGATCAATAACTTTGAAGATATCATCAACCAAACCGATGTACAGGAAATCATCAACAATATCATTAAAAACGTAGGAGGGAATGTTCACTATGACGGAAATTCCTTTACATATGTCAATGCAGATGGAGATACAGTTACCTTGGATATGTCTACAATCATTAAGGCCAATGAAACCATTACTACCTTAGTAAAGGATGCATCAGGCAACGGCAAGTACACCTATAAAAATGAGGCAGGGACAGAGGTTGTAATAGATGTTCAGGCTGATGTGATCAATAACTTTGAAGATATCATCAACCAAACCGATGTACAGGAAATCATCAACAATATCATTAAAAACGTAGGAGGGAATGTTCACTATGACGGAAATTCCTTTACATATGTCAATGCAGATGGAGATACAGTTACCTTGGATATGTCAACGATAATCAAGGCCAATGAAACCATTACTACCTTAGTAAAGGATGCATCAGGCAACGGTAAGTACACCTATAAAAATGAGGCAGGGACAGAGGTTGTAATAGATGTTCAGGCTGATGTGATCAATAACTTTGAAGATATCATCAACCAAACCGATGTACAGGAAATCATCAACAATATCATTAAAAACGTAGGAGGGAATGTTCACTATGACGGAAATTCCTTTACATATGTCAATGCAGATGGAGATACAGTTACCTTGGATATGTCAACGATAATCAAGGCCAATGAAACCATTACTACCTTAGTAAAGGATGCATCAGGCAACGGCAAGTACACCTATAAAAATGAGGCAGGGACAGAGGTTGTAATAGATGTTCAGGCTGATGTGATCAATAACTTTGAAGATATCATCAATCAAACCGATGTACAGGAGATTATCAATAACATCATTAAAAACGTAGGAGGGAATGTTTACTATGACGGAAATTCCTTTACGTATGTCAATGCAGATGGAGATACAGTTACCTTGGATATGTCTACAATCATTAAGGCCAATGAAACCATTACTACCTTAGTAAAGGATGCATCAGGTAACGGCAAGTACACCTATAAAAATGAGGCAGGGACAGAGGTTGTAATAGATGTTCAGGCTGATGTGATCAATAACTTTGAAGATATCATCAACCAAACCGATGTACAGGAAATCATCAACAATATCATTAAAAACGTAGGAGGGAATGTTCACTATGACGGAAATTCCTTTACATATGTCAATGCAGATGGAGATACAGTTACCTTGGATATGTCTACAATCATTAAGGCCAATGAAACCATTACTACCTTAGTAAAGGATGCATCAGGTAACGGCAAGTACACCTATAAAAATGAGGCAGGGACAGAGGTTGTAATAGATGTTCAGGCTGATGTGATCAATAACTTTGAAGATATCATCAACCAAACCGATGTACAGGAGATTATCAATAACATCATTAAAAACGTAGGAGGGAATGTTTACTATGACGGAAATTCCTTTACATATGTCAATGCAGATGGAGATACAGTTACCTTGGATATGTCTACAATCATTAAGGCCAATGAAACCATTACTACCTTAGTAAAGGATGCATCAGGCAACGGTAAGTACACCTATAAAAATGAGGCAGGGACAGAGGTTGTAATAGATGTTCAGGCTGATGTGATCAATAACTTTGAAGATATCATCAATCAAACCGATGTACAGGAGATTATCAATAACATCATTAAAAACGTAGGAGGAAATGTTTACTATGACGGAAATTCCTTTACGTATGTCAATGCAGATGGAGATACAGTTACCTTGGATATGTCTACAATCATTAAGGCCAATGAAACCATTACTACCTTAGTAAAGGATGCATCAGGCAACGGTAAGTACACCTATAAAAATGAGGCAGGGACAGAGGTTGTAATAGATGTTCAGGCTGATGTGATCAATAACTTTGAAGATATCATCAATCAAACCGATGTACAGGAAATCATCAACAATATCATTAAAAACGTAGGAGGGAATGTTCACTATGACGGAAATTCCTTTACATATGTCAATGCAGATGGAGATACAGTTACCTTGGATATGTCTACAATCATTAAGGCCAATGAAACCATTACTACCTTAGTAAAGGATGCATCAGGTAACGGCAAGTACACCTATAAAAATGAGGCAGGGACAGAGGTTGTAATAGATGTTCAGGCTGATGTGATCAATAACTTTGAAGATATCATCAATCAAACCGATGTACAGGAGATTATCAATAACATCATTAAAAACGTAGGAGGGAATGTTTACTATGACGGAAATTCCTTTACGTATGTCAATGCAGATGGAGATACAGTTACCTTGGATATGTCTACAATCATTAAGGCCAATGAAACCATTACTACCTTAGTAAAGGATGCATCAGGCAACGGCAAGTACACCTATAAAAATGAGGCAGGGACAGAGGTTGTAATAGATGTTCAGGCTGATGTGATCAATAACTTTGAAGATATCATCAATCAAACCGATGTACAGGAGATTATCAATAACATCATTAAAAACGTAGGAGGGAATGTTCACTATGACGGAAATTCCTTTACATATGTCAATGCAGATGGAGATACAGTTACCTTGGATATGTCTACAATCATTAAGGCCAATGAAACCATTACTACCTTAGTAAAGGATGCATCAGGTAACGGCAAGTACACCTATAAAAATGAGGCAGGGACAGAGGTTGTAATAGATGTTCAGGCTGATGTGATCAATAACTTTGAAGATATCATCAACCAAACCGATGTACAGGAGATTATCAATAACATCATTAAAAACGTAGGAGGGAATGTTTACTATGACGGAAATTCCTTTACGTATGTCAATGCAGATGGAGATACAGTTACCTTGGATATGTCTACAATCATTAAGGCCAATGAAACCATTACTACCTTAGTAAAGGATGCATCAGGCAACGGCAAGTACACCTATAAAAATGAGGCAGGGACAGAGGTTGTAATAGATGTTCAGGCTGATGTGATCAATAACTTTGAAGATATCATCAATCAAACCGATGTACAGGAGATTATCAATAACATCATTAAAAACGTAGGAGGGAATGTTCACTATGACGGAAATTCCTTTACATATGTCAATGCAGATGGAGATACAGTTACCTTGGATATGTCTACAATCATTAAGGCCAATGAAACCATTACTACCTTAGTAAAGGATGCATCAGGTAACGGCAAGTACACCTATAAAAATGAGGCAGGGACAGAGGTTGTAATAGATGTTCAGGCTGATGTGATCAATAACTTTGAAGATATCATCAACCAAACCGATGTACAGGAGATTATCAATAACATCATTAAAAACGTAGGAGGGAATGTTTACTATGACGGAAATTCCTTTACGTATGTCAATGCAGATGGAGATACAGTTACCTTGGATATGTCTACAATCATTAAGGCCAATGAAACCATTACTACCTTAGTAAAGGATGCATCAGGCAACGGCAAGTACACCTATAAAAATGAGGCAGGGACAGAGGTTGTAATAGATGTTCAGGCTGATGTGATCAATAACTTTGAAGATATCATCAATCAAACCGATGTACAGGAGATTATCAATAACATCATTAAAAACGTAGGAGGGAATGTTCACTATGACGGAAATTCCTTTACATATGTCAATGCAGATGGAGATACAGTTACCTTGGATATGTCTACAATCATTAAGGCCAATGAAACCATTACTACCTTAGTAAAGGATGCATCAGGTAACGGCAAGTACACCTATAAAAATGAGGCAGGGACAGAGGTTGTAATAGATGTTCAGGCTGATGTGATCAACAACTTTGAAGATATCATCAATCAAACCGATGTACAGGAAATCATCAATAACATCATTAAAAACGTAGGAGGGAATGTTTACTATGACGGAAATTCCTTTACGTATGTCAATGCAGATGGAGATACAGTTACCTTGGATATGTCTACAATCATTAAGGCCAATGAAACCATTACTACCTTAGTAAAGGATGCATCAGGTAACGGCAAGTACACCTATAAAAATGAGGCAGGGACAGAGGTTGTAATAGATGTTCAGGCTGATGTGATCAATAACTTTGAAGATATCATCAACCAAACCGATGTACAGGAAATCATCAACAACATCATTAAAAACGTAGGAGGGAATGTTCACTATGACGGAAATTCCTTTACATATGTCAATGCAGATGGAGATACAGTTACCTTGGATATGTCTACAATCATTAAGGCCAATGAAACAGTAACAACCTTAGCAAATGCAAATGGAGTTCTTACCTATACTAATGAAGCTAATGTACCAGTAGTAGTAGATATTCCTGCTTTAGTTAAGTCTAATGAAACCTTAACGGTTCTTGAAAATATAGTAACGCAAGAGAGCGAGGAGAGTGGAGAGATTGTTGATATTTATACGCTAACCTACAAAGATGAAGCGGGAGATTTACATCCAATCGATATTAAAGTATTAGTGAAAGGAACAGAGACAGTAACTACCTTGGTTTATGATCCAATGGAGCATGTATTAACTTATAAAAATGAAAAAGGAGAAGTTACTAACTTAAAATTGACAGATTTAGTTGGTGATGGAGAATCGTTAACTAAGTTGGAATTTGATGCAGCGACCAATTCTTTACTATATACAGATGAGGATGGAATTATTCATACGATTGAAATCGAATCAATTAATAAACACCCTTGGTTAGATTCCTCAACACATAATGTCGCTACTAGTAGTACAGCTGATATTTATACTAAAGGATGGGTTGGAATTGGGTTTACTGAACCATCTGGCGCTCCTAATGAGAAGTTAAGAGTTAATGGAAGTATCACAGCTGTAAATAGTTACTATGCAGATTATGTATTTGAAAAGTATTTTGATGGGTATTCATCTTTAAAATATGATTATAATTTTAAAGGTTTAGATGCTGTTGAAGATTTTATTAAAGAAAATCGTCACTTACCTGGGATAACGCCTATTCATGAATTGAGTAAATCAGAGGACGGCTATTCTTTTAATGTTTCAGAATTATCAATTCAACTTTTAGAAAAAACAGAAGAATTGTATTTGCATATTATTGAGCAAAATAAAGAATTAGAGGAAAAGGAGTCAAGAATTAAAGAATTAGAGCAAGTTAACCAAAATGTTCAGCAAAAAGTAGAGCAATTAGAGCAAGTTAACCAAAATGTTCAACAAAAAGTAGAGCAATTAGAGAAAATGCTTCTAGACTTCATGCACAAAAACTAACTTTTTAAAATTATTAATTATGCGTTATAATAATACGATATACAAGGGAATGAAAGATATAATTTCATTACTATTGATCCTTTTTATAGGTATCTTTTCAAGTATGGCCCAAACTAATATGACTAAAATTAAAGATGGTACTATTTCTGGATCCGCTGCTGTACCTGGTTTGGGAGTAATACTTGAATTAGAAAGTGTTAATAAAGGATTTTTGACTCCAAGATTGACCACACAACAAAGAGATGCAATTGCAGTTGCCAATAGAACTGATGGTTTATTGATTTACAATAAAACAACAGGCTGTTTTAACTATTGGAGTGAAGTACAAGATACCTGGTTGAGTTTATGTGGTACGCCGCCTCCTGCTGTATTTGAAATTAGTGCAATACAATGTTCAGAGATAACGGTAAATGGAATATTTAAACAAGGAGAATATTTGAAACCTTCAAATTATTTGACTATACCTGTAACAGTAACACAAGCAGGTACCTATGATATTTTAGCTGCAACAAATAATGGTTATTATTTTTCAACTAAAGGAACTTTCCCAACCTCAGGAACATATACTTTGATTGCAGAAGGAGTAGGAACTCCTAATGTGGGCTATAATGTTGGTGAGAATGGAGATTTATTGACTATCTCATTAAACAATAAGCCTAGTACATGTGTTACTAAGTATGTCTTTGTAGACAAAGCAAGTGTTAGCTATGAAATAGATTGTAATGGTGCAATAGTTCAAGGTGACTATATGATCGGTAGATCGTTAGATGGGAATAATAAGATTGTTTTAGAGGTTGACGTGCAATCAGTAGGATATTGGAGTATATCAACTAATACAGTCAATGGTTATTCATTTAGAGGATCTGGGACATTTACGCAAATTGGAGGTCCTCAAACCATAGAATTATTGGGAACTGGAACACCAATAGTTTCAGGCTCAAATTCATTTAATTTGACTTCAAATTCTGATGCTGGTACAAGTACAAGTTGTACGGGTGTTCAAGTTGTAGTACAAGCTATTAAGTATACTGTAGATTGTTCTCAAGCAATTGTTGCTGGGGTGTATAAACAAGATGAAGCCATGACAGCTTCTAATACAGTAACGATAAAGGCTAATGTACAAGCAACCGGTGAAACCACAATTCGTACAAATACTGTGGGCGGTATTTATTTCACTTCAGGGCCACTTTCTTTTGATTCACTAGGTGAGAGGGATGTTGTATTAACAGCTGTTGGAACACCAACTACTCCGGGTGTAAATACCTTTACTTTAGATGCATCACCAGGTATGGTTGCTACTTGTGGATTTGATGTTACAATAACAGGACAACCTGTAGCTTATAGTTTAACTTGTTCTACTATAGTGGTAAATGGAACGTATGCTCCTAATATAGCCATGAATGCTACGAATACAATGACATTAAGTGTAAACGTTCAATATCCAGGTGCTTATACTATATCTACCAATACAGTAAATGGAGTGACGTTCTCAGCAAGCGGTACATTTACTTTGACCGGTACACAAGATGTAACATTACAAGCTTCAGGTACAGGTCTAACAGGAGGTACTCATCGATTTACAATTACATCAAATAGTAGTTTAGGAAGTAATACATGTAATAAAAATGTAGAGTTTGTTTATCGCAAAATAAATGTCCTTGGATTAGGAGGTGGTACCTATCAACCTGGAACGGCTAGTAATACGCAAAGTACAAGGGCTATATTACAATCACCTGCGAATTTTGGACCTACAGGAAAAGTTCAAGTAGATGGTATTACGATTGTTAATGGAGGTACAGGACAAGGAGCTACATTGAGAAATAACATCAATAATAATAAAATAGACGTAATTGTAATTGGTTATAATTACTTACCATCAGCAGCATCGATTGCCATTTTAGAAGACTTTGTTAAAAATAAGAAAGGGGTATTGATTCACTCTCAAGAGAATGATGCTACAGGGGCTAGGGATTTAATTAATGCAATAGCAAACTCTGCAACTACTAATGTATCAGGTACTGGAACTACTTATATCAATCCAATTTTAAATATGGATAATATATTGCTAAATGGGCCTTTTGGAGACATCCGAGGTAAAGCAGGAGGAAGTGATGTGAATAATTCTTATTACGTAACAGGTTTTTCGAATGAATATACTAGCTTTTCTCATCAACAAGGTAATACTTCTCGTTCTTGGTTGATTAAGCACAATACACTAGGATATATTTATGTTGGTGATTCTGGATGGACCTCTGGTGATGCTACTAATAGTTCGACAACTATTTGGCCAGCTGCTATGACAGCAGGAGGATTGCCAATCTCTAAAGCATATAATGGAGGTACTTTGGTTTATAATAGTATTTTATACGCTAATATTATGACTTGGGCTATCCAATATGTACAAGAGAATACAAATGTAGATTATATAGTTCCATAGCGAATGCAATGAATAATAATTGAAAAAAATAAGCTTGATTAATTCAAGCTTATTTTTTTATATTGAAGTCATCTTGATTTTTTAGTTCTATCACCAATAGTGTCCTAAACGTTAAAAAAAAAGCAAAAAAAAAGAGTGAATTAAGAATCTCAAATTATATTTGAGTTGCACACCAAAAAACACTCTCTATGACAAATGTAACTTTATTTTCTCAAATAATCCAAAAACTAAATCCTTCAAAGTTTAAGAAAATCGTAAAGGAAAAGTAAACAGATAAATATAACAAGGGCTTTGATAGTTGGAGTCATTTAATCTCTATGTTATTTTGCCATTTTGCTCGAAGTAAATATGTTCTTGATATTAGTAATGGACTTCGCTCTGCTATTGGAAACTTAAATTATTTAGGTTTAAGTATAGCAGAATCTAAATCAGCGGTAAGTTATTAGAATAAAAAAGATCCTATGAGCTCTTTAAAGAGTATTATTTTGTTTTGCTCGAAAGTTTAGTGTCCAGATGATAAAAAGATCAGTAATTGAAACTGTTAACGATGAATTAAAAAATGTATGTCAGGTAGAACACTCTAGACATAGATCGCCTATTAATTTCTTTACTAACCTTATCGCTGGAATTATTACATATCATTTCTTGCCTAAGAAACTTGACATAAGATATGAGAAAGTAAAAACTAATCAATTAGCCTTGTTATAATCGAACTCAGGTATTTAAGAAAATCAATCAATATGGGAGATCACTTTTAGGCTTTAAAACAAAAGTAAACACTGTATTATAGGAAAAATACATATCCACAACTCTTGAGCTTGATTCAAAAAAGAGGCTCCTATTTAGAAGCCTCTAAAATCAATTGTTGTTTATTAGCTCATTTATGAGCTACTTGAAAAAAGTGTGAGTTTTGTAGTTACTTCTTTTAAATCTAGTAACAAAGATTAAGTTGAGAATTAATAATGACTTATTCTCTTGATTAAAACATGTAAATTAAAAATAATAACTTTATCGCTTCCTGCATTTACTGCTTTAACAACAATGCAAAGCTAATTCTTGAACTCTTATTCAAGCTTATATAAAAACGAATAAAAACTGCGTTAATCACCATTCTCTTTATATTTATTTCTGAATTGCAAAGGAGTTAGACCTGTTTTTCTTTTAAAAAATACTGTTAGATGATTAGCTTCTTTAAATTTTAGTTTAAATGATATTTCATTTATGTGTAAATCTTTATATAATAACAATCTCTTAATTTCCATAATCATTCTTTCTGATACCCAGGCATAAGGAGTGATATTATCAGTTTTTTTAAATGCATATTCAATTGATCGAACACTTAGTTTTAATTCAGAGGCATACATTTTTACAGTCATACTTTTATCTATCTTATTATTAACTAAATGTTTGAAATTAGATACAATTAACTTATCGTGTGAAATATTTAGCTGTTGAGTAGTAGATTTATCAATAGCATTTTCTAAAATTAGTAATGTATTGAAAAGGTAATTATTTAAAATATATTGCTGTTTAGGGTAAAAACTTTTGTTTAACTCTTTTTTGATAAGTGTAAATAATAAAGTTAATTCTTCATACTGCCCACTTATATCAATTGACTGTAAATGATCAGTTAAATCAAAAAGTTTTGTATTATAGAAAAACTGAAAATGTAGCTCATCAATACAAAAGAATTCTTCAGTAAACATCAAAATCTCAGACTTATAATTTATAGGCTGACAATATTGCTCTACCTGATTCTTTGAGACTATTAAAACTCGTTTAGGAGCGACATCAATTGAAACAGAATCTAAATAATATGTTCCTTGTCCTTCCAAAAACAGATGAATACAAAAAAAAGTTAATTTATGAGGATAAAACAAGTGTTGATCCCTAATTTGTACTAATTTATTAACATCTTTGCAGTTGATGTATAATCTATTGTTAAATCGGTGAAGAAAAGGTTCCAAAGGTAACTTATTCATAAGTAAAAACAGTAGTGTTTGTTTTAGAGTAATCTCAATAATGACTAATATTACTCATTATTTTCTTTGTACAAAAGAAAAGAAAATTAGCTATACAATCTTATATTTTAACGAAAGTAATATGTATATCCCCACAAATAAAAGAGTAATTTGAGATAGAGTCTTTAAATATACCTATCTACCCCTGAGTAAGAGTTTTTTGTGAGATCTAAATATTATTGTACAGTGTTTGAGATTAACTTTTTGTAGTTATAAGTATGTAGATCCGAAATGTTTTTTTTCAGTTTGCAAAAAATATAAATTATAATAGCTTGTAATAAATACAGCATAAATCCCTTTCTTTCAATGTAAAAGCTTTATTTGATTACTCTGGTTGATAAAAACAAGTACACGCCCATTAACGTTTGATTAAGCTTGTTTTAAATAATGCCAAATAGAGAATAAAAACTTTTATCTATATCGCAGGGTGATTAAGATAAATTAAATTGATGCAAACTACTAAGGTTAAATATCAAACAAGGTTTACTGAGAAATCGATTTCACTTAGATTATCTGTATATACTTGTAGCTTAAATCACTAGGATAGAGCATTTCATATCCTTGAATGCTAGTTAACTGATTCTTTGTTAGACTTATAAAATTATTATATTAGGATTGTGTTGATTCTGTTTTATACTTAATTACCCAATAACTAAATGTTGCTGACTTAATTCCTACATTTTTACATTTTTTGCTTGTTTTAATGCACTTGCTTTGTAATGCTTTACAATAGTTACTTTATTGATCATAAAAATAAGCAAGAAGTTAGTATAAGTCAAAGAACCTTTAAATATACAAAAAAGGTTTGGAAAGCTTCAGAGTTGGTTTATGAACAAACCGGTTGCGAGTCATTAATCTCTATAGAGCAAGAGAAACAAAGATTAAAACAAGTTTATAACACTAACTCAGTATTTGCAGATATTACCTATAGTTAGGTATGATTGTATGCTACAATAAAAACATCTAATATTTTATTAGATATTAACAGAATTTAAAGTGGGGCTATCTTATAAAGACTAGCCCCACTTTGCTTTTTTTAACCTTTGTATGGCTGATCTTGATCCATGTAATCCTCAAGAGACTGTTTTAGTTTATCTAGAAACATAGTCCTTGAATAACTTCTTGTTTTCATGCGGTGAAAGGTGTGGTGAATATTATCTGAGATATTAATTTGGAAAACTTGCCCTAAAGCTTTTGATAGTTTTTTTATTTTAACCTTACCATGATTTACAGATTTTGTCACATACAAGGCATATATTAGTTCTATTAATGCGCTATTTGATTCAGACCAGGTTATAGCGTTTTGGGTGGCTGTACCTATAAGGGAATTGTAAGAGGTTGTTTTATTGTTTAAATACGCACTTAGAAGTTCATAGGTTATAATACGTGCTATTTTATAATCATAAAAGGTTGAGAATTTAGGGTTTATTTCAAAACTAAAACTATTTACCAGATGTGTTTTATTTATGTGCCCTGTTGTAAAGTATTCTATATCTCTATGTGAAGCCTTTGTTTTATAATATTTATAGATATCACTATATAGGTGGTATTTTTTATATTCACTGTGGAGTTGTTTTAGTTTTTCTTGAAAGTATATCTTAGCAGATACTATATCACTTGGAGACTCGCACTTAAAACCGTATAATTTATTGTAGAAGATAAGCTTTCCAAGAATTAAAGGTTTAATGTTTTTAAAAAAATCAATTTCTTGCTCTTGACTGGTAAAACCATAAACAAGAACTTGTTTTTTGATTTGTTTTAAAACAGCTTTTAAAAACTCGATCATTTCTAATGTACTTGAAATAGAAACAGATTCTAATGCCCCTAGTTCAGCTTCTTTTTTGATAATCTGACTAAGGGCATTTTTTGTTGTTGTTGTTTGATTCATGAGTTGTAATTTTTATTAAGGTTGGTTTTGTTTTTAGATTTATCATAAATGTTGGTTTTTGGATAACTGTGCTAAATAAGTAAAAATATTAATCTTAATCAATACGTATTTATACGTATAATTACGTAAAAATACGTATTGACTTTATAGTTTAAAGTATTAAACTTTATGGATTAATTATAAATCAGTATTTTTATGAAAATTTCAAATCAAAGTGGTCAAGTGATTACAAAACAAAAAGCTATTGAGTATATCACTGAGTTTAAAGCTCAGTATCCAGATGCGATAAATAGCTATTATGTAGGGATAGATAAACTACAAGCGCTTTTGAGTCAAACCAATTGTATAGGTATGCGTATCTATCCAGGGCTCAATAAACAAACCGCTTTAACCAATATGGTTTTAGTAGGAGTAGATCAAAAAGGGCAGGATATTAGCGATGGAATTATCCTAGAGGAATTAATCACTTGTCCTCCTGCTTGTTCGTATGATAATACTTTGGGATAAAAGCAAGCTTTATGTATCAATGGGGGTAATAGTATTAACTTTATTGTTTGGAATTATACCCTTTTGTCTTTACTTGTATAAAAGGCGAAAGGGTATTAATTGTGATAAAGCTTATTTGGGAATTGTTTTATTGTTTTTTATTGCTTCTTTGTACGAGACAATAGCAAGTCTTATTTTAAAGATTAATGTTCTTGTTTGGTTCCAAGTTTATTCCCTTTTAGAGTTTATAGCTCTGTTTTACCTTTTTATAAACTTATTAAATAGAAAACCAAAGGCTTACTTTTACCTGTCTTTAGGTCTTTTTGTAATAGTTTATCTGTTTTCATTCCGCTTTTTAACAAACCATCATTTTCTGGTATCAAAAACTATAAATAAGGTCTTTGTGATGATTTTTGTGATTGTTTCTAGTTTTATTGTAATTAATCAGAATTTTATTCAAAAAACAAGTCTAAGACTCTTTAAAAGGGCTGATTTTTATATGGTAATAGGCCTTTTTGTTTATTATAGTGTGACTATACCTTTGTTTGTGTTGTGTAGTTATAGAGTGGATAACAAATTATATTTTTTAGATTATTGGTTAATTAATATTCTAGGGAGCTTAACCCTTAGAATTGTAATATCTATTGTAATATGGAAAATAAAATAACGCTTATCTTTTGGCTGGCCACAATCTCGGCCACTGCTTTGTGTGGTGTGGTTATAGCTATTGTGATATTATATCAGAAAAATCTTAAGGAGTATCAAATCAAACTTTTAAACAACCGACTTAGTATTATTTTAGAAGCTGAGCACAAGGAAAGAGCTCGCATCTCAAGAGAACTTCACGATGGGGTGTGTAACGAGTTGGCATGTGTGTTAAGTTATCTACAGATAATAAAACTCTATCAAGATAAAAAGACAAAAAAAGATGCCTTAAAACAGATAAAGAAAATAACTTTAAACACTTATAAGCAGCTTCAAGAGCTGAGTTATCATTTATCTCCACCTTATATTGAGGATAATCCTTTAGAGTGTATTTTATCTGATTATATAGGCCGAATTAACAAGACAAGTAGTATTGAGTTTAGTTATCACTATGAGCCAGTTAGTTTTGAGTTAGATCAAAATGTAAAACTAACTTTTTATAGAGTAGTTCAAGAGCTGATACAAAACATCATAAAGCACAGCGGGGCTAGTAAGGTAAGTTTAAGACTTCTTTGGGATAAGGGTAAACTTATCTTATTAATTAGTGATAATGGAATAGGCTATGATTCTGATATAAAAAGTGATAACGCCCAAAAAGGTATAGGTCTTAGTAATATACATGCTAGATTAAAACAAATTAATGCTGATTTTAGGCATATAAGAGAAGAGAATTCAAATGCAATAGGTATTTATTATGCAAAGCAAAATAATAAAAGTAGCAATAGTGGATGATCACACAGTCTTTCGAGATGGTTTTGAATTGATCATATCTAAGATTAGCTCTGTAGAGGTGGTCTTAAAAAGTTCTAATGGGTTAAAATTATTACAAGGCTTAAAGACAATAGAGGTTGATATTGTGTTTTTAGATATTCAGATGCCTAAAATGGATGGTTATCAAACAGTGGCAGAGTTAAATAAAACTTATCCTTCTTTAAAGGTAATTATACTTTCTAGCTTTTATGATCATCATAGTATCGCTAGAATGCTTAAGTTTAATATCTCAGGATACTTAAGTAAAAAAGCCAAATCTAAGGATATTGAAAAAGCTATTTTAACAGTTAACAAATCATTAGAGTATTTTGGTAAAAGGGTTAGAAAGGTTCTAATAAAACTTAGCTTTGATATAGAAAACACCACATGTGTTTTCTCCCAAAGAGAATTAGAAATTATAACTCTTAGCGCTAGACAGCTTAGCTCCTCTGAAATAGCTGATAGCTTACATATTAGTTGTAGGACAGTTGAAAAACACAAAGAAGGTTTACTTGAAAAAACAGGATCTTATAATTTTACAGGTGTTGTTTTATATGCAATTTCAATGCATTATATTAAAAAACAGGATTTTATAAACAGTTATAAAACCTCTAAAAGAAAATGAATTATAAAAAAAAACTAACTAGCCTACAGCAAAAAAGATGTAATTAATTGCTTTAAATCACATTATAACAAGAAAAATAAACTAGAGTCTTTTGGTAATAGAAGATTAATTCTTACTAATTGAAGTCGTCTTGACTTTTGTAAAATAAAGAAGGGTTATAGAAATTTGTGTCGCTAAACAAACAAAACCTACAACTCCATATACCAAGTACTCCAAACTACCATCTTCAAAATTACATAGTTACTACATTAGAAAAATAGTTGATCTTCCTATTTTTGGTAAACAAACACTGATAAAATTGAAAGCTCGAAAATTCTATTGTTCTACATTAGAATGTCCTTTGAAAATCTTTACAGAGCGATTTAAATCGATCTTTTCTTCTTATCAAAGAAGAAGTGATAGGTTAACTAAAAAGTTATTGAATTTAGTTATTCTAACAGGAGGTAGACCTATTGAGAAAATATGCGCAGAATTTTCTGTTACTATTAGCGATACTTCTTTACTTCGAATTATAGCAAAACAAGAGCTTCCAACAACTACTAATGTTACACATTTAGGTGTAGATGATTGGGCTATTCGAAAAAGAGAACGCTATGGAAGTATTCTTATAGATCTAAATACCAATAAACCAATTGGTTTGTTAAAAGATAGGGAAGAAAACACATTTTATCATTGGCTTACTCAAAACAAACAAGTACAGTTAATTTCAAGAGACAGATTTATCAATTATCAAAGAGCTTCTACACAAGGAGCACCCCAAGCTTTACAAGTTGCTGATCGTTGGCATTTACTAAAGAACTTAGGAGAGACTGTTCGAAAGATTTTAGATAGAGAATATGCGGTTATTCAAAAAATGAGAAAAAAAAATACTATGACAATACAACCAGAAAATAAAAGGCAAAAGACTAAAACGTCAAATCATCAATTACAACGTTTTACCCAAGTCAAAGAGCTATTAGCTCAAAGTAAGAGTCATAGAGAAATAAGTAAATTGCTTCATATGAGTCGTGTTACAGTAAAAAAATATGAGCTGTATGATGAGTTACCTACGATACATTGTCAAAGCTCAACAGGTATAGAAAAACATCTCGAATATATCGAATCACGAATTATTCAAGAACCAACAATTCTACTTAAAACTTTACATTTTGAATTGAAAAATCGTGGATATACAGGCGCTTATAACACATTATCAGACTCACTTAAACGATTTCAAATTTCAATTGGAAAAGCTGCTAGAAACAAGGTGATTTTACCATCAAACTTAGTGTTTTGACGTCCTTCACGTACAATGATATTGTTTGTGACTAAAAAGGAGAGAATCAATAAGGCACAAAAGCATATACTAGATCAGTTTTATGAGTTATCACCTACCTTACGTTTTACATTGGAGGTAGTCAGAGAGTTTCGATGTATGATGTTTGAACAAAAATGTAGTGATTATTTTTATACTTGGATTGACAAAATAAACCTCAGTGGTATCCCAGAGTTTCAGAGTTTTTCTAAAGGGCTTTTAAAAGATACTAACGCTATTAAAAATGCAATAGATTTACCATGGAGTAATGGGCCTGTTGAAGGGAATGTAAATAAACTTAAGACTCTAAAGAGACAAATGTATGTCAGATGTTCAATTGATTTGTTAGAAAAAAGATTGGTGCTTTCGATAGATTAACCACCAAAAGTGGGGAAGATCCACTTTAACGGATTCGTGGTGCAGTATAGAGTGGAATATTCAGTATAGAATTAGATATAGTACCTCACTTACGCTATGTCAAAACCGATAGTAGGATTGTTTATTAATTAATGCTTGGTTAGATAGCTTTTGTTCTTTACTCAATAGATTTGAAACCATACTTTCTAACTGAATGGCGTGGAAATTCATAACTTTTATTGAATAAAAAATGCTCCAAAAGTTAAATACTTAAGGAGCATTTCTATTTATATATTTTAACTATTTAGAATTCAAATAATTAATCGCTTCATTTACCACTCTATCTACAAAAGTAGGTGAAGTCATCTGTGATACTTCACTATCTGTTAGTGGAGATACATGAATATTTGGCTTAACACCAACACCTTCTATTACCACCCCATCAGCATCTTTCATTGCTAATAATGGCATATAGAATGTTAATTTACCTCCTGCAACTTCATCTCTAGTACCTCCATTGAAATCATCTACAGCGCCTAATCCTGCTGTTGCTCCAGCACTATAGTCACCTACACTTACGACTTGATTTCCTTGAGATTTTAACATTAGCGTAGTAATTTCAGACATACTTGCACTACCTTTATCTGTTAAAATAGCAATAGGAATATCCGCTGGAATACCAAAATTATGTGGTTTAGTTTTAGCCTCTACCCATGGAGTGTAATTAAATCTACCATTCCCTTCTCTTGTTCTTTGATAAGCAAATACAGCATTTTTAGTAATAAAACGATCTGAAATAAAACGTGCATCAACAACAGCACCACCTCCATTAGAACGTAAATCTATTATTATTTTCTTGATTTCACCTTTATGTAAAGGATTTAAGAACTTCTGATAAAATTCTCCTCTAGTTAAAACTTGGCTTAATGCACCTGTTAATTCTGGAAATCTATAACCAAAATTAACGTGATTATCCATAAGACCTATAAACTCACCTACATAGAATTGTGTCGCTTCATTATATAAGTTTCCGTATGGAGCAACCGTTTTATATTTAGGCAACGCATTATATGCTCTTAAAGCATTTTGGGTAGCAAGCATTAATTCATTACTAACCACTTCAGTTTGGTTAAACTTCGCTGCCTCTTCTATAAATTCTTTATACGCTTTTGAATTAGAATACTCATTGTATTCTTTTAGTATATTAAAGGTCACCTCTTTAATAGCATTACGCATATTAACATCTTCAATTGCCTTTAATTCGTCAGTAGCTTCTAAAATATCTTCAGTCAATAATAGTGCATTGCCTTTTCCAGGATTTAAATAATTGTTCGCTAATGTTATTTTTAAATTATTTGTTACTGCAAATTGACTAAAAGAGAAATAATAGATATCTGGATTAGATTTTAAATTTCCTGCAATGATTCCAAAACTACTTGTATTAGACTTATATCCATTAGCAGTCACTCTATCTTTCATATAATTATACTTCTGTGCAAATGGATACACGTAAGGTCTTACTGTATCAAGTATTCCTCCATAGAGTGTTTCAGTTCTAATAATATTTTTATTAGTTGCAGGAAACTGAATCTTTACATAGAAATGGCGATCTATTATTGGATGTGCAATCTCTTTGAAGTACTGAAAAGCAGTTAAATAATCTTCATGTATTTGACCATCATCCTCATTAGGTCTACCATAAGTTTGTAGAGCGGCGAATTTAGGATAATATGTCTTATATACATTATCCCAGTCTAAACCTCCTTGATTTTTCTGCTCGTAAAAATAATTATACTGTTGATCCATTGTCTTCCAAAAAACTTCAAATAAATCGGCATAAGATTTTACATCTTCTGAAGTAAATCTTCTCGGATCAGTAATTGTAATATCATCAGTAGAACAAGAATTTAATACTGTTAGAGATGATAATGATAATATAGATAAACTAAATATTGTTATTTTATGTTTTACTCTTTTCATCGTGTGTAATTTTATTAAAATTTATAAGCAGCTCCTATAGAAATCATGTGCGAATCTCTAGTATTCTTTTTATTCCCAGGACTATCGTATTTATAAGTCTCTGTAAGACCATAAAGATAATTATAGCCTACATAGACATCTATTTTATCTATCGCATAACCAACTTGAACCTGTCCTTGTAATCCCATAGATAATCTACGTAACTGATTTTCATTCTTCTTAAAATCATATTTTTCAGAAACTGTTGTATAATTAAATGAACCATCAAGCTGTAACTCAGAAAAAACAGGATACTGCCCTTTAGTTTTCATTTTTGCCCAATATTCAGTGTAGATACCTCCTGCTGCTTTAACCCAAATCCCATTAGTATGATATGGATTGTTAATTAAGTATCCACCAACGAGTAAGGGTACTGATATAAAATCATTACTATACTTAGAATACCATCCTTCGCGACTACCTGTTCTTTCAAACTCATAGTTTCTTTGTAAGTATGAAACTCCTGTAGAGACAAATATATTCTTCCATACGGCCATTTCTGCAGAAACATTAACCCCAAAACCTCCACGAGAATTATACTTAGAATCTACTAAATTCGAAATATTAGTATTTAATGAGGTATTAGTATACCCTAAATCAACTCCTACTTTGAATCGGTTTTCTTTTTGTTCAGTTTGCGCATGGAGACTCATGCTAAACATTGAAAGAAAAATAGCTGTTAAGCTACCTAATTTTGTTGAAATCATAATTTATTATTTATTTAGTTGCTCTAAAATAGATAAAAATACTATGTATTTAAAATAATTTTAACTTAATAAAATATGATAAAAAAGATTATGATTATAAAAAAAAACAATAATTACAATATAATTAATTATATAACATATTAAACGATATATTAATAAATATTTGACATTTGTATCGTATGTTGTTTAAATTATACTTTTAGTGAAATATTTGAATTTTTATATAAAAAATTACTTTGTTAATATCAGTATAGGTTTTTTAGAAGTATTATATACCCTTAAAAAAGATACTTATGTTAAAGCTTAATGTAAGGGAGTGAGTTTGTTTAAAGGGTATCACATTACAAAATAGGTAAGTCTACAAGATAAGTGAATAAGAAATCATGTGCTCTTGTGTAGTGAATTGGTAAGTAGATCGATGGAATGTAATGAAATTTTCAAAGTGGCATAAATCAAACCGGAAAGAGGCAATTTAATTGTAATAGAGTTTTTTGTTAAAAACAAAAAACACATCAATTATTACTAATGATGTGTTTAAAAATACTAATATTTGCAAATTTAAAGCGAGCTTAGATGTGAAAATTAGTTCTAATACTGTGCTCTTTTTACATTTACGGCATTGAAACCTTTTTGTCCTTTCTCTACGTTATATGTTACATTATCACCTTGTTTAATGTCTTCTTCTAAACCAGTAGCGTGAACAAAAATATCTTCATTTCCATTTGTTATAAATCCGAATCCTTTTGTTTCATTGAAAAATTTTACTGTACCTTCTTGCATAATCTTAATTATTAATTTAATATTTTAATTGTCCCTAATAAAGTATTTACCTAGGGATTTTATTTTAGATAATTTATTCTATAACCCTCTTAATTTATAAACTAGATGGTTTTTTTTTAAATAGTTGAAGGTATAGTTGTAATATCCATCCATTCATACTTTTTGATATAATCATTTCTTCTAGGGTAAGATCATTTCTATGATCTAGGTGTTGTATTTCTATTCTATTCATATATATTGTTATTGGCTTGAAATTCTTTGTGGAATTCATAACCTATTTGTTTTTTATAATAAGATAATTTGGCTATTTAGTATAACTAAATGAATCTTTTTGTGTAAATATTTATTCTATTAAATGGATTTGTATTACTTACTTTAGTTAGATATAATCTTCTTAAATGCGTTGTGCAATCTAAACTCAATATTATAAATAAAGTATTAACTATCTAACTTTTTAATATGATTGTTAAAAATAATATTAGTGGTTAGATTTAAGTCTTTTATAAGTTGTAAGACATAAAAACACCTAATAAATGGTTGTTTTTTTTATTCATATTATATAGAAGGAGTATTTTTTAGATACTTTAAAAGATGTTGATTAAATTGAAAAAGAACAACTTATTTAAATCATCAATTACTTTTATTAAAAGAGGATAAATATTTAAAATCATTCAATGTCTATTTTTTATTTACTTTAATACAGTAGAGGTGTTGTATAAAAGATAACCATGTTTTGAGTACATGAAATTTTGCTTAAAAAAATAAAAAAATGATTTTTTTAAAAGTGCTATTAAATAATAGAATTTATTTTATACTGAAGTTTAAAGAGTAATAAATTCTTAATATAGTGTAGAACTACTAAAGTACATAATAAGCTATTATTTTGATTAAAAATTTCGCCTATTCATATTTACATCGGCAAATGTAAGTATATTATTTGTAATAAAAAAATAATTTTCATTATTTTACCTAAATATACTCTACCTATAAACAATAAGAACGTTATAATTGGTTTTGGAAAGAGTGTTTCTCTAAAACAAATTATTTTTTAAAACCCAAAGCGTTATTTTATTTACGATAATGCATACTTTGGTAGAATCATAGATTATAGAAGACACTTGATGAAAAATAAAATTATAATAGGACTTATAATAGTGTTGAATCTTTTTGTTATTGGTTATTATACTAATTTGCAACAAGAACAAAAAGTACTAAGCAATTACACTACAGGGTTTAAAGGAGTAGTTGTAGAGAAATTTAATCCTCGTGAAAAACTACCTCATACCTTTTTAAGAATTAAAATTCAAGATGATAAATTAATCAATGTATATCCCACTACTATCATTGGAAGCTATGCTGTAGTGGGGGATAGTATTATAAAAATGGAGAACTCAAATCAATGTATCGTCAAGAAAAGCAATGGAGTGATAGAGCATTTTTCTTTTGAAGGTCAGTATATTGAATTTTTAAATGAGTAAGGAGAAAATCAACAATTAGAAATAAACATTACACAGATGAAAACAACAAAACCACTTGTAGGTAAAAGCTTTAAAAAGATAACACTCTTAGTTTTTACTTTGTTTACTTGTCTGCTGGCTTTTGGTCAAAACAACCAGATTAAAGATGTTATTTTAGTGGATGCGACACAGCTTAAAAATAAAGATAAAATTGCACAGCCTGTTCTGTTTAATAAGAAGGCAAATGAATGGATTATAGAGCTAAACCAGCATGATGTATTTATTTTTAAAGTGATTAAAGAAATAAAATTAGAAGATATTCCTCGTGGATATCAAATCCTACCTCTTGATTCTTTTATTGATGATTCTATATCTAGATATGAGAAAGTAAATGGGAAAAAACCAGAGCCTCCATATTTTGGAGGAACACATATAGAGACTATGATTTATAAAAACTTATATTTAAAGGTTAAAGATACTGAAGAACGATATTATAAGGTGTCGATACGATATGAGTGGAAGATTGCGTAATTAAAAATAAGCCTCTTAACATGAATATATGATCAAAAATTGTATGGATACATTGGTAAAGGGAATGAAATGTTAAAGCTTTTCAAAACCTAACTATTAATGGGAAAAATGAAATAAAATTATCTCTACAAGAATATAAATCACTAAATAACAAGATAGAATGCAAATAAATATCAAATACATTATACTTTTATTATTTACACTTCAAGGCAGTATAGCTCAAATTAAAGATCCAATAATTCTGAATATAGACAACAATACTAGACTTAATGTCGATAAAAATAATAATTATAATTATGTACAAATTGATACACAAGAAGAAAATAATCTGCTTTCAAAGTTAACATTTGATCATATTAATTATGATATTCATATACAATATGTTTTTAAAATTGTAGAAGAACTAAGTTCGTTAGATGCTGATATAAAATATAAAGAAATGGATATTCTTCTTTTTATTAGTTATAGTGATTGTAAATATCAAGAACTAATGGAATATCAAAACAACAAGAACCTACCTCCTATATTACATGGGTCATTTACATTTGATAATGTAATTATTAAGGACAGTAGAGATAAAAACAATATTAAATTGTATAAAACAACAAATAATAATATTCAGGGCTACTTAAATAAGCGTTTTGATTAGTACTTAGTATAGTTAATTATTAATAAAACTCCTATTATTGTACAACATCCACCTGAATATATAGAACGAATAACAACACAATTGAATGTCAATAATATGAGAAACTATATTTTATCAATTATCCTATGTCTTATTGCTAATATTTCATTAGCCCAAGTTAATATTACTGATACAATTTTGGTAAACATAACCAAAGATAAAAGCTACAGACTACTAGAAGAAGAAAATAAAATCTCAAGTGTTTTTTTGCCTTCAAATGATGGAGGAGCTCGTCTAGATACTTATGAATTTACATTTCTTGAAGAAGTGCCTACTCATGCTTTTACAAAAGAATACTCTATAAAGGATTTTGATAAGTTTATGTTAGACTACTACTACAATAATATCTATAATAAAAAATTCTTAGATCTTGGCAGAATGTATTTTGGTAATTATAATTTTACAAACCTTTTTGTTAGGGTAAAATCAGGAAACAAAGAGAAACTATATAAGGTTAGGTTTAACTATATATCCGTCTCATATTAATTCCCCAAAACAATTTTATAGACTGATCTCTTATAAGATAGTTGTGAAACTTTAATTACGGGAACTTTTTTATTTCCTTCAAAAAGAATTATTCTATAGAGTTGATTATTTATTAAGGTGTAAATATTTTCTTTTAAAATGAAAAAGACCACTGTAGGCAAAGGCTATATGTAAGTGGTCTTTTTGGGCTTTATTTTTAATTTCTATCCTAGTAGTCCTTATCCATATAATCCTCAAGTGATTGTTTTAATTTATCTAAAAACATGGTCCTTGAGTAATTTCTTGTTTTCATCCGATGAAAGGTGTGATGAATATCATTTAGGGTAATATTAAAGTATTTCTGAAATAGATAGGCTATTTTTCTTATTTCTAAATCTCCTTGATTAATAGCTCTACTAGCATATAAAGCGTATATAAGTTCTATTAGTGCTGCTGAGGAATCAGACCAAGATAAGGCATTGTTTATGGTTATGCTTTTAGAAAAAGCAGGAGGATCTATTTGATTTAATCTTATACTTAGATACTCATAGAGTAGTTCACTTGATAAAATACGAGAGAGTTTATAATCATAATATGTTGAGAATTGAAGATCTATTTCAAATGCAAAGCTGTTTACCCCTTTTAAAACATTGATATTACCTCTTGTGTAATATTCTATATCTTTATCTGTTCTTTGACTTTTGTAGTATTTGTAGAACTCAGAACTAGTATAGTATAGCTTATATTCAGAAGATACTTGTTTTATTTTTTTTAAGTAGTATTGTTTTTGAGTTTTGCATGCAGTATTGGGAGAGTGGGTTTCTATTTTATATATTTTGTTATAATACATTAACTTGGAGAGAATCTTGGGTTTAAGAATCTTAAAGAAATAGATTTCTTCTTCTTGATTTGAAAACCCATGAGTTATAATCATTTGTTTTTGCTTTTGTAAAATACGGCTAAGGTATGTGGTCATGTATTTAGCCTCTTTAATAATTTGACTTGGATCTAGAGTTAACTTTGACTCTTCTTTAAGGATTAAGTCTTGAGTGGTTTTGCTGTTGAGTTTTATCATAATTTATTTGTTATTGGTTAATCTAAGTGTAAGAAATAAATTATTGTAAAGTTGTTTACAAGAGATTAAATTACTGATTTTGAGTCTTATATGTGTTAAAATCTTTACTTGTTGTGATTTTTAAGCTAATAAGTCTTAATTTGTAATGTTTTGTAAAACAATGAATTATGATTTTGTGTGATATTATAACAAAAGTCTGTTAAGATTTTCTTGTTATTCTGTAAGGTTTATTTAGGTAATGAGATTAGATTTAATTAAAGATTTTAGCGGTGTATTACAGCAGTGTTTTTCGATGTTTTTAGAGGGGTTAAATGATAAAACAGTTAATACTTTAGATCATAGATTATTACAGCATGCCTGTTTTGTTTTTGATAAGCTGCTTTATTTTGTATGCGCGAAAAAGTATTTTGGATTAAACCTTAAATTATACCAAAACCCTGATGCAAAATCTTTTGTTGTTATTAAAAAGCAAAGTGCAAAGTGGGATATCTCAGGGATGATAAAAAGTGATGAGTTATTTGGATTAGAAAACTCCGAAATTATTAATTGGTTAAAAACTACTACATCCAATGATGTGTTAAGCTTTAAAAAAGTGATAAGTCAAGTAATTATTAAAGATTCAAATGCCATTTTGTTATTAGGTTTTAGTATTAATACATCTTCAGTGAATCAGGTATTTTATATCTGGGGAATAAGGGTTAAGATTAAATCAATTCCCTCTGGGAATATTCTAATTAGTAAACAGCAAAGAGAGGTGTATAAAAGATACTATCAGGATTATTGTTTCTTAAAACAAGAAAATCCTAGTATTAGTTTAAAGTGGTTTACCCAAGAGATAAATATGCATCCTAAGACCTTTCAGCGTAATTTTAAAAAATATTTAGGTACTTCTTTCTATGACTATCATATTCAAAACAGACTCATTGAATCGTTACTTCTTTTAATGTTCTCTTCTTATTCTGTATCAGAGATTGCCTACAAATGTGGTTATGAAAGTTATAGAGGGTATTTAAGAGCTTTTAATAAAGACCAAAAGTACCAACCTTTATATTATCGCAACCTTTAAGAGATGATATTAGAGTTATTTATTTGATATATTTTGATTTTAATTTTAATTTTATAATTAATCAAAAATATTTAAATTAAATATGTCATTATTGTAAAAAAACAGATATAGTTTTGTTTGTGTGAGTATTTATTAATTTTGTCACATAGTAAAAACCTTAATAAAAAATAATGACTGCCCAAGAACTTAAATCTATTGCAGAGAATGCTTTAGAGCAGCAATATAATGGATTGATTTCAAATCTAGAAGAGTGTGCCAAGCAAGGAAAGAATATATATTTTACTGAAGAGTTATCTGATATATTATTAGATAAATTAATTCTAAAAGGTTATAGAATAACACCTGTTGTAAAATACAAGTATAGCTTTTTGTTTCAGAAGAAAAAAGTAAAGTATTATAAGATACAATTCTAGTGGTTAGATAAAAAGTATTAATAGTTAGACTGGGCTGTAAAAGAATGCGCCTAGTAACAAGCTTTAACCTTAATTAAAAAGTGAAGGTGGGAGTAAATTATTATGATTTATCCCACCTTTATTTTTTGTGATTGACTTAAAAAATGTAGCTTAATTTTCGCATTAAACTACTCTTAGGAGACCATTTAAAATAACAACATTTTACTTGTCTTTGGTTTCAAGGCTTTCAAAGTAGGCCTATTTGTCCTTTTTTATCATAAAATTGTCCTTTATATAGACACTTTTGTCCTTTTTGTACACAAGCCTATCTATATATATAATAGAGCTTTGTGAATCAATTTAGTAGGTAAAAATAACACAGTAACTAAATTAAAGAGTTTGTGCCTTTAGAATTTTCGTATTATTTATAGGCTGTTTTTATTATAAAGACCTCGCGAGTTTTTATAAATGTGGTGGATTGATTTAAAAAGCTAAAGTAAATCAACTAAGTAGAAGTTTTTGTTTGTTAACCTTAAAAATGAGATTATATATTTTAAATCAACTAGTAAGAGGCTAGTTGTTGTAACTAAAAATATTTATTATTATGAAAGCACTTATTAAAAACCTACTGATGCCATTGGCCGTTTTTGCAATGCTAACAGTAGGTGCATTTACTATAAATGCTAGTGAAAAAACAGATAATGCTGTTAACATAGAATCTGTAATGGATTTTGAAGTTGCTGATCCATATTATGGGGATCACTATATTAGAATTCCTGACCCTTCTGGACCAGGTTTTATTTTTGTTAAATTAGATGAAGATGAGGTTGAAGAAGGGAATTGTACTCTAACTGTACTTAATGTGAGATGTACAATTAAGATAGATGGCATAGATCATGATTTATGGGGAGAATCTCCTTTAGGGGGATATGCGGCTCTTTATAAATTATAAGAGTTTACAAAATTAATCTTAAAAATGATAAGGGAGGGGGACTAAGTATCCCCCTCTTTTTCATCCAATTAGAGGGTGCTTATAGAATATTTATTATAATCAAGTCCATTTTTTATCCATGGGATGTTTTTCTTGTTTTTTAAATGATAATCAAACCAGTCTAATACTCTTATACTTAAATCACGATTCTCAATAGGATCTGAAGAAAGAAAGCCATGAATTATATTTTTATAAAAAAGAGCCATTACTGGTTTTTGTTCTCTTTTAAGGGCTACAAACATCTTTCTAGTATTTTCCCAATCAACATTGTCATCTTGTAATCCTGTAAAAAGAAGCATCGCAGTTTTGGTTTTATATGCGTTTAGTATAGGGCTATTGTTGTAATATTTTTCAGGGTTATCCGAGAATTTAACTCCCATATTTGGTTGTTCACTTTCAACTATAAACCAATCAGGCATTCTTCTATAATAGTTATATGAAAACATTGAACCAATTAAATCATGAGCTCCTGCCCCAGGGACAGAGGCTTTAAATATATCAGAGAGTACAGATATGGCACTTGCTTTATATCCACCAAAAGAATGTCCTATTAGCCCTAGATTGTCTTTGTCAATTGTAGGTTCAATTTCTAGGGATTTGTTAACAGCATTAGTAACACAATCAACAGCGCTAATTCCTGGCCCTTCCTCAGTTACATATGTCTGAGTACTTAGAACAAAATATTCATTTTCAGTTAGTAATGAGCTGTTAAAACCTGAATTAGAAGTAACGTGTACTGGAATTGAAAATTCATTATAAGCTGGGTTTAATTTTAGATCATATATTTGAACAATCATAGGATATTTCTTTTTAGGATCATAGTTTTTAGGATAGAAAAGGTAACCATTAAGACTTTTATTAAACTTATCTGTGAAAGTGAAATCAACTCTTTTTCTCCATTTATACAAATCTTTATTAATATCAGATTCCATTACTGTGCTAACTCTCTTATTTTGAATAGCTAATATCTTTGTTGGTAAATTATAATCTTCTATTTGAAAAAGTACAGTGTTATAATCAGTACTAAACGTCTTACTTGATGTTGGCCTAAGAGATAAATCATTAATAGTCGTGTAAATAGGCTTTATTTTTTGTTTATCAAACATGTATATAGTTTTGTTGTTTTCTTGCGTACCTATAAAATAAAAAGGCATATTAGTATCTACATAAGAAGCATAAGATGGTATTGACTCTTTGTTTACTAGTCTACTAATGTGTACTTTGTCTGTATTTTTAAATTGAGTTAGGTTTATAGTTTTTCTATTTTCTAAATTATAAGAAAGCAAATTGCCATTATAAGCATAAAAGATGGTTTTTGAATCCTGTGACCAAATAGGGGAAAAGCCCTTACTTAAGTTATCAATATCAAAGGAATGCTTTTCTAATGTTTTTATATTTAATATTTCCCATTTATCTTTAGCGCGGTTAACTGGGTATAGAATGTGTTTTCCATCAATAGATGGATAAAAAGGGGATTGGGAAGTCATTGATAATGATGTAACATTTTTTTGTTTATTTATATCGTATAATGAATATTCTATAGGAGGGAAGTAAGTACCAAAGTCTATATCTTTAAAATAGTTATAAGACAATAAATAACCTGGGATACCTATATTTAAATAGTCTTTATCAATTTCCCTTTCTAATGGTAAAATAGTGTCTTGTTTATTTTTGTAAACAAAGGCTTTATAGATTTTTTTATACTTTGTTTTAAAATCACTAGGAACTAGTTGTTTAGAATTTCCTTGCCATATATCTACATATTCACTCTCTGGTATAATCTTATTAGAGTTGAGCTGATAGGAAACAAAAAGGTCATTATTTAAAAAAAAGCTTATTTTTAGGTTTTCAATATCTTTTTTCTCACTAATATCTATAATTCCTATTTTATTAGAGTTAAGATCTATTACATGGAGTTTATCGTTAATGTGTATAACAAAGCCATCTTGATTAATATTCCATTGTAGTGTCTTTATATTGTCTTTTAAATCAATAATTTTATTGGATGTAAAATCTTTTAGATCTACCTGTATTAATTCTTTCTTTTTACTTAGTACAACAAGTTTATTTGAATTACGCGATAAGTAATATTTATCTATTGCTTGAAGAGAGAGGTTGGTTTTAATTTTTTTAAGATTCTCACTGAGTTTAGTGATAGTAAATTCACTGTTATTTTTTAAGGTAAATAATAGATTTAGTTCAACATTAGTATCAAACTTTACTACCTCTTTAATTAGTAATGAATCATTCTGGTTTAAAGAAAAAATAGCAAGGTCTTTTTTGATATTCCCAACAACAACTCCTTTGTTTAAAAATGACTTATAAAAATTAGAAACATGTGTGAAATCTTTTTTTTCTTTTGTTGTTGTATTTACAAAGTATGTTTTTTTAGGTCTTGGATTTTTGTTGTATCGTTTTCCTACAACAGCCCATTGTCCATCTGGAGATAAAGCTCCAGTGGACAAACTACTCCATGTTAGATCATCGTCAAAGAAATTATTTTTTTCCGTTTCTTGAGAGACTGCCTTTTGAAAAGAATAAAGGCAAAGAGTAAGAAGTATTAATATTTTTAATATTGTTTTCATAATGTTATAGTTTAAGGTTTACAACAGTGTCATTTTTAGCTATGAAATTAATATAGCTTGGTCGGAATGGATCTATTGTAATGGGAGTGTTCTTAGGGACTTTAATGTTAAATTGCCCATATTTATCAGTAAAATGAAAAGAAGTCCCACCTTTTGTATTATTTAAAAAGTCAGTAATTACATAGATATTCTCTAAAGGAGTTCTAGTATCGGATTTAGAAATAGTTCCTGATACTGTTACTAAACTATCAGGGTTTACGTCTTGTAAAAAACGTGATAAAGCTTTATATCCAATTGGATTCTTTTCTTCAAAATCTTGAATTACCTTTTGAGGTAAAGGTTCTAATTCTATATTTAAAATTTGACTTTTGGTAAGTCCTGTAATATCTTTAGGTTTTTTATATAGATAAGAAATAGGAATAATGGAAAGAGTATCATTTTTATCAATAGTTATTTTGTAGTATCCTTGTTTATTTATAAATACTCTTTTGTTTTGTCCATAAGCTATTGTTTTTTTAGGTGATTCTTCTTTTAGAAAACTTGTTATATCTTTTGAAAAAGCCCATTTGTTTTTAATGTTTACAGTTGTAACCCCCAAAGAAACACTTTCTGTGTTTTTAACTGTAATTCGTCCTTGTATGGTAATACTGCCATCAAGATTCTCTAGGCAAGTGCTAGGCTGTGATTGCTTTTCTATCGTATTTAATTGTTTGTCTTGACAAGACAAGAAAATAAATAGGTTAACAATACATGTAATTATCAATATTATTTTTGCTTTCATTTTTGTATGTTTTAAAGGTTAGTATCCTGGGTTATTAGGAAGTAAGTTTTTGTTTATTTGTAACTGTTTATAGGGGATAGGGAATAAGTTGTGGTAAGGCTGAAAGTTTGGTTTTATGAGTTTTAAATCTTCAAGCCGATCAGTTATTTTTAAGTCAATAAAGCGCCTAGCATTCTCTGTAAAGAATTCCTTGCTACTTTCTTCTAAGTAATTTGTTATAAATTCTTGACTACTTAAGGTATAAGGTAGGTTCTCTAAGCCTCTTTTTTGTCTTACAATGTTTAGGCTTTCGATGGCTTGTTTTGTGTTTTCTTGCCTAAATTGGCTGTAGGCTAACTGAAAGTATACCTGCTCGATTCTGTAGAAGATTGAGAACTCGTCTGTGTTATTTTGTTGATTTTTGTATTTGTATACTTGATAAAATTCTTGATTATTAATATTTATCTTTTTTAACCACTGTTGTTTTCGTTTGTCATTATTGTCAAAAAGACTTAGTAAGTGATTACTCACGGTAGAGCTATTGTTTGTGAAATTAGAAAAAAGATAGAGTGATGCTTCTGATGTTATATCAGAGGCAAGTCTTGGTGCTATTTGCCAAATTGTACTTTTGGCATCTTTTTTAAATGTTCTATCTAGGTTGTCCTCTATACTGTATAATTTTTGATCTAAAATCAAGTGAGCAGTATTTTCAGCCTTGTCATATTTTTTCTGTAAAATATAGTTTTCAATTTGTAAAACCTGTACTATGGATTTATTTATATAGAATTTATTGGGATCTCTATATGAGTAATCTAGCAGCTCTGCAGCTAGAGTAAGATCTGATTCTATTTTTAAAAGTACTTCTTGATAAGGAAGCTTTTGTAAAGACTTATTTAGATTGTAGTTCGTAGATGTAGTATAGGGAATATCTCCATAGAGAATGCTTAAGTAATGGTAATATAAAGCTCTTAGCGCATAGGCTTCTCCTAGGAGAGACTTTTTTAACTCTGTTTCTAAAAAAGCAGAATTTGTGACTCCTTCAATAAAAGTATTAATAGAATATATGTTTTGATAAGAATTATTCCACCATGTGGCTATTCTAGAATGATTATCTAAAATAATATTTTCATATATGTCTTTGGTTGTAGTTACTGTGCCTGAGTAGTCCAGCTCGTCTGTAAAAAGACTAAGACTATAGCTAACTCCTGTACTTGATTTGTTAAAAATAGAAGGATTAGTTATTAAATCAAGGTAAAGGCTATTTAGTGCTGCTTTAGTAGTTGCTATATCTTTATAGACTTCAGACTGATCTATTTTATCATTTGGCATGTCTACTTCTATTTGACTAGTACAAGAAGTAATAAGTATGCCTATAATAAAGGAGATTGTTATTTTATATATATAGGTAGTGTTTTTCATGATTTTTAGTATTAAAAGGTTAGTTGAGTCCCAAAGGAAATTGTTCTAAGAGGTGGCAGTCCTCCAAAAGAAATAAACTCAGGATCCATTCCTTTATAAGAGGTAATTGTTAAAAGGTTTTGCCCTTGTAAGTAGAGTTTTACAGATTTCATTTTAAGCTTTGGCATTTTTAAAGTATAGGATAGAGCTACGTTTTTTAGTCTTATATAGGAAGCATCGGAAATGGTGGCAGTACTTTCTGTAAATGGTAGGCTATTATTCGGATTACCTATAAAGGCAGGCATATAGGTCGCATTTGGATTTGACTCAGAGTAGTAATCTGCCATAGCTGCAGGAAGATTAATAGATGCTATTCCAGGGGGGCTATAATATTTATTTATATTGTAATTATTTGTTTTAATGAAATAGAATAAAAAGTCAAGACTTAAGTTTTTGTAAGATATTGTGTTTTGTAACCCTCCAAAAAACTTTGGTGCAAGGCTGACTATATGTTGTTCGTCAAGAGATGTTATTTTTCCATCTCCACTGTAGTCTTTGAATGTAAAATTTCCTGTTTCTGGGTCTAATCCTTCATATTTATAGAGTTTTACAATGTTTATCGGTTTACCAATAACGTAAAAACTGCTTTCGGTTCCTTCTTCGAGTCCAGGGTAAGAAAGGAGTCTATTTTTAGAAAAAGAGATATTAAAACTAGTGTTCCAAGAGAAATCTTTGGTCTTTATGTTTTGACTAGAGATAGCAAACTCCCAACCTTGATTTTCTACAACAGCTAGAGAGTTACCATTAATAGAGGAAAATCCTGTTGTGCTAGGGAGAGTCATACCAACTAACTGATCTGATGAGCGATTGTTATAATAGGCAATAGAAGCATTTATGCGATCTTTAAAAAAACTAAGCTCTGTGGCTACTTCAAATTTTTTAGTTTTCTCCCATTTGTAGCTTGGGTTAAAAAGTGCAGTTGGTTTTAGAGTAGGCATATCATTGTAGATAGCTCCCACTGAGTAGGTATCTAAATAAGCATAATCACCGATATTATCACTACCTGTTATTCCGTAACTTGTTCGTAGCTTACCAAAGGATAACCAAGGAATACTTTTAGCAAAATCTTCTTTAGAGAATATCCATGCTGCTCCAACAGCTGCGAAATTTCCAAATTTATAATCATTTCCAAACCTGCTAGATCCGTCACGACGAGCTGTTAGATTAATAAAGTATTTAGAGTTATAAGAGTAGTTGATTCTAGTAAAGATGGAAGCATATTTATATTGATTTTTTACATTAGGGGAGAAGGCTTTTTCTTTTGCCGCTCCAATATTTTTAATAAAAGCATTAGAGGCAAAATTTTTACCATAAAACTGAATGGCTTCTGAGTCTGTTTGTTGGTATGAAAAACCTAAAAGCGAGTTTATTTGATGTTTACCTTTTGATAAAGCGTAGTTTAATTGAGGCTCTATTATAAAGCTATTGTGATTTTGATTTGAGAGGCTAGATTCAGAATATTCACTTGTTGGGTCAAATGCTGGATTATACATCGTGTGTGGTGAAATTTGTCTTTCTTCAAATTGATTTGTTGTATAACCAATGTTTAGTTTTGTGTATAGGTTTTTTAAAAGCCCATAAGAGATATTAGAGTTTAGTATAATAGTTGAGGTTTTATTCTCGTAAGTACCCTTTAGCTGTGCTAAGGGGTTTATGAAAGTGCTGTTCTCCCAATTTAGGCTTCCATCTTCTTTGTATAACGCAGGAGCATTAGGAGGTAAGGTAAGGGCTTGTCTTGTAAGATCCATAGTTGGTAGGTTATTACTTTGGTTAGAGTAGGTAGTAGAGGAGTTTACTGATAGTCTACTGTCTTTACTTTTATAATTGTAACTAAGTAGAGCTGAGTTTCTCTTATAACCTTTATCTGTTGGAAAAACAGTTGTGTTTTCGCTATGAGAATAATTGATATTGAAATTTGAAAACTCATTACCACCTCTTACTCCTAAAGAAAACTCTTGCCCTGTTGCAGTGTCTCCGATTAGCTTTTTTTGCCAATTGGTATATCTGCTTTTATCCCATACTCCATTTATATCATATGCACTAGCTGGAATTTCTCTATTGCCGTTTATATAAGCCTCTTCACGCATTTTTATGTACTGGGAAGTACTCATCATATCTAAATATTTACCAACTTTGCTAAAACTAGTAGAAGAGTTTAGGGTAAAGCTAGTTTTAGATTGGTTCCCTTTTTTTGTGGTTATCAGCACCACACCATTAGCACCACGCGATCCGTAGATAGCCGTGGCATCGGCATCTTTTAAGATTTCGATACTTTCTATATCATTGGGATTTATAGCATTTAAAGGGCTTATATTGGCAGATAATATTTCTGCTGATAAATTACCATTATTCATACCAAGAGCATCAGAGATAAATGGTACCCCATCGATAACATAAAAAGGATTGTTTCTTCCTGTTGCTTTTTGAGCTAAAAAGTTTTGTCCTCTAATCTCAATATCAATTCCACCGCCAGGGATACCTGTGAAATTTGTGATATTTACCCCTGGAGTTCTTCCTTGAAGAGCTTGAAGAGGATTATTAATAGGTTGAACTTCGATATCCTTGGCAGTAACACGAGCGATGCTTCCTGTACGCTCACGGTCTTTTACAGAGTAGTAACCAGCATTTATGACTACTTCATCAAGAGTGCTTATCTCTTGAGTTAATTTAATATTTAAAAAGGGTTGACCTGTGTAGGTAATTTGTTTAGTTGCATAGCCCATCATTGAAAAGACTAGGGTTTGTCCTTTGGCTATTTCAATTGAAAAATTACCATCTATATCTGTTATAGTTGCTATATTAGAATCTTTTACCATAACATACACTCCTGGTAGCTCGGCTGTGGAGTCACTAACTTTACCAGTTAGTTTTATTTTGTCTTGATAATCTAGATAAAATAGATTATCTTTAGACACAGCATAGGTAGGATAGATAAGAATGAAACTTAACATCAGAGCTATCCTGTAACCAGACTTGGTTAATAATTGAGTTTTCATAATTGTAATAATTGAATTTGACACAAGAAGACTTTTAATTCTAAAGATTTCCATTACAGAAGTATCTAAATAAGCCTTTGTATCAAGGGTTAGTTATTGGTTTATACACAATTGTTTTAATAGGACTATCTCCCTTTGCTCTTTGGCATGTCTCCCAAAATGCATAGTAAGAGCTTAGGGAGGATAGTCATGGACTTTTAGTATGACGTAAAATCCCTTTAAGCCATACAATGTGTTGTTTGTGTTTTGTGCCTACAGACTTAACTACTTTTAAAACCTTCTTACTAGTTAATTTCAAACAAACCCAACTAATCTAGCAGTAGTCTGTAAGCGTTTTTTTTCATAATGTGATAGTGTTTTATTTGGTTAATAAATACAACAGTGGATTGTATTGTTTCATAGCGTTTTTATTCTTACTAACTAATCATTTTTTATACTTACTAGCTGATCACTTTTTCATAGCATTTTATTCTTACTAATTGATCATTGTTATGCCTACTAGTATACAATAGACATTGTAACTAATAGGTAATAGAGGTCCTGTACGCATTCAGAAACTGTTCTGAACCTAGCGTAAAATGTCATTTTACTTGGTAAACTTTATGTGAATCCCTTAGAGTTATAGCTAAGTTGTTTATGAAATCAAAGTCTTAAAAAAACATAACTCTAAGGGTAGTTACACAAGAATCTAATCATAGGCTAAATGTGAGTTTAGTTACTAATAGTTTTGTTGTTTGTAATAAATAATTGAAAAAATTTCGAATTGAATCATTCGATAAGTCCATTAAGGATAAGGTATTGTAAGTACTAGAAAAAGAATACTAACAAATCTACCTTGTTTGTTTAAACCTTTATAGCCTAATTGGGAGACGGCCATGAACTAAAGGTTTTGGGTATTATGTAAGCTTTAGATAAGTTTAATATTAAACTGCTTTTCTAAAACTTTTATTCTCTTGGATAGTCTAACGTAAAACGTTAGACTATCGCATTTTGTCATCTTTTGCTTAAAAAATTACTAGCGATAGAGAGTTTTCTTTTTGGAAAACATTAAGAAAGGGTTTACTTTTAGAGTGCAAATCATTTAAAGAAAAACCAATCTTGCTTAAAACACTAGTGTTTTTAAGTAAAGATATAGTGTGAATAAATCAAGGAATCACGGCCTTTTTTTATCTCACTATTTGTATGAGAACAACTTAGAGTTTAAACCTTATACTGTGCTTTTTCTTTTTAAGAATCACAACAGTGAGTGGTTAAAACAAAAAATCGCTCACATAGATTATAATTTATAGGTCTTATGATATAAAAGAAAAGGGAGGACCCCAAACTGTACTAATCATAACACTTGATAAAACGACCACTGTTACAATTTTCCAGTAAGGAGCCCTCCCTTAAATGAGAAAGCAAATATATCACTTTTTCTTGAAAGGGCTATTCTTACTGTGCTCGAAGTGGTCGTTACTCAAGGTTCGAGACTTATAAATATTTTTTTATAAGCAGAGCTTACATAAAAGAGCTCTGTTTAAGATTTAAGGTAAAGATATGAAAAGTATTCCTAATTACAAAATTAATTAAATAAAGAATATTTAGTATGCATAAAATGGGTAGTTATATTGATATAAGAATGAATAAGTTAGGCTATACAGAAGAAATGGTAGCTACAAAGATGAATATGTCTCAAAGCCAGATTAATAAATTGAGAAATGGAAATGTATCTAAACTAAGTGCTTTTACTTTTTATAAAGCTGTTATTGCTTTAGGTGGTGATTTTAAAGAAGCAATAAGAATTGTTTTTCCAAATTTTCAGAAAATAAAGCTTAAGAGAGTGCCAAAGAAGAAAAGAAATCAATTTGGAACTTTTATGTTGAAATTTGAGAATGTAAAAAATACACCTAAAATTATATCGATAAAGACAGGGATTCCTGAAGCAAGAATTTCGGATTTGTTCTTTAGAAAGGGGAGTCTTGAAGCTTTCGAATTACTTTTAATTGAAAAAGCAATAGATAAAGAACCAGGGGAGCTTTTTATGAATTATTTTCTAAACCAATAAACCAATTAAATATAATTATGTATGTACTATCAAAGAACTTTAAAGAGTTCATTCAGAGTCAAAAATCAGAGAATAATTCTGTAAATGATATTATTTCTATTGTTGTAGCAAAAGATGCTACAATTGATAAACTAAAAGAATACTTATTGGAACATGATGGTGTTTTAGACCGTGTAAGAAATTCAACTCTAGATTATTTGTTACTGTATGCTTATGATACTTTAAAGGATGATTGTATAAAAGTAGAGGAGTTGAATGATTTTATTGCCTTAAAGAAAATATTTTCAATTAAAGAAGGGGATTTAATAAGGTATAAAGAGTTTGAAGTACAAGAGATTTTAAAACAACAATTCATTAGAATGTATTCTGATAAGTTTATAGATAACAAGGAGGCTATAACTCAGGTAAACCTTCAAATTATGTTTGATCTTAGTTATGACAAGTTTGAAGAGTTTAAAAAAGAAGAGGTGATATCAGCTCTTATTTTGGGAGCAGATCCTAGAAATCTAGACATATCAACCTTACCTAAAGGTTTTATTTTATAGTGAAATAGACTAATTATGTACTATCTAAAAAGCCATAGTAAGCCAAATCATTCCCTTAGCTACCTATTTGTATATAGTGGCTTATTTAGAGTTCTTTTTGATGTAGTTTATTATAGTAATTAAAGAAAAAGAAAATTGACACAACAACACAACATACTAAGGTATTGGAGAGACATTGAGGTATTTAATCTACCTGGCTTTAATAAAAACGCTGTTTTATTAGATTTAAATCAAATCTTGCCTTGGATGCTTGACCAAGCAAAGGCTAAAGATAATTATAAGTGGAGGTACACACTTTTTTTTGGTAAAGTAGGCAATAGTAATATTATTAGCTATTTAAATACATTACTTAAATCAGAACAGATTCAAGATTGGCAAGAACCTGTAACTGGTTTTAGCTGTTTATCTGCTTTAATACTTAATGAAAACGGATCTATAGAACAAGATAGCTACATACTGGCTAGTTATATATTAGGAATTAATGCTCTTAAAAGCGGCAAAGACTTATCTACTATATCTGAAGAGCTAGAAAAGGTTAAAGAAGATTTTCTAGAAAGACATAATTTGCTTGATAATTCTAGTGACTCACATCAACAAGGGCATAAGCCTTTTTGCTTAACACAAATCCAAAACGAGATTGTTTATCTGTCTTGGCTAGCTCCTTGGCTTAATTCTGATATTAAAGTGTTTGTTTTAAAAGAGCAAGTATATAAGGATAGTGAGGCTGTAATTAGCTTTTTAAATAGTTTTTTTCTTGATGATCTAAACTATTTAACGAGTATAAAAACCAGTGAGTTCAGCCCTAGTTTAAAACAATACCTTACCCTTAAACCAAGTATTGATAAAAGAAGAGATTTAATAAAAGACAAGCAGCATTTATTTAAGGCTCTTAATCCTTGTTATCTTACCATGGGAAGGTGGCCTTCTAAAATTGAATATGGACTTTACTCGGCTCAAAGCGCGGCGGTAAATACAATTTTTAAAGATCTAAAAGACTCTGAGGGGATTCAAGGCGTAAACGGGCCTCCTGGTACGGGTAAAACCACGCTATTGTTAGATGTTATTGCTGAGGTAGTTGTAAAAAGAGCTCTTGTTATATCAGATCTAGGTTGTGATCATATTTTTGATCAAGGACATAATGTTATTGCTAAAGAAAATGGATTTGATTTATATACCTATCCTCTTAATGCAAAGCTTCAAAGAGACTTTGGAATTGTGGTGGCAAGTAATAACAATGCAGCGGTTGAGAACATAACTAAAGAATTACCTGCTAAATCAAAAATAGACAATGAAACATTTTCAAAGGCTAGTTATTTTTCAAACTATTCCCAAAGACTTATAAGCCAGCCTAGTTGGGGAGTTTTGGCAGCAGCCCTTGGAAATAGTGAGAACAGAGGGCTTTTTAAACAGGCCTTTTGGGACTCTAATGAAAAAGAAAATTATTTTGGTTTTGAAGCTTTGCTTTATAGTGTTTATAAAAAGGCTGATAATACTAATCTTTACGCTAGAGAGTTTGAAAAGCAAAATCAAAAATTCAAATCCTTGATAAGCGAGTTTACTCAGTTTCAGAGCCTTTCTAGTAAATTTCATGATTTACTTCCGAAGTGTATTGAGAATCAGAATCAAAAAGACAAGCATTTGTCTGAGATAGTGTTAATTGATAAGAAAATTAAGGATTGTATAGATAGAGAAAGGGTACTTTTAAATCAAAAGCAAGAATTAGAAAATGATTTTAGTAAAATAGAATCTACTCTAGTGGTTTTATCACTTAGAAAACCCTCTTTTTTATTTTTTCATAAACTTTTTAAAACCAGTGATTTTACAAGTTGGGATGCTCAGGCTAGTGAAATACTACAAGAGTTTAATAAAATAAACAAACAAATATCTGATTTGAAAAATCAGATAAACAGCTGTTTAAAAAGTATAAAGGATTATCAATTAGAAAAAAAAGCATTAAGTCTTGAGATTGAAAAACTCGATGAGTTTTTTATTTATTATAATGATATTAAAAAAGAATTAAACCACAAATATGGCATTGATACTAATGATATTTGTGATTTAAATTTTTTCGATAAATCAATCAAGCAGATACATCTTTTAAACCCATATCACTCAAAGCAGATAGCACGTTTAAGAAGTGAGATATTTTTAACTGCTTTAAAATTGCATGAAAATGCGATTTTAGTTAATGCAAAGAAAATTAGAAATAATCTAAATGCTTATTTTCAGCTAATACAAAACACGATAAAGACAGAAGATAAAATCTATCAGAATCTTTGGGATACATTTTTTATCTGCGTTCCTGTTGTATCAACCACACTAGCCTCTGTGGGTAGGTTATTCTCGAGTTATAGTAAACAGCAAATAGGCTGGTTGTTACTTGATGAGGCAGGTCAAGCTACAGCTCAATCCGTTGTAGGGTTGATTCAAAGATCAAAAAGATGCGTAGTAGTTGGAGATCCATTACAGGTAGAACCTGTAGTTACAATGCCTGTAGAGCTTGTAAAAAGACTAAGACAGGAGTACAGGGTTGATATTGCGTGGTCTTATTCTAAAACATCAGTACAACAATTAGCTGATAGAATCTCAAAATATGGGACGTACATGGATGTAAGTGGAACTGATAAGAAAATATGGACTGGTTTTCCACTTCGAACACACAGGCGTTGTGATGATCCAATGTTTACAATTGCCAATGATATTGCCTATAATGGGCAAATGGTTAAGGCCACTAATCTAACCCATGAAATAGAATCATTAGCTATATCACAGTGGTATAATGTTAGTGATCAAGTAATGCTTCAAGACAGACATGTTGTTATTGAAGAGGTAAGACTATTAAAAGAAAAGATTTTTCAATTAAGAAGCTCAGGGTTTAATAAGCAGATTTATGTAATCTCTGCTTTTAAATCAATAGCTCGGTATTGTCACAATGAATTTTTATATGACAAAAAGATAGAATGTGGAACCATACATAGATTCCAAGGAAAAGAGGCAGATGTTGTGTTTTTAGTTTTGGGTAGTGATCCTAGATCACAAGGAGCAAGAAACTGGGTTAGCCAGAAACCCAATATGCTAAATGTGGCCTTAACTAGAGCAAAGCAAAGGTTTTATGTAATAGGCAATAAAAACCTATGGGGTAATTGTGAATATTTCAATGTAATGGCTAAGGAGTTACAATAAAAGCTAATTGTTTTGTTTACTATTAACTATTTAAATCTTTAAATAATCAAAAAAAACCTTCAAGAGAATTTCTCTTAGAAGGTTTTTTGCATTTATGAAAAGAAAATTAATTTATTAAAATTACAATTAGGATTTTGTAAACTGTACTTCAGCAAGTAATTTAATATCTTCTCCCACTAATACTCCTCCTGTTTCTAAGGCAGTATTCCATTTTAACCCAAACTCTTTGCGATTAATATTTCCTTCTAAAGACAAAGCAATCTTAGTGTTCCCCCATGGATCTGTTAATAATCCACTGTATTGAGCATTAAGCGATATTTCTTTAGTTATATCCTTTATTGTAAGCATTCCTGTGATTACATATTCGTGATCTGATTTTTTTTGAATAGAAGAGGACTTAAATCCTAACTCTCCATATTTGTCTACTTCAAAGAAATCTGCACTTCTTAAGTGATTGTCTCTATCTGTATTATTAGTATCTACTGAAGAAACTTTAGCTGTGAAGGAAATATCGGAATTTTCAAATGCTGATTGATCGTTAACAATAGTAGATGTAAAGTCATTAAACTTTCCTGATACATTTGTAAACATCATATGTTTTACTTTAAATCCTATTTCTGAATGTGTAGGATCAATATTCCAAACTGTTTTTGTCATAATAATTTATTTTAAGGTTATTGTAATATTATCCCTAGTAGGATTTTATATAAGACAAATATATAACCTATTTTGTCTTAGTGTACTTAATCTAGGTTAAGAATGCGCTAATTTATAAGATTAAATACATTATTTAGTAATATTTTTCTAAAATAGAATCAAAAAATGTGGTAAAATATAATAAAACATTGGTAATGTATTTTTGCTTATTCTACTGGTTATATCTACTAACTCTGTTATAAGGAAGGGGGATCTGTATGAATTGACTTAGATTATGTCAAAATTTAAAAGCGGAATAATTCAAAGAAAAAAAATTATAACAATCAGCAAAGAGTTTCGAGATAGGCAAAGGCAAAATAAAGATTCTGATGATCTAAAATAAACCAATTGTCAATCTAAGCCTAATTATGCCCATAAATACCATAATATCTTAAACGTTAGTTTTTATTACTAGTTTGCTTGTATCTAATATTTATGGTCATGGAAAAAAATACTAATAATAAAATAATAGAGAAGAAAAAGACGGTATGGCACAGACATACTTTTTATTTAACTAATCAGCAACAAAAAGAGTTTAGTAGATTGCTTTTAAAATATAGTATTAGTAATAAAACTAAGTTTATTGCTTCTTGTATTTTAAATGAGTCTACTAAAATAGTAGTGGTGGATCAGGCTTCTTTTGAATATCATGCAAGTCTTACAGGTTTGATTAATCATTTTAAAACTTTGGGTATAAATTATAATACACTTGTAAATAGACCTGATTTACCTTTAGATTCACAACCAATTTTAAAAGATATTGAAAAGACAACTTTAGAGTTATCAAAAGTTTGCCAAGAGGTTATAAAACTCACTTTAGATTTTGAGAGTAAGGTCTTACAGAAAATTAGGGATTATGGTAGTTAGAATAGTAAAGAGTAAAGATATTATAAAGGCTTTGGTTTATAATCAAAATAAACTAGATAATATGTGTGCTTGTATACTAGGAGTTAATAAGATAGCACTTCCTTTATATGAAACTCAGAATCCTATAGGGTATTTTTATAGTTATTTTGAACCCTATTTACTCAATAATATTAAAACCATCACGCCAGTTAGACATACATCACTTAATCCCAACCCAGTGGATAAATTAGATGATCTAACGCTTTTAAAGATAGCCAGGGCTTATATGGAAAAAATAGGCTATAGCCAGCAGCCCTATATTATCTATAAACATTTTGATCTTAAAAGAATACACCTTCATATTGTATCTATATCAGTAAATAGAAATGGATATCTAATTAATTGTGATTTTGATTTTTTAGTTGCTCAAAATGCGTGTAAGGAAATAATTAAAGAGTTTCAATTAACGGACTATGATAAAAGATACAAAAAAAAGAATGATCTAGATCTTAAGGTTGTAGATCATAGAGAGTCGAATCTAATTCATCAAATAGATAGTGTTGTTAGTAGTTTACCTAGGTATTATAGTTTTGAGGATTTAAAGAGTTATAATGCAATTTTACAACTCTTTAAAGTAAGGGCTATAATTGGAAAGACTATGGAGGATAGTGAGTCGGGACCTGTTATGTATTTGGCTTTAGATAATAAAAATCAAACAATTAGTAACCCAGTAAACTCAAGTAAACTTTCTTTAAAAGTAGATATAGACTTTTTAGAGAAACACTTTAAAAAGTCTATTAAAACTAAGGACTTAAATATTGATAATAAGCTTAGTGATCAAATAAGATCATATCTTTCTCAAAGTAAAGACTACAAACACTTTAAAAAACTGCTGAATTGCCAAGGAATTAATCTAGTTACCGATAGTATAGATAAAAGCGAGTTCTATTTTGTTAGTCATAAATATAGGCGAGTTTTCTGTTTTGCCCATATTAATAGACAATTGTCTAATAAATTAGATAACGATCCTTTTTTTAATACGCTTTTACATAACTCTAAAAAGAAACAAGACCCTATTGAGAGACTTGTAAGACATAGATTTATTGAGTTAAATAAAGAGTTTGATAGCTTAAAGGTTCATCCTTGTTTTGATTTTGTAGATAATTATTACAACTCTTATAATAAAGCAGAGTTTGTTAGTTTTTTTAATTTTCTATTTACTGGTCCTGTAGATGATTTAGATCAGAAACAGTTTATGAATCTTAAAAAGAAAAAACGCAAGAAGAAAATTCATACTCTTTAAGAGAATGAAATACTTTAATAGGCATAGAGATATGTTGGGTAAGTATTTAAAAAATAGGTGTGGTTATTTAAAATTTAAAGGTATGATAAGTAAGTTTTTAGGTCTTTGCTTTTCAATTAAAAGTTTTGTTTCTTTTCTATTAGGGGGTAAGTCTAAAGAAGATAGCTCTGTAGTAACTACTGATATTATTGGAAAAAGCACAACTAAAATAAATTATAAAAAGCTAAATAAAGCTAAGAGATCCTCAGAGAGTCTAACGGATTTACTAGAAAAAAAACAGGATGACTCTTTTAAAGAAATAGCAAGAAGACTTAAATAGTTATAACTTGGTTTTAAACAAGAAAAAATTGTACGGTTTGTCTCTTTTTTATTAATCGTCTTGGGTGTTTCTTGATTTTAAAAAAAAATATAAATCCAATAATAAGATTCAGTATACTGACAAATATTTCTTTGTTTAATTCATCAAAATTATCAGTTCTAGTATTATAACAATACACTAGATTAATTAATATAAACAGAGATGCACTTATAAGTAAGTAACTTATAAAACGTAGTTTGTTTTTCATTTCGTTTTTCTTTTGTTTATGCAGTTATTTGAAAATAATCTGTTTGATTAATGTGTTGTAAATCAGTGTTTTTTTTTTAATAGTTAGAGCTAGTTAATAAAGAGTGATTTTTAGGGAGTTAAAAACGCTTTTTGATTACTTAGCTCAATAAATACTTTTTATTGTATAAAATATGTTATTATTTTAAATTAACGATTAATAAGTGTTAATTATTGTAAAAAAGTATTATTCTTAATTGTATTTTGTTTTAACTAGCATTTATGGGGGTGTTTTTAGTTTAATTGTTTTTTTATTTAGCTTAGAATTACTTTAAGACTAGCATTTGTTCAATCTGTTTTGCTCTTTTTGTAGCTTTATGAGTTGTATGTTAACTTATCTTTAAAAAGTATAGAAATAAATAGTATGTTTTTTAATTATTTGTAAATCAGATGTCTATTGGCTTTGTGATTCAGAAAAAATTCGTATATAAGAAGAGGTTTTCTGGCTTTTTATTTTGTTTTCTTTCCTTAAAGCCTTATTGCATCTAGTCTTGTGACTAGTTAGGTGTAAACTCTTGTCGATTTTATAAGATTTTCTGTTTTTTTAGTGCCAATTGGCTTTATACCTTTTTTAAGCTTTTGAATTTTGTATGGTTAGCTAACAAGACTATTAACCATTAAAAATTTAAATCATGAATGTTACTCGTTTAGAATTCATCTCCTGGATGGAACGCCTCTCTACAAAACTTGATACTTTAAGTGAGCACATTGCCAAGGTTCAGCTTCAAACTTTAAATATCGATGGAGAAGAACTTTTAGATAATCAAGATGTTTTACAGATTTTAAAGATAAGTTCTCGCTCACTTCAAAGATATAGATCTGATAAAAAGCTTCCCTATTATAGATTAAAAGGTAAGATATACTATAAGCTCTCCGATATACAGCAGTTCATACGAGACAGCTTTGCTGTTCCGGTAAGAGAGTAATAAAACGACTCTAAAGGTCAAACACATACCTTTTTGTGCCAAAAATAAGAACAAAGCGGTCTGGGAGATACTTTTAGGTATTAATCAATTAATCTATTAATTATGGAAGTAAAAAAAAGCAGTGAATCAAAACATGATATTTTACTTGTTAGTGATTCAAAGGATAACAAAATTAAAGCCGTACAGGGCTTAAGTGAAAACGGTAATCTTAAAAGTGCACCGATTAGTAAGAATAATTTAAACTCATTTTTAAGATTAGATAAAAATGGGGATTTCTTTTCTAATTTTTTCACCAATTTCTTTTCTCAATTAAAAGACCCCACTAGGTTTAGTTTTTTTAGGGTTCCAGAGAATTTAGCCATTAGTTTGTCCAAGCAGATGCAAGGTGAGTTAGACTTGAAAAACACTTTAAATCATCAGCTGTATCTATCCCATCAAGTAGATCCGAAGCAAATGATTCAAAGTATAGATAATAGTACCAATAAGGATATAACCTCTTGTAAAGAATATAATCCATATAAATACAATATTGACCATATAAACTGGGAATCACTAAGTCAGATAGGACTCTCAAAAGAGAAACTTGAAGAGATGGATCTCTTAGAACCTTTATTAAAGGGATATAAAACAAAAGATTTAGTTCAAGTTAATCTTAATTTGGGATCTGCTGAGTTTTCATTAGATGCACGTCTTGGACTTAAACATGCACCTAACGGAGAGGTTGTAATGACTCTTGAGGGAGTAAAAAAGTACCCAAATTTAAATATACCTTTTCAAGGACATGAGTTTACCAGGCAAGATAAACACAATCTTTTAAAGACAGGTAATATGGGAAGGGTAGTGGAGCTTTTAGATCCTGAGACTAACTCTTATATCCCATCGGTTGTAAGCGTGGATAGATTAACCAATAATATAATGGTTACTAGTGTTGAGAAAATGCAAATTCCAACACATATAAAAGGGGTTGATCTTTCTGATAATCAATTAAGTGAGCTAAGACAAGGAAAAGCAGTTCTAGTTAAGGCTATGAGTTCAAGTAAAGGAAATCCTTTTGATGCTCATATTCAGTACAATGCATCTAAAGAGCATATTGAATTTTTGTTTGATAAGACAAATAAAAATAAGAAGATCTCAAATCCTGAAGACTTAAAGATCTTTAGAGGAAAGACCCTAGATGAAAATCAGTATAAAGAGCTCTTAGAGGGCAAGACTGTGGCCATTGATGGACTTATTGATAAAAGAGGCAAGCCTTATAAGGGTTTTATAAACTATGATAAAATAAACAATAGAACTAATTTTTCTTTCACTGATCCAAGTAACCCTAAGACCATAGAGAGTCAAACGCAGAATAATAAAGAGACTCAAAACAGAAAAAAAGGCTTAAAAATTTAATATGGAACTTATTATAACACAATCAGCAAGCGTGGCTAGAATTCTAGCCACGCTTTTTAATGCAAACAATAGGCATTTTGATTATTATAGCTCACAGACTCATTTAGTTATTTGGATAGATGATTGCCTGGTAGACTTAAAGCCTTTAAAATTTAAACAAGATAATGACTCTTTTGGAGCTAAAAACTTCTTTGAGTATAAATTAAAGCTTGTAAGAAGGACTAATAAAAACATTCCTTGTGTTGTTCAAAGTAAAAAAGTGCAGTTAATAAAGCGTCTCATCCTTAAATCTAAATCTATTGTTATAGCCACAGAGCCAAGTCAGACCCAAAGAAGAATGTTTGAGTATTTCAAAGAATTCTTTAATATAACCCAGCCCTGTAAAACCCTATGGCTTTATAGTTTAGAGAAATCCTTTTTAAAAAATCACTTATGTTTAGATAATACTACTTCTTGTTTTAAAACTTATTACAACAGGGACCTTATCTTTAAGATTGTTCAAAATAGGTTAAGTAGGTATTATTACAATCAAACAGGAACAAAAATTAAATTAGGTCTTATTAAAACTGCTCTTATCGCTTTGTTATCTAAAAAACATCTAAAGAGTGAGGCCAGTAAACCTAAAACTCGCTATAGAGTAAGTGTCGAGCTTAGTTTTAAGGAGAAACTGTTTTGTTGCTTTTTTGAAAAAAAGTATAAAAAACTAAAACAAGCAAAGAACTTATCTGATTTACTTAATAAAGATTCAAGGGTAGAGATAAGCGAAAAAAACATACAAACTCTAAGGCAAAAGCAATTACTTTTATATGACTTTATAAGTCTTATAATATGCGTTAATAAATTATATGGATTTTCTTTTAGTAAAACAAAACAGGCCTTGCTTAGTCTTTACAGACAAAGATTTATTAGTTATCCCCTTACTTTAAATAATTATCTGCCTAGTTGGTATAAATCAAGTATACCAAGATTATTAAACGCCTTAAGAGATTATCCCTTGTTTAAACAAGAGCTGTTAACTTTAAAATTAGCTAGGCTTAATTATAAAGATGTGATAGTAGATAGTGATTTAAAAACTCACGGCATTATACCTACTTTAAAGATTCCAACTTGTTTAAATACGTGTGAAAAAGTAATCTATCAATTGATAGTAAAAAGAACAATAGATTGTTTTACTCCTAAAGAAGATGTAAAAAAAGTTAGTTTAAATCTCTTTGTAGATGATGCAGGTCTTGATTTACCTTTAGAGATTTACAAGGGAGAGTTCTTAAAGGATAATTTGGTAAACCAAGTTGATACTCTAGAGCAGCTTAATGGTATGAAAGTCTTTAAAATAGAATCTGTAAATATTACAACACACACAAAAAAGCAGAATGCTTTGTTTAGTATAGAGGGTTTGTTTAAAAAACTAAAAAAAGATTTTATTAAAACCTTACACGAAAACGCAATTTCCCAAATACATTTTTGTTATTTTACAGATCTTTTTTTGGGTCTTAGTTTAACCCTTGATCAGTTAATAAAACAAGAGTATTTGTATATAGACAATAAAAAGCTTGTTTGTACAAACAAGGCTCTTGATTATTATTTTAAAACAAAAGATTTACCTGTTTCTAGCTTTGCTTATTTATTTGATTTTGAGGTTTTATTTTTCAAGGCAAATCAAGCAGAGATAAACAAGCAAATGTTTTATAGTATCAGTTGTGAAAAGCTTAAGGAGTTAAGCCAAAGCATCTCTTATTTAAAAGAGTCAAAAGAGCCTTTAAAAGGATCTTGTCCTAAGTGTTTAGGTAGTAAATTTGAGCTTAGCTATCAAAGGCTTGTTTGTTTAAATAAAACTTGTAATTGGACTATACCTAGATTAGTCTTTGGAGTACATCTGTCTAAGAAAGAACTTGAAGAATTACTGGAACTTAAAAAAACAAGTAGAGTATTTATCTTTAAAGCGAGAGATAACATTTGTTTTAAAGCGTATTTGTTTTTAGATAAAAACGTAAGACTTATGTTTGATACAGTAAAATAGTATTTAAACTAGAAGATAGATAGAGATAGTTTGTTTTAAAACACCTATCTCTATCTTTAATTTATTTGTTGTTATTAAGTAGGTGTACTAAATCTGGATCGTTTTCAATGCGTTTAATTTCATTTTTAACCAACAGCTCAACGTCTTTTTTTATTTGATTGTAATTATCTGTAATAGCCCTATCTAGGTGATCATTGCCTTTGTAGTCTGTAAAAGAGGTAAGAGTTGGTATTTTTTTATAATTCATTTCTTGATTTTTTATCCTATCAGAGTCTATTAGTATTTGTGCGTGGAAAAACTTCTGCTTTATTTTTTGGGAAAAATCATCAGATACAGCCCCAACAAACATCCCTTGACTTAAAGACGATATTTTAGAAGCGGGGATAAGCATATCGAGCTGAGTGGAAAAAGAGGTGGATCTATCTTGCCTAGTAATAGATATACTTTGGCGTTTTTGAAGTATTTTTCCAAAACGCTCAGATAAGCTCTTGGCTGTATCTCCAACTACTTGACCAGAGAAGATGTTACCCACCGTGTTTTGAATGACTTTGCTCTCTTTATCTCCATAGTCTCTTACTAGTTGAGAGAAATCCTGAAAACCTAAGCACACCGCTACTTTATTACTTCTAGCCGTTGCAATTAAGTTATCAAGGCCTCTGAAGTAAATAGTTGGAAGCTCATCTATTATAACGCTACTTTTTAGCTGGTCTTTTTTGTTTATCAGCTTTACAATACGGGAGTTGTAAAGACCAAGTGCTGCTGAGTAAATACTTTGGCGATCTGGATTATTTCCCACACAGAGAATCTTGGGCTCACTGGGATTGTTAATATCAAGGGAGAAATCATCTCCACTCATAACCCAATATAGAGAGGGAGAGATCATACGAGATAGCGGAATTTTTGCCGATGCGATCTGTCCTTGAAGCTGATCTTGAGCTCCTCCTTGCCAGGCGTCCATAAAAGGAGAGAGATAGTTCTCTAAGGAGTCGTACGAGGTTAAAATAGTAAAAACATCTTTGTAGGGTTTGTTAAGTAGCTCAATAGCATGAGGAAAGGTGCAGTGTTTACCATTTTTGTAAATCTTTAAAAACCATATAATAGCCGCTAGAAGGATAATAGGCGATTCTACAAAAAAATCACCTTGTTTTTGTATCCAAGATCGGTTAAGATTAAGCATAATGGTATAAGCTGATTCATATGCGTCGGAGATATCTGTTATAAACCTAGGGTTTATTGGGTTACACCTGTGGCTTTTTCTTGGATCATCGAAGTTTATTACATAAAACTTAGGCGTTATTTTGTATTTATGAGCATGTAAAAGAAGATGGTTATAGGCAATAGTTGAAAGATCATCGTATTTAAAATCATAGATATACATGGCAAAGCCTTTTTCTATTTGCTGCTTGATAAAACTGTTTATAACCGCATAGGTTTTACCCGAACCTGGAGTCCCTAGAACAATTGTAGCTCTAAAGGGATTAACTACATTAATCCATCCATTATGCCATTTTTTTCGGTAGTAAAATTTAGTTGGAAGATTAACCGAATACGGGTTTTGCAAAAGTCGAGTCTCTTGATAAAAACTTTCATTCTCTAAATTAAAAACATCTTCTAAAAGCTCCTGATTTATAAGTCTACTTAAATATGCTCCCGATACAAGAAGTAGTATATACCCGATTGATAAAGTTGTGATGTATAGGATATTTACAATAAGTAAGTTTATTTTTAAAAGAAAAAAGTTTAAAAAGAAAAGCCCAGCTCCCATTAAAAATAAAATAGCTACTTTCTTTAAAGTGATTTTTTGATTTTTTACCCCTTTGTTTCCCAAAAGACTTAAAGCTAGAAGTAAAATAGAAAATATCTTAGTATAGAGTGGATGTGCAAATAAACTTGCTTTAGCGTTAAATCCTAAAAGGATTTTATCAATCACAGGGTGGGTTAGCCCAAGGCGTATAAATAAAGAGTAACAGAACCAGTATATGTGCAGAAGTAGTATAATAATACTAACGGCTCTTAAAAAAGATAAAATCTTTGAAAGGGCTCTTAAATCATCTTCGCTTTGCATAGTTTTATATCTTTAAAAATTAGAATATTAAAAATATAGGTTATTGCTTCTTTTTTATCTTATTGACTCTTAAAGGGGGTGTTTGTCCTTAAGAGGCTGGCTTTATTTTTTTAATAAGATGAGCTTTGTTGTTATTGTTGAGAAAAAACTATTTTATCTTGTAAAAAATAAAAGACAAGACTATGTTTTATATTAAACCAACAAAAAATGTTATAGGTTTTCAGCTTTGGGGAAGTCGTGAAGGTTTAAGTTAGCTGTATGATTCTTTTTCTATTTTCTTTAATGATCAAATCTATGATTCGGAATTAGAATTTGATTCTTGTGATAAAATTATAAGTGGTATTTTATATAAGATTAGAAAAGTCTTTAATGATAGTATATTAAAGCGAAACTCGGGTCATTTAAGTGATAGTGAGTCTATTTAATGTATCTCCGTTTATTGACATAATGCTATTTTTGTCGTGTACTTAGCCATTTTTAAATAGAAAAATAGATAGGGGGGGATTGAATATACGCCAGGAGAGTTGTAAGAGAAAAATGATATAATCATTAAGAGTTAACTCAAAGCTAACTCTTAATGAATTATAAAATAAATCTCAGTCTTTTATATGCTTTATCCTATGGGTTAAACTCGTTTGTTTTTATTGATTTCATCTTGAAGCTGTCTTCTGATTTTTTGTTCTCGCTCTAAGGATGATTTTTTATATTCTTCAAGTTCACTTTCTGCTTCGATTTGTTTTCTACAGGCATCCTTTGTGTTGGTAAAACTTTTCTTGAATTGGATAAATAAGATACCTAAAACCAATAGGAGTATTAAAATAATAGACCAAACTATTGTTTTAAAAGTACTTTTATGGGTACTGATACCTATAAAGTCAAGATTGTTTTCTTTATCAATTGCAATTGTTAGGTTTTCTTGAAGAACTTGTAATTGATTGGATAAAGAATCTATAGATTTTTTTTGTTCTATAAGAGAATTCTTATTCTCTCGTATAGTAGTTTGTAGGTTGTTTATCGAATCCTTTACATTTTGTTGTACTTGTTGTAATTTATTTTTCTCTACTACCTTGTAATTTTGCCAATTATTTGATTGGCTAATTAGTGTGTTAAATTGGTGTTCTATTGTATTTGTATCGCTTTGTGAGTAGCTTGATAAGGTAAATGTTAGTAAGGTGGCAGATAAAATAATGGCTTTTTTCATTAATTAAATTTTTGAATAAGATTTGTCTATAGGCATATATAAAGATTGAATGATTTATTTAAATTAAACGTAAAGATATTTAGAAAAGTATACACTTACCCATTAGTGTCCGATAAAACTTATTATTAAGAGATTATTTTATCATACTATCTTGATAGTAAGCTTTATATTGTTTTTATCTCATAGTTAGACTATAAATAGGCTGTCAAAATAAAGAAAGTTGTTTTATCTCTTGATCTTCAATAATCCAATCTTGCTCAGGATTTTCTAAGAAATGTAATAGTTTAATATGGTTAAACAGATGAATCTTACAAAAACTCACCAAGTTTGAGAAAGCCCAACTTCTATTTGCCATCTCAGTTTGTATAAGGTAGCTATCATATCCGACTTTATTTGGAAAAGATTAGTTATAAACAAGAATTCCCTCTTATGCTCTCTATTAAAAAACTTTACCTTGCGCAGTTTAAGCTTCGTTGTAATGTTATTTTTTTAAATAAGCTTATTTATATAAGCTTCAGAAACAAGAAGCAGTATGTATCCTATAGATAAACTACTAATGTATAGCCTAACTGCTAGAGATGAGTTTAGAAAGAAAAGTGATGCTCCAATACAAAATAGAATAATTATTTTCTTTTAGGTGATTTTTTACCCCTGCGTATCCCAAAAGATTCAGTCCTAGAAATAAAATAGAAAATAGCTTCGCGTAGATAGGATAGAGAAATAAACTTGCTTTAGCGTTAAATCCTAAAAGGATTTTATCAATCACATGGTGGGTTAGCCCAAGGCGTATAAATAAAGAGTAACAGAACCAGTAAATGTGCAGAAGTAGTATAATAATACTAACGGCTCTTAAGTCATCTTCGCTTTGCATAGTTTTATATCTTTAAAAATTAGAATATTAAAAATATAGGTTGTTGCTTCTTTTTTATCTTATTGACTCTTAAAGGGGGTGTTTATTCTTAAAAGACTTGGTTTATTTTTAATAAGATGAACTTTGCTGTTATTGTTGAGAAAAAACTATTTTTATCTTGTAAAAAATAAAAGACAAGACTATGTTTTATATTAACCCAACTAAAAATGCTATAGGTTTTCAGCTTTGGGGAAGTCGTGAAGATTTAAGTGAGTTGTATGACTCTTTTTCTATTTTCTTTAATGATCAAATCTATGATTCAGATTTAGAATTTGATTCTTGTGATAAAATTATAAGCGGGGTTTTATATGAAATTAGAAAAGCCTTTAATGATAGTAGATTAAAGCGAAACTCGGGCCATTTAAGTGGTAGTGAATCTGTTTATTATGGATGTTGGTTATCGTGGGTTCAAGGAATATTTTTATTCAGGCCATTAGATACAAGCAAAGTCTATTGCCAACTAATAAACTAGCTCTAGCACATTTGTTAGAGTTTGAGTATTGGATGGAAAAAGCAATGTATGAATTTGACTTAAAAACAGCTTTAGAATTAAAAGGTTTTATAACCGGTAGAATAGATACCTTAAATGATTGCCTGTATATTTATATGAGAAAAATTAACTTAGAATACTTCTTGCTAAATGGTGGTAAAAAGGCCTTTAAGGCCTTGCCAGGATTACTAGAGAAAGCCTGTTATGGAACTTTGGGTTATAATCTTTGCAGAGAAGAACTAGAACGTGAGGCTAAAAGATTAAAAATTAAGGTAACAAGTTTAGAGCTTGATGATGATTATTTTGATTATGAAAGCGTGAAGTGGTAATTGTTTCTTTTAGTAAGTTTAAGTAGAGAGTATAATAAAAAGTCAGCAATGTATAAAATAAAGATAGATAAGATTTTAAAAGAAATTCAAAAAGAAGAATTAGAAGAGTTTATTGTGTATTACAGTGAGAGGAATCCTCAGTTTAAACTGGATCTAGAGACCTATTTCTCAGATAAGTTTAAAAATGATGATATTCAAAATAGGTATAGAGCGCTTTTAAAAAGTATTATAAGCTCTTATAATTATAAGGGCTTTATAGATTATAATAACACACCAAGACTTGCTAGTGAGTTGCAAGAACACTTAGAGACTTTAGAGGTGTTGATTCAACGTCACAGGTATAAAGAGTCTTTAGACATTATAAAGGCGGCTTTAACAGAAGTAATTAAAGTTGTAGAGTATTGTGATGATAGTAGTGGGCATATAGGTGTTTTGTTATCTGAGATATTGCAGTATTTAGATAAGCTAATAGAATCACAAGAAATAGGTGAGCTTAAATTAGAACTAATAGAGTTTTTAGAAAGTCAAATAAACAAAGAGATTTACTTTGACTATGGAGACTATGGCTATGATTTATTAGACTCATATAAAATGCTTTGTTTTAAAACGGAAAATAAAGAACGTTTTTTAACCTATATTGATAAAAAGGCTAGTAAAGAGAAAGATAATCGTTTTTTGCTTGAACACCTTATTAAGCTCAAATTAGATTTTTTTGAACATTATAAGGATATAGATTCTTTTTTAGCCACTTTAATGAATAACTTAGAGCTATCAGATGTAAGGATTAGACTGGTTAACTATTATAAAGACAATAAAGAATTTGACAAGGCTAAAGAACAAGTTTATATAGGTATTAAACAAGCTAAGGAGTTAGATTATTTAGGGCTTGTTTTTAGGTGGGAATGTCTTCTTTTAGAGATTTATGAGTTAAGCGGTGATATAGAAAAGATGCGCTGTCTATATAAAAAGTTTGCCCTAGAAAGTAAGGGGGATAAATCTGAGTATATAATTAAGTGGAAAAACACCTATACGGATTCTAATTGGAGTATTGTTTTAAAGGATTATATAAACGAAGTAATTCAAGATGTAGATAAGTTTTGTAAGAAAAATACTTATATGACCAGAGATGCATATAATAGAATGTTACTGGAAAGATTAGGTAAGGTTTATGTTTTGGAAAATATGATACAGGATTTGTTTAATTTAGTGAGTCAGGTTAAAGATCTAGGATTAGTGCTAAGTTATATTGATGTTTTACAAGAGCATTACGATGACTTTGTTTTAGTAGATCTTTTAATGCCATTAGTACTTTTACAGGCTAAAGGACTTAATAATAGGTCAGGTTATAGAAGTCTAGCTTACATTATTAAAGAATTACAAGATAGATTTATTAATCAATCTGTAAAAATAGAAACTACTATAAAAACCCTTCAAGAATTATATCCAAGAAGAACTGCTATGATTGATGAGCTTAACAAATTAAGGTCGTCTTGACTTTTGTAAAATAAAGAAGGGTTATAGAAATTTGTGTCGCTAAACCAACAAAACCTACAACCCCGTGTACCAAGTACTCCACAAAGATAGTATAGAATTAGATATAGTTCCACATTTACCACTTCCAAAAAGAGGATTTAAATCAAAAGCTCCCCTTTATGAGATAGTTAATGCTATATTATACAAACTAAAAACAGGTATTTAAGTGGAGTTATTTACCAGTTCAAGCTTTGTTTAGCTCTGAGGTATTAAGTCATAAAACAGTATTTGGACATTTTCGTAATTGGTGTAAAGCAGGTGTATGGCAATCTTGTTGGACTGAATTATTAAAAAAGAATAAGTCTCTTATTGATTTGTCAAGTGCAGATTTAGATGGAAGTCATACTACAGCTTTAAGAGGAGGAGAACAAGAAGCTTATCAAGGAAGAAAAAAACGTAAAACGACTAATTCTTTATATTTTACAGATCGTCAAGGTTTACCATTAACTATGTCAGAACCGATAGCAGGAAATCACAATGATTTATTTGATATAGAAATCTATTTTGAAGATATAACTAGTCAACTAACTAATGCTGAAATATCTCTCTCAGGATTATTTATTAATGCTGATGCTGGTTTTGATTCTCAGAAACTTAGAAAAATAATGAGTGATAAAGAAATAATAGCTAACATCTATCCTAATAAACGAAATGGGCAAGATAGTGAAGATGACTATTTTGATGAACAACTATACAAAGAAAGATATGCTATTGAAAGAACCAATGCTTGGTTAGATAGTTTTCGTTCTTTACTCAATAGATTCGACACCACACTTTATAGCTGGATGGCGTGGAATTTCATCGCTTTTATTGTTATAGGGCTAAAGAAATTTCAGAAAACTAAAAAGTCAAGATGACTTCATTAAGGTTTATGTAATAAAAAAAGATGTAGTTAAAAAAATATAGGAAAAAGAAAGAGGGAGCCTTTACTAATAAAAAACACCACTTCGCACAAAAAATCACATTTTTGCTAGTACCAATATTTTAAAAGTGTACATTTGTAACTTATTGTTAAAAAACATTGACACTTACTGACGATACGGTATCTTTAGACAGTAACAATAATGAAAAAAAGTATGGAAAAAGAAGTTAAGATTGCTGTAATAGGGCAGGGCTATGTAGGATTGCCTCTAGCACTAGCTTTTGCACAACATTTCCCAGTAGTGGGATTCGATATTAAAGAAAGTCGTGTAAGTGAATTACAGCAAGGTATCGACCTTACAAAAGAAGTAGACGAAAGCCAGCTAAAGGTGTCTATCTTTACTTATCAAAATTCAGGAGGGATTAAAGGGTATAAACCGAGTACGAATATCAGTGATATCGCAGAGGCTAATGTATATATCATTACGGTACCAACCCCGATTAACCAATTTAACGCTCCTGATCTTAGCCCATTAAAATCATCGTCTAAATTAGTAGGTACTGTATTAAAGCAAGGAGATATTGTGATTTATGAATCTACCGTATATCCTGGTTGTACAGAAGAGGAGTGTATTCCTGTATTAGAGGAGACTTCTAAGTTAGTATTTAATAAAGATTTTTACGCAGGATATTCACCAGAGCGTATCAATCCAGGAGATAAGGTCAATACTTTAGAGACGATCATAAAAGTTACTTCAGGGAGTACACCAGAAGTAGCGGATTATATAGATGATTTATACCGCACCATTATCAAAGCGGGAACACATAAAGCACCATCCTTAAAAGTAGCTGAAGCAGCCAAAGTGATAGAGAACGCACAGCGCGATGTCAATATCTCTTTTGTAAATGAATTAGCCTTAATCTTTGATCGATTAGGGATAGATACACAGGATGTATTAGAAGCGGCAGGTACGAAGTTCAATTTTCTTAAATACAAACCAGGACTTGTAGGAGGACACTGTATCTCTGTAGATCCGTATTACTTAGCGCATAAAGCTATTCAAGTAGGGGATTACTTAAATGCGATTTTATCAGGACGTCGTGTGAATGATGAGATTCCTGTGTTTATTGCAAGTAAGGTCGTAAAACTGATGATACAAAAGGGAATTGATGTAAGTCGCTCTAGAGTATTATTATTGGGGTTTGCGTTTAAAGAGAACTGCCCTGATACCCGCAATACGAAGGTAGCGAAGATTTATGAGGAGTTGGTGTCTTATGGGATAGCAGTAGATGTTTATGATCCTTGGGTAAATGTTGAGGAAGTGAGAGAGGAGTATGGGATAGAGGTGATGACAAATATAGAGTATATCACTAATAAAGGTTTTCAAATGAATGATCATAGATTGCCTTTAAGTGGTAAACATTATGATGGAGTAGTGTTAACGACTGCTCATGAGGATTTCCGTAAGCTTAATATTGAGAATATGGTATCTTCGCCTGCAGTTATCTTTGATGCGAAAGCAGCATTAGATAGAAAAATAATAGATAGTAGATTGTAATAATATAAATTGATATGAAGAAAAATTTAATTGTATTCGGTACAAGACCAGAAGCTATTAAGATGGCTCCTTTGGTAAAAGAGTTTAAAAAGCATAATGACAAATTTGATACTCGTGTATGTGTAACTGCACAACACAGAGAGATGCTTGATCAGGTGTTGGAATTCTTTGATATTATACCTGAGTATGATTTAAATTTAATGAAGCCGAATCAGAATTTGTATTCTTTAACAGGGGATATCATTATTGGTTTAAAAGATGTATTAGAAGAGTTTAAACCTGATTATGTGTATGTTCATGGAGATACAACTACAACTATGGCTTCTAGTATAGCTGCCTTTTATAGTGGAGCTGAAGTATGTCACGTAGAGGCAGGATTGAGAACACACCATAAACGTGCACCATTTCCAGAGGAGATAAATAGACAGATAACAGGTAGAGTGACAGATTATCACTTTGCTCCAACTACAGCTTCTCAAGAGAATTTACTTAGAGAAAATATCGCACAGAAAGATATATTAGTTACAGGTAATACGGTAATTGATGCTTTGTTAGAAAGTGTAGAGCGAGTAGAAGATTTACAAAATGCTGAGATAGATAACTTAAAACAGATTGTTGATTCTACTAAGAAGTTGATTTTAGTAACAGGGCATAGACGTGAGAATCACGGTGATGGTTTTATCCGTATTTGTGAGGCCTTAAAAGAAATAGCAACTACTCATGCTGATGTACAGATTATATACCCAGTACATTTAAATCCGAATGTAAAAGGACCTGTATATGAGATTCTTTCAGGCATAGATAATATTAAGCTTATTGATCCACTAGCTTACCCATCATTTGTATGGTTAATGAACAAGAGTTATATGATTGTAACTGATAGTGGAGGGGTTCAAGAAGAAGCACCAAGTTTGGGTAAACCAGTGCTTGTGATGCGTGATACTACAGAACGCCCAGAGGCTGTAGCAGCTGGTACGGTAATATTAGTTGGGACTGATAAAGAAAAGATAGTTAGTGAGGCTAATAGCTTATTAACCGATAAGCAACGATACACGAAGATGACACAATTACACAATCCTTATGGAGATGGTAAAGCTTGCGCTCGTATCGTTGAATTTATCGGAAAACTGTAGATACATAGTATTTTAAATAGAAAAGAAAATTGTAGAGACGCAATACACTGCGTCTATTTAAATAAAGATATATAAATGAATACACAAGTAGTAACAATAGGATTAGGGTATATTGGATTACCAACATCTGCACTAATAGCACAAAATAAAATAGGAGTGCATGGAGTAGATATTTCACAGCATGTAGTAGATACTATTAATGCAGGAAAGATTCACATTGTGGAACCAGATTTAGATAAAGCAGTTGCTGAGGCGGTTGCAGCAGGGTATTTAAAAGCGGCTACAACACCTATTGAGGCGAATATTTATTTAGTGGTAGTGCCAACTCCTTTTAAAGGAAATCACGAACCTGATATCTCTTATGTTAGGGCAGCTACTACTGCAATTCTACCTCTTTTAAAAGAAGGAGATTTGTATATTATTGAATCTACTTCTCCAGTAGGTACAACTGAGAAGATGATGGAGTATATCTTTACAGAGCGCCCAGAGTTAGCAGGAAAGATTTATTTAGCTTATTGTCCAGAGCGTGTATTACCTGGAAATGTAATGTATGAGTTGGTACACAACGATAGAGTAATTGGTGGGGTTAATCCAGAGTCTACAGATAAAGCAGTAGCTTTTTACAGTCAGTTTGTACAAGGAACTTTACACAAAACCAATGCTAGAACAGCAGAGATGTGTAAATTAACTGAGAACTCTTCTCGTGACGTTCAAATTGCTTTTGCTAATGAGTTATCTCTTATTTGTGACAAAGCAGGTATTAATGTATGGGAATTGATAGAGTTAGCAAATAAACACCCTCGTGTAAATATCTTACAACCTGGATGTGGAGTTGGTGGGCATTGTATCGCAGTAGATCCTTACTTTATTGTATCAGAATTCCCTATGGAATCAAGAATTATTGCTCAAGCACGTGAGATTAATAACTATAAATCATTCTGGTGTGCTGAGAAAGTTAAATCAGCGCGTTTAGAATTTGAATTGAAAGAAGGTCGTCAACCAGCTATTGCTGTTATGGGATTAGCATTCAAACCAAATATTGATGACTTGCGTGAATCACCTGCTATCTATATTGCAGAACGTATTTTACAAGATTCGGGAGATGCAGATATGTTTATCGTAGAACCTAACGTGCATGATCATAAAGTATTTAAACTGACTGATTATAAAGTAGCTGTTGAGAAAGCGGATATCATTGTATTCTTAGTAGCTCATAATGAGTTTAAAACAATAGAAATTCCTACAAACAAAGTTGTATTAGATTTTTGTGGTATAAATAAGTAATATGAAAAAAATATTAATTACTGGTGGAGCAGGATTCATTGGATCTAATTTAACGGAATATTTTTTAAATAAAGGATATTTTGTACGTTGTTTAGACAATTTCGCAACAGGATATAAGCATAATATTGAGGAGTTTATGTCAAATCCTAACTATGAATTAATTGAAGGAGATATCCGTGATTTAGAGACTTGTCAGAAGGCAGTAACTAGAATGGACTATGTGTTACATCAAGCTGCATTAGGGTCAGTTCCTCGTTCTATTAATGACCCTATTACATCTAATGAGGTAAATATCAATGGGTTTTTAAATATGTTAGTGGCAGTGCGTGATGGCGGAGTGAAACGTATGGTATATGCGGCGAGTTCTTCTACGTATGGAGATTCTCCTACTTTACCAAAAGTAGAGGATATTATTGGAAAGCCACTTTCTCCTTATGCAGTAACAAAATATGTAAATGAATTGTATGCAGATGTGTTTGCTAAAACGTATGGAATAGAAATCATAGGATTGAGATACTTTAATGTATTTGGACGTCGTCAAAATACAAGAGGTGCTTATGCAGCGGTTATTCCATTGTTTACTAAACAGTTTATTCAACACGAGAGTCCTACGATTAATGGTACAGGAGAAAATTCTCGTGACTTTACCTATATTGATAACGTAATTCAGATGAATGAGCGTGCAATGCTGACTACTAGCCCTGAAGCAGTTAATACAGTGTATAATACAGCTGTAGGAGATAGAACGAATCTAAATGAATTAGTAGGCTACCTAAAAGAGTTCTTAACAGAATATGACGGTAATATTGCTAATGTAGAAGTGAAACATGGCCCTAATCGTCAAGGAGATGTAGCTCACTCTTTAGCCGCTGTAGATAAAGCAAAATCTTTGTTAGGATATGAACCTACTCATGTAATTCGTGAGGGATTAAAAGAGGCTGTTAAGTGGTATTGGGAACACAAAGATATACTTTAATTTAGGTGAATTAAATAGAATTAAAATAGTAAGAAGATAAAATACAGTTTAAGTAAATGAGTACACAACATAAAATTGCAGTTATAGGATTAGGATATGTAGGATTACCTTTGGCGAGATTATTTGGAAGTAAATTTCCTACAGTAGGGTTTGATATTAACAAAGGACGTATTGCAGAGTTAAGAGAAGGGAAAGACAGTACTTTAGAAGTATCTGATGAAGTGCTTCAGTCTGCTTTAGTTGATACTAATCCTGTGTTACATGGCGGAGAAAAAGGACTATTCTGTTCTTATGATATGGGTGATATCACTGATTGCAATGTATATGTGGTGACTGTACCTACTCCAGTAGATAAGCATAACCGTCCTGATTTAACTCCTCTATATAAGTCTTCTGAGACAGTGGGGAAAGTATTGAAGAAAGGAGATATCGTGATTTATGAATCAACAGTATATCCAGGGGTTACTGAGGAGGAGTGTGTACCTGTATTAGAAAGAGTATCAGGATTAAAGTTTAATGAAGATTTCTTCTGTGGATATTCGCCAGAGCGTATTAATCCTGGAGATAAAGAACATACCGTAGAGAAGATTTTGAAAGTAACTTCTGGTAGTACACCGGAGATAGGAGTAGTGGTAAATGATATCTATAAAGCTGTGATCACAGCAGGTACTCATTTAGCTCCAACGATTAAGGTAGCTGAAGCGGCTAAAGTAATTGAAAATTCTCAACGAGATATCAATATTGCTTTTGTGAATGAATTAGCGAAGATTTTTAATCTATTAGATATTGATACACATGCTGTATTAGAAGCAGCAGGTACAAAGTGGAACTTCTTACCATTTAAACCGGGTTTAGTGGGAGGACACTGTATTGGGGTAGATCCATATTATTTAGCACAAAAAGCAATGGAAAAAGGATATCATCCTGAGATTATCTTAGCAGGACGTCGTCTGAATGACTCTATGGGGGAATACGTAGCGTCTCAGGTGGTAAAAACGATGATTAAAAAAGGAATTAATGTAAGCAAGGCAGAGGTGTTGATGTTAGGAGTAACGTTTAAAGAGAATTGTCCTGATGTACGTAATACAAAGATTGTTGACGTAATAGCTGCTTTAGAAGATTATGGAGTGAAAGTAACTACTTATGACCCATGGGCAAATCCAGCAGAAGTTATGCATGAGTATGGAGTGGAGAGTTTAAAAGTACTACCAAATAATCAGTTTGATGCTATTGTATTAGGTGTTGCACATAAAGAGTTGTTAAAGTTAAATTTTGATTCTTTGAAAAAGGATTTAGCTATCTTGTATGATGTGAAAGGTGTGTTAACTGAATGTGATATAAGATTATAACTAGAGAACACATTGAATGAAAATCTAAAAAAACAAGCGGTTAATGGAGTAGTTTGGACATTTGCACAGCAATTTAGCATTCAACTTATTAATTTTATTGTTCAAATTTTCCTTGCTCGTATGCTATTACCAGAGATGTTTGGTATGATAGCAATGCTTAGTATATTTATTGCAGTTGGTCAAGTTTTGATGGATGGAGGGATGACCTCTTCTCTTATTAGACTTAAGGAGCCTACACAACTAGATTATTCTACCGTTTTTATGACAAATTTAATGATGAGTCTAGGTATTTATATTTTAGTTTTTTTTAGTGCTCCTTTTATAGCTGATTTTTATCAGTTAGAACCTCTTAAGAACATTGTTAGAATATATGCTTTAACTTTTGTTATTCGAGCTTTTGTAGCTGTTCATGTTGCAAAACTAACAAAAGAAATGAATTTTAAACTTCAAATGAAACTTCAAGTACCATCAACTATTTTAGGTGCTATAGTTGGTCTTACGTTAGCTTATTTTGGATATGGAGTATGGAGTTTAGTGTGGTTAAACATAAGTCAAGTTTTAATGTTTACTATTCAAAATTGGATTTTAATAAAATGGAAACCATCTTTTAGTTTTGATAAAGCAACTTTTAGACATCATTTTGATTTTGGATATAAGATGACTTTATCGGCTATATTAGATACAATTTACAATAATTCATATAATATTGTTATAGGAAAGTTTTTTTCACCTGCAATTGTTGGATTTTATAATCAAGCAGATAATTTGAGATTATTACCAGTAAATCAGATTTCTACTGTTATGGGAAAAGTGACCTACCCTTTGTTCTCGAACTTATCTAATGATATTGAATTAAAAAAAGCTTATAAGGCATCTATGCGTTTAGTTCTTGTAGTTGTAATACCTATCATGATTTTATTACTTGTTATTGCTGAAGTTTTTTTTAGGTTTTTATTTGGAGATAAGTGGTTACCTGCTGTTCCATATTTTCAAGTCTTAGCAATAGCGTCTATTTTTCGACCAATTGGAACCTATAATTTGAATATTTTAAAAGTTAAGGGGAGAAGTGATTTATTTTTAAAGTTAGAAATTATAAAGAAGACAATTGGAGTTTTAGCTATTGTTTGCGCTTTGCCTTTTGGTATAATGGCAATGGTTTATTCATTAACTATTACATCAATACTTTTTGCTTTTTTAAATGCATATTTTTGTGGAAAATTAATAAATTACAATGTAAAACAGCAGGTTAGTCATATTTATAAGCTTTTCGCAATTGGAATTATTAGTGGGGCTTTGAGTTATTTTGTGTTTGGATTAATAAAGAGTTGGGAATATGATTTTGTTATATTAATTATTACTAGTGTTGTTTATTGTGTGCTTTATTTTATATTGATTTTTTTCTTTGAAAAAGAGATAATGACAACAATTAAAAATCTATTAAAAAAAACTAAGTGATGTTTAAAACAGATATATTATTTACTGGGTTTTATGGACATAAAAATACAGGGGATGATGCCTTTGTAGAAGTAGCATCATGGGGAAGTCAAAATTATTGGAATAAGAAGAATAATCGTTTTTTAGCTATTTCAAAAAATCTACCCGATACAATTGTAGATTCAAAGGGATATCCTTTTACAATGCCTAAGACATATGGCTTACAGTTAACTCAGCTGATTAAAGAGACAAATTATCTTATATCAGCAGGTGGATCTACTATTCATAGTAAAATGTTAGAGCAGAATCCAAAGATGATAGCTGTAAAAGAAAAAAAAAGAAATAAAAAATTAAAAATTGGTGGAATCGGAGTTTCCATTGGTCCTTTTAATTCAATTAAGGATGAAGAGGCAATAAAGGAGTATTTAAAGTCTATTGATTTTTTAGCTGTTCGAGACCAAACTTCTTATGATTATGCTAATTCATTAGAATTACCTTATAAACCTATTAGAGCTTTCGATTTAGCGGCGCTTTTGCCAGGTATCTATGACTATTCAAAAGAAGTAAAAGATTCGCAAAATATAAAAGTGATAGGAGTGAGTGTTTGCCCAGTAGAATCAGTTCATAGCGGTATGGATGTAGTTGAAGAAATAAAACGTAATGAAAGATTAGTCGATTTGTTAAAGCAATTAGATAAAAAAGAGGAAGTTCATTTTAGATTTTATGTGATTAATGGAAATTTAAATTTTGGGGATTTAAAACTAACCCAAGAAACTATTTTAAAAGTAAATCCAAAAAGCTTTGAATTAATAGGGTATCAGAAGAACACTAAGCTTGTATGGAATTCAATTGCAGATTGTGATTTTGTTGTATCAACACGTTTGCACGCTTCTATTTTTGCTTGCTTTGCCAACACTCCTTTTATGTTAAATGAGTATCATAGAAAATGTAGTGATTTTCTTATGGATATTGGGTATAATGATAGATTTAGACTGTATAATTCTGAATATGATGTAGCAGAAAAAGCTAACCAGATATTGAGCGTTTTAGCAGAACCAAAAGAGTATTCATTCCCTTTATATGTAGATGTAATGAAAGAATTAGCTCAAGATAATTTTACAAAAATTTTATTATGATGTTTTCAGTTATTATTCCTTTGTATAATAAACAAGAAAGTATACAAAATACAATACAATCTGTTTTGAATCAAACAGAGCAAGATTTTGAAATTATAGTTGTAAACGATGGTTCTAAGGATCAAAGTATAGAAAAAGTACAAGAATTTAAAGATCCTCGTATTCGTATTATAAATAAGCCAAATGGAGGTGTGTCAAGTGCAAGAAATAGGGGTATAGATGAGGCAAATTATTGTTGGATTGCTTTTTTGGATGGAGATGATTTATGGCAAAAAAATCATTTAAGGGAAGTAAAGGGAATGATGGATCATTTTTCAAATGAAAAAGTGTATGTTACTTCGTTTGAATATTCTGATAAGCGTGAATTTTTTAAACACTCTAGGGAGACAAATATTTTTAAGATTGAAAACTATTTTAAAGAAGCAATGAGAGAGCCTCTAATATGGACGAGTATTGCTGTGGTACATAAGAGTTGTTTTATTGATGTCGGTAATTTTAATGAAAAATTAAGTAGAGGTGAAGATCTTGATGTATGGGCGCGCCTTGCAAGTAAAAATAACATTATAAAAAGTTCAAAAGTTACTGCTACTTATAGGGTTGATGCAGAGAATAAGATTAGTATTGGTAAGTCTGAGTACCATAAATCTTTATTATCTGTAATTGATTTATCTGGATTAGAAGGAGACAAGAGAAGATATTTTAAGAATATAGTTGTTAGAAGATTGAAGGTTGATTTAAAGACATTTGACTTAAAAGAGTTGCTTTTTCTTTTAATGAAGCATAATTTAGAATTATTAAAATAGTTATAAAATGAAAATAGCAATACATCATAGAAAAGGTAGTTTTTCAGAACGTTGGATTCAATATTGTCAAGAGAATCAAGTCGATTTTAAGTTAGTCGACGCGTATGCAACTGATATCATTTATGAACTTCAAGATTGCGATTTTTTAATGTGGCATCATTTACATACTAATTATAAAGATGTTCTTGCAGCTAAAAATATACTTAATACTTTAGAACAAATTGGTATTAAGGTATTTCCTGACTTTAATACTGGTTGGCATTTTGATGATAAAGTCGCTCAAAAATATTTGTTAGAAGCTATAAACGCACCTCTTGTACCTAGTTATATTTTTTATGATAAGAAGACTGCCTTGGATTGGATAGAGCAAACTACCTTTCCTAAAGTTTTTAAGTTGAAAGGAGGTTCTGGATCGAGAAATGTAAAACTAGCACATACTAAAAACGATGCTATAAAATTTGTTAAAAAAGCTTTTTCTAATGGTTTTTCTCAATTTGATAGATTTGAGCATTTACGTGAAAGATTTAGAAAGTTTAGATTAGGTAAGGATACTTTTCTAGGGGTTTTGAAAGGAGTATATAGAATTTTTGTACCAACATTATTTGCAAAAATGAGTGGTAGAGAGAAAGGTTATGCTTATTTTCAAGATTTTATACCTAATAATTCATATGATACTAGGGTAATTATTGTAGGTAATAGGGCCTTCGCTATAACAAGAGGAGTTCGTCAAGGTGATTTTAGAGCATCAGGTAGTGGAGATATTCGCTATGATAAAGAAGCTATTAATATAGATATGATTAAAGCAAGTTTCGAAATAAATAATAAGATTAAAGCACAAAGTATTGCATTTGATTATGTATTTCATGAAAACAAGCCGTTAGTAGTTGAAATTAGCTATGGTTATGCTATTGATGCTTATGATGCTTGTCCAGGTTATTGGGATGAAAATTTAAACTGGAATGAAGGAACTTTTAATCCTCAAGCATGGATGATAGAAGATATAATAAATCTATATTAAATTGAGCTTAAATGGTTTTTTTTGTTTTTTTAAGTTTTCTATTTTTAATTCTCAGTTTGACAAAGTCAAAATTATTATTGAGAATTTCTTTTATTTTACTTTTTATTCTAAGTGCGTTTAGGAGTGAATTAGTTGGTACAGATACTAAAGGATATTTTATGTTGTTTGAGAGAATGCAAAGAGGCATTGAAATTCGACAAGAAGTCTTATGGAGATATTTGAACCAGTTGGTCGTTTATGTTGGAGGAGATTTTAATTTGTTGTTAATCATCTCATCATTACTCGTTTTAGTACCTGTATATCTTGTAATTAAAAGCCATAGTCCGTATAAGTTTTTTTCATTATTCTTATATTATTCACTGTATTTTTATTTATTTTCTCTAAATATTACAAGACAATCTATTGCAGTAGGGTTTACCTTATTGGCTTTGGTTTATTTGATCGATGATAAGAAAAAGAAATTTGTTCTTTTTGTCTTATTAGCCACAGGCTTTCATACTACAGCAATTTTGTCTTTGTTTTTATTATTTATTGACAGAATACCAAATAAAGATCGTTTTTTATTGCTTATTTCAGGTATTACTATTTTCATAGGTATATTTTTATCTGGTCCTTTGTTTACTTTGGCAGGTAGTTTATTTGGTTATTTGCAATATGTAGAAGCATATGAATTAGGAACGATTCCAGGAAATTTTGCTTATTTGTTAATTTTGAGTTTATTTTTATATTTTTTAATGAAAACCTCCGATTATAGGGGGAGATTATTTAAACTTTTCTATGTGTTTATTATTGTTTCGAATTTGGTTATTCGTATTCCTTTTGGGGATCGTATTGTATTATACTTTGCCATAATTCAAATAATATATTTGCCTTACTATTTATATGTGACGAAATTAGAACCTAGGCAGTTAGCTGTTTTTATTGTTGTTTTATATGCTTTTGTTATGTTCTTTAGAAAACTGGGAGCAGGTGAAATTTTTCCATATTATAATACTTTATTTTAAATGAAAATATTACTAGTGGTTACAGGCTTACCAGATACTAAAAATCCTGCTCGAAGTGTTTATAATTTAAATTTTGCTAAAGAATTAATAAATACTGGTCATCAAGTGAGTATTGTTTATTTGAGAGCATTAAAACCAGGTAGATCTCTAATTAAGTTTTATTCTACTGAAGATAAAATAGAAATTATTGAAGTAGGTTGTGTGGTTCCTCAAAAGGTTTTTAGAGCAAAAACAATATCTGAATTGATTTTCAAAAAACTAATCAAAAGATCAAAAGTATTTGGGAGTTTAAAAGATGTTGATGTTGTACACGGTATAAATGGAAATGCAGCTGTTTACACAAATATGTTAGCTTCAATTTATAGTAGAAAGTATCTTTTGCAGTTTGTAGGGTCGGATGTTAATTTAAATTTGAAAGAGTCATTAGTACGTAAATCATATCGTCAAGCATTAAGTAATTGTAACTTCTTTGCATTCAATTCTAAAGCTCTACAAGATGAATTTGAGAAATTTGTTACTATAGGTGATATAACTAAAAGAGTTATATATCGAGGTGTTAAATTAGAAAAATTTATATTTGGATTTTCTGAAATAAAACAAGAGATTAAAGTGCTTTTTTTGGGAGGATTTCCTAATATGGGAAACTTAAAAGGAGGATTAACGTTACTTGATGCAATTAAAAGAATAGATGCTACATTAGATATTTCTAATCCTAGATTAAAATTTGTTATTGGTGGCCCCAATGCAGATGTTATTAAATTTGATATTAAAACAATGAATATTGATATTGAGTTTATTGGTGCCGTTCCAAAAGAAGATATAAATAAGCTGATGCAAGAATCTCACATTGTGATTATCCCTTCTTTAAATGAAGGATTACCAAATGTTTTATATGAAGCAATGGCAACTGGAAATTTAGTTATGGGAACTAAAGTTGGGGGGATTCCAGAGTTTATTGATCATGATGAAGTTGGGATATTGTTTCAACCAAATTCTCCTCAGAATATTGTCGATAATATAACTACAATAGTTAGGAAACCTGAACTGATAAGAAATCTAGCATATAATGCAAGAAAAAAAATAGAACAATATGATTATTCAAACTTCGTTACTATTTATATAGCTATTTATGAAAATCTTAAAAATAAATAAATGAAGTTTTTTTCAATTGTTTTAACTGTGCTCTTAATTTCATCATGTAGTAATAATGTGAGTAGTCAGAATATTGCGTTTAATAAAAAATATATGTTTTCTGAAGAGCCTAATTATTCATCAACAAGAGGTAGTGATGATAAAGATTTAACGGATGGACAAAAAAAAACTGGGAATAGATTTTGGCAAACTAATTCAACTGTTGGGTGGGCTAACAGAAGTGAAATTCAAATTGATTTAGATTTAGAGTCTATTTTTTCTATAGAAGGTATATTAATTAATACTGCAAGAAATACAGATGCAGAAGTTGATTATCCATTAAATTGTTTAGTTTTCAGTAGTATTGATAATAAGGAATTTATATATGGAGGTGATTTGATGCTTCATAATGAAAATGTTAGTGGACTATATAAAGTAAGTTCTTTTAAATTAGATCAGTTAGATTTAATAGGGCAATATGTAAAACTTGTAATTACGACAAAAAGTAAATTTGTTTTTCTTGATGAAATTGAAGTTTTTGGAAGCCAATTTAATCTTGGAAGAAGTGATTTAAGTCAGTATAAAAGTACAAATAAAATCGTTCAGATTGATGACATGAAACGTTTTATAAAAGAGAGTATATCGGAGTCAGCTAGTCTGCAGGAAAAATATGTTGGTATAAAAGCCATTCAAACATTTATTGGGGACTCAGAGAATATAAAAGAGTTTCAAATACAATCACTAACAAAGCAAAGTTTATTAGAATTAGAAGATAAAGTTAAAAATGAAAAAAATGAATTGCAGTTAAGGTCTTTACCTAGTGGAATTGTATTTACTCCAGTACAAGGTATTAAAGAATTGAGAACCTTTAGTTTAAAAGATGTTATACAAAATGTAAAGGAAACAAAAAGCAATCAGATTGACAAAGTTGAGTCATTACCTAGATCTTTTTTCTTCATGTCTTTAATTAATAATGATTCGAAGGAGAAGGAGATATCTTTTGAAATAGAGATGAATAGTAATAGTGAGGTTTATGAAGTTTTACCTGTTACTAGTTTGAAGGGTAGGGTTATATGGGATGCTTTAAGACCAATAAATAATAGAAATAGTGTTTTAAAAAGTGGTGAAAATAAGTTTTTTGTTATTACCAATTTTAATGGAGGATTTACAATTAAAAATATAGTAGATAATAGTATCGTTAAAAAGGTAGAAAGAATTTCATCAGAGAGTAAACGAATTGACGTAGGGAAGAATAAATTACATGTTAATGTTTGGGCTTATTTGGATAAACCTTTACTTTCAGATAATAAGAATTTTGTTTTAACTGATTTAGAGAATGCAGGAGTTGATGTTATTGTTGTACACTCGGCATTTATAGATAAATATGGTACAAAGGATTTTTTAAAATTGAGGGAGTACTTGAGTCAGTTTAAAAAACTAGATAATAAAAAAATACTAATTTTTAATAATTTAAAATCAAATGCAGCAAAAAAATTTAATGCAGAAAATGTATTAGATGACAAATGGAAAACCAATTTTAAATCATGGTATGATTTAATGATTGATGAGCTCTCTAAAATTGGTGTAGATAAAAATGAAATCTACTTTTATCCTTATGATGAGATCAAACCACACGAAACTAGTAATTTTATTGAGTTAACCAAATGGGGAAAAGCAAGTATTAATAACTTTAAAACGTTTGTTACGATTGTGGATGATAAATCTCTTGAAGTGTCTTCCTATGCTGATATTGTTCAATTGTCTAATTTTCAAGTTCAAAAATCGAATATAATTAAAAGTAAGGAGTTTTGGATGTATCATGTTTTTGATCATTCTAGAGAAAAGGAACCCTATAAAGATTATCGATTGATGGCATGGAATGCATATTATAATGATTTAACAGGAGTAGGTTTTTGGAATTATAGTGCTTTAAAAGCAAGTTCTGAAGCCAATTATAATGTTGCTTTAAATGGTAGTCAGGATTATTCAGTTCTTTATTTAGATGAAAATGATGAAGTATTATCAAGTCTTAGATGGAGGTACTTTATTCAAGGTATTCAAGATTATCAAGTATTAAAGAATTATGAAAATAAAATAGGTAAAGAAAAAATGAAAGCAATAGTAAAAGATGTTTTGGATAATTATGAAGATCAACATCGCGCAGATAAAACTATTCAATATTTTAAATTTAAGTTTTAAATGAAAATAGCATTTATATTGGATCATAATTTAATGCATTATCGTATACCTTTTTTTAATCTTTTACAAGTAAAAGGATTTGAAATTACTGTAATGCATACAGGTAAGAATATTGATAATACAAAATTTAAACAACTCAATTTAAAAAAGATAAATTTAGGTCCTTTTTTTTATCGTAAAACACCTAGATTAGGTGCGTATGATATAGTTGTATATATGCAAAATATACGTTATATAGATTTTATTTTATCTTGTTTGAACATATTTAAAAAATATAAATTAGTTCATTGGGGAATTGGAGTATCATCTTCGAATGGTTTAACAGTTGAACGAGATTTAATTGCTAAGTTCAGAAGTTGTTTAGAGAATTATGCTGATGGAATTGTTTATTATTCTGGTTTTCCTGTACAATTTGTAAAGGGAAAAAATAAAAGAAAGGTCTTTATAGCCAATAATACTATAGAAAATCCTTTAAAAATTGATTGTAGTCAATTTAATAAAGACTCTTTTTTATTTATTGGAAGTCTTGATAATCGTAAGGGATTAGATGTGTTGGTAGAGGGGTTTAGAGAATATATTCAATCTCAATCTAGTCCTATTATCAAAAAATTATTTATTATTGGTGATGGTACTGAACGAGATAATATTAAAAAAAATATAGAGAAATATCAATTAGAAGATAGTATTATTTTACCGGGTAAAATAATGACATTTGAAGCGAAACTTCCTTATTTCCAACGTTCTATTATGACTATATCACCGAAGCAAGCAGGTTTGTCTGTTTTAGAATCCTTTAGTTTTGGTGTGCCATTTATGACATATAAAAATGCTATTTCTGGTGGAGAACATTTAAATATTATTCATCAAGAAAATGGAGTAATGTTGAATAATGTATCTGCTTTAGAAATATCGAATAAATTAAAGGATATAAATGCTAGTATAGAGTCATTTAGACAATTAGGTCATAATGCTTTTCATTTTTATAATAATGAACGCTCGATGGAAAAAATGGTTCAATCTTTTGTTGATTGTTTTAAGCAATTGTAAAATGGAGAGAGAAAGTTATGAATAAGGTTTATTTGATTTTAAATACAATTAAGCATTTAAAATTTCAACAATTATTTTATCAAGTAGTTTATCGCTTAAAATCCAAATCAATACTTTCATTAATTAATAATGAGAATATTATATATGAAGGGATTACTTTTAAACAGTTCAGCTTTGTTGATAAAAATATGATTACAGGTCAGTGTACATTTTATTTTTTAAATCTAACTAAGAGTTTTAATTCTGTTATAGATTGGAACTTCATGGAGTATGGTAAACTGTGGAATTATAATTTAGAATATTTTAATTATTTAGATCACGAAGATTTAGCAAAAGACACAAAAGTAGAATTAATAAATGATTTTTATAATTTCTCGATTAAAAATAAGCGAGCTCTAGAGCCATACCCAGTTTCTTTGCGAAGTATTAATATAATAAAGTTTGCTGTAAGAGAAGGTTTAAAAAATGAATCATTTATGGGATGTACTTATCAAGAGTTACAATTTTTACATGCTAGTTATGAATATCATATTTTAGGAAATCATTTATTAGAAAACTGTTTTGCTATGATTTTAGGAGGGGCATTTTTCAATGAGCAAACTTGGTTAGATAAAGCTAAGAGAACATTATATAAAGAATTGGATGAACAAATTCTAGATGATGGAGCTCATTTTGAACTAAGTCCAATGTACCATCAAATCATTTTGTATCGAGTTTTAGAATTGGTTGATTGGTATGAAACATATTCAAAAAAAGATGAAGAATTTTTATCGTTTTTGAAAGATAAAGCAAGTAAAATGCTCTCTTGGTTAGAACAGATTTCTTATAAAACTGGAGATATTCCTTTCTTTAATGATACTGCTAATGGTATTACTTATGATACTCATAAACTACTTCATTATGCTAGTTTATTGGATATTGATAGGACAAGGATGCCTTTAGGTAAGTCAGGATATAGAAGTTATCAAGGAGTAAACTATGAAATAAAAGTGGATTACGCACAGGTGGGGGCTAGTTATCAACCTGGACATTCTCATGCAGATTCTTTAGGGTTTGTTTTATACTATAAGGATAAACCATTATTTGTTGAAGGAGGAACTTCAACATATCAGATTGGTAAACAAAGAAATTATGAAAGATCAACAATTGCTCATAATACAGTTGTTGTGAATAACTTAAATCAATCAGAGGTGTGGGGTGGATTTCGATTAGGTAAACGTGCAAAAACATATATTGAACATGATGATAAAAATCGAATTAAAGGGTATCATGATGGTTATAAACATATTGTAGGTAATGTATATAGAGAATTTATTCTTGAAGATGATCAAGTTGTAATTATAGATTCAATTGAAAAGAGAATAGGAGAGTGTAAAGCATATTTTCATTTAAGTGAATATGTTAGTGTTTTAGAAAAAAAGGGTAGTACGTTAGTATTATCTAACGGTGTTTCTATTTCTTTTGAGAATGCAATTAGATATGATGTAATTAAAAGCACATATGCAGAAGAATATAATGTTTATAAAGAAGGTATTACAATAATTGTAGATTTTGTTAGCTCTTTAAAAACAACAATAATTTTACTATGAAAAAAATATTATTCTTATCTTTTTATTTTGAGCCAGATTTATGTGCTGGTTCTTTTAGGAATAGCCCATTATTAACTGAAGTATCAAAGAGGTTAAGTGATAGTGGTAGAATAACAGTTATAACAACAAAGCCTAATAGATATAGTAGTTTTAAAGAAGATGCATTATCTTTAGAAGAAAAAACTAATTACACAGTTCATCGTATCCAATTACCTTCGCATCAAAGTGGGATGAAGGATCAAGTAATAGCTTTTAGAACTTACTATAATGAAGTTAAGAAAATTGTGAGAGATGAAAAATATGATTTAGTGTATGCTTCATCTTCACGTTTATTTACAGCTTATTTAGGTTATACAATTGCAAAAAAGCAAGGTATTCCCCTTTATTTAGATATTAGAGATATTTTTGTAGACACAATGAATGACGTTTTACAACAAGGAATGATAAAACGACTTGCTCTACCTGTATTGAAAATAATTGAAAAAAAGGTATTCTCTTATGCAACTCATATCAATTTAATATCAGGGGGATTTAAAGATTATTTTGAAAAGTATAAATCAACATTTTCTTTTTACCCTAATGGGATTGATGATGTTTTTTTAGAAAATGAATGTGATTATGTTTCTGATGGGAATAAAAGAATTATAACTTATGCAGGAAATATTGGACAAGGACAAGGATTACATAAGATAATTCCTCAAGCAGCTCAAGAACTTGGAGATAGTTATATATTTCAGGTGATTGGAGATGGGGGAGCTAAACAACAACTTGTAGATGAAGTGACACAAAGATCTTTGACAAATGTGATTTTTAAGGATCCAGTACGTCGTAATGAATTAATTGATATTTATAATTATTCGGATTATTTGTTTATTCATCTTAATGATTTTGATGCTTTTAAAAAGGTATTACCTTCTAAAATTTTTGAATTAGGAACTTTTAAAAAACCAATTATTGCAGGTGTAGGTGGTTTTGCTAATAGTTTTATGAGAGAGAATATTTCAAATATCATCCTTTTTAAACCTTGTGATGTTAATGATATGGTAAATCAAGTAAAAGGTTATAATTATCATTTAGAAGATCGTGTGGAGTTTAAAAATAGATTTAAAAGAAGTCAAGTCAATCAAGAAATGGCTAAAAGTATTCTTCAATATCTTAATTAAAGGATTAATAAATGAAAATAGCAATTACTGGAGCTTCAGGTTTTGTAGGTCAAAATTTAGTACCTTATTTAGGTAATAAAGAACATTGCGTTCATACTTTATCGTTACGTAATAAAGATTGGCAAAATAGAATTCCTACAACGACAGAAGTGATTATTCACTTAGCTGGTAAGGCACATGATACAGCTAATACGTCTAGTGCTGATGAATATTTCAGAGTAAATAGAGATTTGACGATAACATTATTTGATCATTTCATTAAAAGTGATGCAAAAGATTTTTTTTACTTTAGCTCTGTAAAAGCAGTAGCGGATACAGTGGAAGAAGTTTTAAAAGAAGATGTAACACCTAATCCTTATACTCCTTATGGACAATCAAAGCAGGAAGCAGAGAAGTATTTATTAAATGCTTCTCTAACTGAAGGAAAGAGAGTGTTTATCGTTCGTCCTTGTATGATACATGGTCCTGGAAATAAAGGAAATTTGAATTTATTATATAAAGTAGTGGAGAAAGGTATTCCTTGGCCATTGGCATCTTTTGATAATCATCGTTCTTTTCTATCAATAGATAACTTGTGTTATTTAGTGAATGAAATGATGCAGAATACTAATATCCCTTCAGGAGTGTATAATTTTTCTGATGATAAAGCTTTATCAACAAATGAATTGGTTACTTTAATCGCTAAGGTGTCTAATAAGAAACCTAAACTGTGGCATATCTCTAAAGGATTTATGAATACAGTATCTTCTATAGGTGATAAGATTAAATTACCTTTGAATTCTGAACGATTGAAGAAATTGACAGAGAATTATGTAGTATCTAATGATAAAGTGAAAGTGGCTTTAGGTATAGATAAATTGCCAATAAGTGCAGAAGAAGGGTTAGAAAAAACGATACGCAGCTTTGCTGCACGTGATTAGTGTAATGAACGTGATGAGGGGATACGTAGTGACGTCATATGACTATAACGCATTATGTTTTTCACATAACGTTCTTAACGGGCAAAGTGATTAGCGATTAAAAAGAAAAAAATGGAATACATTATAGTATTAGCAGTATTATTTATTGCAGAGTTAGTGTACTTTAAAATAGCAGATAAGTACAATATTATAGATAAACCCAATGAGCGTAGTTCTCATTCTCAAATTACTCTTAGAGGAGGTGGAGTAGTATTCTACTTCGGAGCATTGGCATACTTTATTTACTCAGGATTCGAGTATTCTTATTTTATTATAGGACTAACAGCTATAACGATGATAAGTTTCTTAGATGATATCTTTACATTATCCAATAAGATACGCTTATTGGTACATTTGGGTTCTGTGTTGTTGATGTTCTATCAATGGAATTTGTTTGGATTATCTTGGTTGTGGATATTACCAGCTCTAGTTGGGGTGATTGGTACTATCAATGCTTATAACTTCATGGATGGGATTAACGGGATTACAGCATGGTATAGTATTGTGGTATTAGCTCTATTAGCTTTAGTGAATCAAACGATTGGCTTTGTGGCTATGGATTTGATTTTGTTTGCTTTATTAGGAGCTGTGGTATTTGCCTTCTTTAACTTTAGAACAAAGGCTAAGGCCTTTGCGGGAGATGTAGGTAGTGTGAGTATGGCATTTATTGTTGTCTTCTTATTAGGACAGTTAATTATCACTACTGGTAATTTTAGTTACATCTTATTTTTATCTGTATATGGTATAGATACGGTATGGACAATTATTCGTCGTGCATTGAATAGAGAGAATATTTTTCAAGCACATCGTACTCACTTATATCAATATTTAGCCAATGAGGCTAGGGTCAATAAACTGTATGTTTCTTTTGGATATGGTGTACTACAGTTTGTAATCGGATATGGTGCTATTGATATGGCTGATCAAGACATGACTACGCAAATAGTATTTGCTGTATCATTATTGGTAGTCATGAGCGTGGTGTATTTGGTTATAAAGAAGAAGGTGATAGGAAGATATGTTTCTTAGTAAAAGAAGAATAACCTTATAAAGTTTACAAAAAAAAAGATTATTTATTTTACTTTTTTGGCTTGACCCTAAAAAGTAACAAAAAAAGTCAAGGCTGTAACTCCTAAGCGGTCAATTACGGAACAAATTCTGAAACAAAATGAACTCGCTACACTCAAACAGAATTTTGTTTCTTGGAATTTGCACCTATTGACACTCGCTTATACGTTAAGGCCATAAGATCGCTTCGCAAGGATAATTGCAGTGAGTAGTTCACTTATCAATCGCTTTGCAAGTGTAATTATTTTTAAGAGTTTATTTAATTTATTACTTCGTAAGAATAATCGTTCAAGAATGAAAAAATATTTAATATACGGTAAAGGTGGTCATGGTAAGGTAGTAGAAGATGCGATTTATCAGTTAGACAATGATAATAGTGTGGAGTATTTCGATGATGCTTCTAATCCTTATAGTGAGGATTATGAGAAGGAGGCAGAGTTGATTATAGGTATAGGGAATAATGAGGTACGTAAACGTATAGTGGAAGAGGTAAAACATAGCTTTGCTACTGTTATACATCCTACTGCTTATGTGTCTTCATCTGCAGAGATAGGTGAAGGTACAGTAATATTAGCGAATGCTGTAGTACAGGCTGATGCTAAAATAGGGAAGCACTGTATTATCAATGCGAATGTGACTGTGGATCACGATGCAATAGTAGAGGATTATGTATGTACTTATCCTGCATCTTACGTGGCTGGTTTTGCACGTATTACTGAAGGCCAGACTTTGAAACCTGGACAGGTAGTGTGGAAGAGTGAAGTGTTTTAATTACGTTATTTTGTTTTTTTGTGATTTCGTAAAGAGGAATTACTTGAGAGTTTTAAGATTATAATAAATAGGAAAGCCTACATTAAGACAACAGCTTTTTTTATTCCTGTCGTTTTGCTTTTTGTTATTCTGTGATTTTGTAACGGATAATTTTTTTGTAGAGATCAAAAAACCGAAAAAACAAAAAGACATCCTTGCTTAGGTGTCTTTTTATAATCAATTATCGTTTATTATAATATATTTCTATTCCCTTCTCTATACAGAAGTTCTTCGCGGTGAAGTCTTTTCCTTTATACTCTTCACCAATGATACGTATGTCTATTTTATAAGAGCGCATAATGTCTTCTAAATCTTGTTCTGTGATATAAGGAACAATTTCGTCTACGTATTTACAACCTTTGAGTTGGATATAACGTTCTACCAGAGTCTGAGGTGCTAATCCTTTATAATTATTGTCAGTATGGGGGTTAGTTTGTAAGCCTACGATTAGATAGTCGCATTGTGTTCTGGCTTCTTCTAGCATCTTGATGTATCCTGCGTGTAGGTGATCAAAAGGGCTGAAGGTAATTCCTATTTTCATGTTCTGTTGTGATTTTTTGGTTTTTTGGTTTTTTGTATTTCTGTGTTTTTGTGATTTTGTTTTTCTGTTGTTTTGTTTTTTTGAAAAGATGTTTTTGTTTCAAAAAGACAAAAGACCAAATAAGCGAAAGACTTTTTCTTTGTTTCTGAGGAGCAAATGTAGTATATATTAGGGAAACTTAACAATCTAGTAATAAGGAAAGCTTATATATGGAATGTTCTTTGAAACTAATTACTAAAAAGATAAAAATTATGTATGAGTTTTATTTTGAAAAATTGGAGGTATGGAAAAATGCTAGAACCCTTAATAAGGATGTCTATTTATTGACTAGCAAATTTCCTAAAGAAGAATTGTTTGCTATTGTATCTCAGTTAAGACGAGCTACTTCAAGTATATCAGCTAATATTGCTGAGGGTATGTCTAGAGAGACTTCAAAGGAGAAGAAGCGGTTTTTGAATATTGCGTATGCTTCTGCAATGGAAGTTATTAGTTTTTTGACTTTGAGTTTGGATTTAGAATTCTTGAATGAAGTAAAGTATAGGGATATTCGTTCTAAAATAGAGCATATAACTAATCAGTTGAGAGCATTGAGTAAGACGGTTTAGTTCTTTCTTTTTTGTTTCTTTGTTTTTCTGTTTTTCTATAAGATGTTTGTTTCAAAAGACCAAAAAGGCGAATAAGCGAAAAACTTTTTCTTTGTTTTTCTGTGTTTTTGAGAAGCAAATGTAATATATATAGGGAAACTTAACAATCTAGTAATACAAAAAGGTTCTATGTGGAATGCTCTTTGAAACTACTGTTTATAAAAAGGAATATTATACAAAAGCTATTCTTTCTTTTCCTTTTTTCCTTGATGAAAAGACGAAACCGGACATTTTCTTTACGCTCGGCCCTCCGTTTCCCATTTCCTGTTCTCCGTTCCCTGTTTTCTGTTCTCGACAAAGATATTGTTTCAAAAAAAAATATACTTTAGCCGTACCTGCCTGTTTTACTCAAAAAAGCAAGTAATTCACCCATTGTGATGATGCTCGCAAAATATAAATGACTATATTTACAGAATAGAATTACTCCAAAAAAGAAAGAACACCTATATGGGTGTTTTGTCGTTGGTCTCTGTTATGAAGAAAAAGGACAGGGTGTATAAATTAAAAAAGAAGGGAGGATATATAAAAATTGTTTTATTGTAGCTAAGGAAAAGATAGATGAGTGAATTATTTAAAACGCAAGAAATTACATATAGCAAAGGAGACGCTATTAAAGTATACTCAGATAAAGATATTGCTTCGGCTTATGTAGCAGAACGTATTGCGAAAATTATAAAAGAAAAACAAAATAGGGGGCAGCGTGCAGTTATCGGACTAGCAACGGGGTCAACACCTAAAGGAGTATATAAAGAGCTGATACGCCTTCACAAAGATGAAGGGTTAAGCTTTCGAAATGTAACTACATTTAACCTGGATGAGTACTATCCTATACTACCTATAGATGATCAGAGTTATGTGTCGTTTATGAAAAGTAATTTGTTTAATCATATCGATATTGATCCTGAATATGTCCATATACCAGATGGAACACTTTCTATAGAAGGAATACAAGCGTACTGTGATCTGTATGAAAAAAAGATAGTAGATTTCGGAGGATTAGATTTGCAGTTATTGGGAATAGGCCGTACAGGACATATCGGGTTTAACGAGCCTGGTGCAGTATTAGAATCTCGTACTCGTCTGGTAACGCTAAATGATATTACTCGCGAAGATGCGAAGGATGATTTCGGTGGGAAGGATAAAGTGCCTACTCAAGCGATAACCATGGGAGTGCAGACTATCACGCAAGCGAAAGAGGTAATTCTGATGGCGCTGAGTCAGCGCAAAGCAGAGATTATTAAAAAGGCGTTAGAAGGGGATATCTCTGCGGAGATTCCGGCGACTTTCTTACAGACTTTATCCAATGTAGAGTACATCTTAGATAGCGAGGCTGCTTCGTTGTTAAGAAAGTAAGGTAGAGAGGGAGCTGGGAACAGTAAACCAACAACATATCGTTTATATATAGAAAGCTGTTACTTTTGGTAATGGCTTTTTTACTTTTTGAAACTGGGAACTGTTCATCGAAAGCCTTTTGAACACTGTTCCCTCAAAAAAACAAAGGTTTTAGCATTTGGTTATTGTTAAAAATTACAAAAGGTCTATCTTTGAAGATTAAAGTATGAAAAAACTGTAAGAAGATGAAGATACTAGTTACGGGTGGATTGGGGTTTATAGGATCTCATACCGTAGTAGAATTACAAGAACAAGGATATGAGGTGGTTATCGTAGATGACCTGTCTAATGCCTCTATTAGTGTATTAGAAGGCATAGAAGGGATCACTGGGATACGTCCTGAGTTTGTACAACTTGATCTAAGAGATAAGCAAGGAGTATTTTCGTTTTTTCAAACGAATCAAGATATAGATGGAGTGATTCACTTTGCAGCTTCAAAAGCTGTGGGGGAGAGTATGCAAAGGCCACTGATGTATTATGAGAATAATATAGTACCCTTATTAAATCTTTTAAAGGAGTTAGAAAAGAAAGAGAAGGCACATTTTATCTTTAGTTCTTCGTGTACTGTATATGGACAAGCCGAAGTGATGCCTATCACAGAAGAGGCGCCTATACAAGTAGCACTATCTCCATATGGAAATACAAAACAAATAGGAGAGGAGATTATAACAGATGTTACGCGTGTAAGTAGTATAGACGCTATACTATTGCGTTACTTTAATCCTATCGGGGCGCACAAGTCTGCTTTAATAGGAGAATTACCAATCGGAGTACCTCAAAATCTTATTCCATTTATTACACAAACAGCTATAGGTGTGCGAAAAGAGCTATCTGTATTTGGTGAAGATTATAATACGCCTGATGGAACGTGTATTAGAGATTATATCCATGTAGTGGATTTAGCAAAAGCGCATGTAGCTGCTTTAGATAGACTGGTAAAAGGTGAAAATATAGAGAAAGTAGAAACTTTTAATGTTGGAACAGGAAAAGGATCTTCTGTTATGGAGATTATTAACGCTTTTGAGAAGGTATCTGGGGTGAAACTACACTATAAGATAGTAGATAGAAGAGAAGGAGATATTACTGAGGCTTATGCTTGTACTAGAAAAGCAAATCAAGTGCTAGGTTGGAAAGCTGAGCTATCATTAGAGGTAGCGTTAGACAGCGCATGGAAATGGGAACAAAAAGTGCGTAAGCATTAAACAGGATGTAACTTTTATTCTATAATGTTGTCTTATATAAAGACACTGTCAAAATTAAAATACAATACAGCAATAGAGAAGTAAAAACAATTTTTAACAATTTGTCCTTTTACTATCGCTTATAATAACTCTATTGCTTTTTTATAAGAGCCCACCTTTTGGTGGGTTTTCTTTTTTAATCCTGTTTTGTAAATCTACTTACTAGTTCGTGTGGAGTTTAGGTGTAAATCCTTGCTAACGATTTTTGTTATATATAAATTATTTTGGTTAAAAATGAGAATATTTTAATTTTTTGTGTTTTTTGTCACAAAATGTCTTATTTTTGTGTTTTATTATTAATAATAATGTTGTTTTTTGATTTATTTTTGTTAATTCTAGTGTGATAAATTAATTGGCGTGATATGAGGTTTTCTAATTCTATTTTATGGTTGAGTTGTTTTGTAGTGACTCTTAGTTATGGACAAGAACAACCAAATAATACAGCTGGACAGGCTGTTGGTATTAATACTTACTTGCCTCGTACAACTTTAGATATAAATGGGAAGTTGACCATTAGGAATATGGATAATATCGAAAATGATGGGCATGTGAAGGCATTGTATAAGATAAAGAAACAGGGTTAGTAGGTACAGTGGCTCCGTCTACTCCTACAGCGCCTATTTCGGTACTTACGGCTGTTGATTCAGAGTTACTACCTAGTAATGCAGAGAATGCAGCCATTTTTAATCAAGGAAATACAGAACTTATTATTCCTATAACAACAGCTGATTTAGCGCCTAATAATTTAGGATTAAAAATAGAGAATCATGCTATTATAATACAAGAGGATGGTACTTATTAGATTAATGCATATCTAAATATGATTATTAGTTCTGCAAATGTGAATAAGAAAATAACAGTAAACTTTCCCACGGTATCTACAACAACTGGTAAACCTCTACCAGCTACTCAAACTATAGAAATACCCGAGGCTTATAGAATGATATTTATCTATGCCAAGTTAAAACAAAATTCAACATCTATAGCTGGGGCAAGACCTATTTTAAATAATATATTAGGGAGTCAATCTGATATTATTACCTTGCCAACAGTGACTTTAAAATTAACCAAAGGGGACAAGCTTTCATTAGCATTTAATAGAACAATGATTTCTTCTGGTGGAGTGCTAACTCCTGCAGGTGATGATGTGACAAGGATCGGAATTGGGGCAAATTATGGGGCAAAGGCTTATAGTATAACGATAACAAAATTGTAAAATAGACATAGTACATAGCGCAATATACTAGTGAAGCACTGATTAAAAGAGAATTTTTTTTCTTTTACATCAGTGTTTTTTTTAAGTATAGACTATGTGTTTCTTATAGAACTAGTTCGCGCAGATTTAAGGTTGTAATTCCTGCTAAGTATGAATTATAAACCCACGATAATAAAAAATAGGTTTTTACGGTTTTCCGTAAAGGATGAATGTTTTCTATTGTTATTTTTGTCAGCAGTAAGGTACAAGAGGAACTATCTTTATTAATCACTCTTATTTATATTTTCCCAAAAAAATAAATAACCTTTTGCCTTACCATAATAAAAAACCTTTCTTTTATAAGAGAGGTTTTTATTTTTTACAATATACCTAAGTTGATATCCTTTGATAAATATTTGAATTTCTTCATTAGTTTAGAATAGATATAAATAAAAAAATTGAATCAGCCTGTTAGATAAGAATAAATTGTTAATTTTAGCCCGTATTAGGTATAGAAAGTATGAGAAAAATAATAGTAACAGGTTTTGCATTGTTGTGTTTAGGGGTTTATGATCATTATGGACAGACAATCTCTACGCGTAGTGCAGTAAGGGCTACTTATGATTTAGATAAAGCGACTAGAGAAATCAATGCATATACTACCAAAGCAGCTAAAAATAAACAGGAGGCTTTTCTGGAGGCTGAGAAAAGGAATGTACCAACAAGTGGGGTGAATGCCAGAGGGAATTATTTTGAGCTAAGTGGGATAGATGCTAATGGAATTCTACTTTATAAGTCCACTCTGAACTATGGTTCTAGACTAACAGCTAGGGTGAATGGTATCCAAAAGGAGGTTGGCGTTAATCAAGACCTAGAAGGAGAAGGAATGACAGTTGGGATCATCGACGGACTTCCTCTATTAGATACGCATCAAGAGTTTTATACAACTACTTCTAATACAACCTCGAGAGTAACCTTAGGAGAGTCTGTACCTACTCTGACTACATATAATGCTAAAGGGCATCAAAAGAGTCGTTTTCACGCTACTCATGTAGGAGGAACGATGGCAGGGCTAGGATATAATAACAAAGCTCAAGGAATCGCTCCTAAGGCAAAACTAGTGAGTTATTCATGGAGTAACGATTATCGCAAGATGGGGCAAATGGCCTCTGGAGGGATTTTAGTGACTAATCATTCTTATGGGTATAACTACTTCGATGATTATGGATATTTAAATGAGCCTAGTTTGGTGAAGAATTTTGGGGCTTATTCTGAGCACAGTAGAGAATTTGATAGAGTGGCTTATTTATTTCCTTATTATCAACCTGTAATAGCAGCGGGGAATGATGGGGAGTTTCACTATAATGTCTATGGTGGGAGTCAAAAGGAAAACTGTAATTGTGATTTACTAAATGATTCTTCTGTGTCTAAAAATGCTGTGGTAGTAGCTGCTGTAGAAGAGGTCGCTCAATATACTGGGCCTTCTGATGTGATACTAGCCAGCTTTAGTAGTCAAGGGCCTACTAATGACTTTAGGATAAAGCCTGATATTTCGGCTAAAGGGGTAGATGTATTATCAGCTGCTTATCGCAATCCAAGTCCTTTATATGGGGTGCCTGAGACGAGTCTATATGCTTATAGTGATGGTACATCGATGGCTGCTCCTGCTGTCAGTGGAGTGTTTACCCTATGGCAAGAATGGGCTATTCACGCTTCTAGTACAAATATGCCTTTTAAATCGGCTACTTTGCGCGCCTTAATGGCACATACGGCTGATGAGGCAGGTCGTGCTGCGGGACCTGATCATTTGTTTGGTTGGGGAGTGATTAATGCTAAGGCTGGTGTGGATGTCATGCTAGCAGCAAAAGATAAGCGCAGTACCTATATCCTGGAGAATGAACTTAGAGAGCAACAAAAATATACACACGAAATCCAAGTAAGTGAAAAGATGAGTAAGATGGTGGTAACCTTGGCTTGGACAGATGCTCCTGGTATTGTAACGTATCAAAACTCAGATGAGAACTATAAAAGAAATAATAGCGACCTTGTCAATGATCTAGATGTAGTGGTTAGAAAAGGGAAGAATACCTATTATCCATGGAAACTAAATAAGGATTTTAATGACCTTAGAGCTATTCAAGGAGTCAATGATGTAGACAATATCGAAAAGATAGAATTATATGATGTGGAGCCTGGAACGTATGTAATCGAGGTCACTCATAAAGGAAGACTACAGAGTGGTAAGCAGCAATATTCGCTAATCAGTACTGTAGGGGAGTTTGACGACTTACAAGAAAGTAAAGTAGAGACAAAGCAAGAGGTAAGGTTATGGCCTAATCCTGTGGTGGATCATCTATATGTGTCTTTAGATAAGACATACAATGGCAAGGTGATCGATATGAAGGTGTATGATATGAATGGACGTTTAGTACTTAGTAGTAGTGATACTGTACAACAAGAAAGAGTGAGTATCAATATGGCAAGTCTAAACTCTAATATCTATGTGGTAGAGGTAAAAGCAGATAATCTCTCTAAAACGGTTCGTATCGCAAAAAGATAAAAGTTATTAATAGTATATAGTAAAAGCACGAAGGCGAACCTTCGTGCTTTTTTGTTTTTACTTCACTTATCGTAAAAACAAGTATTAGTAGTAGGTTAAAGAAGTACTTTTTTAAAAGCAATGGATGTCTGCCTTTAGGTAAATAATGAATATAAAAATTGTATGGAAACTCAACTGGGTTGAGTGTTATCAAAAATTACTAAAGGCATTCATTTCATCTTTATTTCAATATTCTAACGCTTTGTAATAGGTAAAGTAAAGAGTGTAAGAACAATTATGAAAACTAATTTTAATGATTAGAATATTATTTGATGTAAATTTAGTTTTTTAGCGTGTATTTGTGTTAATAAATATGTATAATTAAATGTTTTATAGTTAATAATGTGAGTTATTGTGTTTTTTTGTTTGGATTGTGTTTTAAAGGAACTATTCTTTTTTATAGGCAATATTTTTTAGAGATAATTCAGCTCTATAAACAATAAAATAGAGTATGATAGAATAGTTAATATTTAGTGAATAGTTTTTGAAATATTGCGGTATTTTATTTCATTTGTTATGTACTTTTTATAAATAGAGGATATAGTTTGAATATTGTCTTGCTATCAAGTGGTATTTTGCCTTACTAACAAAATAATAGTTTGAAAGTAAAACAGTTAGCAATATGAAAAAGAAAGTAATTTTAGGGGCTTTTATGCTTATGGCCTCTTTCGCTAGTGCTCAGACTAAAGTGAGCAGTACTAGTATCGGTATTGATCTGGGGGGATTAGTATCTCTAGTGTATGATGATGTGACTACTCTGGGATTAAAAGATAGTCAGTGGAGAAAGATCAGGGAGTATCAGAGTGATTATGAGAGAAGATATAATCATTGGGCTAGTTCTAAACATTATAAGCAGTATGAATTAGATCGCAAAAGAGAAGAGTTATACAAAGAAATCAGAATACAGATAGGCGATATCTTAACTGTAGAACAACGTGAGAAATGGAATACAGGTGATTACCATTATAAACATTATCACCCTTATGATCACAAGAGAGAACATCACTACAGAAAAAGTAATAAGTATAAAAATAAACACAATAAAAAGTATAAGCACAAGCATAGACACGATGATTGTGACTAGAGATTAAGGAGTCTGCTCTATATGGGGGCAGACTCTTTTTTTATGCACTAAGTAAGGGAAATTTAGATATGTAGATAACCGTTAAATCTTACGCAAGAGTAAACAAATAGAGATACCTATATAAAAAAGAGTATCCCTAATTTATAGAAGAAGTATTAGGTCTACAATTCAATAAAAAAAGCAGTAGTTTATAGCACTCAAGTATTAGACTCTTGCTTTTTAAAAACAAGAGGAATTAGAGTTATATTAAAAGCTTGTTTAAATTAAATACAGAAGTATTAATAAGAGATATTAGATTATTCTTAACAATTAATAAGTAACATAGACTCAAATAAAAATAGGTTTATTTTACTTTTTTTTCTCTTTTAGCACTAAGTTATTATGTTATTATTCTTAATATGAGAATGTATGATTATCAAAAAATCATAATCCAAAATGGCTGTTTTTTTTGTGTTAAAAAAAGTATATAATCATGCTAATACGACGAAAAAATAGATCCAGAGTAGTTTTTGACTGTAAAAACAACAAAAAATCTATTGTAGAAAATGTAAAATCCCTACAAAGTGCAATAAATCACCTTGTGTGATTATAGGCAGTATAACAAAAAGAACATTAGTTTGTGTGTGACAATATGTGATTTTTCTTTTTTAAAAGAATTACCAAACTGAGTTATTTATAATTTTTATAAATAGAGTTAATCTGTTAATTAATGGTTTTTTTTGAATATTAATTTTTGTTTTAGGGTTTTATTTTGTTTTTTCTGCTAAAAAAAATACTTATTATTAATAATAATGTATTATGTGTAATTTTACAAAAGTTAGTTATGAAGAAGTAATTCATAAGAAAAAAGTAAAATTATGATTAAGAAAATTATTCCATTAACAGCACTTTTCTTCAGTGGTTATGTTACTGCTCAAGTTGGGGTTGGAACAAAAAAACCTGCAGATGCAACAATGTTAGATGTAACTGCTACTGATAAAGGGGTTTTATTACCTAGGGTAAATTTATTAAGTCAGACAGATAATACTACTGTAAAAGGAAAACTAATAGAAAGTTTGCTTGTATATAATATAGGGTCAAGTAATTTAAAAGCTGGTTTTTATTATTGGTTTGAAAATAAGTGGACTCCATTAATGTCAGGAGCTACTTTTACAGATACCACTAATAAATCTTTTACAATTAGTGAGGATCAAGAAAGATTAGTTATTACAGATACTGAAAATAATAAAGTTGAATTAGAGATTAAGGATATCGCTAAAAACAGCGTATTTGTTACTAACCTAACTGAGAACAGTGAGTTTGTAACAAAACTTGTAGAGAACAAAGAGTTTATAACAAAACTTGGAGATAATATTGAGTTTGTAGAGAACATCACAAACAACCAGGAGTTTATAGAGAACATCATCAATAAACTAGAAGGGGATTTTGGTAATGTTGGCTATGACAAAGACAAAAATCAGTTCTTTTATTTAAAAGATGGGAAGGTAAACTATATCGACTGGTCAGATCTAGATACTGTAAATGTTAAGTTTTCTTTTGATGATACAAAAGCGAATTTAGTAATCACAGATTCAAAAGGTGGTGTGGTTTCTATTTCAACAGATGAGTTAGGAGAGACCATTGCTAAAAACAGCGTATTTGTTACTAACCTAACAGAGAACAGTGAGTTTGTAACAAAACTTGTAGAGAACAAAGAGTTTATAACAAAACTTGGAGATAATATTGAGTTTGTAGAGAACATCACAAACAACCAGGAGTTTATAGAGAACATCATCAATAAATTAGAAGGAGATTTTGGTAATGTTGGTTATGACAAAGACAAAAATCAGTTCTTTTATTTAAAAGATGGAAAGGTAAACTATATCGACTGGTCAGATCTAGATACTGTAAACGCTAAGTTTTCTTTTGATGATGTAAAAGCAAATTTAGTAATCACAGATTCAAAAGGTGGAGTAGTTTCTATTTCAACTGATGAGCTAGGCGAGACAATTGCTAAGAACAGCGTATTTGTTACTAACCTTACAGAGAACAAGGAGTTTGTAACAAAACTTGTAGAGAACAAAGAGTTTATAAAAAAACTTGGAGATAATATTGAGTTTGTAGAGAACATCACAAACAACCAGGAGTTTATAGAGAACATCATCAATAAATTAGAAGGGGATTTTGGTAATGTTGGTTATGACAAAGACAAAAATCAGTTCTTTTATTTAAAAGATGGAAAGGTAAACTATATCGACTGGTCAGATTTAGATACTGTAAACGCTAAGTTTTCTTTTGATGATACAAAAGCAAATTTAGTAATCACAGATTCAAAAGGTGGTGTAGTTTCTATCTCAACTGATGAGTTAGGAGAGACTATAGCTAAAAATGATGTATTTGTTACTAATCTTACAGAGAACAAGGAGTTTATAACAAAACTTGTTGAAAACAAAGAGTTTATAACAGAGATTACAAACAACCAGGAGTTTATAGAAAACGTAATTAATAAATTAGAAGGTCAGTACGGAAACGTAGGATATGACGTTGCTAAGAATGAGTTTTTCTACATTGATACAGACGGAAGTGTTAAGCCAATATCTTGGTCAGATCTAGATACTGTAAACGCTAAGTTTTCTTTTGATGATACAAAAGCAAATTTAGTAATCACAGATTCAAAAGGTGGTGTAGTTTCTATCTCAACTGATGAGTTAGGCGAGACTATAGCTAAAAATGATGTATTTGTTACTAATCTTACAGAGAACAAGGAGTTTGTAACAAAACTTGTAGAAAACAAAGAGTTTATAACAGAGATTACAAACAACCAGGAGTTTATAGAAAACGTAATTAATAAACTAGAAGGTCAGTACGGAAACGTAGGATATGACGTTGCTAAGAATGAGTTTTTCTACATTGATACAGACGGAAGTGTTAAGCCAATATCTTGGTCAGATTTAGATACTGTAAACGCTAAGTTTTCTTTTGATGATACAAAAGCAAATTTAGTAATCACAGATTCAAAAGGTGGTGTAGTTTCTATCTCAACTGATGAGTTAGGAGAGACTATAGCTAAAAATGATGTATTTGTTACTAATCTTACAGAGAACAAGGAGTTTATAACAAAACTTGTAGAAAACAAAGAGTTTATAACAGAGATTACAAACAACCAGGAGTTTATAGAAAACGTAATTAATAAACTAGAAGGTCAGTACGGAAACGTAGGATATGACGTTGCTAAGAATGAGTTTTTCTACATTGATACAGACGGAAGTGTTAAGCCAATATCTTGGTCAGATTTAGATACTGTAAACGCTAAGTTTTCTTTTGATGATACAAAAGCAAATTTAGTAATTACAGATTCAAAAGGTGGAGTAGTTTCTATTTCAACTGATGAGCTAGGCGAGACTATAGCTAAAAATGATGTATTTGTTACTAATCTTACAGAGAACAAGGAGTTTATAACAAAACTTGTAGAAAACAAAGAGTTTATAACAGAGATTACAAACAACCAGGAGTTTATAGAGAACATCATCAATAAATTAGAAGGTCAGTACGGAAACGTAGGATATGACGTTGCTAAGAATGAGTTTTTCTACATTGATACAGACGGAAGTGTTAAGCCAATATCTTGGTCAGATTTAGATACTGTAAACGCTAAGTTTTCTTTTGATGATACAAAAGCAAATTTAGTAATCACAGATTCAAAAGGTGGTGTGGTTTCTATTTCAACTGATGAGCTAGGCGAGACTATAGCTAAAAATGATGTATTTGTTACTAATCTTACAGAGAACAAGGAGTTTATAACAAAACTTGTAGAAAACAAAGAGTTTATAACAGAGATTACAAACAACCAGGAGTTTATAGAAAACGTAATTAATAAACTAGAAGGTCAGTACGGAAACGTAGGATATGACGTTGCTAAGAATGAGTTTTTCTACATTGATACAGATGGAAGTGTTAAGCCAATATCTTGGTCAGATCTAGATACTGTAAACGCTAAGTTTTCTTTTGATGATACAAAAGCAAATTTAATAATCACAGATTCAAAAGGTGGAGTAGTTTCTATTTCAACTGATGAGTTAGGAGAGACTATAGCTAAAAATGATGTATTTGTTACTAAGCTTACAGAGAACAAGGAGTTTATAACAAAACTTGTAGAAAACAAAGAGTTTATAACAGAGATTACAAACAACCAGGAGTTTATAGAAAACGTAATTAATAAATTAGAAGGTCAGTACGGAAACGTAGGATATGACGTTGCTAAGAATGAGTTTTTCTACATTGATACAGACGGAAGTGTTAAGCCAATATCTTGGTCAGATCTAGATACTGTAAACGCTAAGTTTTCTTTTGATGATACAAAAGCAAATTTAGTAATCACAGATTCAAAAGGTGGTGTGGTTTCTATTTCAACTGATGAGCTAGGCGAGACTATAGCTAAAAATGATGTATTTGTTACTAATCTTACAGAGAACAAGGAGTTTATAACAAAACTTGTTGAAAACAAAGAGTTTATAACAGAGATTACAAACAACCAGGAGTTTATAGAGAATATCATCAATAAACTAGAAGGAGATTTTGGAAATGTAGTTTATGATGATACTACTAAAGAGTTTACTTATATAAAACAAGATGGTAGTGTGGGGGTTATTGACTGGTCAGCAGCGGTTAAATCTGTAGAAACAGAAACCACTCTTATAGCAGAGAAAGACGCTAGTGATAAGTTAACAGGAAAGTATACCTATACTAACGAGAAAAAAGTAGTTACTCAGATAGATGTGGTACAATCAGTTATTGATAATAGCAAAACTATCTTTGAGGATAACTCGGTTATAAAAGAGATCATCAACCAAATCGAGAAAGAGGCAGCTCCAGGTACGGTAACAGTTGTTGAGAAAGATGGTGATTTTATCTTTACTTGGAAAGACACCTCTGGTACAGAACATACAACAACAATTAAAGAGATTGTATCTAAGTTTGAGACTCTAACTTTATTAACAGGGGCAAATACAGATGATAAAGCTTTACTTGTTTACACAGATGAAGACAAGAAGATTCATGAGTTAGACTTAACGGTTCTACTTCAAAACAGTAGTGTGTTTAATGAGTTTTTGAAAAACTTTGTAAACTCGGTTAGTGTAGATGAGACAATCACAACAATTGTAGCGGAGCAAAAAGATGGAAAAAACACAGGTAACTACGATTACTTTAACGAGGAGCGTGCACTAGCAGGTTATAAACCACTACGTATTTCTGTTGTTAGTGATGTTGAGAATAATTTCCAAGAGATCATCAACAATAAAAATGTTCAAGAGCTCTTAAACAAGTATATCACAGATAACGTAGAAGGAAACGTGACCTATGAAGGAGGTAAATTCTATGTGACTGTAAAAGATGGAGATACTTACAAAACAGAACAAATCAACATTGAAGAAATTGTTAAGTTATCAGAAACAGAAACCACTCTTATAGCAGAGAAGGACGCTAGTGATAAGTTAACAGGAAAGTATACCTATACTAACGAGAAAAACGTAGTTACTCAGATAGATGTAGTACAGTCAGTTATTGATAATAGCAAAACTATCTTTGAGGATAACTCGGTTATAAAAGAGATCATCAACCAAATCGAGAAGGAGGCAGCTCCAGGTACGGTAACAGTTGTTGAGAAAGATGGTGATTTTATCTTTACTTGGAAAGACACCTCTGGTACAGAACATACAACAACAATTAAAGAGATTGTATCTAAGTTTGAGACTCTAACTTTATTAACAGGGGCAAATACAGATGATAAAGCTTTACTTGTTTACACAGATGAAGACAAGAAGATTCATGAGTTAGACTTAACGGTTCTACTTCAAAACAGTAGTGTATTTAATGAGTTTTTGAAAAACTTTGTAAACTCGGTTAGTGTAGATGAGACAATCACAACAATTGTAGCGGAGCAAAAAGATGGAAAAAACACAGGTAACTACGATTACTTTAACGAGGAGCGTGCATTAGCAGGTTATAAACCACTACGTATTTCAGTTGTTAGCGATGTTGAGAATAATTTCCAAGAGATCATAAACAATAAAAATGTTCAAGAGATCTTAAACAAGTATATCACAGATAACGTAGAAGGAAACGTGACCTATGAAGGAGGTAAATTCTATGTAACTGTAAAAGATGGAGATACTTACAAAACAGAACAAATCAACATTGAAGAAATTGTTAAGTTATCAGAAACAGAAACCACTCTTATAGCAGAGAAGGACGCTAGTGATAAGTTAACAGGAAAGTATACCTATACTAACGAGAAAAACGTAGTTACTCAGATAGATGTGGTACAATCAGTTATTGATAATAGCAAAACTATCTTTGAGGATAACTCGGTTATAAAAGAGATCATCAACCAAATCGAGAAGGAGGCAGCCCCAGGTACGGTAACAGTTGTTGAGAAAGATGGTGATTTTATCTTTACTTGGAAAGACATCTCTGGTACAGAACATACAAAAGGCCTTGTTGAGCTTATTAAAGAAAACTCTACAGTGGCTAGTTTAGTGTTAAAGGATACTGAAAATACCAATAAAGTTAAAGCTGGTTTTGTTTTTAATAGCGGAGCTAATAATACGGCTGATGTTGTTTTTGCAGAAACTTTAACTGAATTAGAAAAAGGTTATAGAACACATAATGTAAATGGAGAAGATATTGATCTAAAAGAGTATTACTTTATCGATGAGACAAGAAATAGAGATGATGTTATTATTAAAGTCTCTGAAACAATCATAGATGAGTTTGATAAGCTTGTTAAGTTTGATAAGGTGAAAAATACCTTAAATGAGTTCATTTCTAATGTCTCAGGTGATGTATCAGTGGTTAAGGTTGGAGATGATATTGTTATTAAGGATAATAAATCTAAAGTAGAGGTAAACTTAACTAACGAGATTAAAGATAAGGAGACTAAAACTACCCTAGAGGCTGTTAAGTATGATATGTATGTTTACATGGTAGAGGTTAATGGAGAGTATCTAGAGGAGCATACTGATGTTAAACGAGAAGGAGAAACAGCCTTAAGAGAATACCAAGCCACTAAATATGTTTATACAAATGAGTTAGGAATAGAAAAAGAGATAAAAGGTAGCGAACTTTTTGGCGCAACTGGAAGCGGATCAGGTAGCCTAGAGACTCTTACATCTTTGTCTTTTGATGCGAAGTATGGGGAAGATTTAAATGCAGGACAAGCCGGACGACCAGCTCTTATTTATAAAGATGAAGAAAAGAATATTTCTCCAATTTTCATAGATCAAATGTTCCAATCATCAGAAACATTAACTTCTTTAGAGGCAAAAGCCGATACAAGAGAATTAATTTATATTGATGAGCAGAAAAATAAACACTTTATATCATATGATGTTTTAGTTCAAGAGCCTTGGTATACAGGTCAGGATCAACAAGCAACTAAAAATGATCAAGATATCTATACTATGGGATGGGTAGGAATTGGTTATAAGGAAAAATCAGGTGCTCCAAATGAGAAGCTACGTGTTAATGGTAGTATTACTGCTACTAATAGTTACTATGCGGATTATGTATTTGAAAGCTACTTTGATGGATATTCTAGTTTAAAATATGATTATAAGTTTAATGACCTAAACACGGTTGATAGTTATATTAAATCTAATAGACACTTACCTGGTATTACACCAATTAGTGATTTAGAAAAAACTGAGACAGGATACTCATTTAATGTTTCTGAGTTATCAATTCAACTGCTGGAAAAAACAGAGGAGTTATTCCTACATGTAATTGATCAACAAAAAGAACTAAATGCAAAAGATAGTGAGATTAAGGACCTTAAAAAGGATGTTAATGATCTAACTAAGCGTTTAGAGGCTTTAGAGGCATTATTGAAATAATTAAATATTAATCAAATATTATATTGATGAATAGTATAAAAATAAATAAAGTATCTATTAATTCATTTATCTTATTGATTGTAGCTATGTTTTTTAGCATAGCTACATCATTTGCTCAAAATGATTTATATACAACAAAGATAAAAGATGGTAGTGTGGCCAATAGCAGTGCTGCCGCTAGTGAGAATACGGTGCTAGAACTTGAGAGTGTTAGTAAAGGTTTTTTATTACCACGTTTAACCACCTCGCAGCGTAATGCAATTTCAATTGCAGATAAAGAAAGAGGAAACGGACTTACAATCTATAATATTGATACAGATTGTGTTAACTATTGGAGTAAAACAGGAAATAGATGGTTGAGTCTTTGTGGATCATTACCTCCTGCAATTATGGATATATCTAATTGTAATGCTATAAAATTAAGCGCTTCTGGAAGTGATATGTTAACTCAAGGTAAATACTTAAGAGAAACAGATGTATTATATATAACTGTTAAGGTAGAAGAACCAGGATCTTTTAATATCAGCGCGGTAAGTAACAATGGTTATTCTTTTTCTAAATCAGGAACCTTTGATACAACAGGAGTGTATACTATTGCTTTAGATGGTTTAGGAACTCCTTTACAGGCTAATGAACAAAGTGGAGATTTAATATCATTTAGTTTTAATGGTAAACCAGCTCCAACAAATTGTATGTTTAGTATTAAAGTGAAGTCTTCAGCCCTTAGTTTTACACTAGAGCCTCAAGATGTACAAGCTAATTGGGATGCTTATATAGGTGTGCCGTTAAATGCAAATGATAACAGAATAGATCTTACAGTTAATGTAACTGCTTTGGGCTTTTGGAGAATTACAAGTAATAGTGAAAATGGAATGTCTTTTAATGGAACAGGAGAGTTTACCAGTACAGGAAGCCAAACAATCTCTGTTGTAGGGCAAGGAATTCCGGTTAAATCAACACCAATAAGCAACCCAAGCATATTTAATTTTACTACAAATTCAAGTGCTAATAACGCACCTACAAATGTTAAGGCTAGAGTTAATGTAAAACCAGTATCTTATAATTATCTATGTGATGACCCAAATAATAAAGTAGAGTTTAGAGGTGAGTACAAACAAGATGTTAAGCTTGGAAGAAATAATGCTATTTTATTGCCTGTTACAGTTTTAGCTCCAGGAACTACCACTATTGAGCTTATTGGAACAATGCACGCAAGTAGTGGAAATACGCAGGTTAAATACACAGCTAAAGACGTATATCTTAGTTTTAATAAATCTCGCAACGATGTTCAATACGTAACTTTATATCCAGAAGAAGTATTAGTACCTAGAGGGGTTAGTGCAATAACTTTTGATTCAGCTTTAAATAGTAATATTTGTACTACTTTCCCTGAGATAAAGGTAAAAGAACAAGTGGTTCGCTATAGTGTGGAGTGTAGTAGTGTTGTTGTTAATGGGAATTATTTAGTGGATACAGATATTAGCAAAAATAGTATTTCGCTAAAAATAAGTGTTGATTATCCAGGGGATTATTCCATTGTAACAAATCAATTAAATGATGTGAGTTTCTCGGCAAGTGGAACTTTTGATAAACCAGGACAGTATGTGGTGGAGTTAAAGCCTTCCGGTAATTATAAACAATCAGGACGTTTAACCTATATGATTACAACAGATAGTCAATCTGGAAGCACAGTATGTTCAACAACTGTTAATGTAATAGATAGAGATATAGTTATATTAACCTTAGGAAACGTAAACTATGGAGCTAGTCCATCAGGAAACACCTATGCGGGAAGTGCTATTTTAAAGAGTATTAAAAACTTCGGACCAAACGGGATTGTTAAGGTAAATAATATAAGAGTGTTAACCACAGGTCTTCAAGGAGAATCTCTACGTAGTTATATTATCAATAATAAAGTAGATATTATCCATAATGTGATTGGGTATAATGCTAATCAAGCTACTTTAAATGTTTTTGATTGGTTTGTGAAAACTGAAAAAGGAGTACTGATTATCAGTGATGAAAACACTGCCCATACCTCTAGTAAACAGTTTATGGAATCTCTAACAGGACAGAGCATTGGTAATGCAAGTAGTAGATTTACAATGATTAATCCTGTTTTAGATTCAGCTCAAGATGAAGCTATTGTAAAAGGACCTTTTGGTAGTTTAAAAGACAAGTACATTGGTAATGACGCGTCTAATGGATGGTATTTTGATGGAGTTAGATCAAATACTGAGCTTACCCCACTTATTGTTAGAAATGATGGATCAGGTGATACATGGGGATTAAAACATAAAACTTTAGGTTTTGCTTTCTTCGGAGATGGAGGATGGGTAGTTGGTACTATGACAAACACAAGTACAAATGTTTGGCCATCTAGATACACAGCAGATGGAACACCTATTGGTAAGCCTTACGATCAAGGGTCAACAGTGTATAACAGTGTTCTTTATGCAAATCTAATGGCATGGGCGATAGAATATGTAAAAGAAAATAAATCAGTGAAGTAATTAAGAATTAGGCTAGAGCATTTTTGCTCTAGCTTATTTTAAAAAAATGCTTATGAGAAAAAATAGAAAATTTAAAGATATAATCCTATTTTTTTGTTTACTTATTTTAAGTGTATTTACATCTATAAATGTACAAGGACAAAGAAAAGGAGCTCAGATTTCAGATAATTCTGTTTTACAGAATACTCTAAATCCATTATCATTTAGCATACTGGATTTAAGTTCTGTAGAACGTGGTTTTCTTCTGCCTCGTATGACAATGGAACAGCGTCAGGCAATACCTGTGAAGAATTTACAACCAGGACTGATGATTTATAATACAACAAGAGATTGTATGGAGTTTTTTAGCGCAACAAGAAATCAGTGGTTAGGGCTTTGTGGAGATGGAGAACCAGCCGAGTTTGTAATTACAGATGCAAGTTGTGGTAAGATTCGAATTGAAGGAAACTATAACGAAGGAGTGTTTTTACAATCACGTGCTAACTTGATTGCTATGGAAGTAAATGTTTCTACCCCTGGAACTTATCAAATAGAGGCAGAGGCATATAATGGAAAAGAAAAAAATGGTTATGCTTTTTCCTCAAGCGGTATTTTTCCTTCACCAGGAACATACAATGTTTTTTTAAGAGCAACAGGAACTCCTAAAAAAGGTTATCCAAGAGATAATACAGGTAAACCTACAAGTGTAGGAGATATAATTAAGTTTAAATTCAACGGTAAAGATATAGATTGTCAAACAAATATTTTTGTAGAGAAAGAATCTTTACAATATCAGATAGATAGAGTTGTACCATCTGGGGAGTTTTACACAGGTGTGAGTTTAAAAGACAAGCGTAGTGGTTTTTTAGATGTACATATTAATCAAATCACAATGGGAGGAATCGTAGAGATTCATACTCCAGAGATTAACGGTATTCGCTTTATAGGAAAACGCGCTTTAACCAGCGCGGAGGTAGCTTCTAAACAGGCTATAATTAGGCTCTATGGTGAAGGAATCCCTTTATTGCCTCGTACAACACCTATGGACTTTATTAGTAATTCTTATGTTAGGTTAGAACTAGGGGAGTCGCCTAAGGTAAAAGTGGAAAATGTAGATATAGAAAAATTAAACTTTGATGTGCTTTGTGATAATACAGGTCAATACAAAATTAGTCATCAGGGAGAGTTTGAGTATAATGAGCCTTTGACAAATGATCATAAATTGAATGTACCAGTTAAGGTATTAGCCCCTGGAAGAGGTAAGCTTGTAGCTACAGTAGATGTTACAGGTAGCGGCTTTGGACAACAAACCCAAAAGATTGAGTTTAGTTCAGAGGTGGTTGATTTTGAGTTTAATTCTCTAAGGGATGATGTACAAAATGTAGTGCTAACTCCAGTTAATGGAACTGGTAAGCCAACTGTATCTAATAAAGATATAACCTTTAAATTTAAGATGCTATCAAAAGGAGCTCATGAGTATGATTCTAGTTACCCAATAGAGAACAATGATAGAGATATTGTGGGATGTGAATATAATGTGCCTGTAACAGGAGCTCCAGTGCAGTATGAAATACTATGGAATGATATTCAAATAGGAGGAAAACTCAGACCTTACTCAGTGGCAACTAACGCTAATTATATAGATGTACCAGTTAAGATTATCTTCCCAGGTGAAGCTGTTATAGAATCTGATGTTCAGGTAAATGGAGTAAGTTATAAAGGGTCGAAAGTATTAACAGATAATGATATTAATACAAATGGAGGAGTAACAACTATTCGATTACAAGCCACTGGTAGACCAGAGAAGGCCGATCAATCTGTATTTACTTTAAAAGGAAACAGTATTGGTAATAATCCTCAAATAGGACCTGTTACTGTACCTATTTTGTATAGACCAATGGTTTTATTATCCTCTGGAAATAGTTCAGGATATCGTGTAGATGCAGGAACAAAAGCTGGATTGTTAAACAATAAGGATTATTTTGGTCCTAATGGACTTGTTAAAATAGAAAGCTTAATTGTTGTTTCAGGAAGTCATACATCAGCTTCAACGTTCTCAACTGCTTTAACAAATAATAAAGTAGATATAGTTATAGGAACGCTAAACTTTGGGTTTGATAATACTAAAAATGATGTTCTTTATGATTTCTTAGTTAATCAAAAAGGAGCAGCAATGATTAATAATGAAGTAAATGAGTCATCTGCAGCAGCATTTATAAATTTATTAGCAGGTGGAGGAAGTGCAACTATTTCAGGACAAAGTACATTCCATACTTTAGTAAGTATTAATGATCCGCTTCTTGTGGGGCCATTTGGAGACTTAAGAGGCTTAACCCTTGGGGAGGATGTAGCAGGTAGAACAGTTAATAATTTACCGTCTTCTTATATTACCTACGATGCAGACCCAAACAAACGTTGGGTTATAAGACACAATAAGTATAATTTTGTTTATACTGGAGATAGCGGATTTATGCAACCAGGTAATGTTTATGGAGTTAGTGGTAATTCTACTAAAGCAACTGTAACAACAGGTAGAGGATCTGCAGGAAACGCTAGTCTTCCAACTTATAATAGTCACTTTACAATGAACTTCTTGGCCTATGCAATTGATCAAATTCAAAGAGATAGACCAAATGAGTAAAAAAATAAAAGAGAGCTAAAAATAGCGCTTTTTAGACAGAAGAGGTAAAATAGGAATAAATGTGTTCTTAGTTTACCTCTTTTTTTTGGTTATAAAATTTAAATAAGAATCAGTAAAGCAAAATTAATGAGTCTTAGGTTAGTTAAAACTTTATTTTTATAGACTAATTAGAGGGTATAGTAATTAATAAATTAAATGAAGAAAAATCGTGTATATACTTGTGATATATCTATTATGTTTTAAGCTAATAAATCAAATAATTCTTCCTTTTATTCTAAGGGTAATTATTTTAAGTATAAAGCTAATTATCATCAGAGAAAGTAAAAAAAACACAAAGGAAAGTACCATAAGAAGTATCACAAATACAATCGGGATTATTTTGGCTAAATAAGGCCATAGTGTAGGATTACCTGGATTAGAGGTGATCTTTTTTTGTTAAAAAATTCTAAGTTTACGGCTTTTTTTACCTATAAAATCTTATGTAAAAAGTTGTAATACGACGAAAAACCTCTTGTATTGACAAGAAGCTTAGAATATTTATTAAAAACTGGATAAGAATACTTTAAAAAGTTGTACATAAGGTGAATTTATGCAAATTGTGATATTCGTTTTTTTAAGCAGGTGATTTTTATATGGATATTGTCTTGTGTGATTAAGTGTTTTTGTATATGTGATTTTTGGTGATTAATTGAAAAAACCTGCAACTAGGGATTGTTTTAAGATTGTTGTAATTTTTTTTTAGTTTTTCTTTTTTTTCGGTATTTAATAGGGTTTTATTCAATAATGATTAGTTAATTGTTTGTTTTACAGGCTTTTTGTTATTTTGTTTTAAGAAATAGTATTGGTAATTAATGAGAACAATAGCAATCCATTTTGTTTTTTAACATTTAAAAATATGGATTGGGTATGTTCTTTGTTAAAGTCTATTTACTAGTAATAAATAACAAAAAAGGTTATGAAAATAAAGGTAGATATTAAAAAGATAGGAGTGAGTTTACTGACTTTAGGATGTTTTACAACTATGCAAGCTCAACAAGACCCTCAATTTACACAATATATGTATAATACCTCAAACATCAACCCTGGGTACTCAGGTACTCGTGGAGTGCTTAATGTTTTTGGTATGTATAGAGCACAATGGGTAGGGCTTGATGGATCTCCTCAAACAGCAAATATATCCATAGATACTCCACTTGGGAAAAATGGACTCTCAGGAGGTATTAACTATACCAATGATAGAATTGGAGCTATTTCAGAGAATAACTTTTCTGTAAACCTAGCCTATGCGGTAGATTTAAATGACCAGTACAAATTATCATTTGGTTTAAAAGCAACAGCAAATCTTTTAAATTTTGATAAAGACAAGCTTGATATATATGATCCAAGTGATGTTTCTTTTGTTGATGTTAATAATAAATTTAGTCCAAACATAGGAGCAGGATTGTACCTATATTCAGAGAAGTCTTATCTGGGGGTGTCTGTGCCTAATTTTATGACTACAGATAGAACAGAGAATGAGGGGCAAAAATTAATGCGTCAAAAAATGAACTTTTATCTTATGGGAGGATATGTTTTTGAACTTAATCCAAGTTTAAAATTCAAACCTGCTTTTTTGGCTAAGTCTGTTTCTGGCGCTCCTATGCAGGTTGATTTAACAGCAAACTTCTTGATTATTGATAAATTCACACTAGGGGCATCTTATCGTTGGGATGCTTCTGTAAGCGCTCTGGCTGGATTCCAAATAAATGAAGGATTGTTTATAGGATATTCTTATGATGCTGATACCACTAAATTAGCTAGATACAATTCTGGATCACATGAGGTGTTTCTAAGATTTGATATTTTCAATAAATACAATAGAGTAACCACAGCTCGTTTCTTCTAAAAAAGCTATAAATATAATATAAGAAAAAGAATGAAAAAGATTTACAAAACAGGGTTTATAATGTGTTTAAGCTTGTTTTCTTTGACCAATTTTGCCCAAAACAGTTATGTTAAAAAGGCAAATAAGCAAATACAGAAAATGGCTTATGCCGAGGCAATTACTACTTATGAAAAAGCAATAGCAAAAGGAAAACAAGCAGATGATATACTTTTTAATTTAGCCAATGCTTATTATGAGAATGGTATGTACTTACAGGCAAATCACTGGTATAAAAAATTGTTTGAAAACGTAAGTCAGGCTAGTGATATAAAAGATATAGAGGCTTACTATAGATACATTCAAACAATTAGAACAACAGGTGATTATTTTTTAGCAAACTCAAAGATGGAGCTATTTGCCGAGAAGGCCCCTGGAGATTCTAGAGTAAAAAAGTATTTGAGTAATCCTAACTACTTAGAACAGGTTAATACCAATAGAGATGGGTATAGGGTAAAGCAACTAAATAGCGTAAACACCCCAGGATCTGAGTATGGCTCTGCATTATATAAAGGAGAAATTGTTTATGCATCATCGGCTAAAAAAGGTAAACAAAAAGGTATTCACTCTTGGACCAATGATCCTTATACTAAGCTTTATTCTGCTTCGGTAAGAATTGATGGGTATATTGGCAAGGCGAAACCTTTTGCTAGAAAACTAGAAGGGAATTATAATGAGGCTAATGCTATTTTCTCAGCCGATAGTAGAACCATGTATTTTTCTAGTAATAATCGAGCAGATAAAAACGTGAGATACTCAGATAAAGCTTTACTAGTTAATCTATATAGAGCCTATAGCTTTGGACCAGGAAAATGGGGAGATGTAGAGAAATTAAGTATTAATGTAGAACATGCCAATACAGCTTCTCCTGCTTTATCACCTGATCAAGATTGGATTTATTTCTCATCAGATAGACCCGGAGGATACGGTCAGTCAGATTTATATAGAGCTAAAGTATTTAGAGATGGATCTATTGGAACTCCAGAGAATTTAGGAGATAAAATAAATACAGAAGCTAGAGAGAGTTTTCCTTTTGTGAGTTCTGATAATGTATTATACTTCGCCTCGGATGGTCATCCTGGATTAGGAGGACTTGATCTTTATGGAGTACAGATTTATCAGGATGGAAGCTTTGGAGAGGTAGTTAATTTAGGTAACTCAATTAATAGCCCTTATGATGATTTTGCTATGTATTTAGATCCTGAGGCTAAGTTTGGGTTTATTACCTCCAACAGACCCAATGGAAGTGGTAAAGATGACTTGTATTATGTGAGAATGAAATTAGGAACTGAGCTTAATATCTCTCAAGATATCACAGGAAAGATTATTGATCAAAAAACTAAGCAACCAATTCTAGATGCTTTTGTGTTTTTATATGACAGTAAACATAGAATGATAGAGCAAATAGAGGTTGACAAGCGTGGTGAATATGTTTTTAAAGACGTAAAAATAAACAGAGATTACTATGTGTCGGTAAAAGCAACTGGCTATGTATCGGAAGAAAAATCAGTAGAAGATGTTACATTAACAGATGTGAAGGTTGTGAATTTTCAGCTTTTAAAAGATACAGCTCTGGATATTGATCACTATAACAATTCTGGTGAAGCACAATCCTATAAAGAGATACAAAAAGGAGAAGATTTAGGTAAACGTTTAGCACTTGCACCAATTTATTTTGATCATGATAGCGCTATAATTAGAACTGATGCTCAGTTTGAGCTTGCTAAAGTAGTTATGATGATGAAAAATAATCCAACTATGAAAATACAGGTTCGTTCACATACAGATAGCAAAGGGTCTGATGCTTATAATATGGGATTATCAGAACGCCGAGCTCAAACAACAGTTGATTGGTTAATTTATCAAGGTATTAATCCTTCTAGGTTAAGCGCTAAAGGCTATGGTGAGACTAATATTATTAATCATTGTCAGAATAATGTTCCTTGTTTAGAAAAAGAACATCAACAAAACAGACGTAGCGAGTTTATTATCATGGAGTTATAATATGTAGTCATTATAGAATAATATGTAGTAGAGCTACCTTCTTATAAAAAGAAGGTAGCTCTTTTTTATAGGAGATTTTTCTTTGTCTTTTGAAGTGTTTTTTATAGAGAAGAAGTTGAAAATAGATAGAGATTTTGGATGTACAATTATTCATGATTTTCCGCCTCCATCGGATAAACTTAGACAGCTCCAATAGTGTCTCTACATAAGTTGATTAATAATTCAGATCGGTCACGTGGATTAAGCTTCCAATGTTTTTCTCCGATGTCTAGTAACCAACCTTCAGGAATTAACCCATCGAAAAAAGGAAAAAGTACATTACTATGATAAGTTTCTTCAGATAAGGGTAAACTAATTGGCTTAGGATTAGTTGTTTTTAGATAATCCTTTTCATAGTAAAACGAGTAACCATTATCTGTTTCAAGAAGATAACCAGCTAATTGATCTTGAAAATATATTTTCGTTTGTCTTACCCTTATTATCTAGTTTTATCAATTACACCTACTTCTTTACCAAATAGAGCTAGTACATCGTTTACTTTGTCTAAACGAAGTGTTTTTTTACCTTGTTCTAAATCACGTACAAAACGCAGTCCTACACCAGCATTTAATGCTAAATCCTCTTGTGTTAGCTTTAATTCTTTTCGTTTTTGCTTTACAAATAATTGTATTGAATCCATATCTATACCTTTTCAGGTATAAGGTATACATAAAAATATTATATAATACCTCTTCGGGTATAGTTTGTACTTAATTTGTTTTTTTATACCCGATAGGTGTTATTTTATGAGTTAAATAGAAAGTGTTTTTAGTTGGAAAGTTCTTAAAGAATAAGCTTCTATTTATATGTTTTTTCCTCTGATAAGTTTAAGTCAAAGATTCTATTTTTTCATTCTTGATTAGAAAGAGGTCAAAATAGTATTGGTACAAACAACGCACTACTTCTATAAGTGCTTCTGCTGGTCTATGGAAAAAAAAGTCCTTTCTCTGTTGACATACTATTTCAAACAGAGATACGCAACCTAAAAACAGAAGAATAAAAAACGATTAACCTTTATGAATTAACAAGTTATAACTATTTGCCAGAAGTAAAGTTTAATTATGTATTGTCTAGAAAATGGCAAGCTCAATTACAGCTCTCTGCTTAATTGACTACTTTAAAAGAAAAAGAAAATAGATATAGTTATAATAGGGTAAACGATGATTTTTCTGGTGTTTATGATTATGTTAAAAAAGGAGAGATAAAAAAACCTTATGTACTAGATGAGAATCAATATAGAATTGAGGTGAGTACTACTTATAGACATAGTCAGTTTTGGTTATACAGTTTAGGGGTGAGTTACCAAAAAGACAGCTATGATGAGTATTATAAGCAGACACTTTTTAAATCTCAACTTGATAAACAAACTCCAAAGGCTGAAGCTAAGGTACTTTATCAAAAACAAAAATATCAAGTAGGGGTAGGAGTGAGTTTTGAAGCTCAGAAATCACAAAAAGCTTTTACACAAGAAGACACTACTTTTCAAAGTTTGTATCAAGAGATTTACCTTCCTGCTTTTAGATATCGAACGATGGATAAAAATTATTTGACACTAGAGCTAGATTATATTTACAGTCTAAAAGAGAGACAGCAGATAGGAGCTAGATTTACTTTAGGTAAACTATGGGCAGATAAAAGTGAGTTAATACTAAATGACCAGGCTTATAAAGTTAGAGCTCATCAAGTTTATATGAGTTTATATTTTCAGTTTTAGTGCGTATAACAATAATTAGATTTTTATAAGTATCTTGCTATCAGTCACTTTTTTTCTATAGATATGTAAAACTGTAAGGACGAGTCATTTATAGGATATACCTTTGTCGTTCCTAAGGAAACAAAGGAAGTAGTATTAATAATAAAAAAAATATGAAATGAAAAGAATTGTTCTATTACTAATGATGGCATCTATGGCACTAGCTTGCTCTTCTGATAATAATGAGGTAAATGAGAGTGAAATAGTTGATGGAATTTCTACCTCAACTAAGATTCAAACACCAAAATGGCTTCAAGGAAATTGGAGGATAAGTGGGGGGGGACTTCACCATTTGTTCCTGGTTTTAGTATTTCTTTAAATGAGTTATGTTTCATTTCTCTAACAACAGAATGTTTTCAAGAGATGATTAATCAGGCTTATCAAGTGAATCCTGATGTAGTCAAAGTAGAACAAGAATATAGAGAAGGATTACAACAAGGGTATAGAGAAGGGTATTATCGTCTAGCTATTTACCTTAATAATACTACAACAGAATTTATATTTACTGAAAAAAGTAATAGTGAGGTTAGATATACAATGGGAAATGTAAAAGGTACCTTATTTAAAGTCTTATGAATAATATTCCAATAAAAACAGAAAGGCTGTCCAATCGGACAGCCTTTCTATTTTTTAGTTATAAAACTATTTAGTTTCAAATGTGATTTTGTTTTGATTAGCACCACATTTAAGCATTGAAGAACCGTATAATGGGTTAGAAAGGTCTTCTACATCACTTAGCCATTGACCACCTTCACCGTTGTTGTACATTGGGCAGTATTGTTCAAATACTACTCTGTCTGTTCCTACCGTATTGATTAGTTTTACTAAATCTTCTGTTAGGTCTTCGAATTCTTCTCTTTGTACTTTGATGTCTGCTACGTCAATCTTAGTAGCTGTTTCTACTAATTCTTTCACTAGTTCTTTTGCCTTAGCATCTTCTGTTACTACTGCATTAAGATTAGTTACTAATGTTTTACTAGCTGTCGCAGCTTCTGCTTGATTGTCTTCTTGAAGTGCTTTTTTAACTAAGAAATAAGCATCAAGAGTAGATTGTAATACATTAGATTCTTTTACTGTTGTTACTTTCTCTGCAGCGCTAGCTGTAGTGTGATCATCGTGATCATGTCCTGCGTGTTCTTCTGTAGCTGGAGCTGTTGTTTCTTGTTTTTTGTCATTACATGCAGTAAGTGTGAAAGCTAATACTGCAAAACTTAAAATTACTTTTTTCATTTGATTGTTATTTGATATTTGTTCTTTTTATTTCAAGTCACAGATTATAAATCTGCGACAACATCTTTTTTGTCAAGTAAAGTTAGAAAAAAGAAGGTAGAGTAGGTCTACATTCTTTTTTCTGTTTTTTGTGTGTTGTTATAGACATGTATATACATTTTGGACAAACCACATCACATTATCTAAGTATCTAATACCTTAAAAGGCACCCATTCCTAATTCTTAACTCTTAATTTGAGCGAAGCGACTTACTATCTTTCGAATTGGCAACAGCTGTGTAAGGCTTTATAATCTGCATCTGTAGCTTTGTCTAGTTCTGTATCATGTCCTACCTTGGCTACAGCTTTAGATATAGCAGCTTTAGAGGTTAGTTTCTTGTCAAAATTAAGGTGTAGTACCTTTTCTTTTACATCCCAAGAAGCAGTAGATACCCCTTTTACTTTTTTAGCAGCGGTTTCTATTCTCTCTTTACACAGGTCACAGTTTCCTTTTACTTTAAGCATAGCATGTTCTAGATTAGCACTTGCTGTAGTGCTGTGATCATTACCATGATTAGCGTGACCTGTAGCAGCAGGAGCATTATCATTATTCATCATACTTCGTTTTCCTTCTAACTGTGCACTGGCATCAACTGTAAATACCCCATTGGTTACGATTTCTTCTCCATTTTCTAATCCTGACATTACTACATAATTCTCTCCAAGTGAAGGTCCTAATACGATTTCTCTTAGCTTAAAGGCAGGAGTAGCAGTCTTGGGTTGTTTTACATAGATTACAGAGCGTTTACCAGTCCATAGTACAGAAGATTTAGGAATGACCATTTCCTTATTGTACTGTTTTAAAGGAGCTGATATTTTTGCACTTGCGTACATTTCAGGTTTAAGGTTATTATTTCTATTATCTGTTTCAACCCTTACTTTAGCTGTTCTAGAAGTAGCGTCTATAATAGGGTTGATAAAAGCAATTTTTCCTTTAAATACTTCTCCGGGCAAACTCTGTAATGTATATTCTAATACATCTCCTTCTTTGATAAATGGAAGGTCATTCTCATAGGCATCAAATACAGCCCATAGTTTAGATAAATTAGAAATATTATACAGCACAGTTCCTTGACTGATATAATCACCTTGGTTAACATTTTTTGCCACGACAATACCACTTGTATTTGCGTGTACAGATACATAAGGAGAAACATTCCCTGTGCTTAAAACTTTGCTTATTTGAGCTTCAGACATCTTCCAAATGCGCAATTTCTCTTTAGCTGCGTCTAATAATAAGGGCTGTAAGTCTTTTAACTTAGCTGCTTCTAATAACTCTTGTTGAGCGGTTAGTAAATCAGGAGAATAGATAGTAGCGATTAGTTGTCCTTGTTTTACAGCTTCTCCTGTAAAGTTAACATACAACTTCTCAATACGACCATTGACATGAGAAGTTTGAGATTGTTGTAATCGCTCATCTACTTGTATGGTTCCATAGAGTTGAATGTCTTTTACAGCATCTTGATGCCCTACCACAGTAGTCTGTATATTAGCTAGTGCTACTGCTTCTTTAGACATCTGGATTGCCTGATCGTCTATTGCATCATCACCACCATCAGAAGATTTAAGCGGAATTAAGTCCATAGCACATAAAGGACATTTCCCTGGTTTATCCATTTTGATTTGCGGGTGCATAGAACAAGTCCATACCGTATTTCCCTCTTCTGTAGTAGCTGGTTCTCCATTGTGCTGATGCGATCCTGCACCACCAAAGACCATCCATCCTAATAATAACCCTACAAGTAATATTGCACTATAACGTACAATATTGTTTTTGAATATATTTCTTATTTTGTTCATTGCCTAAATATTTTGTGTGTTGTCACGTATTGCTAATAATTTCTTGATAGAAGCTACCATGGTATTATAGTTAGCAATTGCTTCTGCTTTTTTTAATTGGTAATCTAATAATTGACGTTGTACTTGTATTACATTGGTTAAATCACTTTTACCTGTTACAAATTCTTTGATAATAAGGTTGTAAGTCGTCTCAGCTAATGTAGTTTGCTTTTCATACAAGGTGACAATTCGTTCGGCATCATCTAATTGACTTTTGTATCCATAATACTCACTTTTTAAAGTATTGTAAGTGTCTTCGAATTTTTGATCACTAGACTTCCACCATAGTTTACCTTCTTCTTGTTGGGCTTTATACTTTTTGCGGAAGATAGGAAGGCTAACAGTCACCATCGGCATAATCATATCTTTTCCATTCATATCTCCCATAGCCAGCATTTTATCATTAGTCTTTCCGATAACCATATACTGCAATCCAAGCCCTATCATAGGGTAGCTCATTTTCTTGTCCATTTCTGCTTTTGCTTTATAGGCAAGACCTTCTTCTGTGATCATTGAAAGCATAGGGTTATTAGCCTCTATGGCAAGAAGAGCATCTTGCTCTCCATAGATAAAAGAAGTTTTTTCTATTTCACCTAATACTACCTCATGGTTTGCTTCTCTGTTTAAAAGAGCATTGAATTTTGCTTTCTCTGCTTTTAATTGAGAGTGTAAGCTTTCAATATTATTCTCTATCTCTATAAGCTCTAATCCGATACGCAATACATCGGACATTCCTGAGGCGCTACTGCTACCCATTTCGCTCATACCTCCACCAGATCCCATAGAAGAAGACATTGCTGGTGCGCTACTAGCAGTAGCGCCACCACCCATACTCATTCCCCCCATACCTGCTGATGTAGAAGCGGATGGAGTAGAGGCAGTCTTAGTGCTTACTTGTGGAGTTGCACTTGGTTTTGCTGTATTTGAAGGAGCAGAGAACTTTCTAAGAGCTAATTGTTCTAATTGTTGTAAGAGTTTTTTGTTCTCTTCATTATTTCTTAATTGTTCGTTTAGCTTCTGCATGGCATACCACTGGGTATGTACTTGTAAAGTAATATTATCAACGACTTCTTTGTACTGCTCATTTTGCATATTAGCCATGTGACCAGCTTCTATGCGGGCACTCTTACGGGTACCAAACCAAGGAAGCATCTGCATGATACTTACATTACCAATAGAGCGTCCACCGACAATATCCATAGGCTCTGTATAGAAGTCCATAGATAGTTCTGGATCCTGAAAAGCACCTGCTTGTGGAATCTTTTGTAAAAAGGCTTCATGAGCAAATTTCTGTGCTTTAATCCCTGGGTTATTCTCTATGGCTACATTAAGGTAGCTTGATAGAGAGTCTTTAGGTTGCTGCTGCGCTATAGCCGTAGCAGTGAAGCTAGTCACTGCTAAGAAGGCCGAAGCTAAATATATATACGTTTTATTTTTGTTCATTGTTTTTTTAGTTTACAGTTGACGGTTTACAGTTCCCGGTTCACAGTTTATGTACTAGATGTGACACAGGACAGAGCGTTAAGAAAATGTCTAGTAGACATTTTTAGTGAATGGGACAGGTGGCGTGTTGGCTAAATGCGTCTCTACCTTAGTGTATTGTGTGCTCATAATATTTATAATACCCGTAGGGCAACCATTCTTAATTTATAATTCCTAATTCGTAATTAATTAAGCGGAACGCTTAATTGCCCATTCTCTCCACCAACATTGGAATACGGGTACTACAAACATGGTCATGGACTGTATTAGCATTCCTCCGAATGTAGGGATAGCCATGGGTACCATAATTTCTGCTCCTTTACCCGTAGAGGTCATCACAGGAAGAAGTGCGATTAGAGCAGTAGCAGTAGTCATCGCTGCTGGTCTTACACGTTTTAATCCTGCGTATACTACCGCTTCTCGAATTTCTTCTTTAGTCTTAGGGTCTCTAGCCTCGAAGGTATCATGTATATACGTTCCCATTAGTACTCCATCATTAGTAGCTAACCCAAATAGAGCGATAAAACCTACCCAGACTGCTATACTCAGGTTGATATTGTGCATTTGGAATAAGTCTCTCATATTCATATCTCCAACAGAGAAGTTCATAAACCAAGGCTGTCCGTATAACCACAATAAGATAAAACCTCCTGCAAAGGCTACAAACACTCCTGAGAAGTGGATAAGCGATGCTGCAATCGTTTTAAACTGGAAGTATAGAATCAAAAGAATCGCTAATAAACTCAGTGGTACAATGTATAGTAATCGCTGAGAAGCTCTTTCTTGTTGTTCATAATTACCAGCAAACTTATAGGTTACTCCTTTTGGCAGGGTAAGTTCGCCAGAGGCTAGTTTGGCTTGTAATAGCTTATCTGCCTCGTGTACTACATCTACTTCTGCTTTTCCTTCTATTTTATCAAAGATGACATAACCAAGTAAGAAGGTATTCTCACTCTGAATCATCTGTGAACCTTTAGCATACTCTATATCCGCTACTTCGCTTAAAGGAATTTGAGCTCCTGTAGCAGTAGGGATTAGCATTTTTGCTAGTTCTTCTGGGTTATCTCTTAATTCTCTAGGATAACGCAATCTTACTGGGAATCGCTCACGACCTTCTACAGTAGTGGTTAGGGCCATTCCTCCTATAGCAGCACCGATTACATCTTGCAGGTCAGATACCGTAATTCCGTATCTAGCCATATTATGTCTGTTTAGGTGAATCTCCACATAAGGAGCACCTACTGCACGATCATAGAACACAGTAGAAGGCATAATAGAAGGGATGTCTTTAAGCGCCGCTTCTAATGCTTTTCCTCCAGCTTCTATAGATTCTAAATCTGGTCCAGATACTTTTAATCCCATTGGCGCACGCATACCTGTTGATAGCATCACAAGTCTTGCCTCGATAGGCTGAAGTTTAGGAGCAGAGGTTAGTCCAGGCAAGTGAGATACATTGACAATTTCTTGCCAGATATCATCCGCCTTTTTGATCTCAGGACGCCATTGACGGAAGAACTTACCGTCTTTGTCTATAATTAAACTATCTCTAGGGATAAGTCTAAAACCATCTTCTACATTATAGGTAGTTCCATTGATGAGTTCAAACTCTCCTTGTTTATTAACTTTAAATCGCTGTCTATGTCCATTGTCATCTAGGATGTACTCTGATCTATAGTTGATCGTATTCTCAAACATCTGAGTAGGAGCAGGGTCTAGAGCAGAGTTTACACGTCCCCATTTACCTACTGTTAATTCTACTTCAGGAATATTGGAAATACGTCTGTCTAGTGTCCCGATAAACTGAAGGTTCTGTTCAATACCTGTATGAGGCATACTTGTAGGCATCAGTAAGAATGATCCTTCGTTAAGACTAGGCATAAACTCCTGTCCAATACCTGGGAAGGTCTGTGTTGATTTTTGCCAAAAAGCAGTTTCTCTAAATGATTTCCATCCCACAGTCTCAAAGCCTTTAGCTACAAAACCAAAGCTTTTGTCTGCACCTAACCATACTAGCATTCCGAATACTAATGTTAGAATAGGAATACTCATGAACTTCCAACGGTGGGTAAGTGCCCATCTTAAGATCTGCTCATAGTAAATCACTAATAACCACAATACACCTAATATAGATCCGATAGCTAAGAATACAAAGACAAAGTTTAACCCTGTACTCTGCTGCGTCCCTAGTGGTAGCCATTCTACTGTAAGGTAGTATAAAGCCACAAATAGGGTAAGGGCTACATTGATATAATTCGCTATTGTATCTGTTTTCCAGCCTGGTGTAAACAGATTATTAATAGCCACTAATGTTAGTGTTACAGCAATAAACTCACCTGTGTATATCCACAGTCCTATACCTGCTACAGCTAAGATATAATTGGCTATTTTGCGTACTTTTTGTTTGTCTATTTTAATAGAGTATACATAGTACGCTATCGTAGGAAGTACGATGATCCCTAAGATAAATGCTGATAATAGAGCGAAGGTCTTGGTGTAAGCTAAGGGTTTAAATAGCTTTCCTTCTTGCGCTTCCATTGCGAATACCGGTAAGAAACTGATAATCGTGGTTAGCATAGCTGTTGACAATGCACCTGATACTTCTGATACCGCTTTTGTAATAAGGTTGACAAAGGCCATTCCCTTACTTTGTATTCCTTGGGCTCGTTCTTCTTCCATGTACCTGATGATACTCTCGACAAAGACGACGCCAACATCCACCATAACTCCAATAGCAATGGCAATACCTGATAGGGCAACGATATTGGCTTCTATCCCCATATACTTCATAATGATGAAAGTCGCTAGTACACCTATGGGTAGAATACTAGAGATAATTACTGACGCGCGCAAGTTTATAACAAGTACGATTACTACGATGATACAGATTAATATCTCGTGTGCTAAGGCTGTTTCTAGTGTACCTATTGTTTCTTGTATTAATCCTGATCGGTCATAGAAAGGAACTACGGTTACTTTAGATATGGTACCATCAGCCAGTGTCTTTTGAGGAAGCCCAGCTTCCATCTCTTTTATTTTAGCTTTTACGTTACTAATCACATGCATAGGGTTAGCTCCATAACGAGCTACTACAACACCTCCTACAGCTTCAATACCTTCTTTATCTAGCCCCCCACGACGTGTAGCTGGCCCTAAGTTAACGAAGGCGACGTCTTTAATTTTTACAGGAACATTGTTTCGTACTGTTACTACAGCGTCTTCTAGGTCCTTGACATTTTTAATGTATCCCAGACCGCGTACTAAGTACTCTGCTTTATTAATTTCGATGGTCTCTGCTCCGATATCCAGGTTACTTTTCTGAATCGCAGACATTACATCCATTACAGATACGTTATAAGCGCGCATCGCATCAGGATTCACTTCTACCTGATACTCTTTTACATATCCTCCGATAGAGGCTACTTCAGACACTCCCTCTGCAGCAGATAAGTTATATTTAGTGTAGAAATCTTGTACTGTACGTAGCTCGTCTGGATCCCATCCACCTGTAGGTTCTCCTGTCTGAGGATTACGCCCTTCAAGTGTGTACCAATATACTTGTCCAAGAGCAGTAGCATCTGGACCTAATGAAGGTATAACTCCTTCTGGTAATGTACCAGCAGGTAGAGAGTTTAGTTTCTCTAAGATACGCGAGCGGCTCCAGTAAAATTCTACATTTTCTTCAAAAATGATATAGATAAACGACATCCCAAACATAGAGCTACTACGCACTGTTTTTACACCAGGAATACCCAGTAGAGAAGTCGTTAGCGGATAAGTGATTTGCTCCTGAATATCTTTAGGAGAGCGCCCCATCCACTCGGTTGCTACGATCTGTTGGTTTTCACCGATGTCAGGTATAGCATCTACTGGCACAGGATCACTTGGCAACATATTTTGGTGCCAGTTAAATGGAGCTGTTATTAGTCCCCATACAATAACTACTACCAGTAGTAATAGAGTGATTACTCTATTGTGTAAGAAGTACTTAATGATTTTATTAAGCATAAGATATATATTATACTGTATTAATAAATGACATCTGCTAATCCTTTATTTTATGCAACAATAGGTATGCCATATGCTTAGACATTATTTATAAACCTAAAATCCGATAAAAATAAATTAGCGATGATAACTAAAAAGGTAATTATCATTTGATCCACAGATAGGTACTATTACTTCTTAAGAACGAATATTTAAGTATTTATGTTGCTATATACTTACTATGTGTACATAGTAAGGTAAGTACTTTAAATAATACTTTCTTATCTAGTAATAGAGTGAAATGGTGTGGATGAAGTAACTAATATAAAAGTGACCTAAAGGTATAGGTGTGAACTAGTTACTTTTTTTAGAATATCATATACGATAAATACAGATATAAGACAAGGGGTCTATATCTTTATACTTAAATCCAGAAACAGAAACAGAAAGGGGAGAAACAGATACTAAATCAATAGATTTTAAGTCCTCTAAGTAGTTAGAGTTAAACCATTGTGATTTAATATTGGCTGTTTTAGCCTTTGTGTCTTGAACAACTTTTGGCGTTTGTACTTTTAACTCTGCTATGGTAACTAATACACGTGAAGCAACTGTACAACATGGCATATTCATATCCATACTGCGAGAACCTTGCTCCATATCACCACCACAACAAGACATACCACCATCATTACTTATCTCCATACCACAAGTCATCACCTCCTCTGTGCAAGACCACTCTATAATAGGGCTAGCCGTCACTAGGAAGGATAAGAATAGGAATAATATGGATAAGTGTTTCTTCATTTAATGTCTGAATTGTTCAAAACGATGAGACAAAGATACTTGTTTTTTAAATATATAGATAGGTTTTAAATGATTTTTGCAGACGTAAAAACACTTTTATTTTTACACTTATACAATTGTTGTTTTTTGTTGTGTAATTTCTGTTTTTGAGACAAGAAATACTCTTTTTAACCTTGAGAAAAGGGAGTGTAAAAAAGTTAAAGTCTTATAAAGTTGATAATTGAAAAGAGCACGTAATTATAGGGATATTCTATCTGTAATTTTTTATGTTCTTGTTTCTCCTCTTTTTAACATGATATTAAGGTAAAATCATATTCTCTGTATTGGTGTTAAAGAATGTTCGCACTATGTGACTTCGCTTATTCTAGAGGTCTTAATAGTAAACATATTAAAATTGCTATGAGCAATTATTTTGCAGAGTTCTTTGGGACTTTTTGGTTAGTATTAGGAGGATGTGGTAGTGCATTATTTGCAGCTGCTGTTCCTGATGTGGGAATAGGATTTATGGGAGTGTCATTGGCATTTGGTCTTACCGTTTTGACTATGGCTTATGCTGTAGGACATATTTCGGGAGGACATTTTAACCCAGCCGTTTCTGTCGGAATGTATATGGGAGGGAGATTTTCAGCTAAAGAGATTTTGTCTTATATCGGTTCTCAAATACTAGGGGCTATTGCCGCCGCTGCTACTTTGTTTTTAATCTTTAAGGGAAGTCAGATGTGTTGTATAGATCCCAGTACTCCAGGAGCATTCGCAGCTAACGGTTATGGAAACTTATCTCCAATGGGGTTTAGTATGACTTCTGCCTTTATCACAGAGTTTGTTTTGACAGCTTTCTTTGTTCTAATTATTTTAGGAGCTACAGATAGATAAGAGAGCCAATGCTAAGTTTGCAGGTATTGCTATTGGGTTGGCACTGACGTTGATTCACTTGATTTCTATCCCGATTACGAATACTTCTGTTAATCCTGTACGCTCTATTTCACAAGCTATTTTCGTAGGAGGAGAGTATGTGCCTCAACTTTGGTTGTTTATTACAGCCCCTATGCTAGGAGCAGTAGTAGGAGGGCTTATTTATAAATACCTTTTAGAAGCGAAAAAATAAAAACTCCTGTTTTGTATATATATTAGGGCAACGCATTTAAGTATGCGGAGCCCTTTTTTGTTTTTTTGGGTTGTCTTAATTGCAGAGAGAAAAAAGGAAAAAAAGAGAATATTAGGACTATTTAATAAAATAGGAGTTGTCCTAAATAAGGATTTAAAATGTGTCTCTATAACTGTGTTTTTATTGAGATTTAGAAAAGAAAAGTCTTCCATCGATATTGTTTTTTTAGGCTTGAATTGTAAAAAGTGCTATAATATGTCAAAAGAGGTAAATATAAGTCTTATCTATATTCCTTTTTTCTTGTTTTATTGTTAATAAAACGTACTTACTACATAGTAAAACAATTAAAAAAAACAGATAATAATTATAATTTAATAATATTTTGGGTAGTGTAAAAATATCATGCGATTTTTTGCTAAATGGTTGTATATTTAAAATGTGGAACAACAAACTCTGGTTGTATAGAAAATATAGAAGTTTTATTTTTTTAAGCCAATAAGTAAAACGGAGTTCAAAACACCCAAAATTTTTTTCTTTTCAACTTATAGAGGCGCACAACCCTAACCAAGTCGTCGATATTAGGCAAAGAGCTATCCTATTTATAGGGTAGCTTTTTATTTGGTATCATATCATGATGAGGCCATTTATTCTTTTGTTTATATGTATTTTTGCTATTTTTTGTCTTTAAAAATACTAGTTTGTTCTGTACCTTGGGAGAGATGTTTTAATCACAAATTATGGATAAACTTTCTCTTTACGAGCTGTTCTCTTTTGTTATTCCTGGAGGTATAGCACTTCATTTATTAAATTGGTGTTCTGTCAATGTATTAAGTACAGGTACTCTATTTAATCTATCGGATTTATCAAATAGTTTGATAGCTTTAGTATTCGCTCTTCTTATAGGAGTAACACTTCATATTATCACTTTTAATATCTTATTAAAGAGTGGTAGCTACCGCCAGATAATTTATAAGTCTGTCCAAGAGATCAAACTAGATGATTATATCCAACAAGTAATTCCCTTTTTAAATCAAGAGTATTTTCACAATAAGAAACACGAGGTAGCTGCTAATACCAATAATGCTGTACCTGCAGAGAACCTATTTGATTATGCTTATTATTACTTAGAGGTAAATGGCAAAAATGCACAAGCAAAGAATTTCCAAAGTTTGTATTTCTTCTTTAGAAATATGTTTACTCTAGGGATCGTGTCTATTGTAATTCTGATTATTGCTTTAGTTTATAGTACGATAACAAGTGTAGGAAAAGATGTCTTAAGTGAGATTGTTTTTAAGATAGCTTTTTTTGCTGTTATTATTGGTATCGCTGTACCAGTAGCAAATTGGTTGAGAAAAAAGATGATTATAACAGTGTTCGGGTGTTATTATGCTGATAGAGTACACCAAACGAATAAATAATAAAAAGACGAATATGAAAGATATACTTACAACAGAAAAGCAAAACCGTTTTTATTCTCATAAAATAGCAGATAAATACTTCTTTGGGGGATATTTTAATCTTGCTTCTAATAATATTTATGAGGTCTTTGAGGAGGTAAACAAGAGAAATACTTTTGGTAAACTAGCTAAGCGAGATAATGGTAATTTAAAGAATTATATTATTCATGTTTTTAAAGATGAGTTGAGTATTAGTGATTTTGAAAAACGTGTGGCAATATTCGCAAGTTATTTTCCTATTTTAGAAACAGTGGATAAGAAGAGTATTAAGGAACGAAATAGAACCATAGACCTTACTCTTTCTCAACGAATAAGACAGTTTAGAGAGATGCTTATCTCTTTAGTAACTGCAGTTGACCAGTTGCGTAATTTTTACACACATTATCACCACAGTGAGATAGTGATAGAAAATAAGGTATTGGACTTCTTAAATAGTTCATTCGTGTCAACAGCGCTCCATGTGAAAGATAAATATTTAAAAACAGATAAAACCAAAGAGTTTTTAAAAGAGACTATTGCAGCTGAACTAGATATTCTGATTGAGGCGTATAAAAAGAAGCAGATAGAGAAGAAGAATACTAGGTTTAAAGCTAATAAAAGAGAGGATATTCTCAATGCGATATATAATGAGGCTTTTTGGTCATTTATTAATGATAAAGATAAAGAGACGGTAGTAGCAAAAGGTGCGGATGCTTATTTTGAGAAGAACCATCATAAAAGTAATGATCCTGACTTTGCTTTAAATATCTCTGAGAAAGGTATTGTATATCTGTTGTCTTTCTTTCTGACAAATAAAGAAATGGATAGTCTAAAGGCAAATTTGACAGGCTTTAAAGGAAAGGTTGATAGAGAAAGTGGTAATAGCATTAAATATATGGCTACACAGCGTATCTATTCTTTTCATACTTATAGAGGATTAAAACAAAAGATACGTACATCAGAAGAAGGGGTAAAAGAAACGCTACTGATGCAAATGATAGATGAGCTGAGTAAAGTGCCGAATGTTGTATATCAACATTTATCAACAACTCAACAAAATAGTTTTATAGAGGACTGGAATGAGTATTATAAAGACTATGAGGATGACGTAGAAACAGATGATCTGTCAAGAGTAATTCACCCAGTGATTCGCAAGCGCTATGAAGACAGGTTTAACTATTTTGCTATTCGTTTCTTAGATGAGTTTTTTGATTTCCCTACGTTGAGATTTCAAGTACATTTAGGAGATTATGTACACGATAGAAGAACGAAACAGTTAGGGAAAGTAGAATCAGATAGGATAATCAAGGAGAAGGTAACAGTATTTGCACGCTTAAAAGATATAAATAGTGCTAAAGCGAGTTATTTTCACTCGTTAGAAGAGCAGGATAAGGAGGAGTTAGATAATAAATGGACTTTATTCCCTAACCCGAGTTATGACTTCCCTAAAGAGCATACTCTTCAGCATCAAGGTGAACAAAAGAATGCAGGAAAGATAGGTATCTATGTAAAACTTAGAGATACCCAATATAAAGAGAAGGCAGCTTTAGAAGAAGCTAGGAAGTCATTAAACCCTAAAGAGAGGTCTGCTACTAAGGCTAGTAAATATGATATTATTACACAAATAATAGAAGCAAATGATAATGTAAAAAGCGAAAAACCTTTAGTGTTCACTGGTCAACCTATTGCATATCTAAGTATGAATGATATACATTCAATGCTTTTCTCTTTATTAACAGATAATGCGGAGTTAAAGAAAACTCCTGAAGAGGTAGAAGCAAAGCTAATAGACCAAATAGGTAAACAGATAAATGAGATTCTTAGTAAAGATACTGATACTAAAATACTAAAGAAGTATAAGGATAACGACTTAAAAGAGACTGATACAGATAAGATAACTAGAGATTTAGCTCGTGATAAAGAGGAGATAGAGAAGCTAATCCTAGAACAGAAACAAAGAGCAGATGATTATAATTATACATCTAGTACAAAATTTAATATTGATAAAAGTAGAAAAAGGAAACACCTTTTATTTAATGCTGAAAAAGGAAAGATAGGAGTATGGTTAGCCAATGATATTAAACGCTTTATGTTCAAAGAATCTAAGTCTAAATGGAAGGGATATCAACATACAGAACTACAGAAACTCTTTGCTTATTTTGATACAAGTAAAAGTGATTTGGAGTTAATTCTAAGTGATATGGTGATGGTCAAGGACTATCCAATAGAGTTAATAGATTTAGTTCGGAAGTCAAGAACATTAGTTGATTTTCTGAATAAGTATTTAGAAGCAAGGTTAGGATATATAGAGAATGTCATCACAAGAGTAAAGAATAGTATAGGGACACCACAGTTTAAAACGGTTCGTAAAGAGTGTTTTGCTTTCTTAAAAGAGTCTAACTACACTGTAGCTTCTTTAGATAAACAGATAGAGCGCATCCTATCTATGCCTCTCTTTATAGAACGTGGTTTTATGGATAGCAAACCTACGATGTTAGAAGGCAAAAGCTATCAACAGCATAAGGAAGACTTTGCTGATTGGTTCGTACATTATAAAGAGAATAGCAACTATCAGAACTTCTATGATACAGAAGTTTATGAGATAATAACAGAGGATAAAAGAGAACAAGCTAAAGTAACGAAGAAAATAAAGCAACAGCAGAAGAATGATGTATTCACACTGATGATGGTGAATTATATGTTAGAAGAAGTATTGAAATTACCATCTAACGATCGTTTAAGCTTAAATGAGCTCTATCAAACTAAAGAGGAGCGTATAGTGAATAAACAAGTAGCTAAGGATACGCAGGAGCGTAATAAAAACTATATTTGGAACAAGGTCGTTGACCTTCAATTATGCGAAGGTTTGGTTCGTATAGATAAGGTGAAACTAAAAGATATAGGCAACTTTAGAAAATATGAGAATGATAGTCGTGTAAAAGAGTTTCTTACTTATCAGTCAGACATAGTCTGGAGTGCTTATTTATCGAATGAGGTAGATAGTAATAAGCTCTATGTAATAGAGCGTCAGCTTGATAATTATGAATCTATTAGAAGTAAAGAGCTGTTAAAAGAGGTACAAGAAATAGAGTGTAGCGTCTATAATCAAGTAGCGAATAAAGAGTCTTTAAAACAATCAGGTAATGAGAACTTTAAACAATATGTACTTCAGGGTTTACTGCCTATAGGTATGGATGTAAGAGAGATGCTTATATTATCAACTGACGTCAAGTTTAAAAAAGAGGAGATTATACAGTTAGGACAAGCTGGGGAAGTAGAGCAAGATTTGTATAGTCTAATCTATATCCGTAATAAGTTTGCTCACAACCAACTGCCGATTAAGGAGTTCTTTGATTTCTGTGAAAATAATTATAGATCGATTAGTGATAATGAATACTATGCTGAGTATTATATGGAGATATTCAGATCTATTAAAGAGAAATATGCAAACTAGGATGAAAAAAATAGTATTTAAAAGAAATAATATAAGAAGAGATAAGCCTTTTTTAGAAGTATAAAAGGCATTGCACCCTAGTAAATATAGTACATCTGACCTCTGCAAATGTAGAGGTTGGTACTGTACACGTTTTTGGTGTGCAATCACAACCATTTGTAAGTAAATAAATCATAAGCATTCGTTGGTACTGTACACGTTTTTGGTGTGCAATCACAACTAAAAACTTAGTGAATCATTATAATGATGCGTTGGTACTGTACACGTTTTTGGTGTGCAATCACAACCTTCTTGAATTGTTCTTCTGAAGCGAGTATGTTGGTACTGTACACGTTTTTGGTGTGCAATCACAACTTTACCCCAAAGACCAGCTTTCTTCAATAAGTTGGTACTGTAAACGTTTTTGGTGTGCAATCACAACGAAGACAACAAATCAAAAACATTTGATTTTGTTGGTACTGTAAACGTTTTTGGTGTGCAATCACAACGAAGACAACAAATCAAAAACATTTGATTTTGTTGGTACTGTACACGTTTTTGGTGTGCAATCACAACATTATTGACAAAGGTTACCTCTTGTTCTTTGTTGGTACTGTACACGTTTTTGGTGTGCAATCACAACACGATCACTTCCACCCAACAGTGAAAGATGGTTGGTACTGTACACGTTTTTGGTGTGCAATCACAACATCTTCTTGTAAAGTCCTTATAGTGTATCTGTTGGTACTGTACACGTTTTTGGTGTGCAATCACAACACTCTGAATGCGCCTAACTGTGACGCTGTGGTTGGTACTGTACACGTTTTTGGTGTGCAATCACAACTTGCGTTTCTAAATTCCATGATCTTAAATTGTTGGTACTGTACATAGATTTGGTGTGCAATCACAACATTAATCGTATTCATTACGTCTTTTGCAATGTTGGTACTGTACATAGATTTGGTGTGCAATCACAACATTAATCGTATTCATTACGTCTTTTGCAATGTTGGTACTGTACATAGATTTGGTGTGCAATCACAACTAGTAATCCATTCTTCTGCTTTAGTCCAATGTTGGTACTGTACACGTATTTGGTGTGTAATCACAACATTAACAAGTTCTATCTGATCGATGAATACGTTGGTACTGTACATAGATTTGGTGTGCAATCACAACTCTTCTAAGTTTTAGTTCTAAATCTGCTAAGTTGGTACTGTACACGTTTTTACTTACGTTGTTTCTATTTTAAATATAGGAGTTCGTGAATCTAAAGATTTGGTGTGCAATCACAGCTGTCTAAAGAACAAGTATTAATCCAGGTTAGTTGGTACTGTACATAGATTTGGTGTGCAATCACAACTATGTAGTGTTTTTTCAGTGCGACCAATTAGTTGGTACTGTACACGTTTTTACTTACGTTGTTTCTATTTTAAATATAGGAGTTCGTGAATCTAAAGATTTGGTGTGCAATCACAACGATATCGACTACACCTGTCTTATCAAAGTAGTTGGTACTGTACACGTTTTTACTTACGTTGTTCTTATTTTATATATAGGAGTTCGTGATTATGAATAATTGGTGTGCAATCACAACAGAAAAAGCGATTACAGAGAACTCTGTAATCGCTTTTATTTTTTAAAATTAAAAAGAATCTCTAGTTCTTTCTTCTTTAGAAGAAGCAGTGTACTAGAGGTTCAAAAGTACAAATCTATATATTGTTAGGGAGTTGATTTTCGATACTCTCTTTATCTTTTTTGCTCATCATAAGATTACCTAGTTTATTGATATACACACGAGTTTTCAGTGTGCGTATTCTACCGTAGTGGTGGAATAATACATATAACAACACTCCTATACCAGCGATATTAATATATCCATATACTGTCTTGGTGGCAGCGAGTATCCCGTTTAGTTGGACAAGGGATAGATTAATACCCGATCCTGATCTTAATAGCATGGCATCGTCTAGATATACGGCTAAGTTGTTTAGACTTTGTATTTGGAACTGGTATTGCGTCCAGCTGTATAATGCACTAAACATCCCTACAGCGATAAATGTACGCCATAGAATAGCAAATCCGATTAGTCCTAACATACTAGCCAAGTCTAACTTATCTAAGGTGTAATACCAAGTGGTGACAAAGATAACTCCCATTCCGTATCCTTTAAAGAACATGGGTAAGTACCACATCGAATAGCTGAATTCTGTAGCCATAGCGAGGTACATCATCACACTGTACATAAGAAATGCAGAGAATCCAGAGAAGACGAGCATGCGTATAGGGATTTCGTTTTTATACCAATAATAACAGACAACTGCTGCAGTAATAAGCCCGGGAATCAGTAAGAGATTTAGGGAGGCATTGGTCATCGGATTATATCCTAATATACCTACAGCAAAGATATTCTGTATCGTAGCGGTGGCAAGGTACATTCCTAAACACAGTAGCATGATGGTTCCGTGTCTTACATTATTCTTCTTAAAGGCATTTAGGGGCAGGAATGGTCTTCTAATCAACTGCTGGCGGATGACAAAAATAAATAAGAGAATACCAAATACTAATGAGGCATATCTTATGATCTCTGAGTCAAACCAAGCTTGTTGTTTTCCGAAGGCTAGGATATAGGCCAAGGTCATGAATGTCACATTGAATAAAAGGATGCTAATCCAGTCAATGTAAATAAAAGGAACCTTGCGCATAAAGCGTTGATTGTGTTGAAATATAATACAAATCAATGCTGCTCCAAAGCACATAATCGCTAGGTTCATATAGCTAATCTGCCAGCTGAATATAAAGCTTACCTTAGCTACAAAGTAACCTGATAATTGGGTGATAACTAATAGGGCAGAGTAGTAGATACTGTAAAATATCCCTCTGTTGCCTCCTACACTTAAAAGCATCATAAGGGGTAATACTACTTCCATCATTCCCATCATTTTAAATACTCCTATTAGATAAGAACAGGCTATAATGATATAGGGTTGATGTGTGGTAGATTGTACCAAATATAATAAACCACACATGGTGAGTGAGGTTACAAGAAGTTCTTTTGTTCTGAATCGCGCTTTGATCCTAACAATAAGAGGCATGACTGTACCTAGACCTATGGCATAGGCATAGTTAGCCCATAGGTAGTACTCTGTCATCGAGCCCGTACTACCCACGATATTGGTTATATTAGTGGTATATATTCCACTAATACTACAGAACACAGCAGCTATGATTACAATGAGTAATAGCATGACTGGTTTTGGTACCCAAGAGTGAAATAATCCTTTGTTATACATGGTATAGAATTAATAATTAGGAATTGTGTACGTTGTACATCCCTAAGTATGGTTTATTATTTTTTCTTTTTCTTTGATTGTTTTTAGAATGCTTCCTATAATTTTAAGCAGCTCATCTATGTCAGTCAAAAGGCTTGTACTCTGTTTAGTCGTTAGATAGTCTGTGTCAGTTAACAGTCGAATCCAGTAATGAGATTCACGAGCTTCTTTATATGCAATATATAGTTTAGCATAGAAATCTTTATCTGATTGACCTCCAATAGCTTCTTCTATATTTGCACCAATAGATGTTCCGCTGCGAAGCAATTGTTTGCTTAATATAAACTCTTTCTTAGTAGTAGTTAGATGTTTATAAGTATTAACCATTCGAATAGCAAAAGCATAGCTTTTAATTTGTACTATATTTTCATTCTTCATAGAAAACGGATTTGATGAATTTAAAAATATAGTGTACACATTAATCATTCCATTATTAAGAATTAGAAATTTAATTATAGGATATATTTAGAAAGCCCGAAGGGCTATGATTCCTAATTTAAAATTCCTAATTAGTTAGCCAGTTGTATATTCATATTCATCCCTGCTTTAAGGTTAGCGATGTTTTCTATATCATTCGTATCTGTAAATTCGATACGCACAGGGATACGCTGTTGTACCTTGACGAAGTTCCCCGTAGAGTTATCCGTAGGCATACTAGAATATCTAGAACCTGTAGCTGCAGAGATAGCCGTTACTTTTCCTTGAAAGCGTATTCCTTTTACAGCATCAGCTGTCATATCAATAATACTACCTATTTGAATATTGTTCATTTGAGATTCTAAAAAATTAGCTGTTACCCATTTCTCATTATCTTTTACGATAGTAGTAATTTGCTGGCTAGGTGAGAGTAGTTGTCCTTCACTGATTAGTCTTCGTCCCATCACCCCATCATAAGGAGCTGTAATCACTGTGTATGACAGGTTTAGTTGAGCCATATCTAACATCGCTTTTGTGCGTTTGATATCTGCTTCATTTAGGGCAAGACGTGTTTCTATCTCTGAAACTGAAAGTTTGGTTGTGTTTTGTTGTTTTATTAAACTTTCATAAGCAGATTTAGCAGCTTGGTACTCTGTTTTTACTTGATCATATTGTTGTTGGGTAACAGCCTCAGCTTGTAGTAAATTCTCGTATCTTTTGTTGTTTTGTTCTGCGTTCCACAATCTTGCTTTAGCACCTTCAATATTAGAGCTAAATACCCCGATATTATTTGATGCTGTATGAATAGAGGAGTTAGTTACTTTCTTAGCAGCTAAGGCACTTAGATAAGCAGCTTCAGCTTGTTCTACTTGCGTTAAGATTTCTCTGTTGTCAAGGATAACTAGTGTATCTCCTTTTTTGACTTGCTGATGTTCTATGAACTTGATCTCTTTAATATAAGCAGATACACGGGTATTAATAGGGTTAATGAACTCTTCTACCTGTGCTGATTCTGTGTAATCTCTATCGTTGATGTGAAAGTATTTAGTCAATAACCAGAAGAAAGCGATTCCTATTACCGCAAATGTTAGGGTGTTGACTAAGAGTATCTTTGTTTTCTTCTTTTTTTCTTTTTTAGCTTTATCCTCTACAACTTGCTCTACTGGAGCTTGAACTGGTTGTTCAGTAGTTGTATTTTCTTTTTTTTCCATTGCTTGTTTTAGATATAATGTCGTTTGTACTTTTTGTTTTTTAGGAGGTACTGCATGTCACGTCACGGATTACAAATCCGCACCATCGTTGTATTTTACCACAATCTATATCGCGTCATATAAATACATTATGGCTTAGCCAAACATTCCTAATTCTTAATTAAATGCCCTGCGGGCATTAAAGTGTTCCTGTTGACTTTAATAAATTGTAGTATTGGTATAATACGTTTATTTCGGCATTAGCGTACTTAAGTTCGGCTTCTAATTTTGCATTAGTTGCATCTGTCATTTCAGCTTGAATAGCCAATTGGTTTAGGTATTTAGCCTCTATGATTTTGTAATTCTCCTGTGCGAGTTGTTGACTTTTCTTTAATAGATTAGCGTTCTGTATAGCCTCATCATATTTGGTATAAGCTGCATTGACTCCCATCTCTAATTGTTGTTGTACAAGGGTAAGAGATTCTTCTGCTTTGTTCTTTTGTAGTTTCTCTAGTTTGACTTTTTTGGGTGTTTTATATAAATTGTCAATATTATAAGTCAGAGATACCCCTACTTGCCAAGCGTTAGAATACATATCCATCACAGGGTTAGATGTGGTGATCGGACGACTCATGTTATACCCACCTACTGCAGCTAGAGCAGGATACTTATCAGTATTGGCAATCTCTATCTTTTTTTGTGCCGCTTCGACTCCTTTTTCTACTCTTTGTATCATCGGATGTTGCGTATAGGCTAGATCTAGATAATAGTTATAATCGCCCTCTAGTGGTCTGTGTACAAGAGCTTCATTAGGTGTTATTTTAGTTGATGTAGGTAGTCCTAGTGCAATCGCCAAATTATAGTTTAGAATCGATAGATTATTATCTACACTTAATAGGGCTTGATCCATATTCTGAAGAACTAATTCTCCTCTAATTACTTCATTTCTAGTCATCATCCCTTCCTTATAGTAACGATTGACATTCTCAAGGCGGATTTGGGCTAACTTTTTATTGTTTTGATAAACTTGCTCTTGATGAATCAGTTTATATACATCTAGGTAGTTAGAAATAACTAAGAACTTAATGCTTTGTTGATCTTGTACAAGGTCTAGAGAGGCAAGCTGTTCGCCTATTTCAGCGAGTTCTATATTCTTATTAATCGCTCCCCCTTTATAAAGGAGTTCAGATGCTTGTATTGCATAACTGTTGCCAAAGTGAGGCATGTCTTTCGTCATGACTTTACTGAAATCTCGATCTAATATAAGCGCGTCTCCTATATAAGAAGCATTGGCAGTAAAGGCAAGATTAGGTAAGCGTTGTTGTTTAATTAATTGGGTTTGCTGCTGGCTAATGTTTTTGTTTAAAGCAGTGACTTTTAATTGTTGATGATTTTGCATCGCTAAGTTCACCGCTTGTTCTATACTAAGTGTTTGGTCGCTTACTTGGCTATATATTGAAGTATATGAGAGTAGTAGTAAGCTTAATCCACAAAAGTATTTGTGAATATTTCTTTTCATTTTATTTGTACTTTATGCCGACAAAGTTAGTTCAGTAGTACATGGTATAAAATGATTAAGAATATCAAAAAAGATGTTTAAAAGTATTATTCTATAGCTTAAACATCTTTCTATACTGAGTTGGGCTAGTGCCTTGATGTTTTTTAAAGAAGTGAGCGAAAGCATACTGATCACTAAATTGTAGCTTAGTGGCTAATTGTTTGATAGGCAAAGTAGTAGTGGATAACTGTGCTTTAGCTTCGTTAAATATAAACTCATTGATGATCTCTATAGGTGTTTTTCCAGAAGTTTCCTTGACTACTGTACTTAGATGTCTAATAGAGAGTTGTAGTTTATCTGCGTAGAACTGAACAGACTTAGTCTCTAGGTAATAATCAGAGACTAGCATCACGAATTTATACGTGATCTTTTGCTGTGAGGTCATTTGGTTAATAGAATCTTCACTTCTAGGCGTGGCTACGCTTACTAGGTGATAGAGGATGATATTAAAATAATTTTCTATAATGTATTGACCATACTCAATCTCCTTGAAGTGCTCCAGGTAATAACCCAGCGATTCTACATTGGTCCAGAAGATCTCTAGTTCTTGTTTGCTAATGTGGAAATTGCGTTGTAATTGTGTTTTTAAATCTCTATATACTTTTAATCGGTGAAGCTTAAAAGAAGCAGTTTCTAAGAAATTTCGATCATAGCTAAGTAGTCTCAGTTCTGCATCGGGACTTATCTCTAAGATTTCGTATACGTATTTGACATCAATAAGGAAGATAGAGTTCTCTATGATTTCGAATTCATTAATCTGTTCTCTTATTCTTAGTTTTCCTTTTTTGACAAATAGAAAGGAAGAACGAGTGGGTCTATAGGGATGCCCAAAGTTGGCATGATCAAAGATGTTTTGTTGATCGTATATCTGTACATGTATAAATGAAGAATTGGCTGTCTCTATATTTCCTTGAAGCATAAGGATGGTTTTATAGGTGCAAGATAGGGAAAAAATAGGGAGTATAGGCTTTATCTGTAAGCAGAATACTCGCTGAAAGAAGCGATGTGAGTAGGAATATTTTAGGGATATGGAGTTACTGGGGAAGGGGGGGGAAGTTTTCAATTTATTATCTATATAATATAATTTTTTGTTAATGATTATTTAATTCTTATTAGTTGTGCAAGCTATACTTTAGCATCGATTAATCAGACATAAGATGGCACTATCAAGAGATCAATGGGTTGATATTAACTACTATAAGTATTGGGATATATTGTATTATCTCTCTTGTAATATTACGAGAGATAAGGATCTATCAGCTGATATAGTTCAAGATGTTTTTGTGAATATATGGAATAATTACAGCAATTTGATAATCGATAATTCTAAAGCTTATTTAATACAGTCTGTTCGTAATAAAAGTTTAAAAGCTATTAGTACAACTAGTTTTAATACTGTTCAGTTAGAAGAGGTATATAATGTATTAGTAGATAATGAAATATTAAGTAGAGAAGAAGAAATAATGTTTAAGGAACAATTAGTTAATATGATATATAGTAAGGCTCAAGAAGTACTACCAGAGAAGTGTTATCAAATATTTGTTCTTCGATATAGTAATAAATTGAGTTATAAAGAAATCGCATTAAAACTTGGGATATCAGAAAGTACTGTAGATAATCAAATTAATAAAGCTTTAAAAAGTATTAAGAGTTCTTTACCTTATTTGGTAGACTATATTATTGTGATAGGTTATTTGATGGGGGTAACCCAGAATTAGTACTAATTAAATACTGTAAAGTGATTTTGCTTCATAGCTTTTCTCTTAGTTCTAAAACTATACTAGAGTATGTAGGGGGTACTTATTTAAGCGTCTTTTTTATAATTGTTTTCGTTTATCAGTTTATACTTTGTTCTGAATTGAAAAGCTATGTTATCTAAGTGTTACTCATATTAAGAATGAGTTAAGCGTTTGTTTTTGCATAGGGAGTTATAATAATAGAGGACTCTTACTTATGTAAGACAATCTTAAATTATGCAAAATAAGTTTAAACATTTTTTAAATAAATATTTACTTGGTACAGCTAACTCTACAGAAAAAAAAGTTGTGGAAGACTTTTCTGATAATTTACAGAGAAGACCATTAATAGAATTAAAGATAATTCAAGAGAATAGTAAACTGAGAAGCTCTATATATAATAGTATAAAGTATAAAACTAGAGAAAGAAAGCGAAGAAAGAATTATAGATTATTATCAATAGTTTTTTCACTCTTATTAGTGGTAGGTTTAACAATTTATCAGAAGAATATTTCTGTTAATAATCAAGAATTAACATATTCTACTTCTAATGAGTTAGCTAAACATATTATTCTACCAGATGGTACTGCTGTAACGCTAAGTAGTAACTCTACATTAATCGTGTCAAATGAGTTTAATCAATCAAACAGAGAGATTAAATTACTAGGTGAGGCTTATTTTCAAGTTGCTAAAGATGCCTCAAGACCTTTTATTATTTCGTCAGATAATTTTGAGACACAAGTTTTAGGAACTTCTTTTTGGGTGAAACGAAATATAGTAGAAGTCTCTACAGGACGAGTAAAGGTTAGTAACTTGTTAGATAGGGAAAACTATGTCATTTTAACTGCTGAGCAAAAGGCCTTACTAAAAGACCATAGATTATATAAAAACACCATAGACGTGTTTTCTTGTATCTCTTCTACATCATCTTATCTTATGATGAACAACATCACTCTTACACAGTGGAAACAAATAATAGAAAAAGAGTTTGATATCCAGATACACTTCCTGGAAGATATTATTTCAACAAAAGAATTTATTCAAGCAGATTTTAGAAACTCTACTCTAGCAGATATTGTTCAGAGTGTCAGCTATATGTATGGCTTTGATTATAAATACGAAAATAAAACTATAATTATTAATAACACCAAGAAATGAGATTAAATTACTATTGCCGGTTAAGAGTAGAGACATATCTTTTTTGTCTTTCTTTATTAAGTACAGGCGTTTATGCTACTAATCAGACAATTTCTGATAAGGTAGGTGTCCATGTCTATGTAAGTAATTCTTCAGAAACAGTGAAGAGTTTATTTGAAAAAATAGAAGCACAAACTGCTTACAAAGTAGTTTATTCTCCCTCTACATTAGATACCTCTATTGCTCTTAGATTTACTAGTAAAGAACGTGAACTAGAGAAGTTGTTAGAGGATATTGCCTTAAGAACAGGATCTACATATAATATATCAGATAAATTCATCACTTTTAAATCACAATATGTTATTCCTAAAGGAGATAAGGTTAATACAGGTCAGCAAAATAACAAGACTGTTTTAAAAGGGGTAGTTAAAGACATTCATGGACTAGCACTTCCTGGAGCGACTGTAAAAATAAAAGAATCTACAGAGGCTGTAGCTACTGATTTAGATGGTAGTTTTATGTTAGAAGTAGTCCAGAATAAACCGATCATATTAGTAATAGAGTATATAGGATATGATACTAAAGAAATTAAGGTAGAAAATCCAGAATATACTTCTATAGTCCTAGAAGAAGATGCTCGCAGTTTAGAAGAAATTGTAATCACTGGTTATACAACAGAGAGCAAGCGAAATATTACAGCTGCTATTTCGACTATTAACGTAGATGGTATTAAGGATGTTCCTAAGGCGGATGTAGCCGAGATGTTACAAGGTAGAGCTTCAGGGGTACAAGTTATGAGTGATAATAGCCCAGGTGGAGGAAACTCTATTCGGATAAGGGGATTCAGTACTATTAATAATAATGAGCCATTAGTAATCGTAGATGGAGTACCTGTAGCTAATGGGTTGAATTCGATTAATAGTAATGATATAGCTTCAATGCAAGTATTAAAAGATGCTGCTTCATCCTCTATCTATGGTTCTAGAGCGGCTAATGGAGTGATTTTAATTACAACAAAGTCAGGAGGGAGAAATGAAAAAATATCTATAGATGTAAGTAGTTTTACAGGTGTTCAAAGTGCTTTTAACCTACCTAAGATGCTAGATGCTCAGCAGTACGGTGATATGTTATGGCAAGCTTATAAAAATGATGGTGTTGCTCCTAAACATGATATTTATGGAAATGATCCTACTGGGGCAACTATTCCTCTTTATTTAAATAAAGATAAAACTATCAAAAGTGGTAATGTAGATTGGGTTAAAGAAATATTTAATCCTGCTACGATTCAATCTCACAATATATCATTAGCAAAAGGAGGGGAGCACTCTAGTCAACTTTTTTCGTTAGGGTACTTTGATCAACAGGGAATCATAAAAGATACTTATTTTAAAAGATTTTCAGGACGTTTTAATTCAGATTATAGATTCTTTGATGGGATCTTGACAATAGGGGAGAATCTTAATGCCTCATATACAGAAAATGTTGGTATCGGTACTAATGCAGCATTAGGGTCAATAGTATATAATGCATTTATGTATCCTTCTATAGTGCCTGTTTATAATGAGTTAGGAGAGTTTTCGGGTAATCCATTAAATGATATTCAAAATCCTAGAGGGCGTTTAGATCGAAATAAAAATAATAAAACAAAGGAGCTGAGATTATTAGGTAATTTATTCGGAGAGTTAAAGCTAAGTGATTTTACTTTTAGGTCATCTATAGGGCTAGATTATGTAAATATTAATGGAAGGAACTTCTCACCAAAGTTTAATGAAATATTAGTTATTAATCCAGTTAATTCACTATCTACTAGAAATTCGTTTAATTATCAATTTACTTTTACTAATACACTGAGTTATAAAAAACAATTAGGCAATCATAATTTTGATGTCTTATTAGGACAAGAAGCTGTCGAGTATTACTATGAAGGTTTTTCTGCTTCAAGACAGAACTTTATGTATGAAGATCCTAATTATTGGTTTTTAGATTATGGTACAGCCAATCAACTAAATGGAGGTAATGCTAATGGGTGGTCATTAAATTCCTTCTTTGGAAAAGTTCATTATAATTATGATGGAAAGTATATTGTATCTGCTACAATGCGTAGAGATGGAACTTCCCGATTAGCTAATCATAAATGGGATACTTTTCCTGCTGTGTCACTTGGTTGGAGGATAGATAGAGAAGACTTTTTTGATTTAGGAGATACTTTTACTTCATTTTTACTTCGTGGTGGCTGGGGAGTTACAGGAAACCAACAGGTACCCTCTTACTCAACTATAAAAAGTTATTCTAGTAATAGTTATAATTCAAATTATGATATTAATGGAGGACAGTCATCTGTTGAGACAGGTTTGATTCAATCTAGAGTACCTAATCCAGAGTTAAAATGGGAGACTACTACACAGAGCTCTTTAGGAGTTGATTTAGGCTTTTTTAACGACAAACTGAATGTAACAGCAGATATCTATAACAAGAAAACAAAAGATATTTTGGTCTATAAATCGTTGCCTTTGACCTACGGAGGTACTAATGATGGACAGTGGGTAAATGATGGAGAGATGACCAATAGAGGTTTAGAATTAAATCTATCTTATCAAGATAATATAAAGGATCTTCACTATAATATTAATTTCAATTTTACAACATATAAAAATGAATTGACAGCATTAAACTCTGTTAATTATCTAGGTATTCCTTCTTCGTCTTTACACAGTGTAAATTTTGGACAAGAAATTTCTAGGTCTGCTATAGGTCAACCAATAGGCTCATTCTTTGGTTATGTTAATGATGGGATATTTAAAAGTCAACAGCAGATCGATCAGTATAAATTACAACCTAATGCAAAACCAGGTGATTTAATCTTTAGAGATGTAAATAATGATGGTGTAATAGATGACAATGATAGAACATTTATAGGTTCTCCTCACCCTGATTTTATTCTCGGCTTTAATTTAGATTTAAAATATAAGGGGTTTGATTTAAGTATGTTTTTTAATGGAAGTTTTGGCAATAAGCTTTATAACTTAACAAAATATAACTCTCATTTCTTTAATCAATCAGCTTATAATAAGTCTTCTGATGTATTAGGGGCATGGACACCAGACAATCCGAATGCTTCTATACCAAGATTATCCTTAGATGATACAAATAACAATATACGCCCTTCATCTTATTATGTGGAGGATGGCTCATATTTCAAGTTAAATAATTTACAACTAGGTTACTCTTTTGGAGAAAAAATTCATAAAAAGCTGAAAATGAGAGTTTATCTACAAGCAACAAATGTATTTACGATTACTAACTATAGTGGATTAACTCCAGAAGTGGGACTACAAAGTTATTCTAAGAGTAATAAAAATTTAGATATAGGTATTGACCGTGGGCTTTATCCACCTGCACGTACTTTCTCTATGGGATTAAGTATTAATTATTAAAATACAAGTAATGAAAAGATATATTTTAAATAAAACATATAAGATACTATTTGTCACAACTATTATGGCAGGTGTAATGAGTTCATGTTCTAAAGACTTTTTAGATGAAACTACCTATGGAGAAGTATCACCAGATAAGATGACAGATCCTAAGAATGTGGAAAGAGTAATTATAGGAGCTTATAAGATGCTGAATGGACAGATGGATAATGCTTCAAATGCGATGAATTCTCCAGCGTCTAATTGGAGTTTTGGAGATGTGACTTCTGATGATGCATATAAAGGAGGTGGAGGTACTGGTGATCAAGGGCAAATCCACAGAATGGAGTTATACCAGACAGATCCTACTGTAATAGATATAGAAAGAAAATGGAGTGCATTATATGAAGGTATTAAAAGGGTAAATGACGCTCTACGATTATTAAATCAATCAGTAGCATTTGATCCTGAACTAAAGAAGCAGAGACAAGGAGAATTATTCTTTCTTAGAGGACATTACTACTTTGAATTAAAGAAGATTTACAATAGAATTCCTTATATAGATGAAAAAGTTGTTAACGTAGAGGATTATAATCGATCAAATGTAGAGTTTACTTCTGAACAGTTATGGCAAAAAATAGCAACAGATTTTGATAATGCATCAAAAGTATTGCCTTCTAAGCAAGCACAAATAGGAAGACCTACTAGCATTGCTGCTAAAGCTTATCTGATGAAGACAATGATATATCAAAAGAAATGGCAAGAGGCTTATACAATCTCAGAAGAGGTGATGTCAAGTCAATATAAACTTCTGTCTAATTTTGAAGATGTGTTTTTACCAGAAAATGACAATAGTTCAGAAGTAATATTTGCAGTACAACATTCTATTAATGATGGTGATCCTAATAACTATAATGGAAGTATAGGAGATCGTCTTACAGCTCCAGGAGGCCCTTTTTATCCTCAGTATGGTTTTCATAGACCTTCTCAAAATCTAGTTAATGCTTTTAAGACAGATGCTAACGGATTACCTGTAAAAGATAATGTAGATGTAAACAGTCAAGATTTCGTAGATCCAAGATTAGATTATACCATAGGTAGACCAGGTATAACATATAAAGATTTAGGAGTGACATATGATGCATCTTGGGCAAGGGATGTAGCTACTTATGGAGTATATGCACCAAAGAAACGTATAGTTTCTGCTAAATCACCGTATTATGGCGCAACTTGGCCTTATGTTTCTGCGTTGAATTATTATATTATTCGTTATGCAGAAGTAATGTTATGGAAGGCAGAAGCAGCTGTAGAGTTAGGTAAATTAGAAGAAGCTCGAAGTATCGTAAATGCGATTAGAAATAGAGCAAAAGAGTCAAAGTATGTGATGGCTTTAGATGGTAAGTCATATGCTGCTAATTATAAAATAGGCTTGTATAATGATAGCTGGAGTGATGTAAATAAGGCTAGAGAGGCTGTACAATTAGAGAGTAGATTAGAGCTAGCAATGGAAGGAGAACGATTCTTTAATTTAGTGCGTTGGGGGATAGCAGATAAGGTCATTAATCAAGAGTATCTAGAAGCAGAGAAACATAAACGTTCATTTTTGACAAATGCTCATTTTACTAAAGGAAAGAATGAATATTTTCCTATTCCACAAAGATATGTAGATGGGGCTACTTCTAAAGTTGAACAAAATCCTAATTATTAATATTAAGTAATATAAAACAAATGAAAAAAATAGTAGTAGGTTTTTTACTCGCTGTATGTACTTTTTCTTTCGGACAACGTGGTGATAATAAAAGTGTAACATTGTTAAGAAATAGTAATTTTTATTTTTTAGATCAGCTTTCTAAACAACCTAGTCTTGTTAAGTTGCTCAATGATAATAAGACTTTTACAGAAATAAAACATAATAGATTAGATCTAATAAGTAAGTTAGTAAATGGTGAAACTTTTCCTAAGAGCGAAGAATTGGTTCATTCTTATATTTTTACAGACGATCAGATAAAAAGTATCTCTGATGAGTTAGTTGCTTTAAATAATAAGGAGAAGAAAGTAGAAACTTTTTTTGAAGAATTAAAGCAGTCTAAAAAATACATTAATTACAATGAGATGAATCAGAAAGATTTTATCTCTAATGTAGTGAAGTTAAACTTTAGTGGATTAAATCATACTTTAAAAGTATATGGATTAGGAGAGAAGCCTTTTTATCCAAACATTGATTCAGTATCTTATGATAAGAATTCACGCTATTTTAAAAGTGCTATTTTATTTTGGGCAAAGCATTTAGCAAATGAATCAGATTATTCTAAGGCGAGCTTCTTTGAACCAATGTTGGATTATGGACTGTATTTGATGTATATGAACCACAGGGATGAAGGTATTAGATATGAGCCTCTAGCGGAATTGTATAATAAGAGCGCTATAGAATATGTTAAACGCATTGATTTTAAAAAGTATGAATACAATGCATTAATCGTCTTAGGGGATGGACCAGAGAATTATAGAGATCCTTTGGGGGCGTTAGGAAAATTGAATCTAAAATTAGCAGTAGAACAGTATAGACAGGGTAAGGCGCCTTTTATTATTGTTTCAGGTGGACACGTACACCCAAATCGTACAGAGACTTGTGAAGCTATAGAAATGAAAAAAGAATTAATAGGGTTATATAATATTCCGGAAGAGGTAATTATTGTAGAACCTTATGCTAGACATACGACTACTAATCTTAGAAATGCTACTCGTTTAATGATAGAGTACGGTTTTGATATTAAACAAAAAAGTATGATTGTCTCTTATGAGTTACACACAAAATCAATAGCAGATAAGAAGTTCTTAGAACGTTTTATGCGTGAATTAGGTTATTTACCAGGAAAAATAGTTAAGCAGAAAAAAGGAGAGTTATTAGACTTTTATCCATCTGAATTACTATTACAAATAAATCCTTTAGAGCCGTTAGATCCATAAGATGAGGAAGTTTCTTATTTTATTGCTTATAGCAACTCAATGTGGTTATGGACAAAAAAGTAAATTAAGTGATAAAGTGAATGTTTTTTTAGGAACTTCAGGGGATTATGGACAGTTATCTCCTGGAGCTTCTTTTCCATTTAGTATGCTATGTATTTCTCCCGAGACATATCCTTATAATCATACAGGATATGATAATAGAGCAAAACAATTTAAAGGCGTGACTCATACTAGACTTCAGGGAGTGGGATGTAAGGGAAGTGGAGGTAATATTCTGATCAAACCAATTATAGGAAGTAATATTGAAACAGAGTTAATCAAAGAGAGAGAAAAGGGAACACCTGGTTACTACAAGGTGGAATTTACAAACAACATTAAGGCTGACTTTACTGTAGGACATAATTATGGAGTGCATCGATATTCCTTCCCTAATAAAGGGCAACTATTTGTGGATTTATCTAGTGCTACAGGTGATGCTTTTATCAGTGCTGAATATGAAGTATCTAATCAGGTTATTCAGGGAAAGATTAGTTCTAAAACAACATGCTCTGCTGGGATATATCACTTTTATTTTAGTATAGATTTAGGAAATGGAGCCATCTTAAGAAAGGTAGGAGAATATCAATTTATCGTTGATTTTCCCTCTTCTAAAGTCGAATTACAGATTGGTTTTTCATCTGTTTCAGAACACTATGCAAAGAGAAGAATAGCAATGGGGCAAAGTTTTGATTTAACAAGAACTCTAGTTACAGAGCGATGGAATGAATTATTATCTGTTGTTGAGGTTAGTGATAAGGATGATGAGAGGGTAAAGCTTTTTTATTCTTTGCTTTACAGGACTCTTCAGGCGCCTTATCTGATATCTGAAGCAGATGGGACTTATAGAACAATTAGTGGTGAGGTGAAAAAAGCTGATTTTAATGTATATCATGGTTGGGCGCTATGGGATAATTATAGAGAAGTTATTCCTATGTATTCTATATTATATCCTGAAGTGTATAAAGATGTAGTTCACTCTATTGCTAATATGTATCCATACGGTAAAAAAGACTTCTCTACACTCAATGAACCTGGCCCTACAGTGAGGACAGAGCACGCTTTAGTTGTTTTGGCTGATGCAGTGAATAAAGGATATCAGTTACCTATAGATTCCATTAAGGAGTACCTTGTTAAGGAAGCTGAGCAACTTGATTTTTCTTCTCCTGATAAGGCATTAGAATCATCTTATGATTATTGGGCATTGAGTGAAATATTTAAAAGTGTTCAAGATACTGTATCTGCAAACTATTATTTAGAAAAAGTTAAAGAGTATAAGAAATATTGGCTAAAGGACTTTAAGGATATTCAGACTCACGATGTGGATAAAATGCAAGCAAGAGGATTATATCAAGGAACTATCTGGCAATATAGATGGTTAGTACCTTATGATATAAAAGGCTTAATTAGTCTTATAGGTTCTGAAAAAGAATTTGAAGACCAATTAGATACTTTTTTTGAAGGTCATTATTATAATCACGCCAATCAGCCAGATCTTCAGACATCTAGTTTGTACAATGCTACTAGAAGTGCTCATAAGAGTCAGAAATTGATCCATGATTTACTACTAGGAGAGAGTATTCAGTTCTACTTTAATGACAACAGTAAAGGAATTGATCCTTACATCGGGAGGATTTATAAGAATGCATCTCAAGCTTTTTTACGGACTATGGATGATGATTTAGGGACAATGTCAGCATGGTTTGTTTTAAGGAGTTTAGGATTCAGCGCTGCTAATGTGGGGTCGGATACTTTTTATCTCAATGCTCCTATTTTTGAAAAAACAATCATACGCAATAATTTGGTAATTAGTAATAAAGAAAGAAGCTCTTATATACAAGAGGTAGCGTATAATAATAAGGATTATCAAAGGAACTATATTACTTATAAAGAATTTTTGAAGGCATCAAAAATCATATTCAAAACAAGTGATGAACCTAATAAACAATGGCCGTCAGAACCATTGTGGATTTCAAATATAAAAGAAGATGAATAGAAATATAAAGTTAAGTAGTATTCTGTTAGGTATACTATTACCTATAGTGATGTATGGGCAAATAAATTTACCTAGTGATTTACGCATTAATCAGATTCAAGTTTTAGGTACACATAATAGTTATGCAGAACCAGTAGATCCTAATCTCCTTGATTATGTATCTAAAATTGTAGATCAGTCAAAAGGGAAGTTATTAGAGGGAATGACTAAAGAGCAGTTAGACTTTTTTAAAGAGTATCACCCTAATGAAATTAGTTTTAAGGAGAGTTTGTTTTATGAGCACCCAAGCTTTGAGATTCAGTTAGACAGTGGATTGAGAAGTTTGGAACTAGATGTGTATTATGATTCAACAGGCAATAGATATACAAATCCAGCAGGCTATGAATATTTAAAAACAGTAGGAGTGAAGCAGCTAGCAAAGCATAACATAACAGATTTAGATAAGCCTGGATTTAAAGTTTTGCATATGGCAGATGTAGATTTTAGGTCTAAATATCCAACGTTAAAATTAGCATTACAAAGTATAAAAAAATGGTCTGATCAGCATGTAGATCACATCCCTTTATTTATCATGATTGAAGCAAAAGATTCAAATTGGCCTTTGTTTAAGAATCCAACAGAAGTATTGAAATATGATGAATATGCATTTGACCTATTAGATCAAGAGATTGTTGATATTATAGGTAGAGAGAAGTTGATTACACCTGATGATTTAAGAGGAAATTATAAAACGCTTAAAGAGGCTGTGGCTAATCATAACTGGCCACTAGTATCTCAGTCTAAAGGGAAACTGTTGTTTATGTTATTACCTTCTACAGGAGGGGTAAATCAAGGTGAGTCCGCTTATGTACACAATCGTCCAAATTTAGAAGGTAGAATAATGTTTGTACAGTCTAAACCAACGGATACTTATGGTGTGTTTTTACTCTTAGATAATGCTATTGTACGCCAAGAGGATATAAAAGAATACGTGACTAAAGGTTATCTTGTGAGAACTAGATCAGATATAGATACGTATGAAGCGAAAGTCAATGATCATACTCGTTCTAAAGCTGCTTTTTCTAGTGGTGCTCAAGTTATATCAACAGACTTCTTCTCTAAAGTTTACAACCCTTATCGATCAGGATATTTTGTAGAGCTGCCAGATAATCTTAAGCAGATTAGGATAAACCCAGTAAATTATAAAAAAAGTAATTAGTATAATTATTGTTTTTAAAAAAGCCTTGTAACTTACAGTCACAAGGCTTTTTGTATTAAAATTATATTATTCAGCTTGTTTCTCTTTAATCAGATAACACCCTAAATACAATACATGACAGGCAAGTAATGAATAGGCTGTTAATGTCATGATATCTGCAGGAATTAGATTCGTTACTGCTGATATAATAAAGGTTAGCAACAACTGTAATGTACCTAATAGAGCTGACGCAGATCCACTATTAGTAGTGAACGGTGCTAAGGCTAATTTAGTAGTTGTAGGGAATAGTACTCCAAGAGTTAGTACAATGAAGAACAACGGAACTAATAAGGCCTCAATAGGTTCTTTTAGTACACACATTACTAAGAAGGCTATTGTCCAAGCAATACCAAAATAGACAGTGTATTTTACGACTTGTTCTACAGTCCACCAACGTGACAATACAGAGTTAGCCAGCCACGCACCAAGGATTAATCCAATGGCATTAAAAGCAAATATACCACTAAACATATCTGAAGACATTCCTCCATACTCCATAATAAGGTAAGGGGCATTGGCTAGGTAGATCATTAAGATACTATAGGTTAAACTTCCGATTAATGTATATTTGACAAAGACATTATTTTGTACTATTTCTTTAAAGTCTGCCATAAGGTTAACATCTCTTTTCTCAGTTACAATACGCGTTTCAGGCAAGAAGAAGATAACAGCTAATAAGCAGATAACTCCTAGTACGACTAGTGTTACAAAAGTAGACTGCCATACAAAGTGACTGATCAGAAAGTTACCAGCGATAGGGCCTACGATAGGTGCTACTCCTGCAATAATGGCTAATAAAGAGAACACATTCATACTCTGGTCAGCAGAGTAGTACTCGTTCACTACGGCACGAGCGATAACTACCCCTGCACATCCTGCAAAAGCTTGAAAGAATCGAGCTGCCCAGAACTGTTCTATCGTTTCTGCATAGATACAAGCTACCGATGCAAGGATAAAGATAATTAAAGAGGCAATAGTCGGAAGTTTACGACCATAACGATCAGAGATAATTCCCCAAAATAGCTGTCCTGCTGCGAATCCTCCTAAAAAGAAAGAAAGGGACAACTGTACATTTTTTAGATCTGTATTAAAGGTCTGTGAGATTTTTAAGAAACCAGGTAAGTACAGATCTATACTAAAAGGTTCGATAGCAGATAGTAATGATAAAATAATCACGACTATAAACTGAGCTTTTGTTAACTTATTCATATTGATATTTTGATGGGGCAAAAGTAAACCTGTTGATTCACTTAGACCTTGGCAAAACAAGTACTCTTATTGGACTTTTTTCACATTTTCTCTAAAAGCTAATGGAGCCAAACCTGTACTTTTTTTAAAGAAGCGGTTAAAATAGTTGACCTCACTAAAGCCTAATTCGGCTGAAATCTCTTGGATATTCAAGTCAGAATATCCTATTAGCCTCTTTGCTTCTAGAAGTATTCTGTTGTGAATATGTTGATTAAGGGTATAGTCAGTAGCCTTTACTACGAGTTCATTCATTCGTTTTACAGACAGAGCTATTTTATCTGCATAAAAGGAAGTAGGGTAGTGTGCTGTATAGTGTTCTTCTACCAGTTCAAGCAGTTTTAATACACGTGTATCCATTAGAGGATTGTCCTGTGAGAGCTCTTTTAATCCTTGAATATGGGAGATATAGATATTGAGGTATTTCTCTAGTATATAAGTGCGTTTCTGTGTATCCCATTCTTGTTGGAATAAAAACATGATCGCTTTAAAGACTTCTTTTTTATCTTCTGATAACTCAAACCATAAGGGAGGATTAAATCTAAACTTGTGCTCGTTAAATTCTTTGGCGAGAATGCGGTTAAAGAAATCTTTATTGACAGAGATAAAATATCCCCTTACTCCATCAGGATTAATATTGTGCATTTGCCCTGGATAGATGACCCATATCTGATCATCAGAGATAGGGTAGGACTCAAAGTCAACTTTCTGTGTTGTCTCCTTGGTTTGGGTAAACCAGTAGATCTGATAGAAGTTACATTGATAGTGGTAATCAAAGTTGAATAGATGACTATTGTCTTCTAGCATAAAGAATTCAATAGGTACATCTTGATCAAATTGTTTGGCTTTAATTACCTTGTGTGTAGACATTGTAGATTAATTAGGGGGTAAAGGTAGTTTATTTTGCCTAGTTGTAATTTAAAAGTGTTTTAAGAATGTGTTTATATTGTATAAACAGTTGATTGTAAAGAGGCATTCTTTTAAAAATATAATATATACATCTATTTTTTTGGTAAGTATCTGTTTTATAGGTTAAATTTACATATAAGCGGTGTATTAAGTGGTATAAATAAGGCTAATAAAACGAAATAAATACTGAATTGATATGGAGGTAATTGGCGCTATACAGATTCTGGAGATATTAGAAACGAATAGTATTCCTATTAAAATATTAGGCACTGATGCTGATATCTATTATGCAAAAACTATTTTTAAGATTCATCCTCCATTAGAAGATATTATTAATGAATTGATAGGGAATCAGGTTTATAAGATTTGGGGTATAAAAGTACCAGAAATAAAGATAATAAAAATTGAGAACAGGTTACTTCAAGAATATTTGATCACCAATAATATGATATCTAAATATAGTCAGTTTGATATCGAAGAGTTGTTTGTTATAGGTTCTAAAGAGATTAATAGTCAGACAGAACTAGATTACCACAACTTAGTTCTATCTAATAAGAATGATTTTAATCAATACTTAGATCCCTATAAATTTTTGGATATAGCCTTTTGTGATGTATGGTTAGCTAATAGAGATCGTAGAATCAATAATCCGAACCTTTTGTTAGTTGAGGATCAAGGAAAAATAGATTTTGTTGCTATTGATCATACACAACTTTTTGGTAATCAAACTAACTATAAAGGGTTGAAAATTAATGTAATGGATGTCAGTCTTGTAAATATGTTAATTGCTTCAAAATTCACCAAAAAGATTTGTAATTTTGCTGAGAATGAAGTACTTTCAAAATTCAATAGTAGAATTATTGAAAAAATTAACACAACACTAGTGGTCTTGCCAGAGGTGTTAGATAGCCTTCCTTCAAAAGTAGGACTGAGTAAGGCGGGTAAGCTTAAAATAATAGAGATACTTAGTAATCAAGAACGAAATACTAGAATTTCCAACATATTAAACAAACTATTAAAATGAAATCGTATTACAGTTTAATTAGATACTTTAATAACTCCTTGTCTAGGGAGAATATTGTTATTGGACTAATAGCGGTTTCTTCAACCAATAATGTGTTTTATAAGTTTTCTGAATCAAAGATTAGTTTTATTACTAGATTCTATGACAATAAGAGTAAACTATTAAATTTCAATATAAAGAAGATTAGTGAAGTTTTGGAACTAAATGCTAAGGAAGATTTATTTATTGAAGAGAATACTAATATTTTAAAGAAGTACTTAGATCGTTTAGCAGTTTATAATAACGGAATGATTCAATTTGACAAACCAGTTGAATTAAATATGAATATAGATGCAGCTTTCTTTAGTAAATTCTATGAGAAATATATAGGTGACTTGAGGACAAGTACTAAGAGTAACAAAAAAGATGAGGTGTTTTATAATCGTATTAATAGTCACTTTAGAGAACCTCTAGAAGACATCATAGATATTGATTATAAGATTGAAAAGAAGGTAATTCCTTCCTTGTTTTTTGATTATAAATTAAATGGGATAGGAGGAAATGGATCTATTTATAGTGTAAAGTGTATTGATATTAATTCGAATAGAACAATAGATACTATTCAGAAAGATATATCTGAATTAGAAAGCTTAAACTTTAGATTAAATGATTTTTCTAAGCAATTAGTAGAATATCCTGAACAGAATAAGCATTATCTAGTTATAGATCAGTATAAAGGTATTGATGAGAAGTATCTAGAATTATATGATACATTAAGTAACCAAGAAAATGAACTATATCAATTGATTAATTCAAATCAACTAGAAGAAGTAACTGCTGATATTCTTAGAACAGGAGCATCTAAATTCTCTGAACTGATTTTGCGATAATATTATTAAGAATTAAATAATATAACAAAGGCTAATACATCGAGATGTATTAGCCTTTGTTATTTTTGATAATAAGTCTGTTCCCTTCTAACTACTCTAGTACACATTGGAAGTTGAGGTCTCCTTCATTAGATTTGATTACAAAGTGGTTGTTATTAGCAACACATTGTTCTATAGAATACTCCTGATTAAAACGAAGTTCTTTATTAAAGTGCATATCAACTACTGAGATGTCATTAGGGGCTGTTTCAGATGCTTTTAAGGCATTAATAACCCATTCTAGGTATTTGATGTTAGTCACATGATTTACCATGTCTAAATCAGAGTATTTTACCTTATCTGTGATTAAATGAGTCGTTTCAGGTTTCTTCTGAAAAGTAGTGAACTCTCCTTTAATACTTTTTTTGTCTCCATGTTTAGTAAAGTGGTCATGAGGGATAGCCATCATCTCAGGACGACGTCTTACTGTATTCATAATCACCCACATCGAGCTAGCACTTGCGACAAGTTCTCCGTTACAGTGTACCTCAAAGTTGCGCACAGAGCGAATACCATCTAGTGTCTCTATCCAAGTAGATACCTCAATGCGGTCTTGCCACTTAGGCATTTTGTCTATCTCAACTCTAAACTTATAAACTACCCATGACTGATTTGCTTCTTGCAGATCCCAAAAGCTTATTCCTCCTAAGACTGCATGATTAGAAGAAGCCATCTGTATCATCTTACATAGATCTACTGTTTTTAACTGTGCATTGATATCGCAGTCAAAGTAATCAACATCGAAGCTCTGTGTAAATATAGATGTAAAGTTGGGTGATATAGGCATGGTTTTTTTGTTTTTTGTGCTGTTGTTTTTTTGTGAAACTGTGAATTTGTGAAACCGTGAAATCGTTGTTTCTTGTTTTCAGTTTCCCGTTCCCTGTTCTCTGTTTTCAGTTCCCCGTTCTCTGTTTCCAGTTCCCCGTTCTCTGTTTCCAGTTCCTCGTTCTCTGTTTTCAGTTCCCCGTTCTCTGTTTCCTGTTTCCAGTTCTCTATTTCCAGTTCCCCGTTCCTCGTTCTCTGTTTTCAGTTCCCTGTTCTCTGTTTTCAGTTCCCCGTTCTCTGTTTCCAGTTCCTCGTTCTCTGTTTCCTGTTTCCAGTTCTCTGTTTCCTGTTTCCAGTTCTCTATTTTCAGTTCCCCGTTCTCTGTCTCCAGTTCCCCGTTCTCTGTTTCCAGTTCCTCGTTCTCTGTTTTCAGTTCCCCGTTCCCTGTTTCCAGTTTTCTGTCTCTTATTCAGCTATAACATTCTCTATAGCCTGAGTAATCTTATCAGCATTCGTAAGGTAGTCAAACCACATAACATCAGGAGTACGTTTAAACCAAGTAATCTGACGCTTAGCAAAGCGGCGTGTATTCTTTTTGATTTCCTCAATAGCAAACTCTAATGTGAATTCGTTGTCAAAGTACGCAAATAATTCTCGATAGCCAACGGTTTGTAACGCATTGTTATCGCGATACGGATATAATTCTTGAGCTTCCTTTAGAAGACCATTGTCTAGCATGATATCCACACGTTTATTAATGCGCTCATACATCTTCTCTCTATCAGCTTCAAGTCCTATTACGATAGGAGTGAAGTTGCGAGTGTGTTGTTTTATATTTAAGAAACTAGAGTAGGGCTTACCAGTACCTATACAGATCTCTAATGCTCGAGTTACTCTTTGAGGATTGTCTATCGCTACTTTTTCATAGTGAATAGGATCCAATTCCTTTAGCATATTTTGCAAATAAGGAAGGCCTTTTTCTGCTAAGTCTTGATTTAATTGTTCTCTGACACTTGGTTCTACATCAGGGAAATCATCAAGCCCGTTTAGGATTGCATTGACAAAGAGCCCCGATCCACCTACCATAACTTGTACAGGGTTATCTGTAAAGAGCTCATCTAGCTTAGCCAGTGCCTCTCTTTCAAAATCTCCTACAGAGTAAGTATCGTGAATGCTGATATTCTGAATAAAGTGATGTGGAGCAGTAGCTAGTTCTTCCTTAGAAGGCACAGCTGTTCCTATCGCCATTTCCTTATAGAATTGGCGGCTATCACATGATATTATATTGGTATTAAAATGTTGTGCAAGTTTGATTCCTAAAGCTGTTTTTCCAATCGCTGTAGGCCCAATGACAACAATAAGATAATTGTTATTTTTCGTAGACATCTCCTAATTTTTGACCGCAGTTATAGCAGTAATTTGCATCATCATCGTAGATTGTAGTAGTACATGTAGAGCAGTTTCTTCTTCTCTTCGCATCTAATCTGTTGCGTTTAATATTAGAGAACTCTGCTGTCACAATACCTGTAGGAACGGCGATAATACCGTAACCCATAATCATGATAAAAGATGCTATCATCTGACCTAGTGGGGTCTGTGGAGCGATATCTCCATATCCCACTGTAGTAAGCGTTACGATACACCAATAGATACTTCTAGGTATACTCGTAAAGCCACTTTCTTTACTCTCGATCACATACATTAGCGCACCTAATAAGATCGACATCACAAGCACAAAGTATACGAATACAATAATTTTCGTTCTACTAGACTTAAGAGCTAGCTTTAAGTGTGACTGTTGTCCAATGTATGGAACAAGGTTTAAGATACCAAATAAACGTAGTAAACGCAGTGCTCTTACAACAGTAAGTGCTCTAGAACCAGGAATAAAGAACGATAAATACATCGGTAGGATAGAGATAAGATCTACTATTCCATAAAAACTAAAGATGTACTTAAGCGGTTTTTTATTACAAAGAATCCTAAGGATATACTCTATGGTAAAAAACACAGTGATAATCCACTCACAGACTACTAGACCTGTGTGGTGCTTCATATCATAGCTCTCTATCGATTCAAGCATCACTAGAAGTACACTCATCAGAATAACCGCTAGTAGTGCAATATCAAATAATTTACCTGCAAAAGTATTTGAACCATAAATAATGATGTAAATCTTCTGCTGTAGGATATCCCATTTGTTTTTTAATCTGCGTCTCACAAAAACTGTTTTTAGTAGTGAATTAATTTGTAACCGATCTTCTTATTTAGATAATTAAGAATGATATTTCTGTTGTTTCTATTAAACAAAATTGGCGTTAAATTGGCTGCTATTCGTTCTGGGGCGTTGATTTGGTGGTTTAAGTTATAGAAGCAATATCCGTTTAGCTTCCCTTTTTCTAAAGCGACAGCACTTTTCTCATCTACTTTACGGCCTTTGTCTAAGATTAGAACATGGTCTTTGTCTATATCATAAGGCTTAAATAGTTCAAGTATATTAGCATTGAACTCTTCTCTTGTCGAGGTAAAGTTGATAAAGAAGTTATCAGCTGTTATTTTAGTTGATTTTTTCTCATATATAAACTCTACATAAGGTAACTCTTGTTGACCTTGGAATATCTTATGTAAGAATTTTCTAGCTTCATTAGGCGATGTAAACGCCATTAGATTTCTCTTTCTACCATCTGTCTTTTCGATAGATAGGTATAAGTATCCCTCTAGATTAGTTTTTAAATAAATAGAGTAGGGGAATACACTTTTCTTACTGACCTTATTGTACTTTGGTTTATTGGTATTGATCTCTTCAGCCTCTTTTAGAAGCGCGATGAGTTCAGTACCTGTTTTTTCGAAAGTGACAGTATAGGTTTCTTGTTGTATTTTTTTGAATATATGCGAATTACTTGTAAAGTGCTGTAAGACTTTCTTTCTAATATTCTTGCTCTTACCGATGAAGATAATATTACCTTCTTTGTCCAAGATATAATAAATACCTACAGTAGAAGGCAAAGTGTCTACGATATCCAAAAACTTAGGACTAATCCCCGTTTTGATATCCGACTTAATCATAGAGGTTAAGATGGTCTTCTCTTTATCTTTTGATAGAAGTAATTCGAATAGCTTTTCTGTAGCCATAGCATCTCCATTAGCGCGATGTCTATCTGCGATGGGAATACCAAGTGATCGCACTAGTTTACCTAAGCTATAAGAAGGCATATCAGGCAGTAACTTCTGTGATAGTTCTACTGTACACAGTGTATTGCGACTGTATTCATAACCTAGTCGTTTAAACTCATTGCGCAGTACTCGATAATCAAATTCAGCATTATGAGCTACGATGACACAGTTGTCCGTTATTTCTATGATGCGCTTAGCTATCTCGTAGAACTTCGGAGCTAGCCGTAGCATAGCATTATTGATTCCCGTAAGTTTCACTACGAAAGGTTGTATCTCCATCTCTGGATTAACTAAACTAATAAACTGATCTACGATCTGATTACCATCAAATCGATATATAGCAATTTCGGTGATTCCTTCTTCATTAAACTGCCCACCAGTTGTTTCTATATCTAAAACTGCGTACAACTTGTCCTTTTAATAAATTAATAATTACGACTACCGAAGATATTACTACCTATTCTAACCATCGTACTTCCACATTCTATCGCTAGTGGATAATCGTTACTCATCCCCATAGAGACAATGTTTAGGTCAAGGTTATCCTTCGTGCCGTATTTCTCTTTACACATTGCAAATATATTACTTAGTTGTGTAAATTCTTTCTTTACTTGCGTTTGATTATCGGTAAAAGTAGCCATACCCATAAGTCCAACTACTTTAATATTCTTAAGTCCAGCAAATTCCTCACTTGAAAGAATTTCTAGTAATTCTGCCTCATCTAAGCCGAACTTTGTATCTTCTTCTGCGATGAACATCTGTAATAAACATTCTATAACACGGTTATTTCGTTTCGCTTGTTTATTTATCTCTTCTAAGAGTCTAAAGCTATCCACTCCGTGAATCAGAGAGACAAAGGGTGCCATATACTTCACTTTATTGCGCTGTACATGTCCAATCATGTGCCATTGGATATCTTTAGGAAGAGCTTCATATTTATCAGTCATTTCCTGAATCTTATTCTCACCGAATACACGTTGTCCTGCCTCATAAGCTTCTACAATATCCTCATTGGGTTTCGTTTTAGAAACAGCAACAAGGGTAACATGAGCAGGTAATGTGTTCTTAACGTGTTTTAAATTCTCTGTAATAGACATAATTTTTATCTTTTTTTAAATTTCGTATATAAAGAGACCATTCATAAACTTAGGCTCTATATATGTGCTTTTTGGAGGCATGATAAGGTCGTTATCTGCCACTTGTTTGATCTCACTTACATTTGTAGGATAAAGCATAAATCCTACTTCGTATTCACCATCATCTACTAGTTCTTTGATTGTAACGATAGATTCATTACCAGGAACATAGTCTATACGAGCATCATTTCTCAAGTCATCTAATCCTAATATAGGATGTAGTACTTCATCGTATAGTATTTGCGCATCTAACTGTTGTAAGATGCAGTCTGTTTGTTTGATGTCTTTTAGCGTTAAGGCATAGAAGTCACCGTCTAAGTACATTCCGAATTCCATCTTCTTAGTAGGTTTCCAAAGTTGTTGTTCTTTATTGACAACGTGAAACTTCTCTTTTAGAAGGTTTAGGAACTCTTCTTTAGTATGATTGTTTAAATCGTGTATAATACGATTAAACTCATAGATTTTAATATTGTTTTCAGCGATTAAATACGTCATCACTGTATTGTTATGAGCAGGAGTTCCGTTAGAATGTTCTGCTTGTAACAGTTCTGCAGAAGCAAAACGGTGATGTCCATCTGCGATATACAGTTCTTTAATATCTGCAAATTGTTCTGTTAACCACTTGATATCGGTATCCTCATCTATCTTCCAGATCGTATGTCTTTCTCTAGTTACAGTACTAAAGTCATACAGGGGTTTCTCATGCTTCTTTGTGATAATCCACTTTTCTATATCCTCCTGATCAGGATACATCATCAGTACAGGTTCAGTATTGAACTTACTGTGATATAAGTATTCCTTAAATAGTCTTACACGAAACTCTAAGGTGTCTTCATGTTTTTTGATCACATTACTCTGGTAGTCATCTATAGAAGTTCCTGCCACTATCCCTGTAAAACTCCAACTTTTTGTACTGATCTGATACAGATAATAAATCGGTTTATCTTCTGTAATCAGAATACCTTCTTTTTTAAAGTCGTTTAACTTGGCTGCAACCATTTTATAACGTTTATCATACGTTACTTTTGAAGGGTTTACATAAGCAGGGTTTAATACGTGCAAAAAAGAGAAGGGGTTGTAGTCTAAAAGATAAGCAATCTCAACAGCATTGTAGTCTTCGAATGATCTACAGCTTACTAAGCTTACTTTATCTCGGGTAGGGCGCAAGCCTTTAAAAGGAATTATTTTAGCCATTATAAGTATGGTTTCAAAAATATCAAAGACAACCAAAGTTTAGTTTGGTTGTCTTTTATTAGTATTTACTAGTTTACAATAACACTGGAGGGTTAAGCGAACATTTTCGCTACTTTCTCAGCTTTTTTGCTTTCGCTATAGTCGTAGAATCCTTCTCCAGATTTAACTCCTAATTTACCAGCCATTACCATATTTACTAATAGTGGGCATGGAGCATATTTAGGATTTTTAAATCCGTCATACATTACGTTAAGGATAGAAAGACATACATCTAATCCGATAAAGTCAGCTAGTTGTAATGGTCCCATTGGGTGAGCCATACCTAACTTCATCACAGTATCGATTTCTTCTACACCAGCTACACCGTTGTATAATGTCTCGATAGCTTCATTGATCATCGGCATTAAGATACGGTTCGCTACGAATCCAGGGTAGTCATTAACCTCTGTAGGAACTTTATCTAAAGCTTTAGACATATCCATGATTGCTTTAGTCACTTCATCACTCGTGTTGTATCCTCTGATGATTTCTACTAACTTCATGATAGGCACAGGGTTCATAAAGTGCATACCGATTACGCGCTCAGGGTTTTTCACCACAGAAGCGATTTTTGTAATAGAGATAGAAGAAGTATTCGATGCTAAGATTACATTCTCATCACATACTTCGCTCAGTTGTTTAAAGATATTTAGTTTTAACTCTACATTCTCAGTAGCAGCTTCTACTACTAAATCAGCATTCGCTACACCATCTTTAATATCAGTATAGGTAACGATGTTTTCGATAGTTGCTTTTTTGTCCGCTTCAGTGATGCTTCCTTTCGCGATCATACGATCTAAATTCTTAATAATCGTAGTCATTCCTCTTTCGATAGCAGCTTCTGATATATCAATTAAAAGAACTGTAAAACCTTTTTGAGCAAATGTATGTGCAATACCATTTCCCATCGTTCCAGCTCCGATAACAGCAATTTTTTTCATAATGGTTAATTTATATTTTTTGATGTTAATTTATTTTTTCTCCATTGCCTCGATGATTTGGTAAGCTAAGCGCAGTGCTTTAGTACCATCATCTAGCGTCACGATAGGCGTAGTTTTATTCACTATCGCGTCATGGAATGTCTCTAACTCGTCTAAGATAGCATTATTCGCTAATACTTCAGGATTGTCGTAATAAATTTGTTTTTTAACTCCTTCAGCATTTTGAAGGATTAGGTCAAAGTCACCTGGTACTTCAGGAGCTTCTTTCATCTTCACTACTTCACACGTCTTCTCTAAGTAATCCACAGAGATATAAGCATCGCGTTGGAAGAAGCGCGATTTACGCATATTCTTCATAGAGATACGGCTAGCAGTGATATTAGCCACACATCCGTTCTCAAACTCTACACGAGCATTAGAGATATCTGGAGATTCGCTTAGTACAGCTACGCCACTAGCGCTTACATGCTTTACAGGAGATTTAACCACACTTAAGATAGCATCTAGATCGTGGATCATTAAGTCTAATACTACAGGTACATCTGTTCCTCTAGGATTAAACTCAGCTAGGCGGTGAGTCTCGATAAACATAGGGTTTTCTATCTTTGGACGTACTGCGATAAACGCTGGGTTAAAACGCTCTACGTGACCTACTTGTCCTAGTACATTATATTTAGCAGCTAATGCGATGATTGCTTCAGCTTCTTCAATAGTCGTTGTAATCGGTTTTTCTAAGAACACATGCTTACCAGCTTCGATAGCTTGTTTAGCACAGTCAAAGTGAGAAAGGGTAGGAGTAACGATATCTACTACATCTACTGCCTGAATTAATTCCTCTATAGTGTCAAATTTTCTATAGCCAAATTCTGCTGCTACTTTTTCAGCATTCTCTTTAAAAGGATCGTAAAATCCTACTAGTTCATATTTTTCAGATTGGTTAAGCAAGCGTAGGTGAATTTTACCTAGGTGGCCTGCTCCCAATACTCCAACTTTAAGCATAAAACTATATTTTGAAAACAAAAATATAATTTATTTATCTAAACTTTCAATAAACCTGCTTAAAGTTTTGTTCAATTATATTCTCAGGGCTTATACGGATTGCTTTTGTTAGAAAATATTAGTTATTTTGTGGGAAATAATAATTTAATAGTGAAAGATTCTGCAAAACATCAAGGTCTTAGAAACCAGTTAGTTGAAGTGCTTAAGCAAAAAGGGATTGTTGATACCAATGTTTTAGATGCTATCAAGAGGGTACCACGTCATTTATTCTTAGATTCAAGTTTCGAGGATTTTGCATACCAAGATAAGGCTTTTCCTATCGGAGCTGGCCAGACTATTTCGCAACCTTATACTGTAGCTTTTCAATCTCAGCTACTTCAAGTCAAAAAAGAAGATAAAATCTTAGAAATCGGTACGGGTAGTGGATATCAGACTGCTGTACTAGTAGCTATGGGAGCTAGAGTGTACAGTATCGAGAGACAAAACGAATTGTATAAAAAGACTTCAGCTTTATTGCCAAAGTTAGGAATCAGACCTAAGCTTACTACTTTTGGTGATGGGTATAAGGGATTACCTAATTATGCTCCTTTTGATTCTATTATTGTGACAGCAGGTGCTCCTTTTATTCCACAAGCTTTATTAGGACAAATAAAAGTAGGAGGTAGGCTGATCATTCCTATTGGTGAGGAGAAACAAATCATGACAGAGTTGATCCGTATCAACGAAAAACAGTTTGAAAAATACGAACATGGAGACTTTAAGTTCGTACCCATGTTGGAGAATAAGAATTAGGAATTTAGATTGATTTTAGGATACTAACTATATCTTTTATTATGGTAGTTTAATTGTCATATTTTTTTTATTATGTTTATATAACCAATTAAAACATAATAAATTATGAAGAAATTATTTTTCGTAGCAATTGCCTTTGCTACATTTTCAGGAAGTGCATTAGCCTCAGATGTTAATGCTTTGTTTACGATAAAGTCTAGTACTCATTTATCGTTAGATCAAGACCCTAATGCAGGACTTGTTTATGCTTATTTAGTTAGACTTGCTGATGGTTGGGAAGTATATGTACAAGGTTATGAATGTGCCGTAGAATTTGCTCAACAACGTGGTGGCACAATTGTAGGAGGAAAATATATGAAGGGGCATCAAGCAATGATGTGTCTTACAGGACCAGAGGAATTATAATTAAAATTAGATAAAAGCTGCTGTCTTTAGATAACAGCTTTTTTTAATAGAAATTAATTCTGGTAAATATCGTTTGTATATAACCAAGACAAAAAATACTTTCTTTTTAATAGTCTCAATTAGAGATTGTTTCACACGAGTTTTAATTGTAAAACAATGTTAATTAGGATTATTTACTTATAGTTAAATTTTTAACATTTACAGCGTTTTTTACAGTGCTAAATAATATCCAACCCCAATGTTTTCAAGTGTTTACAACGTTTTTTGTTAGCCTTGTTCGGGGATTGCTCGGAGCTTCTTCGGAAAAATGGCGCTTTTTCCGAAGAAGCTCCGAACAAAACTAGTCTAAGACCGTATGAATAGTGGGTTTAGATGAAAAATAATGCGTTAAAAAGAGTGTTAAAATTTGGAGTAAAGATTTTACAGATTGACTTTTTTACTGTAACAATGTTGAAGAAAATAACATTATATATTGGTTCAATTTGTGTGTTTTAAGAAGTAACACCTAGAACCTATATGTTTGATATATGTAAATATACAGAAAAAAACCTTTAATTTGTTTTTATATAAATCATTGTAGAGACTTTATTAATGACGTGGTATTGTGGAGATGTTTTGTCAGGATATATTTTTCGTAACGCATATACACAATCTACTAAAGTAGAGATGCAATATTTTGCATGTCACCCAAACCTTATCAAGTAATCAAAAGTCAGAAGATTTTGCCAGAGGAGATGTTTTGTCAGGACATATTCTCGCAACGGATATACGCAATCTACTAAGGTAGAGATGCAATATTTTGCATGTCACCCAAACCATATCAAGTAATCAAAAGTCAGGAGACTTTGCTAGTGGAGATGTTTTGTCAGGATATATTCTCGCAACGCATATACACAATCTACTAAAGTAGAGATGCAATATTTTGCATGTCACCCAAACCTTATCAAGTAATCAAAAGTCAGAAGATTTTACGCAGTGTTTATGTAGCTCAAAGTCGGGAGACTTTGCGTAGCATGTGTAAACAAAAAAAGCATCCGATAAAGGATGCTTCTATAAATGTATGTCTTAATACGATTTTTTAAGTCTATCTAGGTCGCGCTTATTATCGCGATCTTTAATTGTTTCTCTCTTGTCATAGTTCTTTTTACCACGAGCTAGAGCGATATCAAGTTTGGCTCTACCTTTATCGTTTAAGAATAGTCTAAGCGGAATGATAGTCAGACCTTTATTCTGAACATCTTTTAGTAGAGATTTTAATTCTTTTTTGTTTAAAAGAAGTTTTCTCTCTGTTTTTGCTTTGTGATTAAAGTGCTTACTATATGCGTATTCTTCTATCTGACTATTGATAACGAATAATTCGTGTCCTTGAAACTCACAAAAGCTTTCAGCGATATTTGCTTTACCTAAACGTATAGACTTAATTTCAGTTCCAGTTAATACGATACCAGCAGTATACTTATCTAGTATTTCGTATTCGAACTTAGCCCTTTTGTTTAAAATGTTTATTGTCTTTTGCATGGGACAAAAATAACAAATTTTTAAAGTGTTTCTACTTTTATGATATAAAAAAAGAGCTACCTCTAGAGATAGCTCTTAAATAGTATGTTTTATAGACCTACTATAGGAAGAAGTATCCTAATGATACCATCCAAGTATTAGGTCTTGCTCCGATTTCTTTGTTTGTTTTGCTGAAGCTTCCGTCATAAGAAACGTCAAGAGTGAATGTCAATACATCAACACCAACACCTAAGCGGTATCCGATATTGTTTTTGTCAAAGTTTTTGAATTGTACTGCATCGTTGATTTTACTTCCAGATAATTTGTCATCAATAGTATTCGTGTATACTCCTCCAGCAAATCCTCTAAGGCTTACCATTGGAAGTTTTAAGAATTTGTGACCGATAACTACTGGTATTTCAAGTTGTTTAGAAGTACTAGTAGTACTTTCTCCTAAGTTGTTTTCGAACTTAGACTTTTTCTCAGCATATAATAACTCAGCTTGGATATATGTTTTTTTGATATCAATTCTAGTCATTGCTCCAATACCAAAACCTGTAGATGCTTTACTACTGTAATCTTTTAAGTCAGTAGAAATATTTGTGAAGTTAGCACCAGCTTTAATACCAAAGTGAATTGGAGAAGGTGTTTGTGCAAATGCAGTTGCTCCAACTAACATAAGAGCACAAGTAAGTGATTGCATGATTTTTTTCATTGTCATTTTTTTTATATTGAAAGACAAAATTAAATAAAAAGTTAATTATTTAAAATGTTTTCTTTGTAGATATTGACGGATTTACATAATATATACACAAAGGGCTGTATTTTTATGATAAACGGTTGTGTTGTTTTTCTATAGAAATCAAATTTTCAGTTTATAACTAATATTATGAGATTGTATTAGATACGATTTTTCATAGACCTACTGATTTACTGTTTTTTATGAACCTCCTGTTATAGAATACCTTGAATAATAGACCAAAGAAACAAAATTAGTTTTGTAGCTGTTTTTTAAATTAGAATAGTGCTTTTTGTATGGTAATAAAAGATTGGTTACTAAGGGGTAGTATTCGACTAATACAGGATTTAAGAGTAAATAAGCTAGAATAAACTAGTTTTTAGAACCATTAATGTTACATTTGGCTATATTGTAACAATTACTATAAAAATGACTATTTCATACCAAAATGCTACAGTAGCAGATTGTGAATTACTAACACAGACGGCATTAGCTTCTAAGAGATATTGGGGATACAGAGAGGAATATATGTCGATGTGGACAGACGATCTTACAATCACAGATATTAATTTTAGAAAAGGAGAGCTTATTAAATGTTTTTGTGCAGGTGAATATATTGGCTTTTTTGAATTAGAAAATAAAGGACCTTACTTATGTATAGACCATTTCTGGTTATTGCCTAAGTATATTAATAAGGGATATGGACGAGTGATCATGTCTCATATCAAAGCGATAGCGAAGTCTAGAGGATATAAGTATATAGAGGTGTATGCAGAACCTAATGCAAATATCTTTTATGAGAAAATGGGAGGGGTATGTGTGCGTCAGGTTTTGACTAGTGTACCTGGTCGTATGATGAAGATTTATCACCTGCCTGTCGTAGAAGAAAATTGGATAGATCTAGAGACAGCTGGGCTTGTGGTAGTAGAAGAAGGTAAACTACTACTAGCGTATAGCAATAATAAGAAGGCTTGGTACCTACCTGGAGGAAAGATAGACGAAGGAGAGGGGAGTAGAACAGCTCTGATTCGAGAGATAAAAGAGGAGTTAAACCTAGTGTTAGATGTAGATAGGTTGGCTTTCTTACATCATATCACTGCTCCTGCCTATGGGGAGAAGCTTAATATCATGATGCAACAAGACTGTTATAGTTATAGCCTAAATGGAGAAACTATAGAAGCTACTAATGAAATAGGAGCTGTGAAGTACTTCAGCTTAGAAGAATATAAGAAAGAAGAAGTACAGGTGCCAGGGGTACTAATGGTGTTCAATATCCTATCATAAGATAACTAAGACCTAAATATTGTTTAGGTCTTTTTTTTTATTATCTATAAAAATAAGAGGTTCTTATTGGAAGATAAGAGCCTCCATAGTTATATTAGGTATCTGTATTAGAATTTATATCCTACAGATAATTGAAGTACCCCATTTCTTGAAGCATCTCCCTCTTTGTTAACTTTACTAAGACCTATATTATATCTAGTATCAAAGAATATTCCGTTAGATAATTCGTATCCAGCTCCAAGCCCTAATCCAAACTCAAAAGACTTAACATTCTCTTTAATATCTTCCATATGGTTTTTTGCAGTTACATTGAATGCAAATTGAGGACCTGCCTGTACATTAAGCCCTTTTACGATATAGTATTTGGCAATTACTGGTATTGTAATATAATCTAGTTTTAATGTTTCTGTTTTAGTTTTAGAAGAGTAAAAGTTATAACCTTCTATAGTTTCAGTATAATCATATCTAGCTCCTTGTGCTGAATATAGTAATTCTGGTTGAATAGAGAACTTTTCATTGATAAAAATTTCTGCAACGGCTCCAATGTGAAAAGCTGGGCGTGATGAAGATTCGTCGAGATTACTAATGTTAGAAATACTCAAACCTCCTTTTGCTCCGATTTTGACATCTGGAGTCTGTGCATTTGCAGAAAAACCTATTGCTAGGGCTGCAATTAATGATAAAGTAATTTTTCTCATATTTTTAATGTATTGTTAAATTTAACGTAAAACTAGTGCGAATTTTTCATAAAAACAAGGGTTGTGAAGTGGTTATATGACAAAATGAGAATAGGTGATTGTGTAATAGATTGAAAACGAGTGAATTTATTGACATAAATCAAAGCTTTTTATTTAGAACAATTCTATCTTTGCAGTATGAATTTGATAAAAATACTTAAACAGATAAAGCCTTTTGTAATGCCTTATAAGAGGTTAATCATAGGGACATTGATATTGACAGCCGTTGGGTCCTTCGCAGTGCAGGTAAATGCACTTATTATTCGCTCTATGGTAGATACGCTAAATGATGTGGTAAGTGGAGTGAAGGATTTGGCTTGGGGGTATAAGATGCTTGTTTTTAGTACAGTAGTTCTTATTGTAAAAGAGATTTTAAATGCCTTTATACAGTTTGGTCAGAAGTTTTTTGGGGAGAAACTGCGTATTTATGTTTCTAGAGATATTTCACAGTTAGTGGTTACGAAGATATTAACCTATCGTATGGCTTTCTATACCTCTGATGAGAATGATAGTGGTAAGCTACAGACTCGTATAGATCAGGGAGTAGGGAGTATTACTAGATTGATTCAGAACTTTTTTATCGATATCTTGCCTTTGTTTGCTAATGCTATAGTAGCTTTAGTGTTTATTTATACAGCTAATGTGTATGTAGGTATAGTTAGTACAGCGATGATTCCTTTATACTTCTATGTGAGTCAGCTTCAGGCTAGCAAATTAAAAGGTTTTAGAAGAAAAATGCGTAGTTATAGAGAGAATAAAAATAATGGTATTATCTCTCTGATTAATTCTATTACTGTGATTAAGTCTTTTGTGAGAGAACCTTTAGAAGCTGAGAAGCATGAAGAGATTCAATACGATATGACAGAGAATCAGTTGCAAACTAGACGTATGAGTTTTGTCTTTGATGCTGTAAAAGGATTTATTGAGCAGTTTGGGCTTGTAGTGATTATTCTGATGACAGCTTACTTTGTTCTCAAAGGAGAGATGACGGTAGGAGCTATTATGTTTCACGTCTTATTATTTAATAATGTTACGGCTCCTATTAGACAGCTTCACCGTATCTATGATGATGTAAATGATGCGATGATATACTCAGAGACTTTCTTTGAGATCATTAATGCTGATCACGAAGTAGAAACAACAGGTACTTATGTTCCTACCGAAATTAAAGGAAAAATAGAGATTAAGGATGTTTCTTTTGATTATCCTAATGGGACAAGCGCTTTAAAAGAAGTGTCTATGACGATAGAACCTAATCAAACTACTGCTCTTGTAGGGCTGAGTGGAGCAGGTAAGAGTACAGTGATTAATTTATTAGATAAGTTCTATGCACCTACTTCTGGACAAATACTATTAGATGGTGTAGATCTAAGAGAATACGATACTAAAGAACTTCGTAAGCACATAGGCCTTGTACTTCAGAAGAATCACATATTCCAAGGTAGTATAGCGGAGAATATACGTTATGGAAATCCTCATGCTACTATGGAAGAGGTAGAACTCGCAGCGCAGAAGGCGTATATTCACGAGCAGATCATAGATCTTCCTCAAGGGTATGAGTCTGATGCTCGCCTGCTATCAGGGGGACAACAACAGCGTATTGCTATAGCGAGGTTGTTCTTAAAAGATCCTGCTATTATTTTCTTAGATGAGCCTACAGCTAGCTTAGATGCTATCGCTACGGAGCAGATCAAGAAGAGTCTTGATGCGATTAAGGAGAATAGAACAGTTATTATTGTTTCGCATAGTATCTCTCAGATTATAGATGCTCATGATATCGTAGTGATGGAAAAAGGAAGGGTAGTGGAGAATGGTAAGCATGAGGAGCTGTATGAAAATAAGAATACTTATTATGAGATCTTCTCTGCTATGGCAAATAGCCTGAACCTAGAGAAAATATCACAAACGTTACATCAAGATTAAAAATAAACATTTATAAATTAGGTTGTGTAATAGAGCCACTGCATCTGCGGTGGCTTTATTTTTAATGGTTTTTATTGACTTATGTCAATGTTTTAGGGTTGTAGACAGTTGATATTTGCTGAACCAAAAGATCAAAAATTATTAGTGTCTCTCAAGAGATAAAGTCGGAAAGGCTAATAATTATAGTTCAAAAAAGATACCGCCAACCTGATATAAGATTATACATATTATGTGATTTAGACTCTCACAAGTATAGGTTGTGTAATAAAGCCACTGCTTAGGCGGTGGCTTTATTTTTTTGAGTGTGTACTAAGGTTTTTTGAGTGTGTTTATTTTTTGACTTACGTCAATGTTTTTCGAGGTGAGGAAGAAGAACTTTGTCTTGTCAATAAATAAAAAATAAAAGAATGAAAACGAAGTATTATAAGTATGTAAATACGCTATTTGTGGTTATTCCGATGACCCTTATTATGGCCTTTGTAGGGTTGATTAGAAATTATGGTTTTGGAGATGGGTGGTTCTTTATGTTTTTAAAAGCATGGAGTGTAATGTCGCCAGTGGCTTATGCCTCAGCCTTTCTAATTATTCCTCGAGCGCGCAAATATGCAGAGAGACTAATAAAAGAGTAAAATATGAATACATTAGAAAATGCCCTTAACCAATTTGGTTGGGATAGTCAAGAAAGAGTTAATCAAGCGTTGAGTTTTTTAAAGAGCGGTAAAGGTGTTCTTTTATTAGACGATCAAGATAGAGAGAATGAAGGAGATATCATCTTCTCAGCACATTTAATGTCAGAACAGGATATGGCGATGATGATTCGTTACTGTAGTGGGGTGGTGTGTTTATGTCTAACAAATGATAAAGCAGACGAACTAGAGCTGCCTTATATGGTGACAGAGAATAGTTCTAGATTTCAAACACCTTTCACGGTAACTATAGAAGCTGCAGAAGGGGTAACTACAGGATTATCTGCTGCAGACCGATTAACTACCGTAAGAGCAGCAAGTGATAAGAATGCTAAACCAGCTGATCTAGCACGTCCAGGACATATATTTCCATTAAGAGCAAAAAATGGAGGAGTATTAGAGCGTAATGGACATACTGAAGGAGCGATTGACTTAATGAAGTTAGCTGGTCTACCTCCTCAAGCAGTATTATGTGAATTAATGAATGACGATGGTACAATGGCAAGATTACCAGAGGTAGTGGAGTTTGCAAAAGAGCACAAAATGATGGTGTTAAGTATAGCAGACTTAGTATATTACCGTACTTTTGTCACAGAAAAATAATAAGTAATGAAGCAACTAATAGATTATATACAAGATAGAGTTGAATTAAATGATCAGGAGCTAGATGTAATACTTTCTTTTTTTCACTATGAGAAACTAAAAAAGGGAGAACAGCTTACATCAGCAGGGGCGAGTGCACAGAAGCTTTATTTTGTGTGTAAAGGGTGTTTGCGTATATTTTATATCAATGAGGCAGGGCAAGATGCTACGAGATTCTTTGCTTTTGAAAATCAGTTTGCTACAGCCTTAGTGAGTTTTATCAATAGTTCTACATCATCCGAATATTTACAAGCACTAGAGATAAGCGAAGTATATTCTATTACGCACGCTGATTTTTACAATTTATTAGAGTTAGTCCCGAAGTGGGAGAAGTTCTACAGACAGTATTTAGAATTCGCTTATATTAATAATACCAATAGATTACACGCTATGGTCACCATGGATGCGGCAGAGCGATATAATGAGCTACTCAAATTAAATCCCCTTATCGTACAGCGACTACCCAATAAGATAGTTGCTTCTTACTTAAATATATCTCAGGAAACGCTGAGTAGAATAAAATCTAAATAAGTCGGATTATTTATTTTAACCCAAAATAGGTGATAGACATATAAACAAAAAGTAATTATACAAAATAGGTCTGAATTAGCGATACAAGTATACTGTAGTGTGGTTTTAGAGCTAATGAAAGAGATATAAAGTAGAATTACTTTGTGGTATGTGGCTAACGAATATTTTGGCTTTAACCCTCTTGACAGTGTGTGCTGTTGAGAGGGTTTTTTATTTCATTGATTTAAGCAATATAAGATGAATAAGCTTTATCTTAGTAAGACTGACATAAGCATATAAAACAATGAATATAGATTTAAACGAACAGTTCTTTTGGGAATTAATAGAACAGTCTAATACTAGTGATAGTTGGCAGACTTATGATATAGATGAACATATAGATGAACTAACTGCTCTCTTAACAGAGTTGTCTTCAGATGAGATGATTCTTTTTGAAATGACATTGAGAAAAAAAATTAATGAATTAGATAAGGTAGAGATAGGAGAGTTAGGCATTATTTTAGAAAACAGTTTTCAAGAAGAAGATGGGATTTATAACTTTGATGATTATATCTCTACAGACGGATTTATCTACTTTAGGTGTTGGCTTATTTTACGAGGAAAAGAGTTTTTCTACGATATCATAAAGGATATTAATGCTTTTATTAGCGGCAAGTATTCTTTTGATATAGGAGATACATGGGGCGAAGGCTTATTGTATGTGAGTGATTTAGCCTATGATGCTAAGTATGGGACAGAGGATTCTAGTTTTGTGACAGATGCTGTAAATGAATTGTATCAGGATATAGAACATTATGATGTTATAGATACACAATGGACTCGACCACCTTATACAGGTACAGCGTTACAAGTACACTACCCTGCATTAGTGAAAGAAATAGGAGAGCTGAGGAGAGAGGAGTAATGATTGTTTTGTATTCTGTAATTATATTTTGTTTTTTGTTATATATTTGTTGTAATTATAAGCTAAATGAGAATAGTAACCTTTTCGGCAATTAAGTCTTTTATAGAGAACCATCCTATGTCTGATATTGCACTTAGAGATTGGTATTACAGGGTTAGTCAATGTGATTGGGAGAGTTTAGGAGATCTTAAACGGACTTTTAGCACTGTTGATTATGTTGGAAATAATCGTTATGTATTTAATATAAAAGGGAACCATTATAGACTTGTAGCAATAATTATTTTTGCATCTAAGAAAGTGTACATTAGATTTATTGGTACGCATGCTGAGTATGATAAGATTGATTGTAAAAATATATAATTAATTATGAGAACAATTCAGAATAAACTTGAGTATAACGCACTGTGTGAGCGAATAGAGGAATTACTTAAAGTAGTAGGTAATGATACCCCTACAGATAGTAAAGACTTTATAGAGTTGGATTTTATTTCTGACTTAGTTGCTAATTACGAGGAATTAAATGAACCAGTTTTACCTCCTACTTTAATTGAGAGTATGAAGTTAAGAATGTATGAAAGAGATTTAAATCAAAAGTCTCTGTCAGAATTATTAGGTGTTAGTACTTCTAGAGTTAGCGAATACCTTACAGGGAAGGGAGAACCTCCTTTAAAAGTCGCTAGAGAAATCAGTAGAAAATTAGATATTGACCCAGCTATTGTCTTAGGGGTTTAAAGTCTTTTATTAATAATGAGTTACACAAAATTAACTAAAGAGATAGAGAAGCATTATAAACAACTTGGTCTCCAATATCATTATAATGCTTTAGAGATTACGCTAGAAGAAGAGCATAAAAGATTAACGAGGTATAATGAGGTGCGTGATACTATAATCGCGCAGTGGAAAGAGGCTAAACGATATAAGGAGCTTATCTCTTGTGCTCATGGAGGGTGGTATAGTTATGAGGAGTTTAATGAACCTCTAGCATTATACTTTGTACAGCAAGAAGAACTTTTAGCGCTTAAGGTATTATGTGAACGTGGTATTCGCTTTAGAGTAGAGGATATATTAAGTACACTAGTAAGAGCAGAAGAAGACTTTCCTAATATTACCAAGGAGGAAATGGTCAAGTTTAATCTAGAGCTTTATTTAAAGAGCCAGGTATATCATCCTGTAGGAGAAGTGGTAAAGTACAGAGGCAAAGCGTTAACCCTAATTGATCACTTGATTCGATATATAGAACAAACTAGCGAATCAGAATATTTGAGACAATTAAATATACTTAGAGATAAAGTATATTCATTAGAAGTGAAGAAATCAGATTTAAAATATTTTAAGCATAGGTTGTAAGTAATCTATGCTTTTTTATTCATTCTTTAACCCAGAATACGCGATAGACCTATTAACGAGAGTAAATTATACAAAACAGCTCTGAATTTATGAAAAAAGCATACTATAGTATGGTTTTAGAAGAAATGAAAGAGATGTAAAGTAGAATTTATTCGTAGTATTGGGCGAATGCGGAATCTGGGTTTAACTGAGCTAACATTTCGAAGGCATCTACGAATTCTGTTGAATTCTCTATGCGATCAAGTACAATGCTTTGTTGCCATTGAGGGATGTTAGATGATTCTTCTTCTGTTAGATAATCAATAAACAAGTCAACTTCTCTAAGTAAGTTCTCAGGTAAATTCTCAAGTTTATAGTTAACTCTCTTTAGCCTTTCTGATTTGTTATTATTGCCCATTTTGTCAGTTTGTATTTGGTTAACTTGTTGTTAATTAGTGTGGTACTTCAAATTTACACTTTTTTTGTTACCGTTGTATATCTGAATTAAATTTATACAATAGAAGATTTCTTTGTTAAGAACCAATTATAAAATGATTAATACTTAATCCTCTTGTAACATATTCCCATGTAACGTATCTAAACTATAAAACCAATCAAAACACATGAGTAAGTATAAAGAAACATTTGAGTCGCTCTATGAACAATATTGGCAACGAATTTATCGATTGGCTCTAGGGTATGTTAACGATACGGATTGGGCTAAAGATATAGCACAAGAGACTTTCGTTAATGTGTGGAATCAGTTGCCCAAGTTTAGAGCTGATTCAGGCTATGGTACGTGGATATACCGGATCGCTGTAAATATCTGTTTAAGGCAAATAGAACGGAGTAAAAAAGTCATGCCTGATGAAAGCAAGATAAGGCAGAGCAAAAGTGTAGAGGAGGAGTATAAAGAAACCAATACTCAAAAACTCTATCAAGCCATTAGTGAACTCACAGAGATTAACAGGATTATTATTTCGCTGACTCTAGAGGGGGTGGATCAAAAACAGATTGCTGATGTGACAGGACTTACACATGCTAATGTGCGTACTAGAGTACATCGTATTAAAGAAGAATTATATCAAAAACTCAATAACTATGGAAAGTAATCAAGTAAATTTAGAACAGCTTTGGGCTATTCCGAGAGTAGAACACAGCGATATTAGGGAAGTTTATCAGTCTATAGATACCTATCGTTTAAAGAAAGTAAAGATGAATTGGGCTCTAGCTATAATAGGTGTGTTTACTATAGGATGGATTATCGGGATTAATGTACTATTAAAAGGAACAGTGTTCTATGGATCTATTTGGGTGGTATTAGGAAGTGTAATTTGTGTTATAGCAATCACAATGTTTATGACGAGTTATTATCGCTTAAATGGTTTAATACCAAGCTCTATATTGACACAGACAACAAGTGATTATATTGTGTTGTTGGCAAAAGAAAAGAAACAACAATTACAATTGTCTAAAGTATGGATGAATGTATATATTTTACTTTTTATAGTTGGGATAGCTATATATTCTTATCCATTTATAGACATGGTAGATACTGCAATATCGACAGGATATTATATTGTATTAGCAGGATATTATGCTGTATTAGGGATTTGGGCTGGAGTGAATATGTATTGGAATAAAAAGATAAATTCAAAAAAGATAGTGAAGTTAGAGCAAATGATTAAAGCTCTCCAAGCTATTCAATAAGAAAAGTAAAGCCACCTCATGGGTGGCTTTGTATTTTAAATCGTTTTCAGGTGCAAAAAAAGTAATTAGAATTTGTAACGTACTGCAATACCGAAGTCTGCATAGATACCATCGCGGTAACTGTCATTTAAGTAGATTTCTGGGCGTAAGTCTAAAGCTACTTGTATTGGAAATTCAGGGAAAGTGTATTCTACCCCTACAGTACCTGTGATTAGTCCGAATGCTCCACTGTCAGAGTGTTTTCTTTTTCCTTCGTAGTAGCTAGAGTTCCATGTACCTACTGCAGCACCTACACCAGCATACCAATCAAAGTTTCCTTCAATATTCCAACCCCATTGGTAAATACCTGTAAGTTTTACAGCATCAAAGTCGTTGTTGTTTCTCCAACCAAGATCTAATTCTAAACGGTTGTTTTTAGATAAGTCTCTTTGGTAAGAGATTTCTGTACCTAAACCGTGGTTTCCTCCAAAACGCAAACCTAATGCGTTTTTTGGTCCTTTTTGTGCTTGAGCAGTAAAAGCTACCGCTACAACAAGAGCAGCTGAAAGCAATAATTTTTTCATTGTAATGTTTTGTTTTTTTGCATTTCAAAAGTAGTACAAAATGTGTGTGAATTCAAACTAAATAAGCAGGAGTGCCTTGTTATGGCATTAAATACGGCTACTCAGAAGGCTTAAATGTTTAATAAGAATAAGTTAGTTGTTTTTAAAAAAGAAATAAAAAAATGTAGACTTAACAGATTGTAGTAGAATTATGAGAGGATTAAGCCCTAATTTGTAAAATATTAAAAAAAATGTGATAAGTCTTACAATTGATATTATTCTACGGAGAGAGAGCAAAATTACTTTTCTACAATCAATTATTTGACTTATCTTACGTTAGTACTTTATAATGTCTATTATCTAACTAAATATATTATTATATGACTATACAAGAATTTAAAAATAGCCTAACATTACCGATTGTAGTATCTCCTATGTTTATCGTTTCTGGAACGAAACTAGTAATTGAATGTTGTAAAAATGGTATTGTAGGTACATTCCCTGCTTTGAATGGAAGGAGTTCAGAGGATTTTGAAAAGATGTTAGTTGAGGTAACAACAGAATTAGCAGCCTTTGAGAAAGAAACAGGTATTAAACCTGCTCCATTTGGGGTGAACTTAATCGTGAATAAGACCAACCCAAGAGTGATGCCTGATTTACAATTGTGTGTTAAGTATAAAGTGCCTTTAGTGATTACATCACTGGGAGCAGTGAAGGATCTTGTAGATGCAGTACATAGTTATGGGGGATTAGTATTCCATGATATTGTGAAGAAAAGACATGCTGAGAAAGCAGCAGAAGCGGGTGTAGATGGATTAATATGTGTTGCCGCTGGAGCTGGAGGTCATGCGGGTACTGCGAGCCCTTTTGCCTTATTAGCTGAGGTAAAGAGCTTCTTTAAAGGAGTTGTATTATTAGCAGGAAGTATAGACACAGGAAGTGATGTATTAGCAGCGCAGACTATGGGAGCTGATATGGCCTATATGGGAACTCGTTTTATAGCAACTAATGAATGTTTAGCAGTAGACGAATATAAACAGATGATCGTTGATTCAGGGATAGATGATATTATGTATACAGATGGAGTATCTGGTGTGAATGCTAACTTTTTAAAACCTAGTATAGAAAAGGCTGGAATAGATCTATCTGAGAAGAAAGAAGAGGATTTTTCTAAATTAACAGGAGAGCACGCGAAGGCATGGAAAGATATTTGGTCTGCTGGGCATGGTACAGCGGGTATTGATAGAGTACTCAGCGTTAAAGACCTTGTTAGTCAGTTAAAAGCAGAATATAAAAATGCACTGAATAAGAATGCTGATATTCAGAAGAATATTAAGTTTTAAGACCATATCATTTGATGAATATACAATAAGAACAGCTCCTTTTAGGAGCTGTTCTTATTGTACTAAGTATATAGTTGTATGGCCTTTTTAGAATTTAGTATCTAAATGATAATCCTAGTGTGTAGTATCTACCATTCCCTCTTGCATATTCTGCATCTCTAGCTACTATCATAGAAGAGGATGTATAATACGATTTGTCAAATAGGTTTTCTACTCCTAATGTTAACTGTATAGATTTGTTGTATTGATAGGTAGCATTGAAGTTAAAAAGGTCAATAGGAGATACTTTACCTTCTCCTTCATTATAAACTAATACTCCTAACTTATTAGGTTGAGGTTCGAATCTATCTCGTTTAGAGGTATGTGTATAGTATAAGTTTAACCATAAATGATCAATAGGAGTGACTGTTGTAAATAAGCTCAGTTTAGGCGCAGCAATATTTAAACCACTCATATAAGTATCATAACTACTACTGTTGTTAGATTTCATTTTTCCTTCATAACTCGAAAAACTTCCTCCTATAGTTGCCCAGCTGATAGGTTTACCATCTAGGGCGATCTCAATACCATTGATTCTTTGTGGACTTCTTACTACTTCCCAGAAACCTCCTTCACCTGCCTGAAGATCACTACCTAGTTTAGCGATAGACCAGAAATAAGCTATTCTAAAGTTCCAATTATTTGCTATCTGTGAAGTGAATCCTACTTCATAGTTATTCGTTACTACAGGATCTGTTTCTATTTTAGAGACAACATCACTTTTAGCATCTCTAAGTATACGACCTAAATCATAAATTGATAATCCTTGAGAAAATGAAACATAAGGAGTGAATTCTTCTATTACTTTGTATTGTAATGCAGCATTAAATAGTGCTTTATCATAATCTAAGTTTCCTCCCTTTATCGCTAACCACTGTTGCCCTTTTCTTAAAGGAATTGTTTTATAGTCAGGTACTTTTACGTGAATATTATCATATCTCACCCCAGCTTTAAGAGTTAGGTTTTCATAAAATACAGTACGAGTTTGTAAATATCCAGCACTGTTGTATGCTTTTAATTCAGGAACCCATAATCGCCCATCAACAAGGGGCTGGCTAGTTTTGTCAATTAAGAAATCACCTCCTATAATATAGTTTGTTCTGATATTATCAGTGAAGTTTAGTTTAGAGACAATACTTAATCTAGCACCAATTTTCTCTGCTTTAATAGTTGCTTGACCACCTGTTTCTTCCCATCGTGGAGATTTAGGATTGTGTTCTCTGTAGTCAAATAAAGTATATAGTTTTTGCCCAAATACCGAAGCCTCTAAATCAACATTCTCCAAGATATTTTTGCTTGAGAACTTTAGATATCCATTGTGATTGTACTTAGTACCTTCATTTTCTGCTAATGGGTTTTTAGTACCGATAACCCCTTGTTGTGGAGATACGAGATATTTTCCTCCCTTTGCGATTAGATCTGTGTCTTGTAATGCACTGTAGTAGTTATACATTGCTTCTAATCGATTGTTATCATTAAAGTCATAACCTATCTTAGCTAATAGATTTTGTGTTGTTACTTCTCCTAATCCATAGCGAGGAGAGATATAATCTCCTTCACCATCTATCGCTCGTCCAGATTTAATGATGTTGCCATTGATTAAGTAATCGATTTGTTTTAGTCTACCAGAGAACTGTTGGTTTAATTCATACCCATGTGTATTGTTGTTTTTAGTAGAAGTAGCATCAGATAAGGCTATAGAAGTGCTTCCACTAAAATTTTTGTTTTGATTCGCTTTTTTCGTGATAAAGTTCACAATACCTCCAGCACCTCCATTGCCGTAAAGAGAAGTGGCTCCTTCGATTACCTCAATGCGTTCGATTGCATAAGGGCTTATAGTACGAAGATCTCTGTCTGTGTTGCGCAGTGGAGTACTCTGTGGTACACCATCTATTAAGACTAGTATCTGTCTACCACGGATAGTTTGACTTCTATTACTAGTAGTATTAGAGCTCAACCCTATAGAAGGCACGGCAAGACCTAGTATAACTGACATATCAGGATTTAATTGAGCATAACTTTCTATTTCTTTTTGAGTAATGACAATAACAGAACTTGAGCTATTGCGTTTTATCTCTGGTAATCTTGTAGTAGATACGATAATTTCTTCTAGCTGCTCATCGCTTTTTTTTGTTTCTTGTTCTTGCGCTAGTATTGTAGAACTGGTTAGAAGTAGAGTGAGTAGTGTAGTTTTTTTTACATTCATTTTTTTATGTATTAATTAGAATGTAAAGGTATATATATAGTATTGTTTAGAATTAATCTAAATAGTTTTTTGTAAAATATTGAATAGCTAAGAGGTTATATGTGTGATATTTGCGAATAATCTTTTTGTTTTTTTATGGATGTATTTTTTTTATCCATTTGTAGTGCAAAATATTTAATAGACTCAGTTTATATGAATCAAATATTTAATTTTTAAAGGCTGTAATTTTAAATGAATATTATTATAATTGATAAGATGATTGAGTCTGTAATAGCTGCTTTTAGAGTCGAGTATACTTATCTAATTTGCAATTCTTCAAAAAACGATTATCTTTGTCTTTTAATTATCAAGAATTCTACTTAATAAGTAGAATAGCAACCTGCAACAACAAGCAAGGTGCTGCAATCGATAAGCCAGAAATGGAAAAAATGTTGTTTACTTCCTTAGTAAGTTTTATTTCTACCAATCTGGCAAATTATTTGTAATAACATTATTATTAAATGAAAGCTATGTCAGATAACAAGTTTTACACTTTTATTCCTTTTTTTATTTTTATTGCCATCTTTTTAGGCTCAGGTATACTATTAGGTGATTTTTATAAAATACCATCTCCTATAGCAATATCTGTTGGAGTGATATCTGCATTTTTACTATTTTATAAAACACCGATGCAAGAGAAGGTTATCTCTCTTATCCATGGATGTGGAGATAGTAAGATTATCACGATGTGTATTATCTATTTATTGGCTGGTGCTTTTGCGGCAGTGACTAAAGCTATAGGAGGAGTAGATACGATGGTAAATATTGGACTTAGTGTAGTGCCAATAGAATATCTAGCTATTGGAATCTTTGTAATTGCTTGTTTTTTATCTTTAGCGATTGGTACCTCAGTTGGAACTATTGTAGCCTTAGGACCTATTGTAGTGGGGCTGGCTGAGAAGTCAGGTTCGTCTATGGGGCTATTATGTGGAACGCTATTAGGAGGGGCGATGTTTGGGGATAACCTTTCTATTATATCAGATACAACGATTACAGCTACACAAACGGTGGGATGTGAGATGAAAGATAAGTTTAGAGCTAATTTTAAATTAGCATTACCAGCCGCTTTAATTACGATAGTAGGTTTATTGTTTATGAGTGGAGGGGATACAGATGTAGCCTTAGAACTAGGTGATACAAGTAATTTCTGGGTAATTATCCCTTATATATTAATTATCGTACTAGCCTTATTAGGGGTACAAGTATTCGTAGCTTTATTTATCAGTATTTTGGTAGCGGGAATTATTGGGCTTGTTCAAGCGGATTTTGATGTATTAGGTTTTGCTAATTTGACGTATGAAGGCTTTGTTTCTATGAATGAGATATTCTTATTGTCTATGTTGACAGGAGGATTGGCGAAGATGGTAGAAGATCAGGGGGGGATTCAATGGCTGTTAAAACAAATGAAGAAGCTGATGAAATCTCCTAAAGGGGCTGAGTTCGGTATTGCAGGATTAGTGTCATCGATAGGAGTGTGTTTAGCTAATAATACAGTTTCTATCTTGGTAGCAGGTAATCTAGCTAGGGATATTGCTACAGAGTATGAATTAGAAAGACCACGCGTTGCTTCTATATTAGATATTTTCGCTTGTATTATTCAAGGCATCTTACCTTATGGAGCACAGATACTGATCTTATTAAGTTTTACTAATGGACAGATAGATTATCTAGATTTGATGAAATATTCGTATTACTTTGTTGCTCTGTTGATTATCACGCTAACTTATATGATTTTTTTGAGAAAAAGTACACAAACAGCATAAAAGGGGCGTGAGAAAATACAAATTGTTTATATTTGTCCTCGGTTCAAATACAAAAATTGGATTTACACATGAAATTATTAGAAGGTAAAATCGCTATTATCACTGGTGCTACAAGAGGAATCGGTAGAGGAGTAGCTTTAGCATATGCTCAACAAGGAGCAAGTGTTGCATTCACATATAGTTCTTCTGCTCAGGCAGCTGTAGAATTAGAGCAAGAATTAACAGCTTTAGGTGTTAAAGCAAAAGGATATCAATCAAATGCAGCTGAATATACAGCAGCAGAACAATTGATAGAAGAGATTTTAAAAGAATTCGGAAACATTGATATTTTAGTTAATAATGCTGGTATTACTAAAGATAACTTATTAATGAGAATGTCTGAAGCAGATTTTGATGCTGTAATTGAAGTGAACTTGAAGTCTGTATTTAATATGACGAAAGCTGTTCAACGCACAATGCTTAAAAACAGAAAAGGGTCTATTATCAATATGAGTTCTGTAGTAGGAGTAAAAGGAAACGCTGGACAAGCGAACTATGCTGCTTCTAAAGCTGGAGTTATCGGATTCTCTAAATCTATCGCATTAGAGTTAGGTTCTCGTAATATCCGTTGTAACGTTGTTGCTCCTGGATTTATTGAAACAGAGATGACTGGTAAACTTCCTGAAGATGTAGTAAAAGGATGGAGAGATGCTATTCCATTAAAACGTGGTGGTACTCCAGAAGATATCGCAAATACTTGTGTATTCTTAGGTTCTGATATGTCTGCTTATATCACTGGTCAAGTGATTAATGTAGATGGTGGAATGCTTACTTAAGAGTAAACACATAACCATATATAAAGGCTATCTGAGTAATCAGGTAGCCTTTTTTAGTTTGTGAAGAGTTTTATAGTAGTGTTTTAGGGGATTGCTTTTGAATGTGTCCGTTTTGAGTCCGATGTGAGTCCGTAGTGAGTCCGTTAAATGGTATAAAATAACGGACTGAATACGGATTGACGTCTCAATTACTTATTTATTATACCAAATAAATTATACGCTAAGTATTTATATGACTGCATAAAGGGAGAGTGACTGTTCGTTTTCATAAAATAACTGTCCGATAATGAACATAGGTAAGATAACTTTTTTTGTAAATGGTTGTTGTATTGGTGTTTATGGATAATAGGTTATTTGGTATGTAATTGGTGTTATTGTGTTTAGATATAATCTGATCTATATGAATTAGGCTAAACTACAAGATATTTTATATAAATGCATAGCAGGCTAAGGTAGATTGAAGTATACAAAACTATACAAAGGGTGCAGCAACATTCTAATACTTGTAACGTAACAACCAACTAAATAAAATGATATGAAAGTATTCAAGAACATTCTACTTACTCTACTTATTTTGACCAACTGTAGTCTAAGTATGGCTAATAATACAGAGCCTAAAACTAGAAAAATTGTCGGATTAGTAGTCGATAGTGAGACTTTATTACCTCTGGCTAATGTCAAGATTACAAATGAGAATAAAAAAACATTAGCAACTACAAATGACAAGGGGTATTATGAAGTCACTGTCCATTCTACTAGTAAAGAAGGATTTAAGTTTTCGTTGAATTTAAAGAAAGAAGAGTATTCTACTTTTAGGCAAAATGATAATTGGGGAGAGGACAATGAGAAAAGCCCTGTTATGTACTTTGCTTTACAAAAAAGAAAATCATCTAAAGGAGGGAGTTTTTCTGAATTATACCTTCATAAAGGTGAGGTGACTACTGCTGTTGTAGAGAATTATTTTAATGATAAAGTAAAGGCTGGAAGTATCTTAAATAATAAGATCGCAAAGTTAAGAGCCAATAACAACCAGGTGTTTTTTGAGTTAGATGGAGGGTATTATTTAGTGAATAACTATGCATGGATTAAGCTAAACAGTAAGGATGACAAGGTCTCTATTAATCAAGATAAAGTAGTCAATGCTAGTGAAGTGAATAACTATGTACGACGTAATAACGTACAGAATATGTCATCAATAGATTCGCCACAAGCTTCTTTTAGTATAAAGACATTTAAGTAATATAAACAATACATAAAGGCTATCTGTGTAATCAGGTAGCCTTTTTAGTTTCAAGACGAATTATTTTTTGTCTTTTAGGGAATACTCAGTACTTTTAAATAAAAAAATGAAGAAGGTATTAGATAAAGGAGTAGCAGTAGGAAAACAAGGCCTTAAGTCATTTAGAATCGTGTTTATATGTTTGATTCGATGGCTAGGCATGATGGCGGTAGGTGTATTTTTGTCTCTTTGGATTTTTTTCTATTCGATGAGTAAGATTTATCAGTTGAGAAAAGGAAGTGAGGCACGAGGCTTTTGGGATAACCTTACAGCCTTTTTTAGCGATATAAACTATTCTGTGATTATCATTTTTCTTCTACAAGTTGTGATGATTATTGCTTATTTCTATGTAGCTAATAAATATGCTATTCAGAAGGCAATCTCTTTATTATGGGAGAAGCAAGGAAGTGTATTTATTACCAATTACGTGGCTCAGTTGATGGAGTATCTACATCAGAAAAAGCCTACACTGTTTGGAAGCCAACCTGATAAAGAAGCGATACAGAGAGAGTTAATAGCACTTAATGAAGATAATCATGTAGCGGGTATGGTACAACGAAAAACGACAAACTACGTCCTTTCAAATGCTAAATTAGGTAATGGGCCTTCTACCTTGTTACAACAATTGACAACACTTCGTTTTAATCCTTTAGCGTTACTTCCTGGACTATGGATGTTTTATGCCTTAGTAGGGATACAAATCTTGTTTATATTGTATATTTACTATAGATATTAGATGGTTTAAATAATATAGAAATAAATGTTATGAAAATAGGAAATGATACAATAGGTATAAGTAATAGTGATAAGATAACAATACTAGTTTTTTTCTTTACAGTATATGTGTTGATTATGCTTCTTTTCGATTGGTTATTCGATGGAGCTATTAAAAGTTGGGAAAACTATCTTTTAAAAGGGTTGGTATATAGTATTGTACTTTCTGTATTGATGTATTACGCGATTAAGACCTTGACCAAAAGAGTGGAACTAAAGCTGCAAATACCATTAGCAGAAGGAGAAGAGCTAGAAGTATATGGAGTAGCTAATATGTTCTTAGGGAAAGAAGCCTTAGGGGGTAAATTAGGTATGACTGAAGATACTTTAGTATTCCATTCTCATAAGTTTAATATACAGAAGAGTACTGTCCGCATTCCTTTTGAAGATATTAAATCTATTAAACCCTGTAGAGTGATGTGGTTGCTTAACAATGGAATAGAGGTACAGACGGCTACAGACCGGTGTGTGTTTGTGGTCAATGATAGAAAAACGTGGTTAGAGGTTATTCAGAAAAAGATAAAGTAGCACGAGTTAATCTTTAAGTAAATGTGCTGTTGCTGCATGCGTAAGCTTTTCAAAATCAGCAAAACAAGAAGAGAAGTCTACTTGGTTGCCATGATGATCTCTTAGTTTAAGAGAGGTGTATAGTCCTAAGTCAAAATAATTAATCTCTTTTATAGACGCACTATGTGTGGAAATAAACTGATTAATAAATGTTTGATTCTGAGTCTTTTTGTAAATAGAAAAAATACTTAGACTAATGATACTAAATAGAATTGCATAGGTGATAAAGTGTTTATTCATCGTAGTAAGTGATTTAATAAGAGTAAGATACAATAAATATTTTGATAGAGAACGACTATATACATTATAGTCGTTTTTTTATGCCTATATGTGAACTATAATAGAATAGATTAACCCCAAAAGATTAGCTAAAAAAATTAGCAAAGTGATGTTTTTTGTAAGTAGGCTAATGGATTATCATCAAAAAAGACTACCTTAGCTATTATGATTACAATACTTCGATGAATAAATTTACAGCTATAGATTTTGAGACAGCTCAGCCTCAGCGCAATAGTATTTGCCAAGTTGGCTTAGTTGTATTTGAGAACGGAATTATAGTAGATTCCTTAAACATTCTTGTACAACCTCCTCAGAATGTTTATTGGAGTAAATTTATTGACGTACACGGTATCACACCAGAAGATACACAGTATGCGCCTACATTCGAAGAAGTTTGGCATAAGATATTACCCTTTATACAATTTCAGAATGTAGTAGCACATAATGGCTTTGGCTTTGACTTCCCAGTCTTAGAGAAGACATTAGAGTATTATAACTTGGCTGTGCCTGAATACGAGAAGCATTGTACTTATAGATTGTATAAAAAAGGATTAGCTTCTTTGGCTGAGAAGTATAATCTTGCATTAAATCACCACGATGCTCTTAGTGATGCTAAAGTATGCGGAATATTGTTTGATCAATATTTAAAGCAAGGAGGTCTAATTTAATAATAGCAAATTATGACGAAGAGTAAAGAGTATTTAGAACACAATAAAAAGTCTTGGGATAAACAGGCTTTAGCTAATCAGCAATGGTCTATGCCTGTAAGTGCAGAGACAGTAGCAAAAGCTAAAGAAGGAGAGTGGGAACTATATGTATTACCAACTCCAATAGATAAGAATTGGTTAGGCGAAGTAAAAGGGAAGCGCGTATTATGTCTAGCATCTGCTGGAGGGCAACAAGCACCTATTTTAGCGGCTATAGGAGGTAAGGTGACTGTGTTAGACCTATCTACTGAGCAACTTAATAAAGATAAGCAAGTGGCGCTAAGAGACGGTCTTGACCTAACTACTGTAGAAGGGGATATGACGAATCTAGAGATGTTCGCAGATAATAGTTTTGACATTATTGTACATCCGATATCGAATCATTATGTAAGTGATGTGACGAAGATCTGGAGAGAGTGTTATCGCGTGTTGGACAAGGGAGGAAGACTAATCAGTAGCTTCTATAATCCAGTGATATTTATACACGATAGAGATCCTAAGTATGCAGCAGAAGGAGTTGTGAAGCCTATGTATAAGATTCCTTATGCAGACTTGACAGATATGACTCCAGATCAGGTAGAAGAAAAAAGAAATAAAGAGGAGGCTTTCGTCTTTGGACATAGTCTTCAAGATTTGATAGGAGGACAGCTACAAGCAGGTTTTTTAATTAAAGAATATGAAGAGGCATTTCAGCCACATCCTCGCTTTGTAGTAGATCATTATTTACCAACTTTTATAGGTACAGTAGCAATTAAACTTCAATAGTATGGAGAAAAATATAGTCTGGACAGGTGTCGATAATTTATCGATTGAAAAATGTGTCCTGATTGATAAAGGAGAAACCATTCACAGTAAAGGTGAGTTAGTAGGGAATAAGAATAATCAGGTGTATGGTGCCGAATATCAAGTAGTAGTAGATCAGAGATGGGAGACTAGATTCTTTGATATTACTTGTAAAGTGGGGCATAAGCACTATACTATACATGGGTATAAACTAAATAATCAGTGGATTATAGATGAACAAGAGCATCCAGAGTTACACGATTGTTTAGATATAGATATTTCTGTGACACCTTTTACTAATGCATTGCCTATTAATAGACTTAACTTAGCGATAGGAGAGTCTAAGGAGATTGCAGTGCTGTATATTAACCCTATAGAGGAGCGTTTTACTAGAGTAGTACAGCGCTATGAGAGACTATCTGAGACCACTTATCACTATAAAAATTTGTGGAGTGATTTCGAGTCTACGATAGAAGTAGGTGCAGATGGCTTAGTGACTAATTATCCGAAGTTATTCAATAGACTATAAAAAATACAAAGCCCCGATAGAGATCGGGGCTTTTTTATATATTGTTCAGAAGAAGATTACTTCTTTTTCTTTTTATTGTTTTCAATCATTTTTAAATCCTCAGCTTGTTCTATTGCGTTTCCTTCTAAGTCAAACTTAGTTTCTTCTTCAGTAGGGACAACAAACTTATCTTTCTTAGATTTGTATAGTGGGAATAAGTAAGAGATGGTATAATTAAATCCTACTCCTATATTACCACTGTGTTTTTTGTTATAGCCAGGAATATATAGGTTTTCAAAATCATCAGGTTGCGTCTGAGACACTAGCCCATTTAGTCTCATGGTGAATCCCATAAAGACATTGCTAAATACTCTTGTTTTAATACCTGCTACAAATTCTACCCAGTGTGCACTAAGTCCACTTTGTTTTTTATCTATCTCTATTCTTTCTTTAGGGAAATATGGATCTGTAGTATAAGATTGGTACCAATTAAGAGTTTGAGAGAAGGTCGCAAAACCATATCTAAAACCTACGTAGATCATATCTTCTCTATCTAGCCAGTTTTCGTATAGGTTATAGTTACCTCCTATGCGAATGTAGTTACCATTGGTTGTAAAGCCATAACTACTTTCGTCTCTATCCATTTTATCATGACCTATCTCTGCTGCTGCATACCAATTTTTAGTAAGACGATAATCCCCAACTACTTCAAAACCTTGATAAGTATTGTCATAGAATGAACGCGTGATTCTAAATAAATCAACCCCTACACGTAACCCATATCTCTGTGGGTAGTAATGAGGTGATTCTTCTGCAGCATCAGTAAGTGGAGCAGGAGTCTTTAGTTCTGTAGGATTATTCTCTTGTGCAAATGAAGAGAAAGCTAATAGTAGTAAACCACAATTAATAATAAATCTTGAAGTGTGCTTGTTTGCTATCTTGAATTTCATTTGTTTCAGTTGTATAATATTTAATCCAGTTACCACTCGTTTGTTGAGATTCTCCGTTTAACATAGGAAAAGTACCATCTTGATTTAAGGAGAATGTAGATACATATCCACAGGCTTTATTAAGATACTTGGTATTGATTTTGTATTTAAAAGTCAATGTATCATAAAGTGTGTCTGTCTGATTCTGAGTTCTTCTTATTGATTTAAGTATCCATTCAGATTCTTGATTATCTAAGCGAAGCGGTATTAGTAATTTGTTTGCTTTGCTTTTGATAACATCTTTTTCTCTACCCGCAACAAAAGCTTCAACTAAGTCATTCTTAGCGATTCCTTGATCCTCAAAATTGTAGAATTCAATTAGAAAGTTAGGCGTAGTAGGCTCATCCGCACCACAAATATCATCTTTCTCACAAGCGCTAAAAATAAAACTTCCTAAGCTTAGAAATACTGCTGCCAATATTAGTTTTTTCATATAGATTTTTTATCTCTGTATATAAGTTGTCAAAAATACTAAAACTAATTCAGAACTCTTTAAAAAAGTTCGAAGTGAACTTCTATACTTTTAGAGTATAAATGTTTTAGAATAAATGTGGAGAAAATGATTCGTTTTTGCTTTAAAGATTCTAAATAGTGGCGTTTGTTGTATTTTTATGACTGTAATTAACATAGTAATTGTAAATGACGCCTTATATTTAAAGTTCTAAGATAAGTAAAGATTAAGTAAAATGTTAGAAACTGTTTCAGGTTTGCAGGTAATATTAGCAGTTACCCCTGTTATATTGTTAATTGTATTATTAGGTTTTTTAAAGTTACCAGGTGAGAAAAGTGCCAGTATTACTTTAGTTGTTACAGCATTAATAGCGTTATTTGGTTTTAATCTCTCTTTGATAGATACTTCTTTATCAGTAGTATATGGGATAGTGAAAGCTATTTTTCCTATCTTGATTATTATCTTAATGGCTATTTATAGTTATAATGTACAAGTAGAGTCTCAGAAAATAGAGATTATTAAACAACAGTTCTCGGCTATTTCAACAGATAAATCTATTCAAGTATTACTACTGACTTGGGGATTTGGGGGACTGTTAGAAGGAATGGCAGGTTTTGGTACAGCAGTAGCTATTCCTGCAGCTATTTTGATTAGTTTAGGTTTTAAGCCCATGTTCTCAGCCGTTGTTAGTTTGATTGCTAATAGTGTGCCTACAGCCTTTGGAGCAGTTGGTATTCCGGTTATTGTTTTGGCTAGAGAAGTAGAGATGGTAGAGCAGATTACTACGATTAGTGCTCATGTAGTTTGGCAGTTAGCAGTATTGATGTTTTTAGTTCCTTTTTTAATTGTAACATTAGCAGATAAATCTGTAAAAGCTATCCCAAAGAACATTATTTTAAGTCTTCTGGTAGGAGGTGTTACCTTAGCTGTTCAGTATTATGCAGCGGTATATATAGGAGCAGAGACTCCTGCTATTTTAGGAAGTATTGCCTCAGTGATTACTATTATCCTATTTGGAAAAATCACGGCAAAGAAAGAAGATAAAATAGAGAAGCAGAGCTTTAGCCTTCTAAGTATCTTTCAGGCATGGAGTGTATATGGACTGATCTTATTACTCGTTTTATTGACTAGTCCTCTGTTTCCTTTTGCAACGATGATGAAATCTAATTTGGAAATATTCCAAACGAATTTTTCCTTTTCTATCGCAGGAGGTATTCGCAGTGTGGGAATATATTGGTTGACAGATACAGGCGTGTTAATTTTTATAAGCTCATTAGTAGGAGGATTGATTCAAGGAGTTTCTCTAAGTGGCTTGTTTGCTTTATTAGGTAAAACTGCAGTACAATTAAAAAAGACGGTTATTACAGTATGTTGCTTAATCGCTTTGTCTACGTTAATGGACTTCTCAGGTATGATTACAGTTCTAGGATTAGCCTTAGCGACGACTACAGGGACGTTCTATCCTTTCTTTGCTCCAGCGATAGGAGCCTTAGGAACATTCTTAACAGGTAGTGATACATCCTCTAATATTTTATTCGGGAAGTTACAAGCTACAGTTGCAGATAAGATTGGAGCAGATAAAGGTTGGTTGGCAGCAGCGAATACAACAGGTGCTACAGGAGGAAAGATTATTTCTCCACAGAGTATTGCTGTAGCTACAACAGCTTGTGGAGAACAAGGTAAAGAAGGTATTATCCTTAAAAAAGCTGTCGGTTTTGCATTGTTATATATTTTAATAGCAGGCTTGATAGTATATATTGGAAGTTAAGAATTAAATAGATAGATATATGAGAGTTGGGTTGTTTATTCCTTGCTATGTGAACGCAGTTTATCCTGAGGCGGCATTAGCAAGTTATAAAATATTGACACATTTTGGGGTAGAAGTAGATTACCCCGTAGATCAGACTTGTTGCGGTCAACCTATGGCTAACGCAGGTTTCGAGAATAAAGCTTTGCCTTTAGCGAAGCAGTTTAATAATTTATTTGAAGAGTTTGACTATATAGTTGCTCCTTCGGGTAGTTGTGTTGGGTTTGTAAAAGATACTTACCCGAGATTAATGGAGAAGGAAGGCTGTACGAGTAAAGTAAGTGGTAAGGTGTATGATATCTGTGAATTCTTACACGATATCCTGAAGATTGACAAATTGCCAGGTAAGTTTCCTCATAAAGTAAGCCTTCACAACAGTTGCCATGGATTAAGAGAATTAAAGCTAGGAGCAGCTAGTGAATTAAATATAAAACCTTATTCTAAGGTAAAAGCCTTGCTTAGTCTTGTAGAAGGTGTAGAAGTAGTAGAACCTACTCGAGTAGATGAGTGTTGTGGCTTTGGAGGGATGTTTTCTATAGAAGAACCAGCTATTTCTATCCGAATGGGGAATGATAAGGTGAGTTGTCATGTGGCTACTGGTGCAGAGTATATAACAGGACCAGATAGTTCATGTCTAATGCATATGGGAGGGATCATAGATAAGAATAAGATGCCTATCAAGATGATTCATGTTGTAGAAATTCTAGCTTCAGGTTTATAATTATGAGTAGTACAAAACATGCACAGAATGCTGACGCGTTTCAGCAGAATAAAGAGAAAGCTACTTGGCATGATAATGCACTGTGGTTTGTAAGAGAGAAAAGAGATAGAATGTCTAAGACGCTTCCTGAGTGGGAAGCCCTTAGAGCAATGGGTGAGAAGATAAAACTACATAGCGTTAGTAATCTAGCGATGTACCTTGAGCAGTTTGAAGCAAATGCTATAGCTAATGGAGTGATAGTACACTGGGCTAAAGATGCAGAAGAGCACAATGCTATCATGGCAGAGATCTTAAATAAGCACAATGCAAAAAAAGTAGTGAAAAGCAAGTCTATGCTGACAGAAGAATGTGATCTTAATCATTACTTAGAGACCAAGGGTATTGATGTTGTAGAAAGTGATTTAGGTGAGCGTATCTTACAGTTAAATGGGACTGCGCCTTCACATATCGTACTTCCTGCTATCCACATGAAGAGAGAAGAAGTAGGAGAGTTATTTGCCGAAAAACTAAATACAGAGAAAGGCAATAGTGATCCAACTTATCTTACTCGGGCAGCAAGAGCTTCTTTGCGCAATGATTTTCTTACTGCTGATGCAGCAATTACAGGAGTGAACTTCGGTATAGCAGCCACAGGAGAGATTGTTGTTTGTACCAATGAAGGAAATGCCGATATGGGAACTTCATTGTCTAAACTACACATTGCCTCTATGGGGTTAGAGAAATTAATACCAGATTATGAGAGTTTAAGTGTGTTTACTAGATTATTAGCCCGCTCTGCAACAGGACAACCAACTACTACGTATACTTCTCATTTTAGAAAACCAATCGAAGGAGGGGAGTTTCACATCATCTTAGTCGATAATGGAAGAAGTGAAATATTGAGCAATGAAGAACATATCAAATCTCTTAATTGTATTCGCTGTGGAGCATGTATGAATACTTGCCCTGTGTACAGACGTAGTGGAGGATATTCTTATACTTACTTTATCCCTGGGCCAATAGGAATTAACTTAGGAATGCTTAAGGATCCTGTTAAACACAGTGAGAATCTATCTGCTTGTTCTCTATGTTATTCTTGTAATAATGTATGTCCAGTGAAAATAGACTTAGCTGATCAAATCTATAAATGGCGTCAAGATTTAGATTCTTTAGGCAAGGCTAATTCATCTAAAAAACTAATATCAACAGGAATGCAATTTTTATTTACTCATCCTGCTTTGTTTAGAACGAGTTTGAAGTTTAGTTCATTGGCAAAATATGCACCGCGTTCTCTGACTTTTGGGTTAAAAGAATGGGAAGACGGGCGTAACCTACCGAATTTTGCAAAAGAGTCGTTTACAGAAATGTGGAAAAAAGGAAAAGTAAAGAAACAATAGGGGAGTTATGAGTAGTAGAGATCAAATATTAAATAATATAAGACGCAATACAAAACAGGTCTTTGACAAACCGCAAATGAATCTGTCTGCAATTGAGTTTGACGATAAATTAACTCAATTCATAGAAGTGTCTAAAGCAGTTGGAGGTGATGCTATAATCTTAAAAGAGGGTGAAGATATCAATGAAGTGATTCGCGCTCTTTATCCAGAGGCAAAAGAAATTGCTTCAGTGGTAAATGGTATTCATTTGACAACTTTAGATCCTGATAGTGTAGAAAGCCCTAATGACTTAAATAATGTGGATTTAGCTATTGTAGAAGGAGCCTTTGGAGTATGTGAGAATGGGTGTATATGGCTTCCACAGCAACTTAAGCACAAAGCTCTATACTTCATCACACAGTATTTAGTTATTGTCTTAGATCGTTCTAAATTAGTGAATAATATGCATGAAGGATATAAACTGATTACACCTAGTGAGAAAGGTTTTGGAGTGTATATATCAGGACCTTCTAAAACTGCAGATATTGAACAGGCTTTAGTAGTAGGAGCACACGGACCAAAGGGTCTGACTGTGATTCTAAAGTAGATAAACGATAAGAGAGAGGCTAGCCTCTCTCTTATCGTTTATAAAAGGATTTTAATCCGAAATATGTATTAGCTAGCTAAACGTTACAAAGCAATTCTACTGCTTCGTTCTTTCATTTGTTCTATAATTATGTTATAGTAGCTGTATCAGTAACTCATCTTTAGCTTGTATAAACCTTTTTGTTTATACCTCTATTGTGTGTTTTGGGGTAAGTTAGTTTTCGATTAGTAGTAAATAAAAAATAACTACCTCATGGAGATAGCTATTTCTGTATACATATTGTATAGAAATTAATCTAACACTTCGAACTCATCTGTTCCTTCTACACGACCTAGTTCACTTCCTACAGGCGCGTTTAGATAAGGGATAATAGCTTTGTCATTATGAGCTACAGCATTCACACTATAGATATCTGTATTGTCAGGATTATCTAAGTATGCTTCATCTTCTGTATTGCTTAAGAATCTCCATCCACTATCAGTATCAGAGTTTGGTTCTTCTCGGTACATATAGTCTACTTTCTCGCCTTCGATCATGATTTTAGCAGACACTAGACAGAAGCCGATATCTCCTACAAGATTCTTTAAAGCTTCGGCAGGAATATTATTATCTTGGTTCATCGTTATCGTTTTATAAGATAAAAGGCAACCAAGATGATTGCCTTTTGTTGTTAGTTTATTATTTGTTATCTCAGTTCTAATAGAACTACGTTTTCTACGTGATGCGTCTGAGGGAACATATCCACAGGACGTACTTTGATCACTTTATATTTGTGATCCATAAGAGCTAAGTCACGTGCTTGTGTAGCAGAGTTACAGCTTACGTATACGATGCGTTTTGCACCTACTTTTAATAGCATTTCTACTACATCTTTATGCATTCCATCACGAGGAGGATCAGTAATGATAACGTCTGGATGTCCATGTGTCGCTATGAACTCATCGTTAAATACATTCTTCATATCTCCTACAAAGAAGTCACAGTTCGTAATATTATTGCGTTCAGCATTCAGTTTAGCATCTTCTATTGCTTCTGGTACAGCTTCAACACCGACTACTTTACCTGCCTTTTTAGAAACGAACTGAGCGATAGTACCTGTACCTGTGTATAAGTCATATACTAATTCGTTACCTGTAAGACCTGCATAGTCTCTTGTGATTTTGTATAGTTCGTATGCTTGCTCAGAATTAGTTTGGTAGAATGACTTAGCATTAATGCTAAATTTAAGTCCTTCCATTTCTTCTAAGATATAATCACGTCCTTTATAAAGCACTACATCTTGATCATAGATAGTATCATTCGCTTTACCATTGACTACATACTGTAATGATGTAATCATAGGGAAGCGCTCTGCTAAGAAGTCTAATAATAACTCGCGCTCTTCTTTGTTGTCATAGAAGAATTGAATCATCACCATTACTTCACCTGTAGAAGCAGTTCTGATCATCAATGTACGCAATAAACCTTCTTGCTCACGTGGGTTAAAGAAAGCTAAATTATGCTCATTAGCGAATCTTCTGATTTCATTTCTGATTTCATTAGAAGGATCTTGTTGTAAGTGACATTTTTTGATGTCTAAGATCTTGTCCCACATTTTAGGGATGTGGAATCCTAATGCATTTTCTTTACCCATTTCTTCTCCACTTGCTACTTCTTCTGGTGTTAACCAGCGAGCATTAGAGAAAGAGAACTCCATCTTGTTTCTGTAGAACAATGTTTCTTCAGACCCTAAGATAGGTTCGAACTCAGGTAATTCAATTTTACCTATGCGCTTTAAGTTATTAAAAACCTCCTGATTTTTATAGAATAACTGTTGTGCATAGTTCATGTTTTGCCATTTACATCCACCACAAGCTCCGAAGTGTTCACATACTGGCTCTATTCTATGTTCAGAAAATTTGTGGAATTTCACAGCTTTCCCTTCATAATACGCTTTGCGTTTTTTGAAAGTCTGCACATCTACCACATCTCCCGGAACTACGTTAGGAATAAAGATTACTTTCCCATCTGGAGCTTTAGCTACCGAAACGCCTTTTGCACCTGCATCAAGGACTTCTACGTTTTCGAATACGATTCTTTCTGTTCTTTTTCTACTCATGCCGCAAAAATAAGTTTAATTTCATTTGATAAGTATAGTTGATGCTTATTCATAATGAGTTTATATAAGATATATTGGTTGTGTAAGTGTTTGAATAAAAGGAAGATGTGTGTGTTGGCGAAATTAGGGTATTGTAGTCATTAGTTTAATTAGGTCAATAGACATCTTAAGGAATAGGAAACTTTTGTGAGTTGTATTTGTATCTAGTTAGCTTTGTTTGTTAAAAAGCATACGCATTAATCATAATTATCGAAAAGGAATTGATAAAATATCTAACTTAGGGTATTAATCAATTTATATTATATGAAAGCTTTAAAACTGATTTTATTCTTCTTTTTAGTGTCTATAGTGGGCTATGCACAGACTATTCGTTTGCCTTATGACGATGAGTCTGGTTGGATGCTCGTAGATTTGCAGGTTAATGATAAGCCGATGAAGTTCTTATTTGACACAGGGTGGGATGGATTGTCTATTAGAAGCAGTTTGCTTTCAGAATTCTATCATGGAGAACATGTAGCAGCAGTCGATGTTAATAATGTTGTACAAGCAGTTCAGACCATATATGTAGATAGTCTAAAGGTAGGAAATCATACTTTTTACCATTTGCCATTTACTGACTTTGAAAGCTTTCCGATGGTTAATGATCCTATCTTTAGTTGTTATAAAATCGATGGTATCCTAGGGAATGTTATCTATAAGGATAAAATATTAGAAATAGATCCTATTAAAAAGGAAATTGTATTACATGATTTGTCACCAGAGCTAGTGAATACTATATTGACTAATGATTTTATTCCTGTTGATGCTTATCCTACGGAGCAAAAAAGTAGAATTATGGTTCCAGTAGAAATGGGTGGTAGTGTGAAAAGACTGTTCTTATTAGATACAGGAGATAATGGATACCTAACTATGACAGCAGATAGAGGTGTGATCGCTTACTTGAGAACCTTAAAGTTTAATTCGTACATCAGTGTAGGGAGTATAGGAGCCTTCGGTATGAATGAAATAGTGAATCGTACACTGATCACGCAAGAAGCTAAGATTAAATTGGGAAAAATAGCCTTAAATAATGAAGAGGTTACATTTAATATGAATGACAATACCTATCAGATGGGAGTGGAGTTTATAAAACAGTTTCATTTGTATTATTTACCTTCTTTAAATCTAGTTTATCTTAAAAAGGTAAAGGAAAGTAATGTAGTCTCTAATTTAGAGAAGATAGGATACGGTATTGCTTATATAGATGGGCAATATATGGTGGCTGCTATTCATGAGCGTGAGAATGTAGTGCGATTAGGAGACGTAGTGCTATCGATAGATGGTATTCCTATGGAGAAGTTATGTCACTATAGAAAGTATCTTCAACAGCACAAAGGGCAACCGAAGTTAGAAGTAATGAGAGAAGGTAAGAAGATTACTTTATAGGTAATTATAGTATAAACAAAAGCGATAATAGGTTATGTCTCTATTATCGCTTTTTTTATGCCTATAGATTAGAGAATATAGAAAGTGTAATGGGTGTCTCCTATTTAATTATGGAGTGTATAAATAAGATGCTAGAGGAATGCTAGGGGTGTTCTAGCACATTCCTTCGAGAAAACACCTTTCTAGGCTAGGAAACTCCAAGGAAAGTGCAAGTAATCTGCAAGAATCAGCAAGGTACACGATAAAGGAATAAATAGAGTAGGGAAGGTATATAAACAAAAAAAGCGACCTATTGGTCGCTTTTTTAACTAGTGGGGAGAGCAGGATTCGAACCTGCGAAGGTTTCCCAACGGATTTACAGTCCGTCCTCGTTGGCCGCTTGAGTATCTCCCCTCCTAAGAGGTAACCTAGATAATGTATTGTATAAAAAGTCTTCGTGGGGAGAGCAGGATTCGAACCTGCGAAGGTTTCCCAACGGATTTACAGTCCGTCCTCGTTGGCCGCTTGAGTATCTCCCCTCCTAAAAGGTTTGTTAGACTATATTTTTATACAATAGATAAGACTTTTTGTGGGGAGAGCAGGATTCGAACCTGCGAAGGTTTCCCAACGGATTTACAGTCCGTCCTCGTTGGCCGCTTGAGTATCTCCCCTCCTAAAAGGTTTGTTTATCTAGGTAATATTTTTTTGTTAATGAACGTTTGGTGGGGAGAGCAGGATTCGAACCTGCGAAGGTTTCCCAACGGATTTACAGTCCGTCCTCGTTGGCCGCTTGAGTATCTCCCCTAAGCTTTTGCTTATCTTGTTTGTTTAGAACGGTGCAAATATAGGGCTGTTTTCTTAATCTGCAAGACTTGCAAGGCTTTTTTTTCTTCTTTTTTTTACCGAAATTATCTAACTGATTGGTTATAAAAAAAGTAGTGTTGAAAATATTTTTTAAAATTTATTGATTGTTTGTTTAATGTCAACCAATTTCTTCATCAAATCTTCAAAGTAATCTAAGTGTAGCATGTTCGCTCCATCACTTTTTGCATTCGCTGGATCGAAGTGTGTTTCTAAGAATAGTCCATCTACACCTACAGCGATACCTGCTTTAGCAATAGTTCCGATTAGATCAGGACGTCCTCCTGTCACTCCAGACGATTGGTTTGGCTGTTGTAGCGAGTGCGTGATGTCTAATACTGTAGTAGCATACTGTTGCATTGTAGGGATCCCTCTATAATCTACAATCATATCTTGGTATCCGAACATCGTACCTCTATCTGTCACCATTACGCTTTCGTTATTACAGTCTAATACTTTCTGTACAGCGTGCTTCATACTCTCAGGACTCATAAACTGTCCTTTCTTCAGGTTTACCACCTTACCTGTATTCGCGGCAGCTACTACTAGATCTGTCTGTCTTACTAAGAAAGCTGGGATCTGTAAGATGTCTACGTACTCAGCAGCCATAGCAGCATCAGAGTTCTCATGAATATCTGTTACAGTAGGTACGCCAAACTCTTTTCCTACTTTTTGTAAGATTTTAAGTGCTTTTTCATCACCTATACCTGTGAAGCTATCTATACGTGATCTGTTTGCTTTCTTAAAAGAACCTTTAAATACATAAGGAATCTTTAGTTTGTCAGTTACTGTTACGATATGCTCTGCGATACGCATAGCCATTTCTTCACCTTCGATAGCACAAGGCCCAGCTAATAAAAAGAAGTTATCAGCCTCAAGGTTTTTAATTAGGGGGATATTATTTAAATTCATAAAATTCGATTATTTATTATTTTTTCGTTTGTTGTTCTTCTTTTGCTTGTTATTTTTATTCTCTGTTATCACAGGCTTTGCTATGTTTTTAGACTGTATAAAGTACGAAATAATCGCGATAAATACAACTCCAAAAGACAGATTATTTGTTACACCATTTCTTAAGAAAATATCGAAAGTAGCATTCTTAGTTGCTTCTTCTAAAGACATGCTAGTCTGTGTAGCTAGTGCCTCCTGTAAGGTAGCCATAAAGTTAGGGCTAACTTGGTTAAACGTAATGTACTGTATAATCGGGAAGAAGAATGTAATCATGATACAGATTACTAGTCCAGATAAGAAAGCACGTTGCCAAGAAACAACACCGTTATAGAATTCGCGTTTCTTCTGTCTTATTCCCAACCAATAAAAGATAATCAACACAAGGTTAAAAAGTAGTTCAAAACCGACCTCATATCTAATCTTTTCTAAGTCGTGAAAACCAAGAGATTTGACAATAAACATCCAAAGTAAAGCTGCTAACGTAGCATAAGAAGCCCATTTAAATTCTATAGAGAAATTTCTCATTATTCTATTTTATAATTAAAGAATCAAAAGTAAAGTTTTTATTTTATAGCTTAAAATTTATTTTATATTGATATTTTTTATTAGATTTAGATATGTTTGTATAATTCTTGGCAAGGATTGTGACGCATAAATTTAAAAAATACAATAAACCACCCGTAAATAAAACTATTATGAAAAAACTAATCCTTATTAGACATGCAAAATCATGCTGGAACGCTATAACAGATGATTTGTCACGCCCAATATCGACCAAAGGAGTTGCTGATGCTCACTTAGTATCGCATACTTTAATGGGGCATTTACCTGCTAAAGTTATTGTATGGAGTAGCCCTGCAAAAAGAGCTAGTGAGACGGCTAAAATATTCTGTCAGAATATGGATATTAACTTAGACTATATTATTTATAATCCCGAAGTATATACTTTCGAACGGTCAGGATTAATAAAAGCGATAAAAAAATGTAAAAATGAGCATGATACCCTAATTCTTTTCGGGCATAATGAGGCAATAACAAAATTTGTTAATAAATTTGGTAGCGAAACCTATGAAAATGTACCCACATCAGGCGTTGTAATCATTAACTTTGATACCAATGACTGGGGAGAGATAGAAAAGGGGACAACTGAATTAACTATTTTCCCAAGAGACTTAAAGAAATAATGAATAATAATAACACAACAAAATACAAGTATATCGACCGCGAGAAAAGCTGGTTGTCATTTAATGAAAGAGTACTTCAAGAAGCTGGTGATGAAACAGTCCCTTTATTAGAAAGACTGAGATTCATCGGTATATTCTCAAATAATTTGGATGAGTTTTTCAGAGTTCGTTATGCCACTATACGTAGAATGACATTGACAGGGGAGAGTAATCGAAGACTGGGAAGTGGAGTTATTGTAAAAGATCTATTGGCTCAAATTACAGAGAGAGTTATTCAACTTCAAAAAGAAAGTGTACGTATCTTACATGATGTAGAGCGCAAACTAGAAGATGAAGGAATCTTTATGGTCAATGAGAAAGAGATCAGTGAGAAACAACAAGCCTTTGTCAAAGACTTTTTCTTGCATCAAGTATCTCCTGACTTAGTGACTATTATCCTAAGTGATTTGGCTGAGTTCCCTCTTCTAAGGGATACGCATGGGTACTTAGTTGTGAAGTTAGAAGTAGACGAAAAGCTGGTAGAGAAGCACTGTACTAATAAACAAAGACGTGATAATAGCTCTGTTCGCTATGCTATTATCGAGATTCCGAATATTATTAATCGATTCGTAGAAGTACCTTCTGAAGATCCAGGCAAGAAATATATCATGATGTTAGACGATATCATCAGATATAACCTAGATTCTATCTTTAATATCTTTGATCTAAAAGCAGAATCTGCTTATATGATTAAAGTAACACGTGATGCGGAGCTAGATTTCGATACAGATTTACACAAATCTTTTGTAGAGAAGATTTCCAGTGGAGTACGCGATAGAAAGCAAGGGGCTATTGTGCGTTTCGTTTACGATCAGGAGATGGATGATGAGCTGTTAGATTTCTTATTAGAGAACGTAGAGATTGAGCTTAACGATAGTATTATTCCCTCTGGAAGATATCATAATAGACGTGATTATATGGGCTTCCCGACTACAGGGAGAGTGGATCTTACCTATCCAAAACAGATACCAGTAGCTGTTAAGGGATTAAGCCTTGAGGATAGTATTATTCAGCAGATACAGAAGCGTGATTATATGATCTACACTCCTTATCAGTCTTATTCATATTTAGTTAAGTTCTTGCGTGAAGCGGCTTTAGATCCACAAGTATTGTCTATTAAGATAACTCTGTATCGACTAGCTAAAAATTCACAGATTATTAGCTCTCTTATTAATGCTGTAAAGAATGGTAAGAAGGTAATCGCTCAAGTGGAATTGCAAGCGCGTTTCGACGAAGCGAGTAATATTTATTACTCTGAATTAATGCAGGCAGAAGGAGTTCAGTTAATATTCGGAGTGAAAGGACTGAAAGTACACAGCAAAATCTGTGTAGTAGAGCGTCTGGAAAATAAAAAGGTAAAACGTTACGGATTTGTCTCAACAGGTAACTTTAATGAGAGTACAGCTAAGGTATATACAGATGTGACTGTATTTACTAGCCATAATTCGCTAATGAAGGATGTGTCTAAGGTATTTGAGTTTCTTCAAGTGAACTATCGTGTACATCGTTACAAGCATTTATTAGTATCTCCACACTATACGCGTAAAGGGTTTTATAAGTTGATAGAAAGAGAGATTAAGAATGCTAAGAATGGATTGCCTGCTTATATTCGCTTAAAGATGAATAGCTTATCAGATCTGAAGATGATCGATAAACTATATGAAGCGAGTAATGCAGGAGTTAAAATACAGTTGATCATTAGAGGAATCTGTTCGCTTATACCTGGAGTACCTGGTATGAGTGAGAATATAGAAGCGATCAGTATTGTAGACCGTTTCTTAGAGCACTCTAGAGTTTATATTTTTGGGAATAATGACAACCCTGAGGTGTTTATCTCTTCAGCGGACTTTATGACTCGAAATTTAGATGAAAGGGTAGAGGTGACTTGTCCTATCTATGATGATTTAGTAAAACAAGAGTTGATCGATACATTCGATATCGGGTGGAAAGGAAACTATAAGACGAGATATCAGACAGCAGACTTGTCTAATAAGTATAGAGGATATACGGCTGAAAATATGTTTCATGCTCAGCAAGAAATGTATAAGTATTATCAAAATAAGTTAAAGTAAAAGAAGAAATTATATATGCTAAAAATAAAGAAGTATGCTGCTATAGATATAGGTTCTAACGCCATGAGACTGTTGATTATGAATATCATCGAGGAGGAGGGAAGAGAGACTATATTTAGTAAGAGTTCATTAATACGTGTGCCTATTCGATTAGGACAAGATGTTTTCACTACAGGAAAGGTATCTCCTGAGGCGGAAGACCGTATGGTGGATGCAATGAAGGCGTTCTTTTTATTAATGAAGGTAAATAAGGTAGATCGATTTATGGCATGTGCTACTAGTGCCATGCGAGAAGCTACTAATGCTACATCTATCGTGGATAGAGTGTATAAAGAATCTGGAATAAAGATCAGTATCATAGATGGTAAAAAAGAGGCTATGATTATCGCTTCTTCTGATCTAAAACATTTTATTAATAGCAGTAATAGTATTCTGTATATAGATGTGGGGGGAGGTAGTACAGAGTTTACGTTGTTCTCTAACGGAAAACAATTGAACTCTAGATCGTTTAAAAATGGTACTGTACGTTTATTAAATAATATGGTAGAGCCTCAGGTGTGGACAGATATAGAGCAGTGGATCAAGGAAGAGACTAAGGAGTTAAAAGACTTAATCGTCATCGGTAGTGGTGGGAATATCAATAAGCTCTTTAAAATGTCTGGTAAGACGCAAGATAAGCCTCTTACTTACTTCTATCTACACAAACAATTACTACGACTAAGTAAGATGTCTTATGAGGATAGAATCTCTTTGTTAGGATTGAACCCAGATCGTGCTGACGTTATTATACCTGCTATAAACATCTATAATAACGCCATGAAATGGAGTGGTGCTAAATACATCTATGTTCCTAAAATAGGGGTGTCTGATGGTATCGTAAAAGCACTTTATTACAATAAAGTAAAACTTGATTATCAAGTCATAGAGTATTAAAACTTCTCAATTGCTCCTAGTCCAAATAGGGCAAAGTCATATTTGACAGGGTCTATAGGATCGAAACGACGCAAAGCCACATCTAGTTCAGCTAGTGCCTTTGCGTCATTTTGTTTTCGCTTTAGGATACCTAGCTTTCTAGCCATATTACCAGAGTGTACGTCTAATGGACAAGATAAATCAGCTGTACTGATTTGTTTCCATATTCCTAGATCTACTCCTTTATGATCATCCCTGACCATCCAGCGCAGGTACATATTGATTCGTTTCGCAGCAGATCCTTTGAGCGGGTCAGAGATATGCTTCTGTGTACGCGACTGATGTTCTATCTCGAAGAATAGTTTTTTGAAGTTAGAAATTCTCTCTTGCATATTCATTTGTTGATTTGCAAAGACATTTTCTAGTCCATTGTGGTTGCTATAAATATGTTTAAGCCCTTTTATAAAAGTTGCAAAATCTACACCATTGAAAGTTCTGTGCACAAAGCTGTCTAAACTCTCTAAGTGGTCATCATGATGCTCCATCACGAAGTCATAAGGAGAATTTCCCATGAGCTCCATCATGCGATGTGCATTCTTAATAATCATCTTTCTATTTCCCCATGCAATAGTAGCACTTAAGAACCCTGCTATTTCTATATCTTCTTTTAGTGTATATAGATGAGGGATTTGTATAGGATCGTCCTGAATAAAAGTAGGGTTGTTATAAAGAATTACCTTTTCATCAAGGAACTCCTTAAGTTCTGCTTTAGTCATGTAAGTTTTGTTTTTGTTTAATTTGACCATCTACCATGGTTAATTTGCGATCAGCCATATTCGCTAGTTCTTCATTATGCGTAACAATGACGAATGTCTGTCCTAATTCATCTCTTAGTTTAAAGAATAACTTATGTAAGTTTTCTGCCGAGTGTGTGTCTAGGTTACCTGATGGCTCATCAGCAAAAATAACAAGAGGTTTATTGATTAGCGCTCTAGCTACAGCTACACGTTGCTGTTCTCCTCCTGATAGTTCAGATGGGAAGTGATGTATACGGTGAGATAGTCCTAAGTATTCTAATAAACGAATAGCTTCCTTCTCTGTCTCCTGTTTGTTTTTATTAGCAATAAAAGCTGGGATACACACATTCTCTAAAGCCGTAAACTCAGGTAGTAACTGGTGAAACTGAAAGATAAAGCCAAGGTGTAAGTTTCTAAATTTAGATATTTCTTTGTCTTTAAGACCTAGAATATCTTGACCGTTTATAGAAAGAGTGGTTTGACTTTCTATAGAGGGCTTGTCTAATGTTCCTAGTATCTGAAGTAAGGTTGTCTTACCAGCTCCAGATGCTCCTACAATAGAAACAATCTCTCCTTTTTTTATATGTAGATCTACTCCTTTTAAAACCTCAAGTTTATCGTAGTATTTATGAATATTAGTCGCTCTGATCATTTACTTAATTTTAGAAATACAAAGTAACGCTTTTTACCTATTTTAAAAACCTAAAAATGATTAAAAGACGAGTAATATATTTTTAAAATAAAAAAGTATCTTTATACAGACGATGTATATAAGTCTAATATGACTTATGACTAGCTAGATAAAACAATTAACGAATAGAAAATAGAAAGTAAGACAATGGAAAATAATAAATTAGAAACGGCAATATTCGGAGCAGGATGTTTTTGGTGTATTGAAGCTATCTATAAAAGCTTAAAAGGGGTAGAAGAGGTGCTTCCAGGATATATCGGAGGAAAAAAAGAAAACCCTACCTATGAAGAGGTGTGTACAGGAGAAACTGGCCATGCAGAGGTAGTAAAGCTAGTGTATAATCCCGCAGCGATTAATTATAACGAATTATTAGAGGTGTTCTTTACGAGTCATAATCCAACTACTTTAAATAGACAAGGAGAAGATGTAGGGACACAGTATAGAAGTGAGATATTCTACACGACAGAAGCTCAGAAAGCTGCCGCTAAAGAGTATTTAGATATCTTGAATAGTGAAAAAGTATATGATGATCCTATCGTAACTAAAATATCAGAAGCGACGAAATTCTATGTGGCAGAGGATTATCACAAGAATTATTTTGAGAAGAGTGGAGATAAGAACCCTTATTGTCAGTTAGTGGTAAAGCCTAAATTAGACAAGTTTAAAGCAAAGTACAATACGAAGCTTAAATAATATAAATGATTACGAATAATAAAATTAAATATAGACAGCTTTTTATAGGGATATTTATGGACCTTATAGGGTACTTATCCTATGCTATACCTGGAATAGGAGAGATAGCTGATCTGGTGTGGGCACCAGTGTCAGCCTACATTCTAGCTAAGATGTATCCTGGTAAAGTAGGTAAGGTAGCAGCTGTGGTTAACTTCATCGAAGAGCTGTCTCCTGGACTTGATTTTATACCCACATATACTATAACTTGGTTTTATACATATTTTGGTAAAAAACAAGAATAGTTAATTCTTTGCAGGTAATTTGTGTAAATCATTATTATTTATTAAATTTATGTAAAATAAAAAGATCAGGAGAGTTTTAGAATTTAACAATTAATTAAAAGTATTTCTTATGAGAAAAGTTTTTACACTATTATTCGCAGCGTTAGTTTTTATGTCTTGTACCAATGCAAAAAAAAGTAGAGAATTGGGGGATCAACAAGCTGGTGAGAAAGTTATAGGATGGTATTATTACAACGTTAAACAAGGGTTATACGATTCTATTCCCAACTTAGTAGATGATGACTTCTTCAATAGCGACCAAAAAGCAAAACTTGTAGAAGACTTAAAAGCTAAAAAAGAGAAGTTTGGTAAGTTAGATAGCTTTACAATGGATAAATGGGAGATGACTGATAGAGATAAAAAAGCGAAGACTAAAGATTTCTATTTTGAGTACAAAGTAAAATATGAAAATGAACCAGAAACAATTACAGAGAAGATTTACCTAAGTCAAGAAGGTAATGATCTTAAGATTTCAAAGTTCGAATTCAGTAAATAATACAAAAAGAAAGCTCCTCACATTGAGGAGCTTTTTTATGCTTACTATTCTGAATCTGAATCAAGAAAGTCTGTAATAATGCTTTGCATTTCTTCTAAGCTTACAACTTTTAGATCAGGGTGTGTTTTTAGCCACGAAGAGTTAAGTGCTCTTAAATCTTCTGTAATTTCTTTAAACGAGTTGTCTTCTAGTAGAGAAGTTGTTTCTTTCTCTTTACCTAATTCTGAGTCAAAGAATTTCTTTAGCTTGATATTGCTAAATGCTTTTACTCTTCGCATTTGTTTTTCGAAGTAGTCTAAGTGTTCTTTTGCTTCCATAGCGGTAAGCCCAGCATGGATAATCTCTACTAGGTCTAGATCCCATTTACTTTTCCAAATAAAAGCAGCTAGTCCTTCTGTCTCTAATATGTTTAGATAATAATCTACACAGTAACTAGCAAAAGCATCAGGATGCAATTCGTCATCACCTACTTCGGAGTTACGTAAGTAATTTACTACAGAGATATTAGAGTTGATAATATCTAACGGATTCTCACTGCTAAATGTGTTCTCTGATATTAAGATATAGTTGAATTCTCTCATATTATAAGGTATTAGGTATAAAAAAAAGCGATTCCAAATCAGTGTGGAATCGCCTTAATTATCTTTAATTAAGATTTTTGCTCTTTGTTAAAGTAAACTAAGTAGTAATACATTTGTTTCTCCTCGTCCCATCCTTTTTCTACGAATTTATCAGCGCTATCAGGGTTGATAAAATCAAGTTTAATCTGGATGTTAGTATCAAGGTTGATTACATTCTTCAGTTTCTTTCTAGCATCAGACACTGCATTATTTGCAATAGGGAAAGATGTAGTATCCTCTATACTGTATTTTTCTCCTTTGTCCACTTTGTAGTTTTTAAACTCAGCAGCTAAATCAGGATTGTCTATTACTTCGTTTAAGAAATTCGTTTCTTCAAATTCGTCATTTTTAGCAAAGTAATTCACAGAGCGGTTCATGAACATCACCTCTTCTTTTTTATCTTCAGCAGGAAGCACTACATCTTTAGCGAAGTCTTGACAGAACTTAAGGTATTTCTTCGTCATAAATGCTTCATCTTGGAAGATATCTACATTTAAGAAATGCTCTAACCAATAGCGTGCATCATATTTATTACTGTCAATCGTTAAGATTTTATACCCTTCTTCTTTTTTATAGTTGAAGATAATACATCCTTTATCTAATTTGTTTAAGTTGATTCCTTGTAGAAGAAGCATTTCTAGATTAGAATCTTTTTCTTGTAATTGTAAGAAATCAGTTTTAAGCTCACTCTTAAAGATACCGATAGCATCTACAACATTATTATCAATAGATAAGTTCGTTAAATAAGTAACATAAACTTCTCCATTCTTAATATGTGGATGGTTAGATTGCTCATATAGGTGACGTGTGATTTTTTTAGCAACTTCTTGTACGTTATCTGCTGAAGGAGCATTAAAAATCTCATTGGCAAAGTTGTACATTTCGTTGAATTCTAAATCAACATCATGAGCGAATTGGTAATAACTTTCTTCTTTTTCGCGGAACGGTTTAAAGAAATACTCTTTTAATAAAGGAGCTATTTCATCGTTTAAATTATAAGGTTCTGCAGATAAGAAGATAGCTTCATTTCTACTTTTATTCCCAACTCTATGGATAGATAGAGTTTCAATGTGCGTATTAAATAAGTTGATCATAATGGCAATAATATATTAAGCAGTAGTATACCACTTAAATTATAAATTAAAAAATGAAATTAATAGTTATTAGTTCCAAGTGTCTTCGTAGCCGAAGTCTTCAAAACTATCATCTCCGTCGAACATATCGTAGTCTTCGTCATCGAAGTCATCGTCAAATTCTCCGAAAATATCTTCATTCGATACAGGGTTGGCTGTGAATGATTTGCCCGGCATACTATCTGGTAAGATACCATGAGAGAAAAGTAATTCTGGGTAGGCTGCACCAGGCTCTTCTTCTTCGATAGCTCCTAATTCAACGAAGAAAGTCCACATATTTAAAAAGTCATATACATATATGATTTTTGTGTTTTCTTCATCTAAGATAGAACTGATAGTAGTAGAGCTCATTGTTTTGTGTTCTCCAGGGGTATCTCCCATATCGAACAACGAAATTTCCTCTTCTAGTTGAGTCCATTGGTCATCACACGCATAAAAAGAAGCTGCCTCCATTCCGTCAAAACCAAAAGCATTAACGATAGCATTGTGTAAATCTTCTAATGAGTCATCTTCTAAAATAGCAATGTCTCTAAATATATCTTCCTCAGTATCAAGGATTACTCTGAACTTATAAACCATAACTTTTTTGTGGATTAGAAACGCAAATTTAAACTTATTATTCATTATTGAGGAATAAAACCCAGTCTTTTTACCTACATTTTAACGAAATAGCTACACCTAGTTGAGAGCCAGTTTTTTACTGTAAAACCAGGCTTTTTACAGTTCATCCCTTAAACTTGACAATTCGGTAGTCTTCTTTTTTTTAGTTGTAGGTTCTATTACATCTTTGCTTCAACAAAAAACACCAGAGATATGAAAATTATTATTGCCATTACCTTATTTTTGATAACATTCTTCTTATCTATGTTTGGAATAAACAGAACAGGAGATTCAAAAAGTGTTTTTCAAGAAAAACAACAGTTAATAAATGTAAAGACTAATCTTGTTTTAAAAGATGAAGCAAAAAAATAATATTGTAAAGATAGGAGCTGTATTACTGATAACATTTTTAATGTTTAGAAGGGTACTTAATCTTCATTACTTGGATATCTATTTATTTATATTCTACTTCAGTATACTTGTTTCGGCAGTACTGGGAGTTAATTATTATTTAAAGAAGAGCTATTTTGGTAGACTGAATATGTATCTAAGAGAGAATGAACGAAACATCGGATGGGCTACAGCGATTACTACGGCTATCAACTTTGTAGTAATACTCTGTGTTGCTATTCTTCTAAAGATGATTAATAGTTTCTTTGTAGAGGGAGGGCATATCGCTACTGTGTTTATGCATGGGGGCTTTAGGTCTGTTTTAAACTTCACTGTGTTTTATTCTATTCTATTAGCGATCTATTTTCATATTACTTTTTCTTCTTTAGTTAAAGACCAACAAATAGAAGAACAGAAAGTAATAACGGGTAATGTATCTGCTCAATTTGAAAGCCTTAAGAACCAGTTAGACCCTCACTTTTTGTTTAATAGCTTAAATGTATTAGGGGCATTAATAGAAGAGGATCAGGAGAAAGCAGTAGAGTTTAACCATTCCCTATCTAAGACCTACCGCTATATCTTAGATCAGAAGAATAAAGAATTAGTTCCTTTAGAAGAAGAGTTAGCCTTTGCGAAGACTTATATTGAGCTGTTACAGATGCGATTTGAAGATAGTCTAATATTTGAATTGCCTGAAAGGGTAAAACAAGAAGGTGCTAAAGTAGTTCCGTTGTCTTTACAGTTGTTATTAGAAAACGTGATTAAACACAATAAATCTTCTTCACAAAAGCCAATACATATTCTAATCAAAGAAAGTCCTGATGGGTATTTAATAATTCAAAATACATTGAATAAAAAACAGACTTTCGAAAGTAGAAAAGGAATCGGGTTAGAAAATATAGCCAGTAGATATGCGCTACTAACTTCTAAACCAGTATTTATAGAAGAATCAGAAGAATATTTTACAGTAAGAATACCAATACTAACTAAAATTATAGAACAGATGAGAATCATAGATGTACCTGAGAACGAACAAGAAATCTTAGTAGAAGCTAAGAAAAATGTAGAAAAAATAAAGAAGTTTTATGCTCATTTAACTACATTCATCATGGTCAATATTTTTTTAATGGTGATCAATATGATTACTAATCCAACTTTCCCATGGGCATTGATTCCTTTATTTGGATGGGGAATAGGCTTAGCTGCTGATGCGATGAGAACATTTAATTACAGTCTGTTTTTAGGTAGAGATTGGGAGGATAAGAAGATTAGGGAGTATATGGATAAGCATAATAATGGAGGTACACAAAAATGGAACTAACAGTATATGAAAGAGTCAACCATATCACCAGAAGCTTTAAGGAGCTATCAAAGACTTCAGAGAAAGCGTTATAACAGTTTAGTTTGTATTGGGATAGAGATTATTGTTTATATGGCAATTATTGCCTTTGTATTCTTTGCTAATTATTATCATTTTAGACGTGTACGAATACAAGTAGGGAATGATAACCCAATGAATGCATATTTACTTTTTTCTCTATTAATTCTATGCGCATTGGTCAGAGTTATTATTCTATACCTAGATAAGATACCTGTGTTATCTAAGCTGCAAGAGAGAATGGAGAAGAGAGAATTCGAAAGATTAAAAAAAACATATCAATACCAAGTAAGATTAAATCATCATGATTAGTATAGTTATTATTGAAGATGAAAAGCCTGCAGCGCGCTCGCTAGAGAGGAAGTTAGATAAGTTAGGTTATAGTTCTATGATAAACCTTTCTAGTGTCGAGGAGGCAGTACTGTGGTTTGGTTCTAATAAAGAGCCAGACCTCATCTTTTTAGATATTCAGTTGTCTGATGGTCTGTCTTTCGAGATCTTCGAACAGGTAAAGATTAATAGTTCTATTATTTTTACAACGGCCTATGATGAGTATGCTTTAAGGGCATTTAAGTTGAATAGTATAGATTATTTACTTAAACCGATTGAAGAGAAAGAATTAAAACAAGCCATTGAAAAGTTTGAGAATAATCGATCTGTATTCTTTGGGTTTAATCAACAGTTAGATCTCTTTAAGCAATTTATGAATTCTAGTAATACAGTGGAGTATAAAGAGCGCTTTGTTGTAAAAGTTGGAACACAGATAAAAATAGTGATGCGCTCTGAGGTTGTCTGTTTCTATAGTGAGAATAAAGCCTCTTATGTACAGACTACAGAAGGACGTAATTATATTATCGATTACAGCCTTGAGGAATTAGAAAAGATGGTAGACCCGACAGATTTCTTTAGAATGAATAGGAAGTTTATTGTATCTATTAACAGTATTAAAGATATCTATGCTTATTCTAATTCTAGGTTAAAGCTAAATCTAATTAATCTAGAATCAGAAGAGTTAATCGTGAGTAGAGAGAAGGTAAATGATTTCAAAAAATGGATTGAGAAGTAAGAGTAACTTTTAAAAAACAAAGAAGACTAATAATAATCAAATTATAATTAGTAGATATAATATAATAATTATTACTTTAGTTTTAATTAAAAAATTAATTATGAAGAAGTTAAGTGTTTTGTTCGCGTTGGTTTTATTGATGGTCTCTTGCCAGAAGAAGAATACAATCGAAATAATAACAGAGAATCTACCAGATAACACTAAAGTAGAAGTCTATATAAGAAGCTTAGATTTTAATGAACCAGAAGTTGTAGCTACTGGAGATATAGTAGGAGGTAAGGTAGTATTAGATAATCCATTTACAGAGGGAGAATGGGCTTATCTTTCGATAAAAGAGTCAGAAGATGTGAATCATATCGTTCTTTTTATTGGTGAACCAGGTGCAATTACCATTCGATTTGATAAGAATAATCCTGATAAAAGTACTGTTGAAGGAACGGCCAATAATAAGAAAGTACAGCAGTTTATGGAAGATACGCGCCCTATATCAAAAAAATTGAATGTTTTCGTCGAAAAGAATATGGCAAGAATGCAAGAATTAGCTGATTCAACAATAAGTGATGATGGTCAAGAAGAATTAAAGAGGTTAAAAGAAGAGTACTCTGGTTTTGCAAATGAGTTCGATTCAACAATCAAGAAGTATGAAGCAGCAAATAGAGATAACGTATTTGGATTGATCATGTTTGTAGAATTGATGAATATGCAAGAGAAATCATTAGTGGAGTATAAAGCTGATTTTGACAAATATCCAGAAGCATTGAGAACATCTAAATTCGGTAAGCGAGTAGAAGCACGTATCAATGATTTAGTAGAAAATGAAGGGAAAGAGGTTATTACATTTAAAATAGGGGATAAATTACCAGAGTTTAAAGGATTTACTCCTGAGGATAAAGAATTAACGCTATCCTCTTTTTTAGAAGGGAAGAAACTAGTGCTTGTAGATGTGTGGGCTTCATGGTGTGGTCCTTGTCGTCAAGAGAACCCAAATGTTGTCAAAACGTATGAAGACTATCATAAGCTTGGTTTTGACATTATAGGATATTCTTTAGATAAGGATAAAGTAGCTTGGGTTAAGGCTATTGCAGCAGATAAGTTAACTTGGGCACAAGTTTCTAATCTACAGTTCTGGAAAGACCCGATTGTTGCAGATTATGGTATACAAGGGATTCCTGCGAATTACTTAATTGATGGTAATGGTGTTATTGTAGCAATGGATTTGAGAGGAAATGAATTAGGAGAAAAAATAAAAGAGCTGTTAGTAAAATAATTGATACAGTAAGTATATCTTAGAACTGCTATGACTTTAGGTTATAGCAGTTTTTTTTTGAAACTAGAATATGCTCTTTAACCCAAATTACGCATTAGCCAAATACTACAAAGCAATTCTACTTCATAGTTCTTTCATTAGCTCTAAAACCATACTATAGTATGCTTTAATCACTAATTCAGACCTATTTTGTTTAATTACTTTTCGTTTATATGTCTATTGCATAATTCGGGTTTTAGACACTTATTGCTAAGGTAGAAGGTGGAATAGATTTGTTGTGATTCAAGTTTTTAGCAGAATAATACAAGTTTTTAGCCAAATTTGTTAATATATTTATATGAAAGGTTAATTGTGATTAAAAGTACTCAAATGAAGAGGGTTTAGTCCTATATAATATCTATTTTTAACCGATGTAAAAACAAAAAATATCTAAATGAAGAAGTTAAGTGTATTGCTTTTTGGCGCATTGGTATTTGTATCGTGCCAAGATAAAAATGTAATTGAAATTACGACGAAGAATATCCCAAATAATGCAAAAGTAGAAATTCTGTCTAAAGAGATTGGTCAAGATACGCCATTTGCGGTAGCAGAAGGAGTTATTGTGGATGGTAAGGTGAGCCTTAAGAATCCCTTTACAGAAATAGACGAGGCTTTTCTTTCTATCCAAGAGGAAGGACAGGTAGGGCATAGCGTTTTCTTTATGGGAGAACCTGGTAAAATTACAATTGAATATGATCAACATCATCCTGATCGTCCTATCATTGGTGGAACTGAGAATAATATAAAGTTACAGCAGTTCTTAAATGAGATGAAGCCTTATTCTGATAAACTGACACAGTTTCTAACGGAGAATGGAGCGGTACTTAATAATATATCTGGTGATAACGATCCCGCAGTCATAGAAAAACTGAAACAACAATATAATGTATTGACAGAAGAGACTTCTAAATTAGTAGATAAATTTGAGATAGAGAACAATAGAACTGCTTTAGGGCTATTAATGATTTCTCAAAAGATAGGTTCGAAAGAGAAGTCATTAGACGAACTAAAAGAAGAGTTTAGTAAATACCCTGCACAGTTAAAAAAGACAAAATTAGGTAAGAAGGTACAGTCGCTATTAACAGGAGCAGAAGGAGACTTAGCTATTGGAGGTAAGTTACCTGACTTTAAGGGACTGACACCAGAAGGCGAAGAATTAACTTTAACTACTTTCTTAGAAGGGAAGAAGTTAGTCTTAGTAGATCTATGGGCTTCGTGGTGTGGACCATGCCGTCAAGAGAACCCTAATCTAGTAAAAGCGTATGAAGCTTATCACGATAAAGGTTTTGATATTATAGGGTATTCGCTAGATAAAGAAGAAGTAGCTTGGAAAAAAGCTATTCAAGTAGATAAACTAACTTGGACTCAAGTTTCTAATTTGATGTATTGGGATGATCCTATTGTACCGATTTATGGAATAGAGGGAATTCCTGCAAGTTACTTAATAGATGGAGATGGTACTATTCTAGCAATGAATTTGAGAGGAGAAGAACTTAGTAAGAAGATAGAAGAAATCTTAGCTAAGTAATTAGAAAATATAAAGCTATCATGAACATACTCATGATAGCTTTTTTATTGTAATTATAGAACTGTATAAGGCATTTATAGGGTAAGCATAGTAGTATTTAGTTAATCATTTTAAAAAGTATGTAAAAATAAGGGGGTTCGTTTAAAATAATGTCTATTTTTAAGGATTAAAATAAAAAACATATTTAAATGAAAAAATTAGGAGTTTTTCTTGTAGCTGCACTTGTATTTGTGTCGTGTGAGAAAAAAAGTGTTATTGAAGTGACTGCTAGTAACTTCCCTGATAATACTGAAGTAGAAATATTAGCTGTAGAAATAGGTAAAGATGTGCCTACAGAGGTAGCTAAAGGAACTATCGTAGGTGGGAAGGTATCTATCGAACATAAGTTTACAGAGTTAGACGAAGCTTTTTTAAGTATTAAAAGTGAAGGAGAGCAAGGGTTTAATGCCTTTTTCTTAGGTGAACCAGGAACGATTACAATCAAGATTGATAAAGAAACACCAGAGAAGACTGTTGTTGGTGGAACTGAGAACAATGAGAAACTTCAGAAGTTTCAAAATGAAATCAATCCTTATGCAGAGAAGATCATGAAGTTCTCTGATGAGAATGGAATGCAAATGATGATGATGGCTCAGAATGGTCAGACAGACTCTGAGGAGTTTAAAAAACTACAAACGCAGTACGAAGAATTACTAGTAGCTCCTAAAACTATTTTAGACAAATACGCTAAAGAGAATGAGGGAAATGCTTTCGGAATGTTTTTACTAAATCAAATGATTCCTGCAGGAGAAAAAACACCAGCAGAATTTAAAGCAGAGTACGATAAATATTCTAAAGGATTAAAAGAATCTAAGATAGGTAAGAGAGTTGCTGAGCGTTTAAGCCAAATATTAGATGAGAGTGAAGGAGTAAAAGGATTATCAGTAGGAGAAAAACTACCAGAGTTTAAAGCACTTACTCCAGAAGGAAAAGAATTAACTCTATCCTCTTTCTTACAAGGAAAGAAGTTAGTTTTAGTAGATGTTTGGGCAGCATGGTGTGGACCTTGCCGCCAAGAGAATCCTAATGTAGTAAAAGCGTATGAAGCTTACCATGCAAAAGGGTTTGATATTATAGGATACTCTATTGATAAAGAAGATGCTGCATGGAAGAAAGCGATTGCAACAGATAAATTAACTTGGACTCAAGTGTCTAACTTAAAGTTCTGGGAAGATCCTATCGTTGCAGATTATGGTATCGAAGGGATCCCTGCTAACTACCTTGTAGATGGTAACGGAACTATCCTTGCTATGAATCTAAGAGGTGAGGAGCTAAGTAAAAAAGTAGAAGAATTATTAGCTAAATAATCTTCAGTTAAAATATAAAAAAGGGCTGTTATGACATTGTCGTAACAGCCCTTTTTGTGAATTAAGAATTAGGAATGTTTGCCTACGGCTGTAGGATAACCACCCCGCCTTTCAGGCACCCCTCCACAGGAGGGGAATGCGATGCGTGGTAAGCAGCGTGTTTGTAGTTTGTTTATGCGGTACTACTATTCCCCTCCTTAGGAGGGGTGCCCGTAGGGCGGGGTGGTTTCTTCGTTTAATCACGAATTTCAATTTAGTAATTACGAATGTTTACCAGTTCGTGCGGATTTGCAATACGTACAGTTATCACATACGCCTGATAACGTATATCACGCTCAGTATGTCATCCTGAGTGTAACGAAGGATCTCATCCTATGAGTCACGTGTGGGATCCTTCCTGTCGTCAGGATGACATACTGTATGTTTATGCAGTACTACTATTCCCCTCCTTAGGAGGGGGGCCCGTAGGGCGGGGTGGTTTCTTCGTTTAATTACGAATGTTTGCCTACGGCAGTAGGTGCGTATATTACATACAAAAAAAGACCGTTATATCACTATAACAGTCTTTTCTATCAGGATCTAAAACACTTTTTAGAAATTTGGTTTCAAGTTGTACTTTTTGTAGAAAGCATCAATTACTTCTACAACTTCGTCAGCTGAATCAACGATCTTGATTAAGTTCATATCTTCAGGAGAGATATTGTGGTATTTATCTAAAAGAACATCTTTTACCCAATCAATTAATCCACCCCAGAAAGCGCTACCTACTAATACAATAGGGAATTTAGCAATCTTTTTTGTTTGGATCAATGTGATCGCTTCGAATAATTCATCTAGCGTACCGAATCCTCCAGGCATAACTACAAACCCTTGAGAATATTTAACGAACATTACCTTACGTACGAAGAAATAATCGAACTGTAAGTTCTTATCGCTATCAATATATGGGTTGAAGTGTTGCTCGAAAGGTAGCTCTATGTTTAGACCTACAGATACTCCCTTACCTAAGTGAGCTCCTTTATTACCAGCTTCCATGATACCAGGACCACCACCAGTAATAATACCGTAACCTGCTTTACTTACTTTAAAAGCAATTTCTTCTGCTAATTTATAGTAAGGATCATCTGTCTTCGTTCTAGCAGAACCAAATATAGATACACATGGCCCGATACGACCTATTTTCTCATACCCATTAACGAATTCAGACATGATTTTAAAGATTCCCCATGAATCATTAGTCTTAATCTCATTCCAAGATCTTTGTTTGAACTTGTCTTGGATCTTAGCCTCTTCGCTTTCAAATGCTTCTTTCATATTCTTAATTTTTTAATTCCATTTTTAAAAACTTAGCTGTATAGCTTTTCTCATTTTTACATATTTCTTCAGGTGTTCCTTTAGCAACTATCTGACCACCTTGACTACCTCCTTCATAACCTACATCGATGATATAATCTGCTGTTTTGATAACATCTAGATTGTGTTCGATAATTAAGATAGAGTTCCCTTTATCCACTAATCTATTGATTACCTCCATCAGCACTCGTATATCTTCGAAGTGCAGACCTGTCGTAGGTTCGTCTAAGATATAAAACGTATTACCTGTGTCTTTCTTAGATAACTCACTCGCTAGTTTGATACGTTGAGCCTCTCCTCCAGATAGAGTAGTACTCTGTTGACCTAGGGTGATATATCCAAGTCCCACTTCGTTGATCGTTTTAATCTTTCTATATATCTTCGGAATATTCTCAAAGAATCCTACAGCTTCTGCTACAGTCATATCTAGTATATCTGATATAGACTTTCCTTTATAGCGAATCTCTAGTGTTTCTCTATTGAATCGTTTTCCTTGACATGTTTCACATTCTACATAGACATCAGGTAAGAACCCCATCTCTATGGTACGCACTCCAGACCCCTCACACGTATCACATCGCCCTCCTTTTACATTAAAGCTAAAACGACCAGGTTTATACCCTCGTATAGCCGCTTCTGGTACTTGTGCAAATAAGTTTCTTATATCAGAGAATACATCTGTATAAGTAGCAGGGTTAGATCTAGGTGTACGTCCTATCGGACTTTGATCGATAGAAATCACCTTGTCAATATGTTCTAAACCTACTATTTTTTTATAAGGTTGTGGTTTTGCTACTGCATGGAAGAAGTGTGTGTTTAAGATCGGGTATAATGTACCGTTGATTAACGTAGATTTACCAGACCCAGATACTCCTGTCACACAAGTAAGTGTCCCTAGAGGAATCTCTATGGTCACATCCTTTAAATTATTTCCTGTTGCGCCTTCTAACTTTAATGTTTTACCATTTCCTTTTCTGCGTTTTTTAGGAACTTCTATTTTAAGCTTACCATTTAGGTAATTAGCTGTTAATGTATCTTCTTTTAATAATTGAGCAGGTGTACCTTCACTTATTATCTTTCCTCCATTTTTACCTGCTTTAGGACCGATATCGATAACGTAATCTGCGCGTTCGATCATATCCTTATCATGCTCTACTACTAAGACAGAGTTACCGATGTCTCTTAGTGACTCTAGTGACTTGATCAACCTTTCATTGTCTCGCTGATGTAATCCGATACTTGGTTCATCCAAGATATATAATACACCTACTAACTGAGAACCTATCTGAGTCGCTAATCTGATTCGCTGCGCTTCTCCACCTGATAAAGTACGAGAGCTTCTATTCAAAGATAAGTAAGTTAATCCAACATCTTGCAAGAAAGATAGACGAGTAGTGATTTCTTTTAATACTTCAGACCCAATACTCTTTTGTTTCTCTGATAATTTGCTTGGTAATTCTTTAAACCAATTGATTAGTGTCTCTACATCCATCTGTATAAGCTCACCGATATTCTGATCGCCTATTTTGAAATAGAGTGCTTCTTTTTTAAGACGAGTACCATTACATTCAGGACAGTCGATTTCATCCATAAACTCTTTAGCCCATCTTTTAATAGTTGCACTATCACTTTCTTCAAATTGGTTTTTGATGAAATTGACAATACCTTCGAAGTCTATCTTATAGTTTTTCGTGATACCCGCTACTTTAGATACTACAGCGAAACTCTCTTGTCCACCATTTAGAATAATATCCATGGCTTCTGCTGGAATCTTTTCTATAGGATCATTTAGAGAGAAATTGTATTTCTCAGCGATGATCTCTAATTGTTTGAACATCCAAGATTTCTTCTCCGTTCCTAGAGGAATAAGTCCTCCACCTTTAATAGAAATCTTAGGATCTGGGATGATCTTAAGCTGATTTATCTCGTTGATCGTACCTAACCCATTACAGCATGGACATGCTCCCTTAGGAGAGTTAAAAGAGAAATTATTAGGTTCTGGTTTAGAATAAGAGATACCTGTGGTAGGACACATTAGGTGACGGCTAAAGAAACGAGCTGTCTCTCCTTCATGCTCTAATACCATGATGATATCATCTCCATAGTGCATGGCTACTTTGATACTTTCTGTAAGGCGTTGCTTAGTTTGTTCTGTATCGTCTATAGCTATTCTATCGATTACTGTTTCGATATCATGCGTCTTATATCTATCCACACGCATACCTGAAGTGATGTCTTTAATATCTCCATCTATGCGCACTTTTAAGAATCCTTGCTTCGCTATTTGTTCAAATAACTCTCTATAATGTCCCTTTCTAGCGCGTACTACAGGGGCTAGTATATTGATGCGTTTACCTTGATATTCACTGATGATCAGGTCTAGAATCTGCTCGTCAGAGTAACTCACCATTTTTTCGCCCGTATTATAACTATATGCTTCACCCGCTCTAGCGTATAGCAAACGCATAAAGTCATATATCTCAGTGATCGTACCTACAGTAGATCTCGGGCTTTTATTGGTTGTCTTCTGCTCGATAGCAATCACAGGAGACAGACCGTCTATCTTATCCACATCAGGTCTTTCTAGTCCTCCTAAGAATTGTCTAGCATAAGCAGAGAAAGTCTCTATATATCGGCGTTGGCCTTCTGCATAAATAGTATCAAAGGCTAGAGATGATTTTCCCGAACCGGATAAACCTGTGATAACCACCAGTTTTTCACGAGGGATAGACACATCTATATTTTTAAGATTGTGAACTCTAGCTCCTAGTACTTCTATTGTTTCTTCTGTTTTAGACATATTTTTTGGCAAAGGAACAAATATACAATTTTATCTCACCAATGAGAAGGACATCTGTCATTCTGCGATAGAGATTAGCAATTTTTTATTTCGTTGTTTTGTGAGTTTGTTATTTTGCGAGTTTGTTATTTTGTGAGTTTGTTATTTTGTAAGTTTGTTATTTTGTGAGTTTGTTATTTTGTAATTTTGCTTTCTTACCTCTTCACAAATAGCATCTTCACAAAAAAACACCTTCACACCTTCACCTCTTCACAAATAGCACCTCCACAAAATAGCACCTTCACGATTCACCAATTTTTTTGCTTAAAGCATATATCTGATTAGTAATATGTCCTATTTTCTCGCGTGTGTAGTTGTATTCCTCTATAGTTAAGAACTCAAGATCTAAACTAAGTATTAAGAAATTAATAACTTCCATAGCGGAAGAATAGGCGATATTTAAGAACCTTAACTTTTCTTTATTGCTGTTTCTTGACATTCCTTCTGCTATATTAGCTGGTATACTATAAGTTGCACGTCTTAATTGAGATACTAAACCAAATAATTCTTCTTTTGGAAATCTATTAGTAAGAATATGTATGTCCTTGCTTAAACTTCTGGCGTTCTTCCATACTTCTAAGCGTTCAAAGTAGTATATAAACATGAATGTCTTTTTTGTGTTCAATAAATGATTAATCAATAAATATTCCATGATCATGGATTGTTTATTATGAAATTGTTATTTCGTTGTTTTGTGATTTTGTGATTTTGTGATTTTGTGATTTTGTGATTTTGCGAGTTTGTTATTTTGTGAATTTGTGATTTTGCGAGTTTATTATTTTGTTATTCTGTGAGTTTGTTGTTTTGTGAGTTTGTTGTTTTGTGAGTTTGTGAGTTTATTATTTTGTTATTTTGTGAGTTTGTTGTTTTGTAATTTTGCTTTCTCTCACCTTCACAAAAAAGCACCTCCACAAAATAACACTTTCACAAAAAAACACCTCCACAAAAAAAGACAAAAAAAATAAGTACTTTTAGAGCTAAATTATAACACACAACAATGAAAGCGGCAATATTATATAAATCGGGTAGCACACCCAAATGTGGAGAGATAGACTCCATACTCACTGTGGAAGAGGGGCATAGGATCATTAAGGTCAAAGCTTCTGCGGTAAAGAATCTAGATAAATCTAGAGTAAGCGGAAAACACTATGCAAGTTATAAAGAGTTCCCTACTGTAGTGGGGACAGATGGAGTAGGAGAATTAGAAGATGGGACTAGAGTTTATGGTTTTGGTATCACAGGGATGTTAGCAGAGCAAGCCATAATCGGAGACAATTATACCCCTATTCCTCATACATTAGATAATGTGACAGCTGCAGCATTACCTAATGCCGTACTAGGATCAGCTATGCCACTGCTGATTAGAGCGAAGTTAGAAGCAGGACAGACAGTCTTGTTTAATGGAGCTACGGGATTCACAGGTCAAGTAGCAGTACAGATAGCAAAACACTATGGCGCTAAACATATCATAGTCACAGGGAGAAATGAAAAACTCCTAGAAGAATTAAAATCTTATGGAGCTAGTCATACGATCAATCTAAAAGATACAGACGAAAATATAAAACAACAATTAAGTGCGATTCACAAAGAGACTCCTATCGATATTGTAATTGACTATTTATGGGGCAAACCTATTTCGCTTATCATGGAGGTATTAAAGGGAGAGTCTATGACCCACCTTGCCCATACTACTAAGATCGTTACTGCAGGCGATATGGCAGGTAAAGAAATTGCGCTATCATCAGCCATACTTAGGAGTTCTGCTATTGAGATTTTAGGTTCTGGCTTTGGAAGTCTTTCACCAGAAGAACTTATAGTATTTAATAAAGTTATTCTACCAGAGATGTTTTTATTAGCATCGAATAATAAACTGCACATCCAGACCGAAGCACATGCGATAGAAGATATCGAGCATGTATGGAATAAGCAAGTCCCATCGGGTACTAGATTGGTGATTACTATTTGATATATAAGACCTGAAAATTTAAAGAGCTACTTTATCCGAAGTAGCTCTTTTTTTGTGTTTTCACTCGTTAGTATGATTAGTTATAACTGTATCGTTATAGTAGGACGAGACACTTTTTCTTTTGAATGAGTCCGTAGTGAGTCCGTTATGAGTCCGTAATAAGTCCGTTAATTAGCACAAAATAACGGAGGGAGTAGGGACTTACTTCTCAAGTATAAAAGTATTGTCTGAAAGAATAGCAATACGAACTATGAACTAGGCTAGAAACAACTTCTGTTAATGTTTATTTAAGAAAAATAAATCCTTAAAATAATAAATGTGTATTATTTTCGTTTATAATTTGTATATTAGTCATATACTTTAGTTTAATATTAATTTTTTAATACAGTATGAGAGCAGCTGTAGATTGATTTAGCTGTTGGTATTCGAATAATCCAACAGCCTATTGTTTAACATTTAAAATAAATAATTATGGCAAAGAATGATTTGTTTAGAAAAGATTGGTTGGATATCGTCTTTGAGCACCGCAATAAGGCGTATGGAGCGTATAATTTGCGCAAAAACAGTTCGCGTACCACCGTTTTATCCTTAGTAGCAGGAATGTTTCTCTTTAGTGCCGTATTTATTGTTCCTACAGTGATCTCTAATTTATTTGCAAGTAATGATCCAGGTTCGGTTATAGTGATTATTGATGAAGTTATTAAACCTACAGCAGTAGAAGAAGAAATCTTTACGCCTAAGGAGGAACCAATCGTAGAACTCCCTGCCAACAAGGTAGAAACAGTATTAAGCAAGACTAAAGAAGTAGAGTTTCGCGAGTTCGAGGCAGCAGATGCGAATGAGGTTACTACAGTAGATGAGTTTATAGATGCTAATCCAGGCGCACATAATCTAGATGCAGATCCAGATGGGGTAATTGCTATTGATGAAGCTAGAACAGATAATCCGGATGAAGTGGTGGATTCTAGTGACGCTACAGCAGGAGAAGCGCTAGAAGATACGACAGTGTATATAGGAGTATCTACTAAAGCAGAACCTTATGAGACAATGGCTAAATTTAGCAGCCGATTTGTAGGTTCATTTAGAACACCAGATTTAGATGCTAGTGTGAAGGAGGTAAAAGTTATTATGTCTTTTATAGTAGAGAAAGATGGTAGTCTAACAGATATCAAGGTGATGAGAGATCCTGGATATGGAGTAGGGCAAGAGGCTATTAGGGTCTTAAAGAGAATGCCAAAATGGAAACCTGCCCTAAATAAAGGAAAGGCAGTTCGTTCTCAGTTCACACTACCTGTTACGATTAGAGTTCAGTAAATTGTTTAGACTTTTCTATATTAAGCAGTATTCAGAGATGGATGCTGCTTTTTTTATTAAATTTAGTTTTTACTTAGTTGATTATGAAGACAAACATTGTGCAGTACTTATTTTTAGTAACCCTAGTGCTTATTGGAGGGATTATGACAGGCTGTTTAGATAAGAACAGGAATATTAAATCTTCTGTTGCGGAAGCCAAACAAATTGTGTTTGTATTTGAGCCTCAAGAGATAGACTGGAGTAGTAATCGCTTAAAGAGTAATGCAATTATATATTTTGATAAAGATAGCTTGCAAGTAAAGAACTATGCGGTAAACAACTATTTAAAAGGAGATACGATTGTGATTACTGTTAAGGATCAAGAAGTGTATTTTAACTATTACCTATCTAATGGTAAGGGTATTAAACAGAATTTATTTTATAATTTTCAACGTGGTGATACTATAGATATCAGATATGTTGATAATCTACCTTTAGTTGATAATCGACATAGAAAAGAAAATCTTGAGGAGATAAATATTCAGCAATACTTATATAGTAAACAACCTTTAGAACAAAGCTTGTTTAGAAATAGATATGGCAGGAATCGCTCTGCTGAGGAAGAAAAGAGATATCTAGTAGAAGAAGATAACTATTATCATGATGTATATTCAACTCTAGATTCTCTTAAACAAGTAAATCAGTTATCACAACGAATGTATGATGTACTATTTTATAGTAATTACTATTATAGAATCAATACTTATAAAGATACCTATGATTTTAATAGCATAGGTACAGAGGACTTGAGGCGTGATGATTTATTAGTGTCAGGAGCTTATCGCTTTTTCTTAGAGAACTATGTACAGTATTATTACGATATAAAAGTTCCTGATCCTCAAGTTCCTTTTGTAATTGATTACGAAGATGCTTTTAATAAAATAATAATAAGTACTGAGTTTAGCGAAGTGGTCAAGGAGTATCTGCTTCTGTATTATTTCGAACAAATAGTAAATAATGGAATTTTAAAGAAAGAATTAGAGCTTCTATATGAGAAGCTGAAGGTTAATGTAAAAAATGACAAGGCATTGTCTGTAATACAGCAGAAGTATGGAAGTAGGTTAAATAGTGTATCGGATGATAAAAGTGTTCTGCTGCTGGATTCTAATAACAATACAATTTCATTAACAGACATAGTAAAAGAGAATAAAGGTCAAGTTATTGTAATTGATTTTTGGGCTTCGTGGTGTGGTCCTTGTCTTCAGATGATGCCCTATTCCAAAGTTTTAAAAGAGGTGTTAGAACAAGAACCAGTGGTATTTGTTTACATTTCGATTGATAGTGATAAGAGAGCTTGGGCTACTGCTTATAATAAAATAGGATTACCTATTGGTAGGCATAATGTTTTGGCTATGAACTACCCTGAGCATTCTTTCTATGAAGAATTAAATTTGACAGAAATACCACGTTATATCCTATATAATAAGGAAGGAAAATTAGTGAATTCTAAAGCTGCATATCCTAATAGTGATGTGCTTAGAGAAGAGATTTTATCTTTGGTGAAAGAGTAATACGGTTTTATTTTACTGTCTAGAGCATTATTACAGAAGTTAGAGCAATTGCCAAAATAAATCATTTCAGTGTATACAATTTTTGCTTTTTAAAAAAGTGAATGCTAGTAATAGATTAAAGGTACCTTTAACTACTTATTTTAATAGTTAATTTAGTATTTGATTAAAAAGATGTTTAGAAGCAATTATGTTTTTATAAAATCTTTTTTTTGTTAAAATATTATTGATTATTCTAATATATTGTGTTTTTTAAAATTTATTTCTCTATATGTTTATTTGACGTGTTTTGTGTTTGTTTTTTTGTTAAATTTGTATTTAATATTTGTTTTTTAACATAATTACAAAGTACTGCTATGAGAATATTATTAATTACTTTTTTATTAATCAGCACATCTGTATTCAGTCAATCGAGTATAGGTGTTAAATTACCTAATAAAAATACAGATTTAACATTAGGGTCAGAGAATAAGGGGATGCTTCCTAATAGGGTGCAATTACAAGATGTATTATCTGCGGCTCCTCTAAAAAAGGAAAACATGGTTGCAGGTACATTAGTGTATAACACTACTGTAGACCCAACTAAAAACCTAGTAGAGGGATACTATTTTTGGCACTCTAGTAACGGCTGGTCTCGTTTATACATTAAGTATGTTCCTACGCGAGATATGAACTTCCTTGCGTTTAAGAAAACAACTAAGGAATATCTCTTACCAGATTACGAGATTAAGGTACCAATAGACGAGTTGAATTATGTATATAAGGCTGAAGAGAATGGTACACTTTTTTTAGATCTAAGTATATATAGTACTATGGCAGGAGGATCTGTAGTTATTGCGGGTAATACCTATTTGTTTACTAATATAGTAGATGAGACAGGGGCTGAGGTCTTTAACGGTGTTACTACAATGTCTCCTTTTGTTGCTACTGTAAATGAACCAGGCAAAATAACTGTAGGGATTTCTAACTTTTCTATCCCTGTAGTGAAAGGAAAAACATATAATATAAGTCATATAGGCGAAGAGTATTGGGCTGGGAATTTTTACAATGTTGCAAAACCTACGTTAGGCACACTTAGTATTGGAGGTAAAAAAGTATATTCATCTATGAAGGTTACTTTCTTATCAGAATTAAGTTTATAATATAAAAAGAGAATTGATATGAGATTTTATAAATATATATTGTTTTATTGTTTTATGAGTGTTTCTCTCTTTGCACAGCAGGGGATAAACACTACTTTACCTAACCCTAATGCGGAGTTAACTTTAGGCTCTACAGATAAAGGGATGTTGTTTAATCGAGTGAAACTAGTTAGTTTGAATTCGCCTAAACCGTTATCAGATACTAGTCTAGATGTAGGTGTAACGGTGTATAATACTAATGTGACAGGTGATCTTACAGAAGGGGTTTATTTTTGGTCTAGTGAAAAAAAGTGGACTAAAATTTATTCTAAAAAGACACCTACACGTCTTACTAACTTAGTAGGATACTTTAGGACAAAATCAAGTATAGAAGTTCCATATCAGCAAAGTGTGCAAATGAAGGATCTAGATTTTGAATATACTGCTTTAGAAGATGGAGTTTTGTTTTTAGAATATTTAATGGTAGCCTATGTTACTTATCAACCAGGTAATGCTACTTTACAAGGGGCTACAGATGCACTCTTCGAGACTATAATCACTGACTCTACTAAAAAAGAGATTTCTAGAGAGTATTGTGCTATTTCTCCTTATATGGTTGTGCCTGGTGATGGAAACAAAGCTGTGACTGCCGTAGGTATATATTATGTTAATGTAAAGAGAGGGGAGAAATATACGGTTAATACTTTTGCTAGTAATGTTTATGCTGGACCAAATGCTAATAAATTTAAGAATATGGTAGGTAACCTTGTTGGTCCAAATAGTAATTATCAATCGTCTTTAAAGGTTACGTTTTTGTCAGAACTTACGAATTAAAATTATGAAAAAGGAAATAGTAAAAAGGATTTGTCATGTCCTAACAGTAATGATTACATTATTCAATGTTTGTATGACTAATGCACAAGTAGGGTTGGGTAATGCTGTACTACCTATTAAAGAGGCGGATCTGACCTTAGAGTCTGACAATAAAGGATTATTAATAAATAGAGTGAAGCTAGTAAGTATGACCTCTGCTGCACCATTAGATCCTGCACATATGGAGGCTGGGATGATAGTTTATAATACAGTTGATACAGGAGATTTAAGAGAGGGGTTTCACTACTGGACAAGTGAGAATAGATGGATGCGTATGTATGTAAAAACCTCACCTAGTAGAGATATGCAATTTGTAACTTTTAAACTGACTAATAAGCAATATGATTTACAAAGTAAAACTACCACTCCTACAGTAGTGAATATGACAGAATTTGATTATGACTATGTAGCAGATAGAGATGGATTGTTATTTTTAGAGTTCGTTATTTATGGTGATATGAGTAGTAGTGAGAGAGCAGCTGCAAATATAATATGTACAACTGAAGTTACTGATAATACTGGAACTGTTGTTTTTACGGGTAATACTGTGCACTCACCATTATTAGTTACAGATTCGGGATTTAACTCTAGTGTAGGTATTTCTAATTTTAGTATAGAGGTTAAAAAAGGCAAAACATATAAGATTCGAACGAAAGCTACGGAGACGAATTATCCTGGTAAACAATATCATTATACTCTGAATAATGATGATAAATGGCTCTACTTTGAACCTAGGGTAGGAGATTTTGATTGGGCTCCGATTATGGCTCACTCTTCTATGAAGGTCACCTTTATGACTGAACCAATTTTGTAAGTATTGGTTTCTTATTAACTAATATAATTGTTTTGTATATTAATAGAGAAACGTCTAAATAAAAACTAAACCGAGTCTGTAGAGTCTCGGTTTTTTTGTGACTTTAGTCTTTAGGAGGTAAAATCTTAGATGTTTTCTTAATGAAGCCATCTTGACTTCATGTCTTATAGCTTGGTATGCTTTAATTTGTAACTGGTTGATATTTAACCATTTTTTTATTGTGTTTATTTGGGGTTTTGATAGAGGGAGAGAGCCACTAAATGTAGAAGAAGTTAGCTACGAAAAAGTTAGCTACGAAAAAGTAGAAGCTATAGTTGAAGAGGAAGAAGTAATTAGCGAAGATAATGTAGAAGAATTGGTATTAGAAGAAGAGGATAATGGTGATGGAAAAAGGGGATATGTTTATCGTAAACTAGTTAAAGAAAGAAGCCATTTTTTATTAGATATGTTTAGGATAAAGAGTTCTTATGGTTTATATACAATACCTTTTGATTTGAAGAAGCATTGCAGATAGTTTTGATTTTGGTGCTTAGTTTTAATAAATATTATTTATAGTTTAAATTATATTGCATTATTCTTTGTATATTCGGGTTGAAAAAAGAAAAAGAAAAGTTGTAAATGGCAAAGAAGAAGAAAACCCTACCCAAGGACTTTCAAGAATTAGTAGATGCTAAGGATATGAAAGCGTTAAAGAAAGTATTTGACACTTGTGAGATAGATGCACGCGGTGGTTATAGTAAGCATACTGCCTTGAGTTTTTATCATGTCAAGGATGAGTTTGTCCGTTGGATGGTGGAGAATGGAGCTGATCTGGAAGCTGTAGATACATATAAGCGAACAGCGCTACATGAACACGCTAGTAGACGCAATGGAAGTATAGCTGTTTTCTTAGAATTAGGAGCTAATATACATGCTGTGGATACCTATGGCACTACGCCATTACACTTTGCTGCAGGGTATGGACTTAATAAGGACGCTGTAAAGAGATTGATAGAAGTAGGAGCTAATATTCATGTTTTAGACTCTTATAAAGAAACACCTTTAAAATGCGCATTGAGACGTGCTAGTAATATTGACTTACCTGCTTTAGTAGAAATCACTAAGTTACTTTTACCATTTACAAAAGAGATTACGTTAGGATTAAAAGATGATGTTACTCGTATAGGAGAACGCTTTGAATTTCATAGAGAAAATTTTAATAAAGAGTTTGTAGTAGATAGCGATAAAGCTTTGACTGCTTTATATGAACTATTCGATGTCACGCCTGTTAAAAGACGTATTATGCACGATGGAGTATCTAAAATAGAAGTAGCAGGTACTACGTGGGAAGAACAGTTTGAGGAACTTTGGGACTACTTAATTCCTTCTAAGGGTAAAGCCAAGACTGTGCAAGGAGAAGTAGTGCGTATAGCAGGGAAGGTTCGCGATGAAATTTATAGAAATGGAGGGGGCAATTGGGATGCTGATTTTAAAAAGATGTTAGATGCTTTCTTAGTGTATGTATCTTCTTCGAATGCATTGTCTCAAAAGGAGCTAGAAGACATCACTGCGTTAGTAAAGGAAATTCGAAAAAGTGGTGATGGTGAAACGAGAGAGCTTAATTATCTATGTGAATCGGCGAATAATTGGGTACTTAAGAATAGCAATCCAATAAAATTAGGTGAAGTGAAGTATAAGAGATAATCTTTAATGATAATTGATATGAAGTATTTGTATTTATTACTGTTTTCTAGTTGTATTCTATCTGCTCAAGAGTTTAAGGAAGTAGAAGTGATGAGATATTATTATGAAAGCAAGGTCTTAACTGATAAATCTGTAGGTAAAATTAAGGATGGGACAGCTGTTGTTGATGTGCTAGAGGATCAATCTCGATTTATGGATTATGCATCTTATGAGAGAGAGAGATGGCGACTAACCAAATCAGAGAATACTTCTAAAGAAGAGATTATGCAAAAAGTAGTGTCTTATGTACCTGTTTTTAATTGGTTTGTAATGACAGATAAGGATACCAATACCTTTTATGATAAGATAGGGCGATTACATAACTACTATAAAGAAGATAGAAATGAAATCAAGTGGGATATCAAAGCAAGTAAACTAAAGTGGTATGATTATGACGTGCAAGAGGCAACTGCTACGTATGGAGGAAGGGAGTGGACAGTATGGTTTACACAAGGTATTGCAGGGCAAGTAGGTCCTTATAAGTTCAATAATTTACCAGGATTCGTAGTAAAGGCTTGGGATACCGAAGGACAGTATTCTTTTGAATTTTTAAATAGTCAAAAGATTAAAGTGATTTGGGATGTAAATGAAATAGGGACTTATACAGAATCTTCTAAAGAGAAGACAAAGAAGGCCATGAGTATCAATGCTAATAAGACCTTTTTAAGTGATTTAGAGGGAACTGGTATAACTATAGGTGAAAAAGGGCAAGAGAGTTTAAATGTAAAGAAGGCAAATTATATAAATCCTATAGAACGCGATTATTAGATATAAAGGCCGATATAATTCTTTATTTTAATTAGAATTGGTTAAATCTTCTTATTTTTGTATGCTTTAAAAAGCAACAACACAACACAATGAAGAATTTTCTTGAGCGCTACTTTCAGTTGAGTAGCAATGGTACTACTATTAAACGAGAGTTTATAGCAGGTATCATCACGTTTCTGACCATGTCTTATATCTTGGTCGTGAATCCAAATATCTTAGCAGATGCAGGGATGGATAGAGAAGCGTTATTTACCACAACTGCCTTAGCTACAATCGTAGCAACCTTATTAATGGGTTTTTATGCAAAGTTACCCATAGCGCAGGCACCAGGAATGGGACTGAATAGTTTCTTTGCTTATTCAGTAGTTTTGACCTTGGGATATACTTGGCAGTTCGCTTTAACGGCTGTATTTATAGAAGGGATTATCTTCTTGTTATTGACGTTTTTTAATGTACGAGAACTTATTGTTAGAAGTATACCGAAAGTTTTAAAAGAAGCAATACCCGCAGGTATTGGGTTATTCATTACTCTTATAGGACTGAAGAGCGCTGGTGTAGTTGTATCAGATCCTAATACCCTAGTGAGATTAGGGGATTTTGGTCAACATACTGTATGGATGACTTTCATTGGACTTATCGTGACGGGTATTTTATTAATCCGAAATGTGAATGGAGCTATTCTATTTGGTATTTTGAGTGCTACTATTTTTGGGTTGATCTTAGGGGATGTAGCATTGCCGACTAGTATTGTCGCGTTGCCACCTTCTATAGAGCCTATCTTTGGAGAGGCGATTAAACCTATGTTTACAGCAGAGGGATGGAATCAGATACTGTCTATTGATATGGTGGTAGTGGTGTTTACATTCTTATTCGTAAATCTATTCGATACTGTAGGGACGTTAATCGGAGTTATTTCTAAGACTAATTTGGCCGATAAGAATGGTAACTTTCCGCAGATGAAAAAAGCCTTATTTACTGATGCGATGGGGACTACAGTAGGATCTATCTTAGGAACGAGTTCTGTTACTTCTTATGTAGAGAGTGCATCAGGAGTAGCTTCTGGTGGGCGTACAGGATTAACTGCAGTAAGTGTGGCTGTTATGTTTGCGTTAGCTTTATTCTTAGGGCCTATCTTTTTGATTATTCCAGCTGCTGCAACAGCTCCGGCTTTAATCATAGTGGGGTTATTCATGATTTCGTCTGTGACTAGAATCAACTTTGAGAAACTATCAGACGGATTGCCTGCATTCTTAACGATCGTTTTTATGCCTTTTACTTACAGTATTGCTGAAGGGATTGTATTCGGTATGTTGAGTTATACCATACTAAAAATAGGAGCAAAAGAGCACAAGGATATTACGCCAACTGTCTATGTATTATCGATACTTTTCTTAGTAAAGATTGTGTTGGATGTGGTGACAAAATAAGTTTTTTTGTGATGTTGTTTTTCTGTTTTTTCGTTTAAGAGAACTATCTTTTACAAGTAAATAGAATTACAGCATAACATATCTGTTTACGGTTTGCGGTGAACAGTTTACAGTATTGCCCTACGGGCATAATGTACTTAGATGACAGAATAGGCTAATAGTTGGTATGATAAACTTAACTAGATCACGATTTCACGACATCACAAAAAAACGATTTCACAAAAAAACAAAAAACAAAATAATGAAAGATAAAAAGAGAATAACAATAGTAGGACTTGGTGGTGTAGGAGGGTTTTATGGAGGATTATTAGCTCATCAATATCAAGATAGTACAGATGTAGAGATATGCTTTATCGCAAGAGGGAAGCACCTTGAAGTAATAAAGGAAAAGGGATTAACTATTTTGTCAAAAGATAGTGAAGTGGTGGGGTACCCTAGTATCGCTACTTCTCAGTGGAGTGATATTGAGCATACAGATTATATTATCCTTGCGACTAAGGGATATGATTTGTCTCAAACGATAGAGGATATGAAATCAGCAGTAGGTGAACATACTGTGATTATTCCGTTGTTAAATGGAGTAGAGGCTTATGAGCAACTGAGAGCTGTATTTGGCGCTTCTAGAGTATGGCAAGGGTGTACGTATATGGTTTCTCGTCTAAAAGAAGCAGGGGTAATTGATAATCCGAGTGGTAGACAACGCATTCTGTTTGGCCTAGATGGTCAAATATCTCAAGAGATGAAAGACTTGGAAACAATTCTAAAAACTGCTGGTGTACATGCTGAAGCGACTTCTTCTATATCTAAGGAGGTGTGGGAGAAGTATATTTTAGTCTCTTCTTCTGCTATGGCTACTGCTTATTATGATAGTAGTTTTGGTGGTGTGATGGAGCATCATCCAGAAGAAATGAGACAATTAATCACAGAGGCTTCTGCTATCGGTAAGAAGAAAGGAGTTGCTCTTGGTGAAGATGTAGTTGAGGTTATTATAGAGCGTTTAAAGGCAATTCCGTATGAGTCAACAACATCTATGCACAGTGATTTTGCTGCTTTTAAAGAGCACAATGAACTTGGTATAATGGGAGGTTATATGGTGAAGCAAGGTGTTGCACAGGGAGTGGAGACCCCAATGTATAAGAAGATGTGTAACTATCTAGTAGTGCACTCTGGAGAGAAATATGTAGGAATAGGAAACTAAATAGTAAGATAAAATAAGTACTAGAGTTAGGTTATAAATTAAGAGAGGGTATGAGAAAAATTGGGGTATTGTTAATTTTGTGTTTAGCAAGTAATATCTATGCACAAGAAAAAGGAAGAAAAGAAAGAGTATCTATAAAATTAGACGTGGAAGATGCGACAATGTTAAATAAAGAGAATGCAATTGACTTACAGGAGTATATCGAAAGTGTTTATTTGAGCTCTACAAAGTTCTTTAATCAAGGGGCATTACCATTAGTAGAAAAAGGTGAATATGCTGTTGTATTAGTAGATTCTGAAGGGAATAATGAACTAAAAAAATCTTCTGATTTTAAAGGTATAGCTGTAGATAAGATAGAGAGTTTTGAATACAAAAAGGTTCCTGGGAAAGATTTTATCAATGGAACTTTTGCTACAAGCTTCGGAATAATAAGTATTAAAATTAAGAGTTAATGCATTACTTTATAATTACTAAAAAAAGCGTGAGTTAGATAATAACTCACGCTTTTTTATTTTGATTGTTGTTTCCTGTTATTCGTTTTCAGTAAATATTATCTATCTAAATCCACTTCTTTAAGAGGAATAAGCTTTGTTTTGAATTTTAGCTTATGGTATAAGTAGAAGGCTAAGAAGAATGGAATCCCCATATAAGTGATTAGCATTCCTCTCCAGTCAAATATTCCCTCCATAATTAGTTTAGAATCTTGTCCTATGATTACTAATATACATAAGAATAAGGCAAATAATGGACCAAAAGGGAACCATTTTGCTTTATAGACTAGTTGGTCTAGACTTTTGTTTTGAGCGTGGAATGCTCTTCTAAATCTATAATGACTAATCGCTATTCCTAACCAAGCTATAAAACCTGTCAGTCCTGATGCAGCTAGAATAAAGTCTACAGCATTAGGATGTGTAGATTGTACTGCGAATATTAATAGTACTACAACTCCAGTAGCAATTAGGGCGATCATCGGTACACCGTGTTTGTTCGTTCCACCAAAAGCCTTGTGTGCCATTCCATCTTTCCCCATCGCATATAGCATACGAGTAGAGGCATAAAGGCCAGAATTACCTGCTGATAGAATAGAAGTAAGAATAACAGCATTCATCACAGCTGCTGCAAAGGCTAAATGTGCTTTTTCGAATACTAATGTGAAAGGTGATTTTGCAATCTCAGAAATATCTGCTCCTAATAGAGAAGGACTTGTATAAGGGATGATTAATCCAATAACGAATATGGCTAAGATATAGAATACTAAGATTCTCCAGAATACTTGTTTAATGGCTTTAGGTATATTCTTTTCAGGGTTTTCTGATTCACCTGCAGTAATACCGATTAACTCAGTTCCTTGAAATGAGAAACCTGCAATTAGGAATACGCCTAATACACTTAAGAATTTACCTGAGAATCCGCCTCCTAAAATAGGAGCATCACCTAACGTAAAGTTTTTGAATCCGATGTATTCACCACCTAGTATTCCGAAAATAGTCAATAATCCAATTCCTAAGAATAAAACAACAGTCACTACTTTAATAATAGCAAACCAATATTCTGATTCTCCATAAGCTTTAACAGATAACATATTTAATCCAAAGATGACTAAGAAGAAGAGCAGGCTCCAACCCCAAGTAGGTAAGAATCCTAGAGGCTCCCAATACGAAATAACCACTGCTGCAATAGAGATATCTACTGCTACGGTGATAACCCAATTAAACCAATAGTTCCAACCTAAAGCAAAACCTAGTGAAGGATCAACAAATCTAGCGGCATAAGTACTAAACGAACCTGATACGGGTAAGTAAGTAGCCATCTCTCCTAATGAGGTCATTAAGAAATACACCATAAGACCAATCATGGCATAGGCTAATAGAGCACCACCTGGACCTGCCTGATGTATGGCTTCTCCACTTGCCATAAATAAACCTGTTCCGATACATCCTCCAATTGCAATCATGGAAAGGTGTCTAGCCTTTAATCCACGAACTACTTCTTGATTTTTATTTTGATTTTCCATTGTTACTATTTGTTGCAAAAGTATAAAACACATTAGGTTAATTCTAATGAAATTGCTTATTAATTTGAATTAAAGATAATAAAATAAGCGAAATATTGTGTCTTAAATATAATTTTAAGCTAAATAAAATGTAATAATCAGAATATAATTTATGTCAAAACAAAGGCGAGCAAATATTATTCTATGAAAAAGGGATTGCTTCGAATATTATTAGATTGATAAAAAAGGGTTATTTTTTTAAGAATTCACTGCGAATTCTACTCAAACTTACTTGAGTTACTCCTAAAAATGAAGCAATATACTTCAGCGGAACTCTATTTAAGAGTGAAGCATCTCGTTCTAAAAGGTCAATATAACGTTCTTTAGCTGATTTAATTTGTCTCAGAATAGAACGTTCTTCTGTCTTTAGAAGTTCTATCTCAGCAAACTTTCTTCCCCAGTTCGCAATCTCAATATCTGTTGAGTAGAGCTGTTCTAATTGACTTATTTTAGTGAAATAGAATGTACTATCTTCTATTAAGTCAATCGTTTCATAACTAGGTTTGTTTAGAATATAATTATACATCGATAGGGCTGGATCTCCATCTTTTCCAAACCAAAAGGTCAATTCTCTATCTTCTTGAATAGCATAAGCTCTAACTAATCCATTTTTGATAAAATAGAAATAGTTTTCATGTTTTTCATATTCAGATAATAGGTAATTTTTAGGGAAAGAGATTTCTGTAAAAACAGCAGTTAATTTCTCTTTAGCAGATTTTGAAAGAGGATATATATTATCGATAATTTGTTCTATGATCATTTAGCTTGATTTATTGTTTTCTATTGTTCTTGAGTTTATCTCAAAAAAATATTTACTATATCGTTTTTTGTTGTATTACTTCCTTTTTAGGAATGCATAAGTGTTAAAATTCTTATAATACAATGGTGATGAAATAATCTGTTTTAAAATTTAACAATTGAGTCTTCTGTCATTAGAATAGGCAATGTTGTATTTATAAGCAATTAATATACAAAAGTATATACTAATGAGATATAATGCATGATTTTTTTATGCAGTTGTGAATAATCTTGTTAGAAGTATAATATTGATGATTTGGAGAGGATAAGTTAGTTGTTGATATTTTTTTAGCTAATCTAAAATTAGAAGAATAGCTCGGAATGTTGTATTTTTGCCAAGTTTTATTGTTAACAACACAGCTAATACACACACTAAATGAAACAAACTAAGTATATTTTCGTTACAGGAGGAGTTACATCTTCTTTAGGAAAAGGAATCATAGCAGCTTCTTTGGCTAAGCTATTACAAGCGCGCGGATATTCGGCCACTATCCAGAAATTTGATCCGTATATTAATGTGGATCCAGGAACACTTAACCCTTATGAACACGGGGAGTGTTTTGTAACAAATGATGGTGCAGAGACTGACCTTGATTTAGGTCACTATGAGAGATTCTTAAATGTACCTACTTCTCAAGCGAATAATGTTACTACAGGACGCGTTTATCTTTCTGTAATAGAGAAAGAGAGAAGAGGAGAGTTTTTAGGAAAGACGGTACAGGTAGTTCCTCATATCACGAATGAGATTAAAGAGCGTATGCAACTTCTAGGTAAATCAGGTGACTATGACATCGTGATTACTGAGATAGGTGGTACAGTAGGGGATATTGAGTCTTTACCTTATATCGAGTCTGTACGTCAGTTATTATGGGAGTTAGGAGATAATAACGCTATCGTAGTCCACTTGACTTTAGTACCTTATCTAGCAGCAGCAGGAGAGCTTAAAACTAAGCCAACTCAACACTCTGTGAAAACTTTAATGGAGAGCGGTATTAAGGCAGATATTTTGGTTTGTCGTACAGAGCATAACTTAAGTACTGAGATACGTCAGAAGTTAGCACAGTTCTGTAATGTGAAACCAGAAGCTGTTATTCAGTCTATCGATGCTGATACTATCTATGATGTACCAAACTTAATGCTACAAGAAGGTTTAGATAGAGTAGCTCTTAAGAAATTAGATTTACCAGAGAAGACATCTCCAGATTTAGTGAAATGGAATGAGTTTATCCATAAACTTAAAAATCCATTGCATGTAGTAAATGTAGGTCTGGTAGGTAAATATGTAGAATTACAAGATTCTTATAAATCTATTTTAGAGGCATTAGTACACGGTGGTGCTGAAAATCAAATAAAAGTAAATATTGTTTCTATTCAATCTGATAATATCAATGCTAATAATGTAGCAGAGAAATTAAAGAACTTAGATGCTGTGTTAGTAGCACCAGGTTTTGGTTCTCGTGGTATTGAAGGAAAAATAGAGACTGTAAAATATGTAAGAGAGAACAAGATACCATTCTTAGGTATTTGTTTAGGTATGCAGATGGCTGTAATCGAATACGCAAGAAATGTATTGGGGTATGCTTCTGCTAATACTACTGAGGTGAATGAAAGTACTCAATATCCTGTAATTACTTTTATGGAAGATCAAAAGAATATTACAGATAAAGGAGGTACAATGCGTCTAGGTGGATGGGATTGTAAATTAAAAGAAGGTTCTAAAGCTTTTGAAATTTATGGAGAAAGTCTAATCAATGAGCGTCACCGTCATAGATATGAATTTAATAATCAATATTTAGAAGATTTTGAAAAAGCTGGTTTAATAGCTTCTGGATGGAATCCTGATACAGGACTAGTAGAAGTGGTAGAGTTAGATACTCATCCATTCTTCGTAGCTGTGCAGTTCCACCCTGAATATAAAAGTACAGTGGCAAAACCACATCCACTTTTTGTAAGCTTGGTTAAGGCAGCAATTGATAATAGAACAAAATAAGTTCTAAAGGTAATAAGCAAGTATTATTACAGCGAAAAATTTGATAAACTACAAATTAAGTAATGGAAGGAAAAAAATTAGATCGTAACAGTATTGTCGGCTTTGTTATTATAGCCGGGTTGCTAATTTGGATGATGTTGAATAATATCAACAAAGAAAAAGAAGCTATCGCTCAGGACAAAGAGGTAGCCAAAAAAGAGATAGTTAAAGAAGCTGAGTCTGAGAAAATTTCAAGTGCTATAAGTAATCATGTAGAGGTGGATTCTGTTCAGAATACTGCTTTACAAGCTGCTTTAGGCCCATTTGCTTATAGTGCAACATTACCATCTGCTCAAGGAGGTAAAACAGAACTTAAGAATGAATTACTGACTTTAGTTGTTGAAAATAAAGGAGGTAGTTTATCAAATGTTGTAATCAATAACAATGCTCGTTTTAATAAAAACTCTAAAGAACTAGTAGAGTTAATTAAAGATAATAACGCTGAGTTTAATTTAGAGTTATATACGAAGGACAACAAAAAGTTTAATACAAGAGACTTGTTCTTTGAACCTGAATTGACAAAAGAAGGGGAGAATCAAGTATTATCTATGCGTTTAAAAGTATCAGCTACTGAGTTTTTAGAGTATAGATATGTATTGAAGCCAGATGACTATATGTTAGACTTTACTATTCGTACACAAGGATTAAGTAGAGTTATTAATACAGCAGAGACACCAGCATTAGACTGGAGCTTAAAAGCATATAGTAATGAGAAGAGTATTACTTATGAGAACCAATATACTCGTGTATACTATGAGTATGAAGGAGGAAAAGATAACAGTCTAAGTAATACAAGTAAAGATGACAGTACTGAAGCTAAAAATGTAAGTTTCGTTGCATTTAAACAACACTTCTTCGCTTCTGTTTTAATTACAGATAAAGCTTTTGATACAGCTAGTTTAAAATCAGCTAACTTGGTTCATGATGAGGCAGTAGATACTGTTTACACTAAACAGTTTAATGCAAAAATGCCTTTAGCTTATACAGGTGGAGAGTTAAACTATGATATGAAGTGGTTCTTCGGACCAGCTGATTATAAATTATTAAAGTCATATGATCAAGGGTTAGATAAGATTGTTCCTTTAGGATGGGGAATCTTTGGATGGTTAAACCGTTTCTTATTTATTCCAGTATTTGGAGTATTGAGTTCATTCTTACCTTATGGTATTGCTATTATTGCATTAACTGTACTTGTGAGATTATTAATTTCTCCATTGACTTATAAGTCTTATGTTTCTCAAGCAAAAATGAAAGCAATTCGTCCAGAAGTGAATGAGTTGAACGAAAAATATAAGAATGATCCAATGAAGAAGCAACAAGAGACAATGAATTTGTACTCTAAAGCAGGAGTTAACCCAATGGCAGGATGTATTCCAGCATTGTTACAGATTCCTATCTTCTATTCATTGTTCCAATTCTTCCCATCAGCATTTGATTTGAGACAAAAATCATTCTTATGGGCAGATGACTTATCGTCTTATGACCAGATTTTAGAATTGCCTTTCCGTATTCCATTCTATGGTAACCACGTGAGTTTATTCCCTATTTTAGCTTCTGTTGCAATCTTTATATATATGAAGATGACTACAGGAGATCAACAAATGGCAGCACCTGCTCAAGAAGGAATGCCTGATATGAGTAAAATCATGAAGGTGATGATCTATATCTCTCCATTGATGATGTTATTCTTCTTTAATAACTACGCGTCAGGATTGAGTTTGTACTACTTTATTTCTAACTTGATTACAATTGGTATTATGTATGTAATTAAAAACCATATTGTAAAAGAAGATAAGATTAAAGCTATCATTGAAGACAATAAAACGAAAGAACGTCCTAAAGGTAAGTTCCAACGTAAAATGCAAGAAATGATGCAACAAGCGCAAGAGCAACAAAAATTACAAGAAGAAAGAAAGAAGAAAAATAAATAATTCTTTTATATTTAACACCTCTGATCAAATTCAGAGGTGTTTTTTTTTATGAGAATTGCAATTATAGGAATGGGAAACATGGGGAGTACTTTTGCCAATGGGTTTATTAACTCTAGGTTTATTAACCCATCAGATGTATTGATATACACGCGTTCACAGAGGGCTATAGAAGATAGTCGTAATATTCATCAGTTGTCTTATCGCTATCAATTGGATGGTGATATAGGATCTTGTGATATTGTTATCGTTGCAGTGAAACCCCAAGACTTTTCTATACTAGTTGCAGATCTAAAGAAATATGTAAATAAAGATCAGATAGTCGTTTCTGTGATGGCAGGTATCTCTATAGATCGTTTAAAAGAAGATTTAGGAATCGAAAAAATAGTTCGTTCCATGCCTAATCTGCCTACTCAGATAGGTAGAGGTATGACTGTTTTTACTGCTTCAGAAGAATTAGATCGAAAAGAGTTGTTCATTATTCAGAACTTAATTAATACCACAGGTAAGTCTGTATATGTGTCTGAAGAGAATAAAATAGATGCAGCTACTGCGGTATCAGGTAGTGGACCTGCTTATGTGTTTTATTTTATGGAAGCCATGATACAGGCAGCAATATCTTATGGCTTTGAACCGTCACAAGCAGAATTGTTAGTGAAGCAAACCATATCAGGTGCTCTTGGCCTATACGAAGCTAATTCGTTATCTACACAAGATTGGATAGCGAAAGTTTCTTCTAAGGGTGGTACTACTGAGCAAGCGATTAAGTATTTCAATGAAGAAGAAGTATTACAAAAATTAGTGGAAGGAATTCATAGAGCAAAAGCCCAATCTGAGTTACTGGGTAAGAAATTAGGGTAGGATGCTATTGAGTTAGATTATAGATAATATTTTGGTTTCTGAATAAAAAAAGCCTCTATGTTTAAATATATTTAAACATAGAGGCTTTTTTAGGTAAGGAAAAAGTAAGTTCTTTTTAGAATAGTTGTTATTCTAGAAAGAAAACAATAGTGCTTACTACTCTCGCTTTTTGAGTATAAGGTTCTTTATTTGCATTATTCATTTCTTCTTCATCAAAATAATATCTTCCAGCAATAGTGATTTGTCCTTGTGAGGCTGTTTTTATTTTGCCTAATTTTGCTTGTGAATCGTTAGCAAACTGCTCACCAGCGATGCGTGCATTCTTTGTGCTTTCAGCTATTAGTTGTGGTTTAATCGAATTTAATTCAGGGAAAGAATAAATAGAATTTATATTTGAAGTCAAATCTTTACTAATTAAATCTAACTTAATTTGTGAAGCTTTGTTTTCTGTCTCTTTTATATCAGTCATTTCAAGGTTTAGTTGCTGCGTAATAGAATATCTATCTATTTTTACTGACACTTGTCGTCCATTTTCCCGACGGAATTCGTAATATTTTTCTTTATCATTTACTTCTATATTATCGATTTTAATATTGTCTTTTTGATAACCAAGATTAGTTAGATGAGTAATAATTGCCTCTTTTTTCTGTTCTGTTTGTTTCATTATTTGTTGTAAATCATCACCAGAAATAGAAAAATCAATAATAATGGTAGCAGAGGTTGCCATCACATTCATTTCTGCTAATCCTTTTACAGTGACTATACGATCTTTATCACTAAATGTTTTTAACCCTTTGAAAATAAAAAGGCCTAATAAAGTAAAGCTCAATAATAGAGAAGAGCCTAAGACAAGTGATTTAGCTAAAGTTTTGTTTTGCATGATAATTGAATATTACTGTGTCTTTATAATAAATTTATTTTATGTGATTCAAATTACATAAAAAATACCAATAATGTAGTGTTATTAAATATGAATTAACTTAATTTTTTTACATATAATGTGTTTTTGTGTTATTTGTTTAATCTAGTGTAGAGGAAGGTACTTTAGAAAGGGATAGTATTAAGAAGAATTAGAGTATTAAATTCTAAAGCATTACCTCAGATAGTATAGTTTTTATCTATGCTAAAGTCATAATTAAAAGATAAGATAAATTCAAAAGCTTTTTGTATTGCGGCATTTCTCGTAAATTTGCCACAATATTTTTTATTATGAAGAAAAGAGTAGTAGTAGGTCTTTCGGGAGGTGTAGACTCAAGTGTCGCAGCTTATTTACTGAAAGAACAAGGGTATGAAGTTATTGGACTCTTCATGAAAAACTGGCACGATGATTCTGTGACAATTTCTAATGAATGTCCATGGCTAGAAGATAGCAACGATGCTTTAATGGTCGCTGAGAAGCTTGGGATTCCATTCCAAACAGTTGACTTAAGTGAACAATATAAAGAGAAGATTGTAGACTATATGTTTAAGGAGTATGAGAATGGTCGTACCCCTAATCCAGACGTATTGTGTAATCGCGAGATTAAGTTTGATGTATTTATGAAAATAGCATTGACTTTAGGAGCAGATTATGTCGCTACAGGGCATTATTGTCGCAAAGATGAAGAGGTTATTACCAAAGAAGATGGAACACAGGAGACAGTATATAAACTGTTGGCTGGTGTAGATCCTAATAAAGATCAGTCTTACTTCTTATGTCAGTTATCTCAAGAGCAATTAGCGAAAGCGCTATTTCCAGTTGGAGAGTTGTTGAAACCACAAGTACGTGAGATAGCAGCTAAGATGAACTTAATCACAGCAGACAAAAAAGATTCTCAAGGATTGTGTTTTATTGGTAAGGTAAGATTACCAGAATTCTTACAACAGCAGTTGAAAAGAAAAGATGGGCTTATCTACGAAATACCAAAAGATTCGTCTATCTATACGAAAGAGGAAGAGACATTCTCTACAATAGGAGATGCTTTGTACAGCGAAGCTAAATCAATTGTGTATACACCTGAAATGGGTAAAAAGGTAGGTGAGCACTTCGGAGCGCACTTCTTTACTATTGGTCAACGCAAGGGATTAAATGTGGGAGGTACTGCTGAGCCATTGTTTATTATAGGTACTGATGTAAAGGAGAATATTATTTACACAGGTCAAGGAAGTGACCACCCAGGATTGTTTCACAAAGCATTATTTGTAAAAGAATCAGAAATTCATTGGATTAGAGAAGATTTAGCATTGCAAGAAGGAGAAACAATGTCTATATTAGCACGTATAAGATATCGCCAACCTTTGCAAAAAGCTACTTTACACAAGATGAAAGAAGGAATGTACGTTCGTTTTGACGAACCGCAATCCGCTATCACAGAAGGACAATTTGTATCTTGGCATATCGAAGACGAACTAATTGGTTCGGGTGTTATTTCGAAACTATAAACAACCAAAATACAATGAAAAATAAGTTAGTAGATCTTTTTAAAATTCAGTATCCTATCGTACAGGGAGGGATGATTTGGAACAGTGGTTATAAGTTAGCTAGTGCAGTGAGTAATGCTGGTGGATTAGGACTTATTGGGGCTGGTTCAATGTATCCTGAGGTACTAAGAGAACATATCCAGAAGTGTAAGAAAGCAACTGACAAACCATTTGGAGTAAATGTCCCTATGTTATATCCTAATATAGAGGAAATCATGAATATCATTGTAGAAGAAGGAGTGAAAATTGTCTTTACTTCTGCAGGTAATCCTAAAACATGGACTCCATTTTTAAAACAACATGGGATAACAGTAGTGCATGTAGTTAGTTCTTCTAAATTTGCATTAAAAGCCCAAGAAGCAGGTGTTGATGCAATAGTAGCAGAAGGGTTTGAAGCTGGAGGACATAATGGAAGAGAAGAAACTACTACGCTTACTTTGATTCCTATGGTTCGTGAGAAGATCACGGTTCCTTTAATTGCGGCTGGAGGTATCGCTACAGGAAGAGGAATGCTTGCGGCTATGGTACTTGGTGCAGATGGAGTACAAATGGGAACGCGATTTATCGCTTCTAAAGAGAGTTCTGCTCATGATAACTTTAAGAATCTTCTATTAGATGTACAAGAAGGGGATACTGTTCTTACTTTAAAAGAACTTGCGCCCGTACGTTTAATTAAGAATGAGTTTTACACAGGACTTCAAGCCTTGTATGCTAAGAATCCATCAGTAGAAGAATTAAAAGAATATTTGGGTAGGGCTCGAGCTAAAAAAGGAATGTTTGAAGGAGATTTAGTAGAAGGTGAACTAGAAGTAGGGCAAATATCAGGTCTGATACATAAAATAGAACCAGTAGGAGATATTATTAAAAATATCATTGCAGAGTTTGATCAAGCAAAGAGAGATATAGCTCAGTTATAGGGTTTATTTAAATAACGAAAGTCATACAATATTTTTTAATCTTAAAAATATTGTATGACTTTTTGCTATTTATTACTAAAATCATATATTTAAGAGCTAAAAAAAATATTACATAAAAAAAATCACAACTAAAATATGAGTTATTATAAAATAGAAAATCTAGAACAATACTTTAAACACTATAAAAAATCCGTTAGAGAGCCTCGTAAGTTCTGGGGAAAGATAGCAGAGGAAAACTTCGTTTGGTATCAAGTGTGGGATAAAGTATTCGAGTTTGATATGGAGGAATCTAAATTCCAGTGGTTTGTTAATGCTAAATTGAATATCGTAAAGAACTGTATTGATCGTCATCTTGCAAAAAGAGGAGAGAAAGCAGCTATTATATTTGAACCTAATAATCCAGAAGAGCAAGCAGAAACTATTACCTATAATGACTTATACAATAGAGTGTGTAAGATGGCTAATGTGCTAAAAGAGCAAGGGGTTAAAAAAGGAGATCGAGTATGTATCTACCTCCCTATGATACCTGAGTTAGCGGTTAGTATGTTGGCATGTGCTAGATTAGGAGCGATACACAGTGTTATATTCGCTGGTTTTTCTTCATCTGCTGTGACGAAGCGTATTAATGATTCTGAATGTAAATTTGTTATAACATCCGATGGGAGCTTTAGAGGAAATAAGACTATTCCATTAAAACCAATTATCGATGAAGCATTAGACTCTTGTCCTGGCGTAGAGAAAGTACTTGTAGTGAAGAGAACAGGTGCTGAAGTCGCTTTTAAAGAAGGAAGAGATATGTGGTTAGCACCTTTATTAGAAGAAGCGTCTAATAATCATGTAGCTCAAGTAATGGATGCAGAAGATCCTTTATTTATTTTGTATACTTCTGGTTCTACAGGTGCTCCAAAAGGAATGGTGCATACTACAGCAGGCTATATGGTGCAAACGGCTTATTCTTTTAAAAATATTTTTGATTATAAAGAAGAGGATATCTTCTGGTGTACTGCTGATTGTGGTTGGATTACAGGGCATTCATATATTATTTACGGACCTCTATTAAATGGTGCAACTACAGTGATGTTTGAGGGAGTGCCTTCTTATCCAACACCTAGTAGATTCTGGGATATCATTGATAAGTATAAAGTAACCCAATTCTATACAGCTCCTACAGCTATTCGTTCGTTGATGACAGAGGATTACAGTTATGTGAATTCACATGATTTGTCTAGTTTAAGAGTTATTGGTTCGGTAGGAGAGCCTATTAATGAGGAAGCTTGGCACTGGTATAATGACCATGTAGGAAAGAAAAGATGTCCTATAGTGGATACTTGGTGGCAGACTGAGACAGGAAGTATCTTAGTTTCTCCACTGCCATTTATTACACCTACTAAGCCTACTTATGCGACTTTACCATTACCGGGTATACAAGCTGTATTAATGGATGAGAAGAGAAATGAGATAGAGGATAATCAGGTAGACGGATCATTGTGTATTAAATTCCCTTGGCCATCCATGGCTCGTACTATTTGGGGAGATCATGAGCGTTATAAAGAGACTTACTTTGGTCAGTTTCCAGGTAAATACTTTACAGGAGATGGAGCTTTAAGAGATGAAGTAGGATATTATAGAATTACAGGACGTGCAGATGATGTTGTTATTGTCTCTGGACATAATCTAGGAACTGCTCCTATAGAAGATGCGATTAATGAGCATCCAGCTGTAGCAGAAAGTGCTGTAGTAGGATATAAACACGATATCAAAGGAAACGCTTTATATGGATTTATTACCTTGAAAGTGGAAGGGGAGACTCGTGATAGAGAAAATCTTAAACGCGAGATTAACCAGTATATATCAAGTCATATTGGGCCAATCGCTAAGTTGGATAAGATTCAGTTTGTGGATAGTTTGCCTAAAACAAGATCTGGTAAAATTATGAGAAGAATCTTGCGTTCTATTTCTAATGGAGAAACAAAAGAGTTCGGTGATGTATCAACACTTATTAACCCAGAGGTTATAGAAGTGATTATGAATAATAAAGTTGAGTAATCAATAATTATACATAATAAAAAGTCCTTAATCATATGATTAAGGACTTTTTTTATACTATCGTTTACCTGAGAGTAAACAATAAACAAATGACAATTCAAGTTTAGATTACAGGCCTTTTTGATCCTGTATTTTAGCTGCTTTTTTTACAGAGTAAACTAAATAAGCTATAAAAATAATAAAACCTATATAAGACAGCCAGTTGTGTTGGATAGACCATAAGTTATCCATATCTAGATTATATATTCCAGAAACTAATCCTAGTAATACCAGGAAGGTAATTATCTTCTCAATATTTTTATTCATTTTACTTATTTTATTAGATAGTCATTGAGAACAACTGTCTTTGAGGTTTATTCTTTTGTAATCTTAAATCAAAAGCCATACATACATTTCTAACAAATGCACGCCCTTTAGTTGTTATCTTAATGTTATATCCTTTAATTTCAATTAATTCATCTCTTTCTAGTTCCTTAAGTTCTTCTAATATAGGATTGAAATCAATGCTGTCAATATCCGCAGTTAGATCTGTATTTAAAGAACACATTAAATTTAAGATATGTTTTCTAATAATCAAATCTTCTTTGTTTAATATATGCCCTTTTGTAACAGGAATAATATGTTGATCTAATAGTTGATAATAAGTATCAATGTCTTTTTCATTTTGAGCAAAAGCATACCAGCTGTCACTGATAGAAGATACACCTAAGCCTATCATTACTTGAGTTTTAGAAGAGGTGTACCCCATAAAGTTTCTATGGATATGCCCTGTATTCATAGATTTATAAAGAGAATCTGATTTTAAAGAAAAGTGATCCATTCCTATTTCAACATATCCGTTCTTAAGAAGAAGTTCTTTTCCTTTTTCGTATAATTGACGTTTTTCAGCATCTTTAGGCACATCTTCATCATTAAATCCACGTTGACCATTTCCTTTTATCCATGGCACATGTGCATAACTATAAAACGCTAAACGATCTGGAGAAAGAGATTTCGTCTTTTCGATAGTATCGATTACATGTTCTAACTTTTGGAACGGTAGCCCATAGATAATATCATGTGAAATAGAAGTATAACCAAGCTCTTTAGCCCATAGTGTTACTTTTGCAACATTGTGAAAGCTTTGTTCTCTATGGATTGCTTTTTGTACTTCAGGGTTGTAATCTTGTACACCAAAACTCACTCTTCTAAAACCTAGATTGTATAGAGTAGATAAGTGTTCTTTAGTTGTATTATTTGGATGTCCTTCAAAACTAAATTCATATTCTTTAGCAATATTAGCTTTCGCTTTAATACCTTCAATTAGCTTAGTCAAATGTTGTGGCGAAAAGAATGTAGGAGTACCTCCCCCTAAGTGGATTTCTTTGATGATTGGTTTTTCATCAAATAATGCACAATATAAATCCCATTCCTTAAGAAGAGCATCTATATATGGACTTTCTACTTCATGTCTTTTGGTAATTCTCTTGTGGCAGCCACAAAACGTACATAAGCTTTCGCAAAATGGCAGATGGATATAGATACTTATTCCTTCTTTTTGATTGGACTCAATGAATGATCTCTTTAAAGAATCAATCCATTTATCTGCAGAAAAAGAGGTCTCATCCCAGTAAGGAACAGTGGGATAACTAGTGTATCTAGGACCAGGTACATTATACTTTTGTATAAGAGAAACTGACATATTTATTTTATATTTGTAACAAATGTATAGTAATGTTAAATCGCATACTATGATATTTGTCATTTTTGTTAAACTATAAACTAACCTATATTATGAAAAAATATAACGCTTTTTGGCTTTCTTTTATTGCTACTATTTTAATTACAGTAAGTGGTTATAGCCAAGAAAAGGCAGCCCATTTATTGAACAATGAGAACTTTAAAAAAGCAATTGAAGCGACAGAAGTTCAGTTACTTGACGTTAGAACGGATAAAGAGTTCAGCGAAGGAACTATAGAGTATGCAAAAAATATCAATGTGCTAGAGGAGGACTTTATTGATAAAACTAAAACGCTATCTAAAGAAGAACCAGTATATATTTTCTGTAAATCAGGAAAGAGAAGTGAGAAGGCTAGAAATATTCTTTTAGAACAAGGTTTTAAAACAGTATATGAGTTAGACGGAGGATATACTAAGTGGGAAGAAGCAAAGAAATAATACAGATTCCCATATAATAGGGAGATCAATATAAGCAGATGAAGTCCTTGATTTACTTGTTTATAATGAAATCAATAAAGTAGGGTTACAAATAAAATAAAGGAAGGAGTAAGGATATTTATCAATAATTTAAGAATTGTGATTGTCATTATGCGGTTATAATTACTATTTTTGGTAAAAAGAAGGAAATTATGGGATTTATTAAAACACTTATTATTATTGTTCTGATATACTACGCATTTAAAATAGCGATGCGTTATTTGTTTCCTGTATTAATATACAAGGCTGCAAAAAAAGCAGAACAGAATTTTCAACAGAGACAACAACAGTACAATCCATATAACAACAATCAAGAAACAGAAACGTATACTAATACTGCAAGTCAGCATAATAAAGTACCACGTTCGACAAAAGTTGTTGGAGAGTATGTAGACTTCGAAGAAGTAGATTCGAAGTAATTCATAGATATAGTATAAAGCCCTCAAGAGCAGTGCCTCTTGAGGGCTTTTTTATATATATAATAAAACTATAGGCTTCCCTTTAAAGCCATCTGAAATTTACTTATTTTAGCATACTTAAATAGTAGTATAAATGTCATCAGAAACAACGAATACGTTTAAAAGAATTTATCCACATCTATTAGTGGTTTTAGGTTTTATAGTAGTAGCACTACTTTATTTTTCACCTGTTTTATCTAATAAGGTAATTTACCAATCCGATATTGTACAATATACTGGAATGGCAAAAGAGCAAATAGATTTTAGAGAACAAGTTAAAGAAGAGCCTTATTGGACAAATAGTGCTTTTGGAGGAATGCCAACCTATCAATTAGGAGCTAAATTTCCTCATAATTATGTGAAAGATTTAGATAGCATAATTCGTTTTTTACCTAGACCTGCAGATTATTTATTTATCTATTTTATCGGATTCTATATTCTATTGGCTTCTCTAGGAATGAAGCCTTTGAGATCATTTATAGGAGCACTAGCTTTTGGTTTTTCTACCTATCTGATTATTATTTTAGGAGTAGGGCATAATGCTAAAGCTCACGCTATTGCTTATATGCCGATGGTATTGGCAGGAGTGCTTTTAGTGTTTAGGAAGCATTATATAAAAGGGGGATTGCTAACTCTATTTGCAGCCGCTTTAGAAATTAGTGCAAACCACTTCCAGATGACCTATTATTTACTATTATTACTTATCGTAGTGGGAGTATTTTATATGGTCAAATATATAAGAGAAAAAGATTATAAAGCGATAGGTACATCAATAGCTGTATTAGTAGGAGCCGCTATTCTAAGTATAGGAGCGAATGCTACTAATCTGATGGCTACTTCAGAATATACTAAGTTTAGTACGCGTAGTAATAGTGAGCTAACGTATCAACCTGATGGTTCTGTAAAGGAATCGTCTAATGCGATGAGCTATGATTATATCACGGAGTATAGCTATGGTATTTTTGAAAGTTTAAACTTGATAGCACCTCGTTTGACAGGAGGGGCGAATAATGAGCATTTAGACATAGATTCTAATGTATATAAATTGTTTAAGTCAGTAGGCGCTAGTGATCAACAAGCAAAAGAAATGGCAAGTAGTTCACCTACTTATTGGGGAGATCAACCTATTGTTGCAGCACCAGCTTATATAGGAGCTGTTGTATTCTTTTTGTTCTTAATCGGAATTTTTGCAGAGAAGAGAAGTATTAAGTATGTTTTCATAATAGGGGCAGTCTTTTCTTTATTGTTATCATGGGGTAAGAACTTCTCTATTCTGACAGACTTCTTTATTAACTATTTCCCATTGTATAATAAGTTTAGAGCAGTGTCTTCTATTCAAGTAATACTTGAATTATGTGTACCTGCCTTAGCTATTATTGGGCTATATGCTTATAGTAAGTTAGCAAAAGAAGAGCAGTTAGCTGTTTTAAAGAAATCAGGTATCGTAGCTGGATCTATCCTAATATTGTTGTTTTTAGTAAAAGGGTCTTTAAGCTTTGCAGGCTTAAATGACGGTTATTATAGAGGAGCTTATGGTGAGATAGGGCCAGGATTTATCAGTGCTTTAATAGAAGATAGAAAAGCAATGTATACAGCAGACCTTATTAGAAGTTTTGTTCTAATTGCTTTAGCTGCAGGAGCTTTGTTCTTATCAACTAAAGAAAAGATTAAGCCAGTTGTTGCAGTAATTATTATTGGTGTATTGATGGTAGGAGATTTAGTATTAGTGGATCGTAAGTATGTAAATGACTCAAACTTTGTACTAGCATCTCAAATGTCTCAACCTTTCCAGGTAACACCAGCTGATAAGGTAATACTGAATGATACAGAGCATTTTAGAGTATATGAGTTAAATGGAGGCTTTAATAGTGCGAGAAGTTCATTCTTCCATCATTCTTTAGGTGGATATCATGCAGCGAAACCTCGTAGAATGCAAGAGCTAGCAGATTATCAATTGAATCAACATTCTAATATGGAAGTGTTGAATATGATGAATGTGAAGTATATTATTCAGAAGGATGAAGAGGGACGTGATGTTCCATTATTAAATGATAATGCGAATGGGAATGCGTGGTTTGTATCTAGTATTCAAAAAGTGCAAGATGCAAATGAAGAAATGAAAGCATTGGATAAGTTGAAAACAAAAAATCAGGCTGTATTGAATACAACTATGTTTAAAGATGTACAGTTAAAAGATACATATGCTGTGGATTCTTTAGCTCGTATTGAGTTAAAAAGTTATGCTCCGAATAAGATAGTTTATGAGTCAACTAACAGTGCTGATGGAGTAGCAGTATTCTCTGAAATCTATTACCCACAAGGTTGGATTGCTAAAGTAGATAATACAGAGGTGCCAATCTTTGCTGTAGATTATGTATTAAGAGGAATAGAGTTATCAAAGGGGAAACACACTATCGAATTTACTTTTGAACCACAAGTAATCAAAACAGGTAGTAGAATAGCCCTAGGATCGAGTATTCTTATTTTCTTGATTACAGTAGGAGGAGTATATCTTTTAGTTAAGAAGAAGGAATAGATTGACGGTTTACAGTTTACAGTTTACAGTTGACGGTTTACAGTTGACGGTTTACAGTTGACGGTTTACAGTTGACGGTTTACAGTTGATGGTTTACAGTTTACGGTTTACAGTTGATGGTTTACAGTTGATGGTTTACAATCTTGATCTATGGTCATAATGTACTTAGAAGACGAGATAGACTAACAATAGATAAAGTAGACTAAACGACTTTACACCTTCACGATTTCACGGTTTCACAGAAAAACGATTTCACGATTTCACAGAAAAACGATTTCAAAAAAAACAAAATGTAGTATGAATATGCCAAAGAAAAAAGTTTTAATCATAAGTTATTATTGGCCTCCAGCAGGAGGACCAGGAGTACAACGTTGGTTAAAGTTTGTCAAATATTTACCAAGCTTTGATATTGAACCTATAGTATATATACCTGAAAATCCAAGTTATCCATTATTAGATTCTAGTAATGAGCAGGAGGTAAGCTCTGAAATAACGATTCTTAGACAGCCTATTAGTGAACCTTATAGCAAGGCTAAATTAGTAAGTGGTAAGAATACAGATACTTTAAGTGCGGGAATTATTCCAGATAAGAAGAAACAATCGTTCACGGATAAACTATTGCTTTGGGTGAGAGGGAATTTTTTTATTCCTGATGCCAGAGTGAGCTGGGTGAAACCTTCTGTAGCTTATTTATCTAAGTACTTAAAGGAAAACAAGGATATAGAGACCATTATTACGACAGGGCCTCCTCATAGTATGCATTTGATAGGAATGGCTCTTAAAGAGCAATTAAACATCCAATGGATAGCTGATTTTAGAGATCCATGGACGACTATAGGGTATCATAAAGAATTAAAACTAAATCAGTCTAGTGCAGCTAAGCATTTAGAATTAGAGAAAGAAGTTCTAAATAAAGCAGATCAAATTATCGTCACTAGTAAAACAACTAAAAAGGAGTTCCAGACTAAAACGGATAAACCTATAACAGTGATTACAAACGGTTATGATATTACGAACCTTGGAAAAGTACCTCTAGATGAGAAATTTACTTTAGCACATATTGGCTCGTTTTTATCTGATAGAAATCCTAGAATTTTATGGAAAGCTATCTCAGAATTGCGAAAAGAGAACAAGGCATTTAAAGATGCTTTTCAACTAAAACTAGTAGGGAAAGTAAGTAGTGAAGTATTAGATACCATAAAAGAGTTTAGACTAGAGGATTGTGTTGTTAATCACGGTTATGTAGATAATGTAGAGGCATTGAGACAAATGCGTGCTTCACAAGTACTGTTATTAGTAGAAATAGATTCAGAAGATACTAAAGCGATTATTCCTGGTAAGTTATTTGAGTATATGGCGTCAGAACGCCCAATATTAGGGATAGGGCCTGAGGATTCTGATTTCTTCGATATTATCAAAGAAACGAATACTGGAAAAGTAGTGTTGTATTCTGAAAAAGATAAGGTGAGAGATATTCTATTAGAATACTTCGAACAATATCAACAGAATCAATTAAAAGTATTCGCTATGGGACTGCAGTATTTCAGTAGAAAAAGATTGACTGAGAAACTAGTTAAAGTAATTAAGAATTAAAAAATAGGAGTGATTAACCTTCAATATGAGGGGCTTATATCACATGATATTATAATTATGACAAAGGTAATCTTGAAACTCAAGATTACCTTTTTTATTGCACTTTGTTAGCGAAACCTGAGCTGAAACAATTAAAAAAGGCTGTATCATTATTTGATACAGCCTTTTTCTTATGAGGTATATAGTCGTAATTCATAATTATCCAATGGATTACTTAAGTTTTTCTTTTAGGTACTTTCCTGTTAGTGAAGCTTTGTTTTTTACAATTTCTTCAGGTGTTCCAAAAGCAACTAATTGCCCTCCATTTTCTCCTCCTTCAGGTCCGATATCTATAATGTAATCAGCACATTTGATTAAATCAAGGTTGTGCTCAATCACAATAATAGAATGCCCTTTTTCAATTAAAGCTTCAAATGACTTTAGTAACTTTTGAATATCGTGGAAGTGCAATCCTGTTGTAGGCTCATCAAAAACAAATAATACTTTATCTCTAGTTGTACCAGCTAATAAGAAAGAAGCAAGCTTGATTCGCTGTGCTTCTCCACCTGATAGAGTAGAAGAAGATTGTCCTAACTGCACATAGCCTAGTCCTACATCGTGTAGAGGTTGTAGTTTTTGTGCTATCTTAGTTTGCTTATGTTGATCGAAGAACATTAAGGCATCATCTATCGTCATGGTCAGTAAGTCATCGATATTCTTCCCTTCAAAATTAACTTCCAGTATTTCTTTTTTAAAGCGCTTGCCATGACAAGTTTCACATTCTAAGTGAACGTCAGCCATAAACTGCATCTCTACTGTTACAGTTCCTTCTCCTTTACAAGTTTCACATCGACCACCATCTACGTTAAACGAGAAATGCTTAGGTTGATAACCTCTTAGCTTTGATAACTGTTGTTTAGAGTATAAATCTCTAATATCATCGTAGGCTTTGATATAGGTCACAGGGTTAGATCTAGAACTTCTTCCGATCGGATTCTGATCTACATATTCTATTGATTTAATACCACCAAATTCCCCTTTCATCTCTGTAAACTGACCAGGTTTATCACTAAGTCCTGTTAGTTTTTTCTGTAGTGCAGGGAATAATATTTTTTTGACTAAGGTACTCTTACCACTACCAGATACTCCTGTGATCACTGTTAGACAGTCTAGTGGAAATGTAACGTCTATATTTTTTAGATTGTTTTCTCTAGCGCCTACTATTTCGATAAAGTGTTTGTACCCTCTGCGTTTTTTAGGAACAGCTATTTCAAGAGCACCACTAAGGTATTTCCCTGTTAGAGAGTTTGCTTTTAAAATAGTATTGTAATCTCCTTGAGCTACCAGTTGTCCTCCATAGCTACCAGCCTCAGGACCGATGTCTATAATCTGATCAGCTGATTTCATGATGTCTTCATCGTGTTCTACCACGATAACTGTATTCCCTAGTTGTTTTAGGTTATTCAGTACATCGATTAACTTTTCTGTATCCTTAGGGTGTAATCCTATACTTGGTTCGTCTAAGATATACATTGACCCCACTAAACTACTTCCTAATGAAGTGGCTAAGTTAATACGCTGAGATTCTCCTCCAGATAGCGTAGCAGAATTTCTATTTAATGTTAGGTAGTCAAGCCCTACATTACTTAGAAAGCCAAGTCTGTTATTGATCTCGATTAATAAGCGTTGTGCTACTTTGGCTTCGTATTCATTTAGTTTTAAATCTTTAAAGAAGGTAATCAAATGCTTGATCGGTAGATCTACCAGCTCGCTTACTGTTCTGTTACCTACTTTTACATAGCTCGCTTCTTTGCGCAGTCTTTTTCCTTTACATGTAGGACATTTTGTTTTTCCTCTATAACGAGATAAAAGGACGCGATTCTGGATTTTATAGTTTTTTTCTTCTAATTCTTTAAAGAAGTCATTTAGTCCTGTAAAGAACGAGTTTCCTTCCCATACCAATGCTTTTTGCTCTTCTGTTAGCTCAAAGTAAGGTTTGTGAATAGGGAAGTCAAATTTATAAGCATTGTTAACCAGTTGATCTCTATACCAGCTCATCGACTCTCCTCTCCAAGGGAAGACCGCATTCTCATATATAGAAAGCCCTGTATTAGGAATGACTAGTTCTTCGTCAATACCGATGATATTACCATATCCATCACAGGATGGACAAGCTCCATAAGGATTGTTAAAACTAAATAAGTGTACATTAGGTTCAAGAAAAACTTCCCCATCTAAGGCAAAGTTGTTGCTGAATTCTTTGCGTTTTTTATCTTTAAGATCCTCTATATAGCAGTATCCTTTTCCTTCGAAGAAAGCTGTTTCTACAGAGTCTCCTAGGCGGTTAAAGAAATCTTCATCATCACTGACTACGATACGGTCTACAACTAGATAAACCTGAGTGGCATCTACTTGATTAACGATATCTTCTGTATTATCATTTATATATTGATCTAAACGCAAAGTCTCTCCATGCACTAATATTCTAGCATATCCCTGCTGAAGAAGGACATTAAGGTGCTCATAAAGCTCTCTGTCTTCTCCTAAATCAATAGGAGCAAGCAATAATAATTTGGCTCCAATAGCTAAGCTCTTAACATAGTCTAATACATCACTTACAGTATCCTTCTTTACTTCCTCTCCTGAGATAGGCGAGAAGGTCTTTCCGATACGTGCGTACAGTAATTTGATGTAATCATATACCTCAGTAGAGGTACCTACTGTAGAACGAGCATTGCTAGTGTTTACTTTTTGTTCAATCGCAATCGCAGGAGCAATCCCTTTTATGTATTCTACTTTAGGTTTGTTAATACGTCCTAAGAATTGTCTAGCATAAGAAGATAAGCTCTCTACATAACGTCTTTGTCCTTCTGCATATAAGGTGTCAAAAGCTAAACTGGACTTACCAGAACCAGACAACCCTGTTATAACAACAAGATTATTACGAGGGATGACAACGTCTAAATCTTTTAGATTGTGTAGCTGAGCGCCCTTGATGATAATATTCTTTTTTGGATCTATATTGGAGAAATCTATTTTTTTCATGTAGCCTATAAAGGTTTAATAAACAAAGATAATGCTTTCTTTAATTCCACTAAAACTCTGCAAGGTATAATCTTGTGCAAAATGCTGAATATGCTATAATATTTCGCATTATCACCTTGTATAAAGAGTAGGATGGAAGAACGATCAGAGGTTTAAATATAGAAAGAACTAGAAAGTGGATGTAATAGAAAGTCAAAAAGTGGAGTAAATAGGAGTAATTGGGGGTAGAAGGGAGTAGTTGTTTTAAAGAGAAAGCTAGTGTTGATCTAGGCTGTATCTTGATTGGACGCTGTGGTTATCCTATTTTGTTTTCGAGTTGTTCCCAAAAAGTCGCTTCTAGGGTATCTCTTGGGAACACGATACAAACGAGATTAAGAGCTGACAGGAATAAGGATGAAATACCACATGGGAGCAAAAGGGAGACCGTATTATAAAAATGTAAAGGTTCGGTACATAAATATAATTGTGTTTTCTACATCTATTCCAGCCTAATATTGTGATTATTTCATTTAGATAAATTTAAGAGATGTGAATTTTATTGTTTTCCGGCTAAATGATGAGATATGATAACGTTTGTTGATTGAGGTTCTAAAAAAAACTTTTATTTTTTATTTATTTTAACAAATATAATTTTATATATTTGTCTCGTTAAACGATAAAAATCAAAGCCTATAATACAAAATTACTTTATAAAAATCTATTTACAGTTTTAAAAAAGAAATTTGGTATGGTATATATAAATATGCCTGATGCAACCCTTGTAACATTATATATTGCAGGTGGTGAAGAGGCGTTAGAGGTTTTGATCAAAAGACACCAGTCTAAGATCTATGGTTTTATCTTTTCTAAAGTATCAGATGCTGAGTTAGCAAATGACATTTTCCAAGATACATTCATAAAAGTAATTAATACCCTTAAATCGGGTCGATATAATGAAGAAGGTAAGTTTCTACCTTGGGTTATCCGTATTGCTCATAATTTAGTAATGGATCATTACCGAAGAGAGAAGCGTGTACAGTTTCAATATGATTCTGAGGAATTGCCTATCTTTTCATTTCTAAAAGATGATTCTAATACAGTAGAAGGAGATATCATCCAACAACAGATAGAGTCAGATCTACATTTATTGTTAAAAGAATTACCAGAAGATCAACGTCAAGTGATCACGATGCGTATGTATCAAGACTTGAGCTTCAAGGAGATAGCAGAGTTGACAGATGTAAGTATTAATACTGCTCTGGGAAGAATGCGATATGCACTGCTTAATTTAAGAAAATTAATTGACGAAAAAAATATTATTTTGACAGAGATATAATATGTAAAGCGTTTTGTCGTTATTATTGTATAAACAACAAAACGCGCCACATATGAAGAAAAATTACACAACGAAAACTAGTTCATTTAGTTTACCCAAAGAAGAAACCATTAAATTCCTTTTGAGTTACTCTAAAGGATTGAGCCTAGTTAGGCTAAACGGGTTAATCAATAATCTATCGCTTTACTCGAAAGAGAATTAAAAAAAAGAGGTTAAGTCATTATACTTAACCTCTTTTTTTGCTTTTTGATACCTCTCTATACTATCTTACACTGATGTGCTAGGATAAGAAGTGTTATTTCTTTTCTTTTTTTTCTTTCTTTTCTTTCTTTTTATAGTATTCATTGATAACCGTTTTTCTACCTATCACACTCGTTATAATATCTATTTCTAGATTCCAGCCACGTGCAGGAGAGTATTGTCTTCCATACCATACGAGTTGTAAATGAAGTAGATTCCATTTGTCCTCTGGAAATAAACGTTTAGCATCTCTTTCTGTCTGTTCTACACTTTTTCCATTAGAGAAGTTCCAACGATACATTAATCTATGAATATGGGTATCTACAGGAAAAGCAGGTACTCCAAATGCCTGAGACATGACAACACTAGCCGTCTTATGACCGACAGCAGGCAATTCTTCTAATGCAGCCATATCTTGAGGAACTTCTCCATTATACTTATCAATTAAGATATGGGATAGTCCATAAATACCTTTAGACTTCATAGGAGATAATCCACAAGGCCTGATGATATCTTGTATTTCTTCTACCGTCATTTTGACCATATCATACGGATTATCAGCCTTAGCAAATAGTAGAGGAGTAATCTTATTTACGCGTTCGTCTGTACACTGTGCTGATAGAAGTACAGCGATCAGTAGAGTATATGGGTCTTTATGATCTAATGGAATAGGAACTTCTGGATAAAGAGCGTCTAAGGTCTCCATAGCGAATTTTACTTTTTCACTTTTGGTCATAGTCTTTCTGTTTTTATTTAGGGCGAATATACTTAAAAAAAAGATAGCCTATTTTCTATTCAGATAGAGTTTCTTTATCTGAGAATAGGTAATTAGGGGTATTGTGTTTTTTGAAGGAGGGCTGTGATTTGATGCTTTATATTGAGGTTGTTATCTTATACTTAAAAGAAGTAAGAAATTCTTTATTTTTCTTTTATTCTTGTTAAAGGGAGATATTTATCGGATAATAACTGATATATTTATCCTTGCAAAATAAAATTAAGAAATGAAGAGATTAAGTATTTCCATAGCGATGTGTTTATTGATGAGTTTTGGTTCTTTCGCTCAAGAGAAAGAGTTTAAACCCTTAATAGATACTTTTGTAAAGGATTACAACACCAATGATTACGATGATATTTACAGTCACTTCGCACCATCTTTAAAAGAAGAGTTGCCTAGTGCTAAGGCTAAGTTATTCTTTGTAGAGATGAAAGAGAAACTTGGTAATATTAAGAGTATGGAGTTCTATGGCTTAGATAATAATCAATTAGCGTTGTTTAAAACTGAGTTTGAGAATAATGAAGTTGCTTTACTTAATCTAGCGATGAATGATACTGGGGAGGTAGTAGGATTTAGATTATTAGACATGCCTAAGCCTGTAGATGATTCATTCAAGAAGTTTAGTGTAGAAGAAATTATCGCAAACGAAACGGTTAACCTACCTGATAAAGGACAGTATGCTATTGCTATTATTGATGATGATAAGGTAGAATATCACGGCTTTAAGAAAGTAGGGGATGGAGTGAAAGTAGAGAACAATACAGATAGTAAGTTTTCTATGGCTAATGTAATGACGATATTTACTTCTACTGTATTAGCGGATGCTGTACTAGAGCAAGGTGTGGATATGACTACGGATATAAATAAGTATTATGATTTTAGCTTTAACAAGAATATTAAGCTTCCCTTCATTGCTTTAGCTAATCATTCTTCGTTAGTACCTATGCTGCCTGAGGTAAAGTCTAATGATCCAAAGGTAGAGGATGATTATTTGACTAATCTGACGAGTGCACAGCTAGAAGACTATTTGCAACATAATCTAGAGACAGATACGATAAGTCCAGAGAAGAGACAGAGTTTTTCTTTCTTAGGATATGCTATACTTGGTAATACATTGAGTAAGGTGTATAACAAGCCTTTTAATCAATTAATCGAAGAGAAAGTATTCGCAAGATATGGTATGCATAACTCTACCGTATACATGCCTAAAAAGAAGCGTGAGGTAGTAAAAGGGATTAATGTCAATCTAAAGGAAGTATATCCAGTCAAAGTAGGTGCTTTATTACCATCTAGTGGGGGGATCTCTACAGCTGCAGATTTGACGAAGTTCATTCAAGCGCAATTTAATAGTGAAGATAAGGTACTACAGCTAACACAGAAGCCTACTCTTATTGTAAGCCCTAATTACTGGGTTAGTTTAGGATGGAAGATAGGGTATCCTTTTGGTTCTGGAGAGCCTCTTTACTTCACAAGAGGTATAGATGCTGGATATTCTAACTATGTCGCTTTTGACCCAGTAAGAAAGAAAGGTCTAATCGTTCTTTCTAATAGCTCTTCTGAAGGAGCTCTTAATGGATTAGATTCTTTAAGTTATAAATTAGTCGTTAAGCTTTTTGAAGATAAATAATACTAAAACTCCTTAATAGGAGTTTTTTTTGTTTTTAGAAGACAACGAATCGGTTAGGGGAGTATAAGTCTGATACTTAGTTTTTTATTCTACAGCTATGCTATGAAGTAGGAGCTTCACTGAAAAAACTTTCAATTATTTTATCTCGAAAGTTTGGAGGTTTGGATATTTGTGTTACATTTGCACTCGCAATACGGAAGTAATGCAGACCACTGGAGAAATGGCAGAGTGGTCGAATGCGGCGGTCTTGAAAACCGTTGACTGTAACAGGTCCGGGGGTTCGAATCCCTCTTTCTCCGCGAAATTATAAATAGTAACTTTTTAAAAGTTATTAAAAAAGCACAAAACCTATGATTCACAATGAGTTATAGGTTTTTTCTTTTTTAGGGGTATCACATTATTTTTAAAAGTGCACCCAAAAAAGTTACAGATTCGGTGCACAAAAAAATTTCCTAGTGATGCGCACCTTTGAACTTAACGAACCCTTACGCCAAAAGGCGCCAGAGAGTTTTAAACTGTGATTTTGGAACGTTTTAATTCGACATTTATTAATATTTAAAAACAGTTGAATTATGTTAGAAAAACAGTTATCAATTAATTTCTTTCTCAAACCAAGTAGGAAGAAAAGTGATTTAAGAGGTGTTTACCTTCGAATCACAGTAGATGGTATTCGCAAAGAGACTTCTTTAAGTCATAGATGGGATATCAAAAGATGGAACCAAAAAGCAGGTCGTGCCAATGGCGCTAAAGAAGACGCTAAAACGCTAAACTACATCTTAGATACAATCGTATCTAAGATTACCAAGTACAAATTAGAGTTATTAAGTAATGAAGAGCCTATTACTGCTTCTGTGCTTATGGATTATATCCAAGGCAAAGGAACTAGTAGGATTAAAGTTTTAGAAGAATTCCAAAAACACAATGATGAAGTTTTTAAACTAGTACCTAAAGAGTATGCTATTGGAACACATGAAAGATATGTAACAGCTAGATCGCATGTTGGAGAATATATCCGTTATGTATATGGTAAAGAAGATATAGAGTTTAGAGAACTCAATTATGAGTTTGTAATTGGCTATGAGCACTATTTAAAGACCGTTAGAGCGTGTTCTAACAATACTGCTATAAAGTATATCTCAAACTTCAAGAAGATTGTTTTACGGGCTGTTGCGAAGGGAATAATATCTTCTAATCCTTTTGTACAATACAAACCTAAAAAGACGAAACTCAATAAGAAACCATTAAGCAAACAAGAGCTATCTATTTTAGAAAACAAAGAGTTTCAAAATGATAGAGTAAGTACGGTAAGAGATGTATTTGTATTTCAGTGCTATACTGGTCTTGCTTATATTGATGTATTTCAACTAAAGAAAAGCGATATTACTAAAGATGAGGAGGGCAATCTGTGGATTAGAACCAACAGACAAAAGACAGATGCTAATATAACTATCCCTCTACTTCCAAAAGCAATAGAGATAATGGAAAAGTATAAAAATCATCCTGATTGTATTGGTAAAGATATCGTTCTTCCTGTTCGTTCTAATCAAAAGATGAATGAGTACTTAAAAGAGATTGCCTCACTATGTGAGATAAGTGAGTTAAACACCCATAAAGCAAGAAGAACTTTTGGAAGTACTGTAACTCTTGGAAATGGTGTACCTATTCATGTAGTAAAGGAAATGTTAGGACATCACTCTGTTAAGCAGACTGAGGAATACGCTCTAACAGAAGAAGAAGCTATTAAGACTGAAATGCAGATTTTAAAAGGTAAACTTGAAGGGAAATCAAATAAGCAAAGTGATAATTACACAGATTTACTAGAGAGTTTAAAAAAGCTAAACCCTGATAAATTAACTCAACTAACTAATTTTATTAATCAGTTAAATGGATAATAGGAACTCCCTTAAATTCTCTACACTTTCTAACAATTCAACTGTAGTTTTGCAAACAAGAAATTTAAGGGAGTCAATTTCCAACCTTTTTAATGAGTAAAAGTAAACTTCTACTCATTAAAAAGGTTCATAATATCTTTTCTGTTGTAGTAATACGAACCAAGTATTTTGCGATACTGCAATTTACCACTAATGCGTAGTGTTTGTAGTGAAGCTGGCGAGATACTGAGTAATTGTCTTGCTACTTTAGCCTTTACCCATTCAAGAGAAGTTTCTTTGTTTTGCTTGACTAATAGATCTTTTAACTCTCCAATGATTGTTTGAGCAAACAATCTCAAATCGTCTTTTGTAATTTGACTTTCCATGATAGTTATTTTTTTGGTTAAACAACTAAACTACAATCAAAACAGATGATACTCTATTTTTGGCAGTTTCAAAGTCTATTTGGCTTTATCTTACTAAGTTTAAGATAATATACGAGTTAGAATTATTACCTTTAATTCATTATGTTTTTTTATAATTCAACCTATCTTTTATTCTTCTCTTGCAAAAATCAGTAGCCAATAAGGTTATAACATCTAAAATTTTAAGTAAGGTGGTTTCAATATTTAAATCGGAATCATTTATCTCTATAGCTTGTTTATTAGCAATATATTGGATTAGTCGATCTTCTACTTCATATATAAATTCCCTAACATCAATATCGTGATACAGTATAGAAAGAGTTATATTGAGGTTTTCACTTTCTGCTGTACTTAGATATTTAGGTTTCCAAATACGCAGTTCCTCTATGGAAAATGGACAATTAATGTAGTCTAAAATATCAGGATTAAGCCAAGTAGTTGGATAATAGTCAGTTTGTAGTAGTACCCATCCTGTTTGTAGCAACCACTTTAAGGTAAATCGAAAACTAGTAACATTTTGTATAAGGAAAGTATCTTCTTTTTTTGAGTTAGAATATATCACTTTAATAACTTCTTGAATTTCATAATAACTGTTTGTATTGAAGATAAGAATGATATTCTCAAAAGGATTACTGGCTTGGTAACCTTCACATGGACTGCCTAAATAGTGTTCCCATACGTGATTATTTGGGGGTAAATAACTGTAATCAGCCCAGCTTATAGCTAAGTAGCTAGCTTCAAATAATTTCAATATAGCATCATATACCTTATAAGGAGGAGGTCCCATAATATCAGTGATGTCCTGATTCCTCTCTAAGGCTTCTTTCCAATGATCTAACATCTTTATCCAAAGGGATAAGTCCATTGGTTTAAAAAAGTCTTTAAATACTTTTTGAAAATTCTGCACTTCTTTGATGCTTAGCAAGGTATAAGAATCCTCTAAATGAGCAAGATGATGATTGATTTTGAAATCCTCTCTAGAGCGATACTCAAACACACAGCGATAAGGATTTTTAACCCATGGAATATCAATCCAATCATTCCAATATTTGAGTTTTTTTTTCTGATGAATAAAAAAATGACATCCCATAACCATCATTTTAATATCTAGTATAAAAGGGATTTGTCGCTCACAAATTTGCTTTCGTTTTTTTTTGCTAGTGACTGATTCATTAAAGCGTTCTAGTTCTTTTAATAGTTCTCGAAAAGATTCTAAAGTATATGAACTCAAGGCTTCGAATATACCTCCATTGAGTAAGAATTCAGGAATTTCTAATTTGTCGTCAGGTGGGCACCAGTAAATATCTTTCATAATGTTTTTTTTTAGTTCAACTTATATATTTTAGTTTTCTTAGTTTAAAAAGTGATAGTCCATCTCTCTTTGTAGACAATTCGAGAGTAGTTCCTTTAGTAAATTTTTATTGTAATTGTGTTCAAAGTTGTTCACTTTCTAAAGAATAAAAAATTCTCGAAAAGGATATTATATCCTTTGTATTTGCATTCTATTTTAGATAATTTAGAATTCTATTTATTTTTAATAACTTTACAATTCAATCTTTTTAAATCATTGGCTTTATTTTTGAGCCTTCTTAACTCAGCTATTAATTATGGAACATAAAATACATCAAGGAAGAAATGTAAAGCGTTTTAGAGAAATGCTTGGAATCAAACAAGAAGTTCTTGCTTTTGATTTAGGAGATGATTGGAATCAAAAGAAGATATCTCTACTTGAACAGAAAGAAGTTATTGATAATGCTTTATTACAACAGATTTCTAAGGTGCTTAAAATACCTGTAGAAGCAATTGAGAATTTTGATGAAGAGCAGGCTGTTTATAATATTGCTTGTAATTTTTCTGATAATGCTATCAATAATAATGGCTTAAATATTCAAAATAACAATTCCATTGATAAGATAGTTCAACTTCACGAAGAAAAGATTGCCTTATATGAGCGTATGCTAAAGGAGAAAGACGAAATGATGATGCGTTTAGAGAAGCTGATTCAAACTAAGTAAATGGAGCATTAATAAAAATATGAAAACTTAACCTTATAGTTAGGCTTTTTTTGTGTCTATATAAAATAGAAAAAGCTAGAGTACATATAATTTTGTACTCTAGCTTTTTTGCTTCTTGTATTCTGGTAATTAATACTCTTTTCTCTTTACCAATTTTGCGACCTTCGGGAGAAAAACGAGTGGTCTTTGTTCCTGTTCAAATTTTTCAATTTGTAAGGACAAAGACACATCTCGATAATTTAAACGTCATTTCGCTGTGGATAATAATCCATCACTTTTACACTTTACTCCAAAGAAGAGTTATCTCCCAATTCTTTTTTTGTAAATGAGTATATCATATCACAGAATGAGTCTAATTCTTTAATGTCTTCTACTGTAGAATCAACTATAAAATCATTTGGTTTAGGGTAATATTTTACAAAACAGTCCTTATTAAATAGCATTTTTTTCACTGTGGGTAACTCATTTATGTCTTTATAGACCGAGGGATAACACCACTGAATTAAATCCCATAAATAATTTAGATCAATAATACTGGAAATAAAGTCAAGTTTTCTATAAATAAGTAATACAAGTGATTGTTGTATGACAAAATGATAAAGCATCGCTTGTGCTTCACAGAATGTTGCATTACTATTTTCTTTAATATTCAAATAAGCTCTATTAAGTGATTCTAAGCATTCTTGAGTATATTTATTCTTATTGTGTGTTATAGTATCTTCGTCCTTATCATAGCTTATGTAAATTGAATTGCCATAAAATAAGTTTTGGCTAGTAAAATACTTTTTATAAAACTCAAAGAACATAGGAATATTTCTTGTCCAATTACTTGCTTTTTGAAGTAAGACCGTAACTTTAACTTGTCCACTAGTTTGTTTAGTAATTAAATTACTAAACTGCCTAATTTCCTGATAAGTTCTTTTTTGAGTTAATACTACAATAAACAAGTGAATGCCTCTTTCATACTTAAAATCAGTCAATGGAATATTAAAGTATCTCTTTGAAAGAAGAAATACAGATTTAGGTCTATAAAAAATTTTAAGAGTTTCTTTTACTTGATTCTCTAAGGTGTCTTCCCATGATTCTACACTAGCTTTAGCTTTTTCTATTATATTATAGGTTTCTAATTGCTTAACACGATGTTTAAAAATATCCGAACAATCATTTTTAAAATCTATTGTTAATGCTTCTGCAAATAAATTTAGATTGTCAATTAATAGCTTTATATCATAAACGTCTTCTTTAATAGATGACTGATAGTTTAATATAATTAATAAATATTTAATTGATAAAGGTGGTTTTGTTAAATCATAAAAATCTATACCAGCAATGGTTGTATTTTTATCGAATTTGTTCTTGACTGTATTTGAGTGTGCGACTAGAAATGATAGTACTTGCTCTGTAGTATAGTTTTTCAAAAAAACATCCATAGGAAGAAATATAACTTTAAAGTCTGTTATTATCTCTTGTAATAATTGTTGTAGTCGTTGCAGTATAAAAACAATATTGACACTATCTTGTTCCTCGCTACTAGTATAAGGTTGAAGTAATTTAGTATAAGACTCCTCTTTTTGTTTTAGCCACCTTTTTGTTTTCTTAAGAAAATTCCTTTCTCCATCATTCTGAATGTTTTCAATCTCTTCATCATAAAAGCCATCGTTACAAAATATTAACTGATCTAATTGACAGTTTAAATTATAGTAGATATTATGAGGTGTTTTTTTATTAAGGATTAGTTGGTCCATTTCAATTACGTTAATAATGGTATTATATAATTCAATACTATTATTAACCCAATCTTGATTTACTAATTCCTTCAGAACTTTACCTTCTCCAATGATTGTTATTGTTGGTAGAGTTAATATGTTTGCTTGTGCATGAAATACATAATATATCCAATTATCTGGCTTAGATATAAATTCACTAAGGTTCTCTTTAATATCCTTATGAATACTTGAACTTGAAATTAGGTTTTTACTTGTCAACATAATGTTTGATTTTTAAGTTATTCACTTGCAAGTTGTTTGGATTTTAGTGGATAATATATTCTTACAAAGGATTAATTATTCCTCATTATTTTCTATGGCTCTATTTGGCTAATTATGTCTTACAATGTTTTGAATCACATTGATTTACTTTGCCTTAAGAAATATTAAAAGAGTAGTATATCACTACTCTTTTCTTTTACGGTAATATATGGTTTTGAAAAAAGCAAGCGGGACTTGGGCAGAGCCCTAGTCGCTTGCCTTTTCACTAGCGTTGCAAAGGGGTTGAGTATACCTTAAGTATACTCTTGGGCTTTCAGCCCTTATAAAGATGTGATTTGGGTATACTTAAGGGTATACTCTCTTTTAAGATTAATAAACTAAAAAAGATAAATATGAAACAACTAGATACAAGTAGTATTCGCTTTTCAAAACCAGTTAATGAAAAGTTTGAAAAGCTCGCTTTAGGATTTAAGCGAAGCAAGAAGGAGTTATTTACTCAGATGGTTGATTACTTCTATAGAAGTAAAAAAGATCCATCAGACTTTGGAGATGAAGTTTTAAAAAAGGAATTATCCTTAGGAATCAGTCGGATAATCTCTTTTATAAAACAACAAGAGAAAGATTTTCTATTGCCAAGCTATACTGATGTAGGACTTTTAAAGGTTGCTATGGCTCAAAGTAATGATAAGCTTAGTAATATTGATACTCATTTAGCTAGAGAAAGCGAGGTAAATACTGCCCTATTAAAGTACACAAAAAGTATAATAGGTGGAATAAGAGTACTAGTAAATCATCAAAGACAAAAAGATGAGCTCAAAGAGCAGTTTAGAGAGCTTTTAGAGTATTACATCCATTCACGTGAAGAAATGGGTTGGACAACAGCTAATGCAAAGAAAGAACAGCTAATAGAGCATGTAAGACAATCTTTAAATAATATGTAATTATGTTTATAAATATTACTAATTCAGAAACAGGAAATAACAAAGGGAGCTCTGCAAGACTTGTTGAATACTTAGAAAAAGAAAACAAACTAAAGAATGATAACAGAGAGAAAGAGCTTTGGTTTACAAATGACAGATACGATGTACCACATCAAGAAGTACGAGTTAAACTTGATAACAACATAGCTAAGCTTAGTAAAACAGACGATAAGTTTTTCTTAGTAAATATAAGTCCAAGTGAAAAAGAAATTCTTTTTTTAAAACAGAAATATACAGAAGATTTGTTACAGCAGAAACTAAAAGAGTATGCTATTGCTGTTATGGATGCTTATGCACTTAACTTTAAAAAAGATAGTATTACAAGTAGTAAAGATCTACTTTGGTTTGGAAAGCTTGAACACTTTAGGTATTATTCTAATACAGGTGAAAAAGTGAAAAATGCAGAAGTGAGTGTTGGTGATATTAAAGAAGGCGAACAAATGCACTTACAGATTATAGTTAGTCGTAAGGATATAACCAATAAGATAAAACTAAGCCCTAAGAATAATTCAAGAGGTAAAAACATAGCACATTCTGCTAAGTTTGGACAATTTGACAATCTTGCTTTTAAAGAAAATAGCGAAAAGCTTTTTGATAATATGTTTAATTATCAAAGAGGACTTAAAGAGAAGCTTATGTATTCTGTAACGTATGCACCCGAGCAAGTACATCTTGTGATATCTAATTATTCTTCTACATTATCCAGGATAAGTTTCTTGTAATTATGAGGATATAAGTCAGCGATATTCTTGTGGTTGATGGATTGAATATTTTCAAGAACATACTTTAGCCATTTATATGGATTAATGTCATGCTTTTTGCAGTTGGCAAAAAACGTATAGGCCATAGCTGCTCTTTGTGCTGCATCATGAGAACCGGCAAAGAGATAGTTTTTACGACCAATTGCTACAGGTCTGATTACATTTTCAACAAGATTATTGTCTATCTGCAAGTTTCCATTGTGTAAGTAATCACTTAGATTACTCCATCTTTTTTGAGAGTACGCAAAAGCTTTACCTATTCTACTTTGAGGTAAGGTAAGATTCATCTGAGCAATCATATATTTACCAAGCTTGTTGATGATTGGTAAACTTTCATCTAGACGAAGTTCTTTGATTTGGTCAGGAGCTAAGTTTTGTTCTTTAGCTTTTTTCTCTACAGCATATAATTTCTGTATTTCTACCAGTACATGCTGAGCCCTTATTTTATCATTGTCTAATGCTCTCTCAAATTCACGACGAGCGTGTGCCCAACAGCCAAGATGTGTAACATCTGACTTATTCCCATAAGCTTTGTACCCGCTATAACCATCAGTCTGCAGGTATCCTTTAAAATTCTCTAATACAGGTAATGCAGCACTACTAGCACGAGTAGGACTGTAATTAAACATCACGAGTTTGGATATAGGTGCGTGATACACCCAATAATAGCCAAGATGAGACTTATCTTTCTTTTTCTCATCTAAGACTTTGATGGTTGTCTCATCTACTTGAAGATAACCTTCGTTTTTGATGTCCATCACTAGCTTTTGGTATAGTGGCTTTAAAGCATCCATACTTTGAGCTACCCAACCATCTATTGTAGAAGAAGCTATATCGATGTTTTCTCTTGAAAAGCGTTGCTTCTGTCTATAAAGAGGAAGATGATCTACATATTTATCGACCAATATTGTAGATAATAATCCCTCTGAAGGGATTCCTTTATCTATAATTCGCTCTGGAAGCTCACCAATATTAATTTGAGTGTTGTCTTTACCTTTAGTAGCGTATTTATATCGGATGTAACGCTTGATTTTAAAGTAACCTGGAACATAATCTAACACATCTGTAGTTTCTTTACCAATGCAAATCATATCAGATAAATCTCCCTCAGGATGTATTTCTATTTCTTCTACGGGTAAATGATCTGGTAGTTTAGCTCGTCCTGGATGTTTCTTTTTCTCACGAGAGTAGGTAATCTCTTGTTTGATTACTTCTTCTTGTTCCTCTAAGACTGCTTGTTCAACATCTAAAGGTAATTGAGTTTGATTGGGATCCTCAAAACGTTCTCGGCTTTGACCGAACTTCATGCGCTGAAGTAGCTTTACACGATATTCCAGTTCTGTATTTTTTTCTTCTAGTTTAGAGGTCTTTTCTTCTAACTCAGTAGCTTTCTTCTCTAACTTAGTATTTACTTTTTCTTGTTTGGAAATAGTCTTTTGGGCTTTGGTTAAAAGTGCCAAAAGTTCTTGTTTCGATAAGTTTTCTAAGTCTATTTCCATGAAGTAAATATACGTCAAAAGCCTTATTTATACAAGGATTAAGGCTATTTTATCTCATGGAAAACCGCCTTTTTTGACTACTTTTTATCACTTGTATTCCTTCAATCATAAGTACCAAATCACTCCAACTGATTTGAGTCCGATTATGAATAGGAAAAGCAAAAGTACCTTGTTCTAATCGCTTGTGATATAACACAAAACCACCTGTTTCCCAGTGTAAGAGTTTCATCTGATTACATCGACGATTGATAAAGACGTAGACACTTCCATTATGAGCGACTTGATTAAGCTCGTTTTGAACAAGACCACATAGACTATCGAAACTCTTGCGCATATCACAAGCTGATTTATACAAGTAGAATTGATGGCTACTACTCAGACTAAACATTACACAAGGTTTACTAATGAATAGAGTTCACTTAGGTCTTTCGTTTCTAAACGTAACTTCACTCCATTAGGATAGACAATCTCGTATTGTTTACCTTCTGTTTTAGGTGTTTTACCTATTGCTATAAAGTTACTTGAGCATTCTCGCTCTGTTTCACTCTTAAACTTTACTACCCAATAACTAAATGTCGCTAACTTAATTCCAACACTTTCACAATACTTTGATTGTGTCAATCCACTTGCTTGCCAATCCTCTACATGAGAGTACATAATTTCTTGTTTGCTCATCTCTTTATTATTTAAAGCAAACTTACTTCCTTACATTATATTATGAAACATGCACTTGCTCGGGCGGATACTCTGTAACTATGGATAAAGGAAGTGTTGAAGATAAAAAAGTATTAAACATCTTAGAGCAGATTGAAGATAAACTAAACGAACCTAGTAAAGAAGAATACTTTCAAGTTATAGATAATATCTCATTGGAGTTCTCATTAGATTTAAACAACATTATTGAAATATTTGACTCCAAAGGTACTGGATTATTTGCAAGTCTATTAACTACAGAAAATAATGAGTGTAATGAGAATATACAATTTTCTAAAAAGAAGAAATTGAGAAAAAATATAGATAGAAGGATTAATTAAGTGCTTGTAGAATAAATGAATTCCATGAAAAACTTATTCTATTTAAACTATTGGTATCTAAAATAGATAATACGTAAAAAGAAAATGTTTAATTGATTCAACAAACTATGAAGGCATTTCAATTACTTGAAAATATAATAAAACAAGTAACTAATAAGATAATAAAAAGCTATGTTTTTAAGTACTCCAGATTAAAATTGAGCTTTTAAAACAACTTACTCTTATAAAAGGAGGATAACTTTGAAGTTGATTTTTTTCTAAAAAACAACTATACTCAAAATATTAAAGGGTTTACGGATTTCCGTATTTATAATGAAAATATAAATACTATGTTTGGGTATAAAATAGTACAACCACTCTATCCATATTCTAAGGAGGTTATATTAATTTGGATAGATTTGCTAAGCGTAATAAACTAGTTTGTTAAATATCTGATTTACAAAAAAACTAAATTATGATAGTAACAAATTTAACGAAATAAGCACATAAGTGTTATGTGTAATTAATCCCTAAAAAAAAACACTGAAAAATATGAATAACGAAATTGACGGGTTTGTTATTTACAACAAATCGGGAAAAAAACAAAAAGCATTTGCAGTTGTATCCGAAGATTATGAGTGCAATGCTAAATCTTCTAATTTACCAAGTTTATTTAAAGAATTCATTGTTCCCATTGAAGACAAAAGATTTTTTGAACATAATGGAATTGATTATCGAGGGATTTCAAGAGCTATGATTAGAAACCTAATTAATTTAAAAGTTTTAGAGGGAGGTAGCACTATTTCTCAACAACTTGCTCGAAATATTCTACGAGATAATAGTAGAACTATCTATAGAAAAATAAAAGAGTCCTTTAAAGCATTAAATCTTGAAAATAATTTCTCTAAAGATGAAATATTAAATCTATATTTTGACAATGTATACTTTGGCAAGAATTTAAGGGGTGTTAGAACTGCTAGTATTTTTTACTTTGATAAAGAACTTGAACATTTAAATAAGTCCGAGGTTTTATACTTAATTACAATTTTAAGAGGACCTAATTACTACATTAAAAACACTGATAAAGCACTCATTAGAATGAAAATTTTATCAAATCTATTATACCAAAATCGAACAATAAATATAAATCAGTTTCGTAAAATAAATCGTCATCCTTTACATTTTAATGAAAATAAATTATTTTCAATTAAAAAGAACGTAATACCATATATCACAGAAAGTATAAATTTCAAAAAAAAGAAAATAGTATCTACTCTGATTCCAAAATTTCAAAACTTTGCGAAACAAATTGTTTCAGATTCTAAATATCCATTATCTGTAATTATTATCAAGAACGGAAAGTTAGTTGGCTTTTCAAGCCATTATGGTTCGGACTATCCTTTTGTTTTTAAGTCTAATGTGGGATCTACTTTGAAACCATTTTTATACTATCTGGCTAAAAAAACAGGAATCACCAACGACGAAAAGTTTGACGCCTATCATAATAGTTTAAATTGGGATGTAAGAGAAGCAAGTTACACTGATAAATTTTTAAATATAGATGAAGCATTATTTCATTCAAATAACAATAGTTTTATTAATATTAGTAATAGAATTGGAATAGATAAATCTTTAGCTTTTTTATCTACATTATTAAGTATTCCATCTAATGAATTATTTTCTTCTACTATTTTAGGAGCAACAAAATATGGAATATCACTTTATCAATTAGCATTACATTACAATGTTTTTTTTACTAATGATATTGACTCAGAAAAACGAATGTTAATGGAAGTTCTTAATAAAATTTTCACATCTAAAACAGACATTCAAATTGAAAATGTTTTTTTAAAAACTGGTACAACAAACAATAATGATGAAAGAATTGCAGTATTCCATGAAGCTGATACAACTTATGCATTTTTAAGAAATGAAAATCCTGAAAATGACTATTCAAAAGAAGGCAATTTCATACAAAGTATATCAAATAAAATTATTGCATTTTTCAAACCAAATAAAGAATACAAATGGATGTCTTAGAAACTTTAAAACAGGTAGATTCAAATTTGTTAGTATTTCTACTTACTAGTTTAATTGCATTTTTGACTTGGGTAATCAAGGGGTCTATAGAAAAACCAATAAATGATTCGAAGCAGACATTTGAAAAAACTTTCAACATCCGTATCGAAATTATGACAGAAATAAAAAATAGGCTTAGTTTAATCTTATATTTTAAAGAAGGGGAAAACAACTTAAAATTTAAAGAAGAAATCCAAAGTATATTACTTAAAGATGGAAAATCTGCATATTTAAGTAAAAATATATTAGATAATTTATTAAGGCTGTCTATTGAAGAAAAGAATAATGAAGAATTAATTAAAACGACTATCAATTTAATAGATTCTGAATTATACTTAATTATTTCTAAACTTGAGGATGAAATTAGTTTTTATAGAAAATTTTCCAATTTTAATCCTTTAAAAAAAATAATAGGAATAATATTATTAGCGTTACAAAACATTATAACAATATTAATTGTAGGATTTATTACATACCTTTTAATTACAACTTTTATTAGTAGTACAATTTGTGTCAAGATTTTAATATCTCTTTTATCTATAGGAATATTACTATTTGCTAATTGGTATCTATCAAAAAAATAATAAGCCATATCTTCAAATCTAAGTTTAAAACTTATAGTATTCATGAGATATTACATTTGTTTAAGAGTAAGTCTTTTAAGAACTTATTTAATGTTTACTACAGCGCAACTATAATAATGTTAACACTATCAAATAATGCTATTTTTCTATAATTAAAAATTTTTAGGGAAGCCTACAAAGGCATTTAGACTTTAGAAATAAATTTAAAAAATCAATTATTAAATGGTGTAAGATTATTTTTTCATGTCTTTTATTTAGATAAATTAGCGTAAGATATTACTAAAAATAATTATAGGTTTCATTTTACAAAACTATGCTATGTTTCATGAAGCAACGATATTATCTGAAATTTTATGAAAAATATTACGTTTAAAAATATTGCTCAAAAACAAGTGGAATCAATACCAAGAATTCGTTCTTATACTTGTCCTTTATTGAAAAATAAAACTAACTACAAACAACATGGAACTGGAGTCTTTGTGAAAATAGAATCTAAGTATTTTCTATTTACGGCAGCTCACGTTTTGGATGACATAGAAGATATTTTTATTCCATTAAAGAACGGTTTTGATTTATTAAAACCGGGAGGAGAAATCATTAAAAATGAAGCTACTGATAACAGAGCTACTGATGAATTAGACTTAGGTATATTGATTTTAGATGAGCTTTCAGTTAAAGATATATTAAATGATTTTATATTCTTAGAATGTAGTGACATTGAATTAAGCCATACTCCATCTCATTTTTTAAATTACTTGATATTTGGTTATCCGACAAGTTGGTCTAAAAAATCAATGACAAGAAATTCTTTTCATACAAGATCGTTTATTCATCAAACCAATTGTATTAAAACAGAAGATTACACACAATACAATAGAAAGGAATTTCTAAACTTAATAGTTGAATATGATAGACAAAACACACTAAATCTAAAGTCAAACAACTTAAGTTTTGGTCCTAATTTGTTTGGAATTAGTGGTTGTGGTCTTTGGTACATAAATCCTAACGATTTAAATAGTAGTCCTAAATTGGTTGCTATCATGAATGAGTGGTCAATATCAAACAGAAGTAAACTATTTGCGACAAGAATCGATGCATTTACTGAAATATTAAGGAAAAATAATATAATAAAATATAAAGAATCATCCTTATTTGGATTCACATAAAAATTATAGACAGTAAAGGTTTACATAATCAAAGTCTAAGGCTTAAATTTAAAGTTTAAGCTTTTTAACACACTATTATCTCCAATACACTTTTCATTAGTAATAAACTTTATAAAAAATGCAGATAAACATACAAGTATTAAAAGACTTGATTGAAACTTCAAAAACAGAAAGAGAAGTTTTAGGCAGAATAATTAATCCAATTATAGAGAAATTCAATTTGCCACAAAAAGAAATTTTAGAAGTCTGTCAAATAGGGAAATTTGTATATAAAATAGATTGCGAAATAAATATTATAGATAAACCAAAACCGCCAAGGCCAGACTTTATAATTGAATATGACTCAAAACTAGTAGGATTAGAACACACAAGAATATTTAGTGATAATGCTGGTAATTATAATCGTACTAAATCTATTATAGAATATTCAGAAGTCGATAGTTTTTTGATTAAAATAGAGCCTTAACTCAAAATATTGAGAGGTTTACGGATTTCCGTAATAATATTAGAGAAAGTTTTAATATGTTTGAGTCCGAATTATAAGATACTAATTGAATATTTTGGAATACGATAGGTTGTACATATAACAGGTAAGGGGATACTGATTTCATATTATTATCTTTATTTACACAAATAAATAGTTTATTGAATTACTTCGTTATAGATCAAACTATTCTTTTTTTAAATATCTTATTCACATAAAAACAATTAGCTTAACATACTGATTTCACGAAACGGATAGTTGTATTCTTCTTGAAAAAAGATGTTAATGGTAATTATTAAAACTACGTCCTTAATTTATGAGAATACGAATAATTCTATCCTACATACTTACTATTATCGGTTGTATAATAATAGTTTGGTTTTTAATACGAGGGATATATTTTGAAGATTTTATTAATTCTAAATATAATTTAGATTTAGATTCGTCCGCAAAATCAGGAGATTTCATAGGAGGATTTGTAGGAGCAATATTTACAATAGTAGGTATTGTTCTTTTATATGAAACATTATCTTTACAAAGACAAGAATTTATAGAAAGCAGAAATGTATTTGAAAGACAACAATTTGAAAATAAATTCTTTTCATTACTAGATGTATATCAAAGTATAACAAATTCAATGCATTATGATATTCCACATTCTTCTCAAATATATAAAGGAAAAGAATTTTTTCAAAAGCATAAAGAAGATTTATACAATAAGTTTCAACCAACGAATTCCTTTTATAAAAATCGTAAAATTGCCATTGATTTATATACAATTTTCTATATAGTAAACAAAGAATCCATTGCGCACTATTATCGAACTTTGTATAGAATTTTTAAATTAATTAGTGAATCCAATTTTAATGATAAAGAAAAGTCAAGTTATGCAAAAATAGTTCGTGCTCAGCTTTCCGAATCTGAGTTATTCTTTATAAATTATAACGCTTGTACTACGTATGGGAAGAAATTTCAAACTTTAATAAATAATTATAATCTTACAAAACACTTACCTCTTTTAGAAAGAGTAGAGTTTAAAGAGTGGAAACAAAAGCTAACAGATGAAAAAGTTAATAGTATAAATATTCTTTTAGAAGAACTTTTACATTTTATAATTTCTGAAAATACTACATTTTACAAAACATTTTTAAAAGGAAGATTTGCTTTTAAAGGCGAAAAGTTATTTGATTCTATAAGCCTATCAGTTACAAGGAATAATCTACAAAATTTTAATCAAAATTTACAAGAAGGTTATGGTCTAGATGATTTTTCAAATGAGGAAATTGAAAAACTTTTAAAATGTTGGGCATTAGAAACCTATTCCTATAGAACATACAAGCCAAAAGATTCTACAAGTAACTTAAAATTCAAAGTAGATATCATTGATTTAACCAATAATAAATACAAAATAACTTGCGATATTTTTACAAAAGATAAAACAGAATTAAAATATTAAATATGCAAAAAGTAATTACAGTAACAGTAACTTCAGGCGCTGGTCGAGTTTCTAAACAAGAGAAAAAAGATGACAGATTTGTCGGTGAACACGAATTTGACCTTGTGAATAATGCTTTAAATGAAGGTTTTAAAGTCAAAGAAGTTATACAGACACCTGGGAGTAATACTGGTAGTTTACACCCAACAGTAGTTATAACTTTCGTCTTAGAAAAATAATAACTATAACACTAGCATGGACTTTGACAAAATGGCCGTTTTCTCTTAAGATTAAAACATAATTTTATAATTCTCAAAAAACAATTATATTGACTTTTCCCTAAATTTAGCCAAATAAAGGTTTTTTGCTCAAGTTGTGCTTAATTGAAACTTTTGTTTTCAATTCCAGCCACTTCGCAAAATAAAGGCATGTTATAGATGTTTTTTTAAAACTTGATACAAAATGAGTGAATTACAAAATTTCTCAAATTCATTAGATGAAACCATAAAAGATAGTAATCTGACAGAAATCAATACCGATTTATTTGAAGTGTTGGTAGATAGTTTTCTAGAAGATGGTGTTGCAAAAGATATTCCTATCATTGGTACTATCTTGAAATTAGGCAAGTTTTCTATGAGTCTAAAAGAACATTTATTTCTAAAAAAAATTGTTTATTTTATTTCAGAACTTAAAGATATCCCTCCTAAAAAAAGGAATCAAATGGTTTCAGAAATTGACGAATCAAAAACTTATCGAATTAAAGTTGGAGAAAAACTTATTTATATTATTGAAAAATGTGAAGACCATATTTCAACTGAATATGTTGCAAAATTCTTCAAAGCTTTTTTATTAGAGAAAATTTCATACTCTGAGTTTCTACGCTGTACATCTATTATTCAAAATATCTTTATAGAAGATTTTGAATATTTTGTTCAAAGTGACAATTTAGAACGAGAAAATCGTTGGAATGAATACTTTTCAGATATTGAAATGAATCTTGTTAATGCAGGATTATGTGGAAAGGATTTAGGAGAAATTAGTGTTCGAGATCAGGATGATTGGAAAGCATCAGATAAATATGTTGTGGAAGGTGGAAGAGAAAGTTTGTATATTACTGATATAGGAATAAAAATAAAAAAGATTTTAAAATAATAAAGAATCGAACACAAAACCTTTGTTTACGCAAATAAAAAGAAACTCCATGACAGAGCATCAGATTCAAACTTACCTTTGGGAAAATCGTGAGAGATGGGAAGAATTAATTGATTACATAGAATTCCCTGAAAAATACTCATTTGATAAAGATGATGAAGCGATTTATGAACGAACACCAGAGAAAGTCTTATTTAATGAAATTGTTGACCGTTACTCAAGACTCTATAATAATCTTTTCGGACTTAGGTTATTCGGTTGTGAAGTTCCCCTTAAACGTGAAGGTGACAGTACAATAAGAGCAGATTTACTCGGTTTAATCGAAGGAGTATCAGGGGTAGCAATTGTAGAAATAAAAAAAAGCGCTCAAACGGAAAGACAAGCATTTACAGAGTTATTTGCATATGCTTCACATCTACAAGCGATTTTCCCTACAATGACAAATGAAGACATACATTATATATTGATTTCCCCAATGCAAGAACGAATTGTTAGAGAAGCCGCAATTTCAAGCTTCCTTTTTGACGAAAAGCCAGTATTTGCATACATCCCAACTTACGAAAATGATGATGTAAATACAATTAGACTAAAACCATGGATTCCAACAATTACTGACATTATAAAAATAACAGAATCAGCCTTCTCTCAGAAAAATTTTGAAATATTCAAAGTCACTTGGGATGAAATAGAGGATTGGAATGCAAAGAAACATGAAAATCCTTCCGACTATATGATTGAAAGAATGAACCGAATTTCGTCATATGCAACGCAGTTAATGGAATCAAAAAGAATTCATGGTTTTGTTTTTACATCACAGGGATATCCAGAACTACCATATTTAAACAATGCTATTACTTTAGCTGGATTAAATCCATTTAAAATTGCTAAAGACAACTATTTAATAACTGAGAACAATATCTCACCTCATAAGCTTGATGAAATTAGTGATGACGAAATCAAGCTTACTCAAATAATCCCTGAACTTCTAAACAAAGTAAAAGAAGCAAATGAACAAAACGAATTCTTCTATGACTTAGTATCTACTTGGGATAATACACTTTGCGGAATTGCTTTTGAAACAATCAAAACTATGACTACCAATGACAAAGGTCTAAAATTTGAGCGTGGTTGGGGCGGAATGACTTGGAAGCAGTATCAAGGTATAATGCTTGAAGATGCTCTATGTTTCAATTACGATATTAAACCTACTGGACTTATTAGGAAACTATTTATAAGTTACTCTGTTGAAGATTACAAATACATGGAAAAATTCGGCACTGAAAAGCACCCGTATTTAAATCATGGTGACGTACCAGATTTCATGGTTGATTACATTAATCAACAAATTTATTTCAGAGATTTCCTTTACAATATCTTTGAAAGTTATAAGGATATTTATGAAGAATTTGATAAAGACTAAAAAGCTAGTACCTAACATGGGTAACTGATGCACAACTTTATTTTTGACTTAAAAAATAAGATATATGACCTCATTTTTTTTCGATAAACTCAATAACCGATTTAAGGTGAGTTTTTTTTAATGTTAACTAAATGAGGCCTAGATTCAACCAAAAAATACTACAGCAGTAATAAGATTGGTAAGTGATTCGTTATTTTTAAAAATTAGAACTTTTACCTAATTTGGTAATGACATATAATTAACTTTAAGATAGTCTTAGAATTAAATTGAAAAATTATCTTTGGTCAAAAATCAATTTATAAACAGTATATTTGACATAAGAATCAAACGATTCCAATCATAGCATAAGACTTTCCGAATAAGGTGCGTACATCAATTTAAAAAAGTGAACATCCCTATTTATAAAGCATACGGCATAAAAGAGGCTAACCCTCTTTCTCCGCTGAAAAGCCCGATAACACTCGTTATCGGGCTTTTTTATGTGCTTGTACACCGAAAGTGCACCTTCCATAAATAGGTCACCTGATAACTTTGTGCAAGACAATACTAACACATAGATATGGATATGTATTAAATAATCCGTTACTTTATGCAGGTCCAAATGGAGAGGTTATTTCTGTTTTAATTGGTATAAGTGTTGGAGTTGTAATCAATGGAATTATGAATTCTATTAATAAAATTCCATTCTTTTATGGTGCTGAAAAGCTTTACCGTGACAGATTATATCTGAGTATAGTTATTCTGCAGAAGTGGTAGTAGGACTTATAAAGTATCATTATAAATACCTTGAAAGATGAATATGAAATTTGAAACTAAGTATAGCCGTATACTATTATTGATAATCTATACTATTTTGTTTTTTGTTATAGCTATTTATGGGGCAGGTTTTGTTTTTAAAGTTATAGATGTTTTTACAATTAGTATTCTTACTCTATTTATATTTAAGTATAAGGATTATAATAGCTTATTAAAAATAAGGTGCTCTTTATTGAATTGTTCTTTACTTATAGTAACGGCAATCTCTTTGGCTTTTTTAGGTAATGCTATTTATGCTAGAGGAGATGAATTTAATTTTGTAATGCAACAACGTTATGAGTATTCTGCATTTAGTTTGTTTGGTTTATTTGTACTAAGTCCCGTTATTGAAGAACTTTTGTATAGAAAATATTGGTTTAGATTTTTGACAGAGAAACTTGATAAGATTGTTTCTATTGTTCTCATTTCTCTTGTGTTTAGTTTAACACATATTTTTGGTGAAATACCTTTAATTATACCATTTATCTCAAGTATATTTTTATTCTGGATATATAATAAAACTCAAAACATAAGTTTATGTGTTTTATGGCACATGGTTTTTAATATTACATCATTTTATTCACCTGCTTTCTTTACAATAGATAATATAGGGAATCTGAAAATGCTTAGTTTAGTAGTTAGTTTATTATCTTTATTAATGCTTTTCTTCTCTTTTAAAAGAAATGAATAATACTCCATACAGAAGTGGTTTTTAGTATATTATTATTTCTCGTAGGTATAGAAAAACTAGAAGAGTACTTTCTAAGCTGTACGCAGCACACCATTGAAATAGCTTTAGATACAACAAGCTTATTACAACTATTATAAATAGGGGTGTTCACTTTATTCTGAAAGTTTTAAACTGTGTATTTCATCAATACGATACTAGCAGCAGTCCCTATTTTAATTTATAGTCTTCAAAATCGATTTCTACTTTTTCAAAATTTTCTGCGATTTCTAAAATTGAATTTATTTGAAAAAGACATTCTTGGTTATTTTCAGACGTTAGGAAAACAAAACCCCATGTATCTTTTGAAAGAATGAATTCTCCCATTTCGGAATTTACATTTATTGAAATTTCATCATTAATCCATAAGTCCTCAAAGTCTACAACTTTTGGCTTTAATATTTTAATTGCATCAAGGAAATCAGAAAGGAATTCTTTTTTTTCTAAACCATTAAAGATTTCAATCAAAAGTTTCTCTGATCCATATTCCGGGCGAAAATGATACTTATACATTTTATTTCAGTTGTTTATTTCACAATGTTAAGATGAGCTTACTACTAACAAGGCTCGGCTTGGAAAAGTGTGGTCTTGAATTGAGTGAATGTTCAATTCAGCCAAAACTCCTCATTTCATCAATACGATGTTATATGCAGATTTTAATTTATTTTTTTGAGATAACTTTTTTTCGATTTCCATTTTGAACCGAATAATAAAAACTTCTTTGTATTTGTATAGTACTTTGATTTTGTAACAAGTTTACCATTATCAATTCTGTATGAAAACAATTTATTTCCTCTAATTTTATATTTTAAATGATAATCAATATTTGATTCATTTTTTAGGTCATAGTTATGATAATTACCGGTTAAAATTTCAACGGTTGTTAAACTGTCGCTTTCCGATTCTATTTGCCCCTTTTCTTTATTAAACTTTAAATACACATTTTTATCTACTATTTTATAAGTTCCAGTCAATTCAGTATGTTCTAAATCACCAGAAAATTTGTACATAAAATCGTTTTCATTTTTAAAATTTAATTCCGTTATGAAAAAACCTAATTCAACTTTATGGGAACGATATTTTCCATTCAAAGCTTTTGTACTTGAACAAGAAGTTAATAAAATAAGTAAGGGAAGTAAATAATAGAATTTCATTTAATCGTTATGTTAGGAAAAGTCAATTTCTATTTACTAAATTAAAAAAAAAAGCTCATTCTATTAGTGTTTTACGGTAAACGAAGTACAAATTTTGAATTTAGAGGAACCCCCCCGCTACTTTTTAAAGGTCTTGTTACTGGCTCGAGTTTTTGTCAGTTCGTTTATTATATAAAAGCCATCTACAACTCCAAACTTCTACAACCCCTCATTCAGTCTATTTTCCAAAGACATTTACCAAAGTATCGGCAATTATCTTCACAAACATAAGAGTGAGTGATAAAGACAGACAAAAATCAGAGTGTCAATATGTATGCACCCGAGCAAGTACATCTTGTGAGATCTAATTATTCTTCTACATTATCCAGGATAATTTTCTTGTAATTATGAGGATATAAGTCAGCGATATTCTTGTGGTTGATGGATTGAATATTTTCAAGAACATACTTTAGCCATTTATATGGATTAATGTCATGCTTTTTGCAGTTAGCAAAAAACGTATAGGCCATAGCTGCTCTTTGTGCTGCATCATGAGAACCGGCAAAGAGATAGTTTTTACGACCAATTGCTACAGGTCTGATTACATTTTCAACAAGATTATTGTCTATCTGCAAGTTTCCATTGTGTAAGTAATCACTTAGATTACTCCATCTTTTTTGAGAGTACACAAAAGCTTTACCTATTCTACTTTGAGGTAAGGTAAGATTCATCTGAGCAATCATATATTTACCAAGCTTGTTGATGATTGGTAAACTTTCATCTAGACGAAGTTCTTTGATTTGGTCAGGAGCTAAGTCTTGTTCTTTAGCTTTTCTCTCTATAGCATATAACTTCTGTATTTCTACTAGTACATGCTGGGCCCTTTTTCTATCGTTATCTAAAGCTTTTTCAAATTCACGTCGAGCATGTGCCCAACAAGCAAGATGTGTAACATCTGACTTATTTCCATAGGCTTGGTAGCCGCTAAATCCATCAGTTTGCAGATATCCTTTGAAGTTTTTTAATATAGGCAGTGCAGCACTACCGCTACGAGTAGGACTGTAATTAAACATTACAAGCTTGGATATAGGTGCGTGATACACCCAATAGTAGCCAAGATGAGTTTTGTCTTTCTTTTTCTCATCTAAGACTTTGATGGTGGTTTCATCAACTTGGAGATAACCTTCGTTTTTGATGTCCATCACCAGCTTTTGGTATAGTGGCTTTAAAGCATCCATGCTTTGAGCCGCCCAACCATCTATTGTAGAAGAAGCTATATCGATGTTTTCTCTGGAAAAGCGTTGCTTTTGTCTATAAAGAGGAAGGTGGTCAACATATTTATCTACAAGTATTGTGGATAATAATCCCTCTGAAGGGATTCCTTTATCTATAATTCGCTCAGGAAGCTCACCAATACTAATTTGAGTGTTGTCTTTACCTTTAGTAGCGTATTTATATCGGATGTAACGCTTGATTTTAAAGTAACCTGGAACATAATCTAACACATCTGTAGTTTCTTTACCAATGCAAATCATATCAGATAAATCTCCCTCAGGATGTATTTCTATTTCTTCTACGGGTAAATGATCTGGTAGTTTAGCTCGTCCTGGATGTTTCTTTTTCTCACGAGAGTAGGTAATCTCTTGTTTGATTACTTCTTCTTGTTCCTCTAAGACTGCTTGTTCAACATCTAAAGGTAATTGAGTTTGATTGGGATCCTCAAAACGTTCTCGGCTTTGACCGAACTTCATGCGCTCAAGTAGCTTTACACGATATTCCAGTTCTGTATTTTTTTCTTCTAGTTTAGAGGTCTTTTCTTCTAAGCTAGTAGTTTTCTTCTCTAACTTAGTATTTACTTTTTCTTGTTTGGAAATAGTCTTTTGGGCTTTGGTTAAAAGTGCCAAAAGTTCTTGTTTCGATAAGTTTTCTAAGTCTATTTCCATGAAGTAAATATACGTCAAAAGCCTTATTTATACAAGGATTAAGGCTGTTTTATCTCATGGAAAACCGCCTTTTTTGACTACTTTTTATCACTTGTATTCCTTCAATCATAAGTACCAAATCACTCCAACTGATTTGAGTCCGATTATGAATAGGAAAAGCAAAAGTACCTTGTTCTAATCGCTTGTGATATAACACAAAACCACCTGTTTCCCAGTGTAAGAGTTTCATCTGATTACATCGACGATTGATAAAGACGTAGACACTTCCATTATGAGCGACTTGATTAAGCTCGTTTTGAACAAGACCACATAGACTATCGAAACTCTTGCGCATATCACAAGCTGATTTATACAAGTAGAATTGATGGCTACTACTCAGACTAAACATTACACAAGGTTTACTAATGAATAGAGTTCACCCAAGTCTTTCGTTTCTAAACGTAACTTCACTCCATTAGGATACACGATTTCGTATTCTTTACTGTCGGTTTTAGATGTTTCACCTATTGCTATAAAGTTACTTGAGCCTTCTTGCTCTGTTTCACTCTTAAACTTTACTACCCAATAACTAAATGTCGCCAGCTTAATTCCAACACTTTCACAATACTTTGATTGTGTTAATCCACTTGCTTGCCAATCCTCTACATGAGAGTACATAATTTCTTGTTTGCTCATCTCTTTATTATTTAAAGCAAACTTACTTCCTTACATTATATTATGAAACATGCACTTGCTCGGGCGGATACGTCAATATAGTGAAATGCAAAGATGGAACAAGGATAGTAGTTTGATAGCATACTGTTCGCATCAAAAAGACGCAAAATTATGCGACCAGTATGTGATCACTATGCGATAATTATGCGACCAGTGCTGATAGGGTTTGATAATCAATAGATTAAACCGATGCTTTATAGCGATAAAAATGTACGGTTTTTAGGCATTCGAAATTATATTCGTGCCATCAAAATTACTTGCTCTTGCAGAGGGTAGGAAAACTACTCCGAAGTCATTAACTTTTTTGTTGAAATAGTAGATAGACTCAAAATATTGAGGGGTTTACGGATTTCCGTAATAGGATTAAAGAAAGTTTTAATATGTTTGAATCTGAAATATCACTATAGATCTTTTCATAAAATAGATAGTTGTATTTCATGAGAAAAGATGTTAGCCGCCAAAACAACATATTTTTTTCCCAACACAAAAGCTAACTCAAAAAAACAAAAGAGATGTTTTTTACCAAAGTTCGAAATAAATAATTAATATGAGTAGACTGCAAACAATAGAAAATCGACTGAAAGAAATTAACGGAACTGTCTTTCAAGAACTTTGCGATAGTTATTTAACTATTAGAAATAATAATTACTTAGCTATTTCTAGGACAGGCAGTCAAATAGGGAAACAAAAGACAACAAAAGGAACCCCTGATACATTCTTCCAATTACCTAACGGAAATTTTTTGTACTCTGAAATAACAACTGATACAAGTACAAAAAACAAGCTTGCCAATGATATAGAAGCTTGTTTTGATCCAATCAAGACAAAAATTCCTGTTGAAAAAATTCAAGAAATCATTCTTTGTTTCAATTGGAACATAGACCAAAATCAAATAACTGAATTAAATACACTTGCTCAGGCCTATAAAGCTGATATTAAAATTCGTTATTTGATGCTACAAGAACTAGCTTTAGAACTTCACTTGAATCATAGAGATTTAGCTCATCATTATTTAGGACTACCTTTAGATACTGGTCAAATAGTTTCAATAGAAAACTTCATCAAGGAGTATGATAGAGCTTCAAAAGGTATTGCAACGCCATTAAACAACACATTTTTACATAGAGAAACAGAACTCGAAGAATTAAATAATGCAATAGATAGTCACGACTTTATAATTCTTACAGGATCGCCAGGAGTTGGAAAAACAAAGTTAGCACTTGAAGCTATAAATAATTATTTATCAAAAAACGATCCTTTTCAGGCTTACTGTGTTTCTTACAAAAGTCATACTCTACTTGACGATTTGTACCAATATTTTGACGTAGACAAGAATTATATACTTTTTGTGGATGATGCAAACAGAATTGATGCATTTGAACAAATAACAGGTTTTTTCAAAGCCAATAGAAAGGGAAAACTTAAGATAATAATTACAGTTAGGGATTATGCGTTTCAAGAAATTGGTAGAAAATGTCAAGAATTTTCAACTCAACGAATAGACTTGTATAAACTATCAGATGAACAAATTATTGACATAATAAAAGCTGAACCATTTGAAATATTAAACCCTGATTACCACAAAGAAATAGTTAGAATTTCTGATGGAAATCCAAGATTAGCTATAATGACATCATTTTTAGCTAAACAAGAACAAAATTTATATGCCCTTCATAATGTATCTGATTTATTTGAAAAGTATTTTTCAACTTTCATCAAAGATGATGGCGAGTTTGAAAACCCATTAAACATAAAATGTCTTGGACTAATTGCTTTTTTTTATACCATTCCATATAAAAATAGAGAAGTAACGGAATTAATTTTAAAAGAGTTCGATGTTTCATATAATGATTTTATTGATATAATTGATACTCTCGACAAATTAGAGTTGGTGGAAATTCAATTTGAGCACGTGAAAGTGCCAGAGCAAAATCTTGCGACTTTTTTCTTTTATAAGGCATTTATCAAAGATAATTTACTTTCATTCAGTAATCTCTTAAACAACTACTTTGAGAATTATAAACATAGATTTACAGATACTATAATTCCTGCCAATAATACTTTCGGCCCACAAAATGTAATGGACAAAATTAAACCTGACTTGGTAAATTATTGGCAACACATTAGTTCTGATAGCAATAAATCTTTTGATTTTCTCAATTCATTTTGGTTTTATTTACAAGACCAAACTTTAGAGTTTACATATCAGCAAATAGAAACATTTCCAAAAGCAGAAGAAACTATATATGATACTTTTTATAAAACAAATCAGTTCAATTATAACAAAGATGAAATCATTGAATTACTAGGGAATTTTTTTCGTCTTAATAGTAAGAATTTAAAGGATTCAATTGAATTGTTATTTGAGTATGTATCACGTAAATCAGATAAATTACCCGAATTAATACATAAAATTAGAGAATTGTTGATTTTTGATAGAGATGATGAATACACCAACTTTTATAGACAAAGAACTCTTTTTGACATTCTAATAAAAGGTGTTGAAAATAATGATGAGTTACTTTCTATATCCTTTTACGAACTTGCTAAGACTTTTCTTTCTCATGAATTTCAGCAATTTAAGGGAGGAAGAAATAATAGTTTTGTTCACTATCAATATCCCATTCCAAACAATAAGACTATTCAGGAATTCCGAACTAAAATTTGGAATACTTTAGAAAGTAGTTTTGACTCTCGACCAGGTTTGGCTTTTAGTCTTTTAAAAAATTATTCAAGAATTCATCCAGATGTTAATAAAGAGATTATGTTATTCGATATTCCATTTGTAGTTAATATAATTGATAAACATTTAATTAATGAAAATTTTGAACATTGTAAATATGTTCAAAACCAAATAAGATGGTTTAGAAGAAACGATTTAGATTTACCTGAATTTTCAAATTTAACAAACAAATTTGTTAATGGAACATATTTAGCTTTTTTGAAAATTGATTGGGGCAGATTTAGAGATAAGGAAATGTATGAATTTGAAGATTTTCGTGAATATGACCGATTAAAAGAGGCGGACATAAGAAGTTCATTCATTTTATCCTGCGAGGACGAAATCAACGATTTTTATAATACTTTCATTTTACTTAAGAATTCAACAGAAAATAATTGGAGTTATAATAATGCACTAGATTTTGTTATTGATGAAAATTGCTCAAAAGACCTAAAAATAGGCCTATTTTTGTTAAAAAAAGTAATTGAAAATGATAATCAAGTTAACTATGTTCCAAGAGTTACCTTTAGAAATCATTTGAAAGTTAAAGATTCTGTAAATCAAATTTGGGAACTTATTCAGAAATCACAATTTGAAAATAAAGAGCTTTGGGAATTATCATTTTATGATTATATAGATGATCCTTTAATTACTAATGAACTAGCCGATTCATTAATTAATACAATTTCAAAAATGAATAAACCCAATACAATTCATTTTGACAGTCTTGTTCGATTTTTAAAAGTTAGACCAAACCTATTTCAGTTAATTTTAAAATTAATTACTGAAAAGAACGAGAGGGAAGGTTCAAGATTACAAGTTTGGATGGATTTGTTCAGTAAACATTTTGAAAATCTTGGAGAAGATTTTGAATTGATTAAAAAGGCTTATATCCAACAAAATCTTATTCAACATCATTTTGATTATCAAGGACAAGGATTTTTGCAAATATTAAGAGTTGATAAAAATTTCTTAATTGAGTTTGTTGAAAGCCTATATTCTTCCACTGAAAGACATAGCCTCAGTGGCGACCATAGTAATATGAGTTATGTATGGAATATAGATAATATAGAAGATACGCTTATCCAAGTATTTGACTTAGTTATTGAGAAAGATTTATACTTTGGTATTTTGGAGCATTACTGCAATGTTTTCTTTACAAATCTTAAAGAAGAACATACATTGAGAGCAGATAATTTCATTAGACAATATGTAATCAATAATAATAACAATTACAAAAAGATGCAAATTGTTGTTGATCTAATCAGACACACAAGAAAAGAATTGTTTGAAGAAATTTTTCTATTATTCATATCATTAAATCAAGATAAAGGAACTTTTAGCAGGTTAATGTGGAGAGGAAATGGCGGAATTTATTCTGGAGATGTAATTATTGGAGACATTCAAGCTTCAGAATGGAGAAACTTATTGGAAATCACAAATAAATCAGATGTGGGAATAAAGTTGATTCCTATAAAAACCTATATAAATGAACAAATTGAATCGTGCTTAAGAAGTGGAGATAGGGAAAGACAAAGAAAGTTTTTGAGCAATAATTATTAAAATGGTATTGCAGAAAAGCTATATGTATTTCCAATTTATAACGCCTGACAAACTATTAAAAAAGTGAGCATCCTTATTTATAAAACATATGGTATAAAGAGGCTAACCCTCTTTCTCCGCTGAAAAGCCCGATAACACTCGTTATCGGGCTTTTTTTATGTGCTGGTGTACCTCTTTCTTTTAAAAAAGCTCATAAAGAATTATATCGTTTAAAGCACCAATAGAGTAGTTGTTTTTCTCCTCAATCTCTTTACTTGGTCTATGTTGGATATTACGTTTCGATTAGTGCCAGTGATTTCGGAGTACTTGTGCCACCTATTTCGGTCAAACCGTGCCACTATTCCGTTTCGAATGGTGCCAATTTCCGGTTTGATTTGTGCCACTTAAAATAACTCGTTAAGTTATTTCGGTTCAAACCGCGCCACTTTGGAAAGTTAATTACATCTATCTTGTTGTTTATAAAACGATAAGAGATGGCTAATAAACTTGATCCAATGGACTTAAAACAAATTATTACCTTGCATTTAGATGGCTATAGCAACCGAAAAATAGCCAATACGTTGGGTATTTCCCGCAACACCATTAATACCTATATGCAATTATTTGCTGCTAGTGATTATTCATTAGAGCAATTGTTATCGTTTGAAATATCTGAATTATCAGAGCTTTTTTCAAGTTATACAACTGTTGATACACAACGTCATAATGAGCTTATGTTGTATTTTGAAACAGTTAATAAAGCTCGTAATCATCCAGGTTTTACCTTTTTATATCATTATAGTCAATACGCTGATACAGTAGTAAACCCTTATAGCTATACTCAGTTTATGGAACACTATAATCGAAAGTATAAAGAGATAAAAGGTTCTATGAAATTAGAACATAAACCTGGTAAAGAAATGTATATTGACTTTGCAGGTAAGAAGCTCTCTTATGTTGATAAAAGTACTGGTGAAATAACACCTGTAGAAGTATTTGTGGCTATTTTACCTCATAGCCAGTACACTTATGTACAAGTCTGCAAAAGCCAGAAAAAAGAAGATTTAATAATGTGTTGTGTTAATGCACTTAGTTTTTATGGAGGAGTCCCTTCAGCTATTGTATCAGACAATCTAAAATCCGCTGTATCACGTTCTAGTAAGTACGAAGCAGAAATAAATAGAAGCTTTAAAGATTTTGCTTCGCATTACGGATGTGTCATAAACCCTACTAGAGTCTACTCTCCACAAGATAAAGCTCTTGTAGAAAATGCAGTTCATCTAGTATATCAAAGAATATCTTATCCCATTAGGGAAATGACATTCTTTAGCTTAGAAGAACTAAACCAAGAGATACAAAATAGACTAACTCATTATAATCATCTTCTTTTTCAACGCAAAGAAGCAAGTCGTATAGAACTTTATCAATCTATAGAAAGACAATACCTTAAACCTTTACCAAGTAGTAATTATCAAATCAAGGATTATACAAGAGCTAAAGTTCAAAAGATAGGCTATGTATATTTTTCTCCTGATAAGAGCTACTACAGTGTCCCATATCGCTATATAGGACATCAAACCACTATTCATTACACCAATACTACGGTAGAAGTTTATTACAATCATTTGCGTATAGCATCACATAAAAGAAGTTTTGCAAAAGGAGTATATACCACTGAGAAAGAGCACTTATCTAGTACACATCAGTTTTACTCGAGTTGGAGCCCAGAATACTTTAAAAAGCAAGCTAAAACACTTGGTGAGAATGTGGTTAAGTGTGTTGAAAAAACACTGGATAATGTTGAGTATCCAGAGATAGGTTATAAACGAGTTTTAGGGATTATACAACTACATCGAGGTTACGGTTCACATAGACTTGACAAAGCTTGTGAACTTGCTTTAAAAGAGAATATAGCTACTTATCACCATATCAAAAACATCCTTAAAAACAAGATGGATCTAAACCAAGAAACTATACAAGAACTCAATGCCGATACTCCTCACATCCCTTCGCATAATAACATCAGAGGAGCTTCTTCTTATCAATAAACATTAATAATCAATTATATGGATAACAATCAAACAATCGAAAAACTAAAAGCTATGCGATTAAACGATATGGCGATACTGCACAGCAGACACCTAAAGGACAATACTACAACATCCTTTACTATAGATGAATACATTGCATTATTAACTGATCACGAATATGAAAACAGACAGAATAGAAAAGTAGAAAGACTAATCAAACAAGCTAATTTTAGGCAAAATGCTAGTATAGCCGATATCAACTACACCCATCATAGAGACTTAGATAAGAATATGTTTAGTCGATTAGCAACATTAGATTTTATGCTTAAAAAACAGAACATTATTATAACTGGAGCCAGTGGTGTTGGTAAGAGTTATTTAGCACAAGCACTAGGATATCAAGCTTGTTTAATGGAACATAAAGTACTGTATTTTAATACAGCTAATCTTTTTAACTTACTTAAATCAAGTAAAATAGATGGTACTTACCAAAGGGAAATGAAGAGAGTACTCAAATGTGACTTACTTATTCTTGATGATTTTGGATTACAACCCTTTGATAATCTTATTAGAGAAGTACTCTTTGATATCGTTGATCAAAGATATAATCGAGCATCAATCATTTTATCTTCTCAAATACCAGTATCTGCATGGTATCCTCTAATTGGAGAAAACACTATAGCCGACGCAGTTTTAGATCGTATCGTAAACTCTTCTCATAGAATTGAACTTAACGGTGATTCCATGAGAAAGACAAACTTTTAAAGTTTGATGTAACTTTTTTTGTATTATTGTAAGACTTTTCAAAGTGGCACCATTTGACCGAAATGAGTGGCACGGTCTGACCGAAATACCCATATGTTATTATCTCTAATCTGTACCATCTCTTTCATGAGGGAGCACAATACCTTTGGCTTTAGATAATAAATACTAAACACATGGTATGCCAACACGATTATCTATAAACTAGGTGTATGGTTTACTTACTTAATAATACTCATAATGAAAATACTGTCTTTTGCTCCGTGGTCTATTTTTATAAGTTTTTTACTTTTTATCCATCCAACAGCGATTTGGGCTAACAATATGGAGCCTTTAAAATTTAGGGTTAATAACCAAGATATCTTTATTGTTATCGTTTTGATTCTAATAGTGCTACTGGGTGCTTTTTTTAGATCATTATATTTAAAGGCATCTTATCTTGATAAGTTGTATAACTTAAACAAAGAATTAGATTCAAATTTAGTAAAGATATCTATCACAAGCCTTACAAAACGTCAAATCCGTGTTTTATTAAAAAGTACAAAGTTAAAATACCTGATCGGGTTTATTTTCTTTATTTCTGCATCAAATCTTTTTGCACAGAGTAATATCAAAACAACAGAACCATCTCTTTTAACAGAGCCAGGGATTATCATTATTTTGATTCTAATCTCAATTCCTATTCTATTAGGTGTAGTAATTATGCTTATTAAAATTTCCAATATTATTAGTGTGCAAAAAAATAAGCTAGAGGATCAGCATACAAAACAATTTAAAGAGTATTTAGAGCATTTGTCTGAAGAGGAGTCAGACTCTTTAAAAAAACGAGAGATTGCCCTAGGGTTTTCATTGTCCAATAAAGAACTCTCAGGAGAAAGTTTAATTCAAGATCAAAAGGGGTTGATTTCGTTGTCAAAGACTGAACTAGCACCCGTTGTTGCTAATAAGAAAAGAAACTCTGTCAAGGTAGATATAGACCCAGGGTTGGCTAAACTTATTTTATGGTTTTTAGGAACAGCTAGCTTTTGGTTAATTGTAGGTACCACTATTGGGGAGTATTTAGGGATTAAATTTATAGCACCAGATATAGATCATAGTAGTTGGCTTAGCTTTGGAAGACTAAGACCCGTGCATACTAATGCTGTATTCTGGGGATGGGCTTCTTTAGGGATGATTGGATTGGGGTATTATATCGTACCTAGAGTTAGTAATACAAACTTGGTCAATATTAAATGGGGATGGTATTCACTTGTTTTAATTAATGCTTCCGTTTTTATCGGGTCTATTAGTTTAATGGCTGGTGTAAACAATGGAGGAGGAGAGTATAGAGAGTATATATGGCCTATTATGTTATTGTTTGCTTTAGGGTTGTACTTTACGCTTAGATGCTATTTAAAGACTATAGCCAATAGAACGGATAAGGATATTTATATTTCTAATTGGTATATCGTTGCTGCCGTTATCTTTATTACTATAGTAGCTGTTGTTGGATATTTACCTTTTTGGCAAGATGGTCTAGGAGAGACAATCGTGCAGGGGTATTATATGCATCAAGCAGTAGGGATGTGGTTTATGCTTTTTACTCTAGGAATAGTATATTACTTTCTGCCACAACAACTTAATAAACCAATATATTCATACAGTTTAGGAATATTAGCTTTTTGGAGCCAGATATTGTTTTATACATTAATTGGAACCCATCACTTTGTTTTTAGTGCTATACCATGGTGGTTACAGACTGTTGCTATTGTAGCTAGTGTTGGAATGGTTATTCCTGTAGTAGCGGGTACAACTAATTTTTTCTTAACCTTTAAAGGAGTTTGGTATAAAATCAAGGATAGTTATACCATTCCCTTTTTTGTAATAGGTATTATGTTCTATTTTACGGGTTCTTTGCAAGGTACAGCAGAATCCTTTCGATTTACAAATCTGCTTTGGCACTTTACAGACTTTACAGTGGCTCACTCTCATCTGACGATGTATGGAATTATCACTTTTCTCTTATGGGGATCTATATATGCATTAGTACCACAAATAACGGGTAAAGAAGCGCCACAGATTACAATCGGAGCTCATTTTTGGTTAGCCTTAATAGGATTGTTGTTTTATTCAATCCCTTTAATGTACGGGGGAACATTAAGAGGCTTAATGTGGATGGAAGACTCTGCCTTTATAGAGAGTGTCAAGTTTATGATGCCTTATTGGCTATGGAGAGCTATTGGAGGAAGTCTAATGTGGTTATCTCATTTATTCTTTGTCTATAATTTTTATAAGATGATTCAAAAAGACGAATCCGGTTCTTTAGATAGGGTAGACTTAACCTTTGAGAAACTAGCTGATGATAGCGTAGATAATGACAAAATATTTAATAATTAGTAGATATGGATATATTTAGCAACCATAAAAAACTTTATGTAATAGCAACTATTTTATTTTTGATTCTAACACTATTTGTAGCTATTCTACCAGCCCTAGATAATCAGTCTAAAATACATCCTTTACCTGATGCGATCCCTCTAACACAATCAGAGAAAAGAGGAAAAGATATATTTATAGCTAATGGATGTGTAGCTTGTCATAGTCAGCAAGTTAGAAATGTAGAAATGGATAGAAAATGGGGGAGTAGACCTTCTATATCTGCAGATTATGCGAGTAATAAAAGAGTTGATTTTTGGACGAATACTGCTACGCTGATGGGAACAGAAAGAACAGGTCCTGATCTTATAGATATAGGTACACGCCAACCTAGTCTAGATTGGCATTTAGTTCATCTTTATAATCCTCGTATTGTCGTTAAAGAATCCATTATGCCTTCGTATTCTTTTCTGTTTACATCTAAAGAGTCTCCTGATAAAGAGGATGTTGTAGTCAGTGTACCAGAGACATTCTTAAGGGATAAGAAATTAAAGATTGTGGCTACTCAAGACGCTTTAGATTTAGTTGCATATCTGCAAGCTTTAAAGCAGACTCCATTGCCTGGAACGATTATGACTCCTGAGTTTTTATATCCTAAAGAACAAGATGTTACACAAGGAGTAACTACAGGGCAGACTAAAACGGCTTTGGATGGTAAAAACCTTTATATGAATAATTGTGCAGCCTGTCATCAGGCCAATGGAGAAGGACTCTCTGGTGCGTTTCCTCCTTTAAAAAACAGTGCTATTGTTACTGGAGATAACCTCCAACTATTTGTCGATATTATAATGAATGGATATGATGCTAGAGAGGAGTATGGGGTAATGCCTGCGGTAGGTACTAATGCGAATTGGACGGAGGAAGAAGTTACTGCAATAGTTAACTACGAGCGCAATAATTGGGGAAATAAAGCTCCCTTGGTAACAGTAGAAGAAGTAAAACAGATCATGGATTATATCAACCAAATAAAGGATAAATAATGAAAGTAAATTGTAAAAGGATTCTTACTATAATAGGACTATTACTTGCCAATGTAATTTATGCTTGTCCTGTTTGTGAACGCAATCAACCTAAATTACTAAAAGGAGTTGTACATGGTGTAGGACCTGATAGTAAATGGGATTACACTATTATAGTGGTGATTGCTATTCTGGTTTTAGCTACGTTAATCTTCTCTATTAAATGGTTAGTAAAACCAGGAGAAGAATCTAGAGAACACATTAAAAGAACTGTATTAAACGACCTATTAGATGGAGCAAAGAAGTAGAGTATTCATTTTTATTGATGATGAACATCAACCTATTGCAGAGCTCGAAACACCTGTAAATTTCGAACTCGATACGCATAAATTAGTGGATGGGGATCATACCTTAAAAATTGTAAGTAAAGATCATACGGGAAAAGAGGGGATTAGAATTATTCCGTTTACAGTAAAGAATGGCCCGGCTATAGATATAGAAGGAATAAAGGAAAAGGCTGTGGTAGATGGTTTATTGTCTATACGCATTAATGCTTATGGAAAAGGTGATCAAAAGACTTTTTTAGTTGTAGGTAGTGAAACTCCTCAGAGTATTCCCTTTTGGGTATGGACAACCATTATTGTAATCTTTGCTTGGGGGATGTATTATCTTGTGCGTTATTTATAAAGTGTAAGCCACAATAAGCGTCATTAGGAACTGGATCACCTATCATAGGTAGAGACAATATTAAAAGAAGGAATAAAAATGCTGAATTAGAAAAACACAATAGAGTTAGGAATGTAGCTCTTGATTTTAACCCAGATTAAGCGATAGACATATAAACGAAAAGTAATTATACAAAATAGCTCTGAATTCAAGAAAAAAGCATACTGTAGTATGGTTTTAGAAGAAATGAAAGAGATATGAAGTAGAATTGCTTTGCAGTATTTGGCTAATGCTTAATCTGGGTTAAACATTCTGCAATGATTTTTATTCCTTTTTCTAAATCTTCTTTAGTTAATCTACCGAAGCTAATTCTTAATCCGTTACTAGAGTGGTCTAGATAATACTCATTAGGGTTTACTATATCAACGCCTTTACTGGTTAATAGAGCACAGAAATTCTTAAAATCTATAGTCCTATTGAGTTTAATCCAAAAAGCAAGTCCTCCTTCTGGCAAGGTGAAATGGGTGGATTGGTCTAAATAATGCTTTAATAAGCTATAGGTGTAATCTCTTTTCTCTTTGTAATGAATTGTTGCTTTTTTGATATGTTTTTTAATAATTCCTTCTTTGATTAGCTCTAGTATAGCTAGCTCCATTATTCTATCACCTTGAATATCAATTATCTTTCTTAGTTTACTTACTTTCTTTATTAAAGAGGTCTTACTAGTCACTAAGTAACCTATTCTAAGAGAAGGAGCGACTACCTTACTTAAAGTTCCTATGTATATATAATTTTCTAGGTTAATATGGCTACAAAGGGGTAAAATAGGTCTTGTATTATAATGAAATTCATTATCATAGTCATCTTCAATGACAGTAAAACCGTATTGGTTAGAAAGTTCGATTATTTCTAATCTTCTTTTAAGACTAAGGGTGACTGTTGTTGGAAATTGATGATGAGGGGTTAGGTAAATTGCTTTAATTCTTTTATTCGTTTTTAGCTGTTCTATAATCTCACTAGTCACTATTCCTTGGTCATCTACATGAATAGGAATAAGATTAGCCCCAGCATGTTTAAAAGCTTCCCAAGCAGAATTGTACCCAGGGTTTTCGACTAGTATATAGTCTCCTTTAGTTAATAGGGAATGAGCGATCATAAAGATAGCCATCTGCCCTCCACGTGTAATACAAATATTTTTTTCGGCTACATTCATCCCTCTTTGATGATTGAGCATATTAGCAATATGAGTAATGAATTTAGAATCGCCTAGTTCACTTCCATATCCCATCATTTGCCATTTAGCACTTCTATTAAAAATTTGTCTATAAGCGCGTGCCAGTTCTGCTATTGGAACTATTTTACTATCAGGATAGCCATTGTCAAAGACAATATTATTGTTCAGTAATAGGTCTGTTTCTTGTCTTTCTAATAAAGGCTCTATTGTTTTTACAGGACTATCTTGTGAAATAGTATGTGCTACAAAAATTCCTTTCCTTTCTACCGATACCAGCCATTGTTCGGTAATTAAGATAGTCAGTGCGCGTACTACGGTGTTTCTATTGACATTTAGTAGAGTAGAGAGTGTACGCGTACTAGGTAGTAAATCTCCTTTTTTTAGCCTTCCTTTCTTGATGTCATCAATGATGGCGTCAGCTATTTGTAAATACAAAGCTTTATTAGATGTATTCTCTAATCTAATTTCTAATTTCCATAATCTCTTCATCTGGATTACTTGATATAGTTAACTCTTATAAAATGCAATACTCCAAATGTAGTAAATTAAACTTTATAAAGAGTTGTAAAAACAGCTTTAAGCTAGAGAACTCTGATTATATTATTACAATTGATTTAAGTGTGTAGTAATCAGATGAGCAGTTTGTTTGGGGTGAGAAATAAGTCCTCCATGACCTGCGCCTTGAATAGTCTGTAATTCTATTGAATTAACTTTCTGTTTTATTGTTTTTGCAACAGCTGTATATACTAAGATAGAATCTGATCCTGTAATAAGTGTTATTTTACCATTAAATTGATTAAGGATTTCTGGTTTTATATTTAATCTTTCAGGATCATTAGCTTGATCAAGCCAAGTAGTGTAACTAGCTGTCATTGTATTTCTGGCTCTTTGATCAAAAACAGAATACCAACTACCTTTTCCAAAGGCTACTTTTTCAATAAAATTAAAGGTTCCCTGTTCAATGTGTCCTTGTTCAAGTAAAGTTTTACTTTTTTGCATTTCATTCTGTACCTCTGATAGAATTTGTTTGTATTCAGTTTGTCCTTTAAGCATCCCAAAAATAGGAGGTTCATATAAAACAATACTCTCAACTCTATCAGCGTGATTATTGGCTAGTTCAATTGTGATATTTGCTCCATAAGAATGTCCTATAAAATGAGCTTTCTTAATCTGTAAAGCATCGAGTAGGGAAACGGCATCTTGGACATCCATTGATATTGTACCTTGTTCTTTATCAGGAGAAGAAGCACTATGTCCTCTTCTATCATATAAAATGATGGGATTAGTAGTAGTTTTAATTAACTCTTCTGCCACTGGTAACCAAGAATTATGATCATCCCATGAACCGTGTATAAATACAATAGGTATACCTTGCCCTTTTTTATAGCGTATAGCTAAATCAATATCATTAGTATTGATAATATAAAGAGGGGTATTTTCAATTGTAAAATATTCTAGTTCTATTTTTGAAGGTGTTTGTGCAAATACTTCAATTAAAGATAATTGAAATAGTAATAAGAATATTATCCCTATTTTTTTATATGAAAACTGTTTCATGTCTATTTAGTTTAATAAGGTTAAATGTACTTAAAATGATTTGAGATAAAAAAACATAACTAAGTAATGGCACTGTTTTTAGGAATAAAAAATATTAAACTCTTTAATTGTTAAAAGGATCAATCTGGATGCCTAAGAATAAAAAATCTGTCTCCAAATTATTAGGCTACTAACTGCTACTTTTGCTTTTTAAATTTAATAAGACACTAGTTTATAGGCTTTTTAATTTAGATTATAAACTAGTAATCATAGCTAAACTAATTTATACAACTATGCACAACAACAACAACAACAACAACAACATTTTATTTGAATTAATCAAAAGAGAAGAAAGAAGACAAAGGGAGGGCTTAGAATTAATTGCTTCAGAGAACTTTGTTAGCGAGGATGTTTTAAGAGCCAATGGATCTATATTAACTAATAAGTATGCAGAAGGATATCCTGATAAACGATATTATGGAGGGTGTGAATATGTTGACTTTGTAGAGAATATGGCTATTGCATCTTTAAAAGAGATTTATGGTGCAGAATATGCTAATGTTCAACCACATTCTGGATCACAAGCTAATGTTGCTGTTTTTTCAGTTTGCTTAAAACCTGGAGATAAAATATTAGGATTTGACCTAACGCATGGAGGGCACTTGACTCATGGTTCTTCTGTGAATTTTTCAGGCAGATTATATGTTCCTTCATTCTATGGAGTAGATCAAGAAACAGGGGTACTTAATTATGATAAAATTGAAGAGATAGCTATCAAAGAAAAGCCTAAGATGATTATAGCTGGTGGAAGTGCATATTCTAGAGATATTAATTATAGTCGTTTTAGGGAAATAGCGGATAAGGTAGGAGCTATATTATTAGCAGATATGGCACATCCTGCAGGGTTAATAGCCAAAGGATTATTAAGTAATCCTATACCGCATTGTCACATTGTTACAACAACAACACATAAAACATTGCGAGGTCCACGAGGAGGAGTTATTTTAATGGGAAAAGATTTTGAAAATCCCTTTGGATATAAGACTTTAAAAGGAGAGCTAAGAATGATGTCTAGTCTTCTAGATGCATCTGTATTTCCTGGTAATCAAGGTGGTCCACTAATGCATACTATTGCAGCCAAAGCGGTAGCTTTTAATGAAGTATTGACAGATGATTTCAAGGTATATGCTAATCAGATTCAAAAAAATATGAAAGTAATGGCAGATGCTTTTTTGTTGCGTGGATATAATATCGTCTCTGGAGGAACGGATAACCATTTGGTATTAATTGATTTAAGAAATAAAGATATATCTGGTAAGGAGGCTGAAAGCATTTTAGAACACGCTGGGATTACAGTGAATAAGAATATGGTTCCTTATGATGATAAATCGAATTTCATTACTTCTGGTATTAGGGTGGGAGCTGCGGCAGTAACTACCAGAGGGCTAAAAGAAGCAGATATGAAAAAAATAGTTCACTTTATTGATGAAGTATTAATATATAAAGATAATGCAACGAAACATAAACAGATAAAGCAAGAAATTCAAAATATGATGAAAGATTATCCTATGTTTTCTAGATAATCTTAGATATAATAGCAGTAATTGTTTATCAATATAGAATCACTAATTCTAGAGATCGTGTGTTGTGAGTAGAAAAAGTAGTCTCTATATTTAAATTAAAGTTACTTAAACCATGCTATAAATAGAATACCTCGTGTTTAACCTCTCACGAGGTGTTGCATTTATTGATGTTTGATAAAATAATCTTTCAGAATATGAATAGCTTGAAGAATTTCTTTCTCGTTTAAAGAAGCAAATCCAAATCTAAAAGCATTCTCTTCTTTACTAATATGTTTAATCCTTAATTTGGATAGGTTTTGTATTGCTGATATTGGAAATTGTTTATCTACTTTTATCCATACTGCCATCCCTCCTGTAGGCAAAGTGTAAGAAATATACTTGTTCAGTTCCTTTTTTAATAGTTGATCTAATAACTCTAGTCTTTCCTGATAAAACTTTTTAGCTTTTTTAAAATATCTTGTAAATTCTCCTTCTTTAATCAAGCTAGCTAAAGAGTTTTGCATATAGGCATCATTTCCAACATCAATTGTTTTTCTTAGTTCAACACATTGTTGAATGAAGTTTTTGGGAGCGACCATAAAACCTATACGAATGGATGGTCCTAATATTTTAGAAAATGAACCGATGTAAATAACATTACCATTATGCCCGCCACTAGCTAATGGAAGGTATGGAGGAGTTGTATAGTGATAATCAAAGTCATAATCATCTTCTATGATAGCGAAGTGATATTGCTTAGAAAGTTCTAAGAGGTGCACACGTCTGTCAACACTTAAAGTGACAGTAGTAGGGTAGTGATGATGAGAAATAACATAAACAGCTGTTATTGTTGTTGTTTTACAAAGTGACTCCAGTTCGTCTGTTTTTAGTCCTTTTTCATCTATTCCTATTTCTAACACTTTCGCTCTAGTATTGCTGAATGTTTGACTAGCTTTTGGGTAATTAGGTTTAGCTACAACAATTTTTGCCTTTTTATTGAGTAATAATTGTGCTGAAAGATAAATACTCATTTGTGCTCCATGAGTAATAAGAATATTCTCTTTAGAGAAAATAAGCCCTCTAGTTTCGGATAGGTAATTGACAAGTTGTTCTCTTAGGGCGAGGGTTCCCTGTGGGTTTTCAAGATTAGCATTTTTAATTGAATAGGTTCTTGTAACATAAGAGCGATAGGTCTTTAATAATGCACTTATTGGTGAAAGCCTAATATCTGGAAAACCGTCATCGATAATAATATCTGGAATAACTGTGTTTTCTTCTACAGAGTGATCTACATCATGATATTGATTAAATGGTAAATTAAAGTCAATATCATAGGAGTGTATACTAGAGAATTCTTCCCACTTTGATGCTTTGAGATTAGGAATGGACTCTGATATAGTTGCTCTTTTTCGAGGTGACATAGAAATCCAGTCTTGTGTATACAGTTCTTCGTAAGCTGCAATTATAGTTTTTCTGTGAAGGTTTAAAGAGTCTGCTAAATCTCTACTTCCTGGGAGTTGATCTCCTGCTTTTAGATATCCATTTTTTATTGCATTGATAATTGATATAGCAATTTGTCTATAGATAGGCATTTTGCTTTTTTTATCGATACGAATGATATGTTCTATTGGGTACATATGAACTATAAGTTGATTTATAACGGATGCATAAATATAGAGTAAATAACGAGAAAGAATTGTTGTTTTTGTTGAATAATTGGTGAGGGAAAAAATGTCTTTTTCTTACCGATTATTCAACTCTAATGTTGTCCAATAAGACAACTTATTATTTTTATATCAATTAGTGTCTAATGTAATTTTAGCTTTTAGACTTAGTTAGATGTAATTGAAGAAAACCACTTCTTATTTTATGAGTTACAATGTCAAATTTAGCATTTAGTTTATCATACATTCCTAAAAGATCTCCCTCTCCTATAATGACTGGGTTGATATTAAAGTAAATATCAGTTACGAGTTCTTTCTCTATAAAGGCGTTGTAGGTACCCGTTCCACCACCAATAGCTAGTTCTGTAATTCCTCTTGTAGCCATATAGGTTATCGCTTCTTCAGGACTATTAACAACGGTGTAACCTTCTATAGGGGGATGTGTATTGTTAGAGAGTACAATTATTTCTATTCCCTTAAAAAGATCTTTAACCTTTTGAGGTGACTTTTGAAAGTTTTGAAAAGTCTTCATGCCAATAACTAAGTTCCCAATTTGATGTGCAAGTTCAAGGTAGAAACTTAAGGCCTCTGGAGGCAATTGGTAAGCAGGGTTGTCTGATAGAAATATTCTTCCATTGATAGAGATATTTGCGATTAAGGATACTTTCATTTGATTGTTTTTTTAGGATTTCAGCAAATCTAAGACACGCTTCCTTTATATTTGCTATGACTTACCTCAAGGATAGTAACTAAAACAATGGCAACAAGAAAAAACGATACAGTATCTAAAGAAACAATTTTAGCACTAAGAGATGCTATTGAATTACTTAGTGGCAAGTGGAAATTTTGTATTCTTAATCATCTACGTGCTAATGGAGTAATGCGATTTAAAGACTTGCAAGAACACGCAAAGGGAATTTCTCCTAAGGTATTGTCTAAAGAACTGCAGGAGTTGGAGGATAATTTACTAATTACTAGAACGGTTAATTCAACCAAACCAATTACAGTATCTTATAGTCTTACTGAGCACGCTCTAGAGAGTTATCCTGTTTTAGAATCTTTAATAGAGTTTGGCCAAAAGCATAGAGATAAAATTAAAGATAAATAGTGTAAGTAATGTGATTAACGATACATTAAATAGTGAAGGATAAAGGTACTTGTCATCAAAAGGAGGGAGGTACTTCTTTTTTGAAGATTTAAAAATATGTGTGAATATGGCTGTATTTATAACCCTTGATAATGTTTATAATCTATATGATCTTGATGCAGCAAGGAAGATAGATGGTATTGTTGTTTTTCATCAACACAGTAAGGCTAATCAAAATTATAAGAAACATAGTCGTCTATTTGAAGGACTGTTGTTAGGTGTTGTATTAAAAGGATCAATGAAAGCTCAGATACACTTTTCTGAGTATGAAGTCAAAGAGGGAGATGTCGCTGTTATACCTCCACAGGTTATGATCGAAACAAAGTCTTTAAGTGAAGATGCAGAAATAGTAACTATTGGTCTTTCATTAGATTTTATTTCAACCTTTCCCATATTAAGAGAATTTGTAATGAATGACCAGATTCGTTGGCAACCGATTATAAGATTGGATTCTGAAGAGCTTCTCTTACAACAGGAGTTAATCAGGCTTATTGAGAAAGTATACAATAAGGAGCAAAGCTCTAATAAAATAGAAATGCTCAAACATCTTGTTATGGCATTGATTAATTTGATTATCGAAAAATATCAAGATGTGCCTAATACTAAAAACCAAACGAAGAATCGAACACACGAAATCATCGATAACTTTTACTCTTTGGTATCTACATATGCTCACAAGCAACGAAATGTACAGTTTTATGCAGATAAACTATATTTAAGTACGCAGTACCTCTCGTCGTTTCTAAAACAGAATACGGGTAAATCTACTTTGCAATGGATTGATCATATACTCATATTACATGCTAAAACACTGCTTAAATCATCAAGTTTATCAATAAAAGAGATTAGCAATGAATTAGAGTTCACAGACACTAGCGTGTTCTGTAGATACTTTAAACGAAATACAGGAATGTCTCCTAAGTTATATCGAGAGGCTTAGAAATAGTACCTAAAACCTTTTAAATCGTCAATACCCTGTTTTGTCACTCTGTTTACTTTTACCACATGAAAAAAACAGATAAAAAAGCAGCAGTAGGGTTTATATTTATTACCCTATTGCTAGATATAACAGGATGGGGTATCATACTTCCTGTCGTTCCGAAACTGATTGGTGAGCTTATTCAAGGTGATATTAGTGAAGCCGCTAAGTACGGTGGATGGCTTGGTTTCGCCTATGCATTTACACAGTTTGTGTTTTCTCCCTTAGTAGGTAATCTTAGTGATAAGTATGGTAGACGACCTATTTTACTGATTTCTCTTTTTGGCTTTTCGATAGATTATATCTTATTAGCTCTCGCACCTTCTATAGGATGGTTATTTGTAGGTCGTATTATAGCAGGACTGACAGGAGCTAGTATTTCTACAGCAAGTGCATACATTGCTGATATATCTACTGATGAGAACAGAACAAAGAACTTCGGGGTAATAGGAGCTGCTTTTGGTTTAGGGTTTATAATAGGGCCTGTTTTAGGAGGTTTATTAGGACATTATGGAGCGCGAGTGCCTTTTTATGTAGCAGCTGTATTATGTCTTCTGAATTTCCTTTACGGGTATTTTATGCTTCCTGAGAGCCTAGATAAGAGTAAGAGAAGGTCATTTGAGTGGAAACGTGCTAATCCGATTGGTTCTTTTCAGTTTTTATTTAAACATCCTAAAATCTCCAATCTAGTATTTGCTTTAGTGTTCGTCTATATTGGACTACATGCAGTTCAGAGTAATTGGCATTTCTTTACGATGTATAAGTTTAGTTGGACAGAAAGGCTAGTGGGTATCTCATTAGGGATATTAGGGTTACTAATAGGATTGGTACAAGGAGTATTGATAAGATGGAGTGCGCCTAAATTAGGAGAGCAAAAAAGTATCTATTTAGGACTTTTATTTTATGCATTAGGACTATTATTGTTTGCTTTTGCAAATCAAGGATGGATGATGTTAGTCTTTTTAATACCGTATTCTTTAGGGGGTATTTGTGGTCCTTCTCTTCAGTCTTTAATTAGTAAAAGTGTACCTTCTGATCAACAAGGTGAGTTACAAGGAGCCTTAACAAGTTTAGTGAGTGTTACTTCTATAATAGGTCCACTTGTTATGACTAACTTATTCTATTATTTCACTCACGAGAGTGCACCTTTTGAGTTTTCGGGAGCTCCATTTTTATTAGCGTCGCTATTGATGTTTATCAGTGCAGCGTTTATCTATTATAGCTTTAAAAAACATAAAAGCTAAGTGTTTATGTAGCAGTATTGACAAAATAATGTTATCAGTAGTATATGTTTTTATAGAAGGTCTTTTGATATTGAAAGATTAGAATAATGAAGAAACACCTTGTTTGTGTTAGTATTAATTTCTTATTTATTGCTGTTATTTTTATAAATGTCGCAAAAAGCCCTCCTAGTTTTTAGCATATTGTAACCGTTATTTTTGTGTAGAGTTCATAACTTTATATTCAATTTAAAAACATAGAATATGCCTTGGGATCCAACAGTATACAACAAGTTTAAAGACGTTCGTTTTTTACCATTTTTTGATTTAAGTACTATGATTCAAGAAACTAAATCGATGAAAGCAGTTGATTTAGGATGTGGTACAGGAGAGCAGACAGCCTTATTAGTAGACAAGTTTAAACATGTTACGTTTACAGGGATTGACTCCTCTTTAGAAATGCTAGAGAAAGCCCATCCATTAGAGTCAGATAGATTAGTATTTAAACATCAGACGATAGAAGAATTTACCTCAGCAGATGAGTCTTGGGACTTGATTTTTAGCAATGCTGCTTTACAGTGGTCAGATAATCATGAAGAGTTATTTCCTCATCTTATTTCTAAGGTAAATGCAGGAGGACAGTTTGCTGTACAAATGCCTTGTCAGGCTGAAAACATACTAAATAAACTGCTCTATGATTTGGCAGATCAACAGCCCTATAAAGCGCAATTAAAAGGATGGAACAGAAGACCTCCTGTTTTAACTTTAGATCAGTATGCACAGATTATGTTTGATGGAGGATTAAGTGAGCTTCACATCTCTCAACGTGTTTATCCTATTATAGCAGAGGATCACGATACTTTATATGAATTTATTGCTGGTTCAGCCTTGATTCCGTATCTAGAAAGATTAGATGAAGAAGAGAAAGTTTTATTTATCAAAGCATTTAAAGAAAAAATAGCTGATGCTTTTCAACAGTTACCTGCTTTATATGCATTTAAGCGAATATTGCTCTATGGTATAAAAAAATAGAGTAAAACAACAAAGCCTAATTACGAGAAATGCGTAATTAGGCTTTGTTATTAAGTGTTATAATATAAACTAAACTATTTTCTTCATTGAGTATATCCGCTAGAGTTCAGGCTTTCTAAGATTAAATTTGTAGTTTTTATCTGTTTTATTTCGAATAACTAAGACAATTTAATAATAAGCAGCCCAAGCAATACACTGACTACTAGGATACCACTTATGATAAGTACTCCTTGTCCTATATGCTTCATATATCTTTTTCCATCAAAGGTGAAGTCTTGAGGATGAATACTAAACTCTTTAAATATAGAAGGGTCTATTTTTAAATCAGGTCTAAAGCGAACAATACCTTCTATAAACTTTGCTCTTAACGCTCTTGCATTTTTGATTTGATATACGCTCCCAACATCTGCACCATCAAATACAACTTCAGTTTGAACGCCGTCTATTCCTACAGCTAGCCTCCATGTCTTATTTACAGGTACTAAGTATACGTCATAATACTCTGAACGGTAAGAATGCCCTAATTGATCATAAAGAATTTCAGCAGTACTTCCATCTTTTTTAGAAAAGTGGATACCTTGATCATCTATTTTTATATTTCTTATGGTTACAGCCATTTTACTTTTTATATAACGATAAAAGCGATATAATACTATAGCCCATATAGGGTAGTAGAATAGACCTATAATGACCAATGTCTTGATCTGCGTTGATACCAATAAGGGCAACAAAGCCAGTAAGATAAATAAGCTCACTAACAGCGCACCTCCAGAAATATTGAAGATCCAAGTAAGTAGTACATTATCCTTAGAGTATAGTGGTGAAAAATCTTTTTGACAATTCTTTTGCATTCGTCGAATATACAAAAAAAGCATAAAAGGAGACTTTTTGAAGTGTTTTTTGTTGAATAATTTGATTAATCATGATGGACTATAATGAATCCCTTTAAACACTTTAGAACAGACTAGTCTAATTAATTAAGAAGAGAATTGCATTTAAACACGAGTTAAAGATTAAAATATTTTCATATCACCATCTTTTATCCACTGTTTCTTTTTCATGATATAGTAGATTAGGTATGACAAAATCATAGGTAATATAATCTGTAAACCTAGTATAGCCAATATAATGTAGGAAGTAGAGTAGGCCTCTTTCATGGCATTAAAGGTTCCTATCTGACCGACTAATCCACAGCTTCCCATACCTGATTCTAATGCCGTATTTTGCATATCAAAGAACAAAATAGCTATTGGACCTAAAATAGCAGAGGCTAAGGTTGGTGGAATCCATATCTTCCAATTCTTATAAATATTAGGGACTTGTAACATACTAGTACCGATACCCTGTGCTAGTACTCCCTTTAGCCCATTATCTTTATAACTGATGGTCGCAAAACCTATCATTTGAGTACAGCAACCTATGGTCGCTGCTCCTGCTGCCAGCCCATCTAGTTGTAACATCAGGCATAAAGCTGCTGAAGAGATCGGTAAGGTTAGAACCATACCCACTACCACAGCGATAACCATACCCATGATTAGAGGATTAGCCTCTGTAGAAAAGATGATAACCTGTCCAATCCATTGCATCAACTGATTAACACTAGGGCCAATCCATTGTGCTAAAGCTACTCCTACTAAAACTGTGACTATTGGTGTTATCACAATATCTATCCTTGTTTCACCAGCTACGGCTTTCCCGATTTCTACAGCAATAATAGTTGCGATAAACACACCTAATGGACCACCTAATTGATACGCTGCTACACCTACCACTGCAGATGAGAATAACACTAGTTGTGGCGCTCTTAAGCTATATGCAATGGCTAATGCGATTACAGGCCCTGTCGCCTGGTTCGCAAATGGCCAAACGACCTCCTTTAAAAACGAAATATCAAATTCTTCTCCTATCGTCTTTAGAATAGTTCCTACTAGTAGAGTAGCGAATAACCCATAGGCCATAGCTCCCATAGCATCGATAAAGTATCGCTTGCTTGAAATCTGTATATCTTTTCTTTGAAGAAATTGTTTCATTAAGTCTTTAATTTAATAAAGTACCTATTATAAGGTACTATAATCGATGCGAAAGTATTAATAATTATAGTAGTAATGTTAATGTTATTCTTAAATTAGTGTCTTCATTAACAAATTAAAGAAATGAATATTTTCAATACTTCTATTAAATCAATATTATTGCTATTCATCTTCCTTTTTCCTTCTTTTATAATGGCTCAGTCACCCGTTATACTAGATAAGATTACATCATTAGATAGTTATAAGAAACTGTATGAAACGAATACTTTTGATCATAATAACAGTTACTTTAAGTCTAATGATAAAGGGCAGTGGAATAATATACCTATTAAGGAGGTATATTTTTATGAAGATTATTTAATGTGTTCTATTGATACTTCAGTTAAAAATACAGCCAAAAGGTTAGCCTCTTATTTAGAAAAAACCTATCCTGATAATCTAATGGTTGAAGAAGACTATTCTGAGCGTATTTACAAGGTTGCTACTCGTGATTTCACTTTTGTTTTTACAGCAAAGGTCAAAGAAGGCAAAGAAATAGTGGAGGATACTAGAGGAGAGTTAAAAATCAGCTTTAATAAGGTTTTTGATAATCCTTTAGCAAATATATCAGATCAATTAAAGGTTAATAAAAATGGGCTTATTTGTCAGTTACAAGTAGAATGTTATAATGTTGTTCCTGCTATTTTTGCAGACGGTGTTCCTATATTATCTAAAAATAAGAAAGATAGGTATTCACATTATGAAACGGTTACTCTTAATAAATATATCCTCAATCCAGAGGCATCTATTGATTTGTCTTTCATTATTACACCTGGTATAGATGATAAAGGTAATATCATGACTAAGATTCCCAAAAAATCTTATGCTAAAATGGTTCTTGAATATGTAAATGCTAAGGGGGATATTATAAAAACAGTTGATGTGTTTAATAATGAAGCTTATGTTACAGATACGATTGTGAGTGATGATGGAACAAGGTATTCTCATTATATTGGTACAGAAGACTATACAAAGAAAGACATTCGATTTAATCATCAACTCACAGCTCCTGTTGATTATAAACTAACAGGGTGGTCTAAAGGCAAAGATCTTCGTAAAGAAAAGAATTTAGAACAGCAGATTAAACAGTTCTATGCAGACTATGCAGCTTTGATTTTGAGTGGAGACATCAATAAAATTACTTCATTATTATATGACTTTTACCAAGAGAAGTATACTTATAATTATAATAGTAATGAACTAAAATCATATGATGAGTATGAGAATTTGGAATTCATGTTAGAGCAGTCTTTTAAAGTTGTAACAGCACAACAAACCAAACTGTATATTAGTAATAATGGACAATTAGCTTACTTAGAAGCGGTAGACAAAACATCTTATTTAAAGGCAGTAGGGTTAGATTATGTAAAGAATATCTCTTTCCTATTTTACATTGATAATAATACCAACGAATTAAAGATTATCCGATGAGAACATATCTTATTACACTTATATTTTTATTAATCAATCAATTAACACTGGCGCAAGTTGATTTAGAAAAGTATAATAGCACAACTACGAATCAAGAGTATATTGATTTACTTACAGATGATTTAACAAAGCTTGAAAGATTTGTAAATTTCTTTAGTAAAAACTCGGATGAATTAGATACATCTATTAAGGCAGTTCCTTTAAAAGTAAATTTTAATCAACTTGAGTATGATGCATTTATCGATGAAATAAGTAAATCTGATATTAGTTTCTTTGATTTTATGAATGCAGATTCTGTTGCGATAAAACTTATTAAAGACCCTTCTGTTTATGCTTCATTAGAGGATATTAAGGTACCTGTCTATCTAAAAAAGGTGTACTATCACGATGGTACAATCCAAAATATAGAAGTAAAGACTAATATCAATACAGGTTTTAAAGCTGAACTAGGACTTGCCAAAGCTGTGAATAAAGTAGACATCGAGATTGCCTTTTCAACTGTAAGTAAAATAGATAGTTTAGTTTTGCCAGCTAAGGTTAATCAAAAAGTTACTTATCGTGGAGTAGAGATAGAGGTACTAGAAGTATCTGATAGAGGAATACTGTTTAAAACTTCATCAGATAATCTGAAGCTTGACGAGATTCAAGCTATTTTAAAAGATAAAAGACGTGTAAGTAGTTATAGCTCCCAAAAATCAGGGACAAGTCCAAAAGATTATGATCTGTTTTTAAAATCAATTAAAAAGGATATCACTGATATTTTGACTTTTTCGGATAAAAATATTGGAATGGAACACTCCCAGTTTAAGAATGCAATAAGTGTTAAAATTAGTAGTTTAGAGGCCAAATTCGCAAGTGAGTTTTATAAATCAGGAGGAGCTAGCTATCACAATCATGAATTTGGTGCGCCTTTAGAGAAACTCATTATTTATATAAATAGTGAAGCTTATGAGAGAAATATAACAAAGACACTAATTAATAAGACACCTAAATCTCGTTTTATTACTTATAAAGGTGATAAAACATTGATATATACCAAAAATCTGAAATTAGTAAAAGAGTTTTCAGAACCCTATTATTCTATAAACGATTATTTCTTTGAAACAGACTTTCAATATTTCTATTTGAATGATAATCTTGAGATGCATCCCCTTACTTATTATAAAGTAGATAATCTAGTCAATAACTTTATAATGGTAAAAGAGGATGATGAATCTCCTTGGGAGTTAGTAGATCCAACGAATAAAAAAATCATGAAAGTAGATAACTACGAGATGAATAGTAAGTATGATTTTACTTTAATCGAATCGAATGCTTCATATTATCTACTAAATAATAACACCCTTGTACCACAGAAAATCGCTAATGTAGATAAAGTTAGCACAGCAGATAAAGGATATTTTGTTGTAGAGAAGAATAATAAATTTGGTTTTATGAATACAGAGGGAAAGATTGTTGTACCTATTCAATATGATGATGTACATGCTTTTGACGATATGACTGATTTATTGCCAAGTGATTTATTATTTGCTGTCAAGCAGAATGAGAAGTGGGGCTTTGTAGATATACATAATAAGACTGTTATTCCATTTATGTATGATGATGTTAAAGGACCTTTTTCTTATGGAATAGCACCTGTATACTTAAATGATGCTTTAGGATTAATTAATTTAAAAAATGAGAAAGTATCTAAGTTTATGGACAGAAATTATTTTGGTTCTAGTAATTTTGGTAAGAGAACGATGGGCTTAAGTGACGGTACTTATAATCATAAAGGAGAGAAAGAAAAGAAATAAGGGACAATATATACCTCCATAAGTTATTATAGACACCCCTCCATAGATTTCTATCAATGGAGGGGTGTCTGTTTAGTGTAATGTGGTTTTATATATTATCTCTTAATTTTCGCCATTCTTTCCATAATGCTAAGTAAGTATCTTTTTCTAGATTATTAGTTGAAAGCTTTTTAGGACTACTGTTTTTATAGAAGTTTTCGATTTCATCTACGAAAGTATAGACTATCTTTTGGTATTCATTTTTATCTATTATAGCTTCCGTTCCATTTTCAGATATATGCCTTACTTTATGATGTGGTAGATGTTCTATAGTCCAATCTATTCCAGTAGGACATCCCCCTATAACAAGGCGTTCCTGTTCATCAAAATACATTAAAAAACCACAGCATGGTATCAGCTGGCTATCATGATTAGACTCATTTAGGTCTTCGGTTAGACTTCTTAATAGATAAAGAGCAGTAGCAGAGACAGTAACCCCTTGGGTAAGGTCGTTAGATATTACTTCATCTCCAATCTTAAGGAATACATCTCCATGTGCACATAGATCAGACTCATCATCTATATTGTTTAACCAATGAAGGTTAGAGACTTTTATGCTAAATGGTGTGTCTATCATATTTATAATGTATTAAATAAGATAATATAGTTTAGTGATAAGTTAGTACTAATATTAAAAGGTTTTCTATTGCTTTGCTTGAGGATTGCTAGGGGTATTCTTGCAGGTTTCTTCGACAAAACAGCCTTCTAGGCAAGGAAACCCCAAGGAAACTGCAAGCAAACTCCTAGAAAGTGCAAGGAAAATAGATTATTAACCTCTTATAGCTATAATAGACTAAATTATCACAAGAATCTATTTAACTTCAAATATATCTAATTTTATTCTGTTTTAATTAGAATCGAGATGGTATTCATCTCATTTGTATTTTGAATATCTATCGAGTAGGTGAAATAGGATCATACCTTATTCCTCCGAAAACAGGGGACTTCTATTTACATTTTTAGGCTATTGATTTATATAAACAATCCTAGATTTTGTAGATTGAAAAAATAGTCAGAATTTTGTACTCGTGAAATTTGCAATCGTCATATTATCCCTATTCATGTTATTCAAACCAGTACTTCCGGTTGTTGAATATGTGGTGCTATATGATTATATCAAGGATGAACTTTGTGTGAACAGAGATAAGCCAGAGCTAGAATGTAATGGAATGTGTCATCTATCTAAAGAGATGGCTAATGCTTCTGATACAGGTAAAGATAAAAGTAAAAGCAATTTTGCTTCGGCAGAAATACAGCTGGTTTATTTTCAAGATATTGTAAATAACACATCTATTCATTTATTTAAGAATTATACGTTTAAGGCGTTCTTTAGCCTTGATAGTGTATATACTTATACTTTCAACGATTTCCTTTTTAGACCTCCTGTCTAATAAACTATTGACTTTTAGTAGATTATTTGTTTCTATATCTAACGTGATTGTTGGTCTAGATAGTAAGTAATCATATCCCGTTTCATGTATAGTGGATCATATATTGGTATAGTACATTGATCTGTATACGCCAGTATAATCAGTTGTATCTTTTGTAGTATGTACTGCATGGTGCTAAGTGATTTTATAGGAGAGTTTCTATATCTACTTAGAAATACGATGTCTATATCTCTATGATGGCAAGCATCTACTGTATGCTTTTGGGGTAAAATAAGTAAAATAGTTTAACCGATGATATTGTCAATATACTTGATGATGTCCTTAATGCTGTACACTGATTTTGGGTTAAAAGATCAGGTGTATGATTTGATCTATAAAAAAGAATCATACAGATTCGCCTAGTCATGTACACACTTTTATGTAACAATGAGAATCTTAACGTGGATAGTAGTACTGTTTCTGTTTACTACAGCTTGTACTATTGATAAAACAGATTATGAATCAGAAAGTAATATTACGAATCCTGAGCATAATGAATTTAAGGAAGTAGTCTCAATCCAAAAAGACAACTATACAATAAGCCTAGAAGCCCTTAATGGACATCTGTACAAAGGGTATAATGAAGTAAGATTAAAAATCACTGATGCAACTACAAAGCAAGTCGTAGAGAATGCAAAAGTGACATTCTTACCTATCTATACTACTGCAGAAGGGAAGATAGAGTCATGCCCTAATCTATATGATCTGGTGTATGATAAAGGAGAGAAAGTCTATAAAGGTTTTTCTGTTTTTACGCAAGAGAATACTCAAGGTGACTGGAAAGTGGAGATTGCATTTAAGGACAAAAATCAAAGTATAAAAGCGAGTCAGCTTGTTTTCGTTGAAAAGCAAAACAATAAGAATCTTAATATGACTTCTTTTAGAGGGATTGACAAGGAGGATTATATTATAGCATTAGTAGCACCTATAAAACCAAAGGTAGCAGAAAACGAACTTGTAGCCGGAATATATAAACTTAATGCTGGAAACAGTAGTTTAAAAGATGCTTATACGGTAGTTGATAATTATACCTTATTACTAGATCCTAGAATGCCTGAACCTTCGATGGGGAATCACTCTTCTCCTAATAATAAAGATCTAGTACAACGTGAGGATAAGTTCTATTATGGTGTAGTGAACTATACAATGACAGGTAACTGGACATTGAATTTTATTATGCTAAACCAACATGGTCGTATTCTAAAGGGAACTACTGTACCTAGTGACTTTACACCAGGTGTAGAAGGAAAGAAAAGTGAACTACATATAGATACTTTATTTTAATTATTATGAAACCTTTTATTACCATATTAATCTTAGGGGTTACAACAGCGAGTGTAGCACAAGATAATAAAGGCCTACAAGATAGTATACCAACTGTATTAGACGAAATCTCTATGCTAGTTCAAGCGAAGAAGAGAATAGAGACAGAGATGAAAATGGCTGTGTCTGTCGATGAGTTTTTGGCTTCTTCAGAACAAATAAGTTTTATCAAAAGAGGGGCTTATGCATGGGAGCCTATGCTGAATAATATGAGTACAGAACGCTCTACCTTGACTATTGATGGGATGCATATTTTTGGTGCATGTACAGATAAGATGGACCCTGTTACTTCTTATGTAGAGAGTAATAATCTATCTACTATAGATATTAAATCTGGGCAAGAAGGAGGAATGCATGGAGCTACTGTGGCTGGGAGTATTGATCTTAAACGAAAAACTACAGCCTTTGGGATAGGGCAGGTATGGACTGGAGCCTATCAAAGTGGGTTCGAGTTTAATAATAAACAGTTCTTTAATCTTGGTAATGTTTCGTTCTCAAGTGAAAAACTAGCTGGTGACGCTAGTATTGCTTATCGGGAAGCTAGTAATTATAAAGATGGAAATAACGATGAGGTAAAGCACTCACAGTACAAAAAATTTAATACAGCTTTAGGATTGGCTTATAAGACAGGTGGTTTATCTTCATTGCGAGCAGATGTTATTTTTGACGTTGCTAAAGATGTTGGTTTCCCTGCTTTACCAATGGACTTATGGCTTTCTCGTGCATTGATTACTTCTGTATCCTATAAACAGCTATTTGAGGACAAATTTATACGTGTTTGGGATACCAAGGCTTATTTTAATGCGATAGAGCATTATATGGATGATACTACACGTCCAGAGAATTTGGTGCATATGGATATGCCAGGCTGGAGTACTACTTACGGGTTACTGTCTAAAGCAAACTTTAAAAGTGGAAAGTATTCTTCTGAATTACAATTGAACGCTTATAATAATCTCTCGATTGCAGAAATGCGTATGTACCCACAGGATCGCTCTAAACAAACAATGTTTGCGTATAGTTGGCCATGGGTAACGACGACTTATGCAGGGGTATCATTGAATAATACGATAGAGTTCTCTGATGATCATAGACTGAATTTCGGAGGGTCAGCAGGAATAAACTATAATTACTCAAAGTATATAGAGTTTAACTGGATTTTTCATCCAGGTAGCCCACAAGAGAAGACAAGGTTCTTACCAAGTCTACACACTAGCTATGAAATGGATATTAATCGATTTAATTTCTCTGTTGGTGTAGGATATGGGCATAGAGCGCCTTCTGTGTCGGAAGCTTATGGATATTATATCTACAATAGTTATGATCGCTATGACTACATCGGAAATCCTAATTTAAAAAATGAGATTTCTAATGAGTTAAATGCAAGTGTTGGGTATAAAGGAGATAAATTTTCACTACAAGCTAAGGTGAATTACTTCTATATCAAGAATTATGTTATCGGAAGAATATTGAGCTTAGGTAGTCCGATGAATTATCAGTCAGTTGGTGTAAAAGGATATACCTCTTTAGACTACGCTACGCTATTTAACTTCGCTCTTAATGCAGACTATCACATCATGGATGATTTGCATTGGAAAGGTGGTGTGACGTATGCTAGAGGTCAAGATAACGAGAAGGGAAACTTGCCTTTCATTAGACCATTTAGTTATCAGACGTCTTTACACTATCTATTCAGAGATTTTAGTATACAGACTTCTATCAATGGTGATGCGAAACAACGAGATTTTAGTCCAGAATACGGAGAGAGTTTGACTCCATCATACACGATTTGGAATGCTTCAGTTGATTACACTTTTTATATCAAAAACTTTAAAACAGTGTTTCAAGTAGGAGCAGAGAATTTACTTAATGAGTACTATAGTACTTATGCAGATTGGGGTAATATCCCTAGGATGGGACGTAATGTATTCACGTCTCTAAAAATAAACTTTTAAAAATAAAACCTAATAAATAAGACAAATGAAAAATTTAACAAAGAGCTTTTTACTATTTGCAGCTTCATTAGCTGTTGTTTCTTGTTCTAATGATGATAGTAACGCTGTTGCTAATAATGTGACTTTAGAGTTTACAAATACATTCAAGGATAAAGTAATTGTTCTAGGTGATGCTAGTTCTTCTTCTGCTACTGTTAATAAATCTGCAGAGGGGCAAGAACATCAATTTTCTGAATTAAAATATGTGATTAGTAATATTCGTCTAATTAAAAATGATGGAAAAGAGATTCCTTATCATGTGAATGATTTAGATAAAGGAGCAACTGTTGTTAACCAAGCGAAGACAGAGACATTAAATTACTTATTAACTAATATCCCTAGAGGAGAGTATAAACAAATCAAATTTGGTCTAGGTGTACGCAGTGATCTAAATGTTCTTGATCAAATTAAGTTTCCTGTTTTTTATGCTAACGCTGGAGCTAATGATACTGAGATGATGTGGGAATGGGGAACAGGATATCGTTTTACTAAGATAGAAGGATTCTATGATGCTGATAAAAAGCAGATGTCTATACACACAGGAAGTACTCTAGATGATGGAGATAATGGTGAACTAATACAAGGTGTAGATGCGTATAGAGAGGTAGTCTTAAACTTACCAACGCATGCAGTGGTGGGAAGTTCTGCGCCAACGATTAAGATTAAAGCTGACTTTGATAAACTATTAACAGGGAAATCGAATACAATTAAATTAAGTACAGGTAAAGGGCCAAATGATAATGCTACACCTAATATTCATACAGCAGTACAGATGGTGAAGTTTGTAGATAATTTAGGAGGAAATGGAACGAGTGATGTTACTGGAATGTTCTCTATTATCAGTGTAAAATAAGAAGTACAAGTATAGAAGAGCTGTTATCTACATAACAGCTCTTTGTCTTCTAAAGGGTTTTATATAATTGCTATTACAAATGAAAACAACAACAAAAATAAGTGTACTATTACTTCTACTGTGCTTAATCTCTTGTAATAAGGATGAGTATGAAGATATTGTGATTGACAATCCAGAGATAGAGTTAGGAATTCCTACTAGTTTTCCAGAGTGGAACTCCGCTGCTTTAAAAAATAAACCTACAAAGTATGGAGTTGAATTAGGAGAAAAGCTGTTTACAGACCCAAGGTTGAGCAAGGATAATACAATCTCCTGTTCTAGCTGTCATATACAAGAATCAGCTTATGCAGATCATCATGCCCAAGCTATAGGTGTAGAAGGAAGGGTAGGGCTTCGCAATGCATCTCCTATTCAGAACTTGCTCTTTATGAAGTATTACAATTGGGATGGTAGTAAACTTCAATTAGAGAATCAACCTATCGTGCCTATTATCACACATGAAGAAATGAACTCTTCTATCGTAGAAGTACTAGATAAAATAGGAACCGATATAGAGTATAAAAAGCTGTTTAAAAAAGCTTATGGAGATGAGTCTATGACTCCAGAGAGAATATATAAAAGTATCGCTCAGTATGAGTATACGTTGATCTCTGCTGATAGTAAGTACGATCGTGTTCAGCTAGGACAAGAGGAATTTACTAGTCAAGAGGCTTATGGATATAGGGTATTTACTCAGAAGTGCAGTAGCTGCCATAGTGGAGCACTTTTTACAGATCAAAGTTTTAGAAATATTGGTTTTCCTATCAATCTCGATAGTAATGAAGCGGGGAGAGCTAGGGTAACGGGTAATTTAAAAGATTATATGAGCTTTAGGGTACCTTCTCTTCGAAATATTGAATATACTGCACCTTATGGAAGCTTTGGGCAGTTTAGCTCTTTAAAAGAGGTGTTGGATTACTTTGATAGAGGAGTATTAGATGCAGATAACTTAGACCCTATTCTCAAAGAGGCAAACAACCGTATTGCACTTAGTGAAGAAGAGAAAGAAGCTTTAATTGCTTTTATGTCTACTTTAAGTGATTCTAAGTTTATAGGCAAATAATCTGTTATTTATTGATATATAGCTTTTTATTAGTTGTTATATAAAGTGTTTGTTTATTATTGTTTAGTGGTTGGAATATTCTTTTATAGATAGTTATTTTAATTGAATACTTAAAAAAGAGTGTAACAAATTGTTATATCTAACTACTTATTAGCTAGATAAGATATTAAATGCCAAAAAAGATGAATAAGACAAATTACACAAATTATAGTATTGAAGAATTAAAACAAAAAGAAAAACAGTCAAAAGTATTAGCTGGTTTATTGGTAGGGATGCTTCTTGTTCTCTTGGTGTTCTTGGGATATAGAGCTTTGACAAAAGGCTTCAATGCTTTAATAGCTGTTCCTTTTGCACTTTTGCCAATTGTGATAAACTTATTTACTACTGCTAAAAATATTAGAAAAGAGATAGAATCTAGACAAGAGAAATAACTTACTACACTTGTTTAGTTTCTTCTTCAAGGTTTTTATGCTCAGCTCCCCATTTGCCTAATGCTTTAATGATGGGAGCTAGTTTTAGACCTATAGGTGTAAGTTCGTATTCTACTCGTGGCGGTACTTCTGGATAAATAGTACGGATAATAACCTTATTCTCTTCTAATTTGCGTAGTTGAAGAGTAAGCACTCTTTCTGTAATATTTGGTAATACCTTTTTAATCTCTCCAAAACGCATCTTCCCTTCAAGTAAATAACAACAAATAGCCATCGTCCATTGCCCTCCAATTATACTTGTGGCATATACCTCATTACATTCATTTTCAAGGGCTTTTTTGTTTTCGAAGTGAGTAGAAGTCTCCTTAATTTTGGTCATACTTACTTTTTTGATAGTATCTAACAATTGGGCGCTAAGGTACAAAAAGCTGTTTGAACTCCCTATTTTTGCAGTAGTAATAACGATTAATGCTAAGAAATGATGCGTACATTAGTGATCTTAATCCATCCTAATTTTGGAGAATCTATTGTAAATAAGTTATGGTTAAAGGAGTTAGAACAATCTCCTGAACGATACTTTATTCATAATTTACACAGTGAATATCCTGACGGAATACTTGATATTCAAAAAGAACAGGAATTGATAGAATCCTATGATCATATTGTATTTCAATTTCCCTTTTACTGGTTTAATTGTCCTCCTTTGTTTAAAACGTGGTTAGATGAAGTACTGACTTATGGTTGGGCTTATGGTAGTCAGAGTGGTTATAAGATGAGTAATAAGAAAATAGGATTAGCTATAACAGCTGGGATTGATGAGCAGGAATATAGTGCAGATGGAAAGTATAAATATACTCTAGAACAACTGTTAGCCCCTTTTGAAGTAACCTTTAATTACATTAAGGCTGACTATCAAGGATTCTATGCATACTATGGTATAGAGCAGGATAGCTCAGTAGAAACCATCAAAAACAGTGTAATTCCTTACGTACAATTTATAGAAACAATATAATATTTTAAAAAGTAGATAATGACATTAGAATTATATCAAATAGATGCCTTTACAGAACATATTTTTCATGGAAACCCAGCTTGTGTTGTACCCTTAAAAAGTTGGTTACCTGACGAGGTATTATTTAAAATAACAAGAGAGAATGCGGTTGCAGAGACAGCATTCTTTATTGATAACGGAGATAGTATTCATTTGAGATGGTTTACTCCTGAGATAGAAATGGACTTATGTGGTCATGCTACATTGGCTACAGCACACTGTCTATCTAGTATATTAAACTATCCAAAGGACAGAATTGTATTTGACACCAAAAGTGGTGAGCTAATCGTAGAGGTTAAGGACGGAATGTACTATATGGATTTTCCTTCAAGAATGCCAGAGGCTTCATCATTACCTGATGTTATTGCTAAATCACTTAATATACAGCCTAAAGAAGTTTTTAAATCTAGAGATTATATCTTAGTCTATGAGTCAGAGGAAGAGATAAAGAATATTAAAGTGAATCAATCTGTATTAGATTTAATCAACCTAGACCCAGGGGGTGTGGTGGTAACATCAACAGGGGTAGAGAGTGATTTTGTTTCTAGATATTTCACACCTCAGTCTACTATTCTTGAGGATCCCGTAACTGGATCAGCACATTGTTCTCTTATTCCATTCTGGTCATCACGATTAGGCAAGCATATACTTTTTGCAAAGCAAATATCAGAAAGAGGTGGTGAGTTATACTGTGAAAATAAAGCCGAAAGGGTAATCGTAGCTGGTAAAGCAAGAGTTTATTCTAAGGGACAGTTTGGGATAGAATAATATAACTCAAAAGAGGATAAGTAAAGCTTATCCTCTTTTGTATTTTAGGGGGAGTTTATTGATTATTAACAGTCTATTTCTTAATGACAGATGGAGATTAGTTCTAGATTGTTATCAAGGCAATAAAATCAATATTAAATATTTAGGAGGTAATTAGAAGTTTTTTTATATGTTTACTAGTCTAGTAACAAACACTTAAAAAACTAAATATTTATCATGAAAAAACTTTGTCTTATTTTAACCTTAGCATTGGTAGGTAACACTTTTGCACAAGAGTCTAATGATTCTATTGCTGTCAGTAGATTCTTTTATAGCACAAAAATCTTAAAGGATCCTCAAAAAACAGATCAGATAACGGAAGGGGTAGCTATTCTAGATATTAATCAAAGTAACTCTCGTTTTACTGATTATGGAAGCCTACAGCGAAGTGAGTTTATGACAATCTCGAAGACAGATAAATCATTGTCTAGAATGGATATAATGAATAAACTAAGGCAGTTTAAATCTGGTTTTGCTTGGTCTATATATAGTAATGCTGATGAAAATAAGTTTTATCTTGAACAAAATAGACAAAAGTATTATTATAAAGAGGATAAAAATAGTATCAAATGGACAATTGCTCCTGAAGTAACTCAATGGGAGGGATATAAGGTACAAGAGGCTACAACAAGCTACGGTGGACGTGTGTGGTATGCTTTATTTACAACAGACATTCCTGCCTTAAATGGCCCTTATAAGTTTAATAATCTACCGGGGTTTGTAGTTAAGGCATGGGATGCGGCAGGAGAGTACGCTTTTGAATTTACCAACAGCCAAAATATAAAATTAGCTAAGGATGCTTTAGATGGATTAGCTAATTATGAAGAGGTGTCTAAAAAACAAGCTAAGAAAGCAGATAAGGTTTTTTATAATAAAACAGCTGTAGATTTACTGATAGAGTTAAATCCTGGAAATGCAAAAAATATAGATCAATATCCAGCAGGGATGAAACAGAAACTGATCTTAAGTAGTAATCCTATAGAAAAAGATTTTTAATTAAATCATATTTATTACTGATGGAAGTAATGCTGATTGATAGGAGTATGATAACTTTGCACTAAAGTATATAGTAATACAGATAACAATGGGAAGAAATACACCTGCCAATAGAAAGGCTGTCAAGGATAAAATAGACAAAAAGAAGAAGAAAGAACAGGAAGCAGCTGTTAAGCGAAAAACACTTCTAAAAGAAATAGTGAACCAAATGGCTAATAAGAAGTAGTTTTTGGACATAAAATATAAAGCCTATATCAAAGGGATTACTATTGATATAGGCTTTTTTATGCTTACTAGCTATAATTTTTATAAGAATAGATTATCTTAGATAAGGTATTAATAAAGAGTAATAATATGAAACAAGTTTTAACCTTACTTATCGCTTTGTTTAGCATGATGTCTGTTTATGCAAAATGTGGATCGTTTGGCTTAAGTACTTTCCCTAATGGATCGACCATTAATCAGAACGCTATCTTTATGATAGAGGGCTATGCTGACAGTCAATCAATCATTAAAGCGCTTAATAAGGAATATCCCATATATCTTAAAAGTGGGGATAAGATAGTGCCTTTAATTGTGACAGAGACTTACGTAGGTAGTTTTAATTTGACACAAGCTATCTTAAAGCCTGAGAACGAGTTAGAGGCAGGCCTTGAATATACCTTAGTAATTGATAATCTACCTCAACATGACAAATTAGAAAGACGTAATACAGAGTCGGGTGAATATGAAGCCATAAAGTATAAGGTATTGCCTACTGTAGATACTGATAAACCTGTGGTTGCTTCTAAGCCTAAGATAGAAAAGAAAGAAAACGTTATGTATGGATGTGGTCCTTCTTCTAATGTGATATTTTCTAATCCTGCCAAAGATGATTCAGAGTTCTTAGTAAAGACTACAATGAAAAATGTAAAGACAAAAGAAGAAACTACTTATTATTTAGTTGCTTATAAAGATACTATTAGTGTAGGGCATGGTATGTGTTCAGGGGCTTTTAGTTTTAAAAGAGATAATGATTATGAAATAGAGTTTGCCTTTATGGATAGTTCTGGTAATATAACAGAATGGGAAGGAAAGCGAATTAAGTTTAGTCCTCCTACGTTTAAGGGAATATTTTAATGTATTAGAAATAGGTAATTACATATTATATTCTGTTAGGACACATGATACAAATATATAATATGATTTTAATACGATATTCAGATAGAACGACCTGCAGCATATGCATTAAGACATGCCCCAAAAGTGTCTAACTTATTGGAGCATGTTTAAAGGAGGGCACTATTGATATAGTCTTATTTTACTCGAATTAATTCGACTCTTCTGTTCTTAGCCTTATTGCTGTCCGAGTCATTAGCAACTAATGGATTCTCTGCACCCAAACCTTTAGCGGATAGTTTCTCTTTAGCGATGCCTTGTTTTATTAAAGCATTCATTACTGCATTAGCTCTATCGGTAGATAGTTTTTTGTTGTGAGATGCTTCTCCTGTATTGTCTGTATGTCCTTCAATTGAAATCTTTAAAGAAGGATTTTTCTTTAAGGCAACTGCTATTTCATCAACTGTTTTTTCTCCATCTTGAGTAAGTGTAGACTTATCGATATCAAAGTTGATATATAAGATAGATTTACCTTTCTCTGTTAGGTCTTTTACTATTTCGTCTGCTGTAATTTTAGTAATTGTCTGCTGTAGGGCTTCTTCTTGTAAGATATTAAGCTTACCACCTGCATTATTAGCAGTGTATTGGATATAAACGTTTCCTTGATTATGTGTACGGATAATATAAAGTTTAATTAATTCTCCAGTATATCCGATATCTCCTTCATCTCCTTTATTCGGATCTTGTTTATTATAACGTTCATATTCTTCCCCTGTGATTTCTCCTTCAAAAACTTTTACTGCTCCTATAGAATTTAAATAATCCTCTAAGCTTTTTTCAAAGTAGCGTTGAGAAAACTCTTCCCCTGCTACAGCAGTTACATTAGTTTTATACAGTTTTCCTTCAATAGGAATCATTACTCCATCAATAGGGAAGTAACATACATCAAAGTTTTTCTGAAATGGTTTGTTCATTTCTTTTAATCCTTTAGGTAAGGTAAAGAATGGGAAAGTACCTATATCTGCTTTGCTATAAGCTATATCTTCAATATTAAATCCAGCTTTAGGTGTGTCTATTTCTTCAACATTTGTTGAGGTTTGTTCAGTTGTTATTTCGGGGTTATTTTCTTCTTTGTTCTTTTGGTTACAAGACATAACGATTAATGCCATTGCTAATAAAAGTGTGGTTTTTTTCATGATCTGAGCTTTTGATTCGATTATTGTTGTTTTTTGACAATTCAAAAATCGGTAAAAAAATGATAGATAGGATATTAAATTTTAAAAAGGAATGAAAACTTAATATAGATAGACCTTTTTATTCAATAATAAATGTTGTTTAAAATAATTCTAAATAATATAGTTGTATTAAAAGTAGTTTTTTTATTTTTGATAAAACTCAAAATGTACTAATTATGAATTACTTTATCCGTTTCAGTTTATTATTCTTTTGTGCAACCTTCTTAATATCGTGTAATAATAGTGATATTCCAGAGAAAGCTACGCCAGTTACTAATTTTGATGTTGACCGTTATTTGGGAACGTGGTATGAGATAGCGCGTTTTGACTTTCGATTTGAAAAAGATTTGAATAATACTTCAGCTCAGTACAGTCTAGATAAAGATGGGAATGTAGAGGTTCTTAATAGTGGATATAATTACGTAGAGAAGGAGTGGTCTGTAGCAAAAGGAGTAGCAAAGTTTAGAAAAGATAAAGGAACAGCAGCTTTAAAAGTTAGTTTCTTTGGGCCTTTCTATTCTGGTTATAATGTCATTGCTTTAGATGAAGATTATCGATATGCTTTAATAGCAGGGAAGAATCTTGATTATTTATGGATTCTATCTAGAGAAAAAACTTTGCCTGAAGATGTGAAAGTAAAGTATTTAGAAATTGCTAAAGAAGTTGGATATAATACTAGCAAGCTTATATGGGTAGAGCATGATAAGAACAATAATCCCTATTTAAAATAATAAGAAGAGTATTCTCTAAAGAGACTTTATAGATATAGCTTAGGAATATGTAAGTTACGTTTATTATTAACACAGTTGTGAGTATCTAACCCTTATTTACTGTAGGATATGTTTTTTATAAATGTAAATCGTTATATTACAGGTAGGATACAAATGATAATGTAATAAAAACGTTTAAATCTATGACTATATATAGTTATCACTTAGTGAAAGTATCTTTATGGATGAGACTAAAATTGCTATTTAATTCACATAGATTAAAGAGACAAAAGGGTTTATTACACATAGAAGTAATGTCTAGCATGGTGTTAGGTTCTCCTATTTTTTCCCTATCTAGATTAAAACTTAGGTACGTAGTTATATTTGCCCAATGGGAAGATGAACGTGTATTAGATTATTTTTTAATCCATAATAAGATTGGTAGAACACTTGCAAAAGGAGAGTATCTCAAGTTAAAATTAATTAGACAATGGGGCAATGTCTCAGGGTTTGTACCAGAGAAACTAGAGAGTATTAGTGAAGACCAATCTGCTTCAGTTGTAGCAGTTACAGTGGCTAGGATGAAGTTCTTACAAATACCAAGGTTTATTAAATGGGGAAGACTAGTAGAGATGTTGGTACGGGATCACCTAGGAGTACTATTTGCTACAGCATCTATTGGTTTTCCACATACAGTCTCTACTTTCTCTCTATGGAATACACAGAAAGATATGTTAGACATGGTCAAGGGACATGGCAAAGTAGATGAACCTAACCGTCATATAGATGCGATGAAAGAAAGAGAGCGAAAGGACTTTCATTATGAGTTTACGACTCTTAGGTTTAGTGTTATTTCAGCATCTGAGAAATGGGGTAGTAAGGTTAAAGAATAAAGGAGATATAAAAGCACTGTACAGCTACATGGATATAGTTCAAGAATATATGGATTATAGTACAATATAAGATGTTACGATTAGTAATCTTAGAGATATACCCAAAGAAAAGCGAAACAACGAATACTAGTACAAAAGCTAATATGGCATTAGGTAACGGCATAATATAAAAGAAACCTAAGTGCGCAATAGTCATTAATAAAGCAGTGAAGATGTTACCTGGACTGATACTTTTAGATGAAGGTTTAATGTATTTATCAATGTAATTTTGGATTAACCCTCTGTATAAAACCTCTTCTCCTAAAGCCTTTATTGGAAAACATATCAAGATAAAGAACCAAATCTGATCTAAGTATTCATGATGTATATCTGATGAATCTGATAAGAATATCTGTAGACTATTAACTACTAAAAAAATAACAGCAAACAGACTAGTGTATTTGATTAGGTTTTTCTTAGACTTGCTGTCTATGTTTAGTTTTAAAGAAACGCGAATAGGTAATGTATGTTTCTTGATAAAAAGGATACTTAGAATAATTAAAGGAACAGAGGCTAGTACTGATTGATACTCTGTATTGTCAATAAAGCTTAAAGACAAATAGGTAGCTGTAATAACAGTATATAATAAAAAATATAATAGAATCGGATAGATAAGTTTATTCTGTATCTTCATAATAATTGTTTAGTTAGTAGTGTTTTTTATTATCTTTACTAAGATAGAGATAGTTTTTTCTGTAAAGTAATGTAAAAGAAAGAATTGTATAGCACTTTTTAATATGAGGGTTTGTTTTTTATTATTATAGAATACTTTGAAAAACAACCCTAATGAAATACCTTAAATATATATCGAAATGAGCAGGCAATTGTTTAATATAATTTTGTTCTTCTTGCCATTTGTTTGTTCTGCACAATATACAGTACAGGAGTATTATGAATTCTTAGAAGAGCTAAAACAGTCCCCTAAAGATTATATTTTTGACCTATTTAAGACTAATGATATTGTTATTCTAGGTGAGCGTGACCATAGAGAGACTACACAATATGATTTGATTTTAGAGATATTAAAGGATAATAGATTTATTAATGAAATCGGTCATGTATATACAGAAGTAGGTGTGGTTAATCAAACAAATAGGGGAAACATCGTTGTTAAAGGAGATTATACTAAACAAGAGGAGTTCGAAAAGGAGTTAGTTTTATTATATAGAGAACTTGATTATAATGCTCTGTGGGATAAGTATAATATGATTAAATATCTAAAAGGAGTTTATGCTATAAATAAAGATTTATCCATTCAAGAGAAGATAACTATAGGTTTTACTGATTGTTTTTTTGAATGGGAAGGAATGACGAGAGAGAAGTATTTAGATTTTGAACGGAAGTATTTATCTACGTCAAATACACGAGATAGTATTATGGCTTACAACTTTATAGAGTTATATGAAAAGCAGCGTCCAATTAATGGACATAAAAAAGCTTTGTATATACAGAATAGACCTCATGCTGAGAAAATAGATGATATCATTGGTAATCTTAAAGTAAAGACTGTTGGAGGCTATTTAAAAGAAAAATATAGGCATCAAGTAAAGATAGTAGCTTTGAACTGGTACAATTATGAATCAGAAAACTCTAAAAGTCCCGAATATGGTAAAGGGCATAAGATAGAATTATCCAATGAAGGTAAATGGGATGCTGCTTTTGAATTGACAGGAAATAAACCTATTGGTTTTACTCTAAAAGAAACTCCTTTTGGACAAACTCACTTTGATTATCCTTACGGAGATGATGATAAGGTATTGTACCAGGACAGATTAGATGGTATTGTTTTTTATAAACCTTTTTATGAGTTTAGTTGTACACGTGGTCTACCTGGAATAGTAGATAAACGATTTGCAAAAGAATTGATACATAGACAGATAATTTCAGGTGTTTATGAAGAAGGGGAACACTATGGCATAGAGGATGAAATAGAAGATTGGGAATCCTTTAGGACTTATGATTGTGTAGATTACTCTACAATGATCCAACAAATGACTAAATGGTTAGATAAGGAGACTAGAGGTAGTAAATAACACTTATTATGAAAGTAAGAGAGTTAAATATTGATTCAGAGGTAATAGTATTTGTTATAGTTAATCAAGACAATGAAGATGTGCTTGAGTGGGAGGTTGAAGCTACTCAATATGCTGTATTACCAGATGAAGAAGGGAATTTTTTTGTCAAAGGATTAGAGATTTCGAATAGTGGTATAGCTGAAGTATATTGCTGTAGTGTCTTTCTATGCTGCCCTGTAAGATCTAAATTTCCTATTAGTTGCCCATTGTGTTCTGCCACTAACATTATAGAATTATCAGTACTATTTAGTTTCTCAATCCAAGCTTCTATTTCTGCTACAGTCTTATTAAAATCACTACTAGTAATAGGAATATACTCTGAGGTGTCTAAGTATTGTTTGATAAGATCTAATAATGCACTAGCATCATTTGAGCTTGCAAGGCGAATAGTTACTTGTTTATTGTTCTTTAAAGAAGTCGTTATAGGGGTAAATAGCATACTTAAGTCAGTTAGAATAGAGGTGACAATATAGGAATAAGTAGAATAAGACACAACGTTAAGATATTCTAATGGAGCAAAATTAATCGAACGCGGAGCATTGTTTAATGTGCTTCAGAGTAGGCAGAAGCTATTAGTCGGAGTAGATGTCTATGAGCAAGAGCCTATCTATGATACTAATTATGAGTTACTACATTTTGATAATGTTGTATGCACACCTCATATAGGGTATGTGGAAGAGTCTAGTTATGAATTATATTTCGGAACAGCTTTCGAGAATGTGGTCAGTTATATTAAGGGTACACCACTTTATATTGCTAATCCAGAAGTCTTGTAAATAAAAAAAACGGATACCCTTATAAGGTATCCGTTTTTACTCTAATAAGTCAGACTTATTGATGACGAAGTAGGTAAGTGGTCTACTTGGCATTTTTATTTTTTATCCGAAAACACCGTTGATATAATTCTTAGTCATTTCGTGTTTAGGATTCTCAAAGATATCTTGTGTCAAACCGCTTTCTTTTACTTCACCTAGATACATAAAGTAAGTTTGATCAGCGATACGCTGTGCTTGTTGCATATTATGTGTTACAATAGCGATTGTATATTTCTCTTTTAAATGAAGAATAAGTTCCTCTATTTTAATTGTACTTACAGGGTCAAGTGCAGAACACGGTTCATCCATTAAGATTACTTCCGGACGAAGTGCTACAGCTCTTGCTATACACAGACGTTGTTGTTGTCCTCCTGATAAGCGATGAGCTGGCATCTTTAAATCATCTTTTACTTCATCCCATAAGAAGGCTTCCGTTAATGCTTTTTCGATTACACTTTTATCATGAGGTAGATTATTAATCTTTAGACCATAAGCAATATTGTCATAGATGCTTTTCGGAAAGGGATTCGCTTTTTGGAATACCATCCCGATGCGCTTTCTAATCTCTGTTACAGGTATAGTCTTAGAATAGATATCCATATCTTCTAACTTGATAGTTCCATTTATTTTAGCATATGGAACTAAGTCGTGCATACGGTTAAAGCTTCTTAGTAAAGTACTCTTACCACAACCAGAAGGTCCGATAAGGGCAGTTATTTTATTTTCTTCGAATTCTACACTTACATTTTTTAAAACTTGTTTGCTTCCAAAGCTAATATTTAAGTTCTCAGCAGATAATTTAGTTTTCATTTTTTCTGAATTTATAACGGATATAAAATGCGCTTAAGTTTAATAGGAACACTACGATAATCAACACTAATGCTGTTCCATAAGCGATAGGTCTTACTTCTTCTATTGACTGATGTTGCGTCGATAGCATATATAAGTGATAAGGCAGAGCCATAAACTCCTGGTTTAGGTATCCATTCGTATCACTGATATAAAACGCAGCTCCTGTGAATAAGATGGGAGCTGTCTCTCCTGCTGCTCTTGATAGGGTTAATACTACACCTGTTAGAATACCTGGTACTGCAGAAGGAATCACTACATCTTTAATAGTCTCAAATTTAGTAGCTCCGACTGCTAGTGCTGCTTCTCTTGTACTATTTGGTATTTGCATTAATGCCTCTTCTGTAGTTGTGATAATATATGGAAGTGATAATAGTCCTAATGTTAATCCAGCAGCTAGTAAAGAAGTTCCTAGAGATAATGTTTGAACAAATAACGCTAATCCGAATAGTCCATAGATAATAGAAGGAACACCTGATAAATTACGTATAGCTGCTCTAATCGTTCTAGTCAGCCAGTTGTTTTCTGCATATTCATTTAAGTAGATCGCACAGAATACACCGAATGGAATACTGAATAAAGCCGTGATAAGGGTAATAAGCACTGTACCTATAATCGGTGTAAGAATACCTCCTTTAGTCATTCCTTCTTTAGGAATAGTAGAGATAAACTCCCAAGACAAACTTCCTATTCCCTTTGTCACAATCTCTAGGATGATTACAACAAGGAAAAAGCACACGATAAGAGTAGTTCCTACTAATGTTCCCCATTCTACGATAGAGGATAGTTTTAGTTTATTATGCTGCATGGTATTTTCTTAATCTATTTATAAAATATTCTCCTACTAGGTTTGCGATAAGTGTCATGAAGAACAAGACTGTCGCTAGAGCGTATAACCCATAGTAGTGTGTAGTTTGATAAGGAACTTCTCCCATTTCGATAGCGATAGTCGCCGTCATTGTTTTTACAGAATCAAAGAATCCAGTAGGTATTAACGCCGCATTACCTGTTGCCATTAGTACAGTCATGGTCTCTCCGATGGCTCTACCTACTCCTAACATGACTGCAGAGATAATACCTGGAGCTGCTGCGGGAAGGATTACTTTGCGAAGAGTCTGCCATTTAGTAGCGCCTACACCATAGCTTGCTTCTTTATATGTTTTTGGTACTGCATGTATAGCATCTTCTGCAATCGTAATAATAGTAGGTAGTGCCATTATCGCTAGTAAGATAGCTCCATTTAGGGCATTAAGACCATTAGGTAAACCTGCCATATCAGCTAAGCCAGGGCTTACCACTACAATTCCTAAGAAACCAATAACTACTGAAGGAACTGCAGCTAACATTTCTATAGCTGGTTTTAAAATATTCTTTAGTCGTGTACCAGCGTATTCAGATATAAATGCAGCTGTACCAATTCCTAGAGGAATAGCGATAAGCATCGCTCCTAAGGTTACTATGGTAGTACTTAGTATAAGAGGGAGCATTCCATATACAGGGTTCTTTGCTGTAGGATTCCATTCCATCCCTGTGATAAAATCAAGGGGCTTTACATCCATAAAGAAGGAAACAGAATTGTATATTAACATGGCTAATATTCCTCCTAATAAACAAAGCACTAAAAGACCAGTCGCTTTAAAGATGTATTTAAAAGTAACATCTAATCCTATTCTAACGTTATATTTCATATTATGGTCGTTCTATTATATAATAACCGTGTTCTTTGATCAGTTGTTTTCCGATCTCACCGTTTTCAAAGTCAATGAATGGTTTTACCTTTTCCCACGAATCTTCTAAGATGAACTGATACAGTGGTCTCTGGAAGAAGTATAGACTGTTATTGATTGCATTGGAGTCTATAGGAGAATAAGCTTGTGAAGTAGGAGTTTCTTTAATACTCAATATCTTTACAGTAGGATTAGTAGCTGTCTCGTGAGAGATATAACCTGCACCTACATAGCCTATCCCAGATTTGTCCGTTTTAATACCTTCTAAGATTTGAGCATTTCCTGTCATTTCTTTAGCTGCATTAGAAAACTCTATCTTTAGCTTCTTCTTAATAAAGGAGTGTGTACCTGAGCTACTCTGACGTCCATAGATATTAATAGGTAAGTCTACAGAAGTAAGTTCTTTCCAATTGGTGATTTCTCCTTTCATTATTTTAGCTAAAGTTTCAAGATCTATTTCTTCTATAGGTAGATCCTTATGTACTACAAAGGCAGTAGCATCTTCAGCAAATATGACAGTACGAAGCTTTATATTCTTGTTTTCGAACTGTGCAATCTCTTTGTCTGATAAAGGGCGAGAAGAATTAGCGATGTCAGCTTGACCATTTAGTAAAGAGGTAATACCAATACCTGAACCACCACCAGAAATAGCAATACTAAAGTCAGAATCTATTAGAGTGTATTTCTCTGCTAGGTTTACTGCTAAATTTACCTCTGTGTCAGAACCTTTCATCTTGATAGAATGATCCTTGTCTCCACAGGAAAGTAATAATAAAGAAGAAAAAATAACTAGACTTTTTCTCATAGATAAATAGTGTTTTTTCATTGAGACAAAGTACCTCTGTGATTGTGACCTATAGGTTACTGGTATGTTATCAAAGGGTTAAGGAGGGTTATTTATTAATAATATAACAGATGTGACAAAAAATCAGTTATCTCTTATTAATGATAGGGGTAAATATTGAAAGTTAATAATTTTTTAGGGACTTTCTCATTTTGCGCAATGAAATTGCAGTATTGATTAAACTTTTTAATGTTACTATAAGGTTAATATTTAAGGAAGGTTAAACATAGGTAAATAGAATCCCACTTTATTCCTTTACAAATCCTACACTATTACTTAAGAAAGCATCTTCAATAAAATAGAAGTAAAGTTCTAATTCTCTTTCATGACATAAGGTTTATCTATTTACTTAAAATGAGAACCATCTTTAACACAATAATTTACTTTATAAATACACTGATTTAATTAGTGAAAATACAACTATTTGTTAAAGTATAATGCTCTATTTGAATGTTATGTTTTTAAAGAGTTTAAAAGAAATAATCCTAAGGTGATATTTGATTTATTTAAGTTTATAGGCATTTTACTATTGTTATCTTATTGTTTTAAATAGATTAAGGGATTGTTGTTTTGTAGTAATTACTTAATGTTTATTTAATTCTTTACAATGCAAGCTAAAGAATGATTGGCAGTACGTTTAGAACATAAAAACTAAACATTTGTAATTATGAAGAAATTTAAGGTCTGTTGCTACATAGCATTCCTATTTTATTCAGGTTTTCTTGTCGCTCAAGAAAGTAAACCACCAGTAAGTTCTCCTCTTATTTCTATTGTCATAGAACAGGATGAGACTTTAGGAAAAGTAGTAACAGAATTAGCGAGCAAAGTTGCTGCTAAGGTGAACATTGAGGATTCTACTTTAAAAGAGACTCCTTTAATCGCCTATGAAGGCAAGGCTGCTAGACTTCAGGATATACTAGAAGTAATCGCTATGCAGACGGGGTATACAGTGAATTATGCCAATGGGGTAATTACAGTAAAGAATGACCAATTCAACACACATTTAGAAGACATCACTCTTGTGGCTATTGGTTATGGAGACAAAAAGAAGCAGAATATTACTACCTCTGTAACAGAAGTAGATACTAGAGCTTTAAAAAACAGGCCTCTTTCTAACGCTGTGTCTGCTTTACAAGGAACTACTCCAGGTTTAAACATTACCAATTCAAGTGGTAAAGAAGATGCTGAAGCGAATATTAATATTAGGGGATTTAACTCTGTTAATGGAGGTGGACCGTTAGTATTAATTGATGGAGTAGAAGGAAGCCTTTCTAATATCAATCCAGATGATATCGAAAGCATAAGTGTATTAAAGGATGCTGGTGCCGCTGCAGTATATGGTGCTAGAGGTGCCTTTGGGGTAGTGCTTGTTAAAACAAAGAACCCAGGTGTAGGAGAAATAAAGGTAAGTGTTAACTCTACGATGAATATACTTTCTCAAACGCAAAATACCGATTTTGTAACTGATCCTTATTTAGCGGCTAAGATTGTTGACCAAGCTTTTATCACAGGTAGTGGGCGAAGTTATACAGGATATAACGAATACGATTATGAACAATTAAAAGCAGTCTCAGAGAATCCTGCATTAGCTCGTGTTGAAATCCAAAATAGAAATGGTCGTGATCAATATGTACATTATGGTAGTACAGATTGGTGGAATTACTTCTGGAAGGATACGCGATATTCTTATATCAATGATATCAGTATTTCTGGAGGAAGCGAAAAGGTCAAAGGTTATTTTTCGTATAGAAACTATTCTGCGGATGGATTATTGAAAGTACAGGATGATAAGTATAAGAAAAATAACTTACGAGCTAAATTTGATATTAAAATTAATGATTGGATTAGTTTTAGTACGAACAATCAGTATTTTAAATCTTCTGACTTAGTACATGGAGGAACACAGTATGGATGGAGAGATCCATGGACAAGTGAAATGTTGGTACACGCTTTACCTTCTTATGTTCCAGTGAATCCTGATGGAGGAGCGCTATGGCGTACTGAGTTGAATAATTACACTATCGGAGATGGATATTTTGCGTCTTTACTACATGGTAAATCAAATAGAACTGCTGTAAGAGATGAGTTTTCGACGATTAATGCATTTCATTTTAAACCACTCAAAAACTTAGACGTTCACGCTAGTTATGCTTACAAGAAGAATACTAGAGATATTAACGAACGTTCTACTTTAATTCCATATTCTATTCTTCCAAATCAGATCCAATACTTTGGAGAGAATAAATTGAATGTAAATGAGACCATAGAGGATTACAATGCTCTAAATATTTATGGACAATATCGTTTAGACTTTGGAGATCATAATTTTGATTTCATGGCAGGATATAACCAAGAATATTTTAAAAATGATAATAGAATCATGAGTATTCAGAACCTAATCTCTGATGATTTAGATAATCTAGGTTTAGGATCTTCTAATCCTACTGTAGTTGGTAGTGCTTATGAATGGGCTTTAAGAGGGTATTTTTATCGATTCTCTTATGATTATGCAGGGAAGTATCTTTTAGAGCTTAATGGTCGATATGATGCGACGTCTAAATTCCCTAGTGAACAGAGATGGCAATTCTTTCCCTCTGTTTCTTTGGGATGGAATGTTGCGAATGAACCTTTCTTTAAACGCACATTCGGTTTTTGGAACCAATTTAAGATACGTGCTTCTTATGGAGAGTTAGGTAACCAAGCTATAGGTGCTTATGCTTATATTCCAACATTGAATAAAGCTATTGATAAGGGGTATGCATTAGATGGAGCATTGTTAGAGTATATGCAAGCACCTTCTTTAAACCCGAGAGACATTACTTGGGAGACAGTAGCTACTTCAGATATCGGTTTTGATCTAGGCTTTTTCCAAAACAAACTGAATGTTAGTTTTGATTATTTTCAAAAGGACATAGAAGGGATGTTAACTAAAGGAAGAACACTACCAGGAGTATTAGGAACAGAATCTCCACGCGAAAATGCCGCTGATCTAAGAACTAAAGGGTTTGAAGTATCTGTAGGATATAACGATTCGTTTAAATTAGCAGGTAGTGATTTTAATTATTCTGTATCAGCAGGTTTATCTGATTCTAAGACCAAGATTACGCGCTTTGATAACCCTACAGGATTACTGACAGATTATTATGTAGGTATGGAATTAGGAGAGATTTGGGGATATTCAGTAGAAGGATTGTTCTCTAGTCCAGAACAAATCGCTAATCATGCAGATCAATCTCGTGTATCTGCTCATATCATAGCCAATGGAGGGCTACAACCTGGAGATGTTATGTTTAAGGATTTAAATGGAGATGGTATAGTAAGTGAAGGAGCAAATACTTTAGAAAATCATGGAGATATGCGTAAGATCGGAAATACAGCTCCTAGGTATCAGTATAATTTCCGTTTAGCATTTGATTGGAAAGGAATTGATTTTTCTGCATTCTTCCAAGGAGTAGGAAAACAAGATTGGTATCCTGATACGGATAGTAGAATGTTCTGGGGACCTTATAACAGACCTTATAATTCATTTATTCGTCAAGATTTAGCGAATGATATTTGGACTCCAGAGAATACAGATGCCTATTTTCCACGTCTAGTAGGATATACATCATTAGGAAGTAATAGACAGTTAGGTGTACAGAATGATCGTTACTTACAAGATATTTCTTATTTACGTCTAAAGAATATTACATTAGGATATTCTCTTCCACAGGATCTAGTGAAGAGAGTAAAGATGGATAAAGTAAGAATTTATGTGAGTGGAGAGAACCTGTTTACATTTACTAATTTAACGGATTATATCGATCCTGAAGCAGCTAGTAATTCTTTTGACTTTAATAGTCCAAACTCTGCTCGTAAGCGCACTAATGCACAAAGTTTTCCATTCTCCAAAATTATCTCTTTTGGGGTACAACTTAATTTCTAAACAATTAATATGAAAAGATATAAAATACTTGCCATACTCTTGGCAGCAGGATTTTTGGGTTCTTGTAGTGAAGATTTCTTAGAGAGAGATCCGATATCGTCTGTGACAAGTGAGAACTTCTTTAAAAAAGAAAGTGACTTAATTCTTTTTTCTAATTCTTTTTACAGAATGTTTCCAACTACCTCTATATATAATGGAGATTATAGAACCGATAATATTATTCAAAATATTTTATCTGATGAAATGAGAGGAGGGAGAGTTGTACCTCCATCTGGAGGCGGATGGTCATGGAATAATTTGAGAGATATTAACTATTTCCTAGTCAATTTTGAAAAGGTAGGAGACGAGGCTCTTATTAAACATTATGGAGGATTAGCAAGATTCTTTAGAGCTTATTTTTACTTCGAAAAAGTGACGCGTTTTGGAGATGTGCCATGGTATGATTATTTATTAACGGCAGAGGATGAGGCCGCTTTACAGAAGCCACGTGATCCACGTAAGCTAGTGGTAGATAATATGTTGAAAGATTTAGATTACGCAATCGAGAATATGCGTTCTACTAAAGATGTGTATAGAGTATCTAAATGGACTGCTCTTGCCTTAAAAGCGCGTATAGGCTTATATGAAGGAACCTATATGAAGTATAGAGGCTTACCTGGATATGAGACTTATTTAGAACAAGCTTATCAAGCAGCAGAAGTATTAATAAAAGAATCTGGTTATAAAGTTTTCTCTACAGGAAATCCAGATAAAGATTATCAGAATTTATTTGCTTCTCATAAGGCTATTGGTGATGAGATTATTCTTGCTAGAGAGTTTTCTACAGAACTGAATGTTCGTCATAATGTGAATTACTATACAGTAGCAGCTTCGTATGGTAGACCATCTATGCCAAAAGATTTGATTAATAGTTACTTAATGAAAGATGGTAGCCGTTTTACAGATCGTTCAGATTATAATAAGATGTTATTCCAAGAAGAAGTAAAAGATAGAGACTTGAGATTGAGTCAGACTATACGTACTCCTGGTTATACCAGAATTGGAAGCACTATCCAGCTCACACCTGATTTCTCTGCAGCTACTACAGGTTATCAGTTAATTAAGTACGTCGCAGAAGCACAGTATGATACGAATAATGCATCTATTGTTGATTTGCCACTATTTAGATTTGCAGAGGTTTTATTAGTATATGCAGAAGCAAAAGCAGAATTGGGAATTATTGATCAGAGTGATTTAGATCTATCTGTAAATATGCTTAGAAAGCGTGTCGGAATGCCTGATATGGTAATGGCAGAAGCAAATGCAAAACCAGATGCTTATTTAGCTAAACAATATGTAAATGTAAACGGAGCTAATAAAGGATTACTACTAGAATTAAGACGAGAGAGACGCATAGAGTTATTTATGGAAGATCATAGATGGGATGATATTGTACGTTGGAAAGAAGGACAAAAGTTAGTTCAGAATATTGAAGGAATGTATTTTAATGGCCCAGGTAAATATGATTTGGACAACAATGGTAAGACAGATATTTATCTATACGAAGGATCTAGACCAACAGAAAATGTACAAGGAGTCTATTATGCTAAACTAGGATCTGATATTTATTTAAATCAAAATAATAGTATAGATCCATTTCCTAATAATAAGAATAGAACATGGAATGAGAATAAAGATTATTTATACCCTCTACCTATACAAGAACTTCAGTTAAATACAAATTTAAAACAAAATCCAGGATGGTAAGATCTATATTACTAAGCGTCCTATTTATAGGGACTAGTATTTTTGCTCAAGAGAAAGAGCCTCAGACTTTAAAAGCAATGACTTTTAACATTAGGATGGATACTCCTAATGATGGTATAAATCAATGGGGTAATCGAAAAGAATGGGTTGCAGAAGTTGTCTTTTTTAATGATGTGGATATTGTTGGTATGCAAGAAGTACTTCATAACCAGTTAGTCGATTTAGAAAATTTACTTCCACAATATGACTATGTAGGAGAAGGAAGAGAAGGGGAAACGAAAGGAGAGTACAGTCCTATCTTTTACCTAAAGGATAGGTTTAAAGTTTTAGAAAGTGGAACATTTTGGTTATCAGAAACACCTTATGAAAAGGGAGTTAAGTCTTGGGATTCTTCTTTACCTCGTATAGCTACATGGGCTCGTTTTGAAGATAAAAAGTCAGGAAAAACATTTATCCATCTAAACACCCATTTTGATCATAGGGGTAAAGAGGCTCGTCAACGAAGTGTTGAAGTTATTAATCAGGAATTAGCTAAAATCACTAAAGGAGAAACAGTGGTATTCACAGGTGATTTTAATTTACCTCCAACAGACTTACCTTATCAGAAGATAATAGAATCGAAGTTTGTCGATACTAGAGATGCAGCAATGTATCGTTCAGAATTAGGTTATACGCACAATGCTTGGAAAATAGAAGCTCCTAAATCAAGTAGAATTGATTATATTTTCTTGAGAGGGTTTGACTTAGCTCCTATTAAGTATAGAGAGCTAGATATTCAGCGAGGACCTTTATTTGCTTCTGACCATTATCCAGTCTTCACAGAGTTTAGATGGGTAGAATCAACTACCAAAGCATCAAAAAAAAAAGCGAAGTAAGAGTTCTTAATTACAATGTACATCATTTTGCAGCAGCTTATGATAGCTATCATAAGATAGATCTTAATTCATTAGCTGCTGTAATCTTAAGAGACGAAGTAGATATCGTTACTTTACAAGAAGTAGATGTACATACTATGCGCTCAGGTCAATATTTAAATCAAGTAAAAGTTTTAGCAGAAAAAACAGGAATGTTTTATGCTTTTGGTAAGACAATAGATTATGAAGGGGGCGATTACGGCATTGCTATCCTGTCTAAATTTCCTATTGTAGAACAACATTTCTATAAGTTACCTTTTGTGGATAACAAGGAAGAAAAACGAGGTTTATTAGTATGTAAAATAGATTTAGGTGAAGCACAAATGATAAATATAGGAACAACTCATCTGTCTAGCTCTAATGAACAAAGTCGTCTATTACAAACGAAACGCATAGCAGAATTACAAAGAGAGTCTGCTTTTGATTTTCTGACAGGGGATCTTAATGCAGAAATAAATTCTAAACCAGTAGAACAACTTAGAGTAACTTTTGATTTAGACAACCGATTTATGAATCAGATGACTATTCCAGCTTATAAAAGCGATAAGAAAATAGATTTTATGATTAGATCAATTAATAGTACAATAAAAATCATTCGTCAAGATACTTATCAGATGAATGCATTATCAGATCATAACTTAATGATTAGTGATATTACTTTATAAAGAACTTTAGTATAATCACAAACAAAAACACTCCTTATAAGCATAAGGAGTGTTTTTTTATTAAATTAAGGTTGCTTAAATAAGTAATAATCTTGCTCGAACCAATTAGCTTAGCTTCCTTAATTTAGTCCAGAATCTGTCAGTAAACCTATCAGCAAAAAGTAAGTATACACAATAGGTATGAATTAGTGATAAAAATATACTAGAGTATTGTCTATGAACTAATGCAGAAGTGATTATATAGAATCTCCTTGTAGAGTAAGCTACTGTAGAATCTAGATTAGTCTTTCCACCAATGATTTTTTGACAAGAAATACGTTATTATGGATAGAAAATAAGCAGTGTAAATACAGCAAATAATACTAAGTGCATAATACCCATGATAGGAGTAGTACGTTTGCCTAAGAAAGTCATTAAACTTAATAATAGGGTGATCACGAATAGAATAGTCTCTGTACTATTCATTCCAAACAATACTGTTTTGCCTGTAATTAACCCAATGATTAGTACAGAAGGCACAGTTAATCCTACTGTAGAAACGAAGGCACCATGGCACAGGTTGATAGCGCGTTGAAACTCATTGTTTAATGCTGCTTTTACTGCCGTCATTGACTCTGGGGTGAACACGATGATGGCAACTAACACACCTCCTAATAGAGTAGGGAGGTTAGCGGCTTTAATCCCGTAGTCTACTACTACAGCCATATTATGAGAAAGAAGCACGATAGGTAATATCATCCCGATTAGGATAATAGAACGTATCCATATCTCTCCTTTATTCCCTGCAGAAGTTTGGTGCTCATCTGTAGATTGAATATCTGCAATGGCTCTATCTTTATATGGAATTTCCATTGACCCTTTTTGAGGTTGTACATAGAGATGTCTATATCCTTTCATCTGAAAGAACAAGAATACAGCATAGAGAATAATAATAAATACAGCCAAGACAATAGCCTGTGTATCACTAAACATCCCTCCACCAGCACCTTGAATGAAGTTAGGTAACATTAACCCGATACCTCCTAGCATAATGATCATTGCTAAGTAAGACATTGTTCCCTGTGCATTATATTCTTGTTCACCATACTTTAGTCCACCTAATAGAATACACAGCCCTATTACTAGATTCATAATGATCATCATTACAGAGAAGATCGAATCCTTTCCAATAGTTGGGTTTTCTCCAGGGCCTAACATTACGGCAGAAATTAAAATTACCTCTATTGATACAATCGAAAGAGTAAGAATCAATGTTCCGAAAGGTTCACCTAATTTATGAGCGAGTTCATCCGCTTCTTTTACTACACCAAAAGCTGCACCTACTATCGTAAACAGTAAGATTAAAAAAATACTAGTAGCTAATAGAGGGGATAGGCTATCTCCAGTAATAGAACTTCCGAATAAAATAAACAAGATGACAATAAGCCATACTACAGCTAATCGAATTCTTGTTTTCGTTGGAAAAATACTCGTTAAGGATAACCTTTTGTTTACATTGTCTTGTGTCATAATCAATCTCGTTTTTTAACAGGTCAAAATTACCATCTCTATAAATTTAATAATTTATCATTTGATAAAAAAAAGTAGTTGATATGTTAAACCCAGATTCCGCATTAGCCAAATACTACAAAGCAATTCTACTTCACATCTCTTTCATTAGTTCTAAAACCATACTGTAGTATGCTTTACTCACTAATTCAGAGCTATTTTGTATAATTACTTTTCGTCTATATGTCTATCGCGGAATTTGGGTTAAAAGTGAAGTGCTTTTAGAGTGTAAGGGTACTTCTTTTTTTGCTATGATGATATAGGTGTGGCTTCTTATAAAGCTTGTATGCTATATTAGTTAGTATCTATCAAATTTTGAAAATACTTTACTATTCATTGCAGATGAATATTTGTTTACTAAAGGGTAAGTTCATAATCAGTCCGTTATTTTGTGCAAAAAAACGGACTCACTACGGACTCATAACGGACTCACTACGGACTTAAACCGATTCGTTAAAGTAACTTATTGAAAGAAATGGTTATAGTAAATAGACTATAAAACGACAAATAATCGATCTTATTATTTATGAAATAGATCGAATTATAAATTAGTTACGAGAAGGTAGCTACTTTATAATTTCTATGCTTAGTACACATTATAAAAGGTAAATGGTGTTAACTACGATACTAGTAGTTAAAATAAGGTAGTACTTCCTTAGCCAATTCATCAAGAGTTTCTCCTATATCTCGTTTTCCAAACTGTATACCTATAGCAGCATGATTTACACCTATTTCTTGCCATTTATGTAAAAGCTCTATAAGTCCTAATCTACCTGTTTTGAGAACAAAACCTCCTCTTAATGGAGTTCTAGGATAGTGAGGATCTTCATCTAGCTCTATCCATTCATTTGTTATATGCGGTTTAAATTTTCCATTGGGAATTAAATCTCTAAAAGCTTTTATTTTTTGTTCTAGATGTAAGGTATCTTCATTCGTGGTAGTAGGCCCTGGATAAGTAATCCAACCATCAGCATGAGTAGCAATCCAATCTAATGACTGTTGACTAGCACCTGTTACTAATGTAGGAATATGCTTATGCAGAGGTTTAGGGACTAAGTCTAGGTTTTGCATTTGTGTAATACTAGAGTTTATTTTAGGAGAGTCTGTAGTATGTAAGGTTTGCATATCCTGAAGAACTTCTCGGAATAATTCTCCCCTTCTTTCAAAAGATTTATTAAAAGCAGGAAACTCAGCATAGCGATCGCCAGATCCAACACCTAGCAATAAGCGACCATTAGAAAGCTGATCTATAGATGCTGTCGTCTTTGCCAATGAAATAGGGTGGTGTAAGGGCAATACTATACTCGCTGTACCAAGGGCAATATTTGTAGTCTGACCTGCTATATATGCTAGATAAGAAAGAGGATCATATATTTGTCCTACATCTCTAAAACTGGGATCATACACAGGTATGTCTCTAACCTATAAAGCTGCGAAACCGCTAGTGTCTATCTGCTGTATATACTTTAGGTGTTGATTAAAAATATTGATATTATTATCATATACCTGTAAAGGTAAAAATATACCCAAGGATAGTTTTCCTGGTGTGAAGACCTTATTGAAAGTCTTGTGTTTTTAAAAATGCTATTCATTGTTATAGGTATTTAGATATCTAGAATTATAGATATGTTGTAATATAATACTTTAATGATTGAATTGTATAGTATTGTTATAGAGTGTTTTGAATATAATTGGCTAACTCAGCAATTTTATCTTCATTGCGTTTATAGTAAGTCCATTGTCCATTTCTAGTAGAAGTAAGTAGTCCAATATTTACCATATTCGTTAAATAAGCTGAGGTGGTAGATTGAGAAAGACCTGCTTTTTTTTGGATAACACTCATGCATACCCCAAACTCGTGTACTTCAGGTTCGATGTCTTCTAGTTCAAAGAAATCGTGTGGAGTCTTAAGCCATTTTAGGATTTGTACTCTGTGTTCGTTTGATAAAGCTTTAAATAGTTCAGTCATTTCTATATATCGAGAATTTACGATACAAAGGAAATGAAAATATTTGAATTAATAAAGTATTTGTTTGCACTATATCTTAATGAATTGATTTGTATTGTGATAAATAGGATTATTTTTGTACAAAATGAGATGTAATGACTACCAAACTATTTACTTTCTTTCTATTTCTATTTATAGTTGCTTGTACAGACACTAAGCATTTAGATAATCAGCAATACGACATTTTAATCAATGAGTACTATAAGACAGGTACTGTTGAGGTAGACGATATTGGAAATATTGCAGAGCGCAAGGTGATTGGAAATATTCTTAAGGGATTATCCCATTTAGAGGTAACTGATAGTATTAATGATATTACTACTTCACTTTTTTTAGAAAGTGTATCTATGGTAGAAAAGTCTTCTAATGTAGCATTGAAGGAATGGGTGTATAGTGAGGTTGGGTTCTATTATTATTCTTATAACTATTATTACGAAGCTTCTCCCTATTTTATCAAGATTGCTAAAACTTTAGAGAATAAAGGTGTTGTATTAGATGTACAAGCAAAAAATATTTTGTTGCGTACAGCTTATTTCTTTGAGACCATGAATATGAATGAGAGCGCTCTCATTTATTATAGAAAAGCTTTGGAAGAAGGGGAAAAGGAGCAGCTAAATAACAGTGCTGTTTTATGGGGCTTAGGAGCAGTATATGCTAAAGTAGATAGTCTAGAGCAATCCATGCATTACTATGAATTGGCAAAAGAAACGTCCTTATCGTATAAGGACACCCTTAGATACGCCAAAAGTTTAGGAGGTATAGCATCAGTTTATCAAAAACAAGGAGATATAGAGAAAGCAGAGTTATACCTGAAAGAGGATATAGCAATTAGCCAACAATTAGGTGAGGAGAGGAATCTAATGTATAGTCAGATACAATTGGGGAAATTATACATAGATCGCAAGCAATATGATCTTGCAGAAGAAGTTTTAAAAAACTCTTATGAGATTACTAAAACTAAAAGCTACTTAGCAGGCTTTGAAAGAGAAATTATATCTTATTTACTCGATATCGCTAAGGCTCGTAGGATAGACACAGAAGAGCTCTTTTATAGAAGGGAGTTAGATCAAATAGACAGTGTGATAGAAGCTAGGGAAGGTGAAGAGGTCATTAATAAAATTAATTGGAATACTAATCTTGAGAGAGTAAACTGGGAGCTAGAGGCGGAAAAAAGCTTCTCAGAAAGAGTGAGATATCAACGACTACTCTTGCTGAGTACTACTGTTCTTCTGACGCTTATCTTGTGTATGGTGTACTTCTTTTCTAAACGAATTCTAAAGCTTCAAAAATATGCTTATGAAGGGAAGCTATTGGATTTTCAGTTATCTAAAATAAATTCAGAGAATAAGTTAAAAGAGACGAAAGCATCATTAGCATCTTATCAAGTATATCTGAGTGAAAAAACCGCACAAATAGCAAAATTAGAACATGAGTTAAATAAGGCTTCTCACTCTTCTAAGGAGATCTTCAAGGAAAAGCGTCCTGCTATAGAAGAATTACTTCGTTCTCATCTGATGACAGAGGAGAATTGGGTTTTATTTAAAGAAACCTTTAGAGAAGAACAAGCAGTCTATTTTAATGAAATTATTACTCAGTTTCCTGACTTGACCGAGTCTAATCTACGCATTGTGTTGTTGCAAAAAATGGAATTGACTAATCAAGAAACTGCAAATATTTTAGGTGTAACTATTGATGCAGTTAAAAAAGCAAAACAGCGATTAAAGAAAAAATATGAAGATGATTACTCTGCTTTATTTAGTAAAGAGTAGTCTAACCGAAGTAAATAAAATACAATTTTTAAAAGCATTATCTGTATAGGTAATGCTTTTTTTTTATGTGTTAAAGGCTTCATTTTAAGGATGGTTATTTTTTGTCCACCCTATTGTCCACCCCCTTTAAACACTAGAATTTACCTACTTATAATACTTTTACCTACTGAAGCTAATTTCTGAATTTCACCACACTCAACGAATAGCATATTGTAGAGATTTTAATTTCTCTAGTCGCCTTAATAAATTGTATTTGTCTTCAATTTGTTATTGCTAAGTGTGGTTGGAATATCGTATAATTCTAACACACCACATTATGAAGAAATTTCTACTCTTATTCTTTCTAATTTTTAGCCCGATGCTCTTCGCGCAGACGAGTACCGAAGCTTTTGAAACAGAGTCAGCTGGTTCCACTAGTTTTACTGATAATGGGGTAACTTTTAATATTATTTCACATACTAGTACTTTTAATATAGTTAACTATCCGGCGACAGGCTGGAGTGGAACAGTTAATGATAATCAGTACATAGACAATTCAAATAGTGTAGGTCCTAGTAGCCCTTCTTTTTCTATAAAGACCACATCTAATTTATTTAAAGTAAATCGCTTTTGGGTATATGTAGCGGATAAGTTTACTAATCTAAATGCAACAGGATCATTGACTATCACTGGTAAGTTAAGTGGTGCAACTAAATTTACTCAAACTAAGACCAATAATTTTGTTACTTCATTAGGAAGTACTAATGGCTATACATTAATAGATTTGACTAATCTGAATGGTCAGAACTATAGTAATATAGTCATTGATGAGTTACAACTAACTTTAGGAGGTAATTATTACTATCTAGGCCTTGATGCATTTACGTGGGTGAAGGATTCTAATATAGTTACTACAGACTCTCAATCATTTATCACTACTTGGGAAGTGCCTAATGATAACGGTAGTATTAAACTCTATACAGATACTAATAAGTATAAGTATAATTATAATGTGAGTTGGGAGAATATAGATGACTCCGATAAGAAAAGTAAACCTCTACCTAACTTCAAAGGTGATTGTGTCATATCTAATCTACCTAAAGGGAAATATAGGGTAATGATAACAGGTGATTTTCCATATTTTAACGTAGCTAAGGATTTCGAAGATCCAAATGCAAAGCAGTTACTTACTGTAGAGCAATGGGGGACGCAACTTTGGAAAAGTATGCATAAAACTTTTCAGTCTGCTTCTAATCTTATTCATATAGGTAAAGATATTCCTAATCTTACTCAGGTGACAGATATGTCAAGGATGTTTGATTTTGCAATCTCTTTTAATGGAGATTTGAGTAAATGGGATGTATCGAAGGTGACTGACATGCAGTATATATTTTCCGGAGCAAGTTCTTTTAATGGTGATCTAAGCAAATGGAATGTATCTAGTTTAAAAAATATGCAGAGTATGTTTCATGCCGCAGTTGCTTTTGATGGTGATTTGAGTCAGTGGAATGTATCTAGTGCTACTAATATGATTCAAGTATTTGCTTACGCAATGAGTTTTAATAGAGATTTGAGTAGATGGAATGTCTCTAATGTGACAGATATGCAGTCGATGTTTTTAGGAGCGAGTTCCTTTAATAGGGATTTGAGTAAATGGAACGTTTCTAGGGTTATAGGTCCGTATGGTATGTTGAGTATGTTGGAATATTCAGGCATGTCTGTATATAATTATGATGCTACATTAAAAGGATGGGCTAATTTATCTACAATAAATAGTAATATGATTTTAGGAGCTACTGGATTAAAATACTGTACAGCGAATACTGAACGAGATAAGTTAATAAAAGAAAAAGGATGGAAGATAAATGGAGATATTAAATTAGGTAGTGAATATATTTTAAAAGATAAAAGTGTAGTGTATGATGGGAAGGCACATAAACTAGAATTAGAGTTACCTCATAGTTTTAGAGGTACTTATGAAATAGTAGATTCTTCAAATAATGTAGTATCTGATGCTATCAATGCTGGTATTTATACAGTACGTGCAATTAGTGAATGTGATCAAAGTGTACTTCATACTGCAACTTTAACAATTACTCCTGCTGTCTTAACAGTAACAGCTACTCCTCAGTCTAAAGTATATGGAGCAGTTGATCCTAAGCTTGATTACACAATATCAGGATTAGTAAATAATGATAAACAAGATGATGTATTATCAGGTAGCTTATCTCGTGAGGTAGGAGAAGATGTTGGAAGCTATGCTATTACTCCAGGTAGTTTAGCTGCAAATAATAACTACATACTTTCTTTTACAGGAGCGAATTTAACTATAGCTCCAGCTGTATTAATTGTAAGTGCTACTGCTCAGTCTAAGGTATATGGAGCAGCTGATCCTAGCCTAAGCTATGCGGTATATGGATTAATAGAAGGAGATTTATTATCAGGTAGCTTATCTCGTGAGGTAGGAGAGAACGTTGGTAATTATGCTATTACTCTGGGTAGTTTAGCTGCAAATAATAACTACAGACTTTCTTTTACAGGAGCGAATTTAACTATAGTTCCTGCTGTAGTAACTGTAAGCACTACTGCTCAATTTAAGGTATATGGAGCAGTTGATTCTAAACTTGATTATACAGTATCAGGATTAGTAAATAACGATAAAGTGATTGATGTATTATCAGGTAGTTTATCTCGTAAGGTAGGAGAAGATGTTGGAAGTTATGCTATTACTCAAAGTGATTTAAAAGCGAATGGTAACTATACATTAGTCTTTAAAGGAGCTGATTTGACTATTACTCCTGCTGTATTAATAGTAACAGTTAATCCTCAGTCTAAGGTATATGGAGCAGTTGAACCTAAGCTAGATTATGCAGTATCAGGATTAGTAAATAACGATAAAGTGATTGATGTATTATCAGGTAGTTTATCTCGTAAGGTAGGAGAAGATGTTGGAAGTTATGCTATTACTCAAAGTGATTTAAAAGCGAATGGTAACTATACATTAGTCTTTAAAGGAGCTGATTTGACTATTACTCCTGCTGTATTAATAGTAACAGTTAATCCTCAGTCTAAGGTATATGGAGCAGTTGAACCTAAGCTAGATTATGCAGTATCAGGATTAGTAAATAATGATAAAGAGACTGCTGTGTTATCAGGTAGTTTATCTCGTGCATTAGGAGAAGATGTTGGTACTTATGCTATTACTCAAGGAACGCTAATAGTTAATAGTAATTACTCTTTAAGTTTTATAGGAGCTAATTTGACTATTAATAGAGCACCATTAACAGTGAGCGCTAATCCTCAGTCTAAGATATATGGAGATGTTGATCCTGCGCTTGATTATGCAGTATCAGGATTAGTAAATAACGATAAAGAGATTGATGTCTTATCAGGTAGCTTATCTCGTGTTGTAGGAGAAGATGTAGGAAGTTATGCTATAACTCAAGGTGATTTAAAAGCGAGTGGTAATTATACATTAGACTTTAAAGGAGCTAGTTTAGAAATTACTCCTGCTGTATTAACTGTAACAGTCAATACTAAATCTAAAGTATATGGAGATGCTGATCCTAGTCTAAACTATACAGTATCAGGATTAGTAAATAACGATAAAGAGACTGCTGTATTATCAGGTAGCTTATCTCGCGCAGTAGGAGAAGATGTAGGAAGTTATGCTATTACTCAAGGTGATTTAAAAGCGAATGGTAATTATACATTAGACCTTAAAGGAGCTAGTTTAGAAATTACTCCTGCTGTATTAATTGTAAGTGCTACTGCTCAGTCTAAGATATATGGAGCAGTTGATCCTAAACTTGATTATGCGGTATCAGGATTAGTAAATAACGATAAAGAGACTGATGTATTATCAGGTAGTTTATCTCGTGCAGTAGGAGAAGATGTAGGAAGTTATGCTATTACTCAAGGTGATTTAAAAGCGAATGGTAATTATACATTAGTCTTTAAAGGAGCTGATTTGACAATTGGAAAAGCACCTATCATAGGAATGGTATTAAAAGGAGGTACTTATGTTTATGACACTAAAGAGAAATCAGTTTTACTTAGTAGTACGCTACCTATTGGGACGAAAGTAACCTATAAGAATAATAAGCAAACAGAGGCTGGTGAATACGAAGTAACTGCTTTAATAGAAGGTGATAATTATATACCATTATTTCTAAAAACAAAACTAATTATCAATAAGGCTCCCCAACATATAGAGTTTAATGCTTTATCACCTGTGTTATATGATAATTTATTACAGCTTCAATTGATAGCAAACAGTAGTGTAGACTTGCCAATAAATTATACCTATATGAATGTTGGAACTACTGTAGTAGCGACAGTGACTTCAACTGGTTTAGTCAAAGTATTGCATCCAGGTAGCGTTATTATAACTGCTCATCAAGATGGGAATAATAATTATGAACCTGCTCAGAGTGTGAGCCAAATCTTAGTAATTAAAAGTGATAAAGCTGAGATAAATAGTTTGATTATTAATGGTAGAGATATAGGTGAATTATCTTCTAATAAATTATTTATGCTTCGTTGTGACGAGATAGATAAACAAGTAGAAGTAGAGTTGGTTACTAGTGAGGGCGCTTCAGTGAATATCGGAAATCATTTCTTTATTGATACCCCTAAAGCAGGTATTTATAACAGAGAGATAGTTGTAAAGTCTCATAGTGGAACAATAACGAATAGATACATTTTATCTATAGAAAGACCTTTTAATTTTGAGGATATAGTTATACAGAAATTCGATAATACTTTATTAGTAAACAACAATCCATTGACTAATGGAGGGTATCGTTTTGTGGGGTATAAATGGTTTAAAAATGGCAAGTTGATAGGTAAAGAACAAGTGTACTCAGTAGGAAATCATAGAGATGATTTATTAGATATAGATGCTTTATACAGTCTAGAGTTGACTACTGATAAGGGAGAGATAATACACAGCTGTCCAGCTATGATAAAATACACACATACTAATAGTATTAAACTCTATCCAAACCCTGTAGTGAAAAATGGGGTAATGGAAATAGCACTAGATTATCCAGAGTCAAGTTTAAAAAATATTATAGGTTCTGTATATAGTTTGACAGGACAGTTTTTATTCAAAGTATCACTTGAAAATAAGATTTCAGAAGTGATATTACCAAATACTTTGGTGGAAGGTGTTTATCTTATGATTATTAAGATAGAAGGACAGAATAAAGTATTCAGATTTATGGTTAAACCTTAATTAAAAGTAAAGTGAAAAGAAAAAACATATATGGATTTATGCTTGTTGTACTAAGTTGTACAACAAGCTTTGCACAAGAGGTAGACTTTTCTATAGGAGGATACTTTACAAATAGTTTAAAAACAGACAGTACTTATGATACTAATGCATCATTAGGGTATCAAATAGGAGTAGGGTATCGCTATTATTTAAATCCACAGTGGAGCTTGGGAGCAGAAATAAACTATAAGTATAGTAAACTTGATTTTATACAGCGAAACGTTAAAGAGAATTGGTCTGTTATAGATATAGAAAATCATGATTATGAATTTAGATACAATAGTAAATATAGAAAAGAAAGCGTGTCTTTTAATACCTTTCAAATCCCATTAACGATACAATATGAAACTAAAGGGACAGTGAAGTGGTATATACGTTCTGGAGTAAGTATAGGTATTATAACAGGGGATAGTAAGAGTAAAATAACAATGAATGATTTGCATACATCAGGGTATTATAAAGGTTGGGATGCAGAACTTCACGGACCACATTATATGGGGTTTGGAGCATTTGGGAATCAGACTCAAAAGAGAAATTTAGACCTTTCTACAAGGTATTCGTGGCTGTTAGAAACAGGAGTGAAGCAAGAACTAGGAAATAAACAAAACTTATATATAGGTGTCTTTCTAGATTTAGGATTAACTAATTTAGTTAAAGATAATAAGAGAATAGATACACCAATTAGCCATGTAAACAATTATGATAATCCACTAGAATATCACAGTATATGGACACAAGAAAAGTATAAAGACACAAACCTAAAAGACTATTATATCGGTATTAAGTTAAGATATTCGTTTAGTCTATAATATAAGAGGTTTATAAAAAAATCTCTTATCTCATTTCACCTTATCCTCACAATTTACAATATGAATAAACCAATTACCCCAGAAACACTAAAAGAAATTGCTTTTAATGTTACATTAGAACAATACAATGATATTATTGAGAAATTGCACCATAGCGCTAGTAAAGGTCAGAAATCATTGCTGATAGATAATCTTTCTGATACTGTTCAGAGTCGATTAATAGAAGAAGGTTATAAAATAAAGCCTTATGTTAAATATCAATACGATTATCTTCTGCGTAAAAAGAGAAAAAAATACTACGTAATTAGTTTTTAGATACTTTTAAATATCAAAGGTTAGCTCTTACAAGCTAACCTTTGGTATTTAATTAAACGATATTAAAAAACCGAAGTAAAATAGGATTTATTCTTCAGATTTTTGTTGTTTTGCTTTTTGACGTAGAACATATAAGTAAAGGCTTTCGACTTTATCTCTTGCCCAAGGTGTTTTTCGTAAGAATTTTAAAGAAGAGTTAATACTAGGGTCATGAGTGAAGCATCTGATATTAATCTGATTGCCTAATTCCTCGAATCCGTTATAGTATTCTACTAATTCTTCTAGAATATCGACTAGTTTCTTTCCGTGTAATGGGTCTTTTGATACTTGCATATATCGTATATTTTAAACAAAGATAATTGATTCTATATTGATGTTATTAAGGAGGTTATTTTGTGCTTATTTATCAATAAACTCTTCTCCCCATTTTAAGAATGCTCGTAGAATAGGTTCTAGCATTTGTCCCTTATGTGTCAAGGTATAATTTACCGTAGGAGGAACAGTAGGGAGAGCATCTCTAGTGATGATATTTGTCTGTTGTAATTTTTTTAGTTCCTTGACTAACATTCGTGTATTAATATTGGGAATTTCTCTTTCTAATTCACTAAATCGTTTAGTCCCATCAAAGAGTGTAAATATGATAGGAATAGACCATTTTCCCCCAACTATTTCTAAAACATCATGTAAGGTACATTTGTGTTCAACTTTTTCTATTTTATTTTTCGTCATAAGTGATTGGCTATGAGTAATACAGTAATTTATGGTATTACTATACAAAAGTGTTACTACTTGCAAAAGTAAAGTATTGAGCTTAGGTTTACAACTAAATTTTAAATCAAAAACATGAGATTCCGATCTATTTGTAAGATGTTGCTTATCTTAAGTAGTTTGTTTTACAGTGTTTCAATTGTTGCTCAACAACAAGATGAAGAGGTTAATAAAGATAGTATAGTAGTTAATCCGCCTGTTAATGTAGAGACATTAATAGGAAGTAGAGGAGTCACCTTTAATATGCTCCTTAACAAGAAGTTTCAAAGTTTACCTAAAGTAGGTTTCTTTAGTGTCGTAAATTATGTAGGAGAGTGGGGAGAGCCAGATGTAAAGGATAGAATGATTCAAGGACAGCTAACCTATACCGTAATTAAAGGATTAGATGTAACTGCTGGGTTTCACTATGATCCAGAGTTTGGAGTTAAACCAGCAGCTGGTTTATTATATACTTGGGTTAAAAAGGATTGGGTTGTTGTTCTTAATGGAAGAGTAGATATTATGTCAAAGCCTGCTTATGAAGGAATGGCGTTAGTAGAATATACTCCTAAGCTTAATGATACTTTTAAACTTTATACAAGAGCACAGGGATTATATGGATATGCAACAGAGTGGAAAGGACATTCTCGAAGTTATATCCAAGGGCGAGTAGGTCTGAGTTATAAAGAGTTTAGTTTTGGAGCTGCTGCTAATATAGATTTCTATGGTCCTTTAAAAGTGAATGAAAATAGTTTTGGAGGATTTGTAACAATGTTATTATTCTAACTTTTCCTGGTTAAAGTAAGATGTCTTCGTGATATCAGTTATTAGTCTTCTAGAAAATCCCAATTGTAATAATTGGGATTTTTGCTTTATTTATTATCCAATTTAAAAGAGTGTAAGTCATTAATTTGGTGATTATTTCTATTTGTTCACATTTTGTAGCTTGTTTAATGTTATATTAAACAAGAAAATTAAAGATTATTATCAATAATCACGATTTAGTATTTATAATTATTTCAACTTCGTTATTTTAGTTTTTGGTATTGATATTTAGTGTGTTAGGTGTTGTATTAAAGGGTTTTATTCAAATCAAAGAAAGGTGTTTATTTACCTTTCATTTAAAAAATTATAAAAAAATGTTTGCACATTAAAATATAATCCTTTCATTTGTACAAGAATAAAAAATCAAAAAATGAGAATAAATAATTTAAATATGGTAATGTGTATGTGTAAATGCTTTTCAAAAGAGGAGTAGTCTATTCGTACGTTGTATTTAAATTAAATCAATATATAGAAGCTCCTTATTTAACGATAAGGGGCTTTTTTTATGCATTTATACTATGTTATCAAAACGATGTAAGTATGCCTTAAAAGCAATGGTGTGTCTAGCAAGAGTATATCAAAATGGGCACCTAACTATAGCTACTATAGCAGAAAAAGAAAATATACCAAAGAAGTTTCTAGAGCAAATATTGCTAGAGCTTAAGAGAGTAAAGTTAGTTAATAGTAAAAAAGGACTAGCAGGAGGGTATTATTTAATTAAAGATCCTAAGGAGGTATCAGTAGCTGATTTGTATAGAATATTTGATGGGCCTATTGCATTAACACCATGTGTATCTATAAACTACTATGAACCATGTGATGACTGTGAAGATGAAGTAAGTTGTTATCTGAGAAAACAGTTTATGGAGATTAGAGATAAGACAAGAAAGAGCATGTCAGAAGCTACGCTTCAACGCTTTATAGACGGAGATTAAAAAAATTTACACCTAAAGACTACTAAAACGATAGAGATTATAGTTTATTGAAAAAAAAGAATAATATGAGTTTAAAAAATCAATATAAAAAACTGCTTGAGAGTGGGTTAGAAGCCTTGTCCTTTAAAGAGCAGATGAAGTATTTAAAAGAACATTTTGAATCAATAACGTTTTCAACAAGTTTCAGTTATGAAGATCAAGTTATTACCCACCTTTTAAAAGATGAAGGAAAGGTTTCTTTTTTTACACTAGACACAGGGAGGCTATTCGACCAGACTTACGATACATGGAGTCTCACTTTAGCAAAGTATAAAATTAATATCACAGCTTATTTTCCGAAGAGTAGTCTTATAGCAGAGTTTGTCAATAAGAATGGACCAGATAGTTTCTACAAATCTGTAGAATTGAGAAAAGAGTGTTGTACTATTCGAAAGGTATTACCTCTGCAGAAAGCCTTAAAGAATCAAGAAATATGGATTACAGGTTTAAGAGCAGAACATTCTCCTAATAGACAAAGCTTGACTCCTTTTGAATGGGATGAACACAATCAAATTATCAAGTTTCATCCTCTGCTATCTTGGTCTACAGAGGAAGTAACAGCGTTTATAGAGCAAAATCAGATTCCCTATAATCCACTACATAAGCAAGGTTATATCAGTATTGGTTGTAGCCCATGTACAAGAGCGATAAGAGAAGGAGAAGATTTTAGGGCAGGAAGATGGTGGTGGGAAGATGCTTCAAAAAAAGAATGTGGATTACACTTAAAACAATAGAATAAATAGTATTAACAGATATGATAGAAAACAATTATTTAGAAACTTTAGAACAAGAGGCAATTTATATTTTGAGAGAAACAGCTGCTCAATTTGAGAAACCAGCCTTGTTGTTCTCTGGAGGAAAAGACTCCATTGTCTTGGTTCACCTGGCACTAAAAGCATTTAGACCTGGTAAATTTCCTTTTCCATTAGTTCATATTGATACAGGGCATAATTTTCCTGAGGCCATTGCATTTAGGGATAAGTTAGTGGACCAAATAGGAGAAAAACTAATAGTAGGAAGTGTAGAAGATAGTATTAGAAAGTACAAATTAAAGGAAACACAAGGTCGTTTTCCTTCTAGAAACTCACTACAAGCTTATACTTTATTAGATACTATTCAAGAGCATGAATTTGATGCATGCATAGGTGGGGCAAGAAGAGATGAGGAAAAAGCTAGGGCAAAAGAAAGGATATTTTCTCTAAGAGACGATTTTGGTCAATGGGATCCTAAGCTCCAAAGACCTGAGCTTTGGGATATTGTCAATGGGAATATGCAGACAGGGCATAATACCAGAGTATTTCCTATTAGTAATTGGACAGAGCTAGATATCTGGAATTATATTAAAGCAAATGATATTGAATTGCCAGGATTGTACTTTGCTCATGAACGTGAATGTATTGAGTACAATGATAAGTTAATTGCTCTTTCTAGTTTTACTCCAGCTGTTGAAGGAGAAAAAGTAGTCAAATCATCTGTGCGTTATCGCACTGTAGGAGACATGACTTGTACAGCGGCAATAGCCTCTAATGCTACAACAGTAGACGATATTATAGAGGATATAAAAAACTCAAGAATAAGCGAGAGAGGACAAACTAGATTAGATGATTTGTTATCTGAATCAGCTATGGAAGATAGAAAGAAGAAAGGATATTTTTAATTGTAGTAAATAAAGTAAAATGGAAACATTAAAATTTATAACAGCAGGGAATGTAGATGATGGTAAAAGTACTTTAATTGGTAGATTACTGTATGATTCTAATAGTATCTCAACAGATCATTTAGGCGTTTTAGCAAGTAAATCAGATATAGGAGAAGAAACGATTGACCTAGCTTTAATTACTGATGGATTAAGAGCAGAACGTGAACAAGGTATTACAATAGATGTAGCATATAAATACTTTTCTACAGTTAATAGAAAGTTTATTATAGCAGATTCTCCTGGACATCAGCAGTATACTAAAAATATGATTACTGCGGCATCTGTATCCGATTTGATTATCCTATTAATTGATATCAGAAAAGGAATTACAGAACAGACCAAACGTCATGCTTCAATCGCTTCTCTGATGGGAATTAAAAAAGTCGTTGTAGCAATCAATAAAATTGATTTAGTAGACTATAACGAAGGTATTTATGAGGAGATTAAGTCAGACTTTGAAGTATTAAGAAGTCAATTAACCTTTACAGAAGTTGTTTATATCCCTATTAGTGCTCTACAAGGAGATAATATTGTAAAGTCTTCATCACTAACTCCTTGGTATACGGGTAAAACCTTGTTAGAGGTCTTAGAGACCATTCATATAGAAAGCCAATTGAGAAATGAAGCTCGTTTTCAAGTACAATTTATTATTAGACCTCAGACGAAGGAGTATTTAGATTATAGAGGGTATGCAGGATTAGTATTAAGTGGTCAATATAAAGTAGGAGATAGGGTAAGAATACTTCCAAGCAATATTACTACAACTATCACAAAGTTAGAGAAGAACCTTAGAGAAGTATCTAATGTTATAGCAGGTGATAATGTTGTAATGCATTTTGATGCAGATCTAGACATTAGTAGAGGAGATACAATTTATTTAGAAGAGCAAAAAGCACCTTTAGCAACGAATAAGCTTACTTCTTGGATAAGTTGGTTAGATACAGAAGATCTGCAATTAGGTAAAACGTATATTTTACAACATCGTTTTCATAGTGTCCGAGTTAAAATCAAATCGATAGATAGAAAGTGGAATATAAACACTCTTGAGTTTAATACAGGTGAAGAGTTGAGCCTAAATGATATCGCACAAGTCAGTCTCCAAACCAATCAAGCATTAAACTATGATCCTTTTGTAGAAAATTCTAAAACAGGGAATGCTATTCTAGTAGACGAGACCTCTTATAATACTGTTGGAGCTTTAATGTTCTTGTAAATTACCTTTTACAAGTATGAGGGATTACATATATAACAAGACAATAAAGAATAGAGTACCTAATAAAGAGCTATTCGAAACTTGGTTAGATCGATTCTATAATTGGTTGTTTACCAATTATAACTATGATTCGTTTGCTTGTTTTTTAGCTGAAGAACACGCTTTATGTCTTGAACTAGAAGAGGTATTACAAAGAACTATTACTAAAGATAAAGCAAGTCTTAAAGCACATTTGTTTTTTAATCAAGTAGAAGCTTTGTATGAATTTCTAGAGTCTGATTTAGAAGGGTATATGAGTTATGATAAGTCTGTTCAGTCTAAATCAGAAATAATAGCCTTTAATTCAGGTTTTTTAGCGATGTATATCTATAGAGTATCACAGGTATTTATTGATCTAGGAATAACTGTTTTGCCTCAGATAGCTAATCTATATGGATATCGTCTTACAGGAATAGATATTAGTCCATTTGCAAAAATAGGTAAACAATTAATACTTATCAATGGTTTAGGAGTTGTGATAGGGAGTACAGTAGTTATAGGAAATAATGTAAGAATACACCAAGGAGTAATCTTAGGAGAACATAGACAGATATTAGATTTGTGTTTAAAGGAATCTATTGTGATTGAAGATAATGTTATAATACGAGAAAGAGTTTCTATTACAGGAAAAGCCATAACGATTGGTAAAGGATCAAGGATAGGACCAAATCTTCATATACCAAGCTCTATTGAAGCTAATTCCAATGTAGAATTAGATAGTCAATATCGCATAAGAATAAATGAAACAATAATAAAGTAACCAAATTAAAAACCAAAGAGAATATAAAATGAAAGTAGAAAGTATTTTAGAAACAATTGGAAATACTCCAATTATAGGATTAAATAGATTCTTTCCAGGATCAAAACAAACTTGGATAAAGCTTGAAAAAACAAATCCAGGAGGAAGTATTAAAGATCGTATTGCCTTGGCAATGATAGAAGATGCTGAGAAGCAAGGTTTGTTAAAACCAGGAGGTGTCATTATAGAGCCAACATCAGGAAATACAGGGATAGGACTTGCTCTGGTAGGGGCTATTAAGGGATATGATGTTATTTTAGTTATGCCCGAGTCAATGAGTGTAGAGCGAAGAAAATTGATGGAGATATATGGAGCTAAATTTGAATTAACTCCACGAGAAAAAGGAATGAAAGGAGCTATTGAAAAAGCAGCAGAATTAGTTCAAGAAATTCCTAATGCATGGTCACCAAGACAATTTAATAACCCTGTGAACGTAGATATTCACAGTAGAACAACTGCATTAGAAATTATTCAAGATTTTCCTGAAGGATTAGATTATTTAGTGACAGGAGTCGGAACAGGAGGGCATATTACGGGGGTATCTAAAGTATTAAAAGAGAAATATCCCAATCTGAAAGTGATTGCTGTAGAACCTGATACTTCTGCTGTATTAAGTGGAGAACCTTCTGGACCACATACTATACAGGGGATTGGGGCAGGCTTTATTCCAGAAATATTAGATTTTAATTTAATAGATAAGGTTGTAAAGATTTCAAAAGAAGAAGCATTTGCAGTAGTAAAAGAAGTTGCTAAAAAAGAAGGTTTACTAGTAGGAATCTCTACAGGAGCATCATTGGCAGCTATTACAAAATTATTGCCTTCTATAGAAGATGGTGCTAAGATATTGACATTTAACTATGATAATGGAGAACGCTACTTATCAGTAGAGGGGCTATTTTAATTCTTGATTGTGATGAATAGTGGAAAAGTTATACTAGCAGGTGCTGGTCCAGGAGATCCTGAGTTAATAAGTCTGAAGGCACTTCGGTATTTAAAAACGGCAGATATAATTCTGATAGATCGTTTAGTCTCGCCTGAGCTTATCGAACTGTATGTCAATAAGACGACAAAGGTTATTTACGTAGGTAAACAGTGTTCTAAAGGGATACATACACCACAGCAAGAGATTAATGAGTTAATGGTTTCGTATGCTAAATTAGGAATGACTGTACTTAGATTAAAGGGAGGAGATGTTTCTATATTTTCTAATATTCTTGATGAATTGCGAGTATTAAAAGAAAATAGAATAAAATATGAGATTATCCCAGGCATTTCTGCAGCATTAGGTGCAGCAGCTTATAGTGCTATTCCTTTGACTAGTAGAGGATATAGTCGTGCAGTTCGTTTCTTGACTTTATTTGATACGATTAGTATAGAACAAGATACTTGGAGAGATTGGGCAAAGACAGAGGATACACTAGTATTCTATATGAGTGGGCAAAAGCTGAAGTATTTAGTACAAGCCTTGCTATCACAAGGGATAGCGTCAGAGAAAGGAATTGCTATTATTCAACAGGCAAGTACTATCTATCAGAAGACAACTGTATATTCTTTTAAAGATATTATGGAAAAAGAGCTGATTGCCTTTGAGTATGTACCAACTTTATTTATTGTGGGTAAAGTAGTTGAATTACATGAGCAATTTGCTTGGAAAGAAGAAATAAAAGAAGGAGAATACTATTCTTATTTTGATAATCATATAAAAGAGTTTCAATATGCAATTTGATCAAAAAATAACAAGTTTACAGAAGCAGGTTGAAAACTATTCGCGAGAAGAACTAATCTGGTTTAATGGTTACCTCTCAGGCTTGTTAGCCCAAAATGAGATACAGCCAAGTAATCCAATTGCTGTTAATCAAAGTTCAAAAGTATCAGTGAAGCCTCTTATTCTTTATGGAAGTGAAACAGGAAATAGTAAGAAAGTAGCACTAGAACTTCTAAAGCTTTGCAAACAGAATAAGTTACAAGCTAAGAGTTTAGACTTAGCTACATATAAAGTTGAAGATTTGAGTAAAGAAGATTTTATCATTCTTATTTGTAGTACACAAGGGGAAGGAGAACCACCTCTTTCTGCTCAGAAATTCTTTGATTCCTTATCTAAAGTAAAACTTGAATTGAGTAACGTAAGGTATTGTTTATTAGCGTTAGGAGATTCTTCTTATCCTCTTTTCTGTAAAGCAGGAGAAGATCTAGATAAATTATTACTTCAACAAGGAGCGCAATCTATTTTACCTCTAAAAAAGTTAGATGTAGATTATAAAGAATATACCGCTACATGGTTTAAAACAGTCTTAGATACTATAGAGAAATCTAGAGGGAGTACTGTAGAAGAAGGAAATCTTAAAGATATTAACTCACAGATTACAATAGAAAAACCTAATGTAAAAAAGGAGTATCAAGGGGTAGTTAGTCACAGTGTATTATTGAACGATAGAGAGTCTAATAAACAAACCTATCACCTCGAAATTCGCAGTGATATAACTATAGACTATCAGCCAGGAGATGCAATAGGGGTTTACCCTCCTAATAAGCTAGGTACAATGATAAGTATAGCTAAGTTGTTGGGTGAAGAGAGTAGATATGAAGAGTTAGAGGGATTGAGCATTACAGGGCTTACAAAAGGTGTAATAAATAAATTATCAACTTATTTAGGAGTAGATATTATTGAAGATAAGATTGACTTATTGGGCCTTTTAGAAACCTATAGTAATAGAAAACCAATAGAACTAGATGGGATAAAAGCGATTCTACAGCCAATTGCACCAAGGCTTTATTCTATTTCGTCTTCTAATTTAGCTCATGAGGATGAAGTACATTTAACTGTTGCCTTAGATCAGTTCTTGGTAGGAGAAGAAAAGAAACAAGGATTGTGTTCTTCTTATTTTTCTGAATTAGAGGTTGGACAGGAACTCTCATTCTATATTCATAGGAATAGTGAGTTTTATTTACCTGATTCTGATAAGGATATTATTATGATAGGACCAGGAACAGGTATTGCACCATTCAGAGGTTTTATTGAACATAGAGATACAAGTGGAGCAGAAGGACGCAATTGGTTATTCTTTGGAGAACAACACTTCATATGTGATTTTTATTATCAGACAGAAATACAACAATGGTTAGAAAGCGGTGTTTTAACAAACCTAGATACTGCATTCTCTAGAGATCAAAAGCATAAAATATATGTTCAGGATAGGCTAAGAGAAAGAGCTAGTGAAGTGTGGGACTGGATAGAATCAGGTGCTATAATTTATGTTTGTGGACAGAAGTCTCCTATGAGTGAAGATGTTGAACGTGTACTTGTTGAAATCATTATGGAGGAAAAAAACACTTCTTTTAAAGCAGCTGAAGAGTATTTAGAAGAAATGTTTTTAAGTGGACAATATAAAAAAGATGTGTATTAAAAAAAGACGAAATGAATCAAGATAAACTATCTCCTATAGAAGGGATAAAAGAAAAAAGCGACGGCTTACGAGGTACGTTAGCACAGAGCTTAAAAGATAATTATACAGGAAATGTAAGGCCTGATGATGAAGCCTTAATTAAGTTTCATGGGATGTATGTCCAAGACGATAGGGATAGACGACAAGAGAGAGCTGAAAAGAAACTAGATAAGCTGTATTCTTTCATGATTAGACTTCGCATACCAGGAGGAGTAATCTCTGCGAAGCAATGGCAGGCTATACATGAAATATCAGAACTATATGGTACAGGTGTATTAAAGATAACAACTAGACAAACTATACAGTTACATGGATTATTAAAGCACCAATTAAGTGATACAATACAAGGTTTTCTTCTTGCTAAACTAGATGCTATTGCTGCATGTGGTGATGTCAATAGAAATGTAATTTGTAGTTCTCATCCACAAGTTTCACCTGTTTTTGAGCAAATTCACAATTATGCAGATAAGATATCTAAAATGCTTTTACCTAAGACACAGTCTTATTATGAAGTATGGATAGATAACGAAAAGATTTATGATCGATCTATTGAAGCTGATCCTTTATATCAAGACAAGTACCTTCCAAGAAAATTTAAAATAGCCATTGCAATTCCACCAACGAATGATGTAGATGTATTTGCTAATGATATTGGGCTTATTGCTATTGTAGAAGAAGATAGATTGATTGGGTTTAACATTGCTATAGGAGGTGGATTATCTACAACACATGGCAATGAGCAAACCTATTCAAGACTTGCTACTGTTATAGGCTTTTCTGACAATGAAGAAGATACGATGAAGTTGATTTATGAAGTATTGACTATACAACGAGATTATGGAAATCGTTCAGACAGAAAGCTTGCTCGTCTAAAATATACTCTTGACAGATTAGGAGTAGAGAGCTTTGTAAAGGAACTAGAACATAGAGCAGGAGTAAAGCTTCAACCAGCTAGAGCGTATGAATTTACAGAGCGTAATGATAGATACGGATGGCAGCAAGCTCATGATGGTAAATGGTATTATACTTTATTTGTCGAGAATGGTGTAGTACAAACTTATCAAAAGGAGTTCTTGTACAATTTATCTAAACTAGCCGTATCTGATTTTAAATTTACTTGTAATCAGAATTTAATACTTGGAGAAATTGAAGAAGAAGACAAATGGTTAGTAGAGAAGTTATTGGTGGAACACGCAATAGAATTGAGAAATTCAAAACTAAGAGAGAGTTCTATGTCATGTGTGGCATTGCCAACTTGTCCATTAGCTTTAGCTGAGGCACAGCGTTATTTACCTGAGTTAATCTCTAAAGTAGAACCATTACTAGCTAAACATAATCTAGGTGAAGAAGAGATTAGCATTCGAATGACAGGATGTCCCAATGGTTGTGGTCGTTCATATTTAGCAGAGATAGGCTTTGTAGGTACTGGTCCACAAGAGTATAATCTTATGCTAGGAGGAGACCGATATGGAACTCGATTAAATCAACTATATAAAAAAAAGATAAAAGAAGAAGAGATCTTATCGCATTTAGATAATTTATTCGGCCAATACAAAGAAGAAGCTTTAGCTAAAGAAACTTTTGGAGACTTTACCTATAGAAAATTCTTTGCTTAAAAAATAAACTAAAACTACCACCACAAAACAATTATTCAATGAAAGTCTGTTGCATTTTTATTACTTCTTTCCTGTTCTAAGGAACTATAAGAGCTACTTTATCTCAGAGTAGTTTAATCACTATTAAACATTGTAAAACAAATTGTAGATCAATCTGCCAGATTGGTCCTGAGGGACTTATATCTCTTTTTTTATTCTTTAAGTATATGATTTTATAGTTAAAGGGTTGTAATATAATAGATTATGAAAAACACATTATTCCCAATATTTCTAAAAACGACTCATTCCAATTTTTTAATTGTAGGAGGAGGTAATGTTGGTTTAGAGAAAACAAAAACATTGCTAAAACAAAATGAACTAACTCATATTACGGTTGTTTCTATTGATTTTAAACCTGAATTCTTTGAATTACAAACCACTCATGCTAACCTAATATTGAAGCATAGAAGCTTTCTAATAGAAGATTTGTATCAAATGGACTTAGTAGTAATAGCGACAAATAATACTGTCTTAAATCAAGAAATAAAAGCTTTAGCCAATAGTAAGGGATTATTGGTCAATGCGGCTGATCAGCCAGACTTATGTGATTTTTATCTTGGGTCTATCGTAACCAAAGGACAACTGAAAATAGCAATATCTACTAATGGTCAATCACCGGTATTGGCTCGTAGAATGAGAGAGTATTTAGAAGAAGAAGTGCCTGATAATGTAAGCGATAGTATAGAGCATTTAAATCAGTATAGAGCACGTCACAAAGGAAATCTAAGAGAAAAGCTCAATAGTTTAAATCGAGTAACATCTGTTATGACCAATCGTAATTATGAGAGGAAACAACTTTTTTCTAAAATCTTTAGACTCACTACTCTTGTGTTAGTTTTTGTATTGGGATATGCTTTATCTAATGTAATTACCTTTCATGATATTCAAGCTGGCTTAGCGAGTATGCCTTCAGAGTTTTACTATGTTTTCATTATTGGATTTCTAGCACAGATGGTTGATGGTGCATTAGGATTGGGATATGGAATGACTTCAGCCTCAGCTATGATGGCTATGGGACTAAGTCTTCCCACTATATCAGGGAGTATTCATACTGCAGAGATGTTTTCTAGTGCAGTATCTGGATATACGCACTATAAGTTTAAAAATGTAAATAAGAAGTTATTATTGTGGTTGAGCATTCCTGGAGTAGTAGGGGCTATTTTAGGTTCTTTATTTGTGATCTATATTGGTAGTGAGTATGAGTATATCGCTTATCCATTTGTAGCATTGTATTTAATGATTATTGCTATTAGGTTAATTAGTTTAGCGTTAAGAAACTCAGTAATAAGAAAGAAAGTGAAATATGTTGGTTTTCTAGGTTTTTCAGGAGGTTTCTTTGATGCTTTTGGAGGAGGAGGTTGGGGGCCTATTGTTACTTCTACACTTCTAACTAAAGGAAGACCTACTAGATATGTCGTAGGGACAGTATCCTTAGCGGAGTTCTTTGTAACTTTTGCTGCTTCTATGGTTTTCTTTTCGAAATTGGGATTTGGTTATTGGTATATCTTCTTAGGCTTAGCCTTAGGAGGGGTATTTGCAGCTCCTTTAGCAGCAAGATTAGCTGGTAGAATGCCTAAACGCATCTCTTATATCTGTGTAGGATTATTGGTTTTTATAGCTAGTTTAAGAATAGTCATTAAGTTTATATAGGATGAGTAAGAAAGAACAATAGACTTGTCGGTTTTATACAATTTTACTTGTAACTCCTAGTCTAGTTTTGCATTAGAATATTAAATAATAAAACCATGCAAGACATTCAAAAAGTAGTTAGAACTACTCCAAAAACGTTATCAAGACCAGTAGGAAATTATTCACATATCACTATTGTGCCTAAGAATGCGATGATTTATACTTTCTCTGGACAGATAGGTACTGACGGTAATGGTGTTATACCAATCGACTTTAATCAACAAGTAGACAATACGTTTAGCAATATTGCTGCCTTGTTAGAAAGCCAAAATCTAACAGAGGTTGATATTATCAAAGTCAATATTTGGGCAACTAAAGAGATTGATTGGGATTATTTTGATAGCGTATGGAGGGAGTTCTTTAAAAGTGGAAATCCTTCTATGACTATAGCTTATATCTCAGCTTTAGGACTTCCTGAGATTGATCTGGAGATCGAGATTTGGGCGGCTAAAGTGTAATCTATTAGAAGAAAAAGATAAAGTACTTCGAATAATCCATCTCTTTCTTTTGAATGTCCATTTTTCATTTGACCATAAAAGGAGTCCTTTACAAAAAATAAATTTTATGAGTCAATTAGATGCAAAGCAATTCCCTATAGTAAAAGTAATTATTCAATCTGTCAATGAAGGACATGATCAAGATCAGTATTTTAATGACTACGAAGCATTACTAAAAACAGGTAAAAAATTTGTTATGATTAATGAGGTGAGCGCACCTGATGTAAAGGATACTAAGAGTAACAAGGATCACATGAAGAAGATGAACCTGTGGATGAAAAAGAATAGAGAGCAACTACGCAATAATGTATTAGCCATGATACAAGTAGAACCTAATGAAGAAAAACGCCAAGTAGCAATAGACTTTAAAGAGATTTTCTTTAAGTATTGGGGGCATGAACTTTTTGTAGTCTCTACTGCAGAAGAGGCATTAGTATTAGCAAATGAAAAATTACTAATAGTAAATAAGTAACCATTAGATTTAATATCTAATAAGTCACTTGAGGTTGTTTTTATAGTCCATAAAAAATCCTACAGACAATAGCGTTTGTAGGATTTTTTGGTTTATAAAAGTGACAATAACCTTTAAAAGGTTATTTAAAACTAGTTTCAAAAGTACTTTTAAAAACTTGAATTTCTTTCTTCGTAGTTACAGAAATAAGCTTGTATAAGTCCTCAGGTATAAACTTATTTTTCTCTATAATATCTTTGATAATGTACTCTTCATTGGTTTCTATATCGACTACTTTGTCTTTAACTTTCATGTGTTCTCTTTTAGTTTGAAAGCAAAATTAAGAAGAAAAGAAGAGTATTGCTCTTCTTTTTTTAGCTAAATAGACAATAAAAATCACCTTTAAAAGAAAGAAATAAACTATAAATTACTTTTTAAGGCGACTAGTGTTCTAAATTAAATTTAAAAGAAATAATTTACTTTTTAGTATTCAATAAAGGGATAATGGCTAGCTTATTAATTAAACAAGTTAGCTCTTTTTTAGTTATCCTATAGCTTATGTACTTCTGATTGGATCTAATTGTAAATAGGTTTATACTCTGTCAGCATTAAGTCTGTAATGACTCCGTTAAAATAGCATATTTAACGGAGTCATTACAGACTCATAACGGACTCACTACGGACTCACTGCTATGAAAAGTTGTCTCGACCTACTAGAACTGTATAGTTTTTAAAAGGCTATATACTTTTAGTCATACAGTGTTGAGGGCCTTTAATGCCTTGATACGTTCTTCCAGAATCTTCATAACCCGTTTTTAAGTATAGATTATAAGCGAGAGCGTTCTCATAGTTAACCCCAAAGACTATTTCATTTACAGTAGGATAATATTCTCTTACTAAGTCAGGTAATAGAAGCATAGTAACTTTAGCTATTCCTTTGCCCTGTTGATTAGGCATGATAGATAATGCGCGTAGTAAAATAGAATCTTTATTCTCTGTATATATCAAACGATCATCAGATAGGTCTAAAGAGAATAGGCCTACTGGGGTATCATCAGATAAGATACAATATTGAGTACGCATTGTATTCTCCATAATATCAGGATTAGTCAGCATATACTTTGGCACAAGAGCAAACGTAGCTTGTTGCTCGTCTAATTCATAAGAAGTTAGTTCATCAAAGTATTTAGGATCATAAGGTTGTATCGTTATCATATTCTTGTCAATTTAAGCCAAGCAATTTAGAATAATATTTTTGTTTTTTTATTGTTAGTTTAAGAGGAAAACGTTTTCTTTATGAGTATATAAGAATATAAATGAGAAAGTATTTATTTATAGTAGTCTGCTTTTTTTTGACTAATGCTATTTTTAGCCAAGAACAATTAATGGATAGTATTATATTAAAGAACTATTCAACTTTTAATATAGAAGCTGAGAAAGAGTCTTTTAAAGGACAAGGTTGGCATGCTTTAGTAACGGAAATGAGCAAAGCTAATTCTGTATTGATTGGGGAAACTCACTTTACAAATGAGGTACCTTATTTTGTCAATGCTGTAATTGATGCAGTTAAATTTGATATCTACTTTCAGGAGATAGATCCTTATTCAAATGGTATTATCGAAAATAAGATTAAGACATTATCTCAAAAGAAACTTGAGCAATTTATTAAGGAGTACAGTTCTACTTTTTCATTTTTAGAGAGAAAAAAGGACTTCTATCTCTATAAAAAAATTGTTGAAAAAGGGATAAGAACATATGGTTTAGAACAAGTTTATTTAGATGCTGATAGGTTGATTATCTCTTATTTAAAAGAGCAGACAAAGAATAAAGAGACTGCTAAAGTTCTTTCTCACATGTTAGATACATCAAATAAATTAGCTTTAGAAGAGGATACCTATCTATTTTCAGAAGATTTTATAGAAAAGAGTAATCTATTACTTAATACTAAACTATCTTCAAAGGAGCAAGAGCACCTAGAAGCAATAAAGTTAAGTAGAGAGATTTATTTAGGAGGTAAACATCACTTAAGAATACAAGTAATGAAGCATCAATTACTAGAAGCACTTCCACATTGGTCAAGTAAGAAAAACCTTTTTAAGTTTGGAGCAGTTCATACCCCTAAAGGAGAAAGTTTAATGGAGATATATGATATAGGTAATCTAGTATTTAATATAGAAGACGCTAACTTTAGAACATCTCTACACATAATACTGATAGGAAAGACTGCAGCTGAAACTATGGATGATCTTAAATTATACAGTTCTTTCTTAGGTGTTGTGACTACTAATGATTGGTATTGTTTTGATCTTAAGCCTTTGCAAAAAGCAATTTCTCAAGGCAAACTAAAAATAGGAGATCAGACTTTACTAAGAATTGTAAAAGGGAATGATTTTTTAATCTATATTCCTGAGTTGACGGAGAGTGAAAAATTCTTATAAATTACTTTGATATAAAAGAAGAAATTAAAGGTCTAAAAATATAGTATCTTTGATGTAATAATAAGATTTAGTTATGCATTATCGAGAGATCCTCCCAATATTGCCCTTACGAGATTATGTCCGTTATTTTTGGGTATTAGAAAACTCAAATGATAAGGCAGAAAAACAAACTTTTAAGATACTTCCTGATGGTATACCCACTTTAATCTATCAAGATAGGCCTAACTTATTTTTAGATCAATATCATCAAGTAGCTCCACAACTCTATGTCTATGGACAGTTTAGTCAGTTTACAGATCAGAGTGTAGAGGGGAGTTTTAGGATAATCGGAGCATATCTAGAACCTACAGCTTTAAAGGCGTTATTTAAATATGATGCTATTGAATTTAGTAATAAAAATATAGCCTTAGAAGACATTGTCCCTAATACGCTTTTAGAACAACTAGTACACACGGATACTATTGAGGAGAAAATAGGTTTATTATCTTCTTTTCTTCTAGAGCAGATTCAGTATAATAGATTTGAGAATAAAAAGATAGATTATATCTCTCTATTATTACAAAAGGGAAAGTCATTAAAAGAAATACAAGATGAAATAAATATTTCTGAGAGAACATTAGAACGGCTTGTAAAACAATATATAGGAATGTCTCCTAAGTTGTTTTCAAGAATTATGCGATTTCAGTCTAGCCTTGATTTGTTAAGAGAGAGTAAGTTTAAGAACTTAACGACACTTTCTTATCAGAGTGATTATTATGATCAATCTCATTATATAAGGGAGTTTAAAGAGTTTACAGGGGTTAGCCCAAAGGAATTTATAAAATCCTCTGATGAACAATTGATTAACTTCCCTCTATTTAAATCAGAGGAATAAACTTGTATTCGTCTAAGTATTAGATATGGAGGAGTATCTTATAATAATCCATTAAATTCTGTTTAATATCCATTTTATAATTGGTTAAAAATACAGTCCTTTACTTTTACATAATTCCAATTTTTAAAACTACCTAGAGATATAAATTGAAGTAATTTATAGTGAATATTCACAGCGTCATTTATAAGAATGGCACCTTATAATTGACCTATAAAGATATACCTATCTTACTTCTAAAGTTAATTTCTGTTTTTCCGAAAAAAGACTTTTTATATTATCTTTAGAGGAGTTCACTTGGAATAATTTATTTAAAAGAAAACATGATGAATAAAATAAAACTTAATGATGGGAATCTAATTCCGTCAATCGGATTTGGAACTTACAAAGCAACTAAAACAGAAGGGGTTTTAGCAGTAAAAAATGCTTTAGATAAAGGATATCGCTTACTAGATACAGCTGCTATATATCAGAATGAAGAAGAAGTAGGGCAAGGTATAAAAGAGAGTGGTGTTCCTAGAGAAGATATCTTTGTGACTACAAAAGTATGGAGAGAGAATATGGGATATGAAGAGACTAAAAAGGCACTTGATATTTCGTTAGAGAAACTAGGTCTTGATTATATCGATCTTTATTTAATTCACTGGCCAGCTAATTATAAAAACTTCGGTGATGATTGGAAAAAAGTGAATGCAGATACTTGGCGTGCTATGGAAGAATTACAAGCTGCAGGTAAAATAAAATCAATAGGAGTAAGTAACTTTTGGGAAGAGCACTTAGAGGCTTTATTAGAAACGGCTAAAGTTATCCCTGCTATTAATCAGTTAGAATTTCATCTAGGGTATTGGCAGCCAGAATTAAAAGCATATTGCGAAAAGAAAAATATTGTCATAGAAGCCTGGTCACCATTAGCTAGAGGTAAAGTGTTTAATAATGAGGTGTTAATCAGTATTGCAAAGAAACATAATAAGTCAATCTCTCAGGTATGTTTAAGATGGTGTTTACAACATAATACAATAGCAATACCGAAGTCTAATACTCTAGAAAGAATTATTGATAATATGAATATTTTTGATTTTGAGTTAAGTGATCAAGATATGGATCAAATAAATAATTTACCTAAAATGGGATTCAGTGGTGAAGTGCCTAATGAATGGCCTGACTATGTAGTTTAATATCAAAACGAATCAAGTATTTTAAACCCAGATTAAGCATTAGCCAAATACTGCAAAGCAATTCTACTTCATATCTCTTTCATTTGTTCTAAAACCATACTACTGTATGCTTTTTTCTTAAATTCAGAGCTATTTTGTATAATTACTTTTCGTTTATATGTCTATCGCTTAATCTGGGTTAAACAAAGCCTATAGGCACAGAGTGTGTTTATAGGCTTTGTTCGTTCTATATGAAGGGGAAAGGAGTGATTATTTGTTAGTTAATAAAAAATAAATCGTATTATAGTGCTTTAAAATATAAGTACCTAATCCTTCTTAATATGAACTATAAATTAATTATTCCATTATCGTTTTTGTTTATTTCTTTTACAGGAATGGCAAATGATGTATATAAAGATAGAAATGGGAAATACTATAATATTCAACAATTATCACAAGAAAAGGGAGTAGATAAATCTTTTAAAGAACTATGTCTGATCATAGATCAATATGCTGAGAGCACTCTTCAGAAAGGTAATGTCAACTCATTAGCGATTGCCATTTATAGAGATGGAGAGGTTTATCAGCAGTATTATGGAGAATTAGATAAAGAGTCCAAACAACGACCTAGTGATAATACACTCTATGAGATTGCTTCTATTTCTAAAGTTTTTGCAGGCTCTTTAGTCGCTAAAGCGGTTCTAGAGCAAAAGATTACACTAAATGATGATATCAGAACTTATTTAAAAGGAGATTATCCAAATTTGCAGTTTGAAGGAACTCCTATTACCATTCAGAATTTAGTAACACATACTTTGGGGCTTCAAGATAGAGCTCCTAAAGAGTTAGATGAAATATATAAGAAGACGAGAGAGGGATATTATGAAAATAGACCATTTAGTTATACGATGTCTGATCTATTAGAAGAATTAAAAACAGTCAAATTAGATAAGAAACCAGGTACATTCTACGACTATAACTCAGTAGGACCAGAATTAGTTACTTATATTTTAGAGCAGGTATATCACAAGCCTTATAAAGAGCTATTACAGGAGTTGCTGGATGAGCTTAACTTGAAGCAGACTTCTTTAAATGAGTATGATAGGTATAAGAAACAATTAGCCATAAGTTATAACGAAAATGGGGAAGTAGCTCCTTTACTAAGAAATCCTCTATTAGGTGGATCATATGGTATGATAAGTAGTTTACCTGACTTAACTAAGTTTATGAAGTTTCAGTTACAAAGCAATCAACCTTTTATAAAGGAAGCCTCTCGATTATTATTTAAAGAAGAAGAAGACGGTGATGATAAAGGATATTTCTGGGATGTGGGATACGGTCTGAAGGAAGGTGCTTATTATGGAAAGACAGGAACGTCAATAGGGGTACAAAGTGGTATTCTTGTTTGTCCAGATTCACGTTATGGAATGATAATAATGATGAATAATACTTCGGATGCTGCACAAGATGATTGGTTAGAATTGTATAATAAAATAGAAACAGCATTAATTACTTATCCTAAGATAAACCTAGTATCCCTGCTAGAAAAAGAGTTTAAAAATAACTTTAGTTTAGCTTTAGAGAAGTATAAAACGTTAAAAGCAGATAAAGAACATTATCTCTCAGGGTCATTCTATTTAAATAATTTAGGATATAACTTTCTGAAGAGAAAAGAGATTGATAAGGCAATAAAGGTATTTGAATTAGCGATTCAGTATGATACTAATAATGCTAATTTATACGATAGCTTAGGAGAAGCTTACTTTCTAATGAAGGATTATAAAATGTCTTTATTGAGTTACCAGAAATCGCTAGAGCTAGATGCTGAGAATAAGAATGCACAAGAAATGCTAATTAAAATACAATTACTTAAATAAACCACTATGGACTGAAAGTCCATAGTTTGTTAAAGCAGACTAAAGTCTGCCTGGGTGGAGCTACTTACTCAAGTATAAAGTTACCTCCGTTATCATTTGATTTACGATGGTGTTCAAGATATTGATTTAGCATTTCATCAGTAATATTTCCTGTACTCCAACAACCAAAGTCTATTGCCCAAAAGTGACGTCCCCAGTATCTGTGCTTCAACTCAGGAAATTCTATTTGTAATTTCCTTGAGGTACGACCCTTGAAGAGTTTGACAATATTGCTTATGTTTTGAGATGGTCGATATTCTATATGAAGATGAACATGGTCCTTTGATACTACACCTTTTAAAATTTGAATATCTTCTGCTTCACAAATCTGAATGATCAGACTACGACAACGTATCTGAATATCTCCTTCCAATACTGGATAACGATATTTAGTCACCCATACTATATGGGCAGTTAAACGTGATACACTATGTCCTCCGGTTCGTTGATATTCCATATATCAAAGATAAACATTTTTAGAAGCTGAAAGCTAAATGCACTAAAGTGCATAGTTTTAACTACAGTCTGCAACCAATAAAAAGTATTCTTTACTAAAAAAGGCTATCATTATTCTGATAGCCTTTCCTATTTATTCTTTATTATCTACGAAGTCTTGTAAATAACTAAATCTATCTGTTAGTTTACCACCTTTAGTAATAGTAGCTCTTTCTAGTATTTTATCTTTATCTCCATTAAAGAAGGCAGGTAATACTTGTTCTACAAATACTTCACCAAATCCTTCACTAGCATCTTTGGGTAATTCACAAGGCAAATTATCAATAGCCATCACTGTTATTGCTGCAGGATGGTCAAATTCTACTTCTGTACCTTTCCCTGGATGATATCCATAGAATGGCTCTGCTATAGTAGATGCTTTCAATGTAGAGGCTATAGGGCCATGATCTACATCGCATGAGATATCACCAATTACTTTAATTTGATTAAAAGGAGAATTTAGCATCTCTTTTGTCAAGATAACAGGAGCTCCTTTTTTAAAGAAGTGCCCAGTCATCAGGATATCTGCTACACGAGTAAATCTATCGAAGTCACTAGTGTATAGTTCAGGATGGTCATAAAAATCTTGTTTGTTTCCTTCAGTCCCATCTATTCTTTTGTAATAGTCTTCAACACCTATCTGTGTGTATACAGGTCTATCATACTTTTGGGTTAAGAAGTGTTCTTTAGAAACCTTCTTCATTTTCATCCCGTCTAGTATTTCCATAATACCATGTGCTACCTTTCCAGTTCCAGTTACAACTATCTTAATAGGAGGGAAGTACTGTTTTTTTAATCGATAGATTAAATCTTCTTTGTGAAGTAAGGTTTCAGCCTTGGCTAATTCGAATAATTCATATTTTAACCCAAAGCCTCTTAGCGTATTGTATGCACCTACTATACCTGCATATCTACCAAAGCCAATAATTCTAGTGTTTTTTCCGTCTACAAATGTCTCGTGATCCATTAATGTAATGTTCTTTTCTAAACAAGCTTGTAAGAGCTTGCGATTATGTTCTTGTTTTTTTATTGTGTGCGAAAAAAAGACATAAGTTTTATTTGGTATAAGGTAATCAACAGGAATTTCTTTTACCCCAAGGAGAAGATCACAGTCTGTCATATCACTTGATAGTTCTAATCCTTCAGAAGCATAGTTTTCATCTTTAAAAATTCTAATGTCTGAATGTTCTATCTTAATAGACAGCTCGTTATATTTGTCTAAAGCTTTTTTTACCTGCTTAGGACAAAGCACAACTCTCCTATCAGGAGGCGATTTACGCTCCTTAATAATTCCTAATTTCATAATTTGTTTGTTTGTTTTTTGGTTGGTTTTTCAAATATAGAATTATTTCGGACTCACACAACTATTTTGAATCATAATTTTAGAATTATATACAGTTTTTAATAAGTATTGACGAATAAAATACAGTATGTGAATATTCTAAGAGGAAGAAATAGTATTTGTTTGATTTTTTAAAAATAAATTGTACTTTTGCATTTCATTGCTAACTAAGGCAATCATTGGGGTCGATCGGTATTGACAGCGAGTGGAATTAGTTAGTAAGCACGTCGAGCGTTGTTAGATTGCTCGTAAATATCATCTAACGAACTTTTTAAACGGCGAAAATAACTACGCTTTAGCTGCTTAATCTGAATTATAGTAAGATTGCCTTTAGTTTCCACCAGGTGGAAGAGCTGAATTCTCCTAAAGAGCCTTGGTTTATGGCGCTTTGTTAAGGGGAACCGTAAAGTAAACCTAGAGATGTCTATTGTTTCGCTAGCATTTCGAAATCTTAGGAACTAAGCTTTTGGTGGCTGTTTTTTGCCAAGCCAACGGTCGAAAATCTAATAAAAAACTAAGCGTGTAGAAAGCTTCCTGATTGCTTGTTTGGACCCGAGTTCGATTCTCGGCGACTCCACAGAAAAAAGCCTAACTATTTACTTTTAAATAGTTAGGCTTTTTTTGTATTCAATAGATACTAAAAACTGTATTTTAGATATTAGATTTATTTTAAATGTTTAACCAATTTTATTAAAAGATATCATATTTGAATTACTTATAAACTTAAAGAGTTTCGGATATAGAATGATGAATTGTTTAAACTAGTACCTAAAGATTATACAATACTATTTTATAAGATCAGAAATTAGATTGAACTTATTTTTTCTTACAGAGTTAGTATAATTTAAGCTCATTAAAAAGTATGTATGATTTAATGTTCAAGTTAAGTTTGTATCATTATTATGAATTATATTTTTTACAACTATCATACTTGATACATGATCTTTTTCAGATATGGATTATTTTTAGTTAATAGATGTTGTATATAGTCACTTTTAGTACATTCTATAACGTTTCAATTTATTAGGATCATCTGATTGTGTAGTTACAAGTAGATAGAGATATGTTAAAAAATTAAATTAACATTATTTACACTTTTATAGTTTTTTCCTTATTTCAATGTGGTTTTATTTTAAGGATTTATTCTATTAAATATATAATGTTTTTTTAATCTACTTTTTTAAGATATTTATAAGGAAAAATATGTGTATATAAAATATTTAATTCATTAAATGCGATTATTCTTAATGTTTTTTGTGTAAAATTCACATACTTTGTAGTGCTATTAAAAAGAGATTTTATGAAAAACGAACTTATATTTTTTAAGACTAGATTTAGTTTGATTTTTATAAATTTAGTTTATTCACTAGCTGCTTTATCTATTGGTTTATTTAAACTTATAAAACAAGACAGCAAGTTTAGTTTCTTACCTTTTATTTCTCTTTTCATTATACTAAATGTTTATGCTAAGAAAAATAAGAATGTGTTTGGACATGAAGTTAAAATGCTCTTAATATTAAATGCACTTGTTTGTTTTACTTTTTTTTTAAACTTTCAACCATGGTTAGAATTTACTGTTTTTATATTTTATACAGTAATCTTTAGTTTATTTGTTTTGATTAATAAAGCTAATATTCTCAATCTTTTTATTGGTTTTAGAGAGTTATTAAATGTTGTTTTCTTCTTGTTTACTCTTAAAGTAATTTTTTTAGTTTCTCAAGTCTTTATACTTAAATATTATATTGAAGACTTAGAAGTATTTGCTGCTAAATCATCAATTTTAATTGAGATTATAGCTTTTACAGTATTTATTATTAGCATTTTAATCTATTTTATTTCGTATAAAAAAGAAAATAATTCAACAAGAGTATTTTAATGTAGGTTATCTATTAAAAAATAAGATTAGTTACAATAATTTATTATATGTTTTATTTTATATTCCTTGTTATAGCTGTTGTTTATATTGTTTTGATAAAGAGAATTAAATTCTTTGTCCAATATGAAAAAAGATTAGTAGAAGTTAGCATTTTATTGTCTATTAACTTTTTGGTTGGGCTACTTTACAATTATCTTTCTACAGCTGAATTCTTTTGTATATCCATTTTATTAAATTTATTTAATGGACCTATTTTTTTCTATGTACTATTTGATAGATCAAAGTACTTGTTTTATTTACAATACATTGTCAGCTTATTATCATTTATCTATATTATTGGCTATTCCTATTATATAAGTGAAGAGATAGAACAGATAAAGATATTTAATTATTACAGTGCTATTGTTAGTGTTATTCTTGGAGTTTTATATGTTTTAGTATGTTACTATCTTCTTGTGCAGACTTCTGTACTTATAAGAAATGAGAGTATTATAGTTGTTTTTCTCATAGTTTTCTTTTTTGAATCTATTATGATGTTACCAGATTTTAAAGAAAGAGGTTTTGATGTAAACCCTTTGTTTATTTATCTAGGTTGTACTTTAATTCTTATTATTTCTAGTTGTATCTATTTAATAGGTAAACTATTAAATATAAAAGTAAAGAATACTAATAAACTACTAAGCTTACAGCCTTCTACTATAGACTTAAAGATTAGTGTAGTGGAAGTAGAATATGAATGTGTTGATATAGATGAGGAAAAAGAGGGAATTGTAGAAACTGTAAAAGAGGAAGATGTGACTGAAGAGAATAAAGAAGATGATTTTCAATATATAAGTTTAGTATTAAATGAAAAACTGATTGAAAATCGTTTATTTTTAGATCCTAATTTAAGTTTAAATAGGCTATCTAAGGTCACTAATATTCCTAAGACTAGACTATCTTCTTTTTTTAAAAGTAGTGAGGCCTCTAATTTTAATCAGTATATAAATCGTATTAGGATTGAATATGCTGTTATTACTTTACATGATTATAATCATGAGGAATTGAGTATAGAGAAATGGGCTTTGCTATCAGGTTTTAACTCAAGAGTAACATTTTATAGGTCTTTTGTAAATGTTTATGGTTTTCCTCCTTCAGAGTTATTGAAGAAATAAACTACAATTTAGAATAGTTTGAAGTTTAATCTTTGTTTTTTTGATAAAATAGTACTTGAATTTTGTTTCAAATTCTAATAAAATTGTTTCAAAATGAAATATTATTAAATAATAATTATTTTATATCGATTTAATAATACCTATTATGTCCTTTTTTACTTAGGTATTTTGTGCTATCGATTTTGTTTTACTTACATATCTTGATATACTCTAAGCCCTATTTTATCTGATTTCAACTAATTAATTTTATAATATTAATAAAGTATCATAAAAAAATAGGTGTGTTAAATATGCGATACAACTCTTTGTTAGTCACGTATTGCGATTATTATATACCGTATTTAACGTTGAGTAATAGTAGTTTTGACTATGTTTTTTTAAAAGGATATTTCATAAAGTATCTATAATCAATATTAAAATATATGAAAAAGAGATTACTCCCTGTTGCACTTTTATTGGGAACTTTTGCTATTAATGCCCAAGTAGGAATTGGTACAGCAACTCCTAATAAATCTGCAGAATTATTAATTGAATCAAAAGACCGTGGTTTATTAATTCCTAATGTTGCATTGGAAAGCACAAAGGATAAGGTTACAATTAGAAATGGCAATGTGCAAAGTTTATTAGTCTATGCGACAAAAAAACAAGGCGATATTACTCCAGGTTACTACTATTGGGATATAGATAAATGGTCACGCTTAACAGCTGATAAAGATATTCCACAAATTGTAGTAAACAATTTTGAAGAAATTGTAAATATGGATGGTGATAAGGTAAAAAATATCATCAAAAATATTATAAAAAACACTGAAGGTAATGTTATTTATGAAGGAGATAAGTTTTATACCTATGTAAAAGATGGAGACAAAATTATCAAACAAGAAATCAAAGAGAAATTAACTACAATAGTACATGACGAAAAAACTGGAGACTATATTTATTATAATGAAAATTCAGTAGATCGCAATGGAAATATTATTGGAGAAGGAGTTCGTATAAAAATAAAAGAAACAGTTATTAATAAGTTTGGTGATATTATTAATAATAAAACTGTTCAAGAACATATCACAAATTATTTAGATGGAACGTATGTAGGAGGAAATGTTTATTATGATGGTGATAAACTTACATATGTAACTAAAGAAGGAGAAAGGAAAGAAGTTTCTATTAAAGAAGTAATTACTGCAAATGAGAGTAAAACTGCGATTATTACTGTAGCTAATAAGCAGTATTATGTTTCAGAAGAATACTTGATTGCTAATAATGATATTATTCCTTCTAATGTTGATCCTTTAAATTTATCTAAAGGAATTTATGCTATTGATGTTGTTGGGGGCGTAATTAATAATTTTGAAGAGATAGTTACTAAAGGACCTATTACAGTAGATGGTCGTACCTTTAATACAATCAATGATTATATCAAGTATGTCACAGAGAGTAAAGGAGGGTTTACTAAGATTGTTTATGATCAAACAACAGGTGATGTTATTTTCCAAGAGTGGAATGAAGTAACTCAGAAGTTTGAGAATGTTGATAATTCAAAGTTCAGCACTATTGTTAAGGGAAATGAGACTATAACTACTTTAGTGGACAATCAAGATGGAACTTACACCTACACAAGTGAAGACGGAACCACTACACTTGTAGATATTCCATCAAGTGTTGTAAATCAATTTGAAACAATTGTAAAACAACCAGTAGAAGTAGATGGTCGTACCTTTAATACAATCAATGATTATATCAAGTATGTCACAGAGAGTAAAGGAGGGTTTACTAAGATTGTTTATGACCAAACAACAGGTGATGTTATTTTCCAAGAGTGGAATGAAGTAACTCAGAAGTTTGAGAATGTTGATAATTCAAAGTTCAGCACTATTGTTAAGGGAAATGAGACTATAACTACTTTAGTGGACAATCAAGATGGAACTTACACCTACACAAGTGAAGACGGAACCACTACACTTGTAGATATTCCATCAAGTGTTGTAAATCAATTTGAAACAATTGTAAAACAACCAGTAGAAGTAGATGGTCGTACCTTTAATACAATCAATGATTATATCAAGTATGTCACAGAGAGTAAAGGAGGGTTTACTAAGATTGTTTATGACCAAACAACAGGTGATGTTATTTTCCAAGAGTGGAATAAAGTAACTCAGAAGTTTGAGAATGTTGATAATTCAAAGTTCAGCACTATTGTTAAGGGAAATGAGACTATAACTACTTTAGTGGACAATCAAGATGGAACTTACACCTACACAAGTGAAGACGGAACCACTACACTTGTAGATATTCCATCAAGTGTTGTAAATCAATTTGAAACAATTGTAAAACAACCAGTAGAAGTAGATGGTCGTACCTTTAATACAATCAATGATTATATCAAGTATGTCACAGAGAGTAAAGGAGGGTTTACTAAGATTGTTTATGACCAAACAACAGGTGATGTTATTTTCCAAGAGTGGAATAAAGTAACTCAGAAGTTTGAGAATGTTGATAATTCAAAGTTCAGTACTATTGTTAAGGGGAATGAGACTATAACTTTATTAGTTCCAAATACCAATGGAACCTTTACTTATTATAACGAGAGTCAAATCGGTGCTGATGGTCAACCAAAATTAGGAGAGACAGGAGTAACAATTGATCCAAAAGAAGTATCTGTATCCTTAAATACAACTACAAATAAATATGAGTTTAAAAACTCACAAGGAGATGTTATAGGAGAGATTGATGCAAATGCAAATGCAATTGTTTATAATGATAATACTACAAATCTTGGAGTAACAAATGTTCAAGAAGCTATAGAGAAATTATTAGATAAAATTACAGAAGTAGCTGGTACCACAGGAGATTTGGTAGTGTCTGGTGGTTTAGAATTTTTGGCTAAAACCACTGGGATTAAGGCATTATTAGCTGATGTTACTATTCAAGTAGCAGACGAAGGAATAACTAATGAAAAATTAGGTAATAAAGCAGTTACATCAGATAAATTAAATGCAGGTACAGGAGAAAATAATCGTGTAGGTGTAGCAGATGATCAAGGGAATGTTATTTATAAAACATTAGATGAAGTAGTAAAAGGTAATGAGACTGTAACTCTATTGATTCCAAATACGAATGGGACCTTTACTTATTATAATGAGAGTCAAATCGGTGCTGATGGTCAACCAAAATTAGGAGAGACAGGAGTAACAATTGATCCAAAAGAAGTATCTGTATCTTTAAATACAACTACAAATAAATATGAGTTTAAAAACTCACAAGGAGATGTCATAGGAGAAATTGACACCAATGCTAAGGCTATTGCCTTTGATAACAGCACTAATGGTTTTACATCAACAAATGTACAAGAGGCATTAGAAGAGTTAAAAACTAAGTTAGACGGGACAAGTGATACATTAGTAAACAATAACGACGGTACCTATACGCATACTACAGTAGCAGGAGATGTTGTTGTCATTGATGCTAATACAACAAAAGTAGAAGTATTAGACGGAGTGTATACTTTTAAAAATGCTAAAGGAGATACAATCACAAGTATTGATACCAATGCAAAAGCAATTGCTTTTGACGATAGTAAATCTAAGTTAGGAGCAGATAATGTACAAGATGCAATTGATAATCTATTAAGTAAAGTAGGATCAGGTGCAGGTGTAACATTAGTTGATAATAATGATGGAACTATTACCTTAAAATCAGATGACAATACAGTATTAGGAACAGTTTCTAAAGGAAGCTTAACCAATAATAACGATGGTACTTATACTTATGACAATGGCGATGGCACACCAGTAACGTTTGACACCAATGCTAAGGCTATTGCTTTTGATAACAGTACTAACGGTTTTACATCAACAAATGTACAAGAGGCATTAGAAGAGTTAAAAACTAAGTTAGACAGGACAAGTGATACATTAGTAAACAATAACGACGGAACCTATACGCATACTACAGTAGCGGGAGATGTTGTTGTCATTGATGCTAATACAACAAAAGTAGAAGTATTAGACGGAGTATATACTTTTAAAAATGCTAAAGGCGATACAATCACTTCTATTGATACCAATGCAAAAGCAATTGCTTTTGACGATAGTAAATCTAAGTTAGGAGCAGATAATGTACAAGATGCAATTGATAATCTATTAAGTAAAGTAGGATCAGGTGCAGGTGTAACATTAGTTGATAATAATGATGGAACTATTACCTTAAAATCAGATGACAATACAGTATTAGGAACAGTTTCTAAAGGAAGCTTAACCAATAATAACGATGGTACTTATACTTATGACAATGGCGATGGCACACCAGTAACGTTTGACACCAATGCTAAGGCTATTGCTTTTGATAACAGTACTAACGGTTTTACATCAACAAATGTACAAGAGGCATTAGAAGAGTTAAAAACTAAGTTAGACGGGACAAGTGATACATTAGTAAACAATAACGACGGAACCTATACGCATACTACAGTAGCGGGAGATGTTGTTGTCATTGATGCTAATACAACAAAAGTAGAAGTATTAGACGGAGTATATACTTTTAAAAATGCTAAAGGCGATACAATCACAAGTATTGACACCAATGCTAAGGCTATTGTCTTTGATAACAGTAATAACGGTTTTACATCAACAAATGTACAAGAAGCATTAGAAGAGTTAAAAACTAAGTTAGACGGGACAAGTGATACATTAGTAAACAATAACGACGGTACCTATACGCATACTACAGTAGCAGGAGATGTTGTTATCATTGATGCTAATACAACAAAAGTAGAAGTATTAGACGGAGTGTATACTTTCAAAGATGGAAAAGGAGATACAATCACTTCTATTGATACCAATGCAAAAGCTATTGCCTTTGATGATAGTAAATCTAAGTTAGGAGCAGATAATGTACAAGATGCAATTGATAAGTTATTAAGTAAAGTAGGATCAGGTGCAGGTGTAACATTAGTTGATAATAATGATGGAACTATTACTTTAAAATCGGATGACAATACAGTATTAGGAACAGTTTCTAAAGGAAGCTTAACCAATAATAACGATGGTACTTATACTTATGACAATGGCGATGGCACACCAGTAACGTTTGACACCAATGCTAAGGCTATTGCCTTTGATAACAGCACTAATGGTTTTACATCAACAAATGTACAAGAGGCATTAGAAGAGTTAAAAACTAAGTTAGACGGGACAAGTGATACATTAGTAAACAATAACGACGGTACCTATACGCATACTACAGTAGCAGGAGATGTTGTTGTCATTGATGCTAATACAACAAAAGTAGAAGTATTAGACGGAGTGTATACTTTTAAAAATGCTAAAGGAGATACAATCACAAGTATTGATACTAATGCAAAAGCTATTGCTTTTGACAACAGCGCTAATGGTTTTACATCAACAAATGTACAAGAGGCATTAGAAGAGTTAAAAACTAAGTTAGACGGAACAAGTGATACATTAGTAAATAATAACGACGGTACCTATACCCATACTACAGTAGCAGGAGATGTTGTTATCATTGATGCTAATACAACAAAAGTAGAAGTATTAGACGGAGTGTATACTTTTAAAAATGCTAAAGGAGATACAATCACAAGTATTGATACCAATGCTAAGGCTATTGTCTTTGATAACAGTAATAACGGTTTTACATCAACAAATGTACAAGAGGCATTAGAAGAGTTAAAAACTACAGTAGATAATACAAAAGGTGATTTATCGTTAGCAGGAGGACTTGAGTTTGTAACAGGAGCAAATGGAACTGATAAGTTATTAGCTGATGCCGGTATCCAAATTGCAGATAAAGGAATTACGACTGACAAAATTAAACCAGGAACAGATGGACAAATTTTAGTAACAGAAGGAACAGGAGATACAGCTACAACTAAGTGGGTTAATAAAAAGTCTGCTACTTCTAATACCCTTGTAACTAGGGAAACAGCTATAGTAAGTTCTGTTAATGGAGAAGAGGCAGAGTTAATTTTAGAAGGAGATGCTGTACTAAAAGAAGGTAAAACAGTAGTACAAGCTATCCAAGGTACGCCAGTTAGTGATACTAAACCTTCTAATGCACAAACCTTAATTTATGACCAAACAACACAAGCTTGGATTCCAGGCACACCAGATGTAACAGTTGATAAGGTAGTTGATGCTAAAACATTAACAACAGATGGTGTAATTGTTATAGGTACTGATAGTAATGCAATAGCAACAACAGCTACTAAATCATTATTAACTGATGTCAAACTAAATATTGCTAATAATAAAATTACAACAGATCATATCCAAAACGGAACGATAAAACCAGAAGACATAGCTAATGCAGGTAATAATCAAGTATTGGTTACAGATAATACAGGAGTTCCTACTTGGAAAAACCAGACTGATGTAGGGGAGATAGTTACAGCTAATAATGGACTTACTAAAGCAGATACTAATATCCAATTAGGAGGTTTATTAACTAAAAAAACAGCTATTAATACTACTACTGATAATACGCTTGCTTTAACGGGGCTTGATAAGAAAAAAACGCAAGCAGTTAATGAAAGTGAAGGGGTTACTCAGCATTTATTAGCAGTAGATAAAAACGGAGACGTTATAAAAGCTTTAAAAGCAGCGATGCCTAAGTTCTTCTATATGCCTTCAGTAATGGTTCCTACAGCAGAGAGTCAAGCCCAACAAGAAGGCGTTACATATAATAATACAACTCGTACAGGTACAATAGATATGTATGCTATTTATAAGAAACAATTTGGAAGCCCTGTAATGAGTAGTACTGGAGCATCAGCTTTACCAGTTTTACCTGCATCAGAGCTAGGTTTTCATGTGACTTATGCAACAGAAGGAGTATTTACTATTGTAAGTATTAATGCAGAAGGATTAATGACATATAAAGTAAATGATACCGCTAATGTAAATATAGGAAGCTTTATAAACATTGTATTCTCTGTTAATGAAGATAATTAATTATGAAAAATAATATTTTATATATAATAATAGCTTTTGGCTTGTGCTTTGGAATCAAAGCACAAGCACAAAGTGCTATTTTCGAATACAATCAGAAACTTATTAAATTAACTGATTCACAAGCTAATGATCTTAATTACCTAGCTAATGGTGCACCAACCTCTATGTTTATAGCATTTGATAAGCAAGCTAAAATTCACCAAGGAAACTCTAAAGAGATAGTTGAAATGTCTATTGAAGACACTAGTGACTTTATTGGTTTAAGCAATGTTTATAAAGATAAATTAAAAGAGGTTATTTTAATAAATATTAAATGGGATGGAAAGCAGCAAATTGTTGTTCCCAAAGATTTAATTATTCAATTAGAAAGTCTTAAATACATCTACATTAGATCATATCGAGAATTAGATAAAGAGTTAATTCAAACAGAGTTTATTGATTTATTACAAAAGTTAAACGAAAAACAAGATGTTGAAATTCTGTATTCAACAATGGATCAACCAAGTTAATGGAAAAGCTATGAAAAAATATTCAAAAAAAATAAGTGCTTATCTATCAACTCTCTTATTATTAAGTTTTTTAGTACTAGGAAGTAACTTGGGGTATGCACAAGTTGTAAAAGATTTTAAACCACGTGAGTCACCGAAGGCTCCAATGCCTTATACTAATGTAAAGAATTATAATCTGCAAGGAGATTTTACCATGATTGGTAATACTAACCTTACTTTAAAAAATTATGCAAATAGTGGAAAGCAAGGGGGAAATAATAATGAGATGATCTATGTAGACATTGACAATGATCGAAATACGATAAATTCATCTTCTGCAGAACTAATTCTACCAGGTGGTGAATGTACTGAAATTATATATGCAGGCTTATATTGGACGGGACGTGCTCATGATATAGATGTTAGGAATACAAATAGTCCATTGACTTTCGACGGATTGGATAAACGTAAAGTTAAGTTAAAAGCTAAAAACCAATCATATATACAAATAACAGCAAAAGATACTGATATATATTACCCCTCTACATCAGAAGGAGCTATGTATGCGGCTTATGCTGATGTAACTGATTATGTTCGTGAACATGGGGCTTCAAATTATTTTGTGGCTGACATTGCCTTAAAAGAAGGGAAAGGAGGAGGAACTGGATTCTATGGAGGATGGGGAATGGTTGTTATTTATAAAAACACTTCGATGAAGTGGAGAGATATTACTGTTTTTGATGGTTATGGTTATATGGTTAAAAGAACAGGTGCAGCTATTTTACCAGTGAGTGGTTTTAGAGCTACCCAAAATGGAGATGTAAATGTAAAAATTGGAATGATGGCGGGTGAAGGAGATGAGGATATCTCTGGGGACTATTTTAAGATTCAAAAAAGAAATTCTAATAGCTATCAAGACTTAAGCCATGGAGGTAACTCTACTAATAACTTTTTTAATTCTTCAATTCATACAGGAGGAAACCCAAGAAATCCAAACTTAATCAATAATACAGGAATGGATATTTCTATGTTTGAGTTAAATAATACTAGTAATCAAATCATAGGAAATAATCAGTCATCAACTTCATTTTCATATGGATCAAATCAAGATACATACATCATATTTAATATAGTGTTTGCTGTAGATGCTTATGTTCCTGATGTAGTAGGAGAGAATAAAGCAACTAATTATGGAGGTGTAAAACCATTAAATAATGGAACAATCACTCCTGGGCAAGAGTTTGAATTTGAGCTAGATGTTTATAACAAAGGAACAGAAGCAGTTAATAATTCTAAAATTGAAATACCTGTACCTTTTAATCTACATTTCTTAGATGCGGAGATAGTGCCAGGTCTAGATGCATCAGGAAGTGTTACTTGGGTACCCCCTACTGGAGGTACAAATGATCCAAGTGTTACAGCAGGGGGTAAAATTGTTTGGGATATTGGAAATTTACCTTTAGATACAACAAAAGAAAAGCTGTTAGCGCAATTAAAATATAGATTTAGAGTATCTGATAATTGTGTATTGTTATCTACCAATGTGTGTGGATTAGATGTAAAGATCAATGGTAAAATATCAGGAGAAGGAGCTACATCAAAATCAAAGGTAAACTCAGACTTAGTGAGAGATTATGGAAACGGAGTTTGTGCAGGTCCTGTTTATGATGATTTTATTTCTAAGATAAGTGTTACAACAGACTTCTTGCAAAACTGTAACCCTCCTGTAGAAGATGGAATTATGCAATTTAAGGCTTTTTGTTCTGTACCAACAACAGGATTTGATAGAAGTGAAATTATAAATATATATCCTCCTGGAGCTAAGTTTTATAGTAAAGTACCGACAAGTTATACATCTAATGATGGTTTAGTAACTGGAGATTTTTCAGTTAACAGTGATGGCAGTAGAAAAATGTATTATGTGATGGTACCAGATATGGAGGATGGTTGTTATGCTAGGTTAGAAATCAGTATTGAAAAAGTAACTACTTCACCTATTGCTAAGAATACAGAGTTATGTTTTGGAGAGCCTTTAGTATTAGAAAATGAGTTATCTGCTACAGGAAAAGATAAAGGTTATGAATTGGTTTATTTTGATAGTAATCAAGTTGAATTATCAGATGTTCCTAGTCCAACTGCTGTAGGTACTTATAAATATTTTGTAGCAGAGGGAAAAGATGGATGTATAGGTCCTAAAAAAGAATTTACTATTGTGATTAATGCCTTGCCAGAGGTAAGTAAGGATATTGACAATATTGTGATTTGTGAAAACTTTGACTCTGCTAAAGTATCTATAACTACAAATGTTTCAAATTATAAATGGGAATACACTACAACTGGAACAACAAATTGGAAAGAATTAGATAATACTACTTTTTCAAATAGAATTATTCTTGAGGGAAAAACAATTAAAGTTAGTCATGCTAGTAAAGAATTAAATGGTTTACGCATTCGATTAAATGTAACTAACAATCAATGTTCAGACACATCAAATGAGTTTGAGATCAAAGTAAATGATTGTTCTGCTGTTACTAATCCGATGTTGTTAAATCAAGCAGTAGCTAATTAATTATAAAATAAAAACTATGAAATCAAGAAAATTATATAAATCAGTTGCTTTATTAGGTTTAGCATTGCCAGCTACAGTAGTAGCCCAGCAAGCTAAGAAAGACCAAGTAATGGTAAACCAAGGAAAGATTTCGATAGCCGAAGGAGGAGTCATGTCTACTATCTATGATTTTGACAATACAAAAGAAGGGTATGTAAAGAATGATGGAACGGTTTATTACTACAGCAACTTTAACAATGACAATATATATGATCACAGCACTAACGCCAAAGGTTCTAAAGCTGTGTTCACTCCTTTTGAAGAAGCAAAAGGAGCTCAACATATCACAGGAAGCCAACCTTCTAATTTCTTTAATGTAGTACTAGACAATTCAACTAAAGACATGGCCTTTGACCTAAAGAACGAGGCTAACGTAAGAGGTAGTGTAGACTTTAAAGATGGTATTATTAAGGTAGATTCACTAGCAGGGATGCTAACCTTCCACCAAGGAGCGAAAGCACTTCATCCAACAGATAAAAGCCATGCAGAAGGCTATGTAGAGAAGATAGGTAATGAGGAATTCCAATACCCTAAAGGAGATAAAGGACTATACCGTTATGCTAGAATCACTGCTCCTGAGCATGTAAAGGATGCGTATGAAGGGAAGTATAATTTAGACGATAAGAACTTCTTTAGAGCGCGTAGTGCAAAGTCAGGAGTGATTAATTTATTAGATGAGCGCGAGTACTGGACAGTAGATAAAGGAAGTGATAACAGCAAAGGAGATATCATGCTGACGTTAAGTTGGGATGAGCGTACTACACCAAAAGAGTTATTAGTGAACCCAGAGAAAGAATTACACATCGTACGATGGGATGCTAAGCAACAGCTTTGGGTAGACGAAGGAGGAGTAGTGGATCTAGAGAAAAAAGAGATCACTACACCTACTAGTGTTAAAGGGTACGGATTCTTTACATTAGCTACTGTGAACACAGATCTAATCTTAGACGGAAATATCGTTATTTATAACCTTGTTTCTCCTGATGGAGATGGTAAGAATGATTACTTTATTATAGATAATATCAACAGATTCCCTAATAATACAGTAGAGATTTATAACCGTTGGGGAGTTAAGGTATATGATACGAAGAGTTATGACAGTGCAGGTAATGTGTTTAGAGGATACTCTGATGGACGTGTTACTATAAATAAAGGGGAGAAATTACCTACAGGTACTTATTTCTACATCGTAAGTTATGAGTATAAAGACGCTAGTGGCTCTCGTATGATTAAGAAATCGGGTTATCTACATTTAGAAAGTAATAAGTAAAAAGAGTTATGAGTATTCAACAAAATATAAAGAAATTTGGAATCAGTCTATTGCTAATAGGCTGCTTCCAAACTATGCAAGCTCAGCAAGATCCACAGTATACCCAATATATGTATAATACTAATATGATCAACCCAGCTTATGCAGGAAGTCGTGGGACATTAAACGTGTTTGGGATGTATAGAACACAGTGGGTAGGGCTAGATGGAGCACCTAAGACAGCAAATGTGTCTGTGTCTACACCTCTTGGAGAAAGTGGATTAGGACTAGGAGTGAACTTTACCAATGATCGTCTAGGAGCGATGGATGAGAATAATATCTCTGTAGATTTAGCTTATGCTATTGACTTAAACGCTGATTATAAATTAGCATTCGGGTTAAAAGCGACTGCTAATCTATTAAGTGTTGATTATACAAAGCTTAACATACATAATCCTACTGATCCTGTAAGTCAAGAGAATATTAATAATAAGTTTAATCCTAATATTGGAGCAGGGGTTTATTTATACTCTGATAAAGCTTATGTAGGGTTATCAGTTCCGAACTTCTTAACTACGGATCGCTATGATGATAACGACATCACGACGATGCGTCAGAAGATGCACTTCTACTTAATGGGAGGATATGTATTCGATGTGAGTGAGAACTTGTTAATTAAGCCAGCAGCTTTAGTTAAGGCAGTAAGTGGAGCACCATTACAGGTTGATTTAACAGCTAACTTTTTATTCTATGATAAATTTACTTTAGGAGGAGCTTATCGTTGGGATGCTTCAGTGAGCGCCTTGGCAGGATTCCAAGTCAATGAAAATCTATTTGTAGGATATTCTTATGACTTTGAGACTACTGCTCTTCAACGTTATAACTCAGGATCACACGAAATCTTCTTAAGATTTGAACTATTTAATCGTCGTAGTACAATTAATGCACCGCGATTCTTCTAAGGAAAATTAGCTATAAAGAAAGAGAAACTATGAAAAAACAGCTATTAAAAATAAGCTTATTGACAATGTTGCTTTTCGTAGGTATTAGTACTTATGGACAGAAAGTAGCAGAGAAGAAAGCGAATAAGGAATATCAAACTCAGGCTTATGTAGATGCAATTAAGATTTATGAGCGCATCGCAAATAAGGGATATACTAATGCAGATATGCTAAAGAAGTTAGCCGATGCTTATTATTTTAATGGAAAGTTACCTGAGGCTAATAAGTGGTATGAAACACTATTTGATGGAGAGTATGGCGATAAAGGAAAAGAGCCAATTCCATCAGAATATTACTATCGTTATGCACAGACGCTTAAATCTGTTGAGAGTTATGACAAGTCTAAGCAAAAAATGGAGGAATTCTCTAAATTAGAGGCAAACGATTCTAGAGCACAACTTTTTCAAGAGAATAAGGATTACTTGCAAAAGATAGAAGACAAACAAGATTTGTATAATATAAAGGCTTTGAGTATTAATACAGAGTTTTCGGATTATGGAGCTGCTATATTAGGCAATGAATTAATTTTTACATCAGCTCGTAATCAAGAAGTAGATAAGGCTATTCATGAGTGGACTAATGAGAGTTTTACAGCCTTGTACAGTAGTACGATTAACGTTGATGGGACTTTCTCAGAGCCTAAGCAGTTCGCTAAAGAGATAAGTTCTAGAGTAAATGATGCAACAGCTGTCTTTACAAAGGATGGTAATACGATGTACTTTACTAGAAATAACTCTAGTGAAAAGGGAAAGAGAAGAAACAATAAGGACAAATCATCTTTATTAAAAATATATAAAGCCACTAAAGGCGCGGATGGCTTGTGGGGACAAGTATTGGAACTTCCGTTTAACTCGGATTATTTCAATACAGCCCATCCTAGTTTGACACCGGATGGTAAGTGGCTTTATTTTTCTTCAGACAGAAAAGGAACATTGGGGCAATCAGATATCTTTAGAGTAGCTATTTATCCTACAGGGGAGTATGGCAATGTAGAGAATATCGGTGCTAAAGTAAATACAGCAGGTAGAGAAACCTTTCCATTTATATCAGAGGACTACTTCTTGTTTTTTGCATCAGATGGTCATCCTGGATTAGGAGGATTAGATATGTTTGTAGCTAAGATTAATGTAGATGGAAGCATTGGTCAAGTTGCTAATATGGGAACGCCAATTAACAGTCCATCTGACGATTTCGGTTTGTATATAGACAGCAAATCTCACAAGGGATTTATAAGTTCTAATAGACCAGGGGCTAGTGGAGGAGATGATATCTATTTCTTTAAAGAAAAACCTTGTAAGCAAGCCCTTGAAGGAATAGTGTATGACAAGGTGACTAAAGAGCCATTAGTTAATGCTAGAGTGATTTTATCAGATGCTCTTTATCAGCAGACAGATACGATAATCACAGATGCAAAAGGATATTATCTGTCTAATTTATTAGATTGTGGAGGGAAATACCGTATTAAAGCTGAGAAAGAGGAGTATAATACAGTTGAAGTTGTATTTATCGTAGAACGTCAACAAGGAGTAAAACGAGTAGATATCGGACTAGAGAAGACTTTAGAACCAGTGACAGTAAACGATGACTTATTTAAGAAGCTTAAGCTAAATCCTATTTACTTCGACTTTGACAAATCTAATATTCGCCCAGATGCAGCGGCAGAGCTAATCAAAGTAGTAGAGGTATTAAAAGAATACCCAACGATGAAGATAGATGTTCGCTCACATACTGACAGTAGAGGAAATGATGACTACAACCTTAAGTTATCAGATCGCAGAGCTAAGTCTACAGTAGAGTGGATGGTGAATCAAGGCATTGAGAGAAGTAGAATTACAGGAGAAGGATATGGAGAGACACAGCTACAGAATAAGTGTAGCAATGGAGTGCCATGTTCTGTAGAGGAACATCAGTTAAATAGACGTAGCGAGTTTATAATTATCGAACTCTAGACTTTTTAAAATATCAATTTTTGAATACGTAGTTTAATAAAACAACAAATCAATTTTTTTTTTCGACCGATCCCCACTGTTGGATCTAAAACAACAGTATTAGCCTAAGAAGCTCCCTGTGAAGGGAGCTTTTTTATTTAATAAACTATTATCAAAAAATTAAAATACATCAAGTGTATATTATGGTTATAATGATTAAGGAAAAATAATATACATCTAAAGAATTAGGAAATAAACTTTAGGACATGAAATAGAACATGTTTTTGTTAGTATATCTGTGAAGAGAATCTCTAAAAAATCAAACATATTTATCAATAAAGATCCAAGGAAGCCTACATATTAGTTTTAATTAGGTATGCCTAGTAAAATTAATAGGCCATAATTATCTCATTATGAGAATATTGCAACCACTATAAATTCTAAAAACAGGACAAATCACAGTTGTTAAAAATATTAACATTTAGACTTTTTTTAGCGTATCTAAGCACGTGGTAAAGCTAGTGACAGCAAGGCTTTCGGGAAGGTTGTTTGGACGTTGTTCGGAAGTTCTTTGCAAAGTGTTCGGAAAAAGGGGGTGTTTTCCGAACACCTTCCGAACAAACCACAACGGAGACCGCATGAATACTCGATTCGCAGTGAATTTACGATGTTAAAAAACTTGTTAAAATTTTAAAGTTGAGATTTTGAAAGCTGTGATTTGTGCTTTCTTTTTGGTGAGATGTACCAGACTTTGAATAGAAGAATATTCTCAATAATAGCCATTGAGTCAATGCCTTTACTGTAGGCAAAGGTAGTAAAAAAACAGATAGGACAAAAGAGGGTGTAGGAGGTAGAATTGGTATTATACTGGTCATGAACGTCTTACTAATATTCAAAACAACAAACCTTATATTGAAGAAGAATACGTGTTTTGTGTAGGGAATAGAGAGTATGACGAAGAATATGAAAAGCCTATAAAAGAGTCTAAGGCTGTTTACTACCCTTTGTCTAAATTAAGAAGTTATGGAATAAAGAGAGTTGTATCAGATTTTTTGATGCGCGCTGAAGAGTATGATTTAGAGGGATACTTTATTCATTTAGATGTAGATGTCCTAAACGATAAGATAATGCCTGCGGTAGACTGTAGACAAGAAGATGGGTTGAGCTATAGGGAGTTAAAAGAAATACTTATACCTTTGGTTCAGGATAAAAGATGTGTGGGATTGGAGATTGCGATACTTGATCCAGACTTAGATCCTTTAGGTATTTATACTAAAGAGTTTATTGAAAATGTAAGAGATATTATAGGAGTATCTCTATAAGAAAAGGGATTGTTGATTATTGATTAACAAGCACTTTTCTTAATTATATTATACTTAATTTAAAGGCTGTTTTTTTCTTAGAATAGATATTTTAAAATTTGATTAATAGTAATTCGTTAAAAAAGGTTTTTAGCACTCATATTTCAAATATTTATACTTTATTTTGTATAGCATAAATAATATAAAATGGAAAACATAACAACAGAGCATTACGATATTTTATTCGGACAAGAAGGATACGAACATTTAGGTTCATATTTAAATAACAATGGCTATAGTAAGCTTTTTATCTTGACGGATTCTAATTGTTATGAACACTGTTTGCCTTATTTTTTAAGTAACTTGCCTACAGATGTGCCCTTCGAAATAATAGAGGTAGAAGCAGGTGAGGAGAATAAAGTATTAGATACTTGTGCTGGTGTGATCCAGACTATGTTAGAACTAGGAGGAGATCGCAAGAGTATCATTATCACTGTAGGAGGTGGGGTGATTACAGATATGGGAGGTTTTATCGCTTCTATATTTATGCGTGGAATAGACTTTATCAACATTCCTACTTCATTATTAGCCATGGTAGATGCTTCTGTGGGAGGAAAGACAGGAGTGGACTTAAATGGTATCAAGAACTGTATAGGGGCATTCGCTATGCCTAAGATGCTGATCATCGATGTAAATTACTTAGAAACTTTAGAGGCTAGGCAAATTAAGGCTGGATATGCTGAAATGTTAAAGCACGGCTTGATATTTGATGCCAAATATTATGCGTATCTTAAGGATATCGCGAATGTTGATTTTAATGATTTAGAAACGCTTATTCATCATTCAGTAACCATTAAAAATACGGTAGTAACTCAGGATCCAAAAGAACATGGTCTTCGCAAGATTTTAAACTTTGGACATACGGTAGGTCATGCTGTAGAGAGTTACTATCTAATGAATGAAGAGAAAGAGACGTTACTTCATGGAGAAGCTGTTGCACTAGGTATGGTAGCGGAGGCTTATATTTCTAAAGAATTGGGCTATTTAACAGAGGTAGAATATTTAGATATAAAAGAAACAATACACACAATATACGGCGTTGTAGAACTGTCAAGTGAAGACATCGAAAATTCCTTAGAATGGTTGAAGTTTGATAAAAAGAACTACGGTGGTAATATCCGTTGTGTATTATTAGATAAAATAGGCTCTGCTATCTATGATATAGAAGTGAGCAAAGAGTTAGTAGTAAGGGGGTTAGAGGCTTATTTGAATTAAGGTTCAAAAACAATTACTTTTTCCTTTTTCATTCCAATATTTTGTTACATTTGCGGTCGTGAAAATAGATGTTTTATATATTAGATTCTGTGTGTCTGCAAGGCACAAAGTAAGGCGTTTTGTCATCAGACAAAAGGCCAATTATGTATATGGCATTATCAAGTATTCTAAGGAGGCTCTTAATTCGTTTAGATTCAGAGATAAGTTGCCAATAGTATTTGCCAATATTCGAGTTTGAAAATCAATGTAGTTTAATTTTGATTGTTTTTATGAAGACATAACTATCTAGTCCGATAATAATTGACTAATTTAGATGCAAGACAATCAAGTTAATTGAGAAAGAATTTTTTTAACCATTATTAAAAGAAAAAGACATGAACACAAAATATGTTGACTTAATCAACCAAACTTTTTATTTTCCTCAAGAAGAATTCAAATTAAACAAAGATAATCTTCAATTTCACAATATTGATTTAATGGGGTTAGTTGAAAAATACGGAACACCATTAAAATTCACTTACTTACCTAAAATCTCTGAGAACATTAGCAATGTAAAGACTATCTTTAGAAAAGCGATGGAAAAGAATAAGTACAAAGCAAACTATTACTACTGCTACTGTACTAAAAGTTCTCACTTCTCTTATGTACTTAATGAAGCATTCAAGAATGATATCCATGTGGAGACATCTTCTGCTTTTGACGTAAACATTGTAGAGAATTTATTAGAGACTGGTAAGATCAACAAAGATACATTTGTATTATGTAACGGTTTTAAACGTGCACAATACATTGATAATATCGCAAATCTAATCAATAATAAACACGAGAATACTATTCCTATTATTGATAACTATGAGGAGCTTGATCTATTACAAGAACAAATCAACAAGAAGTTTAAAATCGGTATTCGTATTGCTTCTGAAGAATCTCCAAAGTTTGAATTTTATACATCACGTTTAGGAATAGGGTACAAGAGTATCTTACCATTCTACAGAAAACAAATCGCTGAGAATCCTAAGGTAGAGCTTAAGATGCTTCACTTCTTCATCAATACAGGTATTAGAGATACTGCGTATTACTGGAATGAATTAGTAAAATGTTTGAAAGTTTATATCACTTTAAAGAAAGAATGTCCTACATTAGATAGTTTAAATATCGGAGGAGGATTCCCTATTAAAGATTCATTAGCTTTTGAATTTGATTACCAATATATGGTAGACGAAATCATCAATCAAATCAAGATAGTATGTGAGGAAGCTGAAGTGGATGTACCTAATATCTTTACAGAATTTGGTTCGTATACTGTAGGTGAGAGTGGAGGAGCTATCTATGAAATCTTATACCAAAAGCAACAAAATGATAGAGAGAAATGGAATATGATCGACTCATCATTCATTACTACTCTACCAGACTCTTGGGCTATCAATAAACGTTTTATCATGTTACCTATCAATAGATGGAATGATACTTATGAGCGTATATTGTTAGGGGGATTGACTTGTGATAGTGATGATTACTATAACTCAGAGCAAAACTTAAACGCAATCTATTTGCCTAAGTTTAATAAGGAAAAACCTTTGTATATTGGGTTCTTTAATACAGGTGCTTATCAAGATCAGATCGGAGGATTTGGAGGTATTCACCACTGCTTAATTCCACAACCAAAACATATCTTAATCGATAAGGATGAGAATGGAATTATTGCTACAGAGTTATTCTCTGAACAACAGACTGCAGAGCAAGTATTAGATATCTTAGGATATAACAAATAAGAATTAAAAGAAATTATTAATATAAAAAGTAAAAATAAAATGAGTAAAGGACCAATTAGTCAGTTTATTGAGCATAACTATAGACACTTTAACGCTGCTGCGTTAGTGGATGCTGCAAAAGGATATGAAGCACACTTAGACGCTGGAGGAAAAATGTTAATCTCTATGGGTGGTGCGATGAGTACTGCTGAGTTAGGAATTTCTTTAGCAGAGATGATTCGTCAAGATAAAGTACAAATCATTTCTTGTACAGGAGCTAACTTAGAAGAGGACGTGATGAACTTGGTTGCTCACTCTCACTACAAAAGAGTACCAAATTATAGAGATTTGACTCCAGAGCAAGAGAGAGAGTTATTAGATAACCACTATAACCGTGTAACTGACACTTGTATTCCAGAAGAGGAAGCATTCCGTCGTTTACAAAAACACTTAGAAGACGTATGGCATGCAGCTGAAGCTGAAGGAAAACGTTATTTCCCACACGAATTCTTATACCAAATCGTTAACTCAGGTGTATTAGAGCAATACTACGAAATCGACCCTAAAGATTCTTGGATTGTTGCAGCAGCAGAGAAGAATATTCCAATCGTATGTCCAGGATGGGAAGATTCAACTTGTGGTAACATCTTTACTTCAAACGTAATCAAAGGAAAATTAAATGTACACACTGTAAAAACAGGTATCGAGTACATGATCTACTTAACAGAGTGGTATAGAGCTAACTCAGGAGGACACGGAGTAGGATTCTTCCAAATCGGAGGAGGTATCTCTGGAGATTTCCCTATCTGTGTAGTTCCAATGATGTACCAAGACTTAGAGTGGGAAGATGTACCTTTCTGGTCATACTTCTGCCAAATCTCTGATTCTACTACATCTTACGGATCATATTCAGGAGCAGTTCCTAACGAAAAAATTACATGGGGTAAATTAGATATCGACACACCTAAGTTCATTGTTGAGTCAGATGCTACGATTGTTGCGCCATTAATTTTTGCATATATTCTTGGTAATTAATTTTTAATTTTTCGCAGTAAATAAATGTGATATTTTATTTGTAGTTTACAATTTAGCTATTACATTTGAAACTGAAATAAAGCAAGAACAAAGAATGAAAAGAGTAATTGTTGATTACGCAAAGTTAACGAACGAAATTTTGACATTATTGGTTGAAAAATTTCCTGACGGGTATGATGATGCAGACATTATACGTTTTAAAAACGTAAAGAACGAAACTGTAGAAGCAGTGGAAGTTAGAACTGAGGATACTATATACCTGGTAAAAGTAAGTACTAAGTTAGCAGATAGAATTGAAAACTTCGATGAGGATGAAGAGGATTTCGTAGAAGCTCCAGAAGATTCATTAGATGCACTAAAAGACTTAGAAATTGCTGACGATGAAGATTAACAAAATAATCTAAATATAGAAAAGCCACTCCTAGCGAGTGGCTTTTTTATTGTAATATATTTACTTTTCAATCTAGCTTAATAAACATCAATAATCTATGATCTAAAAGATGTTTTTTGTTTATGATTATCTAAAGCTTTCTATTCTTATAACTTTTATTATTCTAGATATGCTGTATTTGGTTTTTAATTTTATGTAAACTTCCTTAAAGACTATGAACTTCTATAATTTTCAATATATTTGCAAACGATTAAAAATTCACAATATATTTTAAAATATGAAAGCAGGTATAGTAGGATTGCCAAATGTAGGTAAATCAACATTATTCAATTGTTTATCTAATGCAAAGGCGCAGAGTGCTAACTTCCCATTTTGTACAATAGAACCGAATATTGGGGTTGTGAATGTACCAGATCCAAGATTGTCTAAATTAGAAGAGTTAGTAGTACCAGAGCGTGTATTACCTGCTACTGTTGAGATTGTAGATATTGCTGGGTTAGTAAAAGGAGCAAGTAAAGGAGAAGGTTTAGGAAACCAATTCTTAGGAAATATTAGAGAGTGTAATGCTATTATTCACGTTTTACGTTGTTTTGACAATGATAATATCATTCACGTAGATGGGAATGTAAATCCTATCAGAGATAAAGAAACTATCGATATCGAATTACAGTTAAAAGACCTTGAAACTGTAGAGAAGAGATTAGAGAAAGTAAAAAAAGCAGCTAAGACTGGAAATAAAGAAGCTCAAGTAGAAGCTGATTTATTAGAAAGAATTAGAGTAACGCTATTAGAAGGTAAATCTGCTCGTGTAGTAGAGCCTAAAAATGTAGATGAGGAAGAGTTATTAGAAGACTTCCAATTAATCACTACAAAACCTGTATTATACGTATGTAATGTAGATGAGGGAGCTGCTGTATCAGGAAATGATTATGTAGTAAAAGTAAAAGAGCTAGTAAAAGACGAAAACGCAGAAGTAATCGTATTAGCTGTAGGAACTGAGGCTGACATTATGGAACTAGAGACTTTCGAAGAAAGACAAATGTTCTTAGAAGACTTGGGATTAGACGAGCCAGGTGTATCTAAATTAATTCGTTCAGCTTATAAATTATTAAACTTACAAACATACTTCACAGCTGGAGTAAAAGAAGTAAGAGCTTGGACTATTAAAGTAGGTGATACTGCTCCTAAAGCAGCTGGAGTAATCCACAGTGACTTCGAAAAAGGATTTATCCGTGCAGAAGTAATAGGATATGATGATTATGTAACTTATGGTTCTGAAGCTAAAGTAAAAGAAGCTGGAAAACTAAGAGTAGAAGGAAAAGAATATATCGTAAAGGATGGAGATGTAATGCATTTCCGTTTTAACGTGTAATCTATCAAATAGGAAAGAAAAAAGAGAAGCTAATTAGCTTCTCTTTTTTTTGCTAATATTTTTAGTAAAAGTAAATTAGGAATTGTTAAAATTTTATAGAATTTTGTAGTAGCAATAAGGTAATTAGTCTTATTGTTACATTTGACTTTAAAATCAGTGGTTTAGAAGTTAAATAGTCTTTAAGTTTAAAAAATATTAGTATCTTAATCTATTAATAATAGTCTAACTATGCAGAATAGTGGTTTTAAAAAAGTAATCTTATTGTTTAAACAATCCGTATTTGACTTCTTAGATGATAATGCTATGAAGTTTAGTGCAGCATTGTCTTATTATACCATTTTTGCTTTACCTCCCTTAATGTTATTGATTATATCTGCTAGTGGATTTATTTTTGAGGAACAAGAGGTAGCTAACTTCTTTTATGATCAATTAAGAGATCTAGTAGGGCCAAATACAACTACTGAGATACAGAATGCGATGAGCAATGTGCAGTTAAATAGAAAAAGTGGTTATATCACTACTATTATTGGTGTAGGTATTTTATTATTTAGTGCTTCAGGGGTTTTTGCAGAGATACAGAGCTCTATAAACTATATCTGGGGCTTAGCAGCCAAACCTGACAAAAGTATCGCTAGATTGGTTAAAAACAGGTTGCTTTCTTTCGCTATGATAGGATCTGTTGGATTTGTCTTATTAGTGAGTCTAATGATCAATTCAATTGTAAGTCTTCTGTATAGTTATTTAGGTAATTTCTTTGGCGAAGAGACACTTAGTTTAGTAAAATTACTTAATAATGCGGTGGTCTTTTTAATAATAACTATTCTATTTGTGCTTATCTTCATGACTTTACCTAATGGTAAGTTGAGATGGAAAGATGCCTTTATAGGAGCAGGTTTTACAGCTGTATTATTTATGATAGGGAAGTTCGGAATAGGTTGGTATTTAGGTAATACGGCCTCATCATCACTTTATGGAGCAGCTGGTTCTGTGACAGTTATGTTGATATGGGTATACTATTCGGCGATGATCCTCTATTTCGGTGCTGAGTTTACAAAAAATTATGCTATCTTATATGGCAGAAAAATAGTACCAGGGCCTTATTCCATTGAGATAGAGAAGAATGTTATCAAAAAGTCATCAGAGGATTAAATCCTAAAAAACTGTTATTTCACAATTTTTATTTTAAGCTAATTAGTAGTAAATTAGCGCAAATTCCTACGTTTTTATGCAAGATCAAAATCAATATACCGAAGATAATATTCGTTCGTTAGACTGGAAGGAACATATTCGTATGCGTCCTGGTATGTATATCGGAAAATTAGGAGATGGTTCTTCTCCTGACGATGGTATCTACATTCTAATTAAAGAGGTTATAGACAACAGTATAGATGAATTCGTGATGGGGACAGGTAAGACTATTGAGGTTACACTCAAAGATAAGCTTGTCACTGTACGTGATTACGGACGTGGTATTCCCTTAGGTAAAGTAGTAGATGTAGTATCTAAAATGAACACTGGGGGTAAATACGATTCTAAGGCATTCAAGAAATCAGTAGGTCTAAACGGGGTGGGTACCAAAGCAGTAAATGCTTTATCTAACTACTTCCGCGTAGAGTCTGTACGTGATGGACAATTAAAAGGGGCTGAATTCTCTGCAGGAGATTTAGTAACAGAAGAGGAATTAGTAGAAACTACTAGACGTAAGGGAACTAAAGTATCTTTCGTAGCTGATGAAGCAATCTTTAAGAACTATAAATACCGTAAGGAGTATATAGAGCGTATGCTAAAGAACTACTGTTACCTTAATAAAGGATTGACAGTAATGTTTAATGGCGAAAAATTCTTTTCTGAGAATGGACTTAAGGATCTTCTTTTAGAAAATATTACGGAAGAAGATCAAGTGTATCCAATCATTCACTTATCAGGTGATGATATCGAGGTAGCATTAACGCATAGTAAAAGCCAATATTCTGAGGAATACTACTCTTTCGTAAACGGGCAGAATACTACTCAAGGGGGGACTCACTTAGCCGCATTTAGAGAAGCGTTAGTAAGAACACTTAAAGAGTTTTATAATAAAAACTTCGATGCTTCTGATATTAGAAAGTCTATTGTAGCCGCAGTAGCTGTAAAAGTAGAAGAGCCTGTATTTGAATCTCAAACGAAGACAAAGCTTGGATCTACTGATATGGGACCAGATCTACCTACGGTACGTACTTTTGTCAATGATTTTGTGAAGACACAGTTAGATAACTATTTACATAAGAATCCTGATATCGCTGATGCGCTATTAAAGAAAATACTACAAGCAGAAAAAGAGCGCAAAGAGTTATCTGGAATTAGAAAGATAGCTAAAGAACGCGCTAAAAAAGCTAGTTTACACAATAGAAAACTAAGAGACTGTAGAGTACACTTAACAGATATAAAGAATCCATTGTATTTAGACAGTACTTTGTTTATTACAGAGGGAGACTCTGCTTCTGGTTCTATTACCAAATCAAGAAATGTTAATACACAAGCTGTATTTAGTTTAAGAGGTAAGCCTCTGAACTCTTATGGAATGACGAAGAAAATCGTGTATGAGAATGAAGAGTTTAACTTACTACAGGCAGCATTAGATATAGAAGATGACTTTGAGAACTTAAGATATAACAATATCGTGATAGCTACTGATGCCGATGTGGATGGTATGCATATTCGATTGTTATTAATTACTTTCTTTTTACAGTTCTTCCCAGAATTAATTAAAGAAGGGCATTTATACATCTTGCAGACACCTTTATTTAGGGTGAGAAATAAGAAAGAAACTATTTACTGTTATAGTGAAGAAGAACGTATAAACGCTATTGAGAAATTAAAACCTAAACCAGAGATTACTCGATTCAAAGGGTTAGGAGAGATTTCTCCTGATGAATTTCAGTATTTTATAGGGGAAGATATACGATTAGATCCTGTAATGTTAGATAAGTCAATGTCTATAGATAAAATGTTAGAGTTCTATATGGGTAAAAATACTCCAGATAGACAAGAATTTATCATAGATAATCTTAAAGTAGAACTTGATGTTGTAGAATAATATTATGAGCCAAGAAGAGAATTTAGATCAAGAGTTAAACAATATAAATAATGAGCATCCTATAGAAGATTTTTCTGATGTTCAAGAAGAAGTAACGGAGACTATCACTAAGGTAACTGGTATGTACAAGGATTGGTTCCTTGACTATGCTTCTTATGTTATCTTAGAACGTGCTGTACCTGCTATAGAAGATGGTTTTAAACCTGTTCAGAGACGTATTATGCACTCTATGAAAGAGTTGGATGATGGTCGTTATAACAAGGTAGCTAATATCGTAGGACATACTATGCAGTATCACCCTCACGGTGACGCGAGTATTGGTGATGCCTTGGTTCAGATAGGACAGAAGGATCTTCTTATTGATATGCAAGGTAACTGGGGTAATATCCTAACAGGGGATGGTGCGGCAGCTTCTCGTTATATTGAGGCACGTTTGAGCAAGTTCGCTTTAGAGGTATTATATTCTCCTAAAATAACAAACTGGCAGGCATCATACGATGGTAGAAAGAATGAACCTATTAATCTACCTGTAAAATTCCCTTTATTATTGGCTCAAGGAGGTGAAGGTATTGCAGTAGGTCTATCTACAAAAATACTACCACACAACTTTAATGAGTTGATAGATGCATCTATTAAAATCTTAAAAGGAAAACCTTTTACTATTTACCCAGATTTCCCAACAGAAGGAATTGCTGATGTGTCTAATTATAATGATGGTGCTCGTGGAGGGCGTGTTCGTGTACGTGCTAAAATAGCACCCTTAGATAAGAATACTTTAATTATTACGGAGATTCCTTTTTCTACTACTACTACCAGCTTAATAGATAGTATTTTAAAAGCGAATGAGAAGGGTAAAATTAAGATTAAGAAAATAGAAGACAATACTGCGGCACAAGTTGAAATATTAATTCACTTACCTGCAGGAACTTCACCAGATAAAACAATAGATGCTTTATATGCTTTTACAGCATGTGAGACATCTATAGCACCATTAGGTTGTGTTATCCAGAATAATAAACCTCTGTTTACAGGAGTTTCGGAGATGCTTAAGAATTCTACTCATCAGACAGTAGAATTATTGAGAAGAGAATTAGAAATAGAGCTTAATGAATTAGAAGAGAAGTGGCACTTCCTTTCTCTTGAAAGAATCTTTATTGAGAATCGTATTTACCGTGCGATTGAGGAAGAAGAAACTTGGGAAGGAGTATTAACAGCTATTGATGAAGGATTAAAGCCTTTTGTTGTTAACCTTAAACGTGCTATTACTCAAGAAGATATCATTAGATTAACAGAGATACGTATTAAGCGTATTTCTCGTTTTGATATTGATAAAGCAAATCAAAATATCGAAGCTCTTGAAGGTGAAATAGAAGCTGTAAAATACAATTTAGAACACTTAATAGATTTCGCTATAAAATACTTTACTACTCTTAAAGAGAAATATGGTAAAGGTAAAGAGCGTCTTACAGAATTAAGAAGCTTTGATACCATTGAGGCAACTAAGGTAGTTCTTAGAAATACTAAACTTTATGTAAATAGAGAGGAAGGTTTCTTTGGTACTGGTCTTCGAAAAGATGAGTATGTATGTGACTGTTCTGATATAGATGATGTTATTGTATTCTTAAGAGACGGTTCTATGATGGTATCTCGAGTAGACGAGAAGAAATTCGTTGGAAAGGATATTATACACATCGCTGTTTGGGATAAAAACGATAAGCGTACTATCTATAATTTGATTTATAGAGATGGTAAGTCAGGATCTTCTTATATCAAACGTTTTAATGTAACAGGAGTAACTCGTGACAAGATGTATCCTCTGACACAAGATAAACCTGGTTCACAAGTACTTTATTTCTCTGCAAATCCCAATGGAGAAGCAGAAGTAGTTACTATCTTATTAAGACAGTTGACTAATGTTAAAAAGCTTAAGTTTGATTTAGACTTTGCAGAATTATTAATTAAAGGAAGAGCTGCAAAAGGTAACGTGGTTACTAAATATGCAATTAAAAAGATAGAATTAAAAGAGAAAGGTATATCTACGTTACGTCCTCGCAAAATATGGTTTGATGAAACTGTTAAAAGATTAAATGTAGATGGTAGAGGAGAGTTACTAGGTGAATTTAAGCCTGAAGACCGTTTATTGATTATAAATCAGAGTGGTAAAGTAAAAACTATTGTTCCTGAACTAACAACTCACTTTGAGGAAGATATGATAGTTCTTGAAAAATGGAAAGAAAACAAACCTATTTCTGCTTTATATTTTGATGGGGAAAAAGCTCGTTACTACTTAAAACGCTTTATTATTGAAAACGAAAATAGAGAAGAGTTATTTATTACAGAACACCCTAATTCAAGATTAGAAATAATATCAACTGATTTTAGACCTGTGTTTGAAGTTGTATTCTCTAAAGTAAAAGGAATACAAAAAGAAATCCAAACAATTGATGTAGAGCAATTTATAACTATTAAAGGAATAAAAGCTTTAGGTAATCAAGTGTCTATAGATAAGATAAAACAAGTTAATATCTTAGAATCCTTGCCTTATGTAGAAGAAGAGGAAGAAGAAGAGGAGGAGGAGGAAATTATTTTGGGAGAAGGTCCAAATACTGAAGTAGATGATGATGGACAACAAACATTACTTTTTTAAATAATTTTCTTATGAATTATAAAATTATTATAGCTAGTTTATGCTTCCTTCAGGTAGGATTTGCTCAAGAAAGTGAAGATCTTTTATTTGAAAAAGATAGAAGAGTCAAAGGGATTAGTGAGAGATGGGAGTTAGATCCTGAGACTAAAAATAAAACATTTACTATCACTCCTTATAAGCAGATGTATTTATTACCTGCTAGATGGTCTAGTCGTCCTAATGAAATGCCTACTAGTTTTAATAGTAATAATTCAGCTACAGAGCCAATAGATTATAACAAAACAGAGATAAGATTTCAGATCAGCTTTAAGACTAAAATCGCTACTGGTTTAATTTTAGGAAAGGGAGATATTTGGTTAGGTTTTACCCAAACAGCTAATTGGCAAGCTTATAATGATAAAGAATCGAGACCTTTTAGAGAGTTAAACTATGAACCTGAGATTATATTTAACTATCCTTTAAATTACGCTATTAACGAGTTTAAGTTTAAAATGGTAGGTGTTGGCTTTAATCATCAATCTAATGGTAAGAGTTTGCCTTATTCTAGAAGTTGGAATAGAATCACGATGCATGTAGCTGCTGAATACAAGAACTGGACTTTTCTTGCTAAACCATGGATTAGATTACCAGAAAAAAGAAAGTCAGATGATAATCCAAGAATATCTGATTATATAGGAAGAGCTGAGTTCACTATAGGCTATAGAGAAAAGAATGGACAGCTTTTTACTTTAATGCTTAGAAATAATTTAAAATTTAATAATCATTATAAGAGCTTTGCTGAGTTTACTTGGGCATATCCAATAAAGAATAATCTAAAAGCCTTTTTAGTTGTTAATAGAGGATATGGAGAAACAATGATAGATTATAATTGGAAACAAACCAATATAGGATTAGGGATTTCCCTTATTGAATGGTTATAAAAAAGGAGGAAAACAGTTAACTGTTTTCCTCCTTTTTTAGTTGAGCTGACTATAAATCAGTAATGCTATTGAAACAACAGCTAATGATAGCCCAATAATATTAAGCTTAGATAACTTTTCTTTAAAACAAAAATAACCTATAAGCGTACCTAAAAGAATAACTCCATAATTCATTCCTGCAAAGACTACAGTCGGATTATCAGAAAAAGCTTTATGTGCATTTAAGTAGAAATAGATATTCATAAAGTTTAGCAAACCTACTAAGCTTCCAAATAGTAAAGTCCTTGTACTTACTTTAAAATTAATTCTTTTAATAAGTAAGTAAGCACTATAAGAAATTAAAGAAAGAATTAGAGAACAAGAAAATATGTAAAATAGAGTAGAAGTGTAGGGTATTGAACTATATAAGGCGACTTGCTTAAAACATACATCTATTACTCCAAAACCAATAAAAACAAAAAGTAAATAAAAATAATTGTTTTTGCTCTTTACTTCATTATTATCGTTTTTATTTAAGATGAAACCTATAGAAATAAACCCTATTAATAAGGCAAGATATTTTAAATTAGAAATATTTTCTTTAAAAATAAATACAGATGCTAATATTGGAATAAATAGGGACATTCTTTGAGCAATATCCGTTTTAATAATACCTGTATTTTTAATACTAAAATATTGTACTAGAAATATAGTTGGCAACAAAATTCCCAAGCCCACAATAAGAAATATTGGAAATTCAATAATAGATACAGTTGAGGGTTTAAAAATGAAGAATGATAGAAGTACTGTAGTAATATAGTTTAAGATAATTATCTGAAATATATTAGTTTTTTCTTTTTTTAAAAGCTTAAACAGAACTCCAACAGAAATACTACTTAAAATACTAAGTATAAGATAGAGCATTAGATGTAATTTATAATTGATACAAATATACTTTATAATAACTTAGAATAGGAAGTAGTATTAACATTAAAATAATCTATTTTACATAATAGGTATTATACAAATACAGTATCTAATATAGATATAACTAATAGCTAAGTATATCTAATTGTTCTTACATTGTTTAAAATTTATTAATTTTGTACAAAATATTATATTATATTTAATATTTTAAGTTTTGATAACTTTTATAAGTAATATGAAAAAGATACCTAGATATAATAGTTGTGATCTATTAGACCAAAATAATGTTTTAAAAGATTGTGTGATTTTTGACTTGCATCGAATTATTCAAATGAGGAATAATGTTGTTTCAATTGCACACCAACATGCTTTTTATCAAATACTACTTATAACCAATGGTACAGGAATTCATCATATAGATAATCGAACTTATTCTGTAACTAAAGGTGATATTTTCTTTTTGGCTCCAGGGCAAGTTCACAGATGGGATTTTAATGAAACAACTCAAGGGTTTATTATTAATTTTACAGCAGACTTCTTTTCATCCTTTCTATTAAATAAAGACTTTATTCAGTTATTACCTTTTTTTGAGTATAACTCTGAGCATACTAAACTTAATATCTTAAAACAATACTCAACTATAGTTAACATATTTGACAAAATAACTTTTGAATTTCAAATAAAAGAAAGTATTGATCTTAATCTAATTCGCATATACATCCTTGAATTATTGCTTCTAATAAAGAAGCAAGTAAATGAAGAATACAATTTTTCATATACACAGTTACAGCCTACTAACCTTATCAAACAATTTGAACACTTAGTTGAGAAAAACTTCTATGAACTCAGGTTCCCTAAAGAATATGCTAAGCTATTATACGTTACTCCTAACTATCTAAATGCGATATGTCAAAAGATTAAAGGGCAGTCTGCAGGCGAAATTATAAGAAGTCGTATTTTATTAGAAAGTAAAAGACTACTAGTTAATACTAACCTATCTGCTGGAGAAATAGCATATAAACTAAGTTTTAAAGACAATTCCTATTTCTCAAGATTTTTCAAAAAATATGTAGGAGTATCACCTGATGAATATAGAAAATCATAATAGCTTATAAATGAACAAAAAAATAGCAACAAATATATTTGTTGCTATTTTTTTGTTTTTTAATTATCTAAGATTGAATGATCCCATTGAATTTGATCATCATACCATAATGCCCCATTTTTAACTACTAGTGGAGCGTTTATATTATTTATATAAAGTGATCCTGTTCCTAGTCCTTGAGGCATATTAGACTCAAGTGTATAAGTCCATTGAGCTATAGCATTAAGACCGATATTACTTTCTAATGCAGAAGTTATCCACCAACCAATATTTCTTTCTTTAGCTAATTTTATCCATTCGAGACTACCTTTAAACCCTCCTACTAGACTTGGCTTTAAGATAATGTATTGAGGCATAATTTTATCTAAAAGAGCTGCCTTATCAGTATAACTAGTAACGCCTATTAATTCTTCATCTAAAGCTATAGGAAGCGGAGTTATTTTACATAACTCTTCCATTTGATATTCTTGATGTTGTTTTATAGGTTGCTCTATACTGTGAAGATTTAATGTACTTAACTGTTCTAGTTTAAATAGAGCCTCTTCAGGATGAAAGCCTCCATTAGCATCTACTCTTAACTCTATTTGTTCTGCAGAGAAATGTTTTCTTATATACTGAAGTAAACCAAGCTCTTTATCAAAATCAATAGCGCCAATCTTTAACTTAACACAATTAAAGCCTTCTTTTAGTTTTTCATCTATCTGTTCTTTCATGAAGGCCTCCTCTCCCATCCATACTAAACCATTAATGGCTATAGCATCTTTATGCTCTGTAAAATCAGAAGGAAATAAGATAAAAGGATTCTTACTTTCTAAAGAAAGAAAAGCTTGTTCTACACCAAACTGTATAGATGGCCAATTTCTTAGTTCTTCCCAAAGTTTCTCCTTACCTAAGTGAATGTTTTTTACTGTCCACTGTAGCTTTTCTTCATAATCAGGTCTATCATCAAAACTAAGAGAGCGCAGTATACCGCACTCTCCTATTCCTATCTTATTATTATCTTCTAATATAATATACCAAGTTTCTTTCTCTGTAAGAATTCCTCTAGAGGTACCAGAAGGTCTCTTGAATATTAAATTATGTCTTTTATATCTAGCAATCATAACTATAAAGTCAAGCTTTCTCCAATATTTAAAAGCATTAGGTCTTTTCCTTTCTCAAAGAACTTACGTTTAGCTTCTTCATGATCTATCTCTATATAACCAAATGTATCAAAGTGATATCCTAAGACTTTATCACATTTAACAAAGTCTGAAGCGATAACAGCCTCATCTATATCCATAGTGAAGTTACTTCCTATTGGCAAAATAGCCAAGTCTAGATTCGTAAACATAGGTATTAACTTCATATCCATAGTAAGAGATGTATCACCAGCTATATAGATATTCTTATTTTTACTTTCTATTACGAACCCACCAGGTTGTCCTCCATAACTTCCATCAGGAAAAGAACTTGAGTGGATAGCTGGAGTATATTTTAATTTTCCAAAGTCAAACATCCATGACCCACCATGGTTCATAGGGTGAGCCTGAAAACCTTTTGCTTCATAATGTCCTGCTATTTCTGCATTAGATACTATAACTGCCTCTGGATTATTCTTAGCTATACGCTCTACATCAGCTATGTGATCTCCATGAGCATGAGTGATAAGAATATAGTCTACTTTTATAGCATCTACATCTATTCCTTTAGCGGCAGGTAGTGGGTTCCCTGATATAAAAGGATCCACTATGATATTAATATCTTCTATTTTAATACCTAAACAGGCATGTCCATAATACGTAATTTCCATAATTCTAATTTTTAAAGTATTAAAGCTATTGAAAATAATACAGAAAGTAAAAAAGTACTTAATGCTACTATTTTCATTTGTGAATCTAATTCTCTAGGTTCTCTGTTTTTCTTTACAAAAATTAAGTGTTTTAATAAAGGAATATAAGCGATTACAAAGAAATATTTTACTATTGAGAAATTAGCATGTATTCCATAAACGATGAAAGCTATTAAAGCAAACAGAACAATAAAATAATGATACTGTTTAGCGCCCTGTCTACCTAACTTTACAGCTAATGTGTTTTTACCAACTAATTTGTCAGATTCTAAATCTCGCATATTATTAATATTTAATACAGCTATACTTAGATTTCCTACAGCTATAGCAGGTAAGATTACCCAATAATCAAATACTTGACCATATAGATAGAAAGATCCCAACACACTCACTAAACCAAAGAAGATAAACACAAATAAATCTCCTAATCCTTTATATCCGTATGCTCCTGATCCTACTGTATATTTAATAGCTGCTGCAACACAGGCTACTCCTAAAACAAAGAAAAAGATAGAAGTGAAAAAATTATCCTTACCAAAAGAAATATAAATTAGAACCAAAGCAGAAATAAGCGATAATAACGAAGTAATGATTACTCCTTGCTTCATTTCCTTAGGAGTGATTAAACCGCTCTGTAAAGCTCTCTGTGGGCCTATACGAGTTTCATTATCTGTCCCTTTTACTCCATCTCCATAATCATTTGCAAAATTTGAAAGAATCTGAAGTAATAAAGTTGTCAATATTGCAAAGGAAAAGATACTTAGAAAAGAAGTATTTGTAGAAAAATAAGGATATGCACACGCACTACCAACGATTATTCCAGAAACAGAAAGAGGTAAAGTACGCAATCTTGCAGCACCTACCCATGCTTTAATTTTTATCATCTATATATTTAAGTAATACTAAAAGCTTATTGCATTTAGAAAGGTATTAGAAGCCAAAATTAAATAGAATTTATGAGATACGATAACGTTTCTATGAGTCTATCTACTAATATTTATACGATAGCTTAACCAATAAGTTTTAGCTTGAGATATTTATGTGGTTTAGCGAAGGTATAATATAAAGCATAAAGTGGATTAGCTCCTTTTACAGAGAAAGTCAAAGTTTGATCTTCTGCTATTTCAAAAATAATAGCATTAGATGTATTCCAGTCTATTTTGGTACTAAGAATATGTTTTCCTTCTGATATATCAAAAGTCATTTCTGTTCCATTAGCTATAGACCCTATTTTCTCTCCATCTAAGAAAATAGTATAATTTCTAAATCGTTCTACAAATGCTTTCTTTCTTCTTAATATTAATTTTGCCATTTTCTACTGTCTCCTGGTTTGTAGTAAAGTTAAAAAGTTATTCAAGAATTAAGGGTATAAAGTCAGAAGTTATTTAAAAACTTTTTAGAACAGTATTCTACTCTTTTTATTCTCTTTTAAATTCTTATATTTGACCCTATAACAATAAGTTATAGGTGTTTATTAATATTTGTAACTTATTTATTTTCAGTACATATTACCTATTATGTAAAGTAATAATTTAAGTAGATATGAAGCCTTGAATCTAGTTTATAGGATTGCTAATATAGAGGATTTGAATAAGATAAGAGAGTAGAATTAGCTGATAAACACTTCTTTTTTTTAATAAGAATGAGGTTCTTTAGAAAAAAGAAATAGGTTTTTGATAAGTAAATTAATACTTATAGACATCTATTTAATGATATGTGTAGAACAGTTTCTTCGGAGAGTCATTGGGCACTCTTTGGATGTTCTTCGGAAAAAAGGCCTCTGTTCCGAACAAACACTGAACTTTACCGAATACCTTCCGAACAAAGAGGATATTGAAATACATTATATTGCTAAAAATCAATTAGTTATATTTTTTTAAATGCCCTTTTTAGGAAAAAAGTGGAAGTTTTTGGACTTTTTAGGAAAAAAATGCCAAAATATTCCATCTAGACTTCATCCTTGTTTAAATTTTAGTATACGTTTCTCTTAAGTTATATGGTATAAAAAAGCCATCCAATATTTGGATGGCTTCTATATCTCTAGAGTTTATTAGATATAAACTACTATGGAATCCATTTTTTAGGGAAGTTAGGCTTTCTCTTTTCTAAGAATGCATTTCTTCCTTCTATAGCTTCATCAGTCATATAAGCTAGACGAGTTGCCTCACCTGCGAATACCTGTTGACCTACCATTCCGTCGTCTGTTAAGTTCATCGCGAACTTAAGCATCTTGATAGAAGTAGGTGATTTAGCCAATACCTCTTGTGCCCATTCATAAGCAGTATCTTCTAATTCTGCATGAGGAATAACAGCATTTACCATTCCCATTTCGAAAGCTTCTTGAGCAGAATAGTTTCTACCTAAGAAGAAGATCTCTCTTGCTTTTTTCTGACCAACCATTTTAGCTAGATATGCAGAACCATATCCACCATCAAAACTTGTTACATCAGCATCCGTTTGTTTAAAGATGGCGTGTTCTTTACTCGCTAGAGTCATATCACATACTACATGTAAGCTATGTCCTCCTCCTACAGCCCATCCTGGAACTACAGCAATTACTACCTTAGGCATAAATCTGATAAGACGTTGTACTTCTAAGATATTTAGACGATGCATACCATCATCTCCTACATATCCTTGATGTCCTCTAGCCTTTTGATCGCCTCCACTACAGAACGAATAAACTCCATCTTTAGGTGATGGCCCTTCTGCAGATAATAATACTACTCCGATAGATGTATCTTCTTGTGCATCATAGAATGCACGATATAGTTCACTAGTTGTTTTTGGTCTAAAAGCATTGCGAACCTCCGGTCTATTAAAAGCAATACGAGCTACTCCATCACACTTTTTGTATGTAATATCCTCAAACTCGATAGCTGTTTCCCATTGAATCTTACTCATAATGTTTTTTAATTTAGGGTAAAAATAACCTATTTTTTGCATTATATTGCCATTCCAAAACATTATAATCCATGAAAAAAACACTATTCTCACTATCTATCCTATTTTTAGGATTAGGAGTACATGCTCAAAAGTATGATTTTCAAAACATTGTAGACATAGATGCTACACCTGTTATCAGTCAAGGAAAAACAGGAACTTGCTGGAGCTTTAGTACTTCTTCATTCTTAGAATCTGAAATAATTAGAAAAACGAACAAACACATTGATCTTTCTGAGATGTATAACGTTAGAAATACATACCCTAAAAAGATAGAAAACTACATTCTAAGACAAGGTAAAACTCAATTCGGCGAAGGTGGTTTAGCTCACGATGTGATTAACAGTATGAGAGATTATGGTTTAGTTCCTGTAGAAGCTTATTCTGGGCTAGTAGGACAAGAAACCTATGATCATAAAGAACTGTTTAAGGTATTAAAGAGTCTAATAGATGCTTTTGCTAAGAGTGACGCTCCTATTTCTAGTAATTGGAAAGAACTAACTGAGCACGTATTAGATATGTATATGGGAAGTAATATTAAAGAGTTTACTTATCAAGGCAAAAAATATACTCCTGAGAGTTTCTTGAAAATGACTACCCTTAATCCTGATGATTATGTAACAATTTCTTCTTTCCAAAATAAAAAGAATTATTCTTCGTTTATTCTTAATATTCCAGATAATTTCTCTAATGGTAGTATGTATAATCTTCCACTAGATGAGTATATTGCTAATATTGATTATGCTTTGGATAATGGCTATACGCTCTCTTTAGACTGTGATGTTTCAGAAAAAACGTTCTCTGGTAAATATGGAATTGCTTTTATTCCCAATGACAATGCTGATACAGAAAAAGGTTTAACGGAGATTATTAAAGAGAAAGACATTACTGCTGATTACAGATTACAAGAGTTTTATAACTTTAATACCCAAGATGATCACCTCATGCACATCGTAGGTAAAGTAAAGGATCAAAAAGGAAATATTTACTATAAAGTAAAAAATTCATGGGGGCCAAATAGTGATCGTGTAGGAAATGATGGTTATATTTACATGAGTATTCCATACATGAAATTAAAGTCTATTTCAGTGCTTTTACACAAAGATGGATTACTTAAAAAAACGAAAGAACAATTGAGAATACAGTAGTTATAAGATATTAAAATAAGACCAGTTATAAAATCACTCTAACTGGTCTTTTACTTAGAAGAACGAATGATTAATAAAAGATATTTTGCAATAACAATAATGGCGGCATTATCTCTATATGCATGCCAAGAGAATAAAGAATTAGCTACAAATATTCCTATCATAAAAGAACATAATGTACGTGTGGATAACCCTTATAAAGTGGAGTTTCCAGAAGTTACTACAGATTATATTTTAGAGAAGGCTCATATTATAGAGAATTTTTATAACGATAATATTAATAAAAACGGATATACAGGTAGTTTCCTAGTGGCTAAGAATGGTCAGGTTATTTATGAGAACTATTCTGGAGTATCAGATAGAAGTGGTAACGACTCTATAGGAAGCGAGACCTCTATGCATGTTGCTTCTGTTGGTAAGGTTATCACAGCCGTTACTATTCTAAGATTAGTAGACAGTGGTAGATTAGACCTTAACCAGAGCGTATCTGACATTATAGAAGGATTTCCTTATCCTGAGATAACAGTAAGAACCTTGTTAAGTCACAGAAGTGGTTTAGGGTATTATGGATATTATAAGAATATCTGGGATAATAAAACCACTGTTACAAATGAAGATGTAATAAAAGTAATTAATAAAAAGAGAGTATCACTAGACTTCACTCCTAATACTCGATTTACGTATAGTAATACTAACTATGTATTATTAGCGTCTATTGTAGAGAGAATCACTCAGAAGACATTTAGAGAAGCTGTAAGAGAGTTAATCTTTGATCCGTTAGAGATGAACCACAGTTTTGTATTTGATGATCTAACGAGAAAAAATGAAGTAACACAATCTTTCTCTGGAGGGAAAAAACTAATGAGATGGGACTATATGGATGGAACTTATGGAGATAAAAACATCTATACCACTCCTAGAGATTTTCTGAAGTTTGATACTGCTTTATATTCTGATAATTTCCTAAGTGCTGATCTTAAACAAGAAATGTTTAAAGGATATAGCTTTGAGAAAAAAGGAAATAGAAATTATGGGTTAGGAATAAGATTATTAGAGATGGACAATGGCGATATGTATACGTATCACAATGGCTGGTGGAGAGGAAATACTTCTTCATATATAAGACTAGCTAAAGATAATGTATGTATCATCTTGTTCTCTAATAAATATTCTACATTGACCTATAAGACTATTCATCTTTCTCATCATTTTGGAGATTACCCCGTAGGAGATATGGAACTCTAAAAATATAGATTATGAAAAAAGCGAACATTATTTTCGGTACAGATTATGCTATTTGCCAAGCTCCTATGTTAGGAGTAGCTACGCCAGAGATGGTAGCAGCAGTAAGTAACTCAGGTTGTATAGGTACACTTCCATTAGGTGGCTTCCCTCCTGGCTTAAGCAGAGAGTTAATCAAAAAAACGCAGTCTTTAACAGACAAGCCTTTTATCGTTAATATGTTTCTTAATCCTATAGTTGATATTGATCAAAGAGAGATTGATGATATGCAACATACATTAAGTGAGATAGGCAAGGAAATAGGATATTCTCATACTACAATTACCGACTTTGATCAAGAGACGTATCAAGGTAATCTAGAAGTAGTAAAAGAACTAGGCCTTCCCTATCTTGCTTTTACTTTTGGCTGTTTTACAGATCAAGAGATAAAAGAACTACACGACCTAGATATATATTTAATAGGTACAGCCACTACAGTAGAAGAAGCTATTTATTTAGATAACAAGGGTATCGATGCTATTATTCTTCAAGGTATCGAAGCAGGAGGTCATAGAGGTACTTTTCTGAAAGATTCTTTAGAAGATAACCTCCCATTAGAAGAATTGTTTAATAGCGTATTACCTATCGTACAGAAACCTTTGTTTGTGGCAGGCGGCTTATACAATGGTACTATAGGCCGTGATTATCTAGATAAAGGTGCCGCTATGGTATGTTACGGTTCTTTATTTATTACAGCGGATGAAAGCACTGCTATGGATTATCAAAAAGATCTTTTACACAAAGGAGAGGCAGTTGAAACTGTTTTGACCAAGTCTTTTTCTGGTAAATTTGCTAGAGGTATTCTTAATAAATTTGTGAAAATGATAGATTTTAATAATAAAAACATACCTTTGTATCCTATTCAAAATATTTTAACACAAAAATTAAGAAGTTTTGCAAAACAAAAAAAATTTCATAATTTTAATTCTCTTTGGTGCGGAACTAATTCCCATTATGCCAGAAGAGATTCATCATCAAATATTATAAATAAATTGATTAAGGAAGTGTATGACTTATAGTTTTCAATATCGTTTTTTAAAGAATATAAACTTAGAGGAGCTTTTATCTGTTTTTAACAAGTCTTTTTCAGATTATACTGTCCCTATGAGATTAACATTGGAACAATTAAAAGACAAAATTAAAGCTGAGGGAATCGATTTAACAATTTCTGTAGGGGCTTTTTGTAATAAAGAATTAGTAGGATTTATTCTTCACGGTAAGAATAATGACTATCTATATAATGCTGGTACAGGAGTATTGCCTTCTTTTAGAGGTAATAATCTTACTACTAAGATGTATGATTATGCTATCCCTTTATTTAAGAGTTTTAATATGCGTAAAATTAACTTAGAAGTAATCAGTTCTAATGAGACTGCTTGTAAGTCATATCGCAAGATTGGTTTTAAAAAATGGAGAGTAGTTAATTCTATTAAGGGAATAACTAATGTTAAGAGCTCTAAGTTTGAAGAAATAGAAGGTTTGCAAATCAATAATTTACCATATTATGAGTATCTTATTTACTTTGCAGAGAAAGATATTATCCCTACATGGGAGAATAATGAGTTCTGCGTACACAACTTCGAGACTACCTTAATTATGCGCAAAGCAACTATTAATGGCACTACTACTGTAGGATATTTAATATATGACCAACGCATAAACAAGGTGCTTCAGGTATGGGTAAAAGAAGGATATAGACGTAAAGGAATAGCTTCTTATCTTATTAAAGAATTAATAGGTAATGATAGAAACTTCTATATCACAAATATAGATGGACAAAACTTTGGTATTCATTCTTTCTTTAAATCTATAGGTGGAGAACCTTATCTAGAACAAGTAGAAATGGAAATGTACTTATACTAAACTTACCCAAACAAGTAAGAAGTCATACTTAAGGATCCACCTACATATTTATCATTAAAGATGTGGATGTTATCACTACTATTTGTCAGACCTAGAATATATAATAACGGATAATAATGATCAGGTGTAGGTACTGCATATTGCATACTTACACCTTTATTTTTATAATCTAATAGGTCTGTAAAAGATCTATCGAGGATTGCCTGTTTTACTAATTCATTACTCTCTATTGCCCAATCAAATGCATAATTGTCTTTATTCATATTATGCCAGTCTAGAGCAGATAGATTGTGTACGATATTTCCACTACCTATTATTAATACTCCTTTTTTTCTAAGGGCTTTTAATTGTTTTCCTATTTCTAGATGATATTCAGGACCTTTGTAATAATCTATGCTTAATTGCAATACAGGAATATTTGCCTCAGGAAATAAATGACACAGTATAGACCATGCCCCATGATCTAATCCCCAAGTTAAATCTTCGTGTATATCTTGATGTTCGCTTAGAAGAGTTATCTCATTTGCCAGAATAGGATTTCCTTTTACATTGTATTCAACATCAAATAACACTTTTGGAAAACCTCTAAAATCGTGAATTGTTTCTAAAGTAGAATTAGCAGTAACTAGTGTTCCCTTTGTTAACCAATGGGCAGAGACTACTAAGATCGCTTCTGGCTTAGGCAATTGTCTCCCTAAGTTCTTCCAATATTGAGAGAACTCATTGTCCTCTATAGCATTCATAGGAGAGCCATGCCCCACAAATAGTACTGGCATCTCCTCTGCTCTATCTTTTAACCAAAACAGATCGTTTAAAACTTGCTCTCCCATTTCTTTATGATTTTAGATTATTCTGCTAATATTTTTTTAATATCTCTGTTATCACCATAAATAACCATGATATCTCCTTTATTCAATACTGTTTCATAAGAAGCAATACCTTGTACTTCATGTATTTTCTTATGCATCCCGATAAAGCTCTTTTCTTCTTTGACTTTAAGTGTTGTAAGAACGACTAAGTTATAATTAGTTCTAAAACCTATCTCTCCTAATGTTCTTCCAGCAAAACGATCAGACACCGTGATTTCTACGATACTGTATCGTCCGTTAATCTCATAAGAATCTACTACCCCTTTTATACATAATTTCTTCGCCCATCTCTCTGCTGTTTCTTCTTCAGGGTGTACGATTTCATCTACTCCTATGGCTTGTAAGACATTCTCATGTACAGGACTAATAGCTCTACTGATAAGCCTTTTCACATTTAGATTTTTTAGAACAGCCGTAGTCATAATATTAGCTCCTTGATCTTCACCTATTGCTACGATCACGATATCTGTATTCGCTAGAGGTAGTCCAGACATCATATATTGATCAGTAGAGTCTAGACAGATAGTATGAGATATCATATCCTTATAAGCATCTACCCTAGCCATACTTTTGTCTACACCTATTACTTCATTTCCTTGTTCTGTAAGTTTTTGTGCTAATGATGCACCAAAATTTCCTAAACCAATAATAATATATTTCATGTCCTATATTAGTTAATCAGAATCTCTTCTGTTGGATATCTATAATTCGTTAATTTTTCTTTTTTGCTTATTGCTATTAGAATGGTAAGCATACTCACTCGTCCAATAAACATAAGCATAATCAGAGTTACTTTACTAGGGTCTGTCAGCTGAGCTGTAATCCCTGTACTTAATCCTGATGTACTATAAGCAGAGAATGCCTCATATGCTAATCTTAATAAATCTGTCTTGGGCTCAAAAAACGAGAGCGCAAAAATAGCTATTCCTATCACAAATAAAGATAAGAATATAATCGCAAAAGCACGTTGTACAGACAGCTGATCCACTTCTCTTCTGTATACTTCTATTCTAGATCTACCTTTCATTAAGGCCCAGATATTTAAGACAGCGATAGCAAAAGTACTTGTTTTAATCCCCCCTCCTGTTGATACTGGCGATGCCCCGATCCACATTAAGAGAATCACGACTAAAAATGTAGAAGTAGTAAATAGATTATTATCTACTGTCGCAAAACCCGCAGTACGTGGTGAAGTAGCTGTAAAGAATGCTGTGACTAACTTTCCGAAGCCACTGTGCTCTGCTAGCGTGTTATTATATTCTGAGATATAGACTACTGCAGTACCTCCTACGATTAATACAGCTGTAGTGATTAAGATAATACGAGTACTTAGATTAATAACACGAGGAATATGTATCTTCGCTTCCTTCATGCTAAAAGGAAGAAGCTTATTGATAATCAAGTGTTTTACATACTTGTATACATTAAATACAATCGGGAATCCTAATCCTCCCATAATGAATAATCCTGCTATAATTAAATGCAATGGGTAATTAAAGCGGTATTCAAAAGTGTACAAGTTCTCTGGTAAAGTAGAGAATCCCGCATTACAGAAGGCTGATACAGCATGAAAAATAGAGAAAAACACTCTGTCAAACAAAGATTCAAAATGCTGATGGCGTATACTGATAAATATCGCGATCATCCCTATAAACTGTATAATACCTGATATAATAATGATTCGTTTCAGCGTAGCGAATACGTCTCCTAGTTTATCTATATAAGACATATCCTTAAGTACTAATTGATTTCCATAAGAGGCTTTTCCTCTAAAGAAAAAACTAAAGTAGCTCGCTAAGGTCATAATTCCAAGTCCCCCACATTCCATTAAAAAGATCATCACAGTCTTTCCAAATATAGTGAACTGCGCACCGATATCTACTGTAGATAAACCCGTTACACACACAGCGCTCGTAGCCGTAAATAGAGCATCTATATAACGCATACTACCTGGTGTATTCGTAGCTTTAGGGAAAGAAAGCATGAATGCTCCTATAAAAATGATTAATAGAAAACTGACAACAAATAGCTGAGCAGGGTTCATTCTAGTCTGTTTTAAGTTTAACTGTAAGACAGAAAACTCCCTTACTAACATTAGGAATAAACCAAACGAAATAACAGCATTGCTGTCAAAGAACCTTATAGTATGCTCAGGCTGCCATCTGGCTATAATCAAGATTAAAAACAATACAATACTAAAACAGTCAAATATCTTCACTCCTAAAGTCTCGTGGTTATCTTTATTAAAATAACGTCTAACGATAGCAAGCATCCCGATGCTCAAACAAATATTGTAAAAAACATTTAAGTGGTAATGATAATCGTTAAGTGTATTAAAACCTAAATCGTATATCATTAAAAACAACGCTATGAAACTAACCCAAAAAGGCAATCTTTTAAGGATGAACGTAGTTTGCTTTATTATTTTATCTTTAAGGTAGTACAGTGGCATCTTATAATACTAATTCTTTAAAAAGTCTAGTTAACACTTCCTCCATATCTTCAGACATACCAGGATGTGGACGAGAAGATTGTATACAAGAGCTCTTTACAGCGGTTAGCCATCTAAAGCGTTCTGCCGCATCTAAAGTTCCTATAGGTGATATTTTACACTGTCCCTTTGCAATGCGCTCAAAAGCATCTACGTGGTCTTTTAAAGTGTCAAAGTCTAACTCGCTTTCGAAGCATTCAATCTTCTTCTTGTCTAAATGAAATGAAGAGATCAACATTCGCTTAGCCTTACAGAATACTAATACCCCAATATTGATAAACTCTTCTCGTTCTACTTTAGGAGTGTACCTTATTATTGCATACTCATATACCTGCATCTTGATGTTTTTTTGCTTCGTTAACAAATAGATCAGAATTCGCTAATCTGTTCTTTAAAAAAGAGAAATAAACACTTCTTATCTCTTCAGGAGTCAAATCGCTCTCTTCCCATTCTAACCAATCAGTAGGTATCTGATCTGTAATACATTTAAGATCTTCTTCTTGAAGTAATGCTTTAAACTCTTTTGCCACTATATCTAGCTCTTTTGCCACAGGTAGTAATACGTGATCCTTTATAAATGAGAAAGGAGTCAACGCACTTTTTTCCCAATTCGTAAAGGAATGATGGAAGTAAAAAGAAGCGCCATGATCTATTAACCACAACTCTTTATGCCAGATTAGCATATTCGTATTTCTAAATGTGCGGTCTACATTGGTGATAAAAGCATCTAGCCACACGATTTGAGAAGCTAATTTACTTTCTATCTCTAAAGCAGAAGGGTCGTAAGTCAAAGCTCCAGATAAGAAGTGAAGACCTAGATTTAAACCTTTACTAAACTGTAGTAGATCTTGTATTTCTTCATCTGCTTCTGTTCTACCAAAAGCCTCATCTAGTTCAGCAAAGACTAATTCAGGTACATTCAATCCTAATTTCTTAGCGATTAAACCACCTAATAATTCAGCAATTAATGCTTTGATACCATGACCAGCTCCTCTAAATTTTAATACATATTTAAAGTCGTCATCAGCATCTGCAAGTGCAGGAAGTGAACCTCCTTCTCGCAGTGGCATAATATACCTAGTAACAGTAACTGTTCTTAACCCCAATTGATTCTCCATTTGGCTATTTTATAATGAAATGATCATGCAATATTAACCAAAAAACCCCCAAAGTAACTTACTTTGAGAGTTAAATTTTAAACTACTGCATTCCAGTGATTGTATCTCTATTTTACTTGTCTAAGTAAAATCTTGTATTTTTATGGATAGGACAGTCTACTCGATGTGATCCTGGCAAATAAGCTGTACTCATTAAAAACTCATTTACGATCTCTCCTCCTACGAACTTAAAGTGTTTTTTAAACAACTTTAGCCATTCTTCTAGTGTATGCTCTTTATGTAGGTCTAACCAATTCTTAAAGCTTCCGAATTCTTTTTGTAACACGATGATTTGATTAGCATTATAGATGGCAGCATTAACCTTTAGTTTATTGCGAATAATCCCGCTATCTTGTAATAATCGATCAATATCAACCTGCGTAAAATTAGCCACCTTGTCTATATCAAACCCTACATAAGCTTTTTGGAAGCTTTTCCTTTTTTGAAGAATAGTATTCCAGCTCAGCCCTGCTTGGTTTATTTCTAAAACAAATCGTTCAAACAGCGCATTGTCATCCGTTAATTCGAAGCCATATTCATAATCGTGATAGTACTTATTAGGATTGTCAGAATCTAAAGGTAGCTCATTACAGAAATCACAATAATGCTTTTTAACAACAGCCATTAATTAATCACTTTTATTTTAGCATCGTTTAAGACCTTTCTGAATGCATTCTTAGCATCAGGAGTTTTAAGTCCAAACACATCTCTAGTCTTTCTATTATTCAGTTTTATCACCGCTTTAGTACCTAATGCTTTTGGCATCTTCACATACTTAATATCATATTTGTCTATAGAGTCAACAGCAGTTTGTATTAAGAAGTTCTTTACTGTAATATATAAGAAGGTAGCTACAATAATACAGAATACATAGTCCATCTCTTTAGGTTGTTGCCAGTTAGCAGTATAGAGCCTAGCCGCTCCTAAGATTAGGATAGCAGAAGACATAATCCTAGAAGATGTTAATCGTCCTTTTTGATTATCTGTTATTTCGAGCTTTTTAGTTTCTTTATTGAATTTGATCATTTATTTCAAGTATTTATAGTAACAAATCTACTAATAAAAAATAAATCTAAAAGCTAATATAATGTTAGTATTACAGATAATAATAAAGGGGTATTAAACGAACTTAATCCCCCTTATACTATTATTTAATATGGAAATACAAATAGCTTTTTCCTTTATTTAGACTCCCTTCAGAAACATTAGATAGCTTATCTTCTATTCTTAAATATCCTGCTTGAAAACCAACTTCTAATTCACCATTATATTTTAGTTTTGTTTCAATATAATAAGTTTTATCTGGATTTATTTCTAATTCTTCTTTAGTAGGAGCCCTTTTTATTTTGGTATAAATCTGAACGGGTAATTTTCCTGTTTCTTTTAACTCACTAAGAATAATCTCTTCTGGGAAATCCCAAAATAAAGCGCAAATATTTCCTACTTTCTTTTCGAATAAGTGATACGTCAATACTTCTCTTTTCATGTCTAGAAGCAGATAATCAGATTGTTTACAGGTTTTATTATCTTTTCCTATTAATCCTACTGGTTGACTTCCTATCTTATTACCTGCATATTTTAAAGTACCTACAGGCAATTCGTCTAGACTTTTTAAGCCACTATAAGGGGCATCAAATATAGGATCTCCTTTAGGAGTATTATCATCACTTTTACTACAAGATAAAGCTAATGCAGCAAAACAAAGAATTAAGTATTTTTTCATGTTTAATTGTTAACGTATAGTTAATGCAAACATAATTAAATTAACAATAGAAACAAATATTATTCTATGGTCTTAAGCTGGTAATTATAAATAAAAAAAGCCTAGAATATATCTAGGCTTTTCTATGTATTTCAGTATAATCAGCTTATACGTGTAATGCTCTGTTATCAGTTGCAGCTAACGCAGCTTCTTTAATAGCTTCTGCGAAAGTAGGGTGAGCGTGAGACATTCTAGAGATATCCTCTGCAGATGCTCTGTACTCCATAGCTACTACTGCTTCAGCGATTAAGTCTGCAGCACGAGCTCCTACCATGTGTATTCCTAATACTTCGTCAGTATTTTTATCAGCTAATATTTTAACTAATCCATCTGTTTCAGCACTTGCTCTTGCACGTCCTAAAGCTTTGAATGGGAAGCTACCAGCTTTGTACTCAATTCCTTCAGCTTTTAATTGCTCTTCTGTTTTTCCAACAGCTGCAACTTCTGGCCAAGTGTAAACTACACCAGGGATTAAGTTATAATCTATATGAGGTCTTTGGCCTGCTAAGAACTCAGCTACCATTACTCCTTCTTCTTCAGCTTTATGAGCTAACATAGCACCACGTACTACGTCACCGATAGCGTAGATATTAGAAGCAGAAGTTTGTAAATGATCATTTACCTCTACTTGTCCTCTTTCTGTTAATTTAACTCCAGCTTTGTCAGCGTTTAATCCATCAGTATATGGACGACGACCTACAGCTACTAAAGTGTAATCTCCTTCTAGAGTTACTAATTCTCCTTTTTTATCTTCTGCAGTTACTGTTACTACATCTCCTTCACGCACTACTCCTTGTACTTTGTGAGAAGTATAGAACTTCATACCTGCTTTTTTAAGCACTTTAGTTAATTCTTTAGATACAGCACTATCCATTGTAGGTAATACTCTATCAGCATACTCTACTACAGATACTTTAGATCCTAATCTCATGTATACTTGACCTAACTCAAGACCGATTACACCACCACCGATTACGATTAAGTGTTTAGGTACTTCAGGAAGTTTTAAAGCTTCTGTTGAAGTAATTACTCTTTCTTTATCTAAAGTAATAAATGGTAAAGTAGATGGTTTAGATCCTGTAGCAATAATACTATGTTTAGCTTCGAATGTTTCTACACTTCCGTCTGCTTTAGTTACATTGATAGTAGTTGCGTTCTCAAATGATCCAACTCCTTCAAAAACAGTAATCTTGTTCTTGTCCATTAGATATTTAACACCTGAAGATGTTTGATCAACTACTGCTTGTTTTCTTTCGATCATTTTTGATAAATCGAACTTTACTTCTCCAGTGATTTCTATTCCGTGATCAGCAAAATGAGCAATCTCTTCCATGTGATGAGATGATGCTAACAATGCCTTAGAAGGAATACACCCTACATTAAGACAAGTTCCTCCTAAGTTAGAGTATTTCTCTACTATAGCAGTTTTAAATCCTAATTGAGCACAACGAATTGCTGCTACATATCCTCCAGGTCCTGAACCAATTACAACTACGTCAAATGAATTCATAATATATTATCTTATTTGTTGTTTTTATATATCTTACAAAGTTACACTTTTTATATAATTTAGTCTAAAAAGAGAACTTTAAAGTTTCTTAATTTTATCAATAATAATCACTACTAGCACAATACTCTTAGCCCTCCTTTAATAACTCGGATCTCAAACTGATTAGTATCGTACTCATAATATTCTCCATCCATCTGAAAACCATTTCTTTCTTGTCCTATGATCTCTACTGTAATATGATCAGACTGAACATAATCTGTCTTTCTGAATTTCTCTGTTTTCTTTAAGATCACATAGAGTCCAAAAGTCAATTGCTTCAATAAATTAATTTTTGGCACCATTAGATAATCTAATAGTCCATCTGTCAGACTTGCTTTTGGAGTTAGAGACATATTATATCCCATCTCATTAGAGTTAGAGATAAATAATAGTAGCGGATTTACTTCTTTGGTTTGCCCTTTATACGTAACCAGCATTCGCTTCGCTTTATACTGTTGAGCAGAGTTTAATGCCGCTTTGATATAAGCACCTAATTTGCGCTTACCTGATTTCTCATAGTTATCTATAATAGTAGCATCTATACCGAATCCCATATTACTAAAGAAATATTCTCCATTAATACTACCGACATCCATATTCATTACTTTTCCATCGCGTACACGTATTATCGCCTGCTCTATATCTTTAGGAATAGATAGATTAGAAGCTAATCCATTACCTGAGCCTACAGGTACTACTCCAAATATAACATCCTTACCCACTACTTGTGTAGCTACTTCATGAATGGTTCCATCCCCTCCACAAGCTACGATAACATCTGCACCTGCTGATAGTGCCTGCTGTGTTAATTCAATAGCATGTCTTTTATAAGTAGAATATAGTACATGTATATCAAATGCTTTTTCATCAAAGAATGTTTTAATATAATCTGCAGTAATATTGTGCTTTCCTTTTCCAGAAATTGGATTAACGATAAAAAAGATTTTTTTCATAATAAGATTTGAATATATCATAGCTCGTACAGTATGTACGCTATGTGAATACAAATATACAAAGCTATTCTAATAATGATATCGCATAATACTTATGATATCCTTAAAATTTAGGTTAGCGTATCTTTTTATAGGCATACTGTACATCATAGATATAGCGTCTCGCTTGCTGATTCTAGGGGATTGCTTGCGGTTTTCTTGCAGTTTCCTTGCCCAGAGCACCTCTTTCGCGAAGGAATGTGCAAAAATACCCCTAGCATAGTGCAAGTATATTCATCTATAAATAGATTAGAGATAAGGTAAAATAACCGTATAGATGCAAAAAAAGCCAACTCTAAAGAATTGGCTTTAATATACTTTATTTAATAGGACCTTCCCATTCTGTAATACCTCCTAAAAGGTTATGTGTCTCTTCGAAACCTAAAGACTCCATTACATGACATGCTTGGCTACTTCTTCCACCTGATTTACAATAGATATAGTAAGCTTTAGTTTTGTCTAGATTAGCTATTTCATCTAAAAAACCTTGTCCTTTATAGATATCTATATTGATAGAACCTGGGATAGCCTTCTCTTCTACTTCTTCTTCTGTACGTACGTCTAGTATAATAGCATTAGAATCAGCTTGCGCTTTTTCCCACCATTGTTCTTGTGATAAATTTGTCATTGTTTGTTCTTTTAGTAATTGGGTCAAATATAAAGTTATTCTATTTCAAATGAAATTTTTTTAAAATAAATTCATTGGATAGAAGACAAAGAGTAAAAAGAAATAAAAGATTTATAAATAATAATCTTGATACAACTAATCTTATATAGACAATAACAGAAAGAACATATTTCATGGCTAGATTTTATTTAAATAATGTCTATTTCTATCTTTTCTTACCATTATCAAATATTGTCTTTTAGAAAGAGGATTTATAGAAGTTTAAGTTATTGATATTTAATATTATATATGTTATTTTTGTTAAATTAATAAAATAGACTACCTAAATTTAAACTTAGTATTTTATATAAAAATCTGCTATTATATAATGTATTATAGATAACAATTAGCCTATTACAATTGATCATTAAATATTTTTGTATGAAGTATAACTTATTTATCTTTTTTCTGTTTTTTGCATTTACTTGTAAGGCACAATATCGCATTACAGGGCAATTAAAAGATAATAATAATGAAGTTGTCTTCAATTGTGCTATTAAGCTAAAGAAACAAGATACAATAATCAGAAGTGTACTTTCTGATGAAAGTGGCAACTTTGCAATTGAAAATATTCAAGAGGGACTATATAGCCTAGAGCTAGTCCCTATTCATTACAATGACTATAAAGTATCTATCCATGTAGCTAGTGATATTTCGTTAGGTATTATTTCCCTTTCTGAAAAAATACTAGAGTTAGATGAACTTATTATTACAAGTCAAAGAAAACCTGTTAAACAAACTGATACAGGAGTTATTCTTAATGTGTCAGGCACACGATTACAAAATCAGCCTGATTTGATATCAATTTTAAATTACGCTCCTACTATATCAACGAATAATGGTCTTAAAGTATTGGGAGATGATAATATTCTGATACAATTAAATGGAAAAGATATTCAAATAGATAAAAGTAGAATCTCCACTTTTTTAGAAACAATAAATCCTAAAACAATAGAGAATATCGAAGTTATAGATCGAGTAGATGGAAGCGTTCAAAGCAATAAAACAAGCCTCATCAAGATTACGACTATCCAAAAAGAGGGCTGGAGCGGCAATATAAGACAAGGTCTTCTATATAATGACAAAGGTGGCTATTCTACTGATGCAAGTTTATTCTATAAAAGAGAACAACTTAGGGTATTTGGAAATTACTATCACTCAAGACACAAAACAAGTTCAAAAGGACATGAATCTCAGATAAGAAGTAATAGTCAACTTTATTATACAAATACAGAAAATAGTAAATTAAATAGAAAAAGTGACTATGTTACATTGGGGGCTGACTATGACTTCAACGATAATAGCAGTATAAGTTTTCTCTATCTCTTTGAAGATGACCAAGACCATGACCACCAACGTGAAGTATCTTCTCAAATTACTGGACATCTTATAGAGTCTGACTCTCTAGTCCTGTCCAAAGCCTATTTTAATCAAATAAATAAGATGCATTCTTTCTCATTATCATTTACTAATGTTTTAGATAGTTTAGGTTCTAAATTCAATACAAGTATTGATATTGCTAAAAAATATTATACTAACCCTTTTTATCAATTGAATTCTTTTCAAAATGATTATAATCTGATAAAAGAAGAAAATCAACAAAACTCTAAATCCAATAATGACATATATGCTTTTAATATTTCAAGGAAAAAGAAGTATCAAGATAATAAAGAATTTTCATTAGGAGCCAGAGCTTCTTTAGTAGATAATAAGGATGGCTTTCACTTTTTAGATTTAAAAAATGAACAATGGATAACCAATACAGATTTTTCAAATGATTTTTTTCTAAAGGAGTACATTCTATCTGTCTATTCTATTTTCTCTATGCCTATAAAAGAGAAATCTAAACTATCTTTAGGTCTAAGAGCTGAATATAACTATAATGATTATACAAATGGCTCTGTAGAAGGAAATAATAATAACTTAAGGCTATTGCCTAATATCTCCTACTCTACTAAAGTATGGGATAATAAACTTTATATTTCAGCTTCACAACGAGTATCAAGACCGAGTTACTCACTATTTAATCCCACTTATATTAAAAGTAGTCCCTTAAGTGCCTATATGGGGAATGAGAACTTAAAACCCATAGATATATACAGTTTACAAACAGGATATAGTTTAAAGAATAATTTACGATTAGATTTAAGATATCGTTATTTAGAAAATAATATTTTGACAATTCCTCGAAATACCAATGGAATCTTAATTACTAGCCCTACTAATATAGGGTATAGAAATGACCTATATGCCTTTGTTTCTTTCCCTTATAAAATCAGTGATTGGTGGGAAACCAATACAAAATTGACAGGTGCTTACTTAGAGCTCAAGCTACCAACTCAAAAGTTTAGTTCACTATATGCTGATTTTAGTATAAACAATACTTTTTATTTACCTTTAGATATAGAATTAAACGCTTATTACTCTTATACATCGGCTTACAGAATGCTATACACTAAAAATAAGAATATTAATTCTTTAAATCTAAATATATCTTATCCTATATCTCGTTCATTCAATTTACATGCAGGAGTTAATGATGTATTTAATTCTCTTAGATCTAGTACTGAATATGATTTTAACGGTATATATAATTACAATTATAATAAATTTAATTCAAGGTCATTCTCTGTATCCGTTTCTTATAATTTCTCAAAGGGAAAAGAAGTAGATGATGATATAAGAAATACAGGTATAGAAGAAGAGAAAAGAAGGTTTTAAACTTTAAAATTATCTCTAGGTTAATCAAAAAAATTGTGATCTAGTTTTGATTTTTATCCTATCCTATTACTTTGATAAAACGATACTCTTTTATGTATTCAGTAATGAACTTATTTTAATTAGAATGCCTTTGAATACAATTCGTTAAAATAAATCTACAATCTTTTCTTGAAAAATTTAAAATAAATTGAGTCTATATCCTACATTATACCTTAATTTGCCTTATTAAAACTCACTAATATGTCTTCACATCATATCGTCAGAGATGACCAAGAGCCTGCTTTAATCATTGCTAATGGTGCTGCCTGTAGCCAAGAACTTATGGGACAATTACTTGAATGGTCTCCCCTAGTTGTTGTACTAGACTCAGCTATTGAGAGAGTAATTGATTTAGGTGTGAAAGTAGATGTGTTACTTGGTGATTTTGATAGGGACTTCGATGCAGATGCGTATAGAGAAAAACAGTATCCTATAGAGATTGTACATATCGCTGATCAGAACTCAACTGACTTAGAAAAGGCATTTGACTACCTTATAAATCGTGGTATACCAGCTGCGAATGTAATCTGGGCTACTGGTAAACGAGCAGATCATACCATCACAAATATTACGAATATCTGTAAATACAAAGATAGACTGAAGATAACGATGTATGATGACTACTCACGTATATATCCGCTCCCTAATCACTTCAAAAAGTGGTACGAAAAGGATACAATTATCTCTCTTATCCCAGTAGGTGAAGTAAGTAATATTACAACAACTAACCTTCTCTACCCTCTAAATAATGAATCTCTGCTACTAGGCGAACGCACTGGAAGTAGTAACTCTGTAGCTGAAGATGGACTAGTGACAATAGATTATTTAAAAGGAAGTCTATTGATGATGGAATGTCATGATTAAATATAAACTATTTGTAAGATCTCCCATATTAAAATAAAAGTTTAATATGGGGAGTTTTATTAAAATAGTAAATCTACCTTAAAGCCCTTATAAGATTATTTCTTGCTTTATTAGCACTACCCATTGCATTATCATTATTGTACGCAAATACTGTTTCATGGTCAAACTTACCATCATTCCATTTAATGATTAAATATACTAATGAATTTTTCACTTTATTATGAAATGCAATAGTATATCTTTCAAAAATATAAGATTGCCTTATCCATGTTTCTGTATTTTCAAAAGTCGATTGATCTAATATAGATATATTAATTACTCCCTCTTTAGGTATTTTAGCTATATGAATTATATTCCCTCTAGAAATTTTACTTAATACTAAATTATTATTATCAATTAAACCTAAGCAGGAATCGAAACTATTATCTATATCAGGGTGACCATAAATCAATGTACCTAAGTTTGTTAAGTTATTCTTTCTTATTAGTTTCGATCTTCTTATTAAACGTCTTATTTGATATATTATAACATATAATATAAGCAGAATCGCTATAAAGAATTTAAAAAGTTCTTTCATTTTTGATTATTATAAATACATTGTAAGTTACTATTTTTCTATTAAGAAAAACAAAAGTTACAAGTTCTTTTTGTATCCTTATTGATAATAGTATTCTTTAGGATGAAGGTCAAGCTCTTATCTTTAAAATTACTTTTCTTTTATATGTCTATCGTATATTTGGGTTTAAGAAGTATTATTATCTTTGTTTAAGATCTTAAGTAGATAAATATGGACTATTTAAAAGAAGGAGAACACTTTGGAGAAAAGAAACAACAACTCGTTGTGAAAGATGTTATTCTAAGCAAGGCAAATGCCTCTCCTACTGATCATATTCCATGGCATTATCACAAGCATGCTTATTTCTTATACAATATAAATGGCTATTTAAATGAGGTAACTAAAAAAGGTACTTTAGAATTACAGCCTAATACACTCTTATACCACCATAGTCAAGAACCTCATTACAATAAAGATATCCAGAAAGAGTTTGATTTCTTACATGTAGAATTACCTTCAGCTTGGTTTTTAAAATACGATTTGTCTCCTAGTCTTATAGAAGGAGACTTACTCTTAAAAGATCCTAGTCTTCAAACGCTATTTCATAAAATACATGTCGAATCTCAATTAGCTGATCAGGCTACTAATCTTGCTATAGATGGCTTATTACTACAGACTTTTGGTCAGATTACACGTCTTCAAGCTCAGGACCTAGATATTCATAAACCGCTATGGGTTAATAAATTGATAGAACTAGTCAATGAAGAGCGATGGGAAGTATTAAGCTTAAATTACCTTGCTACCGAATTACAATTGCATCCTGTTTATTTATCGAGGAAGTTTCCTGTTTATTTTAAAATGAGTTTTGGAGAATACGTGAGAGAGCAAAAACTAAAGAAAGCAATCGATTTATTGTTATACCACCCTATTAGTCAAGCTGAAGTAGCTTATCAATGTGGCTTCTCTGATGAGAGTCATTTTATACGCATCTTTAAATTAAAATATGGTGTGACTCCTGCTGTGTTTAAAAATCAACACAGAGGTTAAGTGTATTCTATTAGGTTTAGAACATTCTATTTTTTTATTTATTTCTACTGTATTTTTGTGTATCAATTAATACTAAGTGATTATGTACAGTTTTAAAAATGATTATGCAGAAGGCATGCATCCTAATATACTAAATAGAATAATAGAGACTAATCTAATCCAACAAGCAGGATATGGTGATGATGGCTATACTTTAAGAGCAAAAGAATTAATCCAAGCTAAAATACAGAACCCTCAAGCACAGATCTACTTCGTGTCTGGAGGAACTCAAGCTAACTTATTAGTTATTTCTTCTATCCTACGTACACATCAAGCAGTTATAGCGCCACAAACAGGTCATATATTTGCGAATGAGACAGGGGCTATAGAAGCAACAGGACATAAAGTAATCCCAGTAGCCACTGCTAATGGTAAACTAACGGCTCAAGATATAGAACGTACAGCAGGAGAGTATGGATTAAGACCTCATGTGGTAGAACCTAAAATGGTGTATATTTCTAATTCTACAGAGCTGGGAACTATCTATACTAAAGAAGAACTAACTACCATCTCTTCTATTTGTAAGCAGTTAGGATTATACCTTTTTATAGATGGAGCTAGATTAGGACACGCATTGACAGCTGATAATAACGACCTTACCTTAAAAGATATCGCTGATTTAACAGATGTGTTTTATATAGGAGCAACTAAAAATGGCGGGGTATTAGGTGAGGCTATTGTGTTTAAAAATACTGAATTAGCTACTTATTTTGATTATAATTTAAAGCAGAAAGGTGCTTTACTAGCCAAGGGAAGATTATTAGGATTACAATTTGAAACTTTATTTACAGATAATCTATATTTTGACTTAGCCAGTCACGCTAATAGAATGGCTACCAAATTAACAGAAGCATTTAAAGCAAAAGGATATCATTTCTTAGGAGATTCTACTACGAATCAGCTATTCCCTATTCTTCCTTTAGCACTGATAGAAGAGCTGAGTAAAGACTATGATTTCTATATATGGAAAGCAATAGATCAAGAATATGCTGCTATTAGACTAATCACTTCATGGGCTACAGATGAGAATATGGTCAATCAATTTATAGAGAAGATAAAGTAATCCTTCTTAAATACCTTAATTAGGAAAAAGCCTCATAGTGTTTATTCACTATGAGGCTTTTTTTATTCAATTCTCTTCCATAAGTACCTTTCTTTTTTTAGAAGTAAAAAGAATAATTCAAAATAGTGTGGTTAATTATTTAATACAATATTTCTTTAATAATTGATTAATACCATTAATAGGATAAAATAGATAATTATTACTAAAAACTTTTAAAATTACGTTAACAAATATTAATATATAATATTTAATAAATCTAAATAAGTATATATTTGAAGAAAAATAAACACGAATATTCACTTTATAAGATATAAAATGAAGACAAAACTACTTGCTTGCCTGCTATTTACTAGCTCCCTTACCTACGCTCAAGAAAATGATTCTATCCAGAGGCAAATCTTAAAGGATGAATTAAAAAAAGAGATTATTAAAGAATTAAAAGAAGATAAAAAAAGGTTGTTTAGTTGGGATAATTTTACACTTAGTGGCTATGGTGCTATTAACTATTATAACTACGGTAAATATGATACTGATCCTCAAATTAAAAACAAATTTGATGCTGAAAGATTAAATCTGTATTTAGGTTATCATTTTAATGATTGGATTAGCTTAAAGACAGAAATTGAATTTGAACATGGTGGTACAGGTTCTACTATTGAACTAGATACTCAAGAAGAATTTGGAGAATATGAAAAAGAAATTGAGTCAGGTGGAGAAGTTAAGTTAGAACAAATATTTATAGACTTTAAAGTTCGCCCCTATTTTAATGTTCGTGTAGGTCGAATGAAACTTCACTTCAACTTAGCTCAGAATCTAGACAGACCCACTAACTACTTTACAGCTCATCGCCAAGAAATGGAAAACGAAATACTGCCATTAGGTTGGTATGAAAATGGTATTCAGTTCTATGGTACTTTTCTCAAGGATCGCCTTCGTTATGAAGTATCAATTACAAATGGACTAGACGCTACAGGATTTAGTTCTCGTAACTGGGTAAAAAGAGGACATCAAACTCGTTTTGAAATGGCTGTGGGTAATAGTTTAGCTTATACAGCTCGTCTAGACTATAAATTTGGAAAAAACAAAAATACCTTTGCTGGAGTTGCTGCTTATGTCAATGATGCCGCGGCTAATAGACCTAAAAAAGATATGGATGTTTCTGCTTATGTGACCATTTTTGAAGGGCATGTGAGTTATGATGAAAACTACATAAAGTTTAGTTCTGTATTCTTATATGGAAATATTGAAAACTCAAATATTGTAAGTAGAAAAAATGCTAATCTATCTAATAATCTAGGTGTTAAAAGAACCCCTGTCGGGAAGTCAATGATTGGTTTCTCTGGTGATATTGGATATGAAGTTTTACACTTCCTAAACTTCAAAACAAAGCAACAATTATATCCTTTTATGCGCTATGAGTACTACGATACAATGTATAAAACAGAAGGTGCAGTAGTACGTAAACCTAGATGGGAAAGAAGTGTTATAACTGGTGGTATCAACTGGTTTGTACACCCTCAGGTAGTTCTAAAAGCGCATTACTCTTCTAGAAGATTAGGTTCTGATCACTTTGACCCTATTACTTCATTAAACACAGGTGAAAAACAGCGAGAAAACACCTTTACTGCTGGAATAGGATTTACTTTTTAATTTAATTAACTCAAATAACACAATGAAAATGAAACACAAAATTTTAACATTAGGACTTATCACGATGTCATTTATGATGACTAACTGTAGTAACAATGATGATAGTCCCACTATAGATGATAGCAAAGATAAATTACATACAGCTGTCATTACTGACCTTACGGGTAATATAATTATCGAGACATATAAAGAGTTAAATAATAAAGCTATAGCGTTAGATAAAGCAATTAGTACCTTTAACACAACATCAACTCAACAAAACTTAGAACTTGCAAAAAAAGCATGGGTAGACACTCGTATACCATGGGAATTATCTGAAGGTTTTCTTTATGGACCTGTTGAAACTAATGGTATTGATCCTGCTATGGATACTTGGCCTGTAGATGTAGAAGCGATGAATAATATTCTAAAAAGTAATCAAAAAATAACTCCATCTTTGATTAGTTCTAATAATGAAGCAAGAGGTTTTCACCTAATAGAGTTTTTATTATGGGGAGAAGATGGTGCTAAAAAAGCTGAACAAATTACAGCTAGACAAAAAGAATATCTTAAAGCTGCCTCTGAAGATTTACAGAACAATACTAAGTTTCTATATAATGAATGGAAATCAGATGGTGGAAACTATGCCGCTGTCTTTAATACTGCAGGAATGGGATCTAAAAAATACCCGTCAAGAATAGCAGCATTAGAAGAAATAGTAGAAGGACTAATCACTATATCTGATGAAGTAGCAACTGGTAAAATAGAAGACCCCTTAAACCCTGAAGGAAGTTCTCCTTTCCCTGAAAAAGAAGAATCTCGCTTCAGTAATAATTCTAAACAAGATTTTATTGATAATATTAAAGGAATTGAAAATGTTTACTTAGGAAAGTATAATAAACAAGTAAAAGGATTATCAACTCTAGTAGCAGAAAAAAATAAAGCTTTAGATAATGAAGTGAAAGCTGCAATTACAACAGCTATTAAAGATATAGAGGCTATACCTGGTACCTTCACACAAGCTATTTATAAAAATAGACCTCAGGTAATCAAAGCTCAGAACAGTGTTAATGAACTTACTAAGTTATTAAAATCTAAACTTAAACCCTTTATAAATTCATTATAGATTATATCAAAAAAACGTAAGGTAAGAGTCTATTTTATATATAAATAGGCTCTTACCTCATTAAAATATCTAGTTATGAAATATTCTTCTCTCCCACTTTTGCTCATAGTACTATTCACCTCCTGTTCTAGTAATGATTCCTCGGACTATGAAGAACTTCCTCTATTAAATGAGCGAAGATTAGCAGGTGGAGAAACTACCGTTTTTATCAATACAAGTAATGCGTATGGTACTCCTGCTCCTAACTTATCTGCTCCAGACCTAGCACTACATCTTACAGGAGATCAGATTTTCGAATTTGTATATGTCACTCCTCCTAATCCTATCAATGGAGGCTTAGGTCCTATATTTAATAACTCATCGTGTATCTCTTGTCATCCTAAGGATGGAAGAGCTCCCTTTCCATCTGATTTAAATGAACGAAGTGGTTTCTTTTTTCGTATAAGTTTGCCTGGCATAGCAGAGAATGGAGGTCCTGTCCCTGTCCCTGGTTTTGGTTTGCAAGTGCAAAATCAAGCAGTCTTTGGCGTAAAACCAGAAGCTAAGTTTAATGTTACTTATTCTGATATTACTGAAGTATTAGCTGATGGAACCAAAGTAATACTGCGCAAACCACATTATAGCTTAAAAGATTCCTACATTCCTGTACCTAGTAATATATTGATCTCACCTCGTATTGGTTCTCCTGTTTTTGGATTGGGATTATTAGAAGCGATACCTGAGCAAGATATTTTAGCGGATGTAGATATCAATGATAGTAATAAAGATGGGATATTTGGAAAAGCTAATTATGTATTCGATGCAGTAACTAAACAACGAAAACTTGGGCGCTTTGGATGGAAAGCGAATACAGCTTCATTGCTAGAACAATGTACAGCGGCTTTTAATAATGATATGGGAATAACTAATTATATATTCCCACAAGAAACAGGTTTCGGGCAAAGCAATGGTAGTGATGGCCTAAATAGCGGTCTAGAGATATCTAATGATGTGGCTGATGCAGTTACTTTTTATACTCAAACCTTAGCCGTTCCTGCCTCTCGCTTTCACGATAATCCAGAAGTTCGAAAAGGAGCTCAAATTTTCGAAACTATTGACTGTGCAAAATGCCATAAACCAAAACAAAAGACTGGTAATAGCCCTATTAAAGCATTAGCTAATCAAACTTTTTATCCCTACACAGATATGCTTTTACACGATATGGGAGAAGGCCTAGCAGATGGACGTCCAGACTTCTTAGCTAATGGTCAAGAATGGAAAACAAGACCTTTATGGGGAATTGGTTTTCAGTATTTAGTAAATGGCCACACCCAATTTCTACACGATGGCAGAGCTCAAAACCTTACAGAAGCAATACTTTGGCATGGTGGTGAAGCTCAATCTTCTAAAGATAAATTTAAACAGTTAAATAAGAAAGATAGAGAGGACTTACTAGCCTTTTTAAATTCACTCTAGTTATATAATATGGTTTACTAAAAGCTCCTATAAAGGAGCTTTTTATGTATTATTTTTTTACTAATCTATAATTTAAATCATCTTTATTCTGTTCTACCTTATAGTGTTCAGTTAATTCCAATATCCATCCATCTCCGAATACTTTATTCTCTTCTACCTTAGTAGGGTTAGTTATAGATAGTCGATCCCAATTAGGACTCATCAGAGCTCCTTTTTCTACAGTAAGAATACCCCATTTATCACTTATTCTCATAGTTGGATACACTGTTCCCTTATCTTCTAACGCTACAAGACTAGAGGGATTAAAAGAAATATTCATCTTTTCAAATTTGATTTCAAAATGTGGGTTTTCGACGAATTGAGCTTTATATGTTGCTATTATCTTTTTAATCTTAACATCTCTTTCTACTTCTTGTTCTATAATAAAAGCTCCATTATATTTACTTTTTAATTGATTAACAGTGCTTTCTAGATTGTTGGGAATTTGGATATTCCAAACCTTAATAAAGTAGTCAGTAAGATTAGTAGTTGTATTAATCTTCTTATTCCACTCTTTATCCTGTTGTGAAAGCAGATAGCCATAGACAGGAATAGTGTGATAGGCGAATGACCTTATATAAGTCGCATTCTTAAAGAAATCATCTATCTCTTTTGAAACATGGTCAGCTGTTTCTTTTTTTGTACGATTACTTACCATTAACCCTGTAAACTCCGCAATTCCCTCGTTTAATTCTAGATTATTTTCTGTTGTAGACGATTCATTGTAAAGACTCTGCCTATATTTTCTAAAAGATAGAGCTGCTGTAAGGTGCTTGTTTCTTTCTTTTAGAGAATGAGCTTGAATAGCTTGTTTTAAAGCCTCTAATTCTAAGCGGAGATATACTCTCCCCTCTTTTTGATCTAAATGGTTGTTATCTGTGTTATTTAATTTAAAACCTAATGTTGGTTGAACACGATGAAAAGACTCATGGCTCAATAGGTTAATTCTATTTTGCACATTATCAGATAGGGGTAACATAATCATAGCCCATCGCTTGCCTTCCCATTCAATAGCTGTATTAGCTATATTAATATTTTTAGGTAAGGTACCAATATATACTCCTCCTTCAGGTTTTAATTTATTTTCTTTATCCTCCTCATTAGCATAAATAGTTCTTGTCTCAGAATCTATTAATAGTATGGGTCCATATAAATCAATATTCCATAGAGATTTGTGCTGTTCTGCTGCATGCTTAAATTCATCAAAACAAACATTCGCTTGCTCTAACATACGCTGTTCATTCTGACTGAAGATACTTTGGCTAAGTAAAAAAAGAGAGAACGCAATTAGTTTTCGTTTCATATTTCTAGTTAAAGGTGTTTAGAAACGAATATATCAAATTATCTGATTTGCTAAGAAATATTTATATAAAATACAAAAGGATATTATCTAATATCCTTTTGTATAACTAAACTATTTATTTTTTATAATGCCCATTATCAACTGTGATAGTCACTACTTTTGGAGCAGCGATATTTCCTTCACCGTGCTCACCTCCAATAAATGAAACAGGAATAGCTTTTTTAATTGTATAATGTAACACTCCTTTTTCATCTTGGGTTACTTCTACAGCGTCTACAAGATAATCATCACCGATGTACTCATATTTAGCATCTTGGTAGTTTTTCTTATTAGCTCCTATTCTAATTGCTACGGTAGCTAATCTATCATGACCAATAGGAAATTTACCATTGGCTAAAACAAAAGTTCTAGGCCTTACTACTGTATATAGTCCTGGCTCAGGTTTATTAATATTAATCGTCAAAAGACCTCCTGGAAAATCGCCATACTTAGCATCATCTTTTGATGGAAAAAAGTCAGTATCAGTCATTGTTATAAAAGTATCATTATAACTCTTGCCTTTTCTATGACGAGGTAAGTAATTCCAATATTTATAAGTTACGTTCTTATTATCTATTCTCATATTTACAGAGAAAGAACCATAAGAGTTTTTAGAACTAGGGACTTCTTCTATAGGATCTGTTTCTCCAGGATCTGCTTCTACACTTCCATTATCACTACTACAAGAAGAAATAGATAATGCTATCATCATGATGATTACACTAATTTTTTTCATTTTTAATCTGATTTTTAATTAATATTCTAATAATGTGTAGTAAGGATTTTTAATAAAGGATACCGAAATTAACATTATATTTTGGTTAAAAAAAATGTAGTATTGTATTTAGAGTTAGTATAAAAATATCATTAGTGTCCGATAATACTTTTTTATTTCATACTAAACCTAAAAGGCTGTCAAAACAGAGAGACTTGTTTTATTTTTTAATATTTGTACAAAAGAAACTGATTAGCACTACTAAAACTAAACATTAAACAGGGGTTTCTTCGGGCGTTGATTAGAGAGTCTTTTGGAGTTCTTCGGAAAACTGGCCTTCCTTCCGAAGAAACACTGAATTATTCCGAAGAGGTTCCGAAGAAACGCATAGTATCAATATCTTTTGTTATTGAAAATCAGCCAATTAAAAATTAAATATAGGAAAAAAGTGGAACTTTTTGGAATAAAATGGAACTTTTTGGAAAGAAGTGGAAGCTATTCTAAAAACTTGTTCTTTTCGATCGTAGTTTTGCCATGTAATCAGTAAAAGAAATATGTTCTAATTGGAATCCTTTGATTTTTCCTGATAAACCAAGTGTTTCAATAGATACTTTACGAAGTGAATTAAATTAGGCAACAACAATAAAATAGTATACTTATATGATGGTCTTTGGATTTGAATTTCTTTATATAGCAATCAGAATTAACCTTTACTACTTTTATACTTAAAGAAGTACGATGGAATAATAACCATTAATCACGCCAGTATCACCAGTGGTCAAAGACTTTTAATATCCTAAAGGGAGACAACTATATTTGCTCTTCAAAAAAAAAGTTATGCAGTATATTTATAATTCTATTGGTTTTTTCTTAAGCAAGGTGTTTCATTACAGAGTCAGCGTATCCCTTCAAAATATAACAAGGGCTTTCCCAAATGCTTCTTATCAAGAAGTTGCTTTTTATCATAAGCACTTTTATAGAAACCTCAGTCGTATACTAGTTGAAACACTATTTTCTAAGAGACAATTACTATATCTAACACAAGGAACAAAAGACAATTTAGAAGAGATTAAAAAAGAAAATAGAAATATAATATTAATACTTGGTCATTATGGAAATTGGGAATTAATAAAGCAACTCCCACTCTCTACTAACATACAAGTACAAGCGCTATATAAGCCTTTAAAGAACAAATTTTGGAATAATAGAATCAAAAATCGTAGACAAAAATATGGTATCCGTCTTATTCCTTCACAACATGCTCTACGCATATTACTTAAAGAGAAAGATACTAGTACTATGACTGTATTTATTGCGGATCAGTTTCCTGGTAAAAACAAGGGAATAAAACTCTCATTCCTAAACCAACAGACTAATATCTATACAGGTGCAGAACAAATAGCTAGAAAGCTCAATGCCTATGTATTATATGGAGAAATAACACCTTTTGGCAATAAGAAATGGCAATTATCTATAAGTACTATTTGCAAAGAAGCTACACAGACAGAACAAGGTTTTATTTCAACTCATTTTACTAAAGAATTAGAGAGAAGTATTCAGAAAAACCCTACTTTATGGCTGTGGTCTCATAAACGATGGAAATAGTATATACAAAAAAGCCAGAGCAATATGCTCTGGCTTTTTTTATTCATTTTAATCACCTTAAATGATTAGTTTTTTCCTAAGAAAATTTGGAATCCTAATCCAATACCTAATCCAGAGAATTTCTCTCCACCAGTAAAGTTAGCTTTACTATAGCTATATCCTGCAGTTAATTCTAGAGCAACATTACGAGATACGAAGTGAGAGTAACCTCCTTTAATATCAAATGCAAATGAGTTCTTAGTATCTCCATCTTGAGATGCACCTTTAATTCCGATACCACCTTGTCCAAAGAATCTACCTGTAGCACTAGCTCCTTCTGGGAAGTAGTAACGTCCATAAGGCATAACTACATAACTCCAAATGTTTTTACCATCTTTTACAGTCTGAAGACCACCACCAATTTCAGCTCCTACTGCGAAACCATCAGAGATAAAGTATGCAGCTGTTGGTTTTACTTCAAAACTAAAACTTTCTGCCTCAAAGTTATATCCAATATTACCTATAGTAGCTCCTACCATCCAGTTTCCTTTTTTAATAGGTGTAGTACCTACTTTTTCAGATAATTTTGGAGTTTCTACGTTGATTTGTGCATTAGCAGTTGTAATTCCAGCTACTAATAACGCTGCCAATAAAGTAATCTTTTTCATAATTTTTACTGTTTAATTTATAATCCTTTTACTAGACTAAATAATATTTGTTTTAATAAAAGCTAAATTAATCAAAATAAACATATTTATTATTTTTTTTTCAATATTTCTTGCTTTAATTTAAGAAATTCAGTGTTTGAATTTACTAAACCATTTACCAAGAACTTTCTAGCTTCTTCAATATTAATAAAGTCTAGATACTTATACCATCCATCTGTTTCTAAAATCTCCTTGACCTTCGTAATCCTCTTTGCAGTCTCAGAAGCACTTCTCAACACATGGTTTGTATCATTAAGACAACCTTTATGTTTAAAAGTCACATATTTTTTTTCTTCATCTATGATTATCGCGTATAAAGGTTCTTGTTCATTGTTAGGAAAGAAGCTATCCCAGGTAGCATAGGCTAATGTATATACACTATTCTTATACTCATCAGATGTGATCTTCCATCTACAGTTAGCTGCTCTACCCCAGTGGTTTGCATACCTCGCCACCCCTTTCTCATCATAATAATACATACTCCCCGTCTTGCTTTTGTAATCAGGTTTTCTCCCTTCGATAAATGACATAGGTATTTCTTGCCATTCGCAATAGGTGTGTTTAAAAAAGTTGAATCTACTGTATTTTTTCATTGTTTAATCTAACTCTTCTTGATTTTTTAGGATAGTAATTCCTAGAGATTCCATTTCTTTTATTGCTTGAGATAAACCACCTTCAGTGATAGGTTTAGTAGCAAAATTAAGAAAGAATGTTTTGATACCAGCTTCATGTGCATCTTTTGCACTAAAATAAACACAGAATTCTGCTGCTAAGCCACATACATATAGTTCTTTTACTTCTTTATCTTTTAAAAAACCTAATAGTCCCGTGCTATGCTGGTGATCATTGTCGTAAAAACCACTATAGGAGTCAACTTCTACATTCATTCCTTTTCTAAAAATAGCGGCTACTTTAGTAGTATCCCATTCAGCAGTAAACTCAGCTCCTTTAGTTCCTTGTACACAGTGATCTGGCCAAAGTACCTGTGGTATTCCATTAAGATTAATTACATCAAATAATTTATTATCTGGATGTTGGCTGGCAAAACTCTTATGGTTATTAGGATGCCAATCTTGAGTTGCTATGATTAAATCAAATTGCTTTTGGATTGTATTAATAACAGGGATAATCTTATCACCATCTTTTACAGCTAAGCTACCCCCTGGCAAAAAATCATATTGTAAGTCTACTACTAATAATGCTTTCATATCGAGATTTATAAATATATGTGTTCTAGAACAAAAATACTAAAAGAGTAGCATTAGAGATAGTGATTATGCATATTACTTAGTCTTCCTTTCTATTAGTAAAAAGTATACTAAACAGATATATTTGTTTTATTTAATAACTTTATATTTGTAATCAATTAAAATTAACTCTCAACACATAATAAAATATGTTTTTTAACAACAAAACAAACATAATAACTGTATTAGTCTTATTGTTCTCTTTTAACTTATTTGCACAAAAAGGAATTTTTAAAAAAGGAATTATAACCCCTAGTATTTATAATGAAATTTTAAATTATACACTAAAAGAGGACCATATCTATGTGGATGTAATTATTGAAGGCAAAACCTATAAGTTCATTGTAGATACTGGTGCCCCGACATCAATTACTTTTAATGTAAAAGGAGATTTTAAGTTTATATATGAAGATGAATTACATGATGCTTCTAACAATGTATCTAAAGTTAAGTATGTAAGTATTCCAAGCATTAAAATCGGAAAATTAGAATATAAAAACTTTACTGCAGTTCAAAGTGATATGGATGCATTTAAATCATTAGGTGTAGATGGTCTGATAGGTGGCAATATGATAAGTAAAAGTTGTTGGGACTTTGATCTTGAAAACAATAGAATAACACTCTCTAATACTTTAAATAAAAAAGATATAAATTTATTTAATAAAATTAAAGTAAAAAAAGAAGACTCAGGTACACCTACCCTAAAAATGACTTATTTTAATGGTCTAAAAGAAAAGAATATTTTCTTTGATACAGGTTATAATGATTTCTTTTACCTAAGCGAAGATGTATTTAACACCCTGAATGATAAAAAAGTATTTTCTAAAGCACTTACTGGTGAGGGGGTGATTAGTTATAGTGCTTTTGGTCCAAGTATAGGTAAAACATACATTGCTCCTTTAGAGATGAAAGTTGGTAATTATGAAATTCCTGTATTTCTAACTGCTGTAGATGTAGATGATACTAGTAACTTAGGGGCTAAATGGCTTCAGTATTATCGCACCATCTTATATAAGAATCACTTTTACTTTAAACCTTACAATAAAAGCTTTTCTCTAACTTATGAGCATATAGGGATTAAAACTAAACTAAAGAATAATGAACTAGTTATTTCTTTTGTTTGGGACAGTCCAGCTATTAGAAAGAATAACCTAAAAATAGGATCAACGTTAAAAGTTGGGGAGGAAAGTGTAAAATAATATCTTTGTGCTATGATGGATAGCCAAGAAATACTAAAACTAATCTTACCTACTTACTTAGTAGAACACTTCAATATTACTAAAGTAGAAGAATTAGAGACCAAACTACATATCTACTTTGAAGAGAAGAATGATTACGGAAATCAATGTGCTGAAAGACAGCTTATTTCTAAAGGTTTCCATAGTATGATTACTATTGAAGACTTCCCGTTACGAGGTAAATCAGTTAAACTACACGTACAACGTCGTCGTTGGACAGATAAACAAACAGGAGAAATTATATCACGTGATTGGAATATCATCGCAGAAGGAACACGAATGACTACAGAGTTTTCGGAGTTCTTAAAAAAAATTGGCCGATACTAAAGTACTTAGCTGTAAGGCTATTGGTGAATTATTTGGAGTTAAAGGTGAAAAGTTTCAACGCCAATACAAACATAAAACTAGTGGTTTCAAACAATGGGATCAACAAGAACATGCACAAGACTGGCTACTCTACCCAGAAAATATAACTGAACAACTCTCCATAGATGAAGTATGTTTATCTATGGGAGAATTGTACACTATACTGACTTCTAAAGCAGGTAAAGGTCAGAAAAAGACCATTGTAGCGATAGTTAAAGGAACAAAATCAGATACTGTAATAAAGCATCTATCTAAACTACCTAAAAAACTTAGAGATAAAGTTACCGAGATTACTTTAGATATGGCAGGGGCTATGAAACAGATAGCTAAGAAGTGCTTCCCTAAAGCTGTGCAAGTAATTGATCGTTTTCATGTACAAAAGCTTGTAAGTGAAGCTGTACAAGATATTAGAATAAAATATAGATGGGCTGAGCTTGACGCTGAGAACACTGCTGTTTTAAAGGCTAAGGAAGAAGGCATTATATATAATCCTGAAATACTTAGTAATGGAGATACTAAGAAGCAACTTTTAGTTCGCTCACGTTCTCTACTTTATAAAAACCAAATTAATTGGACATCTGACCAACAAGAAAGAGCTAAGGTACTATTTGAATTATACCCAGAGATCAAACAAGCCTATCTACTTGCTAATAACCTTAGACAGATATATAATCTACAAATAGATAAAGAAATAGCTATGACTAAGCTTGCTCATTGGTTTAATGATATTGAAAAAACTTCACTCAAACACTTTAGTACTGTTTTAAAGACGTTTAATGTACACTATAACGAAATCATCAATTACTTTATTAATAGAAGTACAAATGCTTCTGCGGAATCATTTAATGCCAAAATTAAATACTTCCGTATGATGTATAGAGGTGTTAGAGATAAGAAGTTTTTCCTTTTTAGATTAACTAGACTTTTTGCCTAGTCCCCAACTTTTGTCACTGATCCTAAAAATAGACGATAAAATATTATCAGTAAATGATAGAGAGATAAGCGCTATGTCTAAAGAGGAACTTAAAGAAGTACAACGCAATGCATTTAAGGCAGATAAAGTAAAAATAGAAGTGAATACAAAAGGATCAACGTTAAAAGTTGGGGAGGAAAGTGTAAAATAATATCTTTGTGCTATGATGGATAGCCAAGAAATACTAAAACTAATCTTACCTACTTACTTAGTAGAACACTTCAATATTACTAAAGTAGAAGAATTAGAGACCAAACTACATATCTACTTTGAAGAGAAGAATGATTACGGAAATCAATGTGCTGAAAGACAGCTTATTTCTAAAGGTTTCCATAGTATGATTACTATTGAAGACTTCCCGTTACGAGGTAAATCAGTTAAACTACACGTACAACGTCGTCGTTGGACAGATAAACAAACAGGAGAAATTATATCACGTGATTGGAATATCATCGCAGAAGGAACACGAATGACTACAGAGTTTTCGGAGTTCTTAAAAAAAATTGGCCGATACTAAAGTACTTAGCTGTAAGGCTATTGGTGAATTATTTGGAGTTAAAGGTGAAAAGTTTCAACGCCAATACAAACATAAAACTAGTGGTTTCAAACAATGGAATCAACAAGAACATGCACAAGACTGGCTACTCTATCCAGAAAATATAACTGAACAACTGTCCATAGACGAAGTATGTTTATCTATGGGAGAATTGTACACTATACTGACTTCTAAAGCAGGTAAAGGTCAGAAAAAGACCATTGTAGCGATAGTTAAAGGAACAAAATCAGATACTGTAATAAAGCATCTATCTAAACTACCTAAAAAATTTAGAAATAAAGTTACCGAGATTACTTTAGATATGGCAGGGGCTATGAAACAGATAGCTAAGAAGTGCTTCCCTAAAGCTGTGCAAGTAATTGATCGTTTTCATGTACAAAAGCTTGTAAGTGAAGCTGTACAAGATATTAGAATAAAATATAGATGGGCTGAGCTTGACGCTGAGAACACTGCTGTTTTAAAGGCTAAGGAAGAAGGCATTATATATAATCCTGAAATACTTAGTAATGGAGATACTAAGAAGCAACTTTTAGTTCGCTCACGTTCTCTACTTTATAAAAACCAAATTAATTGGACATCTGACCAACAAGAAAGAGCTAAGATACTATTTGAATTATACCCAGAGATTAAACAAGCCTATCTACTAGCTAATAACCTTAGACAGATATATAATCTACAAATAGATAAAGAAATAGCTATGACTAAGCTAGCTCATTGGTTTAATGATATTGAAAAAGCTTCACTCAAACACTTTAGTACTGTTTTAAAGACTTTTAATGTACACTATAACGAAATCATCAATTACTTTATTAATAGAAGTACAAATGCTTCTGCGGAATCATTTAATGCCAAAATTAAATACTTCCGTATGATGTATAGAGGTGTTAGAGATAAGAAGTTTTTTCTTTTTAGATTAACTAAACTTTTTGCGTAGTCCCCAACTTTTGTCACTGATCCATACAAAAGGTAATTTTATTGAATTAAATAAAGAAACAATCTTGAGTATTTAAAAACTAAAAAAGGCATTCAATAAATTGAATGCCTTTTTTTTAGGGTAACTAATGGGTTTCGAACCCACGACCTTCGGAACCACAATCCGACGCTCTAACCAGCTGAGCTATAGCTACCATTTAATAATGTAAAGTACTTAGGGTGACTAATGGGTCTCGAACCCACGACCTCCGGAACCACAATCCGGCGCTCTAACCAACTGAGCTATAGTCACCATTTAATGATATATAAGTACTTAGGGTAACTAATGGGGTTCGAACCCACGACCTCCGGAACCACAATCCGGCGCTCTAACCAGCTGAGCTATAGCTACCATGTTAAACAGTATTAAAATACTAGGGTAACTAATGGGGTTCGAACCCACGACCTTCGGAACCACAATCCGACGCTCTAACCAGCTGAGCTATAGCTACCATGTTTCTGTTTAACGAGTGCAAATTTAGCGATTATTCTATACTTCGCAAGCTTTTTCGCTTATTTTTTACACTAATTTTATATCAAATCTTCTAATGTATTGACTGCTAAATACCTTTCAACTGTAAAACCTTCAGCAAAATCTTTATTTATTAGTCTTCCTAGGTCCTGCGCACGATAAGTTATGCTGTCTAAGAAGTTTTTTGACGTGATTGGAGTACTCGGTTCTTTAGAATCTTGATCAAAGAATTGCGTGCTATATGCCATAACAGAATCAACTTTCTGATCCATGAAGCCAGTTACATCTACAACGAAGTCTGGCTCTATGTTTTTCCATTGTATATAATGATATACTACCTTAGGTCTCCATGCTTCTTGTTCTTCTCCATCTAAGCTAGTTTCTATCTTTCTCAATCCTGAAAGGAAACAAGCATCAGACACTAATTTACTCCCTTTTCCATGATCGATATGTCTATCGTCAATAGCATTACACAATACTATCTCTGGACGATACTTACGAATCATTTTAATAACTTCTAACTGATGCTTTTCATCATTAATAAAGAATCCATCTCTAAACTTTAAATTCTCTCTTGCAGACACTCCTAATATAGCAGCAGCGTTAGTTGCTTCTATTTTTCTAATCTCCGCAGAACCTCTAGTACCTAATTCTCCTTGGGTAAGATCAATAATCCCTACCTTTTTCCCTAGAGAAACTTCCTTCGCAATAGTTGCTCCACATCCTAATTCTACATCGTCTGGATGAGCTCCAAACGCTAATATATCTAATTTCATTTGTTGTTTTTTATTATTCTGTAATTCACAATTCTTAAATGAATACCTGTTTCATGGTAGAAGACTTATTCACTGTTTCTATAAATTCGCTTGATGGATCACTATCTATAGTTACCCCACAGCCAATATAGAGGTTAACACTATCCTCTTCTATATTCATACAACGCAAATTTACAAATAGATTCGTTTCATCTGTATTTTCTTGTTCTACATTGCAATTTAATTCTCCTAAATAACCAGCATAATACCCTCTATAATATCCTTCTTCTCTAACCAAAAAATCGCGTGCTACATCCTTTGGCATCCCACAAACAGCAGGAGTAGGATGAAGTGCTTCAACTATTGGTTTAAGGCTGTTGTTGCTTAATGTAGCAGTAATATCTGTACAAATATGCATCACTTTAGCTGCACGCTTAGAATAGGGTTCTGAAGTTGTAATATCTTGGACAAAAGGCTTTAAAGTTTCTGTAATAAAATCCGTTACAAATAATTGTTCTTCTTGTTCCTTAATCCCCCACTCTACTACTTCTTGTCCATGATTTACTTGTGTACCTGCAAGTGCCATTGTTTTTAAAGTATTGTTCTTTATAGATAATAATGTTTCTGGTGTTGCTCCCATCCACAGTCCTATTTCTGGATGATATACTAAAGAACAAAATGCCGTTGGATAAGTATTACACAATTTATTAAATAACTGTCCTAAATCCTCTACTTGATAAGGAACATTTTCTTTTCTAGAAGGAACTACCTTTCCAAATTGTTTATCTTTAATAGCACTTACACAACGTCTTACTAAGTCTTCAAAGTCTTCCTTAGCTTTCTTATCATCATAATTAAGGATAACCTCATGAAGGTCTAAAGCAAGATCTCCTTGTGCTTCTTTGATAATAGCAGACTCTGCTAATGGAATATAAAAACGTGTCCCTTCTGCAAAAGGTGCAAATACAAAACCCTGTTCTTCAAATGTCTCCACCTTATGAAGAGCATACGTTTTTTGAAATAACCCTACTATTGTTTTAGAATTTGGTTTGCGATAGACTGCAAAAGGCTTTTGATCAGCATACTGCTTCGCTAAGCATTTAAATAAATACATCTTTTATGTTGATTTGTTTTTCTGTGCTTTTGTTACTTTGTTTTTGCTCCACGAATTACACTCTTAAATTTACATCATCCTCATCACAAAAGACCAAAATAACAAAATCACTTTAATTATTTATCGATAACGATATTTGTAATTTTACAAATAGATACTAATACATCATTCTCATCTGTTATTCTTATTTCCCATAAGTGCAGTGTGCGTCCTCTGTGTAATAATCTAGCTGTTCCGATTACATAACCAGATCGCTTACTCTTTACGTGATTAGCAGAAATCTCAATACCTCTTATTTCCTGCTTAGCAGGATCTATTAGCATTAGAGAAGCTCCACTTCCTAGACTTTCTGCTAATGCCACAGATGCTCCTCCATGTAAGAGCCCCATAGGTTGGTGTACTCTTGGATTGACAGGCATTTTAGCTACTAAAAAGTCAGGTCCAGCGTCTATATATTCTATTTCGAGTGTCTCCATAAGTGTATTCTTACACACTTTGGCATACATTGCTAATAATTCATCTTTATTAAAATCTTTCATATTCTTTTTGCTCATTGTTTGTTAGAAGTTTTAAAACATAGATTGAGCGATAGTTTAACTAGAAGAATTGAGCTAAAAAAATCGCTGTTTAAATATACTAATCATATTTACAGAATAATAACTAAAACTACTGAAATTACAGTTATCTCTCCTATTATATATCTGATTAGACTCTTATAGAGGCTTTAAAATTAAAGGAAAATAACTCTTGAATTCTTAAAAATATTATAATTGTTTTGAATTTGGCTTAGTCCGCATTTTTAATGACTTCTATCAGTTAGTTCTATCCTATTTTTTTAGTAATTTTACCTCCTTGATTATAACGATACTATTTACAACAAAATAATGGAAGATATCCAACAAGAAGTTTTCAATGCATACGAAGTCATTAAAAATGGCGGGATTATCTTATACCCTACTGATACTGTATGGGGAATAGGATGTGATGCCAATAACCCTGAAGCTATCAAAAAAATATATGCACTTAAAAAGCGTGCAGAATCAAAAAGTATGATTGTCTTAGTAAATGAGAGAATATTCCACAGAGTATTCAATGCTCCACCAGCTGTGACATGGGATATCTTAGACTGTAGCGAAAAACCTACTACCTTAATCTTAGACAACCCTAAGTATGTAGCTAAAGAAGTAGTATCAGCGGATAACTCTTTAGGTGTTCGTATTGTAGAAGAACCTTTTTGCTTTAGGTTGATTGAAAAAATGAAATCACCTTTGGTTTCTACTTCTGCCAATATTAGTGGAGAACCTTCTCCTGCTAACTTTAGCGAAATTAGCAAAGAGATTATCGAAGGAGTTGATTATGTAGTAAACCTACGTCAAAAAGACACAAAGCCTGCAAAGCCTTCTACAATTATTAAATTAAAAGATAATAGCCAAGTTACTATCATTAGAAAATAGTACCTCCTATTGAATATATTATGAATGAGACCCCTATATATAAAGAAGCCATTACACATCCTATATTTGACTATATCTCTAAAGCAGCAGAAAGTCTAAATGTAGATAGCTATGTAATTGGCGGATTTGTAAGAGATTTTTTATTAAAAAGAGATTCTAAAAAAGATATTGATATCGTTGCTGTAGGTAGTGGTATCGAATTAGCTTTAAAAGTATCTGAATTACTTCCTAACAAACCTAAGGTACAAGTGTTTAAAAATTACGGAACAGCTATGTTGCGTTATGATGACATTGACATTGAGTTTGTTGGAGCGAGAAAAGAGTCCTATCACTTTGACAGCAGAAAGCCTGTTGTAGAAGATGGCACATTAGAAGATGATCAGAATAGACGTGACTTTACCATCAATGCCTTAGCGATATCTCTTAAGAAAGAAACGTATGGAGAGTTAGTAGATCCTTTTAATGGAGTTGCTGATTTAGCTAATAAAATCATTCGTACTCCTCTCGATCCAGATATTACCTATTCTGATGATCCATTGCGTATGATGAGAGCAATTCGCTTCGCTACTCAATTAGACTTTATGATAGAGCAGAACTCTCTTGATTCTATCACTGCTAATCATCAGAGATTAGAGATTATCTCTGGAGAACGTATCGTAGATGAGCTAAATAAGATATTAATGTCTAAGAAGCCTTCTAAAGGGTTCTTATTGCTATATAAAACAGGGCTACTTGATTTGATCTTACCTGAGCTTACAGCTCTTAATCAAGTAGAAGAGATAGAAGGACATACCCATAAAAACAACTTTTATCACTCTTTAGAAGTGGTAGATAATATCTGTCCTAATACAGATGACTTATGGCTAAGATGGTCTGCCTTACTTCACGATATTGGAAAGGCACCTACTAAACGCTTTTCTAAAAAACAAGGATGGACATTTCATGGACACGAATTCCTTGGAGGAAAAATGGTAAAGAAGATCTTTATGAGATTGCATATGCCATTAAATCAAAAGATGAAATTTGTCCAAAAAATGGTTATTATGAGTTCAAGACCTATTGTTCTTGCTCAAAAAGAAGTAACTGACTCAGCGGTAAGAAGATTGGTATTTGATGCAGGAGAAAATGTAGAAGATTTAATGACGCTTTGTGAAGCTGACATCACGACTAAAAACCCTTCTAAGTTTAAGAAATATCACAACAACTTTAAAATAGTTAGAGATAAAATAGTCGAAGTAGAAGAACGCGATCACGTGCGTAATTTTCAGCCTCCTATTACAGGAGAAGAGATTATGGAGCTTTATGATCTTAATCCTTGTCGAGAGATCGGTATGATCAAAGAAGCTATTAAAGAAGCTATTCTAGAAGGTATTATCCCTAATGAATACGATGCGGCTTTTGAATTTATGAAAGCAAAAGCATCTAAGATGGGACTTGAAATTGTAAATAAAAAACAAGAATAATGAGAAACTATTTTTTGCCATTAGCTAAAGCATCTCTTATACTAGTTTATCTAGTAATCTTTGCAGGTGCAGCAGTAAGAATGACAGGCTCAGGAATGGGGTGTCCAGATTGGCCAAAGTGTTTTGGATATTACATCCCTCCTACGGATGAACAAACGATCACGTGGGAACCGAATAGAGAATACGAAAAAGGGCAAATGATCATACACGATCAAAGCCTGTGGAAAGCAAAAGAAACCTTTACAACTACAGACACTTATAATGAGAGTCACTGGGAGAAATACACTAAACACAGCTACGCTCAATTCAACACTAGTCATACTTGGACAGAGTATGTAAATAGACTTTGTGGAGCATTAGCTGGATTAGCTTGTTTAGCAATGGCGATAGCTTCGTTTTCTTTCTGGAGAGACCGCAAAGGATTAGTATTAGCATCATGGTTAGTAGTTTTCTTAATGGGATTCCAAGCTTGGTTAGGAGCTACTGTAGTATATTCAGTATTAAATCCTATTAAGATTACAGTGCACATGGTCATGGCTTTAGTTATTGTTGCCATTATAATAGGAATCATTAAAAGCGCTAAAAAAGAAACCGAGATTAAGAAGTACAATGGTACTTTTAGAATTCTATTAGTAGTCTCTCTTATCTTCACTCTTGCACAAGTAGTGTTAGGAACACAAGTACGTGAGTTTATAGACGAACAAGTGCAAGCAGGTATAGGAAATGAGTATTTATGGTTAAATAACCCTACAGTAGAATTCTATATCCACCGTAGTTTCTCTTTCATAGTTATGTTTTTGAATATGTATCTGTTCTACATCAATAGAAGATCTAACTTAGGCTTTGATAAAATGAAGTGGGTAATGGTATTATTAATTCTAGAGATATTCACTGGTATTATGATGTATTACGTTCATTTTCCATTCGGAACTCAAGCAGCTCACCTAGTATTAGCTTCTATCCTTTTTGGAGTTCAATTCCAATTAATTCTAGAAGCAAGAAGATGTTATCACTGTGGTAAAAGTAATCTAGACTAAGAGAAAAACAGGTAAATAATAAAAAAGGAGAGGTAATTGATATTAATCAATTACCTCTCCTTTTTTTGTAAAATATTACTGTTATTTCGTTGAGTGAATAAATTGACTCGTAACTTTAGCGACATGCTCTAAATGTTTAGGCAGTGTTTCTTCTGTATACGGGTGTCTAGAACCAAACACATGATCTGCCTCATCTACTACATCCAAAAGAGAATTAGATATCCATTGATGTAATAATTGAGCTTCTTTTAGTGGTACTGCAGGATCATTAGTACCTTGTACTATTAGAGTTGGTTTCTTTAAGTTTTGAGCCGCTTTCTGTACGTTTAAAATTGTCTCATTCTCTTCATAGTCTTCCCAGAAAGTAAAGTAGTGTGGCATCTGCTGCTTTGTTCTACCATTTTCACTATAGAATACTCCTTTTGCTTTCCACTCTTCAAAACGATCTCCTTTTGGAAAACGTTTTCTATAATCAGACACTCCTGCCCAGGTAATTATCCCCTTTACCTCTGGATTGTAATACCCTTGTAAGATTACAGTTCCTCCTCCTCTACTATGTCCTATTAGATAAATATTTTCTTTATCTACTTCTGGCTTTTCTTTATAATAATCAATGACACTTGTAAGATCGCGTTGTTCTTGAGAGTATGTGTTTTGCCCAAAAGCTTCTAAATCATCAAACTCTTGAGGATTATCTATTGTTGTACCATTTAAAGAAAAATTAAACTTAACTGCATAACATCCTGTCTCTGCAATATAATCCATGGCTTTATCCCAAGCCCCCCAATCCTTAAAACCTTTATATCCATGACAGAATATTACTAAAGGCAAAGAGCTTACTCCTCTCAGATAAATACTGTCAGAAAGGAAAGGACGAACAGTTCCTTCTATTAATACTTCTTCTTTTATTAAGTCTTTAATCATATCATTTTTTGTTTTTTAACATTCATACTATTAACTTTAAAAAAAGTTTAAAACTTAAAGACTTAAATTCGTCTTTATCCTTAAACCATTTTATTATTTAAAATCTATTATTATGAATGCATTTAAAAAGTTAATTATTCCAACTAAAACATTACTAGTTCCTGTCTTAGCTACTGTGCTATTCTTTTCTAGTAGTACAATAAACGCACAAGAGAAAGAGGGTTTAAATATTAAGAGTACTACAATAGAATATCATATTAATAAGAATACTAAAGATAGTGAATTAGATGAGATTAAAAAAGAAGTTAACAACGAAAAGATAGCAAACCTTACTTTCTCAAATATAAAGAGGAATGCTAAAGGAGAACTTATTTCTCTTAAAACAAGCTTTAAAGACCAAAGAGGATCCTCTCAACAAAAGTCGGAGTATAACTCTAATGGGATAGCTGATTTCACAGTTAAAATACATCAAAATGAAGCAGGAGAGCGTTATTTAGAGTTAGGTAATCGAACTAACCCTATGCTAAATATTGCAAATGATCCACAAGCAGGAAGAGCCTTATATTCTGAGCAAGCAAATGATGAATTTGAAGAGTTCTTTGCTCAAGATTTTATGCAATTGATGAAGGGGATGCAAGAGGATATGAAAGCTCAGCAAGAGATGTTCTTTAATTTATTGCGTGAGCACGAAGAAGTAAAAGTAAAAGAGAAATCCGATGATTCTAAAGAAACAAACAAAGAACAGATTAGCAAATAATAACTTACAGCTTCAATAAAGAAGCTTTACGCTGATAAAAATAGAAGTCCTTATGCACATTACGGCATAAGGACTTCTATTTTTAGTTTAACTCATTTATGCTAAACAAATTTTGAATAGAGAGATGACTGTAGCCCCATTATTCTTTTGCTTTATTCCAATATTGATCTAATTCTTGAAGAGTTACATCTTCAAAACCACCTTTTTCTTTATTAACTAATTCTTCTACTATATTAAATCGAGAAATAAACTTACTGTTAGATCTTGCCAATGCCTTTTCAGGGTCAATCCCCTTATGACGAGCATAATTAACTAGCGTGAACAAGATATCTCCAAATTCTTCTTCCATTAGGTCTTGATTATCGGCCTTCACTTCTACCTTAAACTCTTCTATCTCTTCCTCTACTTTTTGCCAAACATCACTGGCTTCATCCCAATCAAACCCTACTCCACTTGCTTTTTCTTGAATGCGATAAGCTTTTATTAATGCTGGTAAACCTTTAGGCACACCCGCTAAGACTGATCTGTTTCCCTCTTTTAATTTTAGTTTTTCCCAATTTGCCAATACATCCTTTTCAGAATCTACTTTTACATCACCATAAATATGAGGGTGTCTAAAAATAAGTTTATCTGAGATACTATCAGCAATATCTTTAATATCAAACAAAGACTGTTCACTACCTATCTTAGCATAAAAAACAATATGCATTAATAAATCCCCCAGTTCTTTTTTCATTTCGTCCGTATCCCCTTCTGTAATAGCATCTACTAATTCATACATTTCTTCTACAGTAAGGTTTTTTAAGCTATCGAATGTTTGTTTTTTATCCCATGGACATTTTACTCTAAGCTCATCTAATATAGTTAGTAAGCGATCTATAGCCTCTAATTTCTCTTGTCTTGTATGCATCTTGATTCTTTTGGTCTAAAATAAAAAAAAGCCCGCTTTTTACAAAACGGGCTTTCTACATATAATTCTTATAAATTATTTTGCTTCAGTTTCTGTTGCAGTTGCACTAAAAGCTTCTGCAATCAATCCTCTTCTTTGAATGATGTTATACCAATTCAATACTTTTTTGATATCAGAAACATATACTCTTTCTTCATCAAATTCTGGTAATACTTCTCTGAAGTAAGCCACTAATGTAGGATTGTCTTCTTTGTGAGAAATAGCTTCACCATTGTTTTCTTTTGCAGCAATGTTTCTGAAAACTTCAAATAACTTTACTTCTTCATTGTAAGTATAGATAGAAATTTCTGATAGTAAACTAACGTTGTTTCTTAATCCTACTGTACTTTTTTTCCCATCAGCCAATGATTCAGCGATAAATCCTGTACGAGTTTGTACTAGTAACTCATATAAACCTGGTTTTCCCGAAATAGCTAAAACTTTTTCTAAACTCATTTTTGTCTAAATTTTACTTTAAGAGTCGCAAATATCTTAAATTGTTATTAATAATCAAGTTATTTATCTACCTTTTTTCTTAGTTAATTTCATTTTATAATCTGTAAATATTTTTCCTTCAAGGATATTATTTAATTTTTTAGAAATTAACTTCTTTTTTAAGATAGATATTTTATCTGTAAACAGCACACCTTCAATGTGATCGTACTCATGTTGAATAACTCGTGCCGCAAGACCATCAAATTCTTCTACATGTTTAACGAAGTTTTCGTCAAAATATTCTATTTGTATCTTAGATTTTCTTTTAACTGGTTCGTGAACATCTGGAATACTCAAACATCCTTCATTAAAAGACCACTCTTCTCCTTCTTCTTTTAAAATCTTAGCATTTATAAATGTTCTTTTAAAAGTAGTCAAAAAAGCAATCTCTTCTTCAGTATTCCCATCCATTTCAGCAAAAGGAGCTGTATCTACAACGAATAATCTAATAGGTAATCCTACCTGAGGTGCTGCTAATCCTACTCCATGTGCTCCATACATTGTATCGTACATATTAGCTATTAGCTCTTGTAAGTTTGGATAGTCTTTAGTGATATCTTCCCCTACTTTACGTAGAACAGCATCACCATACCCAACTATTGATAATATCATGTCTTCTTATTTTATTCTAAAGGTGCAAAAATACTCAAAAATAAATGAATAAATAATACTACAAATTATTTTTGATGTCTTATTTGTTTTATCTTGCTTGATAAAAAGTACTATTCTCTAATTAAAGCCAAAGATTAAGTAACCTATGCTAGGAAAAGCTAGAAAATTCACAGATAATACGCATCTTGCAGATTCGTTAAAAATCACTATATCAGCTGTTGTCCCTTTTTTAATACTAATGCCCTATGAAGCTTTTGATTGGGCTTTTGCTGCGGCTATTGGTGCCATGTTAACAGCTCCTGTTGATATTCCTAGTAATAAAAAAGATAAAATAATAGGGCTTTTAGTAGGTGCATTTACTGTACCAGCTGTTACTTTCACCCTATCCATTACTGATGGCAACTGGTATTTCTACCCGATTTTTGTCTTTGTATTTTTCTCTTTAAGCATGATATCTGTATATGGACATCGTGCAAATATGCTGTCATTTACAGGATTATTAGCAGCCAGTCTAGGATTAGCACATAGTTATGAGGGTCATGCCCTATTCATGCACTGTTTAATGCTTCTATTAGGAGGATTACTTTACTTATTGGTATCCGTTACTTTTAATCTCCTTAGACCTAAGCGATATGCTGTATTACAGACATCTGAGTGTATGGAGCTTACAGCAGATTATCTAAAACACAGAGGACAACTGTGGGATAAGAATGCTAATGTAGAAAAGATCACAGAAGAACAATTAAATATACAAGTAAGCCTCAATGAGGTACATGAAAACCTGAGAGAATATTTAGTTCGAAATAAAGCTAATACAGGCAACTCTTCTAATAACCGTAGATTGCTAGTAGCCTTCTCTACTCTAGTAGAAATACTAGAAGTAGCTGTGTCTACTTCTTTTGAACACAATAAATTACATGATTTATTTAGCAAAAGACCTGAAATCATAGAACGTTATCAGAAGTTAGCTTATCACTTTGCAGAGACGATTGACGATATTGCCTACTCTATAAACTTAGGGACCAAGTATAAATCTAAATATGACCTATCTAAAGAATTAGCAGAGATTCAGGCCATGCTTAACGATTTTGTTAAGAATGGAGAATCTACTAATATGGTAGAAGCTGTAGTCATGTTCTCGAATGTTATCCATTATGCGGAAAATCAGGTAAACAAAATTCATGATTTAGAAAAAGCTCTAACAGAGAAAGCATTTAGTGCAGATGTAGAAGAGCGCTTTAAGGATTTAGAAAAATTCTTAACTCCTGTGCATTATCGTTTAGAAACTCTAAAAGAGAACTTAAACTTTACCTCTACCATATTTAGACATGCTCTAAGACTTACCTTGACCATATTAGCAGGACTTATCGTTAGTAAAATATCAGGTGTATTAAACGGGTATTGGATATTACTAACTATCGTTGTTATTATGCGTCCTGGTTTTGGATTGACTAAGCAGCGATCTTTTGAGCGTGTAATAGGTACTGTTATTGGAGGTTTAGTGGCTATAGGATTGTTATATATTATTCCTAGTGCCACAGTCATTGCTTATATTACAGTACTAACCATGATTATAGGGTATTGGTTCTCTCATACAGACTATAAAGTTGGAGTTACCTTTATCACGATGTATGTAGTACTGATATATGGGTTACTTACACCTGATTTTATGGATGTTATGATCTATAGAGTTATTGATACTATCATAGGAGCGTTATTAGCCTTCGGAGCGAACTATCTACTATGGCCTTCATGGGAGTTCTTAAACTTAAATACACATCTAAAAAAATCGATAGAAGCGAATAAAGAGTACGTAAAGGAAATTACGCTTTACTACAATGAAAAAGGAGAAGTAACCCTACCTTATAAATTAGCCAGAAAATATGCTTTTATTGAAATAGGTAACCTTATGGCTTCCTTTCAACGTATGATCCAAGAGCCTAAGTCTAAACAGAAGTATAGAACAGAACTCTATGAGTTAGCTGTACTTAATCATACCTTCCTTTCGACAGCTGCTTCTATAGGAATATACGTACAGTCACATACAACTACCAAAGCTTCTGAAGCATTTAATGTAGTTATGGACTACACAATAGGTAATTTAAAACAAACTATCGCTCTATTAGAAGATTATAATAATGGTGAGATAACCATCATAGAACGCAGTGAGAACTTTAATCTCAGTATGTCATATCTAAAAGGTATCCGTGAATACGAATTAAAGAAAACTTACTCTGATGATAAACAAATACAGAGCCTGATGGAAGAGTCTGTATTGGTTATTGAGCAACTGATGTGGTTATCCTCACTTTCAGAAAAGATATTCAAGATTACAGCTAGCATTGCAGCATTAAAAAAACAAGAAGAATCTGAAGTATCTATGTTAAGTTCACTTAGAAAGAAAATTATACCATAAAACAAAGGGGGATGTTATGTACATTCCTCTTTATTTTATTAGTATCTAGTTCTACTCTTCACTACTATCTACATAATTTTTCATCTCTATACTATATTCAAGATTATTTAGTTTGTTTAGAATGGTACTACTTTTCTTATCGATAAGCCTTCCTCCTTCTTCGATGGTTAACTCTTTTAAATTTTGAAGCTTCTCAAATGGTTTTAATGATTCAATATCTCCCATAGCTGATAAATAAACAGTCTTTAAAGTACTTACTTCTGCAATAGACGTTATCGCATTATTTGTCTTTTTGCAAGCACTCAACTCTATATCTTCTAAGTGCGTAAGTGTACTTAACCAATTAACATCTATCAGCGTAGGTATTTTTACCAAATAAAGTGCTTTTAAGGCACTTAAGTTAACTAAACTACCCCATTTACACTCTTTACTCTTTTCTATTGACAAAGATTCTATTACAGTGTTTAAAGGAAAAACAAAACCTTCCTTATCAAAGTTTTCTATAAAGACTGTTCTTAGAGTAGGATGTACAAACAAATTCTCAAATAGCTTAGAATAGGGAGTAAACAATTCTTCCAAAACTGTAAACTTCAACCAATCTAATGGGGCTTTCCCTTTATACTGACAACCTTTAATCTCTAAGCGCTTTAAGTTTACAAACTGATATAACCAATTCTTATCAATATTGATATCTTTTAAGTGAAGAATCTGTATCGTTTTAAACAAAGGAGCAAAGGATTCGTCTAATAATATTTCTAAGCCGCTTTCTTGTCCTGATATAATTAAATTAGTTATTCGTTCTTCTTGACTAAAGATTATGAGAGATTGAGCAGAATCTCCTTTTTCTACTATAATGAATCTTTCTTTACGTCCAGGGGGTGTTGTACCTATATACATCTTTATTACACTCTTTTATATTATTTCAAAGATCATACTATTCTCATTTCGTAAATATCCCCATTTACAGCGAATATTAGTACAGTATATATAGCTTACCTTTGCTTCATAAACGATCAAAAAATAGAAATTAAAGATGAAAAAAATCGGTCTTAGCTTATTACTATTCATAACTGTACAAATAAGCAGCTGGGCACAAGAAGGAACTGTACAAGTAGAAGTGAAACAAAATGGTGCTATCGTTCCTATGCAGGATGGAGTTGTCACACTTAAAAGCAATGAATTTGTATTCGAAGTTACTTCAAATAATGTAGATGGTTTTCTAATAGGAGCTACTTTTGATAACGATATCTATCGCTCTGCTATAGGCGAAGCTGATTTAGAAGTAGAATGGTTTAACAGCACTGCTATCGCAGATGAAGTTTTTAATCCTAATAAAGAACTGATTATTTCGGATGAAGTACCTACTTATTGGTATTATACGAACGCTAAAGACCATCGATTTGATAAAAATCCAAAAGGAAATGCAGAACACTGGGTTGGAAATAGAACAATAAAAGTACTTAATAATTTGTCTAGCTATGAGACAATTCCCTTAACGAAATTTAAAGATTCTGTATATGTGTATTTTTACTCCCCTATTTACGACGAGGACTATAATCTAACAGAAGTCATTATTCTATATACAGCAGAATTAAGATGTAATTAAAAAAGAAAATCGCTTATTACTTTAAAAGCCAATGATAGAAGACTATTATTGGCTTTTTATTTTTAAAGATCTACAGCGTTTTTACTAGACTCAGTTCTATGTACGAGATAAGTTCTACAAACTATACCCAATTTTTAGAGTTCAACCTTATCCATAATCTACGCATTTGTACAGTCCTTATCTTCTTAGACACTCCAAAACCATGTAAACTAACAGCTAAAACAACAGGTATAGAAAGCAATAAGATCATACCATAAATAGTTTTAAAAGATGCTATTAGCGCTTGTTGTTGCACAAAAGAAATAGATAAATTAGAAGAGTTTTCCACAAAGCTATAATTAATAAATAAAGCGTGATTTCCTAGAATTTCTTTTTGTAAATAATAGCTTAAATAACTATAGATCGCAGAAAAAACAGCTAGGGCCAAAAAAGTTCTTACGATCAACATTAAGGACATGATAGATAACGAATCATCTAAAGCTAACCCCATAGTTAGGTAATGCCATAATCCTATATATAATATACCAATAGCTAATGCACGCATAAAATGGGTGAAATAGAAATATGTAATTGTCAGATATGGATTTATATAAAAATAGGAAATGAGATACTGCAAAATAAAAATACCAAAACCTAACAAGATAAAAGTCTTCAATCCTTTATTATTGTTTTTAAGTAGTATTAACCCAATTGCCCCCGCGAGTAAAGAACCTGGTAACATAGCTAAGTTTACCTTTGCCAACGTCAGGTTATCATAATGAAGAATTGTTGACATAAGTGTTGTATCAAATCCACTTGCACCTTGATATACTCCTAATATAAAAATAAAAACAGCTGCAATTTTGACATTCTTTTTTCTAAAACTAAACAATTGCCAAAATTGTCGCTTTAAATAACGCTGCCTAAAAATCCCTAGTACAATCAGTATCAATCCACTACTCAAGTATAGAAAGCCTCTATAATCGCCATAAAACCAATTGTATTCTTGTAAAAAAGCAAATAAATGACTCCATAGTGCAAACCCGACACTTAAACAAACTACACTAAACCAATCAATATAATACAAAGGATAATATCTTGAAAAAGCAGTAGTATGCACTGTAAAAAGACTCAGGATAGCACAAAATATAAGTAAAATAGCAAAAACAACAGAGGTTCTTTCCCAACTATACCCATAAGCTAAATAAATTGCTAGAAAGGTTCCCATGGCTACTATAGCGTATAGTATAGCGTAAAAATAAGCATAGGACTTCACTTTTGCCCCCGTTTTTTGTGTTACTACAGTAATAAAGAGCAAAGTAAATTCAGAAAGACAATTCATTTTAATTACTCCCATACTAAAACTAATAACTAATAGCATCAAGTAGCTCGTATTATAAATTGATACAAAAGATAATGCGGCTAAAAGTAAACATCCCCAAAACAATTTAGTTTGTGCTTTTAAAACCATCTTAACACGTATAATAATTGGAAAGGTCAATGCCATTCCAATTATCATCGTGTTATTTGCACTACTAATAACTCCAGAAGACCAACCTTGTGTACTGTATATCTCGGCGGCGTTACCAGGATATACAGCATAGACATTAACCAATACAAAGCCAAAAACAAACATGATAATAAACTGTAATGGCTCAGAAACATAAGCTTTAAAAAGTCCTTTATTATACATAGTTCTTATTTTTTTAGGCGTACAACAACATTCATTCCTGCAATCAACTGATCTAAATCTATATTATCCGTTGTAAATTCTATTCGTACAGGTATGCGCTGTTGTATTTTAACAAAATTTCCTACAGCATTATCTATAGGAATACCTGCGTACTTAGAGCCAGTCGCACCAGATATAGCCGTAATAGTTCCTATAAACTCTCTTCCTCCTAATGCATCTACAGAAATAGAGACACGTTGTCCTATCGATAAGTTTTTTACTTGTTTCTCTAAATAATTTGCTGTTACCCATTTACCTTTAGACTCTACTAAAGACGTAAGTTGTTGATTAACTTGCGCCAATTGCCCTTCATTGTAATACCTCCTGCCTATCACTCCATCATGTGGAGCTATAATTACTGTATAACTTAAGTAAAGCTTAGCTAAAGCTATCGCCGATTTAGCCATTTCTATTTGCGCCAAGTCTAGAGCAAGTGCTTCTTTATTTTCTTGTACTAAAAGCTCAGTAGTTCTTTTTTGTTTTATTAATTTTTCAAGATTAGCTCGCTCGCTTAAATACTGTGATTCAATCTGCTCATACTGTTGATGAGTTACAGCTTGCTCTTTTAATAATGTGGTATAGCGCGTATAATTGCCTTGATGGTATTTTACTTTTACAGTTGATTCCTTAATCGTAGATCCTACTACCCCTACATTGTTTTCGAATCCCTTAATAGCTACTAGTCGCTGGTTATATGCTGCTTGAGCATTAGCCAAGTCTGACTGTGCTTTTTGGTATTGAATTCTCAGTTCTGAATCGTTTAATATAAACAAGGTGTCTCCTTTTTTTACATCTTGATGTTCTTTAAAGTTTACTTTCTCCACATAAGCATTTACTTTAGAATGAATAGGGATAACATGGCCTTCAATCTGAGCTGAATTAGTGTAGCTATTATCATTTAAATGAAAGAATTCAATAATAGCTATAGATACTAAAACCAGTACACCTACTACTGTAAGTGTATTAAATAAAATATAATTGCGTTTTCTAGATGTCATAATTGTTTAGTTTAATAAATTTAAATCTCCTATCAAGTAAGATAAATAGAGTGTTGAATAAAGTAGTTCTGCCTGAGTATGGGCTAGCTTTAGCTCTGTTTCTAACAGAATATTACTGGCATTAAAGACATCTAAGTATAAGGCTAATTGAGCTTTATACTTATTTTGTATAATACGGTAATTCTCTTTTGCTTGTTCTAAAGCTTTTTGTAGTTGCTTTTGCTGACTTAAGTGTAATCTTACTTGCAAGTATCCTTGTGAGATATCTTTATTTAGTTTCTTTATTACATAGCTTTGTTGCTCTTCTGCAATATTTAGTTGTATCTGATATGTTTTCTCTCTTTTTTTTGCCGTATATAAAGTCATTAAATCATACTTTATCCCAACACCTACTTGCCATGTATTCGCATATAAGTCCAGCTGAGGAGTAGTACTTCTTATAGGTCGATCAGTAGCAGACTGCATAAAACCATACAATGCAGGCCAGCGCTTACTCTTTTCTCTTTCTAAATGCAGTTTTTGAAGTTCTACTGCTTGTTCTTCTTTTTTTAAAATCAAAGACTTTTTATGCGCTTCTTCTACATAATAGTTCTCTTGTTTAAGAAAATCTTGTAGAAAGGGAATAGAAGAAGCATTTGTCTTTATTTTAATACTATCAGCTCCCATGGCTAACTGAAGTTCACTTTGCAAAATTCCTAAATCTGTTCTATTACTTTCTTGTTTTAATTCAATATCAGATATCTGTAGTTCTGCTAATAAAACTTCTTCTTTCGTTACCATTCCCTGTTCTAGGTACTGCTGAACAAGCGTTAATCTGTCCTGGGCTAATGCTTTATTCTTAATATAAATAGACTGGAGCAACTCTACTCTATATAAATTTAAATAGTATTTACTCACCATTAATTCTAAATCTAATCGCTGTTGAGCCAAATCTAATTGGGATAAAAATAAGGCTAATTCATGCCCTTGTATTGTTCTAGTAATGCGATGTCCATTAAAAATAGTTTGATTTATCTCAAGGTGAATCCCTTGATTGAAATGAAGATTTTTTAGGGTTCCTTCTTGGCTCAACTTTTTATCAAAAAGAGTTGTATTTCCTTGATACCCCATTGTCATTTGAATATTTGCTTGTGGCAATCGCTCTATTTTACTGCTTTCTAATTCACTATAACGAAGTTTTACTTCTTCTTCACCTTGTTTTAATTGAGGATGATGCTGTAATGTTGCTTGAATAACTTCTTGCAAAGTCAACGATACAGGAGGTTGATTTTGTGCTATTGTTTTACTTAGCATTGCTTGTAAAAACATCAGACAAAACAACTTTAATTTTATTCTTTTCATTTTGTAATTCGTCTTATATTATACCTTTAAAAACAAATTACACAGCTACATAAAACTATAATAAACAGTAATAATCTCTGATTACATCGTGTTTAAAAATAGAATCTTAACCGTATAAATTGTCAAGGCAAAGTAAAGACTGGTTGTAAAAAAAGACAAGAGAGTTATATCTGTATAACTAGGACTAATCACGGTTTTTACCTCTAAAAACAATAGGAGTACATCCTTCATTTTTCATAAATAAACGAGAGAAGTAAGAATAATCTTCATATCCTAAAGCAGAAGCTATTTCTTTAACAGATAAATCTGTATAGAACAACATTCTTTTAGCCTCTAAAATTACGCGCTCTTGAATCACTTTAGAAACAGCTATCCCTAATGTATGTGTAATGCATTCATTAAGATAAGTAGTAGAGATATGAAGTAGTTCGGCATAATAACTTGGGCGTTTGTGGTGCACGAAATAAATATCTAATTCCTTGATAAAGCTTAGAGTAATCTTTTCAAAACGATTAGACGGTATAGCCGAAAAACCTTGATTTAAGTATTGATCTAAAAAAAGCGAAATATAAACATTCACACTATTTTTTAAAGTTGCAGTATAAAAAGTTAGTTCTGATTTTTTATAGATATCTATACATAATTGAGCTGTGTTTTTTAATAGAGAAGTATTTTCTTTAGAAAGTTGCACAAAACGCGTTTGTAAAAACATAGATTGAATCGACGACTTATACTCAGGTGCAATATACTCTGACTTAATCGCAAGTACATAATACAGAACCTCTTTAAATTCAATATTCTTATGTACTTGCCCAGGACTAGTGTATAATAAACTAACACCACTTAGCTCATAATTAGTAAAATCAATTTCTACCTTCAACTCCCCTTTCATTAAAAACAAAAAAACATGATAATCATGACGGTGAGAGTCTTTAAGGGCCCCCATAATATCAGACAGTGACTTAGCTGTGACTTCTTGAAAGAAAATTCCATCGTGTGCTTGTCCTGCAATATTCTTTAATGAAACTTGTTTTGTCTTCATTTTTCGCTCTTATACTGAATTTTTTACAAGATACTAAATCAATAAACAAAGGCGGTACTAAAATCCCCTTTGTTTGTTCAGCTAGGCAGATTACTAGTAAATTATAAAATTCAAAAAAACACTTCTATTTAAATGTTTAATTTTCAATCTACTATTGGCACTTCCTATTTTTTTAAAAAATAAATAAAGACTACCTAATATTAAGAAATCTATAAAATAGATCCCCCTCCTACACCCTCTTTTCTCCTATCTATTTTTTTACTACCTTTGCCTACAGTAAAGGCTTTGACTCAATGGCTATTATTGAGAATATTCTTCTATTCAAAGTCTGGTACATCTCACCAAAAAGAAAGCACAAATCACAGCTTTCAAAATTCAATTTTAAAAATTTTAACAAGTTTTTTAACACTATGGATTCGCCATAAATCGAGTATTCATGCGGTCTCCGTTGTGGTTTGTTCGGAAGGTGTTCGGAAAACACCCCCTTTTTCCGAACACTTTGCAAAGAACTTCCGAACAACGCCCAAACAAACTTCCCGAAAGCCTTGCTGTCACTGGCTTTGTCGCGTGCTGTAATTCACTAAAAAACGCCTAAATGTCAATATTTTTAACAGCTGTGATTTGTCCTGTTTTTAGAATTTATAGTAGTTAAATTATTCTCATTGTGAGATATCTGCTTAAAAAAAGAGCATCTCTTTATAAATATAAAGAAATGCTCTTTTTTACATATGGTGGATTCAAGTATTAAATGCAACAGTAACCATTAGGTTTAATTTTTCTGTAAAAATTTCGTTAGGCGATTTAAAACCAAATCTCTTTCTTGGTCTGTTGTTTAAAATATTTACAGCCTTGTCAATTGCTGCTTGTGTAATTAAATCGAAATTAGTCATTTTAGGGAAATATTGTCTTACTAATCCATTTAAATTTTCATTAGCTCCTCTTTCCCAACTGTGATAAGGCTTTGCGAAGAAGTAATCAAGCTCTAGAGTGTTAGCTATATTTTGATGGTTTGCAAACTCTTTTCCGTTATCAGAAGTCATAGTATGAAGTAACGGTTTGAAGTCTTTTAAGAGTTCTATAATTTTAGCTTCTACAACGTGAGCTTCCTTTGATTCTATCTTTCCCATCCATAAAACCCCTGTAGCTCTATCGTTTATAGTAAGCAGTGCTCCACGATGATTTTTCCCTATTACTAAATCTATTTCAAGATCACCTATTCTATATTTATCATCAACTATACTAGGTCTTTTTTCAATATCTACTCTATTACTTATCAAGCCTCTACTGTCTTTGCATGCACCTCTTTTTCTATATTTTTTACCTTTAGTTCTAAGATGCTTATAAAGCTTTCCTCCTTGTTTTTTGTTCTGCCAAATGAATTGATAAATACATTCAACAGAGACCATTTCTTTTGCTTCAAGTTTACTTCTACCTACTATTTGTTCTGGACTATAATCTTGATTAAGATAGTCTATAATAGTTGTTTTTACGTTTTCAGTTAAGCGTATTCTCTTGCGTTTTTCTTTGTGTCGTTGAGCTGTCTTTCTTTGTCCAAGATTAGCTTTATAAACACCATTTCTTTCGTCTGAATTGCGCTTAAGCTCTCTGCTAACAACAGACTTGTCTTTGCCTATATAACAAGCAATTTCAGTAAGTGATTTACCTGCCTTTTTATATGCTTCTATTTTATATCTTTGTTCTAACGTTAAATGTGACATCTTTTTGGGTGTGTAGGAACCTCAAAAGTAGATGTTTTTTTTCGCCAACGGCGGAGAACATTTGCTCCATGGAGCAAATGTTCTCCGCCGTTTTTTAAATGCTGTTGCATTTATTAGTTGAATCTAAGTATTATATTAGATAATATAAATAAACTTAATAAGATTGAAATCATTTATTCTTCTTTCCAATTTTTGATAACTTCTTCAATCTCTTCACGTGTCTTTCCACTTTTTTCTTGAAGCTTTCCAACAACTTCGTCAAATTTTCCTTCAGCGAAAACCTTATCATCATCGAACCATTGTCCATATTTTTGTTTAACAGCTCCTTTAATACGTTTCCATTTTCCTTCTAATTCTAAATTATTCATAATTAGTGATTTATTAAATTAATACTCTATTTTTTTTCAACTGTTTTACTCTGTTTACCAAATAACTACACTTTGTTAAGTACAATTACTTTTTAATTCATACTAATAGTTAATCTGATATACAGTCTTCGATATCCTTAACCTCTTTCATGAATTTTTTCTTCACTACTACTGCTAATACAACTACTCCTATAGCCGCACAGCAAAAGATTTTTCCTAATTGATACATTTTTTCTTTTTCCATAATTTTGTTTTTAAGATTAGTAAATTATATTCTAGTCTCTTGTTTATTATTCTATGATATCTAAACTAGAGCTCACTTTTAGGTCCCTTTATAACTCGTGATATAAGCATTAGTAAGACAAGTATTAACAAGATATGTACTGCCCAACCGAGCACTTGTCCAAAAGCAAAAAAACCTACTGCCCATCCTATTAAAAGAATTACGATAATTAACCAAAATACATTTCTCATATGTTAAGTTTTAAGATTAGTTTTTACTGCTTGATAGATTTGTTGATTAGTATTACTTTTGGTAGTCTTGACGCTTGATCTAAATGTTTTATTCTTTAATCCCTATATTAAAGTAATACCTATGTATTTTATATTTTATACATATATAAAAGCTATTTACAACTAAATAAATACAAATAGTGTACTACTATAATATTTTTATCAATAATAAAGAGAATAATCTTCTTTTCAATAGCGCGGTATATAGTGTCAGTACTAAAGCTAGCATAAAAACCATAGGCACCTTGCTAATGTTTTATAAAAACTCTTTAATAATTAAAATATCGAGGAATAAATGAGTAAAAAAAACTCAATTTGAGTAATTTTTACTCAAAAAATTGAAATAAAAAGTAAAGCGAGATCTGTAATCACTATCTATTTATGTGATTATAAAAGCTAGTAAATATTTTATAGTAATTTCTATCCATACTAATGTAGAAAGTTACATATAGAATAATTAATTTATTCTACTTATAGAATCAAAAAAAATAAGTAACATACTTTCAAATGTCTTTCTTATACAAGAAGAACAGATAATATTGCAAATACAAAAAACAAACATTGTTGATTTAAAAAAAATAGCCTGTAAATCCCAAATAATACGTAGAAAAACGAGTATTAAATACACGGTATGTATAAAAAGTAAACATTTATTCTACATATTTTATATTATGCTTGCCTACTATATTTGTTAAAATAAATAATTTAAAAAAAAACACAAATAACTCATTTATAGCTATTTATATAAATTAGTTTATTAATTGTAATACTATTACTTACAATTAACTTATTATATGAAACATAAGTAAGTATTTTTTAATTTAATAAGACATTTATTTATGTAAATTAAGAATATTATTATGTTATAATTTTTTATTTCTTAAAAAATAAAATAATAACAAACAACCTTAATCCCTTGTAGCTCCTGTTATTCAAAGGTTTTTTAACAGTTGATATCACCTCCTACTCTATTTTGTTCTATTTTATTTTTCAAGCATGGATATTGAACTAACTAAAAGTAACTGTGACATTTATGACAGCTAGTATCACAGTAATATTAACTTTTAAACAAAAAATTATGAACCACCACAATTCTAGAAACAGAGGGTCACAAAGTAGTCGACAATCTGATTTTTATCAAATGGCAGAAGAAATTTATCAATTAGGTTATGAACATGGTTATGACGATGGAGCTGATGATCAAGCTTATGATGATGATATTGAGCAAGAAGAAATTGAACAATTCTTCGATGAAGATGATTTCTACGATCAGGACTCGTCTTATGACAACAACTTCAATGAAGATGATCACCCGAGAGATTCACAAGGGCGATTTATTCCAAAAGGACAAGGAAGAAGATCAAATAACTCAACATATAGCAACAGGTCTTCTAATTCTCAATCATATGGTAACAGATCTCAAAATTCAAGAGGACAACGTCAATCATCAAGGAGATCAAACTCTAATCATAACGACCAAAGAAGTTATTATAATAGTGCAGATAACAGAACTGGTTCAAATTCATCTAGAAGAACTAACAATGGAAGTTCACGTCGCGGTTTTGCAGCAATGAGCAAAGCAAAAAGAACTGAAATTGCAAGAATGGGGGGACGTGCATCACATGGTGGTGGACGCTCTAACAGTAGTTCAAGGGGAGCATATTCTTCTAGATAGTAATTTAGATAGAAGGAGAGTTTCTCTCCTTCTTCTTTAAAACCTAAAACACATGAAAAAATCAAATAATATTTCGAAGGGAGCATCTGAGTTTAAAGATCTTTTTATCCACTTATTAAAAGGTATCTATAATACAGAACATGGCATTTTAGATTCCTTACCTACTATGATAGAAAAGGCTACAACCCATGAGTTAAAAGATACACTAAAAGATCATGAGATTGTCACACAAAGACAAATCATTCGATTAGAAAAAATTTTTAGAACTCTTGGAATTACAAGCGAAAAGGAATCTTGCCTAGTGATGAAGACCTTTGATGAAGTAACTCAGAAAATAGTAAAAATAACAAAAGACGGAAGTATGGTAAGAGATGCTGGACTCATTGTTATTGCTCAACAAATAGAACATTATGAAATAGCAACTTATGGCGGACTAATCCAATTTGCCCTTGCTATTGAGGAATATGATATTGCTGATTTATTAGAACAAACTTTAGATGAGGAAGAGCAGGCTGATTGTGAATTGACTCATATAGGAGAATGCCACATCAATATAGAAGCCAGTGATCAGAATGTAGAAGATGAAGATGTAAAAGAATCTACAAGTAAATCTAGTTCAGCGAATCAAACCAAAAAGAGTAGCCAGCCCAAGGATAAAGTAAAATAGATTTACTCAATTCAATATTCTTTTCTAAAAATTGCTAGAACTAGAAAATGAAGTGGCTTACCTAGGTCATATCTCCATAGTATAAAATCTTTCATAATACCCCGAAAGTAAGCCACTTTCATTAAAAAAACAATCATGTATATCACTCTAAATTATAAATTCTTTCTTTTGCTATTCACTATAATTATCTTAATTACTGTGTTCTTTACTTCTTGTAGAAGAGATCCAAATCATTACAGATCAACTTATAGGTCTAAAACAAATGAAGTTGTAGATACAAACTCTTCTCCTATTCAAGATCATAAAAATAGTAACGCTTATAATGATTCTTTAGCAAAACACTTTAGTACGCTTGTAAAAACACAGTTTTATTATACAGAAGCTGCAAAAGAGAAAAGCAGAGATAAAAGAATAGTTGACTTTGCTAATACTATAATAATTGAATATCAAAACATTTTAAAAGAAATGAGCATCCTTGTTCAATCTACAACCCAAGATAGTATTATCAACCTGAGTGACAAGAGGCTTGTTCTTCATAAACTAGAAAACAGCTATTCAAAGGACTATGAGTCCCTTTTCTTAGAAGAAACTATCAAACTACAATTCAGTATCAGAGAAGTCTTATGGCAAATTAAAAATAATACTCTTAATACTGACCTACAAGTATTCTATGAGAAACTAATACAAGAAACTGAAATACGTATAGATGAAGCAACCAATCTATTAGATAATGTATAACCAATATTTAAATTATGAAAACATACATAAAAATGATTTTTTTAGCATTAATAATAGCCCTCGCCGCTATCGCATGTAAAGAAAGACCTACAGCTAAAGACCCAGAAAAAATGGCTAAAGATCAAAATAAAGCTAATCTTGATCATACTAATTATTCTCAAGGTAACTACCATCGAGAGGATTCCAAACAAGGTATGAATCAAAACAATCACAATGATAAAAAATATGCTGATATAATAGTTGACGTAATAAGTGATCAACTATATGAAATAGAGTTAGCAAAAACTGGAAAAACTAGAGCAAATAGTCTTAGAGTACGTGAATTCGCAACAGAGCTTGAGAAGCATCATACTAAAAGATTGCAACAATTAAATGCTTTAGCAGGGCAATTCAATTATGCTATTCCAAGAAACTTATCCGATTCACAATGGAAAGATATTCAAGATATAGAATCAACAAATAGTAAAAAATTTGACAAAAAATGGATTGATGAAGTGATTTCTGCTCATAACAAGGCAGTAGATATTTTAATTAAAGGAATTGATAAAACAGATCATATCAATATTAAAAACGAACTGAACAATACGCTACAAGAAGTAAGATCTCATCTTGAATCTGCAAACTACATTAAAAATAATATTATAAATAAATAGCTGTAATACATATATTATGCTTTTTTACTTTTTTTTTTACCGCCATATACTCTATGGCGGTTTTTATAATAACATTATTCTGTATTTAAGCCTTTACTATATTTTTTTCTAAACTCAGCGGGGTTATGGTTTGTAGCTTTTTGAAAATTTCTAAAAAAATTAGAATAATCTGTAAATCCACATTTATGTGCTATATTATTAATTGATAAATTAGAATAAATCAATAATTGCTTAGCGTACTTTATGCGTTGCTCTAAATAAAAAGAATAGAATGTTTGATTATACATTAGTTTAAACCCTTTCTGAAATACATTTTTATTAATCTGAAATTGCTCAATTAATTCATCAATAGTATAAATACGGTCATATTCTTTATTACAGAGAATAGCATGAATTTGTTGTATTTTTTGTTTGTCACTGAATTTAATCTCTCGAATTTTAGTGTAATCAGGGGTATTCTCTTCTATTTTTTCTGTTTCAAAGATTGGATTAACAATAGCAAAGCTCATCCAAATCTCTCTAGACTGCCCCATATAATGGAAACCACAATAACCTTTTATCGATTCTCCTTTAATTAATAGTTCTAATGAAAAAGAAGTTCTTTTGGTTGGGGTTTGAAGAAAAATCAGAAAATTCTTAAGCCATTTTTCCTGATCTTGTTCAGAGACTAAGTCTAAAAGGTAATTATCTATAAAATCTATTTTATCTAAGATATTGTCTTTAGCTTTAATTAACGACATATCTAATATCCTACCTTCAGGGCTAATTTTAATAATACAAGATGTAATATACTCATAACCAAGAGTCGGCTGAAGAGTAATGAAATACTTAAACTTATTTTCATACTCTTCTGCTAAAATATTAAATACTGTTTCTGCATTTGAAAAACAGTCATTTTCAATATTAGAACTAAGGCGTTTAGTATAATTCCCTTTAGCTAAATCATCTAGAGCTTCTAAAAAGGCTTGAAATCTTTCTTTATTGATTTTTATAGACATCTAATTTTAATTTAAGGTAAGTGTTACAATAATCTCATCAGCATTTATCTTTACCTAACAACAATTAATTTTAGATACTTACAAGAATTAAATACACTTTAAATAAGACATAGGCTCTAATAAAATGTTTTTACTACTTTTAAAAAAGAGATAATAACGATAATTTAACCATCAACAGAAGGTTATTTGTACTTTATTAAAATCAATCGTTTATAAGGTTGTTGTTCAAATTTAAATATTACTAAAATAGTATCAAAGTATATTTATATTTTTTGACATTACAACAATATACATTAAAATCAATCTAATTTATACTAAAAAATTAACCCCCACTTAAAAGCAGGGGTTACTTATTTAAAACAATTTTACATTTTTTTGTTTCTAACCTATAAGGTTATACGACCACCAGTAGCCGCAATAATAGCTCCTGAAATATAAGAGGCTTGATCACTTGCTAAAAAAACATATATAGGAGCGATTTCACAAGGTTGCCCAGGTCTCCCCATAGGAGTATTCTTTCCAAAATTATCAACATCAGAAATAGTTGTTGGAATTAATGGAGTCCATATAGGTCCAGGGGCCACAGCATTGACTCTTATTTCCTTTCCTTGTTCCAAAAACATTTTACTCATACTAGCTGTTATATTTTGAATAGCAGCTTTGGTAGAAGCATAGGCTAAAAGACTGGGATTAGGATTATATACATTGACTGATGTTGTATTGATAATACTACCTCCTTTAGGAATAAATTTAAGACTATACTTTATCATAAAAAATAATGCATCTAAATTAGTCTGATATGTTTGCTTCCAATCCTCTATAGTAATTTCTTCAAAAGTTTTATGCTCCCTTTGAAAAGCGGCATTATTAATTAGTACATCTATTTTACCAAATTTCTTGACAGTATCTTCAACAATCTTTTTACAATTTTCGGCTTTCTGAAGATCTAATTCAAAAGCTATTCCCTCTGCTTTTGCATGTTTGATCCAATTTAAAGTATCTTGTGCATCTTCTCTTTCTAATGAGGACAAATACACTATTGCAACATTAGCTCCTTCTCTAGCAAAAGCTATGGCAGTAGCTTTACCTATACCAGAATCTCCTCCTGTAATAAGTACTGTCTTATCTTTAAACAATCCTTTCCCTTTATAAGAAAATTCTCCATGATTAGGTCTGTTTTTCATATCTAATTCATTTCCTGGAGGAATTTGTTTGGTTTCTGAATATTCCATAATTTAATTTTTAAGGTTAATACAACCTATTAAAAGACAAAATCTATGCTAGTTACCAAATCAGATAGAACAACAAGCTACAAGACTTACTTATGTCAAGAAGTAAATATTCAATAGAAAGTAAATATGAGTAAAAAACACACATATTGTAGATTAATTACACAATTATTCCCTTTAACTAAAAAATAATCTTCTAATTAAGCTTACTTTTTCTGAATATTAAAAAAGATTATTTACATAAAAATAAAACACAACTATTTGTTATTATGTAACTTAATAATTAAATATTATGTTATATAGTTGATTTTATTATTACGGTAGTAGTTATATTTTATTTTAAGATTAAAATATAAGCTATGTAATAATACACAAAATGCAATGTTGTTTTATTTTAAGCATAGCTTTTGCTTTCTAACTATTGAAGAATAAAATGATAAAATACTAGCTGTCACTAATTTTTTATTAATTAAAAAACTTCAATATTATGAATAACCGTAATAATAGCTCTAGAGCTTACAATAGATCAAGAACAAGAGATAATTTTAATTCATCAAAAGATCGATCAAACCAATACTCTAATCGTTTTGATAGTTATGGAGATAACAATTATTTTGGCGATAACCGTTATGATGACTCTCAATACGATATGAGTGGACACAACTACAATAATAATCAAGATTATTATAATGATGAGTATCAAAGTGGTAATAATCGAGACAATTACTATAATGATAACTACAACCATAATAATAATTACATGGATAGTTATGATCAAAATTTAGAATACCCTAGAGATGACTATAATATGGATTCAGATGGATATCATGAACATTACCCAGGTTATAATGAACAAAGTCATTATGGCTATGACGAAGATTCTTTTGATACAAGAAATCATTCACAAAATAGAAATATGGGGCGCTCTTTTAATAATAGACAATCTCAAGATTATCGACAACAGAGAGATTATCGACGTCCGCAAATATGGATGGATAATGATGAACAATACTCTTCAGATAGATTAAACAATACTGATTACTACGGAATGAATTCTTCTAGAAACAATTCTAATCATAATCAACAACGTAGATCTAGACGTCACTATGGTTTTGGTAATAGAAATAATTACTAAAAAAAATCATAAAGTGTTATTTTTCTAAGTATGCAGTAAAGGATGAAATATTCCTTTACTGTTTTTTTTATACTACTCAACAGATTTTCACTTTAAGGATGAGATTTAATTAAATGTATAGATATTATAATTAGACACTTACAAACAATACAATCTATTACTTATACCTGCTTCCTTCTAAGTATTCTAGCTCTTATCTCTCCCTTCTTCCCTAGGTCTTTACATAAATTTAATATGAGATAATCGCCTAACATGATATTTGTCACTTAATTACTCAGAATATTTGAAGAATTTCCCTCCCTTATAAAATATAACAAACAAACCAAAATGAAATTAAAACCAATACATTCATTTCACATTCCAGTGATGGGATTGGCCTATACGATTGATAGTCCAGTGAGAGTGGCTCAGTATGGTTTCTCCTCTACTATCTCTGTGATGGATGATGAATTAATAGAACGCATGAACAAGTTCTATTGTGAGAAATTCGAACTGCCTTATCAAGAGATAACGAAGAAAATAGAGGACTTTAGAGCCAAGCGTATTACAGCTTATCTAAATACATTAGATACCATCGTAAAAGGGAAATTCGAAAACCTAAAAGCTTCTTTCTTAGAAAGCAAAAAAGAGGTTGAGGATTATATCGATATGTTGCCATCTGTATCAGAGATCAGAAAGAATCTACAGCAGCACTTAGATGATAAGCTATCTATAGATCACCTGAAGGGAGTTCTAGAGCACTACCTTACCCCTGGTGCTATAGATGTCAATATCATGACTAAGGTAGATAGAGAGAACTTCACTAAAAAAGAAGCCTTACCGGTAGAGTATAATGATGCACATGCTGCCCTAAGAGGCTTTGTGAACAGTACTTTAAACTCATCCGTAGTCCTATCTGCAGGTATGAATCCAAGATTGTTTAGCTATTTTGAGGAGTTTGACGCTTTTTATCCAGCTGTTGACAGTACTTTACAGAAGAAAATCATCTTAAAAGTAAGTGACTTTAGATCTGCCTTAATACAGGGGAATTTCCTAGCCAAAAAGGGGTTATGGGTATCTGAGTATCGCATAGAGTCTGGACTTAACTGTGGTGGGCATGCCTTCGCTACAGATGGTTATCTAATGGGAGTAATATTAGAAGAGTTTAAAGCTAGAAAAGCAGAATTAATAAATTCTACCCATGACTTACTAGTCAAAGCTCTAGAACAGAAGAATAGATTTGTTCCTTCTACTCCTCTTGATTTAAAGGTTACAGCTCAGGGCGGCGTAGGTACAGCGGCAGAACATCAGTTCTTGCTAGAGCATTATGAGGTAGACTCTGTAGGCTGGGGCTCACCCTTCTTATTAGTACCTGAGGCTACTTCTGTAGATCAGACCACTAGAGAATTATTAGCTAAGGCAAAAGAAGAAGATTTATACTTGAGTAATATCTCTCCTTTAGGTGTGCCGTTTAATAGTATTAAAGGAACTTCTAACGACTTCTTTAAGTCAGAGAGAATCAATAAGAACAAAGCAGGTAGTTCTTGTCCTAGAAAGTACCTAGCCTTGAATAAAAATTATTCGAATGAAGGACTGTGTACTGCTTCTAGAAAGTATCAAACTATCGAAATAGAAAAGCTAGAACAGGGTAAGGATAATATTAGCCAAGAAGAATACAATAAGAAGTATCAACAGATAACAGAAAAAGCATGTCTATGTATAGGCTTAGCCAATGCGTCTTATATGGAGCTTAACTTGCCTATCAAAGGAGAAGCACAAGGAGTAGCTATCTGTCCTGGACCTAATATTGCTTACTTCACGAAGGAAGTATCTCTTAAGAAAATGGTCAATCATATCTATGGACGAGATAATGTAATCGATACGAAGGAACGTCCTCATTTCTTTATTAAAGAATTAAGAATGTACTTAGATCATTATAGACAAGAAAAATTAGCTTTAGAATTAGAACAATCAGCTCCAAAACTGAAGAAGCTAATGAAGACAAAAGAGAACTTACTAGAGGGAATCACTTACTATAAAAACCTCTTTAAAGAAGACAATACTTACTTTATACAAGAACGAGAAAATATACTTAAAGATTTACTTCAAGTAGAAAAAGAGCTCCTAAACTAAATAAGAAGAAATCCAGCTGTCAGCAGACAAGCTGGATTTTCTTTTTTACTCATATCCACAATTGTAATTTTTATCACTTAGACTAAATAAAAAAAGCACCCAATCAATACATGATTAGGTGCTCAAAATAGACAAACGAAATGTATCTTTTACGCTAGTTTTGTCTAAGGTCTTTATAACTAGTGGGGACTTTGGATGTTTACTCATCTCATCAATACATAAAAAGAGTAAAACAAAAAAGGATAGTTTTTTAGTAATAAAGACAATCCAAAAATAGTATGTTTTACTAGAAAATTAACTATCCTTTTTAATAGTTATAGCGCTAAATTACGGCTATTTTTGAAATATACACTATTAAAAAAGTCTTCTAACAGACAAATCAATGCCTTGTATATCAATACTGTGAACCAAACAAATAGATGACACTATACTTTTTTAACATTTCACTACACAGATTTAAGAAAGTACTGCACTGATATTTTAGTTAATTTTACATCTTGATCAGCAGAGAGGTTCTCTAAAAAACAGGTCTAATTAAACATTTATTATCACTCTATATTAACATATAATGTAGAGCATTATAAACCTTATATGATTTCATTACCGTTATTTAATCAATTTCCTTTTTTTGCAACAGATACTCCTAAATATATTATTATCGGACTGTACTATGGGATATCATTTCTCTCTCTAGTTATACTTCTTGCACTTTATATTATTTTCAAGTATAAGAAACTTAGCTTTAGTTTTTTCTTACAATTAAGTATATTCTCTAGTTTCTTAGTCAAGGACATTATTTACTTTTATCTACCTGATCACCACGCTACTATCGGTTATTTATTAGCTTGGAATATCGGTACATCACTAGTGCTACTAATACTTCTGCCCTACCCTTTTTTAAGATTTAAACACAAACAACAATTCTATAAAACAGGGATTGTTGTACTGTTTGCTTTAGTTGCTATAGAGTTATTATCTAATTTATTTATCGTTCCTAGTCATGGGAATAGCTTTATTCACCCTATAACGACGATACTAACGATACTAGCATTGTACTTATTCTTCATTCTGAATCATACGTATAATTATAAAAATTATATTTCTTTCTTAATTATCTGTATTACCGCTAGTACCATTATTCTCGCTCCTTCTATTAATGATACGCTTTACGAGTTATTCATCGTATGGCCTACATTGCGTTTAATAGGAATCCCTATTCTTATTTGTTCTAGTTGTATTACCCTATTAGAAGTAAAGAAAATACACGAGCGAAACTCTATCTATAAACGATATTTATACCAGTATATGTATATGGTAAAAGACTACCATAAACAGTTAGAATATGAGAAAAGCCTTAATGCAGATAAAACGACAAAAGTAGAGCAAGAAAAAACAACCATACAAGATCAACCTCTATATCAATTAAAAAATAAATACAATCTTACAGAACGTGAGTTGGAGGTTCTAAGTCTACTCTGGGAAGGGGCTACGAATAAAGAGATAGCTGATGAGTTATTTATCTCTATTAATACCTGTAAATATCACATTAGTAAAATCTATTTTAAACTAAACATTAATTCTAGAGCACAGATTTATGCTTTTAAGGATAAGCTAGAATAGCTGTCATACTCTAATTGTATTCAACTATTTTTTAGTTTTAAAAAGGTCTTTTCTTCTTATCAGAGCATTCTTTATAAAGTCAATGATATTTTCTGAGAATTTTGATGATATAAATAGTCCTTAACCCTCTAAACAAGACTAAACAACGGAGTATCTCTATTTTTTTATAACTTTTAAAAGAAGTTATAATTAGATATATCAAAGAATTTAAGAGTTTAGTTCTTGTTCGATAAGGATTAAAAGTATTTAACACTTTATAATCACTAAGCGATTAAAAAATATCACATATTTTAAATAAGAAGATAAATACCAAAAACTATTAAATTATTACTAAAAGAGTAATTATATTTGCCTAACGAATTTACTTTTTATAATGAAAAATTTATTTAATAATACTGAAGTAGCTTTTGCTCTTAAAAATAATAAAGAATTAAAAAGAGCACATTTTTTATTTAAAATGATTAGCAAACCAACTTTAGTAAAACTTGGTTCTTCCCTTGCAAATTTTGCAATTAAAACTCATTTGCCTGTTACTGGTTTAATCCGTTCTACTGTATTCGATCACTTCTGTGGTGGTATTAGTGAAGATGACTGCTTAACTGTAGTAGATAATATGTATGCTAAAGGTGGTGTGGCATCAGTTTTAGATTATTCTGTAGAAGGTAAAGAAACTGAAAAGCAATTTGACGCTGCTCTAAACATGACGATTAAGACAATCGAGTATGCTAAACAACGTCCAGACTCTATTCCTTTTGCTGTATTTAAACCTACTGGATTTGGTAGATTTGATATGTTTGTGAAAAAAGGTGAGAAAGTAGCTTTCACTGCTGAAGAAGAAAAAGAATGGGAACGTATCGTTTACCGTTTTAACATGGCTTGTAAGTTTGCTTATGACAATGATGTTCTTTTATTAATCGATGCTGAGCACAGCTGGATGCAAGATGCTGCTGATGATATCGTACTAGACATGATGAGAAAGTATAACAAAGAGAAAGCATTGATCTATAATACTGCTCAGATGTATCGTTGGGATAGATTACAGTATTTAAAAGATCTACACGCTATCGCTAAGGCAGAAGGATTCCATGTAGGTATGAAGGTAGTACGTGGTGCTTATATGGAGGTAGAACGCGAAAGAGCTACAGAGAGAGGATATAAATCTCCTATCTGTGTAGACAAAGCTGCTACTGATGTAAACTATGATGCTGGAGTTACTTATATGTTAGAGAACATAGACTCTATGGCTATCTTCGCTGGTACTCATAACGAGAAAAGTTCTTACTTAATCATGGACTTAATGGAGAAACATAATATCTCTCATACAGACCGTAGATTATACTTCGGACAGCTGTACGGAATGAGTGATAATATTAGCTTTAATTTAGCGAAAGAGAAGTTTAATGTAGCTAAATACTTACCATTCGGACCTGTACGTGATGTAATTCCTTACTTAATCAGACGTGCAGAAGAAAATACTTCTGTTGCTGGTCAAACAAATAGAGAGTTAGATCTTATCGAAACTGAACTGAAAAGAAGAAAACTGTAATTAATTACAGTTTTAGAAATACAATTACCTGCCTAGGGTAATTCATTATAAAAAACGGAAGCCTTATCAGCTTCCGTTTTTTTATGATATTGATTAAAATCCTGCTTCTTCAAAAAGCTTACTCTAATTTCTTCTCTCTTCACGATACTAAGTACACATAACAGTAGAGGCGGCTATACTACTAATATATAAAGTAGAATTGCTTTTGTAGTATCTGGGTTAATATTCATACATACCCTCTATTAATCACCTAGTACTAATAAGTTTGTTTCCATATCTGTATCTTTAGGAACTAGTAGTGAAACGTTGTATTGGTTCTGGACATACTTTAAATGGTCAATATTTAAATAATTGCCAATTAATTCAGCGCATTCTTCTGCACTTCTCTTTCCGCAGAGTATACCAAAAAATTGAACCTCTGTTTCTATTTCAAGGGATAATTGTTCATCAAAATCTTCATCTGCATAAATGTCAATAGTAGCAGACATCTTCACTATTATTTTGCTATCAACTTTTCTAAAGTTGATTTTTGCATTATACACTCCTGTATGTTCATAAACATAAAAAAGAGCTCTAGGCTTCCCCTCCTCTTCTTGATAATCTTCCCATTCTATATCATATCCTGCAATATCTTGCCATTGATTCAGTTCATTAGGATTGATAAATAATAATAGCTCTGAATTAAAATACAGGCCCCTTCTATTTAATCTACCCTTAGTGTCTTCAGCCTTTATTTGTAATCCGAAGACTAACTGTTTTATTGAACTATCCATAAAAGCATCTAAGTAAGCATACTTTACGTCAAATTCTTGGTCTTTTATTTTAAACATATCAAAATAACTAAGTTAATTACATTCTTTACTTAAAAGATGGAATATACTGCCACGCGAGGTCTCCCGACTTCGTGTTACTAAACAATATTATCTTATATACAGTCCCACATAAGAGAAGAGTGCTATAGGTTAAAAAATTCCTAATTCTTCATTAAATCTTCCAGTCAATTGTTTTAATTCCTTTAGACTCCAAGTACGCATTTGTTTGAGAAAAAGGCTTACTCCCATAAAATCCTCTATAAACAGATAAAGGAGATGGATGTACTGTCTCTATCACGAGATGTTTGGAACGATTAATATTCTTTCCTTTCTTTTGAGCATAACTCCCCCATAGAATAAATACAATATTCTCTCTGTGCTCACTTAATTGTTCTATTACTGCATCAGTAAACTTCTCCCAACCTAACTTCTGATGAGAACCTGCTTTTTTCTCCTGTACAGTTAATGTTGCATTTAATAAGAATACGCCTTGTTCTGCCCATTTGGTCAGATCTCCATTTATATTCTTAATGTCTAAATCATCTTCTAGTTCTTTATAGATATTTTGTAAACTCGGAGGTAACTTTACACCTTTACTTACGCTAAAAGAAAGACCATTTGCCTGAAATGCCCCATGATAAGGGTCTTGACCAATGATGACTACCTTCACATCGTCAAAATCTACTAGCTCAAATGCTTTATAAACCTCCTCTTTAGGAGGATAGACCATAGTAGTTTCATATAAACAATTAATATTCTCTATTAGTGTTTTAAAATATGGAGATGCCATTTCAGTTGCTAAATGCTTATTCCAACCTTTTGCTTTTAGTTTCATTCTTTTTTTCTTCAAATATAAGCTTTCAACTAAAATATTAAACAAGATTTAGAGTGAAATACTAAAAGAAAAGAGTAGCTAATCACTATTATTTGTCTACTCTTTTCTTTTAGTATCTCTCATTGATTATATCTCAGATATACCTTTCATCTGTGGTAAAAAAGCGCCTCGAATACAGAAGAGTTCTTTTATATCGTCTATTTTTACCTGGATATTTTCAAATGCAGGATTATCACCGATCAATAACAGTGTATTATCATCTACTTTTCTTTTAAATCTGTAAATAACAATCCCTTTTCCTCTAAGTACAAATAGATAAACATGCCATAACTGTAAGTCCTCTACACTAATATGCTTAGTAATCACATAAGAAGTCATTTTAATAGTTGGATACATATTATCCACTGATACTTGAAAAGCAGTATCTACTTCCTCTACCGTTGGAAAAACATAACTTGGAGCTGTAGCCAAAGTTTTCTCTGGATCCAAAAAATACTCAAAGTGATGATCAGTAGAAATCATTTTTACTTTTCTCTTGTGATAACTACTGTTGTATACAGCTGTAGAATCTGAGAAGAATAATTCATTTAAATCAATTTTGTGTTCTTTACACAACGCTATTAAGCCTTCATACTGTAAGCTATCTCTCTTTTTCCATGAAGAGATAGTATTAGGTTTAACATCAAGAATATCTGCTAACTGTAAATCAGTTTTAATCCCTAGCATTCTCTTTAGTTTCTTAATTACTCCTGTTGCATTTTGCATAGCTTTAATTTTTTAGTGTTTGTTTTAATTTTTTTTACTTTTCTCATGTGATTAAGGCACTTTATAAGCCATAAATGATAATAATCAAATATTTTAATGAGTGGCTATTTGTACACTAATTCTAGTATAGTAGCATAAACTGCCCTATTATTTATCTACTCCAAAACCTCGTTATAAGGCTTACCTAAGGCTATTATTGATTTTTAAACAAAGAATTAAATCTTTAGTTTATTACTACTTATATAGTACAAATTACAAAATATAAATACTAATAAATCATAATATTCAAACAATACAAAGTATTAGATGTGTAATAATTCGCAATAATGTACCTATAAAGACCTTTTACAATAATATTGCCAACATTTCTTAATTTTTAAGAGACTACATTTTGTCAACTATTCACAATAAAGCATTGATTACAAAGCTGATTGACACATTTAAACATCACAAAACGTAAAGCCATTTAAAAAATAATACTGAACAATTGTATATTTTTTAGGATCAAAACCCTTTTTGGCTTCTTTTTTGTAATAGTCATTCTATAAAGAATAAGGGTTTTGGATTAAAGAGAGTTCTTGTTAAACTTTTAGATTAAATAGAATAATGACAACTCAACGAAAAAGTAGAAAACAAAATCAAGTTAAATAGATTGAAAATTGCGACTATAAAGAGGAGTAGTAATTAGCTTTCTAATCATTTTCTAATGTTGTTTTAATCTCTCTCTAATGGAACTCAAAGTTCTCTATAAGTCCTAAACAATAATTTTGACCTTAAAATAAAAAACAATGTTTAAAAACACTTTATTAGCCATTCTATCCACCTTTGTACTAAGTACTTATGCACAAGATAGCTCCGTTAAGACACTGATGTTATCAAAAGAAGAAGCTGAAGCACTTTTCTTAGAGCAGAACTTAGAACTTATTGCAAAGAATTTAGAAATCTCACAAGCAGAAGCACAATTGTTACAAGCAAAATTATGGCCTAACCCTACTTTTGAAGTTTCTGAAATCAACTTCTGGAAGACTACAGATATAGAAGAACAACCTAAGCTTATAGGTAACTGGGGTGAAGCACAACAATATGCTTTTAGAGTAGAACAATTGATTCAAACTGGAGGTAAACGTAGAAAGACCATCGACCTTCAGAAATTAACTATAGAAGAGAAACAACAAGAGTTCGAAAGTATTATTCGTGAGCTTAAGTTAGAACTAAGAGGTAATCTATCTAACTTACAAATACTTCAAGAGCAACAAAAGATATACGAAAAACAAATAGAAAGTACTAAGTCCCTAATTAGTGCATACAAGAACCAATTAGATCAAGGGAATATCAGTCAAGCACAATACATCCGTTTAAAGGCGGCAGAGCTTCAGTTTAAAAAAGAATTGGTTAATATCAATAAAGAACTTGAAGAAGCTGTGAAAGACTTTAAAAACTTTGTCAATATTGGGAGTAACACCCTGGTCGTTATTACTGATAAACTAGTAGCTCCTGAGAGAGAAATATCTGAATTAGAATTAGAGAATTGGATTATCACTGCTCAGGAACAACGTCCAGATGCCTTAAAAAGCAAAACTCTAGAAAAGCAATCAGAAAAGCGATTAGAGATTGAGAAAGCACAGCGAGTTCCTGATATTACACTAGGAGTTGATTATGACAGAGGTGGTAATATTATGCGTGATTTTGTTGGTTTTGGGATTTCGTTTGACTTACCCATCTTTGATAGAAATAAAGGAGGTATTAAAGAAGCTAAAATAGATATAGAATTAGCAAAACTAGATACGCAAAGCAAACTAAATGAAATTGCTAATGATATAGTAGAAGCTTTTAGAAATTATTATCATGCTGAACAGCTATACAAAGATATAGATAGCGAATACGAAAGCCAACTAGATCAATTACTAGAAGCATATTTAAAGAACTTCCAAAAGAGAAATGTGAGTTTAATCGAATATTTAGACTTTGTAGAAGCTTATATAGAGAATAAAACAATTCTATTAGAAACTAAGAAAGATCTAAATGATCACTTTGAAAAACTACAATATGCAGTAGGACAAGATTTATAAAAACTAAACTAATTAGACAATGACAAAATATTCTATACTAACACTAGCCTTACTAAATATGGTTCTGATGAGCTGTAATAAGGCAGACCAAAATAATGAAGAGATAGCTAAAGAACAAGAATGCTTATCTGAGGCAATGAAAAGTACACTCAATATGGAGAAGGTAACTCTTCGACCTATAGAACGAAGCCTAACTCTAAATGGATATATTGATTATAACCAAGATAAGACAGTTCCTTATAATAGTCTAGTAGATGGACTAGTTACGAATACTTACTTTTCGTTAGGAGACTATGTAAAGAAGGGACAATTATTAGCTGAAATAAAAAGTACAGATACCAATGAGATATACAGTGAGTTAAAAAGTAGTGAAGCTGAATTAAAAGTAGCTAAGCGCGAGTTAGAATCAGTAGAATCAATGTATAAAGATGGGATTGCTTCTCAAAAAGAGTTAATCGAAGCTCAAGAAGAAGTCAAAACACTTAATAGTAAAGTAGCTGCAGTAAGAAGTAGTCTAGCGATATTCAATAGTCGTGGCGAATCTGGAGTAGTAAATGTAGTAGCTCCTCAGTCTGGTTATATCGTTACAAAAAATGTAAGTACAGGAATGACTGTAAATGCAGGTGATGAACCCCTATTTACAGTAGCTGATTTATCTGATGTATGGATTATGGCTAATGTATATGCCGCTAATATGCGTCATGTACAACCAAATCAAGAGGTAAAAGTATCTACCCTAGCTTATCCTGATGAATACTTTGCAGGAAAAGTAACTAAAGTATCTCAAGTATTCGATACAGAAGAAAGAGTCTTAAAAGCTCGTATTTCAATGGAAAATAAAGAGATGAAATTAAAGCCGGGAATGTCTGCTGATATCATTATTCAGTTAGAAACAAACGAGGGTAAATCTCTTGCCATCCCTAATACCGCTATCATATTTGATAACAACCAAAATTATGTGGTAGTCTATAAAAATGATTGTGAACAAGAAGTTAGAAAGATCACCCCTGTCTCTAAAAACAATATTTATACCTATATAGCAGATGGCGTAAAAGAGAATGAGATGGTTGTAACTACTAATGAATTACTTATTTATGAGCAGCTAACTAATAAATTGTAATTCGTAAAAGCCTTTATTTATGCAAAAATTCGTCAAAAACATAGTATCCTTTTCACTTAAAAACACATTCATCGTCATCTTCGGTGTATTGTTATTATTGTTTGGAGGGATTTATAGTTATATACACACGCCTATTGAAGCTTTCCCTGATGTGACTAATACTCGTGCACGTATTATCACACAGTGGCCTGGTCGTAGTGCAGAAGAAGTAGAAAAGTTTATTACCCTTCCTATTTCAAAGGAGGTTAACACCATTCCTAATAAAGCAGAGGTAAGATCTATCTCTCTATTTGGGCTATCTGTTGTAACAGTATTGTTTAATGATGAAGTAGATGACTTCTTCGCTCAACAATATGCTTCTAACAGAATGGGAAATGTAAATCTGCCTGAAGGAGCTGATTTTGAAATAGAGCCGCCTTCTGGAGCAACAGGAGAAATCTTTAGATATATCATTAAGAGCGATCTTCCTATCAAAGAAGTTACTGCTATTCAAGACTGGGTAATAGAACGAGAATTACTATCTGTACCTGGAGTGGCAGATGTAGTAAGCTTCGGTGGTGAAGAAAAGATATTTGAAATACAGATAAATCCTACTGAATTAATTAATTACGACTTATCTCCTTTAGATGTATACGAAGCTGTAGAAAAGAGTAATATTAATGTTGGTGGTGATGTTATCCAACGTGGTGATCAAGCTTATGTAGTAAGAGGTGTAGGATTATTAGACAATGTTGAAGATATCGAGAATATCCTTATCGAGGTAAAAGGAAGTACTCCCATTCTAGTAAAACACGTAGCTAATGTCGTGGTATCAGCCAAACCACGCTTAGGACAAGTTGCTTTTCAAGATGACGATGATGTCGTACAAGGAATCGTAGTAATGCTTAGAGGTGAAAACCCAAGTGCTGTTATCGAAGGGCTAAAAGATAAAATAACAGACTTAAACGAGCGTATTTTACCTAAAAATGTTCAAATAGAAACAGTCGTAGATAGAACGAACCTTGTAAATACAACAGTACACACCGTATCTAAGAACTTAGTAGAAGGAGTTATTTTAGTATCCATTATTGTATTTATTTTCTTATATAATTGGCGTACTACATTTATCGTTGCTTCTGTTATTCCACTGGCTTTCTTATTTGCTATCATCATGCTGAAGATACAAGGGTTACCTGCCAACCTAATTTCAATGGGAGCATTAGACTTTGGATTGCTACTAGAAGGAACTTTAGTTATTGTAGAACATGTCTTTGTAGGTCTAGAGAAACGAGCTGAACAAGTGGGAATGGCAAGGTTTAATAGAATGTCTAAACTAGGTACTATTAAGAAAAGTGCAAGTAGTGTAGCGAGCTATATTTTCTTTGCACTATTAATTCTAATCGTAGCCTTAATGCCTATCTTCTCTTTCCAAAAAGTAGAAGGTAAGATGTTCTCTCCCCTAGCCTTTACATTGGGTTATGCTCTATTAGGATCCCTAATATTGAGTTTGACTTATGTACCAGCGATGTGTAAACTTTTACTGACTAAAGATATCAAAGAACGTGAGAATGTTATCTCTCGATTCTTTAAGAACAATATCTATAAGATGTTTAACTGGAGTTTTACTCATAAGAAATTAACTCTTTCTATGTTTATAGGTTTACTTGTTATCTGTGGAGTTAGATTTCATTATTATGGTTCAGAATTCTTGCCTAAGTTAAATGAAGGAGCTTTATATATTAGAGCGACATTGCCTAGTAGTATTAACTTAGATGAATCTGTAAGATTAGCTAAAGAAATGAAAGCTAAAATTAGAGAATTCGATGAAGTAAAATTTGTCTTGACTCAAACTGGTCGTCCTAATGATGGTACTGACCCTACAGGATTCTTTAATATTGAATTTCACACTGAACTAAAGCCAGAAAGTGAATGGACGCGTAAAATAACAAAAGACAAACTTCTAGAAGAGATTCGTCTGAAATTAGAGAACTACCCTGGTGTTAATTTTGGATTCAGTCAACCCATACAAGATAACGTAGAAGAATATGTAGCTGGAGTAAAGAGTTCTCTTGTAATTAAGATATTTGGAGATGATTTATTTGAGTTAGAAAAGTATGCAAATCAAGTAGCAAAAAGTATCAAAGATGTTGAAGGTATTACAGACTTAAATGTATTTAAGAATATTGGTCAACCTGAATTGAGAATCAAATTACACGATCACAAAATGGCTAAATATGCTGTAACTACAGCAGATGCTCAGGCTGTTATAGCTATGACTATTGGTGGACAGGCAGCTACTACACTATATGAGAATGAAAGAATGTTTGATGTTGTACTTCGTTTCAACAAAGAATATAGAGATTCTGCTGATAAAATCGGAGATATTTTAATTCCTTCATTAGATGGTAAACAAGTCCCACTAAAAGAAATTGCTACGATAGATTATCACACAGGACCTGCCTTTATCTATAGAGAAGGTGGTAGTAGATATATCGGTATAGGGTTTAGTATTGAAGGAAGAGATTTAGGAAGTACTATCGCTGAAGCAAGAGCTAAAGTAGAGAAAGAAGTAAAACTGCCTGCTATCAATAAAATGGAATGGGCAGGAGAGTTTGAAAGTAAAGAACGTGCTGCAAATCAATTAATGCTTGTTGTTCCAGTTTCTTTAATCTTAATCCTTGTATTATTGTACTTCAACTTTGGTAATGTAAAAGATACTGCTATAGCAGCCTTAACTATTCCTTTCGCTTTTATCGGTGGTTTTGTATCACTTTGGGCAACTGGCACGATATTTGGAATATCAGCAGGGATAGGATTTATTATTCTTTTTGGAGTAGCTACTATTGATGGTATTGTACTTATTGGAGTTATGAGAGAAAACTTACAACATCGTATGCCATTAAAAGAAGCAATAAAAGAAGGAGTAAAAAGCCGAATAAGACCAGTAGTAATGATTGCATTGATGGGGTCTATGGGATTGCTTCCTGCTGCTCTATCAAATGGAATGGGGTCTGAAATACAGAAACCATTAGCAATTATGATCGTAGGAGGGTTAATCATCTGTATGATTTTATCCTTTACTATCTTACCACAAGTATTCTACTGGGCTTACAGAAATAAGAAGTAGATTTTTTCATATATTTTTTTTTAGGGACACTTTATCCTAAAGATAGAGTGTCCCTTTTTTATACTTTATTTTCTCTTTTAAACTGTAATGGAGTTAAGGTAGTGTGCTTCATAAAATACTTTGTAAAATGACTAGCATCGGTAAAACCAAACTCTAATGCTATTGCTGATAAATTATGATCACTATGCTTAATTCTCTTTTTGATCATTTCTATTTTTAAACCATTTATATATTGTGTCAGATTCATCCCCATATTGGTTGAAAAATAATTTCTAAATCCTGACTCTGAAAGACCAAATTCATGACTTAAATGCTTTACTCCTAAACGATCTGGTAAATGAATATGAGCATGAATATAATTCTGTATTCGCTCTATTTTAGAAGTGTCATACTGATCTATTATATGTGTATTATCAGCCGTATATTTATCCATTAATAACAATACGCTTCTTAATAAATTAGTATGTAATTCTGAGACTTGTTTATTATTAACCTCCCACTCTACAATCATTAAATCAACAATTGAAATAATCTTATTAACCAACTCTATATCAACCCCTTTTACTTTTCTAACCTCCCACATCCTACCTAAGTTAATTAGTAGGTTATCCCAATAATCTGTTATACTAGCATTAACTCCATCTTTAAGTGCACTAGGCAAAAACTTGATGACTCTAAACCTTGTTTTTTCTTCTATATAGAAATGATGACTATCTTCTGGAGAGAGAAAGAAAACAGTATCTCCTCGATAGATAGATTGTTCTTTATTTAAATCGTGTATACCACTCCCCTCACTGATCAGCATTAATTCATAATGATTGTGATTATGGTAAGTAAATGGCCACTCTTCTGTGCGAAAATGCCTTAAAAACAAAGGTTCGAACTGTACTAACTTCATCTTACAAACATAGCGAAATATACTATTAATATAACAGAATATACAAAAGTGTATTTGATAACTCTACTACATTTGCCAACTTAACAAACTAAACAATATGTCAATCAAAAACAAAGAAAAATATGCTATCCCTATTATGGCATTTACTGCGGGGACTATTGTAGCTAATGTCTACTATAGCCAACCCATTCTAAAAAACATTGCTGAAACACTAGGAGAACCTGAAGCTGCAGTAGGCAAAGTATCTATGCTAGCTCAGATAGGTTATGGTATAGGTATGTTCTTTCTACTTCCTTTAGGAGATAAAATTAATAGAAAGCGATTAATCATTACGATATCTATTATACAAATATTTGTATTAATGTGTATTGCTAATACCACTCATTTAAACTTCTTGCTAATCTTGAGTTTTTTAGCTGGGGTATGCTCTACTCCAGCCCAAATTATCTTACCTATGGCAGCTCTACTAAACAAAGAGAATAGAGGAAAAAGCGTAGGTATTGTCTTTAGTGGAATATTATGTGGTATTCTTGGCTCACGTCTAATTAGTGGATGGTTAACAGATTTATGGGGATGGCAGAGTGTTTTTACCTTTTCTGCCATTATGATCTCCATTAGCATCGTTTTGATGTGGCAATTTCTACCTAATGCCCCTATTAAGTTTAAGGGTAGTTATATTCAGTTATTACAATCTACGCTTCGATTAGTCAAAGAACACAAAACACTGCGACAAGCAGCCTTATTAGGCTCTTTAACCTTTGGAATCTTCTGTTCTTTTTGGACTACACTTACTTTTCATTTAAGTGGAGCTCCCTTTAACTATACCCCTTCTATGATAGGTATGTTTGCGATAGTCGCTATCGGAGGAGCCTTAGTAGCCCCTTATTTTGGCAAATTAGCAGATAAAGGACAAGTCTTTCAAAACTTATTCCTTACGATTTCGTTAGTAATTATTAGTCTTGTAGGAATGCTTATTTTCCCCAACTCTATTATAATCTTAATTATCGCTATATTCTTATTAGACATTGGAGTTCAAGCAACACAAATCACTAATTTTACCCGTATCTACGCTCTTAGTGAAGAAGCACACAGTAGATTAAACACAGTCTATATGACAGCTTATTTCATAGGAGCTGGTATAGGAACTTTCTTTGGGTTGATTAGCTGGAGTATCAATGGATGGCTAGGTTCTCTAACCCAAATGCTGTTGTGGAGTTTCTTAGCACTAGGTATTGTCTTTCTATCTAAAAAAGGAAAACTATAGTCCCCACATGATTAGTTTACTATAACTAATTCTAACCTATAGCTCTCTAGAATTAAAAGATGTAACTTTTAAGCCTAGAGAGCTATTTTAATATAATCACTACTCCTACTTTCATAGATTACAAATTTATAAAGACTTAAAAGTACAAATCCTACTTACTTCCACTTTTTTCCATTCTTTTCCGAATACTTCCAAATATTTCCAAAAAAGTCTATTTATTTCCATTTACAAAACCTTAAACCACTGAATATCAGCAATTATTATTTTTAAACATACCTATTTCTTCGGAAGCTCTTCGGAAGAGTTCAGTATTTGTTCGGACTGAGGGGTAGTTTTCCGAAGAACATCCAAAGACTGCCCAATAAATTCCCGAACAATATGCATTTAAGCTTCTATTTTTTATGTCTCTTTTTAGCTTCACTTTTGAATAAAATGGGATATTCCTTAAAATTAAAAAAACTATAATTCATTGTGAGGCATAGGTTTTCTATAATATCTCTTGCCTTTTTAAGGTCCAAGGCTATCTATATTATCAATTCTAAAAAAACCTCATCCTTTTAATTCCCTGAATGATAAATCAATATTAACTTGAATAACAAGAAATTGAGTAGCATAAACTGTTGTAATTGTATCAAGCTTAATTATATTTACACTACCATTAACTAACCCAAACAATTATCATTATGAAATTATTCAATTTTTTTAAGAGCAAGCGCAGCTCCATAGATCCTACTAGACCCTGTAGCTACGCGGATATCTGTAGTAATGACACCGCAGAACAATATTATGATGCAGGACATCTAGATAAGCTACATCTTATTGGTTTAGCTTTTGGTGGAGATGACTCACCTTTTAATATTTTATATGTTTCACCTGAAGCTGCTCTCCAAAAAAGAGAGATAGATAATTATATCGTAGATTTACTTCAACAAGGCTATAAAGTACAATACAAAGCTTTTCCGGAGTATAAAGGCAATAGTTTTATCCCATCGAAGATTATTATAGAAGTAGACGGTGACCAGACATTTACGAAAGAAATTGAAATATGGTAAGTAAAGACATGGAGAATCATAGAATATACAGTACCTCCTTTGCGAGTGTATACCCTCATTATATTGCTAAAGCAGAGAAAAAAGGTAGAACAAAAGAAGAAGTAGATACGATCATAAGATGGCTTACAGGTTATAATCAGGATGATTTGAGACAAATAATAGAAACGAAAGTAAACTTTGAGGATTTCTTTGCTAATGCTCCTCTCATTAATCCTAATATCAATCAAATAAAAGGAGTTATCTGCGGTTACCGTGTAGAAGATATTGAACATCCACTTATGCAGAAAATACGTTATCTAGATAAACTTATTGATGAGCTAGCAAAAGGAAAAACAATGGAAAAAATACTTCGAACTTAAACAACTATGGGAGCATGGGGATATAAAGCATTAGAAAGCGATGATGGATTTGACACAATTAATTATATCGAAGACTATATAGAGGATAATTATTTCTCATCTGATAAGTTTCAATTAGATTTAGGAAAGTTAATCCAAAGACTACAAGACATAGGAGCTCTAGGTAAGAGCTTTGACGATATTGATTTTTACTATGACAATACTGCTATGGCTTTAGTAGAGCTATTCTTTATTTTTAAAGATGATGGATATCTTCATTACGGTAATGGTAATGAGATTCAAGAAGGGCTTAAGCTACGTCTAGCCGAATTTAAAGGAGATAAATTAGCCCTAGGATTCTTACTGCTATATATGCAAGATATGATAAATGAAGTACCTGATGAAGATGGAGAAAGAGAATCTGTTGAGTTATGGAGAGACTCAAACAGTTTTGAAGAATGGAAAGAACATTTAAATATGTTAGCAAAAAGATTAGAACAAGAACTAAAATAAAAAGCCTCTAAAAAATAGAGGCTTTTCTATAATACAATTCTTCCTTTTATAATTCTTAACTTATTGTCTTCTCTCAATCTTTTAATACTCCTGATCACCGTTTCTACTCTTAGCCCCGTCATGTCAGCTATTTCTTGTCGAGTTAAATCCACAATATACAAATCCTGTTGAATCAAAGGATGTTGCCAATTAGTCTTTAAATAATTTAATAACGTTAGTACGCGCAAATCTGCATCCTGAGCAGAAATTTTAGGAGCCATTACCCCTTGAAAATATAATTTCTTTGACAGATTATAGTTTATCAGTAAAGAGAAATCATGATTCTCCTTGATCAGGATTAGAAAACTTGCTTTGTCTAATTTTAATACTTCTGTTTGTTCAACAGCAATGGCATTACAGATATAGGTTGTCTCTAAAAATATAGTTCCTTCTCCGAAGTTATGTCCTCTAGAATAGAAGCTAAATATAAACTCTCTACTATCATCCTCATCATAAATGTTTAATTTAACTTCTCCACTCACGATATAGTAAAAATACTCTGGCCACATGCCTTCTTCAAAAATGAAATCATCTTTTTCATAAACAACTTTCTCAGCTCCATATTTTTTTAACAATCTCATATTCATCATAATGATAAATTATTGGTCTATATTAAAGATAGCACATTATATGCCAAAACAAGAGATTAAATTGTTAATAAAACAGTTCAAAAGGAGAATAATCAATAGTATATGACTATTGTCATATAATTAACTCATACAAATTAATTATATGTTAAAAATAAACCAAACTTAACAGTGCCACGATAACCTAAATTATATTTTTAATCAACCCTTGTATCTTTTCTTTAGAAATTCCCCATTCATCATCTAATATACTATAATAAGCCGCATTACGAGTAGTACCATCATTCTGTATTTTATCCTTTCTCAGAATACCTTCAAAGACTCCTCCTATCTTCTCAATAGCTTTCCTTGAGCGAATATTAGTGTCTTTCGTTTTCAGTTGTACACGATTTGTTTTCAGTACTTCAAAGCAATAGGTTAAGAGCAGTAATTTACATTCCAGATTTACTACACTTCCCCAATACTCTTGCGTAATCCACGTCCATCCTATTTCTAACTTCTTATCTGCTTCATACATCTCAAAGAATCGCGTAGAACCAATGATCTTCTGTGTTCTTTTATCAATAATAACAAAGGGATACTGTAATCCTTTTTCTCTAGCTATTAACGCATTTTGATAGTTGTCATAAAAAGTATCTCTATCAGAACAATCTGTAGGTACTAATCGCCAAAGTTCTTTATCTGCACTAGCTTGATATAATTCTTCCAAATGTTCTTTTTCTAAAGGAATAAGATCCACTGTTGTTCCTTCTAATACTGTTGGGTATGGAATCCATTGTGTTTTGTTATTTTTAACCATAATTATTTATATAACTTCCCTATTAATTAGTAAGGAGTAAATGTATAACAAACGAGTATTCTCTTTTAGTCTGTTGTTATAAGAAGACACCAAGCAACATAATCAATACACCAGCTTACTGTTTTATAGAATGAAACTACAAAAAACGATGCCTTAATATCCTTTAAATCATTTAGAGAGGCAATGGACTTAAATACTTACTTTTGTACTCTTATTAAAACCTAAACATGAATTGTACGCTGTGTTATACACCTTTAAGCACTAAGGTAGATGAAGAGTATTATATCTGCCATACGTGTAATGCATACCTAAAGGATGAGATGCTTTACTTTGATCAAGACAAAGAAAAAAGCCACTATGAATGTCATAATAATGATGTGAATGATATCGGTTATCAACATTTTACAGCTCCTGTAACGAATACTGTATTAGCACACTGTACACCAGCTATGCTAGGTCTAGATTATGGATGTGGAAAAGGCCCTGTAATTACAAAACAATTAGTAGAACAAGGCTATACTGTAGATCTTTATGATCCTTTCTTTCTTCCAGACCTTGCTTATCTAGATAGGGTATATGATTATATCTTTAGTTGTGAAGTATTTGAGCATTTTTACAATCCTAAACAAGAATTAGAGAAATTATCTGGAATACTAAAACAAGATGGTTTACTGATTATTAAAACACATTTATACACAAATCAAGTAGACTTTAAAAATTGGTATTATCGCAAAGATCAAACGCATGTTTTTATTTATACCTTCAAAACTATTGAATATATAGCAGAGCATTTTGATTATCAAATTGAGACGCTTACTGAGAGATTAGTTGTCTTACGAAAAAAATAAGAGGCTATGTATTAGATACTAGCCTCCTTTATTAATTTATCACATTGCTCTTTCCAGTTGTCCTCTCCTATCCAAATTCCCTTAACATCAGAATATCTGTTAATATCATTTAGAGCGTTTAAATCGTCGTCTAAATGCCAAATAAGACCACTACCACCTATAGTGTAGCTTTTATCTGCTCTATTGGTAAATATAATATGCTTATGCGTGATACCTATTTTATCTGCTAGTAAGAATAAATCATCATTACTTCCCCCTCCATTCATAGCACAAAGCAATTCATTATACCTCCCCGTTACGATAAAAACGTCTATTCCTTTATTAGTTAACTCTTTTGCATATTGAGCTACTTCTGCTTCTGTCAATGTTCCATCAAAATCAAATGATACTCTCATTTTATTGTTTTTTTGTGATGCTGTGATATCGTGATATTGTTTTGTGATTTTACTCTTTTAAGGAGATATTTTGTTTTACAAGAAAACAACATCACATAAACATAACTAGACCCACATCCCTTTTTTCCCTTTATAAAAACGAATAGTTCCAGGGCCTATAAAGGCTATAGCTAAGGCAGCTAATAGATATAATAAGTTCAGCTCAGCATTTACCCCTCCTGTATTAGGATCTAAGCCAAAGCTTCCCATTCCCTTTACTAAGAATAGAGACATAAACATCGTAAATGCTATAATAGAAGCAGAAATACGTGTAGCAAACCCCACCAGTAAAAATATAGGTGCTACTATCTCACCGATAGGCACTCCTATCCAAAGCAACTCTGGTAGATTATGTGCTTTTAACTGGTTAATAATAAAATCATGTCCATGTATTAATTTATGGATCCCGTGGAAGATCATTAGCCCTCCAACACCTAATCTCAATAGGAATTTTCCAAAATCTGCATTCATATACTACTGTTTTTTTGTAATTCTGTTATTTCGTGATTTTGTAATACAAAAAACCGAAATAATACCTTGTGTTAATTGATCTTTCTTAAGTCTCCTTAAAGTCTTGTGACTTTGAGATATATTAGCTAGTTTTAGTTGGTCTTATTTCTATTTTACTAGGAAGCACACGAGGATTCATCGCTAAGATATCTACTACCAACTGTCCCATATCTTCTGGTTGTATTTTCCAGTGGTCAGCATCAGAAGGCTGGTGGTTATTAAAATTAGAAGTCACAGAACCAGGCAATATTGTTGTCACCTTTACATCTGCATTTCTAAGGTCTAACATAGCTGCTTGAGTAAAACCTACTACACCAAACTTACTAGCGTTATAACCACTTCCATTAGCGAAAAAGTTTATCCCTGCTAGACTGGCAATACTGATATAATACCCTTTGTGCTGCTTTAATTGCTTTACAGACGCCTTTAAAGTGTGAAATACCCCAGTTAGATTCGTATCTATCATTGTATTCCAATCCTCTAAACTCATTTCTTCTACAGAGGAGAAGATACCCACTCCCGCATTGGCAATCACAATATCTAATTTTCCGAATTTCTCTACGATTAGTTCCACTGCCTTCTCTTCATCTTCATACTTCCTTACATCAGATTGAATTGCTAATATATTATCTGTATGCTTTAATTCAGCAATAGCTTCGTTAACTGTATCTATATTCCTACCTGATATTGCTACTTTATATCCTTGTTCTAAAAGAGCTTGAGCAATTCCCTTTCCTATACCTTTAGTACCTCCTGTGATGTACACTACTTTTTGCATATACTATTCTTTATGGATTATTTAAAGAATAAAGATATAAAAAAAGAACTATTCTCTCTTGTCATAAAGGCTCATACATTGTTTTTTTTATACTCTAATTTGGCTAGTGACATATTTGGATTTAAATTAGCGACGATAAAAACAACTATAGTAATTATGAAGAACAAATCAGTATTATTCTTTTTGCTAGCTGGAAACATCATGTTTGCACAACGCAACTTTGATATGACAGAGGCTACACTAGGACAAGGTAGACAGTTTGCTACAGAAAGAATACTTCAACCATCTTGGAAGAATGACAATACCCTGAGTTTTGTAACTAAAAATAGAGATAGCCTTTTAATAAAAAGTCAAGCTAACAAATGGGAGTCACAAACAGCTCTTACTGCTAAACAATTAGAAGAAGTAATCAATAATACAGTTAAAGGGACTACATTTAACCTTAGAATCATCCCGACTAACCTAACTTGGTTAAATGACAATGAAATAGAGTTTTATACTCCTGATTCTACTTTTAAATCAAAGTATTACTTCAAGGTTAACCTTACTGATAAAAAGGTAGTCAACTCATTTAAATTTGATCTTAATGGTGACCAACAAATCATCTCTCGCAATGGAGATCATATCGCTTGGTTACAAGATAATAATATCGTAGTGACTACTAATAAAGGTGGTGATATTAAAGTAACTGATGATCCTGCTCTAGATATCATCAACGGAAGTAGTGATACTCACCGCAATGAGTTTGGTATAAAAAAAGGAATGTGGTGGAGTCCAAAACAAGACCAACTTCTATACTATAGAAAAGACCAAAGTATGGTGACTTCATACCCTATCATTCAATGGAGTGAACGTGTGGCAGAAGTAAAAAACATCAAATACCCTATGGCTGGTATGGCTAATGAGCAAGTATCATTAGTAATCTATGATGTATATACTGGTAAAAAGGTAACTCTACAAACTGGTGAAGCAGACCAATTCCTAACCATGGTTACTTGGGATCCTTCTGGAAACTATGTTTACGTAGGAGTTCTTAATAGAGAACAAAATCACTTAAAAGTAAATCAATACAACGCTGCTACAGGTGCCTTTGAAAAAACGTTATTCGAAGAAAAATCTAAAACGTATACAGAACCTTCTAATAGTCTAGTATTTGTACCTGGTGCACCTGATCAATTCTTATACTTCTCTGAAGCAGATGGATATAGACAACTATTCTTATACGACACAAATGGCAAGCTAATCAAGAAATTAGGTCATGAAAACGTGATAGTAAATGAATTCTTAGGTTTTGACGAAGACGCTAAAAACCTTTACTATATAGGAGTTACCAATCAAGGATTAGATAGACAGTTATTCAAAACAAACCTTAAAAAAGGTAAAACAGAACAGATTACTACGTTATCAGGAACACATAGTGTAGTCTTAAACAAGAGTAAGTCATTGTTCTTAGATCAATTTAACAACTTAGAGACACCTAACAAAGTTACTATTGTCAATGCTGATTCTAAAAAAGAGCAACAAGTATTAGAGTCTAAAAATCCTTTTGATGGGGTTGTGACGATGCCTAAGACAGAGATTAAGACGATTACAGCTGCAGATGGAAAAACTCCTTTAAATGCACGTATCATCTACCCTACTAACTTCGACGCGAACAAACAATACCCTGTGATGGTATACGTATATGGAGGGCCTCATGCACAGTTAGTAACCAACACATGGTTAGGTGGAGCGAACTTGTTCTTTAACTATATGGCACAGCATGGCTACATCGTATTTACGGTAGATAGTAGAGGTAGTTTTAATAGAGGACGTGACTTCGAACAAGTAATCCACAGACAATTAGGTCAAGCTGAGATGGCAGATCAAATGAAAGGGGTAGATTACTTAAAATCACTTCCTTATGTAAACCAAGATAAGATAGGTGTATATGGATGGAGTTTCGGAGGTTTTATGACTACAACTTTATCTGTTAACCACCCAGAAGTATTTAAAGTAGGTGTAGCAGGTGGCCCTGTAATGGATTGGAAAATGTACGAAATCATGTATGGAGAACGCTATATGGATATGCCTAGCGAAAACCCTGATGGATACAAAAAAACAAGCTTACTTAACAAAGCAGATAAAATAAACAACAAGCTTTTAATTATTCATGGAGCTCAAGACCCTGTAGTGGTTCAGCAGCATTCTATGGAGTTTATAGAAGCGGCTATTAAAGCAAAGAAACAAGTAGATTACTTCTTATACCCTTCTCATGAACACAATGTTATGGGAGTAGATAGAGTTCACTTAAATGACAAGATAGCACAGTATTTCTTCGATTACCTAGAGAAACCAAATACAAAATAGTATTATCATAAACAGTAAAGCCGAGACATAGTTCTCGGCTTTTTTATACATATTACTTTATAATAAAATATATTATCTATTACTTTCTATCCATTCATATAAATCACTTAACTTCTTCCCTAGTGTTGCAAGATTAGTTCTTAAATGAAGTGCTGGTATTTCTTTATCTTTTTCTCTGTGGGTAATAGTTCTGATACATTTGGGGCATCTATAGTGATCATGGGATGCTGTTGTTCTAATATAAGTACATCCTAGAAACTTTAAGTATGCCACCCAATCTTTAGTTTTAACAGGTCTATTATTTCCCATCCTCCTATTCTTTAGACTACATCTAGTTCTAATGTTTTTAGACTAGGTCTTTCAAGCCCTTGTAGGACACCATTATCATCTATAGAAACCTTTGAGTAATTCTTTTTATGTAATTTATCATTTTTAAAACCTAGTGATTGGATGTAATCAACTTTTTCTTTCAGTGATATTTTATTTAAATCCTCTATAAAAACATTTACATTATACTTAAAATCATCTAAAGCCTTATCTTCAGATTCTCCATATCCACTTATTAGAAATGAAGGAGAAATAGCTACATAATACTCACCATCTTTACCGCTAGCCACCACAACTTCTAGAGACGTAATTAAATTCTTTTTAATTCTTATTGTCTCTTCTAAATCTCTTAAATGAATCATTATATCTCTGCGTTTTTAAATATATTAGAATAACCACATATAATATCAAATACAAATTTACCAAACTAAAGCATTAATAAACAATATTTTATAATATATTTCTGTTATATCTATTCTTAATAATAGTACTCCATGCTCCGCTTGCTGATTCTAGGAGTATGCTAGGGGTTTTCTTCGAGTTTTCTAGCCTAGAAGGCCGTTTTGTCGAAGAAAGGTGCAAGCATACCTCTAGCACTCCCCAAGCATATTCTAACGATTTATATAAAAGAATCACAAACGACTCGATTATAAATAGATATGTAAACAATAAGCTATGCAGCATAAATATAACTAAACAAAAACTAACCTCACTACTGAGCAGAATTGTATTAATCATACATCGATTAGAATATATTAATCTCTATTTCTGTATAAGATTATACTCTATTGCCATTTTAATAGCAGTACTCAGATTAGAAGTTTGAAACTTCTCTATTAAGTTTTTGCGGTGACTCTCTACTGTATGATGGCTGATAAACAGTTTCTCTGCTATCTGGTTTGTGGTTAGACCTGATGCGGCTTCTATTAAGATTTCTTTCTCACGGCGAGTCAGTTTTGGGATTTGCTTTAAGCCTACTTCTTCTTTTTTGTCTAAGACTATTTTAGACTGTGAACAAAGGTATTTTTCTCCTGCAAATACAGTTTTAATTCCTGAGATAATCTCTTCTACCGAAGCATTCTTCTGAATATATCCCTTCGCTCCTTCTGCTAAGCTACTATTAATAACAGCATATTCATTGTGCACACTCAACATGATAATCTCTAACTGAGGAAATTTCTGTTTAAGTGGTTTAATTAACTCCAATGTATTGATATCTGCTAAATTGATATCTAATAGTATAATATCCGTGTCTGTAGTTAAGAGCCTTTGCATCATGCTTTCTTTATCCGAAAAACAAGCGACTACTTCTATTTCTGATTGATACCCTAATATATTTTTTAATCCTTCTAATAATAAAGGATGATCGTCTGTAATGGCAACTTTTATCATAATTACTTTTTAGGAAATTTAAATTCCACACTTGTTCCTATATTTTCTTCTGAGTGTACAGCTAATGTACCTTTCATAAACTGTATACGCGATTGTATGTTGTGAAAACCTGCTGACTTCTTTAAGTCTAATTTATTAATATCAAAACCTCTTCCATCATCTTCTACTGTGACAATAATCTCGTGTTCTTCTTCTACCAACTGAATAATAATCTGAGAGGCAGCAGCGTGCTTTATAGCGTTGTTTACTAACTCCTGTATAATGCGATAGACTAACAATTGTTGATCTTGAGATAGAGAATTCGTATAGCTCAAAAATTCGATATGAATATCTAAAGTATCATTAGACATACGTATTCCAAATTCGTCTAAAGCTTCTTTTAAACCATAGTTAACCAATAAATCAGGCATTAAATTATGTGCTACCTTACGAAGTTCTGTGACTGCAGCATCTATCTGATTAATGGATTTATCTAATCCCTGCTTAGCCTGACCTTCTACTTTATCATTTAACTGCGTAAGGTGTAATTTAGTACCTGATAACAGACCACCTAAACCATCATGTAAATCACGAGCCAAACGCCCTCTCTCCTGCTCTTGTCCTTCTAATAGGGCTGTTAAAGTTGATATTTTAGAATTTTGTTTTTCTTGTTCGATAGCTAAATTATGTAACGTATCTCTCTGCTTCATCGTCTTTAGACGTTGTCTATAGGCATATAACAATAAAAACACGACTAAAATAAAGAATATCATAGAAGCAACGTAGAAGGTGTTGAGCTTATCCTTATAAGCTACAATACTCTTATAAGTCAATAAGTCCTTATTCTTCTGTTCTGTTTCTAACTGTGATAGACGTAGTTGCTGTGCATTCTTCTGTGCTTCAAGCTCAGAAAATTTTAATCTACTACGTTGATTCTCTTCTGTCAATTTTAGATTGCTCAACAGTTGTTCTCTCTGCTGAGCTAAAGCGCTCATCAACTGAATCTTTTGTGTGTTTTGATCCGATTGAAACTGAAGCTTGATCAGCTTCTGTTGTTGTCGTTCTTTATCAAACTCAGCTTCTAATTTCTTTACAATCTGTAGTTTATCTTGGTTATAAAGCTTTTTAAATAGGGCTAAATACTCTTGTTGATAGTAAAAAGCTTCTTTATAATTCCCTTGTTCTACATAAATCTCCACTAAGGATTCGTAAATATTCAATTCTATATTGTAATCAACAATACTTGACTTTTGGATAGCCTGTTGCGCTTCTAATAAGTATAATATAGCCGTGTCACTATCACCATTAGCTAAATGGATAGTAGAAATAATACCATACGAGGAAGCTATGTGATCTGCTTGGTCTATTTTCAGAGCGATCTGATTAGCTTTCTTAGCGTATTCTAAAGCTTTCGTACGATAACTATCTGGGAAAGAATATAGGTATAAACTCGCTAAATTATTATTGGCAAAAGATAAATCAGATAAGTTATACATCACGTCCTTACTCTGATTAAAGATGTCTATCGATTGCAAAAAATATCGCTCCGCTAAATCTCTATAATTAATATCTGAAGAATGACTCTCATATAGACGATTATACAGATTCCCCATTTGCATAAAGGTGGTAAACTTTACTTGAGGATCTGACTGTGATAAGGCATATTTGAGTGCCGTTTTAGTATACTTTTCATGTAGCTCCTTCTCTCCTAACTGACCATAAATAACACCTAACTCACTATTAGCAAATGCCTTTCTCTTATTTAATGTAGGCGAACTACTAGCAGCTTCATAAAGCTTAATAGCTGATATAATACTATGTACAGCCTTATCTTGCTTGCCATCTCTACTGTATAACCATCCCTCACAATAAGCTACATACCCCTTAGTCTCAGTATCGTTTAACTTTAGGCTATACTGTTTGGCTAATTCAAGGCTTTTTACTGCACCCGAATTATTCTCTCTAATACGCCTATTCACAGCCTCTATACAATATAATATACTTACACTATTATAATCTCCTTTTTTTAAGGCTGTATTGAGGTTCTGGATGAATACCTGCTCAGCTTTATCATATTGTTTATTCGCATAAAGAGCAGATATATAAGACACTACCACAGTATTCTGAACTGTACCAGTACTTATTTCTGCTTTATACTTTTGTTCCCAACTTTCTAAAGATTGAGCAAGCACAGGCTCTATGGCAGTAGCCAATAACACAAGTGTCAAAAGAGAGACTCTCTTCATGCTCAACTTTAAATGCGATAAGGTATATAAAGATTTCTTCAAAAAATACAAGATATTAGGTATTACGCTCAATACAAATATATTTATTCTGTTTCTTATTGAAATAAATATCTATAAAAGGCTCATATTGTAATCCTATTTGATATTTAAACTCTAAGTTTTCATCCCATTGCATCGGAATATCTTCTTCTGGCCAAATCATAGCCCAGCCTCCTGCATATCCATATATTCCCTCATTATGATACATCGGATGGCTCTGCATCCATAAGTCTATATAATCGTCATTATAAATAGATTGTAAATCAGATAGATCATCACTATTACAGTCATTATCTTTAACCCACTGTTGAACTTCAGCATCACCAAAATGCATCAAATGCTCGAAGTTTGGGTATACTTGTTGAGTTTTAGTTGTTAGAGCTGTATATTTCTTTAAATCTATGGATTGGATATCAATGGATTCAAACAAGAATATCTCATCCTTCTCTATTAAGGCCATCCATTGATTTAGGTATTTGATTATAAAGCTGATACTTTCTTCTTCATTGACATAAGCGACTTGCTCATCACCTGGTATTGCTTTTACAAAAAGGTGTGATTCTCTAATCAAAGTCTGCGCTTTCTCTTTTAATTGTTCTAAGTTCATTTATTGTTTTTTAAGCTTATATTTTAGCAAAGAAGTCAAACTTTTTCTCTGCTATTAACTTAGGTTCTTGATTTGGATGTTCTTCATATACTTCTATATAGACTACTTTCACATGAGTAGGTATCCTATACTCCTTTTCTTGACTGTAGTTATACCCAGCTATAGAAGCTCCTTCTTTACCAGCTATATGCTTAATATTTACATAGTACTTAAGCGTTATACCATTGCCAAACTGCTCTCCTTGTTCAAAGCGTATCTTAGAAACTTTGCGAATCTGTAATCCTCTAGAGTTAATATTCCCTTGTATCCTAAATCGCAACACTTTATCTTCTTTAGAGACTAAAGAAACAGCAGGTACAAATCTCTCTGTAACCTCCTGATAAGTGGTATAAGTATGTTGTTTACCTGTTTCAGGCACTTCTCTTGTCACTTGTTTAGGTGCAGTATATATCGTTGAGACTTGCAATGTTTGAGCCTTAGTCTGACAACCAAATAAGCTAAATATAGATGCTAAAATCATAAGGTATTTCATTGTTCTAAGGTAGTACAAGCATTCAAGAGTAAACATCCCTAATTACAGTGGTTTTAGGGTTATAAAACTATTTATTATAATTTCTATCTATTATCTCTAATTTATCTAATAATAAGTTTGCCTTAGCTCTTATTTTATTCCATACTTGATGCGTATTCAGATATTCCCATTCCCAAAGTTCTTGAGGAATATCATCTATCTCCTTCTTAAACTCAAGTAACTCCTGTCTTAACAAAATATCTATTCTTTTATTTCTAAAGACTGTTTCAAAAATAACTGGAGTGAAGGCATAATCAATTTCAGATTCTAATTCAAACAAAGGATCAAATGTAGGTTCTGATAATTCGTCTAATTGACTAACATTCAATGCAAACAATATAATTGAATTTATCAGACATGAATAATAAAAATCAACGTGTTGGTCATAATCTATCTTTCCACTTGGTTCTTCTTTTGGTTTCTTTTTAAAACAGAAAAGTGATTTTAAATTAATTTTCATCATAACTTTATATTTATATTTCTTGGAAATGCTCATCACCTTTCTATTCTTCTAAATACGCTCTACCCGTATAAATATCTATATAATAACTTACTGTTTTATCTTCAAGGTTTACTTGAACTAAACCGTCTGAATAGATGTATTTATAAGCCTTCGCACCTATATTCTCCTTCTTTATCTGATTGTAAAGTGTATAATTCTCATCCTTCTCTTTCTGCAAGGCATAGATACCTTTAGCAATATCCAAAGCAAGTATAGAAGTGTACTCGGGTGCTATACTCCATAGTTGAGCGTTTTTATCCCATACCCCACACTTACTATCTCCCTCTGTGCTTTCTATATTGACAAGATATAGTTCATCACTACCGGTATAGTACTTTACTGAAGTGACCTTCTGATGAGGTATAACCATTTCTTTAGCAGGCCATACAAGCCTCCCTATTTGATCTGACACCTTAAAACTATCCAAATCAAGTTGTTCTAGCACTTGCCCATTTATATCTAGATACAACCAATCATAAGCCCAAATATCGTGATCATAATTAAAAACACCTATTAAAAAATAAGGAGAATTGTGAATAGAATATACAAGGTTGGCATTCTTTATAAAGGCTATTTGTTTTTTTGTAGCCTTTGTAATTTCTTTTGGAAAGGCTTTATCATATTGCGGATACGAGTAGACACTTCCTGTATTTCTATCTTTTAATAACTTAGAAACGATTGGTTCAAATCGTTCTTGCATCAATTGATCAAGTACAAGGTCTTCATTACCACACTTTATAGTAAGCGTATTAATACCTTTTAAGCCTTGATGTATTGCTTTCTTCTGCTGTACATCATAAATAGAAAAAGAGTTATTAGAACCTTTTATAAATCGCTTATCAGCTAAAGTTGTAATGATATCAGACTCCTTTTTCTTTAAATATTGATTCTTAATTGCATAAAGTGTCTCATTCCAATAAATATGCTCACCATCTACTGCTTCAGGATTTAGAGTGTAACTATCTTCTAAATAAGGGACTTCTTTGTGCAGTAAGATCTGTTTGGTTTCAATTACCCCAATCTCTATACTATGATAGGTTTGTTCTTTTTTAATAGCTCCACCTAAGATATTCCACTCCCAATTCCAGATAGGCATCTTTCTCTCGTATTCCCTCTGTTTCTTATAGAATGTCAGTCCATTCACCACTTCTATCTCTATTTCACTCTCTCCTACTTCAAGTACTTCTTTTCCAGTGGTATCTATAACAACAGAAGCTCCCTTATTATTTATAACCATCGCATAACCTGTCGAAGTATAAACAGATGCGCTTTTATACTTTATCCCGTTAAAAGGCTTTAAATTATCCTTATTTACATAGATAAAATCATTCTGTTTAGTTAAAAACGGAATAAGTTGAGAGGGTTCTACTTGAGGCATATTTAAAGAGGATTTGTCTTTTCTCAATTGAGCATAAGTTATGATAGATATCAATATCAAAAGGGTACTTAATACAGCTACTTTCATACTTTTCATTTTTGTATTGGATAAGTAACAATATTAAAGAGATAAGCAAAAGGAGACAATCCCTATTAGTGGGGATGTTTTTCAATTCCTATAGCATAACTATTGTTTTATATTTACTAGAATAGAAGAAGACTTACTTGATTGAATCAAAAAAGGCTACCTTACGGTAACCTTTTTCTTTGTTTGTAGTTTGTAATATGTGTATAAGAATTTTCTTCTTATTTATTTCCTTTAGCGTAGTCAGCTAAGAACTGAGCTAATCCATTATCAGTTAATGGGTGTTTTAAAAGACCTGTGATAGCACTTAAAGGTCCTGTCATTACATCCGCACCTAACTTAGCACAGTTTACGATGTGCATAGTATGACGTACAGACGCAGCTAAGATTTGTGTTTCAAATCCGTAGTTATCATAGATAAGACGGATATCTTCGATTAATGTTAGACCATCAGTAGAGATATCATCTAATCTTCCAATGAATGGAGATACATAAGTAGCACCTGCTTTAGCCGCTAATAAAGCTTGCCCTGCAGAGAATACTAATGTTACATTAGTTTTGATTCCTTTAGAAGAAAAGTACTTACATGCTTTTACTCCTTCTTTAGTCATTGGTAATTTTACTACGATCTGAGGATTAAGTGCAGCTAGTTGCTCACCTTCTTTAATCATCCCTTCGTAATCTACAGAAATAACCTCTGCACTTACATCACCTTCTACTATCTCACAGATAGCTTTGTAGTGATTTAAAATGTTTTCAGCTCCTGTGATTCCTTCTTTAGCCATTAAAGAAGGGTTAGTGGTAACACCATCTAATACCCCCAGTGCCTCAGCTTCTCTAATTTGATCCAAATTAGCTGTGTCAATAAAAAACTTCATAATCTATATTATTATATTATGTTATGTTGTAACCCAAAAGTACGATATATATTCATCACTAGAGCGATTCTTAGAGAGTTTTTATAACAATACTTACACCTCTAACCCCTATTCACTGAGTCCCAAATAGTAATGATTTTACCTTTATTAGCCTTTAATCTTGTAGTGATTCATCAGCATCTTCTCATACACCTTCCCAGGTAATATTTTTTTGAGGATTAATGAGAACTTCTGCAAAGGCTCCCCTACTTTATACCTCACTTTTGGCTTAGGTGTATTGATCACTTTGTGAATAGCTTTAGCCATCTCTATTGGATCTCCACCACTGTCTACATGCTCATCCATCATATCTAATGACATTTGGTAAACTTCTTTATAAGCCGAATTATCTAATACAGGAGCATGATAGCGCCCTGCAGCAATATTAGTTGCAAAATCACCAGGTGCTACATTAGTCACTTCTACATTAAATGGCTTTAACTCCATTCGCATAGCTTCTGTAATTAACTCTAAAGCTCCTTTAGAAGAAGAATAGATCCCTCTAAATGGCAATCCCATATATCCTGCTATCGAAGTAACATTAATAATTAAACCTTCTTTTCTAGCACGCATATGAGGCAATACAGCCTTCATAACTTCAATAGGCCCAAATACATTCGTTTGGAAGTTATTTAAGATTTGATCAGCAGGGATTTCTTCAATTGGTCCTGTGATTCCTACACCAGCATTATTGATTAATACATCTATTTTTCCTTCTATAGCAATGACTTCTTCTATAGCAGATTGAATACTAGCCGTATCGCGTACATCTAAGCGTACTAAAGGAATTTTTGAATCTACTACTCTCTCAGGATTTCTACTTGTTCCATATACTTTACACCCATGTTGTGTCAAATATTCTCCTACACTCCTACCTATACCAGAAGATCCTCCTGTAATAAAAACGATTTTACTCATTGTATTTCTTGATTTAGAACAAAGATAAAAATATTCAATGAAGAATACTTACTGTCGCTTTGTTGTTTTCTTTTTCTATTCCCCCAGAACCACCACACCTCCTGTTCCCTGTTCCCCGTTCCCTGTTCCCCGTTCCCCGTTCCCCGTTCCCCGTTCCCTATAAACCGTCAACCAAGCAAAACATACTAATTCTTCTTATCTTTACCCCAAACACATTAAGACTCACTCATGAATAAAATTATATTAGCTGCTAGCCTATTAGCACTTAGTATGTCAATGACTAGCTGTAAAACAACTAGTTCTATTTCAAACAACCAAACAGTTTCTTCTACTTATTGGCAAGAAATATCTGCTGACTCTATGGCTGTAAACCTAAAAGTATTAGCCTCAGAAGAATTTGAAGGAAGAAGAACGGGAGAACCTGGACAAAAAAAAGCGACTGAATATATTACCAACTTCTATAAAAAGAGAAATATAGCGTATCCTAAACAAGCAGATGGCTACCTACAACCTGTTCCTAGTGCTTTTATGAGAAATAGCATGATGAGATTAAAGGATAGCGAGAATATTATGGCTTTTATAGAAGGAAGTGAAAAACCTGAAGAAGTACTAGTCATCTCAGCTCACTTTGACCATATGGGAATATTGCTTGACAAAATCTACTATGGTGCTGATGACAATGGCTCTGGTACAGTAGCTGTAATGGAGTTAGCTCGTGTATTTAAAGACCTTGAAAGCAAAGGAATAAAACCTAAAAGATCCATTCTATTCTTACATGTAACAGGAGAAGAATTTGGACTATTTGGGTCTGAGTACTATGTTCAAAACCCTATTATACCATTAGAAAATATCATAGCGAATATTAATATCGATATGATCGGACGTACAAGTGATAAATATAAGAAAGATGGGGACTATATTTATGTAGTAGGCGCTGATAGATTGAGTAAAGAATTACATCAAATGTCTGAGCAATCAAATGCAAACTCAGTCAATATCGATCTTGATTATACTTATAACGATGTCAATCATCCTGAACAAATTTACTATCGTTCTGACCATTACAGTTTCGCAAAGCACAATATTCCTGCTATGTTCTACTTTAATGGAACACATGCTGACTATCATCAACCGACGGATACCTATGACAAAATAGAGTTTGAATTAATGAAAAAGCGTACACAATTAGCTTTTGCTACAGCGTGGACTATTCTAAATGCAGAGCACAAACCTCGTTTAGACTAAATATAACGCTAAATCTCTTTTAGATATGAAAATGATTTGGATCAAAACTATAGATATAAGTTTATTTCTATTGTGCACCATTAATCTGATTCTATGGATCATGCGTGGCTTATACGTTATCGGCACGAATACTTCTGAGACCTTTCAATGGATCTATGAAGAAGCATATACCCCGATGCTATATGCCTTATTTATCCTACCTGTCTTAGTAGTAGCGACCATGATTAATAGAAAGTTCTCCATACAATCCTTTACCTTTTTATCCTTAAAATGTTTAGTGATTAACTTCTTTTTGATCTTTGTGTTAAGGTAACTAATTATATACAACAACGCCTATTCGTCAAGGAATAGGCGTTGTTGTATATTTATACTTCTACTTCTATAAAAACTGAAGCATGTTTTCTAAAAAGAAGGTATAAAACCATACTCTTGTAGTTTTCTAAAAGCCTCTATAAGTAATAAATCATAATTCACCTTGTAATCTGGTATAGTAGCATTATTACCTCCGACTTCCCTAATATTTTTAATTTTTAATTCATCTAAATCTTGATGTCTTAAGTTATAAGTGACATTTAATTTAAATTCATTTAGCACCATGACTTTATCTCCATCTGTTGTCTTATCTTCACTTTTTAAATATTCTGCTATGAATACTCTAAAAACTTCAGGAATTAAAAAGTCTACCTCATGTTTATAACCAGACTCATAAGTAACTAAATTATATTTCTCCATAAAATTCTGATTTTCATCAAAATACTTTTTAGCATAGAAATTATTATCCTTTACTGTAAGTAATGCCTTCTCCAAATATGCCCACCCTCCTAACATTTCTTGTATAATTTCAAATACTGCTATAAGGGCTATTCTATTCTTTGATAAGGTTATATTATTTTTTATTATTACATGTTCTTCTATTGATAATAAAAAAGTATTACTCTTAAAAAGACTTCTCAGATTTATAGCCTTGTTCTTTGATAAAATCTTTAAAACCGCTGCTAATAAATATACTACCGATTCTTCCTTAACTATATCTTTTTTTGATAAATTTATAAATGTTGATTGATCTATAATAGCAGTAATTTTCTGAGTTAAATACTTGAAATTATCATAGATAAAAGGCTTCACAGAATAGAACTTATCCATATACCCAGAGAAGTCAACACCCTCACCATATTTATGTGCATAGATCTTACGGATATTCTCTATATCACAGACAAAAACAACCTTGTCAAAGCCAAACTTATTCTCTCCTGTTATCGAATGTGTATGAGCAGAGAAGATATTAAACAACCTAAAGATATGGTCAGGATCTAAACGATCTAAATCATCTATGACTAATATTGTCTTATTCGTTCTCGTCTTATCTTCTTCTATCTCCTCTTGATTAAATGACTCACATCTTTTTAATCTATCAACCAAATCAAAAATAAACTGTGAAGTTGCATCCATTTCATAAGGACTACCTTTCTTACTTTCGAATGCTTCTAAAAAACCAAATACATCACCCGACTCATCTATACTTATTTCCTTACTATATTCTTTAAAGTCTTTTACTAAAGGTTTTAGCACTTCAATAAACTTTGCCACAGGTTTACCGATTGTCTCATGAAGAGAAATAATATGTAAAAACAAAGGCATTAAATCTGCTTTATTTTGCATAAACATCGACATACGCAACCAAAAGTTAAAGTCTTGTTTTACTAAAACTATTTCATCATTATAATGTGCCATTAGCTCATACAATATATCAAACTTAATTAGCTCAAAAATATCCTCATTAGCAGATACAGCATAGTTCACAGGATAAAGTCTTATAAAGCGATATCCATCTTTATATTTATCTTCAAAATCATTAATAAATGTAGACTTCCCTGCCCCAAAGGGAGCTGTAAACAAAATACGTTGATTAAGTTCTAAATCAAGATACTCTTTAAACTCTACCAATATAGAGTCGTTAGGTATTTTTATATTTTCTTTTTGTGTCATAATCTTCTATTTCTATCCCACCCCAAATCTTATTAATTCCACTAATCCTATAAATCATGGTATAGTTCCCTACTTTAAATATTTATCTATAAATTCACTGATACGTTGTGTTAACTTTTTACTGATGCTTTGGTGGTCTCAAAATGATCGTTTATTCTTAATTTATTTCATTTGTATAATATACTACTTCCCCCTCACCCCTACAAGAGGAATCCCGTAAAGGATGCGAATAATTGAGTAAAACAAAAAAACCACACAAAACGAATTGCAATTCGCCCACATCGTGAATGCCGTCCCATATCAGATAATTTATAGACACAACGTATTACCAATTGTGTGTCGTAGGGGCGAATTGCAATTCGCCCACACAACGAATGCCCACACAACGAATGCCTACATCGTGAATTATTTGTCCCAAACATTATATGGCATATTGTTTACCCAATTATAAACGGGCGAATTGCAATTCGCCCCTACCTGTGAAATTTATCATCGTGCCATCGTTTAGGGTTGGTGATGATATAATTCGATATATATTGATAACTTCTCTCGTCTCTTATAATATGCTCATAGTAATTTCTCTGCCAGATGGTACGGGCGGTTGGGGGCGTTGGAGACGTTGGGGCGAATTGCAATTCGCCCACACAAAACGAATTGCAATTCATCCCTACCTTTATTCTTTTTATTGTGGCTATTTTATAACCTCTGACGATAGCCCCGATCGTTTGAGACGGAGATCTAAATCCTTTATTATCACCTGTCTTTGTTTTATTCTTCACAATCTCGATTATCGCATGCATATGATTAGGCATAATGATAAACTCATGCAAAATCACATTATCTCTCACATTTGCTGTATTCAGCCATTCATCCCTTGCGATCTCACCTATCTCATTCAATGTTAACACCCCGTCTTGGATAGATCCGAAGATATTCTCCCTATCCTGTACACATAGCGTGATAAAGTATAATCCCTCAGATGCATAATCATACCCTTTTAAGCGTATAGATCCCCTTTGTTGATAGTTATTCATCTTATAGTTATTCATAGCCAAATAGTTGTTACCTACATCACCTAATACATTGATTTTAAATATACCACTTTTCTTACTACCCTCAAAAACAAGAAAAAGCCCATCTTCACAGACGGGCTTTTTCATTAAGCACTTCGAATACCTCAAAGTCAAGAAACTTCATCGAACTAAGAATAAGAGTCTGACCTCTGTATTGAATAAAATAAAATGTCTGCCGATATCGGCAGACATTTTATTTTATCCTAATCTTTAAGATAAGTATTCATTATACATTTTGGTATATTCAACAAATCCTTCTAGTTTCTCTTGGTTAACCAATTCATCTAAGATATCTAGGGCTAACCGAATAGGATCTTTCTCAATACAAAATAGGTTACTATCGCATTCTATTCCTGCATAATTAGAGTCTCTTTTCATACCTATCGCCCAATTCTTTAAGAATAAATCTAATGGTATTTCGACTATTTCATGATTAGCCCATCCTTCTTGTCTACATGCATTTGCATAAGCATTCGCCGACCAAAAGCATAATAATAAAGCCTCTTCCCCCTCTTCGTCTTCAAAATCATTAGAATATAAGAAAGCAAAACCACGAGGTTCTTTTAAAGCATAGATTATTTCGGTCTCACAGATTCTCTTTAGAAATCTCTTATACTTTGCTTCTAATGTAGCAGTGTCTTTTAACATGTTTTATTTTTTATAATATCTTAACTCTAAAAAGTCATGAACTCTTCTTCTAGTATAGAATAAATATCTAGAAGATAGTCTCAGTATTAAATAACTTCAAATAAAGAAGATTTAAGATACCCCTCTTGATTAATACCTCTTTATTTCTCCGTCTATTACTCCATTTTTATAATTTACCTCTCCTTTTAATCTTCCATCCTCATAATATCCTTTCATCGCTCCGTCTAAGACACCATCCTTATAGCTTGTTTCGCCTTGTAATTGTCCGTTTTTATAATACTCCTTACTCACTCCATCCAATTCTCCATTCTTATAACTCGCCTCTACTTTTACTTGACCATGCTCATAGTATCCTTTGATAATACCGTGTTCTACCCCATTCTTATACGTCATTTCTATCTCTAGTTGCCCATCTTCATAATACTTCTTAGTCATTCCCTCCAGCTTCCCATGCTTATACGTCATTTCAATTGCAGCTTGTCCATCCTCAAAATAGCTTCTCTTACTTCCCTCTAGCTTTCCATCCTTATACGTTTTCTCTAGCTCTAGCTTTCCACTTTTATAATATTCCTTAAAACTGCCATCCAATACTCCATTCTTATAGTTTGCCTCAGCTTTTACTTGTCCATCCTCATAATAGCGTTTAGTTATTCCATCTAACTTTCCTTGCGTATAGTTTTCTTCTAAATCTACTTCTCCATTGGCATAATAGCTCTTTGCACTTCCTGTAAATACCTCTTTTGAATTCACTTCATACATCACGCCATTACGCTCTTGAAGATCATTGATATGAACTCCTTTTTTAGCACAGTTTATGAATAAAACTGAAATAAATAAAATACACAAAACTCTTTTCATACTTACTTTCTTAAAAATCACGTCGGAGAATCTCTTGTTCTCAACAACAAAAATAGCCTTATTCTTATAAATAAATCACAAATTGTCTCAATCTATTTACAACCTTCCTAAACTAAAAAAAGCCCACGAATTAACGTGAGCTTTTATATTTATAAAGAGATATACTATTTCTCGAATTCTTTTAATGTTTTAGTAATAATACTTACACAGTCTAATAACTGCTCTTCGTTCATTACTAATGGCGGAGCGAAACGGATGATGTTACCATGCGTTGGTTTTGCTAATAATCCGTTGTCTCTTAATTTAAGACAGATGTTCCAAGCTGTATCACTTTCTTCAGTATCGTTGATGATAATAGCGTTTAATAAACCTTTACCACGTACTAAAGTACAGATATTACTAGTAGCAATATACTTGTTAAGCTCCGCTCTGAATAATTGTCCAAGTTTCTCAGCGTTATCCGCTAATTTCTCGTCTAATACTACATCTAGAGCAGCCATAGCTACAGCAGCAGCAGTAGGGTTACCTCCAAAAGTAGAACCGTGTTGTCCAGGTTTGATTACATTCATAATCTCATCATTTGCTAACACAGCAGAGATAGGATATGCTCCTCCTGATAATGCTTTACCTAATACGATGATATCAGCTTTGATATTTTCGTGGTCGATAGCTAACATTTTACCTGTACGAGCGATACCTGTTTGTACTTCATCTGCAATGAATAAAGCATTGTGCTCCTCACATAACGCTTTAGCAGCAGTTAAATAACCTGCGTCTGGTACATAAACTCCAGCCTCACCTTGAATAGGCTCAACTAAGAAACCTGCAATAGTTCCTTTGTTAGCTTCTAAAGCTGCTTTTAAAGCTTCTACATCATTATAAGCTACACGGATAAATCCGTCTGTATAAGGTCCGTAGTTTTTACGAGCATCAGGATCGTTAGAGAAAGAAATAATCGTAGTCGTTCTTCCGTGGAAGTTGTTCTCACATACGATGATTTTCGCTTGATTCTCAGCAATACCTTTTACTTCATAAGCCCATTTTCTACAGATTTTTAAAGCAGTCTCTACAGCTTCTGCCCCAGAGTTCATCGGAAGAACTTTATCAAAACCAAAAAGCTTAGTGATTTTCTCTTCGTATAATCCTAATTTATCATTGTAGAATGCTCTAGAAGTCAATGCTAGTGTACCCGCTTGATCAGCGATCGCTTTAACGATAGCTGGGTGGCAGTGTCCTTGGTTTACAGCAGAATATGCTGATAAAAAATCATAATATTTCTTACCTTCTACGTCCCATACATATACTCCTTCTCCTTTAGATAATACTACTGGTAGTGGGTGGTAATTATGTGCTCCGTATTTATTTTCTAGCTCAATAGCATGAGCTGAAGTCATTTTGTTCGACATTATAATTGTTTTTGTATTGTTTTTGTTCTCGCAATTTAAATCTTTTTTAGTGAAATCTAAAATTAATATTTGTTAGAATTAAGTCAAAAACAAGCTTTACTTTTGACTTAATTTAAATTTATCACGTCTACTATTCCCAATTCCTTAATAAAACTCTCATCATGGCTAACAACTACTAAGGTTCCATTAAACTCACTTAAAGCTTTAGTTAAACTCTCAATACTAATAATATCTAAGTTATTCGTAGGTTCATCTAATAGTAACACATCTATCTCTGAAGCTAAAATAGTCAGATAACACAACACGAGCTTCAGTTTCTCTCCTCCACTAAATGTACTTATCTTATTTGTCCATAAGCCTACCCCTATTCCGTACTGAAATAATAGATTGCGAAGATCCGCCAGAGAGTGTTTCCCTTTATTAGCCAGTTCTAACTGATCTATAGGCGTTAAACTATGATCTAGTAAAGAGTAAAATTGATCCAAATAGACCACCTTAGCATCTGCACGGTATAATTCTCCTGTAGTAGGTAGATAAATTCCTTGTAACAATTTAAACAGCGTAGACTTACCAGAACCGTTCTTTCCTTTGAGCAAGATTCTATCTCCGCTCATGATTTTAAAGTCAAGATTCGTCTTAAATATTGGAGCAAATACAGGAGAATAACGATAGTTCATTTCTTTAGCTTCCCATAACAACTTCCCTTTATGCAAAGTAGATTGGGGAAAACGAATAGCAAACAGTTTATCTCGTTCTAATTGGGTTCTTAATTCTAATAATTCAGATTGTATTCCCTCTTTCTTTTGTTGGTGAACATCCTGTAGCTTAGCTACGCTGTTCTCTGTTTTATTGCGCATCGCATTAATAACAATCTTTGGAAGACCTGCTTTTTTCTCTGCTTTTTTGTTCTGAGCCTTGTCTTTACTTATTTGCTCTGTACGTTTAATATCCGCTTTTTTAGCATCTTTCATTTCTTTAGACAGATGATCTACTTTACTCTGGATACCTTGTAGACGCAGTTCTTTTTGTTCTTTGTATAGGCTGTAATTCCCTCCATACTTAAACACTCCATTAGGTGTTAGCTCAAAAGTAATAGGCATTAACTCAAGTAATACCCTATCATGGCTGACAATAACGATAGTACCTTTAAACTCTTGTATATACTTATAGAATAATTCCTTGGTTTCTAAGTCTAAGTGATTAGTAGGTTCGTCTAATAACAGTGTGTCTGCCTGACTTAGCATCATCTTCGCAAATAGAACCTTCGTCTGCTGTCCTCCACTCAGACAATCCATCGTAGTATCTGGTGATATCGTCTCTAATCCCCAATACGCTAATACCTTAGCGATCTGTTCTTCTATGTCCCATTGATCATTAAGTACTTCGTAGTCCTGTTCTTCTACAGAACCCGCTAGTATAGCACGGAGTGCCCTAACCTTATCAACTACCCCTACTGCTTCATAAATAGTGTGAGATTCAACTAATTGTTTATTTTGTGGCAAGTAGAATACTGTCCCATTAATATGAATAGCAGGTTCCGCTAACTCTAATTCTCTAGCGATTAGTTTAAGTAATGTTGTTTTGCCAGTACCATTTTGACCGATGATACTGACCTTCTCTCCTGCATTAATAGATAAACTAATATTTGTAAATAAAGGTGTCTTATCTGCGTGATAATAAGATAAATTTGATATAACTATGCTCATAGTCTTTTAAAATTTAACCCAGAATAAGTAATAGACCAATAAACGAAAAGTAAGTATACAAAATAGGTCTGAATTAGCGATACAATCATACTGTAGTATGGTTTTAGAACTAATGAAAGAGCTATGAAGTAGAACTGCTTTATAGTATTTGGCTGAGGCTGATTCTTGGTTTACTGCTGTGAATAATCCATACGTGGCCCGTACACCACTCCTCACGGTCAAAAAATATGTATTTACACGATACTAAGTATTATGACAACACAAGACTGTTGTCAATTTATAAAGATGATAACCACTCGTCGGACTGAAGTTTGTCCTTTTATCTATTGGTTATATATAACCAATCTTTACTTAGTTGTGTACATTTAGACTATTATTCGTTAATACTGATGCAAATGTATATCTACTTTTAGTTTTAAACAATTATTTGAACGATATTTTTATTAAAAAAGGCTGTTTGACTAAAAAGGTCTTATACCTAATTGTATAATAATGTTGTTTTAGAATGATGTAAGTACCTGTACGTAGCTTGCACTTTCTAGGGGATTCCTTGCAGTTTTCTAGCACTTTGCTTGCCTAGAAGGTGGTTTTCTCGAAGAAAGGTGCAAGAACCCCTCAAGCAATCCTCTAGCAGGTCAGAACAAAACTGTCTTTTCTTTAATCAAAATCAGATTAAAAGTTTTTTTTATTCTATGTTTACAGTCCTATAATCAAAAAATATGAGTAATAAAGAATTAACAAATAGATATGGATCACTAGCTTCATGGGTGTATCATATCGATAAACCTATTGGAAGATCCTTTGGAGATGTAAAATACTATAGTGAAAGATTAAAAAACACAGAAGGAGTAATCCTAGAACCTGCATCTGGAAATGGAAGAATACTAATCCCTCTATTAGAAAAAGGATTAAAAATAGAAGGGTTTGACGCTTCTGCAGCAATGCTTTCTTACTGTGAGCAAGAATGTAAACAAAGAGGTCTCAATGGTATCTTTAGACAAGAAATGTTTAATACCTTCACCTCTACTACCTCTTATGAAGCAATTATAATCCCTGCAGGGTCATTTCAGCTTATAACGGATACTGATGAAGCTATTGAGGTATTAAGACGCTTTAAATCAGCTCTAAAAGAAGGTGGCCGATTAATAATAGACTTATCTCCTTTATCTGCATTAGCAGAAGCTCCTATGCTAGCTAGACAGTGGAATGTAGATAATGGAATGCTTACACTGACAGAATCTAGAGTAGAAACATCTTATCTTAAGCAGACTACTATATCCCAATTGAGATATGAGCATTGGGATAATGAGAAAGGGTTAGTTAACTCTGAGATAGATCTGTTCTCTCTTCGCTTCTGGGGAGTAAAAGAATTTGAACTAGCCTTAAGATCTGTTGGTTTTACAGAGATTACCATCAGTAGTAATTACAATTATTTAGAAGAAATTTCAGAAGAGACACATACGCTAACTTTCGAAGCGAAATAGGTAAAACAAACAGGGAGGTTATCATCAGGATAAACTCCCTGTTTGTTTATACTAAATGCCGTAGGCAAATAATTCTTAATTTTAAATTCCTAATTCCCAATTAATTTGCGGTCTTTATCGTACATCCCTACCAAAACGCTATTCCCGTCTTCATCTACGCGTAGTCCACCATATTTAGCTTGTTCATACTTCTCTGCATCCCCCTCTTGAAAGAAGAAACTCTCTGCCCCAATATTAAATCTCCAACCTCCATAATTAAAGTATTTAATATAGATTTGGTTATCGTTCTTCTCTCCCAATTCATTGACCATCTTCACCAGACTCCCTACATTATCCTTATCTAAAGACAGTAAGACATATCCACGCTTATTCAATTTGCTCTTTTCTACAGCCTCCTCAATATCGTTCACAGCTCTAGCTGATAGTTCTTCTTCTGTAGTTGTAAGAATCTCATTCTCACTAACAGGGCTTATTGAATCTAGAATACTTTGATCAAAAGTACTTGTTCTAGTTGATATCGCATAGTTAAGATTCATATAATCTCCTTGCATTAAGGACCTAGGATCTACAGGAGCTAATTCTAGCAATACGAATTGTCCTTCTTTTATTGTCTTTTCCTTTTGTAATACTGCTCTTACGAAGAAAATACCAATAAGTACAAATACAACTAGGATAATTATGTTCTTCTTATTTTTCATTTGTCTGTCCCTCACCTTTTTGAATTAAATAATAGATACCTAAGAATAATACACCTATGCCCATCATAGATAGAGATTTCTCTAATAAAGAGATGCCTAAGTCATAGTAATACATTATCATAGAAAATACAAGACCTACTATGCTAATCCCAAAACCTACTTTATATTGTCTCATAAAACTCCAAAGCATATATAAGAATGTGATACCGAAGACAACATAATTTAAAGTGATTAAAACATTAAATAATATAACGACTAGATAAACTGCTGCCTTAACAGTGGGATTAATAATCTTCATCTTCTGTATGATTAAATACACGGTCGCTATAATCAAAGCCAAGACTGTTATCACAAAAACAAATCTCATACTGCTAAACAATTCAATATTGTGGTAACTAAAAGCTTGACTTCGCAATAAACTAGCTGTAGTTATGGTATAAAGAAAACAAGCTGTAAATATTGGAAGATACTTCTTACTGAGCCATGTTATTGCTGTCCTTACCTTTTGTTCTTGCCAAAAAAGATAAGTCGTTAAAACTACAACTAGAGCTAAATAAATATAATAGAATGGTGTTATATCAAATTTGTATAAAACATATTGTAAGGCAATTAGCGTCCCCACAGAACTAATGAAAGATACAATCTGATTATTGAATAAAAATAAAGTAAGTAATGAAAAGAACAATCCTACTAACTCCATTTGATTAAACATATCTCCGAAGCCATAAGTCATAAAAGCGTATCCTATAATATAGAATGACACAACTAAACTATCTGTTACAGCGCTGTCTTTACTTCTATTCAATGCAAATGAGCCTACTAAAAACAGTAATCCCATAATACTTAAAAAGGTATTATTAGAAAACAAATCACTCGATATCAAAGCAATAAACCCCATAAATAGTCCTAAACCTATAAGACTTCCTATTACTGATATTACTCTAATTATAATTGACTTAAGCGCTAATTTGCTTTGTGCCACTTGTAGGGCATCTTGCTCTACTTCTACTCCTTTTTGGATTAAAGAAGTAACTATATCTTTAAATTGATTACTGTTCATTGCTCCACACTTTTTTCTGGTTTATAATCAACTTCACAATTCCAAAAGTTCCTCCTATACAGTATAATGCATATAATAATAACGAAGCCTCATTGATATCAGCAATCTTGATAATTAAAGCAAATACAATAGCAAATACAGAAAGTAAAAAATAACTATACAACAATAAATCCTTAGCTTTTCTACTCCATAAGAAACTTCCAATAAACCAAGCGATAGAAGCTATTACTAGCATATATAACCCTCTTAAATCAGCTTTAATATAGCGGTCTGTACTTACAAAAATAAAAGTAATAATACCACTAGTTGCAACTGAAAAACAGGCTAAAGAAAGTAGTCCCGTATAATATCTATCCAATTTATAATTCGTTTTTTTGGCTAAATATATAGGTGTTAAATATAATACTACATTCAATAGTAAAAGAAATAATCCACTATAGAACAATAGATCATCACTCGTTACTTGTAAGAAATAAAGAATCAAAGTTGTGTTAGCTAGTACAGCATAAAATAACCACTGAGGAGAGAATCTGCTCAATACTGTCCATAGTGTAATAGCTAATACCCACATAAAGAAGAGATCGTAAGCATTAGCTCCTGTCTGATACACTTGACCATATACAGCGAATAACACCCCCACTAATATACTCGCACTTAACAAACTAACTTGTCTTACCACAGTATTCAATTTAGGGTACACGGCTCCTATAACACTGATAGTTAAAAGAATGAATACAAGTAAAAACTTGATGTTTTTATGTAGATCTGCCCAATTGTATGCAAAGAAAAATACTATACCTGACAGTAAAAACCCTGCTCCTAAGGCTAGTGTCAAATACTTGACAAACTTCTGCCAATCTGTGATATTAGCATAACTCTTCTGCTCTAACAATTCTCCTAACTGAGAATCTGAGAGTGAGCTATGCTCTTTTAGAAGATATAAATCTCCCTTATCAATCTTTTCTTTCATGCTTCTTTTTTATTTTCTCAAACGTAATACAATTTATTGAAAGTTGTATTACTTCACCTTAGAATACACCCTAGATTGCTCATAGATTAGCTGAAAAAAGGGAGATACTATCACATGGTATTCTAAGTCGAAAACGAAAAAAAGACAGTATCTAACCGATTAGATACTGTCTTTTTTATAATTTCTTTTAAAAACTTATACTGTCTCTAGAATCTGAGCAGCGTGATCTTTAGTTTTCACTTTACTAATCACATCAGATATAACTCCCTCTTCATTAATCACAAACGTCATTCTATGAATACCGTCATACGTGCGTCCCATAAATTTCTTAGGTCCCCATACACCGAAAGCATTTAATACTTCTTTCTCTTCATCAGCTAATAAAGGAAAAGGCAAGTTATTCTTCTCAATAAATTTCTGTTGTTTAGCAGCTGAGTCAGCACTAACACCTAGTAATTCGAATCCCTTTGCTTTTAACTCTGCGTAATTGTCACGCAAGTTACAAGCTTCCCAAGTACATCCTGGTGTACTTGCTTTTGGGTAGAAGAATACTACTAATTTCTTTCCTTTATAATCACTTAACTGATGTACTTTTCCTGATTGGTCTAATGCTTTAAACGCTGGAGCTTTTTGCCCTACTTCTAATGTCTTCATCTTCTTCCTAATTTAATTGATTACGTAAAAATAGGAGAATTTATAAGAACTATCAAGGCATATCCTATAAACTATCTCTATCGTGTGATTATTCTTTTAATATTATTTTGCCAAATTGATTAATAATCTTGTCCTCTACCATCATCTTCTGAATCACATGTTGAATCACTTGATCCATCTGACTTCCTAATTTAATAAAATCAAAAACTCTTCCGATAGCTTTAGTTAAATCTTCATGTGGCACACTAAAGTTAGTTTCTAGTAACTCTATTATCGCTACCTCTATCTCCTCAGGACAGATGTCTTCTATATTTCTCTTTTCTATAGTATTTTCTCTATAATGAGTCAACCCTCTTTTATAAAGATCTTCATTCCAATAAAACTCTTGATAAGAGAGCACACTAGTACAATTAGGAATCTCGTTAATCAATTCGACTAAATATGCCTGCAACTTCGTACCAGTACGAGAAATATTCCATATAGTCATCATTTTTTTTAACAAGTAGTTCTGACTAATAGGTCCTTCCGTCTGAATAATTTGATACAATTGATTCTGTACTAGATTTCTATTGTTTTGAAGGTATATTGTCTCAGAGTTACCATCCGCTATAGCATTAAAGTTAGCAGATTCATAAGGCCTTTGTCTAGATACAGCCGCCTTATCAGTCACTTCGATTAAATGTTTGCTAATAAAATCACTTGATCCTGTCTCCATCTCCACTTCTTCAGCCTTCTGATAGGTCTCATCTATCTTAGCTTGTAAATCTTGTAGAATTAACTCCTTATTCTTAAACCAATCAATCGTCCATATGCGGTATATATTCCATCCAAGTCCTTTTAATACACCAGGAATTAATAATTCTCTATCATTGGTTGTTTTTGCGTTGTAGTAATTTAATCCATCTACTAGGATTCCCATTACATACTCATTCGGATTATTCTTATCAACGACACCTATATCTAATCGATAACTAGAAGTACCAATATTCGTTTTAACATCAAATCCATTCTCTTTAAGATAAGTAGCAATGGATTGAATCAATTTATCACTTTGTTTAACAGATTCACTCTCAGCAATATTTACATATCCTTTTTCTGCAAAGTCTAAGAAATTCTTCAATCCCTTCACTCCTTCTGCATTAGTACGTCTAAGATCTATCTGATCCCCTCTAAGCGAAGAGAATATCTTCATCTCATACCTCGCTCTAGTCACAGCTACATTAAGACGTCTCCATCCTCCATCTCTATTTAACGGTCCGAAATTCATTGATACCTTACCTTCTTCATCAGGCCCATACCCTATAGAAAACAATATAATATCACGCTCATCTCCTTGTACATTCTCTAAGTTTTTGATAAAAAGCGATTCTGAAGCTCCTAGCATTTTCTCCTCTACAGCAGGGTTCTTGATCAGCATATCTGACAACATATCTTCTATCAAAGTCTGTTGAGTTTGACTAAAAGTCACTACACCTAGAGACTTAGGTTTTATTTGACTATAGTGCTGTTTTATATATTCTACGATAGCTATAGCTTCTTTTTTATTTGTACGAGACTTTCCTTTCTCATACATACCGCCTTCTATAAATTCAAAAGTTACTTTCTTATCCAAGTCATCCTTAGACGGGAAAGTCAATAACTTATTGTCATAGAAATTAGCATTACTAAATGATATCAAACTCTCGTGCTTACTTCTATAGTGTCTTAACAAATACTTAGACGGCAATGACAGAGCCAAACAATCATCTAGAATACTTTCTAAATCTTCTAATTCTAAATTATCTTCATCTACCTTATTAGAAGCAAAGAAACTAGTCGGAGGCATCTGCTTAGGATCTCCTACGATAATAGCCTGCTTAGCTCTAGCTAAGGCACTAATAGCCTCGGCTGTAGGTAACTGAGAAGCCTCATCAAAAATAACCAAGTCGAAATGCTCTGTACTAACATCAAAGTACTGTGCTACCGAAATAGGACTCATCAGCATACACGGCTTTAAGCGAGAAAGTAAATTAGGCATCTGATCGAATAGTTTTCTCAAACTCAACCCTCGTCCTCTACTGCGAATAGCACGTTTTAGCATTCCTAATTCTGAACTCTGAATAGAGTCAAAGAATGATCTCGGAATACGACTACTTAATTTTAATACTAATTGACTCTTATTTAATTCGGTATACTCATTGTGAATATCGTGATACTGTTTGATTAGAGTCTCATATATCTTAGCGTCAAATCCACTAAGTGCAAAAGAGTTACTTACTGTTTTAATAAATAAATTGATGTGCAATATTCGCTCTAGCTCTACTTCTAGATTGTCCTTTTCTATTCTACCTTGTTCTAATAAGTCAATAAACCAATCTAGTCCAAGTTTAGTACCTTCTTCTTTATATACATTATAGTTAATCCAGTCACTTAACTTATCAAGATTCGCTAAGATACCATCTACTTCATCGCTTAAAGGTGCTGTAGAAGAGAATGCCTGAACATCGTGATATTTCACCATAAATGTTTTTAAGAATGTTGTAATCTCTGAGATTCCTCTTCTTACATTTTGGTTTCTATAAAAATCTAATAACCATTTATCTATACCATAATAACCATGCTGTTGAGCCAATTTAGAAAGTCCACTTAGATTCTCTATTTCTGTATAAATAGCTTCAAAATCTAATCTATCATTAGTATAGTAGATTTTAGACAGTCTATTAATATCCCTGTAATTAGAGTCCTCACTACTTAACTTTAATCTCTTGAAATCTTCTAATTGATTAAACAGAAGATTAACATCATGCTCCGATTTAATCTTTGCTTTAGAATATCCATTCAAGAAAGACTTTACTTTTCTCTGCTTAAACCATTTAGGCAAGAACCAAAGATGTTTAGATTTATTCCACTCTTGTTCTTGAAGTGATAGATCTACTTCAAGTATTTTCTTATTAAATTGTTGAGTAATTGAATCCTCTATGCGTATGCATTTCTGATGTAACTCCATCCACTTGTGTAACAGAGAGAACTGATTAGCATCAAAGTATAAGTCAATTAATTCATAAGATAAATTGCTTTTCGCTAACAATTCAAACATCGTCTGTAAACTATTAGCATTTATCCTTTTATCAGATAAAAGTTTAAAGTTAAACTCTGCACTGATTTGCTCATATTCACGAGCTGTATATTTATAATCAGACAGTACAGTCTTAACCGTACTTTGGATATCGTATTTATGTTCTTTTATCGTCAAAGAACGCAAAGGATGTGACAAAGGGCTCTCTATGCGCTGACATATAGAGGCAAACTGTACTATCCAATCCTTCCAACTTGTATAAGTAGACTGTGTAATCTCATTAAAATCAATATCTACAAGTAAATCGCTATTAACAGCCACATGGTTAAGCTCTAAATAGGCTATGGTATCATATAAACTCCATCCAATACTAAAACGTTGATGTAGCTGAGTTATATACTTTCTCAACTCTGCTTTGCGTTGATCTATCCTATTGGAAGCTTCCTTGAAGTCATAGTTACCCTTATATTTTGGCACTTCTAATGTAGCTTCGAACTGCGCTAATACATCAGATTTACGTGTTTTATTAGAATGCAATTCCAAACAGAATGGTCCTAGTCCTATCTTTTCTAATCGATGGTGTACTACATCTAGTGCAGCTTTTTTAGCAGCTACAAATAAGACCTTTTTACCATTTGCTAATGCATCTGCAATGATATTAGTGATCGTCTGAGACTTACCAGTACCTGGAGGCCCGTGTAAAACAAAACTTTTATTAGCATGTGCATTTCTAACTGCTTCTAATTGAGAATTATCAGTAGAGATAGGTAATGTCAATTCTGATGATGTCAATTGTTCTAACTCATCATCATTACTATCGAGTACTTCTATTGATTCTGACAAGCTACCATTCAATAAACTATTAACAATAGAGCTCTTTTGAATCTCATCTGCATACTTAGAAATATCTTGCCATAAAATCAATTTATTAAACGAAAAAGTCCCTAAGATAATCTGATCTAATACATCCCAACCTTTTAAATCTATTATCGTCTTTCTAACTAAGGCAAGAACCTTAGGTACATCGACACCTAAATCATCCATCGGCAAATCTTCTAGGGCAGTCATATCAAGTTTAAACTCTTGACGTAAATACTCTAACAACGTGATATTAATCATCGTCTCCTCGTCTCTCCCTCTTAGTACAAACTTAGAGTTAATAGACCTCCTATTAAGCTCCACAGGCACTAATAATATAGGGGCATATCTTACTGTTTTCTCAGATTTGGGTTCATACCACTTAAGCAATCCTATCCCTAGATATAGGGTACTCTTACCATTTTCTTCTTCAGCTAATTTAGAATTTCGGTATAGATTAACTAAGATATTATCTAAGTCATGTTCATTGTAGTAACTATATAGTCTATTATTCTTAAACTCTGAATTTACTACTTCGAATAGCTCTTCTGATGAATGTAATGGTGGATAATATAGATTGTACTTATTTAATATCTCTTGCTGGCTACTTCCTTGTATAGTATACGCTTTACCTTCCGCTAAAGAATCTTCTAAATCACTTACATTTACATCGATTAACTGTAGAATACTCTTAGTAAATCGAGTATTTAAAAGATTGTTTCTAAGGGATAAATCTAATAGCTTCCTCTCCCAAATACGTTGTTTAGATAAAACAGTTCCTTCTCCTAGTTCTAAATCACTAAAAGCATTAGACTGAGCAAATCGCTTATCTATACTATCTTTTTTTCTACTAATTTCAAAATCGTGGTTCTCAATAAACTCTCCACTACTCTTTCTATATACTGGTAAAGGTAATACATTATTGATGCGAGAAGTCTTAACGTCAATAGACAAGATAAAATCAGAAGCTTGTAACAGCTGAGTTTCTGCAGATGCCATTGCATCTTTAAGTGTAAAAGTAGCCCCCTTACAGACCATGGTAGATTCTATAACGATAAGTTCGCTGATACTCGTTGCTGCACGTTTAGTAATCGCTGTCTGGTCATAATTAACCATAGAATCAAATCTATCATCTACTAACCAAACACCGACAAATATATGCCCTCGTGTCAGAATAAGAATAGGATTTAAGTCTATCGCTTCTAAACATGCTGCAAAGAGCAATGTTATATCCATACAGTTACCAAACTTGGTCTCTATCACTTGATCTAATAATCGAATACGCTGACCTGTTCGCTCATAACTTGGTGGCAAAGCACTATATACTAAATCCATACTTTGTATAGATCGATAAATAGCAGATACCATCTGTAATACGCGTTCACGACTACCTGACTGATATCCTTCGAAGGAAGGAACTAGTTTATTCTTCTCTAATATTCTAACAACATTAGACTTAATAGGGTAAATAGCATCATGATTAGGTAAGATATACGACGCTAGTAATTGTGGAAAAAGCTCCACTCCCCCAAAGTAGTCTATAGGTAATACCTCTATTTGGAAGAAAGTCTCTGCTAATACTTCGTCATCTAACTTTAAAGCTATCTGAACCGTATCAATATCTTTCTCTACTACATTACGTATAAAATGTAGATTATATTTAAAATCAAACTTCGTTATGGTATAAGCCGTATTAGACTCTAAGCGTTCAATAGGCACAACATTATCCTCAAAAAAACCTAGCTGCGATGAGATGTGAACTTTAACCCCTTCATAACTTTCTTCTAGATTATCTATTAGGATACGTTGTATAAAGTGATATTTCTGAATACAAAAAGTATAATTGAAGTAACTATACTTCTGTACTGATAATTTTATTGATGTATTTTGTTCCATAGTGTCACAATTATGTCTTCCAAAATAGAGCATTCCTACTCTACTTTTTCACAACAACTGTCAATTTCGTAATTCTTAAGAATTTTCTAAAGTAATATATTTTTACATACTAATTAACAAAATAAATAAAATATACTTTAATCACGAAAAATACAATAAACACCATCCTCAAATAGCGGTAATACTATACATAATACCATAAAACTCTTTATATATACCAACAAAAAGACGACTTAGCTAAGAAGCATAAGTCGTCTTTTTTTCAATTTATCACTATTTTTAGTTCGTAAATAACAATTCTCTGTACTTCGTTAATGTCCAAAGCTCATTATCTACCATTAATTCTAATTTATCACTGTGGTAACGGATAATATCAAAATAAGGTTTTACAACATCACAGTATGCATGAGCTTGTTGTTCAACATCCTCTATTAGATTCGCTTTTTTACGCTCATTTGTCATCTCAGTAACCTTAGCATTAATTTGCTCTATATGATGAGATATCTTTTTAATCATTTGTAATTGCTCTGCTGCAATCGTTCCGAAATCTTCAGCACCGAATATCTCTTTAAGACCTTTCACATTATCAATTACTAAGTTTTGATACTTGATAGCCGTTGGTATTACATGATTTCTTGCGATATCTCCTAACACACGTCCTTCTATCTGAAGACGTTTTACATATTCTTCTAGCTCAATCTCGTATCTAGCGTGCATCTCTATACTAGTCATCACTCCCATCTCTTCAAAGATTGAAATCACTTTAGGGTCTTTCTTAATTCTTAAAGCAGAAGGAGTTGTCTTATTATTACTCAATCCTCTTTTGATAGCTTCTTTTTCCCACTCATCACCGTATCCATCACCTTCAAAAAGAATTCTTTCACTATCTTTAATATACTCTCTTAATACATTGAAGATTGCCTCGTCTCTTTTTAATCCGTCTTTTTCTACTAGTGCATCCACTTCATTTTTAAAGTCTCTAAGCTGTTTAGCTACTATTGTATTTAATACAGTCATCGGTCCAGCACAGTTAGCTGTAGATCCTACTGCTCTAAATTCCCATTTATTACCTGTAAAAGCGAATGGAGAAGTTCTATTTCTATCTGTATTATCTAATAATACATCTGGAATTTTTCCAACTACATTTAATTTAAGATCTGTTTTTTCTTCTGGAGAAAGTTTACCATCCGTCACCTCTTTCAATTCATTAAGAACCTTAGTCAATTGTTGTCCAATAAATACAGACATAATTGCTGGTGGTGCTTCATTCGCTCCAAGACGGTGATCATTACTTGCAGAAGCAATAGCTGATCTTAAAAGCTCTTCATTATCGTTTACAGCTTTAATCGTATTGATAAAGAAGGTTAAGAACTGTAAGTTGCTCTTAGGTGTTTTACTAGGACTCAACAAGTTCACACCAGTATCAGTAGCCAATGACCAGTTATTGTGTTTACCAGAACCATTAACTCCTTTAAATGGTTTCTCATGGAATAATACTTTAAAGTGATGCTTCTCAGCTACCTTTTTCATTACATCCATTAATAAAGAGTTGTGATCCACTGCTAAATTAGCTTCCTCAAATATAGGTGCTAATTCAAACTGATTAGGAGCTACTTCATTATGTCTAGTCTTAACAGGAATACCTAATAAGATACAGTGATTCTCTAAATCATGCATATAATTCAGTACTCTAGTTGGAATAGAACCGAAATAGTGGTCATCTAATTGTTGTCCTTTAGCAGCTGTATGCCCTAATAATGTTCTTCCTGTAGTAAGAATATCAGGTCTAGAAGCAGCTAAAGCACTATCTACTAAAAAGTACTCTTGCTCCCACCCTAAAGTAGTCGTTACTTTCTTTACATTTTTATCAAAGAATTTAGCTACTTCAGTTGCAGCATCATCTATTGCATTAAGCGCTTTTAATAAAGGAGTTTTATTATCTAAAGCCTCACCAGTATAAGAGATAAATACAGTAGGAATACATAATGTAGAACCAAAGATAAAGGCAGGAGATGTAGGATCCCAAGCTGTGTACCCTCTTGCTTCAAATGTATTTCTAATTCCTCCGTTAGGAAAACTAGATGCATCTGACTCTTGTTGTACTAATTGACTACCATTAAATTTTTCAACAGGATCACCATCAAAAGACGTCTCAAAGAAAGCATCATGCTTCTCTGCTGTCGTTCCTGTCAGTGGTTGAAACCAGTGCGTATAGTGACTTACTCCTTTCGATAGAGCCCACTCTTTCATTCCCAATGCAATGTACTCAGCTAATCGACGGTCTATTTTAATTCCTAGTTGTGCATTCTTAACTGCCTGATAAGCTTCTGGAGTTAAAAATTGTCGCATTGACTTGTCATTAAATACGTGATCACCAAAGATCAATGATTTTCTACCCAGTTCTTCTACCTTTACAGCTTCTCTAGATGCTGCTTTTTCAATTGCTCGAAAACGAAATGTTGACATAATTAATAGTTTTTGAAGGGACACCCCCTGTTTTATGAGTACAAATTTAAATAAAAGTCATTAAAAACAACACACCCCCCCCTATATTTTTGTAATATTTTTTTAAAAAAGTATACTCAAGAGCACTCCCTCCCCCTTATATTTTTACCTATAGAAACAAAAAAAGGTAGAAACTTAGCGCCTCTACCTTTTAAATATTATTTTCTAGTACTTCTTAACTACTTTTACATCTTCTAAATTATACTTGCGTACAGCTTCTTCGTATGATAAGGTAGTAGCACCTTTAGTTGATACATTTAAGCTATTATTTCTTATTTTTGGGTCAGCCCCTGGAATATACATAATTCTAAATACTTGATTTCTCAAAACACTAGGAGTAGTATTATTTCCATTAAAATTAATTAATGGTGCATTAGCTTCTGCTATAATATCCACTTGGTCTGGGCTAAAAGCATAACTGTATTCTAAATCTTTCTCTACCCCATCTACTTTAGTATAGAATTTTTTAGGTAGTGCATACCATCTTGGTTCTTTACTACTAGAATCTACATCCTTAATGAATACTAAAATAACATCTCCTTTAAACAATTCCACAGGATGTTTAACAGGGAGTGTTAAATAACTATCATTTAAATTTTTATCAAAACTTAGGGTTGTCTCCATTACATAAGGAAATTCCCCAACTCCTGGAGGTCCTGGAGGTCCTTGTGGTCCAGTAGACCCTTCACACCCAACTAATAGTGATGTAGCTACAAAGGCAAATAGCATTGCAATTTTTTTCATAATCTCTTTTATTTATTACTTGCAAAATATGGATTTTTTACAACACCCAATAAACTTTATCAAATAATTATACTTATTTATCGTGTAATCTCTTGCGAACTTCTTCTTGAATCCTTTCATATTGCTCTAATAGCTCTTGATCAACCTTTCCTGAATATTTTTTTATCCTTCTCAAGAAGAAACCAAACAATAAACTGTAAACCCCTAATAATATAAATGAGAATGCTGTCCAATATACAATGGTAAATGCACCAAATTCAAGGTTCCACAACATACAGAATGAAAACACTAACCCAAGTAAGGCAAAAACAAATAAGCTTGTCCATGATTTTACACCGTAGTTTTTAAGGTCAAAGGCTGTTCCCATTCCTCTAATAGATCTAAACATTAATCCAAAACCAACATAAATAGGAAGAACTACTGCCGATAACGTAGGCGTTCCAATCAAAATAACACCTAATACCACATCTATAATTCCTGAAAAAAGCAACCATCCCCAACCATCAAGTTGATCATGATTAGAAAAAGCAAATATAATCTCAGATATACCAGCAATTAAAAACATACAACTAAAGATAATAGTTAGTGAAGCATATGCTGTAATAGGAGTACTAAACATATATATTCCTCCTATTATAAAAAGTATACCAATGATTACAGGTATATACCAGTTCTTAATTCGATCTTTTACAGTTTTTACAAATGAATTAGCCATATCTCTTTTTTTAAAGTTTACATCTAATTTATACATTTTTAACGGCATTCAAAAATTTAAAAGTGTAACTTTGATTTGAATCGTGTAAATATTTAACTAAATAACACTAGTAAAGTCCTTTTCTATGATAAAAAGAATTTATCTCCTTTTACTTTGTTCTACTTCTATCAGTTTTGCACAAAACTTAAAGCCTATAGCTGATAAACAAGAAATATACAATAGCTTACAACTAGCTACTGATATACACAAAGCTTTCCCCACAGATTCACTTTATAATCTTACTGGTTATAAGAATACGTATAGATCACCAGAAATGGGGTTAACCAATATGTGGGCATTATACCACAATGATAAAACAAATACTGTAGAAATAGTTATTAGAGGATCTGTAAACAAGGGAGCTAGTTGGTTAGCTAATTACTATGCAGCTATGATTCCTTCATCAGGAGAAATACAATTAGATAATACTAAAAAAGTTAGTTACAAACTATCTCAAGATGAACGAGCAACTGTTCATGCAGGATGGACTATAGCATCTCTATATTTAATGGAAGATATTAAACCTAAGTTAGATAGTCTAGTCCAGAAAAATCATAAAGATTTTATTATCTCTGGACATAGTCAAGGTGCTGCTATAGCTTATCTAATAACAGCTAATCTAATGAATCAACAACTAGAAGGAAAATTATCTAAAGATTTACAGTTTAAGACTTATGCAATTGCTCCTCCTAAACCTGGAAATCTTTACTTTAGTTATCAATATGAGAAACTAGCTAAAAGTTGGAGTTACTCTGTTATTAATACCCAAGACTGGGTTCCTGAACTTCCACCAACAACACAGACTTTTAGAGACTTTAACGAAATTAGCCCTTTAGCAGATCACGAGGTAAAAAAAGCATTAAAAAAAGTAACTTGGCCTAAGAGAATGGTTGCTACTAGTATTTTTAATGGTATAAAAAAGCCTACCGAAAAAAGTGTCAAGAAATATAACAAATATCTAGGTTCCTTTGTCTTTAACCTAATTCAAAAACAATTACCAGAATTAGTAGAGCCTAAATATGTTCTAAATAGTAACTATGCGAGATGTAGTAACCCAATTATATTAGATGGACTCAAGGATACAGAATATCAAATCAAGTTTCATAAACCTGAAAATATAATGTCACACCACTTACCTCCTGCTTACTTATACTTATTAGATAAAGAATAAAAAAAGAGACTCTTAATTAAGAGTCTCTTTTTGAAATAAAACAATTTTTCAATTGCTATAGTTATAGTTTGGTTAGGGTTCTAAATCAATACTTACTAGTAAAAAGACATAACTATTACTTATTTTGTAAGTGCATTACAATATACATAAGATTTTTATTAGCACAAATACTCCTATCATTAAAATGGATTATTTTTTTATTCTGTTAATTTCCATTATTAAACACAAGCTAATAAATTATTCATTAAGAACATACTTAATTTTTAACCTTCAATTAAGTATAAATTATGATATCAAACCTAAATATACTAAACAGAAGATCTCTTATAAAAGCGATATTCTAAAAAATCAGATGACTAGTCCAAAATATGAAAAATATAACAAAAGGACTTTAATCAAAAAAGCCTACACATAGTAATGTGTAGGCCTTTTTTATTTTCTTTTTAGAAATAAGAATTATCCTAAAACTTCTTTTACTTTTTTACCGATCTCAGCAGGAGAATCAACAACATGGATTCCACACTCGCTCATGATACGTTTTTTAGCAGCAGCTGTATCATCAGCTCCACCTACGATAGCACCAGCGTGTCCCATTGTTCTTCCTTTAGGAGCAGTTTCTCCAGCGATGAATCCGATAACTGGTTTTTTATTACCATTTTCTTTAATCCAACGAGCAGCATCAGCTTCTAATTGACCACCAATCTCACCAATCATAATGATTGCTTCAGTTTCTGGATCAGCCATTAATAATTGTACAGCTTCTTTAGTAGTTGTTCCAATGATTGGGTCTCCACCAATTCCGATAGCTGTTGTAATACCTAAACCTTGCTTTACAACTTGATCAGCAGCTTCATAAGTTAAAGTTCCTGATTTAGAAACGATTCCAACTGTTCCTTTTTTGAAAACGAAACCTGGCATAATACCAACTTTAGCTTCACCTGGAGTGATTACTCCTGGACAGTTAGGTCCAACTAATCTACAATCTCTACCTTTGATGTAGTCGTAAGCTTTGATCATTTCAGCTACTGGAATACCTTCTGTAATACAAATAATAACTTTGATACCTGCATCAGCAGCTTCCATTATAGCGTCAGCAGCAAATGCTGGTGGTACGAAAATAATAGATGTATCAGCACCTGCTTTTTCTACAGCTTCTGAAACTGTGTTGAATACTGGACGATCTAAGTGAGTAGTTCCCCCTTTTCCTGGAGTTACACCACCTACTACGTTTGTTCCGTACTCAATCATTTGTGAAGCGTGGAATGTACCTTCACTTCCAGTAAACCCCTGAACGATTATTTTTGAATCTTTATTTACTAAAACACTCATGATCTTGTTTTTATTTATTTAAACTTACTTACACAAAAATAAACAATTCTAATTACTATTAAAACTTTTTACCCCCTTATAAGTAAGATTAATTGATTAATTAATAACATTCTTTGTTTTCAATCTCAAGAAACCTGATTTATGTCAGACACTAATGTCAAATACTATAAATGCTTAGTTTTCTCTACTAATTCTGGTATTCTCTTAATACTAGCTAATTGCTTTAATTTATCTCTTGATTCCTCTGCAGGATACCCAAAATAAACTTTACCTCCAACTAACGATTTAGATACTCCAGATTGAGCTAAAACAACAGCTTTAGTTCCAATAGTAATACCACTTGTAGTACCTACTTGTCCCCATAGCGTTACTTCATCTTCTATGACCACACAACCAGCTATACCACATTGAGCCGCAATTAAAGAACGTACACCTACCACAGTATCATGTCCGATATGAACTTGATTATCTATTTTAGCTCCCTCTTTAATAGTAGTATCTCCTGTCACACCTCTATCTATAGTACATGCAGCACCGATACCTACGTTATCTTCGATAACTACTCTACCACAAGATACTAATGGATCAAATCCTTCTGGTCTCTTTTTATAGTAGAACGCATCAGCACCTAGTATAGCTCCAGCATGAATAACTACATTATCCCCTATAATAGTTCCATCATATAAAACTACATTAGGGTGAATAACACAATTTTTACCAATCACTACATTATGACCAATGAATACATTAGGTTGAATGATTGTTCCTTCCCCGATAATAGCATCTTTAGCTTGTACCTCAGTTGCTGGTTTAAACGGGTTAAAGAACTTAGATAATTTATTAAAATCTCTAAACGGATCATCAGATATTAATAAAGCCTTACCCTCTGGGCACTCTACATCTTTATTAATTAAAATGATTGTCGCATTAGAGTTTAACGCTTTATCATAATATTTAGGATGATCCACAAAAACGATTTCACCTTCTTGTACAACGTGAATTTCGTTCATTCCATAAACTGGAAAATTAGCATCACCTACAAACTTACATCCAATAATCTCTGCTATAGTCTGTAAATCTTGAACTTTTGCAAAACGCATCTCTCTTCTTCTAAAAAGTGATTACTCCTTGATACGCTCCATATAAGCGCTGTTTGATGTATCAATCTTGATTTTATCACCTTCGTTGATGAATAAAGGTACATTGACAATAGCACCTGTTTCAACAGTAGCAGGTTTTGTAGCATTTGTAGCTGTATTTCCTTTTACTCCTGGCTCAGTATAAGTTACTTCTAGAATTACAGAAGCAGGCATATCTACTGCTAACGGTAATTCAGTCTCTGAATTAATTTGAACCATTACAGTTTCTCCTTCTTTTAATAAGCCTGGAGCATCTAATACGTCTTTTAAAAGCGTAATTTGCTCATAAGTCTCAACATTCATAAAGTGGAACTGATCTCCCTCTGGGTATAAATATTGGAATTTATGTGTTTCTACTCTTACAGTATCGATTTTGTGACCAGCAGAAAAAGTATTCTCTAATACTCTTCCATTAGTAACGCTTCTCATTTTAGTTCTAACAAATGCAGGCCCTTTTCCAGGTTTAACGTGTAAAAACTCAACAATTTTATAAATATCATTGTTGTATTGGATACATAAACCATTTCTAATATCAGCTGTTGTTGCCATTCTTTTATTTTATTTAGTATTACTAATATATTCCTGAATATCCTCTCATAATTCCTCTTGATGAATTACGGATAAACATTAAAACTTCATCTCTTTCTGGAGTTGCTTCCATATCTGCCTCTATAATTTCAAGTGCTTGACTTGTATTATAGTTCTTTTGATATAAAATACGATAGATCTCTTGAATCTCTCTGATTTTTTCTGGAGAATATCCTCTTCTTCTCAATCCTACTGAGTTAATACCAGCATAAGAAATAGGTTCACGTGCTGCCTTAATATAAGGAGGAACGTCTTTACGTACTAATGTACCTCCAGTCACAAATGAATGTGATCCGATAGTACAGAATTGATGTACAGCAACTAATCCTGCTAATACAACATAATCTCCTATAGTAACGTGTCCAGCTAAAGTACTAGAGTTAGAAAAAATACAGTTATTACCAACGATACAATCGTGTGCAATATGACTATACGCCTGAATTAAACAGTTATCACCGATAACAGTTTTATATCTATCTTTTGTTCCTCTATTGATTGTTACACATTCTCTAATAGTTGTATTATCCCCTATCTCTACTGTTGTAACTTCTCCTTCGAATTTTAAATCTTGTGGTTCTGCTGAAATAACTGCTCCAGGAAAAATCTTACAATTCTTTCCGATGCGAGCTCCTTCCATGATAGTAACATTTGATCCTATCCATGTTCCTTCCCCTATTTCAACATTATTATGAATGGTTGTAAAAGGTTCTATAACAACATTTCTAGCTATTTTAGCTCCAGGATGTACATATGCTAAAGGCTGATTCATATTCTTAGTTATTTGTTATTTTTGAAATCTGAGCCATTAATTCAGCCTCAGCTACTAATTTTCCATTGGCATACGCATACCCTTGCATATGGCATATCCCTCTTCTTATCGGTGTAATAAGCTCTAATTTAAACACTAAAGTATCACCAGGGTGTACTTTGTTTTTAAACTTCACATTATCCATTTTCATAAAATAAGTAAGATAGTTCTCTGGATCTGGTACAGTACTCAGAATCAAGATACCTCCTGACTGAGCCATTGCTTCACAGATAAGAACTCCAGGCATAACTGGTGCTCCAGGGAAATGCCCTACGAAGAACGGTTCATTCATCGTTACATTCTTAAGTCCTACTACATGCTTATCAGACATTTCCAGAATCTTATCAACTAATAAAAACGGAGGTCTGTGAGGTAATAAAGCCATAATTTTATTTACATCCATTAATGGTTCTGCATGTAAATCATAAGATGGAACTTGGTTACGCTTTTCATTGCGAATAATCTTAGACATTTTTTTAGCAAAATTAGTATTCACTGAATGTCCTGGTTTATTTGCAATAACTTTACCTCTTATTCTTGTTCCTATTAAAGCTAAATCTCCGATCACATCAAGTAATTTGTGACGTGCAGCTTCATTAGGATAATGTAATGTTAAGTTATCTAAAACCCCATTTGGCTTAACAGCAATCTCTTCTTTGCCAAATGCTTTTTTAAGGTGTTCCATTGTTTCTGGAGATATATCCTTATCTACATAAACAATAGCATTATTTAAATCTCCTCCTTTAATCAATCCGTTAGCAAGTAATGCTTCTAGCTCGTGTAAGAAACTAAAAGTACGTGCTTCAGAAATCTCTTCTTTAAAGTCAGACATTGATTTCAATGTAGCATTCTGTGTACCCAATACTTTAGTACCAAAATCAACCATTGCAGTCACTTGGTAACTATCAGAAGGCATAACGATTATCTCACTTCCCGTTTGTTCATCTACAAAAGAAATAACTTCTTTTACGATGTACTCCTCACGTTCAGCATCTTGTTCTACAATACCTGCTTTTTCAACTGCTTCAACAAAGTATTTAGAAGACCCATCCATAATAGGAGGCTCAGATGCGTTTAACTCAATGATAACATTATCTAAATCACATCCTACAAAAGCTGCTAATACATGCTCTGTTGTTTGTATTTTTACTCCCTTTTTTTCAAGGTTTGTACCACGTTGTGTATTTACAACATAATTAGCATCCGCTTCTATAATTGGATGTCCCTCTAAATCCATACGTACAAAAGTAAAACCATTATTGATTGGAGCAGGTTTTAAAGTCATTGTCACCAATTGACCTGTATGTAAACCTACACCACTAAGTGTTACTTCGCTTTGGATGGTTTTTTGTTTAACCATAATTAAATCTCTTTAAATATTTTGAAAGGCTCTTATTTTATATTCTTTTTAATTGACTCTATGTCACTAACAATCTTAGAAAAGTTTTTAAAGTAACTATATGACTTTAAAAAATCACTATGAGGTAATGCTGGACTACCTTGTACTGCCGCACCATTCTCTAAATTCTTAGTTACTCCTGACTGAGCCTGAATACGAACATTATCACCTATTGTCAAATGTCCTACTATACCTACTTGCCCTCCTATCATACAGTTTTTTCCAATCTTTGTAGATCCCGCCACTCCTGTTTGAGAAGCGATTACTGTATTCTCTCCTATCTCCACATTGTGAGCTATCTGAATTTGATTATCTAACTTTACTCCTTTGCGAATAATTGTAGATCCTAAGGTAGCTCTATCTATAGTAGACGCTGCACCTATTTCTACATTATCCTCAATGATAACATTACCTATCTGAGGAACTTTATTAAATGTCCCATCAGGATTAGGTGCAAAACCAAATCCATCAGATCCAATAATTACTCCTGCATGAAAAGTACAATTAGCTCCTATTACAGATTCTGAGTAAATACGAACTCCTGCAAATAAAACTGTATTATCCCCAATACGTACATTGTCTCCTACGAATGTATTAGGGTATATTTTTACGTTATTTCCTATTTTAACATTTTTACCAATATAGGCAAAACTACCTAAATATAAATCATCTCCGTACTCTACTCCTTCTGATATAACTGAAGGCTGTTCGATTCCAGATTTCATTAATTTCACTTGATTGTAATACTCTAATAATTTAGAGAATGCTTTATACGCATCATCTACTTTAATTAAAGTTGCTGTTATTGGATGCTCTGGTTCGAAAGTTTTATTTACGATAACCACAGAGGCATTTGTTGTATATATATGGTGTACGTATTTAGGATTCGCTAAAAAAGAAATCGAACCTGCTGTTCCTTCCTCTATCTTAGCCAATGTACTTACTTCTATCATAGGATTCCCTACAATTTCTCCTTCTAATACTGACGCTATTTGTTCTGCTGCTATTTTCATCGAGGCAAAAATATAAAATATAATTGAAATTTAACTTTCAAAAACGTTTTTTGGATAACAAACAAAATACTTTGTCACCACTTTCGTCAATGATTTAAGGTTTAGTTCATCTGATACCGATAACACATCTTTTGTTGTCCCATCTTTTTTAAGTATCATAATAGGCTCTTTATCTTTACTATACGCTTGATTCTCCATTTTACCTTTAAATACAAAGTATTTTGAAGCCTCATTAGAAATAGAATATTTCTTAGATACTTTATCAAGCATATTATTTAACTTTAACTTAGTTTCCTCTTTATCTGAGACAAATTCAATGCGTAATAGCTCGCGATTAATAATCATTTTACTCAATTCTGACAAAATAAAATCATTATGGAATTGCCATGATTTAAGAGCTCCTAGAATATCTGAATCGTCTAATAAAGCGAATTTCTCTAACCCTACTTGATCGAAATCTCCTTCTTCTATCTGATTCTTTAGAAAGAATTGTAAAGACTCACTACACCATAACTCTACTCCTTTATGAGTTAATTCTTTTGCTCGTTTTAATACACGCACTAAAATTAATTCTGCACATACACTTGTCTTGTGTAGATATGCTTGCCAATACATTAATCTACGTGCGATCAAAAACATCTCTACAGAGTAAATTCCCTTCTTTTCCACGACTAACTCATCATTCACTACATTCAACATCTGAATTAATCGCTCTGAGTTAATATTACCTTCTGCTACTCCACTATAGAAACTATCTCTCTTTAGATAATCCATACGATCCATGTCTAACTGACCTGAGATCAATTGTAACATAAACTTACGGTGATATTCACCTTTAAATATCTTGATTGCTAAGTCTAACTTCCCTTCAAACTCTTTATTTAAACGATTCATAAACAAGATTGAAATCTCTTCGTGATGAACTCCCTCTACGATACTTTCTTCCATCGCATGAGAGAAAGGTCCATGCCCTATATCATGAAGTAAAATAGCTACATACAAAGCATTTTCTTCTTCTTCAGAAATCTCTACATTCTTAAAGCGCAAAACTTGTACCGCTTTTTGCATTAAATGCATACAGCCTAAAGCATGATGAAAACGAGTGTGATGAGCACCAGGGTATACTAGATAAGACACTCCCATTTGAGAGATTCTTCTCAATCGTTGAAAATAAGGGTGTTCAATTAAGTCATATACCAAAGAATTTGGTATAGAAATGAATCCATAAATAGGATCATTTAGGATTTTAAGTTTATTAATGTTGGCCAATGAGAATCATTTTTATAAACGTATACAAATATAGCATATATATTAAAAAAACCGCACCCCTTTTAGAAAGAAAGATGCGGTTAATCCTAATATTTCTATAATTTTATAAGTCTTAAGCTTCTAAATCTATTTGAAATGAATTTAAGAATGCTATTGACTTTTCTATATCATAATGTAAAATGCGATCAACATCTACAAAAGAAACCTCTTCTCTATAAATTTTCAAGAAAGATTCAATGAACTCACTTGATTTCGCAGGTCTTCTGAACTCTAATGCTTGTGCTGCATTCATCAATTCTATAGCTAGAATGCGCTCTAAATTATCTACTATGCGTAGCGTCTTCGTAGCCCCATTAGCCCCCATACTTACGTGGTCTTCTTGTCCATTACTTGACACGATACTATCCACACTCGCAGGAGTTGCTAATTGTTTGTTCTGACTTACAATACTCGCAGCTGTATATTGAGGAATCATAAACCCTGAGTTTAAACCTGGATTAGAAACCAAGAATGCTGGTAGACCTCTAAGTCCTGATATCAATTGATAAGTTCTACGTTCTGATATACTTCCCAATTCAGCTAAAGCAATTCCTAAGAAATCTAACGCTAATGCCAATGGTTGTCCATGGAAATTACCTCCAGAAACGATAATATCGTCTTTATAAAACACATTTGGGTTATCTGTTACAGAGTTAATCTCTGTTTTAAACACGCGATTCACATAATCGATAGCGTCTTTTGATGCTCCATGTACCTGTGGAATACATCTGAATGAGTATGGATCTTGAACGTGCTCTTTTGGACGACTAATCAATTCAGACCCTTCTAAAACTTCATTAAAGAACTGTGCTGTCTCTATCTGCCCTTTATGAGGTCTTACATAATGAATTAATTCATTAAACGGTTCAATTCTACCATCAAAACCTTCTAAAGAAATAGCCCCTATAACATCAGCTAAATAAGATAATTTCTTTGATTTCAAAAGAATATAGCACCCATAAGCACTCATAAACTGAGTTCCATTCAACAAGGCTAATCCTTCTTTTGATTTTAATTTTATAGGCTGCCAATTGTGATTAGCTAGCACTTTATTGGCCGGTTGTCTAAATCCATCACAGAACACTTCTCCTTCACCGATTAATGGCAATGTCAAGTGTGCTAGTGGAGATAAATCCCCTGAAGCCCCTAAAGACCCTTGGTTATAAACTACAGGAAGAATATCATTATTAAAGAAATCAATTAATCTCTCTACTGTTTCTAACTGAACCCCTGAGTTACCGTAACTAAGAGACTTCACTTTTAACAACAACATAATCTTAACGATCTCTTCAGGAACAATCTCTCCTGTTCCACAAGCGTGAGACATCATTAAGTTTTCTTGCAATTGAGATAAGTTATCACTGTCTATTTTGACGTTACACAATGAACCAAACCCTGTATTAATCCCATAAATAGGATCTGCTTGTTTAGCCATTTTATCGTCTAAATACATACGACAATTCACAATATTCGCTCTTGCCTCTTCAGAAAGCTGTATTTTTTGACCTTGAGTTAAAATCTCATTTAACTTCTCGATTGTAAATACATCTGAAGTAATATAATGTACTAATTCCATATTTGTATATTGGTGGTATATAAAATTTTATCTTGTAAACACTAAATTATTCCCCTTAGAATCAGCTTCACTCCATGCATACCCATCTACATTAAACTTTTTTAAACCCTCTATATCATTGACATTATTATCTATGATATAACGCACCATCATTCCTCTTGCTTTTTTAGCATAGAAACTGATTGTCTTCAGTTTTCCCTCTCTCAATTCTTTAAAATCTGGAGTAACAAGAGTTCCTTTAATCGCTTTTTTATCAATAGCACTAAAATACTCATTACTAGCTAAGTTAATTAGTAACTCACCTTGTTTCATTTCTTTATTTAAAGCTTCTGCTAAAATTGGTTTCCAAAACTCATATAAGTTTGCATTTGCTCCTACAGCCATTTTAGTTCCCATTTCTAAGCGATACGGTTCTATTTCATCTAAAGGTTTTAACAAGCCATAAAGACCTGATAATATTCTTAATTTATCTTGTAATATCTCTATTTTCTCTGCTGTTAGACTATAAGGGTCTAAACCAGCGTATACGTCTCCATTAAAAGCAAAAACTGCTTGTCTAAAGTCCTTTTCCTTTCCTGCTTTCTTTACAAAAGCTCTCTCTTGATTTCTCTTCCAGTTTAGTTCTGCTAGATTGTTAGATATCTTCATTAGAGCCTCTAAGTCCATCGGAGTTTTAGATTGTAAAACTTCATTGATTACTTTTGATTCTTTGATGAATGAAGCTTTTGTAGCTTTTTCTACAGGTACCGCTGTTGTATAATCTAAACTCTTAGCAGGTGATATTAAAATTTTCATGATTTCTTTTTTTAGCATCCCAAATATAGGATAACTATTTAGATTTTCATATTTGCTACCCTTGTGTTTTTAGGTTTTATCCTTGTTTTAACACTTTTTCTGACTGCTTTACCAACTACATAAATCTCAATATCCGGACTAACTATTCTCATTACTAAATAGATAATAACTAAAATGTTTTAAATAAAAATTAAAACTATCACCTAAATCATATTATATTCACTAGCCATTATTAATCGCTCTTGTATATACTTCTAAACCCATCCAATATTTATCTCTATAAATAGTATAGTCAATATCAAAGCGATCTGTAAATAAGCCGATTGTTTTGAATACATCTCTAGATGCGCTTCTATAATCTTTTGTTGCAAAGAATAAAGTGCGTTCTCCAGAACCTGTCTCTCTGGCCACACTATGCAAGATTCCTGATTCGAGAATTAGATCTTCTATCTCATCCATTGTCGTGACATCTTGTTTATTTGGTAGCCCATCCTCACGTCCTTTATACTTTATAGATACCTTCACTACCCATGGGTAAGACATCTTCTGGTCCCAGTTTAAAAAACTAGTATTCACTACCACTATTAAGGGCTCATGATCAGTATTACTTTCTAATATAGAATAAGTATCCTCCTCACTATTGCGAATCACACTATCATACTTCTCCACAAACTCCGTTTCCCTATAACTTAAATAATCGCTTAACTTAGACACCGGAATCAACTCTCCTTCAACACCTTCTTCTCCTTTTACCTCTAAGTAATCTATCATGGTCATTGTCTTAATCTCACCTAGGTAATTATCTAAAAACATATAAAGAGCATTCCCTATTTCTTCTTCATTCTCAGGAGTACATTCTTTAATTATAAAACGTAAATGGATATAATCAGGGTACTCATCATCATGAATAGGTACAAATGAAACTGTCTCTTCATCTAGTAAAAAACCATTCATATTTAACCCTATCCCTTTTACACTCGGTTTACAACTGATAAAACGCCATCTTTCATGCTCTGGAGCTGCTTCAATAAAATCATCTACAAAAGGCAATGACTTTAGTCTACCATCAGGAGAAATAATTAGTTCTCCTATCCCATCTTTTCCCATCCCTGTTAGCATATTAAAGTCTGGATTAATATCCTTTAACTTAGGACTGACAATGTCAATAAAATCCTCCACTACACGTTCATGATTTTCTATTGTCTTATAGAATTTTGACTCATTAGCAATAAACCAATCCCAAAATTGTTGATATTGTGTCTCTAATTCAACAGTATTTGCCTCCTTAACGCCTTTTCCAAATAATTTATCAAAAAAACCCATAACATTTCTTTTAAACTTGAGTGCTAAAAGTACTCTTTTTTCAATAAATCACAAGAAACTCTTCTACTCTACTTCTATAACTAAAAAAGCTCACAATGTATTGTTCTACACCATGAGCTTTAAAACGAATTTAACTTTTATTATTGGTCACTTAATGCCTTCATAAATAATACTATATCAGAAATTTCACTCTCTGTTAACTGTAAAGGGTCTTCTGGTAAGGTTTGGCTTTCTACTTCTAGTCCCATACCTAATCCTCCTCCTTTATTGTAAAAATCCATTACTTCTTCTAAGGTCTCATACACACCATTATGCATATAAGGACCGCTTTCTCCTATATTCCTAACAGTAGGTGTCTTAAACGAATGTTTTAATTGTGGTAGATCTGTATTAAATACATATCTCCCTAAATCACCATCTAAGACCTTACCTTGTTTATCTGCTGGTACTCCTAATACTTCTTGTTCCGAATTCACAAAAAACGGAGGAACTGTCCCATTAAACACCGGCATAAAATGACAAGTTGCACATTGTGCTTTACCTACAAATAAATTGAACCCTTTCTTTTCACGAGAAGTTAAAGCTTGTTTATTACCTCTCATATACTGATCAAAACGAGAGTTAAAAACAGAAAGAGAACGAATATAAGAAGCTAACACATTTTCTAATTGCCATACTTCTATTTCCTTTTCCGTTTGGTATACTGTTTTAAACTGTTTTTTGTATTTTTCTTCTTCGTTAAGATGAGCTACTATTTGTTTTAAATCTCCATGCATCTCATCTTTATTTGTGATTACATCAGAAGACTGACTCTCTAAAGTAACACTTCGCATATCCCAAAACTGCCCGTGATAATATGCTGAGTAATTCAGAGAAGGCGTATTGCGCAGAAGTGGTTGACCTTTTAGGTCTAATGCTGTTTTAAAAGGCTCACTAAACGCTTTATCTGGATGATGACAATCAGCACAACTTCTAAAACTATCTTTAGAAAGCTTTTTATCAAAAAACAATTCTTTACCTAGAGCAACCTTTGCTGGCGTTAAATAGTAAGTAGAATCTGGTAAAAAAGCATTTAAATTAATCAAATCCTTATCAAAAAGTGAGTTCACACTACCTTTTACCACTTGATTACCATCCTTAAAAGGAATCTCTAAGTCCCTTTGTATCCCTACAATTCCTTTTGCTATGGGATCTAAATACGAAGTAATAAAATCTAGATAATCAAAACTGTCCTTGTTAGGATTTTTTTGACAGATAGTTATAGCTTTATCTAATAATAATTTCACTTCTGGATAAGAAGCTGTATTCTGCCAATTCTTCGATAACTCCAATACTTGTTTAACTCCTGATAGACTAACGGCAGCTTCCACAAATAACAATTTACTTGCTGGAGTATCAAAACCTGTAATCCCTAAAGCTGTAATCTGAAACAACTCCATCTTTAATGCCTCTAAAACTACATCTTCCGAAATGGTAATTACTTCAAAATTCTTGCGTATACTCAGTACAAAGTTTTTTAACCTCTTTGTATCAATAAGTAGTTCGCCATAATTTTCTAGATCATAGACAGGATATAGATATTCTTCTACAACCTGATACCCTTCTGCAGGTACATATTTATTCTCATCTAAATCTAGTTGATCTAGTGCAGGTCCATTAATTGATTTACTTGTATGAGGTAAAAAATAGGCAACTGCCCACTCTATTTTTTTATAAGCCTTTCTACTCTCTACGAACGCATTTCTAACAACAGTACTATCTCTACCTTGTTCTACTGCATCTACTAAATTATTTATTGTCGTTTCTAAACTATCTACTTGAGTCAATAAATAGTTATTATAAGTAATATTTTCATATATTTTGGTTTTGTTAGAACAACTAAATAAACAACAAACCAAAACAATCAAAAAAGTGTATTTAATTGTTTTCATAAAATCTAAAAAAAGACCTCTAGTAGTAAATAAGATACTACTAGAGGTTACAAAACATTAGAACTTAAACTATTTTTCTACGTTGCGAATAATCACTACCTGACCTCCTTCTTTATTCTTGTTCACACCCGCTTTATCTGCATCAACAAATTCATTTTTTTGCCAAGTATGCGAGTGAATATTAACAGAAAAAGTATTTGGAACACCTATCAACTCAGAGATATCTTCCATTGCTCCAAACTCCCAAGAACCAAATTTCTGAAGATTTCCAGATTGATTATAATTCTTTTGCCACTCCGCATCTTCTCTATTGTGCTTCATATTCAACCATGGTTTATAAGAACCATCAGCTATTTTATATTGCCAGATATAAGAATCATGTTTTGCATCGGCATAATAAGAATCTCCATCTTCTTGGATATATACATAATTTTCAGTCACACATAGGTTATCAGGATTGATTAGGTTCTTACCAGGATCACTATCTCCTTCTGCAGCAACAGATAATTTACCTGTCATCATACCGTTTTTATCTAATACTAGTTTATATACTCTTCCCCACATCGTAAAACCATTTACAGGATTACCTCCGCTTGCTTGCCCTGTTGCAGTAAAGTAAATTTCATTTCCTTTTCCTGTACCTTTTCTATAATCAACATCTTCTACTCGAGAAAAGCGAATAACTCCTAGCTCCATATTCTTTTGATTAATCTGAGCTCCAGTCATATCTTTAGCGCCTGGTATCTCTACAAACTCTACATCATACTCCATTCCTTTTTTCATATCCATCTCAGTATATCCTCCTGACTTACGTTTTAATGCATATAATTTTCCTCCTTGAAGATCACCTTTATTTCCAACATACATGATTAATTGCCCTGCACTTTGATGATTAGAAGAATACCCTTGATCTTCCCCAATTAAAACAATCGTTTTCCCATTAGAAACATCCAAAGGAAGCGGAACTGCATTCTCCATACTTGCTTTACCCAACGCTGGCAATACTCTATCTCGATTAGATTTAAGATCAGTAGATCCCATAGGATCAATAGCGTGTACCATACTTTCTTCTCCCGACTCTCCAGCTGTCAAGAATACAGGTCCAAAACCATGTATCTCTGGTTTTGCTAAAGTAGCAGAACAAAGCCTTGTAATCCCTCCTATTCCATCTACAATATACTCTCCTTTAACAGGTTTAAATGTTTTATCTAAATAAACACGAGAAACAGATTTCATAATCTCATGATTTGTAATCATCAAATATCCATCTCCTTTAGGATCTTTCATAAAACCAGCCCCATCAGGTTGTCCTCCAAACACGAAATCAGGAGATTCACTTAATTTATCTTCACTCGAAATAAGAGAAAAAATCTCTAATTTTTCAAAACCAGGCATCGCGTAAACAAAAGCTGGTGTTTTTGAATGATTCTTTAAAACAATTTTGTCGCCATTGTTTTCCCCTTCGCCACTACCTGAATTATCATCATCATGGCACCCTACTACAGACGCAGTCATAACTAGACCTAAAATCCAAGTTGGTAATTTGTAGTTAATTTTCATTAGTTTATCATTTTTTGTTGAGGCAAAGCTACCTTCACTAGTTAACCTTAACATTACGCATCAATTACTAAAATGTTAATAATTAATTAAAAAATCAAACAAAAAATAAGCTATGACTAACAATCTGTTTTGTTTATTAACTTTTCACAATGATAGAACCTAATCCTTTTGGATAAATATAGATTAACAACAAAAAACCCTTCAAGGTATATACCTTGAAGGGTGTGTATTAATTTACATAATTCAACTCCTCTACAAACAAAAAGCACTATCTGCTCCACCAATATGCTCTACCTTATGGTCATAAGTCATGAATCCTAATGCATGTTCTCTATCCCATGAACAATCAAAGAGATATCCTATATGAGGAGGTTCTGTCCATGATTCTGGTATAATATAGATAGTCATCGGTGTAATCAACATTCCGAACTGATTCTTATCTACAATATCAGGCATAAAAGTTTCTTTATCCTCTCCTTCATATCCATACTGCACTTGCCACTTCTCGTATTTAGAAACTAGCTTACTCAATAACTCTTCTAGAATAGTCTGTTCATTCTCTTGAACGTCCTTTACTATTCGATTCATTAATTCTGTTGCTTCCTTCTCATCTACCTCATCTTCTATATAATCTAGTAGTACTTCACATCGGATAGCTTCTTCCATCTTAAAAAAGGCTTTCCACAAAGGCAATTCTAGCTCCATTTCTATTTCTACCTCATCCCCTTCTATAGGCTCTGACAACTGTACAGGATTTTCTAAATGTTGATTAAAAAACTCATAGCAGAAAGGAGCTCTTGTGAAGATATACTCTGGCTCTACAGCATAACACAAATTTAAATAATGCAGAGCAGCTTCTTCATTTCCACACTCTAAACAACACTCTCCTTTATAATAATTGCGTACATACTCAGGATTTCTATCTTTATTACTATGCTTATCACCTTCATCAAGCCAAAACATCATCTTCTCAAACTCTCTTAATCTTATATATTCAGTAGTCATACGTCCTATAATGATAGAGGCATCATATATACAATACTTACTTTCATCAGCTAAGCTCCATTGCGCCTCTATAAAAGCAATCAAATCCTCTACAGTATCTGTATTCGTTTTTAAACCATACCTGTCTAGATAACTATATATACGATCTATTACCACTTGTGCCTCTTCCATACTATTTTTATTTTTCAAGGCTAAAATTAGGAAATTTATATTTTATTGAGTCTATAAAACATGTTGTTGAACACAAGTAATTGACCTCTCTTAAAAATTATTTGATTTATATAACAATAACCTAACGCATTATACTCAATCAAAACACAAATAGTACTTTTTACCGTTCTCATAATGCACCTACACTTATTCTCAAAATGTTAGTTCTGAAGTTATCGAACTACGCCCAATCCCAATAACACCAAGGGTTTCATAGCTAAAAAAAGTACTTTGTTCGGGAGTGGTTTGGAAGTTGTTCGGAAAAGTATTGCAAAATGGGGGCCTTTTCCGAAGAAGCACCGACGAACACCGCATAAACACTCGAAAAAAGGGACAAGTGTTTTTTAGTAATTTTAAACCGATAGTACTAAATGAGAGTTTTTAGCCTTAAAAAATATAGTACTTTTTAAAGCTAAACGAAGAAGTATTTTTGCTTTGATTTATATACTTTCAAGTTAAAAAGTATTCAGACAAGGTTCTGATTTAAAGCAAAATACTCTGCAAATATACAAAAAAAACTTTAACTCCTTTTGAGATTACATATCAAATCCCTTCTAGCTAATAAGGAAATGACTTAAAGAGCTTATTTTATTCATAGTGAACCAAGGAAAGATGCGTGGAGACAACTAATGATAATCTATTTAGTGCACAGTAAGTCTAAAGTTTTAGCTAAATTAGCTCCCTATAAACGAAACTCCCTACAACTAAAGGGACTGTACAGACTTTTAAAATAAAAATATGAATACTTCTAATCAGCCTATCAAAATAGGTATTGTAGGTTATGGTAACTTAGGAAAAGGTGTAGAACTTGCTATTCGTCAAAATACTGATTTAGAATTAGTAGCTGTCTTCACTAGAAGAGATCCTCAAAGCATTCCTACTGAAGCCAAAGCGATACATATCGATCAAATCACAGAATATAGAGATATCATCGATGTAATGATTATCTGTGGTGGGTCTTCTACTGACCTACCTGAACAAGTGCCTTATATCGCACAGTGGTTTAATACAGTTGATAGCTTTGACACCCATGCTAAGATTCCTGAATTCTTTAATACGGTAAACAAAGCAGCTAAAGATCACAATAAGTTGAGCCTTATCTCTACAGGATGGGATCCAGGACTGTTCTCTATGCTTAGATTATTAGGAGAAAGTATCTTACCTCAAGGAGAAACATATACATTCTGGGGGAAAGGATTAAGCCAAGGACACTCTGATGCGATTAGACGTATCTCTGGGGTTAAAGGTGGAGTACAATATACTATCCCTATAGAAAGTGCTTTAGATAGAGTTCGCCAAGGAGAGAACCCTGTTTTAACTACAGCTGAGAAGCATGAGCGCATCTGTTATGTAGTAGCAGAAGATGGAGCTGATACTTCTGTCATAGAGCACACAATCAAAACAATGCCTAACTACTTCGCTGATTATAATACAACTGTTCACTTTATCTCTGAGGAAGAACTTAAAGCAAATCACTCTGCTATGCCTCACGGTGGTAAAGTGTTTAGATCTGGTATCACAGGTACAGACACTAAACAAAATATAGAATTTGGACTAACACTTGAGAGTAACCCTGAGTTCACTGCTAGTGTATTAGTAGCCTTCTCGCGTGCTGTATATAAATTAGCTCAAAAGGGAGAAACTGGTGCTGTGACTGTATATGATATTCCTCTAGGTGCACTATCTCCTAAGTCTGCAGAAGATCTGAGAAGAGAAATACTATAATTTAATTAGGAATTTAGAATTGTTGTCTTTCAGGCATTAGGGGATAATTATGTGATAAGTCTTTGCTAAGAACACAACGATGTATGTATGTATGTATGTATGTATGTATGTATGTATGTATGTATGTATGTATGTATGTATGTATGTATGTATGTATGTATTGTGTGACACGCATAATAATGCGTCTCTACATTGATCCTCTGTGTGTACATATTGTCGCAGGGCAGGTAATTCCTAATTAAAATAGGGCGTATAGTAATCGCTTGTATTGTTGCGGATGCGACTTGTGGCTACTGTGTGGAGACGCAAAATATTGACGTCCCTACATTGACATTATATATAAGGTAGAGGCGCAATATCTTGCGTGTCACCCAATATTTTATACCCTGCATGTTGGAAAACATCATTTGATGTTTTATGTGGATGTATGTGATACTCTCTACGATTGTGGTATGTATGTACTGTGTGACACGCATAATAATGCGTCTCTACATTGATACTCTGTGTGCACCTATTGCCCGCAGGTATGTATATATAGTATGTATTGTGTGACACGCATAATAATGCGTCTCTACATTGATACTCTGTATGCACCTATTACCCACAGGGCGGATAATTCCTAATTCTTAACTCCTAATTAAAAAAAGAGGCTCTCGCCTCTTTTTTGTTACATTTTTATAATGATAAATTCACTTCTTCTGTTTAGCTGATGATCCGCTTCACTACATGGTACTCCATTAGAACATCTGTTCTGTAGTTGACTTTCTCCATATCCTCTACCTGTTAGACGACTTGGTTCTATACCTTGCGAAATCATCCATTTAATAGTTGCTTTCACACGTCTATCTGATAAGGCTAAATTATAATTGTCATTTCCTCTACTATCTGTATGTGAACGTACATCTATGATCATAGCTGGGTACTCTCTCATTACCTCAACAACTTTCATCAACTCTATCGATGCATCTCTACGGATAAATGATTGATCAAAGTCAAAATAGATAGGTTGTAATTTTAGCTTCTTAAATAAATCATCGTTTATACCTACTGTCTCATATGCCTTATCTAAACCGATATTCACTTCTTTATCACCTGCCACATCAGCTGCAGCAAATACTAACTCTACTGTACTATACTCTGGTGCTTCTGCCTTAATACGATACTTCTCACTACAATCTAATGTCTCAGAACTATACTTACCTTGCTCATCTGTCTGAATGGTTTTAGACTTTTCATATAATCCATCTGATATCACAACAGTTGCATTAGGAATACCTTTCTTTGTTTTAATATCATATACAGTACCTATTATATGCTGTAGACATGCTTTCTGAATAAAAGAATAGATATCATCTCCTCCTAACCCTTCTGGTCGGTTTGAACTCACATATCCTGCATTTGTGTCTCTATTGATATAAATAGAAAAATCATCAAACGGACTATTAATAGGCGCTCCTAAATTAACTACTTCTCCTATCACTCCATTTTTCTCTAACTTAGCCGAAAAGATATCTAATCCTCCTAAACCTGGATGACCATCAGAGGCAAAGAATAAATAATTATCAGAAGAAATAAATGGGAATGTCTCACGCCCTGCTGTATTTACTTTCTTCCCGATATTCTCTACACCTCCATACACATCATTAGGATATAAAGCTACTCTAAAAATATCTGACTGCCCTTCGCTTCCCTCTCTATCAGAAGAGAAATATAACCATTCATTATCTGGTGTCAACGCTGGGTGCGCAGTATTAAAGTTATCTGAGTTGATTGGTAATTCTTTTATATCTCCCCAAGTACCATTAGCTTGTTTAGTAGCACTAAATATCTTTAATAGAGACGAGTTTTTCTTATTGTTTTTACGCTTTCCTTTTAAATTAGAATTATTACGAGTAAAGAACATGGTCTTTCCATCCTTCGTAAATACAGCAGTAGCATCATTAACCTTAGAACTCAACTCAGGAGCGTAAACAACAGGCTCTCCTAACTTACCATCTGCTAAGATCGTACTACTGTATAGTGTAGTAAAACTCTCATTCGTCCACTCGTGTAATTTCTTACTTGATAATTCACTAGAAGGACGTGCAGAAGTAAAAATAAGTTGATCTCCTATCACTGCTGCTCCATAATCAGAATAAGGAGTATTAATAGATGTATGTGTCAATTCATAACGAGCTGTACCTTCCTCTATTGTTTTTAAATAGTCCTTATTCGCTAGGTATAATTTTGCCCTAGAGTCTTCCTTTTCTAATACAACGAACTGCTCCATTACCTTCTTAGAAGCATCATATTGTTCAGCAGCTTTTAAGGTTTGTGCATAGCGATAGTAGTACTCTGAAGGAATCTTCACTGTATCCTTATCATCATACTCTCCATTAAACAGCTCTGTATACCATTTATTAGCATCAAGTAGCTTCCCATTAAAATAATATGAATCAGCTAATTTCATTAATATATCTCCATTAATATACCCTTTTTTAGCCATGCGTTCATAGATTTTTATAGCATCTATATAAGCTAGTTTTTCATACTCTTTGTCGGCTTTCTTCTCAGCTACACGCTGAGCTTGTACACTAGTACTTAGCGCAAATAAAGCAATACTTAATAAACCTGTTTTTAGTAATTGTTTTCTCATACGTTAGATTGGGAATGTGGGGTTAATCACCTAATACAAAACTACATTAAGTATTGTCAAAAACACAACAAAACAGAGGTTACGCCTACAATAATACCACATAACAACTACTTTACAACTATTTATATATTAAAATTATTTTAAAAACAACAAAAATAAACAAACCATAACTATTTAGTATATTTTAATAAAATATAAGCAACCATATACCCCATACTTTCTAATTTCGCCTTATTTACTTGGACTAGGAAGCTTTTGATTATTCTGGACTATCCCCTTCATTATCTAGGCATTTACCTTTGTTGCTAATCAAACAATAGATATAATGCATATACATTTTGTAATTCACGAGGAGTATGAAGGGCCTGGTGCCTTTTTAGATTGGGTAAAAGATCATAATTATAGTGTAAGTATGACTAAACTATATGAAAACAATATTTTGCCTACCTCAGCAGAACACATTGATTTACTAATCGTATTAGGAGGACCTCAAGATCCTATTACGACAACAGATGAATGCCCTTATTTTGATGCACAAAAAGAAAAAGAATTGATACTAAAGTGTATACTTGCTCATAAAGCGGTTATTGGTGTTTGTCTAGGGGCACAACTTATAGGAGAAGCTCTGTGTAACGCTTATAGTCACAGCCCAGAAAAAGAGTTTGGTGTATGGCCTATTCACCTTACTGATGAAGGAAAGACCCATCCAAAGTTTAAACATATAGAAAATGAACTTCCAGTAGGCCACTGGCACAATGATATGCCAGGACTTACACCAGATGCTATAGTACTAGCTACTAGCGAAGGATGTCCTAGACAAATAATAGAATATTCTAATCTAGTGTATGGATTGCAGTGTCATATGGAATTTACACCAGAAGTAATAGAATTAATTATTGCTAATGACCAAGAAAGCTTAGTGAGATATGCTAATCATCGCTTTGTACAGTCTGCTCAACAACTAATGAAATACGACTATACTACAATGAATCAAGCCTTATATACATTCTTAGATAAGTTAGTAGAAGAATATAAACAACTATCTGACGTTAGACCACTTCATCATCTATAAACAAGAAGCCTGTATTTATTAGAACACACTTCTAACTCATACAGGCTTCATATACATAGAAAGAGTCAAGATATTCTATTATCCATCTATACTCATTTCAATACATTCTTTATTAGAAATTTCTATATCTATAATATGATCAGCTATAAGCTCATCCCCTATTGCAATAGACGCTGTAATATGTGCTAAATTATGTAAACAGATTGTAACACTATATACATCTAAGGTATCATACCAATCATCATCTGCTTTTCCGTCTAAGAAAGGAAGGAAAGCGTTATTCTCACTATTATAGAATCCTATTAGCTCTTCACGCAAGTCTGTAAGCCAATATAGATAATCTACCACCTTAGACTGTGCTCTGCTATCAAAAGGAATATAGCTAATAATCAAAAACCGATCAAGTGGACAGTACTTATTAAAAATAACTACTCTCTTCTCTTTTATACCATATTGATTATTAGTCCCCTCTACAAGGGTGATATCTTCTGGAAACAGAAGGTCTATTGTCTTTCTTTCTCTTAATTTTCGAAGATCTTTTACACCAAAAATATCTTTATGAGTCTTTGCTTTCTCTGAAAAAACAAAAAGCTTATCTTGGATTTTATGAGTTTTACTACTTTCTACTTCAAGTAACAATCTATATGCAGTCTCCCAATACTCTAATAATGCATAAATATGACTCTGCAACAATAAATTCTCACTCGTTTGTTCATCTGCTTGCAATGCATACAATAAATCAAATAAATCAGACGCTAAGTCCTTAATGCTATAACTCTCTCTAAACATTTTAGAAAGTTCATTGTACTTTTTTTTATATAAACTTATACTCATCACCTTTTTAATTACGTCTATCCTCTTTTATATATTATATACTTTTATATATGCTCCACAAGAACATTCTCTTAGGACACCTCTTTCACGATTAAGTCACTAAAGTTCTCTATTTGTACTACTTGATAAAACTTAGATACTAAAACTATTCTTATTCATCGTAGAGAATTAAAAACACTATAAACAAGTAATATAGTAGATACTATATACAGTAAATATCTAACTAATAAAGTTAATTATTTTAGTACTCACTAGCTAAAGATAAAGAAAAGAATAATGACTTATATTTGCATTTCACTCTTTTCAATTTATTTAGATGTAAATTAAAGAGATATCTCTATATATTACTATGACACAGACGCTAGATCAAAAGTTTACCAAATACGAGAAATTCGTTATTTTCATATTAGCCATCACACAATTCACTGTTATCTTAGACTTTATGGTTATGGCTCCACTAGGAGATCTCTTACTAAAAAGCTTGTCTATGTCTACACAGGATTTTGGCATAGCTGTATCTGCTTATGCATTTAGCGCAGGAGCTGCAGGATTACTCACAGCAGGCTTTGCGGATAAGTTTGATAGAAAGAAACTATTATTGTTCTTCTACATCGGTTTTATTGTTGGTACCTTATTCTGTGGTTTAGCAAACTCTTATGAGACACTCGTATTTGCTCGCATCTTTACAGGACTATTTGGAGGAGTAATAGGCTCTATCTCTATGGCTATTATCACAGATATCTTTTCACTAAAACAACGAGGAAGAGTAATGGGGTTTATACAAATGGGATTTGGAGCAAGCCAGGTACTTGGTATTCCTATAGGGTTATATATTGCTAACAAATGGTTTTGGGAAGCTCCTTTCTTTATGATTGTAGGGTTGTCAATACTTATTGCTATCGCTATTGGGTTCTATTTAAAACCTGTCAGGGATCACTTAAGTCTACAACCTCAAAAAAAGGTACTTACGCATCTGTGGAATACTGTGAAAAACAAGGATTATAGAATAGGATTTATGTCTATCACCATGCTATCTGTAGGAGGATTTATGATGATGCCATTCGGAACTATATTTGCTGTGAATAACTTAGGTGTTCATCCAGATCAGTTACCTATCCTATTTATGATATCTGGAGTTACCTCATTAACATTAATGCCTTTTATAGGTCGTTTAAGTGATAGAGTGAGTAAATACAAATTATTTACCATTGCATCTATTTGGTTAATGATAGTTAGTGTGGTCTATACTAATTTTTCTCAAATCCCTTTTGCTCTAGTAGTTGGAACAAATATCTTAATGATGATCGGTATCATGAGTCGTATGGTTCCTTCAGCAGCCTTAAACAGTGCTGTGCCTGATACAGCTGACAGAGGAGCTTATATGAGTATTACTTCTTCACTTCAACAGATATCAGGAGGTATTGCAGCTGCTATCGCGGGACTAATTGTCTACCAAGAGCATGATAACAGCCCACTTGTTAATTACAATATCGTAGCTTATGTACTTGTTGTTGTATCTACTATTAGTATTATCTTAATGAGTAGAGTTAATAAGTTAGTACGCAAACGAACTTTATAAAACTAAACAAGGGAAGTAAGTTACTTCCCTTGTTTAGTTTTATACTTCCATACTGCGAGTACGCTCTTCTTGTAACAAGCTTTCTTCTTCCTCTTCATCGGCATCTATTTCAGTAACCAATGTCCATAGCTCAGGTGTTACTTTTAAATACTGTGATAGTAGATTCTCTCTTTCTATCCTTACCATTACTCTTCTCAAACTAGTCAAAAAGCCATTAGTAAAATCATCGAACTTATACTGATCTTCTAAATCCTTTACAATGCTGTGATATGCATCTTCTATAGGCTCATAAAGAAGAGTGCCAAGATCTCTAAGCTCTAAAACATAATCTTCTACAACTTCATAAGTCCAATCTGGCGGATAATACTTTCTCTCTCTATTCAGCATATCAGTATCTAAACTCAGTAACACATATCCATTATATGCACTACAGTTAAAAGCAAAAGAACAAAACACTTCTTCTTTTAAAGTAGATTGGCTGATTAGTTCAAGTGATTTTCTTACATAATTATATACAGACTCTTCGAAGTTATACTGTTTTTCGAAAGTTTTCCAATTAGCTATTTCTATCATTCCAATTGTTTTATTTTAATATCTCCATTTACGAACTAGGTCTTCTCCTATCAGCTCATCAACTATTTGTTCTATCCATTGATCAACTTGATCCTGGCCTACCTCTCCAAACAAATCTGCTTGTGCAAAAACCAAACACCCTTTTAAATAATCATCAAAATGACTAAACATCTTCGTCAAATAAGGCTGACTATCATGATCAAAATAATAGATTTCTTTAGTCTCTTTATGAAAACAGAACATATTACCATTACCTAGATAATCACTAAAAGTAATTAAGTAAGGTAACACTGATAAGTCCTCTTGTGTGAAGCTAGGACCGTATTCTGGGTGAGGTTCCCATATTTTACCAATATAGTCTATTTCGTCAAAGCTGAGTAACTGTTCGCCTATATCTGCTAACCCAAATACCTTATAGAATTCCTTTAAAGAATTTGGTAAACTTGTTTCTATTCTTGCTTCTAATAGTCGTATTTCCTCTTCTGATTTAGGATCAACTAAATCATTTGACCAATTATCAGCTAAAGACTCTATAATAAGTCTAGTATTCTCCTCCCATAAAGGATCACCTATTCTAATAAAAGGAATGATGATATCTTCCTTCTTCTCTATACATAATGTTGTCATTCGTTCTAAAAAAAAGTGTTGTCAAATAGAGTAATATCCCTTCTTCATCTCTAAACTGTGTAATCCAGCGTACCCAAGTCTCTTGTCCTATCTCTAATTTATTACCAAAACTATCTGTATACTTCCATTTATCAAAGATATCTTTCTTTAAACTAGCGCTTTCTCTACCAGACTTATAGTTATAGTCACCCATTAAATCTTTTCCAATAGAATACTTAATCCCTCTTTTCTTGTCTTCAAAAATTTTATTCCCAAACAAATCTGTACCATACTCAATCCAGTTTCCTTGGTTATCTTTTATCGTCACTTTTCCAAACATATCCACCTCATAAGTTGCTGTATAACGATTAGTATACTTATACTTCTTAACTAAATCCATTAAGAACAACTGCTGTAACTCGTCATCCTCCAGAATTCCGCTATATTCTAAGTTTAGGTACTCTTTTGAAAATTCTAATTTATTTCTATTATTATCTGAGAAATCTAAACCTCCAAAAAAGGACTTTTCTAACTGAGCATCATATCTATTATGTGAGTAAGTCCAATCTTCTCTATAATTTTTCTCTATTTTTTGAGCTTGTGCTTCTGTAGCTACAAATAACAAACCTGCTATCAACAAACTCCTAAACAATGTCTTTCCTTTCATATTTACCTTTTAGTATTTAAGCCCAGGTTATGCATTAACCAAATACTACAAAATAATTCTACTTCATAACTCTTTCATTAGCTCTAAAACCACACAATAATATGCTTAGCTCACTAATTCATATCTATTTTTATAACTACTTGATTTATTTGCCTATTACATAACTTGGGTTAAAAAAAGAAGTATAAAACATATATGCTTTATACTTCTTTTATTTTATTCTTCTACGTCAGAACGTACATCACATATTTCTTCTACCAATTCTGGGTAAGTCTTTTGTAATGCTGTTCCTCCTTTTACCTCTCTATTCATCTTCACATCTACATCATCATAGTTCACTACGTCTGGAAAAGATTCATAAATAGCATCTCTTATTTCTTCTGACTCTTCTACCCCCGTCATCTCTTCATTAGCTAAGTCTGCTACATAAAGTAACTCTTCTGCATCACACTCTCCAATGTCAAAACTATATTCTCCATTTACAAAGTTCTGAATATCACTACTAATTTCTTCTACGAAATCTTTACCTTTAAGTAATAACCAACATCTAAAATAGATAAATGCATCATCTGAAATCGTATCATCAAAGTCTATTACATCATCTTCTACCTCAAAATCATTATTCAATACGATGTACAGCTCTGCTATTTCGGCAGTGTACAATCTATGTAATTGTTGTTGCATTACTTTTTCAAAAACGATTAAATGATCTTTGTCTGTTTTACTTAATAAATCAATCATTTGATCGATGTGTTGATCTTGATCATATTCCTCCCAATCAAAATCTTTTACATCATTAGATTCATCTATAATCTTCCAAAAGAAGTTATCTTGTTCTTGTTGTGTTGCTTTTAGAATACTCATTTCTGTATATTTTTAAGGTTCTTGTTCTCTTTATAAATTTAGATAATATTATCTATTGGATTTTATTTTACTCAATATTTATTTGCCTTCCAGTTTTTATCAAATTTTCTTTTCTCAAAAAAGATATTTCCTATACTTAGTTTTATTTTATCTCTTATGAAATGCCTTCTATATTCTGCTGGTTCAAAATGATAATCATCATACGCTAGACAAAAAGCAATAAGTAATTCTTGATTAACATCATTATTGGCAATCATAAAATAATTATCAGCATAACTAATACTTATTCTTTCCTTATCCCACCAAGCGATTTGTTTCCTGTTTTCAAAAATAGAGCACTTTAGTCCACGATGAGCATAAATATCATATACCTTATAGTTATAATGACATTGATAGTGAGTTTTCCAATAAGAGAGCATTTCTAACCTCGCTGTATTCCCATGCTGATCTGTTAGAATATATTTTGCAGGCTTAAATAGACCTGTACCTTCTCCTCTTCTAATATTAAAAACAGGAATATCACTACTCGTCAAAAACAAATTAATATCTACAAAATCGCTATCTGCATTCTGTTCTGCATAAAACCTTTTCTCTTTATTGATAAACCCTTTGTACTTAATCAAATGGTAATCTATCAATTGATCTACTTCTATAACCATTATTCATCTATGTGTTTGACTCTATAAATCTAAAGATAAAAAGGCTCTCCACACTAGTGTTAGAGAGCCTTTTTATCCTAAAATGCTTTATTTATTTTTATTGTTAGGTTGCCACTGTTTATCAAAACTTCTGTTTTGAAAGACCAAGTTTCCTAAATCATAATTAAATATCCCTTTATCTTGAGACTTATAGGTATAATTATCATAAGCTAAACAACAAGCAATCAGCACTTCTGCATTCACATCATCATCCGCTATAATTTGATAATTATCTCCATCAAACCAAGACACTGCCTGCTTATCCCACCATGCTACTTGCTTTCCATTTATAAAAACAGAACACTTGCGCCCTCGATGTGCATAGATATCATATACTTTATGTTGGTAAGTACATTGATAATGAGTCTTCCAATAGGACTTCATCTCTAATATAGCTTCTCTTCCTTGACTATCAGTTAGTACATAGGTAGGGTACAACAGAAAGAACTTCTTTTTGACCTTAAAGGCTTGTTCATTGGTTGTTTCTGCAAACAAATTCACTTCTGCAAACAACTTAAAAAGCTTTTGCTTTCCATAATACTTCTTTTCTCCATCAATAAATATGTCATAGTGACTCCCAATAGAGATTTTATGTTGATTAATATCAATAATCATTCAGTAAACAATTTCTAATTCTATTGTAAAAGTAAAAAGAAAAGACGCTCCAAATACTATTGAAACGTCTTTCTTTATATTAAATTAAATAACTATTGCTCTTTGATTGCTAAAATTATTCCATTGCTGTTCTTGACCAATTACTTCTAATACTTCGATTAACTTATAGACTTCCTGATAAGAATTATACAATGCTATAGGAGCAAGACGAATAACATTAGGCTCTCTATAATCAGGAATAATATTATGATGTTTTAAGGCTAAACAAATTCTATAAGCTTCCTCATGGACTAATGCTATATGTCCTCCACGCTTATAATCCTCTGTTTCATTGTTATACGAATATCCATACAGTCTTAGTCGGGTATCGATGAGATACATCATATAAGCTGTCAAATTTAATGACTTTGCTCTAATATGCTCCATTCCCGCTTCTTCATATATATTTAATACTCCTTCCAGAGGAGCCATCGAGAAGATATTCGGTGTACCTGTCTGAAAGGCTGTTATATCAGAAGCTTGTTCGAACTCATGCTTTAGTTGGAATTGTGTTTCGTCTTTATTTCCAAACCAACCTGCAAGTCCCACTGATTTATTAAAATGTTTTTTATTGATATAAAGACCTGCTGTAGAACCAGGACCTGCTGATAGATACTTATAATTGCACCAGATAGCAAAATCTGGATTAATTAAGTCAAAATCATGTGCTACTGCTCCAATAGAGTGACATAAGTCAAAACCAATGTATATACCGCGTTTATGCGCTTCATTCGTTAGGCGTTGCATATCTAGGAGTTGAGCACTTCTGTACAATACAGAAGGCAATAAAATCACTGCTACATCTGGGGTCATCGCCTCTATCACCGCGTCCTCATCAATGAACACTCCATCTCTACTCTCTACTACTTTTAAAACTTCTTCCACCTTCATCCCCTTTAATGCTATCTGACTATCTACAGCATATCTATCTGTCGGGAAGTTTAAATCATCTACGAGTATCTTATAACGTTCTTTAGTAGGTTTCCAGAATGTCGCTATAACCTGGTGTATATTAAGCGTTGTATTAGCTGTAATCATTACCTCATTCTCCTGTGCATTAATCAAACGACCTACTCTATTTCCTAGATTCTTACCATAGTTAAAATAATGTCCATTCTCAACGTTCCAAATTAGAATACCTTCGTTCTTCCAGACCTCCATCACTTGTAACAAAGCTTGCTCTGCATCCTTAGACGCTAACCCTAGAGAATTACCATCCATATAGATCTTATTATCTGCTAAAGGGAAGAATCTTTCTCTAAATCTATATAATACATCTGCCTTATCAAGTGCTTTCGCTTGCTCTATGCCTGGTTTAAAATCTTTATTTGCCATTGATCCATCATTTTTATTAGCTGCAAATAACAACTATAAAAGAAAAAGAGCTTTTCAATCTGTGTCTAATAGCGAAACAAAGAATAACATCTATGTCTATTCCCACAAAAAAAGAGCAATTACTTGCTCTTTATATTTTTTAAAACCTCTCTCTGCTTGTTTAGATAAGCTACTTTCTCGGGTTCTCCTGACAAACTAATCAAAGTAGAAGTCCGTTTTATCATGTTAATGCGATGTTCTTGTGCGTTATTAAATGCAGGATCAAATGATAAAATACTATTTGGACTACTTAGATGTACTACACTTGCTTCTAATCCATCAGATTTTAAATAGTTATGAGAAATATCTAAGCCTAAATAAGACAGATAAAGCTCTATATCTTTATTTTTATACTTCCCTGTGCTTCCTATCAAGCTAAGTAGATCTATTACATCATTAAGCTCACTTTGTATTAGCGTTTTATCCTCTTCTGTTAATGTATTGATCTTATAAAAATACAAGATATCGTATACCAACGTATTTAATATATCAGGGCCTAAGTACACAGTGAGTTTAAAGTCCTGTAAAGCTTGCCAATATCGTTGTTGAATTCTTTTGATAGCTGAGGTTATCTCAATTTTTTTAAACGCTGTCGGTATTAAAACCCCTTGGTTTAATTCTATTTTCATTAAACGCAACTTCATCAGGTTATCTGAAGCTAAATACAAAAGCTCTGGAAGCTCTTTACACACCATGTGAAGTGTATGTCTACTTTTTTGTTCAAACCCCTCTAAAACGTTTAATTCAGCCTCTATCATCCTGATGTAAACTTGTTCTAAAGAATCTTCCTTTAATACTCTTAAGTTACAAGTAATCTTATCTCCTCCTTCTCTAATAATTAAAGAAGTAAGATTAATGTTCATTGCTTTTGCTATCGTAACTACCTCTGTCAAGGTAAACTCCACTTCTCCTCTGATTCTTCTATAACAAGCTTCCTTACCTAAATGAATTAGCTCAGAGATAAAATCAACTAGCTTTACTCCCTCCGGCAGTTGTTCTGAAATAATATGAATAAAATGTTTTTGATAAGCTGACATAGGTAAAAGAATAATAAGTTTTTATCATTTAGCTATACTCCTTGGAGTCTAAACCATAGCTTTTTCAATAATTTAAAACCATCTTTTCTCTCTTTTTTCACTTCTTCTACTTGTAGCTCTCCTTTATCATCTAAGTAGAATCTATAACTAAAAGCAAACTGCACTTCTTCTCCTTCATTTTTCAACAGACCAAAGCGCAAATCATTGAAATAGACTTCATCTTTCTTTTCAGAGAAAGTATAATATCCTTCACTAATCTTTACTAAGCGTACAATTAGTGGGTGACTCTCTAAAGACTTTATAAGAGTGTGGTTTTTAGGAAACTCCTGAAAGGTAATAGGAGACTTATCAAAGAAAGAGTACTCTCCTATTAAAAAAGAATCTTTTGTTTCTACAATAGCATTCCAAAGGATAGTATTCATCACTGTAGGTTTTACAGACATTTCTGTGTACTTAATTCCTTGGCGATCTAATGCGTCGGTAAAACTGTAAAAAGCGAATGCCTTAAGCATTAATGTAATAAATAGATAGAATGAACTTACATAGAACCCCATTCTATTATAAAACATTCTTTTGTCTAAATTTGACTTCTCTCGCATTGAACGCACCAAAAAGTATGCAAACGGTAAAGTGTATAAAGGATCTATCACAAAGATAGACTTGAATGCAAAAGAGTAATCAAGAGGCCAAAACAGCCTAGTGCCCCATGTGGTAAACATATCTAAGAGAGCATGTGTAAAGAACCCCCAAAAGAAAAGCCAAAACCCCTCTTCGTAAGTTACTTTATTCTTTTTCTCTATAAAATAGAGTAAATAACCGAACAAAATAGCTCCCAAAAAAGCAAATAGAATAGAATGTGTGAACCCACGATGTACTTCTACAGCTGTGATAGGATCAGTAAAAAAAACAGACAAAATATCTAAATCAGGTATAGTACCTGCTATTGCTCCATAAAGAATTGCCCTATTGCCTATCTTACGACCTACAATAGCATTTCCAACCGCACCACCTAGTATGATTTGTGTTAATGAGTCCATGGTTTTTTTTCAAAAATACAAATAAAAAGAAAAGATACCCTATAAACCTAATCACAGCTTGACATTTTTATACTCTCTATCCCATATAAATACAAAAAAAGAGAGTATCTAGTAGATACTCTCTTTTATATGTGATATACATTCTAATCTTAAAGTTCTTTAAAGATTGTATGCATTAAACGTTTTTTATCATTGATGCTTTCTTCTAGAGAAATCATTGATTCAGTTCTGTAAACTCCTTCGATATCATCAATCATGTAAATAACTTCTTTTGCATGACGTGTGTTTTTCGCTCTAATTTTGCAGAACACGTTAAACTTACCTGTAGTTACGTGCGCTACAGTTACGAAAGGAATTTCATTAATACGCTCTAATACAAACTTAGTTTGTGACGTGTTATGTAAGAAGATTCCAATATACGCGATGAAAGCATATCCTAATTTTTCATAATCTAATGTTAAAGAAGAACCTTGGATAATTCCTGCATCTTCCATTTTCTTAACACGAACGTGAACAGTACCTGCAGAGATTAATAGTTTTTTTGCTATATCTGTAAAAGGAACTCTCGTATTGTCAATCAACATATCTAGGATTTGGTGATCGATTTCATCTAAACGAAATTTACTCATAAATCAATTATTTATCTTATTATAATCTATAATTCTGTACAATAATACTAAATAAAATTTGGATTTTCTGAAAAAAAAATAAATTTTATTATTTTTTTAATAAATAATTAACCTCTTCAGCCTTTAAATCAATAACCTCAGTTAATCTTTTATCTAGTACTTCATCAATATTTTCAATACTTTCTTTAAAAAAGAGATTTTCTTTTATACGATGATGGACAAATTTACTCTCTTTTTTAATAATATCAACAATTATAGGATAAAGTTTAACATTATCTTCTTCTAATTGCTCTAAATATTGGATTTTCACAATATAATCCTCGTCAGTTTCTTTAAGTTTGACAAATTCAATAGCTATATCATTGAAGTTTTTACTGTTTTCTGGAATACTAAAATAGGAATCTACTGTATTATTCTCATAATTTGAAGAAAATATCTCAGAAACTACCACTAGTAAGCTTCTAAATATAATCTTTCTGCTTTCTTCTCTTATATAATCCTCAGGATAATGTCCTGCTTCAAATAATATGGTTGGTATACCTAGTGATTGACAATAATCTCCAATACAATTTATATTAAACCCATCATCAAACCTTCCTACTTGTCCTGGAATTACCTTTTGAAGTTCTTTGTTCATTGACACGATTAATTTAATTGCTTTTAAGCGATTATCGTTAATCTCTCTTTCCATATTATAAGAAGGAGCTAAAAAAGAAACTGTAGCAGGTTTCCCAGTCTCTCCTACCCCAAATATTGTTCGCTGATCATGTAGGTTAAATGCATAGTCTGGTTTATACTCTTCTAATAAAGTTCTAAGCAATTTACTTTCTGGTTGACTAAGGTCAATAGAGTCTCTATTAAGGTCTACCTGATTTGCATTTACTCGAGTATAATAATGTGCTCCATCAGGGTTCAGAATAGGCACTATATAAAAGGTAAATTTAGCATACCATTCTTTAATGAAACTCTCTTTTTCTTGATGGAGTAAAAGAAGAAAATCTAATACTGCTTTTGTTGTTGTAGATTCATTTCCGTGCATCTGAGACCACATAAAAATACGCGTGCTACCAACACCCCATGTTATCGTTTTTATCGATCTTCCTTCTACTGATTTTCCTTTCTCCTCAACCTTGAAGTTTAGGTTTAAGTCATTTAAAAAATCAACAATCATGTCAGCTGTCACATATCTACCTGACACACATTTATTGGTATAGTTATCTACTAAAAAGTTATAGTTCATCCCTCTATTATTATATGATGTTACAAATGTAAATAACTTATCTTTTACATCTGTAAACAATTTAAAGTAACTCTTTGTTTACAAAAGTAACATACTTAAACCATAACTACCATCAGCAACACTTTAGAAGTTTACAAAATTAAACAACGATACCCAACCTTCTTTTTATCAGCTCATTAGGCACTATCACTTAAACACAAACTTTAGTATTGTTTACAATTCTAAATATGTATACATTTGTAATATCATAAACGATATTACATTTGTAAACACTATAACTATTTACTTCTATAAACAAAATGCTATGGATAACTTTGTAAACAGACTTGAATTTATACTTCACAACTATGACTACTCTGCCTCTTCTTTTGCAGACAAAGTTGGTGTTCAAAGGTCAAGTTTATCTCACCTTTTGTCAGGTAGAAATAAACCTAGTTTAGACTTTATTTTAAAAATAAATGAAGCTTTTCCTGAGCTAAGTTTGGAATGGTTAATCAAAGGAACGGGTAACTATTTAGAGAAAGACAATACCACTACTATCACTAAAATTATCCAAACTCCTCCTTCTACTCCAATGACCACTCCTTACTCAACTGATCTTTTTTCGGCTGAAAAAGAAGAAGAATTAGCTCCAAGTTTTGTAGAGAAAAAAGAAGAAATAACAACGGAAAAAACCACCTCTATTCACGACCAAAAAGAAGAAAATAGTACTGAAAATATTCTCCCTCATTTTGCTTTAGGATCTAATAAAGGAGAGATTGAACAGGTGATTATTTTTTATAAAGATGGAACATTTAGTCAATTTAAACCGCGATAATTCTAATCCATATCACCTAGTAAAAATTGCCGTTTTAGGTATCTAATATTTGATTTATCTTTGAAGGAAAGTTGAGCTAGAAAAAAAATGATAAAGAGAATCTTAAGTTATTTTACCCCAGTTATAGAAAAGAGAATTCCCTCAAAAGTTAGTCAGCAATTAGAAGTGACTTGGATAGACGGACACTTAGTAGTAGACACCAAACACACCAACTACTCTTACGGCAATCTAGAAAAGGTACTAAAGAATGGGCTTAGTTTTATAGGTTTTGAGAAAATCAAAAAAATGAACAAGGTGCTTATCCTTGGTCTTGGAGCAGGTGGAGTTCTAAAGACATTAAGAGATGAAGTAAAATACCAGAGTGCTATTGATAGTGTTGAGCTAGATGAAGCTATTCTATTTATTGGTAAAAAGTACTTTGATATCGAAAAGTACAACACTAACCACGTTATTCACAACATAGATGCTTTTGAATTTGTCTTGCGTTCTAAAGAACAGTATGATCTAATCATCATAGATATCTTCCAAGATGCGAGAATGCCCGACTTCTTATTTGAACGTTATTTTGTTGAGAGGCTACAAGAATTATTAACCCCAAAAGGTTTCATATTATTCAATACCATAGTACTGACAAAAGAAGATGAGACTCGTAATGAACATTTTTACACTTTATTTCCTAAAGAAAACTATTCTATTCGGTCTTATCCTAAACAACAAAAGTATAACGAACTCCTTACTATCAAGAAACTACTATAACAACTGTACTTTTAATTAGACAAACCTTGTTTTTCTAATATTACAAATAAGTATCTTTGTAATCCTGAGTTTAAAAAACGAAACAAAATGATTGAAATTAGAGAAGCTAAAACGAATCAAGAAATTAAAGAATTCGTTAAGTTCCCTTTTAAACTATATAAAGACAATAAGTACTGGGTTCCTTCTATGATTAAAGAAGAGATCAAAAGTTTTGATAGAAACAACGATATCTTCAAAACTGTAGATGTTCACTTTTACCTAGCTTATAAAAACAATGAAATTGTAGGACGAGTTGCTTGCTGTATCAATTGGACAGAAGTAAAAGATTTACACAAGCCTAAAGTGCGCTTCGGATGGTTAGAAATGATTGATGATATTGAAGTGACAAAAGCTTTAATAGACACTGTTATCGCATTCGGTAAAAGCCAAAATATGGAATATATAGAAGGCCCTATGGGATTCTCTAATATGGATAAGGCAGGAATGCTTACTAAAGGGTTTGATTATATAGCAACCATGATAGGACTATACAACTTCGAGTATTATCCACAACATATGCAACAACTTGGTTTTAAACCTGAGGCTGAATGGATTGAATACAAACTCGATATCTCTAAATTTGATAAACCGAAAATAGACAAAATGTCTTCTCTTATAAAAACGAGATACAATGTAAAAGTACTAGAGTTCAAAACGATTAAAGAACTAATGCCTTATGTTGATGAGATGTTTGCTCTATTAAACAAGACTTATGCAGACTTACAAAGCTTTGTACCTATAGAGCCTTTTCAAGTAGAGCACTATAAAAAGAAATACCTACAGTTTATTCATCCAGACTACATCTCTTGTATTATGGATGAAAATAATAAAATGATTGCTTTTGCCATTACAATGCCCTCATTCTCAAGAGCATTCCAAAAGGCTAATGGAAAACTCTTCCCTTTTGGTTTTTGGCATTTACTACAAGCAATTAAGAAAAACAGTCATGCAGAGTTCTATTTAATTGGTGTAGATCCTGAATATAGAAATAAAGGAGTAACTGCAATAATTTTTGAAGAGATATACAAGTGTTTTTCAAAACACAATATCACATTTGTCGAGACTAATCCTCTATTGGTTGAAAACAATAAAATTCAACAACTCTGGAAACAACTAGATCCAGAGATTCACAAAGAACGCAAAACATATCGACTAGATATTCAATAAATATACAAGGTTAATAGAACTCACTATTAGCCTTTTTTTAATCCGTATTTTGGGTTAAACCCGGATTAAAAGGCTTTACACTTTATTTTGAGATGATCCTTATTTGGTAAATCAAAAATAGAAGTATGAGTACACAATGCTGTAATTTCGGTATTAATGAATAAGATAATAGCGTTTTGCTTGCACTTCTTAGGGGATTCCTAGGAGTTTTCTTGGGCTTTCCTTGCCCAGAAGGTGCTTTTCTCGAAGAAAGGTGCAAGAAACCCTCAAGCAATCCTCTAATAAGTCAGAACAAAACCACCTTTAGTTTATCACTAAATACGAATAAAAAATAGAATTTTTAAATCCGATATTTGAATATTTTATCATACCATTATTTATATTGTTGTTTATTTTACTTCTTAGGTAATTGTAGTAAAATTACTTATTAATCACATTTTGGTTAATAGTAAGTATACTTTGGTTTTGTCTTTTTATCTCTCTTATCACATCATTACTAAACCCTTTATAATAAAGGTATTGCCCCTACTTTTACTTATAAAAACAAAGTGCAATTACAATCAAAAAAAATTACTTTTTCTCAATAAATATCATTTAAACTTGTCAAAATATCATATTTTTTGTATTTTTACAAAAATCAAATTTATTTAATCAAGCTTATTTAGCTATTTTATTAAAAGAGATATTCCATAGAAACACAATATTCGTTTCTATTTTTTTACTTTCAAATCAAAGGTTTTTACCTTTTCTATTTTGTCTTCATCTTTTCTGTAAAGCCTAAATAAGCATATAAACATTTTTTTATGCTTTCAATTCATAAAATAGACAAACACACCTCTACAAACGAATCACAAATCAAAGAATATGTTGATTTTCTATACCTTCATTTAGAACAATATGGAGACGAGAAACAAGATATAGAAAAAGCAATTCACTACGCTCTTTCTTATGACAACAAACCAGGTGGATTTGTATTAGTTGCCAAAAATCCAAAACAAGAGATTGTTGGTATTACAGTCTTACTAGACACCTTAATGGGAGGATTTATCCCTGAACATATTCTTGTTTATATCGCGATAGACTCTAGTGTACGTGGTCAAGGTCTAGGAGGACAATTAATAGATAGATTAAAACAAGAGGCCCACGGTTCTATTGCACTACATGTAGATAAAGATAATCCTGCTCAAAACTTATATGAACGAAAAGGCTTTGAGAAAAAATACATAGAAATGAGATTAACAAAATAGGAAGATGGCTTATATAACATTAAATCAAAGTAAATTAAAACATAATTACAACAAGCTAGATGCTCTATTTCAGGAGAAAGGAATACACTGGGCTGTTGTAGGAAAATTACTTTGTGGTGATGAGACCTTCCTCAGAGAGGTTTTAGCATTAAACCCTCAACAAATATGTGATTCTAGAGTTTCTAACTTAAGAATGATCAAACAAATTGATCCTACAGTTGAAACCATTTATATTAAACCTGCCCCTAATGGTAGTATTGAAGAAATTATTGAGTACGCAGATATCAGTTTTAATACAGAACTAGAGACGATCAAACTTCTTTCTGAAGAAGCTAAACGTCAGAATACTGTACATAAAATTGTTATTATGGTAGAACTTGGCGAACTAAGAGAAGGTGTTCTAAGAGAAGAACTGATAGACTTCTACAGCCAAGTCTTTGAACTACCTAACATTGATATTATTGGACTAGGCACTAATCTTACCTGCATGTATGGCGTATTACCTAATAATGATAAACTAATACAGCTAACGCTATTTAGAGACCTACTGGAACTCAAATTTAAAAAGACAATCCCCTATCTATCTGGTGGTGCATCTGTAACGCTTCCTTTAATATTAAATGACACTATCCCTACAGCTATTAATCACTTTAGAATTGGAGAAACCTTATTTATGGGAACCAATGCCTATGACAATGTAGCTTATCCTGATTTTGAACAGAATATCTTTATGCTTCATGCAGAAATTATTGAGCTATATGAAAAGCCGATGATGCCTGAGGGAGAAATCGGATTGAAAATGACAGGAGAGAAAGTAGAGTTAGCACCAGAATGGGAAAATAGTGTGAATTATAGAGCGATTATAGACTTAGGGTTATTAGATATAGAAGAAGACCACATTACCCCTATCAATGCTAAGCAGCAATTCGTAGGATCTAGTTCTGATATGATGGTTATGGATCTAGGAGATAACCCAGAAAACTTAAAAGTGGGTGACACGATCTCATTTCATATGAGCTATATGGGGATTCTTAGAATTATGAATTCTAATTATGTTGATAAAAGAGTAATTGGTAGAGAGTAATTCCTTTATTCGCAAATTAAAATCATGTTAAAAAAAATTGATTAAGATTTCTCTTAATTACATTTGTTTTCCTCAATCAAAACATCTTTACAATATGGTTTCAACAATTATCCCATTAGGCGGAGTAGCTCCTTCTGAATTAATAGTTGTTGTTGCAATAGCTTTATTACTTTTTGGTGGAAAGAAAATTCCAGAATTAATGAAGGGACTTGGAACAGGAATTAAAGAATTCAAACAAGCTACAAGAGAAACAAATACAACTAATGCTATTGCAAATGAAAATATTCAAGAGCAAAAAAGCAATGTTGAATCGACAAATGAACCTATTAAATAAAGGTTTTAAGCAGAAAGAGGGATATTATAATAATATCCCTCTTTTATTTTCTCTTATTTTAAAAACTCTTTTTCTAAATCTAATGGAGCAATGTAGACATTGTCCTTATACACTCTCATATTACCACCAGAAATCTCGTCTATTAAGATAATATCATTAGTAGCTTTATCTCTTCCAAACTCTAATTTGATATCATATAACTCTAAATTCTTAGTAGCTAACTCATCCTTTATAATTTGACAAATCTCTTTAGTACGAGATTTTAAAATTGCATATTCTTCTTTTGATAATATACCTAACATTTCTAATGCATCGTCAGAAATAGTTGGATCAGCTCTTTCGTCATCTTTAATGGTTACCTCTACGAAGCTATCTAGCTGTTGTCCTTCTGTACAATAAGCGCCATATCTTCTAAAGAAACTTCCTACTGCTCTGTAACGACAGATTACTTCTAATCCTTTACCAAATGGTATCGCTTCTTTTACAATCATCGATACATCTTCTATATCAGCCGAAACATAATGTGTAGGAACGCTCTTTTGTGCTAAAACTTCGAAGAAGTGTTTTGTCATTTTCAATCCACTCTTACCTGCTCCATCGATAGTTAATCCCACTGTATTTGCACCTGGATCGAATACACCATCTTCTCCTGTTACATCGTCTTTAAACTTTAAAAGAACTTGATTGTTTGATAGACTATATACATCTTTAGTCTTTCCTTGATACTTTAATGTCATTGTGTGTTAGTGTTGTTATTAAAGCTCAAAAATAAGACAAATGTCCCAACTCCAACGATTTTTCAGAAACTTTATTTATAGTAGCTATGTCTAAAACTAAACAACATAAAAAAAGCTGGAAGTAATGAATACTTCCAGCTTTTATATTTATACTTATCCCTTAAATAAGGTCGAAATCACATCTTCTACTTTCTGATCCTCCACTTCTATAACTACCTTCTTTAGGAGGCACATTCTGATACACAGTTTCAACTAATTTTAATAATCTAGACGGAGAAATTCCTTTCATGACCATATAATTAATAACTCTATCTGCTCGTCTATCAGCTAACCACTCATCATATTTAGCATTACCTCTCGTATCAAAATAAACGTGAACTCTCACTCTAGCTTCTGGATTATTATACATATAAGCTACTATCTCATCCACTGATGCTTTATTATCTGTATTTAAATAAGAACTATTAAAATCGTAATAAAAAGATGGCAATGTAGAGCTATCATAGTTTACATTAGAAGTTCTAGTTGTATTATAATCGCCACTTGCTATTGTATTACCTCTATTTTGAGATTCACTTACTACACTTGTTAATCCAAAATTAGCAACTACACCATTATCCATTTGATTCAAAAGAACCTCTGCTTTACTATAATTCTTTGCAGCTGTAGATACCTTATGAATATCTGTCATCCTTTTAGGTTCGAAAACATAAGCTCCATCTGCAGAAGTATATACTGTAGCTATTCTATCTCCTGATGAATTAAAGAATGTTACTTCTCCTTCTCCTATCGGATTATTTGTTTTTTTATCAAATACCTTACCCTCTATTTTCTGAGCAGATACAGAAATAAAACTAAATAAAGAAAGTCCTAAAGTTATTAATTGTAATTTTTTCATATCATTCTAGTATAGACTAATAAACATTATTATTCTCCTTACACAAAACTACACTTTATTTTATAATTTTTAACATTATAGTTGTTTTATTTAGAGCAATATGTTTTGTTTTTGCTTTTTACCTAACAATAAATAAATATACAAAATACAATTTCATTATTTATTCTAATTTAGATTAAAAAACTCAAATATTACACCATAGTTGTCACTTATTGTTAATTTACAAAGTCATTGTTATCGATTTCGCTTTCAAAAAAGAAACATTATTAGTAGTTATACTTCTAAATAATGAATTCAATAAAAAATCCCTTACAATCAATGAAAATAATATAAAAAAAACACCTTTTGCGAATTATTTTAATCATTTGTATAATTTTACAGCGATACAATATATTTAATTAAGAATCTAATGACAGCGGAAGAACTAAATATTATTGCAGAAAATGCTCTTAATGATCAATACAAAAAAATAATAAATCAACTAAAAGAATCTGCTATAAAAGGAAAGAACTCATGTATTATAAAGAATTTACCGACTTCTATATCGAAAAAACTAAAAGAAAAAGGCTTTGTCATCATTCCTATATATAAATATAGGTACAATTACTTCCTCTTTAAAAAGAGGAGAATAAAATATTTTTTAATCCAGTTTTAACTTGTTTTATAGATAACAGATTTTCACACCTTACTAACCTTTTACACATACCTTATCTTAAAACTGGAATAGTGTTTGTGCATTCATTATTAAACACATACAATTTTTAATAATGAGACTTTTACTTATTTTTTTTCTATATTCTTTTTACTGTTTGGGTCAGAATAAAAAGACTACAATCACTGCCTATCAAAAGAAAACTCTACAAGAAAAAAATATTGTTAGAATTATTAAAGATTCTTTAGGTAATGAATCTTATCAATTCCTAATCAAACCTAAAGCTCTTAAAGCTGAAATAGAAGAGTACTTTACTCCTCATTTTTCAAAGATTACTTCTCCTATACTAACTATCTTGAAGCATAATAATCTATACTATTTTATTTCTAATAGTAAGGATTATACTCTTATTTCTCTTGCTCATTTAGTTTCTATACCACGTGTAGAAGGCGATTACCTTATCTATGGAAGTAACCATTGTATTACACCTAAAGACAATACTAACTGCTACCCTTCCTCAGACGGATCTTCTTGTCTAGAAAAACAACCCTCATGTATAAAATTAATAAACAAGAAAAATTAAAAGCTTAGATTAAAGGACTACATTCTCTTTTATAAATAAAGAAACAAAATTCTCTTTTTCATTGTACCTTTGATTTGATTTTATATCTAATCTCTATTTTGTATTAAATAGCCTTAGATTGATTTAAATTCATTTACTTATTTCATACACTTTATTAATATGCTTAGACCTTGGCCCTTACAAATTCAAATTATTAATACTGAAAAAAAAGCTATCTATCTCCAAATAGCTGACGCTATTATAGAAGCTATAAAAACAGGTCAACTAAAAGAGGAAGAAGCCCTACCAGGAAGTAGAAAGTTAGCAGAAATCTTAGGAGTAAATAGAAATACAGTTATAGAAGCCTATGATGTCTTATTAAGTGAAGGTTGGATTATGTCCAAATCGCGTAGTGGAACTTACGTCTCTAAACTTGCTGACATAAATATAACTCCTCTCAATAAAATTCCTATAAAAAAAGAAAGTAAATCAACTATTCAATACAATATCACCGTTGATGATGGAAACCCTGATACTTCTATTGCTCCTGTTGAAGAATTAGCAAGAGCTTATCGCCAAATATTTAAGCGAAAAGGAAAGTGGCAGATGATGGGATACTCATCTCCTCTAGGATTATTTGAGTTTAGAGAACATATTAGTAAAATGCTAAATCATTGGCGAGGTATGCAAGTAACTGCCGAAGAAATATGTATTTCTAGAGGAAGTCAAATGGCAATGTACCTTATCGCTCAAGTACTACTAAAGAAAGATGACTATATTATAGTAGAACATCCTGGATATAGAAAAGCATGGCACACATTTGAGCATGCTGGAGCAAAATTGTTATATGCTAATGTAGATGAACAAGGAATTGATATCAATCAAGTCGAAAGTCTTTTAAAAGAAAACAAAAGAATTAAAGCTATTTATATTACTCCTCACCACCAATATCCAACTACAGCAACCCTTAGTTTACAGAGAAGATATAAGCTGATAGAGCTCTCTAACTTGTATAACTTTACTATTATAGAAGATGATTACGACTATGAATTTCATTACGGACATAGACCCGTTATGCCGATTAGTAGTCTTCCGAATGTACTAAACTACGTATATATAGGAACATTAAGTAAAGTCGTAGCTCCTTCTCTACGTATCGGTTATATAGCGACTAACAATGATCTGATTCAAAAAATAGGTGAACTAAGAAGTATCATCGATGTACAAGGTGATAATATCATGGAACAAGCTATCTTACAATTAATGGATGACGGGACCATAAGAAAACATTTAAAAAAAGCACATAACTACTATAAAAGCAAGAGAGATATAACTGCCGATTTACTAGATAAAAACCTTAAAGAACAAGTAAATTATACAATCGCTGATGGAGGGTTAGCAATATGGTTAGTTCCTAAAAAAGAAACAGATTGGGACAAACTCAAAAAGAAACTAGACCTAGATAAAATTGCTTTTATGGGACCTGAAAGGTTCTCCTATAGTGATAAATTACAAGGGATACGGTTTAGTTTTGGATCATTGTCAGAACGACAAATAGAAGAAGCTATACTATGCTTAAAAAGACATTTATAACAAAAATAAATTCCTTTAGTAAAGACTTTACTAAAGGAATTTATTTTTGTTATAATCATTGGTATTATTTACGCAATGCTTTTTTAACTGCAGGAGCAATTTTAGTACCTAATAGCTCTATATTTTTCATCTGTGTTAAGTGATCAGGCGCTCCTAAATCACTGTGCATTAACCAACGTGTTAACCCAAACATCTCTTGATGATATAAAATCTTATCTACTACTTGATCCACATCTCCTATGAATAAAGCACCGTCTCTACTTCTTCCTCCTTCATACTGCTCATAAGTGTAAGGTTGCCATCCACGTGATGCCCCAATTCTATCCATCTGTTCTTTATATACAGGGAAATAATCTTTAGCTAAAGCATTTCCGTCTACTCCTACTAATCCATGTGAGTGCGTAGCGATCTGCATTTTACTAATATCATGACCTGCATTAATATACTCTTGTTTATAGTAGTCAAAGAATGGTTTATACTGTTCTGGCATTCCACCAATAATAGCGAACACAAGAGGCAATCCTAATTTAGCCGCTCTTAATACAGACTCTGGTGTTCCTCCTGCTGCAATCCATACATCCATTGGCTGTTCACTTCTTGGGAAAACCTGCTGTTCTTTTAGAGAAGCTCTGTGTTTTCCTGTCCAGGTCAATGGACCATCTATTGCATTGATATTCAACAATAAATTAAGTTTTTCTGTAAACAACTCATTGTAATCATTAAGATCATATCCAAACAAAGGGAATGACTCTATAAAACTTCCACGTCCTACTGTAATCTCTGCTCTACCATTAGACATAGCGTTTATAGTAGAGAACGATTGATATACACGTACAGGATCATTAGAGCTCAATACAGTAACAGCACTCGTCAACTTGATATTCTTAGTTACTGTAGCTGCACCAGCTAATATAATATCTGGAGTAGAGACTGCGTAATCTTTACGGTGATGTTCTCCTATACCGAAAACATCCAATCCTACTTCATCCATTAACTTAACTTCTTCTATAATCTCATTTATACGTTGTGTACTTGACTGATAACTATTGTTTTGTTTGTCGAATTTTAAATCCCCAAACATGCTAATTCCTATTTCCATCTTTATCATTTTTTATTATACTATAAAATTACTCCTATTAATATGGATTATACTTAATCTATATTAAGATATGCACAGCCAGATATTGTCAATAATGCTCTAGCCCTGTATAAAAGCTTAATATTATTCAAAGAAAATGACCAAAAAGGCATTTTAAGTTAAAAAAACAGCTTATTCAAACATAAAAGTATTACAGTTTTCTACATTTAATTAAAGAACTTAATCTCTTTTAGTATAATTTGAAGTTGTAAGAGATATAGATTAACAATCAAAAAGTTTTATTCGCAAAAAGGACACTTTTAGTAAGTTTTAGCGTCAAATTAGGAAATTATACTGTGCTTTTTTTATACTTTTGTCCTACAAGATTGATAATAATAAGTTTTAGAAGTATAAATACTAGATTCTTTAATACTCCTTACTTATTACAAGTAAATCTTACGTCTTATCTGATTAAGACACTATCATTCAGTATTTTATTATTTTTCAATAAAGCTGAATGCTAAATAAGAACTATCATAGAACATAACGTTCTATTTAAGTTATAATGTTGTTTCCTATTATGAAAGCTCTATTGTTGTTGATAGAGCTTTTTTTTATTGTATCCTATAGTAATTTTTAAACGTTACTAAAACAGCAAAATTACTTTGATTATCAATAAGTAATATATCCTTAAAGATCATTAAAAATTAGAAAACTAAGTGCATGTTCTTCGGGAGTTTATTGGGCAGTCTTTGGATGCTCTTCGGAAAACTGCCCCTCAGTCCGAACAAATACTGAACTCTTCCGAAGAGCTTCCGAATAAATGGGTGTATCAAAAACTCATAAATACTGGTAATGAGGTATTTATGATTTAATAAATGGAAATAAATAGACTTTTTTGGAAATATTGAGAAATATTTGGAAAAGAATGGAAGAAAATGGAAAAAAGTGGAAGTAAGCACTTTTTCTTCGAAAGAAATAGCTAAACAACTATTTCTTTCTTCAACTCTTAAAATATTGAAAGCTCTACCAAATACTCTATCAAGATTAGTTTAATATTTCTTTGCTATCCATCATAAAACAAAGATATTGTTTTAAACCCAGATTAAGCGATAAACATAGAAACGAAAAGTAATTATACAAAATAGCTCTGAATTTAAGAAAAAAGCATACTGTAGTATGGTTTTAGAAGAAATGAAAGAGATATGAAGTAGAATTGCTTTGCAGTCTTTGGCTAATGCTTAATCTGGGTTAAACTTTCCTTCTCGACTTTTACAGTCAATCTAATATAACAAGAAGTTTATTAGAACCATTTTCTCCATTTAAAATAACTTATCATGAGAACAACCAAGCCTAACATTACCCATAAAGTATAGAAATAACCATTCTCTGTTTTTAATTCTGGCATATTCTCAAAGTTCATTCCATACACCCCAACAATAAATGTTAGCGGAATAAAGACTACAGATACAATAGTCAATACCTTCATGATTTCATTCATTCGATTGCTCTGAGAAGAGAAATAATAGTTGGTAGCACTATCTAGTTTGTTTAGATTATAATCTATCTGATCGAGCATTTCATAGCTTTTATACTGTAATCGGTCAAAGAAAACAATACTATTTCTACTGATTTGACTCTCTACATTCTTTTTATCATGCTGTGTTTTTAGGTTGTATAGCACTTCTCTTAACGGTATAATAGCTCGTTTTACCTCTTGTAGTTGTTGAGTATATTCTTCTATACTTACCAGAATTTGCTTGTGATATTTAGTTCTAGCCTCTAAAAGAATCTGTTCTACATTATCTTCTATCAAGTCTAAGGTTACAAAATAACTCTCCATTAAAGAATCTAGTAATCCATATAATAGATATCCTGAATCTTTTCTTCTTATTTGTCCTGTTTTGGTTCTAATACGCTCTCTGATCAAATTAAAGAAGGCTCCTCTTTTCTCTTGAAATGACAACAGTACATTCTCTTGGAGGATAAAGCTTATCTGTTCTATCCCTACTAGAATATCTTCATTAGAAGACGGCAAAATGGCCTTAACGCTAAAGAACAGTGTATTATCTAACTCCTCTACTCTTGTTCTTCTAGAGAAATTTAGAATCTCTGCCATGATATAAGATTCTATATGAAAAAAACTTCCAACTTCTTTTAATAAATCTATATCATGTAGTCCATGTAGATTAAACCACTTTATAGCATTAGGAGATGCTGCTAATAATATCTCTTCTATTTCCTTCAAACTTAAATCATTGTACTCCTCGAATGTATTCTCATCGTAGATAAACAATTGCATAGAAATAGGTACCTCTGGAAAAGAACCTGCATATTCTAGAGAATTTGGTTGAAGTTTTCTAGTTTTCTTATATTTAACTCGTCTCACATTTTGTAAATTTGCTTAAAGATAAAAGTTTTTAGACTTTTATCTCATTTATAAGCCTAAAAAAACAACTCAAACAAATATGAAAACACTAATTAAGAATATAAAAGAAATACTACAAGTTAGAAATGAAGCTATAGAGAAAGTATCTGGTGCAGATATGGCAACTTTACCTAAGCTAGACAATGCATATCTAATTATAGAACACGACTTGATAGCGGATTATGGTACGATGGATACTTGTCCTAATGAAAGTGAAATGGATCAAGTAATAGATGCTACTGGGAAAACCATCTTACCTACATGGGTAGATAGTCACACACACTTAGTCTATGCTGGTAATAGAGAATTAGAGTTCGTAGACCGCATCAATGGGCTTAGTTATGAAGAAATCTTCAACAGAGGAGGTGGAATCTTAAACTCTGCAAAAAAACTACAAGAAACTTCAGAAGAAGATTTATATGAACAATCGCGCAAACGTTTAGAAGAAGTAATCAGTCAAGGTACTGGAGCTGTTGAAATAAAATCAGGATACGGATTAACAGTAGAAGCTGAGCTTAAGATGCTACGCGTGATTAAAAAACTAAAAGAAAACTACCCTATAGCCATTAAAGCTACTTTCTTAGGTGCTCACGCCTTCCCTACTGAATATAAAGATAACCACCAGGGATATATCGACCTTATAGTCAATGAAATGATTCCAGCTATTGCTAAAGAAAACTTAGCTGAGTATGTAGACGCTTTCTTAGAGACAGGTTATTTCTCTTGTGAAGAGACAGAGCGTATCATTAAAGCAGGACAAGAACACGGGCTTATTGCTAAAGTACATGTTAACCAGTTTACTGCTATTGGAGGAATCGAAACTTGTGTAAAAAACGGTGCTCTATCAGTAGATCATCTAGAAATAGTAACAGACGAAGATATCGAAATTCTAAAAGGAAGCAAAACAATGCCTGTAGCCTTACCTACATGTTCTTTCTTTATTTCTATTCCTTATACTCCTGCTAGAAAGATGTTAGAAGCAGGTCTACCACTAGCTTTAGCTTCTGATTCTAATCCTGGTACTACACCGTCTGGAAATATGAACTTTGTCGTAGCTACAGCATGTATCAAAATGAAAATGACTCCTGAAGAAGCGATTAATGCAGCTACAATAAATGGAGCTTATGCAATGGGACTACAACAAGAGTACGGTAGTATAACAAAAGGTAAAAAAGCTAGTTTAATTATCACAAAACCACTAAATTCATTTTATGAATTACCTTATGCTTTTGGTTCTAACCTTATAGATCAGGTAATTCTAAATGGACAAATACAAAAATAAAAGATACCCTAGTATCAATTGCATCACAACAACATCGCTATGAACAAACAAAAACTAGTGTTATTTAAGAAAACTGATTTGGTTGCCTTGACCAAATTCAGAAGTGGGGAAATCAAATTTGGTGAAAGAGTTCACACTTTAGAATCAGAAGAGAATTGGCATAATGAATTAACCGCTACAGACGCTAAATATGCTATTATTGGTATTCCTGAAGATATAGGTGTAAAAGCTAATCTAGGCCGTACAGGTACTTCTTCTGCTTGGCAAAATTTCTTAAACAGCCTTTTAAATATTCAACACAACAGATTCTGTAAAGGAAGTTGGACTACGTTAATTGGCCATTTAGATTTCAGTGAAGAACAAAAAGAAGCAGAACAACTAGACCCCAATAATAGAGAAGATCGCAAAAGACTCTTCGAATTAGTGTCTCGTATAGATAAAGAAGTATCACATACCATCGCTAAAATTGTAAAGGCAGGCAAAATACCTATTGTTATAGGTGGTGGACATAATAATGCTTATGGTAATATTAAAGGACTTGCCTTAGCCAAGGGCAAAGCCATTAATGTAATCAACTTTGATGCGCATACAGATTTTAGACCACTAGAAGGAAGACATAGTGGTAACGGGTTTTCTTATGCATTCGAAGAAGGTTTTTTAAAGAACTATTTTATCTTCGGTCTTCATGAGAACTATACTTCTAAGACTGTTTTTGGGGATATAAAACTTCATGCAGACCGCGTTAAGTATAATACTTATGAGCAAATACGCATTCGCAAAGAGAAATCTTTTGACACCGAATTACTAACTGCTCAACGACATATCGAAAACAATACTTATGGTATCGAAATAGATTTAGATGCTGTACCACTAGTAGCTAGTAGTGCTATCACGCCTACAGGGTTCTCTGCTGAGAGGTTGAGACAGTTCATACACTACTTTGCTAAATCTAAGAATGTTGGATATCTTCACATCTGTGAAGGGGCTCCTTCTTTAGATTTCGAGCAGAACAGTCATCTTGTAGGGAAGTTAATCACTTATTTAGTAACAGATTTTATCAAATCAAATACAGAAAAAATTTAGTCTTGAATATATTACTTGTAGAAGACGATTCTCGCATCAGTGACTTTATCGTCAAAGGTTTAAAGGAAAATGGTATGCAAGTACAACTTGCTGCTTCTGGAGAAGAAGCTAGAGATCTTATTCTCAGTGCTGATTGGGATCTTATCTTAATGGATATAATGCTTCCAGGTATAGATGGTATTCAGTTAACCAAAATGATTCGTTTTAAAAAGAACTATACCCCTATACTGATGTTAAGCGCTCTAAGCGAAACCACTGATAAGATATCTGCTCTAGACAGTGGTGCTGATGACTACTTAACAAAGCCTTTTCACTTTAGCGAATTACTATCGAGAATTAATGCCTTAACAAGACGAACTAAATTTAATTACGAAAAAAAAGACCATATCTATATCTGTGGTGATTTAAAACTAGACCCTGAAAAACATCTAGTCACACAAGGAGATAAAACAATAGATCTGTCACCTAGAGAATACAAATTATTACTTTTCTTATTAGAAAATAAAGATCGCGTAGTCTCTAGGATGCAGATTCTAGAACGAGTATGGGGAATACAATTTGATACCAATACCAATGTAGTAGATGTCTATATTTCTTATCTAAGAAGTAAAATAGATGATTCTAAAGGAAAAATAATACACACCATAAAAGGAACTGGCTATATGCTACAAGAATGATATGAATTTACGCACTCGTCTTACCACCTACAGTACTATAGTATTTGGCATAGTATTTTTTATTGCATCACTTATTATATTCTTAGCTTACTTCTCTAAGACACAAGAGTCTGTGTTTAGTAATCTGAAGAATACTACCCTCCTATCTGCAATATATTACTTAGAACAAGACGAACTATCTCATACAGAACATTCTGTTGTAAAAGAGGAGTTTAGAGCTACCATTCAATCTAAAAATGTAGCTGTATATAACTTTAGTAATCAGTTATCCTATGGAGCTCTAGTTAATGATCCTGTACTGACAAACGCTATTTTAAGCAAAACTAGAACAGATAAATCACATCGATTTAAAGCAAATGATTTTTTTTATTACGGAATATATTACCCTGATAACCAAGGGGATTTCGTAGTATATACGAGAGAGTCTACAGCTGACTTTCTGAATCAGATGAAAAGTCTTATTTTTATTCTATGCATTGTACTTGTGGGAGGTTTACTAGCTATTTATTTTTTAAGTAAATACATCTCTAATATCGCCTATAAACCCCTTAAGAATATTGTGCAACAGGTAAATGAGGTAAACTACTCTAATCTAGAAAACGGTATAGAAGTACCGAAAACAAATGATGAATTAGAAGAATTAATCTCTACTTATAACAACCTACTAATCAGACTATCTGAAACATTCTTGATTCAAAAGAACTTTATTAACTATGTCTCTCATGAGTTTAAAACTCCCCTTACTGCTATCAGTGGTAACCTAGAAGTTTTTGCTCAGAAAGAACGTTCTCCTGAAGAATATAATCAAGTAGTCAAGGAGGCTTTAAAAAATGTGTACAAGATAGAGAATATCTTAAGTAATCTTCTTTTATTATCAGGTCTAAAGAATACGGATAAAGACGCTAGTCTATTCAGAATAGATGAGATAATCTGGAATATATATGAAGCATTACAGGATAAGCTAACAGAACTACAGACTACCTTAGAGATAAATATCAATGTAGATGATTTCACTAAACTAGAGTATAAAGGTAACGAAACTCTAATCCATCTAGCATTATACAATATTGTCGAAAATGCTGTAAAATACTCTAATAGCAAACCTGTTTCAGTAGAGCTGTCTCTACATAACAATAGGCTACAACTAGAGGTAAAAGACCATGGAAAAGGTATCTCAGAAGAAGAACTTACTTTTATAAAACAAACATTCTACAGAGGTAAAAATGTCGGAGATATTAAAGGAAGTGGTATAGGACTGTCCCTTGCTACTATCATCTTTGAACAACATCACATTAAATTCGACATTATTTCTCAGTTAGAACAAGGGACAATTATTACTTTAACATTTTAAAGTTTATTTTCTTTTGAAACCAAACTGTTCGATATAAAAATCTAGAAGCGTGATTGCGGTCATAGCTTCCACAATAGGCACTGCACGTGGTAATACACAAGCATCGTGTCTACCTTTCCCTTGTACAGTCACCACCTCATGTGCGGTATTGATAGACTGCTGGTCTTTCATTAAGGTAGCAGTTGGTTTAAAAGCAACTTTAAAGTAAATATCCATTCCATTACTTATACCGCCTACTATTCCTCCTGCATTATTGGTTGTTGTAGAGCCATCAGGAAGGATAGAATCATTATGCTGACTACCTCTCATCTTTGTCCCTTCAAAACCACGACCAAACTCTACTCCTTTAACAGCATTGATCCCAAGCATAGCTTTAGCCAAATCAGCATCAAGTCGATCAAATACAGGTTCTCCTAATCCTACAGGCACGTTCTGTACTACGCATATAATAGTTCCTCCTATAGAATCCCCATCTTTTTTTACTTCCTTAATTAAAGTCTCCATTTCTACTGCTTTAATAGGATCAGCACAACGAACAGGATTGTTCTCTATCTCGTTAAAATCTAATTCACTGTATTTTTTCTCAACAGCAATATCTCCTACTGAAGATACATAAGCTGTTATTTTTATTTCTTTTAATACTTGTTTTGCTATTGCTCCCGCTACTACTCTACTGGCAGTCTCACGAGCAGAACTACGCCCACCTCCTCTGTGGTCACGATGTCCATATTTTTCATCATATACATAATCTGCATGGCTTGGACGATAAATATCTTTGATATGATCATAATCCTTTGATTTTGAATTTGTATTTTCAATTACAAAACCAATAGGAGTACCTGTTGTCTTCCCTTCAAATATTCCTGAAAGAAACTTTACTTCATCCGCTTCTTTTCGCTGTGTAACTATCTTAGATTGACCTGGTTTACGTCTGTCTAATTCCAACTGAATTTGTTCTAAATCTAACTCTATCCCTGCTGGACAACCGTCTATAATACCACCGATCGCTACTCCATGAGATTCACCGAAAGTAGTTACTCTAAATCTATTGCCATAAGTATTACCTGCCATATTAATGTATTTTATACAAGTTTACCACTTTTCTAAGTTTTGCACCTTGTTATTCTAGATATTTTTTGACAAAGTTACTTTCTAGACCTTACCTTATTTACTCCCAAAGTCCTTCTATATTCCCTAACCACTTCCTTTTTTAAGCAGATATCGATATATTTGTAATTCAAAATAAAACAAATGATTATACTAAAACCATTTACCAAAACGGATGCCCAAATAATTATAGATTGGAATTTTACGGAAGAAGAACTACTTCAATTTGGAGGAACTGCATTTACTTACCCTCTAACAGAGGATCAAGTCGAACAATTCTTAAAAGTCGAGAATTCTTTATTCTTTAAAGCAATTGATAGTGATAATGAGACTACAATTGGAGTAGGTGAAATTATTTTAATGGAGGATAATGCTACTAAACTAGCTCGTATAGTAGTAGGTGATCGAAACAATAGAGGAAAAGGATATGGACAAAAGATGATGCAAGCCTTTGTAGATTATTGTCTAAATGACATTCAAAGTGATTCTGTTATCCTTAATGTATTTGATTGGAATATTGGAGCTATTAAATGTTATGAAAAAATAGGCTTTACCTTTGCTGATGTTCCTATGAGAAGTTTTGATCTACCAAATGGAGAACAATGGTTTAGTAAACAAATGGACTATACTAAAAAGTAACCACTTACTATAGCTATTATACATATTTCTATTTTCTAGTGACAAAGTTGCTAGTCGATCTAAATTTTCAACAGATTATTTCCTTAGTGACTCCGTTATAATGTTTGTTTTAACGGACTCACTAAGGATTCGAATGTCTAGCCCTTCTATAGCTATACAACTATAGTTCACAATCCTACTTAGTACTGTACAGTCTTATAATATTGCTTCTATTCTTTTACAATTACTCTCCTATAAGTAATCATACCTACAGTCAGAATTGAGTTTATAGATAACATAGATCAGCTCGATTCTAATTTTCATCTTTACTACTGCAGACAAAGGTTATTTTCTGTACAAAAATCACATTTTATTAAACCTAAAGGACATCTTTAAGCAAGATGAATACATTCATAGTAGTACAAAACACTGTTTTTATAAAAAATTATAGTTTTCAAAGGGAGAAAAAACAGTTCTTTTTAGGTCATTCAAGTATTTAAAGTCAATTTATAAAGATTCCTCATAACCTGTTTTTCTTACTTTATATTTCCATACTAAAATCTTCTAAACACCACGGTTATACAGACATTAAGCGATATCACACTATTAACTATAATGCAATAGTATACCATAAACATTTAGCTATTTATAATTTTAACACAAGAATAAACGCTTAAATTAAAATATTCTTGTTTGTTTTTATAGAAAAATTATATAAATTGTCCTTAACAAAACCTAACTAATCAAACAACTTATTATGACACTTGAATTATTTGAAGAACTCTCAGATGTTCTGGGGGTATTCGTAGAGAAATTTACTAACCTCAACATTAAAGCAAACAAGCATTCTCTAGCTTGGCAACGATTCCACTACAACTATTTTGATTCAATGACAACTACGCTGTATAAGTCATTAGTTCACTTAAACTATGCGACTATACAACAAGAGAAAGACAATGTTCAATATGCAGAAGCTTTCTCATTAGTATTGGATAAAAATTTTAAACCACTAAGAGATATTAACTTTGACAAGTTTGAACCTAAAGTTCAACAGCAGATTTTAAAAGTAGTACTAGGTGATCTTCCTTTTTTAAATAAAGGGTTAAGCGAAGACACTTATCACTACATTAGATTTAACTGTCTAAATAGAGAAAATAGATTATGTGGCTTAGGAGGAACTTTATTTAAAGATTCTAAGACAGGAGAATTTATACTAAACTTATTCTACTTAAACATTCGTAATGAACGTATTGATTCTTTATTAGAAGTAGATTTCTATATGAAAGACAAGGCTAAATATATAAAGCTGTATAGAGAATTAGCATTAAGTAAAGTAACCACACCACAGGCTCTAAAAGAAGTACTAGATAAAAAGAATATCTCTAGTGTAGACTTTAATAATGATTTTATCTATTTCTTTGGAGAAGGGTACCTTACCTTTTATGATAAGAGAAAGTACCTACAGAGTTTAGAACTTGTATTCTTTACAAAGAATTCATTCGAAGAGATTGCTGATGTATGTGGCTTTAACTCTACTGAGTCATTGATCACAAAGTACAAAAAATTTGAAAGTAACGGATATAATCCTATTATTCGCTACTCAAACATATTACAAGCGTAATAAAAGTAAAAAAGGTTGATTCAAATGAATCAACCTTTTTATATGTAACTTAAATTGCTTTTGTCTTTTCTTTTAACCAAGCAGCTTCTTCTGCTGATAATTTTGATTCTAAAGATTCATACACCCATTGATTATAGTTATTTAACCAATCAATATGTACTTGATCTAATAGTGACTTCTCTACTAAATCTGTTGCGATATAACAGATGGTGATTGTTTCGAAATCCATAAAATCACCGAATTGATTAGAAGCTAAATCCTTAGATACTACTAAGTTTTCGATACGAATACCGTGCTTACCTTCTCTGTATAATCCTGGTTCTATAGAACTGATCATTCCTGGCTCTATCGCAATATCTACTGCAGCACCATTAAAAGTATGAGGCCCCTCGTGTACGTTCAAGAAGAATCCTACTCCATGACCTGTACCATGTCCATAGTTACGCATAGTAGCCCAGATAGGACGACGTGTTATAGCATCGATTTGATATCCTCTAGTACCTTTAGTGAAGATAGCCATAGATCCTTCTATCGTTCCTTTTAAAACAATAGTGTAATCTTCTTTTTCTTCTTGAGTCAACTGTCCTAAAGATACCACACGTGTAATATCTGTAGTTCCTGTCTCGTATTGTCCACCAGAATCTACTAATAGCAATCCTTTAGCCTCTAATTTATAGTTGCTATCCAATTCTGCCTTATAGTGTGGTAAAGCTCCGTGATCTTTATATCCAGCAATAGTGTCAAAACTAATATCTTTAAAACCTGGCTGTTCTGCGCGTAATCCTCTTAAATGATCTGCAATACTCATCTCAGATAATTCGCCTGAAGCTACATTTTCTTCTATCCATTTAAAGAATTTGGTCAGTGCTACACCATCATTAATCATGGCATGTCGCTCATGATTTAACTCTACTTCATTCTTCACTGCTTTTAGCATAGTAGACGGATTCATATCCTCTAAGATAGTTACCCCCTCAGGAACAGAATCATAAGTAGCAAAACAAGTACGCTTAGGATCTAATAAGATAGTTTCGCTTGTTCCTAGTGATTTTAAGTAATTTCTTACTTCCTCATAAGGTTTGATTAAGATACCATATCCTTGTAACTCCTCAGCTGTACCTTTATCTAATTTCTTAGAATCAATGAATAAGATAGATTTATCCTGGCTGATAAATACAAAACCAAGTGTAACAGGATTACATTTTACATCTGTACCTCTTATATTCAATATCCAAGCTAAATCATCTAAAGATGAAATTAGGTGACATGTCGCTCTTTTTTGTTTTAAAACTTTGCGTACAGCTGCTATCTTATCTGGAGTAGATTGCCCTGTAATAGAAATAGGTAATGTATAAGCTGGCTCTGTAGGTAAAGCTGGTCTATCATTCCATATTACATCTAATAAGTCTACATGACCATCTACCTTAATGTTTAAAGGACCTAATATAGTATTTACAGCATTCGCTACTGCTAATGAAGCTAAATTACCATCAAAGGCAACTGTATTACCTGCTTGTAATTTATCTCCTAACCATGACACATACTCAGGTGCATGTTGAACTTTTAATTTTACTAACTCAAAACCAGATCCTTTTAACTGTGCTGGTCCTTGTACAAAATAACGAGAGTCAGTCCATAATCCAGCAAAATCTTGTGTAATCACTAATGTTCCTGCTGAACCACTAAAACCAGATGTCCAAACTATACACTTATAATAATCTGGTAAATATTCACTGATATGTGGATCTGAAGAAGGGATAATGTATCCATCAATTCCTCTCTCCTTCATCAGTGAACGTATCTTCGATAATTTTTCTAAATATGTCATTACGATAATAAATTTTTCAAGCTAAAGGTACAAAATGACGAGTACTACAAAAAGATAAATCTGTTAAATTAGAATAGTTTTTACTTCTGTAGATAGTAGCTTAATTTTTAAACTATTAAACACAAAAAAAGCCAACATTTAGTTGGCTTCTTTTATGTTATTTCTGTTCGTCTAAAATGTGAGTCGGCTTAATAGAAGAATCTAATCTTAGAATTTGTTTGCTTAATACATCTTCAAAAGAAAAGTCTTTTAATTGAACATCCCTTCTAAACAACTCTGGGTTATTAGCGACTGCAATTACGAAATCTGAAAACACTTTATTAACTATAACTGTTTTATCTAATATCACACGAGCGCGTACAAGCTTCTTATCAGATCTTCTATAATAATCAAAAACATACTGATTAGGCTTTTTCCAATCGCGTTTACCAAAGTTTTCAAAGTAAACATCTGAGATAGATTCCTTATTATTAGTCCTAGCAGTTACCCTTTTTTTGTCAAAACCAACGTTTATCATTGAGGCAACATTTAGATACACCTCTTCTCCTTCTACTATAGGACAAGCTTGTTCATAGATTAGAATCATATTTCCCTCCCTTTGTAAAAATATATAATGTAAGACCTCCTGTTCATCCTTTATTTTCCATAACATGCGCTCTTTTTTATTGTCTAATGAAGTAAATAAGGTAACAGGTGTAGATAAGCCATTTATCACTACTTCTTGCTGTTCTAAGTCTTTCTGCCATGTTGTTACCCATTGTCCATCTACATACTCTTGCTTTAAAGGTAATAGGCTCCCTTCATGTAAGTCATAGAACTGCCCACGTATAGAATCATTCTTATCTAACTCACTAGATAATAGTGTATAGTAATGATAATCATGATCTGTAGTATAACGATATCTCGGAATAGCATCTTCATAATAAACGATATCAAGATCATTAGATACATTCTCTTCTACTAATAGTCCTTTATATATCTCCCCTTCTTGATATATAGCCTTTACCTGTATTGTATCTTGTTTATTCTCTACCTCTATATATGCCTTAGCTTGCTGATCATAAAGTGAAATAAACTTTAATCGATCCGTTAACATAGATAATGTATTAGGATATGATGCTGTCTTCTCTACAACTTTCAAACTATCATTAACAGTAGAAGTCTCTACTAGATAACTAATATCCTTCAACTTAAGAGTATCTCTATGTATAGAATCTGTCACTGTAGTATGATCTTGCGCATATAGTACTCCTCCTATACTTAGTGCCAATAATACAATACCCTTTTTCATATTTTTCTTTTTAAATAACATAGTATGCATAATCCTAAACTCCTTGTCTAAAACCATGAATATCAAATTTACAAATTTCAAATGACAAAAAAATAAAATTACGTTTCCAAAAACAATTAAATAGATAGTTATAAACCACTATATAGATATAGACACCATTATATATCAACACCTTACAAAAGGAAACAAGTAAATCACATCATTATAATGATAGCAAAAAAATTAGTACCCTACTAATATTCAAACGTTTACAAGACATTTATTATATTTTTCGATACGTTTTAAAAAGTTTGTCCCATAATAAAGTGTAAAAACCATAATTACAGTTCGGATCTTGATGATGAATATTGTGAAACAAGGTAAGACACAGTATATCTCGTGTCCAACGTTCAAAGTAAGTATTCTTAAACACATCCTTGTCTATATGACCTATAGTTCCCCAAATAAGATTAATAAATAAATAAAGTCCTATCGAAAAAGTGTCAAAAGGATATATACACAACAACAAGATAAACAGTAGCCCAAAACCAATAGCCTCTAGTGGATGTAATACAAATAAACTTATCGCATTAACACTGTTGTGCTCATGATGTCTTAGATGCGCTAATGGATAAAAAATCGGGATATGAGCTAATCTGTGAAATACATACATCAGAAAGTCCATACCGATCACTAGTCCTAATGTTTGTAGAGCTATAACAGTGATAGAGCTCCCTTCTAATACATGAATATATCCATAATTATACAACCCTACTCCTAATACAAAAACGCCTGCATTACACAGTAAAACAACAAATGATAATATTAAATCTCTTCTAGTAATCTCTTGTTTTATTTCTTGGATATACTCTCCCTTCTTACATCTGTTTAGAGTCAAATACAAACCAATAGATACACCATAGAACAGTATATTCAATACTATACTAAAAAGGACTAGTTGTGTAATAGACATTCCGATCACTAGATCTAACATGGTTCTCCATTTATATTATTAATAATCAAACTTACAAAAAACATATAATAAAAAGGATGACTGCTTGAGTCATCCTTCTACATCTTATATCTATATTTATTTAGAGTATTCTTAATTACTGTTCTTCATTTTGAGCTTGTCTCTTTAGTAGATCTAAAGCAAATGTAAGTTCAGGGTCTTCTTCGTTTAAGATACTTCTATAAAAACCTTTTTCATCTACAGTATAGTCTGGTAGTACTCCTCTACACCCCTTATCTGTACTAATTGAATTATTAAAAAACACTTCTGATCGAGGCAAATCTACCACTGTCTGCGTATTAGGCAGTTTATAATTAATAAACCAAGATGCAGTAGTGAAGTTACTACAGGTGCGTGTCTCTTGTCCTATGATAATCCCTCTTTTATTCTCTTTAAATAAAGAAGCAAAATACGCTGCTGCTGATACTGTGTTATTATCTATTAATAACATCGTATTCCCTTCAAAGAAATATCGATCACGAGGATAGTTCTCTACATAAGACTCGTCTAATCGATTATTACCATAATAGTACTCATCTCCTTCTACCTCACTCTTATCATATCTCTGGAACATAAAGTTATTCATATTCTTAATATCCATATCAGAATACTGTCTACCACTAGCATCTATAAGATTCTCACGTACATTGATGTCTATTACCTTAGTTGCATATCGATAATTATTCTTAAACACTTTTTCTTGTGATATAAAAGAGTAAAACAAAGGAATATTACTTAGATACCCTCCTCCATTACCTCTGATATCAATAATTAAATTCTTCACTCCTTCTTCATTAATCTTCTCAAAGAAAGAACTTAACTTCTGGTAGGCGAACTCTTCTGAAAAAGCAAAAGTCTTAATCGTTAGGCAGTATGTATCGTCATTGACCTTCTGTCCATAAATTCCATAAGAATAACTAATGATATCTACTGGCAATATAGCTTTCTGTACATTGTAATAGTTTCGTGCATAGTTAACTGCCTTTAATGTAGCTTCTTTACTCTCTACAGCATTTAGACTATCAAGATAAGTGATTTTATACTCTTGCTCAGGACTCATTAAAGACACATAGAACGAAAAGTCTTTAGCATCATCAGCCTCTATACTTCCATCCGTTGTTACATTAATACGCTTTAAGTAATCTTCTGATTTTACATCATTTACTTTTGTAATAATACTTCCTACAGGTATAGTAGGGTTGTGTTGATTCACAAACACCTTTCCATCATAAACAATGGTATTAATTGGGAAAAAAGAAGTTTCCTTTGTAAAATCCTCAAAAACGGTACTATCTGTACTCAAAGAGGAATGAGCATCGTGAATTAGAGGAATCGGATTAGATAACAAGAAATTAGCATAAGAAGGATTCTCTTCTAGTTTTTTTCTTATTTCTGCAACTTTTGCATCCAAGTCCTTTTCACTAATAGTTCGAAATGGATTAGGGTGTTGCTTTTTTATAATATTAATAAGTATATCAAAATCATTTAAATAATCTTCTTTCGTCAACTCCGAATATTTCTTCTGTCCTAATACAAAAGAACTACTCAATAATAAGGCAATTAATAATAAACCTTTTTTTATCATTCCTGTTCTCAATTAAATTATCTAAAATAAAGAATTTATAGCATTTTAAAACATTATTCCAAAAGCAATTTATGCAAATCTCTTTATTTCCTAAGCATACAAAGATAAAGTTAAGCATATACCTACGCAACTTTTACTAGTATGTATATTATAACAGCTAATTCTCATTTTTATTATTTTATAAAAGTTAAAAAAACAATCTTTTTTAAAATAACCTACTTTGTGCTTTTAAATAGAGTTCAAAAAAGAAAGGTGACCTCGCCAGGCCACCTTCCAATACAAACACTACTAATCTAAAAAGTTGAAACAACAACTTCTTACAACAAAACTATTTTGGGGTCCACAAGACACGGTTCTCCACATGATTAAGACCGTATCTAGGATCAATAGCTTTTACTTTAATTAACTGAGGGCCTTCTTTTAATCCCTTAGGTATTGGCATACGCCATAAATGTTTACTCTTCCTTTTAGCGTCTACTAAAGGAGAGGTTTTCATATTTTTATATCGCCCTTGATTCTGTAGCTCTATTAAACGGGTATAATGAGGGTCTACTCCTTCATAGTACTCCATCTTTTGCCAACTTACACCATCGAAGCTTATTTCAACATCTGTATTTAGATCTGCCGCAAATACATTTGCATAAACATATCCATCGTTTAAGTGTTCTAAACTCTTATCCCACTCTTGTACTTCTGGAGTCCAAATCTGAATCTGTTTATCCTCAGCTCTACCAGATACTTTATAGGATAAGTTATAATCTCCTTTTTGTGTTTCTAGTGTCCAGTATCCCTTCCAAGTACCATCATACATCATAGCAAAAGGAATACCTTCGATATCATGAGGCCCTTGCCACCACGCACCACAAACAGCTCCAGCTACTAATTGATGTACAGGTTTTTTATTATCTCTTTCAAAGTACTGATGATACTGTGTATGTGTATGTCCTACAGCTACAAAGACTTCTTTATAGTCCTTAAACAAGTCTAGAAACTCCTGCTTATCTTCCATAAACTCAATAGGAATATGCATCATCACTTTTACTTTATCATACTTTAGAGCATAACGAGCTAGTACATTTTGTATAAAAGCTTTTTGTACCTCATCTATTGTTCCTATATATTCTTTGTCATTTACAGGAAGTACATTATTAAGTACTAAAATAAGCTCCTCTCCATATTCTAATGCATAATAAGATGGGCCAAAAGCTTTCTTATAACTACTATCTCTATCTTGAAGTGTTAGACCAGGTCCAAAGTTTAAATCATGATTTCCAACTACATAATATATAGGACTACCGATTACACCTAATGCCTGTGATAAAGGTTCAAATACTTCTAAACGATCAAAAGCTAAATCTCCAAGCGGAAAGATTAAATCTGGAGGTGTGGTAGCTAATTCGCTTACCACGAGTTTTTCTACGTGATGAATATCATCCATTACATCCGACTGCAAATCTCCCAATAAAACAGCCTTTAGAGGTTTATCTTCCTCTTGCTTATACACAGGAAAATCATAACCCTTATGTTCTTCTCCAAAGGGAATATAAAACTCAACTTTATTTGACTTTGACAAAGGAGACTGATATCCTGAAGGCTTGATTAAAAAGATTTGACCTTGCTCTAAACTGTTGATCTTATATTCACCTTTAGCATTAGTCACAACTAAATCCTTGCCATTACTGATCAAAACATCTTTCAACAGAGGTTCTCCTTTATCGTATTGCCTATTTTGATTGGTATCTTCAAATACTCTACCTGTTACTTGTGCCCCTTGAGCCCAAGCTCCACTCGTTATAATAAGACTTATACCTACTAATAAGCGCTTCATTAGTTATCTAGATTTAAGAGTTTTATAATCTTATGGTATACTTCATTATTCTCATAAGTTCCTCTAAACTCACCCGATTTAGGTCCGTAAGCAAAAATAGGTACCATAGCTCCTGTATGATCATGAGAAATGAAATCTCCTTCAATAATACCTTGTTTTACGTCTCCTTGTGGAATTGCAAAACCACCTGTCTCGTGATCTGCTGTTATAATAACTAACGTTTGCCCGTCTTTATCTGCAAATTTTAAAGCTTCTGTTATCGCTTTATCGAAGTCAATTCCCTCTGTTACAATCCCCCCTGTATTATTAAAATGACCATAAGAATCTATTTTAGCTCCTTCTACCATTAAAAAGAAAGGTTGATTTCCTTTTGACAAAAAGTCTAAACTGTGTTTAGTAGATTGGGCTAAAACGTCTGTTCTTCCTTCTATCACACCTTTTAATCCTCCTTCTCCTAAGAAATAACCAACACGAGCATCCTTACTGGTGCTAAGCTGTTCTACTTGCTCTAGTAAAGTAAACTCTTGCTTTAGATTCACATTGTTAAAAGACTTCTTTCCTCCACCTACAAAGAGAGAAAGTTGACTTTTTAATAAATCTTGAGCTATTAGTGAGCTATCATCTCTATCTTTTTGATGTGCATAAAAAGCAGAAGGCGTAGCTCCTGTTAACTCATCTGTGGTAATTACTCCTGTTTTATAATTAAACGGCGCTAAGTACTCTGTCATATTCTTTAAAGGCATTCTATCCATTCCCATCCCAATAGAGCGGTTATAGGTTTTCTGACCTGTTGCTAAAGCAGTTCCTGCTGCAGCAGAGTCCGTTGTAAAATCATCTCCTGCTTGCGTTTTGATCAAGCCTACACTCTTCAGCTGAAGTAAACTTAAGTCACCTCCATTTGCTAAAGCTGCAGAAGATATCTGCGTCAGCCCATTTCCATCCCCTATAAGAAGAATAACATTCTTAATTGGTAAATCCTTATCATCATTTGCAAATGTTGGCTTATAGACCTCAGATACTGTTTTATTATGATATACAGCACGATCTAAGTTTTTTAAGTATGTCTGTGCTAGATAAGGATTATCAGTATTGATAACATCAATGCCCATATCATAAAACGCCTTAAATGCTGTTTTCCCATCAGGAGTTCCCCAAAAGCGGACTTGTTTACCTTGCTTGTGAACTAAGTCTATTACTTCTTGAAGTTTTTGTCTTTCTTCTTCTACCATGCGCCCCTTACCATTCCAGACAGAGTAGTCTTTAAAATTAAGACTTACCATGGCTACTCGTTCCCATAGCATTGCATTTTTTAAAGGAGTTAAACTCTGGTGATCTAATTTTACATAGGTTGGATATTGTTCAAAAACTTTTGTATCTGGCTTATTTCCAGAAATAACAAAAGTGATATCTTGTTCTTTAATTAATCGTTCATACTTCTTCAGTACTGGTAATAATAGCTCCATAGACTGATTTGCATTTGATTTTAAATCAATTAAAAAACTAAGTCCCTTTGCCTTACCGATACCTAATTGAATAGCTTTTTCTAATGATTCCAAATACAAGCTTTCTATCGTTCTATTCACTTGTACAGAACTTACTTCGTGTGCTACATATAACTTGCCTTGTTCTATGACTAAATCAATCTCTATGGACTCTGCTCCATTAGAGTAAGCCGTCCAGAAAGGAGTAGATTGATGATAATCATTATGAGAGTGTATTTTATAATTTTTTGATTGAGCATTAGCCATTAAAACACTCGAAATAAAGGCTATAGATAAAAAAAGTCGTTTCATTGTGTTGCATAAAAAAGAGGGCTAGCCCCAAAAAGGTAGCCCTCAATTGGTTTTGAAATTAAATTACCATCCTACGTTTTGTTGTATTCCTGATGATTGTACAGCCCTATTTGGTATTGGCCATACGTGCATATAACTTGAATCAAAGTTTCTAGCTTTCCATACCTCTGATACCTTATAAGGAGAATCAGGGTTAGAACGATCTTCGTGAATTCTTCCATAAAGAGGTTTTCCATAAGCCTCTTTTGCATCTCCCCATCTTACTAAGTCAAAATGTCTATTTGCAAATTCTCCAGCTAACTCTACTCTTCTCTCATGTTTTAAGTCAGTCATTGTCGCCCCATTCTTAGGTGCTAATCCAGCGCGCTTACGTACCTGATTTAATGCCTGATCACCATTCTGCCCTAACATAATTTGAGCTTCTGCCTTCATTAGTAAAATCTCAGCATAGCGCATTAGAGGAACATTGTAATTCGTTGTAGGTTTATCTCCATTCATATTGATAAACTTCCCTAAAGCATCTTCTGTACTATACTCATACATATACTTGTTAAACTGAAGTCCAGACATCGAGTTCTCTGAAGAGTATCTTTTGGTCTGTCCAAAGTAGCTGAAATCATCTCCAAAGACTAATAGCGTTACTGCTCTACGTGCATCCCCTTTTTCGAACTCTTGGTATAACCCCTCAGTAGGTGTAAAATACCCCCATCCGTTATAAGCTCCCCATCCTTTGTTCTCTAACATACAGCCCGGAAGAATACTTCCTCCTTCTATTCCAGAGTTTACAGACCAGATATACTCACTCTTCCAGTTGTTTAAAGCACTGTGTAATTCTCTGTAATCTTTAGAAGGATTACCTGTATTGACAAGTGCTCTTCCTGATCCAGAATTTGTAACTGCGTCTGCATACTTAATTACTTCATTAAACTTAGAAGAGTCATATTGTGCCCAATATAAATAAGTCTTTGCGATATAGGCTAAAGCAGCATCTTTATGTGCTCTACCATAATTATCAGCTGAATAAGAAGTAAAAAGAGGTAATAACTCTGATGCTTTTGTCAAATCCTGAACGATATGGTCATAGTTCTCAATCACGCTTTTTGGCCTTGTATAGCTTCCTGCTGGCTGAGACATATTAGCCTCTGTAATAATAGGCACACCACCGTTATTTCCATTATCTCCATACGTATGCGCTAGCCAGAAATAAAAGAAACCACGCATAAAATAAGCCTCACCTAGTACTCTCTTCTTTAATGATTCGCTAATTTTCATTCCAGGAACATTAACAATGATATCATTAGCTCTTCGGATTACTTTATAAGCATTTTGATAAATACCATTGATATAGCCCTCATCCCCGTTTAGGTTAAAGTTTTTAATGTTATCTGCTGTTGCATTAAGACGTCCTGTTACCATATCGTCAGAAGCATTAATATACCAAAAGAACCCTCTCCCGAACATTTCATCTTCCATCATCATCTGATACAAGCTATTAGCCGCCTCTGTAGCATCCTGTTCTGTTTTCCAGAAGTTTTCATAAGATGTATTCCCTTTTGGATCTAACTCTGTAAAATCAGAACTACAAGCTCCTAGTGATAAGATTGCTGATAAACCTAATACTAAGCTATATTTAGATAAACTATATTTTTTCATAATTATAAGTGATTAAAAAGTAAATAAGAAACCTCCTGATATTGTTCTTGACACAGGATATCTTGCTACGTCCATTCCTACACCTCCTACTTCTGGATCTATACCATCATATCCAGTAATCGTAAATAAATTATCTCCAGACATGAATATTCTTAAACTAGATTTAGGAGATAGACTATTCATTACACTCTTAGGCATAGTGTATCCGATTGTTAAGTTCTTTAATCGTAAATAAGAAGCATCTTCTAAGTACCAACTAGAAGTCGTTCCATAGTTCTGATTATCATCTTTAGTAGATAATCTAGGAAGACTAGCATTCGGATTATCAGGAGTCCATGCTCCCATCACACGACTATCTAAATTATATCCTTGTAAAGAAGCATTGTAAGCTGTGAACTTATATCCGTTGAATACTTTCACATCACCTACTCCTTGGAAGAACATACTTAGATCAAAGTTTTTATATTCTAAGTTTAAACCAAAACTATAAGTAATCTTAGGTAAGTAAGCGTTCATAAACTGCTTATCATTATTATCTATCTTACCATCTCCATTGCTATCTTCAAACTTAAAGTCACCAGGTTTAGCATTAGGTTGTATTAATTTACCCTCATTAGAACGGTGCGCATCAATCTCTGATTGCGACTGGAAGATTCCTAAATAAGGAACTAAATAAGTAGAGTAAAGCGGTCTACCTACTACAGATCTATATGGAGAAAGTACCCCACGAACATTATCTCCATGAGCGATATAATCTATTCCGCTTTGGTTATATCCATTTAAGTTTACTAATTCATTTTCTAAGAAACTTGCATTCCCAAAGATCTTATAGTTTAAGTCTCCTATATGATCATTATAACTCAATGACAATTCGATACCTTTATTCAGTACTTCACCACCATTTACATCTGCTGCCGCTGTACCATGATGAGCATCTTCTAATCCTGGAATGATCATCCCTTTAGTACGCTTACTAAAGTAATCAGCCACTACGTTTAAACGTCCATTAAAGAAAGCAGCATCTAATCCAATATCAAAAGATTCTGATGTTTCCCATTTTAAATTAGGGTTAGACTGACGGTTTACATAAGTTCCTTTACCTGTAAGCATACCATCTTCTCCCATAATAATATCACTATTGCTAAGTGGTACATCAAAAGAATAATAGCCTACAGAATTAATATTTCCGATTTGTCCCCAAGAAGCTCTTAATTTTAATTCACTTATTGCATTTACATTAAAGAAGTTCTCTTGTGATATTCTCCATCCCACAGACGCAGAAGGGAATACTTCTGATTGGTTATTCTTAGCTAGACGTGAAGTAGTGTCCTTACGCAAACTTCCCGATACGAAATATCGATCATCGAAGTTATACATCACACGTCCTATCAAAGAAGTTAAGGCATCTTCATACACCTCTGTAACTGGCTTTCTGATGATAGAAGCATTACCCATATATTGGTTAAATGATTCTTCACTTCCAAAACCTTCTCCTTGTACAGAAATATAGTCGTAATTTGTTTTTTGCGCTGAATGAATAGCTGTTAAATTAACATCATGCTTACCAAATGTCTTGTGATAAGTCAACTGGTTATCCCATATCCAATGGGTTTTTTCGTAGTTATTTTCTAATAGGTAGTTATTTAAGTTTGTTCTTCCTAACTCTGGTGCCTTAGGCGTAAATTTCTTATACTTATTACTTGTATAATCATAACTATAAGAAGTCTTGAAGGATAACCCATCAACGATATCATAGTTTAAATACACATTGGCATTTAAGAAATTCGTTGGATTAGATGTTGTAGGTCTTAGCAGTAATGCTACTGGGTTATATACATCTCCATACGCTCCAGCAAACTGTGCTAAATCATGAGGGACTACTCCTCCAAATTTACCATCAGCATCGTATACAGGCGCTGCAGAAGGCATATATAAAGCACTGATAACACTTCCTGAATAAGAACTTGTAGTATTAGTACCAATAGCATTTGTATTTGAGTAGTATACATTCTCTCCAATAGTAACTTTATCAGTCAGCTTAGTATCTGCCTTTAATCTAAAGTTATAACGTTCAGAAAATGTTCCTATTAAAGTTCCTTCTTTTTTATTATACCCAAGAGAAGCAAAATAATTCGTATGGTCAGAAGCTCCAGAGATACTAGCATCTACATTGTGCATAGCTGCTGTTCTAAAGATTTCATCCATCCAATTTGTTCTATTCACTTGTCCCCACGGATTAAGTAGAGCATCATGCGCAGACTGTCTAGGAACTCCTGCATTATCTGCTGCCATATTATATACAGAAGCTTGCCCTTGTGCATCTAATGGTGTTGGTAGATTTGTAGATTTTGAAAAACCTGTATACACATTTAAAGAAACACTAGGATCTCCCTTTACTCCTTTTTTAGTTGTAATTACAATTACTCCTGAAGCAGCTTGAGCTCCGTAGATTGCAGCTGCAGCCGCATCTTTTAAGATAGATACAGATTCAATATCATTTGGGCTAATTGCTGGTCCGTAATAAGGCACACCGTCTACTACAGTAAGTGGAGCCTCATTAGCTAATGAACCTGAACCACGAATAACCATCTTACTGCTCTCAGAAGGATCTCCTCCTTGCTGCGTTACAGTTACCCCAGCAACTTGTCCTTGTAAGAAATCACTTAAATTAGACACTGGTCTAGAAGCAACTTGTTTAATATTGTCCACTGTTGCAATCGAAGTGGTAATATCTTTTTTCTTTGAAGCTCCATATCCAATTAGAACAACCTCATCTAAGATATTGCTGTCTTGTTCTAAAAGGATACTTACTAATTGAGCGCCTTGATAGTTGATCGTTTTCGTTTTGTATCCTAAATACTCCACAGAAAGAGTACCCGCTTCTTTGGCTAATTCTAGCGTAAAATTCCCATCGGCATCCGTAGTTACCCAAGTAGAATTATCCTTATTAGCGATTACTGTAGCAAAAGAAACAGGTAGGCCATCACTTTTGCCTGCTACCTTTCCTTTTACTATCACTTGTGCATGTAAGAAAGTACTACCTCCTATACATAACAGCCATACTAAGAAATGTCTTTTCATAAGATTGATTACATTGATATTTCACTTTCGAAAGTACTTCTGCTTTGTATAATACAGGGGTAATTTTCTTTCAGTCAAGTGTAATAATCTTTCAGTAAAAGGCTAATTCTATATCAGAGTAGTGTACTATTTGGACAATAACCTTTAGTTAACACTAGGATAATCTATTCTACACGTTCTTCTAGTCATTTTTAAAGTGTGAAGGACTGTGTTCAAAGCGTTTTTTAAAAGATTTACTGAAGTACTTTGGATCGTTAAAACCACATTCAAAACAGACTTCTGAAATCGTTAGGTCACCTTTCTCGATCAATACTTTTGCTTTTTGTAAGCGCATTTCAATTAATATTTCTAAAGGAGATTGCTCTACAAACTCTTTAAATAAACGATAGCACTTCATCTTAGAAATACCTAATTCTACTGTCAATTGATCTACACCAAAAGAGGCATCACTAAATCTTGCATTCATCATTTCCATTCCCTTTCTAAACAAGCGCTCATTAGGTGAGAGATTCACTATAACATCCTCTGTTAGATTCGTCTTCCAAAGGAGTGTATTGCTTTCCTTGTTTTCTTTATCATAGCGAATACGCTTAAAAACCATATTATCTAATGTAGTTTTACCAACTGGTAAGTGAATAAAATCACTAACCCCCAATTGACTCAATTGCTCTTGTACAAAATAATCTACTGTCTCTGCGATATAAAAGATAAGTAACCTTTGTTTCTGAGCCAGTTTTTTAATCTGTGCAAATAGAGATAAGGTGCGATCAGACATCTCAATATTATAAAGTACTAAAGCATCATACTTATAATGCTCTATATTCCCTACCACTCTACTCACACTGTGATTATAGACCAAATTAGTATCTTCTTGTCCTGCTAATAACTGTTTGACAATTGCTTTATCCTCTTCTTTAGCATACACTAGAATATTGGTTTTATCCTTTGGGAGCACTTGTAGCTCTTCTAAGAATTCATCCCAATTCCCCTTCTCTACTCTCCTATTTTCTTCTAATGGGACTAGAGGAATAGATATGCCAAGAGAGAACACTGACTCACTATTAATGATCAGTATACCATTTAGATTCTGTAATAAAGTCTCAAAAGCTCTGTAGTAAGGACTAAAATTTCTGTTGTCATTCCAAAACGCAAATAAAGTATGACTCTCTGAGTCTAAATCAATATGTAAAACATTGTTCTTCATATAGAAGCGAACCGTTATCTGCTGATTATCTTCTAAGTATTTATAACATTCGTATAGCAGATAACGCAAACACAGTTTAAAACGCAATAAATCTACTTCTACCCACTGAGCATCTACTTCATTACACACTACTATCTCTACGCCATACTTCTCTTTTATCGCTCCCCACTCCTCTTTTAGGTGCTCTATAAAAGAAGTCATCTCTACACTTACTAATTCTATAGTGTCAAAATCCTTAACTTGCTCTATATAGTTCCACTCCCGAACCATATCATAAACTTTAATTAGTTCCTCTTTTTGTGCTGCTTCAACATTTAATTCTTCTAGTATTCCCAATGTATTAACAATAGGTTTCTTAATTCGAGATAACAAGAAGATTCTGAAATTCTCCATCTCTATATCGTCATTCTTTAATTTGCTATGTAGATTCAGTAATTCTCCTTTCTGTTGTTCTATTTCTTGATTTAAAATACTAAGTTGTTCATTTTTATTAGCGAGATGTCTCTTTTGTGCTTCCACTTCCTTTGTTCGATCTCTTACCTGTTTTTTAAGCTCGATCTCTCTCTTTCTCATCTTTCTTTGCTTGATACGTACACGCCATAAAACAATTACCCCTCCAGCGATGACAAATAAAATAACAAAGTAAGGCTGTAAGAAAAAAGGCTTTTCGATTTCAAAAGCAATCATATATACTATACGCTTGTCTTTTTGTACTGTATCACGTATCTCTATCTGATAGCGTTTATGGTCTAAATCATCTAAATTAACTTCTTTTTGAGGAAGAACCCTCCAGTCATCAAAAAGACCTACTATTCTATATTCAAATTGATTAATCGGATATTGATTAAAACCTATAGGATATAAAGTAAGACGCAATTTATTCTCATCTGGTTCAAAAAAACTAACCTTTCCCTCTTCTGCTATACGTTCATTGAGTAAGACTCTAAATTCTGGGGCTTTTTGATCATTTCTGAGATGTCCTGGATCTATGATATTTAAGCCTTTATTTCCTCCATAAAGCAAAAAGCCTTTTTTACTCTGACTATATGCTCCTTCAGAAAATTCTAGTCCTTGCCAACCAATATAATTACTAAAGTTTAAGACGTTATAAGTATGTTTATCTATTGAAGCTATTCCTTTAGTAGTACTAATCCAAACATCATCCTGAGAAGGAGTAAGACTATACACCAAATGACTAGGAAGACCATCTTCTTCTCTAATTTGCTTCTTAAGTTCATAGTCAGTATCAAATACTGATATCCCTCCTAAAGTAGCCACCCATAGATCACCTGTAAAAGCATCTGCATAAGTAGAGAATACACTATTGCCTAGCAATCCTTTTTCTTGATTAATGATATTAATCTCCCCAGATCGACAATCGTAGAATACCACCCCATGTTCTTCAGTAGCTAAAATCAATAAATTATCTTGAATAGAAATATGACGAATATGGTATTGCTTTAATTTATCTTGATTGATAAAAGGTTCAAACTTTTTAGTCAGTGCATTATACTTGCTCACACCTCCCCAGCTACCCATCCATAGATAATGATTGATATCTTCTGCAAAGGCATACGTTCTATTACTGATAAAATGCTTGGTAATTCCCTCTTGAAAAAACTCTTGTTTACCCTCTTCTATCTTTACTACTCCTGCATAGGTTCCTATCCAGATATTACCATGAGAGTCCGAGTATAAACTGCGTATTCTGTTCCAATCCTTATTCTCTTTGTATTTTTCTATAACAACTGGTACAAAAGGTTCATTACGCTTCTTTTGATAAAAAACCCCTTGTGTATAATATCCTATCCATCTACCTCCTAGCTTATCTACCGCAATAGCGCGAATGGTCTCATGTGGTAGATGAGGTTGTCTCTCTGAATGAGAAAACACATAATCAAGACTTGCCTTATTCGTCGGTAGAATAGAGACTCCACCATCTTTAGTCCCTACCCATATATTGTCAAACTTATCTATATGCAGTACCATCACCTCATTACTGAGTAAGCTATAAGGATGCTGTGGATCTACTTTATGGTTTTCGATAATCTTATATTCCCCCTCTATTGCTCTTAATAGAAAAACACCTTGGCTTTTAGTACCGATCCATGTATTCCCATTAGTCTCTGTTGCAATAGCATTGATAATGAACTCCGGAAATTGCTCTCGTATATTCTCTAGTAAACTAGCTTGCACATAATACTGAGGAGACTTCTTTCTAGCATCCTCTACTAAGTGGTCTGCCATATCACCAATATAACGAGCATCTACAGATACAAACTGACCTCCTCTAAAAGTGAACCACTTTTTTGATTCTAGCTGTACGAGAATATTGCCTTGTTCATCTAAACTCAGTACACGAGGTTCACTAGAAAAACTATAATTCTGAAAAACATCATCCTTTATCCATAAACTTATCTGTTTCCCATCAGATAAGATCCACAAGCGATCTTCTCTATCCCTTAGTAATGCATAAATATCATTACCTCCAATAGAATTAGGATTCTTAGGGTCGTGTTTATAGACCTTTACTTGTTTGCCATCGAATAGGTTTAGCCCATCCCATGTTCCTATCCAGACTGCCCCATCAGGGTGATTTGCTATACAATTAATAGAATTATTAGAAAGTCCTTCTTTTGTAGTGATTGTTTTAAAGTGGACACTTTGCCCCCAAGAAAGGCAAGAAAACAGAAAAAATATAAAAAACCAACGCATCGGCACTATTATAGCTTATAAAATGCGTAAAAATAAAGGTATTGAAATATTTAGTCTATAAGCCCAAGTTAAATTATAGTTACCTATATGTTAGAAAAAATGTTTTAATACTATACAGATAACACATCTCTTGACAATATATCCTTACTGGGATTACCAAACAACTGTATCTTATTCATTCTTTTATAATTTCATTTCTTCTTATATCATCACATAGATTAAAAATCTCTTTCCATATATCACTTTCTCTTATACCTTTAATACTCCATAAGTCCGTCCCCTCGATACTCAAATATAGATTTCTAACTCTCTCTGCTTTTTCATACATTTCTATTGATATTCTTTTATTAGTAAGTAACTTTATAAGCGTATCACAATAAAAAAATGTACGAACATTAATATCGAATACTTCAAAAATCAAATACTCTATTTCATCATCATTACGATTTAGAAGAAAAGTACCACAACAATTAAGGGTTTCTAAAAAATAGCTATACGATTGCTCTTCACTAATCTCTTTCATCTTATTTCTCACTATTAATCTTCCTTTTATCACAAATATTCTCCGTTATTCCCCATACATCTTGTCTCATAAAAATAACATCTATTAAGTATTGCTTTCCTCAAGCATTATTTAAACCATAACTAATAAGCCTTTTAGCAATATCTAGATCGCTTACATTCTTATAGGTCTCTTGATTTGATTCTTCGATCATGTCAAGAAACACATAGAAATCAAATAAACTTGACAACACTATATTATTAGCTTCAAACTCTAACACTCCTTCTGTCTGTTCTATTTCAAAAAAAGAGAGCTCGTTATCTATTTGAAAAGGTTTTTCCATATATATTTCGATAACCTCTGAATCAACATTTAGGAAGTACAACTTACAAAAGTCCTGATAAGTCCCTCCTTTTCTGAAATATTTCACTAAGTCCACTAACTTCATTGTATCATCTAATTATAACATCTACATTACTGCTATACAACTACAGTATCATTCTAGATAAAGCAGTGTTTTTTAATTTAAGGTAAATCATTTGCTATTATTAGAGTATTAATACATGAATAGCATTTCCTCACACTTTGAATAAAATTAATCAAAATAACAAAACCAAAATACAACAATTCAAATAGCTATATAAAACAATTCCCATTGCTTAATTCTCTTAGACACACCACCTATTTCTCCCCTTACCTCCTACACCCTCTTTTCTCCTATCTATTTTTTTACTACCTTTGCCTGCAGTAAAGGCTTTGACTCAATGGTTATTATTGAGAATATTCTTCTATTCAAAGTCTGGTACATCTTACCAAAAAGAAAGCACAAACCACAGCTTTCAAAATCTCAATTTCAAAATTTTAACAAGTTTTTTAACATCGTAAATTCACTGCGAACCGAGTATTCATGCGGTCTCCGTTGTGGTTTGTTCGGAAAGTGTTCGGAAAACACCCCCTTTTTCCGAACACTTTGCAAAGAACTTCCGAACAACGCTCAAACAATCTTCCCGAAAGCCTTGATATCACTGACTTTGTCGCGTGCTGTAAATTCCTGAAAAACGCCTATATGTTAATTTTTTTAACAGCTGTGATTTGTCCTGTTTTTAGATTTTAGATTGGTTAAAATATTCTCATATTTAGAATTTTAATAGGCTTTAGTATCTATTGAACAGTCTAATAATCAATTAATAATACCATAGAAAAACTTTGATTACACCATTCTTTCATTTCATTCCTAAGAAAAGGAACGTTGCTTTTAGTCCTTTATTCTAAGACAAAAAAAAGAGCCCGAAGGCTCTTTTTTCACTAATTACCACGATTATTTTAACTATAATATTCTTCTTCACTCTATTATTTTTCCTGTGTCTAGGTTAAATTATAATTCTCTAAATATTAAAAAATAGATTCTTAAAATAGGAGCTAAAAAAAGATAAACATAATCCACCACCCACATATACTCATCGTTTACTCAATTATATCACTAATCTTATATAAATGGTATAAACCAATATAACAATCAAATTCTACTAAGTAATTATTTATAAAACAATAGTAAGCAATAGTATCTATTGTTTTAGGATCTACATCCTGCTTTAAAATATATTGATCAGATAAAGATTTTGAAAAATACAAATCAATAAATTCATCAAAACTCAATCTCTCATATTCTCCTGTTACACTATTTACTAAATCAAAACAAGAAGTTTCTTTTGAATTATCCAATACTCTCTGTTGATTTAGTGTTTTTTCAATAAACTCATAGAATGTAACCGATTTACTAGACTGATCATAAAGCCTCATTAAACTAGTCAAACGAATTACAGTAACTTGTTTTTCAGAGCATCTAGCGTATAGATTTATAAAATTATAATTTGATGGTAGAGTATCTCTATCATCAGTTACTTGTAGCGGATAATCAAATGCTAATTTTTCCAAAAAATGCTTGTCTAAATTAATACCGCTTTTATCTGTACATCCATACAAAACAAGCAGAACAAACAATAGTATTAATCTTTTCATCACTTAAATCTAAACTTTATTTAGATCTAAATTAATGTAATAATTTAAATATCTACATTTGTAAACATAAAAAAAGAGGTTCTAAAACTAGTCATGGTCGGAAGATTAATCTTCCGACCATGACTACCCGAAGGCTCTTTCTAATTTATTGTTTCAATACCCATGAGAAAATCAATGGGGCTACAATAGTAGCATCTGATTCGATTACATAACTTGGTGTATCTACGTCTAGTTTACCCCAAGTAATCTTCTCGTTTGGAATACATCCTGAGTAAGATCCAAAAGAAGTGGTAGAATCTGTAATCTGACAGTAGTATCTCCATCTCAATACTGAATCATCCTCTAAATCCTGTGCCCACATAGGAGCTACACACATAGCGAAATCTCCAGCAATACCTCCTCCTATCTGGAAGAAACCAACTCCCTGATCTACAGCATTCTTTTTATACCAATCTGCTAACCACACCATATAGTCTATTCCACTGTTCACTGTTCTAGACTTCAATTCCCCCTTGATTACATAAGAAGCGAAGATATTCCCCATCGTAGAGTCTTCCCATCCTGGTACTACGATTGGTAAGTTTTTTTCTGCAGCAGCTAGCATCCATGAGTTTTTAGGATCTATCTCATAATGCTCTTCTAACACACCGCTTAATAGTAACTTATACATATACTCATGTGGAAAATAACTCTCACCTGCTGCTTCGCTATCTTTCCATATTTTCTCGATATGCCCTTGTATTCTTCTAAATGCTTCTTCTTCAGGGATACACGTATCCGTAACACGGTTATATTTATTCTCTAACAGCGCTAACTCATCCTCAGGAGTTAAGTCTCTATAGTTAGGAATTCTTTTATAATGAGAATGCGCTACTAAGTTCATAATATCCTCCTCTAAGTTAGCCCCTGTACATGAAATAATAGCTACTTTGTCCTGTCTAATCATCTCTGCTAATGAGATTCCTAGCTCAGCAGTACTCATCGCACCTGCAAGAGAAATAAGCATCTTCCCTCCTTCATCTAAAAACTTTTCATACCCTTGAGCAGCATCTACTACAGTTGCTGAGTTAAAGTGGCGATAATTATGCGCCATAAATTGAGAAATAGGTCCTCTATTTTCCATTTTACTTGTATTGATTAAATTATTATTTAATAATGATATAGCCTTATCACGCTATTTTTGGGATACAAAGATTAGGATATAGAAAAAGGTTTTTTTTATCAAATGATAAAAAATTTTTTACATTTTTAGCAGTTATAATCCATACTCTAATCAGGTTAAATTTTTGTACTTCAATAAAAATAACTTTATTTGTAATAGAGGGATTCCTCTATCGAATAACAACCAAAACAAATATTATGACACAAGCAATCCAAGATCTATATCCTGAGAGCTTAGCGCACTGCTATGGCTGTGGAAAAAACAATCCTAATGGACATCAACTAAAAACATATCTTGACGGAGAAGAAACAATCGCTCGTTTTACTCCAGATACTAAATACACTGCTATACCAGGAAGCGTATATGGTGGTTTAATCGCTTCTCTACTAGACTGTCATGGTACAGGATCAGCAGCGGCATTTTTGTGTAAGCACAATAATATCCCACTAGAAGACACTATACCTGTGAGATGTGTAACAGCTTCTCTTAAAGTTGATTTTAAAGCCTCTACTCCTATGGGAGAAGAACTAGTGCTAAAGGGTAAACTAAGAAGCATAGAGGGCAGAAAGGTATGGGTAGATCTAACCCTAGAGGCTAATGGAATAATCTGTGCTACGGGTGAAATCTTAGCTATCCAATTAAAAGAGTAAGGGTTTGTATTTTTGTGATGTCGTTTTTTTATAAAATCGCGATGGTGTGAAATCGATTGGTCTATGCTGTCCATGTATAGTATATCACACCCTCTAAGTACATTATAGAGGTGCATACACACCACGAATTAAATATCTGCGACAGCACAAGTAGTAAAGCCTTATTAGCAATACAGCTAAAAGAGTAATCATATATGTTAAAAAAGGGAACCTCAATATAAGGTTCCCTTTTTTTAACTTACACTATATCAACAACTAGTAAAATCATTTAGTCTATAATATTAGAGTAAACTGTATTAAGCCCGTAGGGCAAGACTGTAAACTAATTACTGTGAACCGTTAACCTCCTAAGGACTATGTGTCAAGCCATTGCTTTATCGCTCGTGTTCTTTCTCTACTTAGATCTACCTCTACATCACCCTGTAATACTACACTTACCTTACTGTTTAGATTATTCTGAATAGCAGTGATGCTCTCGTAGCTTATTAGATATTGTCTAGATATTCTAAAGAATCGATTAGGATCTAATTCTGATTCTAGTTCTTCCATAGTGAATGGTAATACGTGAACAGATTTATCAAACATAACTGCTTTAGACAAACGAAATTCCGTATAGATATAGGCAATATCACTTGTCTGTACAACTTTATACCTATCGTTATTACTCAGTAAAAAACGTGTTCTATAACTCTGTTTCTTTCCGTGTATAACTTCGGTTAGATTACTTAAGATTTCTTTATCTAAGACCTGTAATTGATGCAGTTTTTTATACTTCGCTATGCTTTGTTCTAAGGCAGATTTTTTGATTGGTTTTAATAAATAATCTATACTGTTAACCTGAAATACTTGTAAGGCATACTGATCATAAGCTGTCGTAAAAACAATCGGTACATTTACTTCTATAGCATCAAATATTTCGAAGCATACTCCATCTCCTAATCTTATATCCATAAAGATTAGGTCAATATCATCATGCTGTTCTAGCCATTCTATACAGTCCTCTACACCTTCTATAACCTGTACGACCTGAATATCTTCTTTTATATCCTGAAGTAAGGTAGTCAGATGCTGTGCATTATACTGTTCGTCTTCTACTATCAATACTTTTATCATAGCTTATAACAATGGGATTTTAACTCTAAAAACGGATACGGTCTGTTCTATCACGACCTCTCTGTCTTCGATCAGTAAGTATCTCTTCTTTATATTCGTCAGTCCTAACTTAGAAGAATGAGGAAGAGTGTTCAATAATTGGAGGTTATTCTCAATAATTAAATATTCTTCTTCCCCATAAATATTCACAAAGAGGGGACTTTTTTTGGTTGCTTTATTGTGTTTTATTGCGTTTTCTAATAACAATTGTAAAGTCATGGGTGGAATCTTCATTCCTAACAGCTCTGGTCTGACATTGATCTCTACTTGTATACTTTCGCCAAAGCGAATCTTAATCAAGTATAAATAATCAATCAAGAACTGTATCTCCTTGGCTAGACTGACTAAGTCATGCTCTAGGTTTACCAATAGATAGCGTTGCACATCAGACAATCGCTCTAAGAATTCACTTGCTTTCTCTTTATCTTCTTGGATTAGGCTTCTTAGTACACTGTAATTATTAAACATAAAGTGTGGGTCTAATTGAGCTTTTAAAGATGCTAGTTGGCTCTGTAATACTATTTCTTTCATCTGTGCATTTTCATAAACAGACTCTTTCCACATCTTTACTAGCTTTCTTCCATTGTGTACAACAATAACAAAGACAGTAAGGCATAAGCCTATAAAAAACATCTGTCTAGCGCCTAACCAGTCTTCTCGTGCTGTATGATCTTGATCTATTAAATAGTAATCTGTCACAATAACTAAAAATAAGAAGACTACAACACAAATAATCACATGCAATACTCCAAACCGAATTACTTCTTTTATAGAATACGTCTTTATCGGCAATCGGTCTGACAGATAAATACCTAGGGTAGTCACAATCCAACTGATAGCTATAAACCAAATCACATCTGCCGTAAAGGTATATCCACTCTCAAAAGAAACTATCTGATACTGATCTGCAGTACTAATAATGTACAACGAAAAAATAAAAAACAACGCTACTAAGAGCGTTAAAGCTACTCTATACCTCCATTCTTTCTTACTCCTCTTTTGCTTTTGTGTTTTCATTACAGATTAAAATTATGCTATTCTTTCCTGATTTTTTCGATTATATACCTAAAGTAACAAAAAACAAAGCTCGTTTTACATTTTTTATAACTGAACTTGTCTTCCTTAGTCTTAAGTTAAGAAATAGCTCTCAATTACAATACCAGAATAGCATTTAACCTATTACTTTCATCATATAATAATACCCTGAAAAGCCAAGTTTATCACTTGTTCGTTCGTCTAATTCGTTGTATTTCACTTCTACAAAACCTATTTGCTCATATAGTTTTTTTGCACGAGGGTTCTCTTTAATTACATCTAAACTTACATATCTTGCATGATGTTCTAAAGCTAACTTTTCTACTTCTTCTAATAGCATTTTTCCGACTCCTAATCCTCTAAAATTCTCATCTACCGCAATAGCATCTACATAGACCACATCCTTATCTCTCTTAGAAGGAAAGTACATAATGAGCTGCATCATCTTATAAAGTCCTCTTATCAGCCCATATACCTTAATCATAATACTCAGAGAAATATTCAAAGTACATTGACCATTGTGTTGATAAGCTGCTACACCTATTAATTCTCCTTCACTAGAACGTGCCACGATAATATGCTTAGCATCTAGAGATGCTAAAATAACTTGATGTATTTCTTCCTCTGTCCCTAGTATTCCTTTTAGTTTTTCATTAAAAGCCTGTTGCAAAACATGAGCCGCAGTACTGCGATATCCCCTGCCCAAATATCTATTTATTCTCATCTTCTCTTATTATTCTTACACAAAAATACAGGAGTATTCAGCTCTTATAGGGTATAGATACATCAATTGACATTTTTTGCTCTTGAATAACCTATTCACTTCTATTTAACCCAGATTATGCAATAGACATATAAACGAAAAGTAATTATACAAAATAGGTCTGAATTAGTGATTAAAGCATACTATAGTATGGTTTTAGAGCTAATGAAAGAACTATGAAGTAGAATTGCTTTGTAGTATTTGGCTAATGCGTAATGTGGGTTTAAGCTTAATTGCACTATAATCATCGTTTCGGTGGCTTTAGTATAGAAATGAGTTAGTTAATGTAAAAGTTCCAATAAGCCATAAAACATCCTAATACATTTGCCTCAGAAATAAATGCTAATGCTATTTTAATTATGAAGCAACTATTATTAATTCTATTAGGGGTAATGACTTTACCTTCTTGGGCTCAATCTCAATTACAAGGGGTGATAAAAGACACACAAGCCAATCCTATCGGATGGGCAACTGTAATCTTGCAAGCAACGGACAATCCTAAAGAGGAATACTTTATCACAAGTGAGGAAGATGGAACTTTTGTTTTCACAGATATAAAATCAAAAGGAAGTTTTAAACTAACTGCTAGCTTTATAGGGTATAAAGATACAGTCTCTACTATCACTATAAATGATCATACAACACCGATCAATCTAATCATACAAAGTGACGAAAACATCTTAGATGAGGTAATGATCACCAGCCATAGAAAGGCTCTTAAAGTAACTCCTGGCAAAGCTACATTAAATATAGAGCAGAGTAACTTAGCACAAACACAGTCTGCCTATGATGTACTAAAAACACTCCCTGGGGTTACTATTAGTCAAAATGGAGAGTTAAAAATAAAAGGCAAATCAGGTGTCACGGTATTAATGGACGGGCAGCCTACTCAGCTATCTGCAGAACAATTAAAGACCATACTTAAAGGGACTCCTGGCTCTACTTTAGAGTCTATAGAAATTATGAATATACCACCTGCTAATATAGATGCTTCTGGTACAGGTGGAGTAATTAATATTATCTCTAAGAAAAAGCTAGTTCAGGGCTTTTATGGAACAGTTAATTCAACAGTCGGTATTAGTAATAAAGTAAGCACAGATCACTCCTTAAACTTAGGGTATGGCAATGACAACTGGAACTATAACTTCTTGTATTCATTTAGCTATTCTCCTGATAGATTAAGAGAGAGATATGATAAAAAAGATCTGGCTTCATTAGATCATACATGGTCAAATCAGTATCAGTTCTCGGTTCTTAATAGTAAATCTCACTTAGTCAAACTAGATATAGATAGAACATTCCAGAATGGTCATGTACTAAGCTTAAAAACGTCTATGGATTATAACGATACTCCTAGTACAGTACATACCAACACAGCGTTAGGAAACAATAACGATCTCTATCACAGTGTACAGAAGAATGAAAGCAAGAGTAAATTGACTAGTTTTAAAGCTGATGTAATCTATAAAATGAAAATAGCAGAAAAGGAAAGTTGGACTACTTCCATTGGTACCATGTATGTCAAATCAGATATCAATGATGTAATCTATGGTAATAATGGACAACTATTACTACCACACGCCTTACTGACCAAACAGCAGAATAAATATCCTACAGATAGAAAAGAGTTCAATTTTAAATCTGATTATCAGAAACAACTGTGGGATGAAGAAAATACAACTGCAAAAGTAGAGTTTGGCGTAAAGAGTAATTATTCTATTCTGAAAACAGATGAACGTTTATATACATTCATCTCCAATGGAAACGACATTAATGCTTTGCACAAAAGTCAATTTGAATATAAAACAGGTGTACATGCTTTCTATGGATCAGTAGATATGACATTCGATAAATGGGCTATAACAGCAGGTTTAAGAGGAGAATACACACATATCAATGGAGATACCTTAGCTCATAAAAAGTTAATAAAACAAGATTACTTCTCGCTATTCCCTACTGTACAACTAACGTATACAGCTAGTGATTACTATTCTGTAATGGCTTCTTACTCTAGAAGAATAGAAAGACCTGAGTTCGATAAATTAAACCCTGCTATTCGTTATCTAAATAGTACAACAACATCAATGGGTAATCCTAATCTACAGCCTGAATATTCTAATAATATAGAATTAGATCAGCAGTTCTTAGGTTTCATAGATTTATCTATCGGATATAGTCGCATTACAGACCCTATGCTATACAGCTATTTCAACGAAGGAATAAACAAGTCATATTTCACAAGTATTAATGGCAAAAGTAGAAGTGAATGGTATGCTTCGTTATCTGCTCCTATACCAGGTATCAACTGGTGGGAAAACTACCATGGGGTTTACTTTTTTAATACTCGATTTGACAATAACTTAATCAATGAGAATAAAAATAGTGTTGGGGTATTTACCTATAACAACTTTAAGTTGCCTTATAATATGAATATCGAGCTTACTGCTTGGTACCAAAACGGAGGAATAGAGTCTAACTTTAGATATCGTTCATTAGGAGAAGTAAACTTGGGAGTCAGTAAGAAATTCTTAAATGAGAAATTTACAACTACACTTGCAGTAAGTGATCTGTTCAAAACAGGAGGTATTAGAACAACAATTTTAGAACATCCTGATCAACTGACCAACTTCACTGTAAAGAATGATATGAGAGTATTCAAACTAGGAATAACTTATAATTTCGGTGGAAAGAACAAAAAAGGAGATGTTCCACAAGAGGAAACAACGATAAACAAAGGACATTCTCCTGTCAAAATTATTAAATAGACCATCAAATAATTATGTTTCAATAGGTCAATGAAGTATGTATTATTTTCAACTTCTTCACTATTCTTATATAATGCATATCGTAGTTGACCTCGGAGAGGCTGTCTTATTAGGCAGCCTCTTATCGTTTATACACTTCCTATTATTCTAACTTTAATGCCAAATACTCTTTCACGATAGGAATATCAGCTTCAGCCCAATCGTAGTTTAATAAATCCTGATAATCAACCCATAAGACTTGAGCGTGTTCTTTTAATTCAAACTCTTGTGAAGTTGTACTACAAATAAAAGGAAATAATTCTAGAGAAAATGTATCATAGTGATGACTTACAGGTGTTAGCCTTGATTGTACTACAATATTTAGATTGAGTTCTTCTTTTACCTCCCTTACAATACATACTTCATCTTTCTCCCCTCTTTCAACCTTACCCCCAGGGAACTCCCATTTATAAGGTAATAGCATATTCTGATTTCGCTGAGCTATCAAAACCTTCTGATTAAACTCAATGATGGCACAAGTAACCCTTAACATAATAATAAATTTTAACATTTATAAAAAACACAATCCAATATACGATTTACACAACAATAAGCTTATATCATCTCTTTAAAACAACTATCTAATTAAATACAAGACACTTATATCCTCTAAAATGCAATATTACATCTTTATTATTGTTAGTATCCTGACTTTCACTAGTATACTAAAGGTATACTTTATGTTAATACCACTCCTGTTGGATTGCATATATTATGAGATACACATACATTTGCACTGCTTTTAACGATAAAAAAGCTTTATTTTCTTTGTTCGAAACACAAGTTGGTAATAAAGATCTATCCTAAATTGAATATATATTGCCCCACAATTGAAAATAAATTAAATTGCTATGAGAAAAAAGCCTCAAAAGACAAATGTCTAATGAGGCTTTTTTTTATTTTATCTCTTTAATTCTAGTTCCTTTACCTCTCCTGTCAACATATCTAAGGTATGATAAGTATATAATAGTACTTCATTACCAAAGAGCGCATCTTGTATTCTACCTCTATATTGATATCCTTCTATGGTATTTACCAGTACTCCTGTTTTTACATTCAAGACAAACTCTGCTCCCCAATTATTGGTCTCAGTAGAGGATGCTTCTAACATTAGATATTGATTATCTTCTGACAGTAACATACTTGACGAATTAATACGTACAGGTGATTCTAGTAACGTATTAAAATCAACAGACCAAATCACCTTATATGATAAATCAAGGCAATAAACAATACTACTTTCTGTCAACGCAATTAAATGTTGACTATCATTAGTATACTCTACCTTACCTATCTTTTCTTTTAGGCTAGTTTTTATCTTCTCTGTTTCGCCTGAGACAAAGTCAAATAAATAAAGTGTATCCTTAAAAGTCTCTGAAGGAGCAATGAATTGATTCTTCTCTTTATTAAAACTTCCTTGATAAGTACGGATATTTTTAGGCATTTCTGCTATAATCTCTTTGGTCGCTAAGTCTAAACAAAAAGGTTTTTTATTATGAGCAACGATTAGTACTTTATCAGAGTCTAAACTGAACTCTGCATCATATATAAAATAAGTATTCGTAAAAAACACTTGTTCTTGTGTATCTACACGTAGGATAGCAAAATCTGTTTTAAACGCTCTAGTCGTCTCTGATATTTTATTTATAGCGATATACTTTCCGTCTGGAGAAATGGCATTAATACGCCATTCTTTATAATCTGCAAAGCGAATAACTCGCTCTTCTAGAAAGTCATATAACATTAACCCTTCTTCGTTGCGGTCTTTTTGATATTCAAATAATCCTCTTTTTGCTATTCTATTTATTTTCATCTATGCTTATCTTGTTACTTTGATTCCCTCAAAGCCTTATTGAGCCTGCAAGATAGAAAATCGAGTAAGAAAATCAGCAATTAGTACAGAAGATATTCACAGTGGTATTACCAAGGCATTTTATCTGTTTTTACCTCGTTAGACAGGTCAAAAGAAGCACTGAAATAGCCTGTACTATCTACTCTCTTTAGATTATAAGTATATGTATTATCCTTAATCGTCACCCACCATACATTCCCTGCTATTGTACTCATCATATCTACTGTCTCTTGATCTGATGGGAAAAATTGCATATCAGCAAATCCTGTATTGGTAGCAGTACCTCCATACATCGTGATATCATCTGGTGTTCCGTCCTGGTGTCTATGATCGTGCTTTAGCTTTACTAGTCCATTCTCTAGTGTAAATACCCAAGTACGAGATAAATCTTCACCTACAAAGAATGAGATCTTCACCTCCTCCTCTTTACAAGAGATTACCTTCATCAATAACTCTTTATCTTTAAAATCAGCAGGTACATTAGGAGACACGATTTGACCTGCATATGCTTTTCCACAGTGAGCAGCGAGAGACGCTAAGAATTTCTTAGGATTATCTATGGTCTTCTGTGCAAAAGAAGTAATAGTCATTAAGCAAATCACAAGGGTAAATAAAACACGCTTCATAAATATAAATTAATTAGTTTGCTCCAAACATAGACATTTTAAATTCAATTAACTATCAAGCATATAAAAAAACAAGGCTACTTAGTATACTAAATAGCCTTGTTCTTGTTTGGATCTGACACGCTTTATATTACGGTAATAAAATAAATAGCAATAGTGTCTAGATCTAAGCGATTATATATTCTTGAAAAATCTTCTTTGCTTTCTTTACTCCTACTTCTTTTTTGTACTTGTCATGAGAGGAGATATACACTACAGGAGCGCTCTTACACATTCCTTGACATTTCATCTTACACAAAGAGTAATCGTTAGAAAGCCCACTCTCTTCTAATAAAGCTTTAAAACAACTTTTAGTCTCTTCATTATATCTACAGCATTTTTTTCCATCACAAACGAAGATAGTTCTCTCACCTTTCTTAACTTTACTCATAGTTTTAGAATTTGATACAAATATATTTATTTTTATCTATTCTAAATTAACTAAATAAAATTTAGCACACTTTTATGAAATTAAGATATTGGTTGATATTATTTGTTTGTTCTATTCTTACTTTTAATATTATTACACGTTTTCCTGATGCTATTGAAGCCTTTTATACAAATGGTTTTTATTTCTATTTATGTAATGTTTTCAATACGATTACCAGTCTATTCCCTTTTTCTGTAGGAGATATACTATATACCATTATAGGGTTATTTCTTATCCATAAGTTTTATCAAGTTTTTAAAAAATACAAAGGATGGAAGAAAATCACAATGGCTTGTGCGGCATTAACTTTTAAATGTATTGTTATATTCTATATTCTATTTAATATAGGTTGGGGATTAAACAACTTTAGGCCAACTCTAGAAAGCCAATTAGGAATAGAACGTGGCTATGATCAGGAGAAGTTATTAAATCTAACAACCAAATTAATACAAAGAGCTAATCTATTACAACTAGCTATTACAAATGACAGTACGATAGCTGTAAAGCTAAAACAAGATATCAATACAATATTAGCTGATTCAAAAAAAGGTATTGAACAAATAACCTTCTTGCATCAAATTGATAATACCAACTCATTAGCAATCAAAGAGTCTTTATTTAGCCTTCCTTTAACTTATATGGGGTTCTCTGGATATATCAATCCTTTTACATTAGAAGCGCAGGTAAACAATAAAATACCTACCCTTACCATGATTGTCACAGCATCTCATGAGATGTCTCATCAGTTAGGGTTTGCAAAAGAAAGTGACGCTAACTTTATAGGCTTTATGGCGGCATATAATCAAAAAGATACTGCTTATCAATATGCAGCTATTATCTATGCCCTTAGATACTGTGTGTCCAATATCAATGATAGAGATTCAGTAGAAGTTAAAGCTTTATTTGAAACAATACACCAAGGAGTGAAAGATAACCTAAACGAGAATATTATATTCTGGAGTGAATATAAGAATATCACGGATTCTTTCTTTAAGGTATTTTACAATGGCTTCTTAAAACTTAATAATCAAAAAGAAGGCCTACAATCTTATAATAAGTTTGTAGACCTTCTGATAAATTATGATTTAAAAAATCCTATTCTATAAGACTTTATTCTCTTTCATCCACTTTGTTTTTAAATGGTCGAATGATTAAACGAGCTTGTCTGTCAAACATCATATAGTTATACATCCAGTTCCAGAATACAACTAATTTGTTTCTAAATCCAATTAAAGACATCAAATGAACAAACATCCATACAAACCAAGCAAAGAAACCGCTAAATTGGAACTTAGGTAAGTCCACCACAGCTTTATTACGTCCAATGGTTGCCATAGATCCTTTATCATTATATACAAATGATTTTAAAGGTTGACCATCTCTTAATCTAATCAAGTTATTCGCTAATAATTCTCCTTGCTGTATAGCAGGCTGAGCCATCATAGGGTGTCCCATAGGAGTCTTATCTGTCATCATAGTAGCGACATCACCGATAGCAAAGATATCTGTAAAGCCTTCCACTTGATTGTATTCATTTACTTTTATTCTATTTCCTCTTTGAATAACAGTGGCATCAAAACCATCTACAGTAGCTCCCATTACTCCTGCTGTCCAAATCACCGTTTCTGCTGTGAACTCTTTACCTGATTTTGTATATACTTTCTTACCTTTATAATCTGTTACTATTTCACCTAAGTATACTTTCACACCTAGGTTCTCTAAGAATTCCTGTGCTTTTCTAGATGATTTCTCACTCATTGCATCAAGTACTTTATTAGCACCTTGAATCACGTTGATTTCCATCTTATTAAAGTCTAAGTCCGGGTAATCCTTAGGCAATACATGCTTCTTCATTTCTGCTAAAGCACCTGCAAGTTCAACCCCAGTAGGTCCTGCTCCAACGATCACAAAATTCATTAATGCTTTCTGCTCTTGATCATCTGTAGTCTGTAAAGCCTCTTCAAAGTTCTCTAATACTAAACTACGGATATCTAATGATTCAGGGATAGTCTTCATTGCCATACTATTCTTAGTAATGTTTTCATTACCAAAGAAATTTGTCTTAGATCCTGTAGCAATTACAACATAGTCATAAAAAATCGTACCAATATCAGCAACTACCTTCTTATTTTCAGTATCTATACGTTGAACATTAGCTAATCTAAAGTAAATCTCTTCATAATTTTGTACAACTTTACGAATAGGATATGCAATAGATCCTGACTCCAATCCTCCTGTTGCTACTTGATACAACAGTGGTTGAAACGTATGATAATTATGCTTATCTAAAAGCACAACTTGAAAATTTTTGTTCTTTAGTTTTTTAGCAAGTGCTAAACCCCCAAAACCTCCACCAATAATAACAACACGTGGGCGCTTTGAAGTAGGAATATTCATCATAATCACTCGATTTTTACAATGCAAATTTACAATAATTAATTCGCATTGATAAAAATTTCAGTTTTCTAAATTTCGCTTAATCTATGTTCTAATTTAAGACAAAAGAAGATTTAAAGCCCTATTTTTATTGATTTGATAATTTGAGTTACGCTAATTATAGAACTTTTACTTCTAATGCTAAAAAACTAACAATTACATTATTTTAATAATTTTCATACGTTTTTGACAAATACCTGAACTTTATAATTTTACTTAGTATACGATTATGAAAAAAGGCAAGCTGTTATTCACAACTTGCCTTTTCTCTATGTAATAATCAATGATTATTTAAAATTATTTCTAATATTTCGTATTAAGGGTTCTAATCCATTTAATTTTAACTCATAGATTAGACCTAATTGTTCTCCTAGTTTACCCTTTGGGAAGCCTTTATTATGATACCAAACGATATAATGTTCTGGTAAATCAATCAAATACCTTCCTTCATATTTGCCATAAGGCATTTTAGTATGAGCGAGTTCTACTAAGTACTTTTCATTATCTATCATTAGTTAAGCACCTTTACATTTAAGTCTGTATCATACTGTAGTAAGTATACTCCACTATTTCTAAGTGTTCCTTCTGGATTTCTACTATAACTAAATCTATTCTCTATTTCTTGAGATTTTTTACCAATAGTTGGTATAAACCCTTCTTTCTGGAACATTCTGAAAATCACATCTAATGTCACATCAAATCCTCTTGTAGCAAAACGATTAGGATACACATTATATCTGTTTTTATACTCTTGTCCAAATAAAGATTCAGATCTAGACTCTCTTGAATCTCTCGTTACTGAAGGGAAAGTATATTTTAAATCAACTAAAGTCTCTATTCTAATCTCACTGTAATCAAAGACATCTGACTTGTCAAAAGAGGCAATCTGAATATCATAATCCTTTGTTTTATTCTTTAACTTATCTGTGAATAATAATGCCGATGCTATACTATTAGAATCTAGTACAAAGACATTTTTCTTATCTTTTACTAGCGTTTTATCTATCTCTCCTATTTGACTAGTACTAATCATTTTTATCTCAGGAAAGTACTGATTCATAAACTGCTTTGTCGATTGTTTTTTATCATCAACAATTACGGTAATCTTAGCGCCTGTCTTCTTAAAGTACTCTAGTAACTGATTTTTAAGCACATTACTATAAGGCATAGTCTGTACAAGTCTATTAGACGCAGTAGCTTTCTCATTTGACAATGGAGACACTAGTATTACTTTGTCATTAGGCAAAGCCTTTACAGCAGCATCTACATTACTCTGATAAAATGGCCCAATAATCACATCTGTATTACTAAAGTCTTTAGAGTTAAATAAGCTCTTCACACCACTACTATTCTTGCTTTCACTAGAATCATAGACATTTACGGTTAAAGGTAGATTAAGACTCTCTGCATACTCTACAGCCATCTTAGCTCCTGAGTAGAAGTCTAAAGTCATATTCAAGAACCCATCAGAACTCAATTTCGCATCTATATTATCTCCTAACTTATCGATATTAAAAGGCAACAATAACGCTAACTCCTTATGATCTAATCGACTAATAGAATTACTCAAATCAACATAACCTCCTGTTGTATCAACTGTCAAATAACCTTCATTCTCCTCTTTAGGCATATTTTCTTCTACAGCAATATCTAGACCTTCTTTATAAGGCAATATTAACTCCATACCGCTCTTTAATCCTTGTTGAAGATCTGGGTTAAGCTTAATAATCTCCTTAATAGGCACATCATACTTACGACTTATACTATATAGCGTTTGTTGTGGTTCTACTATTAAGCGAATAAACTTATTCTCTTTAGGAGTCTCTGGAGTTACCTCCACTACCTTAGCCTTTGCCTGAAAACCATAAGCAGGCACTTTTATCGTTTGCCCACTTTTAAGACCATCTTTTAGCTCTGGATTCAGCTCTAGTAATCTCTGTACAGAAGTATTGTACGTTACAGCTAGACTATAAAGCGTTGCCTTAGGTTCTACATCTATATTTCTGTAATAGATATTATTAATATCCTTAATTGTATCTGCTGTAGACGATGGTAATGTAGCTGGTATCTTCTTTGGCTTATCCTGTTCATACTGAGTCACATCCATTGAAGATGATTTCTTAGTATTAGGAGCAACAATAATCTCACTATCTGCTAATAACCCCGTTTCTTTTAAAGAAGGATTCCATGTATGTAGATCATTGATAGATACATTGTATTTTTTACTAATACTATACATTGTCTCCTTAGGTTGCACAGTATGCGTTCCTTTAGAAGTAGAAGTATTTTTTGTCTTCTCATCATTTTTCAATAAAGGATTAGCCCCTTTATTCTTTTCTTTCTCTACAAAGTCCTTCGTAGGAATTAATAAAAAACTATTCTCATTGATTCCATTCTTTGCATCAGGATTATACTTCAGTATTTCACTCACAGGTATATCATAATCTCTAGAGATCTTACTTACAGTATCTCCTTTATTCACTCTATACTGAATAAACGAACCCGACTGAGCTAGAACAGACGATGTAAAAACAAATGCCGTTAAGGCTATAAATATCTTCTTTTTCATTAGCAATACAATTTATAAAAAACGATAAGTCGCTATAACAAAGTTACAGCGACTTATTGAATTATTTAAATTATTCCCACTCAATTGTTGCAGGCGGTTTAGAACTAATATCGTAAACCACTCTGTTTACACCTTTTACGCGGTTAATTATTTTATTTGAAATCTCCATTAAGAACTCATAAGGTAAGTGTACCCAGTCTGCAGTCATACCATCTGTAGAAGCAACTGCTCTTAGTGCTACTACTTTTTCGTAAGTACGCTCATCCCCCATTACACCTACACTATTTACAGGTAGAAGGATTGCTCCTGCTTGCCATACAGAGTTATAAAGACCATGTTCTCTAAGTCCTTCTATAAAGATAGCATCTACTTCTTGTAATAATCTTACTTTCTCTTGAGTGATATCTCCTAAGATTCTAATTGCAAGACCTGGTCCTGGGAAAGGATGTCTTCCTAATAACTCAGGGTCTATACCTAAAGAAGCTCCTACTCTACGTACCTCATCTTTAAACAACATACGCAAAGGCTCTACTACTTTTAATTTCATAAAGTCAGGTAAACCTCCTACGTTATGGTGAGATTTAATAGTAGCTGATGGCCCTTTTACAGAGATAGACTCGATTACGTCAGGATATATAGTACCTTGACCTAAGAAAGTAGCATCTTCGATTAATTTAGATTCATCATCAAATACATCGATAAAAGACTTACCAATAGCTTTACGTTTTTGCTCTGGATCTTCTAGACCTGCTAGAGCTTCCATAAAACGATCAGTAGCATCTACTCCTTTTACGTTTAACCCCATTCCATTGTATTGATTTAATACATTTTGGAACTCGTTTTTACGTAATAATCCATTATTTACAAAGATACAGTGTAAATTCTCTCCAATTGCTTTGTGTAATAACACAGCAGCTACTGTAGAATCTACCCCTCCAGATAAAGCCAAAACAACTTTCTCTGATCCAATTTTATTTCTTAAATCTGTTATTGTCTCTTCAACAAAAGCATTTGGAGTAAAATCTTGACTAACACCAGCGATATCTACTAAGAAGTTTTTCAACAGCTGTGCTCCATCTGTAGAATGGTAAACCTCTGGGTGAAACTGGATAGCATAAGTTTGTTCTCCTTCTACTTTATAAGCAGCGTTTTTCACATCTTTAGTACTAGCTAACAACACCCCATTAGTAGGTAATTGTTTAATAGTATCACTGTGACTCATCCATACTTGACTATTATGAGGAATATCTTTAAAGAAAGCATCCTCTGCTATAAAGTCTAAATTCGCTCTACCATACTCACGTGTATCAGATGGTGCTACTTCTCCTCCGAAGAAATGAGCTAAGTACTGAGCACCGTAGCATACTGCTAATAGAGGCATTTTTCCTTTGATATTCGACAAATCTGGGTGTAACGCTTCTTCTGAGCGAACTGAATAAGGACTACCTGATAAAATAACAGCTTTATATTCTGTCAAATCCTTAGGCATATCATTATAAGGTAAGATTTCGCAGAATATATTTAACTCGCGAACCCTTCTCGCAATCAACTGTGTGTATTGCGATCCAAAATCTAAAATAAGTACATTGTGTTGCATGCGCAAAAATAGTTATATTCTACGTATCTCAAAAAAGTTTTTAGAATTTCTTTCTATTTCTTATTTACCTCTACACCCAAGCCTAGTAACCAGTACAAAACAAACTAGTTAACAATTAAAAACATCATTTAAACAAGAATAAAAAGAAGTTTTTTAGGTTACTCCACCCTAGTTTATTTATATTTGCGAACGAAGGTCTGCCTTTAGACCATTATTTTTTCACCTTTAATAGAACAAACTTATATGGATTTTGGAATTTATGAAACGTTAATGCTTGCCTGCTTTGTGTTATTATTAGGACACTTCGTAGTTCAAAAAGTAAACTTTTTTCAAAAATTTAATATCCCCGAACCTGTTGTAGGTGGTTTTATTGTTGCTATGTTTTCTTGGATTGCCTATTCCGTTACTGGCAAAGAATTTACTATTGACGAAAATATCCAACAAGGAATGATGTTTATCTTCTTTTCCTCTATCGGTCTTAATGCTGATTTTAGATCACTTATTAAAGGAGGAAAAGGATTAATCATATTCCTAGTTATAGCAACAGTATTTATTATCTGTCAGAACTTCTTAGGAGTGACTTTAGCTTACTTATTAGAACTAGACCCTAGATTTGGACTAATCGCAGGATCTATCTCACTAACGGGTGGGCATGGAACAGCAGGTGGGTGGGCAGATACCTTTATGGCTAGTGCAACCCCACTTATAGGAGCTAAAGATATCGGTATGGCATGTGCTACTTTTGGACTAATCTTAGGAGGTACAATCGGTGGACCATTAGCATACAAATTATTGCGCAAAAACAACTTTAAAGAACTATCTCCTGAACAAATACAACAGAACGATGAGACTCATGAAATCTCTGTTCCTTCTGTAGTAACAGATAAGAAAGTAAACTATAAAAGCATTATGCTTACAATTACTTTTCTTTCAATCTGTTTAGTTGTAGGACAATATCTAGCTGAGTGGAATACCCAATACGCTTTTAAACTACCTACATTTGTATGGTGTTTATTCATCGGAGTCGTAATTAGAAATGTATTACCTCACCTTTTTAAAGTAAAAATGCATGACGAATCAATAGAAATTTTAGGAAATGCCGGACTATCTATTTTCTTAGCTTGTGCCTTAATGTCTTTAAAAATATGGACTGTAACAGACTTAGCATTACCTATCCTACTAATTCTATTAATACAAGTTACGATGATGTTATTCTTTGCTTACTTTATTACCTACAGAGCTATGGGCAAAGAGTACGATGCTATCGTATTAAGTGCAGGGCACTGTGGATTTGGATTAGGAGCAACAGCAACAGCTGTAGCAAATATCCAAGCTGTAACAAGCCGTTTTGGCCCATCACCTAAAGCATTCCTTATTATTCCTATGGTAGGAGCATTCTTCATAGACATCCTGAATGCATTAATCTTAAATGTATTTGTTACATTTTTATAGAAAACGAGACACAAAATTACATATAAAAAAAGGCTACTTAAACTAGATTTAAGTAGCCTTTTCTGTTGATATTATTTGGTAATCAAACCTTTCACACGAATTTGTAATCGTGGGCATATGGTAATACGTCCCTAAAGTTGTCGCGGATTTATAAACTGTAAACTAACAATACCTCTTGATTAATCGATCTAATTTTTCCTCTATCCCCTCTTCAACCACACCACCGTGATAGCAAATTACACGATTAGGTTTTAGGTTCTTAATCTTCTCAACAGAAGCTAAAGCAGCCTCCATATCCAGAGTAAACTGAGGATTAGCGATATTAAACTCACCCTCCTCTACCACTATCGCATCTGCCGCAATTAATGTCTTACTCTCTGTATCAAAGAATGAAATATGTCCTTTCGTATGCCCTGGCGTAGCTATAACCTGTAATGTATCTTTAAAGAACTGTCCATCCTCTAAAGTTTGAGTAACCTCAAAACGTTTGATACCCTCAAGCTGTTTAATGAAGTCATTTACCCCTCCTTTCATCTCCTCAGGGATATGAGTAAGACTCTCTTTAACTTGTATAAGACGTTCAGACTCTACTCGACCAGAAACAGAGTCAGACTCTATAGCACTACTGATAACCTCTAAAGAAACATATTCCTCTTTAAATTTATGCAATCCTTCTAAATGATCAATATCATCATGAGAAATAATAATTCCTTTCAAGTCAGCTACCATTAGTCCTAGATGCATTAACTCTTGTTTAAACTCTTGAAAATTATAAGTAAAACCACAATCTATTAAATAAGAGGTTCCGTCTGCAAATCCAACTACTACAGGATTAAAAACAGTTGGCTGTCCCTCTGCAGATTGAGCATTTATATGTAATATCTCTATATTCATTGTTTTTATTTTTTGTTTTTTTGTGAAATCGTCTTTTGTGAAACCGTGAAACTGTTTTTTTTGTAAAATCGTGAAAACATGATGTCTCACCTGTTCCCTAGCGCAGCGCCTCCGTAGTAAGCGAAGTGAAACGGAGCGCACGACTCCCTAGCGTAGCGACCCTACGGTTGGCGCGGATTTGCAATCCGTGACATGTAACCTCGCTGCGCAAAGTCTCCCGACTTTGAGTAACCCTGTTCCCTATTTCCTAGCGCAGCGCCTCCCTAGTAAACGAAGTGAAGCGGAGTGCACGCCTCCCTAGCGCAGCGCCTCCGTAGTAAGCGAAGTGAAACGGAGCGCACGACATCACAAAAAAAGCCTAACTAGAAAACTAATTAGGCCTTTACTATTTTAATTAGCGAACTAATTTTTTATATTTCAAACGAGTTGGAGCTACATCCCCTAAACGTTTCTTACGATTCTCTTCATAGTCTGAGAAAGAACCCTCAAAGAAATAAACTTGAGAATCACCTTCAAAAGCCAAGATATGCGTACAGATACGGTCTAGGAACCAACGGTCATGGGAAATAACCACTGCACATCCAGCAAAGTTCTCAAGACCTTCCTCTAATGCACGTAGTGTATTTACATCCAAGTCATTCGTAGGCTCATCCAGTAGCAATACGTTTCCTTCTTCTCTTAATGTCATTGCTAGGTGAAGACGGTTACGCTCACCTCCAGAAAGCGTTGATACCTTTTTATTTTGTTCAGAACCACCGAAGTTAAATCTACTCAAATAAGCACGAGAATTCACTTGACGACCACCCATCATGATCAACTCTTGACCATCACAGAAGTTTTCCCAAATTGATTTCTCTGGGTCTATATTAGAGTGTGCTTGATCCACATAAGCAATCTTAACCGTATCTCCGATAGCAAATGTACCCGCATCAGGCTGTTGTTCTCCCATGATCATGCGGAAGATAGTAGACTTACCAGCACCATTAGGCCCGATAATACCTACAATACCAGCTTGTGGCAAAGTAAAGTTTAAATCATCATATAACAATTTATCTCCGAAAGCCTTCGCTACACCTTTTGCTTCAATCACATTTGTTCCAAGACGTGGTCCATTAGGGATATAAATCTCTAATTTTTCTTCTAGAACTTTTTGATCCTCGTTTAATAATTTATCGTAGTTCTGTAACCTTGCTTTTTGTTTTGTTTGACGACCTTTAGCACCTTGACGTACCCAATCTAACTCACGCTCTAAGTTCTTACGACGTTTAGAAGCTACCTTCTCCTCTTGAGCTAATCTTGTAGACTTTTGATCTAACCAAGAAGAATAGTTCCCTTTCCATGGAATACCTTCTCCTCTGTCTAGCTCTAAGATCCATCCTGCTACGTTATCTAAGAAATAACGGTCGTGCGTTACAGCAATTACTGTTCCTGAATATTGTTGTAAGTGTTGCTCTAACCAGTGTACAGATTCTGCATCTAAGTGGTTAGTAGGCTCATCTAATAATAATACATCTGGATTTTGTAATAATAGACGACATAAAGCAACTCTACGACGCTCTCCTCCAGAAAGAATATTGATAGGAGTATCAGGCTCTGGCGTACGCAAAGCATCCATAGCGATAGCTAGTTTTGTATCTAGCTCCCATCCTCCTACAGCATCTATTTTATCTTGTAGCTCAGCTTGTCTATCCATCAGTTTCTGCATTTTATCTGCATCTTCATACACTTCTGGCAAACCAAACATATCATTTATCTGATTGAATTCATCTAAGATTGCTACCGTTTCAGCAGCTCCTTCTTTAACGATTTCGATAACAGTCTTTGTTTCATCTAATTGAGGTTCTTGTTCTAAATACCCTACAGTGTATCCTGGTGCAAACACCACATCACCTTGATAGTTTTTATCAACCCCAGCAATAATCTTTAATAAAGAAGATTTACCAGAACCATTTAGACCTAAAATACCAATTTTAGCCCCGTAAAAAAAGCTTAAATAAATATCTTTTAATACAGTCTTATTTGTCGATGAGTAAGTTTTACTCACTTTTGACATCGAAAAAATTACCTTTTTATCGTCTGACATAAAGTAAAATATATTGAATTTATTGATTACTAAGCTATAAGCGTTCTATAGCATATTAGCCAAAAATAGTATTAATTAAGGAGATTAGGAAATGTGTTCTACATTTTTTTGATTTTGTCTTGATAGGCTATTTGATCTTATATCATTATGGTCTCTACCTGAATTTCTATTTACCTCATAAGACCTTTTTAGACTACTGAATCTTATAGAAAAATATTTCTATAAAACCTCTTATCTCTAAAAAATTCATCATTTCACATCGATTAAACCTAAACTGCACACAAAAATACAATGTTTAGAAAATATTAACAATAAAAACAAACATTTAAGCCTATAATTATTTGTTTTCTATACTTTTAAATACTATCTTAGAGACAACTTTAAAAAACTCACATATATGACAGAAAATTTACTTTTTGCAAAAAGTGAAACTTGTGAAAACAATCACGAAAATCACTATTACGACCCATCAATAGATGCTTACGTTTGCTCAACATGCAACGCAATTTCACCAGCAAATTCTATTTATGATTTCGAAGAGAAAGCAGACGATGAATACGAATTGCATATTGGAATCTAAGGTCGACAGAATCTTGTAATTAACTCTAATGTGAGAGATTTAATTACAAGATTTTTTTATTCCCTTACTTTGGAGGGGTGTCCGAAGGACGAGATGCTTTATCTCTACTTTAAAGTGATTGCTATATTTAAAACCACATAGCCTACTTCTTCCTTCTTAAGATATGGTAAACTTTATAGTCCTTAGTCACTACTTTCTTACTCCAGTCCACTATCTGTTTTCCTTCCTCTAATACCCTCATCATTTTAACTACTAAATAGTCATAAACGGTAGTAAATAGAATAACTACTACACCAATGTATAAGGTACGCAAATGAAGGTACTCAAAGCAAAATGCTGCGGTAATCCCTCCTACCCCAAACGAAAAGACAATGGCAAGTTTAAGTCCTATATGAGAAAGCAAAAGATTGCGAAGGTTGACTCTTGTTAGATTAAACAATAACCTCGCTGTCTCTATCCCTAGATCGGTAACTATCCCCGTAATATGCGTAGTTCTCACTACCGCCTTAGAAATAAAAGTAACAAGAGAATTCTGTAATCCCATCGCAAATAACAGTACGTAGGCTATCTTCATCGGATATTGAAACAATATATCTCCTTCGAGATAAGCCACTCCTCCTAATAAGATAGCCTCTAGTATCAAGGGCACTGTAAAATACACCTTATTCCAAATCAACTTCTGCAACTGTAAGATCACGTGAGAAGTAAAAGATCCTAAAAAGAACGAAACCAATAACAACACTGACTTCAAAATAGCTTGTTTATTAAAGGTAAGTACCTCCTGAGCAAAATTAGATAAATACCCAGTCACATTGGTTGTCATCAGCTTTAAAGCCAAAAAACCACTTACATTCACCACGCCTCCTACAAATGATAACAACACTGCTAAACGCAGGTTCTGCATAAAACTTCTCTCCTTACCTCTGTGTGATAACATAAACTTATAAATTACTCCTCCTCAAACTATAATATAACAAATTTAAAGAGAATTACAAATATATGGGTGTGTGGTAAGAGGATTTATTGAGTTGTCTCGGATTTCTGAATCTGTGATTGCAAACAGCTACGCAATAGTCTCCCGACTTTGCGTTTTATAGTTGTTGAGGGTTTCCGAATCCGTAATTGTAAATCGGAATTTAACACCTTAAAGAAGATAGATAATTAAAAGTGCATGATAATAAGTTTCCTACTTTATTCATCATTATCCTTCTTCTTATTTAACATCTTAGTTTGTTGTTTCTCTATTTTCTTCACACTCTCTACAGTAGGCAAATCTTCTGGCATCATACCTCCTAATTCTTCAATTGTCTTTCTCACCTTGGCTCCTACCTCATAATGTGTTTCATTCGCTTTTGCTTTACCTTGAATATCCTCTCTGCGCAGTTTATCCTCAGTCTGTGTTGCACGGAACAAATTAGCCGCTAACTCCGTACTGCCCATATGATCTAATATCTGTTGACTCTTACTTAATCCTTTTTTTTTATGGATAGCTTTAGCATCTAAACCTCCGTATAAACCTTTATATCCGTGGTTTTGAAAAATAGCATAATCTATTGGCTTAATCACTCCTGCATCTTTTGCTGCAGCAGCAAGTTGGGTATTGTGTTTTGCTAACTCATTTCTCAAGAACAAACGTCGTTCATCCTCAGTGGACAAATTAGCATATTCATCCATCTGGCGTATTTCTTGTATACGCGTCTGAACTGCAAAATACGTCTGTCCTTGTGCAACAATTTCTTTGGAAGGATCTGCATTTTGAACCACAAGATAACAAGCGTAACGAGATAACTTATAACTTGGCATTTCTCTTACTGCTCCTGATCCTATAGAAACCATCTCGTTGAAGTCAACGATATGGTCTGCTACAGCGTATCCACTATTCTCACAAGCTTGTTTTGCTTTATTTAATACACGTTCAAAGTTTCTGAAATCAACATATTCAATAACTTTAGCAAACTGCCGTGCACTCCAATATTCATTGCCAGCTTCGTCAATCTGCCTAATTTGCTCAAACAAGCTCTCGTTTATATTTTGCATATCACTCCCCATAATTGTATTTTTATTTTTAGTGGATTAACCTTAATTCTCTGTTATAACACACTAGTTAGACAGTCCTTAAATAAAGAGCATCACTCTCAATTAATCATCTATTAATCTGCAATATAACAACCGTAAGTTACATTTTTTTTAATATAATGCGGATACTTTTTATACAATTATTTAAGCTCGTTATCACAGAATTCTGTTATCGTGGATTTCCGAATCCGTGATCATAAATAGCTACGCACTAGTCTCCTGACTTTGCCTTATTTTATTATTAATTAAGAATTTCAAACATACACACCTATAAAAGTGTATTAATTCATTATCTTAGAAGACAAACTAATACTTCAATTTAATATGTTTATTATACTTTTTATCAAGTTCATAAAGCACTCGATCTGAATCTTCAAAAACAATAGACAACTCATTACACACCTCTTTTAATTTAACTAAATAATCAAGATATACCTTTACTTGATCTTTCTCTCTTCTTAATTCTTCTTGTAGGCTAATTCCATAAATAAAACGAAATACACGCTGATCTAGAATCTGATATACATGTGGATTTTTAAAACGTAAAATAGTGGATGCCATAGCTAACTGAATACCTGTACAAGCTAATAAAGATTCTAAAACCTCTCTTGTCAAATCCACATCTAGTTCCAAACTATTTTTATCAATCTGATTAAGCACCTTCATCCTAGAATCATCAACCTCAGCATATCGATTTACTTTCCAAAGTACAATTTGGTCTATTGTATTTTGATTAAAATCTCCTTCTAACTGATCTAAAATAGGAGTTAATTTACCTTGATAATTATATGCTTTATCAGCTTCTTTAATTATTTCAAAAGAGATTTCTTCGGTTTTATACGTTTTCAAGTTATTATCATTCATATTCTATAGTATATAGGCTAATATTATTAAAAGAAGTGGTGCATAGATTAAACAATAGTCTTTTAATCTAATAATGAATAAGCAAATCAGATCTCTTCTTTTTCTCAAGTTCAATCTTCATAAGATAACCCCTATAGTCAGAATAATTTAATACAAACATTCTTATCTTGACCTACTCAAAAAAGCAGTCAACTGATTACTTTCCTTCATATCTTTTTCTATTTAACTCGCTCTAAAAAGCAGAATGTATATCTCGTTTTATAAGGTTTACGAACCTCTACTACTATCATATCGTGCATCTGCCCATTCTCAACACACTCAAACTGTTCCTCTAAAGATTTAAACTTTGCCTTACTCTTTAAGAATATTTGCTTTTCACGTGCGTTTGCTCCTAATTGATACCTTAACAGATTGGTATCTATTCCCCATGTTTGATCATAAGCCACTTTTGCCTCTACATCTAAGAACTCCTGAACAATAATCATCAACAAATCACATTCTTTTTTTATGAAGTTTTTTTCTACAGAACTATCACGACCATTCTTAATATCTTTAGTAAAGAAGAACTTGAGTTCTATCTTATATGCACCATCTAATTCCCCAGCTTTATTAAAAGACAAGTCCACTCGGCCTATCTTCTTTTTAGCTTTAGTCTCATAGCTTAACTCCCACCTACGGGGATGCTCTGAGAAAGCTCTATAACTAGGAGTATTCTGTTGATTATACATAGATAAGATCACATCTCTTATCAAATGTTCTTGCTTCAGATTAGGAAAGTTATCATTTACTTGTTCTAATCTATCTCTAAACTCATTAGAGGTAAGTATCGATTCTAGTTGTTTAAAATATGTATTCATAGCTAAGATATTTCAAAGTGATTACTATATATTATTTCCATCTTACAATTTGTGTTTTTTTCAATATAATACTCTCCATCAAAGAGAAAAACAAAAGACTTTTCTACTTTTCGATCATCATATTCTTTTTGTTTTAGATCACTTGTTATTCTCTCTATTTCTTGTTGAGTTAACTTAGCTATATCAAAGGAATAGTCTCTTGGGGTATAAAATATAAAATACAAGTCTTGAGTTAACTTCTCTTCTTTGATATCAAACTGCCACTTCATATTTGTAAACTTAGCATAGGAGCAGTTTTTACTATTAATAGCTAAATGTCTCACTGCCTCTAATATTGCATTCTTAACCAACTGTGTCTTATGTTCACTAATATCTTTATTCAATAACAAAGGTGTTATACTATCATTTTCAGCTATCTCCACCACCTCATAATCACCACCAAAGCTTTTTCCCTTATAAGGTAAATCGTAGGCAACATGATGCTGACGACACAGCATAATCAAATTACTATCAAGCTCACCCATTCTGTGTTCATCCTCAAAAACAGACACAAACTTATCTAAGTCTATTTCATATAAATCATCATCTATCTTAAAATTAGAGTCTAATAGAACCTTAATAATACTTTTTCGATCTCTTCCCTTACTAGAGAAATGAGCCGCATCTAACCTTTTCCATACTCCACAGTACTCTCCTCCTAACTGATGATTTTGACAACTCTTTTGTGTCTTTTTAAGTTCCTTTCCTAATCTTGTGATAATCTTATTAGTAGTAGGACCTACATATTTTTCAAACTCTATAAAACTCCCTTTAAATATAGCCATTTTCTTTGCTTTTTACTTCTTTACCTTCTTTCTATAAGCTGCTATTTTCTCCCTTTCTTTCGAGATCTGATAATCTAATGTCTTAATTCTTTCTCTCGCATGATCGTGATAATGCTTTTGTTTCTTATTTTTCACATTAGCTCTTACTGTCCTTTTAATAGACTCAAAATTCTCTATTCTTTTTTTACACTCTTCTATTTCCTTCTTTGGATCTGTACTAAACAAAAAGGATAAAACTGACAATATCCCCATACTATACAAACAATTTTAAAATCAACAATATATAATTCCCATTAGGGATAATCAACAGAATAGGTTCTGCGGTCTCGACCATATCTTTAAACGTAACTGATTTTAGTAGAGAGGATAAGTCATGACTTAACTCTTCATTAACTTCTACGAACCCCATCTCTTTTTTCATTCCTTCTTTAGAACGCTCTAACAAGATTAACAAGCCAATTACAGCAGATAACGCTATAAATTCCTTACTCCCTTTGCGTTGTTTTTCAACTAGTAACTGTAAGCTACTTATAACTAATACTAAGTCCATCGTATTAATCAACGAATAGAACTTTGGGCTTATCTCTATCTCATCATATCTACGCCCTACCTCTTTTGTGAAGTGCACTAATGAGTCAGCTGTAGAAGAAGAGAACTCTATTGTCGCTTGCTTAGCTACACCTAACTTTTCTGTAGTAAAGTCCCACGATTCAGATGCTGTATTAACTACCGTAGAGACTGCAATACTTACCGTATCACGCACTGCGCCCACAGTTACACTTGCAGTATCAGAGAGCTTGTCTAAAAGTCCTTTCTCTTCTAAATTCTCTACTGTACCAGTACTTTTTAATTCGATCAGTTTTCCCTCAGTATTTATTGATCTTTCGGTAATGATAATTTCCATATCAGAAGCTACTACCTCAAAAGCTTCAATGTCTATTATCTCTTCTTTTTTCTCACCAAAAAATATATTTTTAATACCTTCGAAAATTCCTTCTTTATCTACTTTTGCTTCAAATACTTCTTCTTTTTTTTCTTTATTCCCAAAGAAACCACTGACTTTACTAAATACTGATTCATCTTTATCTCTTGACATTCTCTTCTAATTTAATTTTCTAAATTAATCATTCTCTCACAATACTCTTTATGGAATTCCGTAAATAATCCAATTAATTGAGTAAACTACAGTATCTCATAAATATCTACACACCAATGGAATGAAATCCCTCCTATCGTCAGCATGATATGTATTGTGGATTCAGTGGACGGCTTTAAACACAGAACACAGCATATTATACATTGTATGGCAAGTTTAAGCATTAACTCCTTGAATAAGGACTTTCTATCCATTGGGGTCTAGCTGTGTGTTAGACGGAAGTATTCCGTCTCTACTGATGTGACGAACGTGGTATACATGACGCATTGATCTATACATTCTAATATCAACTCTATTGACTCTTCACATAACAATATAAATGAACTCTGTATAATATTGAAGGGTGTATATCTAAACTCATTTCTAATTTATTAGTCTTAATTGGGTTATTTATTAACTGTTGTAGCATCAGCACTTTATCCTTAATTACAAAGGCATCTTTTACAACTCTTATGATATGTTCTTTTGGGAACAACAATTCATCAGAAGCTCCCTCCCTATATCCTTATTTTGATAGCTATATTCACCACCACCCCACCTTCACACTACATACAAGAAGAATACCCAGAGTACAAAAGGAGCATCCTTCGACAAAAGCCTCATTTAGCCCACTAAAGTCCTAGTATTGTCCTACAACTGTCCAAGGATCTCAGAAGAAGCCCCGATTTTACTAGGGTTAAGAGCTATATACTACTGAGTACAACAACACCTCATTTCAAAACAAGCATCTAATTATCAATTAGTTAAGTAAAAACAGGTTTAAAAAAAAGTATACACTTTTTTGCTTTTCAAGCCTTAATTCACTGAAATTGGAAGAAAATGCGGTAAAAAGAAGGGGATTTTAGGGGATAAATAAGATTTTTTGATGATAAATAGATGCTTTTTTGAAAAAAAGAAAGTGTTTTTTTTGATAAGAGTTGATAGATTTTTTAATTGGAGTTAAATGGATATACTGAACGGTGATATATCACGGATTAAAAATCCGCGAGAACGAGAACGTAGTGATTGCCTGATATACGTACCTAAAGCCTGAAAGGCTAAGATTCGTAATTATTAATTTGAAATTCGTAATTCCCTAAGGAGGATGGGATCTTTCGTTGCACTCAAGAAGACATACTGAACATATATATCACGAATTAAAAATCCACGATAACGCGAACGTAGTGATTGCGTGATATACGTACCTAAAGTCCGAAGGACTAAAATTCGTAATTATTAATTTGAAATTCGTAATTCACTAAGGGAGATGGGATCTTTCGTTACACTCAAGAAGACATATTAAATCGTTATATCTCACGGATTAAAACTTTAAATCCGCGATAACACGAACGTAGCGATTGCATGATATGTATACCGATAGGACGTATATACATACCTCATGGCGAAGCCAAACATTCTTAATTTTTAATTCCTAATTCTTAATTGTTTAAAAAAGAAGAGGAGAGCAATGCTCTCCTCTTCTTTTTTAAACTTATACTCTTCCTTTTAAAGCGTTAAAAACCCATGCTATTGCAAAGAAACCGATTCCTACAGCTGTGAATCCCCACCCTGCGATTTCGGAATATTTAAATGCTCCTAGACAGATTAATAAGATACCCATCATAATCATAATCAACGTAGCATATCCTAGAATCTTATTCTTGTTTAAATTGTTCGGCATTATTTATTTATTTTAATTAAATATTTTGATTAACATCTCCTTAAGCAGTTCTCCTTGTGGCATCGCCTGAGCTCCTACTCCCTTACTTTTAAGGTCTACATCCTTTAGATGTGCAATGATACTACTAACTTGCTTCATCTTATAAATTCTAAAACCCGTTTCGTAGTCTTTTATTGCGTATTGACTCACTTTTAATTGTTTCATCACGTTAGATGGTGATTTATCTTTCAACCCGTGGTATAACAAAAGTTTAGAAAAATAAGAATAAACAAGCCCCATTGTCAATACGATTGGGTTATTCTTTGGATTCTGTGCAAAGTAATTTGCAATTTTATACGCTTTGAGCTGATTGCGGTCTACAATAGCTTTAATCAATTCAAAATTATTAAAATCTTTACTTATTCCGATGTTCTTTTCTACTACTTCTGCTGTGATTTGTACTCCTTTTGGTACAATTAAAGCCAATTTATCTATCTCATTTGCTATTTTAGACAAATCTGTTCCTAAGAACTCTACTAACATTGCAGAAGCTTTAGGATCTATACTATACCCTTTTGCAGTAAGTAATTTCTTAAGCCAAGCTTCTATCTGATACTCTTTTAACTTCTTACTTTCAAATATGATACCAGACTTCTCTATCGCCTTGTAAATCTTCTTTCTTTTGTCTAATGTTTTGTACTTATAGCAGAATACTAATACGGTAGAAGGTTGTACTTGTGCAGCATAAGATTCTAATTGGTCTATAGAACGTGCTAACTCTTGAGCTTCTTTAACTATGACAACTTGCTTTTCTGCCATTAAAGGGAATCGCTTTGCATTAGAAACAATGTCTTGAACAGTGACATCTCGCCCATATAATACCATTTGATTAAATCCCTTCTCTTCTTCTGTCAATAGATTATCTTCAATATACTCAGAGATTTTATCAATATAATACGGTTCTTCCCCCATCAAAAAATATATAGGAGCAGCATTCCCTGCCTTTATATTCTTTATTATGTCCTTTACTTGATCCAAAATATTAGTTTTAAATATTGCTCAATACCAGTAGAAAAAAAATATCTTTGCTTTATGCAAAGACTGAATTTCCCACCGTTTGATTTTCGTTTCAAAAATAGTGAAAATAAGCTATCTATTTTTGATGTTATCCGTAAAAAGTTTATTCAGCTTACTCCTGAGGAATGGGTAAGACAGCATGTAGTACATGATTTGATCTATACTAAAGGTTATCCTCTTTCCCTCATCAGTGTAGAGAAAGTAGTGAGAATTAATGGAATGACCAAACGATATGATGTGGTAATTTTTAGACCTAATGGTGAAATCTTTATGCTCATAGAGTGTAAAGCGCCTGAGATAAAAATTACTCAAACAACATTTGATCAGATTGCTCGTTATAATTTTCAATTAAGATCAACCTATCTGTATGTCACCAATGGGCTAAATCATTACTACTGTCAAATGGATTATGAGAATAGTAAATATGTGTTCTTAAGAGAATTGCCGAATTATAATGAGGAATTAGGAATGAAGGATTAGTTAATAGAACAGTGTTGCAAAACTATAACGGCTCAAAGTCGGGAGACTTTGCGCAGCGAGAGGAATTAGGAAGGAAGAATTAGTTAACAGTGAACGGTTGACAGTTTACAGTCTTACAAAACTATAATAGCTCAAAGTCGGGAGACTTTGCGCAGCGAGGCACAGATTAATCAAATCCGCGCTAACAGATAACATATACTAAACGACATCACAAAAAAACGATTTCACACAAAAGAAAAACAAAACAAAATGAATAAAAAGTTTGCCGTAGCTATTTTAAATTGGAATGGAGAACAGCTGTTAAGACAGTTTCTTCCTTCTGTACTGAAGTATTCGGACAAAGCTAATATATACGTTATCGATAATGCTTCTACTGATCAGTCTATAACTGTTCTAGAACAAGAGTTCCCTTCTGTTCATATTATACAGAATAAGCAAAACTATGGTTTTGCTCAAGGATATAATGAAGGGTTAAAAGATATAAAAGAGCCTTACTTAGTACTGTTGAATTCAGATATCGAAGTAACCGAAAATTGGTTAGACTCGGTAGAAGAAATATTTGATAAACAACCTCGAGTGGCTATTGTACAGCCTAAAATTCTTGACTATAAACGAAAAACGCACTTTGAGTATGCAGGTGCTGCAGGTGGCTTTATAGATTCGTACGGATTCCCATTCTGTAGAGGGCGCATCTTCGATACCATAGAAGAAGATAAAGGACAATACAACGATATTATAGATATATTCTGGGCATCAGGTGCTTGCTTTTTTATTCGTAATGAAGTTTACCAAAAACTAGGTGGGCTCGATGAAGACTACTTTGCTCATCAAGAAGAAATAGACTTATGCTGGCGAGCACATCATCTAGGACATAAGATTAAATACACGGGGTATTCTACTGTGTATCACGTTGGTGGAGCAACTTTAAAGTATCAGAGTCCAAAGAAGACTTATCTTAACTTTAGGAACTCTCTACTTACTTTGTATAAAAATCTACCTTCTAAAGGCAAGTTTTCTACTATCTTTTTGAGATTGTGCTTAGATGGCATCGCAGGGGTAAGGTATATGCTTATGTTACAACCTAAACATTGTTTTGCAATTGTTCGTTCTCACTTTGCATTTTACAAACGTATTCCTATCTTCAAAAAAAAGGTATCAAAATCTCCTGTAAAAGAGTATTATCGAACTAAATCAATTGTTAAATTATATTATATTCAAAAACGTAAGACTTATATTAGAATATTCTAATTAAAATAGTTTAGGCTTTTCTTTCTATATTGCCATCTATTTGCTATATTTGACAAAACAATTCAATCATTTTTTAATTATGAAAAAAGTAGTTTTAGGATTATCTGTTTTAGCCTTGACATTAGGTTCTTGTGGTACAAAACAGAAAATTGCAGACTTAGAAGCTAAAAACAAAGAAGTACAAGATTTATTAAATACATGTACTATAAAACTAAACTCTGCTTTAGCTGAGAGAAATGCTTTCTCTAACGAGATCGAGCATTTGAAAAAGAACAACTCTGACTTATTAAGCAATATGGGTAACATGACTATGTTAACTTCTAAAGGTGCTGAAAACTTAGAGAAAACTTTGGAGAGCATGAAAGAGAAAGATCTTAAGATCACTCGTCTTCAAGATGCAATCACGAAGAAAGACTCTGTTACTTTAGCTTTAGTAAGAAGTGTGAAGAAAGAAGTTGGTTTCGATGATCCAGATATCCAAGTTAACGTAGAAAAAGGTGTAGTATACATCTCTATCGCTGACAAATTATTATTCAAAACAGCTGGTTATGAAGTAAGTTCTGAGGCTAAACGTGTATTAGCTAAAGTAGCTGCTATCGCTAAGAGCAAACCAGACTTTGAAGTAATGGTAGAAGGACATACAGATAACGTATCTATCAAAAACGCAATGATGAGAGACAACTGGGATCTAAGTGTTAAACGTGCGGTATCTATCGTTCAAGTTTTACAAAATGACTTCCAATTAAACCCTTCTCAATTAGTTGCTTCAGGACGTGGAGAGTATGTGCCATTAGTAGAAAACGATACTCCTGAGAACAAAGCTAGAAACAGAAGAACTAGAATCGTTTTACTTCCTAAGATTGATCAATTCTACGATATGATCGAGAAAGAAATGAAAAATATGACTAAATAATTTTAGCTATTAAAATAAAGAAAAAGGGCTGTCTTTTAAATAAGACAGCCCTTTTTTAATTACGAATTTAAATTGGTTTTCGGTTTACAGTAATCAGTTTACGACATTGCCCTGCGGGCATAATGTACTTAGATGATATGATACACTATGTATTGATATAATCATCTAAAACGATTTCACACTTTCACAAAAAACAAAAAACCTATTTAAGATAGTCTCTCAATACATATTGTAGAATACCATCATTTTTATAATACTCTATTTCAATTAAAGAATCAAAACGAGCTTTGGCCTGGAAAGAAAGAGTTTCTCCATTCTCTTTTACAGCCTTTACCTCTAGTATTTTGTGTGGTACTAAATCTTGTTCGATTCCTGTGATAGTGAATGTCTCTTTTCCAGTTAAACCTAAAGATTCAGCTGTTTGGCCTTCTAAGAATTGTAATGGAGCTATTCCCATACCAATTAAGTTACTTCTATGAATACGCTCAAAGCTTTCTGCAATAACAGCTTTTACTCCTAATAGATAAGTTCCTTTTGCTGCCCAGTCACGAGAAGATCCACTTCCGTATTCTTTACCAGCTAAGATTATTAAAGGAGTCTTGTCTTCTTGATACTTCATCGCTGTATCAAATACAGAAAGAGATTCATTCGTAGGTAAATAAGTACTATATCCTCCTTCGCGTTGTGCTACTTTATTCTTAATACGCACATTGGCAAAGGTACCTCTCATCATCACTTCATGGTTACCACGTCTAGATCCATATGAGTTAAAATCTTTTGGCTCTACTCCTTGTGACAGTAAATATTTACCTGCTGCAGAACTCTCATTAAAAGCTCCTGCAGGCGAAATATGGTCTGTAGTCACTGAATCTCCTAAATACAACAATACCCTAGCATTGTGTACATCTACAATTGGCTTAGGTTGAGCTGGTAAGTTCTCGAAGAATGGCGCTTGTCTGATATAAGTAGAGGGTTGATCCCACTCAAACTTCTGACCTGTTGGCGCTTGTAAGTTCTTCCAATCTTGCTCACCTTCAAAAATCACACTGTATACTTGTTCAAAATCTTCTTGTTTCAATGATTCATTAATTACTGCTCTAATCTCTTCATGCGTAGGCCATATATCTTTTAGATACACTGGCTGTCCATTAGGATCATAGTCTAAAGGATCATTAATTAAATCAATATCTACTCTACCTACAAGTGCATAAGCAACAACTAACATCGGAGACATTAGGAAGTTCATTTTTACTTGTGGGTGTACCCTAGCCTCGAAGTTTCTATTCCCTGATAATACAGATGCTACAACTAAATCGCCTTTAGTCACTGCCTCTGCTACAGGTAATGGAAGAGGTCCACTGTTACCAATACATGAAGTACATCCGTATCCTACTGTATGGAAGCGAAGTGCCTCTAGGTCTTCTAATAAACCTGAACGCTGTAAATACTGAGTCACAACCTTAGACCCTGGTGCTAAACTTGTTTTAACCCATGACTTCGTTCTCAGACCTTTCTCGATAGCTTTACGAGCTACTAGTCCTGCTCCAATCATCACTTCTGGATTAGACGTATTCGTACAACTCGTAATAGCAGCGATAACGATACTTCCGTCTCCTATTACATACTCTTTGTTCTTCTGTTTAATACGAACTGTACGCAGACTATCTTTAACAACTTCTGTAGTAGGATTAGTGACTTTATTCTCTTCGTAAGCAAACTCAGTACCAGAACCACCTTCTGATAGCCAAGCGTGCTCTCTACGCTCTTTAGTCTCTGTATAAGTACGATTATACTCTTGCTCTAATAAAGTAGAGAATGATGTCGCTAAATCTTTTACTAATATTTTGTCTTGTGGACGTTTAGGTCCAGATACTGTAGGTTCTAATGTATTTAGATCTAACTCAATCACAGTAGTATACTCAATGCTCTCTTTCCCTGTTCTCCATAGCATATTGTTTTTACAATAGTCTTCTACCAGCTTGATCTGCTCTTCGCTTCTATTCGTAGCACGCATATAATCTAAAGTACGGTTATCAATAGGGAAATAAGTAACTGTACATCCAAACTCTGGTGACATATTAGATATAGTCGCTCTATCAGTCACAGATAGATTATCTAAGCCATCGCCAAATACTTCTACGAATTTACCTACTACTCCTACTTGACGCAATATCTTCGTAATAGATAATACCATATCAGTAGCGGTAGCACCTTGTGGTATTTTACCCGTTAATTTTAATCCGATGACCTCTGGACAGGTAAAGTAAATTGGTTGTCCAAGCATAGCTGCTTCAGCTTCAATACCTCCTACTCCCCAAGCAATAACTCCAATCCCGTTTACCATCGGTGTATGTGAATCTGTACCTACTAGAGTATCTGGGAAAGCCCAACCATCTCTTTCGATAACACCTTTAGCTAAGTACTCTAAATTTACCTGGTGACAAATACCCATTCCTGGAGGAACTACTGTGAAGTTATTTAGCTCCTGCTGAGCCCATTTTAACAACTCATAGCGTTCAGAATTACGCTCATACTCTTTTTCTACATTTCCCTTATAAGAGTAGTCTGTTCCGTAATAATCTACCTGAACAGAGTGGTCAATAACCAAATCTACAGGAATTGCTGGGTTAATCTTATTTCCGTCCTTTCCCTGTCTGATGAACTCATCCCTCAAAGACGCAATATCTACAACAGCTGGCACTCCTGTGAAATCTTGCATTAAAACACGTGCTGGTTTAAAGGGGATATCTTTATCGGTACCCTTTGGATCCCAGTTAACTAGAGTGTCTAAATGTTCGTCAGTCACTACATAACCATCGTGGTTACGCAAAACATTCTCCAATAAAATTCGTATCGAAAACGGCAATCTTTCGATATTGTTACCCTTGTCTTGTAACTCTTTTAATGATGCAATTCTATACTTTGTCATAATTGTTAGTTTATAAAGGTTAAGTTACTGAAAACAAACTAGATTAGCTATTAAAAATTTATTAAAAATCCGCTAACATTATAACATATCCAACTTATAAACAGCAAAATAGGACTTCTTTAAAAATTATTATATTGGCAATTTGACTCTTATTTTTTTAGAAAACATAGACTTTTTTAATAGACTCCTATTACCTACAAATGAACAATACTATGTTTTTAATCAACAAGGTATCGCTATATCCTAATAACAGTTAATATTTCCCAAAAAAACTCCAGTAAACTGCTACAATTCATTCATTCAGTATTTTGCTAAATATCAAAACTAACTCCTAAAACATTACTCTATTCTCATCATCATGCTCTTTTCATTTTTATTTCATATAATACTTTTATCATAAACTAATTTTATTGTATATATCCTATATTCTCATTTTAATTTTATTTTTTTGATAATTTATTCGCAAATTATCGTACATTTAATAACACCAACAACTTGTATAATGAAAGCAATTGACAAAAATTTTGTAGACTTTGATATAATAGGAGATATTCATGGACATAGTAATGATTTAAAGCATTTATTATCTGCTTTAGGTTATTCTAACAAGAAAGGTTATTACCAACATCCTGAACGAAAAGTACTATTCGTAGGAGATTATATAGACAGAGGAATTAATATTATAGAAGTATTAGATATCGTAAAAAAGATGGTGGACAATGGAGAAGCTATTGCGTTGATGGGAAATCATGAGTATAACGCAATCTGCTATAACACACTTTCTACTAACGGAGAATACCTTAGAGAGCATACACCTAAAAACTTTAATCAACATGCTGTGACCATGGCTGCGTTTATGCAAGTGCCTAATATGTACAAAATGTATATAGAGTGGTTTAAATCTCTGCCTTTATTTTATGAGAATGATTCGTTTAGAGCTGTTCACGCATGTTGGGATGATCAACATATCAATTATTTAAGAAACAGATTAGTCAACGACTGTATTACGAATGATCTGTTAGAAGAAGCGAATACAGAAGGAACAGAATTATATAATGCTGTAGAAACTACATTAAAAGGAAAAGAAGCTAAGATGCCTTCAGGCATAACTTTCATTGATAAAGATCGTATACTGCGCACTGAGTTTAGAACTAAATGGTGGGAAGACCCTAAAGAAATGACTTATAACTCTATCAGTGTACATCCTATACAAGAGCTTCCTAATACTCCATTCGAATTTGAAAGTGAAAACTTTTATCAAATTATAGAGAAACCAGTGTTCTTTGGTCATTACTGGATGAAGCACAAAGTAGGCACTAGACCTAGTATCATAAAAGACAATGTATGTTGTGTTGATTTTAGCGTTGCTAAGGGGGATGGAATACTTGTATGCTACAGATATAGTGGGGAAGACAAGTTGGACTCTAAGCAACTCGTCTTTGTAAAATAACGTCAAACTCTCTCTCCAAATCTATGATTAACTATTTAAAACTTTTTCTAAAAAGAAAAAACAACAAAGAAATAGACAATACGTCATTAGATTTTTTGACTTTACAAAATTGTGATAACGCTGTTTTTATACTTGATAATCACTTAATAAGCAAAAACAAAATATCTTATTACAATTGTAACCAGAATATCGATGACATACAGGTATTATATTTTACTTGCATCAACAATAAACCTTTGCTGTTTATAGCAGGAAAGCACAATAGTCATATCCCTACATCATCAGTAAACTTTCTTCCTACTTTTCTACATCTTGCAGAAAAACTAGGTTTTAACCCTGTTCTACTAACAATATTTGAGGAAACTTTTAGCTGTGACAGAAATATGTTTGTATGGGCAAGAAAGAACCCTAGTAACTGTAAAGTACTAGAACAAGGTAAATATGCTGATACAATACTACAAGGATATGAATTACAGAATCAAGCAAAAACCTTTGTGTCATGGGAAACTCCTTATGAAGATGTAATTGCTTTAGACGAAGTTTTAGTCACGCAACCTTCTAATGAAGATGATTTAATTAAATATATATTCAAGGTTCCTGTAAGAATAGGTAATCTTGTTTTAAATGATTTTAGCTTCTATGATTGTCATCGAAAAAATATTCCAGTAAGTAACTACTTTTCTTACTGTGAATACAAACAGGTTATTAATAAGCCTTATGCTTTCTTAAAAAATGCTTTATTAGAAAACAAGAGTCTAACTAATGCTTCTATTGATACAGAAGAAGATAAAACTGTAATATTTAGCACAAAAGTAAAAACAGAGCAACTAGAGTTTTATTTCTCTAATGCTTATCCTGTGGAGCTAGATGCCGCTAATAACAAAGTGTTTTTCTTAATTACTAATTTAAAAGAATACTTAAATACTGTAATTTATCCAGAGTATATCCTTAAACTATCTATAGTCAATTGTACAACACTATCAGGCGATATAACACTGGATATACAAACCTATAAAGAAACAGCACACATCTATAGAGTACCAACTTTTATACAAGAAATCTCTCAAAATAAACCCTTTATTTGGATAGATGATAATAATGATGAAATAGGCTTCTCTGATGATCGCTATGCTCATATAATACCTCTAGCAGAGGTCAAATATATGTGTATAGAAACCATAGAGCATAGTGATGGTTCTATAGATTCTAAACTTAGTATTCGCCCTAATGGAAGTAATATGGAAATTATAAACATCTTTACTTCTAAAAGTGTAGATTTGAGCAAATTTAAAGAACAAATAAAAAGAGATATCCCTGTACCTATACAGTGTCCTCTAGATGATTATTTATAATAAAGAATTATGTGGAAATACTATGCTTTACTATCTGCTGTATTTGCAGCTTTAACTGCAATATTGTCTAAAGTAGGGGTAAAAGGAATTAATGGCAATCTAGCGACAGCTATACGCACCAGTGTAGTCTTAGTATTAGCTTGGGGAATAGTGATTGCAAATAGCGATTTTAAAGGAATGAAAGAATTGAGCAAATCTAATCTTATCTTCTTAATCGCTTCAGGAATTGCAACTGGACTATCATGGATATTTTATTTCAAAGCTCTAGAGTCGGGTCCTGTATCTAAAGTAGCTCCGATAGATAAGCTGAGTATTGTATTTGTGATGATTATCTCTTTTATCTTCTTAAAAGAGCCTATGGATCTAAAAACTATTATTGGTGGATGTCTTATTGTAGGAGGTACACTAGTCTTAATCTTATAAAGACTTTCTTTGGGTTCTAAAATTAACTCAAAGAAAGTTCTTCTATAGCTTCAATACCTGTTCGTTTACACACAATTCTAAATCGCTTATAATCTACTATATTTTCATACTTTATTTGTGCTATGAAGTTAAGATAATAGATCTTATCTGCTAATATTCTTTCTGGCTCCCCTATTAAATCATTTTGATCTAAAGTATACACTGTCACATAAGGGTTATTCATTCTTTGGGTAAGTCGAGTTAGATTAAAATGAATGATGTCGTTAATTCCGTCAAAAGCATATGTACTTTCTTTAATCACTTTTTTATTATCTAAGTGTACTTTCTTTCTGTACAACATAATCTTCTCGTTGTGAATCTTATTCTCTATTTCTAATAAGGCTGAACGATCACGCAAATTAAGCACTTCTTCAGGCACTTTTTCTTCTGCTATAAAGTCTACAGATTCCTTTATCCATCCTATCTTCTGATCCTTTACACTAATATTCGTTTTATTATCAAAATACTTCCCTCCTAACTTTCCAATAAAGTAATAACGCATTAGCTCCTTAATTCTATCTTTCAACATATAACTAATAACTAATGCTACAAATAAAGGCATCGTAAAGTTGCCATATTTCTGTTGAAAAGAGAAAGCAATAATAGTAGCAAAAATCATAGATAAACCTGCTGCTAAACTATAATAAATCTGTTGTGCAATCACGCCATCTTCGTCTTTTCGTTTATTCGAAATTAGAGCTAAATCAGATTCTATATACTTATCTAACATCGTATGTCTATACACCACCTTCTGGTTATTCTCTCTATCCCCTTTCTTAATATCTAGATAGTTGTGTATTTTCATATACTCTTTTTCTCGTGTTATCAATCCGATTAGATGTTGACGCACTTTCTCTGACAAATTGTACTGTTCTCCCTCTAATAGCTCTAAAAAACCGAAAACTTGATGTACTATAGCATAAGATAAATATTCATCTGCAAAATCATAATAGTTTCTTGTCTCACTTCCTTCTTCTACTCCTACCAACAATTCTCTCAAACCTCTAAATTGAATAGAGATATTCTCTACTGCAGAAGCAAACTCAAGGCATCTTACTTCTAAATCATCAGTTTGATAGCATTTTTTAATCTCTGTCAAATGATTTCGGATGGCACTTCTAAAGATAGCCATAAACATCTTCAACTGAAACTCATACTCCATTAATAACTCAGATGAATCTTCTTCTGATTGCAACACATCATTTAAGGCTGAACGCAAATTATTCAATGGAACTGCTCCGTTATCAACAATCTCTTTTAGAAGGTAAATAGGGGTAATAAATCTAACTTTAGACTTAACATCTGAATAAAACTGATCTTTAGTATATGTAGATGCATTAATGTCTAGGCTATTAGGAATAAAAAACCAGGTATTAATATCAAACTCAGCTGTCTGACCTATCTTTTTTGTTTTAAAACCAACCTTTACCTCTATCGAGTAAGCATCATGAATACTTGTTTCTATGTCTATCATACCTTAAACCTGGAATATCTATGTGAAGATATTAAATAATTCTGAGGTTAATCACATATTTCAAAGCAAACAACAATACAATGCTATCCGATAATCTCTATATTCTAAACAAAAAACTGCTCCCTGGACAGAGAGCAGTACCACAAATTAATATAAAACACACAACAATTACTACAGTTGAATTAACAACATAGATGGTGCACTGTTTAGCCATGTTTTTCGTTCTTCCACTAATGTTTTCCAGCTTTCTAAACTAATCAACATTAGATTAAAATCTTTGACAAACTCATTATTAACTTCTTTTGCGTTTACAATGCGGATATGGTTAGGTTTAAATTGTTCAATCAATCTAATCTGTTCTTTAAACTCGGGATAACTTTCTAATTGCCCTGTTGCGTCTAACACCGTAATCTGTGCTTCACTATTGCGAATCCACTTCTGTGCATAACTTAACAACTTCAAATCTTGTTTAGAGAACACAGGTAAAAAGATTTGTTCTACCTTATCGAAGTCTTTATTGATAAAAATTCCCACAGGTACTTTAGATCTATTAAGTATTTGTTGAGTTCTAGCATTAAACCACGAGTTTTCAAAGAATTTTTCTTTTCCTGTTACCTTGTTTAATAGCACATCTGGATTGATAATACGAGTGGTAAAGCCTAAAATATTCCCTAATAAAGACCCTCTATAGATAGAATATCCTACCTCAATTAACAATAAATCACTGATTTGCTCATTAACTACATTGACCACATCACTTTCGATATCATTGGATACCTTATAATAGGTCTGTACCTCTTGATCTAAGGCTGTTGCCTCTTCTTGTACTGCTTCAAATATTTCATTCTCATACTCTGTAGAGGTAAAAGCATTTACTTCAATACTATCTACTAAGTGCATCGCTGTAATCCCTGTATCTGCATTATTTTTACCTACAAAGCTACTAGCCAGTCTCATCAGAGGAGCCAAGCTTGTTTTGTCTTCAAAGAAAAGAGATACTTGATATTTTCCTAAATTCGGAGTTACTGTTTTTACTTCATCATCTCCTAATGGGCCGAATATTTTTGCAATTAAATCTAATACTGGGCCTGTCATAAAGGTCGTTGCTAAGGCCATAATCACCATCATAGCAAACACTTCTCCTGTCAATACACCTAGATCAAAACCAATATTCAATACAATCAGTTCCATTAGCCCTCTAGTGTTCATCAGTGCTCCTATCGTTAAGCTATCTTTCCAAGATATACCAACTATCTTGGCCGTTAAAGCACTACCGACAAACTTTCCTATCGTTGCTACTAAGATAATTACTCCTGTCACCTTCCATAGATAAGGTTCATTTAAAAGACCTATTTCTGTACGTAACCCTGTATAAACAAAGAATAGAGGTAAGAATAAAACTACTGCTACATCTTCCACCTTCTCAATAAAGATATTTCTGATCTTCATATTATCAGGCATTACAGCTCCTGTCATAAAAGCTCCAAATAAAGCATGGATACCAATTACCTCTGTACAATAAGAAGAAATAATTAATGTCAATAAAAATATAGCTACTGTTCCTTTAGAGAACATATTACTCGTTGGCTGATACTTAGCAATACGCGCCAAGAATGGCTTGACTAATTTTAGCATCACGATTACATAAATAATAGCTAGAGCCATGATGTAAAGTGAACTAGCAAAACTTCCTGCTTGTACAATCGCAATTACAGCTGCTAATAGACACCAAGCCGTGATATCATCTGCCGCTGCACAGGTAATCACAATGGTTCCTAAACGTGTCTTTTGTAAACCTCTCTCCTGAACAATACGTGCCAATACAGGAAAGGCTGTAATACTCATGGAAATCCCTAAGAATAGCCCAAAAGATAAGAACTCGACTCCCTCAGGTGCAAAAGATGTAAATATATAATAAGCAAGTGTCATCCCTAAAGCAAAGGGAATGATAATACTAGCGTGGCTAATCAGAACAGCATCATGTGCTTTATTCTTCAACACTTTTAAATCTAGTTCCATTCCGATGACAAACATGAATAGGATTAATCCTATCTGACTTAAGAAGCTTAAGTTTCCTAATGAATGTACAGGAAATAACGCTTCTGAGAATTCTGGAAAATAAGCTCCTACAAAAGAAGGACCTAAGGCAATACCTGCAATGATTTCTCCAATTACAGAAGGCTGTCCTATCTTCTTACAAATCCATCCGAATACTCTAGCCACTAAAACAATAGTAACAATCTGAGCTAATAATAAAGCCAATGGGAAATTTAGGTTATCTTGTATAGTATCTAAGAAGTTTTCAAAAATACTTTTATCAGACACTACTTTAACGACATTCGATTCTAATTTAACTCCTTTAGAAACTACCCAATACATTAAGGCGGAACACCCTCCTATAATAAAGAAATATAAAAGAGAATTTTTAAACTTTGACATACTACTTACTTTTTAACGATACAAACATCTCTATAATAATATTTGTAAATAGCAAGAATGAATCCAAAGACCACCAAGTTGTAATGAAAGTATGTTTTTCTGTAATGAATTTTATATCTTTTCTAAGAAGTCAGTTTTATAAGTCATCCCAAGTGTTAATTCTAGGGGTTTCCCGTCTACTCCTTTAAGTGTAGTCGTTATCTCATCATGACTAAAAAAACGAACTATTCTCAGAGCAATTAATTCCCCTTTATTGATACGACAAAACTTAGAACTAGGCAAAGCTGAAACGAACTTATCTAAAGACATATTCTTAGCTATCACTACTTGGTTGTTTTCTAAATATACATCTTTATCTCTACTGTCCATTTCATTAGTTGTGATATAAAGAATATCAGAGAAGTATAGCAGTGCTTTTCCTTTGTTAGAATTAATAGTAATAAAAGTAGCTTCATCGACTGGTTTATACTGTCGCATTGCTTTTAGTACTGCTTTGTGAAGTCTTTCTTTTTTAATTGGTTTGGCAATATAGTCTATCGCTTCTATTTCAAAAGCCTCTAAAGCATATTCTTTATAAGCTGTCACAAAGATAACGCCTTTATTAGGGAGCAGTTGCGCTACACTTAGACCATCTAATCCAGGCATATTGATATCTAATATGACCACATCAAAGTCTTGATGTGGTGCTTCTTCTAAAAAGACTGCTGGATCGTTATATGCTTTTACGATTTCTATTTCCTCTATTTGCTCACATAGCATCTTTAAATACTTTAACCCTAAAAGTTCATCATCTAGTAGTATGCATTTTAGTTTTGAAATCATGTAAATTAATTTTTAAGTGCGTAGAGTAAATATGATCATCCTCGTTCTTTTCTAATTTATAAGCATTCCCATATATCAGTTCGAGTCGCTTATTCAAAGCTGTAAGGCCATAACCTCCTTTTTCTTTATGTAGGGTCTTCATACGGGATTTTTTATTAGAAACTAACAAATCGAAATGCCCATTTTTCAGTTTAAACAAAATAGAGATAAAAGCATCTGTACTTGCCAGGTCTGCATGCTTAAAAGCATTTTCAATCAATTCTACGCATATAAGAGGAGCGATTAACTCTTCTGTATAAAACACCTCCCCTTCACCTATATTAGATCGTATATCAAGCCTAAAAAGAGGATTAAGCTTAATCTTATTGATATCGATAAGTCGCAAAGCAAATTCGTGTTCTTCTTTTAGAGAGACCATTTTTCTCTGGCTATCATATAAAATATAATCTAACACACCTGCCATCTTATCTAATGCATAGTAGGTCTGATAAGCATGAGACTGAATAGAATTTAGAATATTCTTAAACAAGTGAGGATCTAATCTTGACTCAAGGTTTTCTAATTGTAAATAACGCATCTTAGAATCAAAGAGATATTTTTCCTTTTCTAATTCTAAACGCTTTTTATTATTCTGTACAATTAAGTACACTAAACATACAATAGCTACTATCAATAAAAAAATTACTATGACTAAAAAAGCTTTCATCTACCTTTATTTTAAAACAAAACTAAAGAAATAAATCGATTTCATAATATCATAATTTATAGATACAATTTAGCTATTTCAATACTAATACAGATAAATAAACATTTTTTTAATACTTAAGAAACACTAAAACAGCGTACTGACTAAAAGTTGCAATATATAATTATTACATAAAACTAAACTTTTATTTAAAAAACACAAAAAACACGCATATCAAACTATTATTAATCAATTTAAACGCATTATACTATTGAATTCTAAAAACAAACGAAATATATAAAAATAAACCATTATTTTAACAATAATAATTATCTTAGCATATATAATAAATCAAATAAAAACACCATAAATATGATAGTATTCAAATCTGATTTACAAAATCACTTGTCAAATCTAAATGCTAAAAAGGAAAGTAAAAACACCACCAATTACATACTTTCTTATTTGACACAAAACACCATTACGCCAATTGGTTTTTATGGCATGCTGGAGAATAACCAAATAGAAAATATCTTAAGCATTAAAAAGGCTTTAATCAATTTATTCATAGATATTAAACTAGAAATACTAGATGCTATAGGATACCTAACAGAAGACCATTTACAGGATCTAAACAAACTAAAAATCCTATTCCAAATCAACGAACAAGAGCTTCTAAGCTATAAAACGTATGAAATTCAAGACATTATAACACAACAGATTTCTACTCTAGAAAACAAATGTAAAAACAACGGATTAGATATCATGAAGAACCTAAATAGCCTAAAGAGATTATTAGGAATACCTACTCCAGAGCTAAATATGACTTTAGATACTAATCTATATACTAACTCAATGACGGAAGTAGTAATCTAGCAGTAATAGCCAAACTCACAAACAACAACAAAAACAACAAATACTTTTTACTATATTCAGATTATTTAATATACTATTCAAAGTATACAACATTATAATGTTTCTATTGAAACATTTACTTGATCTTGGTATAGTCTTAGCGGTCTTCTAGATAAACATCTATTATTATGAAACCGTCAATTTTTATCATTCAGATAATCACTCTATCTGTCTCCATCTACTTTAATAGTCTAGCAATAGATTACTTGATTCAATATATACATACAGATCTAGATCACATCTTTGGTATAGCACTTGGTATCACTGTAATTTCTTCTATTATTACATTACTGACATTCACTTACTTTATTTGGGGTATAGTACAGCATATCACTAAACGAATTACCTAGTGCATTTTCAAGCAATTTTAAACTTATCGTATTGATATTTATTCAAATACACTTATCAGATATCTTTGACTAATAGAAACAAAAAAACCTCCCTTCTAATTGAAAAGAGGCTTATATATTATATAGTTTATTTCTTAACTATTAAGCATTACAGGCATTACTAACATCGTAACTGTTTCACCATCTTCTAACCCATCTACAGGTGTTAAGATTCCAGCTCTATTAGGTAATGACATCTCTAATAAAATATCATCAGACTGTAAGTTATTTAACATCTCTAATAAGAATCTAGAGTTAAATCCGATTTGCATATCATCTCCTTGATAATCACAAGTAAGACGCTCATCTGCTTTATTAGAATAATCAATATCTTCAGCAGATATATTTAATTCTGTACCAGCAACTTTTAATCTTATCTGATGTGTTGTTTTATTAGCATAAATAGAAACACGTCTTACAGAACTCAAAAACTGTGTTCTATTGATTAAAAGCTTATTAGGATTCTCTTTAGGAATAACTGCCTCATAATTTGGATATTTTCCATCAATCAAACGACAAGTCAAAGTATAGTTCTCAAAAGAGAATTGTGCATTAGATTCATTAAACTCAATAACAACATCTGCTCCTAAAGCCATTAAAATACTCTTAAGAATATTAAGTGGTTTTTTAGGCATAATAAAACTAGCCTCGTTCGAAGAAACGATATCTGTACGAGAATACTTTACTAACTTATGTGCGTCTGTTGCCACAAAGATTAATCCTGAAGGAGAGAATTGGAAGAATACTCCTGACATCACAGGACGTAAGTCATCATTTCCAGCAGCAAATATAGTTTTGCTAATAGCTGTTGCTAGAACTCCTGCAGGAACTTCTGTTCTAGAAGGATCCTCTAATGATTCTGCTTTAGGAAACTCATCTCCTTGCGCATATGCTAAAACGTATTTACCTACGTCTGAACTAATTTCAATTGTATTGTTTTCCTTAACTGAAAAAGTCAATGGCTGCTCAGGAAATGTCTTTAATGTCTCCAACAATAACTTTGCAGGAACAGCTATACTTCCTTGACTTGTAGATTCAATTTCTAAAGTAGCAGACATTGTAGTTTCTAAATCTGAAGCAGATACCTTTAATACATTATTATCTAACTCAAATAAGAAGTTATCTAAGATATGTAAGGTATTACTACTGTTTATTACACTACCTAGAACTTGTAATTGCTTTAACAAGTAGGAACTCGATACTATAAACTTCATACTATAATTGTTTTATATGTAAAAATACTTTTACAGTTACAAATATATCCGATTATTACCAATAATAAAAGGATTATTGCGTTACTTTTTATTGAATTTGCGTTTTCTTATAAGAATAAATATAGTTCCGAAAACTACAACTAGCGCTATAGGTATCACTAATACTTTCATTTGGATAGAAGTATATTCACGTTCTACACTAACTTTATCTAGCATCGGAATCTTAACCTCTTTGGTTCTCAAATTAATAAGTCCCGTATCGTCTAAAAGATAATTTACAGAATTTACTAATAACTCCTTATTTCCATAAAGCATATTAGTCCATTTATCATAACCTAACTCTAAAGGCATTCCTTTATCGTCTAGCTGATTTCTAATAATATCTCCATCAGAAATTACAATCATTTGTGTTTGTTTACTTTCTGAAAGTGGTTTATCTATTGTAAAAGGCAATACTCTATTCTTAAAAACAGAAGGAAATTCCCCCTCTAATAGAACGCCTAAAATATAACTTCCTTTACCTTCATAAAACTCAGGAGTAACTTCTTCCTTTAAAACATTAAAACTAATTTCACCTGGAACTCCTACTAAACTAGAGTACTTTGAGGATTTAGCTAAAATAGTCTTTTTAACTCCATTTTTTAGAGTGTCGATAGGAGAAGCAAAATCATACTTCACTCCTTCTATATTCTTTACAATAGGATGGTCTATATCTGGATAAACAAATGGTGCAAACTTCCACAAGAAGTCTGTATACACAGTTTCACTCCCTTGTCTACCTGATGCTAATTTTATTTTTGTACTGATTTCATCCTTTACAAGCACAGGATTGATGCGTATACCATATCTAAAAAGCAATTCTCCTAAGCTTTGGTCTTTATTATACGCTAACATAGTCCCATTCGAGCGCAAGCTATCAAAATCTGCTTGAACTTGATCTAACAACCACATCGTTTTACCTCCATTCATTACAAACTGATCCAACACTCCTACCTGCTCTTCAGAAAAAGCTTTTGTTGGTTTTGCAATAATCGCTAAGTCAAATTCTTTTAACTGATCTAAGGTTTTTTGAGGCTCATTAGACACACTTTCTAATGTAAATGGTGCTAAGTGATAAGTCTCACGTAAAGTCATCAGAAAATCTGCTATATAAGCATCATCTAACTCTCCATTTCCTTTAAGAATAGCTATTTTTTTACTTTTCTCTATTGTTACTTTACTGATAGCCTCAGCTAATGCATATTCTAAATGCTGTACAGACGAAATCACTTTTTCTTCTGTATTCGCCCCCATCATATTCTTCAGTAATTGTACTCTAGCAACCTTCTCTCCTTGACTTACTAATGCCCAAGGAAAAACTAGCTGTTGACTTTGAGCCCCTTTATCCGTTACTGTAATGGTTACAGGTTTTAATCCATACTCGTATAATTGTTCTAAAGTTTCTGCCTTATTAGCTCCTTCTTCATTTGGGTCTATAAATCTAAACTTAATATTTTCATTTCTAGATTGTATTTCCTCTAGTAATTGCTTTGTCTCGTTCTGTAACCTTCTAAACTCTAATGGGAAGCTCCCTTTTAAAAACACATCTACGATTAACAGATCCTGAACATTATCTACTATCCCAACTGTGCTTTTAGACAAAGTATATCTCTGATCTTGCGTAAAGTCAATACGTGTATAAGTTAGAGCACTGATAACGTTAATAATAACCAAAACAACTAATAATCGAACCAGTAGTTTTACATCTCTTTTTTGAAACTTTTTCATTATTTGCGCAGTGTTTTAATTTTAAAGACAGTTACCCCTAGACATAAAACAGTCATAGATCCGAAATAAATCAAATCTCTAGTGTCTAACACTCCTTTCGAAATACTTCTAAAGTGATATAGAATCCCTATTTTTTCAAACCACTCTCCAAATAGCCCTGCTAACATATCGATTCCCAATGAAAAAAACAGGCACAAAACAACACCTACTATAAAGGCTACGATCTGGCTCTCTGTCAATGAAGAAGCTAATACCCCCATCGAAACATAACAGCTCACTAAAAATAACAATCCTATAAATGAACCTATTATACTGCTATAATCAATTACCTGTCCTTCTAATACAATATTATTCAGCACAAAAACGTAAACTACAGTAGGCACAATAGCCATAAATATCAATGTGAATACTCCTAGATATTTTCCTAGTACAATCTGCCAAACAGATAAAGGCTTAGTCAACAGCAACTCTATCGTTCCATTTTTAATCTCTTCTGAAAAGCTCTTCATACTAACAGCGGGAATCAAAAATATCAACACCCAAGGCGCTAAATAAAAGAATGGAGATAAATCAGCAAAACCACTTTGCAACACATTATATTCTCCATCTATAAACCATAGCAGAGCTCCATTTATCACTAAAAATAGGACGATAACAAGATAACCTGTCAATGAGCTAAAGAAAGCTCTAATTTCTCTAAGACTAATTGCCTTCATAAAAACATCTATTTAAGAGTAACGACTTTATCCACACTCCACGCCTCTGCTTTCTCTTTGAATAAAGTCTTTGTGTAAGGCCATATCTCCCCGAAAAGTTCTGATTTTTTATATGCTTCTAGATTACTTTCATCTTCCCAATAACTATAAGTAAAGAAAATATTAGATTGATCCTTATCACGATATACTTCTAAGAATTGACAACCAGGATAATGTCTTACCTTATCCTTAATCGTATCAAAATGCTCTAAAAAATCATGTACCTTATTTTCAAGCAAGGTTAGCTTTACAATTCTTATAAACATACTTTTTATTTTAATATTGTGTTTCAGAATCAAATTCAATGACAATAGTATCATTTAACTGAAGATTCATTAATTTTCGCGGAGTTCCTCCTGGTGTGTCAGGTTTAGAATAGAACAATGCAATAGTCAACAAATCTATATCATTAAATATAGCAACTAGTTCGCCTGCCCTTTCTTTTAAGGTAGCTCTATCATTAAGCTTGAAGTCTGCAAAATAGTCATTTATTCGATTGATTCTATAATTCTTAACTCTGATAGCGAATTCTCTCCCCTCTGAGACTACTTCGTAGTCACTTCTATGGATATTAGTCACAAGGTTACCATAAGAATCCTCATAGATCACCTTACCTGTTATTTTATTTCTATTTAAAACGACATTTGTAGCCAGTCTACTAGGACTATAGATAGATTCTAACATCACTCCTATTTCTTCTAATTGACGACCTTCATTTAGTTGATATGCACAATAGACAAATATATCATTTGATTTCATCATACCATCATGATTAATCTCTATTGCTTTATCGAAATCCTCATCTCCTAAAATAATACTAACTATTCCATTATCTGCTGTAATAAAATAATGCCCATCAAATTCTACACAAATTGCCTTTGTATAGTCGGTCACAGAAGCATCAACTGCTATAATGTGAATAGTACCTTTCGGAAATTGGCTATATGCTGCCCCGATAACGAATCCAGCGTCTTCGGTATTATATTTACTTATTTCGTGTGAGATATCAACTAAATTACAGCCAATGATATTCGAATAGATCTTCCCTTTCAAAGCTCCTACATAGTGGTCCCGATATCCAAAATCTGTTGTTAGTGTAATTATTCTCTGCATTATTATTTTTCAATATATTTTTAAGAAAAATGATTTTTTTATAGTAGATTTGAATATACAAAATTAGATTATTTTTTTTAATTAACTCTACAGGTATTGAACGAAAGGATAATAGAATTAACAGATTTTAGCCCTAAAGATTTTTGGGGCCCACAAGACACTCATTTAGATATACTTAAAAAATTATATCCAAAAGTTAAAATTGTGACAAGAGGATCAGTCCTAAAGATTTATGGAGATCCAGAAATTTTAGATGAATTTGAGAAGAGTTTTGACCGACTAGTCAAATATTTTATCAGATATAATCGCATCGATGAAAACATTATCGAAAGATTAGTCCTTGATAGTGCACCTCCTTCTCTTCCTACAGACGACATTCTCGTACATGGAGTATCTGGAAAACTTATCAAAGCAATCACCCCTAATCAACAAAAACTAGTCAAGTTCGTTGAAAAGAACGATATGGTTTTTGCAATAGGACCTGCTGGTACTGGTAAAACTTATACAGGGGTAGCACTAGCTGTAAGAGCTTTAAAGAACAAGGAGGTAAAGAGAATCATACTTACTAGACCTGCTGTTGAAGCTGGAGAGAACCTTGGCTTCCTTCCTGGAGATATGAAGGAGAAGCTAGATCCTTATATGCAACCATTATATGATGCACTTAGAGATATGCTCCCTCCACAGACATTAGATGACTATATCCTTAAAGGGGTTATACAGATAGCGCCATTAGCTTTTATGCGTGGACGTACATTAGATAATGCCTTTGTTATCCTAGATGAAGCTCAGAATACGACCCATTCTCAAATGAAGATGTTTCTGACACGTATGGGTAAAAATGCTAAATTCATCATCACAGGAGACCCTGGTCAGATAGACTTACCTCGTAAAGTATCTTCTGGATTAAAAGAAGCTCTTTATATCCTAAGAGACGTAGATGGAATAGGAATGCTATATTTAGATGATAAAGATATCGTACGACACAGATTAGTAAAGAAAATCGTAGATGCTTATAAGACTATTGAAGAAAGACCTGATAAGATGTCTATAGAAGAACTAAAAAAAATGGAAGGTTAACTAGTTAACCTTCCATTTTTTATTATTTATTTCAATACAATTATTCTACATATTGTATGTATCTCTTAAGAACATAAGCTTTTGCTTTCCTTCTTCATACAGATACAAGTAATCATCTTTAAGCTCAAAGCGATCACAACTATCTAATACTGCTAGTAGCTCCTTCTCTTTCTGATACATCTCAGTCACATATTCTGGAGAAAGTACTACTTTAAAGAAGATGGAATCCCCTTCACATCTAACATCTCCATAAATCATGTGATTCCCTCCACTTCCAGAGAAACTACGTGTATTAATATCAATACAAATCATAGGAATCTGATTAATACCTAATTCTTCTACTCTCTTATCTTCATAAGACTGAAAAATCCAGTTACCAGATAATTTATCTGTATATAAATAGTGTCCAAAACAAGCAAAATCAATTACATCATCTTCCACACCATCGTGTTTCTTAATTAAACGCACTGCAACAGAGTGATCAAATCTACCATCTGCAAAGTCCTTCGCAGTCTCATCTTCATAAATCACGATCTCTATCTCCTCATGCTTCGTATAAGACTTATATATTCTAGATTCTCCATCCACTAATGGTTCTACAAATGGAAAAATTATCTTCTGATTAGGTTTTGTACTTGAATAAACAATTCCTTTTTTCCCAATTGATACAACCTGTGGTAAATCTTGAGCTACTGCTTTAAAAAAAGTACCATCTAAATCATTCTTGCTCAATAGGTCAATTTGTTTATTACTAGCTTCTTTAAAGCTTTTTTCTTTAGATTGATCTACCCCACAAGAAGGAAACAACGAAACAGTTAACGCCAATATCATATTTTCAATTTTACAGTATGCAAAGATAAATCCTACTATCTTCTAAAAAGAATTATTCACTCTCTTTTAGTATTAATTTAACTCTGAATGACTACATTCTTTAAACTTTCATCTTATTTGTCCTTGCAAAGATACAACAACAATAATTAAACTGCATTTCCTTTTGACACCTATTGTCATAATTATAACAAAACATTAATAAATACATGCATATTAAATCATTTGTTTTGTACTAATCACGCAATTTATACACACATTTCATTTTAGGATTACTCTTTTTTAACAATATCACCGAACTTACCATTCACAATATTCGCTAAATCCCCAGGACTAATACCAATGCTCAGTCCTTTACGTCCACCACTTACATAGATAGTCTCTAAATCTTTTACTTCTATATCTATAAATGTAGGATATAACTTCTTCATCCCTATAGGAGAACATCCTCCTCTAATATATCCTGTTATTCCTAACAAATCCTTTACAGCTAACATTTCTATCTTTTTTTCTCCACAGATATTAGCTGCCTTTTTTAAATCTAACTCACTATTAATAGAAACCACAAAAACATATATCGCATTCCCCTTACCATGAGCCACCAAAGTCTTTAACGACTCTAGTTCAGATATTCCTAACTTTTCACAGACAGATTTACCATCTATTAGTTCGTCAGAAATATCATACTCATACATCTCATAACTTGTCTTCTTACTATCTAATATACGTAAAGCATTAGTCTTTGCTACCTTTTTACTCATTCTACTATCTTAATTTTATCAGGAGCAAAATTACTATTTTTTACAATAAAGTCGTCTTATACCCTGTTTGTCTTAGACAAAACATAAAATCGTCTTGATTATTACATACGCAATATATATTCATATTCGACCCTACTACTTTCTTAAAAATTGGCTTAAAGCTCTTTGGTAATGTATTATAAAACTCATCAGCGTTAGACACCTTGTATTTAGGATCAATGTCCACCGCTACTAATACAACAAATTCATTCGATTTTAATTCAATAGGTAATTTCATAGTTTTTTTATTTTAATGGTTATTACGGCAATTTATAAAAAAATTCATTAATTTTTTACATTCATTAAAAAAATCACAATCCTATAAACATACTATTCTTTCGAAATTCTCAACACACACAATCACATATCTTGAATAATTCAGACCTAAAAAAAATATAAATTGTAGTTATCAACACTATTTTGTGGAAAAATAATATACATTTGTGTCAAATAACTCAAGTAAGCATATATAACAACTTAGAAAATGCAAAACATTCCTAGTGTTGACTTACGTGATTTCCTATCGGATGACCCGGTACGTAAACAAAAGTTTGTAAATGAAATCGGCCAAGCCTACGAAGAAATTGGATTCGTAGCATTAAAAGGACACTTTTTAGATGATCAATTAGTTGATAATCTATATAAAGAAGTTCGTAATTTCTTTAATCTTCCATTAGAGACTAAAAATTCTTATGAAGTACCAGGTATTGGTGGTCAGAGAGGATATGTTTCTTTTGGTAAAGAGCATGCTAAAGGAAGAACAGAAGGTGATCTAAAAGAGTTCTGGCATTTTGGACAGTACGTTGAAAATGATCCTGCTTTAGAAGCATCTTATCCTGCTAACGTAGAAGTAAAAGAATTACCTCAATTTAACGCTGTTGGAAAAGAAACTTACCAAATGTTAGAAAAAACAGGTGTATACGTATTGCGTGCGCTTGCTTTATTCTTAGGTTTAGACGAGTTCTACTTTGACAAATTCGTTAAAAACGGAAACAGTATCTTACGTCCTATCCACTACCCTCCTATCCAGAACGAACCTAAAAATGCTGTGAGAGCAGCTGCACATGGTGACATTAACTTAATCACTCTGTTAATGGGAGCTCAAGGTAAAGGACTACAAGTACAAAACCACGACGGACAGTGGATCGATGCTATCGCAGCTGATGATGAATTAGTAATCAATGTTGGTGACATGTTATCTCGTCACTCTAACAATAGATTAAAATCAACTATCCACCAAGTAGTTAACCCTCCTCGTGAACTATGGGGAACTTCTAGATACTCTATTCCATTCTTCATGCACCCAGTGAGCACAATGCCACTAAACTGTTTAGAGAATTGTATCGATGAGAATAATCCTAAATTATATGAAGATATTACTTCAGGAGAGTTCTTACACCAAAGACTAGTTGAATTAGGCTTGATTAAATAATCTATCCTAATAAAAACATATTCTTAAAAGAGGGAGCCCATTACTCCCTCTTTTTTATTTCATGCGATATACTTCGTAAAAGGTCATTTTTTTTACCCTATTTATATTGATTGATTTTAACATATTTCGTATCTTTACTTATATACATAGCATTCTAATCATTCTCTTGTAGAAAGACTAGAATACGCTTTTAGATTAATCATTTTTATAAGCACCATATTACATAACTAAATGAGTAAAAAGTTAAATAGCTTAGATGCCTTAGGAGGCTTTGTTTTTTCTACTAATAAAGATTTTGAATTCGAACAAGAAGAATCCACAGAAACTCTTGCCCCTAATCTTCAAAGATTAGAAGCACATATAGACAAAAAGAATAGAGGTGGTAAAGTAGCTACCCTTATTAAAGGTTTTGAAGGAAATGAAGACGACCTTAAAGATTTAGCTAAAAAACTAAAAACACTATGTGGTGTTGGCGGAAGTACAAAAGATGGCGAAATAATTATACAAGGTAATTTTCGCGATAAAATAATGGATTATTTAATAAAAGAGGGCTACAAAGTAAAACGTGTAGGCGGCTAATTAAAAATTTAATATTATGAAGATTAAATCATCTGAATTAATTCTAAACCCTGATGGTAGTGTATACCATCTAAACTTAAGACCTGAACATGTTGCTAAAGACATCATATTCGTAGGTGACCAAAACCGTGTAGACAGAATCACTAAGCACTTCGATGCTATTGAATTTTCAACACAAAAAAGAGAGTTTAAAACAACTACAGGTACGTATAAAGGAAAACGTCTAACTGTAATCTCTACAGGTATCGGACCTGATAATATCGATATCGCTGTTAATGAAATCGATGCTCTATTTAATATTGATTTAGAAACTAGAGAAATTAAAAAAGATCTTACTTCTGTAAATATTGTAAGAATAGGGACATCAGGTTCTTTACAAGCAGATATCCCTGTGAATAGCTTTGTACTATCTCAGTATGGATTAGGACTTGATAATTTAATGCGTTCTTACCTTATTGACGGAGTTACAGATGTTGCTTTAGAAGACGCTTTTATTGAACATACAAATTGGGATCTTAAAAAAGGACGCCCATACTTCATTAAAAACAGTGCAGAGTTAGAAGCTAAATTAGAAAGCGACTTAACATTCAAAGGAATTACAGGTACAGCAGGTGGATTCTACGGTCCACAAGGACGTGTACTTCGTCTACAAATCCAAGATCCAGAACTAAACCATAAAATCGACAACTTTAAATTCGGTGAATACCGTATTACAAACTTCGAAATGGAAACGTCTGCAATCTATGGTTTATGTAGCTTATTAGGTCACCATGCAGTATCTCTTAATACAATTATTGCAAATAGAGCTAACGGAACATTCTCAGAAGATCCTTATGCAGCTGTTGACAAACTAATTGTATATACATTAGACAAACTTAGCGCAATATAATAAGATTACTTTTTCTAAAAAGCTACCTTATAGAGGTAGCTTTTTTTATATCTACTCCTCACTGCTCACTACCTCTTATATTACTAAAGAAGCACACTAAAAGTGATTATATTACAGTTGATTTAACTTTAAGTACAATACACCAGTGTTATGACACCGTTATTTTACCCAAAATAACGGACTCACTACGGACTCATTCAAAACAAAATACATCTCGACCTGCAATCGCTGTGCAACTATTCCTCTCTTCGTTATATTGAATATTTATTGTCCTATCCCTTCCTCTAGAAAAACAAATCTCGATAGTTCAAAAAAAACTCTTCTAAAGAACTTCTCCTAATTCAAAATACAAGATCAATAAATCACAAAAACTAAAGAAGTATTACTACTAAAAAACCCTCTTTCATTGTCTTTCTCAAGATTAATTCAATAAACTAAGTTACAAAAAGCCTTATTACCAAGTTTAGTACTTATAAAATAATAGCAAAAAATTAACAAAAAAGCCCTCACATAACAGTATCATTTTTATATCTTAAATTTTTAAACATTATCGTATTTTTTTAATAAATAAATTATATTAATCAATATAATTAATATATACGTTTATTTTATTTGACTCTTTCAAATAAATGCACTTAATTTAAGGTGCTTAAAATTTTTATTTGAAATGACGAAAGAAGACTCGAAACTAGAGAGGATAAAATACGCACCGTATAGAGAGCGTATTGTATCAGCAGAAGATGCTGCTCTCTTAATACATGACCAGGCAGTAGTAGGAGCTAGTGGCTTCACTAAAGCTGGAGATAGTAAATCTGTATTACCTGCATTTGCACTACGTGCAGCACAAGAAAATGTTGCAATTACCTTAATAACTGGTGCCTCATTAGGACAAACTACTGACGCTGACTTAGCAACTAACAATGCCTTAATCCGAAGAATGCCTTTCCAAGCAGATTCAGTATTAAGAAAGTCTATAAACAGTGGGCAAGTAAAATATATCGATCAACACTTAAGTGAAACAATCGAACAACTTCAAGAGAAACATATTCCTCAAGTAGATATCGCTATCATTGAGGCTACTTATATTAACGAAGAAGGATTTATCATTCCTACCACATCTATTGGTAACTCTGCTTACTTCGCTAGTGTAGCTAGAAAAATAATCATTGAAGTAAATACAGCTATTCCTTTAGAAATAGAAGGAGTACACGATAATAGTGTACCTATCAAACAACCACGTAGAGAAATCATCCCTATTCATACAGTAAAAGATAGAATAGGAGAAAACTTTATTCGTCTAAATCCAGATGACGTGATTGCAGTTGTTTACTCTAGTATAGAAGACACTCCTGCTCAATTACCAGAACCAGACGTTAAAACTTCTGCTATCTCTGGTCACTTACTTAAATTCTTCGAAGAAGAAGTTAGAAAAGGCAAATTAACTCACTCTCTTTTACCATTACAAGCAGGAATCGGAAAAGTAGCTAACGCTGTATTAACTGGTTTTATTGATGGCCCATTCCACGACTTAACGATGTATTCTGAAGTATTACAAGACAGTACTTTTGATTTAATTGACTCTGGAAAAATGACTTTTGCATCAGGATCTTCTATTACTGTTACTGAAGAGTGCTATGGAAAAATCATTAACAACTTCGGACAATATAAAGATAAACTAGTACTACGCCCGCAGAACATTAGTAATGCTCCTGAGGTTATTCGTAGATTAGGTATTATCGCTATCAATACTGCTATCGAATTTGACATCTACGGAAACGTTAACTCTACTCATATCGGAGGTAGTAAAATGATGAATGGTATCGGTGGATCTGGAGACTTCGCTAGAAATGCTTATTTAAGTATTTTCGTTACACAGGCAGCATCTAAAGAAAACAATATTTCTCACGTACTTCCTATGGTATCTCACGTAGACCATACTGAGCATGATGTAGACATCCTAGTTACAGACCAAGGTCTAGCAGACTTAAGAGGTCTATCCCCTAGAGAGCGTGCAGAAGTCATCATAGAGAACTGTGTACATCCAGAATATAAAGCAGAATTAAGAGATTACTTTGAAAGAGCGAAAGAAAGAGGAGGACACACTCCACATGTATTAGAAGAAGCTTTCAAATTCCACATTCGCTTCCAAGAAAAAGGTTCAATGAAACCTTAATAATAAATAAAAACTCTACTCTCTTTTTAGTAGAGTTTTTTTTGTTTTACTCTTAAAATATTATCTAAAAAATGCCCTATTTTACTATCTTAGCATAAAAATGTAGTACGATTTAAAATGGCAAATGTAAATATTATCGGAGTGCCTGAGCACTTCAACCTACCGTGGCAATTATGTATAGAAAATGGTGAATTCGAAGAACTTGGCATAAATTTAAAATGGACAGACATACCTGAAGGTACAGGTAAAATGTGTCAGATGCTAAGAGATAAAGAAACAGATCTCGCTGTTATACTTACTGAAGGAATTATAAAAGATATATCTGAAGGAAATCCAACAACTATCATACAAGAATATGTAGCCTCTCCTCTACAATGGGGAATACATGTAGCACATAATTCTCCATATCAAAAAATAGAAGACTTAGAAGGCAAACGAATTGCTATCAGTAGATATGGATCTGGTTCACACCTTATGGCAATTGTTCATGCAAAAAAGATGAGTTGGGATATTGATAATCTTGAGTTCGTTATCGTCAACACTTTAGATAATGCAGTAGAAGCGCTAACTAAGGGTGAAGCAGACTATTTTATGTGGGAGCATTTTATGACTAAACCAATAGTTGACCAAGGAATATTCAGAAGACTAGGTGACTGTCCTACTCCTTGGCCTTCGTTCGTATTAGTTGCGAATAATGAATTCCTAAATAAAAACAAAGGATTAATTGACAATCTACTGGAATGTATTAATGCTACTACAGAAGAGTTCAAAATGATTCCTTCTATTGACCGTACATTATCTAGTAAATATAATATCAATATAGATGATGTTAAAGAATGGCTAAGTATGACTAAATGGTCTCAAAGACAACTGTCAGAAAAACACTTTAATAAAACACAAGAACAATTAGTAGATTTAAATATAATCACTAATACTATTAAATACAGCGAAACCGTTTTATAATATAGTTTTGACCTTAGACTACGATGAGTAATAATACAGAATTACCGGATAAAGTTTCTGAAAAAAGTTGGCTTAAGTACTTGAGAGTCCCAAAACCTTGGGACAATATCATCATACTTATACTTAACGTACTGATCACTATTCCTATTTTTATTATTATTCATCAAAATATAGATGACCCGAACTGGCCATACCAACTAGATCGTATCATTCTATTTTTATCTATTGTAGGTATACTGCAGTTCTTACTTCAAAAGATGAAATTAGTCTTGAATATGCTGATTATCATTTATTTGATTGTTCTTATTGTAAATTCTTTCTTTGGAGGTTATGGTTATAATGCTGTTTTTGAAGACTATAAAGTTATGATCTATGCGATGGCAGAAGATCCTAAACCGCAAGATCTTATCATTTCTAAGCTACTCCCTTTTCCTAATAAAAGTAAAATAATCCCAGCGATAGAATATGATAAACCTATAGTAAGGAATTATGCTTTAGCAACTACACGTAAACACTTTAGCAATATTCCAAATACTCAACATTACAGACAAATAGTACAATCTTTAGCTATTTTTAAAGAGGTACGTACGAAGTGGAATTATGTAAATGACCCTAAGGGTAGAGAATATATCGCTACGGCATCAGAATCATTACAGCATTTCTCAGGAGATTGTGATGACTATTCTGTATTAATGGCAGGACTTCTCAGAGCTATAGGCGCAACCCCAAGATTGATACATACTAAAGAACATATGTATCCTGAACTACTAATCCCAAATAAAGGAGATCTAGAACAGGTAATCTACCTTATTAAAGAAGTTCTTTTTAAAGAAGAAAGTAAAGGTAAAGAGATACATTATCACATAGACGAACGTGGTCAAATATGGTTAAACATGGATTACACCGCTAGATACCCTGGCGGACCGTTTATGTCAGAAGAAATATTAGGACAACTCACTTTTAATTAAATAAATATATGGAATTAGTTAATACAACACCCCTCATAGCAGGCTCAATATATGGCGCACTAGCTATTATATTTGGTGCCTTTGGAGCACACGCTCTAAAAAAACATATGACTGCCGAGCGCTTAGAGAGCTTTGAAGTAGGCGTAAAATATCAAATGTACCACGCTATCCTATTACTAATCTTAGGATTAATGCCTGCACATATTCATATCACAAGAGCAGTTAATATCATCATCATTGGTGTATTCTTATTCTCTTTCAGTATTTATGGATTAACCTTAAGTGCTACATTTAAGAAGAAAATAAAAATACTTGGCCCTATAACTCCTTTAGGAGGAGTGTGTTTAGTAATTGGTTGGATAATGCTGTTAATTCAATTCATAAAACTTTTATAGACTTTTTTAGGCTGATTTTAGCTTAATCTAGTTTTTTAAGTATATTTGTTCATATAATGCAATTATAACTTGTATTTCTAATACTAAAAAACAAAATCGATGAAAAAAATTTTAACAGTACTTGGAGCTGTAGCTGTACTAGCTTCATGTAACAAAGAAGCTACTGGTTATACAATCAATGGTGAAACTAAAGGTCTAACAGATGGAACTAAAGTATATATTGAGAAAATTGATATTGCAACTGGTAGTACAGTAGCTATTGACTCTACTGAAATTAAAGACAATGCATTCACCTTCAAAGGAGCTGCTGAAAGTCTAGACCAAAACTTCTTTTCATTTGGTAAAGAACCAGGAAAATTACCTTTCGTTTTAGAAAATGGTAAAATCGTTGTTCAATACGATAATGAAAAAGCAGAAAACAGTAGCGTAACAGGTACTAAAAACAATGATGAATATACAGCATTCACTAAAAAAGTTGACGAATTAGAGCGAGCTTTAGTCCAATACCAAGGTGATAACCAAGAGGCTTTTAAACAAGCTAACGAAGCTCAAGACCAAGCTAAAAAAGATGCTATTATCAATGGTTATATGGCATTAGCAGAAAAGTATGATGAGTATGTAGAAGATTACATTGATAATAACGCTAATTCATTAACTACTTTAGTCTATTTATCAAAAACAGTTGGTTCAGGACAATACATCAAAGAAGAATTAGTTGAAAAATTCAATAAATTTGATGAAACATTAAAGAACACTACTGTAGCAAAAGCTTTTAAAACAGCATTAGACGCTATTCCTGATGCTAAAGTAAAAATTGGTGACAAAGCTCCTGATTTCAGTGCTCCATCTCCAGAAGGAAAAGAAATTTCTTTAAAAGAAAGTTTAGGTAAATTAACTATTATTGATTTCTGGGCATCATGGTGTGGTCCTTGTAGAACAGAGAATCCTAATGTAGTAGCTCTATATGAAGAATACCACCCTAAAGGATTAAACATCATTGGTGTTTCTTTAGATAAGGATAAAGCAAAATGGATCGAAGCAATTGCTAAAGATAAATTAACTTGGAATCAAATCTCTAACTTAAAGTTCTGGGAAGAGCCAATCGCTCAAAATTATGAGGTACGTGCTATTCCAGCGACATACCTTTTAGATGAAAATGGTGTAGTAATCGCTAAAAACTTAAGAGGTAAAAAACTTAGAGCTAAAGTTCAAGAAATCTTAGACAAATAAATATCTACTTAAGATATAGAAAATAAAAGGGTTATAGAAGTTTCTATAACCCTTTTTTAATACTCTAATATCTCCGTTATAATCAGTAATATTTTATTATATTTAATCTTTACAAATTATATTAAAAATACATCCAATGAGAACACTACCTTTAGTAATTATAGCCTTTCTATTAATGAGTTTTACTATAAAAGATAAAGGTTTTCTAATAAAGGGAATAACAAAAAACATTTCTGAGGGAGAAATGATCTATTTAAAAGTTTTAAATCCTGAAACTAATAATTTTGACGCAATAGATTCTGTTCGTTTAAAAAACAACTCATTCGAATTTAAAGGTAACACAACTTACCCTACTTATGCACTATTAGAGTTATCTGAAAACGTTACGGAATTAGTAGTTTTAGAAAATGGTATTATTAATTTTCAATATGACTATAATGATGATCTAAGCACCTCTGCTATTGGTACAAAAAACAATAATGAATTAAATGCTTTTCACAATAATATAAAAAGAGTACAGAAAGAAGCTAATGCGTATAGAGATACGAATCAAGATATCTTAACACAAGCTATAAAAGATAATAACAGAGAAGTTCTTGAAAGGTTATCAAATGAATTTAAAGTCTATGTAAAAGACATTAATGACATTATCACAAATCAACTAACTCAACATAGCAATTCATTCACGTCTTCTGTAATTTTATTTCAGCGAATAGACAATAAAAATATAGATACTAATGAGGCTAAATTATATTATAATCAACTAGCTGATAATATTAAGCAATCTAATATAGGTATAGCTATTAAAAACCTATTAGACAATTCTGCTGCCAATACTTTAGTAAAAATTGGAGATAAAGCGTTAGACATCTCAGGTAAAGATCCTAATGGAGAAGTGATTTCACTATACGATAATCTTGGTAAAGTGACCATTATTCACTTCTGGGCTCCGTGGTGTCCTGCATGTCACGAAACACTGCCTACCATAAAATCTATTTATGAAAAGTATCACGATAAAGGCTTGAACATCTTTAGTATTGCCTTAGATGATAATAAAGAGGAATGGATAGAAAGTATACAAAAGGAAGGTCTTAATTGGCTTCATATCTATAATCTTTATGAAATTCAACTACAATATGGAGTTAAAAATATTCCAACAGTATTTGTTTTAGACGAGAATGGAACTGTAATAGATATTAACCACTTAGAAGTAGACTTTGACCAATTACTTACTAAATATTTAGGAAAATAATATCTTCGCTCATGTTCTAATAATTATCCTAAACTGATTACTCTATAACTAAAAATATATTTTTTAAAAATATTGTAACAAATCGTAACATTAGACTACTTATAGGCATGAACAAACATTTGGAACAAGAATTCGTTGCTCTTTTGGATAAGAATCAAAACCTTATCCACAAAGTCTGTCGACTATATACAGTCGATGAAGCAGCTCATAAAGACTTGTTCCAAGAAATCTCTATTCAACTATGGCACGCTTACCCAAAGTTTAGAGGAGATTCTAAGTTCTCTACATGGGCTTATAGAGTAGCATTAAATACAGCCATCTCGTTATATCGTAAAAAAACAAGAGAACTAAGCACCATACCTTACGATAGTACATTTTGCAAATTTGAATATTCCGAATACAATTATCAAGAAGAAGAGCAATTAAAACTAATGTATAAAGCTCTTCAACAGCTAAACGATATTGAAAAAGCATTAGTATTCATGTATTTAGAAGATAAGAATTATGAAGAAATAGCAGAGACATTAGGTATTAGTGAAGTCAATGCTAGGGTAAAAATGAATAGAATAAAAAGCAAACTTAAAAAGATATTAAATCCCTAGAGGCAATAGAATATGAAGGAGTTAGATTTATTAAAAAAACACTGGAATAGCGACCAAAAATTCCCTAAGATCTCTACTGAAGAGATACAAAAGATGATACATAAGAAATCGTCTTCTATCGTCATGTGGATATTTATCATTAGTATAATCGAATTTATTGTATTAAATGGTTTTAGTTATTTATTCGGATCAGACGTAAATAGAAATGATATTGGCCCTATCTATGCTTTTATGATCAATAACTTAGATTGGTTATCATTAGGAATATCAGTGATATTTATTACTATTTTCTATTTAAATTATAAAAAAATATCTGTAGCTGATTCCACTAAATTATTAATGGAATCTATTCTAAAGACAAAAAAGACAGTTAACTATTATATCTATACTAACCTAATTATCTTCTTTATAGCTTTCATTATTATATTGATTGATATTCTGACACATGATGATAAGTTGACCTTACCTACGGCTTTAATTAGCGCAGTGATTGTTATTATTATATGTGGTGTATTTTTAGGATTACTATGGTTATACTACCGTCTAATCTATGGTTTATTAATCAAACGATTAATGAAAAACTATACGGAACTAGAGAAAATAGATTATGAATAAAAACATTTTCCTTTATTTTGCATAACTTAGACAAAATATTGGTTTTAAAGAATGACGATAACACAATTAATATATGTATTAGCAGTAGCAGAACATAAAAATTTCACGCTTGCTGCAGAAAAAACTTTTGTTACACAGCCTACATTAAGTATGCAAATCCAAAAGTTAGAGGAAGAACTCGAGGTACAAATATTTGACCGAAGCACAAAACCTATTCAGCCTACGGCTATCGGTCAAGTTATTATTCAACAGGCAAAGAAAATTGTCAATGAATCAGATCGAATTAAAGATCTTATTGATCTAGAAAAAGGATTTATTGGGGGAGAGTTTAAACTAGGAATGATACCTACTATAGCCCCTACTCTACTTCCTATGTTCCTAAAAACATTTCTAAATAAGTACAATAAGGTCAACCTAATTATAGAAGAATATACAACTGAAGAGATTATTCAGAAACTTCGCAATGGATATCTGGATGCTGCTATAGTTGCTACTCCCTTAGAAGAGTCTGACATTAAAGAAAGAGTTCTATTCTACGAACCATTTGTAGGATATGTTCCTGCAAATTTTAGACAAGAAATGGGAGCAGAACTTCATCAAGGAGACCTAGATCTAAGAAAGTTACTTTTACTACAAGATGGACATTGTTTTAGAGATGGTATAATCAATATCTGTAACAGCAAATCTACTGCAGAAAGCAAAAACTTTAAATTACAAAGCGGAAGTTTTGAAACTTTAATAAATCTATCTAAAGAAGGTCTAGGTTACACACTATTACCATACCTACACACACTTTCATTAAATCAAGATGACAAAAATAACTTAATACAGTTTGCTGATCCAAAGCCTGCTAGAGAGATTAGTTTAATCTATACAGACAACGAATTAAAGCTTCAAATTATTAATGCTTTATATGAGGTTATTTTAAGTATTATAAGAGGAGCAATAGCATTTCAAGACGTTAAAATTATTAGTCCGAAAAAGAATCAATAACTTTGACTTATATAAAATAAAAAAGGGAAGCAAATGCTTCCCTTTTTTGTGGCTTAATTAATTATTTTCTTCTTTTTCTTTCACTACAAGTCTAAATCCTTCTCCGTGAATGTTTAAGATTTCTACTGTTTCGTCTAATTTAAGATACTTTCTTAATTTAGCGATGTATACGTCCATACTACGAGAAGTGAAATAGTTGTCATCTCTCCAAATCTTAGTTAACGCTACTTCACGTGGCATTAAATCATTTTCATAAATTGCTAACATCTTTAACAATTCATTCTCTTTTGGAGATAATTTAATTGGCTCATCATTTTCAAAAGTTAAGAATCTCAACTTAGAATTTAAATGGAATTTACCAATTTGGAATTCGAACTTCGTATTATCTGTTTTAACTTCAGACGATTTTCTATGAATAATCGCTTTGATTTTCATTAATAATACTTCAGAATCGAATGGCTTGTTTAGGTAGTCATCAGCTCCTACTTTATAACCTTTCAATACATCTTCTTTCATTGACTTCGCTGTAAGGAAAATGATAGGCACCTCTTTATTTTTATCACGGATCTCCTTGGCTAGAGTAAATCCATCTTTATAAGGCATCATAACATCTAGGATACATAAATCAAAAGTATCTCTTTTGAATTTTTCGAATCCTTCCATTCCATTCTTAGCTAAAGTAACTTCGAAATCATTGATGGCTAAATAATCTTTTAAGATTGCACCGAAATTCGGATCATCTTCTACTAATAAAATCTTTTTGTTGTTTGTTGTTTCCATGTTATATTTAATTTATTAATGGCATTTTTATAATAAAGGTACTTCCTTTTCCTTTTTCACTCTCAACATAAACTTGAGAATTGTGTACCTCTACAATTTGTTGAACATATGCTAGTCCTAGACCATGACCTTTTACGTTGTGTAAATCACCTGTGTGCTCTCTGTAAAACTTGTCGAAGATTCTCTTCTGAGCCTGTTTACTCATTCCTACACCGTGATCCTGAATTTTGATTAAGATAAAATCTTTTACATTTTCAGTATACACATCTATAATTGGCACATCCTTAGAGTACTTGATAGCATTATCTAAAATATTTACTATCACACTAGTAAAGTGAAAATCATTTCCTAACACATCACTTCTACGAGCATCTAAGTTCAAGTTTATTTCTCCTCCTCTATCTTGAATAATTAATCCTACGTGATCTACAGCATTTTCTATCACTTCATGGACATCCATTGCTTCTTTGTCTACATTAAACTCACGTCGTTCTAATTTTGAGATTTGAAGAACATTTTCAACTTGCGCATGCATTCTTTTATTCTCGTCTCGAATCATTTTCAAATAACGATCAACTTTTTCTGGATCATTTATAACCTTTGGGTTTTTAATTGCATCTAAAGCTAAATTAATTGTTGCTATAGGCGTTTTAAACTCGTGAGTCATATTGTTGATGAAATCTGTCTTAATCTCAGATATTTGCTTTTGTTTAATCAATTGATTAATCGCATTCAAATATGCTGCGATAATAACCATCGTAAACAAAATTGACAATAGTGTTATCCCTATTAACGAAGAGAATAAATACTTACTCTTTTCTGGGAAAGTAATATACAGTTGGTATTTACTTCTATTCTCATTATCTGTGAAGATTGGCACTCCATAAGTAGAACCTTCCTCATAAATAAAATCTTCTGACTTAATCTTGGTTGATAATCCTTTGTTATAAATACCAAATTCAAACTTAGCATTAACACCATATTGTTTAAGCTCTTTCTCTAAGATCTCTCTCAATTTAGCTTTAGAAATCCTTTCATCTATACTTCTTAGAGCTACAATATCCTTAAAATAAATATCAAATTGTGCTTTATCTAAAATATCTAGATTACCAGATTGCTCTATAACCTCGTCAGGATAATTTTGCTTAAGACTACTTCTATCTAAATCATCTCCTTTATAAATCTCTGTTTTTCGTTTTGAAACGAAATTCTTGACTTTTAAACTATCTGCTTTCTTATCAAAGAACGAACTCTTTATATTATAATCTTCTAAAACTAAAATATTCGAGTATACTATTTGTTCATTAGTAGTAGGATTTCGTTCTACTATGTAATATTGTTTCAACTCACTTTGTTTAGGTGGCGTTCCTATACTATCTTTAAGTTGATTATACATTCTATAAAACTCCGTAGCTTCATTTTGTTGTAGTCCACTACCTACATTTCCTAATACTTGTTGTACATGATACTTAAACTGCTCTTCATTATTTCTATAAGAGCTAACTATCCAATACATTTGAACAATGATTATTCCTATAAGAGAAAAACTCATTATCCCTACTAAAAGTCGAAATTTGACCTTACTCATTATTTTTTCAAAATTAACATTAAAAAAAATACTCTACACGGCGATTAACATAAAATTAACAATGGTAATTGTTTAAATTTTGATTATTATATCATTAATTATCATTTCCACCTCTTTTTTTACCAAATCTTTATTAATATTAGTAATAACATAATCACTAAACGGTATTTTGTCAGAATCTTTCAATTGGTTCCTCATAATACTTTCTACGTTATCTAAAGATACTCCATCCCTTGCCATTACACGGGCTAAGCGTACTTCCTCAGGAGCTGTAACTAAGATAACTAAATCACATTGTTTATTCAAATTATTTTCAAAAAGAACTGCACTCTCCTTAATTACAAACGGAAAAGCGTCATTTTCCTCCTTCCAACGCTCAAAATCCTTCTTAACCTCTGGGTGTACAATTCGATTTAATTGATTTAGTAATTCTTTATTATCAAAAACAATTTCTCTTATTTTTTTGCGATCTAACACTTCTCCTATCTTAACGTTTTCTTTAAAGATAGATTGTACTGCTTCCACTACATCAGCCCGATCCATAATCTGTTTAGCTCTTTCATCTGCTATATAAATAGGAATCCCCTCTTCTGCAAACATATTAGCTACAGTGGTCTTTCCACTGCCTATTCCTCCAGTTAGTCCAACTATAAGTGCCATACCTTATATATTATTTAAAAAACATTTCTGGCATTCCGACTTCTGCTTCTTGTCTTTTTACAAATAAAATATAACTAGATTTCACAAAGCCTATACCGTAGCCGTAAAATTGTATAAAAATTGCCACAAGTGCTAATAAACTTATCTTAAAATTCTTCTCTTTTATTAAACAACCTAAAAAAACAAGCAAAAAATAAAAGATATAACATAAAATAAAAACAAATGTATAATATGTCATTATAATACTTAACAATAAGCCTGCCATAAATAAAGCTGGAAACCAATATGTTATCTTTGACGTTTCAGGATAACGTTGGTTTAATATCGGACGTGCCTTTCCAAACTTATTGACCTGAATAAAAAATTTATTCCAATCAATTCTCCTTTTGTGATAAACATAGGCCTTACTAAACAACTGAGTATCGAATCCTAACTTCCATAACCTAATTGTCAAATCAGGGTCTTCTCCAGGGTGTATTTTACCAAAACCACCACTAGCTAAAAAAGCTTTTTTTGAAATTCCCATATTAAAACTTCTCGGCTGAAACTTTCCTATACGTTCACTAGCTCCTCTTATTCCACCTGTAGTTAGAACAGAGGTCATAGAATAATTTATTGCTTTCTGTACATCGCTAAAACTCGCTAATGCCGCATCGGATCCTCCAAAACAGTCCACATACTCTTCCTTGAGATACTGATCCACTGTAGTTAAATACTCTTGTGGAATAATACAATCGGAGTCTAATACAATAAAGTACTCTCCCTTTGCTCGTTCCATGCCATAATTGCGCGAAGCCCCTGGCCCAGAATTCGCTTTATAATAATAAGATATCTCTAGTCTATCCTCATACTTACTAACAACAGCACGCGAATCTTCTTTAGACCCATCCTCTACAATTACCACTTCAAAAGCCTCCTTATATGTTTGCTTTGTCAAACTCTCCAATAACTCATCCACCTCGTCTGGTCGATTGTAAACAGGAATAATGAACGAAAAATACATTTATAATTTTTTATAATACAATCACAAAAATATCGTTAACTATTGTAATACGGAAATTCATTCCTATATTTATCAATACTATTTTAATCTAAAATCTCTTTTTATTATAATTAATAATATTCTTAGAGGTACTAAAACAACTACAATGAACAAAATTCATATATTATGGGTGGATGATGAAGTGGATTTATTAAAACCTCATATCCTATTTTTAGAAAAAAAAGACTATATCGTAACTACTTGTACTAATGGACAAGATGCTATAGATTTATTTAAAGAGAACCAATACGACATTGTTTTCTTAGATGAGAATATGCCTGGACTTTCTGGTCTTGAGACTTTAAATGAAATTAAAACCATCAAAAGCAATACTCCGATTATCATGATTACTAAAAGTGAAGAAGAGTATATCATGGAAGAAGCAATTGGTGCTAAAATATCTGATTACTTAATCAAACCTGTTAATCCTAACCAAATCCTACTTTCACTAAAGAAAAACCTAGATGACTCTCGTCTAATCTCCGAGAAATCTTCTCTTAGTTACCAAAAAGAATTTAGAAACATCTCAATGGATCTAATGCAAGCTAGAGATTATGAAGATTGGATCTCTATTTATAGAAAATTGCTTTATTGGGAACAGAAGTTAGAAAACATTGAAGATCAAAACCTATTCAATATACTAGACTCTCAGAAAACTGAAGCTAATAGTTTGTTTGGCAAATTCGTAGAAAAAAATTATGAGAGCTGGATTAATGATCCTGAAGACAGTCCTGTTTTCTCTCATCAAATATTCAGAAAATGGGTTGCTCCTGAATTAAAGAAAGAAGATTCTAAATTACTTTTTATTGTTATTGACAACTTAAGGTATGATCAATGGAGAGCATTCGAAGCAATCGTAACAAATCACTATAAAGTAGAGAGCGAGAACAGCTTCTTCTCTATTTTACCTACTGCTACACAGTATGCTAGAAATGCTATATTTTCAGGAATGACACCTCTAGAAATGTCTGAACAACTTCCACAATATTGGAAGAATGATACGGATGAAGGAGGAAAGAATTTGTTTGAGAATGAATTCCTACAACATCAATTACAAAGATTGAGATTAAATATTAAGAATGAATACCACAAAATCACCAATCTAAAAGAAGGAAGAAAATTAGCTGATAATTTCAAGGCTTTAAAAGACAATAAACTAATCACAATAGTATACAATTTTGTGGACATGCTATCTCATGCTAAAACTGAAATGGAAGTAATTAAAGAATTAGCTTCTAACGATAAAGCATACCGTTCACTTACTGTTAGTTGGTTCAGAAACTCTCCTTTGTTTGAAATAATTCAACAAGCACAGGCACTTGGATATAAGTTAATCATTACAACAGATCATGGTACAATTAACTGTAAAAATCCTTCTAAAGTTATTGGAGACAAAAACACTAGTTTAAACCTTAGATATAAAACAGGTAAGAGCTTGACCTTTGAGGCTAAAGATGTCTATCATGTTAAAGATCCAAAAAAAGTTCAATTACCTAACATTAATGTAAGTAGTTCATTTATTTTTGCAAAGAATGATTTCTTCTTAGCATATCAGAATAATTTCAATTATTATGCAGCTTATTTTAGAAACACTTACCAGCATGGAGGTATTTCTTTAGAAGAAATGATCGTTCCATTTATAGTATTAAATCCAAAAGTATAACAATGACTGAGATAGTTTTTTCTTTAAATCAAATTCAAGAAGTAGCTACTGATATATTAAGTAAGTTAAAACATCGCATCGTATTATTTGATGCACAAATGGGGGCAGGAAAAACCACACTTATTAAAGAAATAAGCAAACAGCTAGGTGTAGAAGACATGACGAGTAGTCCTACTTTTTCTATTGTGAATGAGTATCATTCTACAACTTCTAAAGACAGAGTATATCACTTTGACTTATATCGTTTAAACTCAGAAGAAGAAGCTTATGATATGGGAATGGACGAATATTTAGATTCTAATCATTGGTGCTTTATCGAATGGCCCGAAAAGACTCCTCATATTATTCCTGACGAACATGCTACAATAGAAATTTCTATTTTAGAAAATGGTGATAGAAAACTGATTTTGAATAATAATTAATAAACAGAAACAGAATGGCAACCTTAACTCCTTTTTCAATGAAAGACTTAATTCCGCAAGAGGAATGTCTGATGGTAGAGCGCAAGAAAAGTGAACTTTTTATAGGAGTTCCTAAAGAAAATACCCTGATAGAGAAAAGAATCTGTATCACTCCAGAAGCAGTACAGACTTTAAGCACCTATGGGCATCGTGTGCTTATTGAAAAAGGAGCAGGAGAAGCCGCTAACTATTCTGATTTAGATTATAGCAAAGCAGGAGCCGAACTTACTAGTGATACAAAGAAAATTTTTAGTTGTCCTGTCATTGTTAAAGTTGCTCCACCTACTCTAGAAGAAGTAAAACTAATGGCACCATACACAGTTGTATGGTCTACTATCCAATTAAAAACACTAACTAGACAATATTTCGAAACGATATCTAAGAAAAAAATATCTGCTATTGGTTTTGATTTTATTCATGACGAGAACGGCACCTACCCTGCTGTTAGTGCATTAAGTGAAATCGCAGGGACTGCGTCTATCCTAATTGCATCAGAACTAATGACCACAACCAATAATGGTAAAGGATTATTATTTGGGAATATTGCAGGAGTTGTTCCTACAGAAGTAGTCATATTAGGAGCTGGTCTAGTAGCCGAAAACGCAGCGAGAACCGCTTTAGGTATGGGAGCTAACGTAAAAGTCTTTGACAACTCTATTCAAAAGTTGCGCAGACTTCAAAATAATTTATCACAGCGTATCTCTACTTCTACGATCCAAGAAAAAATATTACACAAAGCTCTAATGAGATGTGATGTTGCTATCGGTGCAATACGAGGTAAGAATCGAGCACCTATAGTAGTAAGTGAGTCTATGGTAGATAATATGAAAAATGGTGCTGTAATTATAGATGTATCTATTGATACAGGAGGGTGTTTCGAAACATCCGAATTAACTACCCATGATCACCCTACCATCATAAAAGGCGGTGTGATACACTATGGAGTACCAAATATCACTTCTAGATATAGTAGAACAGCATCCATGGCCCTTAGCAATATTATCACACCTTTATTATTAGAATACACAGATTGTGGTGATTTAGACGGTACTGTTAACTGTGAAAGCGTCATTAAATCTGGCATATATAGTTATAAAGGATTAGTTACCAATCGAAATGTTGCGGAATGGTTTAACCTTGATTATAAAGACATTCACCTTTTCGCCTTTTAAATATTTTATAAATCTTTAGTTTTACTGTATTGAATTGCTACTTTTGTGTAAATTTTTTAAGAAATGAAGTTTACACAGCGTTTAGCATACTATTTATTTGGGTTACTTATAGGAGGAATGTTCTTATTTTATTTCTTCGGTGAGAAGAAAACAGAATTTTGTTATTTACCTAATTGTAGGGTTTTAAAAGATTTGAGAAGTAAACCAGTTACTTATTCAAAGACAGTAGAAGCTAAGTTTAAAGAAGGTTGGGTATCTAACGATGACATCCGTAAATCTCTACAATATGGAGATGTGAACTTTTCAGAAAGTAATATTGACTTTGAGAAAGGTAAACTTTATGTCATTATAGGCAGAAATGAACAAAATGAAAATATATTAATCAAAGTCATAAACTATACAGATAAGATTGTACTTTACGATATTGAAAAAATGTAAAATATTTCACATTAGGCATTGCATTATTTAAAAACATCTTTATATTTGCAATCCTATTTCGGGCGATTAGCTCAGTTGGTTCAGAGCACCTCGTTTACACCGAGGGGGTCGGGGGTTCGAATCCCTCATCGCCCACTTTATAAGCTTCACTTTTAGTGAGGCTTTTTTTATACCATCTCCTACTCTTTATATTACATTCCAAGATTCATCTTTCTAAACTAAGTACGCAGAAAATCTATTTCTCCACAGCGTCTATTCATAAACCAAGAGTCGTTTTGTTCTGACCTTCTAGGGGATTGCTTGAGGGTTTCTTGCACCTTTCTTCGACAAAAAGGCTCTCTAGGCAAGAAAACCTCAAGGAATCTCCAAGGAATCCGCAAGGAACTGCAAGCTAAGCGCTCTTCTTTTATTCATAAGTGGCAAAAGCAAAACTCATACATTCATTTAAAAATTTTAACTCCTGTTGCTACTTTAATCTACTCGCACATATTTATATTGCTCTAATACAGTTCCATCACACAATAATGTTTAGAATCTTTTAATCGAACTATCGTTAAAACTTAATTATTCTGAGTACTTTACTTCAAAAAAAATATTTTTTGTACATTTGATATAAATAAAAAGCATTTATCATGAAAAAGATTTTATTATTAGCTGCTGTTGTAGGTTTATCATTTACCTCTTGCAAAAAAGATGGAGAATCAGGAACTACAGCTCCTGCAGTAGAGCCAACAGAACAAACTACAACTCCTACTGAGTCTACCGAAGCAACACCTAAAGAAGAATTAGGTAACGTAACTTATACGATCGCTTCTAAACTAGTAGATTGTACAGGTGTAGCACCAATGAAATGTATGCAGTACAAAGAAGAAGGTTCTGACGAATGGTTAAATATGTATGGAGGAATCGAAGGATTTAACTATGAAGAAGGATATGAATATGTAATCGAAGTAAAACGTGAAAAAATAGAAAACCCACCAGCTGATGCATCTTCTATCAAATACATTCTAGTAAAAGAAATTTCTAAAAATAAAAAATAATATCTAGCGAGCTTAGGCTCGCTTTTTTATTCTTTTAACCTAAGTACAATCTTAGCTTCCGCTAAAATCTATAGCAATTCCCCTTAAATATTTACTCTTAATTGTCCGAAGGGCTTCTAATTCGTATCTTAGCCGTGTATTTATTTGAATAATATGTCTAAGAATCTACTTGATACACCTATAGAATACCTTAAAGGAGTTGGTCCACAGCGCGCTGACTTATTTAAACGCGAACTAGGTATATTCACCTATAGAGATTTACTACACCTATACCCAAACAGATATATCGACAGAACACAGTATTATAAAATAAATGAACTTTATAATAACAATAGTGAAGTTCAGATAGTCGGTAAAATTATCCATATCAAAACTGTAGAACAAAAACGAGGAAAACGCCTTGTCGCAACCTTTACAGATGGTACAGGACAAATAGAATTAGTTTGGTTTCAAGGATACAAATGGATACAAGAAAATTTAAAACTAAATACTCCTTATGTGGCATTTGGAAAGCTTAATAGCTTTAACAATACCTTCTCTATGCCGCACCCTGAACTAGATTTATTAGAAGAACATCAGAAAAACATTGCTAACGCAATGCAAGCTGTCTATCCTTCTACTGAAAAATTCGGAGCAAGAATATCTAATAAGTCTATCATCAAGATGATGATGCAACTTGTCAAAGAGACACATCCTCTCTTTATGGATACCTTATCTGATGAATTCAAGAGAAAACTCAACTTGATTTCGATGCAAGAAGCCTTAATTAATATTCACTTTCCTAAGAATATGGATATGTTGAATAAGGCTCAGTTTAGATTAAAGTTTGAAGAATTATTCTATGTTCAATTACAGTTATTGATTAAAAACATAGCACGAAAAGACAAAATTAAAGGATACCCTTTTGAGAAAGTAGGCGATTACTTTAATACTTTTTATAGCGAACACCTCCCCTTCCCTCTTACTGGAGCTCAAAAACGAGTTTTGAAAGAAATCAGGAATGATTTAGGTGCTCCAGCACAAATGAATCGTCTCTTACAAGGAGATGTGGGATCTGGAAAAACAATAGTTGCTTTTATGAGTTGTCTTCTAGCATTAGACAACGGATTCCAAGCGTGTATCGTAGCTCCTACAGAAATTTTAGCAACCCAACATTATGTCGGGATTAAAGAACTAGGAGAACCTTTAGGGCTAAAGATAAAATTACTTACAGGATCTACTAAAACGGCTGAGAGACGTGTATTGCACGAAGAATTAGCTTCTGGAGAGCTACATATACTTATCGGTACACACGCCTTATTTGAAGATAAAGTTATCTTTAAAAATCTAGGTTTAGCTATCATTGATGAACAACACCGATTCGGAGTAGAACAGCGATCTAAACTATGGCATAAAAATGAATTACCTCCCCACGTGTTGGTCATGACTGCTACACCGATACCTCGTACATTAGCTATGAGTTTATATGGAGACTTAGATATTTCTGTTATTGATGAACTTCCACCAGGGCGTAAACCAATACAAACTAATCATTACTTCGAAGGTAAACGCTTAGCTGTATGGCACTTCTTAAAAACAGAAATTGCCAAAGGAAGGCAAGTTTATATCGTCTATCCCTTAATAGATGAAAGCGAAACATTAGACTATAAAAACCTAATGGAAGGATATGAAGCCATATCACGAGACTTCCCTTTACCAGAATACAGTGTCAGCATTGTTCATGGACAGATGACTCCTGCAGAAAAGGATAGAGAGATGGACAGATTCATTAAAGGAGAGACAAATATTATGGTAGCCACTACTGTGATTGAGGTTGGAGTGAATGTGCCTAATGCATCCGTTATGATTATCGAAAGTGCAGAGCGCTTTGGATTATCACAACTACATCAGCTTAGAGGACGTGTAGGTCGTGGAGCAGAACAGAGTTATTGTATCCTAATGACAGGAGATAAGCTAAGTAATGACTCTAAGATCAGAATGGAAACGATGTGTCGTACTAATGATGGTTTCGAAATCTCAGAAGTAGATTTAAAATTGCGTGGCCCAGGTGATATTATGGGAACTCAACAGAGTGGTACCCTTCCTTTAAAAATAGCTGATATTGTCAAGGATCAAGAGATTATGCTTTATGCAAGACATCATGCTGTACAGCTGTTAAAAGAAGACCCTACACTAGAAGAACCTGAAAACCAAAGAATCAAAAATAAATTAAACATTCTAAATAGTAAAACCACTATCTGGAACTATATAAGCTAAAACACACAACACTTATGAAATTAGTTTTCGCATCAAACAACAAAAACAAGATTAAAGAAATTAGAAATCAATTACCTGATACAATTGAAATCTTAAGTTTAGAAGATATTGGATGTAATATCGACATTCCTGAGACAGCTGATACTATAGAAGGCAACGCTAAACTAAAAGCTGATTTTGTCAAAAGACATTATGGATATGACTGTTTTGCTGATGATTCAGGATTAGAAGTAGATGCTTTAAACGGTGCACCAGGAGTATACTCAGCTCGTTATGCAGGAGAACAAAAAAATGACAATGACAATATAGATAAATTGCTTGAGGTACTTCAAAAAGAAGATAACAGAAAAGCTAACTTTAAAACAGTAATTTGCCTAAACCTACATACAGAAACGTATTACTTTACTGGTATTATAGATGGTCAGCTATTAAGAGAGAGACAAGGTACAGAAGGATTCGGTTATGATCCAATCTTCGTAGCAGATGGAATGAACCAATCTTTTGCTGAAATCGATATCAATGCAAAAAACGGTATTAGCCATAGAGGAAAAGCAGTTCGTCAGTTAGTTGACTTTTTATTAAAAAAATCATAGCAGCAGGAGAATAAAATTTATCTAAATATGCTCTTTATGGTTTATACACCATTTCAGAGCATATTTTTAGTTACTCCCCTATCCTTCATTAGAATCTTTGATATTTCTCTTATTTCTCAAAACATAAATACTTACTTTTCTTATCTACTACTCCCCACTTTTTTGCATATCTTGAACTTTTCGGCATACTTTTCGCTATGTCTGAATGACTTATTAAGAATAAAGTGAATTAAATACCATAAAACTAGACTGAGGCTGTCTCGGTATATGTTAAATAAAAGAAAGATATATAAAGTGTATAAAAAGTACTTATCATTACACAACACACATGATATAGACACTTTTAAGCAAAATAAAAATTATATAAAGGAAGATATATCATTACATTATCTTTAAAAAAAACGCTCAAAACAAGCGTTTAAATTATTTTCGAATAATAAACCTGCAATAACTACAATTATAATTTGAATAGTAGTATATTTGCGGCTATTTTAATATTTATATGAACAATTTCGAACAATTAGGATTAAATGAATCTCTTTTATCTGCGATCAAGGATATGGGATTTGAAAATCCATCAGAGATCCAGCAAAAGGCGATTCCATTACTATTAGAGAAAGATACCGACATTGTTGCGTTAGCCCAAACGGGGACTGGGAAAACCGCAGCTTTTGGTTTTCCTTTGATTCAGAAGATAGACGTTTCTAATAAGAATACACAAGGTCTTATCTTATCGCCGACTAGAGAGTTATGTTTGCAAATCGCAAACGAAATCAAACAGTACTCGAAGTATGTAAAAGGACTTCATTCAGTAGCTGTTTATGGAGGGGCTAGCATTACAGAACAGGCTAAAGACGTAAAACGTGGAGCACAAATTATCGTCGCTACTCCTGGTAGAATGCAAGACATGATTAACCGTGGTATGGTTAACATTAAAAACATTAATTACTGTATCCTAGATGAAGCAGATGAAATGCTTAACATGGGATTCTATGAGGATATCACGTCTATTTTAGCGGATACTCCAAAAGAAAAAAACACATGGTTATTCTCTGCTACTATGCCGCAAGAGGTTGCGCGCATCGCAAGAGAATTCATGAAAACTCCAGAAGAAATTACTGTAGGTCATAAAAACCAAGGTAACACTAATGTAAGTCATGAATTTTATTTAGTATCTGCTAGAGATCGCTACCCAGCGCTTAAACGTTTAGCAGATGCCAATCCAGATATTTTCTCTGTAGTGTTCTGTAGAACGAAGAGAGATACGCAATCTATTGCTGAAAAACTTATCGAGGATGGATACAACGCTGCTGCATTACACGGAGACTTATCTCAAGCTCAACGTGACGCAGTAATGAAATCATTCCGTGGTAAACAGATACAAATGCTTGTAGCTACTGACGTTGCTGCTCGTGGTATCGACGTAGATGACATTACTCACGTAGTAAACTACCAATTACCTGACGAAATCGAAACGTATACTCACCGTAGTGGACGTACAGGACGTGCTGGTAAATCTGGTACTTCTATGGTTATCGTAACGAAAAGTGAATTAAGAAAAATTCAACAAATCGAAAGAATCATCAAAACTAAATTTGAAGAGAAACCAGTTCCATCTGGAATTGAGATTTGTGAAATTCAATTATTCCACTTAGCCAATAGAATTAAAGAAGTAGAAGTTAACACAGAGATTGAATCTTATTTACCTGCAATTACTGAGTTATTAAAAGACTTCGACAAAGAAGAAATCATTAAAAAAGTAGTTTCTGTTGAGTTTAATAGATTCTTAGAATACTACCAAAAAGCTTCTAACAGCTTATCTAGTGTATCTGCTGGAAGAAACAATTCTAAAGAAGTTCCTACAGATGGAGCAGTACGTTTCTTCGTTAACTTAGGTGCTAAAGATAACCTAGACTGGATGACGTTAAAAGATTTCTTACGTGATACTTTAGAGTTAGGTCGTGATGACTTATTCAAAGTTGATGTAAAAGATGGTTTCTCATTCTTCAATACTGAAGCTGAACACGCTGAAAAAGTAATGGAAACATTAAACGGTCTTGAATACCAAGGACGCCGTGTGAATGTTGAAATCTCTAACAATGATGGTGGTAGAAACGGTGGACGCCGTGACCATAACAACCGTAAAGGAGGATTCAGAGGTGGAGAAAGAAGATCTGAAGGTGGATTTAGAGGTGGTGAAAGAAGATCATCTAATAGATCATCTGAAGGAGGATTCAGAGGCGGAGAGAGAAGATCGGATAGATCATCATCTGAAGGACGTGGAGAAAGAAGATCAGACAGATCATCAGAAAGAGCTCCTCGTAACGAACGCGGATCTAGAAGAAGTAGCGAAGGAGATTCATCTAGAAGAACTAGAAGAAACTAATTTGTTAATTTTTTTAAAATAGCATACAAAACTGTAAAATATCTTTTACTTTTAGGCAATCTTAAAAAGTATGAGAAATTTTACAGTTTTTTTATTTATAATACTTTCTGTTTTAACTGTAGCGGCTCAAGATCGCACTAGTGTTAAAGGAACTATTTTAAATGACAAATCATTTTTGCCAGTAGATGATGTGAATGTCATCAATATTAGCCAAGTCAAAGGTACAATCAGTAAGAGAGATGGTTCTTTCACAGTAGAAGCCAATCTTAATGATTCTATACACCTATCCTACCCTGGCTATATCCCTATTAAACTTAAAGTAACCAACGATTGGTTAAACAACGAGAATCTAAAGATTTACTTTACAGAAAACACAATAGAACTAGACGAAATTCTTATTAAGAAATTTGACTTAACTGGGTACTTAGAAGTGGATACCAAACTAATTGAATTAAACGAAAAAATGCAGTTTGACTTCTATAGACAAAATAAAACTCCTTATTATGGTACGGCTATGGGTACTTTCTTTAGCCCTGTTGATGCTGTGTACAACCTATTTAAAGGAAAAGATAAAAAACTTAAGAAAATCGAAGCTATTAAAGAAGATCAGAACATGATTGCTTTAATGCAGACCAGATATGACAGAGAGATTGTTTGTGGCTTATTAGAAATCACAAGAGAGGATATCGTAAAGTCTCTTCAAAACTGTAATTACACTGATAAATTTATCTATACCGCTACAGACTTCCAGATTTATCAAGCATTAAATGATTGCTATGATAATTCTAAGCTATTAGCTTCAAAAAAGAAAAATGCATCCAATTAAGGGATGTATTTTTTTTGCTCTTTTTTCACGAATTGTAAATATGATAAAATAGAAATAAAACCTATTTTTGTACAAATAACAACACATCACTAATTAAAAAATACTTCACAGAAAATGAATATCATTTTAAAAGCTGCAAAAGTAATCGATCCTACTAGCCCATTTCACAACCAGACAGTTGACATTCAAGTCGAGAATGGCCTTATTACTAAAATCGCTAATCAAATAGAAAATGACCAATTCGAACAAATCAAGTATGATAACCTACACGTTTCTCAAGGTTGGTTTGACAGTTCTGTTTGTTTAGGAGAGCCAGGATTTGAAGAAAGAGAGAATATCGCTCACGGTTTAGAAGTAGCTGCTAAAAGTGGATTTACACAGATCGCAGTTGAACCTAACACATACCCTATCACTGATTCACAAAGTATAGTAAGTTTTATTAAACAAAAAGCTTTTGGACAGACCACAGAGGTATTTCCTATTGGAGCACTTACTGTAAAATCAGAAGGAACAGACCTGGCAGAGTTATTTGACATGAAAAATGCAGGAGCTATTGCTTTTGGTGATTACAAAAAACCTATTCAAAACGCCAATATACTAAAAATTGCTCTGCAATATGTGCAAGACTTTGACGGGCTAATTATCGCCTTTTCACAAGATAATAGCATCAAAGGTAAAGGAGTAGCTAATGAAGGCGTAGAAAGCACTAAACTAGGCTTAAAAGGAATCCCTACACTGGCAGAAGAGTTACAAATAGCACGTAATCTATTTTTATTAGAATATACTGGAGGAAAAGTACACTTCCCAACAATATCAACTGCAAAATCTGTAGAGTTAATCAAAGAAGCAAAACAAAAAGGATTAAACGTTACCTGTAGTACTGCTGTTCATTTATTAACGATGACAGATGAAAAACTAGCAGACTTCGATACTCGTTTTAAAGTATATCCTCCACTAAGAGACGAAGCTACTAGACAAGCTTTAATCAATGGAGTACTAGACGGAACTATCGACTGTATCACTTCAGAGCACAACCCGCTAGACATTGAACACAAAAAACTAGAATTCAACAGTGCTTCTAATGGAACTATTGGTTTAGAATCAGCATTTGCTGCACTGAATACAGTACTACCTTTAGAAGTTATAGTAGATAAATTGACTAGTGCTAGAACTATCTTTAAAATAGACACACCATCTATCAAAGAAGGTAATAAAGTAAATATCACTTTATTTAATCCTACAAAAGAATACAGTTTTACAAAAGAAAACATCTTGTCAAAATCTAAAAACTCTGCTTTCTTAAACCATCCAATGAATGGTGAAGTATACGGAGTAGTACACGGAGACAAAAAGACTCTAAAATAAATTAATCAATATACATAATGCTGAAGACTTTTAACGAAAAGGAGATCAAAACAGGTAAGACCATGGCCATCGTGTCACATATAACTATTATAGGTTGTCTTATTGCTATTTTTATGAACCTAGAACCTAAGAATAGATTTGCTGGTTTTTATATCAAACAATCTTTTGGAATTTGGTTATTCTTTTATGCACTTGCTTATACAGCAGGTCGTTTTGATTCTTGGATGATTTCAGGGCCTTTTTACTTCTGTTTCTTCCTACTTTGGGTTTATAGTTTTGCAGGAGCAATAAACAGTGAAATTAAGCCATTACCAAAAATTGGCGTATATTTCCAAAAATGGTTTGACAAATTATCAGCTTAATTATGGATACATCACTTTCAATTTCATACTTAATTCAAGAGCCTAAAGTAATAAAGGACAAAAACCCAGTAATTATCTTATTACATGGATATGGTAGCAATGAAGAAGACTTATTCTCTTTCGCTCCTGAATTACCAGATGACTACTATGTAATATCTGCACGCGCACCATACACAGTACCTCCTTACGGATATGCTTGGTACGCTATTACCTTTGATGCAGATGCTAACAAATTCTCAGATGACAACCAAGCGATTGAATCAAGAGATTTAATTGTGCGTTTTATTGACGAGCTTGTAGCAAAATACCCTATCGATGCAAACAATGTTAACTTAGTCGGGTTTAGCCAAGGAGCTATACTTAGCTATGCTATCGCTTTATCTTATCCTGAAAAGGTAAATAAAGTAGTTGCTTTAAGTGGTTACTTCAATGAAAATATCATTGCAAAAAACTATAAAGAAAACAACTTAAGTAAATTGAGGTTATTTGCCTCTCATGGAACAGTTGACCAGGTTATACCTATTGATTGGGCAAGAAGAACACCTACGATTCTTACAAGTTTAGCTGTCAAGCACACTTATAAAGAATACCCTGTAGGACATGGAGTACATCCACTAAACTTCAGAGATTTCAAAGAATTCCTTTTAGAAGAGTAATAAAAAAAGTAAGGCTAGTGTTATACACTAGCCTTACTTTTTTATACATAACTTGATTATGTTTTATTCTTCATGAACATCTTCCTCTACTGGTTGGTCAGAGTTAATGATTTTTAATTCTATAGTCTTTGCCGCTGTAAAGGCAGTCTCTCCTTTGTGCTTTAAAACCATCCCTTCATTAGATAATTCCCAACCATCGTTGATATAAGCACTCTTATCTTTAGTAAGTTCTAGAACAATCCCCTTTTTATGATTTGGTAAGAATATTTCTGCTTTCTTCTTATCCTTAGCATAAGTAACAAAACAGCTAACGCTATTATCCTCTAAAGCATTATCCTCTGTTGTATCCTCTTCTAACCCTATTGGATTAAGTCTAAACCCTATCTCGAATATACGAATACAGTTATTCTCTAACTCACTCCAACGATATCCAGCAGAATAAGCACACCCCAATACTTCATCATCTTCATCCAGCGTTACGATCTCAGTACTTCCGTCTGTTATGACCATTCCTTTTTCATTATCATCTTTATTATCTTTCAAGATGAAATCACAGGACGTCATGGTAAGCAACAATATAACAAACAAACTTATTGACTTTTTCATACTACTCTATTTTTATATTAGACGACACTACTTAGTAGCATACATAACAGTATCTATGGTCTTAAACTCAGTAGGTTTACCCTCTGTGTAAAAATACTTAATTAAAACTTCTCCATGAACAGCTCCTGCATAAAAATCTGCAATTATCCATCTATGATTTAGAACTTTAACTTTATTAATCACACATTTCTCTCCATTAATCACTCCATAAGGAACTAATGGATTACCATTATCTTGATGGTTTAAAGCTAATACCTCTTCTTTTATAGAAGTTAGAGATTGATCTATTGTTTTGTAATTAAAATACTCCTGTGCATCTTCATTGTATTCGATAGAAAAATAATTTGCCTCATTAAAATCCTTAGTAACTTCTTTTAATGAATCTCGAACAATATCAATGCGTTTATGAGCTATTTCTATCTTCTTCCCCTCCATCTTATACATATTCTTATTATTGGCATATAGAAGAACAAGAATTACAAGTGAAAAAAGGAATAGGTAAAAGAAAGCTTTATGTTTCATAATGTGATAATAAATTATATAGTGATTTTTAAATTGTCGTACGCCAAATATACATCTTTTGGAAGTATATTTTCTACATCTTTATGAAAACCTAAGTCTTGTGCTATATGAGTTAAATAAGCTTTCTCTGGTTTTATTCTATCAATAAAAGCAAGCGACTCCTCTAAACTAAAATGAGTAGGGTGATCCTTAATACGCAAAGCATTTACAATTAAAACCTTACATCCTTTTATCTTTTCGACCTCTTCGTCTGTGATGTACTTAGCATCTGTGATATAGACTAAATCTCCCAATCTATACCCCAATATAGGCAAAGGTCCATGCATCACATCAATAGGAATAATAGTCTTCTCCCCTATCGTAATGGTATCTTGTGAAGTAATGCTATGCTCTTCTACACTAGGAGCCCCAGGATATCTATCTTCTTTGGTAAAAATATAATCATATCTTCTCTCCAAGGCTTTTATTACTCTATCTTGAGCATAGATTGGCAACGGGCCATGCAAAAAGGTTAATGGTCTTATTTCGTCTAATCCTGCGATGTGATCAGCATGTTCGTGAGTAAAGAATATTGCATCTAATTTACTACACCCAGCAGTCAACATTTGTTGTCTAAAATCAGGTCCACAGTCAATCAAAATAGTGTGTTCATCCCACTTAACTAATACAGATGTTCTCAACCTTTTATCCCTTGAATCTATACTGTGAGCTACTGGATGATCTATACCTATTATCGGAATACCCTGTGAAGTACCCGTACCTAAAAAATATACTTCCAAAATGACATAAATTTTCCACAAAAGTACGGTTTATCTTTTTTTGTTGTACGATATTTGTTAGGTTTGTTTAAAATAGCTAATTCATGAAAAACTTTGCTGAAGATTTAGTACTAAATGGGGATAGAGTAATAGAACATCACCCTGCCATTTCAGATAAAGCACTAAAAATCAACCTTAACAACGACATTTACGGAACATTTGCAGAAATCGGTGCAGGACAAGAGACAGTCCGTCACTTCTTTAGAGCTGGTGGTTCTTCTAGAACAGTAGCCAAAGCGATGTCCGCTTATGATAAAGTATTTAGTGACGCTATCTATTCTGTAGAAGAAGATGGACGTTATGTTACAGAAAGTCGCCTAATCAAAATGCTTGATTATGAGACAAGAAAAATTGAAGAAAGATTAATACGCGAAGAGAATCCTAACAAGACTTTCTTTAGTTATGCCAATACAGTAGCAACAATTGACTACGCTAAGAAAAACAAAGGGCATGGATGGGTAGGTATTATGTTTCAGACAGCTTCTAACCAAGCGTATAACAAGATAGTACTACACATACAGTTCAAAGAGACAGATTCTAAACTACAACAAGAGACTTTAGGTATCTTAGGTGTGAATCTGATTTATGGTGCATTCTACCAACACCATGACGCTAAAAAGCTAATTCACAGTCTTTATGATCACTTAGATAAAGACCAAATCGAAATCGATAGTATTAACTTCTCTGGTCCTATCTTTGAGACAGTAGACAATCGATTAATGAGCTTACAGTTAGTTAAAAACGGAATGACTGACGCTGTAATGTTCAGCCCTAGTGGACGTAGTGAACTAGCAGCTAACATTTTGTACAAACAAAACATATTAGCACTTAGAGGTAGCTTTAGACCTGTTACTATCGTTAATATGGATATGTATCAGAAGTCTTTAGATAAATTCATGACACAAAACAACTTAGATAAAGAAAACACTAAAGTTGTTTTTGAAATTACCTTGTCTAACCTTTTAGCAGAAGGTTCATTAGACGAAATAGACTTCTTAGATAGAGCAGACTTATTATGTTCTCTTGGACAAACTGTAATGATCTCTAATTTCCAAGAATATTATAAACTTACAGAATACTTCTCTAAATATACTGATCAGAAGATTGCATTAGCAATGGGAGTTAGTAGCTTATTAAATATTTTTGAAGAGAAATACTACACTCATCTAACAGGAGGTATATTAGAAGGTTTAGGAAAGCTATTTAGAAACACAATGAAGATCTACCTATACCCTATGATAGGTAACGAAGAACAAATAGTAGACTCTACTAATCTAAAAGTAGACTTACATATTAAAGAGTTGTATAAATTCTTCAAAAAGAACAACCAAATCATCGATATTGAAGATTATGAAAAAGATCATTTATCTATCTTCTCAAGAGATGTTCTGAAGTTGCTACAACAAAATCAAAATGGATGGGAAGAAAAATTACCAGAAGGTATTTCTAAAATCATCCAAGAAAAAGAATTATTCGGATATAAAAGAAAATAAATATAAAAAAGCCATTACACTCGTAATGGCTTTTTCATTCCTATTTATTCTCACAAATCAAATAATTGTTAACTATAGGAAATACCCTTAATAGCGATAACGCTCTAGGTCAGAAAACCAATTATGACGCTGGTTTTCTTTTGTAATCAATTATAAAAACTATTTGATACTGTCGTGATAAATTTTGAGAATTTCTTCTCTAAAATCAGGGTGAGCAATCTCCACCATTGCATCTACACGTTGTTTCAACGTTTTACCATATAAGTCTGCTACTCCATATTCTGTAACGATATACTGGGCATGGGCACGAGTAGTCACCACTCCTGCTCCTTGTTTTAAGAAAGGTACGATACGATTATGCCCTTTATTACTAGTAGATGACAAGGCTATAATTGCCTTTCCACCTTTACTCAAAGAAGCTCCTCTCACAAAATCCATCTGTCCTCCTACTCCAGAATACATATGTACCCCTAGAGAATCAGCACAAATCTGCCCTGTCACATCTACTTCTAATGCAGAGTTAATCGCTACTACTTTTGGGTTCTGACGAATAATAGCCGTATCGTTTACATAACTAGACTCCTTCATTACGATAAACGGGTTGTTATCCACAAATTTATATAAACGTTCTGATCCTATTAAGAAAGTAGCTAGAGCTCTTCCTTTCGCTATTGTTTTCTTAGAACAGTCAATTACACCACTCTCTATTAAATCAATTACACCATCAGAAAACATCTCTGTGTGCAGTCCTAAATTCTTGTGATTAGTAAGTCTAGATAGTACTGCATTAGGAATAGAACCTATCCCCATCTGTAATGTACTCTCATCTTCTATCAGAGCAGCTACATGATCTCCTATTAGCGCTTCTGTATCTGTAATAACGGCTTGTTTCTGTGCATAGATAGCAGTATGATGCTCTACCGCCATATCTATCTTAGATATATGTAATACACTATCTCCGAAAGTACGTGGCATATATTTATTCACCTGAGCGATTACCACCTTTGCGCACTCCATAGCAGCAACAGTAGCTTCTACTGATGTACCCAATGAACAAAAACCGTGTTCGTCTGGTGGTGATACCTGTATAAGAACTACATCTACTTTTAAAGCTCCTTTGCGAAACAGATTAGGCACTTCGCTAAGAAAAACAGGAGTATAAGAACCATTACCAGCGGCAATAGTATGACGAACGTTCTTACCAATAAAGAAAGAGTTCACATGAAAACTCTCTGACAAGGCAGGATCAGCATAAGGAGCTGCTCCTTCTGTATGAATATGACAGAACTCTACATTGCGCAGTTCTTCCGCTCTATCACTAATTGCTTTGGTTAATATATTAGGAGTTGCAGCAGCGGCATGTACATAAATTCGGTCTCCTGATTTTACGACTTTAGCGGCTTCTGAAGCTGATACATATTTCATATTAAAAATGCTTGAAAATAATTAAACATCTAAGGTGTTTCTTCTATTTAGAAAACATTTCCAAAATACGTATTTTTAAATCAGAAATCAACTGATTTATATCAGTTAACACTTGTATTCACTGATTTTTAGGACATATATAAAAATATATTACTAAGTGACAAATAAAAACAAAGAGGAATGAAGATCGTCGTATCTTTTTTAGCAAATACACTGTTTTTCACTTTTTTAAATACCCCTACATAATTAAAATCTCCTATTGCTCTCAATCCAAATAGAATTCCCATAACCAAATAAACCCATTTATAGGCTGATACATCACCTAGACTAATCCCTGCAAATACAGCTAAACCACTCGCTACTACTAAAGTACCTATAGGTGAAGGATTTAATTTTCTCTCTCCATCTTTTGTAGGAAGTACTCCTACTACACCCCATGTACCACCAAGTGCCCAATAAATATGTACGGCTGATAGGAATGAGAAAATAAGGGTATTCACTATCTTAATCATTACTTCTAAACTCATTGTCATCTATTAAATATTATGACCACAAAGTTCATCCTTCCTTTTCTCGAAAACATTCACTTAAGTTAATATCCTTTTTCGTTTAATCTTTTTCGGATGCGAGACAGAGACTGAGGCCTCACCCCTATATAGCTTGCGATATACTTTTGTGGAATACATTTAAACACCTCAGGAGTACTCTCTATCAACTGTAAATAGCGTTGTTCTGGGTTTAAGAACAAGAGAAAGTCTATTCTTTTCTTTGCTTCTAAGAAAATCAACTCTGCCATTCTTCTACCTAGTAATTGTGCCTCTATAGATGTTTCATAATACGCAAAGAGATCTGACTTACGGATTAGCTCTACTTCTGTCTCCTCTGTAGCTACAATGGTTAACTGAGATGGAGCATTAGTCAGCACACCTTCATAGTTAGTAAATATATGATTAGACAGATAAAATGCAAAAGATACATCATCCCCTTCTGCATCTATATAATACATCCTCAAGCTTCCTTTGCGAACAATTCCAACATAATCACAAACTTCTCCCAATTGAAGAATTTCTTCCCCTTTTGTTAGCGTTCTATAAATTACGCTATCCTGTAAATCCTCTAATAATCTATCGACAAAATGATTACTTTGCATTTTCTTCTACGTGTATTAATGACTTATCAAATGTAAAATTTCCTTCTATAAATCAAAACAAGAATATACCCTGTTTTAATCTGCTAAAAACAACAATATTATTCTTTTCCCTAAAATGATAAATAGCTTTACTCCTCAAGTCCTTTAGCTACCACTTCACTTCTAATGAATACTTCATAAATGAATAGTACTTTCGTAGCAACTCCGTTAATTCGCCTCAAATAACGGACTCATAACGGACACAGTACGGACTCATTGCAAAGCAGTTTATATCAAATTACAATTCTAACTGCTCTAAAATAGCCTACAGAATTATAATTTATTTTAGCGCCTATTACTACACCATTCGTATAAAATTGTGTCTGTAATGAATTAAAAATCTTTAATTCACTCAAATAATGTTATTTTTGTACATATTCTCATTTTAATAAAATGACATCAATAAACAAAAAAACATTACAAGATTTAGAATTCAATACGGTATTAGAAACAGTATCAGCCCTTTGTACTACAGAGGCTGGTAAAGAAGCTGCTATGGAGATATGCCCGCTTAAAACAGAAGCAGGAACGATGAGAGCATTAAAGCAGACTTCAGAATACGTTTCTTCATTTACCAATAATAACATTATCCCGAATCACTACTTTGACAGTATAGACTACGAATTAAAATTTTTAGGCATTGAAAATAGTTTCTTAGAAGTAAGTAGCTTTAAAAAGATACAAACCCTAACAGACACTACAATTACCCTAATCTCTTATTTAAAAAAATTCGAGGAGTACTACCCTAATTTATACCATGAGGCAGAACAAACGCCTTTAGAGAAATCTATTCTTAAAGAGATAGATAATGTCTTGGATAAATATGGTGAAATCAAAGACAATGCTTCGTTAGATTTATTGAATATCCGCAAAAACATCAATATAGTTCGTGGTAAAATAAACCAAAGTTTTGGCGCAGCACTTACACAATACAACAGTTCTGGGTATCTAGACGATATCAGAGAAACGGTGGTAGAAAACAGACGTGTACTAGCAGTAATCGCTATGCATAGACGTAAAGTAAAAGGAAGTGTATTAGGAACGTCTAAAACGGGAAGTATTGTCTATATCGAACCTGAAGCTACTTTGAGATTCTCTAGAGAGTTAAACAACCTAGAGTATGAAGAACGCGAAGAAATCGTACGTATTCTAAAAAACCTAACAGATGCTATTCGCCCTTTTAGAGATCTACTTTTAGAGTATCAAAGCTTCTTAACCTATATCGACGTTACTGCTGGAAAAGCAAAGTATGCTAATAAAATCAACGGTTTACTTCCTGAGATTAGCAAAGAAAGAGAAATGTACTTTAGAGAGGCTTATCACCCTATTTTATTGTTAAACAATAGAGCGAAGAATAAGCCTACCTATCCTCAAACAATTAATCTAGAACAAAGCAGTAGAATAATCGTTATCTCTGGACCAAATGCTGGTGGTAAGAGTATCACACTAAAAACAGTAGGATTATTACAGCTAATGTTACAGTCTGGATTACTTATTCCGGTACACGAAAGAAGTAAAACATTCTTATTCGATAGAATACTGACAGATATTGGAGATAATCAGTCTATAGAGAATCACTTAAGTACTTACAGTTATAGACTTAAGAATATGAATTATTTCTTAAAGAAATGTAACGATAATACGCTATTCTTAATTGATGAGTTTGGTACAGGATCTGATCCAGAACTAGGAGGTGCACTAGCAGAAGTATTCTTAGAGGAGTTCTATGATAGAGAGGCATATGGTATTATTACCACTCACTATACCAATCTAAAAATACTAGCAGATGAATTACCGAATGCTACGAATGCCAATATGCTATTTGATGAGAAATCATTAGAACCAATGTATAAACTAAACGTTGGACAAGCAGGTAGCTCGTTTACCTTCGAAGTTGCACAGAAAAATGGTATTCCGTTTAGCTTAATTAATAGAGCCAAGAAAAAAGTAGAAGGAGATAAAGTTAGATTTGACAAGACTATCGCTAATCTACAGAAAGAAAGACATAAACTAGAACGTACTTCTCAGAACTTAAAAGAGGAAGAGACTAAGGCAAGAGATGAGAGTAAGAAAATGGAGACCATCAATGCTAAAATTCAAGAGAAACTAGAGCGTTACCAGGAATTATTTGATTCTAATCAACGTTTAGTAGCTCTAGGTCAACGCTTAGATGATTTGTCTGAAAAATACTTTAATAATAAAAGTAAGAAAACTCTTTTTGGAGAAGTTCTAAAAGTAGTAGAGATTGAAAATTCTAAACGCAAGAAGGTTACCATAAAAGAGAAGAAAGAAAAAGAAGCTCAACAAAAAGAGCTAATTAAAGAAGTGGAGCAAAAAGTAGAAGTGATTCGCAAAGAGAAGAAAGAAGAAAAGGCGAAAAAGCAACTACAAGATGCACAGAAGAAAACCAACTTCCCTCTTAAAGTGGGAGATCGCGTTCGTATGATAGATGGTCGTTCAGTGGGAACAATCGATGTAATCGAAAAAAATAAAGCAACAGTTAATTATGGTATCTTTACATCTAAAGTAAGCCTTGATCAACTAGAAATGGTAGAACGCAAAAAATAATGTTAGATATACCTCGCAATAAAAAAATTATCTTATTTGACGGTGTTTGCAATTTATGCGACAGCACCGTCAATAAGGTTATTAAAGCAGATCACCAAGATCAGTTTAGATTCGTAGCCTTAGATTCAGAAAAAGGGAAAGAGATTCTAAACTATATCGGTATCGACCGCACTAAGATAGACAGCATCGTTCTATATGAACCAGGTGTAGCCTATTTTATCAAATCAAAAGCTGCCTTTGAGATTGCTTCTGCTCTAGGAGGCAAGTACTCCCTGATCGGCATATTCTCATTCTTACCAACAGGTATCACAGATGCTCTATACGAATATATCGCTAAAAATAGATACAAATGGTATGGAAAAAAAGAAAGCTGTATGATACCAAGTGAGGATATTAAACAGAAATTTCTATAATTTCTTCACTTAACGCTAATTTGTGATTTTTTCATCACAAATAATTTTACTTAAACTTTGGCAATGCGTATATTTGCGTACTTATAAAAAAATATTCTCGAATGCATATTTCATACAATTGGTTAAAACAATTCATTAAATTAGACATAACACCAGAAGAAACTTCAGAAATCTTAACAGACTTAGGTCTTGAGGTAGAAGGAATCACTACATATGAGAGTCTTAAAGGTGGTCTAAGAGGAGTTGTTGTTGGACACGTATTATCTTGTACAAAACATCCAAATGCAGACAAATTAAACGTAACAAAAGTTGATTTAGGAACAGGTGAGCCAGTACAAATCGTATGTGGTGCGCCGAACGTTGCTGCAGGGCAAAAAGTACCGGTTGCTACTATTGGTACAGAATTGTTCGATGCAGAAGGAAATGCATTCCAAATCAAAAAAGGCAAGATTCGTGGAGAAGAAAGCTTTGGTATGATTTGCTCTGAAGTAGAACTTGGTTTAGGTACAGATGGAAGCGGTATTTTAGTTTTAGAAGATAAATGGGAGCCTGGAACACCAGCTGCTACTTTATTTAATATCGCTACAGACGAAGTTTTTGAAATCGGTCTTACTCCTAACCGCTCTGATGCTATGAGCCACTGGGGAGTAGCACGTGACTTAAGAGCTGGTCTACTACAAAATTCTAAAGAAGAAACTCAACACAAAGAATTAATCACTCCTTCTGTTAGCAAATTTAAAGTTGAAAGAAGAACACTTAAGATTGATGTTAGTGTTGAAGACTATAAAAAAGCACCTCGTTACTGTGGTGTAACAATCTCTGGTATAGAAGTAAAACCTTCTCCAGACTGGTTACAAAATAGATTAAAAGCAATCGGTATTACTCCTAAAAACAATATTGTAGACGTTACCAATTACGTTTTACACGATTTAGGACAACCATTACATGCTTTTGATGCCGCTAAAATAAAAGGTGGTAAAGTAATCGTAAAAACTGTTGCTGCAGGTACTAAGTTCGTAACTCTAGACGGAGTAGAAAGAACTCTTCACGAAGATGACTTAATGATCTGTGATGAGAATGGACCAATGTGTATGGCAGGTGTATTCGGAGGTAGCAAATCTGCTGTTTCTGAAAGCACATCAAATATTTTCTTAGAAAGTGCTTATTTTAATCCAGTTACGGTAAGAAAAGCAGCAAAAAGACATGGCCTTAATACAGACTCATCTTTCCGTTTTGAGAGAGGTGTTGACCCTGCTATTACTGAATATGCTCTTAAACATGCCGCTTTATTAATCCAACAAGTAGCTGGTGGAGAAATCACTTCTGATATTATCGACTTATACCCTAAGAAAGTAGAAGAACATTCTGTATTCTTAAACTTCAATAATATCAATAGATTATTAGGAGAAGAAATTTCTAAAGAAACAATCAAGAAAATCTTAGTATCATTAGATATTAAAGTTCACAGTATGTCTGATGTAGGTATAGGTATTACTGTTCCTGCTTATCGTGCTGATGTAACTAGAGAGATTGACGTTATAGAAGAAATCTTGAGAGTATATGGTTTTAACAACATTACTTTCTCTTCTAAATTAAATGCAACTATCGCTAATAGTTCTAGAACAGAAGATCATAGAGTAACAAATATTGTAGCTCAGCAGTTGGTAGCACAAGGGTTTAATGAGATTATGAATAACTCATTAACAACTCCTGACTACACAGAATTAAGCGAAAATATTAAATCTAATTACCAAGTAGATATCCTTAACCCACTAAGTCATGACTTATCAGTAATGAGACAGTCATTATTATTCGGAGGATTAGAGTCTATCTCTTACAACGTAAATAGAAAACGTGGTGATTTAAAATTCTTCGAGTTTGGTAAAACATACCACAAGATGCTTAACAACTTCGAAGAGTACAAACGTTTTTCTGTATTTGCTACAGGTAATATCACGAAAGCAAGCTGGAACTCTGAGCAAAAACCAATTAGCTTCTTTGACTTCAAAGGGTATATCAATGGTATTATCACTCGTTTAGGCTTAGCTAAGATAAGTACCCAACCTGTAGAATCAGATTTATTCTCAGAAGGTATTGCTTACTATATAGGAAAAGAATTAATCGTAGAGTTCGGTATTCTGAAGAAATCAGTAACCAAACACTTTGATATCAAACAAGAAGTTTGTTACGCTGAATTTAACTGGGATAATGTATTAAAAGTAGTTTCTGCTAAAATCAAAATTGCTGAAATCAATAAATTCCCTTCAGTTAAACGTGATTATGCATTATTAATCAACGAAGCAGTAACTTTCGAAGAGATCTATAACCTAGTAAAACAAGTAGATAAAGCAGTCATCAAAGACGTAACTCTATTTGACGTTTACCAAGGAGAGAAAATCGAAGATGGTAAGAAATCATACGCTATCTCTATTATCATGGAAGATGTTACAAAAACACTTACTGATAGTCAAGTAGACAAAATCATGGGTAAAGTAAAATACCAATTAGAAAATGTTTTACAAGCTCAATTGAGATAATACTAATCGTTTATAGTATATATTTAAAAACGCCCTGCTAGATCTTTAGCAGGGCGTTTTTTTGTGCATTCTAGATTCTGCATAGTTTGCAACATATACCCACATCATATATCTACAATCTACATAAAGTAGAGACGGAATATCTTCCGTATCACATAATATATGTCGTATCACTCCATTAACACTAGGTCAAAATACAATCTACATAAGGTAGAGACGGAATATCTTCCGTGTCACATAATATATGTCGTATCACTCCATTAGCACTAGGTCAAAATACAATTTACATAAGGTAGAGACGGAATATCTTCCGTGTCACATAATACAGCTTTTAGATTTGTTCTTAACTTGTGTGACACGCAAAGTACTGCGTCTATACTAGTCACCGAAAACCAAAAAAAAGCCTGTGAACATTCAGTCCACAGGCTTTATATAAATAAGCGAGAAATTAATCTTACATATTACGTCTGTACTGTCCTCCTACTTCAAATAATGCTGAAGTAATCTGACCTAACGAACAGACTTTAGAAGCATCCATTAGCGCTTCGAATATATTGCCATTTTGAATAGCTACTTCTTGAATACGCTCTAATTCTTCTTTTACTAAAGCTTCATTAGCCTTATTCAAATTCTCTTTTGTTTTGATTTGGAACAGTTTCTCCTCCTCTGTTGCACGGATAACTTCAGCAGGAACTACTGTTGGAGATCCTTTAGAACTCAAGAAAGTATTTACTCCAATAATAGGGAACGTACCATTGTGTTTTAATGTTTCATAGTACAATGACTCTTCTTGAATCTTAGAACGTTGGTACATGGTCTCCATTGCTCCTAACACTCCTCCTCTTTCTGTAATTCTATCAAATTCTGCTAATACAGCAGCCTCTACTAAATCCGTTAATTCTTCAATAATAAATGACCCTTGTATTGGATTCTCATTTTTAGCCAATCCTAGCTCTTTATTTATGATTAACTGTATTGCCATAGCTCTACGTACAGATTCTTCCGTAGGAGTCGTAATAGCCTCGTCATACGCGTTAGTGTGAAGTGAATTACAGTTGTCATAGATAGCATACAATGCTTGAAGTGTAGTACGAATATCATTAAAGTCAATCTCTTGTGCGTGTAATGAACGCCCTGAAGTCTGAATATGATATTTAAGCATCTGTGCACGTTCATTAGCACCATACTTATTTTTCAGTGCTTTTGCCCAAATACGACGCGCTACACGACCAATTACTGCATACTCAGGATCAATACCATTCGAGAAGAAGAACGATAAGTTTGGCCCGAAGTCATTAATATCCATTCCTCTACTTAAATAATATTCTACATAAGTAAATCCATTCGCTAATGTAAATGCCAACTGTGTAATAGGGTTTGCCCCTGCTTCCGCAATGTGGTATCCTGAGATAGACACAGAATAGAAGTTACGCACATTCTTCTCAATGAAGTACTCTTGTACATCTCCCATTAAACGAAGTGCAAACTCTGTAGAGAAGATACAAGTATTCTGAGCTTGATCTTCTTTTAAGATATCCGCTTGTACCGTACCACGAACTTGTGATAACGTATTCTTTTTAATCTCAGCGTACACCTCTTTTGGCAACACTTGATCCCCTGTTACTCCTAAAAGCATCAATCCTAGACCGTCGTTCCCCTCTGGTAATTCACCATTATAACGAGGTCTCTCCACACCTTTTGCTTTATAAATAGCTTCAATCTTTGCTTCAACTTCAGCTACTAAGTCATTGTCTTTGATATAGATTTCACACTGTTGATCAATAGCAGCATTCATAAAGAATCCTAATAGCATAGGCGCTGGCCCGTTAATAGTCATCGATACTGATGTCAAAGCATGTGCTAGGTTAAACCCTGAATACAACTTCTTCGCATCATCCAAACAACAGATAGAAACCCCAGCATTACCAATCTTACCATAAATATCAGGGCGATGTCCTGGATCATTACCATATAAAGTCACAGAGTCAAACGCAGTAGATAGACGCTTAGCTGGCATACCTAATGACACATAGTGAAAACGTCTATTGGTACGCTCTGGTCCTCCTTCTCCCGCAAACATACGTGTAGGATCTTCTCCTTCACGCTTAAACGGATAAAGTCCTGAAGTAAACGGAAATTCTCCTGGTACATTCTCTTGTAATGACCAACGCAAGATATCTCCCCAAGCTTCATACTTAGGTAGTGCAATCTTAGGAATCTGTAAATGTGATAAACTTTCTGAATGCGTAGCTATCTTGATTTCCTTATCACGTACTTTGAATGAGTACACTGGGTTTTTATACTTGTTCACCTTCTGATCCCATGTTAGAATCACTTCCCAATTATAAGGGTCTAAGTTCATCTTCACCTTGTCAAACTCCTTTAATAGAAGGTTGATGAACAATTGTGTATCAGCATCTTTAGAAGCTATTGTTTCTTCTACGATTCCTGACTTATCTATTTCTGGCAATTTACCAGCTACTGTTTCTATTGTTTTGAAAATACCGTATAGCTTCTGAGCTACCTCTTTTTGAGTTAATACCGTCTCATCATATTTACGGTTGTTCTCCGCTATCTCAGATAAGTAACGTGTACGGTTAGGAGGTATCACGAATACTTTCTCACTCATCTCCTTAGTGATTTCGAAACTAGACGTTAAGTCTGCTCCTGTCTTCTCTACCACTTTATCCATAATCGCTTTATACAAAGCATTGGTACCAGGATCGTTAAACTGAGAAGCAATCGTACCAAATACAGGCATTTCGTCTGGGTTTACATCCCATAAGTTATGGTTGCGTTGGTATTGTTTCTTTACATCTCTAATTGCATCTAATGCTCCACGCTTATCAAATTTATTGATTGCAACGATATCAGCGAAATCAAGCATATCAATCTTTTCTAACTGAGTAGCCGCTCCGAACTCTGGAGTCATAATGTATAAAGAAGCATCTGAGTGGTCTAAAATCTCCGTGTCTGACTGACCAATTCCCGATGTTTCAAGAATAATTAAATCATAATTGGCAACCTGAAGTACTTGAAGTGTTTCTTCAACATAACGAGATAACGCTAAGTTAGACTGACGAGTAGCCAGAGAACGCATAAACACACGAGGATTATTAATCGAGTTCATACGAATACGATCTCCTAATAAAGCTCCTCCTGTCTTACGCTTAGAAGGGTCAACAGAGACTAGTGCTACTGTTTTTTCAGGGAAGTCAATCAAGAAACGGCGAACTAACTCATCTACCATAGATGACTTACCTGCTCCTCCCGTTCCTGTAATACCTAATATAGGTGTATTCTTATGTTTCTTTTCGTCGTATTGGAATACATTAAGGAAATCTTCTTCTCTATTTTCAGCTAACGAAATTAAACGAGCAATCGTAGTAACATCTTTATCTGCCAAAGATTGATATACATCTTTTCCCTCTGGTAATTGTAAGTCCATTGTAGGATAGTCAGCCTTCCCTACCATATCGTTAATCATCCCTTGTAATCCCATCGCTCGTCCATCATCTGGAGAATATAAGCGTGTGATACCATAATCCATTAACTCCTTTATCTCACTAGGAAGAATTACTCCTCCTCCTCCTCCAACGATTCGGATATGTCCTGCTCCTTTTTCTTGTAGCAGGTCGTACATATATTTAAAATACTCGTTATGACCTCCTTGATATGAAGTCATTGCAATCGCATTAGCATCTTCTTGGATAGCTGTATTCACTACCTCTTCAACGCTCTTATCATGTCCTAAGTGAATAACCTCACATCCCGTCGATTGAATGATACGACGCATAATATTAATCGCCGCATCATGGCCATCAAATAAAGCCGCCGCAGTAACTATACGCACCTTGTTAGTAGGCGTATAGGGTGTATTTTGTTGCATAATTTTTTAGTTTTTGTAGAATGCCAATATAATAAATATTCGCTAATTTCACTACTCCACTCAAAAGATTTGAGTTACTTATGCTTAAATCAACAACACATAATTCTCCCCTATACCCCGTTATACAATCCTGCAGAGTTAATCTAATTCATATCTCATCCATACATTAGGTTCTATATATTCACCTTTATCCATTTCTAAATCTATCTGAATAGGATTAAGCAATACAGGTAAGATGTATTCACCAGAGCTTCTGAACTTCATATTAGCCCATTGCTCCCACTCGGCAATACTTCCTTCAACAACCATAGAACGCTGACAAATCTTCACGATATGAGCTCCTCCTTTTATATGTGTACGTATCCATGCATCATAAGGCAAACCTTCTTCATTCTCCCACTGAATATAATCATCCATTGAAATCAAAGGAAAATTTGTCTTTAAGTTAGGTCTAATGGGCAATATAAAAGCATTCATCTCTGTAGACAAAGCAATGCTTTTCATATATTGAATTAGCTTATGACTAATGCCTTTACCTTGATAATTCTTATTGAGCCCAATCTGCAATGCGCAAAGTGTATTTGGGATTAATCCTTTCTCATGATCTTTAACAGCCTTTTCCAAAGCCCAATCCCATCCTCCTTCAGGTAAGTCAGCTAATTCTTCTGCAGTAAGATGAAGTGGAATACAATTTCCATTACCAACAACTACATTTCCTTCTAAAAGATAAAACTGATAATCAGCGAACAACTCATATATACTATCCCAATATGTTAGATTCACTGTATCTGCTAATACATAAGCAGGCCAAACATTAAACTGATCTACTTGATGATTATAGTCTATGTTCTGCTCTGCTGTCAAAGCTTTAGCTGTGGAGAAAGTATAGGAAGTAATCTGTGTCATAATTCATTATTTAATTGACTGCAAGTAACAAATTTACGCTTTATGATTCTTTCATTTAAACGTAAACTGACATAAAATACAGCTCAAACGCCTACCTAGATACAGAACAACTTCTAAAAAGCATCAATATCACTGCTTTTAGAAACATTAGTACAGTAATAGTATATGGATTACAATTTTATCGCATAGCGGTCGCATAAAAAACCATCAAAAATATGCGAGCAGTATGCCATCACTATGCGATAACTATGCGAACACTGCCTATTTTTTCAAAATTAGATTTATCTTCATTGCTTTGATTTTTTGAGTTAAAGCTATTTATTACACCTAATCTACTTATCAAAACAAGCAAATTTACATAGTATTTAAATAATTTTTGAACTAGCTATAAGTACTCGTTTAAGATTATAATGGAGCGTATTAGTATAGATTTATAACCATTAAAATAAATATTCACTTTTTTGTTGCACATATCATTATTTTATTAACTTTGTATTTCAAAGTACTTTTACTATGACAAATAAAGCTATTGAAGATTTAAATCAAATCAAGTCGATAATGGAGCGCTCTACTAAGTTTTTAAGCCTTAGTGGTTGGAGCGGTATATGGGTAGGTTTATGTGGGCTTATTGCTGCAAGTGTTTTATACTATTGGCAGACAAGCTCTACGTACTCTTATGAAAATCTAACACTAGAAGATCCGTACCAAACTGCTTATACTGCAGAAATGCTATTAGTGCTAGCTATCGCTACCTTTGTCATTGCTGTGGTAGGTGGATTTTTCTTTACAATACGCAAAACACGCAAACAAGGGAAATCGTTTTTAAATCAAGTCACTAAGCGCTTATTAGTACGCTTCTCTATTCCGCTAATAATAGCCGGAATTCTTTGCTTAATATTACATAAGTATCATTTGCTACAATTTGCTTTACCTACTACACTATTATTCTATGGGTTAGCACTATTTAGCGTCCAAGAAGACACTGTCAAAGAAGTAAAAGCAATCGCTGCACTAGAGATAGTCCTAGGTTTACTAGCGTTCTATTTCTTAGATTACACACTTTTACTATGGGCAATAGGGTTCGGTTTAGTACATTTGCTTTACGGGATTATTTTATGGAATAAGTACGATAAATAAATTATAACACAAATATGAAATTCGATTTAGAAAAATTAAACAAAGTCTTTGACAATCGTATCCGCGTAGGTATTATGAGTGGATTAATGGTCAATGACTCCCTATCGTTTAAAGATCTAAAAGAATATCTAGACCTAACAGATGGAAACCTTGCCTCTCATTTAAAGAACCTAGAAGAAAGTAATTATATAACGGTTACAAAAGGATTTGTTGGAAGAAAAACAAATACTACTTATACAGTGACTGAAGAAGGTAAGCTTGCCTTTAAACAACACCTAGCCTATTTAGAAAATTTAATTAAAAAGCTTAAATAATTTTTTTACCCATCAACTTTGAAAAACAAAGTACTTTTAACTCTAATAAAATGAAAAAAGAAAATTACAAACCAATGATCAAAGGAGTTATAATCAGTGTATTATCTCTTATGTTACTTATCACACTACCTTTTATCAGTAGTCTAATCTCCGAACGTGAAAGCTTTCAGAGTGAAGTAACGACTGAAGTAACCTCTAAATGGGGACAAAAACAAACCATATACGGTCCTTTTGTCCTTGTAGAATACTATACTAATCATCTTACTGAGGATGGAAAAGTAATGAAACAATTAAACAGTTATTTACAAACTCCTATCAAACAAGATTTTACAGGTGATATAAAAACACAAATTAAAAAAAGAAGCTTATATGAAGTAGCACTTTATAACACTAACTTAAATGTAAAAGCTAGCTTCCCTACGCTAGATGAATTAGCCTCTACGTTAAATCTAGCAGATAAGGAAGCATTTACAAATGCGAAGATTGTCTTCTCTGTATCAGATAGTAAAGGTTTCACTCAAGAGATTCTTATCAATAAAAACCCTCAACAATACTTTGAGCAGGATAGATCTCTAAGGATCAATTCTAGTATTGCTTTCTTAAGTTACGATATCAATAAAGAGGATATAGATTTGAGTAATATTAATTTTCCTATTCAGTTAAAGGGTTCTACAGAGATTAACTTTCTAGCAACTGCTAAACAGACTAATGTCAATGTCACTTCTGACTATAAGGATATCAAATATATTGGAAACTATCTACCTGATAACGATGAAAAACAAAGCGTAAACGAGCATTCAAAATGGACAATTTTTCAATCTATACCAATCAGCTCTGATCTAAATACAATTACCCAGTTGACAGATTATAGTTTTGGAATGAAATTTCTACAAATGAATGACTTTTATAGCAAAGTAAACCGAGCTACTAAGTATGCTTTACTATTTATAGGCTTAACCTTCGCTACCTTCTTTTTTATGGAGAATATAAAAAACCTAAGCATCAATATATTACACTACACATTAGTGGGGTTAGCTTTATGTATCAATTTCGTCTTACTCCTATCCTTTGCAGAATATATAGGCTTTAGTTATGCTTATATTATTTCAGCATCAGCGACTATAATTTTGATTACATCATTTATCTTTGGATTGAGCAAAAACAAGCGTATTGCAGCAACTATATTTGGATTATTATTTGTGTTATATGCATTTCTATTCTTCCTATTACAATTAAAAGAAGCTGCACTTATTGTCGGTAGTATTGGATTATTCACCATCATCGCCATACTAATGTACTTTTCTAAAAGAATAAACTTCACTAGTGAAGAATAATAAATGAGAGAGGTCGCTATTAAGCGACCTCTCTCATTTATCTAATACCTAGATTCTAGCACTCTACTGACTCGTTTAAATCAATAGTAAAAGAAATACTAGTTCCTTTACCTTCTGTACTTGAAATATTAATCTTACTATTCATCAATTGGGTTCTTGCTTTTATATTAGTAAATCCAAGCCCTCTCTTTACTATATCTGTATCAAAACCTACTCCATTATCTTTAATAATTACCTCAAATCTCGTTTCTTCTCTTAACAGTATAGATACTTGACATTCTGTTGCCTTAGCATGTTTCTGTACATTCTGTAAACACTCTTGTATAATTCTATAAATATGAACTTTAAACTTAATACTTAACCTACTAAAGCAAATATCATTAGACATAAATAATATAAACTTAGTTACTTGATTTCTATTCTGAATCCCTACTAGATCCCTAATTAGTTCATTGAACTCTTTATTTTTAAAATCCTCTTCATGTCCTAATACATGAGAAACATCTCTTATATATTGTTCTACCTCTTTTACTTCATTAATAAGGGAATCTTTATGTGTCTCTACAGACTCTTTACTTACCTGCATTAATAAAAAACGAGTGACAAATAGCTTATTTAAAACACCGTCATGTAGTTCTTTTGCTATTTCTTTACGCTCTATATTACGGGCTTCGGCTAATTCATTTTGTACATTGATAATCGAGTCATAGTACTTCTCTGTGTCTTTCTGAAACAACTTGACTAAAGAAACCTCTTTTGCTTTTTGCCTAAACAAAATAACAAAGAAAATAGTTATAGCAATTACAAGTAAAGCACTAGAAACCATCGTAATAACATTCTTCTGATTTTGTAATTGCTCATTTGCTCTTTCTAGAGAATCCGCTTCAAAACTAAGTCTTGCAAAAGTATTCTTGATCACATTATTCTCATCGAGTATAAGTTTATTCAACTCCTCGTATCTCACAAAATTGGTATTATATTGCTCTTTTTTGTATTTTAATAAAACAGTAAGAGTTTCTTTTTCTAATCCTAGATTATTATTTTGATGAGCATATTCTAATACCTCGTTTACAAGTTGATTTCCTTGTTCTTCTTTTTTAATTAGATAGAAATACTCTGCTAAAAGAATTTTATACGAATTATAATCCTGAAGATTCTTGTTTTTCAATTGTATATCGATTGCTCTAACAAGATTCTTTTCTACATCATCATAGTGTTTACTCTTAATATCGGCTTGAGTTAAGTTATATAACAAATGTGCCAACATCATCTCATCATATATAGTACTTTCATTGATATATTTATCAATAACATTATGTATTAAATTTTGGGCTTTTTTATACTCGCCTTGCTTAATATAAACCTCTGCTATATTATAGTAAATCGTAATTTTGTTCAACCTAATTGCATCAGGTAAAAAAAACTTTACAATTTCAGGGTTATCTAAAAGTTTTAAAGATAATTCTAATTGCTTTAAAGCTTCTGGCAATTGTTCTAAACCTACTAAAGCATTAGCCATTATAATAGATTCTGAATATTTAATACGAGCATCTTTATGCTCTTTATTAACATTCATCGCTTTAAGAATCTGTGATTGTCCTTCAGTAAAGATTTTATTATTTAAAAGAATAATAGCTTTATGAGAATACACTTCTTGCAAGTTTACAGAATCCTGAATAGACTTAAACAAAAACTCAGCTTTAGTGTAATTATAATAAGTACTATCTATTTGAAAACTCTGAGCATAACGTTTACCACGTAAGAAATAAGCTTGCGCTTCATTTTTCTTGTCATCTGCTTTTCTAGACCTTTTAAAGAGTTCTTCTATATACTGCTTATCTGCATTAGTTAGTAATATATATTTTCGCAAAGCATTTCTGCTCTGCTCAGTATTCCTTAGGTTTAATATAACATTACCTAAAGAGTCTGCAGCAGCCTTATCTTTATCAGTAGGATTAAATCTGTTATAACTCTTTATAAATGCGTTTATTTCTTCTAACTTTAAGTCTTCTTTATTGGTTTCAGTCTGTGTACAATGAATCATCGACATAGAAATACACAAGACTGCAAAATATAAGACTCTTAGTTTAAACATTTTAAATACAAGACACTATAACTTATTAAAAAAAGCATACAAAGATAGAGAACTATTAATATGTAATCTAGTAAAAGTAAAAAGTATATAATTAACTATTAATTACCGAATACATAATACTATTTACAACGAAATACACATACTTTATTTAATTTCTCTGTATTTCTAGAAATAAATTATGAAGAGAATTTTCGTTCCACTACCTTTCTTACTAATCACAAATAATTTCCCCTCTATAATCTCTATTCGTTCCTTAACATTCGGTAGTCCATATCCACCTTTTATAGACCTAGTATCAAAACCAGTCCCATTATCCGTAATCGCTATTTCAAAACTTACAGGAGTTTTAAGCTTAATATCAACGACACACTTACTCGCATTAGAATGTAAAGCTACATTTAACAAAACCTCTTGTATCGAACGATAAATATTTATTCTTTTTCTATGATCTAGACATTCTAGATCTAATTTAGCATCTATTAGTATACTAAAATCAATATTTGACTGTCTTTTCTGTACTAAGACAAGTTCTTGTAATAACTGTTGAAATCCCTGTACCTTCCCTCCTTCTTCATTAACAAGACTATGAGATATATTCCTTATATAATCCTCTACTTCAACAACTTCATTTACCAAAACATCCTTATGATTATCAATTTCTTCTTTCTTTAATTGCATTAATGTAAATCGAGTTGCAAATAACCTATTAACTACCCCATCGTTTAATTCTTTCGCAATTATTTTACGTTCTCTATCTTTTGCTACAGCCAAATACTTCTGAACATTTATAATTGAATTATAATACTGTTCAGTATCTTGTTGAAACATCTTGATTAACCCTATTTTTTTTATCTTTAAATGATATATATAAGCTAATAAAATAATAGTAACAATCACAAATAAGCTAATAGTAATTGTACTTAATAATCTATTTCGCTCTAGTAATGTTTTATTCAATTCATTCAAAGAGTCTGCCTCTTGTTTTATTCTTATAAAGCTATTTTGAATTAAATTTCCTTCTCCTTTAAATCTCTTACTTATTTCAACATATTCAATAAAAAACTGGTCTGATCTATCAGAATCATAGGATATTAATAATTCTAATGCCTTCAATTGATTTTCAAAATCTCCCACACTACGGACTTCTTCTAATATTCTTTCAACTAAAGGGAAGCCTAAATTCAGTTGCCCTGTTACAAAATAATATTCTGCCAAAACTAATTCAGCTTTATGGATAATTATTCGGTTCTTATTCCTTTTTCCTATTTCTATTATCTCGTTTAATAAAGCATGTATCCCTTTGTAATCATTTGTTTTTAATTTAGCAGAAGCTAAACTAATAGCTAAATATGCGTAGTATCTTTCACTAGTTACATCATTAAAATTTATATACTTAGCTATACCTTCTAATAGTAGTTCTTTAGCCTTGAGGTACTTTTCTTGTTTTATATACACCTTTGCTACATTATCAACTAAATAAGTTTTGCTAAGATTAATATACGCTTCTGATTCCTCTGATAATATTGTTTTATCTGAAAGTAATTCGAACGCTTGGTTATAATAGTGTAAAGCATCCTCATACATACCTAATCCACTAAAAACATCTCCAATTGTAAAATACTGTTGATGACGTCTTCGAATAGATATTTCTTTGGTATTATAGCGAATAGATTTTAGAATTTGTTTTTCTGCCTCTGAATAGACACCATTTTTATTAAGTACATAGGCCTTTATATAATAAGTGTAACTAATATTTAAGGAATCCTTTTTTATGAGATATAGTTTTTCAGCTTGATTATAATAATAGTAAGCACTATCAAATACAAGATTACTCAAATAATACTGACCTGTCAATAAATAAGCATTTGCTATATCTATACTATCACGATCTTCAACTGCATAGTCATATAACCGATCACAATACTTTTTATGAGCTTTAGTTTTGTTTATATAATCCTTTATTATCTCTCTATTACCACGGGAATTAGGCAATAACAAAACAAGTTTTCCTATAGAATCAGCTTGTTTTAGCATTAAGTCATTTACCGCATCAGTATTATAGTTTTTTAGAAACTCCTTTATAGAATGATTTATAATATCATTCCTTTTTGAATTATCACAACCATATATAGCAAATACTAATACCCAGAAAGGAAGAATTAGGTAAAGAGATTTAGAAGTCATTTTTAAGCATCTGCATATTAAACATTTATTCAGATAATAATAATTATATAACTAAAAGGACAAAGTATGTAAATATAATAGTTATATACATTCTTTGCCTTTATAACTAAAATATTATTTCTCTAAACAAATAATACTAACATATAATTAATAAAAAAGCACTCTATATAGAGTGCTTTTTTATTAATTATATGGATATATTTTCAAAGTCTTACTTGTATTATCCCTAGTACTTGCTACTAGTTCAGGATGTTCATTTAGCTTTAATCCAAAAGTAGGAATCATTTCCTTAAATTTAGCTTGCCATTCAGCAGACTTAAACTCTTCTTTAAAACATTGTGATAAAAGCTTTAACATAATTGGAGTTGCGGTAGATGCTCCTGGCGAAGCTCCTAATAAAGCTGCTATTGATCCATCAGCAGCACTTACTACTTCAGTACCAAACTGCAAGATTCCCTTTCCATCTTTATCTTTTTTGATAACTTGTACACGTTGTCCTGCTTTTTCTAATTTCCAATCTTCCTCTTTAGCATCTGGATAATATTCTCTTAATGCTGCATAACGAGATTTTGAAGACTGTAATACTTGTTCTATCAAATATTTGGTCAAATCCATATTGCGAAGACCTGCTCCTAACATTGGACCAATATTATTAAATTCAAGTGATTTAATTAAGTTCCAATATGATCCTCTTTTTAAGAATTTAGTAGAGAAACCAGCGTAAGGTCCAAAAAGTAATGAATGTTTTCCATCAATAAACCTAGTATCTAAGTGAGGTACAGACATCGGTGGCGCTCCTACAGATGCTTTACCATATACCTTAGCCATGTGTTTTTTCACAACTTCAGGATTACGACATACTAACCATTCTCCTCCTACAGGGAATCCTCCATAACCTTTGCTTTCTGCAATATCTGCTTTTTGCAATAGTAGAATCGCTCCACCTCCTGCTCCAACAAATACAAATTTAGATTTGATTACCTTTTTTTGTCCTTTACTATCTGTTGCAGATACAGTCCATTCAGAACCAGTCTTTGTGATATCTTTAACCTCACAATTAAAAGTCATATTAACTCCATCTTCACTCTTTAGATGGTCAAATAACTGACGAGTAAGATCACCAAAGTTAACATCTGTTCCAAGATTCATATGTGTAGCAGCACATACTTCATTTTCTTTTCTGTTCTCTATAATTAATGGAGCCCATTCTTTTATTTTCTCTTTATTATCAGAGAATTCCATTCCTTGGAATAATGGATATTTTTGAAGTTCATTATAACGTTTTCTTAAATAGTTTACGTTATCTTCTCCCCACACAAAGCTCATATGAGGTACAGTATGGATAAAATTACTTGGATTTTTAAGGACCCCCTTATTTACCAAATAAGACCAAAATTGACGAGAAACTTCGAATTGCTCTACAATATTGATTGCCTTAGAAGCATCTATTGTACCGTCTGCTTTTTCAGGCGTATAATTTAATTCACAAAACGCAGAGTGTCCAGTTCCGGCATTATTCATTGCATCAGAACTTTCGGCAGCCGCACTGTCGAGACGCTCAATAACCTCAATTTTTAAGTTTGGTTTCAGCTCTTTCAGTAGGACCCCAAGAGTAGCACTCATAATACCTGCCCCTACCAAAACAACATCAGCCTCTGATTTTTGTATACTTGACATTATATCGGATTTATTTATATGCAAAACTAATCTTTATTTAAGAGAAATTATCTACAACTAATCTTAAATAATCATAAAATTAAAAAACATTTATCTTCTCATGTAGTCTTGTAGAATTATAGTCGCTGCTATCTCATCGATCAACGCTTTATTCTGTCTTTGTTTCTTTTTAAGACCACTATCTATCATTGTTTGAAAAGCCATCTTAGAAGTAAATCTCTCGTCTATTCTCTCAACTGGCATATCAGGAAAAGACGTCTTAAACTTTTCAATAAAACTATTCAACAAAGGTACTACTTCAGAAGGTTCATTATTTAGGCGTTTTGGTTCTCCAATAATCACCTTCTCCACTTTCTCTTTAGAAAAATAATCTTTTAGAAACGGCAATAGTTGCTCTGTATCAACTGTAGTTAATCCAGAGGCTATAATTTGAAGTTCATCACTTACAGCTATACCTGTACGTTTTTTACCGAAATCGATAGAAAGCAATCTTGCCATTTTATATTGTATGTTTTTTTTAGTATTTAAATGTTCCGTATTCAGAAGTGATTGTTAGTTTCTTCTCTTCTGAAGCTTCCACTCTACCAACTATCTGAGCTTTTACATTAAAAGATTCTGAGATAGCAATAATATCAGCTGCCACTTCTGGTCTTACGTATAATTCCATACGATGACCTGAGTTAAACACTTGATACATCTCTCTCCAATCTGTGTTAGATTGCTCTTGAATTAGCTTAAATAATGGTGGAACAGGAAACATATTATCTTTGATGATATGTAATTTATCCACGAAGTGAAGAATCTTTGTCTGTGCTCCTCCACTACAGTGAATCATCCCATGAATATCATCTGATTTATATTTATTTAATATTGACTTAATAATAGGTGCATAAGTACGAGTAGGTGACAATACTAATTTACCAGCGTCTATAGGAGATCCCTCTACTACATCAGTAAGATGTACTTTTCCTGAATAGACTAATTCTTCAGGCACAGATGAATCATAACTCTCTGGATATTTTGCTGCTAAAGAATGATCAAAAACATCATGTCTAGCTGATGTTAATCCATTACTTCCCATACCTCCATTATACCCTTTTTCATAGGTAGCTTGTCCAAATGATTCTAAACCTACGATAACATCACCTGCTTGAATATTAGCATTATCAATAACATCACTTCTCTTCATACGTGCAGTCACAGTAGAATCTACAATAATCGTACGAACTAAATCTCCTACATCTGCAGTCTCTCCTCCTGTAGAGTGAATTGTTACTCCAAAAGATTTCAATTCATTAATCAATTCCTCTGTTCCATTGATAATAGCAGAAATAACTTCTCCCGGAACTAGATTTTTATTACGCCCTATAGTGCTAGAAAGCATAATATTATCTGTCGCTCCTACGCACAATAAATCATCAATATTCATGATTAATGCATCTTGAGCAATTCCTTTCCATACAGAAATATCTCCAGTTTCTTTCCAATACATATAAGCTAAAGAAGACTTCGTACCCGCTCCATCAGCATGCATAATTAAACAGTAATCCTCATCCCCAGTTAAATGATCTGGGATAATCTTACAAAATGCCTTTGGAAATAATCCTTTATCAATGTTCTTAATTGCATTATGAACGTCTTCTTTCTCAGCAGAAACTCCGCGTAGTGCGTATCTATTATTTGAACTCATAAATGTTGTGTTGTTTCTGCAAATTTAGCGCTAATGTTAATGTAAAGCAATCTTATTTTTGGTGAACTTTTCTCTTTTTTTAGTTAAGATTACTGCCTGTGAGTTTTTAAAACAAAAAATCCACTCTCTGAGAGTGGATTTAAATTCTATTTGAACAACAATCTGATTAGATTGTTTTTAATACTTCAATTAAAACATCAATATCTTCTTTTGTGTTTTCATGACCAAAAGAAAGTCTTAAACTTGGTTTCTTTAAGTCTTCTGAACATAAGAATTGTGACAATACATGAGAAGGTTTTTGACTTCCTGATTGACATGCACTTCCTCTAGACACTGCAATTCCTTTCATGTCTAACTGGAACAACATCATAGCTGCTTTCTCCTCAGATAGAGGTAATAATACATTTAAGATATTGTAAAACCCTACATTATTTCCATTAAAACATACTTCTGGAAATACCTCTACTAATCTTTCTTTACAATATTCTTTGATACTAGTGATATGAGCTCTTTCTTCTTCTAATAAATCATAAGCCATTTCCAAAGCTTTAGCCATACCTACTACTTGATGTACTCCTTCAGTACCTGCTCTTAACCCTTTCTCTTGTTCTCCACCAAACATCACAGGTTTTAGCACATTTTTCTTACGGATAAAAGCAAATCCAATCCCCTTTGGTCCGTGAAATTTATGAGCACTAGCTACAATAAAGTCTATCGGTGTCTCTGCCAAATCAATTTTAGTTTTACCTATAGACTGCACAGTATCACAGTGAAATAATGCATGATGAGCTTCGCATAACGTAGCTACTCTTTTTAAATCTAATTCTGTCCCTACTTCATTATTAACGTGCATTAAACTTACCAATGTAAGTTTAGATTCATCTTTTAATAATTCTTCTAATTGATTATAATCAATTTCACTAGAAGGTTGGATATCTAAGAAAACTAATTCTGTACCGAACTCAGCACTTAATTGTTTTACAGTATTTAATACAGCGTGGTGCTCTAATTTAGAAGTGATAATTCTTTTAACTCCTAAATCACGAATTGCAGAACGCAAAATCCAGTTATTACCTTCAGTTCCACAAGATGTAAAGATAATCTCAGAAGAAGTTGCATTAAATTGCTTTGCAATTACTTTTCTAGCATTCTCCACTAAAGCTTTAGCGTGTCTACCGATAGCATATGTTGAAGATGGATTACCATAATCATTTCTAAGTACATTAACCATCTCTTCGATTACTTCTGGACGTACGGATGTAGTCGCAGCATTATCAAGATAAACGTGTTTCATTTTCTTTTTGTTGGTAAGTTATTGTTATGCTCTTTCTAAAAAAGAGTTGTTTTGTCTTGTCTTTTATTGTCACGTAATCGCAAATGTAGTAAAAACTGATATTATTACTACAATAGAATTAACATCTTTTCACGCTATATGTGAAAAGTATTAGTAATTACAACTCTTACTAAAGTCAATCTAATTAATATCATCTATCTGTATATTTTGCTTAGAAAGCACCTTTTTTGCCACTATACCAAAAGCTAACAAATATGCAAAACACAATAAACTAACTATGTATGATTGGTGAATACCTAGTATATCAGCAACTTTTCCTTGAATTGGAGGAATAATACCTCCACCCAATATCATCATGATTAACAGAGAAGACCCTTGAGCTGTATATTTACCTAAGCCAATAATAGCAATATTAAAGATAGCTGGCCATAATACACTACAAGCCAAACCTCCAGCTAAAAAAGCATAAATAGCAATCATACCAGTACTGAACAACCCGACTAACATTGCTAATAATCCAAAAAGACTAAACAGCATTAATGTTCTCGCTGATTTATTCTTTGCCCAATACGTTAATACAATTTGTAAAACCACACAAACAGAATAGTAATACAAAGGTGTTACATCATTACCTGCCAAATAATTAGCCCCAAGAACAGCAAAATAAGCTAAAAATGGAACAACAATCATTGCTAATAATTGCTTCCCTTTAGACAAATTAAATACACTCACAGCACCAGCCCATCTCCCAATCATCAAACTTCCCCAATACATCGATATATAAGGAGTTATCTGAGAAGATTGGAGATTACCAAACTCTTCTAGCTTAAGTAACTCTCCTAAATTACTTCCGATACTTACTTCTACCCCAACATATGCAAAAATACCAAACATCCCTAAAAGCAACTGTGGATATTGCATCGCTCCCCAACCTTGTTGATTTCTCCTACTGCTTCGATAAGCAAAGCCAATACTTCCTCCTATCACCACTAAAGCTGCCGAAAGTAACATAATTCGTTTATTATCTAACCCTTCTTTAATTTCAACAATTTGAGTATTTAAAAAAGTGATTGCTTTCTCTTTTTCAACTAACTGAGAAGCCTCTACTTCTTTATTGCTCAAAACTTCCTTTTCTTTAACCAATAATTCTACTGGTTCATTAGCTGATTGACTATAGGTATTAAATACAGGAATATATATCATTATTAATAGTAGTGTCATCGTAATTAAAGTTCCTATTGCTTTCTTTGCTGGTTCCATAGGCTCAATACGCACTCCATCAGGTATTTTTTTTGAGAATCTAAACAACATTGCCGCAATTACAAAAAGAGCTCCTACTCCCGCATATAACATTGTCATACTCGACAGACTCAGATGTTGTATTTGATCATCAGTTAGTGCGACTGTACTTCCAAATAAAGCAAACGCCATTAACAATGGCCCTATAGTTCCTCCCAGTGAATTAACCGCTCCCCCTAAGCTCACTCTACTCGTCCCTGTCTTAGGATCTCCTACAGAAATCACTAGAGGATTAGCCGCTATCTGTTGTAACGAAAAACCGAGAGCTACTACAAATAACCCAATCAACAAAGCAGTGTAAATATTTACATTCACTGCCCAAATCATTAATCCTGCCCCTATTGCTGAAAACAGCAGACCAAATACAATTGATTTCTTATAACCATAACTTGTTACGAGATCCTTCCCCTTAATAGTACTTAAAATAAACAAAATCAAAGCTCCTGAATAATATGCTGTATAAAAAGCAAAATCAATTAATTGAGATTGAAATTGATCTAAGTGGAAATAAGCTTTACAAAATGGAATAAAAATACTATTACCTGCTCCAAAAAATCCCCAAAAGAAGAATACCGTAACTAAAGTATATAGTGCAGGATAATTAGTTTTTACTGTCGAATTATTCATGTGATAACAAGAGTTTATTACGATTACATTAACATTTTCAAATATAGACAAATACTATTTGTGCATAAAAAAGACAGTCATTTTTTTTATTGACTCCTTTTATATCCCTAATAAGCATTGAATACACCATCTAAAATGTAAAAAAAGACCCAGAAATAATAATAAAAAATTATAATATACCCATGCAAACTATTTTATAGCAATAAAAAAACTATTTTTGCTGTATACAATAATATATTCACGACTGATGAAAAAGTTTTTTACCCTTACAGGTATATCTTTTATGTTTTTACTTACCTCTTGTGATGATGGTAATCTAGTTTATAAAGACATTGATTTTAACAACGTAACTGCTGTACAGAGATGTACTACACCAGGAGCTGATAAGATTTTCTACAAACTTCAGAATGATGAAGCACTAATACTTGTTATTGATGCTGATAACATCATGAGAGATGAAACTGTCAACAGAGCTAGAGTAGAGATTAGTGGAACAGATACTAGCTTAGATTATAGAAAGTATACTGATAAAGTAGAAGGCACATCTATATGTAACCTTCCTCCTCCAGCTACTCCTTCTGTCATTCAGAGTATACCTGCATCTCCAGGTGGAACAGTCATCATAGATAGAACAGTACAGGTTAATAATAATACAACAGCAACTGATAATAGCGTCAACCTAATTTATCAGTACACGTTTTCTTTATTAAATATACATTTTAATCAAGGAGACACTAGTATTAAATATGATCAGATGACTTTTGGATCTACAACTTATGCAAATAGAACTTTAGCTTTTAAGTTTGATAATAACAATGGTAATGGTCTAAACAATTTTAATTGTAACAACTCATTATATAACTTAAAAGACAAAGAAGCTCTTATCTTGAATATCACTGAAGATGATCTTCCAACAGAAGCTACGGCTGAAAGTATTATAGAACTAAACGATAAAAGACTACTTAGTATAAAACAATATAGTCGTACAGGTATTAATCTAAATCAAGTATGTGAGTATGAAGGAGACATACCTGGATCTAACACTAACAACCCAAATAAATTAGAAGAATATTGGGTTGCACCTAAAGGGCAAATAGTGATAAAATCTAGATGGACTGAACCTGTAGACGGATCTGAACCAAAATTACTACATGAGATCTCACTAAGAAACCTAACATTCATAAAAGCAAGTAACACGGATAGAACATTCGTAAAACCGACATTACCTTTCGGAACTATTGTTACAGATAAAAAATAATTCTATCCGATATTAGGACACTTAAAGTCGCTGTTAAAAACAGCGACTTTTTTATTATTAGTAATAATACTAAACCTTTCTTATAAATATTACAAAAATAAATATTCATCAAAGTTCTAAAAAATGGTACTAAATAGCTCTATAGCATTGCTAAAATTAAAACCATTTAAAAGTCTAAATAGGAACAAATACAATGATTCTAAAGCTTCTTTAAAAAGAAAGAAGATTAACTTTTATTTTTGTACTACATAATTATATGGCACTTTTTAACTTTTATTCCCTCTAAAATTCAAAAATTGCTACTACAATAAAATTTAAATATTTTAAATATCTTCAATTTTATTCAATATAACACAACTTTTATACAAATAAGCATATTGATATCTAACATTAGAAGTATTTACATTCAATTTTATTAGAATTTTAAAACAATTTTAGATAATACTAAACATTTTATATATTGCACATGTAAACAAAACCAAAAAGGTCTTAAATAAAATAATAGTTCTTTATTCTTTCTATAATTTTTAAAAGTATTCAAAGAGTAAAAAGTTATTGTACTATTCACTTTTTTAGTTTTGATATTTTCTACAATGAAGATTTTACAAGAAAGGGCTAAATAAATTATATTAACAAGTGTCACTCTGAAGATACGAGAATAAAAAATATAGATGAGAAATAAATTCACATTTACTGTTGCTTTAATTGCAATTAGTTTGGCGAGCTTTGCACAAGAAAGAACAAATACAATAGATAATCAATTTAATACTTTACTAAACGAATCAACAAACTGGCAAAAGTCTAAAATTGTCGAGGTAGAAAAATTGCACCAATTACAAAAAAATGTAAATGACTCTCTTACTAAGTTACATCTAACTATTGCTAATAATAAAGATGCTTCTTTAGAACATAAAGAATCTGTTGAAAGCTTAACATCGCAGTTACAAATAACTAGAGATTCTCTTTCAACTTCATTAACTACTACAAAGAATATTGAAGTTTTAGGAATATCTTCAGAGAAATCAACTTTCTTGACGATTATATGGGCTATTATAGGTATACTAATTATTGTTTTAGGAATAATATACTATCGCTTTAAAAGAAGCTTTTCTGAAATCAGAGAAGTAAACAGAAAATTATCTGAGACAGAAGAAGAACTTGAAGAATTAAGAAAATCTTCTCTTGAACGCGAACAAAGAATACGCCGTCAACTTCAAGATGAAATCAACAAGAACAAACCAGTTGAGAAAAAAGAATAAATATAAAAGGGAATCTACCGTGTAGATTCCCTTTTATATTTAAATCAAATTAGGATTAATTCTTTAATCCTAATCCTTTTATAACTTGCTTTATAATTGACGACTTCTTTTGCCTTTTAACTTTAGTGATTTCTTCATTCATATTGACCACTTTGTTTTCATCACAAGAATATTCTTCATCCCCTAGATCTTCGAATTCAAAAGTAGGTATAGAAGAGCTCGTAACAAATATTTCGTCTTCTACCTTATCTTCTTTTAACCCAAAACGCATACATCTTTCCTGAGGTTCTATATCCCACAAATATTCACCTATTATATCCTCTATTAGATGATATATTAGTTCTATTTTACTTTCTTCTACCTCTTCATATTCCAATGGTTCACCTAGACTTTCTACAACCTCTCCTTCTACTTCTAGCACTGTTCTAATCAAAAAACCATTCTCTGTATAATGAAGGTTAAACGACATCATCTCCTCATCTATAACGAAAGACATCACCTTCTGCTTAGAAGCTTTATACACTAGCGAAGCCATACCTATCGATACCAAAACTAAAGTAGCATCCTCTAAAAAACAAATATCTAATATATCTGATTCCTTATCACTAACAGTAGCCTTCTTAAAAGTAACTTCTTCTTCATGTACTAACTTACTTTTTAGTATTACTTCTAACCCTTCCAAATCAGATTGATAATTTTTATCTATTACTATACCTCCTATCTGTAGTCCCATATATTGTTTAACTCTCTATTTACAGCTTGAAAGATACTATTTTCTTATCTAAATACACTTGCCTAATTGTGAAACAGCTGTTAATTATAATAAGTTCCATTTTATTTAAAAACTATTTATTCTTTCATTTACTTATAATAGTATTTAAAGAATTAAAATCATATAATTGTCCTTCATAAATAATTTTTTGGAGATCAAAATCAACAGTCAAGGTGTAGGACACATTTCCTTCTGGATATATCCTAAAAATCAAAATCAACTGATTGTTTTCTTCTCTATAGTTTTCTAAATCCCAAGTATTTGATCCAGTATCTAATACAGCTTCATGAGTTATTGCATCTCTAATAACAAAAGTATTTACCCAATGTGACATTCTCATTTCTACTAAAGCAGTCCAAATTTGATACCGACCATGACAGACAGTCTGTACATCAATCAATCTATCCATTTATTATAAATTATCAAATCTTAAATTTACTACTAAAGTATGCCATACTACAAAATCCCCAAAGATATACGTCAATATTCTACCTTAATAGCTATGTATTTTATTATAAGTGATTCTAACAAATTTAGCATTTGAGTAGAATGGCTCTTTGTCATATTCATTTATACTTCTTTCCAATACTAATATTTCATCTGTCAACACACGAATATCATAATCCTGATAATCATCTGTATTCACCTCTTTTCCTACTCCTAAATACAATTTATCCTCTATCATAAACCACTGAAAAGGAGAGCGCTCATCACATATGATATCAGTGTCTTCACTTTCTTTGTAAAAATCAGTTTGAATCATAATTTCATGTCTATGAAACTCTAGTGTCTGTGGAGGACAACAAGTACTATCTACTTCTCCTGCAATGGCGCCTCCCCATCTATCATAATATTTTTTACTTTCTAATTTCCACTTACCTATTAATAGTGCTTTATTTTTACCTTGATGGCTAATCTGCACATCATCACTAGAACAAGAAATAAAATTAAAACACAATGTGATTGAAATAAATAATAAAAGTAATTTTTGTTGCATAATCGTTTGCTTTGTAAATTTTGGCAAATTTATAAGGTCAACACATTCAAAAAGCAAGACAAAAGTCCCTACAATAAATCGAATATATAATTAACAATGAATTGTAACAATTTATTAAGAAGAATAAAAAATAATAAACCAAAAAAAGTAAACCTTGAGAAGGTTTAGCCTCCTTTAGGCTAAAAAAATAACATAGATTTACGCAAAAAACCAAATATTTTACTAAATAAAGAAAAAATAAAAATAGTTATTACAAATTTCTATTTTAAAAAACACAGTATTTATTTACTTCTTAAATTAAGATAAAACAACATATTTAGTTTAGATATATCACATCTATCAACAGTAATAAATAAAATAGACATATACCTTTAAAGTATATATACAGTATTTAAAAATCACTTATTCTATAGCCTCAAAACGTTCTTTTTTTCTTTCTTCTTCTTGTATAACCTAAAAAACAAAAAAAAACAGCTATCTCCACTCTCGTTTTGACAACTGTTTTTTAAAGTTATATTACTTATTATTTACAGAATCTTTTTACTACCCACATTATAATAATTACGGTAAGGTGCTAATGCTTAAGAGTAATAAAAGACTAGTTTACTTTTTTATAGATAATTTTAATACTGCTTACATTAGAAGTATAACGATTACCATCTTTTACATCTATCTTTCGTTCAATAATTAATCGATCCTGACTTAATACTCGAATATCATAAATCTGTTCAGCATTTTGCTCTAATGATTTACTGATACCTAAGTACAATTTGTTTCCGCTTAACATCCATTGTCTAGGAGACCTTTCATTGTAATAATTCCCTTGACTATCTTTTTGATTTGAATAATCTGTTTGAATAGTAATGCCTCCTTTATAATAATCTACTGTCTGAGCAGGTACATTTAAATCACTTGCCAAAGTCTCCTTTACTATTCTACCATCTACATCTAACTCTGCTTTTTCTACAAGTTCCCATTTACCAAACATTTTAGAATTATTTTGTGCTTCTTCAGTAATTTGTATATCATCACTAGAAGAACAAGCAGTAAGGCTAACTGCAGACATTCCTAAAAATAGGAGACTAAATAGAGTTTGTTTTTTCATTTCGACTATTAATACATTTATATTTTTGACAAATATATATCGACATCTGTGAATTATCCAAAATAAAAACTCAAAATAAATTCACAATACGTGAATAAACAGGTTTTATAACTAACATTTAACAATTTCAATTTCGTGTATTTGTTAAAAAATCACACATTGTAATTTTTACACCAAATAAACTTACTTTAATATCGAATTATTAGAATATAAAAACAGTCAATCTACAATTCGTATAATAAAACAGACAATATAGAAATAAACACAACTTACCTCAACGCAAACAAAGTACTAGTAAGACATAAAAAAAGACTCTAGTACATACTAAAGTCTTTTATAATCGAATAGTAAGCTATCCACTTACCATTTTCTATTCATTCCTTTTTTCCAATCATAAGGCATAAGAGAACCTAAAGTTACATAGTGATCATCTTCTACTTCTACGATCGCGTTTTCATTTTCTTGTGCTAATTGAGTCATAAACTCTCTACATCTTCCGCAAGGAGGCACAGCTTCTCCCTTCTCAGTTATAGCTACTACCCGTCTTATTCTATTTTCTCCATGCTTTAGCATATCTGCTATAGCCCCATGCTCTGCACAGAACCCCATAGAACAAGCAGTATCAATACTAATACCTGTATATACATTTCCGTCTATAGTCTCAATAGCAGCGGCAACACTTCCATACGCAACAAAATCATTTAATTCAACTGATTTTGCATATTTATGGGCTATTTGCTTTAATTCCTTTGCTTCCATTTAATTCATTTTGTTAGGCATATCCATACCATATTATTTCCTCACTATACTCATTATATCTATTCAATTCCCAATCACCAAATACTTCTGCTATTCCTAGTCCAGCATCAGCTACTAATAGTCCTATCTCATTAAAACTAGGAAAAGCAATAGTAGATTGTGAACTAAAATTCTCTTGTGTATTATCAATACTATAATAAGTCGTATAAGTCAATGCTCTTGCATCTCCTTCATACGTATTCCATGCGGTGACTTGCCCATGCAAAGGATGTTTAAATTGACGTATAGACTCCTCTTTTGTCCACGTTAACCAATCTTTCACTAACGGATTCCGACTATCAAAGATATACCTACCTCCTTCATTTAAGTGTACTTTGATTGTTTCTAGAACGGCCAAACGATCCTCTTTCGTCAAGAAAACCTGAAAGACATGTCCTGATAAAATAATCAAATCAAACTTTTGTTCTAAACGAATAGTTCTTGCATCTCCTTGTACCCATTTTACTTCTGAACTTCTTTTCTTTGCCCTTTCTAGCATCGCTTGAGCATACTCCACTCCTACTACATCTTTTCCTTTTTCAGCTAAAGCACTAGCTAACCGCCCTGTTCCACATCCTAAATCTAAAACTGACTTTACTTTTTCTGCTAGTTGTACATATCTCTCTTCATTCTCCCATAAGTTATCATAGTCGTAAAACTGAACCAAATCTACATTTTGATATAATTGATCTTCCATAATTATAGTTTAATCGTTAGTAAATCTCTATTTAAAAAAGGAACTAACTTATTAATTATATCTGTTGTATACAATTTCAAATAATGAGTAGTAGTTCCATCACTACAACCATAAAAAGGCTGATCCAAAACATCTTGATCAAATACTAATTGAATATCACTAGCTGATTCTCTTAATAATCCAAATATAGATGCTGCTCCTACCTTGGTCTCCATCTTTTCGTATAGCATCTCTGCTGGTGCAAACGAAACCCTAGAGATGCTTAAAGCTTCACTAAACTCTTTACTACTAAAAGGTTTGTCTCCTAATGTAACGAATAGGTAAAACACTGTTCTCTGTCTATTGCACAAAAAAAGTGTTTTGACCATATTCATATCTAGCCTCTCATTAATCAACAAACAATCTTCCATTGTAATTGCCTCCTCTGTTTCAACTCTTTGCCAATCCATAGAAAGCTTAGACAATATATCATAAGTCTGTTCTTGTAATTTAGAAAGATATCGCGATGGCCGTTCTAATGATACTTCACTGATATAAAACATATTTTATCTATCTATTACCGCACTCTCTAGAATAGAGAAACGCTTATTAATACTATCTATCTCTGCTACACATCCATATGGCAAAGTGAACGTTGGGCACGTATGACCAAAGTCCATCTGTGTTATCACAGGGAGAGTACTTAGACCTTCTTCATCAAGTATTTTAAGCAATATTTGCTCATATTCTTCAGCGTACATATTGTCATAAGGTCTTCCTAATATAATTCCATTTACTACATCTAAAATACCCATTGCTGCATACCCTCTTAACCAACGCTCTATATAAAGAGGAGCTGTCTTTTCTTCAGAAGTTTCTAAAAACAATATACTTCCCTTCCACACATCTAATTCTGGCCAAAGCTCCGTTCCTTTTATTATTTCTAATACTTCCATGCATCCTCCAATTAAAGTACCCTGTACGCTTTTTTCTCCTCTCACATAGCGCCACCCTTCACATGGATTCAGCTTGCGTTTAGTGTTTTGTATGCTCACATCAAACCAATCTAAATACTCTGTAGTCCAACCTTCTGTATTTGGAGACACTGGTTCTACTGGTTCTATCTCAAACAATGTTCGTTTGATATCTTGTATCTGATAATCATGCATTTCCCCATTCTCTGCAAATCCCACTAATAACGAAGTACCATAGAAAGAGCTCAACCCTGCTTTTAGGCACATAAAATGCGTTACTGTACTATCTGAAAATCCTAGAAATATCTTTGGATTATTTCTAATTACATCATAGTCAATATACTTTAATAATCGAATACTCTCGTCTCCCCCTATATTGGTAATAATAGCTTTTACTTCCGGGTTCTTAAATGCATCCATTAGATCCTTAGCTCTTGCCTCTGGATGATTATAAATCCACTCTGCTGATTCTAAAGCATGTGACGTCTCTATAACTTTAAGTCCAAATATGTTTTCCAGTCGAGCTTTTCCTACTTGATAACGATGTGGTAACTCACCTGCCCCACCCCATGACAAAGAAATTGTCGCAACTGTATCTCCTTTTTTTAATCTCTTTGGCTTTATTAATCTTGTCCTCATATACTTATAATATTAACACCTATAGTTTCATGATCATCTCATGTTGAGTAATATAGTGCTCTAAGCCTATTCTCTTTAAAAACGAGATGAAATCCACTCCTTTATCATCCACATTAGTAATCAGAATAGGGGTTTCCAAAATATTAACCACATCATTCACGAGAATTTTTGCTATTCCTTTATTTCGGTAAGCTTTATCTACCGCTAGTTGATATATTTTACCACTGCTTTTATGATAGGCTACATATCCTACGATAATACCTCTCACTTTAGCTACTTTATACCGAATGTCTTCCTTAGCTTTTTCTAATACAGCTATTGAATTTTGCCAACTTGGTTGGATATCCCAAAAAGGAAGAACTGTTTTCCAACATACTTGCTCTACATCTTCTATTACAACATTAGCTGTCTTATAGTGCACCTCACGTGGTTGTCCTTTGAAGCACAATAAATCTCTACTTATATTATATCCTTGAGCTTTATAAGCACGAATAGCTTTATCGTTTCCTTTTATTACCTCAAGGGATAGATTTACACTACTACCCGTTTCTTTCCAAATAGGAATAGCATAACTATACATCTGAGCGACTAAACGCTGTCCCCTATATGCAGGTCTCACTCCTGTACCAGCATTATAATAATAGACTTGCTCAGCTTCTTTCTTCACTCCTGTTAGCATAAAAGCAACTAACTCCCCCTTATCAAATGCTCCGATAGAATAATCTAAGTCAACCAATTCACTATTTAGTTTAAATGCCAAGCTATCTTCTGTCAAATGAAAGGGAAGTATATAATCTGAAAATGAATCATTAAATACTTCTGTGAGCTCGCGTAAACTTACTTCTCTAAGGCTTCTAATTTTCATATCTTCTTTTTAGTTTAATTTATTATATTCACCTCGTAACAAACTAAAAACAACAGAGTCTTCTATCTGTTCTCCTTTTACATAATGACTTCTCAATTGTCCTTCTCTAGTAAATCCAAACTTCTTCACTGTATTTAAGGAAGCCATATTATCTGGGCTAATGAAGGCCTCTACTCGTCTCAATTGCATAGTTTCAAATCCATAATGTAAGACCGTATTTAAGACTTCACTCATCACACCTCTTCCTTTCGAGTTATCATGATACAGTCCATATCCTACCTCAGCTCTATCGTGTTCTAAATACCAAGTATGATATCCACAGTACCCTAATATATCCTCTGTTTCTTTATCAATGATTAAAAACATCAAATATGATTTATTATAAGTACGGAAGCCATAGGCTGCTTTTACTTTTTCTTTTTCTACTTCCTCTTCAGGAATACCTATATAATGCAAAAGTTCTTCTGCAGTAGCTAATCTTAAAAAGTTTTGATAAGCTTCAGCTTCTAGTATTCGTAATTTAAAACGGGAAGTTTCAATATGGTCAAATATAAATTCTCTCATTCTGTGTCATTCTAAGTGAACTAAATATAATATTGAGTATATTTAGGTTCCTGCAAATTAAAAAAAGTCAGCATATAAGATAAACAAACAAGTGTGAATCAACATTTTTATATACTGAAAAGACAAAAGAAGGGCTATCCTTTACTTTCATTCTGAGTAAATTTACCATCTTTCTCTATTATCTCTATTATGATAGTATAATGACTCCGTTATTTTCTATCAAATAACGGAGTAAGTACGGACTCATAACGGACTCACTACGGACTCATTCAAAGCTAAAGCTATCTCAAACTACTATAAGTGTACACTTATCATAAACAGTCAACCTTATTTAGCTAGATTACACAAATTAGTAAATATTTGAATTTATAAATAATTATCAAATAAAAATAAATACCTTTGTAGAAGAGTACACAATTAATTATCAACACCTTAACACATACGCTATGATAAACTATCACGTCATAATACCAAATGATAAAAAAGCAGTATTTCAAGAGTTTCTTGAGATAATTGGTGCTGATTATAGTGAACAGATTAATGACCTTAACCTAACTCTAGAACAACAAGGCATCTTAGAACAAAGACTTGCAGAACCCAGTGAGAGTTATATTTCTCTTGATAAGGCACTTAATGAACTATACAAAAAATATGACTTATAATATAGTTATACTTCCAAGTGCTATACATGACTTAGATGCTATATTTGAGTATTATTTTTTGATATCTAAACGTATTCTAAATTCCTTTAAAAAAGAATTTGATAAAACATTGAAAGTATTAAAAAGCAATCCTTTCTTTCAAATAAGATACAATGACATACGAGCTATTTCTATTAAGAAATTTCCGTATGTCATTTTTTTTAGAGTAGATCCTTATAAACAAATGATACATATTGTAGCTGTTTTTAATACTTCTCAGAACAGTGATAAGTATCCTGTATAAAAAAAGGGTATCACGAATGACACCCCTTTCTCCTTTAATCAATAATAATCTTAGCAGATTAATTCAACCTTTCCGCTTACTACATCATAATAAGCTCCTACTACACCTATTTTTTCTTCAGCAATCAATTTAGTCAACGAAGGACTCACCTCTTGCAACTGTGCTACTATCGTTCTTACATTCTCCATCGTCACTAACTCTACTAATTCTGATGCTGACAAATCTTCATTACTGTGTTTTTGGCGAACTTTATCTACTACTGGATGGATGCGTTCTAATATAGTGTCTAGTTTACCTAAAGTTGTATGATTACATGCTCCTGTCACAGCACCACATCTACTGTGTCCTAATACCATGATTAATTTACTACCAACCACATTACAGGCATATTCCATACTTCCGATTACTTCATCTGTCAATACATTACCTGCTATTCTTAAACTAAAGATATCTCCTATCCCTTGATCTAATACATGCTCTAGTGGAGCACGACTATCCATACAACTCAAAATAACGGCATGTGGATGTTGACCATCCTTAGTCTCTTGTAGTTGGTGTAAGAAGTTTCGGTTAAACTTCAAGTTATTTACAAAGCGATTATTTCCTTCTAATAATAATTCTAAACTTTGTGCTGGCGTTGTATTTGCTAATATTTCTTTTGTAAATGAATTCATAATTAAATGGTTTTTCTGTGTGATAAAATAATGTTTTGTTGGTCTCCTGATACTTTCACTTCTTTGTGAAAACCTGTTGTAGTAATCAGTATGTTTTTTTCTTTTGCCTTTTCATTTATAAAAGTCTCTATAAGCTCTAAGACATCCACATGGATATACCCCATACGCTTTGCGTCTATAGCCAAGTGACAATTATCTGGCAATTGATAAAGCCTGTTTTTAATCGCTGTCTTGTTCAAGAACGATACTTCCTCTGCTAAAGTCAAGGTATATACTACTTGCTCTTGCTTTATCTGACGATGCATAGAGAATGCTTTTCTTACATTTCCGATTAGTAAGAATAATACACTCACTCCCATACCTACAAGGACGCCAACAAGTAAATCTGTTACTACTACCATAATAAATGTGATGATAAAAGGAATAAACTGTGTGTAACCTTTATGCCAAAAGTGCATAAGAATAGCTGGACGAGCTAGGTTATACCCTACTAAGATTAATACTGCTGCTAGAGATGCTAAAGGAATCATGTTTAACACTAAAGGCAGGGAGATAACAGCTATTAATAAGAAAATACCATGAATGACTGCTGATGCTTTATACAATCCTCCTGCATTCACATTAGCAGAAGAACGTACTACTACAGAAGTCATCGGAAGTCCTCCTATCAAAGAGCTTAGAATGTTCCCTATCCCTTGTACTTTTAATTCTCTATTAGTATCTGTATGTCTCTTTAATGGATCTAAGCGATCTGTCGCCTCAATACACAATAAAGTTTCAATAGAAGCTACAATAGCAATAGTCCCTCCAATCATCCATACAGCAGGATTAGCAAATCCTGTCCAATCTGGAAATACAAATATGGAACTGATATCTGATAAACTATCAAACATAGGGATCGACACTAATCTCGATGGTTCGATAGCTAAAGAGCTACCTGTAGCAATCCAAAACTGGTTAATCAAAATACCGACTACCACTACAATTAAAGCTGCTGGTAAAAAAGAGACTTTCTTAGTCCACTTCATCTTATTCCACAGTAATAATATGGCTAATGAAATAACAGTAATAATCACCGTACCCAACTGGACAGATGCAAAAGAGGTGATATCACCTAAAGCATCTACTCCAAAAACCAATGGCAATTGCTTAATTAAAATCACTAATCCAATACCTGCTAACATTCCCTCTATTACACTTGATGGAAAGTAGTTGGCAATAGTACCTGATCTTAACAATCCTAATATCACTTGCAAAACTCCTGCAATAATACCTGCTGTAAGTAATAATTCAAATGATCCTAGCTCCGTTATAGCTCCTAATATAATAGCCGCTAAACCTGCTGCTGGACCACTTACACTAATATTTGAATTACTCAGTAATCCAACTATTACTCCTCCTACCACACCTGAAATAATACCTGCAATAGGGGGTGCACCAGAAGCTAACGCAATTCCTAAACACAGTGGAAGTGCGACTAAAAAGACCACAAGGCCTGGAGCAACACTCTTCTTAAGTGCTGCCATACTCATATTTTTTGTCATTGTTATTTTACGTTTAGTTTTTCTTTTTTAGCCACAGATAAAGGCAATAGAAGATCTGTCGATTCATTGTTGTCCAAAAAATCAAGAAGGTAAATATTGACTTATTCAATACTTAAAAGCTAAAAAAGAAATGATTAACTAACTAAAGGCTTCTTCATTGCTGACAATTAACCATTTTGCAAAAGAAGACTTTCGTTACAACAAAAGACACCATAGGTAACTAAAGGAAATATAGCACATACTCTACAGTACAAAAATCAAGAAACAGTATTAGCTAAATACTACAAAAAGATTCTAAGCCATAACTCTTTCTATAGCGCTATCATTATACTATCGTATGATTATAGTACTAATTCCGATTTGCATTGCGTAATTACTGTTCATTGATCTATCTATTGCTAGTTCTAGAATGAACTCTATAACCATCCATATCTATAAAAATAGATAGACAAATAACCTATAAAATGTCTTTTGCTAAATCCTCTACTAGTGTTTACTAATAGAAGTAATATTAAACTAAACGTTCAGGAGGGGGTAATAAGATATCGAACTCTTGTGATTCATACACAAGTTTCAAATGAGAGAAGTTTAATTCCAATCCTTCTCCTGCATCTACTAGATTAAGATGATTAGAAGCAGATAAATCCCACAAATGTCCTTTGTGCTCTTCTTCTGCATTAGTGATTGGCTTTTTATTTTCTTCAGAAATGGTCACAGAAGGTATCTCTAATTCAATGCCAGCTAGCACCGCAATAGTCGGCGTAGCGATAAAGTTTACAAAGAATAATAATACAATTAGTGATACATATTTCATATCACAAAAATATTTTTTTTCTGAAATATGACAATATTAGACTTGTTAATTTTACTATAAAAAGTAGTTTTTCTAGTAAACAACATCACATTTCAACAAGGTTTTAATGTAAAAACCACACTTAATGTAGCTTATTTCCTTCTATACTTTCTTTTGCTTTTCTTCCTATTCATCTGATATGCAAATACTAAACCCACTAACGCTCCTACTAAATGCCCTTGCCAAGAAACACCTTCTGCGACATAGCTAGGTAGTACTCCATAAACTAACCCTCCATATAGTATCCCAATGATAATAGATACTAAGATTAAAACTAACTTGCGAATAAATATTCCACTAAAGAATAGAAAGAAAAAGAGCATATAAATTAATCCACTTGCTCCTATATGACAACTCATCATACTTGTCTGAAAGTAACCAAAATCAGGTAATAGCCACAAGGCTAAACCTGAGGTAATCCACCCCATAATAAGTACTGTATATGCTTGCTTTTTATAAAACAAAAACAATACTACACTAAGTATAAATAAAGGTAAAGTATTACTAATGATATGGTCTATCCCACCATGAAACAGAGGACTTAAGAAAATTCCTTTAATGCCTTCTATACGCCAAGGAATCACTCCATAACAATCGTGGAATATACCCAATTGTTGTAGACCAAATATAAACCACATCACTCCTACCAACAATAATGGTGGATAGAAATCTTCTTTCTTTAATCTAAGTTCCTCGTTTCTCACTGTACTCTATTTTATGTTAAAAGTACGATTATAATCAACATATCATCCATAATCAAACAACTTTCATAAAATCTCACACAACTAAATAATATTCATAACAAACAACATTAATATATACCTAACTAAAAAAAATGGCTACTCCATTACAGAGTAGCCACTTCCTAATTATAATAGATGAGCTTTGATTTTATAATTGTACTTTACTCACAGTATCACCATTCGTATCTACTGCAGCCTCTTGCCCTTCTACTTTAGGCATTCTCTTTGTTTTATTTGTAACATAAGCTACTCCTGTATTTTTATTTACTGCTACAGTATTAGGGTGACTTCCCGTCTCTAATTCTGTAACTACCTCATAGGTTTTACCATCAACAATAACAGTTTTACCACTTTCTCTATTTGCTAAAACAATTTTATCTTGTTTTGGTAAATAGTTTACTCCTAATGATCCTCCTTTAAACTTTACTACTTTTAGTAACTCTCCACTGTCAGCATTTAATACTGTTAACCCTGTAGAAGAATTTGTCACAAACAATCTTCTTCCTGATTCATCAATAGAAACATTAATTGGGCTTTCTCCACCTGAAGCAAACTTCTTAATCACTTTTTTAGTCGTTGGATCAATAATAGCTACTTCATTTGTACCCATATTAGCAGCGTATAACTTCTTCGTTTTAGTATCAAAAGTAAGTCCTGCTGTAAAAATACCAGTATTGTCTATATATCCTTTTAATACATCTTTATCTCCATCAATGATCCACACTTTCCCATCTTGTTGTGTGTCTGATGCATAAATAGTATTTGTTTTCTCATCAATAGCAATCTCTCTATTGTGACCGCTTTCATTCGTTCCTGGAATTACTTTAGTAGCTCCTGTTTTTAGATCGATTACAGTCACTGCATTAGTAGTTGTATTCGTTCCATAGATCTTTTGAGTCTTTTCATTTACTGCAATACCAAAGACAGGATTCCCATTTACACTGTACTCTTTTTCTACAGATAAGTCATTGCCATTTAATTTATAAACAACTCCCTCTTTAGTTTTAAAATCGATTACAGAAGCAACATATACTCCATTGTCTACACTATTGTAAGCAACTTCATATAACCCTTTTCCTACTTGTTTATTTTGATCTATTGATTGTGCTGTAGCAGTTGTTCCCATTGCTGCTAATACTGTAGCACTCAAAAACGTTAATGATTTAATGTATTTCATATTGTTATTATTAAAAATTAGTACTTTCTACTTTAGATAAGCTACCTATCATCCAATTAAAAGCTTGTTGCCAATACCAAGCACCATGCTTTCCTTTTGGATTAATATTCAACTCATAATTAAGGTTTAATACCTTGTTATTTGTTTCTAAAAAACGGAGAATATCTTCATCCATTCTTACCACGTTACCATCTCCTTTCTTTCGATTCTCACGCCCTCCTCCATAGATAAAATAGGTTTGTTTTCTTATTTTATCTATTTGACTAGTAGATAAGACATTGACATAAGTATCTAGATTGTGATCGTCTTGCCAAATAGAAGGAGAAAACACGCCTATATTTCCAAATGTATCTGGATAAGTCAACCCTGCATATAAAGAAATCAATCCTCCTAAAGAACCTCCAGCGATACCAGTATGATGAACATCTGACAGGGTTCTATAAGTCGAGTCTATATAAGGCTTTAATGTTTTAACTATAAAAGAAATATAAGCTTGTCCTTCTACGACAGGGTTCTTCTGTGTAGGAAAAAAAGAATATTCTTTTTCTCTTAGATTCTTTTGATAATCATGATCTATCCCTACGATAATATATTGATCTCCATATTTGGCTATAGTCTCATCTACTTCCCATTCTACTGGGCCTAGTCTACCTTCTGAAGTAGCCTCGTCAAACAAATCTTGTCCATCGTGCATATACCACACAGGATACGATTCTTGACTATGGTCATAATCTTTAGGTAAATAAATTCTAATATCTCTTACTCTATTTAACTCAGGGATATAGAAGTTCTTCAGTATCACTAGATGATCTGGAGCTGTAGACGTTTCAAACTGGTCTCTCCATGCAGAAATAGTATTCTTTAATACCATATCTTCTTTAACTTCTACATCGTGTAAATTAATCAATCTACCTTTCTTAGATGACTCTAAACTCTGCCAAGTACCTCGTGTGAATTTATATTCTAAAACTCCTGATGGAATATTTTCAACTTCTACTAAATATTGATTAGATGTCCCTGAGATATTACGCATTAGATAACGCTCATCCTTAGGATTCCATTGATTAAAATTACCTGTCAAATAAATAGGCTCTTCTGTGTGAGCAAAGTCTTCCACTGTGACTTCTACTCTAACTTTAAAACTGTTCTGTGCTTGCAAATTCATAACTACCATTAAAACAATAAACACATACTTTTTCATTAATTACTTTTATAACTTGTTTACTTTAAACAATCCTTGAGGCTTTCCTCCTTTTTGAATCTCAATAGAAAGCGTTGCTTTTAGCATATCTTCTGATAATTCATAGTATCCTAATTTTGTATCATTTACCACACGAATAAATTTCTTATTATCTATTTTAGATACTCCTAATGAAGCGGCTGGTGTTTCGACTAATGTTACTCCCTCTATCTGAATAGGTGTTACTGCCTTACTCTTAATATCAATCACTACATACTTCCAAATAGGAGTCAAATTAATTATTTGTGGATTTGCTAATGGTACATCATTTACCAACGTTACTATTTTTCCTTTCTCTACATAGATTGTTGAGAATTTACCAGGTGTTACACTGTTAAACATCGTATTGAAATCTAATTCCCATGATTGATCTACTTCATTTGCCCCATTCTTAATACGTGCTATTTTAGATTGATCTCCTAAACCTCCTGTTTTAATACCTTGACACACGAAATACAAATCTTTATTCTCGTCAAAATAATACAACGGGTTCTCATCAACGAAAGCAATATTACCTGTATTCTTTACCTGAGTATCTCCTATCCATTTTCCATTAGTCAAATCAATAACAGCAAGGTGTACATCAGTTGATACACCATCAAACATACCTCCCTGTGCCCCTTGGTTCTTTCCAAAAGTGATATCAGCATATAGTTTATTACCATTAATTGCTAATAAATGTTGACCTATTGCTTTAAAGTTTACTCCTTGTAGATTTAACTTTTTCTCTAACGCATTGATCTGTTCTGCATAATCACCTAACATTCCTTTTTTTGCCATTCCTATAGGATCAAAAATCTGTATTTGTGTAGGTTGAGCTCCTTCAAAATAATATCCTGTTGTATGATCATTCGTTAATGTAAAGTTTCCTGAACCTGCTATTTTTGGTTCTACAGCAATACTTTTAGTAGTGTAAAAGCCTTTATCATCAAAAATGAATTGACCTAATGCACGAGAATTATTGTCATCAAACATTCTATACACTCTATTACCATATTGACGATACCCTCCCATTCCTCCTGTGGTTGTTGTATTACCTGTAGCATTGTCTATCATTCCTTTTGGTAAAGAAGAATAGGCTTTTAAGAAACCGTTTTTAACAGGTCCTTTTCCTTCTGATAAAGTCATCAGAAAATATTGGCTCTGTTTTACTTCTGGGTCTACTGGTGTTACAGGATTATTGTCATCTGAAGAAGAGCATGATGTTAGTGTTAATGCAAAAGCAAATGACATTGATAATAATGGTTTTATAAGTCTCATGTTAATTAAGTTTGTAGTTAAGTTTTAAGTAGATACTTCTACCTGCTTTTTGTATTTTAAAATAATCGTATAAATCTTGATTTAATAAATTGCGTACCTCAACTCCGATAGATACTCCTTTATCATTTAGTTCATATAAAGTACCTAGAGTAAGAGAAGTTTGATCTGGAACAATGTTTTTCACATCTCCTTTACTCTTTCCAAACAATCCTAAAAATCCATTTGGCTCCATTGACTTATCAATAGGTTGGATGTAAAACTCACGAACGAAATTAAGATTAGCATAAGCTGTTAATCGATCTTGCTTCTTGAAAACATCAGTAAACTTAGCTTCTGTTCCAATGTTGGCAAAAAAGAATGGAATATTTGGTACTCTATTACCTTTTAACCATTTATCTGCGGCTTGTTTAAACTCTCCATAACGGATACTTTGCCAAGTAAAGTTTCCATAAAACTTATAGTTCTTTTTTACTTTCAGACTTAAATCTCCTTCAAAACCATATCCATTAGCCTTTTCTTTATTGACAAAAACAGAGAGAGGTGGATTACCTGACACAAGTACAATGATATCTTTGGTGTGTCTGTAAAAACTATTAAAACTATATTGGAAGTTACCCACCTCCTTCTCTATTCCTAAGTTTAAATTGATACTCTGTTCTGGCTTTAAATTAAAATTTGATGCTATAAAAATATAGTCACCAAATAACTCTGTATATCCTGGTAATCTTCTTGCATCTTCTACAGAAAAGCGAAGATTTGTTTGTTCTGTTAACCTATATTTAGCTCCTATAGCCCAACCAAATGCATTATCTGATACCTCATGAATATCTCTAGCTGATAAATCGACATTACTAGCGGTATTAAGCCCTCTACTTGAATAATTATACAACTTCACAATTGCATTTGTCTCCAATTTTTTATCCCACCACTGACTAGTCAATCCTATAGCTAACACATTCTTTTTATAACGAGTAGGAAGCTCTATCACCGTCTGGTTCAAATCCTGAATTACTCTTCCATAAGGATCTTTACCTTCTCTTTTAGTATAATTGTAAGTATTGTTTAACCAGATTTGTTGTGAAGGATTAATAGCATAGCCTATCAATGTTCTTGAAGTAAAGAATGTCATATCTATATCAGCATCCATAGGCATATCTCCTTCCCCTCTATACCCACGTGGAGTAAATTCTCCTAGCCAATTATACCTTCCTTTTAAGGTATCAATAGCTTGTGACTTCACTACATTGTAAGATAGAAATTGATCTATAGATAATTTATCATTGAATACGGCTTTTTTATACCTTAATGTTGGAATAACACTGTGTTGCTTATCTTCAATTCCTCCATAAGGTACAACCATTGAAGTAGGACTATTTTGAAGTTGTTTATCGATATTATAATAGCTTATACCTAGTTCAATTTTATCTGCCCAAGAAAGATTATGAGCTCCTAAATAAGCATTAGCAAAGAAGTGCTTATATCGATTGTGAAACAACTTTACCTTAGAATGAGTTTGAGCTAATTCAAGATCAGGAGTATTAATCTTATAATCATTATCAGAGTAATTATAAAACACCTCTCCTCCTGCATATAAATTATCATTTAAGTTATAATGCCCTCTTACAGCTGAGCGAATTGTATTAAATGAACCGTATTCTACAGAAGCTCTTAATTGATTACTTTGTATAGAAGAAGAAACTAAATTAACAGCTCCTCCTAAAGCATCACTTGCTAAGTGCACAGGGATAATTCCTTTATATACCTCCACTTTATCCAACACATCTAATGGCACATTAGAAATATTATACCCTTGCCCCAAATAGTTTAAAGGAATACCATCCTTAAAAAAACGTATTGCATTACCTTGAAAACCATTCAAATTAATATTAGCCTCTGAACCTAAGCCTCCTCCTTGTCGAATACGCACTCCAGTAGTCTTGTTCATTAAATCATTTAAAGAGGTAGGACGAAGAATCTCACTTTTAGTATCTATAGTGACTGCTCTAATAATATCTCGATTACTATTTTGCTGTTCATCTTTAGTTTGAACAATAATATCTGATAAGATGGTGTGGTCTTCTTCTAAAACAAATGAATTGCGAATCAAATCCACAGTATCGAATGTTTGATTCACACTTTGATAGCGTTCAGCAAATACTTGAATAACATAAGATGATGCAGGTTTTAGGTCAAACTGAACCTTACCCTCCCCATCTGTTATCAGTTGTTGATTATTTACTATTACGACAGCATTCTTTACCAACTGATTATTGTTATTGGTAATAACGATACTCTTCTTTATTTGCCCCAAAGCTAATGAGGTACTGGCTAGAGCCATCAATAAGGTTACTTTACTAAGCCTGCTCACTTGTTATTTATAATTATTTTAAATAATGACAAATGTAGACTTATTTATCTCACTAACAAGAATAATTCTAAATAACCATTTAAAATAAGCTTAAACTAAATATAAAAAACGCATAATAAAGAACAATTAAAAATAAAAACTATAGATTTATAAATTATATAATTCAAAACATCCTTTGATATACTAAATAAAAAATAGAATAGTTAAAGTTATAATGCTCACTTTAGGTTGCATAAAAAAACCTTCTAATCTTATTTTAGATCAGAAGGTTTTTATTATAATTTATTCCTCTTTATTCCATTTGACAAACCACTTAGCTATTCTACCAAAATTGGTTATCATTAAGAATCCCAAAACTAAATTAGCAAAAGCTTTAAAAGCCCCATATTCATCAAAGGTAGGCATATTTTCATTTCTGATAGCTGCAGTAAATCGTTGTATAATCCATGTAATCATATAAGGGAGATTATTCACAATGAGTATTCCTCCAATAATAAATATCCCTACCTTAACAATATCAACAGCAGTCAGATTATCGACTACTATTTTATCAGTTTCATAACCATTACTTAAGCGGAAAAGGCTAACTATCTTATCTCCATATAACATTAACAGAGTAAATACTACCAACAAAAAGATATGTTGACTTATATCTAACAGTAAATCACCAAAGGTATTTTCCTTTACAGTAATCAAATAGTACAAACTACTTAATAGAGACAAAAAATAGGTAAGAAATAAGTAAAACCCTAATAACTTCACTAATGCCGTAAACAAATCTCTTTTACTCATAGACACTCATATTAAAGATTGATAGTATCTAATATACAACTAATTAACGTATCTTTTTTTAGTTTACTCACAAGTATACACCGCTCGTTCCATATCGTGATAGAACAACACTGTCCAATGCTCTGCCTCAGCCTGTACCTTCCATTCTGTACGCCACTTCATCGCTAACTTGCCATCATAGTCACTCTTAAAAGCCATATTAAATTCTAAATAACTATGCTTTGGTAGATTATCTGCACCATAAAATATGATTTGCTCTTCATCTTTAATCCAAAATACCTGCATATATGGCGTATGCCCTCCTACCACCTGATAAGTAATCTGATCATCAATACTTCCCTGATCATCATTCATCCATATGATATTAGGCAGAGCTAATGCCTCTTCTAGTATATCATAATCAAATGAAATATCATCCATAGACAACTCTGCAAAAGCAACTTCTCTACGTTGAATGTATATTTGAGCATTAGGATAGCGTCCTATATATCCTTCTTCTGTTTCTTCAACCAAACCGTTGATATGATCTTTGTGCAAGTGTGACATCAACACTCTATCAATATCCAAAGGAGTTAATCCTTCTTTGGCCAATAATTCGTCTATTTTGTAAACACCATTTTCTTGATATCCTAAACCTACATCCAATAATGTTTTATGATTATCTGTTATGATCAAAAAAGGTTGTACTGCTAATTGTATTTCTGTGGTCAATACCTTATCTCCTATAGGTAAAAAGTTCTTTACCTCATCTTCATAAAAATCACCTTCTTTTAAGGGTACTACTTTAATCATTGTTTTGTGAGTTTTGAATTACAAAGATAAATAGAAATAAAGAAAAAGGATTGTTCTAATCACAATCAGAACAATCCTTCCTATTATTTTAAAAGTTCTTCTTTCAACTCCTTATAAGAAGTGAGAACAGTACTTTTCTTTTCTCCTTTCATAATCTCTTCCAATCTATCAGGTATAGGAATCTCTATTTCTAATAATTGCTCTATACACTCTGGAAACTTAACAGGATGTGCTGTTCCTAAAAATACACCTGTAAAGTTTTGATGCTCTTTAGCGTATTCTTTGATTCCTAGATAACCAACCGCTCCATGAGGATCCAGTAGATACCCATTCTTAGCATATTGTTCTTTTATTAGGGCTAATGTAACCTTATCTGTAAAAGAATAGGCTGACAGATCTTTACTCAACTCCTTCGCATCTTTAGCAAACAATTCTAATATACGCACGAAGTTGCTCGGATCACTTACATCCATCGCATTAGAGATTGTCTCTACTGTTTGTTTTGGCGTATAGGTTTTAGAAGAAAAGAATCTTGGTATTGTATCATTTGCATTAGTAGCTGCAATAAAATGAGCAATAGGCAATCCCATCTTTTGAGCTAGCATCCCTGCACATATATTACCAAAGTTTCCACTAGGTACAGACACAACCAATGGTTTGTTTAAATGTTGTAATTCTTTATACATCAAGAAATAATAGAACATCTGAGGTAACCAACGAGCTACATTAATTGAATTCGCTGATGTCAAACGACAAGATTTCAACTCTTCATCTAAAAATGCTCTCTTCACCATCGCCTGACAATCATCAAAGCTTCCTTCTACTTCTATTGCTCTAATATTCTTACCTAGCGCAGTTAATTGCTTCTCCTGGATGCTACTCACTTTCCCTTTTGGATATAAGATGACAACCTCAATCCCCTCTACATCATAGAATCCGTGAGCTACAGCACCTCCTGTATCTCCTGAAGTAGCTACTAGAATAGTAATTTTCTCTTTCTCTCCTTTGACAAAACTTCTCAAACATCTAGACATAAATCCTGCTCCTACATCTTTAAAGGCTAAAGTAGGTCCATGAAATAACTCTAATGTATAAACATCTTGATCAATCGACACTACAGGAAAATCAAATGCTAACGTTTCTCTTACAATCGTTCTTAGCTCTTCTTCTCCTATCTCTTTTCCTACAAAAGGAGCGATAACCTGGTATGCAATCTCTTCCTTACTCATCGCTTGAATACCTTCAAAAAACGAAAGAGCTAACTGAGGTATTTCTTGTGGAAAATACAATCCTTTATCCTCGGCAATACCTTGTATTGCAGCTTCTTTAAATGAGGCTACTCGCTGAGGGTTATTTAAACTATAATACTTCATTACAATACTTTTATACCTTGTGAATTAATAGGCGATACATGAATATCAAACTCATACCCTGCATCCTTTACTACTTGACGCATTGCTTCTGCTACACGCTCTGCATTCTCCTTGCCTTTGCTCAATGCAAACACAGAAGGCCCTGCTCCTGATATTCCTCCTCCTAATGCTCCATGCTCACAAGCTGCTTGTTTTAACTCTGCATAGTTTGGTATCAATAGTGAACGTTTAGGCTCTACAAATTCATCGTGTAATGAATTACCAATCAAATCGTAATCTGAAGTATAAAGTCCACAGATTAAACCACCTAGATTACCACATTGTTTAATCGCTTGTTTTAAAGTAACTGTTTGTTTTAAAACCGAACGAGCATCCTTTGTTTTCAATTCTATCTGAGGGTGAATCACAGTAGCGTATAGCTCTTTTGGAGAATCTATATGAACTATATTAAGCGGCTCATAACTATGAATAAATGCAAACCCTCCTAATAACGCTGGAGCTACATTATCCGCATGAGGTGCCCCACTCGCTAAAGCTTCTCCTTGCATAGCATAATAGATTAACTCTTTATTAGATAATGGATAGCCACATAACGCATTGACACCATAAACAGCACCTGCCGAACTTGCAGCACTACTCCCTATACCACTACCTGCCTTGATATTCTTGTGAATCACAATCTCAAAACCAAAGTCAGGTTGTAGTTTTTCTATTAAAGCTAAAGCGGCAACGCCTGCCACATTCTTCTCTACTTCGAGTGGTAGATCAGCTCCAATAATCTCTTTGATACGTACTCCTTTTTCTGCTGTTTTAGTGATAATCATTTCATCACCTACATTATCTAAACACACCCCTAAAACATCAAAACCACATGATAGATTAGCGATTGTAGCTGGGCAAAATATCTTTATTTCTTTCATTTTATAACAATTTACTTCCTATTCTTATTACATCTGCAAATATTCCTGATGCTGTCACTTCTGCTCCTGCACCCGCTCCTTTTATCAATAACGGTTGTTCTTGATAGCGATTTGTATAGAACATTACGATATTATCTTTCCCTTCTAAGTGATAGAATGGGTGATTAGACATTATCTCTTGCAGACCTACACTAGCCTTACCGTCTTTAAGCGTTGCCACTACTTTTAGACAAGCTCCTTTAGCTTTTGCTCCTTCATATAGAGCTTTAAAATGAGCTTCTTCTTTGGCTAAAACAGCTATAAAAGTATCGGCATCCTTTGCCTCCATACAAGACATCGGTAAGAAACTATCCACCTGTACATCTTCCTCTTCTACCCAATAATTACACTCTCTCATCAGAATCATCAGTTTTCTCTTCACATCTACACCGCTCAAATCTATCAAGGGATGAGGCTCTGTATACCCTTCTTTCTTAGCTAAAGCTACTATCTCTGCAAAAGGTTTATCTCCGTTATACTGATTAAAAATAAAGTTCAAACTACCACTTAATACTGCTTGTATCTCTTTTACTTGATCTCCTGAGGCAACAAGATTCTTAATTGTATCAATAATAGGCAGACCTGCACCTACGTTTGTTTCGTATAAGAAAGGAGCATTGTATTTCTTAGATAGACCTTTTAACTCTTTATAATATTCCATTGTAGAAGAACAAGCTATCTTATTACAAGTCACTACAGCAATACTATTCTTTAAATATGATGCATAAGTCATCGCTACATCAGCAGTAGCTGTATTGTCTACGAAAATACTATTGCGCAAATTCAGTTCTTTGATCTTATCTAAGAACCCTTTTTGAGTCATAGATACTCCACAATTAGACAAATCTTTTACCTCAGCCAAATCAAAGCCTTCTACATTAAAGCACATCAATTTAGAATTAGCTATCCCTACCACTCTAACATTTACTTTGAGATGCTCTCTTAAATAATTGTGTTGTTGTACGATTTGCTCTAAGAACTTCCCTCCTACATTTCCTATTCCCATAACAAATAAGTTCAACTGAACCACCACCTCTTCAAAGAAAGCTTCATGTAGTACATTCAATGCTTTCTTAACATCTTTCTCTAGAATAACAGCAGAGATATTACGCTCTGATGCACCCTGAGCGATAGCACAGATATTAATATTGTTACGACCTAACGCACTAAACATTTTACCACTGACTCCTTGATGCCCTTTGATATAATCTCCTACTGCTGCAATAATAGACATCCCTAATTCTACGCGAACTGGTTTTACTTTTTTGTTTTGTATTTCAAACTCAAAAGCGTTATTAATCACTTGCTCTGCTCTTTCTGCATCTGGAGCAATAATTGCGAAACAGATAGAGTGCTCTGAAGAAGCTTGAGTAATGAATATCACATTGATATCCTCTAAAGACAATACTTCAAACAGTCGTTTAGAAATACCTGCTACACCTACCATCCCAGGACCTTCTAATGTCAGTAGTGCTAGATTGTCAATATTTGTAATTCCTCTTACAGGATTAGGGTCTGTACTTCCTACAGCACTGACTAAACTTCCCTCTGCATCTGGTTCAAAAGTATTTTTGACAATCAATGAGATTCCTTTAGGTAAAATCGGCGCCAAAGCAGATGGATACAATACTTTCGCTCCGAAGTGAGAAAGCTCCATCGCTTCTTGGAAGTTGATGTGTTTTACTATTTTTGCCTGTTTTACCACTCTTGGGTTAGCCGTATATATACCACTTACATCAGTCCAGATCTCTAGTTCTTTTAAGTTAAGAGCAGCTGCGATAATAGCCGCAGTATAGTCAGATCCTCCGCGTCCTAATGTTGTCACTTCATTTGCTTCTGACTCTGCTATAAATCCTGGTACGATAGTTACTGCACATTTATGTTTCTCAAAGTAATCAACAATCAACTGATCAGTTACTTCAAAGTTTACAGCAGCTTTACCAAACTTGTCATTTGTCTTGATAAAATCACCACTATATCCATGACGGCAATCTTGCCCCTGAGTCTTCATCACCTCAGCGATAACATAAGAAGAAAGGCGTTCACCATAAGACATAATCAAATCCTTTATACGAGGAGAAAGCTCTCTTAATAAGAAACACCCTTGTAACAATACTTCCAATTCATTCAGTTCTCTAATCACACTGCTCAATATCCCTGCTTGATCATTCACAGGTATTAATGCTCTGACAACTTCTAAATGACGATGACTAATATCTTTAAATTGATCTATATATTCTTCATTATGTGCTGCCGCTTGTACTGCCGCAAGCTGCAGTAGATCAGTCACTCCACTCAGCGCAGATACCACTACGATAACAGGCTCTTCTATCTTATTGATGATATCTATACATCTCTTTATATTCACGGCATTAGCCACTGATGACCCGCCAAACTTTATTACTTTCATAAAATTTCATTGATTTGGTTTTCTCCCAAAGCAAGTAACTAATTGATATTAATCGCTTTGGATAATATAAAATACAGCCGTTAATAAATAAACGACCACAGACGATGGTTATATGTAATAAATTCCCCCTTTACAGGGTTGAGATAGATGACGATGACGAAGATGTCAACGTAATAATAGTTACTGTAGAAGTAGTAACGTTAGAAACACGAGAAGTTGCACCACTTAAGATAGTAGTGTTTAAAACAGGATTATATGTTCTAAAATTCGCGTTCATTGATATGGCTAAGATACCAAAACCATTTTAAAACAAACCAATAAAAAGTTAAAGAAATTCAAATGTTTATTTCAAACGCCTTCATTAAAGCACTCTTAACCCCAACAAATACAAGAGATAGGCAATATTAAAAACATTTTAAAAAACACTCCTGTTTACGCAAAAAACAAAGAACTCCATCGCTAAAAGCGATGGAGTTCTTTGTTTTTTAAACTTTGTAAACTTATTTTATGACATCTTCATCAGTCAAATAAGCATATTTCTTTTGTCTATTTTGCCATCTTTCTTCTGCATATTGTCTCAAGTCCACGATCTTATCTTTCTCATCAATAATCTCAAAACCAAGTAGGGTCTCGATAATATCTTCCATAGTGACTAAACCATCTACTTCACCATACTCATTCACTACAATAGCGATATGCTCATGCTTCTCCTTCATCTTATTCCAAGTCGTAATCACATTCAGTTTTTCAGACACAAATAGAATATCTCTCTTTATATCCTTTAATTGAATATCAAATCTATCTTCTGCTAAATACTCGAACGCAACTTCTCTTAGCACATAACCTGTAATATTGTCTTTCGTATCACTATACACAGGGATTCTAGAGAAATGTAGAAATTCTTTATTCTTCAGAAACTCTCTTAAAGTCATTTCTTCATCTGCACTAACCAGCATAATACGCGGTGTGTGAATTTCGTCTATACGTACTTCATTTAACTTGAATACGTTTTGAATAATCTTGTTCTCTTTTACTCCTAAAACACCTTCTTGCTCTCCAATACTTGCTAAAGTAGCAATCTCTTCTCTACTGGTAGAAGACTCTGCATTCTTCTTGCTCAACCTCTTTGTCAAGAAAGATGACATAATAACTAATGGATAACTTACAACAACCATAGTAGAAATAACACTTGCCATAGATCCATAGATATCCTTAGCATAATTCGCTCCTAAAGTCTTCGGTATAATCTCCGTTAAAACTAAGATTAACAAAGTCAACACAGCTGATACCACTCCGAAATATGCCTCACCAAAAACCACCGTTGCTTGTGCTCCTACTCCTGCAGCTCCTACTGTATGCGCAACTGTATTTAAGGATAAAATAGCCGATAACGGCCTGTCAATATCCTCTTTTAGGTTTATCATTTTTAAGGCTTTCTTATCTCCTGCTTCTGCTTTTGACTTTAAAAAAGAAGGGGATAAAGAAAGTAAGCTTGCTTCTGCGATAGAACAGATAAAAGATACAGCTAAAGCCAGAAACAAATAAACTAATAATAATGTCATGTATTTTTAAATATTTACACAAGATTACCTATAAAAAAGACACAAGAAGGATAATAGTTAATCAAAACATACAAATTCGCTTCTGAAACGTCAATATGAGTTACTGATATTTAGGTATGTTGCATAATGTATCCGCTGACCTTAGTCTTATCACACCAGAAGATATAACACAATCCACCACTACCGTAATACACTTCTCCTTCCTGTACATCTGGGACTTCTGAGTCTAACTGCATAATAAACTGCATCTTCTCTCCGCTAATAGGACACGTCAAAACCTCTCCACTCTGTACCCAAGAAGGTTCTCCTCCTATTCTAAATAAATTCTCTCTACTATTAGCGCTTGCCCATGACTGAAATGCCCAACGAGAATCCGTAGGTACTATACTTACTTCTGTAGGAACCATCGCATGCTCTTCTACCCATTCTATTGTCATGGGCTCTCCTATCTTATGAGGAATTCCTTGTTCATCGTGTTGATAAAAGACAACACCATTTTCATTTAATTCACGTAAATGACATCCCAACACTAGTTGAGATAAACGTATTGGCAATCCTTCAGGAATAGGATTTAATGTAATGATATGCATAAAAGGGTTATTCTCGTCTTCTGCTAGATACCCACCTACTTTATACTTATTTGTTAATGGTACACCATTCCACGTTGGATGATCTGTACGGTTTAGATGTACTGCACTTGGCTTGTTTAAGTACTTTGGTTCAAATAAAATATGATACGTTTGATCTGAACAATATCTTTTTACCTTTCCATGTTCTCTACACAATCCCACACCTTCTAAATACCCATCAATATAATCTGCTGAACTCACATAGCTACTCAATTCTAATTCTAACGCATGTGGAATAAGACTTTCTATGGTAACGATATCTCTAGATTCGACTAAACAATTAAACAACTTAATCTTAGTTTCTAAATCGGTATTCAATGCTAAGAATTGAGCTAAATAAGGCTGTAATTGAGCAGAAGTACAATTTCTCCAATGATAGTCTGCAAAATAGCTATCCCCATTAGGATTTAAGACTAATAAATCATCGAGATAAGGATGTAATATATGTGGTAACTGAATACCTGCATACTCTATAACACTCTCTGCTACGGCACTCTCTTTTTCTTTTAAAATATCAATTGCTATTTTAACTAATTGGCCAAAGTCTTTCTCATTAACATAACTTAGTGCGCTGTGAAAAAGCGTTGAATCCTTCTCGATATTTATCAGAAACTCTAAGCAGAAAGCATATATTTCTGCTTCGTCCCTCATTAATCCTCTTAATTGATTATAAACATCAGGTGTCTTCCATTCTGTCTGTTTATAATCTATTGCTAGTTGTTGTCCTTTACTACTCATTCTTTTCTATCTCTATCCTGTTTATTCTAGTTTGCCTTATTGAGAGGTACTTTATACCTTTTGTACAAAGTCTAATCGCTGTATTCCTTGCACTTTGGCTCACATTGCTTGCACTTTCCTAGGACTTTCCTTGCCCAGAGCACCTTTTTGTCGAAGAATAGTGCAAGAATACCTCAAGGAATCTGCTAGCATCACACAGCAAAACTAATCTTAAATTATGGCATACTTAAATCTCATCTCTATTTTACTAAAGCCTCGATTCTCTTCAAAACTTCCTCTGTCGAAATTCCATCATAAAAGTCCTTTATAAATACTGAATCTCCTTTTTTATGAGGTAAAATAGTTGGAATCCCTTTACTATTATCTACCTCAACATTGGTAGGTAAAGCAAAAGAAGTATTAGGAGGATAATTAGGTAAATTAGTCACTAACCAACCAAAGTAAGTAGTCTTGTACTCTTTATCCTCATAGTGCTCATAATAGTCTTTCATACTCGCCTCACTAAGACTAACCCAAACCCCGTAATCCAAGTATTGGCAGGCATCATAGACATACTGAGTCAACACCCCTCTCAGATACCAATGTGTCTCATCTCCTTCATCTATACTACATATTTCGCTCGTTAAGTCTGCGTGTTCTCTTTCTTCCTCAGACAGTGCTAAGTAAGGATCAGGAGCTTTAAATACTAATGCAGGCCAATCCTCGTGTTCTTGCCCACAATCTGCACATATATATTTCATTAGAATGTTCCGTTATCTATTATAAATTGCTGATGTTCTGTTATTGCTCCTTCTAAAGATTCTATTTCTCTATAAATCAACTCCTCTAGGCAGAAAGCAATTACTGTTCTACTCCAAGACTCATTTTGTAATTCTATAATTTGTCCATACATCCCTGTGTCACTTGGATCAGTATCTATCAGTAGGTAATCTCCATTCTTCCCTTCTGCAAAAGGAATCCACTTAGGGTTAGCATATCCTGTACACTTAAGTCGGGTATCATAATCTGCCAATGTATCTTCATCTTCATCTACCTCCTCATCATCAAACAACTCATTGATATCTTCCCACTCATCTGCTATCTTCTCAAAAGGCAATAAGTCATAATTCCATCCGTTGGCATGCAAACTTATAGCTGAAGTTACAGCATTCCACTTCACATTCGCTATCTTATAAAAATTAACCAAAATAGCAGGCAATTCTACTTCGTCTAATTGCTCTACAACAGTGTCTAATTGTTCTTGGGTGATACCATGAGTAGGGTTATAGTATTTATTATCTGCACCAACTCTATTTTCTATTGTTTTTTTCCACTCATACCATACTGCCTCTAAATATTCGAAGTTTTCATCAATAGGTAGTAATGATACCTCTTCTTCTTCAACCTCTTCATAAGCTTGTAAAGAAAGTGAGTACAGCTCTGACTGCCTGATATTATACCACACCGTCACATCATTAAATCTAAAAGCACCAGTATCATCTGTATCCCAAAGTTTTATACGCTCTTGCTTATGTTCGTTATAATACTTCATTACATCTGATTCCCCATTTAGTTTTAATTGACCTATAAATGCAGATTTCACAGCTGTAGCGTAATCTTCTACTCTATAGGTTACTTCTATGGTATTAATATTTATCCTATCCTTAGCGAAAGCTCGTAATCCTACTGTATGCCAAATATAAACATCATTGTGCTCTCCTGAGAATACCTCTGGCTCTCCAAATAGCGTAAACAGCTCTTCTTTTGCTACCGGAAAGCTATACAGTTGCCCATTTATCTCAAATCCTTTTGATGTAAAATCAAAGTCTATCATCTTTTTTATTTTGGGCTAAAATACTATTAATTTCAAACAATAAATTCACTGAATACATGGAAGTATTTACTATTTTTATAAAAACAACTCTTATGAAAACAATAGAATTAACCACAGAACGCCTTCTTCTAAATCAACCTAATCTACAAGATATTCCTCGCCTATTAGAGATTATGAAAAACCCAGTATACAGTCAGAATACGACCAATATCCCTTATCCTTATACAGAGACAAGTGCTACTTTTTGGGTAAACTTAGCCTTAGAAGGCTTGGAAATTGGAGATAAATACATCTTTGCTATTCGATTAAAAGGTAGCTCTACGATCATCGGAGGAGTCGGCTTAGGAATAGACAAGGCTAATAATAAAGCTGAAATGGGCTATTGGTTAGATGAACAGTATTGGAATAAAGGATATATTACTGAAGCAGCACAAGCTCTAGTTCATTATGGCTTTGAGACATTGCATCTAAAAAGAATATTTGCTTCTCACTTTACGCATAATGAAGCATCAGGAAAAATCATGCAAAAGATAGGAATGGAACAAGAAGGGGTATTGAAAGCCTATACATTAAAGGATGGTGAATACCTTGACCATGTGTTGTATGCGATAGTAAATAAATAAGGGTTAAAAGCTTAAGCTTTTAACCCTTATTTATTTATTGAATTAGTTCTGATTACTTTTTCTTCACTTTTACATTTTGAGAAGTTGTATTAACCATCGTAATATTAACTCCTTCATCTGATTCTATATTAACCGTAACATCTAACTTACCATCTATAGATTCAAAGTATTTCTTCTCCATATCATAAATAACTTCTTTAGTACCTCCTCCTTTCATCTCTGCAAACTTAGTAGAAGTACTCTTAGAGGTGATCGTTGTCTCAATAACTAAATAGGCTTTATTATTAGCTATTTTGGCTATTTTATTTACTTCTTTGGTTGTTACCTCCACTTCACTTTCATCAGATAATCTCATCTTTTGAGTATTAGTAGACTCAAATTCTTGATTCACTTTTATAGGATCACTACTAAGTCCATTTCCATTAAACAAGTCATCTAACATTACAATCAAATCTCCTTCTAAAGTCTTGTGTTTTTCACCTAATGATTTAGACAATTTCAACCCTTTTTTAGTGTCTACACTACCTCTAGTATATCCTTTTATAGGCCCTTCAGTCTCAGTGTTTACTACTTTATTCCCTTCAAAAACTCTAGCAACTCTCTTCTCTAAGTCCAAATCAAAGTTCAGAGAATTCTTCTTTTTAGTTGTCCAATGTAGTGTATAACTTGCATTAGATTCTTCGGTCTCATAAGTAGGATAAGAATTCTGCCCCTCTTTATTAATCATCTCAATGATTTCTTTATTTCCTACAAGGTTAGTAATCGTGCTAAACTTATCATTCGAAGTTATCTCATAAGAGCTACCTGGTTGTAAGTCAAGTGATAAAACAACAGACTCTTGTGCTTGTACCTGAGCAGAAAGTGCTACACAAGAAATAAAAAACAGTATCTTTTTCATCTTTTTTAATTAAAATCACCACAAGGTAATTACTTTTTAACAATTAAACTATTCAAATATTAAAAGCTTTTAACTGTTAGATTTCTTATTTCAATAAACTCACATTGTAAATTAAGCTTCTAAGATCTTGTTGGATTGTTTTTACTGTTGCTTGAAGCTCATTATTCATATCTGCCATTAAATGAATTCCCTCTGATTTAAAAAATCCACCTTTGCCAAAATAGAGTTCCTCATCCTTTTTACTAATCTCCTCATTAAAAGCAAAAAACAGCCATCTATTCTTTAATGTCTGTATTAGAGATAATTTACCTTCATTACTAAAAGATTTATCATTCATCACTCTCCATACTGCAGGAGGAAATGCAAGATTATCATTCTGTTCAAACCAAATATTACTAAGTAAACTTCGATTCGTTTTTAGTTCTACTTTTTTGCCTTTCGGATTTAATAACAAAAATCCTAGTCCTGTACCTACTAGCCCACCAGCAATATTTAAACCTTTATTCGTATTATCATTTGTAATCAAGGCTGTAGATAATGTAACTGCTGCACCGATCGCGATAGAAGCAACTGTTAGTTGAGTATTGGTAGTTCCGTTTTTAGCATCCAATACCCTTGCTAGTTGATCATATCGCTCCCCATTACAATCTAGTTCTGCTGCCAAAGCATCTATCTCTGTCTGAAACAATTGAACTCTAATAATAATCTGTTGCTTCGCTTCTAATCTCTCTATAGGATCTGCACTATTTATAAACTTAGCCAACTGAGACACTAATCCTAGATGAGACGCTAGTCTATAATCATGAGGAGACAACTTCTGTTTAACACCTAAATCTTCAAACGCCCTTTGCTCTTCAGTGGTATCATCTGTATACACAATGGTAGGCGCACAATAGTTCTCTTGCAAAACAGTCACTCTTGAACTTTTAATAACTGATGAACAAGATGCTAAGAAAGTACAACCTATAAGAGCTGTCATTAGTTTAATCCATTTCATTTTACTTATTTTTAATTCAAAAATAGTTAATAAGAGTTAAAATAATTATCTTTAATCAATATTTTTACATTAAAAACAAAAGAGGCAAGCATTATACTTACCTCTTATTCTTTTACTTAAATAATCTTCTCAACCAATTCTCCTTCCTTTTTGTATAAGGAGGATATTTCATATTAGACTCAAACCAGAATGGCTTGTGTAGTATACTTTTAAAATGAGTAAACGCTTCGAAACCATATCGTCCATGATAACTCCCCATTCCGCTAGCACCCACACCTCCAAAAGGCAAGGTACTTGTAGTCAAATGCATTAAACTATCATTGACTGCACCTCCCCCAAAAGAGACTTCTCTTAAAATCTTCTTTATAAGGCTCTGATCCTTGGAATAAATATAACATGAAAGAGGTTTAGGTTTTTCTTTTACTTTCTCAATTACCTCATCTAATGACTCAAAAGCTATAATAGGCAATATAGGGCCAAATATCTCTTCTTGCATAACACTATCTCCCCAATCGACATTATCAAGGATTGTAGGGCTTATAAATCGTTTTTCTCTATCTATATAGCCACCAAAACATACCTTCTCAAGATTAATTAAACTAACCAATCGATCAAAGTGGTGTGTATTAATAATCTGTAAATAGTGAGAAGGTAATTCTTTACTATCCAATGGGTAATTACTCATTTCTTTCTGAAGTTGTTTAATCAACTTCTCTTTGATTTCTCTTTCTACTAATAGATAATCAGGAGCTACACAAGTCTGTCCCGCATTCAATAACTTCGCCCAAACAAGACGTTTAGCCGTTATCTCTAAGTCACAATCTTTTAAAATAAACACAGGACTCTTTCCTCCCAATTCTAGTGTAACAGGAACTAAATTCTTCGCTGCTGCCTGATATACTATCTTTCCAACAACAGTACTTCCTGTGAAAAATATCTTGTCAAACTGTAGGCTTAATAACTGTGTAGTTTCTTCTACTCCCCCCTCTACCACATATAAAAGCTCTTTAGGAAAAATACTATTGAGCAACTCTGCTAATACATTGGATGTATTCATTGGTAATTCACTAGGCTTAATCATTACTGTATTTCCTGCTGCTATAGCTGTCAAAGCAGGCAAAAGAGATAATTGATAAGGATAATTCCACGCACCAATGACTAAACACAATCCTAATGGTTCTGGCATTATATACCCCCTCCCAGGAAAATTGATAACACCTGTAGAAACTCGTTTAGGCTTACTAAGTTTCTTAATATTCTTGATAAAGTAATCAATCTCTAGATAAACAATAGACAACTCTGTCATATAGGTCTCAAAAGAAGACTTCCCAAAATCTAGATATATCGCTTCAGCCAATCTGTCTTCATTGGCTTTAAGCAATTGTTTTAGTTTCTTTAATTGTGTAATACGAAAGCTAATATCCTTCGTTTGATTGCTATTAAAGAAGTCCTTTTGAGCATTGAATATTGAGAGTATAGTGTCCATAGCGTAATAGTTATCCTATCAAAGATATTCATTTTACAGATATGATAAAGTAATACAAAAAGCGAGACTATAAGTCTCGTTGGTTATTACGGTATTTTATGAATAACTCCATAGTTATAATAAGTCAAAGTTCCTTTCTCTGTTAGGTAAATCACTTTATTCTTCGCTAATACTTTTAGACGTATTACCATCTCATTTTCTTGTTTAGAAGATTTAGGTAATAGTACTTGCCAATTCTCTATTTTACTAAGATCAACACTTAATTGTCCTTTTAAGAGATTTTTACCAGCGAAAAGATAGATAACCTCCTCTGCACCACAATAATCTCCTGCACCTAATAATTCAATATCATCTCCATTGTCCTCGAAAACAGACTTACTATATACTTCTAAGATTTCTTTTGCAGTATAATCTTTAAACTGAATAAGGCTTCCACTGTACATCAGATGCTCTAGTCCTGAAGTGAAATATACCTGTTCTCTATCTTCAAAGAAATTCACTACTGGTAATAGCTCCACTTTAACCTCATTCATATTTAAATCAATAAAACTCTTATTTTCTGTATCAAAAGCAATAATATCTCCACCCCATTCTCCATAATTAAAACCTCCTCAAATAACATTACTCCTATCTATAAAATAAGTTGAAGGAACAGACATTCCTTCTTTAATTCTTATTTGAGTATTCATAGTTTTTTGTTGATTGTATATCTTAGATGTAGACACATCTTCTATTCCTTTATCAGTGAATAAATAGCCATCACCTTTACTAGTATACTGTACTCCATTCACCTTATTAAGACTACTGTAGATAATCTTCCACTCCTTATTTTGGTAAAAGAGAAGATTCTTATTATTAGCAACTACAATTAACTCATCCCCTTTCAGACTAATATTATTTAATTGTGTATCTCCTTCTGTCTGAATTTCCTCTACTAATTTTAAAGTAACTTTATTATACACTGATATTTTATTCTGTCCCTTTAAAACATAGACAAGTGAATCAGAAACAACAAAGTCTCTGATTTTCTGACCAAAAACAGTACTCATAAAAACAAGATTTACTAAACTTAAAATGATAAACTTTTTCATATTCTTTCTCTCAAAGACTTTAAAACGACTCTTTATAACCTTCTCTATCAATAAGGCTCTTAGGAATGACAAGAACGCTTACTAATATACATTATCTCCTCTTAGTACAACTATTTATTAAACAAAAAAAGGGACTCATCTCTGAGCCCCTTCCTTATTAAAATCTTATATTTTAGTCGATTACCAAACGAACATTGGTCTTTCTTCCATCATTTCATTTACTTCGTCTGCTACTTCTTCTAGAACAGCCTCATCAGTATGATTCATCAATACTCTATCAATAAGTTCTACGATAGTTTCCATATCAGCTTCTACTAAACCTCTTGTAGTAATAGCTGGAGTACCAATACGGATACCTGAAGTTACAAATGGAGATTTGTCATCAAATGGAACCATATTTTTGTTCACAGTGATTTCAGCTTTCACTAATGCTTGTTCAGCTTCTTTACCAGAGATATTCTTATTTCTAAGATCGATAAGCATCATGTGGTTATCAGTTCCTCCAGAGATAATGTTATAACCTCTCTTCACGAAAGCAGCAGCCATAGCTTTAGCATTCTTCTGCACTTGCATCATATATTGGAAGTACTCATCAGTTAATGCTTCACCAAAAGCAACAGCTTTAGCAGCGATAATGTGCATTAAAGGTCCTCCTTGGTTTCCAGGGAATACAGCACTGTCTAATAAAGCAGACATCATACGTACTTCACCTTTAGGAGTAGTTAATCCGAATGGATTAGGGAAGTCTTTACCCATCATAATCATACCTCCACGTGGTCCTCTCAATGTCTTGTGAGTAGTCGTAGTGATAATATGACAATGAGGTACAGGGTCATTCATTAATCCTTTAGCGATTAAACCTGCAGGGTGTGAAATATCAGCCATTAAAATAGCCCCAACGCTATCTGCAATCTCTCTGAAACGTTTAAAGTCCATATCACGAGAATAAGCAGATGCTCCAGCGATGATTAATTTAGGTTGCTCTTTAGTAGCTACCTCTTGTATTTTATCATAATTTAATAATCCTGTCTCTTGATCTACTCCGTAGAATACAGGATTGTATAACTTTCCTGAGAAGTTAACTGGTGATCCATGAGTTAAGTGTCCTCCATGAGATAAGTCAAAACCTAAGATTTTGTCACCTGGTTTAAGACATGCAAAGAATACAGCTGTATTAGCTTGTGATCCAGAGTGAGGCTGTACGTTAACATACTCAGCACCGAATAAAGCTTTAGCACGGTCTATCGCGATTTGCTCTACTACGTCTACTACTTCACATCCGCCGTAGTAACGTTTATTAGGGTATCCCTCAGCATACTTGTTAGTCAAACAAGAACCTGCTGCTTCCATAGTTTCTTCACTTACAAAGTTTTCAGAAGCAATTAATTCAATACCATGAATTTGTCTATCTTGCTCTTCTACGATCAGGTCGAAAATTTCTGAATCTCTTCTCATTTAGTTTGTGTGTTTCGTTAATTTGATTCCAAATGTACAAAAAACGTTTGTTATATTCAGTCTTAATTATATATTTGAATATACTATTAACTTAAACAAAAAAACAATTATGATGATTAGTGCAAATGATCCGATGAGGAAAACATGGTTACCAGTAGAGAGTGATTCTGACTTTCCAATTCAGAATATTCCTTTCGGTGTTTTTATCACCAAAGATGATATTATAACTATAGGAACTCGTATCGGAGATTATGCCATTGATTTGAGTGCCTTACAAATGCTTGGATATTTTAAAGGTATAGAGCTGACAGATGATGTTTTTTTACAAGACACACTTAATGACTTTATCTCTAACGGCAAAAAAACATGGCGAGCGGTAAGAAATAGAATCGCTGAGATATTTGACCAAAACAACGATGAATTAAAAAACAATACTAAACATAGAGATGTTGTCATCTTCAAAATAGAAGATGTAGAAATGCAATTACCTGTGTATATAGGAGACTATACTGACTTCTACTCAAGTAAAGAGCACGCTACCAATGTTGGAACCATGTTTAGAGATCCTGATAATGCTTTATTCCCTAACTGGCTTCATATCCCGATAGGGTACCATGGTAGAAGTTCTACTATTGTTCCTTCAGGAGTAAATGTAAAACGTCCTGTAGGACAGACTCTTCCAAAAGGAGCTACCACGCCTATCTTCGGAGCGTCACAACGTGTAGACTTTGAGCTAGAAACTGCTTTTATTACTACAGATGCTAACCTAATGGGAGATAGTGTACCTGTAGATGATGCTGAAGAGTACATCTTCGGTATGGTGCTTCTAAATGACTGGAGTGCACGAGACGTTCAGACTTGGGAATATGTACCACTAGGGCCATTCTTAGCTAAGAACTTTGCTTCTTCTATTTCTCCTTGGATCATCACTTTAGATGCTCTTGAGCCTTTTAGAGTAGCAAGCCCAAAACAAGACCCTACTCCTCTTCCTTATCTACAACAAACTGGAGATAAAGCTTTTGACATCAAGCTAGAAGTTTACATACAACCAGAGAATAGTGAAGATAAACTAGTAGCTGAATCTAACTTTAAATATATGTACTGGACAATGAGTCAGCAATTAGCTCATCACACTGTAAATGGATGTAAAGTAAACTCAGGAGACTTAATGGGCTCTGGTACTATATCTGGTCCTACACCTGACAGTTATGGTTCTATGTTAGAGTTAACTTGGGCTGGTAGTAAACCTATCACCATGCCTGATGGTAGTACTAGAACATTCTTACACGACTATGATACTGTAACCATGAAAGGATACTGTAAAAATGATGAAGTAAGAATTGGTTTTGGAGAAGTAAGAAGTACTTTACTTCCTGCTACAATCAAGTTTTAAAACACTATACTGATCAAGTATAAATGACATACAAAAGCGTGAAGTAACTCTGTTATTTCACGCTTTCTTTTTGAGTAAACCTATACTCTTTTCTAATTATTAAGTACATTTGAGCCTTCAATACTATGACTATGTACACAGAACAAATCAAACGCATCAAAGAAAAAATAAGTCAACTTGACAAATTAGACCAAGACTTGGAAGTATTCGGTGCTGATACACATGAATATATATTAAACCCTGTATTAGGCGAGAAAGAAGTAACACAATTTGAAAAAGAGCATCAAATCAGTTTACCAAAAGACTACGTAGCTTTTATTACACAAGTAGGAAATGGTGGTGTAGGTCCATTTTATGGATTACAAACACTAGCGGAAGCTAGTGTAAACGAAGAAGTAATGATGATCACAGGAGAAGACACTTCTTCTCTTTTACAAAAAGCTTTCCCGCATACTCAACCTTGGAACCCTATTGAGGCACTGGGTGAAATAGATAATAAGATAGAAAAAGCTGCTGAAGAAGGAAACGAAGAATTAGAAGAAGAACTATACGAAGAGAGATTAGAAATAATCGGTGGCGAAGAGCACGATTATGGAAGACTTAACTTATGTGACTATGGATGTGGTATCACATTATTCTTAGTAATTACGGGAGAACAAAAAGGAATTATGTGGACTGATGATAGAGTTAATGACGGCGGATTATACCCAAGTATTGAGCTAGAGAACGAAGCTAGTCTGTCTTTTTTAGACTGGTATGAGCTTTGGTTAGATAATACTATTGCTGAATTTGAATAAAACTCAGTATAGATAATTGAAATAAAGAAGCGTGAAACGCCCCGTGCGTATCACGCTTTTTTAATAGGCTAATAGTCTTTTTAGCCATAGTCTGTACATGGTAAGTTAACGTCTTATTCCTTTTTCTTTTTCAACGATTTGATTAAAGTGTACAGCATACTTCTAATCTCTGTAATAGTAGAATCGTATTGAGCTATATTCTCTAAATAATTCAGATCATGTGCTATCACTAATTGAGTTTCTAACTCTGCTAAATTTCCTAGAGCTATGTATAGAAACTGTTTATACTCCTTATTCCCTTTTCTAGCACTCCCCTCAGCTATATTAGAAGGAATAGCTACAGCACTCTGTCTTAGTTGACTGCTCAGTCCATATATTTCCTCTTTTGGGAAGTCTTTTGTAATATCATAAACAGTAGAAACAAACTCTACACTGTACTTCCAAACCTCTAAATCGCGATGTGTATTCATAATTAAATTTTAGTCGAAACTACTTATAATAATGTTGGTATAGGCTATCATAAATATTACGAAATAATTAAGTTATCGTAAAGTAGAGATTATACACTCCTCTATCTTTCCTTTCCTAACCTGAGTTCGATTACTATTAGTTTTTTACAATTACATAAAACGTAAAAACAAAACAACACTATAAATAACTGGTCAACAACGCATTTTATCTTCATACTTAAAGATAAGTGCGTGAAATCTATTTTATATAATAAGTTTTATACTTTTTTATTTCATACTAAGCCTAAAAAGGCTGTCAAAACAAAGAGACTTATTTTATCTTTTAATCTTGTTTAGGGTTTTCTAAGAAATGCAATAGCTTAATGTAGTTAAAGCCCACAAAGACTATCAAAACTCTTGCGTATACTGCAAAACTACCTGTACAAAAGAAACTGATTAGCACTACTCAAACTATACATTAAACAAGGTTTTCTTCGGGCGTTGATTAGAGAGTCTTTTGGAGTTCTTCGGAAAACTAGTCTTCCTTCCGAAGAAACACTGAATTATTCCGAAGAGGTTCCGAAGAAACGCATAGCGACAACATTTCTTATTACTGTAAATCAACCAATTACAATACCAAAATAGGAATAAAGTGGAACTTTTGGGAAATAAAGAGAAGTTTTTGGAAGAGAATGGAAGAAAGTGGAAGCTATTCTAAAAACTTGTTTTTTCGATTGTAGTTTTGCCATGTAATCAGGAAGAGAAATATAATCTAATTGGTATCCTATGATTTTCCGTGATAAACCTGCAAGCTAACTTCTTTTTAAATATTTTTATCGAACAACCATGATTTTATCTCAGTCTTTATTTACAAGTTAAGGATAGTTTTATTTTGACCTACTAGGAGATTGCTTGAGGTTTTCTTGCACCTTTCTTGCACCTTTCTTCGACGAAAACTACCTTCTAGGCTAGAAAACCCCTAGAAATCTCCTAGCAATCCCCTAAGAAGTGCAAGCCAAGTGTTCTTGTTCTAATCCTAAATATGAGTGTCATTCTATATTAATACAATGATACACTAATGGATAAAACCTCTTTAGCCCAACTGAGGTTCCTAAATAAAAAGCCCCTTAGTATAATCACTAAGAGGCTTTAAAAAAAAGTACATTATTTACTCTAAAAGTAAATCGTAATTAACATCCTATACTTTCGTGCGCCGCTACGGGCTGTATAGAAACATTATTATTGGTTATATCTGACAGATACAATGTCGGTCTAGAGATATTGTACTCCGTAGAAGTATTAATCAATATATCTATTATATTATCACCATTAAGATCTCCACTAAAAATCACTTTAGGCACCTGTCCTTCTTCAAAGTATTTCTTAGATAATAGCATCATTTCGCTGACTTGTTCTCCATCTTTTATCTCCATACGCAAAGTATAATTCTTCACATAATACTTAGGCATTTCATAACCTTGCTCTACAGAGTTTAAGAAGTCTTCTTCGCTTACTCCATTAAGTTTTCTTGTACCTGTAGCATATAAAGTATACTCCCTACCTTTAAATGAGATTTGTACTTTCTCACCAGGATAGATATATGAAGGAATATTTGCCGTCTCTACAACAGCCTCTTTCAGACTACTATTTTTATTCTCTATAAACATTAGACAAGCTTGTTTTCCACTATTAGAAATAGCTACTCCACTCACTTCGTCTTCCTCTTCACTAGTATCTGCAAGGATCTTAGATACCAGAGGCGCCATAGCCACTAACTTATAAGTATTAGTACTATCAGATATTAATCCTAACCATTCTTTTGACTCTATTCTTTCAGGAACTTCATCTGCATGAAATGCCCCAGGTGTAAGAAGCGTATTGTCAAATGAAAAATGTTTTGGATAATCCTTAATATTTTCGGTTCCAGACACTATACTATAGTGTTCAAAACCATCGTCATCTGTTCCTATGTTGCTGATGACTATTTCTTCAGGTTTTAGGTTAGCGTAACCAATATTCCGCTCACCCTCAGTAGATACTTCTTCTACTTCTTTTTTTTTACAACTGTTCATAGCTAGCCCAATTGTCAAAACTATCACTGCAATTAGTGATTTTCTTTTCATCGTTATTTCGTATTTTTAAGGTGGTGCAAAAGTATATGTTCTTCTGATATCCCAACTATAAAAACCACATTTTAACACTACTCGTAATAAACTAATAAACAGATAATTGCATCATTAAAAAACAATACCGTACTGCTACTTAATGTCAAAACTCTTAAAAAGCTTCCCAACAAGTTTACTATACCTCTTCTTTTTGTAAATTGCTGATTCTTAAAAACAAGATGAACAGTAAAAATAATCTTCATCTTTTACACCACATAAATGCAATACATCATGAATGCAAAAACATACTTAATATTTGGAGTAAGCAAAGGCTTAGGAAAAGCCATCACGCAATATATTCCTAATGAACAAGATATCGTTTATGGGATCTCTCGTACTAAACCTGATTATTTAGATAAACACGATCAGAACAAGCATTGGATAGCAGGAGATTTATCTCATCCAAGTCAAGCTACTAATGACTTAAAACAAGCAATAGGTAACCAAAAAATAGATTATTTAATCTATAATGTAGGGATATGGGAACACAATGCTTTCTCAGATACTTATAGCTTCCATGATAATACGCAAGAAGAAATCATCAATATGATTAACACCAACATCTCTTCTTGTATTCTAATGATTCAAGCCTTTATAGAAAACCTAAAGTTATCAGAGAATGCTAAGATTATCTTAATAGGATCTACTTGGGGATTAGATAATCACAATGGAAAAGAAGTTGCCTTCTCAGCAACCAAGTTTGCATTAAGAGGAGTTATTCACTCTTTAAGAGAAAACCTAAGAGAAGATAATATAGGAGTATCTATTCTTAACTTAGGATATCTAGCTACAGAATATGGATGTGAAGAAACTGTAAAGTCTATTATCGAGAAATCTAATGGGGAACTTATCCCATTACAAGATGTATTACAAGCCATCCGTTTTATCATCTCAACATCTAATGCAACGTGTGTAAAAGAAATCAATATGCCTGCGATGAAGGATTTAAATATGTAGTAAAAACAAATATCAACAAAGCCATAACACACTGAATATCTTAAAAATATAAAATAAAAAAATCTAAAACCTGTATTTTATTTATACCTTTGTAAAAGATATTAAAATCACAATACTTATGAAAACTCAACACAAAGAAAATCAAAACAAAAACGGATCTTGTGTTACTCTCTGCAATAACAATATTAGCACAGAAATCATAAGTAATACTATATCACAAGAACATAAAAATTTTATAGATTCTAGATTAGAACACTATCATAACAATCCAGATGACTTAATGGACTTTGAAGAATTAGTAAATAAATTTGAAAAAGAGCTATAGTGTATATATTGGTAAACAATTCTTTAGTTGAACAAGATATTAGATTTGCCTTTGATTACTACAAAAGTATATCACACAAACTTGCAAAAGAATTTATACAACAATTACAAAAAGCAAAAGAGAACATCATATTATACCCTTTCAGTAATGATATAGTCTATAATAATGTACGTTTACATAAGTTAAAACAATTCCCTTATCACATACATTATATTGTAGAGGAAGATAAAATGAAAATTATCATCCTCGCTATTGTACATACTAAAAGAGAATATTCTAAATACAAATAAGAGAATATTCTAAATACAAATAAGAGAGGCTGTCCATGGACAGCCTCTCTTATTTGTATTGGTTGTTTACTAACATCCTAAATTCACTAAAGCCGCAACAGGTTTTACTGTTACTGCTCCTGATTTACCTTCTGATAGATACAACGTATATCTACTCATATTATAGTTATAAGTAGTATTAATTAGAAAATCAATATTTCCATCTCCATTTAAATCTCCTACAAAGTCGATTGTTGGAGTAGCTTCTTCTAAACTTGATAAATCTAATAAAGTGATTACCTTATCTTGCCCCTTAACTTTTAAGAATAAACTGTATTTTTTAATCTCATACCCTTGTACCTCTTCTCCTTCTTCATTTTGGTAAGTATAGGCTGCTCCTTTTTCTCCTTTAGCAAAGAGAGTATAGGTTTTTCCCTTAAATATAAAATCTTTGCTCTCGCCTGGATAAATAGTCTTAGGCAAATTGACTGTTTCTAGGTTACTACCTTGAGTTAATACCCCTTCATTCGTCATGAACACCACTTCACCCACACTCTTAGCAGAGACTTTTACCCCTGTCATTTCTCCTGCCTCATCTAATACTACATCATGTATTAATTTGGTAGTAGGATTTACTTTATGTACGCTATATGTACCATCTGTTTCCTTTACTAATCCTACCCAAGACTTACTACTTACGTTATCTACTATTTCTCCTTCATGATACTCACCTGTCATAATTAAATCATGTTTAAACTTAAAAGAAGCTGGGTAAACTGTAGGGTCATAATAATCTTCCTCTCCTTCTACTACAGCCTCATCTACTATAGCTGCAGGTTCCTCTTCTCCTTCATTAACAGAAGTTGTTGTTTCCTCTATAGGAGTTTCTGTTGTAGAAGATTCTTCTTGTTTGTCTTTACAAGCTGTAGTTAAACTAACTATAGCCGTAAATACGAATATAGACATCAGTCTTTTCTTCATAATTTGCGAGTTTTAAAACCTTGCTAAAATAAAAATATTCTTGCTTCCTACAACTCCTAACTCACAGACAATAAATAATTACAAATCAAAAAGTTATATCTAAAATCACATTTATCTCCAAGTACAAGAGTCATTTTTACATCCAAAATTAAAGAAAGCTTGTAAAAACAAATACAAAACTGGAATCATCAAAATCCACAATTCTGCATCTAAAGCTTGAAATAAAAGTAATACTCCTAGACCTAGACGAATCCACCTCATCACTGTCCATTTCTTAAAATATGCAATAATCATCTTATATCATTTAGTACTTCAAAGATAGGTAACGATAATCTTACCTATTGTTACATAAGTTACAGACTCTCTATTTTAAGATGACGACACTAACTTCTTCAGGAATTTGTGTCCAATATATGGGGAGCTCTTACTGGAAAGCCTCATTAATATGAATACTACATGAATTGACAAAGAAGAAAGAATAACTTTTTCATTATTTAATCGTTGTGTAACAATTGTTACTTCATCTGTCTACACTATCTGCTACTTTCGCTGATATATAAACCATAATATAGTAAACAATGAGAAAATTAGTTTTAGCCATCGCTTTATGTTCTATCGTAAGTGCTCAAGCAGTAGCCTACAATACAGTAAACAATGAAACATCTATTGTTGCTTATGAACAAGATACTAAAGGAGATAAATATGCTATTCTAGTACAATCTATAAAAAACCTACGCTCTTCTATAATGACAGGAAGTGAAATCAAACAAGCTAATCCTAAAGCTGATTTCCAAATCGTAATCATGGGGCAAATGGTACAAGAGTTAAACAATAAAGAACTACGTGCTGAGTTAGATGCTGCAAATAAAGCAGGTATTAAATTAGTAGTATGTGAATTTGCATTAAACGTTTACGGTGTAACATTGAAAGACTTGCCTTTGTACTTTATCGGAACACCTAATGCGCATAAATACATGTTTCAGTTAAATGAAAACAACTACAATACACTTTCTATTTAATTAAGAAAGTCCCCCCTGTATTTATGACAAAAGAGGCCGAAAGCCTCTTTTTTATTTTACCTCATCTGTATTCCATTGATCCCAATATTCAGGTCCATATATAATATCTATATACTCTCCATCTTTACTGTCCATATCTCCCAAATACATCTGCATATGTTCAGGGATACGTTCATAAGCTATTTTTAATGCTTCTTTTAATTCATCTGTAGGATTCTCTTGATAAGCTTCTAAAGCCTCTCTACACAACTGAAGTAAAGATTTCTCTCCATTTAACTGTCTATAGTCATCTTCTAATTCTACGAATATCTCTTCAATCTCATTACTATAAAACTCCTCTACTATTGTAAATTCTCCAAGGTTTTCTATTATCACTTTAGCCCCATTAGGAATGGTACTACAGACAATACCTTCATCTATCAAAGCCCTTAAACGTTCAAAGTCTAAAACTTTTTCTTCTCCACAACCGTGAATTAAGATCGTTTTATCTTTAAAAAGTAATAATTGCACTAAATAATACTTCCCTTCTGAAACATAAAATAGACTGCGATTCTCTCCTTTTATTTTAGTTGGAAAGAAGTGATCCACATTTACCGTATCTATTTTATACAATGTCCCTGTTCCTGACTCCCCTACTGTGACGCCATTGACTTTTCGCTCTTGATAAGTATATATATTCGTCCAATTAGGATTAAGTTCTAATACCAAACTTTTTATAAACTCAAGATACGTCTCAGGTGTATAATACCAATGTCCTTTATCTATTTTCCAAGATCCTAGATTAAAACAGGAGATTTCCTCTCCGTCAGGTATATTAGTGACAACCCATCCTTTCTGTACATCTTTAATAAAATGTTCGAAATCTTCAAAGTTCCAATCCGCTATCCTTCCATCTTCATAAACATCAAAATGTGTAAAGTGGTATCCTCCATTCTGGATAATACCTGGTGTCTTTACCCCTTGTAGAGTAGCAGTTCTATAAACTAATGTTCTACTCATCCTATAGTCTCAGCAGTAATTTCTCTGTATCAACACCATCTATACTCTCATGTGAAGTATTAAAGACCGCTTTTCCCTTAGAAACAATGATTAATTGTGGTGACTCGTGATGCACATCTAGTTCTTCTTTTACCTCCATAGACTGAAGTCTATTATTAACTACATCTACTAGATAACAATCTGCATCTGTAGGATTAGTAAAGCTTGCTTCAAAATTTCTTAATGCAAATTTACTAATATGGCATCGAGGGCTGTGTTTAAATATAATTACTGCTTTATCATTTGAATTAGCAATCAGGTCTTTTACTTGACTACTTTCTGTTATATTGATCCATTTCATAAGACAAAATGTTAGTGTGATTTACATTACTTAAGCGAATTTATGACTTTTTGACATCTTTTACTAATACGAATAATTCAAATATTGCCAAAAAGTCTTAATTTTAATATTGGAACACCTTTTGCCTATTACGATATATCCAAACAAATAAACGATTTATTATATGAACTTAAATAATTTTACAATAAAATCTCAAGAAGCCTTACAACAAGCACAGGTAATCGTGCAAGGCTTAGGGCAACAACAAATAGAAAATGAGCACATCTTTAAAGCTATTATGGAAGTAGATGAAAATGTGACACCATTTATCTTAAAGAAACTAAACATCAATGTAGATACTTTTAAATCTGTATTAGATGCTACGATAGCTAACTTTCCGAAAGTAGCTGGAGGACAATTAGGCTTATCTAGAGAGGCAGGTACTGCTATCACTGAAGCTCAGGCTATCGCTACGAAAATGAAAGATGAGTACGTATCTATTGAACACTTAATCTTAGCAATCTTTAAATCAAAAAGCAAAGTAGCTCAGATCTTAAAAGATCAAGGTGTTACAGAAAAACAACTTGAAGCTGCAATTAACGAAATCAGAAATGGAGCAAGAGTAACTTCTGCCTCTGCAGAAGAAACTTACAACTCTTTAAATAAATATGCGAATAACTTAACGCAATTAGCTAACGAAGGTAAGCTGGATCCTGTAATTGGTCGTGACGAAGAAATCAGACGTGTGTTACAAATCTTGAGCCGTCGTACTAAAAACAACCCAATGCTTATCGGTGAGCCAGGAGTTGGTAAAACAGCTATTGCAGAGGGATTAGCACACCGTATCGTACAACAAGACGTACCTGAAAACTTAAAAGACAAACAAATCTTCTCTTTAGATATGGGAGCTTTGATTGCAGGTGCGAAGTACAAAGGAGAATTTGAAGAGCGTTTAAAATCAGTAGTAAAAGAAGTAACTTCTGCTGAAGGAAATATCATTCTATTCATTGATGAGATTCACACCCTTGTAGGTGCTGGAGGTGGTGATGGTGCGATGGATGCAGCAAATATCTTAAAACCTGCATTAGCACGTGGAGAACTACGTTCTATCGGAGCAACTACATTAGATGAGTATCAAAAATACTTTGAGAAAGACAAAGCTTTAGAGCGTCGTTTCCAAAAAGTAATGGTAGATGAGCCAGATACAGAAAGTGCGATCTCTATCCTACGTGGTATAAAAGAGAAATATGAAGCTCACCACAAAGTACGTATAAAAGATGAGGCGATTATAGCTGCTGTTAATTTATCAGAGCGTTATATCACCAACCGTTTCTTACCAGACAAGGCAATTGACCTTATGGATGAAGCTGCGGCTAAACTAAGAATGGAGATCAACTCTAAACCAGAAGAACTAGACGTATTAGATCGTAAGATTATGCAGTTAGAAATTGAAATTGAGGCGATTAAACGTGAGAACGATGAGGATAAACTTAAATCTCTTGGATTAGAAGTAGCTAACTTAAAAGAAGAAAGAAACGATATCTATAGCAAATGGCAATCTGAAAAAGAGGTTGTAGATAAGGTACAAGCTATCAAACAAGAAATAGAAACTTATAAGCTGGAAGCAGAAAAAGCAGAACGCGATGGTGACTATGGAAAAGTAGCTGAGCTTAGATATGGTAAGATAAAAGATGCTCAAGAAGAACTTGAGAAAGCACAAAAACAATTAGACGAAAACCAAAATGGTCAATCGCTAATTAAAGAAGAAGTTACAAGTGATGATATCGCTGAAGTAGTAGCGAAATGGACTGGTGTACCTGTTACTAAAATGCTTCAAAGTGAAAGAGAAAAACTACTTCACTTAGAAGAGGAGTTACACAAACGTGTAGTAGGTCAAGAAGAAGCAATTGAAGCGATTAGTGATGCAGTACGCAGAAGTCGCGCTGGATTACAAGACCCTAAAAAACCAATAGGTTCATTCCTATTCTTAGGTACTACTGGGGTTGGTAAAACAGAGTTGGCAAAAGCATTAGCAGAGTACTTATTTGATGATGAAAATGCGATGACTCGTATTGATATGAGTGAATATGGTGAAAGACACAGTGTAAGTAGATTAGTAGGAGCGCCTCCAGGATACGTAGGATATGATGAAGGTGGTCAATTAACAGAAGCTGTACGTAGAAAACCTTACTCAGTAGTGTTATTAGATGAGATTGAGAAAGCACACCCTGATACATTTAATATCTTACTTCAAGTTTTAGATGAAGGACGTCTAACAGACAATAAAGGACGTTTAGCTGACTTTAAAAACACAATCATCATCATGACTTCTAATATGGGTAGTCATATCATCCAAGAGAAGTTTGAGAATGCTACGAATATGGAGCAGGCTTCTGAAGATGCTAAAGTGGAAGTACTAAACGAATTGAAACAACAAGTGCGTCCTGAATTCTTAAACCGTATAGATGAAGTAGTGATGTTTACTCCATTGAGCAAAAAAAACATCTTACAGATTGTAGATATACAACTACAAAGTGTATTCAAAATGCTTGCTCAACAAAACATACATATGGAAGCTACTGCGGAAGCTAAAGAGTTCTTAGCTACTAAAGGCTTTGATCCTGAGTTCGGTGCACGCCCTGTAAAACGTGTAGTACAAAAAGAAGTGTTGAACCGCTTGTCTAAAGAAATCTTATCTGGTAATGTAAAAGCAGATAGTATGATCTTGTTAGACTCGTTTAACAACGAGTTGGTCTTCAGAAACCAACAATAACATTTCGGATTAGTTAGTGAATAGTTATAAAATGAAAACACCCTAAGTCTAGATGACTTAGGGTGTTTTTTATTGCGTATACTTTTAATTAGTATTCCCAAAGCATTAATCCTGCTTCATAACCAGCACCTAGTGTCCAAAACAAAATCTGCTCTCCTTGTTTAATCTTCCTTACTCTTCGCTGATATTGATCTAATGCTAAAAAAGGACTTGACGAACCAGTATATCCTAATTCATGAGAATAAAAAGGCACTTTATCATCACCTAAATTAAAATACTCTTTGATTAATTGTACATTTTTATAAGAAAACTGAGAAAACATAAACAAATCTATATCTTCTACACTCATTTTATTTCTCTCTAAAAATAATAATAGTTCTTTCTTTATGAAGTCCACACTTCCCATTCCGTCAAAGGAGCGATCCCATACTAATACATCTTCATTCTTAAACTGAGAAAAGCCAGCTGGCGGATAAGACACTGTATCAGCAATATCACTATCTGTATGATACATTACATCCTTAAGTCCTATACTTTCTCCATCCTTATCAAGAATAAAAGCAAAAGCAGAATCAGAAAAACAAAATGCTGTAATTGGATTATTATTATCTACTATACGACATAGATTCTCTGCACATACAATTAATGCTCTCTGCATATTAGGAGTACATTGCAAATATTTAGTCAACTGATCTAACGCTATAAATGCTCCAATGCAATTGGCATTTAAATCAAAACACATAGTTTTCTTCTTTGCATTCAACATTTGATGCAACTTGATAGAAGCTGATGGTACTAAAAGCTCTGGTGTAGCAGAAACTAAAGCAATAACATCAATATCTTCAATATGCAAACCACATTCTTTTAATGCTCCTTTTGCAGCTTTGGTAGCCATAGTAAGTGTTGTTTCTGTAGAATTTCGATCTAGAATAAATCTTTTTTTCCTTCCAAGACTCTGTTGAATTCTTTGCATTGGAATATTTCTTTGTTCAAAAGAAGCTATTACACACTCATTTGTTTCATAACTAGTTGGGTGATAAAAATAGGTCTGTTTTATTGTCATAATTATAAATTTTGATTGTAATTTAATTACATAAATTTATAAACCTTACTAGTTAAAAAACTAAAACCGTTGAATTTTAACACGAAAAACAATACTTTATAACATCTACTAATACCAACAAAAACAACAACTTATATAAAAAAACATTCTAAACACCTTTATTGAGTACCTTTTGTTTAAAAATAAAAGGTAGTAAATAGGGTTTTAAGTACCAATTAAAAACTTGTACTATCTATAACCTTTCCATTTTTAAATCTAATCTTACTCTTACCGTAATACCATGTCTCGATATCACCTTGTTCTTTTATATCTGTAGGATCTCCTTGTACAGCCCATACATCATTCTTACTCGCTCCTATTTTAAACGCTTTCTTTGTTTGAAACTCATCATTCAGATTATCTGTTTTAGAACTTGGTTTAGTAAGCTTTTCTTCTTTACTTACTTTAGTTGCCTCTACCTTCTTTTCTACAGAGATTTCCTTTTTTACTTCTTTTGCCTTATCAGTTACAGGTATTTCTTTCACACTTTCTGTATGTTGATGCTCCTTTTCTTTTTTTTCGGCAGTACAAACCTCTCTTCTTACCTCTACAGGCTTCACTTCTACTTTCTTTATAGTCGCTTTAGGTTTTGGCAATTCTTGCTCAACAATCACTGTTTCTTTAATCTCTGTATCTTCACTCTCATTAAATGTATAGTAAACTAAATACCCTCCTAAAACAACGATAATACCAATAACCACAAATAAGAAAATATAGGCATTATTACTTCCTGTATCTACCATCTTTTCTTTCTTTTTAGAGATTTCTTGTTTATCCTCAGGTCTAGAATAGACAGGTACCTCATAGCCATTCGCTATATTATACTTTTCTCTCTTTTCTCTATCTCCTAATGTAGCATAAGCTTCATTCAGTTGTTCGAACATCGTCTTATAGAATAAACTACTCGGATTCTTATCTGGACTATAACGCTCATATAAAGACTGAAAAGCACGCTTAAGCTCTTCCTCTGATACGGTAGGATTAACTCCTAACACTCTATAATAATTAACCTTATTCATTTAAACAAATCAATTTATTAACAAAATTAACAATAACAAGTCGATATAAGTTTAAATAAACAAATACTTTTATTACAAAGTCAAGTGATTATAAAAAATTTTACTTCTTTATAAATTGTGGATTTTTAGGTTGAAAGATATTTTGTAACTTTCTAGATAGACGCTTTAAAGTATTAGAGTGTTTAAGGTAGTAAGGTATTTGATCCAGAGGAATACTTCTAACATTAGCGATCACTTCATCTACTGTATAATTATGCATAAACGCTTTTTTTAACCAATCAGATATAAAATCATCCCATTGTTCTTTATTTCCCCAATAATGACCAATAATATGATCTGCAGGTGTCATATCTCCAGTAGAATTAAAAGCTAAAGAAAAAGCAAGTTGCTCTTTTGTAAATGCTTTAATACCTGCTTGACACATCTGATCTGTTATATCTAAAGCTAGTGAAATACTTGAAAAGTTACTTTTTGACACTCCTAGAACACCAGCATTCCACATACAGGTATCTTCTGTAATAAGAATTCCTCCATAAGTATTACCTTTCAATTCTTTCCAAAATCTCTTTCCTGTTTTCGTAGTAAATTTATTGAGCTGCCCTTCATCTATATGCATAATACTTGTTCCTTGTTCTAGTTTATCTCTTAGAGGTGTTAATGAATTATAAACAAAAGTATCTACATCTAGGTACAATAAATCTTTCTCTGGATACTGCTGAGCGATATACTCTAATGCCTTTATTTTTACTCTAAACATATATTGGTACTTCCCTAACCAATCTTTAACAAGATCCTTATCTAAAGATTCTACCGTTATTCTTCCCTTTAATTGATTAAACAGAGAAGGTTCTTCAGTCAATACAATAATATTATCACTTGCTCCTTTATAAGCCAATACGGTATATATAGAGAAAAAAACTTGTTGATAATAACTCATCTTATTACCAAAAACCAAATAAACAATATTCATACTCTATTTTAAATTTGAAATAAAATTACAATTATATTTCGAAGTTATTATTGTTGTATAAATGAAAAAAGATCTTCATCCTGATAGGATAAGATCTTTTCTACTTCATCTATTCTATTATTTATACAGCCAGTTCCTTTACTATCTGATGCCACATAATAGGTAGGTCTGTAATACTACTCCATTTTTCGAAACCTATATTCTTCACAATCATCACAGCATCTGAAATCTGTTTTTTGGAAGTACTCTTGTTGACAATTGATTGCGCTATACTACTCAATTGACTAAATGCCTTTGTCTCCTCTATTTTCATAATCATTCAGTTTAATGAAACCTCTTCTCTTTTACTTATAATTTATCATTTATAAGATATTTTTTGTTTTATAATTCTTTTATTAAGATACTCCTTTTTAGAGTAATAAAAAAACTTATAGGCTAATTCATTTTGATTTTAACTTATCTTTTTTACTCTCTTAATTAAAAAAGTCATAATTTAGAAAAGAACAAATACAGAAGGTTATGAGTCACAAAAAATTATTTGCTGGCAGTGAGATTATCGTTCTCGCAGTAAGAAATCTCTTAGATGAAAATAATATTCCCTACATAATTAGAGATGATATACAATCAGCTATCGGAATTGGAGCAGGAACACTTGACAGAGCAGTACATATCTTAGTCGATGAAGAAGACTTAGATAAGGCTAAAGAATTATTAATCGAAAACGACTTTACAGAGTAAAATAAAAAAGGTTCACAGATTTAACTGTGAACCTTTACTCTTTAGAGAAAACACCTCTATATATCAGATAACTTTCTATTGATAATATGATCAAAATAATCTTGGACGAAAGCCTTACACTTCATTTCTGCCTCTTCCATTTCTTTATTCTTCTCCTTAATCAAGTTTTTAGTAAGCCCTTTATCTTTTATATCATAAAAGCCCGTTACTTTAATTCCATTAAATCGGACAATATAATTACCTGTTTGATAAGTTATTTCGTTAGCTCCATAACTTACTGTAAAACGATCGCTTGTAGTATCGTTAAGTAAACTACTCCCCCAACTTCTAAAAGGTTGATCATAACCGATTAAGTCTAAAATAGTAGGATATATATCCATTTGTTGTGCCAATCGATTATCTACCCCTTTTAACCTCTCATCAGGCGTATAAATCATAATAGGAATAGCAGTTCTATTTACTAATTCCTTATACTTATCATAATAAATCTGATTAGTATGGTCCGCTGTGATAATAAAAATAGTATTCTTAAACCATGGTTCTTTACTACTCTCTTCAAAAAAACGCTTAAACGCATAATCAGTATAACCTATAGGTCCATGTATCTCAAGATTACCTTTGGGAAATTTCCCTATATGCTGTTCTGGTATTCTAAAAGGCTCATGTGAAGATACTGAAAACAATGTTGCGAAAAAAGGTTCTTTCTTCTCGTTTAATGTTTTACTCATAAACTGAAAGAAAGGTTCGTCCCAGATCCCCCATGTACCATCAAAATCATCATCATTATCATACTCAGTCATTCCGTAGTAATGATCATACCCTAATATATTTCCAAATCCTAAAAATCCCATTGAACCATTCACCGCACCATGAAAGAAAGAAGTATCATACCCCTGACTATTCAATATAGACACTACAGATTCTATCTTCTGGTTAGGGAATGGAGAAGAAGTAAAAGCATCCTTAAAAGAAGGAATACCTGCTAGAATAGAAGGAATAGCATGAATCGATTTATACCCATTAGCAAAGGCATTAGGATATATCAAACTATGCTTAGCCAAAGAATCTATAAAAGGAGTGTAGCTCTTATAGTTTGGAATATCTGTCCCTTCATTAAAGGCTCCAATATACTCACGTCCAAAACTCTCCGTTATGAATAATACGATATTAGGAGTACTTGGTTCATTGACATTATATTGTTTTACATCATTAATGTATTTTTCTAATGTCTTTTTATCCATATAGTTCACTTCCTTATAACTACTCTTCCCTATCGTTCTTAAGATTGTGAACGGAGTATTTAAGACTACATCCCCATGCTCTGGCTTAGTAGTATGTCGATTGGCATCTACTATATTTATTGGTCTAGTTTTCTTAGTCACACCTCCTCTTATACCAGAGACTACACCAACTACTGAAATTACTACTATAAAAGCAGTAGATATATAATAGCGACTAGTAGATTCTTCTCTTTTGACAGGTTTTATTTTAACTCTAGTATATAAATAAATCCACAAAGCAGAACATATAAGAAACAAAACTAAAGCATGCCAATAACTAAATAGAAAGTTAAACAATAACGTTGCTTTATTAGACTCATGTTCTAAACTATCCATCACAGCTACGGTGGTTCTAGACTGGATAAATCTATAGTAAATAAGGTCTACAAAGTTAGTAGCATAAGCTAGTAAATTAGGAATGAAATAAGCAAAGAAAACAACTTTCTGATAATTAGGTTTGGTATTTATAAAAACAGGAGCTATTGATAATAAGATGAACAAAATACTCATATAGAATATAGATGCACTATCAAATGATAAGGCGTAAAAAGATAGTGATAAAAATTGTCCAACGGAATCAATGCTTAATAAATCTGCGTTATAAAAATAAAATAACAATCGAGCAATAAAGTAAAAAACAAAAGCAAGAAATAATCTATACAACATCACTTTTACTTCATAGGCTCTAAATTTATTAGAAGTCATAGAATTGTAAGGTTTATATTTAAAAAAAGTTGGGCAAATTTAACCAAAACTCAGCGCTAAAAAGTTAATCTAAAGCAAGTTTAAGATTTACATTTTTTTTTAATACAATTTTCACATAAACACACAATACCAATAACTTACACTTTTAATTTAAATTAATAAATTTATTCATCATCCTGTACAAAAACACCTAATTAAACACTATCATTTCACCCAAATAAACACATATAGACTAACAGCATTATTTTTTAATAATACTAGCTACAATAACGTTTTGTATTAAACTCAACATTAATATTACTAACACAAGATTAATACTTCTTTTAATTTCAAAATTTTTAGATAAAACAATCAAATAACTTCATAAACAAAGAATTACTCCTAAAAACTTTTAATAAAAAAAGTTTCTTAAAAAGAAAATAGCACCTTGATTAAGGTGCTATTTATAATACTTATCTATCTAATCGCTTATCTATAATACGTTCGAAATAGTCTTGAATAAAGGCTTTACACTTTATTTCGAGTCTTTCCATTTCCTTATTCTTTTGACCGATTAAATTTTTCTTTAATCCCTTATCTTTAATATCAAAGAACCCTGTCACCTCTTTCCCATTAAACCTTACGATATAATTTCCTTCTTGGTAAGTGTATTCATTACCTCCATAATTAATCGTATATGGAGTCGTTATTGTATCATTAACTAGACTTCTTCCCCAGCTTCTAAAAGGTTTATCATACCCTATTAGATCTAGTACAGTAGGATAAATATCTATCTGCTGAGCTAATCTCTTATCTACTCCTTTTAATCTCTCATCTGGTGTATAGATAAGTATAGGCACTGCAGTACGATTAACAAGCTCTTTATATTCATCATAGGCGATCTGATTAGTATGATCCGCAGTGATGATAAAAATTGTATTCTTAAACCATGGTTCTTTACTGCTCTCTTCAAAGAATTTCTTAAAAGCATAATCCGTATATCCCACTGTCTTATGGATAGGCACATCTCCTATAGGGAATTTCCCTTCATACTGAGCAGGAATATTAAATGGCTCATGAGAAGACACGGTAAAAATAGTAGCAAAGAAAGGTCCTTTCTTTTCATTTAATGTAGTGCGCATATATTGGAAGAAAGGTTCGTCCCAAATCCCCCAAGTACCATCGAAGTCATCATCATTATTATACTCTGTCTTTCCATAGTAGTGATCATACCCTAAGATATTACCGAATCCTAAGAACCCCATAGATCCATTAGGAGCACCATGGAAGAAAGATGTATCATATCCTTTAGACTTCAGTGTAGACACTAGTGATTCGATCTTCTGCTTCGGATAAGGCGATGATGTAAATGCATCTTTAAACGAAGGAATACCCGCGATGACAGATGACACACCGTGAATAGACTTATAGCCATTAGCGAATGCATTAGGGAATATTAAACTATGCTGAGAAAGCGAATCTATAAAAGGAGTATAACTCTTATAGTTTTTAATATTCATATCTTTATTAAAAGCTCCTATATACTCACGTCCATAACTTTCTGTGATAAACAATACTATATTAGGAGTGCTAGGTTCATTAGTATGATACTGCTTCACCCCACTTATATTTTGGTTAAGTGTAGCTTCATCCATATATTCTACTTTCTTAAAACTAGTCTTACCGATTGTTCTCAAGATAGCGAATGGAGTATTTAATACAATATCTGCATGTTCTGGTTTCTCTACATGTCGATTTGCATCTATAATATTCAATGGTCTAGTTGCTTTCTTCAGATCCCCTCTTACTCCTGCCACAAAGCCCACTCCTGTCACAATAATAATCAAGACAGTAGATAACCAATAAGACTTCTTATCCTCAACTTTCAAAAATCGAGTAAACTTCACCTTGGTATACAAGTACACCCATAGCACACATAGTACAATACAAATAAGAAAAACATGCCAATAATTAACCAAGAAGTTAAAAAACAATTGTCCCTTATTTGACTCGTGTTCTAAACTGTCGAAAACAGCTATAGTAGTACGAGCATAAATAAATCTATAGTAAATAAAATCAATAAAATTAGTAGAATACGCTATCAAGTTAGGAATGATATAGGCGTAAAACACGACCTTCTGATACCCTTTTTTTGTATTGATAAATAAAGGCAGAATAGATAATAATATAAATAATATATTTACATAAAAAATAGCCATCCTATCAAACGTGATACCGTGATACGCTAATTCTAAAAACTGACCAAAAGAGTCTACATTTAATAAATCACTATTATAAAAGTAAAATAGTGTACGAGCAATAAAGTAAAAGAAGAAAGCTAAGAATAACCTATACCCCAGTACTAATACTTCATTCAATCGATATCGATTAGAAATCATATTGTTATTTTTTTAAAAACACAAACTTAATCATTTCTATTCGGACTTCTATTAGCATTTAGAAGCATTTTATATCCAAACTAAAGAAAATTTAAGAAAAATTATACCTTTCGTACTAACAACAATCCTCTATAATCTTTATCTAAAGATAGAACATTCTTTTACAAAACATTCTGTCTTCCTACATACATCTCCCTACTAACAACGCGATTAGTAAGATATCACTCCGATATATCTCAATAAATAACGGACTCACTACGGACTCATAACGGACTCACTACGGACTTACCTACTATAATTATATAGTGATAATAGGGCGATACAGCATACCCAATCTCTTAAGGACACTAATATTCAATAATAGTTTTCAGTGATTATATCAAAATATAATGAAGTGTCTACTTATTTTTTTACTATATTTATAAAAGTTGATTTACAATGACTTAAGCTCTAAGTACAATCATCATCAAGCACAATATAGAAAATGAATAATGTAGTTTAGTAGAAAATCAACTACGAGAATTGCAAATAAACCAGATAAAAATTGCTAAGTACATACTAAATACGAGAAATCTTATATTTTTTTTGTACTTTGCGTTAGCTAATTAATGATAATATGGTAAATCCTACAAGACTTTTTGATATTCCTTATTTGCAGAATGAACACTTTCCTCTGGCTGCAGCTTTAGTTACTAAGGTGAACGGAGTATGGGAAAAAACATCCTCACAGGAGTATATAGATAAGGCTAATATGGTTTCGCGTGCCTTACTACGTCTAGGCATAGAAGCAAATGATAAAATAGCTGTCATCTCTACTAATAACCAAACTAAATGGAATCTTTTAGATATTGGTATTTTACAAATTGGCGCTCAGAATGTGCCTATCTATCCTACCATTGCAGCTGAAGACTATCAGTACATTCTTAGTCATGCAGAAGCAAAATACTGTGTAGTATCAGATCAAGAAATTTATAACAAATTAATAAGTGTTAAAGATCAACTACCACTTCTACAAGGTATTTGTTCTTTTGAACATATAGAAGGATGCAAAACTTTTGATGAGATTCTTGAATTAGGAAGAGATACTTCTAATCAAGAAGAAGTGGATCGCATTAAAGATTCTATCACACCAGATCACTTAGCTACGCTAATCTACACCTCTGGTACTACGGGTAGACCTAAAGGTGTGATGCTGTCTCATAATAACATCTTATCTAATGTAATAGGTAGCTGGGATAGAGTTCCTTTTGGACGTGAAGATCACTATAAAGCTCTTAGTTTCTTACCACTGTGCCACGTATTTGAAAGAATGCTGATTTATCTTTACCAATTCTCAGGTACTTCTATTTACTATGCGGAATCTATTGATAAAATGGGAGATAACTTAAAAGAAGTTAGTCCTAATGTCATGACAGTAGTACCGCGTTTATTAGAAAAAGTATATGATAAAATCTTTGCTAAAGGATCTTCTCTTACTGGTATTAAAAAACGTATTTTCTTCTGGGCTCTTGAACTAGGATTCCAATATAAACCATATAATAGAAGCGCCTTCTATAACTTCCAACTAAAAATAGCTAGAAAACTAGTATTTAGTAAATGGCAAGAAGGACTAGGAGGTCAAATGAAAATCATTGTTTCTGGTAGTGCTCCACTTCAGGCTCGCCTATCTAAAGTATTCAATGCTGCTGGTATTCCTGTAATGGAAGGATATGGTCTTACTGAGACTTCTCCTGTTATATCAGTAAACGATGCTCGTAATGGAGGATTGAGATTTGGTACAGTAGGTCGCCCTTTAAGTAATGTGGAGGTAAAAATAGCAGAAGACGGAGAGATCTTATGTAAAGCTCCTAACGTGATGATGGGATACTTTAAAGACGAAGAGAAAACAAATAGCGTTATTAAAGATGGGTATTTCCATACAGAGGACATTGGTAGAATAGACGAAGATGGTTTCTTACACATCACTGACCGTAAAAAAGAAATGTTCAAAACATCTGGAGGTAAATATGTAGCTCCTCAGATGATTGAAAATATGATGAAACAGTCTCGCTTTATCGAACAAATCATGGTTATCGGTGAAGGAGAAAAGATGCCTGCTGCTTTTATTCAGATAGATTTTGACTTCGTTAAAGAATGGGCACGTCGAAAAAGATATGATATCGGTACTACTAACGAAGAAATAGCAACGAATCAAAAAGTTATCGACCGCGTTGCAGAAGAAGTAGAAGCTGTAAATAAAAAATTCGGTAAATGGGAACAAGTGAAGAAGTTCGAACTTACTCCTGATGTGTGGAGCATTGACAGTGAGCACTTAACCCCTACTCTAAAACTTCGTAGACGTATTATTCTTGAGAAACATAAAGACTTATACGACAAGATTTACAGAAGTTAATGACACAAAAAATCACTTAATCAAGAAATATTTTAAAAATAGTATGCGTGCATACTATTTTTTTTTATATTTGAATTATTCTAAATGGTATGAAGAACACAACAATCGATTATATACTTAGAGCAACATGGCAAGCTGTAGCAAGAATGTACAATGAAGAAGCGGCTAAATATGATGCCACCATGTCACTTGCTTTTGCACTACTAAGTATAGATAAAGAAGGTACTCCTTCTACTCTACTAGGACCAAATATGGGTATGGAAGCTACGAGTCTTACTCGTACTCTAAAAAAATTAGAAGAAAACAAATTAATCACACGTGAAAAGAACCCTAATGATGGCCGTGGTGTGATTATAAAATTAACTCCTCTAGGCTTAGAGAAAAGAGAATTATCTAAAGCAAAAGTGAAACGCTTTAACGAAAAAATTCGAACTCAAATATCAGAGGAGAAAATTCAGCACTTTATGGAAGTAACTGAAGTTATCAATCAGTTAATCAACGACAAAAGTATATTTGAGGACAAATAATTTTTGTACCTTAAGAGAGTTAAATAATAGTATTAAAAACCAAAGAACAATAAATATGAAAAGAATAATTAAAAAGGTAGCCGTAGTAGGATCTGGTGTAATGGGATCAGCTATTGCTTGTCATTTTGCAAATATCGGATTAGAAGTATTGCTTCTTGACATTGTACCTAGAGAATTAACTCCTGAAGAGGAAAAGAAAGGTCTTACCCTAGAAAGTAAGATTGTTAGAAATAAAATAGCAAGTACTCACTTAGCTAATGCACTAAAATCTAAACCTGCTCCTATTTATTCTCAAGCTTTTGCTTCACGCATCGCTACAGGAAATATAGAAGATGATTTAGTAAAAATAAAAGATTGCGACTGGGTAATCGAAGTGGTAATCGAAAGATTAGACATTAAGAAATCTGTATTCGAGCAAATCGAGAAATACAGAAAACCAGGTTCATTAATTACATCTAATACATCTGGTATTCCAATGAAATTAATGGTAGAAGGTCGTTCAGAAGATTTCCAAAAACACTTCTGTGGAACACACTTCTTTAACCCACCTAGATATTTACAATTATTCGAAATTATTCCTGGTCCAAATACAGCTCCAGAAGTTATCGAATTCTTCCAAAAATATAGTAGCTTATACTTAGGTAAAACTCCTGTATTATGTAAAGATACTCCTGGCTTTATCGGTAACCGTATCGGTGTATACTCTATGGCGATGGTAATGCAGTTGGCACAAGAGATTGGGTTGACTATTGAAGAAGCCGATACATTAACAGGTTCTATCTTAGGTCGTCCTAAGACTGGTACATTTAAACTAGGTGATTTAGTAGGTCTTGATACTGCTATTAACGTAACAAATGGCTTAAAACAAAACTGTCCTCATGACGCTATGATCCAAGAGGTAAAAGACAGTAAGCCTTTAAACTTCCTATTAGAAAACAAATTCTTAGGTGATAAATCTAGAAAAGGATTCTATTATAAAGAAGTAGACAAAGAGGGAAAAACAAATCGATTCGCTCTTGACTTAGAAAAATTAGAATACCGTCCATTAGAACGTGCTAAGATTGCTGTACTAGAAACAGCAAAACAAGCTGGTGGTACTAAAGCTAAATTAGCTTTATTATTAGCAGACCAAACAAAAGCAGGTGAATTAATCAGAAAACACTTTGCTTCATTATTCGCTTACGTTTCTCAACGTGTTCCAGAAATTACAGATACCCTATTCCCTATTGATGACGCTATGCGTACAGGATATGCATGGAAATATGGTCCATTCCAAACTTGGGATTTAGTAGGACTTGAAAAAGGTATTGCTATCGTCGAAAAAGAAGGATATGTAGTAGCTGATTGGGTTAAAGAATTAGCTGCATCTGGAGCAAAGAGTTTCTATAAAGTGGAGAATGGTAAAAAGTTATTCTACAATCAAAACACTAAAACATTTGAACCAATCCCTGGACAAGATGCATTCATTATCTTAGATAATATTAGAACAACTAATAAGGTTTGGGGTAATAGTGAAGCATCACTTATTGACTTAGGTGATGGTATTGTGAACTTAGAGTTTCACTCAAAAATGAATACCATCGGTGGTGGTGTTTTAGCCGGATTAAACAAAGCTGTTGAAATTGCAGAAAAAGACTTCCAAGGACTAGTAGTAGGAAACCAAGGTAGTAACTTCTCAGTAGGTGCTAACTTAATGATGATTTTCATGATGGCTGCAGAGCAAGATTGGGATGAATTAAATATCGCTATCAAAACGTTCCAAGATACGATGATGAAAATGCGTTACTCTGGTATTCCAGTGGTTGCTGCTCCTCATGGTATGACATTCGGTGGTGGATGTGAGTTAAGCTTACACGCTGATAAGGTAGTCGCTGCTGCTGAAACCTATATCGGACTGGTTGAATTCGGTGTAGGACTTATTCCTGGTGGAGGTGGTTCTAAAGAGATGACAGTAAGAGCGTCTGATCTATACCGCAAAAACGATGTGGAATTAAATACACTACAAGAGCACTTCTTAACAATCGGTATGGCGAAAGTAGCTACCTCTGCTCAAGAAGCTTTTGATTTAAATATATTACAAAAAGGTAAAGATGTAGTAGTTGTAAATAAAGACTTACAATTAGCACAAGCGAAACGTGAGGCTTTAGTATTAGCTCAAGCTGGGTACACTCAGCCTGCTAAACGCAAAGATATTAAAGTACTAGGTCGTCAGGCTTTAGGTATGTTCTTAGTAGGAACTGACAGTATGATGGCTGGTAAATACATCTCTGAACACGATCGTAAAATAGCTAACAAATTAGCATATGTTATGGCTGGAGGAGATTTATCAGAAGCTACTTTAGTGACTGAACAATACTTACTAGATCTAGAAAGAGAAGCATTCTTATCGCTATGTGGAGAGCGCAAAACTCTTGAAAGAATCCAGTATATGTTGAAAAATGGTAAACCATTAAGAAACTAATCTTTAACCAATTAAAAACGACAAAGAATATGAAAACTGCATATATAGTACAAGGATATAGAACAGCTGTAGGTAAAGCTCCTAAAGGAGTATTCAGATTTAAAAGACCTGATGAACTTGCTGCTGAAACTATTGAATATTTAATGAGTAAACTACCTGAATTTGACAAATCACGTATTGATGATGTTATGGTAGGTAACGCTATGCCTGAGGCTGAACAAGGATTAAACATAGGACGTTTAATCTCTCTTATGGGATTAAAAATAGATGATGTACCTGGAGTTACAGTAAATAGATACTGTGCATCTGGTATAGAAACTATTGGAATGGCTGTTGCTAAAATCCAAGCGGGTATGGCTGATTGTATTATCGCTGGTGGAGCAGAAAGTATGAGTTATATCCCTATGGGAGGATACAAACCAACTCCTGATTATGGTGTAGCAAAAGAAGGACACGAAGATTACTACTGGGGAATGGGATTAACAGCTGAAGCGGTAGCCCATCAATTTAAAGTTTCTCGTGAAGATCAAGATGAGTTTGCTTTTAACTCTCATATGAAAGCTTTAAAAGCACAAGCAGATGGAAAATTTGATGATCAAATTGTTCCAATCAACATTAATGAAGTATTCATTAACGAAAAAGGTAAAAAAGATAGCAAATCATATACAATCACTAAAGATGAAGGCCCTAGAGCAGGAACTTCTATTGAGGCTTTAGCAAAACTAAGACCTGTATTTGCTGCTGATGGATCTGTAACAGCAGGTAACTCTTCTCAAATGAGTGATGGTGCTGCATTCGTTATGGTGATGTCAGAAGAAATGGTTAAAGAATTAAACATTGAGCCTATCGCTCGTATGGTTAATTATGCTGCAGCTGGTGTAGAACCACGTATCATGGGTATTGGTCCAGTAAAAGCTATTCCAAAAGCTTTAAAACAAGCTGGGTTACAACTAAAAGATATAGACCTATTCGAATTAAATGAAGCTTTTGCCTCTCAGTCATTAGCTGTAATTAGAGAACTAGGTATCAACCCTGATATCGTCAATGTAAACGGTGGTGCTATTGCGTTAGGACACCCTCTAGGATGTACAGGTGCTAAACTATCAGTACAACTATTTGATGAAATGAAACGTCGTGGATCTAAATACGGAATGGTAACGATGTGTGTCGGTACAGGACAAGGTGCTGCAGGAATCTATGAACTATTATAAAAGCTATTAACCCAATAAACGAAATATATTATGAGTAAAGATATCACAAGAGGAGGACAATTTTTAATTAAAGAAACTAAATACCAAGACGTATTTACTCCTGAAGACTTCACAGAAGAACAAATCATGATGCGTGATTCTGTAAAAGAATTCATTGATAAAGAAATATGGCCAAACAAAGAAAAGTTTGAGAAAAAAGATTACGCTTTCACAGAAGCTTCTATGCGTAAAGCTGGAGAATTAGGATTATTAGGTGTTGCTGTACCAGAAGCTTATGGAGGATTAGAAATGGGGTTCATTTCTACAATGCTGGTATGTGATTATATTTCAGGAGCAACAGGTTCTTTCTCAACTGCCTTTGGTGCTCATACAGGAATTGGCACAATGCCAATTACATTATATGGTAACGAAGAACAAAAGAAAAAATACGTTCCAAAATTAGCTTCAGGAGAATGGTTTGGTGCTTACTGTTTAACAGAACCAGATGCTGGATCTGATGCTAACTCAGGTAAAACAAAAGCTGTCTTATCAGCTGATGGGAAACACTACTCTATCACAGGACAAAAAATGTGGATCTCTAATGCTGGTTTCTGTAATGTATTTATCGTATTTGCACGTATAGAAGATGATAAAAATATCACAGGATTTATCGTAGAAAACGATCCTAGCAATGGAATTACTTTAGGAGAAGAAGAACACAAATTAGGTATTAGAGCATCTTCTACTCGTCAGGTATTCTTCAGTGAAACAAAAGTTCCTGTGGAGAATATGCTTTCAGAAAGAGGAAATGGTTTCAAGATTGCAATGAATGCATTAAACGTAGGACGTATTAAATTAGCTGCTGCTTGTTTAGATTCTCAACGCCGTTTAATCACGCAATCAGTAAAATATGCTAATGAGCGTATCCAATTTAAAACACCAATTTCTACTTTTGGTGCTATTCGCACTAAACTAGCAGAGATGGCTACAAATGCTTATGTAGGTGAAGCTGCTTCATATAGAGCTGCTGCTTCTATTGAAGAAAGAATTAACCAACGTGTTGCTGAAGGAAATTCACATCAAGAGGCTGAATTAAAAGGAGTAGAAGAATTCGCTATTGAGTGTTCTATCCTTAAAGTAGCAGTGTCAGAAGATGTTCAATCATGTGCTGATGAAGGAATCCAAATCTTCGGAGGAATGGGATTCTCAGAAGACACACCTATGGAAAGTGCATGGAGAGATGCTCGTATATCTCGTATCTATGAAGGAACAAACGAGATTAACCGTATGCTAGCAGTTGGAATGTTAATCAAAAAAGCAATGAAAGGACATGTAGATTTATTAGGTCCTGCTATGAAAGTAGCTGATGAATTAATGAGTATACCAAGCTTTGATGTACCTGATTATTCTGAATTATTTGCAGAAGAGAAAGAAATGATCAGCAAACTGAAACAAGCTTTCTTAATGGTAGCTGGTAGTGCTGTTCAAAAATATGGTCCAGACCTAGATAAACACCAAGCATTATTAATGGCTGCTTCTGATATGATGATTGAAATTTATATGGCAGAAAGTGCTATCCTTAGAACTGAGAAATTAGCGAAGTTAAAAGGAGAAGAGAATATCAAAGAACAAATCGCTATGGCTCAATTATACTTATACCACGCTGTAGATATCATCGGAGCAAAAGGAAAAGAAGGTATCGCTTCTTTTGCTGAAGGTGATGAACAACGTGTAATGCTAATGGGACTACGCAGATTTACAAAATATGTAAACTTACCAAATGTAAATGCACTTAGAGAAACTATTGCAACGAAATTGGTAGAGTCAAACGAATATGTATTCTAGTACGAATACAAACGATTTGGTTTAGTTTGTTTGAAAAAAACCGCTACTTTTCTTATGAAAAGGGCGGTTTTTTATTTTATAACACAAATAAGAAACCTTTCTATCATCTTAAAAAAGAAACAATTCATAAATAAAAAACGAAAAATCAGCACTTTGCAAAAATTTGTTCAAAATATTTCATCTTTTGTTTCACTATAATCATCTAAAAAGTTTACTTTTGCACCATAATTTTTTTATACTTAAAAGATATTTACTGTGGAAAACGCAAATGCTTTAAAATTGATTAAAAAGATTCAATCAGATTTAATTTCTGATGGTCTTGTTGTAGAAAACATTGTAGCAGATTTACAAAAACTTAGAGAGTTTGCTCTACTTGAAGAAAAACCAGTGTTAGTTAAATCTATTCGTTTAGCTTATGAGCACATTCAAAACAACAAAGCTTTTTTAATTGCAATACCATCTGATGAGCCGATCGAAGAAGAAGGAGAAGAAGGGGCAACTGCAGTTGAGAAAGAATCTAAGAATGACTTAGAAAGTTTACAGTACTTATTATCTTTATACAAAGACATTAATAACAAACATAACTTAGAAGACTTAAAAGATTACAACAATCGTTTATTAGATTTCTAATTAAAATGTTAATCTAAATATAAAAGCCTATCAGAACTCCTGTTAGGCTTTTTTTGTTTCTATTTTAAAACTATATTAGCATACTTAAAACTTCTAATTTAATTAAGATGCTAAAGACATTTAAAATTGTTGCGCTGCTTGAAGGTTTATCTCTACTAGCACTTTTGTTTATCGCTATGCCCTTAAAATACTTTCTACACAAACCAGAAATGGTAAGTAAAGTCGGAATGGCACATGGAGTATTGTTTATACTATATATAGTAATGGCTACAGTACTTAAAAGTGATGAAAAATGGAGTATGAAAAAGTATGGCCTTATCTGTCTAGCTTCAATTGTTCCATTTGGTACTTTTATCATGGAAAAAAAACTTCTTGAAAGTAAAGCATAAAAAAATAAGTCTGTACAGACTTATTTTTTTATATATATATCTACCGCATCAGTTATAATATCTAAATGATCAAAAGCTAACTGTGGTAAATCATCTATATTAAACCATTTCAATTCTTTAGCGTCATCAGCAGCTTCACCAATAACCCCCTCTCCTACTTCTGCCCAAAAAGCTACAGTCACCATGTGCGATCTTGGATCTCTAAAAGGTTTCCCATATGCTTTAATTTGAGTAAGTTGATTCAGGTCGATTGACGTTTCTTCACGTAATTCACGCTTTGCTGCAATCTCTAAATCTTCATTTTCGTCTACAAAACCACCAGGTAAAGCCCAATAATCACGAAACGGTTCATTTTTGCGCTTTATTAATAATATCTGTGAAATATTTAAATATTTTTTAAACAATACTACATCTACAGTAACGAATATCTTCGAAACATATCCCATATTATACAATTTTTATGAAACAAAAGTACTAAAACTATCCTTTTTTACAAAAAAACAACATTTTATCTTTCTATTACAAATCTTTGCCTTATATTTGCTCCATAAGCGATTAGTAAAAAAACTGATTATTTTAATCATGTTTAATGGAAATTAAAAAGACAACTATGAAAAAATTAACATTACCGTTATTGGCTTCTGTATTAGCTTTTGGTGCTGTTCATGCTCAAAGTCCTTACAACAAATGGTCTATTGACTTAAATGGAGGATTTGCTAAACCAGCTAGAGCAGGTCAATCTGCTGAAACATTCAAAAACTTACACTTAGATGGAGGTGTACGTTATAGCTTAAACAACAAATTTGGTATTAAAGCTTCTTTTGGCTATGATAAATTAGACAACTGGACTAATGATGCTGATTTAAACACTAACCATTACAGAACAAGCTTAGAAGGGGTTGTTAACGTTGGAAGACTTTTAAACTTCGAAACTTGGACTAAAGTATTAAACGTACAAGCTCACGCTGGGGGAGGTTACTCTTGGATGAACGGAGATGCATTCTCTGGAACAGACAATATGGGACACTTAATGGCTGGATTAACTGGTCAAATTAAAGTTCACCCACGTGTTGCATTAAACGCAGACTTTACAGTTATTCAAAACTTAGAGCAAAACAAAAACTGGAATGGTGTAGGTACAACTAACCGTTCTATCGCTCAAGGAACTATGTTTAACGCTTCTGTTGGAGTTTCTATCTATTTAGGTAAAAATGCTCAACACGCTGATTGGTATACTGAAGCAGAACAAGAAAATGCTTTATTAGCTGAATTAGACGGAAGAGTATCTAAAGTAGAAAGCATGTTAGTTGACTCTGATGGAGACGGTGTGCCAGATTACTTAGATCTAGAGCCTAATACACCAGCTGGTGCTTTAGTTGATTCTAGAGGTAGAAATATCGATAAAAACAACAACGGTATCGCTGATAACATCGAAGCTTTCATCGCTGAGAAATATGGTAACCAACCAGAGCAAGCTGTTGCAGGTAACGATTCTAACATGATTAAAGAATTAATCAACAAAGGATATGTTGCTGCTTATTTTGACTTTGATAAAACTCAACCAACAAACGTTGACGGAATCAATTTCATCGTTAACTACTTAAAAGCTAATCCAAATGCTTCTGTTGAAGTTATGGGTTATGCTGATGCAGTAGGAAACAAATCTTACAACAATAAGTTATCTGAAAGACGTGCTAACGCAGTTAAAGATATCTTAGTTAAATCTGGAGTTAGTGCTTCTAAAGTTTCTGCTAAAGGAAACGGAATCGATGACGCAGTGTCTAAAGATTCAGCTGCAGCTCGTAGAATTGCAAGAAAAGTTGTATTCAAAATTAACTAAATTTAGAATTCAATCTAATCATATTAAAGCGCAAGATTATTCTTGCGCTTTTTTTATTTTTAATAAGTAACTTTGTATACTTATTAAATCAACTATGAAATTCAAATTAAATTCAGAGTATAAACCAACAGGAGATCAACCTGAAGCAATAAAAAAACTTGCTCAGGGAATCAATGCAGATGAAAAATACCAAACATTAGTTGGAGTTACTGGTTCTGGAAAAACATTTACTGTTGCAAATGTTATTAACGAAGTAAACAGACCTACACTAATACTTGCTCACAACAAAACATTAGCAGCACAACTATACACAGAATTCAAAAGTTTTTTCCCTAATAACTCAGTAGAGTATTTTGTCTCATACTATGACTACTACCAACCTGAAGCATTCTTACCTGTTACAGGTACCTATATAGAAAAAGATCTATCTATCAATGAAGAACTAGAAAAAATGCGATTAAGCACTACTTCTGCCCTACTTTCAGGAAGAAGAGATATTATTGTAGTAGCATCTGTTTCTTGTTTATACGGTATAGGTAACCCTATTGAGTTCCAAAAAAACGTAATCACTCTTGAATTAGATCAACAAATAAGCAGAACAAAACTGTTACATAGATTAGTACAAAGTTTATATGCTAGAACTGAAGCCGAATTCACCCCAGGAACTTTTAGAATAAAAGGAGATACAGTAGAAGTATTCCCTAGTTATGCAGACAATCCATTTAGAATACATTTTTTTGGAGATGAAATTGAAGATATTGAAGTATTCAATCCCTCAACTTCTGCTGTAATAGAGAAATACACCAACCTTAATATTTATCCAGCTAATATGTTTGTAACATCGCCAGATGTACTACAAAAAGCTATATGGGAAATACAACAAGACCTTGTTAAACAAGTTGATTACTTCAAAGAAATAGGAAAACACTTAGAAGCCAAACGTCTAGAAGAACGTACAAACTTTGATTTAGAAATGATCAGAGAGCTCGGCTATTGTTCTGGTATTGAAAACTATTCAAGATACCTAGATGGCAGAGAACAAGGAACACGCCCATTCTGTTTACTAGATTATTTCCCAGATGATTATCTAATGGTTATCGATGAGAGTCACGTTACTGTATCACAAGTACATGCCATGTATGGAGGTGATAGATCTCGTAAAGAAAATCTAGTAGAATATGGATTCAGATTACCTGCTGCACTAGACAACAGACCTCTTAAATTCGAGGAATTTGAAGCAATGCAAAATCAAGTAGTATATGTTTCTGCAACCCCAGCTGATTATGAATTACAAAAATCAGAAGGTATTTATGTAGAGCAATTAATCCGTCCTACTGGATTACTTGACCCCATAATCGAAATTAGACCGACAGAAAATCAAATAGATAATTTAATCGAAGAAATCCATTCAAGAGTTGAAAAAGATGAAAGAGTATTAGTCACTACTCTAACCAAAAGAATGGCTGAAGAACTAGCAAAATATTTCACTCGTGTAGGAATAAGATGTAGATATATTCATTCAGATGTTGACACGTTAGAGCGTGTTGAAATTATGCAAGATTTACGAAAAGGATTATTTGATGTATTAATTGGAGTAAACTTATTAAGAGAAGGACTAGACTTACCCGAAGTTTCTCTAGTAGCTATTTTAGACGCTGATAAAGAAGGTTTTCTTAGAAGTCATAGATCACTTACACAAACTGTTGGAAGAGCCGCTAGAAACGTAAATGGAAAAGCAATTATGTATGCAGATAAAATTACAGATAGCATGCAAAAAACTATAGATGAAACAAACTATAGACGAGAAAAGCAGATGAATTTCAACAAGAAGCACAACATCACTCCTACTGCTATTAACAAAAAAATATCTAGTGAATTAGTCAAAGCTTCTTATGAAGACATCCAAAAAGAAACTATTCTTCAAGCAGCAGAAGAAACTCTTAAATACAAATCCAAAGCTGATATAGAAAAAATAATAAGAGAGAAGAGAAAAGAAATGGAAAAAGCTGCTAAAGACTTAGATTTTATCAATGCAGCTCGTTTAAGAGACGAAATAAAAGCTTTAAAAGATAAACTGTAGATAATTTAATTACCTTTGCAAAAATAGATAGAATGAATAATAACGACATATTAAAGAAACTGAGAGTTGCTTTACAATTACGCGACGATCAAATAGTAGAAATTTTAGAATTAGTTGATTTTAGAATTTCAAAAGGTGAAATTGGTAACTTTTTTAGAAATGCTGACCATCCTAAATACATAGAATGTGGAGATCAAATTCTAAGAAACTTTCTAAATGGTTTAGTAATTCACTTAAGAGGAACAAAAGAAGCCCCTAAGAATCCATTAGAAGTATTAGCTTCCAATAAGTCTGAAATAAAACCATTTAAACAACAGACAACGGACAAGAAAACTAAACCAGCGCCTAAAAAAGAAGGAAACTCAGGTAAAAACGTAGATTTCAAAAAGAAGACTACTTCTAATAAAAAGACTACTCCTAAATCACCATTAGCAGGAATCAAATTCAAAAATGGAAAAAAATAAAAATAAAGCTATTCTTTAAAAGAATAGCTTTATTTTTTTATCTCTCCTATAAAAACACATAATAAAAAAGGCCAGCTCAAATGAGCTAGCCTTTTTTATATTCTTTTATCTAAATTATGATAAAGCCACTTTTACTTGGTCTGCAGCTTCCTGGAAAGCAATAGCAGATAAAATAGGCATACCTGATTGATCGATAATTTCTTTTGCTAATTCAGCATTAGTTCCTTGTAAACGAACGATGATTGGCACTTTAATATCGTCACCCATGTTCTTGTATGCATCAACAACACCTTGAGCAACACGGTCACAACGAACGATACCTCCAAAGATGTTAATTAAAATAGCTTTTACGTTAGGATCTTTTAAGATAATACGGAAAGCGATTTCAACACGTTTAGCATCAGCAGTTCCTCCTACGTCTAAGAAGTTAGCAGGTTCGAAACCAGCATACTTAATTAAGTCCATAGTAGCCATTGCTAATCCAGCACCGTTAACCATACATCCTACAGTACCATCTAAATCCACATAGTTTAATCCTGCTTCTTTAGCTTCTACTTCGATAGGTCTTTCTTCAGTAACGTCTCTGTACTCAGCATAAGTTTTTTGTCTGTATAATGCATTATCATCTAAAGTCACTTTAGCATCAACAGCTAAAATTTTATCATCAGAAGTTTTTAATACAGGGTTAATCTCGAACATTGAAGAATCACTTCCAATGTATGCTCTATATAAAGCATCTACGAACTTAACCATTTCTTTGAAAGCATTTCCAGATAATCCTAAGTTAAAAGCAATTCTTCTAGCTTGGAATCCTTGTAATCCAACTGCTGGATCGATTTCTTCTTTGAAGATTAAGTGTGGAGTTTTCTCAGCAACTTCTTCGATATCCATACCTCCTTCAGTAGAATACATAATCATGTTACGTCCTTTAGCTCTATCAAGTAATACAGACATGTAAAACTCATTAGTTTCGCTTTCTCCAGGATAGTAAACATCCTCTGCTACTAAAACACGGTTAACTCTTTTTCCTTCTGGTGGAGTTTGTGGAGTAATTAAATCCATACCGATAATCTTACCAGCGATTTCTTTTACTTCGTCTAAGTTTTTAGCCAACTTAACTCCTCCTCCTTTACCTCTTCCTCCTGCATGGATCTGAGCTTTAATTACATACCAACTTGTACCAGTTTCTTCTGTAAGTTGTTTTGCTTTTTCAACTGCTTCTTCTGCGTTGTTAGCTACTAATCCACGTTGTACTCTTACACCGTAGCTAGCTAATATTTCTTTACCTTGAAATTCATGTAAATTCATAGTGTGATACGTTTAGCTTTTAATATAAACAGTTACAAAAATAACAATTCAGTTTGAAAAACCCTAATTTAATTAAGCTTATATAGCTTGTAACTGTAAATTAACCTTGTTTATTAATTCGTTTTTATACTTATTTGATTCTTTTAGAAGATATCAGTATCTCCCTTACCTGCTCTTATAATTTCAGGTTCTTCTCCTGACAAGTCAATTACTGTTGATGCTTCATTATTTCCATACCCTCCATCAATAACAATATCAACTATATTTTGCCATTTTTCAAATATCAATTCTGGATCAGTAGTATACTCTAATATCTCATCTTCATCATAAATAGAAGTAGATACTATTGGGTTACCAAGTTTTCTAACAATTTCTCTTGCAATATTATTATCAGGCACACGAATCCCTACTGTTTTTTTCTTCTTAAACTCTTTAGGAAGTTCATTATTTCCAGGAAGAATAAAAGTATAAGGACCAGGTAATGCTTTCTTTAATATTTTAAATGTAGAAGTATCTATCTGCTTCACATAGTTAGAAATATTACTTAGATCATAACAAACAAAAGAAAAGTTAGCCTTATCTAGTTTTATTCCTTTAATCTTAGCAATTCTTTCTAATGCCTTAGAATTTGATATATCACATCCTAACCCATACACAGTATCAGTAGGGTAGATAACTAGACCTCCCTCTCTTAATACCTTAACCACTTTATCAATTTCCTTTTCATTAGGATTCTCTGGATAAATCTTTATAAACTGTGACATACTTATATTTTTTATACTCTATACAATTTACTATAAAACTTGAAGCTTAGCAAATCTTAACAGCAGTTTTTTTATTCCTCCAACATCAAATCGAATCTCTGCTTTCTTATCTGCACCAACACCTTCAAGATTAATAATAACCCCTTTACCAAAACGTTCATGCATAACTACCTGTCCTACTTCTAACAGTTGATTACCATTTGTAAGACTAGTAGTCTTAGTTGGTGAAGCATCTACAGGCTTTAATTTCCTTATATTCCTATTCTCTTTTGGTTCTTCATTATCGGTTACATAAGCAGGAGGAGTACCCGCAACAGGTTTTTTCAATCTCAACTTACTCTTATCTACATCACCAAAAATATCAGCATTAATTGTTGGCTTATATCTATAGTTCGTTTCTATTGGAGTCAAATACTCTAAATAATCATCCTTAATCTCCTCTATAAATCGAGAAGGATCACTATCTACTAATTTACCCCATCTATATCTTGATTGAGCATAAGTTAAATAAGCCTGATGCTCTGCACGTGTTAAAGCAACATAGAACAATCTTCTTTCCTCCTCTAATTCACTTCTAGTATTCATACTCATTGCACTTGGGAACAGATCTTCTTCCATTCCTACACAGAATACAGTCGGGAATTCCAGTCCTTTCGCTAAGTGGATTGTCATCAAGGCCACCCTGTCATCATCACCCGTATCTTTATCTAAATCTGTAGCTAAAGCCACATCTTCCATAAACTCACTTAAAGCTCCTCTAGCACCATCTACCTCACGTTGACCTTCAATAAAGTCTTTAATACCATTCAGTAGTTCCTCAATATTCTCCATACGTGTAATACCCTCTGGAGTAGTATCCTTACGCATCTCTTGAACAAGCCCAGTTTTCTTAACAATATGTTCCGTCAATTGATAAGCATCCATTGTTTCTTCCAACGCTTGAAAAGCCTTAATCATATTGCTAAAATCACTCAATTTATTTCGTGTACCAGCAGTAATCTTTAAGTCAATTTTATCAATATGTTCAACTACTTCAAATATAGAACGCTTATAGTGATTAGCAGCGATTGTTAATTTGTCCAAAGTAGTATTTCCTATACCTCTTGCTGGATAGTTAATTACACGTACTAATGCTTCCTCATCTTTAGGGTTAATTACCAATCTTAGATAACTCAATACATCCTTAATCTCTTTCCTTTGATAAAACGATAGACCACCATAAATACGATAAGGTATATCCTTTTTACGCAAAGCATCCTCCATAGCACGAGACTGTGCATTCGTTCGATATAAAATAGCAAAATCACTGTTGTTCTTTTGATTTTGCATCTTTTCTTCAAAAATAGTAGAAGCTACAAAACGTCCCTCCTCTCCATCTGTTAATGATCTATGTACTTTTATCTTTGGTCCAAAGTCATTCGCGGTCCATACTACCTTTTCTAGCTTAACTTTATTATTATCAATAACTGAGTTAGCTGCTTCTACAATATTTCTTGACGAACGATAATTCTGCTCTAATCGATAAGTTTCTACCCCTTCATAATCTTTTTGGAAATTCAAAATATTATTAATATTCGCTCCTCTAAAGGCGTATATACTCTGAGCATCATCCCCAACTACACAAATATTCTGAAAACGATCTGATAATGCACGAACTATCAAATATTGTGAATGGTTAGTATCCTGATACTCATCCACTAATATATATTTGAATCTATTTTGATATTTAGAAAGTACATCAGGAAAACGAGTTAATAACTCATTTGTCTTTAACAATAAATCATCAAAATCCATTGCTCCTGACTTAAAACATCGTTCTACGTAATTATTATAAATCTCTCCTATACGAGGCCTTTTACTCATCGCATCAGCCTCTTGTAGTTCAGGATTATTAAAATATGCTTTTACAGTTACTAAACTATTTTTATAAGATGAAATTCTACTTAGTATTTCTTTTGGCTTATAAATATCTTTATCTAATTGCATCTCTTTTATAATCTGTCCTATAAGGCGTTGACTATCTTGAGAATCATAAATAGTAAAGTTACTAGGATACCCCAACTTATCTGCCTCTGCTCTAAGTATCTTAGCGAATACAGAGTGGAATGTTCCCATCCATAGATTCTTAGCCTCTGAATTCCCAACGATTTGAGCAATCCTTACTTTCATTTCACGAGCTGCCTTATTGGTAAACGTCAACGCTAGAATATTAAAAGCATCAACTCCTTGATGCATTAAATAAGCAATACGTAAAGTCAACACTCTCGTCTTCCCTGACCCTGCTCCAGCGATTACTATCATTGGTCCATCTTTCTGGAGTACAGGTGCTCTTTGAGCCTCATTTAACTGATCTATATAATTTTGCATATCTAATTTACTCGAAAAGGTCAAAATTACAATTACTATACCTTTATAACAAGTTTTTTGCGACCATAAAAATTATCACAGCAAACATAATATTCCCTATTTTTGCTTAAAAAGATCGCAATGAGCACAGAATTTGTTTTACAGCTATTAGCCTATACTCTACCTGCCTTAATTTCAGCAGCTTTAGCATATACATTCTTTAACCGTATTTTGAGAAATCAAACAAAAAAAGATTTAGTCCTATTAGAAAAACTCAAAACCCAAAATACAATAGACTTACAAGCTTTAAAACTACAAGCTTTTGAACGTTTTATTATACTAATTGAGCGTATAGATCTAAAAAAATTAGTTTTAAGAATTACACCTACTACAGAAGATAAAGTGCTATATCAAATCAATTTAATAAATCATATAGAACAAGAGTTTGACTATAACGTAGCTCAGCAAATCTATATTAGCGAAGAGCTTTGGCAAATTATAGTTCAATCAAAAAACAGTATTATAGAATTAATACACCAAATAGGCAATAATCCTAACATCATCGATGCTAGTCAACTTAGACAGACTTTAATTGCAAAGAATATCTTAATAGAGGAAAAGTTAGAAATTGCTAGAAAAGCAATAAAACTAGAAGTAAATACAATAATAAATAAAACACTATGAAAAAGACAATGATTGCTGCTGTACTAACCATGAGTACACTAGCCTATTCCCCAATCATCAATGCACAAACCTCCAAAAAAAACAATCTTATCAATTCTCTTACACAAGATAAAGTTGCCAAAGGATTAAAAGAAGCTCTTGATAAAGGAATTGCTGATCAAGTAAGTAAACTATCACAACCTGATGGTTTCTTAAAAAATGAATTGGTTAAAATTGTAATGCCTGAAGAATTTCAAAAAGTAGATAGAGCTTTAAGAAGAATAGGTATGGACAAATTAGCGGATCAAGGATTAACACTAATAAACAGAGCTGCAGAAAGTGCTGTGAAAGAAGCTACACCAATCTTTGTAGAAGCAGTTAAGAATATGACATTCACAGACGCTAAAGATATTCTTGTTGGAGGCAAATCAGCGGCAACTGATTACTTAAAAAAAAGCACATCTAAAAGTTTATATACTAAATTCAGTCCAGTGATTAATTCTTCCATAGCATCAGTAGGAGCTGATGTAATCTGGGAAAAAATGACTACTACTTACAATGCACTTCCTCTAGTATCTCCTGTTACAACAGACTTAACAGATTATATTACCAACCAAACAATGGATGGTGTATTCAAAATGATCGCAGTTGAAGAAGGGAATATTAGAGAAAATATCACAGGATCTAGAGATTCTAAACTATTAAAAGAAGTATTCGCAATTCAAGATAATCTAACAAACTCAACTAAAAAAAACACATCAAGTAATTCTATCGAGAAACTTTTTAAAAATAAAAAGTAACTAGTCAATTATATTGAATTATATTTATATTTTTAAACAAAAAAATAAATATAACATTATTATAACATTCGATTAACTGACCTTTCTAAATATTTTTTTGATATTTGTATAATCAATAATGATTGATTTCATAATAGTTAGGGTTAGTTAAAAAAGCCGAGTAAGAAATTACTCGGCTTTTTCTTTTTATACTCTTACCTTAATCCTCTAGACTACTTATTATCTAAAAATCAAAGCATTATTCAATTCGTTTATGAATTTGCTTAAAGTATTCAAAAGCATTAAACAAATGTGTTCCATGCCAAGAGAACATTTCCCCATCTACAAAAACAGTTTTCCCGTGATGTGTATGTCTTCCTAATTCAAATGCATGTTCTTCCTTAAATGGATAAGGCTCCGACGATAAGAATACCAACTCTGGATCTCCTTGAATTCTAATCTTTCTTATCTCTACTTCAGGGTAACGCTCTTCGCGATTAGCATACACATTTGTAAATTTATTCAAAGTCAAAAGGGTATTGATAAACGTATTATTACCTGCTGCCATATAAGGTTCTCTCCAGATAAAATAAGCTGCTTTTTGTACTTCTCTAGTACTTACAAAAGACATAAAATCCTTGATAGCAAAATCAATCTTATCGTTCCATTTCTTTGCCTCTGTACGTTTGTTAAACAATACACCAAAATCTTCTATCATTTGCTTATTATCTTCTAATGTAATGACATCAGTAACCCAAACAGGACAAATATCTTTCAGACTTTCTACAATCTCTAGAGTATTCTCTTCCTTATTAGCAATAATAATATCAGGATTAAGCGCTTTAATCTTTTCTACGTGTACCTTTTTAGTTCCACCTACTTTTATTTTGACAACACCTAAATGATAAGGATGTACACAGAATTTAGTTATTCCTTTAATCTCGTCTTCAAGTCCCAAATCACATAACGTTTCTGTTTGTGAAGGCACTAATGAAATAATTCTCTTTGGTGCTTGTTCAAAGCGATGCTCTTGCCCTATTTGATCTTTTAATACAATCATACCATTTTATTTAATATCTCCTCCATTTCTTGTTGAATGGCTTTAGCTTCTAATCCCGCTTTCTCTGCGAAATCTTCTTCCTTAGATGCAAAGATAATACCTCTTGACGAATTGATTAGCAATCCTACATTTTTACTTAATCCATATTTACATACATCCTGTAAATTACCACCTTGAGCTCCTACTCCTGGAACTAATAAAAAACTTTCTGGAACTATTTTTCTAATCTCTTCAAAATACTCTGCCTTAGTAGCTCCCACTACATACATTAAATTCGCTGCATTTTTATACGTTTGAGAAGTTTCTAATACTTCTTGATACAATGGCTTTCCATTCACTTCTTTTGTTTGAAAATCAAATGCTCCTTGATTTGAAGTCAATGCTAAAAGAATAGTATGTTTATTTTCAAAAGCTAAAAAAGGTTCTACAGAATCTTTACCCATATAAGGCGCAACAGTAACACTATCAAATGACATATCTTCAAAGAAAGCTTTAGCATACATAGATGCTGTATTACCTATATCTCCACGTTTAGCATCTGCTATGGTATATACCTCAGGGTAATTAGTATTTAAGTATTCTATTGTCTTCTTCAGAGACATCCATCCTTTTATGCCATAAGCCTCATAAAAGGCAATATTCGGTTTATAAGCTACTGCATATTGGTGAGTTGCATCAATAATTGCTTTATTAAAACTAAAAATAGGATCTTCTTCTTTTAATAAAAAAGTTGGAATCTTATCTAAATCAACATCTAAGCCAACACATAGAAATGATTTCTTTTGCTTGATTTGTTCGATTAATTGTTGTGTAGTCATGTTTCGTAGTTATAGTTTAAAAAAAACCACACTATACAAAAGCAAGTGTGGTTTATTATATTTATAAAAGACGATTAAAAAACGTCTCCTTCTTTTAATTTCTCAGTATTACTTACCAATTGTAACTCATCAATAATCTTCTGAATATTACCATTCATAACACCATCCAAATCATAAAGAGTAAGTCCAATACGGTGATCAGTAACACGTCCTTGTGGATAGTTATAAGTTCTAATCTTTGCAGATCTATCTCCACTACTTACTTGAGATGAACGTTTAGTAGCATCTTCTGCCTGTTTCTTCGCTAACTCCATTTCATACAAACGAGAACGTAATACAGATAAAGCTTTATCCTTATTCTTGTGTTGAGATTTCTCGTCCTGACATTGAGCCACAAGGCCTGTAGGAATGTGAGTCATACGTACGGCTGATTTAGTTGTATTTACAGACTGCCCTCCAGGTCCTGACGAACAGAATAAGTCAATACGTACATCATTCATATCGATATGTACATCAAACTCTTCTGCTTCTGGTAATACCATTACAGTAGCAGCTGATGTATGTACACGTCCTTGAGTTTCCGTTTGAGGAACACGTTGTACACGGTGTACTCCAGCTTCAAATTTCAATGTACCATATACATCTTCTCCTGTTACTTCAAAGATTACCTCTTTATATCCTCCAGAAGTTCCTTCATTCACATCTACTACAGATGTTCTCCATCCTTTAGATTCACAGTATTTAGTGTACATTCTAAATAAATCCCCAGCAAAGATACTCGCCTCATCACCTCCTGTACCAGCACGTACCTCTACCATTACGTTCTTAGCATCCTCCGGATCCTTAGGTATTAATAAGAATTTGATTTCTTCCTCTAATTCTGGTAAACGACCTTTTGCCTCATCTAATTGCATCTTAGCCATTTCTACCATTTCAGCATCACTTCCATCAGCTAATATTTCATTAGCTTCTTCCATATTACCTTTAAGATTTATATACTCAGCTCGTTTTTCAACTAACTGTTTTAAATCTTTATACTCTTTATTTAATTGTACGTAACGTTTTTGATCAGCGATTACATCTGGCTGAATAATTAAGTCAGAAACTTCGTCAAAACGTTGCTTAATAATTTGTAGTCTATCTAACATATCCTAAAATAGATAATTTATTTGGTTTGCAAAGGTACAAAAAAAGAGGAATATTTTAGCATACTCCTCTTCAATTACGTTACAAAAGTAACTAATTATTTTTTAATCTCAGCAGAAATCTCTACGTCAGACCAAGTTTTCCCTTCGTGTAAATCTTTACAAGCTGCATGTAAGCTATCAAATGCAGACTGAGCCGTAAAATCAGCGATGATATCTATTGAACCATTTAGTTTAAGAGCATCCCCTTCTACTGTATAAGTAAACTCTTTCTCTTTAGAAATTCCATTCATTGTTAAGTTTACGATTACTTTACCATCTTTAAACTCTCCAAAGAATCCATTGATATTCCCTACCATTTTAGCAAAGAACTCACCTTTTAATTTCTCATCTCTACCAGCATCATTTGTGCTTACAGAAGAAGTTACTACTACGAAGTTAGCACCTTTTAATGCTTCTTCTAATGTAGCAGCATCTGCTTTTACTTCATTTAATTTAATATCAGAAAATGTTCCTTTTACTCCTACTTTCTCAGGCGTTTTAAAAGCAGTCCACTCCATAGAATAAGATAATTCCTTCTGCGCTGGTGCCTCTACTTGTTCAGTTGTTGTCTCAGTAGTTTCTTCTACTGCATTTGTATCTTTTTTCTCTCCACAAGAGATTGCTAGTGCTCCAATTAAAGCTAAAGCTAAAACGGATTTTTTCATAAATATTGAGTTTTAATTATATTGAAACCAAATTACTAATTTTAGTACACTTTATTCTTAAATAAACATTAATATTTTTTAGATACTCTAGTCTTTATACATAACTGTTTATTTAAGAAATAATAATTAAATTATGAACCTTAAAGCGCTTTGTAATACCGAACGTTTTCTTATTAAAAAGAAAGGCAGAATAGATTTCTATAATAACCTTACTAAATTAATTTCTACAGTCTTAATATCTCCTGCCTTATTCATATATTCTATGATGACTTTTTTATTTTCTTCTTTCAGTATCCTTTCATATTTATCTATATCATTAGTACTAATACCATTGATAGATATAATCCTTTGCCCCTTTTCTAATCCTTTAACCGCAGCTTCTGTATTATGAATTACACTTGAGATTAAAATCTGATCTCTTTTATCATTATACATTAGAGACAAAGGTTTTACAAAAGGATGAAATACCTTTTCAAACAAATCATTAGGTTTAATATATACAAACTGATCTCTGTAATCTAATATCAAGTCAAAACGATGTATAATCTCACTTCCTAAAATTCCCATCAGTCCTTTTACAGCACTTACACCTTCTGTATCTGAAGAAAACGAAACTGATAATTCACTACTCTGAATCTCATAACTACCTAACCTCAAACTCTTAATTAATCCTTTTTCATAACTTGTACTGTTACTTAAATTATCGCTAGAATAAGATATCTTTTTATCTGTTTTACTTAACAAATCATGCTTTTCTTTATAAGGTGTATTTATTATCAAAGTAGTACTAGCACCACTATCAAACAAGATATCTCCTGAGAATTGCTCATTATTATTCAATGTCATCGTAATAGGAAATTGAATTAAAGCACCATTATAGAATTTAAAAGGAATCTTCTCATAACCACTATAATCTACCTTTGTTCCAAAATTATATAGACTCATCATTTGCGTATTAAAGTCTAGCTTTGTTATATAGTTTTTTAAAATAGTAGCTCCTATAATACCGTCAAACTTCTTTTCAGTCATAGCATACAACCTAGACATATCTTCTAACACTACTGAAGTACTATCTACATAATTATTTTTATCTAAATAAACCTTGTAATTCCTGATTGACTCATAGGTTTTTTTACCTCCTGCACCAGTTATATCTCTTTTGTAATCTGCTTTTAGACCAAATTCTTTTGCCTTCTGTGTATCTAAAAGTAGAGCTCCTGCTCCTGTATCAAAGAAGAAGAGCAAACTATCTTTTTGATTCTCCATTGGCAACCTCAAAAAAATAGTACTGTGATCTTTTGACAATTCAAATGGCAATTTGACTTTTTGTGCAAAAAAACAATTTACACTTAACAATAATAACAACAACCCTTTTCTAAACATAATTAAGTTAATTTAAAGGCAAAAATAAAACATTTTAACGCTAAAATAAAAACATATCAGAAAACAAAATTTATTATCAAAAAAATTATAGTAACAAAAAAAGGGCATCCTAATATAGGACACCCTTTTCATTATTTTAATCTATTGGATTACTTTTTCTCAGGAATCTGAGTTAAGATCTCTAATAAGAATTTCCAGAATTTTTGTACAGAAGCAATATTAGCGCGCTCTACAGGAGAGTGAGCTCCGCGAATAGTTGGGCCAAAAGAAATCATATCCATATCAGGATAGTTTGTTCCTAAGATACCACACTCTAATCCTGCGTGACATGCTACTACATTTGGCTTCTCACCTACTTGTTTTTCATAGATATCTACTAATACGTCTAATATTTCAGACTCTGAATTAGGTGTCCATCCCGGGTAAGATCCAGAGAATTCTACTTCACATCCCATTAATTCAAATGCAGAACGAAGACTATTTGCTACATCAAATTTAGATGATTCTACAGAAGAACGAGTTAAACACTTAACTACTAATTTACCTTCTCCTAAATCTACTTTAGCGATATTATTAGAAGCTTCTACTAAGTCATCGAAATCTGGACTCATACGGAATACACCATTATGAGCAGTATACATAGATCTTACGAAGAAATACTGCGCCATAGAAGGCATTACTTTCTTAGGAGTATCAGCGGCTTCTAATTTCTCAAATACTACTTCAAAGTTAGGATCTACAGTATGTAATTCTGCTTTAATTTCATCTACAATAGAAGTCATATCAAATACGAATGCCTCATCAAAAGTGTTTGCGATAATTACCTCTGCCACACTTTCTCTAGGAATAGCATTTCTTAAACTTCCTCCTTTGATTTTAGATATCTGTAATCCAAAGTTATCAAAAGCATCAAATAACAATCTATTCATGATTTTATTTGCGTTTCCTAATCCTTTGTGGATATCCATACCAGAGTGTCCTCCGTTTAATCCTTTTACAGTAATTCTGTATCCGATAGATCCTTCAGGTGTATCTTCTTCATCATACTCAGCAGATGCAGTTACATCTACACCACCAGCACATCCGATATCGATTTCGTCATCCTCTTCTGTATCTAAGTTTAAAAGAATCTCTCCTTCTAACATTCCTCCCTGAAGACCTTTAGCACCAGTCATTCCAGTTTCTTCGTCTATTGTAAATAAAGCCTCAATAGCAGGGTGTGGAATTTCATTGCTTTCTAAGATAGCCATAATAGCTGCTACTCCTAAACCATTATCAGCCCCTAAAGTAGTACCTCTTGCTCTTACCCATCCATCCTCTACATACATATCGATTCCTTGAGTATCGAAGTCAAATACAGTATCGTTATTCTTTTGGTGAACCATATCTAAGTGAGATTGCATTACAACCACTTTTCTGTTCTCCAATCCTTTAGTAGCAGGTTTTTTAATAATAACATTACCTACCTCATCTTTTATAGTTTCTAGCCCCAAAGACTTACCAAAGTTCATCATGAACTCAATCACACGCTCTTCCTTCTTAGACGGACGAGGCACTGCATTTAGATCTGCGAACTTGTTCCATAAGTTCTTAGGTTCTAAACCTCTAACTTCTTGACTCATATCTTAATCTCTTTAATTATTCAAAATATTGCTTCAAATTTAGGACATTCTAAATAAATAAACAGTTATTCCCTAATAAAATTCGGTTAAACCCGAATTATGCAATAGACATATAAACGAAAAGTAATTATACAAAATAGGTCTGAATTAGTGATTAAAGCATACTATAGTATGGTTTGAGAGCTAATGAAAGAACTATGAAGTAGAATTGCTTTGTAGTATTTGGCTAATGCGTAATTTGGGTTAAACCCAATTTATCCTCTTCCTTAATCGATATCCCCTAAACACTTAGTTTCCCTTTTTGTAGCTTGCTAAGTATAACAATTTCAATTCTTCATCAAATAAGAACAACATCATGTTCATTATTTTCAAAAATCAAGATTAACTTATTCCTGTTTTAAACTAGAGTCGATCCTTAAAAGCAATGTTTAAAGACCATAAAAAAACGGGCTTTCACAAATGCAAAAACCCGCTTTTATAACTAAATATAAAAATTATGAAAGATTCTTAATATTTCCTAGAAATGCCCCTCTTACACAAAATACTTCTCTAATATCTTGAGGTCTTACTACTATATTCTCATATGTTTCATTATCACATATAAATGCTAACTCACCATTTTCAGTATATCTTTTAAATCGATAACACAGTACACCTTTTCCTTCTATAACCACCACATAAATACCCCATGGTTTTATTTCTTCTACATCTATTTTCTTAGTTAAGACATAAGACGATACTTTTACAGTAGGATACATATTATCTGCTGAAATCTGAAATGCTGTATCTACCTCTTCTTCTGTAGGAAATACAAAACTAGGTGAAGTAGCCCATGTTCTTTCTGGGTTTAAAAAATACTCGAAATGATGATCTACCGATATCATTTTCACTTTTCTTTTTTGTAAATCTGTATTAAAAACTTTATGTGTATTTGAAAAGAATAACTCATTCAAATCAATTTTGTGTTCTTTACACAAATTCATGATTTTTTCATACTGCAAAGTCTCTCTCGACTTCCATGATGATACTGTATTAGGTTTTACTTCTAAAATATTTGCTAATTCTAGATCGGTTTTTATTCCTAACAACTGTTTCAACTTTTTAATTACGCTTTCACTACTTTTCATACTTTTCACAATTTATTATTTCACTTTACTAACTACTGCTTTATTCGCATATATCGACAATAAAACAATTATCTTGCCAATATTTAAAAACAGAAAAAAAATTGTTTAAAAAAAGAATACCAAACCAACAAAAACAAAATTAAAACACTTATAAACAACACATTATATAAAAATAAAAAATATTAAATAATTCTATATTAATGTAAATATTCAAACATTCACTATTCAAAGTATTTAAAATCAAGTGATCTAAACCTATTTATTAAATCACAAAAAAAGAATAAATAACGTATAGTTCAAATGAATATTTCGCTGTAACTATTTTCTAGAAAACAATTAGTTAAAACAACTTTTCCAGTTTATTAAGTCAATTAGATTGACGACTACTCCATTGATACAAAAGAAACAACACACTTGTTTTTCATATTATCAATGGTAAGTTATACATATCTAAATCGTAATTTCAACTTCTGTAGGATGGTTATTTTTTTATTTAAACAACTCAACACAAACATATAATATTCAACAATACATCAAACACACATATTATTATTCACTAAAATCAATAAATAAAAGAATTATAACTACTTTTATATCAATATTTAACTAATATTCAACATATAAAAACAAAAAACACTTATCGCATAAAACACATATAAACAAGTTACACTTCTTATTTCATCACATATAGTGATTATCATAATATTAGATTTTTCTCCTACAAGACTCTGTCACATTTAGTGATTAAATCACATATTGCTAATTTCTTATTCTTTTTTCAACATCATAAAACTAATACATTGAAAGATTCATGTCTAAAACAGTCAAATAGTAAATAAAGTCACTTTAATCATTATAAAATATCACAAAAAAAGAGGAGCATCTCCCGACGTCCTCTTTTACAAGTACAAATAAAAAATACTATGCACTCTCACCTGCATAGCGCATCAAACTAAGTAATTATCTTATCAATATAATTTCTATTAAATTTCTGTTCTTTCTTATATTGGGATGGAGACACTCCCACCACACTTTTAAACTGTTTACTCAAATGACTTAAATCATTATAATACATTTTACTAGCTATTTCTAATAGTGTCATTTCACCATACGAAATATACTCCTTCACACGTTCAATGCGCTGATGGATATAAAACTTCTCTATTGTAACTGATTCTCGCTCTGAAAACAACTTACTTGCATAACTATAGTCTATTGCTAAATTATCTGATATCAAATATGATAGGTTAGTAGATAAACGGCTATCTGTTTGTACTAAGTCTATTATTAGCTGTTTAATACTTTCTATCAATATATCTTGCTTTTCTACTAATAATTCGAAACCAAGTATATATAATCTCTCCTTAAACACCTTAAAAGTATGTTCACTTAAATTATATAAAAGTGATACTTTGCCCAATTCAACTTTAGCTTCTAATACACCTATTTTTTTTAATTCTTGTTCTATCATTAAAACACAACGGTGACAAACCATATTCTTAATATGTAAAACTACCGAATACTCCATATCTCATTTTTTTTATCCTAATAAACAATAGACTGATTATATCTCGTTTTAAACTTTCATCATATAGTATAGTAACTCAATACAATCTTTGTTTTTAAAAAGGAGTACTGACTACATCAGTACTCCTGATTTTTTTTTATTAACTCTGTTTGTGTTCTGCAACAAATTTTTGGTAATTCTCTTCATTCTCAAAATAAGCTACCTCACCATTATTCCCTACTATCACGATATATGCTTCTGCTTTATCTACTGATTTTAAAGAATACGGATCTATAGCAGCACGCACAGTTGCATCTTGAGGGATTCTTGTTTTACACATTTCACAACATCCATAGTACATTTTTCCTTCATGCTCTACTTCTAACTGTTTATTCCCCATATAAGCATCATTTACCATACATACTAGGTCACTCGGTACAGCATCTCCTCTTTTGTACTGTCCTCTAGCTGCTACTGGCTCACTTTCTTTATGCATAGAATGCATATCGTGATTAGCATGGTTTTCATGTGTTGGAGCTGTTGCTACTGGCTCTTTTTTCGTTTCTCCACAAGCGATAGTAAGTAAACTAACTCCTACTACTGCTAAACTTCTAATTGCAAATGTTCTCATAATCATCATTTTTATTACATTAATTTTTGTTCATTCATTATTTCTTCTGTACCCATTTTTAAGATCTTCATACCTGGTCTTAACTCACCAAAAACCTCAACCATCATAGGCATAGCACGTCCTTTAGCTACCTTAATATGATACGCTGTACCATTTCTAACTTCAATCACATATAACCCAAGATTACTCTCTACTAAAGCTGACTTAGGTATAAAGAATGTTGGCTCTGTACTTTTTAAGCTTACAGTAGCATCTGCTATCATATTAGGCTTTAACAACTGTTCTTTATTATTAATATCTGCTTGAATCTGCTCTGAACGCAACTTTAAATCTAGGCTACCCGCCTTTCTAGTGACTACACCTGTAAATTCTTTTTGGGGAAGTGTACGCACTTTAAACTTCACTGTATCTCCCTCTTGTACATAAGGCGTATTTGCTTCTGAGATAGATAGGTTTAAACGTAGTGTAGAAGTGTCCTCTACGATTAGTAAAGGCATTTTACTCATCGGCCCTACATAAGCCCCTTTATCTACCTGTCTATCTGTAATCACTCCATCAAAAGGCGCTCTAATCACTAGGTACTGATCTATATTCTTCATTTCTTCATATGAAGACTTTGAAGAAGCTAATTGTGCTTTATCTGCTAACATTTTAGCAGTCACTTGCTCCAAATAATCAGGTGCAATAGCTCCCTCAGTCTCATTCGCTTTTATCGTTCTATCATAAGTAGCTTTAGTTGAGATATAGATTGCCTCTTGTGCTTTCCATTTAGCCTGCGCACTTGATACTTGCGCCTGAATCTCAGGCGCATCTAATATCATTAGCACTTGTCCTTTCTTTACGTGATCACCTATATCTACACGTAAATCAGTTACATAACTATTCACTTTAGCAAACAATTCTGTACGTTGATCAGCTCTTAACTCTCCTGGTAATTGTAATGGAACAATAGGATTGGTTGGCTCTATGCCGATAGTCTCCATCTTATTCATTGCCATATTCATCCCTCCTTTTTCATCTTTCACTTCTTTTACTTCAGGAGTTTTTTTATCTGCACATGCAGTTAATACTACTAGACTAACTAATGCTATATATATTCTTTTCATCTTTCTTATTTATTATCTATAGGTAAATAGTGGATACTTTCTTCGTCTTCTGGGTCTAATGATGGAGAATCTCTCGTTACTTTATTCATTACCCAAGCAAATACCATTGGTAAAATAATCAATACAGACACTGTCGATGCTAATAGCCCTCCAATTACTGCTCTTCCTAAAGGAGCTACTTGCTCACTTCCTTCTCCATGCCCTATCGCCATTGGTAACATCCCCGCAATCATCGCTATCGTAGTCATCGCAATCGGTCTGATACGTAACTTCGTTGCTTCTATAGCAGCTGCAGTAGATGTCCAGCCTGTTTTTCTCAACGTCTCCGCATTATTAATTAATAATACTGCATTGGCTATGGATACTCCGACTGACATAATGATTCCCATATAAGACTGTAAGTTAACTGTAGAGCCTGTTGCTTTTAATAATAACAGTGATCCAAGCATTACGAACGGTACTGTAGTCAGGATCACAAACGAAACTTTAAACGACTGGAAGTTGGCTGTTAGCATTAAGAATATAACCACAATAGCAATCAATAAACCGTTAGCTAAACTCTGCATGGTATCATCTAATACAGGAGCCATTCCTTTTAACTCCACATTTACTCCTTTTGGTAATTCTCCTAATTCTGCGATAGCTTGTTGTACATCTTCTTTTGCTTTATTCAAATCTGTTTTGTGTACATTAGCTACTACAGATACATATCCCATCGTCCCTTCATTATAACTCTCAGCTAATGCCTTTGACTCTGTTACAGTAGCTACATCGCTTAGCACTGGTCTGTCTGAATTTTTACTCAGTGGGATATTCTCTAATTCTTCCTTACTTCCCAGTTGATTTTGTGGCATCTGTACTTGTACGTCATAAGCAATTCCCATCATACCTCCTACCCACATATTTCTATTGGTATAACGAGAAGAAGCTGTTGTCGCCACTAATGATTTTGCAATATCCATTGCATCTAATCCTAATTGAGCAGCGCGTACACGATCTATATTAATTTCATAAGATGGATAATTCATCGAGATAGGCATTTTCTGATCACGCATATAGTCGATTTCTTTCAACTTTGCCAACAATTTATTAGCAGTCATCATATTCATCTTACGCATCATACCTGATACGCGAATCTCAATAGGTGTATTAGTTCCTTGACTTAAGATCTTTTCAGTCAATTCGATTGGCTCAAAAGTCAATTTTAACTCTGGTAGCTTCTCTGCAATACGTCCTCGTATCTGGTCTTTTAATTCATCTGTATTACCATCAAAATCTTTAAAAGCTACTTGCATAGACGCTTCATGTGGCCCTGCATTATATAAATAGATCGGACTTACTGCAAAAGATGAAGGGTGTTGTCCCACAAACGCTGATGAAATCGCAATCTTCTCTTTACCAAATAAATCTTCTAATTCACCCAGTACCTTCTTCACTTTCATTTCAGTATGCTCTATACGTGTCCCTTCAGGAGCAGTAATACGCATTTGCACTTGACTTGAATTTACAGTTGGCAATACATCCTTACCTATATTTTGGTACATCACTGCTACAGCTAAGAAAGCAGCTAGAATAGAACCTATAACGATTATCTTCTTCATAGGCATCACTTTCTCAATCCCTGCCACTACTCTATTCTTAAACTTATCGAAGCCTTTAGCTTCTTCTGGAATAGTGTGTTTCTCAGGATTGTATTTCATCAGCCAGTTAGCCATAATTGGTACAAACGTTTGAGACAGTAAGAATGAAACCGTCATCGCAAAACCAATTGCCATCGCTAGAGGCATAAATAGTGCTCCAGGGATACCTGTCATCATAAAGGCTGGTGCGAATACTGCCAAGATGCTAAACAAAATTAATAACTTAGGGAAAGCTATCTCCTTACACGCATCCCAGATAGCTTGTACCTTATTCTTACCGAGGGCAAAGTGCTGGTGTATATTCTCTATCGTCACCGTACTCTCATCTACCAAAATACCTATCGCTAAGGCTAATCCTGATAGTGTCATAATATTGATCGTTTGACCAAACATCTTTAAGAACAATACTGCTGAAATAATCGCAATCGGAATAGTCATAATTACAATCAAAGCTCCTCTAGGATCTCTTAAGAATAACATCACCATAAGTCCTGTCAATAAGGCTCCTAATACTCCCTCTACGATTAAACTCTTTACCGCATTAATAACATTCACAGATTGGTCAAACTCGTACGAAATCTTTACATCATCAGGTAAGTTATTCTGTATATGAGGAATAGATTTTTTCAATTGTTCTACCACATCATAAGTAGAAGCCTTACCAGATTTAGCAATATTGATATACACAGAACGTTTACCGTCTACTAATGCATAACCAGTCGTAATATCAGCACCATCTTTTACAGTAGCCACATCGCGTAAGTACACATTATCTACCTGCCCTTTAAACAAAGGAATATCTCCAAACTCCTCTACCGTTTTTAAAGTGTTATTAGTCGGTGTCAGATAGTTCTTATCTCCTACATATACGTTCCCTGAAGGCATTGTTACGTTTTGTCTACTAATTGCCTCTACCACTTGCTCTGGGCTCATATGATGCGTACGAAGTTTATTTGGATCTATATTGATCTCTATCGTACGTGGTGACCCTCCAAATGGTGGAGCTGTAGTCAATCCAGGAATCTTAATTAAGAAAGGACGCGCAGCAAAGTTGGCGATATCTTGAAGCTCATTATTTGTCTTCGTCTCTGAGCGGAACACTAATTGTCCTACTGGTTGAGAAGAAGCATCAAAGCGAATAATGAATGGTGGTGGAGCTCCTGGCGGTAAGAAAATTACCGAACGATTAGACAGTGCTGAAATAGACGCGATCGCCTCTCCCATATCTGTCCCTTCATAAAACTCTATTTTCATCAAGGTCAACCCTTGTGTATTTTTAGTATCAATACTTTTTATCCCATTGGCAAAAAGCATCATATTTACATACATCTTCGTGAAGTAACCTTCCATTTGTTGTGGAGTATACCCATTAAAAGAATGGGCGATATAAACCACTGGTAAGTTCATCTCTGGAAGAATATCTACTGGAATCTCTTTAGATGACTTTACTCCAAAGAATAATAGTCCTATTACCAATACCATAATAGATATTGGCTTGCGCAAGGCAAATCGAATTAAATTCATACTATCTTATTTTAGGGGAATAGCGTTTAACAAATATTGAATATCACCGAATGCAGAAGCCTGTAGCAATAAAGATTGCCATACATTGTTTTGAGCTATTTCATAATCAATCTCTGCACGTTGTAAAGTATACAGCGCTTGAGTGAAATCAACTAAGTTGCTCAATCCATTATCGTATAAAGCTTTTTGCTGTTTAAAGGCTACATCAGCCGCCTCTAACTGTATTTTTGACTGTGTCCACACAGCCTGAGCATTGACATACTTCTCTTTGGTCAAAGTAACTTGGTTAGCCAAATCTTTGTCCATTTGAGCGAATTCATGTTCATAGCTCTTTGTGATATACTCTTGTTGTTTACGCTTATAAGTCGTTCTAAAAAAGTTAGATATATTCCATGTCAATTGAAGCCCTACTAAATAATTACTTCTATCAATACCCACTCCATCACCATAAGATGAAGAGTAAGCACTATTGTCTTGTACATAATTCCAGTTAAAACCTGATCCTCTACCTTGCAACACCCCAAAAGCATTTAAACTAGGCAGACTACCTTTGGTTACTAGGCGTTCCATAGATTCGCTTTGTGCTATTTTGCTCTCTTGCCATAATAGTATAGGATGCTGATCTCTATTGACTAAAGTCTCGTCTAATACTTCTGGTTTAGCATTTACAAATACCTCATCTAATGCATACGCTTTAGTCTCTTCATCTAATAACACAGCTAAGTGCTTATTAAACTCTATTTCCTTGTCATACGCTTTAATATGTAATGCCTCTGCATTTGCGACCTCAGCCATAGCTAATCGCTCATCTACTTGAGGTAACAAGCCACTCTTTGCCTTTGCAGCTGTAACTTCATGAAATACTCTCGCGCGTTCTAAATTCTTTTGTTGCACATATTTTATACGCTGAGAAGCCAAAAGATTTAAGTAGGTAGCACTTACTTTTATTTGTTGTTGGAAAATCTCTTGTTCTAAGTCCTTAAGAGTTACTTCTTGTTGAGTTTTTGCCATACCGATTCCTTCCTTTGTTTTTCCAAAAGAAAAGATATTCCAATTGACATTAGCAAAATACAATGAACCAAAGGCAGCATTCCAATTTTGCTCTGCTAAAGGCATAGAGGTAGCTGCAGACCCTAGTCCTCCATAAGCATATAGAGGTCCGTTCTGTGCATTTATCGTCCCATAACTTTGTTGGGCACCGAATGTTAAATCTGGGAAGTAATTCCCTTTTTGATTAATTGTGTTTTCTTGAGAAGCAGCAAGTTTTGCTTCTTTAACCTTGATAAGGTCATATCGTTCTATAGCCTGTTTTAACGCAGCATCTAATGTAAGTTTTTGTCCATAAGACGTAGATGCCACACCCAATAGGACAAACAGTGCTATCCTATTAATTTTCATGTAAAAGTATGCGTTTAATTATACAATATTGTTGATGTATCTATTCCTACTACAAGAATAGATAAGCTCAATGATATCGTATGAATCAAAGTCTATAGACGCAATTCTTAATGTACAGAGGTACTTCTTTGACTCTGTATAAATAATAAGTATAAGTAGTGAAATTATCTCTTACTGTATGAACATACTCGTATACTGCTCCGAAATAACGGTGCAATATCGCATCTGTAAAGAAAGAAATTTTTAAAACTTTAAATGAACTATTCTGAACCTCTGATTTTACTTTAACTACCTCTACTTTATCTTGGCAGCAGTTCTTCTTTGGTTCTTCTACGGTTCTCCCTGTTAAAGCACAGAAACCACAGTTCTTTTCATTTGCTTGAGATTTAGGTATACTCGCCTCTTGCACTAATCCTTGGCAGATGTGCTGATATGTACTAAAGCCTGAAGCCAAGCCAGTGTACAAAAATGCGAATAATATGACGAATAGTTTTTTCATAATCTCTACGCCAAAAGTACTACACTAGAGATTCTCATTTGTTATACCATTCCGAGTACTTGTTGTATAATTTTTGGATTTTATACTTTTCGAAAACATTCTTAAACTATAGTAGTTAATTATTATTACATTCTATCTATCTTAATTTCCTAATTAGGAATCTGTATTGTCAATATCTTATATTAGATGCCATTTATCATTATTCCATTCAAACAAGTCATTATTAAAATCATGTAGTAAAAGTACCTTATCAAAATCATATTTAATAGTTAAGTTAGGAGGTAAATCATCGAATAAATCATAATAGTATTCTTTTTTATTTGCCACTAACAACAACCAACATTCATTGCCTTTTAAATTTTCTTTGTATTGGTCTATTTTACAATTCTTTTTATAAACAAAACTATTAAGAATATCTTCTGTTAACTCGAGGGACATATAACCTCCGGGATTAAAACATAAATTCATTATACTATTTCTACCTCCATTAACAATCTTTTTAATATAATTGTTCTCTTTTAAAATACTATATTCAAGATAATGTTTAATTACTTGCTTACACTCTTCAAACATATTTTTTTTAACTATTTTAATGTCGTCAAAGAAATAAACGCTCAATACATATTTTTGTAAATAATCATTAGAAATATCTCTACATATCAAATTAAGTACATTTTGAATAAACCCACTCCTTTTTGCTTTTTGTGGATCAACCAAAGTAACTATCTCTATCCCAAAATTCTTATCATTTTGTCTTAAAATAAAATCAGGTTCCTCTATTGATTTCACTATACCTACATTATCCAATTTTGTGATTGCCTTAACCAAGTGAAAATACTCAAATTTCTTTCCTTTTGAATTAACAAATTCATTCTCTCTATAAATTAAATCTAGGTACTTATCATTCATAATTTTGTATTAATAAATAACATTAAATCGTGATTATTTTTAATAATTTTCTCCTCTAATATCTTATTTTCTTGTTCTATATGAAGTATTCTTCTTTTTAACTCATCTATCTCTTTAGAATCCTTATTTACAAAAGAATAAGTAAATGTAATTATTGCAATAAACAATGAAGCTCCTGAAAGCCATTGTGATCTTCTATTATTTCTTTTTGACTCAAATAAGGTCTCTTCTTGTATTTTATTTCCTTGCTTTCGTTCTTGAATAATATCTTCCTTTTCTTTAGTTAAAATATCAAAATATAGTTCTATACTTCCTACATTAACTAATCTATCCCACTCTACTGTTAGTACACTTCTATTATTTACATCTGTCTCTATAAAACCATATCTTACTAAATAACCCCATACTAATCTCCAACTAATCTCAACTTGATCTGAATTTTCATTTGTTCGGTTTCTTACTATATTTCTTAATTTCTCTTTCAATTGAAAAATATTTACTCGTTCAGATATTAATTGATTTATTACATCAAAAAGAACCTTTTCATCCATTTTTTATTTCAAATATACAAACAATAAAATATCTACAGGACTACTAAACTATTTTAAAACTGGTCTATAATCTCCTTCCTTTTTTACGAGACATTTGCCTCGAAATTTTAAACCAATAAGTATTTATGACTACAACGAACACTGGGGTAACAAGACAACAAGTAACTCTAAAAAACACAACTGCGACTTTAGTAAAAGCGACTTTAGAACACCTAGAAGATGCCTCTATGCTATTCGATATGTATAGAGTATTCTACAGACAAGAATCAAATTATGAAAAAGGAAAACAGTTCTTACTTGATCGGCTGTCTAATGACCAGTCTCATATCTTCTTAGCGTATGTAGATGGGCAAGCAGTTGGATTCGTTCAACTTTATGAATTATTCCATTACATCAAATTAGAAAAACAGTGGTTATTAAGTGACTTATTCGTACATCCAGACTACAGAGGGATAGGATTATCTGTAGCAATCATCGACCGTTCAAAACAATGGTGTGAAGAAACCAATGCATGTGGACTAATGCTAGAAACAGAAAAGACAAATGACATAGGGAATGTATTATACCCTAGATGCGGGTTCGTATACGATGGAGGACACAACTACTACCATTGGTGGAAATAATGATCATATAATACTTAGCTTATAAACTGAATAGGGAGATGTCTTTTTTGAATCTCCCTATATTATTACATATATCCATTGTTTCTAAACAATTCCTTTGCCTTCTCATAAAACTCCTCTTTACCAGCTCCTTGATTAGCTAATAAAAATCTTCTCACTTTTCTGTTGCCCTTACTATCTTTAAAACGGATATCAAAACCTGTAGCAGAGAGATAGGATCTTTTGACCAAATTAACTTCTATAACATCCTGCTTATCTATAACATGAACAGTAGTCATATCCCAACTACTATAAATAACATACAACAAATAAGCTGTAATAATACTTGGAATCAGCGCATAATAAAAGCCCACATAATAATAAGTCAATAGACTAAGTATAAACATGATAATCACTACAAACTGCATCCATGAAAAAAAGCCATTCTCCTTGCCTAAAATAGTAGTCTGATGAGAACTTATTTTTCCATCTATAGTAAACACAATCTTAGGTTTGGGTTCTAAGATGAGATGACAGTATTCTGTTTTGCCTTTAATCACAGCCTGTCTTATGGTCGATTTACCCTCTTGTGATGTCATATCCTATCTTTATAAGTATTGATACAATGCTTTATCTATCTGTACGATTACTTATTAAATTTACGCTCTTTTTAGATACAAAATACAAGGAGTATAAAATAAATATTCAGTCTATTTCCCCTCATTAAAGACCGTTTGGCGGTACTTCTGTCCCCAAATCATAATCTCCTCGATCACTCTTTCTAGTGTTTTTCCATACTCTGTCAATTCATATTCTACAGAAATAGGCTTGGTATTTAACACTGTTCTTTTTATCAAATGATTTGCTTCTAAATCATGTAATTCTTTTGACAACATTTTTGTGCCTATCCCTTCTACTTCTCGCATTAGATCCATAAACCTCATTTTACCTCCATGTAATAATGTTCCGATAATATATACCTTCCATTTACCAGATAATAAGCTCATCGTATCTTTAATAGCTACTATCCTTACCTGACATTGTTCTGTATTATTCAACACTGGTTTTTTCTTCATCTGCTCTATTTTTAATTCACCCTAAAATTACTTTATTATACAGTAGTGTGCAAAAGGAAACCACTTCCCAAAAGGAAACTAATAGAGAAGACCACCTTAAAGTCAGTTATGTTTGCACCCACAAAAGAACCTATCTATTTAGATAGGCCATAAAAACACTTAAAAATGAAGAATTCTAAAATTACATTCTGGGTATCTACAAGTCTATTCTCTTTATTTATGTTATTTAGTGCCTATAACTATGTAGCAACAGAAGAGATGAAAGAGGCCTTTGTTTACCTAGGTTTTCCTGATTATTTCAGAGTAGAACTCGCTATAGCTAAGGCTTTAGGAGCTATAGTGATATTACTCCCTTTCTTATCTTCTACGATAAGAGGTTTTGCTTACGCAGGGTTTACCATTAATATTATCTCTGCCGCTATCGCACACTTAGGGATGGGAGAGCCTATCACATCACTAGGTTTTATATTCATAGCAGGTGTGCTATTAGCCCTGTCATACTGGAGTTCATTAACCCTAAATCAACGTTAATCAAACCTAACCCTAATACATTGAGGCGAGCTTACACAGTTTCGCCTCAATACATTTATATACATATCGCTTAGAACCTCTATGATTATTCCTCTCCCTCACTATCCTATATGCGCATTTTAACCCAAACTATCCGATAAGAATATAAACGAAAAGGTATTATACAAAATAGGTCTGAATTAAAGATATAAGCCTACGTTAGTATGGTTTTAGAACTAATGAAGGAACCATAAGATAGAATTGCATTGCAGTATTTGACTACCACAAATTCTAGATTTATCCTTCAAGTCACATCCTAAAAGAATACTAGATCAATAAAAGGACTATCCTTGGACAAAAGCCCGCTATACCCAAGTATTGTCCTACTATACTCCTATAATTGTCCAAGGATCTGCTATGAAGCCCCTTATTTACTGGGATTACAAGCAATCCAGAATAACTTCAATTCTTATCAAAACCCAAACAAACAACTATGTATCAACACATTACATCATTTTTAAATTAAAAAAAATGATTCTAAAAATTCACTTAGTAGGAGTAAAAGGCTAAAAAAGAGGGCAAATAGCTAAAAAAAGAGAGTAAAAAGAGGTCTATTTTGATTTTTTTAGAGAAAAACAAGAGACAAAATCAAAAAAACAATCTACTTTTTTGGGGTTATTTTTCAAAAAATAAATTATTCTATCAGTTTTAACCCAGATTAAGCGATTGACATATAAACGAAAAGTAATTATACAAAATAGCTCTGAATTTAAGAAAGGGCTGAGTATAAAATAGTCCTGTGGACTATTTTATACGAAGAGCCAGCTGTAGTAAGGCATGTAGTATGGTTTTAGAAGAAATGAAAGAGATATGAAGTAAAATTGCTTTGCAGTATTTGGCTAATGCTTAATCTGGGTTTAATATGGAACTACCATTAAGCAAAAAGAGCATCCACAGTGGATACTCTTCTATACAATATATTTTTTACTGCTAATGTATTTTATTCATGTGTTTTACTTAATTCCCAACCCACAATTAGCTGTTTCTTCTCTGCTCCCCACATATATCCCCCTAACAAACCTGTCTGCTGTATCACGCGGTGACAAGGTATTAATACTGCTACAGGATTCCGACCAATAGCGGTGCCTACAGCTCTACTTGCACCTGCATTATTTAATCTGTCTGCTAGACCCCCATAAGTTGTTAATTGTCCTTCAGGAATTTGTAATAAGGCTTCCCATACCTTAAGCTGAAAAGGAGTTCCTTTAAGGTGTAATTTGACTTGTGTCAGATCTCCTTCTCTGTTTAATATATCGATCACAGCCTGATGTATACCCTTCCTTTCTTCTACTAATACAGCATTAGAAAAATCTGCATGAATACGCTCTAATCCATCACTATGCTCAGAAGTAAAAGCGATATGACAAATCCCTTTAGGTGTAGAAGCAACTACCACCTGTCCAAACAGGGTATCCCAATAACTATAGGTAATCTCTAAAGACGCCCCTTTATTAGCATACTCATTAGGAGTCATGCCTTCTATAGAAACAAACATATCATGTAAACGACTACTACTGCTCAACCCTACCTCATCTGCAACGTCAAACAAGGTCTGTTCTAAACGTTCTTTTATAACATACTTAGCATAGTTTAAGGTTATATATCTCAAAAACTGCTTAGGACTACTTCCTACCCATTCTGTAAATAATCTTTGAAAATGATATTCGCTTAACCCAACTGCTGTTGCTATCTCTGATAAATTAGGTTGTGCGTAATGGTTAGCTACGATATACGCTATAGCTTGTCTTGCCTTTTCATATTGTTTACTTACTTCCATGACTAACTTCTTTAATACAAGTATACAAAGAAATAGATTCTGCTTTTTTCTCACAATCCATTTCTTGCTATTCTTTTAAAAATAGGAATGTGCCCTTATGGGAATTATTAATTAGGAATTTTCAATTAGGAATTAGGAATGTGTGCCTTTTCAGGCATGAAGTGATGTGTATTATGGATATAGATTACACAGCGATTGCGTGATGTGCATACCGAATGCCGTAGGCAATGATTCTTAATTTCTAATTCTTAATTAGAAATTATACCTTAAACTTCTAATTTACAGTAAATCAAAAAGTTATAAAATGAATTAAAACTAATCAATTACTTAAATAATTACATTAAAATTATTTTAACACAAAATAATTAAGAAAAATGTAATTACCAATTAAACGTTTGTTTAATTTTACATTCTGAAAAAATACAACTCATGGCATTAAGTGATAAACAGAAAGAAATATTAATCGTAGCAGAGGAGCTATTCTCTCAAAAAGGTATAGATGGAACGAGTATACGAGATATTTCTAAAGCTGCTGGTATTAATGTTGCTATGATCAACTATTACTTTGGTTCTAAGCAAGCAATGGTTATTGCATTATTCGAAATACGATTAACTCGAACAAGAGAAAAACTAGCTCTTCTTACCACAGATACTCACTTAGACCCTATGCAGAAATTATTAGCTTTCGTAGAGCATATGATGACTGTACAGTTACAAAACGCTGATTTCCACATTATCTTAATGGGGCAACTGTCTAAAAAAGAGGACATCCCTGAGATATCAGATGGTATAACCATCCTACAGCGCGAAATATTAAATATTATCAATAGTTTTATAGAAGAGGGGTATGAAAAAGGTCTTTTTAAAGCGAAACCAGACCCTGTTACATTCGTTATCTTTTCATTGGGAATATTAAGTTACCTAATACACCACGAACGCACTTTATCTAGCTATTGGAATATACCCGATCACGAAGAATATAGTTTGCACATCAAACAGCATATATATCCTTATTTAATACAATCCTTTCAATCAATTTTAATCTACAATGAACAAAAGTAATTACGTCTTACTTGCTTCATTATTTATTTGCCAAGCGTTTGCTCAAACTTCAACTCAAACACCTATTACCCTAGAGCAAGCCATTACATTAAGTTTAAAAAATGGCAAAGAGATAAAAAAAGTAAAAGCAAGTACAGAGGCTACTAAACTTCAGATTCATAGCGCCCAAAATATGCGCTACCCCGATCTAGAAGTTTCAGGATCCTATAATCGCCTCTTTAATGGTACTGATGTTAATCTAAAAGTACCTTTACCTCCATCGTCTGGAGAAAACCAAATGCCACAGGTGACACCTCAGCATTTAATGATGGCACAAGCCAAAGCTAATGTTCCTCTATTTAGCGGTTTTAAAATTAGTAACGCTGTAAACCAAAGTAAACAATACTACGCATTAGCTGAACTAACAGAGCAATCTACTACTGAGAATGTAGTTTACCAAACCATCAATTTATACTTTGCACTATATAAGACGCAGCAGTCTATAGCGCTGCTAACTGAAAATCTAAAGCGTGCACACCAACGCACAATTGACTTTGAACAATTCTTAAACAATGGTCTAATCGCTAGAAATGACTATTTAAGAACACAATTGCAAGAAGCGAATGTAGAGTTATCTTTAGAAGAAACGAAAAACACCTTGAAGAATATTAGTACAAGATTAAGTACTCTTCTAGATTTTCCGTCTAATGAAACAATCGTTGCAGAGAAAGCTAATCCTGTAGATATCTTACCTACTAAAACAGATGACCTCTCTACACGTAAAGATGTTCAGAGTGTGATAAAAATGGACGAAATAGCTCAAACGACTATCAAAATAGCTAGAGGTAATTACTTCCCTTCTATCGGATTAACAGCTGGATACTCAGCTATTCAATTAGATAAAGTAATTGATATCACTAATGCTACTATGGTAGGAGTCGGTCTAAAATTTGACTTAGCTTCTATCTTTAAAAACAGAACAGAAGTCAATAAAGCTAAAGCAAAGAAAACAGAAGCTGAATATCAAGTCTTGTTAGTAGAAGATATGGCTAAAGTAGAAATAGAAGAAGCATATAATGCTTATGAGTTAGCTTTAAAAAAGAACACTGTTTTAGCAAAAGCTCTTGTTCAGGCTAATGAGAATTACCGCATTGTAAAAGATAAGTATGACAATGGTCTGACAGACACTGATCATCTATTAGAAGCTGATGTACAACAGTTACAAGCTCAAATAGACAATATGCTAGGAGAAGCTGATCAAACATTGACATTGTATCAATATGCATACAAAACAGGAAAATTATTAGACAACTTACAATCGGGAAACTAAAATGGAAACAAATAATAATGAATATAAAAAACCTCTAAATAAGAAATTTATTATTGCGTTAGGAGCTATAATACTATTTGGAGGAGGATATGGTGTGTATAAATACATCCATTCTATGGCTCATGAGACTACTGATGATGCTCAAGTAGAAACAAAGATCTCTCCTATCGTATCTAAAATACCAGGGTACATCAAAAGTATCCATGTACAAGATAACCAAATGGTCAAAAAAGGGGATGTATTAATCACACTAGATGATACAGAATATGTAATCAAAGTAGATCAAGCTAAAGCAAACTATCAAGCGGCATTAAGCCAATTAAAAGTAGCTGAAGCTGGGCATAATACTAGTGAATCTACAGTAATATCTTCTCAGGCTGGAGCTTCTACTGCTGTGGCTAATGTAGCGACTGCCAAGGCAAATATAGATGCTGCAAAAACTCAGCTATGGAGAGCAAATAATGACTATGAGAGATACAACAAACTTTATGAAAGTCAATCTATTACTAAACAACAATATGAGCAAGCGCTAGCTGCTAAAGAGACTGCTGAAAAACAAGTAGTCGTACTACAAGAACAATTAAAAGCAGTAGAAAAACAAGCAAATGCTGTAGCTCAACAAGTAAATATTAGTAGATCTCAAGCTGTAGCTTCTACTTCTCAGATAGATGCTGCTAAAGCAATGGTAGATCAAGCTAAAGCTAACTTAGACAATGCGGAGTTATACTTGTCTTACACCGTGATCACAGCTAAAGAAGATGGTCAAGTATCTAAAATTAACCTACAAGTAGGGCAATTAATACAACCTGGACAAGGACTATTCAATACTGTACAAAAAGGCAATATCTGGGTAGTGGCAAACTTTAAAGAGACACAAATGCAATATATGCGTGAAGGACAACCTGTCAAAATAAAAGTAGACGCATTCCCTAAGCATGAGTTCGAAGGAGTGATTAACTCTATGTCTCCAGCTACTGGGGCTAAGTTCGCTCTACTACCTCCTGATAATGCATCTGGTAACTTCGTAAAAACAGTACAACGTATCCCTGTGAAGATTACTTTCACTAATCCGAAGGATGAAATGTTAGTCTATGTAAAGGCAGGTATGAATGTAGATATCGATGTAAACATTAAAAGTGGACGATAAGCGATGAGTGAAGAAAGCTTAGTAGAACACGGTTATCGCAGAATAATCATTACCATCACAGCCATTCTATGTGCACTGTTAGAGATAGTTGATACGACTATTGTCAATGTAGCCATGAATGATATGAAAGGGAGTATCGGTGTTTCTCTTACTGATATCGCCTGGGTGGTAACGGCTTATGCTATTGCCAATGTAATAGTAGTGCCGATGACTAGCTGGCTCTCACAACAGTTTGGAAGACGTAATTACTTTGCTGCTTCCATTATCATCTTTACTGTAGCTTCTTTTTTATGTGGGTATTCTACTACCCTATGGGAGATTATACTATTCCGTTTTATACAAGGTCTAGGAGGAGGTGCTTTATTAGTAACTTCACAGACCATTATCACAGAGAGTTATCCCGTAGAAAAAAGAGGTGTTGCACAAGCAATATACGGTATGGGTGTTATTGTAGGGCCTACACTTGGACCTCCATTAGGAGGGTACATTATAGACAATTACTCTTGGCCATTTATCTTTTATATCAATGTGCCTTTAGGGATTATAGCCACCACATTGGCCATATTATATGTTAGAAGTCCTAAATACGCTGAAAAGAGCAAACTGAATGAGATAGACTTCTTAGGGATTATACTACTTGCTATCGCAGTAGGTTCCTTACAGTACGTATTAGAACACGGTCAACAAGATGACTGGTTTGAGAACAGTACTATTCTGACTCTATCTATATCATCTGTATTGGGGTTCTTCTTCTTCGTATGGAGAGAGCTTACATGTGACAAGCCTATTGTTAATTTAAGAGTACTGAAAGATTCTAATTTAGCCATTGGTACTGTACTATCCTTTATCTTAGGGTTTGGGTTATACGGGTCTACTTTTATCATTCCCATCTATACTCAGTCGATTTTAGGATGGACTGCGACAGATGCAGGGATGTTATTAGTACCGAGTTCACTAATGACTGCTTTAATGATGCCATTTATCGCTAGAATGCTACAAAGAGGAGTTCCTCCTAAGTATCTAGTATCTGCAGGATTCTTAGTATTCTTCTTATACAGTTTCTGGGCTCGTAATATACTTACTCCAGATACAGGTAGTGAACATTTCTTCTGGCCATTAGTTATACGTGGAGTGGGGTTAGGATTACTATTCGTACCGATTACAACACTATCACTCTCTAACTTAAGAAATAGAGAGATAGGTGAAGGAGCAGCCTTTACTGGGATGATGCGTCAATTAGGAGGTTCGTTTGGTATCGCACTAATCACAACCTTTATCTCTAGATGGTCTGTAAACCACAGACTAGGATTAGTAAGTCATTTAGATACTGCTTCTCTAGAAGTGCAGAATCGTGTAACTGCCTTACAACAAAGCTTTATAGCGAAAGGATTCCCTACAGATGAAGCACTTCAGAAGGCATACACCCTACTAGACCTAGGAGTGACTAAACAAGCAACAGTATTAACCTATATGGATGTATTTATGTTCTTAGGGGTACTATTTCTTATTTGTATTCCTTTTATACTCTTATTGATAAAAAAAGGAGCTGGTAAGATCATTGCTGGTGCTGGACATTAATAAGAATCAATTATGTATAAAAATAGAGACCTTAGGGTCTCTATTTTGGTTTTATATAGGTAAGTTTTTAATGCTGTTTGTGCTGCTTTCTATATTGAAGAGGAGTTAAATCAGTTTTCTTTTTAAAGAAACGACCAAAATAAGATTCCTCTGTAAAATTTAAATCTATAGCTATCTGAGCAACTGTATCATTCGTCTGTATCAGTCTTGATTTAGCTTCTTCTATAAGATACTTATGAATAAAATAACTAGCAGGCTGATTGGTGATTTCTTTAACTATATCATTAAGGTAATGAGGATGTACATGTAACAACTCTGCATACTGATTTACTTGCTTTAACTCAATAGCATTTTGGGTCACCAATAGTTGGTACTTTGCTACTAACTGCTCTTTTCTAGATAATACAAAAGGAGTTGATGTAGTCTGTTGATTGTATATTCGCTCTGCCTCTATTAAGATAATATTCAAGAACATACGCACTAATAAATCATCATTAAAAGTTTCTTTTTGACATTGCTCTTGATTTAACTTCCAAAACAGATGACTCATCATCTCTACCTCACGTTCTGTAAGCTCAACATAAGGAGCTTTGTCCAATTGAAAAAAAGGAAAGCTATTCAATTTGATTTGATGCTTGATACAAAGTAAAAAATAATCTGAATCAAATAGACACATAAAACCTTCTAGGTCATTCGTCCATTCTTTTATTTGGTGTAATTGGTTATCAGAAATAAAGTACATCATCTGCTCACCTAATCGGTATTCTTTATGTCCTATGACTTCGGTAACTGCACCTTTAGTGACTAACACCATACTATAAAATCGCTTGCGCGTACGACTGCCTAAAAACAAATCATTGTGCTGCCTCAAATCAGCTAAAGACAAGACCTCCATATAACCTGCCCCTTCTTTATAACGCAGTTTATTGCACTCACCACAAGTGCCTCCTTCAGAAACCAAAAAATGATTCTTAAAATCTTTTATTGATTCTATTTCCTTTATATCTTTATTACTTTGACTCATTTATATCCTTACTTTTTATCTAATAATTAGAGATAATACCCATCCTGCTACATATAACCCTATCCCGTAAATAGTGTGCGCTTGAAGACTGCGTAGCCTTACTATATTTGGTTTAGGTGTTTTGGAAGCTGCTATTCCAAACCCAAAGGCTGGTTGCATCATAAAGAATGGAAACACTGTCGTAGCCACTCCTATCACTAATGCAGGTAAAAATGTAGGTACTAAAAGCCACTCTACACCACAAATTAACAATAGTACAAAAGCAAAACTTATACCAATGAGGTAATGTGCTATCCATCCTAATGCTCTCTCATTCTTCACTGGCGTAGCCTGCATAATATTAGGGTGACTAAACACTCCTTTCGTAAAAGATCCTATCCATCTACCCACCATCGCATAGTCCAATGATGGAATATTAAACAGTTTCTTAATAACTACCGCATAAAGATCCATAAATATAGTAGCTCCTATGCCTAATAATAAAGCATACTCAATTAATAATACAACGTTACTCATTATTTCAATTCTTTAAATTATTCTTTATCCACTTGCCACACGTGCTTCATAATCTCTTGTGGAGCAACAACACCTGTCTGACGCCAATAGATATCTCCCTGCTTATTTAATAAAATCATCGTGGGTACAGAGCGAACAAAGAACTCTTCTTTTAAGTCCTTACACTGATCTATATTTGCTCTTATCAAATCTACTTTGGCTTCTATATCCTCCTCTATATGATCTATTATACCTGATAGTGTTCTACATGGAGTACACCAGTCAGCATAAAATTGAACTAAAACAGGACGTTTTAAATTGTCAAAGTCTATAAACTCTTCCATTTTTGTTGTCTTTTTTAAAATTGAATAATAACGTTGATATTTATATAGAATAAAAAAACGCTATTATTTTGACATTACAAAACTAATAGCGTTCTTATTCTTTATTCTTACCCTTATAGGAGATTTAATAGGACAAAGTACAGATTTATCTCTTCTCATCTTTATAGTTCTTATACTATCTATAAAAACAAAAATCAAAATTACTCTTACTTCAATTGTTTCCCTAGCTGCTCTGCCTTGGCAATCCACTTCACTCTCTGCTCTTCTTTAGAGTTTCTAACAATCCCAATATAAGTCACTTTTACGGGAGATACACCACAGAACTGCAGTGTTGACTTCTTTAATTGATTAACACTAGGTCTTCCATACATCAAGCGATAATACCATCCTGGCTGATCTAAGGTAGTGATAATATGAGCTGTTTTACCTTTCAATAATTTGTCCCATAACATACTATTCTCTCTGTACTGATACATAATACCTGGTAGAAATATTCTATCGATAAATCCTTTTACTAAAGCGGGAAGTCCACCCCACCATACAGGATGTACCCACACAAGATGATCAGCCCATTTAATATCATCTATCGCCTTTACTAAATCTGGTTCTAGTTCCATGCGTTTCTGATAACCATACTGTAAGTTCGCATTAAAGTTTATCTTCGCTACTGTGATTTCTCTCACTTCTGCTCCACTGTTCTTTGCCCCTTTTACATAAGCTTCTACTATCCCAAAATTTAAAGAATCCTTATTAGGATGTCCATTTATAACTATTATTCTCTTCATTATATCTCTTTTACTGTTATAGAGTCATATTGTTGTAGGCCTGTGAAAAGTGCTTTTTCTTCGTGAAGTTGATGTGCAAAATACTGTCCAGGTAGAACTTCATTACTAAATAATACCTCTGTATGTAATACGGCTGATAAAGCAGTCAATTCTGCCTGTCCTCTATCACTCTTTAATAAAATCCTCCTTACTTGCTGAGAGCCTTTAATAATGATTTCGAATACTGAGATATCTCCTGCTCCACTACCTCCAAATGTCTTTCTCCTTGCCTTTAAAGACATTCTTTTAAATACACCGAACTGTTGCATCCATCCTAATACACGAGTTACAAACTTAAAGTTGTAAGTCATCTTCACACTTACGGTAGGTACAGCCTCTACTTGATTCAAAATATACAGATCAGGAGTATCAAAGTTGTAAACTTGCCTATTTCTCAACCCAAAAGAGAAACAATAGGATTCACTATCTAAGAAGTGTAAAACTTCCTTAGGTTGATTCTTTTGATACAGAACAAAAGGGGTTGCTACATGTTCTGCCATAAAATGAGCAGAGCTTTCGCCTGCTTTATCTTTTATAGAGTAATACACCATCAGCTGTACACTCTCTATTTTTTCTGTAGCAGGTACAGCAGATTTGACTAATCCAGGAACAATCCCTCCCATCCAACCTGAGCCAAATACAATACGGCTATTAAACTTAGTATAGTCTGTAGTAATCTGTAATGCCTTATGTAAAGCTGGTGTTGGTTTAGTGATATCCAAATAATCTATTCCATGCTCTATCGCAAAACGAAGTACATGATCCTTCTGGTCATTAACAGATAAAATAATTAAATTGATACTTCTAGATAGAATAACTTCTAATGAAGATGGGCTATTGACATCTATCTGTACTTCTTTTTGTAGATCTTTAGGAGCTCTAGTTCCTAAGATTATATTGTATTGAGGGTTTCGCTCTTTTAAGATACGAGCTATAGTACCCCCTACTAACCCCTTACCTCCTATGATTAAAACATTGTTCTGCATAATTAATTTGATTTACAGACAAAACTAATAACCTATAGAGGTCTAAATACTGGACAAATGTCTAAAAAGTAATCTCTTTTCTAATACGACTCAAATGTCTTTGGGTAATTCCTAAATAAGAAGCCAAATACTGTAACGGAATATACTGTACAAAATTAGGGTGATGTATCAATAGATTCTTATAGCGTTCAGAGGCAGTCTCTCGCTGAAACTGTATCACTCTGCGTTCTAATTCTAAATACTGTTGCTCAGCAATGATCTTTAAAAAAGTAGTCCACTGAGGTAATCTATCTGCTAAGGCATCGAGATCTTTCTTCTGAATAGACCAAACTACTGTATTAACAATCGCCTGAATACTCTCTATACTCTTACCTCCAGTGATAAATGCAGAATAAGCTCCTATTAAATCATCTGGAAAACGAAAGCAGTAAGTAAGTTCATCTCCTTTTTCGTTTGCATAAAAGGAGCGAAATACGCCTGATTCAATAAAGGCTATTTCTTCACAATAGTCATTTTCCTTTACGAGATAGTCATTCTTAGCGATATTGCGTTGTACAAATAAAGCAACAATATCACCTATCTCTTCTTCTGAGAATAGATTAAAACGTTGAAAAAATATATTGAGCATAACAGATACCATATTCATGGTAAATGTAATCCTATATATGCAATATCTTATTAATTTTTATTACATTTCGCAGAATTTCATTTAGAAACAACAATACATAAACCTAACAAATATGAAAAAATTAGTTTTATCATCTCTAGTACTAGCTACAGTACTAACATTAGTAAGCTGTAAACAAGAGGTTAAAACAGAACAAGTAGCAACAGAAATAGAAGCAACTACCTCTGATAATACACCTACTACTGTAATAGATACAGCTGCTGCTAAACAGGCTATTGCCAAAGAAAAAGAGGCATTAGCAAAACCATATAATGAGGAAGAAGATGGTGATGCTAAAATAACAGAACTAATCGCAAAGGCTAAAGCTGAAGGCAAAAACGTTTTTGTACAAGCTGGTGGTAACTGGTGTATCTGGTGTCTTCGTTTTAATGATTTTGTACAAAAAAATCAAGATATAAAAACTGTAGTTGATGCGAACTATGTTTATTATCATTTAAATTATACAGCTAAACACAAAAATGCTAAAGCATTTGAAAAATATGCTCCTGAAGGACAAAAATTAGGTTATCCATTCTTCATCGTAATCAATGGAGAAGGAAAAACAACTAATGTAATTTCCTCTGGTGAATTAGAAGCAGATAAAAGCTATGACGTAGCTAAAGTAAAGCAGATGTTCGTAGACAATGCTCCGAAGAAATAAAAGCAAAAGGCTGTCCAATGGACAGCCTTTATCATTTAATCTGTATAGTCTTTAGATTCGCAGATATAGGTATGGCTTTTACTTCTTGATTTACATATAAAAACAACATATCACTGGTCTTCCCTATAAGGATTCCTTCTATCACATCTCCTCCTATATACTCTATTTTAGTCGTTTCTTGTTGTAGTGTTTCAACATAAGTTCGCTTGCCATAATACTGTGCCATCAGTATAAGATACCAGATAAAAATAAAGATAAACACACCTCCTTTTATCTTTCTATACCAAGAATATTGTTCAAGATTAAATATTGATTTACTATAATTAGCAGGAAATTTCTCTTTCCAATATGCATCACCTTTAAACAATAGATAAGTAATAATCATTGTCACAATAGCAAAAGCTACTATTCTAAAGTCTGCAAAAGGAGCTATCAAAAAATCAAAAATAGAAGAGTAATCAAAAATATTAATACCAAAAGCATTGTACTTCTGATTATTAAACAACATCCCTATCCCTATAGCCAATAAATAAGCAAAAGTCAGTATAAGCTGTGCTGACTTCATTAATTTATTAACAAGCGTTTTTACTATATTTTCATCCATAAAAAGAGTTATAAGAATAACACAAAACAACTTCTCTGTTCCTATCAAATATATACTTTTTTGGCCTAGAATAAATGATAAAAAAACTTCTATTTAAATTCTTATTTATATCAAAATAATAGAAGTAATATATAGATGATATAGAAGCTAACTATAAAAGCTTACCTTTGGATAAATAGTTCATTCTATGCAAAGGTTTTAGTGTTTATAACCTATTGTTTCACTACATTTTCTATCCATGTTTGTTATTCGATCTCTTTTTATCTCTTTTCTAATGATCTTACTCTTGAATGGCTGTACAGACAAGTTAAGCAATCAAGATTACACTGATTCTTCTATCCGATGGAAAGCCTATTTTACTATAAAAGGAATCAATGTTCCTGTTATTTTCACACTAGATAGCATTCCACTTAATATTCATGGTTACCGCACTGTCTTTACAGATGGTCCAATTACAAATCAAAAAGAATATACCAAAATAGCTCGTGATAGTTTTATCAACCCTTTAGATTACAGCGGTCATATCCATCTAAAAGGAATTATACAAAGCGATACGATTAAAGGAATATTTGAAGATAAGAAAGGTGAAAATACTTTAGTTACCATCCCTTTTATAGCCTATAAGACAGAAGAACCTCGCTTCTCTATTCCAACAACATATACAACTATTAATGTAACTGGTCAGTGGGAGTTTACCTTCTCAGAACAAGATTCTCCAATTAAATTTACAGAATACTATAAAATAGAGAACTTCCATTTATTCCAAAATGGTGGTACTATAATCGCACGTACAACAAGAAATGAAGGTTTTGAAGGTGTAATGACTCAAAATGGCTTTATCTGTTCTTCTATGTCTAAAGATAGACCTACTCTTCTTCAAACTTCCCTAATCGATACTAATTACTTAGAAGGAACTATCCTTACACCCAATGAATCATTCACCTTCACTGCTAAGCGAAAAAGTAAACTCGAAAGCACCAAAGAAAACAGTACGACTCTGTTCAAGATGCTCCGAAACTTATTCAAAACTTATGAAGAATATCCTAAATAAAAAAGCCACTCCCAAGGAAGTGGCTTCAAACCTAACCAAACTAATAGAAAGATAATCCTTCCTATAAAAAATCAAACTTATTATTCTAATTTATTAGTCATAGAATTTATCGAAACGTGCAAATCCTGATATCTTATCAGGAAGTGTCATTCCCTTAGTAACCTTGTCTGTTTTTAGATCATAAATCCAAACATAGTTTCCTTCTTCTGCACTATTAATCGCTAAGTATACTTTCTTATCTTGAACAAAGAAACCTAGTTCATACGGTTCATCTAAAGGTAATTCTGTCAACTGTCTTACAACTGATCTAGTCTCCAAATCTATAATAGCGTATCTTCCATTATAACTTCCTCCTTTAGCAGGGTCTCTATACCCAACAATCATTTTATTGTCTCCGATATAATTCATCGCTGTTTCAGGCTTTAATCCACCTAATACTTGCGTCAAATTAATTTCGTAAGATCTATCTAATACTCCCTCTGCTGTCTTAATTCTAAATAGATAAATATCTTTAGCCTCTGAATTAGTACGTGTAAAACAACTATAGTAGAAGCTGTCATTATCCTTTACAAAAGAAGTTTTAAAATAAGGAGAACCATTACTAGCTCCACTACTACGAGTGTCTGCTTCTGATTTGATTACTTTAAAATCTGGATATGAAATAGAAGCTATATTATAGAAATTAGGTGTCAACCATTTTGCATTTCTAAAACCGTACTGTAAATACAGCACTCCATCTATATAAGCTGCAGAACCTATTGAATAATGGTCATATCCTTGAGGGAAAGGCTCTAGACCAGACACTTCTCCTTGTTTTACTATTTTAAGATTTGTTGTATTAAAAACTGTATATCGGATGCGCTCTATATCACTTGTATCTCCAAAAAGAATCAAGGTATTATCATCAGCCCATGTATAAGCACTCACGTCATTAATATAAGAGAAAGGTACTTCTATCTCTGTAACTAGCTTATCATTTGTATATTTAAACTTTTTAAATACTCCTTGATCTGTTTTATAGTTATAGATATAACCATTCTTAACGATATAGGAATACGTTCCTTTAGAGTTAATTTCATCACCTTCTCTATTCAGATCCATAACTCCTTGTGTCACATCATTGGTAGCTGTAATATAATGAACCGTATTAGGCCAACTTCCCAATGCTGATAATAAGAAATACTTATAATCTTTTTCTCCTTCAAAACCACCACTCTGAGATGGTTCTTTACTACATCCTATCACTGTAAAAAGCAATAAGATCATAGATAAGATTGTATATGATTTATTTTTCATCTGTAATGTCTATTTTAAAGAATATCTGAATTTGAAATAAAATGCTCTACCTTGTTTTTGAAGCTTAAAGTTGTCATAAGCAAGAGCATTTCCAATATTAGTACAATTCAAAGCAAAGTTATACTTCCCTTTTGCTATCGAATAATTGATTCCTACATCGTGTAATGTCTGGCGAGGAATCGTTGGAATATTCTTTTTATTTCCATAAGACTGCCAGTTTTTATAGAACCATTCTGTCATAGATACCCCATAAGTTAACTCAATACGAGAATCTTTTTGGAACCAATCATCTTGCCCTATACTCACATCTATATTACCATATAACCAAGGCTGATTTGGTACTTCTTTTTTATAGGTAGCAGACTCTACATTATCACTATTATTAGCGTATTTCGTATTGTCATAAGCATAGTTATAAGTAATATTCGCCATAATATTAAGGATATTCTTATACTGATAGTTAAATTCTCCTTCAACTCCTCTAGTGAAGATATTAGATAAGTTCTCGTATTTAAAAGTACTATTGAATAAATTAGGAACTGTATAAATATAATCCTTCGTATCTCTAATATAGCCAGCTGCATCAAAACGTACGAAGTGATCGTCAAAACGTTGGCTATAATACACCCCTAAGTTAAAGTTATTACTACTCTCAGGGCGTAGAGCTAAGTTACTAGTAATAGACACACCATCACCAAATATTTCTTCTGGTTCTAATAAACGGAATGACTTTTCAAAAGAAGCTTTTAAACCTAGTTCATTGGTAATTTTAAAAGTACTCGCTACACCATATCCCCAATCTCCTGATTGATTTTTAACAGGTACATCCTTACGTGTAGAAGAGTCAAAGACAGTCTTATCTAAATCAACTAAGTAATACTTTCCAAAAAACACATTAGTCCATCTCTTATCAAACCAATCTTGTTGATAGTTAATAGAGAAAATCTGTTTTGTCATTTTCGTAGGATAAGCATCTTCTCTCTTATCGTATAATAAATTATAAGATTGATTCTTCACATAATCTAACATATAATTAAAGTTAAACTTGTGAGAATCACTTAATCTATACTCTGTAGTTAATTGAGAGAATACACGATCTCTGTGTTGTCTACTTAAAGAAGGGTTAGAAAGTTCACTTCCTGCAGCAGGAACATAACTTCCGTCCCAACTGTATTTTCTCATTAAAGTATCCGTTCCTTTTTCTAGACTCTTAGAATACCCTAAATAATAATTGATATCAAAGCGATCGTTCAATAGATCTTTCTTCTTATATTTTAAAAAGTAATTATTCGCATCTCCTTCTCTCTTCACTCCTCCATACACAATCTCTTGATTAGATCCTGTCTGAATTTGTTTATCAAATAAAGAATGTGACACTCCTACGAATAACATATCTGCCCATGACTTATCCTCTATTCCCAACTCTGCCATTACAAATAAAGATTTGTAGCGATCATTGAAACGTTTTACATCTCTATACTCATACTTCTCAGCTTGGGGATTATAGATCTTCATATCACGCATCTTATAATCATTATCTGAGTAATTATAAGCACTATTCAGTCTCATGATAATTCCAGTACCCTTATCTTTTAATTGTCCATTTAAATTAACTTTATGGGTATTAAAAGATCCTGTCATATAACTTGCATCTAAATAATCTTTAGAACTACCATTCGTAATAATATCCACTGCACCTCCCATGGCATCAGTACTCAAATGAACAGGAACAACTCCTTTATATATCTCTACACGTTGAGCCATATTAATAGGAAGTGTATTCATATCCACTCCTTTACCTAACATCTCTAACGGAACTCCATCTACAAAAAACTTAACTGCTTTTCCGGACATCCCGTTTACAGAAAAATTATAATCAGACCCTACACCACCTTGTTGTCTAACTTTGATACCGCTACTTTTATTCAGTATTTGATTTAAATCATAAGTACTATTAGCTATCTTTTGCATATCCACAGCACTTACTGTAAAAGCTTGTTCTTTTAAAGCATCTACTTTACCTTTTACACTAACCACAACATCATCTAATACAGAAGGCTCATCTTGCATAGTAATACTCAATGATTTTGGGCTTGTATTAAATTGAACAGTTCTGCTCTCTTCAACCATACCTACGTAATTAAACAGTATTGTATGTTGTCCTGTTGTGTGCTGTAATTCAAACTTCCCATCTAGATCTGTCTGAACACCAATTGTACTTCCTTTAATAGAAACAGATACTCCTATAATGGGAGTTTTCTGTGAATCATAAACGATTCCTTTTACTTTACCTACAGTTCCTTGAGCATTTACTAAACAAGGTAACAGAAGTAGTAAAAAACAAAAAAATACTTCCTTAAACGGTCTCATTATTTAAATTAATTTTAAATAACAAAAGTATTGGTCATGTTAATAAAAACCAAAGAAATACAACTTTATTTTTAACGAGTCTAATTAGATTATTTGTATTAAATCATAATAATCATAATATCAACAAATTACCAAATAAAGACACCATCATTTCTATCTTAAGAACATAATGACATAATTATTCAACTTTCTCATAACAAACTAGATAACAACTAAGCACTAAATACAGTTCATAAAAAAAGCGTAGCCATCGCTACGCTTTTACGTCATATCTAAGTTTATTTTACTATCGACTCATAAATTACCTTCTGAATATCTTCTCTAATATTAGCCTTAGATAGATTATTCACATTACTATCAGGATAAGTTCTATTTGATAAAAATACAAATACTAAATCTTTATCAGGATCAGCCCAAGCCATTGTTCCAGTAAACCCTGTATGTCCAAAACTAGACATTGAAGCACATCCACATGTTGGACCAGGAGAACCTGGCTTTTGCGGTTTATCGAATCCTATTCCCCTTCTACTACCTTTACTACAATAAGCACACTCATTAAATGTATTAAAAGTATCTTCCGAGAAGAAACGATCTCCTCCGTATTCCCCTTTATTCAGATATAACTGCATCATTTTAGCTACATCTAACGCTGATCCAAACAACCCTGCATGTCCAGCAACTCCACCTTGCATAGCTGCTCCCATATCATGCACATATCCTTGTACAGTAGTGTAACGGTAATAATTATCTATTTCAGTAGGAGGAATTACATTCAAGTCAAATTTACGCAATGGTAAATAAGTTAAACGCCAAGCTCCCATCTTATTATAATACTCACTTTCCACTACTTGATCAAGTGTCTTGTGATATTTACTCTCCACAAATTCCTTCATCATAATAAACCCTAAATCACTATATTTATACTCCTTTTTAGATAATTTAGAATCTGCTATTTGTTGTAGGATTTCATTTGTATACCCTTTTTTAATATATAAATTCTCTGACACTTGAGTAGGATACTCTGGAGTGTAAAAGAAATTATATAAACTCGGATCAGGTCTATTATTCTCTGCTAGTGTACGTTTATAAAAAGGAATCCAAGCTGGTAAACCTGACTGATGTGTCAACAACTCTTTAAAAGTAATATCTTCTTTATCCGTATGTTTAAACATCGGCAACATCTGTCCAAGTTTAGTCTCCATTCTTACCTTATGATCATCATACATCTTTACCAATACTGGTAAGGTTCCTAATATCTTGGTTAAAGATGCTAAATCATATAAGTCTGTATTTAAGACCTTTGTACTACCATCATAATTATGATGTCCGAAAGCTTTTTGGTATACTACTTTGCCATGACGAGCCACTACTACCTGAATACCTGGTGTATATTGTTTATCTATTGCTCCTTGAGCAATGACATCAATTCCATTTAACACATCAGGATCCATCCCTTCATTTGCTGCAGTAGAAAAACCTAAGCGATCAATAGCTTTCGTTTTAAGTCCTGTACCAACAGTGAAAGAACCACTGATAGAAACTGGTAACTTTCCTTTAGCTCCTATAGCCCCAAATAATACTTGAGCGGCAGCTTGCTGAGCAAATTTATTATTCTGATACCCTACTAACACAGTATTTACTTTATCTAAAGGCATTGACTCAAGCGCATACGGTTTAGCAAAAGATACTAACACAGTATTCTTTCTAGCGGCTAAATTACGTAAAGTAGCCTTCTCTGTGTCTGACATATCGTGCTTACGCCATGGATTATCAACCTTGTGATATCCTACAATAATAGTTGTAAACGCAGAAAGATCTTCTAAGCTATCTCCTGTAATTTCTGTTACATCATCATAATTTTGTAACATACTTAAGAAGTGACTACCATCATCATCTCCTAACTTTACATAAGCTATCTTTTGTTTTTCTAAATGTTTAAAAGGAACTAACCTATCTTCATTCTTCGTTAAAGTCATTGCTTCTTCGTACAACTTCTGATTTAAATCATCGTAAACTGGAGCATTCAAATCCTTAACTAAGCTACCTGTTTCAATAGCAGAGAACTTCGTCATACCTGACTTGTACTTATATGCCAAAACCTTCTTTACTGAATGAGAAAGGCGTTCTTCTGATATTTCTCCTGCATTATAAGCAGCTAATATATTCGTTAACGCAGTAGGTACATCTTCAGAGAAAAGTAATAAGTCATTTCCTGCTTTAAAAGCGGCTAAATCTACTTCTCCGGGTTTTAAAAAACTTGTTGCAGCTTTCATATTTAAAGCATCAGTAAAGATCAGTCCTTCAAAACCTAACTCCTCTTTCAACAACTTCGTTACAATATTATGAGATAACGAAGTAGGAATATCATTAGGTTCATAAGCGGGTAAATTTAAGTGACCTATCATCACACTAGACAGCCCTTCTTCAAATAACTTTTTATACGGATAAAATTCAACTCTATTTAAGCGCCCTTTATCAAAGTCTATTACAGGCAATTTGTGATGTGAATCTGTAGAAGTATCACCGTGTCCAGGAAAGTGTTTTCCTGTTGCGAAAATATCTTGACTCTGATATCCTTGCATAAATGCACTAGCGCGATCTGTTACTATCTCTCTCGTCTCCCCAAAAGAACGCACTCCGATAATAGGATTCTTTGGATTAATATTAATATCTAATACAGGCCCAAAGTTAAACTGCATACCTAAGCGTTTGGTTTGTTTAGCCATCGCTTCTCCCACTTGATAAATCAAGTCCATATCTTGAACAGCACCTAATGTCATATTATAAGGGAAACGATAAGTATCTTCTAAACGCATACTCAGTCCCCACTCTCCATCTATACCCACTAACATAGGTACCCTACTTAAAGTCTGTAAACGATTAGTCATTTCTGCTTGACGAACAGGTCCACCTTGAAAAAAAATTAATCCTCCAATATGCTGTTCTTGCACAAGTTTCTCTAAACTCTGTACATGAGCCTCATTTTTATTAGAGTAAGCTGCAACCATAAACAGCTGTCCTATTCGCTCCTCTAAATTCAACGTATTATATACACTATCTACCCATTGTTTCTGTCTAGCTTGATTAAACTTAACCTGTCCAAACGCACTAGAAGCCACAAGAAGTAGTACAACAGTCAATCTTTTCATTAGTTTTTATTTTAGGTCAAAAAAAAATCACCATCAAAAGTCTATTTGATGGTGATTTTGATATCGTAAATATAAATATTAGAATCTATTTAAAAAAACGTGAATGCCAACTTTCAGATGCTGGAACTTCCCAAAATTCTCTAAACTCTCCTAAATCATTCACTAAATTATTGAATACAATCGTATTAGCTGATACAGACTTAGACTTTACTAAATCTTTAAATTCTAATAAAGTTTTAAAAGCAATGAATTCTCCTGTTTTATAAGTAACATTCATCTTATCTAGTAAGTCCACATTATACTTTTGTTCAATATCTTGAATCACACGAACTGAAGCATCTATTGAACATCCTGAAGCAGGGTGTATATCTTGATCCACTGCTAGCACTATAAATCTATTGTAAAAAATCTTATAAGAAGATGCTAATGGTGTAGCATGGGCAGCCCATTCTTCTGTAAAAGCTGCTAACTCCTTATCTATATCTTGAACCTCTTCATCTGAGAACTTACGATTAGATTGGTAAATCCAAACTCTCGAATGATCAGGCATTTCTTCAAATGGTTTAAACATATTTTATAAATCTTCTGCGTTTGCAATTAACTCAGCTACATCTAACACTTTTACTGAGCTTTCTTTTTCTTTAAACTTAACCCCATCTGTAAGCATTGTGTTACAGAAAGGACATCCAGCAGCGATAATCTCTGCATTAGTTCCTATAGCCTCCTCTGTACGCTCTACGTGTACTTCTTTATCACCGTGTTCTGGTTCTTTAAAAAGTTGAGCACCTCCAGCACCACAGCAGAAACCATTTTGTCTAGAACGCTTCATTTCTACTAACTCTGCATCTAATTTTTCAATCAATTGACGCGGAGCTTCATAAACTTGATTAGCACGTCCTAAATAACATGGATCGTGGAAAGTAATTCTCTTTCCTTTAAATTGCCCACCTTCTATAGTCAATCTTCCATCGTCTAAAAGTGATTTCAAAAATTGAGTATGGTGTACAACTTCATATTTACCACCCAAATCAGGGTACTCATTCTTAAGTGTATTAAAGCAGTGAGGACAAGCAGTTACGATTTTTTTAATTTCATATCCATCTAATACTTGGATATTCATCATTGCTTGCATTTGGAATGCAAATTCATTCCCCGCTCTCTTTGCTGGATCCCCAGTACAACCTTCTTCTGTACCAAGTACAGCAAATGATACGTTTGCTTTATTTAATATCTTTACGAATGCTTTTGTAATCTTTTTTGCTCTATCGTCAAAACTTCCTGAACAACCTACCCAGAATAACACTTCTGGTTGTTCTCCTTTTGCCATCATTTCCGCCATGGTAGGCACTACTAAATTTGCTGACATAATCTTGTGTTTATTGAGATAATCCTAAAAAAGGATTATGATAGTTAATGTTTAGTTTTCGTCTTTCCAGTTTAATCTGTCCATTTGGCTATATTGCCATGGAGCAGCATTATTCTCAACATTTTGCATCATGTTGTTTAACTCTACAGGAGCGGCACTCTGTTCCATCACTAAGAAACGACGCATATCCATAATAATAGAAAGTGGACTAATGTCTATAGGACATTCTTCAACACATGCATTACATGTATTACAAGCCCACAATTCTTCTGGTGTAATATAGTCATTTAATAATGTCTTACCATCATCAACAAACTGACCATTATTCGCATCTAATATCTTACTTACATCCTCTAAACGATCACGAGTAGACATCATTATCTTACGCGGAGATAGTTTTTTACCTGTTATATTCTGAGGACAAGAAGAAGTACAACGACCACACTCAGTACAAGAATAAGCATTTAATAACTGTACCCAATTTAAATCCATTACATCTTGAGCACCAAATTTCTCTGGTTCTCCTACAGGTTCTGCTGGTGCAGCGTATGGGTCTGCATTAGGATCCATCATTAAAGAAACTTCTTTCTTAACAGACTCTAAGTTATTAAACTCTCCTTGAGGTTGTAAATTAGCATAATATGTATTTGGGAATGCTAAGAAGATGTGTAAGTGTTTTGAATAATATAAATAATTCATGAACAACATCACCCCTACTATGTGTCCCCACCAACAAAAACGCTCAATGAATGCAACTGTTGCAGGATTAACTCCGTCAAATATAGGGCTGATAAAACTAGAAATAGGAAATGATCCTACTGCTGTATAATGTGTATAACCAATACTCTGAAGATAATAATCTGCAGCATTCATGATTAAAAAGAAACACATCAACACGGTCTCAATGTAGATAATATTATTCGCATCGCGCTTAGCCCAACCTTCCATTTCTGGTTGATTAAAACGTCTAAGTTTAATTATATTTCTACGAATCCAGAATACAACAACTCCAAAGATAACTAAGAAAGCTAGTACTTCAAAAATTCCAATTAATGCATCATAGCCTACACCTAAGAAGCTAAACACTCGATGTGTACCAAACAAACCATCAACGATGATTTCTAACATCTCAATATTAATAATCACAAAACCTACATATACAAAAATATGTAAGATAGCTGGGATAGGTCTTTTCACCATCTTAGACTGTCCTAAAGCTACGCGGATCATGTTTTTCCAACGAGCTGAAGGATTATCTGTTCGATCGATATCTCTTCCTATTTTGATGTTGCGGATTAGCTTCTTTATATTTTTGATAAAGAATCCAAACCCCACAACTAAAAGAAGTAAAAATAATACTTGGCCTAAATACTCCATAGTCGTAATAATTGTTTTCAGTAATTGTTAGTTTTTCTTGTTAGTTGGTTTAGCTGTTTAGTTTATTATTCCTTAACCTCTGCAGTTTTCTCTTCTTCTGTTGCTTGATAAGGTGTCGCTTTCTTACCAAATAAAGAGAAATGTACATAACGTTTTGGATGTTCTTTTAAGTCGCGTAGTAAAGCTTCTAATTCTTTACTTGCTCCTTCTAAGTTACTATATAATTGTTCGTCTTTCAATAATTTACCAACTGATCCCTTACCGCCTTGGATATCTCCCATGATTTTATCCATACTTGCAGTAGCGTTATCTAAGTTAGTAAAAGTAGATTTGATATCCAAAGCCTTTAAATCTGTAGAAATAGAAGCAAAGTTGCTACTCATCGTGTTTAAGTTAGTCAACGTACCGTCTAACTTAGGCTGAGTCGCTGCAACCATCTGATTAGTAGCTGCCATTAACTTATTAGCACCTGCTAAAGTACCATCTAATTGAGTCATTGCGCTTTTTAAACTCTGCTGTGTATTCTCATCCATTATATTATTAACAGAAGCTAACATTGTATTTAAATTGGCTAAAGCCTCTTCTACTTTTAACTGTAAAGGTTCAATTTGTTTTGTCAATTTCTCAGTCATATCTAAAACTACCTCTCCTTTAAGCGTTTGTCCAGACTCAGCGAAATTTGTATCTCCAAATAAAGGATCTATCATAATTCCTTTACCTCCTAATAATCCAGGAGAGTAAATCTTAGCTACACTATTCTTAGATATATTTATTTTTTGAGTCATCAATAACTCAACTTTTAATTTTCCTGAAGTATTATCTAAATCGATCTTAGATACTTTCCCTACGACTAAACCATTAATGGTAACCGTTGAAGAAGTAGTCAATCCTTCTACATTATCGTATTCTACATAAAATCTAGTACTGTTATCAAATATGTTTCTCCCTTTTAAAAATGAGTAACCCCAAATGAACAAAGCAATAGCTCCTAATACTAAAATCGCTGTTTTAATTTCTCTTGATATTTTCAAAACTTTTCATTTTTTATAACACGCAAAAATAAACTTTTATTTCTAAAGCGCTTGATATTATTTTAATGCTTCCTCTACTGTAATCACTTTACCATCCTTGAATGCTACAATAAATGCAGAACTGTGTCCTTTATCCTTTGCTACTTTCTGATTTTGTTTCGCTGTCTCATAGTCACTTGTCTCCCCGTAATAATATTTACTAAGATTTCCTACGCGCATTGTCGTCACTCCTCTTAGTCCTTTAAAATTCTCAGGTTTTAAAGCTAACACTTTTGATCCTGCTGCAATTTGCACTTTAAAAACAACTTTTTTAGTGTTTGAACTACTTTCTTTTCGAGAATTAGTAGTTGTCTCGTTAGTTGTAGTCTTTCTACTATTATCAACTTTAGCCGTTGCTTTATCATTAGAATCTGCTAATACTAGAGTTTTACTACCTCCATAATAAGCTGCTTTATAATCAATAATCCCTTGTGCTATAGAACGAGCTAATTCTTTCTGTCCTTTACTTGAAGTCAAATAATTCCCTTCTGCTGTATTAGAAACAAACCCTAACTCTATCAATATACTAGGCATAAAAGCCCCGTGTAATACCCAGAACGGACCTTGTTTTACTCCTCTATTCTTTCTCTTCAGATCATTTGTAAAACCATCCTGTACTCTACTTGCTAAGTCAATACTCTGATGAATATAATCTTCTTGTAATAGCGTTAATCCTATAATAGATTCAGGTGATGACGGGTCAAAGCCTGCATACTTAGTCTTATAGTCGTCCTCCATCATAATCACGGAGTTCTCCGTCTTAGCTACATCTAGGTTAGATTTATTCTTACTAAGCCCCATTACATAAGTCTCAGTACCAGAAGCAGATTCACTATTAACACCATTACAGTGAATAGATACAAATACGTTTCCATTGTTATCATTAGCTAATACAGATCTCTCCTTTACTGGAACGAACACATCTGTCTTACGAGTATAGAACACTTCTATATCAGATTGTTTTTCTAATATCTTACCTACCTCTAAAGCTACTGCTAATACAATATCCTTTTCTACATTCTTCTTATGGTTAGTACCAGTATCTTTTCCTCCATGTCCAGGATCTAATACAACTTTAAATTTTTTCCCATTCTGTGCTTGTATAGAGAAACTCAGGAAAAGAATAGCTAGTAAGGCAAACAGTTTAGAACGACTGTAATTCATATAAATGATATTTATAACGTTTTATAATTTAAATAAAAATACATTTTCAAAAAAAATATATGTAAGTTTGACACGTTAAAAACAACGCGCTTAATTTTACAAAAATAGCATATATATAGGTTTGCGAACAAATATTTTTAATATCGTTTTCATTTTATTGGTTTTTGGAGCAACTTTAACACAAAAAGGGATTGCACAAGACAACAATAAGAAATTTACAGCTGTAAATACTACACTAAAAAGAGATTCTATAGTTACCACCTCTGACACTATAGACAAACTTGCTGTACCCTCTATCCAGGATACACTTAAAAAACAAAAAGACACCATAGTTCCTGCTAACAAACCTCTTCTCGAAGAGATGGTTTATAGAAAAGCAAAAGACTACGAAGCTCTAAACTTAGCAAAAAAAGAAATTACGTTATATAATGAAGCTGAAATACGCTATCAAGATTATGAACTAACTGCAGGTAAAATCATTTTCAATTATGAAAAAAACGAAATCTATGCAGGAGGTATTAAAGATAGTGTTGGTAATATGTCGCAATATCCTGTTTTTAAACAAGGGTCACAGATCGTAGAGCCAGATTCTATCCGCTTCAATACAAAAACTAAAAAAGCATTAGTCTTTAAATCTCGTACTTCACAAGGTGAATTTAGAATTAAAGCAGAAGTGAGTAAAAAGGAGAATGACTCTGTTTACTTCATGAAAGATGTAATCTTTACTACTGCTAAAGATTTAGATGATCCAGAATACTACTTCCGTACCAATAAGGTTAAGTTAGTTCCTGGCAAAAAAGTAGTTACAGGAGTTACCAATATGGTGATTGCTGATGTACCTACACCTCTAGGATTGCCTTTCGCTTTTTTCCCTATGTCAGAGAAAGCCGAATCAGGATTTATCATCCCAAGCTTTGGTGATACCAATCAACAAGGATACTATATTCAGAATGGTGGTTATTACTTTGCGATAAGTGATAAAATGGATTTAAACGTATTAGGGGATTACTATACCAATGGAAGCTGGGGATTGAGACTTAACAGTTCTTATGCGCAACGTTACAAGTATAACGGACGTGTTTTAATCCGTTATGAAAACAATATCTTCTCTGAAAAAGGACTTCCAGATTACGCATCTAGCAAGTTATACAATATTCAGTGGAATCACAGTCAAGATGGTAAAGCTAATCCTAACTCGCGATTCTCTGCGTCTGTAAACTTAGGTAGTAGCCAGTACTTCAGACAATCAAACAATACCTATAACGTAGGTGCTTCTATGAACAACACCATGAGCTCATCTGTTAGTTACCAACGTACTTTCGAAAGTGTACCACAAGTGAATATGTCACTTACTGCTACTCACTCTCAATCAACAAATACGAAGGAGATTAACATGACTCTTCCTACATTACAAGTAAACGTAGATCGTGTATTCCCTTTTGCTCCAAAATATGGTTCTAAAAAAGGTATTATTAAGAACTTAAACTTCTCGTATTCTGTACGTGGAGAAAACCGTGTAAAAACACACGAAGATTACTTCTTTAAAAGAGAAATGTTCGACAGTTTAAACACAGGATTCCAACACAGTATCCCGATTGCAACCAACTTCAAAATATTCAAACACTTCTCTGTGACGGCAGGTGCTTCTTATAATGAAGTTTGGTACTTCAATACCATAGAGAAAAAATACAACGCACAGACTAATAAAGTTGATGACATTAGAGTAAATGGATTCGACAGCTTTAGAACATATAATGCTAATGCTAGTATAGGGACAACTATTTATGGTACATTTAACTTTGGAGAAGACAAAAGAATCCAAGCTATACGTCACGTAATGCGTCCAAGCGTAGGGTATTCTTACACACCAAGTTTTGAACAGTACTATGACACTTATGCCATAGATGCTACAGGACAGACCTTCCAAGATTATACTCGCTTCCAAAACGGTATTTTTGGAGCCCCTGGTAGATATAACTCCAATATGATGAACTTTAACTTAAGTAACACTTTTGAAGCTAAAGTTAGAGATGATGATAATGAGAAAGGTGAACCGAGAAAAGTAATGCTTCTAAATAGCTTAAACTTCTCTACGAGTTATAATATGTCTGCTGATTCACTTAAGTGGTCTCCTGTACGTGTAAGTGCTGGTACAGCTCTATTTAAAGATAAAATGCAAATTAACTTTGGAGCAACACTTGACCCTTATGCTTTAGACAATAACAATAGACGTATAGATACTTACAACATTAACAACGGAGGAAGTTTATTCCGTCTGACAAGTGCTAATATGACTGTAAACTGGTCTCTATCTAGTAAAGATGCCATGTTCGGTAATGCTGAAGACAAAAAGAATCAAAACTCTTTAGACAATGGTGGACGTGCTGATGATTTATTTGGTAGAGCTGTAGAGTTAGGTAATCAAAAAAGAAGTACACTGAGTGACGATGATGAAGACAAACCTTTTGGTGGTTTCTTTAATGCTAAACTACCTTGGGATTTAACCTTTGCCTACTCCATGACTTATAACAACTCATCGAGACAGAACGAGATAGTCAATAACTCCGTCATGGTATCTGGAAATGTAGATGTCACACCTAATTGGAAAGTAGGTTTCTCTACAGGTTATGACTTTGTTCAGAAAGGAGTTACCTTTACTCAATTAAGATTTGAACGTGATTTGAAGAGTTGGAGAATGGACTTCTCTTGGGTACCTATCGGAACCTATACAAGTTGGGGATTCTTTATTGGTATACGCTCATCAATGTTAAGCGATATCAAATGGGAAAAACGTAAAGCTCCAGACAAAATATACAGATAAAAATAATTCAGAAAGAGGAGGCGTATTTTTACTCCTCCTCTTTTTTTAAAACTATACTTTATGAAGAAAATTATCAATTCAGACAAGGCACCTGCCCCTATCGGACCATACAATCACTCAGTAATGACTGGTGATCTATTATTCATCTCAGGTCAAATTCCTTTTAATCAAGCAACAGAAACGCTTGTAACAACAGGTATTGAAGACGAAGCAAAACAAGTAATGGCTAATCTACAAGCGATACTAGAAGCAGCAAATATGACATTCGAAAACGTTGTTAAAGCAACTATTTTCTTAACAGACATGAATGACTTCGCTAAAGTAAATGAAATATACGGAAGCTTCTTTACAGCTGCTACAGCGCCTGCCAGAGAATGTATGCAGGTAGTAAAATTACCTAGAAATGTAAATGTAGAAATATCTATGATAGCTTCTAAATAAGTAGAAAGCACAGTATTAAAAAGGGGTGATTATTAATTAATAATCACCCCTTTTTAATACTCTTATTTTTTACTTCTAGATTCCCATAAATTGAAAAGCTTTTGCTTTCTCTAATTTATTATTAACTAAACCTGCATATTGTTGTTTTTTAGAAACATCTAACTTTCTAACGCCTGACTTATCACTAAAGTCAATTGATTTTAAATCTAGCCACATTGGAGTTAACGCAATTGGATCCTCATAATAGTATACTAAGTTCTTTTGATCAGACACTGTTCTCCACTTAGTAGAAGACAAGTTTGGTTCTCCATCTATATGCACTCCATATGGAACAGAAACATTTCTAATAATACTAAAAGCTGCTCCTATAGATACTTTTTCATCATCACTTTGTTCTACTGCTTTTGCATAATATGAAGCACGTGCAAAACGATCTTCAGATCTACCTGTACCAGGTAACACTTTATTACCAGGCAAATAGTTCCAATAATCTCTAATAGCTAACTGCTTATCATATGTAGGTGAATTCGCTACCACAGTATAAGAAGGATCGTGATAAATTTTTAACTTTCCATCAATAAACTCAAAAATAGCATTATCTCCTTTTGCATCAGATATTGTTAAATGTACAGTTGCCAATGAAGTACGTCCTGGTGTATTAGCCGTAACTACAATCAAAGGGTTCTTCTGTAAGTCAGTTACAGCTTCATTTACATCTGCATAATTATCTAACACATACTGAGCCCATGCTGCCAAGCTAATTCCTTTGTCCTTCCCATCAGGGTTGTACTCTGGATATTGAGATTCTACTAACCAAAGAATATTAGCCACCAACCCTTTTTCATTCATTCCATCGGTAGTTGCAATATCAAATGCAGAAGTTATAACACTTCCGTACTTAGACTTCCATTTTATTGAAGCCTGCCCTACTTCTCCATTGCGCTCCATCCCTCTTGGAAACACCCATATATTAGGCATAATCTCTTCTTTCCAGTCCATCGAACGCGCTGTGATAACAGTATTATTTGGCCCTTTATAAACAACTCTTGTACATGCATCAGCTTCAGTCAATCCAAAGATAAATGCTCCCAAAACAAAAGCTCCTGTAAACACTCTTTTTATTCTTTTCATAATAAACATAGTTAAGTTCCTACTAAATTAGCTATTTAATTAATCACTCAAAAGCAATTAAACAAAATATAACATCTTTTATCTTCCTTCTTAAATAAATTACTATTTTTAAAATAAACGATTTTTACTTTAAAAATATACTAGGTTGTTCCAAACACCATGCCTATTTATTTTTAGGTATTCTTTTTAATCTAATACAGACGAGAGTATTCTAATCTTATTGAAATCAATCTTTAGCGAATCTTAGATTCAACCAACAAACGTAACAGTAATTAATATTTTTAAATTAAAACATAAATTACAACTACGATATTTATGAATAATCAGAACGTTCAGCTTGCACTTTCTAGGGGATTACTATGGGTTTTCTAGGGCTTTCCTTGCCCAGAAGGTATCTTTCTCGAAGAAATGTGCAAGAAACCCGCAAGCAAACCCCTAGCAAGTCAATACAAAACCATCTTTAGCATCTCAATTAATGCTGAGAAGAAATAGAGTTCTTGCTAGCAATTCCGTAAATGAACTATTTAAATATTTTTATACATCTGTAATTGCGAAAAAGTAATTGTCACAGGTACCCAAGTTTTTACCTACAAAAAAAGGCACATAATACTTATGCGCCTATTCCCTTTATATTTGTCTAGTTTTTTTCTAGAATTTCCTTACTTAATTGTACTGATAGCATTTAACAACAACTGAGCTGAAGCTTCATTTGTTGCCAAAGGTACATTGTGTACATCACATACTCGTAATAACATATTAATGTCTGGCTCATGAGGGTGTTTTCCTAGAGGATCTTTAAAGAATAGCACCATGGCAGTCTTTCCTTCCGCTACTCTTGCAGCAATCTGAGCATCTCCCCCTAATGGTCCAGAAAGCATACGCTTTACCTTAAAGCCTGCATCCTCTGCCATACTTCCTGTAGTTCCTGTACCAATCAATGATATTCCTTCACTTGATAGAATTTCTCTGTTTTTTTTGATAAACTCTAACATTTCTTTCTTCTTAGCATCATGTGCTACAATTGCTATTTCCATACTTGTTATTATTTATGATATTCAATTAATCCATCTAGTGGCTTTTGAATTATTTTTCCAACCTGAATATTATGTTCAGCCATCACTTCTCTAAACTCATCTTGTAAAAAATATGCCACAGAACCCACAAAGTGTACAGATACACTAGTATACTCTGGGTTATTCTTTATATAGTGATTTACAAAAAAAGATATTTGCTCTCTAATCATTTCTTGAAAAAAAGCTTTATCCTTATGCTCAATCAAAAAAGGCAAAAAAGAAGCCATATAAGCATTAGGGTTTTCTTTCTTATAAAAATTGTACTTCACTACATCAGCATCTACATCGTATTTACTTTTAAATAAATCTGCTAATTCTTTAGGCATCATTTTTAAAAAGAAACTCTTGATCATTAATCTACCGAGTGCACTTCCACTACAATCATCCATAGCCATAAAACCTAAGGACTCTATTCTCTGATATACTTTATTTCCATCAAAGTAAGAGACATTAGATCCTGTACCATTAATACAGACTATTCCTTTTTCTCCTTTTCCTACAGTCGCGTAAATAGCCGCATAAGTATCTTCGTGAACATTAATGTTTTTACAATTCGCAAAGTAATCTTCAGCAAATCTTTTAACGATATTTTTTGTACGATCAGACCCACACCCTGAACCATAAAAATAAAGTTCTTTAACCTCGTCTTTATTCTTACAGATATCAGGCACTGTATTAACGCGGGTAAAGAACTCATCTAAAGTAATAACTTCGGGATTTAGTCCTAAACTAGTCACCGAAGTTATAACATTATTATTCTGGTCAAAGAAAATCCAATCAGCCTTAGTGGAACCACTATCGACGATTATTTTCATTTAAACTATTTAATTATTTTAAATTATTCATTAAGATAGCCATATCAACCATCTTAGCAGAATAACCATACTCGTTATCATACCAAGCTACAATCTTAAAGAAAGTACTGTTTAATCCGATACCTGCTTTAGCATCTACAATACAAGTATGCGTATCAGATACGAAATCTTGAGACACAACATCCTCTTCTGTATAAGCCATCACCCCTTTTAGTTCGTTCTCACTTGCTTTCTTCAATACAGCTAATACTTCTTCATAAGATGTTTCTTTAGCTACTTTAACTGTTAAATCTACAGCAGATACGTCAGCAGTAGGAACACGCATAGACATCCCTGTAAGTTTTCCTTTTAATTCTGGAATAACTTTACCTACAGCTTTAGCAGCACCTGTAGAAGCAGGAATAATATTATTCATAGCAGAACGTCCACCTCTAAAATCTTTCTTAGAAGGACCATCTACTGTAAACTGTGTAGCTGTTACAGCGTGTACTGTAGTCATTAAAGCCTCTACAATACCAAAATTATCATTAATAACTTTAGCTAATGGCGCTAAACAGTTAGTAGTACAAGAAGCATTAGAAACGATTGTATCTGTAGCTTTCATATCTTTCTCATTCACTCCCATAACATACATTGGAGCAGTTCCTGATGGAGCAGAGATTAATACTTTCTTAGCTCCTGCATCGATATGTTTTTGCGCGCTATCTAATTCTTTAAAGATACCTGTACAGTCAGCTACTACATCTACTTTTACTTCACCCCATTTTAATAAAGAAGGATCTTTCTCAGCTGTTACACGGATTGTTTGTCCATTCACTACTAAATGACCATCTTTTACTTCTACAGTTCCATCAAAACGACCGTGAACAGAGTCAAACTTAATTAGATAAGCCAAATGCTCTACTGCCATTAAATCATTAACTGCTACTATCTCAACATTAGGATTCTTTACAGCTTCTCTTAACATTAAACGTCCAATACGTCCAAAACCGTTAATACCAATTCTTGTTTTCATAATTCTATTTCGTTTTATTATTTCTTTTAAATTGTGATGATATCAGATACTCTAAGTAGTTCCTGATCTATTGGAGAATGACCTTTTACTGCTTGTTCTAATGGTGTAAGCGCTACTTGATCATTGATCAAACCAACCATATAGTTGCGTTCTCCTGCTAATAACGTTTCAACCGCTTTCACACTCAATCTACTTGCTAATACACGGTCGAAGCAAGATGGTGCTCCTCCTCTTTGCATATGCCCTAATACAGACACACGTACCTCGTATTCTGGCAAATTAGTTTCTACGTATTCTCCTATTTCAAATACATTTTTACCTAATTTTTCACCTTCTGCTACGATAACTATACTAGATGATTTTCCTGATTTTTTACTTTTCTTTAGAGATTCTAGTAGACGCTCCATTCCCATATTCTCTTCTGGAATAAGAATCTCTTCTGCTCCAGCTCCAATACCTGCATTCAGTGCGATATGACCTGCATCTCTCCCCATAACTTCTACAAAGAATAAACGTTTATGTGAGCTGGCAGTATCTCTAATTTTATCTACAGCATCTACTACTGTATTTAAGGCAGTGTCAAACCCAATAGTATGACTTGTACCGTGTATATCATTATCAATAGTACCTGGAATTCCCATTACTGGAATATCGTACTCTTTACTCAATATCATAGCTCCTGTAAAACTTCCGTCTCCACCAATAACAATCAATGCATCAATACCCGCATTCTTTAAGTTCTCATAAGCTGTTTTACGACCTTCCTCAGAACGGAAAGCTACGCTTCGAGCTGTTTTAAGGATAGTACCTCCTTTGTTAATAATGTAATTTACATCACGAGGCCCCAATACTTCAAAATCACCTTCAACTAATCCTTGAAATCCTCTAAATATTCCTACACACATTACATCGTGAAAAGAACAAGTACGAACAATTGCCCTAATTGCTGCGTTCATCCCTGGAGCATCTCCTCCAGAAGTTAAGACACCGATCTTTTTAATCGCCTTACTCATATTTTATCGTTTTGAGTAAATTTACGAATAATAGACCATTTTAACAAAAATAGAAGCTCCTTATTCCACCTCTATTTTGTTAAATTATAAGTATCTGACGGAGCTGTAGATGACTTCCTTCTATTCTCATAAAACTTGATAAAATCCCTATTAAAATCAGAGTCTGGCAACTCTTCTGATCGATTAGTATCTTGTTTTTTATTCTTACTTTGGTCTTTTTCTCTTGTTTTAGCTCTATTTAAGATTTTTGAGATCAATTCTTTAAAAGTATCAAAATCTACTTCATAAGATAATCCTACACCTTGCGTATATCCAATCCCTTCACCGATATAGTTAATATCATTTTCGCGATTAAATACTCTTGCACTTAAAGACCCTTCTTCATTAAGGCGTAACATCACCTCTACATCTCCCACAATCACAGATTGCTCTACTCCTCCTACAGGTACACCCAGTTTACCATTGACAGAAATACGATCATTAACTTTAGTCGAGAAGGTCACCCCTACACGTCCTTCCGTTTGTGTATAAGGATTTCGCTCTCCTTGTGCATAGTTTAATCCTACTTTAAACTTATCATCCTCATCAGAGAAGATCTCATCAAAAATACTACTAGCACGCTCAAATAAACTTCCTGCTAATGTAGACGAAGAGTTATCAGAAGAGAAGAATGCTCCTGTAGCTAACAGAGCCATCGCTTGACGCTCACGCATATCACGTTCACTCAGCCTATAATCTAATTCTGACTTCACTACAGAACTCACTGTTGGAAAGTTGATTTCAAAGTCTACCTCAGGATTACTTAAACTACCATTTAAGACAATAGCAACATCTGTAGGTACTTTTCTATTGATAATAGAGTTATCTATGATTACACTTGGATTTGCATCTGTATGATAAATTGCTTGTAAGTCTAACATTGCATTCATAGGGTCTCCATCCCAACGAATCGTACCATATTTCTTCACAACAAATTTCTTATCAATCAACCCACCATATCGGAAGTTATACTCTCCTTCATACGCTTGGAAATCCCCCCACATGTTAAACTTACCTAAGGTATTTATCTCCATAGTGATAAAACCTGCTCCTCTACCTCGCATAGCATGTCCAGACTCACGATCTAATATAATTTCAATCTCTGCATCAGGAGTTAATACAAACTCAAAGTCAAGCTCTATACCACTGTTTCGATATCTATACATATCGTACTCTTTTCCTTTTAGGCGCAATGCCTTTTCTTGAGGTGATAAGAAGTGTATAAAGTTATTCTCACCAGTACCTTGCGCTTCTTTCAACGGAATCTTAATAGCGGTTCCTTTATTAGATGTCGCATTAATATTAATAGCTAACATCTCTACAGGTCCACTTAACTTAGCCATTCCATTAATAAAAGCTTTACCGTAATAGATACTTCCCTCTTCGAATTTAGTATCTAAGGCTAATAAATTAGGAGATGACAACACCAAATTCAATGCCCAATCATTAAATGCTTTATGAGAGATATCTCCGTCTATAATTCCTTCAGTCTTATACTTACTATCTATAATACGCACTTTGCGCAATATAAACTGACGCTCTGTTAGATCTAATGCAGCATCTTCTTCGAAGTTATAATCTACTCCAGTGAACTTAGACTTCATACCTGCCTTATTTAGGTGTAATCGTCCGTTCACCTCAGGTTTCTTCGCTGTACCCTGAATATTAATTTTTCCTGATGTAGTTCCTCTTACATCAGAAACAATTGTTTTCAGTAAAGGTTCTATCGGTTTAACAGAAAAATCTTTAAATCCTGATTCTAGATTTAATTGCATCTGTTTATTGACAATAGCTAAATCTCCATTTAAATAGAACTTTTCTTTCTCATTATCCACAATACTAGACTGAACTTTAAAGTTCTTTAAACGCTCATCTCCGTCAACATGGAAAGCTAAATCTCCTAGCCTAACCTTATTGACAGCTAGTTCATCTATATTGATATTTACCTTAGGTTGGAACACATCTTTAACCTGAGAGAAATGTAAATCACCATCTATATTACCAGCGAACTCTAGATTAGAAATATCAGGGGCAAACTTAGCTAAGTCTACTTGCTTAAACTCTAAATCAAAGTGTTTGTAAGTTGAATCTCTTACTGCGCCTGTCAGATTGACCTCTTGTCCATTATGTGATAATGATAAATCATCAATAGTAAAGTCCTCTAACTTCTTATTAAAAATAACTTTATTCTTCTTATTATCACTTTCATTAATACTCCACAAGAAGTCTTTTAGGAAGATATCTGACTTCTTAAACCCTACTACAGATAGGTTTTCCTCATTAATAGTGTGGTATAAGTTCAGATTAAACTTATCCTTACCATGCGTCCCTCCTTTAAACTCAGAACGAACAAATAGTGTATCATTATGAGTCAAGTTTAATAAATTAAAATCTGTGATACGATAAAACTTAGATTTCATACTATCTAATGAAACATAAGTATTATATAAAGGGTTAGAGTTATTTACATCTAACAATACATTGTAAAAATTGAAATCTTCAATACCAATACTTGGTGAAGAGAAGTTCAGTTTAAAAATATTATCATCGTTATCTATATTTCCCTCAACATGTGTTGATGCACTTAAAGTCAATTGTGGCAAAAACACTTCAATTAACCTATTGTGTACTGTAATGTCAAAATCTAGATATTGTTCTTCTTTAATCTTATAAGGTGAGTAGTTAGTATATAAACTTCCTAGTGCATTAGTAAACAATGCTCTTAAATCCTTAAACAAGAACTTTCCTTTAATATATCCCTCTATTGCCTCCTGTGACACAAAAGAAATAAGACGTTCATTCTCTGGATTAAATTCCGAATTTAATGTAAAATGACCGAATACATACTCATCTTTACTATTGACATAAGTAGTATTTCGCATTGTAAATTCTCCTGCTAAATCATCAAGAGTATTACCCGAAGCCTTAAACTCAAACTGCCCTTTAAATTTAGAAAGTGTATCATTTACTAAATGTAATGCATATAAATCTGCGTAGTCAACATCTGCAATGAAATCATAGTTCTTAACTTCTGAACTCAAATCTATCATCCCATTAAAGTCTAACTGCAAATTAGGATCTTGACTGTGTACTAAACCGCGGTAATAAGGCATCTTTAACAATCCATCTACTGCGATATTTGTATACTTATACTTAGCAAAGTCAAAAGAGAACACATCTCCCTTAATACTTGTATTCAGTGACTTTTGATTAAATCCAACTCCATCAACCTCTAAGTCAACAGAAGTTAATCCAAAGTTTTTATTTTTAATAAATTCTCCTAAGTCAAACTTCTCTAAAACAATATCCCCTTTATAAGCAGCTAGATTAGGATTATCAAGATTTTCAATGTCTATAACTGCTTTTCCTTTTCCGATAGAAGTTAACAACTCTATATCCGTCTTTAACGTACGCTTAGTCATTTCGATATCTCCTTTAATATCTACTTGTCCAAGATTAGTTAATTCTGTAGGTAATAGTTCATGCAATAACTCAGGCATTAACCCTACAATGTGATCACGAGTAATAAATAATCGATCCACATTAGCCTTCATCCAGAACGGCTTTACTTTATCGAATACATTTCTAAAACTAAATAACCCTCTCACATTAGACATATTGTCATCTACTAAATTTACATTTTTCATTGTAAAATCGTTCATCACACCATTAATATGCCCTGTAACATATACCATCTTGTTTTCTGCGAAAATACCTGTAAAGGCATTTAAATCTGAGGAATTCAATACTGCTTTTCTAATCTCAAAATCCCAATTCACCTTATCTACGAAGTACTTCATATCTCCTAAAGCATAAGTGAACTTAAGATCTCCTTCTATAGCCGACTTTTTCGTTTGTAAATCTAGCTTCTCCATAGAGATACTAGTTTTAGTATGAGTAAAATCACCTGATAAATTTGTCACACCCATACCCCAGTTATCCTCAAAACTAGATTTCAAAACATTAGCATAAATATCAGGTCCTTTAATAAAGAAATTCTCTACTTCTCCATTAATATTTTTAAAATCTATTGCTACTGGTGTTTCTGCTTCATCGTCAGAAATGATCAAATGAGTATTTTTAATTGTTAGATGAGAAGATTTTAGTCTAAACTTACCTTCCCCCTCTTTTCCATCATCAAATGCATTAATCAACTGATCTAAAGTTGTAAACTCTTCTCCTTTGTATTTATGTATTCTTAAATACAGCCCATCTACCTTAGTTTTACCAAAATATAATCTCCCTTGAATAAGTTCATTAAAATCTGAAATACTCGTTGTAAAGGCTTTTATTTCTATAAAATTAGTATCGTGATTATCCTTTGCAGTAACCTCTTTCAATGTAACTCGACCAAATATACTGACTGCTAGTCTTTCTATCTCTAACTTAGTACCAAACTGGCTATTAATCTTCTCCATAGCTTGCTGAGCCAGAAAGGTTTGAACCACAGGCAAAGACAGTGCCCCTGCAATGATCACAACCAAGCTAAAGACAGCCAATAATAGGCGAAAAAGTATTTTATTAAATTTTTTGATAACTATTAATGTTTTAAATTTGCCCCAATCTACTCGTGGTTTCTTATAAAAACCAAACAATAAGCAAATTTATATAATTTTCCATAGGGTTGGGTAGATTTTACCTTAATAAATTATACAATTATAGAATATTAAAATGTCTTTAAAACCTACCTATATTTTAGCCATAGAGAGCTCATGTGATGATACTTCTGCCGCAATCATGGCTGACAACAAAGTATTGTCAAACATAGTCGCAAGACAGGAAATACACGAAGAGTATGGAGGTGTTGTTCCTGAACTAGCATCTCGTGCTCATCAACAAAACATCGTTCCTGTGGTTGACATTGCTCTTAAAAAAGCAGGAATAACGAAGGATGACTTAGATGGTATTGCCTTTACACAAGGCCCTGGACTAATGGGGTCACTATTAGTAGGCGGATCATTTGCCAAGAGTTTATCTCTAGCTCTTGATATTCCATTAGTGGCTGTAAATCATATGCACGCCCATATCTTATGTCATTTTATAGATGAAGAAGGATATGACAAACCTGAGTTTCCTTTCTTAGCAATGACCATCTCAGGTGGACATACGCAAATCGTGAAGGTAAATAGTTTCTTTGACTTAGAAATACTAGGAGAAACCACAGATGACGCTGTAGGAGAAGCTTTTGACAAATCTGCTAAAGTTTTGGGATTCCCTTACCCTGGAGGTCCTTTAATTGATAAATATGCTAAAGAAGGTAACCCTAAAGCATTTGCTTTCACTAAACCTAAAGTAGACGGTCTGAACTTCAGTTTCAGTGGTTTAAAAACACAGTTTCTTTATTTTATTCAAAAAAATGTAGCCATTAACCCTAATTTTGTTGAAGAAAACAAAGCTGATATATGTGCCTCTATTCAGTATACCATTATCCAAATCTTACTAGACAAACTTAAACTTGCAGTTAAAGAAACAGGGATTAAGCAAATCGTCATTGGTGGTGGTGTATCTGCTAACTCTGGTATTAGACAAGCACTTAAAGAAGGAGAGAAAAAATATAAGTGGAAAGCATTCATCCCTAAATTTGAATATACAACAGATAATGCTGCTATGATTGGAATAGTAGGGTACTATAAATACAAAGAATCTATTTTTGCTGATTCTTCAGTAGTTTCTAAAGCACGTATTGAATTCTAAAACTTAAGTATGCAATTATTTTATTCACCAGAAATCGAAAAAGGACAAACATCTTTCACTTTTGATAAAGATGAAAGTAAACATATCATCAAAGTACTAAGACGTAAAATGGGAGATCTCTTATATGTCACTAATGGAAAAGGTACTTTATTTACAACCAAAATCACTTTAGACTCAGACAAAAAATGTGTTACTGAGATTATCGATTCTGAAGATCAAGCACCTACTCCATTTCGCCTACATTTAGCCGTTGCTCCAACAAAAATGAATGAACGTTACGAATGGTTTTTAGAGAAAGCAACAGAGATAGGAATACACGAGATAACGCCAATTATTTGTGACCATTCTGAGAGAAAAATAGTAAAGACAGAGCGATTTGAAAAAATTATTCAATCCGCAATGAAACAATCTTTACAATATCATTTACCTATTCTAAACGAACCAATAAGCTTAAAAGACTTTTTAAATCAAGATCATCAAGCAGAAAAATATATTGCTCATTGTGAAGAAACCGAAAAAGTCTTACTAAAAGATAGCATAGATATTCACAAAAATTATTTACTTTTAGTAGGTCCAGAGGGAGACTTCTCTACCAATGAAATTAACTTAGCATTAGCAAAAGGATATCGACCAGTATCACTAGGACATACAAGATTAAGAACAGAAACAGCCGCTTTAGTAGCCGTGCATAGTTTCGTATTTACAAATGAATAAAAATCATTATTATGGTGGATGCTAAGACGATTTCTAAAGGAATAATACGTGCAGTTATAATTCTGTTTTCCCTTGCTGTATTAGGTCAAATGCTTTTGCAAATTAGTTCAATATTTATATATACTGGATTTGCCTTTGTATTGGCTTTAATTGGCAAGCCTATTGTAGAATTTTTAAGAAGAAAACTTCGTCTATCTAAAGTATTTGCTGTTACTTTGACAGTTATCCTTTTCTTAGCCTTCTTCCTAAGCTTCATATTCATGTTTATCCCTTTATTCACTACACAAGCTCAAAACTTGTCTGTATTGAATACATCACACCTACAAGAAGATTTCAATGGCCTTATACGCAAGATAGACTTCTATTTAGACACAAAAGGATTCAGCTTAGATAAAATAATAGAAGGAGCTAATTTCCGATCTCATTTAAAGTTAGACTTTGTACCTAACCTATTTAATACCATACTAGGTTTGCTAAGTGAATTTGGAATGGGAGTTTTTGCTATTCTATTTATCACCTTCTTCTTTTTAAAAGATCAAGTTTTACTTGAATATCAATTCAAAAAGCTATTCCCTAGCAAGCACGAGATTAAAGTTTTGAAATCAATCGATAAGATAAACAACCTTCTATCACGTTACTTTTTAGGGCTAGTTGCACAGATGTCTATAATATTTGTACTCGCTTTTATCCTATTAGCTGTAGTAGGTGTAAAAGGAAGTCTAATGATCGCCTTCTTAGTCGCTATATTGAATATCATTCCATACATTGGACCTCTTATTGGTAATATATTATCTGTCCTGTTTACGATGTTGAGTTTTATAGGGGATAACTTTAGTGAAGTTACCTTACCTAAGGCAATTACCGTAATGCTTGGCTTCTTATTTATACAACTAATAGATAATATTATTAACCAACCTTTAATCTTCTCTAATAGCGTTAAATCACATCCATTAGAAATATTTATTGTTATTCTTGCAAGCGGCATGTTTGGAGGAATATTTGGTATGATAGCAGCAGTACCTATTTACACTTGTATCAAAGTAATTGCTAAAGAATTCTTGCCAAACAATAAATTTGTACAATTACTCACAAAGAAATTATAATTGAAAACAGAACTATTCTTATCACAAGAAGTACAACAATATATACAAGATCATTTAAATAGTGATCTAACTAAAATAGCATTTAAAAAGAGCCCTTTTGAAGATATCTCTATGAGTGACTTATTAACTCAAATAGAATCAAAAAAGAAAACTAAAGACAAACTACCAACTTGGTTTGAAACAGAAAATATCCTATTCCCAAAAAAGCTTTCTATAGAACAAACCTCATCCGAACCTTGTGCATCTTATAAAGCTTCACTAATATCTGGTGACACTTTGATAGATCTAACAGGTGGTTTTGGTATAGACTGTTATTATTTTAGTAAAAACATAAAGCAAGTATTGCATTGTGAGATGCAAGAAGACCTTAGCGAAATAGTTCGTCTTAATAATCAGGCATTAGGAGTTGATAATATTAAGTGCCATACTGGTGATAGTTTAGACTACTTGGCTCAACATAATCAACCATGGGATTATATCTATGTAGATCCACATAGAAGAAATGACTCTAAAGAAAAAGTGTTTTTCTTAAGTGATTGCGCCCCTAATGTACCTGAGCATCTAGATTTATTATTTTCTAGAAGTACTAATATCTTGATTAAGACTTCTCCTCTACTAGACATACAGGCTGGTCTAAACGAATTAAAACATGTAAAAAGCATTCATATCGTAGCTCTTCATAATGAAGTTAAAGAACTATTATGGATATTAGAAAAAGACTATACAGGATCTGTTGAACTTAATGCTGTTAATCTTACAAAAGACGATACACAACTATTTATTTCTTCATTAGACGATAATAGTACATCACTATTCAGTGAACCTAAACAATATCTATATGAGCCCAATGCAGCTATATTAAAGACAGGTAGATTTGACGCAATAAGTAAACAGTTTAATTTACACAAACTACACCCACATAGTCATCTCTATACTAGTGATGCATTAATTGATTTTCCTGGAAGAAGATTTACAATAGACCAAATCATTCCATATAATAAACAAGAAGCAAAAAAACACTTGCTAAATACAAAAGCAAATGTCACGACTAGAAATTTCCCTATAAAAGTTGAGGAAATTAGAAAGAAATGGAAAATAAAAGACGGAGGAGATACGTACATCTTTTTCACTACAAATATCAAAAGTGAACGAATCTTTATTATTTGCTCACGAACATAACTCCTCTAAAGGTCATATAGTATTTAATATGGCCTTTTTTTATATCATAAGGACACTTAAATTATTTAAGCAATAGGGATATTTAAACCCGAATTATGCAATAGACATATAAACGAAAAGTAATTATACAAAATAGGTCTGAATTAGTGATTAAAGCATACTATAGTATGGTTTGAGAGCTAATGAAAGAACTATGAAGTAGAATTGCTTTGTAGTATTTGGCTAATGCGTAATTTGGGTTTAAACAACACATACGTTTATCACACTATTTACAATAATACTATTGCCTTATTAAAAAAATAATGATAATTTGTCACCAAACTAATAACAAATGAAAAAACTAGCACTCTTACTGATCTTTACTCTTGGCATCACCACTTCGATACATGCACAAGAGAGAAATTGTTCTATTGACTATGAAGAAGTTAACGATACAATTAATTACAGAAAAACAAACAATGTACTTGTTTATGAATTTGACAGAGTATCCACCACTAGCTCATTGTTCTTTTCTTTAGTAAATAACAATGGACACCCCTTTCTAAACTTGCAATATCTACAAAAAAGTCCTGACTTTATTCCTATCACTTGTGTAGCTAAAAAAAGTATGGTTTCAATAAAGTTAGTTAATGGAACAACCATTACAGCACATTACCTAGGAGATGATGTTTGCGGAACTTATACCTATGATCAAGAAAAGAAGAATAATATCAGAATACTAGATGCTGATTTCTATATAAAGAAAGAGCACTTAGCACTATTAAAAGCTTCCCCTATATCAATGGTTCAAATACGCTTTCCAGGTACTTCAGAGCTTTTTATTATTAGGAATGAGTTAAAATCAACTATTGTAGATCTTCAAACAAAACCAACACAATTCTTCATTGATAACATTCCATGCATAGAATAAATGTATTTTGCGATTTAAAATCAAAATAAACACACAAAACATCATATTTTAAAAGGTTTTTAGTAAAACTAAAAGCCTTTTTTTATACCTTTATACGTCAGCTTTTGACATTATAATATATTAAGCGATAAGTGATTATACATCCACTATCCCTTCATTTAACCTTAGTGTGATATTTTTACTAAAATTTATCAGAAAATAATTTGTTTTTATTAATATTTTACCATATTTTTAATTAAAATTACGAGTTTAGACCACCACACTTTACTCAGCTAAATCTAACAAACTATGAAGAAATTTATCGCTTTTTCCGTTGCCTTATTATCGATATTGACGATTACAATACTTCAAGGCTGTTCATCTTCTGATGATAATAACACACTAAATGAACCACAAACTCTAACAGCTACTCATAGTAATATAGAGAGAAAGTGGTTGACTACGTACTATACTTTTACAGCAGATATTAATAAAGCTGTGAAAACAGCATATCAAGTATCCTCTGTAGAAATTACTTTAAAAAATGGTGAATACACCTTATTTGATAGATATAGTGAGAAGAGCGACAAAGGCACTTATACACTAAATGGCAGTTCATTAGCTCTAAAATCATCAGTTGTAAATGAGAATATCAATTTCAAAATAAACAAATTAACTCAAAATGAAATTGACTTAACTGTAATTAATCATAAACACTTAACTTCAGTTGAATTAATTGTAATTAAGTAACAACATATAATTATATAAAAGACTTGTATTCAAAATATGAGTCTTTTTTTTGGCCTAATTCTTGTTTTTAAATATATGTATTGAAGAGGTATTTATTAAAAGCAACTACCTAAGAATACACAATATGAACTATTTTAGTCTTTTTAATATGACAAAACTAAAATACTCACATATTTTTAATATATTAGATCATGTAATAAAAAAAGAAAAGTACTATGAAACAGAAACTAAAAATCACTAGTAGCTTTATCATTATTGCTTCCTTACTCATTTTAGGCCACCAACTTTATATGTATAACATACATATAGAAACCTTACAACAATTAGAAGCTTTTAAAGTACATGAATACGATAAAGAAATATTCTTTAGTGTTCTAACTTTCCTTATTGGTATAACCATGTATATCAGGTCTAGAAGAATAAAAGAATAAGAAGATATTAAGAAGATAGATTGCTAAGCAATCTACTAAGTATTTAAAATAATGGTATAAAAAAACCTTTCTTACGAAAGGTTTTTCTTTTTTATCTTATGTTACTATTTTTTAGCTAAAACATATTTATCAGCTAGAGGTCCAGTAACTTCTTTACCTTCTTGGTCTAACATTAAAAGGCTTCCTTCTTGCACTTTATATTGTGTAGATTCACCCTCAGCAACTAAAGTAACGATTGTTCCTTCAGCGTTCCAAGTAAAAGTACCTTTTTCTTCAAACTTCTCTTCTGCTTTGTCTACATAGATTGTAGTCTTAGCGTAAGTTTTATCTTGATTTAAAACTACAGTAGTTTTAATATCACTATTAGCACCTGGTAAAGTTCCTTCGTAAGTACCTGCCCAGTCTAATGAGTTTTCTGAAGTGTGCTCATCCTTAACAGCAGTTTCTGTTTCAGTTGTTGTAGCTGTTTGCTCTGTCTCTGTTGTTTCTGTTGCTTTAGTATCTTTACAACCAACAAATGCAATACCTGTAAGTAATACAGCTAATGCTAACATTTTTTTTCCTTTCATAACTTTGTTTTTATTATTTGAGAGAATAAAATTACAACAAATAATAGAACGAACAAGAACCAATTCTTTTTTTATATAAAAAAGAAAGATATGATAGGTAATTAATATACAATACAAATATTTGCCTCTCAAACCTTATTATTTTTAACATTCTAAACAGCTTGGACTATAAATGTCAATAAGCTAAATCTATAAACTCCCCTTACCTTCTTTTCTATATAGTCAGTAGTAACTAAATAAGCTTTCACTATTTACACAATCACAGCCACCCCCTCCATAAAAGAGAACTTCTACATTATACCTGATATTATTATATTTTTCATTTTCTTGTATCAAAACGAGATGTCATTAGATGTCACTTTTCTTATTTTTAATGTCTTTTTAAAACTTATTTAACATTTATATAATCACTTTATTATTCAAAAACAAGCTATTAGCCCTAACTACTTTAAGATTCTTTTATCACCCTATTATAAAAAAGCTTATATTTGAATTGATTATAATAGTTATTTGTTGTTGCATACATTATACAAACAGTAATTCAAATAAGTTATTTATAACAACTAACGGTAAATAATTTTAATAACGATAAAGAGTATTTTAATTTTCTTACTAGCGCTTTTTAATCCGAGTACACTAATACTCGGATTTTTTTATTTACAAAAATTGGAATAATAATTGTTTAAAAAACGAGGGAGTTTTTTCATTCATCAAAGCTTATCCACCCTTAGTCAAATAAATGAGTATAATCACATAATAAAACTGTATTTCGCATAGTATTAATAATAGACCTTCTAAAATTGATTGTAATTTAACTATGATAAATAAATTTCTTTCTAAGCCGAAACGACTATTCTTTGTCGTTTTTTGGACTACCCTTACTTTCTCAGTTTACCCACAGATACTATCGCCACACGATCACAATATTTGGTTACTACCTACTTTGATTGTTATGACATTCACAATAAGTATTTCCCATTTTGTAAGTGATTTTTTACTACCTAAAGCCCTCAAAAAAGGTTCTATAAAGAGCTTTTTACTATTCGCTTTATTCTTTATTATTTTGTTATCTATATTATTAGCTACTTGCTTTACACTATTTCCTTATTTTTTGAGTAGTAGTAATTTATTTGTACAAGATGCACTTCTCAACCCAAGAGATTTATTCTTTAACCAGTTATATAAAACCATTCCATCCGCTATGGCCATTATTACAACTACCTGCGGAATACGCTTCTATGAAGAACACCATCGTATAGAGAAAATAAATACGAAGTTGAAACAAGAACACTTAGAAGCACAGATCAAACTGTTACAAGATCAAATCAATCCTCACTTGATGTTCAATGTATTGAATCATATCTATACCTTAATGCAAAACGATGTAGAACTTGCCTCTACAGTCCTACTTAAGTTCTCAGATATCTTAAGATATCAGTTATATGAATGCAATCATAAGATGGTTCTATTATACAGAGAAATTCAATATCTAAAAGATCTAGTCGCTATAGAACAAATTAGATGGGGAGATGAACTAGATGTGAACTGCAAATGGAATATGACCAATCAAAAGTTAGTAATTGCTCCCTTGCTATTAGTACCTCTTATCGAGAACGCATTTAAACATGTTTCGAGATTACCTCACACAAAAGGATATATAATAATCAACTGTACTGAATCAAATAATACACTACATTTATATATCGAAAACTCTAATAGTATAAAGTATAAACTGCCTAAAAAAGAAGGAGGTATTTGAGAAAACAACATAAAAGAACGCTTACTTATGCAATACCCTGATATGCATACCCTACAGATAGAGCATACAGATGACAAACATATTGTAGAACTAACCATTCAACTAAAAGAAGAAGTATGTCCATAGATAAAAAGAATTCCCCGTTAAAATGCTTAGTAGTTGATGACGAACCCTTAGCTAGAAAAGCAATTATTGACTATATCGCTAAGATTGATTTCTTAACAGTAGAAGACTCATGCGCATCTGCTATTGAAGCACTAGAGCTAATACAAGATACCTCTTATGATTTACTCTTTTTAGACATTAATATGCCTTACCTCACTGGTATTGAGTTCCTAGAATCTATAAAACAGCCTCCTCTTGTTATTTTTACAACGGCTTATTCAGAACATGCTTTAGACGGTTTTAGACTACAAGTAGTTGATTATCTACTTAAGCCTATCTCGTTTAAACGATTCTATCAAGCAACCTTAAAAGCAAAAGAATTATTCGACTTAAGAAATGCAGATCAGAATGAAATGACTAATAGTATTGACTCTACAGTATATGTCAAGCATGAAGATAGTTTCGTAAAAATAGATTGGAAAGATATTATGTACATTGAAGCAATGCAGAACTACCTAAAACTTCATCTAAACCACCGTTGTTTAATCATTCATCAGACCATGATTGCCATAGAAGAATTATTACCTAAAGAACACTTCTACAGAATTCACAAATCCTTCTTGATCAATATCAATCATATCGAATCCATATCTGGTGGTCGAGTATTTATTAAAGAAACAGAACTACCTATCTCTAGAATGAGAAAAGAAGCCTTACTTAATGAAGTAGTATATAAAAACCTACTAAGTAAATAACTCAAAAAAGAACATCAAATATTCCTTGACATACATCCTTCTGTAACCTACACTATGCTAAGAAAAAATCCACATTTGACAGATATCACTTAAATAAATTTGGCGAAATACCAAATTATGGTATTTTTTATACTGATAATTAAATCAATAAGTTATAGCAAAAAATACTTCGATTTTATTGAACGATTATTTCGACAATTTTATTAATTTACAAATTAAAAGTGGAAAATATTCTTCTGCAAGTGAAGTTATAAGAACCGCTCTAAGAATGTTTGAGTATGAAGAAGCTAAAAAAAACTAAATTAATAGAAGAAATCAAAAAAGGAGAGAAATCAGGGTTCTCTTCAGATTTTAACCGTGATACTTTCAAGGAAGACTTACATCAAAAATATGCAACCAAAGAATGAAGTACAAAATCAGTAAACAAACTGAAATTAACTTGGAAAACATTTCACTAAACTCTTTCTTTCCATATCCCTTTAAACAAAAAACGTTTTAAAAGAAGGTCAACGATACCCTTCTTTTAAAACGTTTTTTGTTACTCATCTATAAGCTCCACTTCAGAGACATTCCACCATAGAATGTAGTAGAGAATTTAGGATCAGCTACTTTTTTCTCCTTAAAGATACTCTTGATTTTTCTCTCATTATAAGAGAATGACCTTACTAAAGTACTACCTGCCGTAAACGATAAAGTCATATTATCAGAAAACTTAATCACAGGACGCAGACCAGCTACGATCTGCTGAAATCCTAAAATCTTGGTTTCATTATCCTGTTTGACGATAGCGGTCATTCCTTGAAGGTCAACAGCTGCACTTAATGAAAAGTGATCTGTAAACTTGTATCCCAGCTCAGCGCCTTTAGGGAAAGTCACCTTAACAAAGAAATCACCACTCGTCTCCCAATTCAGATAAATACCTGGTAACACCATAGGTACCCCAAAGCTATTCGTCAATACAGGCCCACCTCCTAGTGAAAAATTAGGTCTAAAATGCTTGATAAAAAATACTGCTCCCTGCCCAAGGATAGCCTCTTTATTTATATTCTCCATATCTGTATACACCCCCACAGACCCCATCAACAATAATGACCACGAATCACTTATCGATCGAAAGTGCTTTACACCTACAGAAGCATTTAATAATTCTGACGGGAACAGCTGTTCTTCATAATCTTTATGATTCATCCTAGCATACCCTCCATAAGCCATCACAGACCATATCCTTGGCTTATCTCGATGGTCCATTTTCATAGAAAGAGGGATTTCTAAAGCAAGTTCTACCTTTTTAAAATCACTTTTTGAATCCGTCTTTAGACTATCTATCGGCCTAATATAATTAGACATAGGGACATAATCTACCTTAAATTCCCCTTGTATCTTACTTTGAGCTTGTACAGTATAAATACTCATAAATACCAAACCTAAAGTCAACAAATGTGTTACTATTCTCATCTATTCTATTTTGGCACAAAAAAACAATACCTCTATTACATGGTAAAAACTATTTGACGACTGACTCGTTACAGGTGATATACATAATGCATGCGACTACTTCTGTAATCCTATGTCAGTGCTTTTTAGACCAATATCATTTCTATACCTTCCCCTCTTTATATCTAAGCACTCTGAACTTTGTCTTAGACAAATACACATTATCAAGTACAAAAAAATCGTGTTTTCTTATGATAAGACCTCTAAAAACTAATAATAAATTACTTTTTAAGCTATTATAGAGCTCTTTTATGTCTATTTACATGTTAATAAAGAGTCTCCTAAAGAGTTAAGCCATAAAATCTTATTATTTTTTTTAGTTACATTAAATTACAATACACTGATAAGCAATACATTAAATTCAAACCACTCAATATAACGTAACATAACCAACACCTTACGACCTCAGTATATATAGCCTATACACGGTATTCCTTGGACAATTCTAGGAGGATACTAGGACTATAACTGGCTAAAAGCCTCTTTTGCCCAAGAATACTCCTTCTATTCTCTTTTTACTATACTTAGATGTCATAATAATGTTGGTAAAAAATGATTATTTAAACAGCGTTATTTAACCAAATATGCCGTTTTCTACTCTTTACACATACATAAATATATTCTCATATAGCCATGGTCGTATACAGCTACTACCTCCAAGAGCTATTTATTTTCGCACAATACTTAAACATTTGTATTCCTGTATTTTATATCTTGTATAAAGAAATAAATCATCCTAAAAACAGCGTTGTTATGGCAGAGATTAAACAAGGAATATTAAGTGAAGTAATAGGAAAAGTAGGGACCATAGTAGGCGTTAGATGGAGAGGTAGAAATATCATCCGTGCTAAGCCTCATAAATCACGTAAAAAAGCAACAGAAGCACAGTTGAGACAATGGGATAAGATGAGCTTAGTCTCTACGTTTACTGCTAAATTCAAGGACTTTGTGAATATGTACTGCCCTACTATTTTTAAAGAAGGCAAATGGATGACAGGTAAAGAACAGATGATTTCCAGATTAATGAAACAAGGAATCGAACTCTACAATGGTGTACAATATATCAATATAGAACAGGTATTACTCTCTATAGGTACACTAGCCCCTGCTGTAATAAAAAAGATCAATCGCCTCAAAACTGGGAAGATTAAGGTACAATGGGATAATACACTAGTCAATGCCCTTACTCTCCATACTGATACCCTTACGATGATGGCGTATAATGAAGAGCTAGATGTATTCATCGATATCCCAAATATAGGTACACGAGCAGACAGGTATGCACACTTCTGCCTACCTGCCTATTGGGATAAAGGTAGGATATACCTATGGAGCATGTGGAAATCAGCAGACAATAGTATCAACAGTACTAGTTGTTTTCACGGAGTTTTAGAACTTGCTGAGCAAGAGGATACAATAGTGGAGAATAACCAACCTATAGCACAACAACCTAGATCTGTTCATACAGACACTCCTAGCACAAAAGAAGATAAACCAATCACCTCATCTTCTACTGTACAAGAAAAGTCTATATCACAAGCAAAACAAGAGATAGAACCAGCTATGCCTATTCATCCTAAAAACGATGTTATACCTCCTATGGAGGAATATCCTCTCGATAAACAAGTAGAACTAGACAATAGCCAAGTCTGTCCTCCTGGCTATATAAGAAAAGTCAGCAAGGAACTGATCAGAAGAATAAGTGATCCCGATAAGTTACTCATTCCAGATACAATGAATGAAGCTTACTCTATTCTAAAGCTATTACTTCCTGATGACGAACAACGAGAATGAACTAATAAATAAGCAATCTGCTTTATAAAACTCCATAAATAATTAAATTTTATGTACATTATACCTGTTTATAATCTATTGGTATACTATTATAATTTACAGTCCTACCCTATACAGACTCTATTTTATTCTGTGTAGTATGACTATCTTTGTGATATACCTACCGTTTGATTATTATTCATAACTTTAAACAATCAAAACAGGTCAACTATGAGTATAGTACTAACAGACATAAAAGAGAACTTAGGAATTATCACCATTAATTCAGAAAAATCACTTAATGCGCTATCACTTGAAATCGTGAGCGAATTAAAAAGGATTTTAGAACAATGGAGAGATGATAGCAATATAAAATGTATTTTTCTACAAGGAGCTGGTGAGAAAGCATTCTGTGCTGGTGGGGACATCCGCCAGGTAAGGAAAGCAATAGAAGACTATAAAACTATAGACCCTACTCAGGTTCCTCCTATCTGTGAAGAATACTTTATTACAGAGTACAGTGTAGATTACTTAATCCATACGTATCCTAAGCCGATAGTTGTCTGGGGAGATGGTATAGTGATGGGAGGAGGTTTAGGATTATTAGCAGGAGCCTCACACCGCATTGTCACAGAGCGCAGTCTACTAGCTATGCCTGAGATTAGTATCGGATTATATCCAGATGTTGGAGCTTCTTATTTTTTAAATAAGATGCCTTCTGCTTATGGATTATACTTAGGGTTAACGGGGACTCGCTTTGATGGAGCCGATGCCTTATTTCTAGGTATTGCAGACTACTTTATACCTTCTACTGTGAAAGATAATGTTCTGAATGAGTTAGTACAGATTAGTAGTAGTGATCAGCTATCAGATAAGCTTAATACCCTATTAGCACAGCGCAGTACTCCTAGTACAGACTTGCCTATATCACAGGCGATGTTACACAAGTCTCTTATAGCAGCATTAGAACCGATACGCTCTGTAGCCGAATTTATCGCTATCGTAGAGCCAGTAGCTAAATCTGATGCATGGGTGGCAGCAGGGTACTCATTCTTTACTAAAGGTTCTCCTACCTCTGTCCACGTTATCTTTAGACAGCTTACAGAGAGTAAACACTACAGCTTAGAAGAAGTCTTTAGATCAGAGCTTAATCTAACGTGTCAGTTTACAGTACATCCAGACTTCTCTGAGGGAGTAAGAGCCCTATTAATAGATAAAGACCAATCCCCTAAATGGACACCTAGTACATTAGAGCAAGTGAGTAACGAATGGATAGAAAGCCACTTCACTCCTCTGTGGTCTACAGAAGAGCATCCTTTTAAAAATATAAAACAAGCATAATCATGACGGAAGAACAAAAATTCATTGCTGAGTCTATTAGTTATCTCATTAAATCTGGTTTTTGGGACAGTGAAGATGTAGAAGAGTTTATTACTGAAGAAATCAATGAGAATGATTTACAAGGTAAAATCAACGAAAAGTGGGTGAAAGAAACTATTCTAAAAGAGGAAAGAGCACTGCTTAAAGCAAGTAAAAATTGGCATGTACCAACCACAACACAAAAGTTAGTAAAAGCTTTTGACCAACTAGTAGATCAACACATCATTGCACTTCATTATGCTGGATATACTATAGATGATGGATACTATGAGGTAGATCAAATAGAAGAACAACTACAGGCAAAAGGAAAAAAGTCTAAAGGTATCTGTTTTTATAACGAACAAGACCTTCAACGTGCTTTTAGAGAAAAAGAACCATATTTGACTCTTGCTTTCCAAGATATGCACTCTGAAAAAGAGGAAGACTCCATCGCAGTAGGTAAAAAAATTGTTCAAACCTTACAAGAAAATGGGTTTAAAACAGAATGGGATGGTACTGCTACACAAAAGATCACTATCTTAAACTTTGCGTGGCAACAAGCTTATAAACCAGAAAATGCCCTATTATTAGATTACGATTCAGTAGCTGAGAAACTTCTTAAAACGATATAACTTTAAAAATGAGTAGTACGATACGTACTACTCATCTTTTTTACATCTTATCCGTAATAGTCAATTCTTACTCCATTAGCTATAGTAGTACACAGTATGAATATAAGTAAATAATGAGAATGTTTTTTAAAAAACATGTTATTTATCATGTTTTCAACCTATTAAACCACTTAAATTTGTTATAAGAAATAAAACAATAAACAAATAGAATAATTATTACACTAGTAATATAGGTATATTCAGAATAGGTTTGACTATGCTATCTCATAAATAATTGATGACAAAATATGAATCAATATTCTCACTAAGAGAAAAAAGTATATCAATAAATTATCTTTAAAATTACCTTTGTGATAGAAGCAAAGCACCCATATAATCACAAAAAAACTGTTTATTTAGACCGACAGGTAACCTTATAACAATTACCTGTACTTAATCCGACAGATCATAGTATGACAGAACTGTATGATAGCGCACAATTATACAACTTCTCTTTCATTCAAATCTAAATAAGAGTTACAGTTCAATTTTTTCACTCTCTATAACTCCCTTATAGAGAGTTTTTTATTTTCCTTAAGCTGTATCCTTAGCCTTTAGTTTACTGATAAAAACTGACGGAGAATCTCCAGTCACTTTTTTGAAAGTGACAGTGAATCTGCTGTGAGAAGCAAAACCACATTGTTCTGCTAAATAACTGATCTTATACTTTAAAAATTTAGGATCTTGTTTTAAGCAAGAGACGATATATCCTATTCTCAGTTCATTGACATAAGTAGCGAAGTCGCATTCTTTATTCTTATTGATTACATAAGATAAGTATCGATGATTAACTCCTATATTCCCTGCGAGTACATTAAGAGAGATGTCTTTATCTAAATATCCCTGCTCTTTCTCGAAGTAGGTTATCTTATGTAGTATATCCTGCTCTTTCTCTTCTGTGATATATCTCTTTTCTTCTGCATTATCTTCTTCATTACCTTGTTCTTCTAGGTCTTCAGCAGACTCCATAAATTGCTTTACTGTTCTTCTTAATCCCCGAACATACTTTAGATAAAAAACACCTGCAGAGGCCACTAAAAAAAGCGCTATGGCATTAAATAGATAAAAGATATTATACAGTTTGTCTTCTGATCTCTCTTCTGATCTAGTATATACCTCATCATTATTTTCTAATAAAACATCTAAATCCTCTATCTGCCCTAAGACTCTAACCTTAGCTCTGTAAATGTTATTATTTAATTCACTTACGACTTGTTCTTTATTTACTGCTAAAGCTACATTTCCCCCACAAAACATAGCTAAAAATAAAGCTAATATGACATTCATTTTTTTACTCTTAATTTAAATACTGTTTATTAAAACAAAACATTCTAACAAATACAGAAGTATTCATATATAAGCATACCAAATGCTATAGGTGATATATAACCTATTCTTAAAAGGGGGAGAAATCAAATACGACTAAACTTATGGGGGGACTTTAATCTACTTGATATTAAAACACTTCGTATTCTTTATGCTTAATTACTATTTACTTTACTTATATTTTTTCAAACTTTTATCTATAGTTGTATGGAAACTAAAATACAAAGTCCTCTTTAAAAACAGTTAAATATTTATATTATTCTCTTTTACACAATCCTGCAAAAATAACTTTTTTCACCTCTAAAACAAAATCTCAGTTCCTTATAATACGTGAAACAAGCCTATTCATTGCCAAAAAACTTCAATTTGTTTTGCGTATAAATACAGATACACCGCCAAATTATTACATTACAAATTCTGCTGCCAATTCCATGCTGTTCTTAACGATTCTTCAATTGTAGTCCTTGCTTGCCACTGGAGTTCCTGTTCTGCTTTAGAGGCATCTGCATAAGCGATTTCGATATCTCCTGCTCTTCTATCACAGATTTTAAAAGGTACTTTTATATTATTTATTTTTTCGAAACTCTTTACAATTTCTAAAACAGAAGTTCCTTTCCCCGTCCCTAAGTTGAATATATCTAAGACTGTGTTTTCACTGCTTAACAACAGCTTTTTAAGTGCAGCGACATGGGCTTTAGCTAAGTCTATTACGTAGATATAATCGCGAATAGCTGTTCCATCTTCTGTCTTGTAATCATCTCCGAATATATTCAAACATTCTCTGACACCTGCTGCTGTCTGTACTACATAAGGAATTAAGTTATTAGGAATTCCCTTTGGCATTTCTCCTAGTAATCCTGATGGATGAGCGCCTATAGGATTAAAATACCTCAACAAAGTTGCTCTCTTCTGCTCTGCCTCAACATAATCACGTATAATCTCTTCTCCCATTTGCTTAGTCCTTCCATAGCACGATTCTGGCATCTTTAGAGGAGTACTTTCACTGATAGGCATGATATCAGCCTGTCCATATACTGTACAAGAAGAACTAAAGATAAAATTAGAGAGATTCTGTCTCTTCATTTCTTTTAGAATGTTCAGTAGTGAACCTATATTATTACCATAATACTCTAAAGGAAATACTTGGCTCTCTCCTACTGATTTATATGCTGCAAAATGAATAATACCATCAAATCTGTGCTTATCAAATAGCTGAGCTACTTGATGACTATCTTTTAAATCTATACAATAATACTCAGGTTCTACCCCTGTAAGCTTCTTAATATTCTGTAAGACATCTTCTTCAGAATTAGATAAGTCATCCACTATCACTACCTCATAATTATTCTCTAATAACTCCACTACCGTATGAGACCCTATATATCCTAGTCCTCCAGTCACTAATATCTTTTTCATGTTCTATTTTATTGTTTTACATCTAAATAATAATCACGATCTATAGTACCATCTACTAGGTCTTCTGCTGTACTTCCCTTATGTAAGCTATACAACTCTTCATAATCTTTAGTATAATGTGCATCTGGCACTACATTTAAGTCAAAAGTGACTTCTATATTCTCTACGGTATCAAAGTTTCCATATAGTGTGACATAATGCTTTACATAGCCTATGTTTTTAGTCGTATCAAACTTTAATACAAGTTTTCCTTCTCCTCCTGCTGGAATATGTTTTAACGAAGCTGTATGGGCAACTATGCAACCACAAGACACTATAATATCTTTTAGAACAAATGGGTTATCTCCTTTATTCACTAAAGGAAATACCATTGTCTTCTCTTCTCCTTGAATAACTGGATAATAATGTCTGTCGTTATCAACAATTTCTAAACTGGTTGTCTCTCCTTCTCCTCCTTTACATCCCACTAATAGTGTAAAGAACAATAGAATGAAGAGTGTATATTTTATTCTACTCATTATATTTTAATTAGTTATTTGTATTTCATCAAGAGCTATAGTCACTCTACTTCCTTCCTTCTTTGTAAAGACAATCTCCATTTTCTCACTTTGATTAAAATCAATATAAGTCGAGAACTCTGCTATACTATCTGTCAGGTGGTAAGAAGCTGAATCAATAGTCTTGACTAACTTACCATCTAGTCGTAACTCTATGAGAGCAGGTGACTCAAACTGATGCTTTTTATGTAATAAAAAGCGTAAACCAAGTGTCTTCACACCTTCTATATGAGCTGTATTAAACTCTACAGACCACTTATTCTCTGGAGATATATACCATCCTAAGTGATAATCTGTTCTAAAGCCTAGCAATCCATTACTTAATAGCGTACTCGAGGTTATCACTTTGCCTGTGCTGTTTTTAACTATTATAGGTTTTAGGAGAAGAAAGCTTTCTTGTCCTTCTTTAGCTACGATTTCTCTCCAACTAGTTAGATAATTGTCTACATTACCTTCTGCTTCTTTATACTTCAGTATTCCTCGTTCTTTAGCTAGATTTAATACCTCTAAACCATTTTTGAGTTCTTGTTTAAAGGTGATTGAATTTCCTTTTACATCAATAGCTCCTAGATGATCAGAGGCACGATAATAAGCTAATTGTAAGCGAGTAAAAGTAAGTGCAGTATATAGTTTATCTAACTTCTTTCTCTCTTCTCCATTTGTAAGTAAAACTTGTTTGGCTAAAGACTGATAGAAAGCAATAAACTCTTGTGGATCTAAGTAGTTATTAAAGTTATCTTCTGGAGAACCATACATATTATATGGTTTATTGGCTTGATTGTAACGCTTCTCTAGGCGGATATAATAAGTGCTGAGCAAATCTCTACTCTTAGGATATACCTTCTTAAAGTAGCTTCTAATTAACTCTTCTACATCTGCATGAATGTCCTTCATCAAAGTGGTAGCTACATAAGTTTGCACATCCGAAAAAGAGGAATAATCATATCCACTAGCATTTAAAAAGATCCCTTGTACACCAAGATTTTTAAAAAACTTTAATTGGTGTTGTAATCCGTAAAGAACTGGTATTGGACTTAGATAGTCGTCAAAATTAGAGCTATAATCCCATAAGAGAACCCTATTGGTCTTCGTACGCCATGTCTTGATATCAGATATAAAACCTTGTACATCCTTCTGAGCTAGGTACTTCTCTTTTAGAGCTACTCCTTTAGGGATATCTATCGTACTTATCATCACTCCTACATTAGGTTCTAAAGTCACCTTAGGCACTGTCTTAGTTGATAAATAAGCTAACATATAGAACTCATACTTCGGAAATCGTCTAGCTAGTTTATTAATCAGATGAGCGACAGACTCTGAAGCCTGAGCAGTAGACTTATTCAAATCAAGACATCCTGCACAGCTACACACAATGGCGTTGTCATTAGGTGCAATCACAAAACGATAATGCTCTGAGCCCTCCACCCCATAACCATAGTTATCAATAATGTATTCTGATAGATAAGCATATAAATCCCCTGAAGTGAAACAGAACTGATCTCTGTTTACTTGTTCATTTACTCTCGCATAGATTATAGATTTAGGCTCAGAAGGAATCGCTTTAGCAATGTTATGCCCCCAAATACCCCAATCTTCTTCCACATTATTATTTCCCAATACACCAGACTGATCTAATAACAAATTCTCTAGGTAATGAGGTTCTCTATAAGTAAAGTCATTTGTACTACACCCTGTGACAAAATCTAATATAGCTGGTGGCAAATCTGCTGTTAGAAAACGAGAATCCTCTTCTGATATCGCTTCTATTAGCTGATATATTACCCATTTTATAGTCTGTCCATCTCTAGCCTTAATACGCAAGCCTTGATGATCATGCTGAATGCAATAATCATGCTCTAGAGTCTCATCCATTGTTATATAAATATGTTTGGCACTATCTTGTTCTTCATTCCCTGTAGCCATTTCTACAATGGGATGAGTAGAAGTACGTCTCATCAGATGCTTGTATAAATAATCTGCCCACAACTTGCTCTCAAACACATCATCTGCATGAATAACGTAATATTCACTGCTCAATTTTTCTGAAGTATTCGCCTTACAGCCATAGATACAGCATAAGACAGATAACAACGAGTATTTAATTATATTAGAAAACCACATTTATTGCAAAATATAGATTGTAAAAATTCTTATACTTCAACTGATTATCCTTGTAGTTATACCAACTTCCCATAATACTACCTGTAACATTCTTGAACAATACTGTTCCGTATCCTGCTTCTACATTGGTATTCAACACATCAAATGTATCATACAGCTGATAATCGATTAACTCAACATCAGGAGATGATCCCACGCCTGCATTAGCCGCTATAAAATGCTTAGGAGACGATAAGAAATACCTTGCATTTACAGATAGATTATACATCCACTTATGATTACTAAAAAAATTGTTTAGCTTCACATTTAGACTGTATTGATCTGTCTGCTTAGTAGCTCCTAGAACTATATTAAACATATTATCACTAGTATTCGATACCTCTTTATCCTTTTGGAATATTCGATACCCTGCTCCTAGTTCTAATTCTACACCGCCTAAAAAGTTAAAGTCTCTGAACACAGATCCATTAATAGAGAACTTAGGGAAGTAAGCATCTGCAAAAGCTATATTAGCATTACTGCTCCACTTATCACTCCAGGTTCTAGCCCAATCAAAATGACCTTGAATACCACGACCTGCTTCTCTAGCGGTATAATTCGTTCCGATAGTATAACTATTCTTTAGCGCATGATAAGTGTAATGAACTGAAGCTATAGAGTGCTTCTTACTAGACTTATCATCAAAGTGACTGCGCAAATACTCTATACCTATCTCATTTCTCAATGATTTATAAGCTAAGAACTGTAAGTGCTTTTTATACTCTTCTAACTCTATAGGTGATGGGTCATAGAAAAGCTGATAAGCATAAGCCTCTGCATATTTCTTTTGCTTTTCTAATACTAATCCTTTAGTATATTTTATAACTCTACTATTAGGTAAGTATGCTAAGGTTTCGTCTAATACGCTTAGAGCCTGATCAGTCTGATTCTCTTTGATCAACTGTAAAGCATACTTTTCACTGATCCCTTCATAAGTGGTAAGTGCTAGCTCATGATAAGGTTGTTGTATTACTTGCGATAATATAGCATTGTAAATAGGACCATAGTCTGTTGCTACGTTTCCTTGATACTCTGCTAACTTCACCTGAAAGAAGACTTCTTCTGGATACACCTCTACTCCTCTTTGTAAATAGGCTTCCATTTCTTCTTCTCTCTTTAACTGATGAGATAAGTTAACTGCATACACAAGTGCTGTTTTATTAGTAGGGTCATGAGCTAGCCAACGTTTAACGTAATATAAGCTTTCGCTATACAAAAAATGTTCATTCTGGTCTTTGACAATAGCTGTACACAACTCCTGATAACCTGGCAAATAAGTTCTTCGTTGATCTAAATCTAAAGCAACAAGCTCTTCTTCATAGGCTGCTAAAGCTTCGTTATACTTATGTAGTTTAAAATATAAATCTGCTTTTTTAAAGCCTAGATGAATAGACTCATTCGCGTTTAGTTCATATTGATTCAATGTATGTAGTGCACTAGTATAGTCTCCCTTCGCTACATAAGCTCTATACAGTCCCATATAACCTAATGAGGTAATCTCCTTATCTGATGACCTTAATAGAATATGCCACCTATCAATAGCATATTCATACTGCTCTTCTAGCATAAAACCTTTAGCTTCTTCTAGTGTAATCTGATAATAAGAATCTTGTACTTCCATATCGCCAGGATAACTAGTATATAGTTGTTTGACTAAAGCTTTTGCTTTTGCTGTATTCCCCATACGAGTATAGACTTGTAGTTCTTTTAGTGCTAACTCTTTAGTAGCTCCTGATGCCTTTTTATACTTATTTAGCTGATACAATGCCTCCTCATATTGCTGCTGAGCAATAAGTTGGTTAAATACATAATTAAAAGCTTCTTCATTACGAGGGGTGCTATTCAATACATTACTATACAAGTCAAAAGGAGCTGTTACCTTAGCGTGTCTAGCTGCCTCTAAGGTGTAGTAATTATATTGTTGTGTCAATTTAGACTGTTGTAAAAATGGCAATAATAGGTCATATCTCTTCTGATCTGATAATACACCTATCTTCTTATTCTGTAGGGTTGTATTATTTGGAAACAAAGTAAGTGCTCTCTCTATTTGAATAAGAGCATTATTCCAATCTGCTGTTTTGATATAAGCATTAATCAGTACTAAATGATACTCTACATTTTTTGGGTCATTCTTAATCAATTCTTTATTTAAAGAAATCGCTTTATCAAAATCTCCTAATGTTTGATTCTTTGCTAACTCTAGTTCTATACTATAAGCATATTCATTCTTTAGATTTTGATCAGACGGATATATCTGATACAATCTCTTTCTCAGTCGATCTGCTTCCACATGATTGCCTTGTAGTTCAAATAAGTGTATTTTTCTCTTCCATAGACTTTTTAAATATGGCTGTACTTCCAATATCTCATTGACATAACATATCGCACTAGAATAGCGCTTCGTCTCTGTTTCTACATTGACTAAAATATGTCTAGCATCTATTTGTCCTGGATCTAATTCGATAGCCTTAACTAACTCATACCTCGCTTTATCATATTGTTTAATATGGTGGTAATACTTTCCTAATAACATGCGCAGATCTGCATCTTTAGGGTCTTCTAGCATCCCTTTATCTACAATCTTCTTACCTGATTCCCATTTATTCTCGTTAAACTCACGATTAGCAAGTAATACATAATCTTCACTCCCTTCTTTAGTTGTCTGTACTTGTGCATAATTATAAGTAGAAACTAACAATACGCTTAACTGTATCAGGTGTCTTTTTATTCTATTCATTTCGTTTACAAATTAAGATAGAGTAGTCTCTATTGGTTCTGCTTTAGTTTCTTGAGAAAAGCCTTGACGTGTCATTTCTCCCCATTTAAAATTCTTTTTAGTCATAAACTGCCAGTATCCTCTAAGGCTAAAAAACACAATGAAAGGATGATAAAAAATAGCTTCAAAAGCAGATAAGAAAATAAGTTTTAGGTAATCTATATAGGAGTCGTACTGTTTCTTGACAATAACATCAAAAGAAATAGATACTAGAGACATCGTCGCCCCTACCATGTAAACAAACAATAACATTAGCCAGAAAGTCTCTAGGTTTACCTGATCTGTAAAAAATAGAAAGATTAGAAACGCTATTCCTATCAGCTCTACGATAGGTGCCATAAATTCAAATAATAAGGCATACGGCATAACTAATAACCCAAGTCTTCCATATTTAGGATTAAGCATTAATCTTCTGTGTACTATAAAAATCTGCAACAATCCTCGTCCCCATCTAGTACGCTGTCTACCGAGTACTTTAAGATTAGGTGGGCCTTCTGTCCAACAGCATGTATCAGCAATCTGTTCGATACGGTATTCTTTCTTCTGGTCACACATATAAGCGATCATTCTAAAAGTCATATCCATATCTTCTGCATGAGAAGAAGAGTCATACCCCCCTGCTTCTACTACAATATTTCTATCAAAAAGTCCAAAACCACCAGATACATTAGGAATCAAGTTAAAACTAGACCATCCCATTTTTGCCAATAAATACGAACGAAGATATTCTGTCTCCTGAAATAAGGGGATTAAACGATTAGGTGCTTTTACTTTAACAATCTGACCATCTTTTACCTCACACCCATTAGCCATTCTCATGGTAGCCCCTACTGCTATAACAGGAACTTTAGAATCTAGTACAGGTAATATGATTTTGGTTAGGGTGTCCTTACTTAAAATACAATCGACATCTGTATTGATAAAATAATCATATTGAGCAACATTAATACCAGCATTCATAGCGTCTGCTTTAGTACCTCCATTCTCTTTATCTACTACTGTTAGTCGCTTATAGTCTGGGTTAGTAGATTTAAAAATACGTTTGACAGGCTTACTTCTAACCTTCTGAATATAAGGGTAAGGAACTTCATGTAGATCAAAATTGTCAACAAGTAATTCTAAAGTTTGATCTTTACTTCCGTCATTCACAATGATTACCTCAAAATTAGGGTAATCTAGATTTAAAAGAGATTGAACATTAGCAATAATAATTACCTCTTCATTATAAGCAGGTGCTACTACTGAAATAGCAGGTGCTATCTCTGGATGTGTTCTTAAAGTATGTTCTTCTCTAGCCGTATATTTTACTTTATTTTTAATAATCTTAAAGTATCCAAATACTGCTAAAAAGAAGTAAATTAACGTAATTAAACAAGCGTAAAAATAAACTAGGTATTGATAAAAATAGAATAATTCTTCCATATTAATTTTAGTAAGGTTGTGGGGATTAAGCCAATATTCTGCACTCTCTAAAAGCTAAAAAGAAGACAGTCATTCAAATCATCTTCTTCTAGTCTATTGTACAAATAAAATCACAAAGGCGATTAATAAAAAAGTACTTAACCAGTTAGAGGTATATTAACAAGTATATTGCTTCCTAGCGCAACTCAACATACCCAATGATCTGTCTTTCAAAATCAGTAATTGCTTGTTCTTTAATTTTATTATAGGTCACTTTACTCTTATCTAAAAGATAAAGTGTAGAAAGAATATTTACTAACAACTCTTTATTCTCAGTTTCATAATACAACTTTTCTAAAAATGACAAAGCGTCTATACCTCCAATTTTACCAAAGGCAATAACAATTTCATTTTGAATAAGTTGTTCTACATAACTAAACTCCTCTATAAACACAGATATAGCATCTCGATAAGCAAAGTCACCCAATGCTTCTACAATTGCTTTCTTTACCACTGTTGAATTAGTCTGTTTATACAACCTCAACAAATCAGCTGCACTCTCTACTTGTTTAAAGAAAGCTATTTCATAGATCAAGAAGGCTTGATACTTATCATTCTTCGCTACATTCACCCATCTCATTAACAATGGCAAAGGTCTAGTAGATGCTCTTTTCACTAAAGAAGTATGAATACGAACTTCATCAAAAGCATTAAAATCACGATCAAAGTCATTCTCTAAAAACTTAAAAGAATCATGAGACGAAAACTTCATAAAAATGCTCTTTGCATGCTTTCTAATATGTGTATTCTCTGAGTACAATTTCTGAGCAATAGCAGTACCTGATACATTGTCTCCCAAATGCTCTAGCATTCTAAGAGAATGTACGCTCTTCTTATTTACCTTACTCTTTAAACGGTTCTCCCAATAGTTAGGTAAATCTAGAGCTTTAAGAATCTCGTTATAATTATTAGTGTTGTACTCCATTTCCTTTTTTGATTAGATTCACTAATAAGTCTGTTATACAAGCTTTCTCCCAATTCTTAAGCTCATTATTTTCTAAGCCTAAACTCTGTAGTACTTGATTAGATGAAATGTTTTCTTTAGTTTGTAATAAAGCATAAAGAGGTTCTTCATATTTTTCTTTAACTTTAGAGTATCGCTGCTTCTCTACTTTATTTCTATAAGCAACAGCGCCAATTCTCAATAAAGAATAAATATAAACTCCCCCAAGTAGCATAGTTAAAAAAACAGTTAGCCTTACTACTGGGGAAAAGCTCTCAAAATGTGAGCTTAAATAGTAAAAGTAATACAAGAGTGTATCCATAGCTATAATATTTTTATTTCTACAAAGTTTTACCTTTATATTGAATTACAACTACCCAATACTTTTATGTTTGACGCAATAAACTACTCAAAAACTAACTCTTTTACGTAAAACATAAACACCATAAACACCTAAAAACAAACTAGTTAAGCAATTATAAAGCTATATACTGATAAATATCAATTTAAATAATAACTAGTCTTTCGTATATTGCTTTATGAAACATCTAAACTGTACGTTTAAAAAATGAAACGCCCTACTCAAAAGGCTAAATCAGTTTTCTAATACTTAATGATAACTACAATTAAAACGGGCCCTAATTTTATAGTTTAGACACTTATATACAATAGATACACTGCATTCCAATACAGTAGAAGTCCTTCTCCATATTTTATAAAAAAGAATGTTTCATTTTCTCATACTCTTGTAAACATTATTCATTCTACTATAATTATTATGTTTTCTTTATCTATGTCTCCTACCCGTTATGGTGAGTAGTAATCTTCCTTTAAGATTGACTTAAAAAGACAAAAACTAGACTTTAATAGTCTTCTATAATTAAACATTCTGCATAAGTTACTAACTAACAAATACTAACAGAGATGTTTTATTTTATCCGTTAGTAATCGTTAAAACTATCATTAACCATACTCTATGTGTTTTTAACTATTTTAATTGGTTTTTAGGAGTTAGTTTTAATAAGAACTACACTTATACATGTTTTAGCCTAAAACATCCCGTACGAACTTACTATAAGGTAAAAAAGCTAACTACCTTTTATGAGGCCATTTAACTATTAAATGATGATCACTCTTGAAATCAAAAAACACGTTATACAGCACTAGATTAACTACAACAAAAAAAGGTGCCCTAAAAGGACACCTCTATATACTTAATAAGGAAAAATTCTTATTCTTCGTGGAAAGCTAACACAGGAACATAGTTGTGGTAACTTAATTTCTTAGTCATACTACTTGTAAATAGTTTTTCGAAGAAACCTCTATTTCTTTTTACTGAAACTAAAAGGTCAATATTCTCTTCGTCTAAGAAATCAAATACTGCTTTTTCTACATCACTGCTTTCTACAATATAGAATTTCACATTGTCATTTTTAAAGTTCTCTTTCCAACTATTAATTACAGCAGGATCTGCTTTATCTTTTGCAGTTGCAACGTGAATACATTTTACAGTTGCATTAAACCCTTTAGCCATTTGAACAATAGTCTCTAAAGTAGTTTTATCTTGTGAACTGAACAAAGTTGTAAATGCAATAGAATTAATTCCATCAAAAATAGCATCATGAGGAATGCTCAACACAGGAATTCCTAAAGAACCAATTGCATTAGCTGTATTAGAACCTAAGATTTTTTTATCTAATCCTGAGTTACCATTTGTTCCCATCACTACTAAATCAATCTCTTCTTCTTTAACTCTTTTCTTTAAGATAGTATTCAAGAAACCTTCTTCTAAAATGAAGTGCATTGGAACATGGTCTAAGTTATGCTGTTTTGCTATATCTCTAATTTGAGGTACTTGATCTTTGAAATTTTCAAAATTGCTCAACTCAATAGATTTATATACATCCTGTACCATTACAGGATTAGCTGTTGCAGAAATCACAGGCATCTCATAAGCATGTAGTACAAAAAGAGTTGCATTTTGGTTTTCTGCCATTCTTAACGCATATACTAGAGCATTGTTAGCTGTTTCTGAAAAATCTGTAGGGAATAGTATTTTTTTCATGGTATCCAATTGTTTTATTTGTATAAAGATATGAATAATCTTTATGTTTTTATAGTATTTTAAAGGCTAAAAGTTGTAAAATATGCGATATAGAGCTTAAATAGCATGTAAACACATACTTTTATACCTATTAGGTATAAATAGACAAATTAGGGCACTACTCTACCTTTAATTAGCCTTATAGTGATAAACATTTCGACTTAGATTATACAAGACTAACCACGCTAGTAGTAGCTATACAAAGAACTTCTTAACCCAATAGTAGACATCATTAGATTAAATGAATTAATAGTATCTTTGCCTCATATTTAGAAAAGATATGATATTACAAGATACTATTGTCGCTTTAGCTACTCCTTCAGGAGCAGGTGCTGTAGCTATAATAAGAGTTTCGGGTAAAGATGCAATTACACTAGTCAATGGCATTTTTAAATCGATCAAGAATAAAGATTTAACGACACAAAAAACACATACTTTACACTTAGGTCATATTGTAGATGGAGAGCGTGTATTGGATCAGGTATTAGTGTCTGTTTTTAAAGGACCTAATTCATACACAGGAGAGAATACAATTGAAATTTCTTGTCATGGTTCAACCTTTATTCAACAACAGATCATCCAATTATGTCTGCGCAAAGGTGCTAAAATGGCTCAAGCAGGAGAATTTACCATGCGTTCCTTCTTAAATGGAAAGCTAGACCTATCTCAAGCAGAAGCGGTAGCTGACTTAATTGCCTCTGACAATGAAGCAAGTCATCAAATCGCTATGCAACAAATGCGTGGAGGTTTCTCAAGTGAGATCGCTAAGCTTCGTGAACAATTATTGAACTTTGCTTCTCTTATTGAATTAGAGTTAGACTTCTCAGAAGAGGATGTTGAGTTTGCTGATCGTACACAGTTTAGAGAACTAATCGACCGTATAGAATTTGTTCTTAAACGTCTTATCGACTCTTTTGCTGTTGGTAATGTAATTAAGAATGGTATTCCTGTAGCTATCGTTGGAGAACCTAACGTAGGAAAATCTACTCTACTGAATGCTTTATTAAATGAAGAACGTGCTATTGTATCAGACATCGCTGGTACAACACGTGATACAATCGAAGATGAATTAGTAATAGATGGTATTGGATTTAGATTCATAGATACTGCTGGTATCCGCGAAACAAAAGATGTAGTAGAAAGTATCGGTATCCAAAAGACATTCGAAAAAATCGAAGCGGCTCAAGTTGTTATCTACCTAATAGATGGAGCTAAGCTAAATAGTAGTTCTCTTGATCAGGTTAAAGTTGAGTTAGAGAAACTAAAAAACAAATACCCTCTAAAACCACTTCTTGTAGTATGTAACAAGAGAGATTTGTTATCAGAGGAACAGATTGGTTTATACCAAGCAAATATCGACAACCTTATGCTGATGTCTGCAAAAGAAAATATGGGCGTAGAAGAACTAAAAGAGGCTCTATTAGGCTTCGTTAATACTGGTGCTCTACGCAATAATGAGACAATCGTAACGAATACTCGTCACTACGACTCCCTATTAAAAGCTCTAGAAGAAATCGAAAAGGTTAAGTGGGGACTTCAGACTAACTTATCTGCTGACTTAATGGCCATAGATATCCGCCAAGCATTATACTTCTTCGGTGAAATAACTGGACAAGTTACGAATGATGAATTATTAGGGAATATTTTTGCGAACTTTTGTATCGGTAAATAGAATCCCTTATAAACAAAGACTTTAAAGAGCGTTGTAGTACTTCACTACAACGCTTTTTCTATATAGAACAACTAATAAGTACACCTTCTAATTCATAATTAATGTATCCTACAGGACATAAATCTCTAGCATAAATAGGAGACGTTAAAAATAAATAAACTTTACACACATCTATATTACTGAGTTTATACCATTCACCTAAAACCTTACACTCTTTATAGTTTTGATGTAAAAATCTTTCGAGATAAATTATTTCTTTTCCATAATAATCACTTAAATCTGCCTCAACGGCAAATATATAATGTAATTCTAATGGACAACCAGTCTGTAATTCTCTTTTTCGCTTTTCTAAATCGTTAGTAATACCAATCTTATAAAATGAAGAATCTTTCGCTTTTAATAAATATAAAAAGCGTGGAACAATACCATATAATATATTTTTCTCTAAAGTTAAAGTAGCATCACTCTCGTTCACTACAGAATCTAAAAGATTCGCGATTTCTTGGTGATTCTGCTCTGTAAAATTAATCCTCATCTTAATTTTCTAAAAAGTAATAAGCTAATAATCATTATAACATACACAAATATAGGGAATAAACTATCATGTCTTTCTTTTCACTAGTAACGTATGTTTTACTTAGCTAAAAAAAGTGTATTTTAAGTACTTTTGATATCTAAGCTAATCTCTTATTCAAATGAAAACATATCTCATTAGATCAAATTATTGAAGAACAAATAGGCTCTATAGGTACGCAAAAGCGTGATTTATTTGAATCCAAGATTCAATTTGAATTAATTGGTTCAAAAATTAAAGCTTCCTTCAGATTCCAACTCACGATGGACACCCTTGCTGTCGGTTAACATTTCCTGCTGTAATGGCGTGTTCGGGACTTACACCCTAGAGTTATCGCCCATGCTGGGCACACATATAAAAAAGGGAAACTTTATAAGTCTCCCTTTTTACATTATCTTAATTGTTTTTAAGTGATGCCATATCAATTACAAAACGATACTTTACGTCTCCTTTTAATAAACGGTCATAAGCCTTATTGATATCCTGTATTTGAATTAATTCAATATCAGATGTAATATTGTGCTTACCACAGAAATCAAGCATTTCTTGTGTTTCTTTAATACCTCCAATTAGTGATCCTGAGAAACTAATTCTATTTAAAATCAAACTAAAAGCAGATACAGGAAGTGGATGCTCAGGAGCTCCCACAAGAGTTAAAGCACCATCTCTCTTAATTAGTGATAAATATGCATTTATATCATGTTGAGCAGAAACACAATCTAAAATAAAGTCTAAGGTTCTAGCATTGTTTTTCATTTGATTCTGATCTGTAGATAAAACAACATCATCAGCACCTAAGCGCTTTGCATCTTCTACTTTTGATTGAGAAGTTGTAATAACAACTACATAAGCTCCCATTGCCTTAGCTATCTTAACAGCCATATGTCCTAATCCTCCGATGCCAACAATCCCTACTTTTTTACCAGGACCTACATTGGCGTGTCTTAAAGGTGAAAAAGTTGTAATACCTGCACATAATAATGGTGCTGTTGCTGCTAAATCTAAATTATTAGGAACACTTAATACAAAGTCTTCATCCACTACAACACGCTCTGAATATCCTCCAAAAGTTTGCATATTTAAGTGCTTGTCATGACTATTATAGGTTTGAATATTATCATGTTCACAGTACTGTTCAAGGCCTTCTTTACAGCTATCACACTCGCGACAACTATCTACCATACATCCCACTCCAACTAAATCTCCTACTTTATATTTAGTAACTTCACTACCTACTTTTACTACCTTTCCTACAATCTCATGCCCAGGTACATTCGGATATTGTGTACCTCCCCACTCATTTCTAGCTGTGTGAAGATCCGAGTGACATACACCACAATATAAAATATCAATCTCCACATCTTTTGGTGTCACTTCTCTACGACTTATATTCATTTGTTTTAAATCCGCCTCAGGGGCTTGTGTACCAAATGCTTTTACATTTTTTGTATTCATTTTTTTCAAAATTTTTTAATTAATATAGCTTTAAAAGGTTTTTATAATTTTTGCAGGTATTCCCCCTACAATAGTATTGTCTGCAACATCTTTAGAAACTACTGCTCCTGCAGCTACAATAGCATTCTCGCCAATTGTTACCCCTGGTAATATCGTTGCATTTGCTCCAATCCATGCTCCTTTTTTAATATGAATTGGCGATGGTACTAGTGAACTTCTATCCTTAGGATTAACTGGATGCCCCTCAGATAACAAACTAACCTTAGGCGCAATAAGAACATTATCCTCTATTGTTATTCCTCCCAAATCAAGGAAAACACAATCAAAGTTGATAAAAACATTCTTTCCTAATTTTGTGTTCTTTCCATAATTAATATAAAAGGGAGTAAATATCTCTACTGTATCTTCTATTGGGAGATTTGTAATCTCACTTAGCAGTTTTCTTTTTTCAATGGGATCAAGACAGTTATTCAACTTGAGTACTAAATCTTTAGTGATATAACATTCCTCTGTTATTTTATTCCATTGAAGATCATCTGACTTGATAGTTTCTCCACTACGTAATCTTTTAAAAACATCATTATTATTCTCTAACATATACTTGATTTATTTTTGGTAAAATTAAAGCTGATAAAGAATAAAGGTTTTACTACAAAGCTCATTTTACATTACTCTCAAGCTCATTTTTTAATTTATACTTCAGTTGGAGAAACTCCATATTGCTTTTTAAAAGCTGTAGAAAAATGAGACGAGTTTTTAAAACCTACTTCTAAATAAATATCCTGAACTTTACCTCTTTCTTCTTTTAATTTTAAATAAGCTGTTTCTAATCGTTTTTGAATAATCCATTTTTGAGGTGTAAGATTACTTATCTTTTTAAAGTCTCTTTTAAAAGTAGCTAAACTTCGACCTGTATAAGAAGCAATCTCTTCTATACTTAATTCATCCATATAGTGGTCTTTTAGAAACTCTAAAATATCAATTTTCCAAGGCTGAGTAAAATCAAATAACAAAGGATAAAATAGCTCTGAGTTATTCAGTAAAGCATAAATCCCCTCTAGTAACTTTAAGTGCACCACATGTTCAGAAGGCTTTACTTTCTCATTGAAATAAGGGGTTAGTGATTCAAACAAACTTGTTATATCTACTTTTTGTTCAATAAGAAATACGTTCTTGTCTGATATAGTAATATCTTTAGGAAGATCACTCTTTTTTAATTTACTATAAAACTCCCTAAGTACATTTCGGTTAAAGGTTAGCGAAATCCCTTTATAGTTCTCTTTTCCTTTACTATTTTTATACATCGTTAACTGATGATTGCGTCTTATAAAAACACACTCTCCCGCATAAACTCTTATTTTCTTATTTCTATCTTCTATAATTTGCTCTCCTGAATATACATAAACAAGTATATGCTCTGGTGTGGCATGAATACACTTCTCATTGTTATCTGTATAACAAGAAAGAAATATACCTGAATAACTAATGGTTTGTAAAGCGTTACTTACTTTCATTTTTCTTTATTTTACTATTTATAAAGATACACAACATCCAATGAACTATTTTGTTGTAAAGCTCATTTATACTTTCTCAAAAGCTCATTTAATAATAAAAGCCACCTATTTGTTGAGGTAGCTTCTATTATTTTAATCCTATTTATTCTTATTAGTACTAAATTCAAACCCTGTTGTATAGTCTTCTTTTAAAATAAGGTAAGCATCATACTTCTTATCTGCTTTACTAATTAGTCCTTTTTGCAGTTTGGTTTCCCCTTGTTCAAGTAAATCAGCAATATCCTCAACTAAGAGTTTAACTCCACACACCTCTTTAAACAAGATCCAATTACAATCCGTATTTAAACATTTGACCACCTTCTCTCTTAGTTGAAGTGTATGTTGTTTACACTTTAGACAAGATAAATGATCTATTTCATTGCTTGATTTAATCGATAGAAGCTCATTTGTTATCTCTGAAGTATAATCTTCTATCTGCCTATGAAAATCTTCCATATCAGTTTTGTTCTCTTCAATGTCTTTAAAGGCTGATTCCCATTTAGCCGTTAATAAAACGTCCGAAATAAGTTTGTCTTTGACTATTTACAATTGTATCGGCAAGTAAAAAAACTAAAAGCGTTATACATCCTATAACGCTTTTATACCTCTTGCAATTCAAACATCATGCTGATCTGTTTATCTTTTAAGAAAGAAGGAGCAAATCGAAAAGCCATATTTCGAACAGAAGTAATTAATGGATTACTAAACTGGGATACTTGTCCCATACGCCAACTATCACGAACAATCTGAGATACTTTCTCACGGCGAATAGAAGTAAATTTATGAAAGGCTTCAACTAAAGAATGTTTCTCTAATAGTTTGCTGATAATATATACATCCTCTATGGCTTGACAAGCACCTTGTCCAAGATTTGGTGTAGTAGCATGAGCAGCATCTCCTATAATGCACACTTTATCCTTAGACCACTCCTGGATAAGAGGCAAATCATATATCTTATTTAAAAAGATATCAGCCTCAGCAGTCTGCATAATCATATCCTTAACTAACGGACTACAATCTTTAATAAGAACAGAAAGGTCTTGATTTTTAAGATATTTATCCTCGTTGACTAGAAAATACCAATACACCTGCTTTCCTTCAAGTTTGACAAAACCAAAGCGTTCTCCCCTTCCCCATCCTTCTAATGCAATATGGTCATAATCTGTAGATAAATCTATATTTAATACACCACGCCAACATACCTGCTTAGCATCTCTCAAAGGATAATCACCAAATATCTTTTGTCTCACTTGAGAGCGAATACCGTCAGCACCTACTACATATTCATGAGTTACAGTACTTCCATCTGTAAAACAAAGTGTATAAAGTCCTTCTGTATCCAAACTAACATCCTCTAAGCGCTTATTTAATACAATATGCTCCATTCCTACCTCTTCTAACAAAACATGGTGCAAATCGCTTCTATGTATTGCAATATTAACCAACTGATATTTCTGTTCAAAAGCAATCAAATCTGATTGTGTCAGTATATTCAAATTCATATCCGTTAATCTCACTTTAGAGATACGTGTACCTCTTTGAGTTAATTGATCAGATACGCCTAAGTGTCGATAAACCTGCATGGCATTATTAGCGATAGCAATCCCCGCTCCTACAGGTTTAATTTTCTCTGTAGACTCATAGATAACAAAAGGAATATTAGCCTTTTTTAAAGCTATTCCCATAGTCAGCCCAGCTATACCTGCTCCTATTATTGCTACTTTCATATCTTCCATAGTTGCTTATACTTTATCTAACGAATATACAAAAACACTACCTAATCCCCTCTAAACACACTTATAAAAAACAAAAGCACCGAAATAATTATCTCAGTGCTCTTATCTATCATTTACTTTTAATTCTTTGTTTCTGGTTGTTCCTTCACATACTTTGGTGGAACTGTAGAGTCTTCTCCATCTACCACTCTATTTACACTATAATGTGGAGCGACCATCTCAATATTATTTTCTGCAAAAACATCTTGTGCATGTTGACGCAAATCAGAATATACCTTTGCTGATAACTTCGCCTCTTTGATATATACATTCAATTGATAGTCAACATAAAAATCCCTAAACTGATCTTGTAAGATAAATGGTTTTTGACGTTTTAATACATGTTCTGTTCTATTTGCCACCTCGTATAGCATTTCATGAACCTTTTGCCATGGTACGTGATAACCAGCCCCTATTGTCAAATAAAGAATCAACCCATGCTCTTTAGCTGACTGCGTATAATTAACCGTTTGAGCGGACATAATATTAGAGTTCGGAATTGTGATTACCTCATTTTTAGGTGTCTTAATTCTCGTCACTAACGCTGTCTTTTCTAGCACATCTCCTGTAAATTCACCTAACTTAATTCTATCTCCTAATTTAAAAGGTCTCATATAGGTAATTACTAAACCTGCTACCAAGTTTCCTATAACAGAAGTAGACCCTAGAGATAACATAATACCTGCAAATACAGATACCCCTTGGAATATCTGAGAGTCAGAATTCGGCAGATAAGGAAATATCAGAATAAACATAAAAATAAACAACAGTCCACTAATCAGATTATAAGTCGGAAAAGCCCAATCAGGATAGAACCCTTTAATCGTAATTTTATTAGTAGCTATCTTTTCTGCTAAAGATCTAACAAACTTCTGTACATACTTAAATATTGCAACAATAACGATAATAGTAAACAGCTTGGGCATATAAGCCTTAATACTTTTTCCTACTGATTTTAAAGGAGTCAATACATATTCTAACAATTGATCAGAAATATGTTTTGTATAAGGAAATAATTTAAATATAGCTAACAACCCAATATATAAGAATATCAACACCACAATTAGCTTAATAACTTTCGCTATTGATATAGTTGTCAGCATAGCTCTTTGATCATCTATGATACCAAATATCCCTTTTATTTTCTTTCCTCTCTGTCTCCAGATAGCCACTTTACAGCGTCTATAAACATATCGTATCCCTTTGAGGATAAAATACTCTACAATGATAATAGCTATTGTCCCTGCTACTTGTATTAAGATTTGCTGCCAACTCGTATTGTGTTGTTGTAATTCTACAGCAGAGATTATCTGTTTTTTATAGTACTGTGCAGCTTCTAATTTACTTTTGCTTTCTTGTGCAGCTTGTATACTATCCACACTCATCAGTATCTCATTTTGATACATCAGATTAAGATAGTTTCCAGTATCCGCTAATTTGATAGAATCTCCTTCGAATAAATAATCCTCAGCTAACATAGCGATCTTCCCTTCTATTGATTTAGCACGTTGCTTAGAAGTAAAAGAACCTATATTACCATAAACATTAAATAAAGTATCATTAAAGTTAATCACTGGTGTTTTCTCCATCACTACGACAACAGTGCGAACAGTCTCAACTGGTTCAGGAATTTTAGAAGAGGGCTTCTTATTTTTAGCCCAAGTAGACCCACCCATAATAAGGGCTGTCAATAGTATAAACAAACGAATGTTCATCATATAAAATCGCATAAAAACAATCTATAAAAGTTGAAGTAAATTTAACTTTTAAAATAACAAAAACTATACCGTACCTAAAATATTGTTTTCTTTATTTTAATAGCGGAAAGAGTACTCCTAACAAAAAAGTTAACTGAACAAAAAAAGGATGCTCTGCGGCATCCTTACTAGTATGTCTATATACACTTATTTATTCTTTTTTCTCTTTAGAAATTAATTTGACTAACACATATTCAAAATTACTATCCATTAACTCTTTATTGTGAGTTCTTGTAATATCTAATACGTACGTATATCCTTCTTCATATTTAAATCCTTCTATAGATGGTGTATAATCTAAGATCTCACCAGACATGGTATATAATATTAAATGTTCCACATCTTGTCCTTTAAAAGGCTCTATGGGTTTCATCAGGGTATAAGACTCTACTTTTACACGCTTATTTTCTCTTGTGATAGACGAATTATCATCACTACTACAAGCTACTAAAAAGCTCATCAATAAAGTTCAAATCGCAAAATACTGTACTATTTTCTTTAATTTCATTTTTTAATAATTAGTTGATTGGGTTTCGGCTAAAATAAACAATTTAATAAAGAATAGGATTCTTTATTTTTACACAGCATAATTCAGAATAACAATGAAGTTCGAACAACAGTATAGTCTAGACAAACATATAAAAGAGTACCAAAGTGGAAAGAAATCAAAGTACATCTTCTTTTGGGGGCATCAAAAAAGCAAAAGTGGAGAGATTACAGCAGCGTGCTTTAGCCAATGGTGGCCTAGTCGATTTGAGGTCAATGGACAGTCTTATGCTTCTACAGAACATTGGATGATGGCACAAAAAGCTTTGTTATTCAATGATCAAGAAATCTATAAACGCATTATGAATGCCAAAAGTCCTATGGAGATGAAAGCCCTAGGAAGAGAAGTACGCGGATTTAGAGAAGATATATGGATAGCTAATCGTTATCGTATCGTGGTAGAAGGTAACTATCATAAGTTTACTCAAAACAAAGAACTTCAAACCTTTCTAATCAATACTAAAAAAAGAGTACTAGTAGAAGCTAGTCCAGTAGATACGATATGGGGAGTAGGATTAGCAGCAGATAATGAAAAAATAAATATTCCTGTCAAATGGAATGGATTGAACTTACTCGGTTTTGCCTTAATGGAAGTAAGAGAGATGATAATGAATAAATAAAATAACAAAGGATGCTGATACAGCATCCTTTGTTATTAATACCTCCACGCCAAAATGCGGCTTATCTTATTCCCTTGTTCCATATTTATAATACGAACCTCTTTAGTTTCACTTCGTTTTAATAGTGATTGCAGAGGTTTAAGGTTATCTTTATTAGACACTAAAGTGGTGAACCATACTGCCTGTCTTTTAAAATGCTTACTCTCATAAATGTAATTAGTGATAAAGGCAAGTTCTCCACCATCACACCACAACTCATTGTTCTGCCCACTGAAGTTCTGTACTGGTTTACCCACCACTTCTTTACCTAGGTTTCTCAACTTCTGTGTTGTCTTCGCCAACACCTCAGCTCTTGACTTAAAGAAAGGAGGGTTACAAATCACCACATCGAAATACTCTTTCTCTCCTATTATATTCTTTAATATATTTCGCTTAGTAGGTTGCTGACGGATACTGATATGACTCTTTAGATGAGGGTTGTGCTCTACGATATGACTAGCTGTCTTTACAGACACTACATCTACTTCAGACCCCACAAATTCCCATCCATACTCAGCCACACCTATAATAGGATATATCACATTAGCTCCTATTCCAAGATCTAATATCTTTACTCCCTTTCCTGTAGGTACTTTTCCATTGTTCCCCTCTGCCAGTAGATCTGCTATATAGTGGATATAATCAGCTCTCCCAGGGATAGGTGGACATAGATTCGTCTTAGGCATTTCCCAATACGTCATCTTATAGTCCTTCATCAGTATGGCTTTATTCAATAAAACCACTGCTTCAGGTTTTGCAAAGTCAATTGTATCTACCCCTGACGGGTTCTTGATAATAAAAGTTGCCAACTCAGGCACCACTTGTTTTAACTTATCAAAGTCATATAAATCCTGATGTTTATTACGTGGGTGTAGTTTCTTCTGCGTTTTCTTTGCTTCTTTCATTATCTTTATATTTCATGCAAAATTAGGGTATTTAAGTGGGTTCTACTACATAAAATCTCAATACTCTAAACTTTATTAAACTCATCTAGCATAGCAGGTCTCTTAGGATACTTCTTCTTCATCTCATCTACTATAGAATCAATAATTCCTACAGCTTGCGGAAACTCTTTTTTAAGAGAAATTAATAGATTACCAATATTCTTATAATCTGAACGATTATTAGCTCTATCTGCTTCTAAAACAATGAGAGGTCTTAAAACATCAAATATTACATCAACAGTATACTCTTTTTTAATGTATTTTAGATAAGGCAATACTAAATCTAATCTACTTACTTTTTTTAACAAGTCAAATAACCTATCTACATACCCCTCTAAAGAATATAGAACACCTACTGAATTAACTAAACCATCATATGGATTACTATTAAACATACTGTGTTGTTTCACTTTACTCTTAGCTTCACTGATTAAACTGTCTATTTTTTCTTCGATGATTACTGTCCATTCTTCTTTTGTAAATGTTGCTTTTAACTTACTATAATAGGTTTTATTGATTTGCCAACCAAAAAAGACTTGTTTATTGTAGAAATAACGCATACGTTCAACATCTTTTTCTGATTCTGCAATCTCTAATAAGATAAGTTCCCATTGGTTAACAGTTCCGGGATGTTTTAATTCTTCTGCTATTTTTATTCCTTCAATAAGTAATATTTTTGCTTTCTCATACTCTCCATGCATCATCTCTCGTTGAACTAAGTTTCTTCTAACTTCTGGAATAGATATATTATCCAACATCTCTTGATTCAACTGTTCTTCTCTTCCTATTTTTCCTAAAAAGGATAATCTAACGTTAGTAAAATGTCTTATTCTATATTCCTCAGAATTACTTTCTTTTATCTTTTTATCTAAAAATGTGAGGTAAAATTCTTCCTTAAATATCTTCAAACACAATAATTCGAAAGAACCTAATAACTCATAACCAAAATCTCCGTAATCAAAATAAACCTCTTTTGCTAATTCTTCTTCAAAGAATGAAATTAAAGACTCTTTAAACTCAATAGTTATATCTGCTTCTATGATACTATCCAATATTTCAATAGCTTTAAAGATTAAATCACTAAAATATCCATTACTATCATCAGAAAAGGTAATCACATCAATAGCTTCTTCTATAAATATTTGTATTATACTACACGCATCTCTATAATTTCTTTCAGCTATAAGTTCATTTACTCTACCTAAGTATATTTCTAATTCTTTACTTAATTTTTTTGTTTCTGTATAACTGACAAAACCTCGTGAAGTATGCTGTTTAATTATTTTTCTAAAAACCTCTTTATACTTCTCTTTTATATCGACTGTATCATCCCTATCTACAAAATAAGCTTCTAAAGACACTTTTAGTCTTGCGTCTTTTTTTGCACTTATAAAAATAAACTCTCTTAAATCTTCTATGCTTAATTGTTCGACTAAATCTTTAAAACTCATCCTTTTTACCTTCTTTGTTTTCTTTGGTACAACCTCTATTGTCATATCATCTCTCAATTGATACAATACAGCAACAACATGTTTACAGACAGCTCCATCATAAGGACAGTCACAATTATAATCTTTGATACTCTGTGATTTATCTAATTCTATAACAACAGTATAATCATCATTCCCCTCTACTTCACCCTCGTAGATATAATCACCTAGTTTAGTAATATCCCTCACCATCCCTTGCTCATAATACTCAAATCCGCGCTTCAAGATAATATTGCTAACATTTGTTTCAAAATTGAATAAATTGTTCATCTCTTCTAAATTAACTATATCGTAAAAATACTATAATCTTTTATAAACATAAAAACTATGTATTAATAACATTAAACCAATAACATAGCATTATTACATAAATTTTATTCAATTTAGTTAGTTATTTCTAACAAATGACTTTAATTTTACCCTTCATTTAAATTAGTAAAGATTATGAAAGTCGGAATAGATAGTATTGCATACTTTATCCCTAAAATTCACTTACCTATAGAAACATTAGCTATCGAGCGAAATATCGAACCTCTAAAATTAACTAAGGGACTTGGATTACAAAAGATGGCGTTATTAGATACTTACCAAGATGTAATCACAATGGCTGCTAATGCTGCGTATAGCTTACTCCAAGACAATACTACTATTGCTCCTCAAGACATTGCTAAAATATACGTAGGTACAGAGAGCGGATTAGACAACTCTAAACCTATTGCTTCTTATACCTTAGGATTATTAGAGCAAATCTATGGACAAGGTATTTTTAGAAATTGTGATGCTGTAGATCATACTTTCGCTTGTATAGGGGCAGTAGATGCTATGCAGAATGCTATTGACTTCATAAAAGCTAACCCTACCAAGAAAGCTATTGTTATCGCAACAGACTACGCTAAGTATGACCTAGCTTCTACAGGAGAATACACACAAGGTGCAGGTGCTATTGCTTTATTAATTAGTGCTAATCCTCGTATGTTAGCTTTCACAGGACAGACTGGAGTAGCTACAGAAAGTGTATTTGACTTCTTTAAACCTCATCGTTCGATAGAGAAAAAAAGCATCACAGGAAACTCTATTAATGAGGCATGGCATGGTATAGAAGAAGCAGAAATCTCTATACACAAAGACCAACCTGTATTCGAAGGACAATACTCTAACGAATGTTATATCAATAGAATCACAGAAGCATACACTCACTTCAAAGAGTTAAACAATAAAAAAGACTTGAAAGTATACCAAGATTGGAAGGCTGTCTTGATGCATTTACCTTATTGCTTCCAAGGACGTAGAACTTTCCATGAAATAGTATTACAAGAGAACCCTGAACTAGTAGACAGAACAGCTGCTGATGCAAAAGACCAGATCAAAGCATTTGCTAAGTCAGAAGCGTATATGGAATTGGTTAATACTAAGATTGCCCCATCAGAGATAGCTTCTGGTGAAGTAGGTAATATCTATACAGGGTCTATATTCTTAGGTTTGCTATCTACTCTATCTCATTTTAACAATACAAAAGAAAGTTTAGTAGATACTACACTAGGATTTATTGCTTATGGTTCAGGATCTAAATCTAAAGTATTCGAAGCCGAAGTACAAAGTACATGGCAAGAAGGTATGCCTAAAGTATCTATCTTCGAAACTTTAAAACAGTCAACAGCAATAGACTTCAGTACTTATATCGCCCTTCATAAGAAAGAGCAAAAAACACCAATACAGCCTGCTAATAATGAATTTGTAATAGACTATATCGAGTCGGCAATACCTCATCTAATAGGAGCACGCTACTATAAGTTTGTAAAATAAGAATAAAAGAAATTCACTATACTCACCTCTTTCTAACCAATAGAAAGAGGTTTTTTTCATTATACTTGTATTACCTAAGTAAACACAAAATGAGTATTCCAATCAACAATAAAATAGAAGAACAAAAATTAATCAAAATAGCCATATTTAAAAAAGAAATCAGAACGACAAAACCGCATAAACACCAAGGTTATTTTGAACTCATATATCTAAAGAATACAACAGGATACCACTGTATAGATGAACAACAATACCAGCTTAGTACACACAACCTATTTATCATAAAAAAGGAGCAAGTTCACTATTGGAACATAACTTCAGAACCTTTTGGATATGTAATTTTAATTAAACGAGACTTCTTTTTACAGAATATAGACAGCACTTTAAAACAATTCTTTTTTGACATTACCCAACTGACTCAAATAGACTTACCTGAAGATACTAATATTGATCTCCTCTTTGCGTTACTACTTACAGAAGAAGATCAAACTGCTCAAGAGGCTTTACTCAAGGCTTTATTTATCAAAATACGCAATTCTACGATAACAGAACAACTCCCTCTTAAATCAGGTATATACAGTGCTTATCTACACTTATTAAACATAGATCACACACCGATCAACAAAGTAAATCACTATGCTAAACTCCTCCATACCACCCCTCAAAATCTAAATGCCAGTTGCCAAAAAAACATTGGACTATCAGCTGCTGCAGTACTAGCACAACACATCATTGCAGAAGCAAAGAGACTATTGATCTACACAGATTTCTCTATCAATGAAATTAGTTTACAACTCAATTTTACAGATGCATCACACTTTACTAAATATTTTAAAAAACATACTACTTATACACCAAATAACTTTAGGAAACTTTAATCTCATACCATTCTATTTTCAAATATACCAGATAAACTCCTATTAAATTATCCACCTTTGCTCTTATAGCGTGTACATTATGGAAAACAATACTATTGGATTAAAGGAATTGGCAAAAGTATTTTTTAAACTGGGTTGTTTAGGCTTTGGTGGACCCGCTGTACATATTGCAATGATGCAACGAGAAATAGTTGAAAAGAGAAAATGGCTAAATCTACAAGAGTTTCTAGAATTAATTAGTATCACTCATCTAATCCCTGGACCTAATAGTACAGAGCTTGCCATCCATATTGGTTACACCACCAGAGGCTGGAAAGGACTGTTTATCACTGGTATATGCTTCATATTTCCTGCAGTAGTACTGACTTGCATACTAGCCTATTTTTATAAACAATATGGACAACTTCCTGAAGTAGAAACCTATTTATATGGATTAAAGCCCTCCATCACTATTATCATCCTTCTACTTGTATTTAAATTAACGACTCAATTTATCACTAAACCCAAATCGATAATACTCACTTGTGGAGTGTTTGTACTTTCTTTAGCTGGGTATAGCGAAATGACCTTACTATTACTTACTTTAGCCTTATCTCTATTATACTATACATACTGCCGAGTAAGTAGAAACCACCTTCCTTCTTTTATCCCCTTATTAGCAATCCCTTACACGGGATATCACGCTGATGTGAATATAAAACTCTTTTGGATCTTTTTAAAGATAGGTAGTGTATTATACGGAAGTGGTTACGTCTTATTTTCGTTTATTGAAACAGAACTAGTTCATAAAGGTTTATTGACAAGAACTCAACTCATAGATGCTATTACAGCAGGTCAGATAACACCTGGCCCTGTCTTTTCTTCAGTAACCTTCGTTGGTTATCAAATAGGAGGTTGGTCAGGTGCTGTTTTTTCTACTATTGCAGTATTTATCCCTTCATTCCTCTTGATTTTGTTAATTACTCCTATCGTGCATTACCTAAAGAGATCTAATCTTTTTCAGCTAATACTAAAAGCAGTGAACATCACCTCTATTGCTCTTATTGCTTCTGTCTGTATTAGTCTAACTTCAGAGAGTATTAGGGATAAAAACGACTTTATAATCGCTCTCACTATATTATCTATCAGTCTTTTTTTCAAAAAGATAAACACTGGCATACTTTTACTCATAGGATTAATTCTAGGAAAGCTACTCCTATTCCTTGCTCCCTACTTCTAGCACGACTCCCACTCTGCTATAGTTGTAATACCACTCTGAGCGATATCTCCTAACTTTACTTTAATCTTAGCATCTAAAGGTAATAGTAGATCAACTCTAGAACCGAACTTAATAAATCCCATTTCCTCACTTTGTTTAGCAATCTTACCTATCGTAAGATAATTGACAATACGATTGGCTAAGGCACCTGCTATCTGTTTAGCCAAGACCTCTCTTCCACTTTTATGCTTATACACCACAGTATGACGTTCATTAGCTGTTGAAGACTTCGGATGCCAAGCCACTAGGTGTTTTCCCTTGTGATACATACTATATAACACCTCCCCTTCTATTGGATTTCTATTGACATGAACATTCAAGACACTCATAAAAATAGAAACTTGAATACGCTTATCTTTAAAATACTCATCTGCTTCTACTTCTTCTATTACAACCACTTTTCCATCACAAGGAGCTAAGACCAAGTTGTCGTCTTGTATCAACACTCTTGACGGGATTCTAAAGAAAGAAATAACCAATGCTATAAGAATCAATGTGACTATAAAAATAGCTAATTGTAACAACCAAAAACGAGGACTAATCAATTCATAAGACAATATATTAACCATGATAAAAGTACATACTCCTATCAGGATAGATCCTTTTCCTTCTTTGTGTATTCTCATAAGTATATTGATTTTTAAAATTGATATTATTGTTTTTAATAGATAAAGTACTATATATATTTATCTAAAAAGAGTACTTGACTACCCAACAGTGTAGTCAAGTACATAACTTCACTTGCGATTAGTAATAATAAAGTTGTAAAGAAAAAATCATCTTGATTATGCTAGTAAACTGTTTTTAAGTAAATACATCTTCATTCCACAAGTAAAATTCAATAATTAGAGAACTAGTATTGTACTAGTAACAACATAACTAATTCACTAATTGACAAAACAAGTTCTATTACTGAGTTGAGGTTCTGACTGGATTCGAACCAATCTAATGACCATTGCGTAGTCATGCCTATCCTCTCGGCCACAGAACCTTTTGTTTACCCTCTTATATTGAGGTTCCGACTGGATTCGAACCAATCTAATGACTATTGCGTAGTCATGCCTATCCTCTCGGCCACAGAACCTTTTGTTTACCCTCTTATATTGAGGTTCTGACTGGATTCGAACCAATCTAATGACTATTGCGTAGTCATGCCTATCCTCTCGGCCACAGAACCTTTTGTTTACCCTCTTATATTGAGGTTCTGACTGGATTCGAACCAATCTAATGACCATTGCGTAGTCATGCCTATCCTCTCGGCCACAGAACCTTTTGTTTACCCTCTTATATTGAGGTTCCGACTGGATTCGAACCAATCTAATGACTATTGCGTAGTCATGCCTATCCTCTCGGCCACAGAACCTTTTGTTTACCCTCTTATATTGAGGTTCTGACTGGATTCGAACCAATCTAATGACCATTGCGTAGTCATGCCTATCCTCTCGGCCACAGAACCTTTAATACTATCAATATATCTTATCTTTTCTTCAGTTTTTCAATTACACTTAATACTCCTTCTGTTATGAAAATCAATTCTTCCTCAGTCAACTCCGTATGTATAGGTAATGACAATACCCTAGAAGTCAAATACATTGTATTAGGTAAATTATATTCTCTATCTTTTAATGTTTTAAACATCTCTTGTTCATGACAAGGCACAGGATAATATATCATACTAGGAATGCCTAACTTTGCTAGTTCTTCATGTACCTCATCTCTATTCACCCCTTCTAGAATCATCGTATATTGATGAAAAACATGGTGACTATAATCTGGTACATAAGGAGTAATGATATTAGAACTAGCCTTAAAAGTTTGGTTATAATAAGCAGCTGCTTCTCTCCTTTTATTGCAGTAGTCATCCAAATATTTTAATTTCACATTTAAAACTGCTGCTTGAATAGAGTCTAAACGACTATTCACTCCTACTATTTCATGATAATAACGTCTCTCCGAACCATGATTACAAATCTTACGCATAGTATGAGCTAATGAATCATCATTAGTCATAATCACTCCACCATCGCCATAAGCACCTAAGTTCTTAGAAGGAAAAAAAGAAATACAACTGATTGTTCCCATTGTTCCTGTTTTATAAGAAGTACTTCCTTGTTTATAACTTCCTCCTATACTCTGAGCGTTATCCTCTATCACTGCAAGATTATACTTATCTGCTATTGGCATAATCTCTCCCATATTAGAACATTGACCATACAGATGAACAGGTATAATAGCTTTCGTTCTCTCAGTTATCGCTGCCTCCAGGCTCTCTTTATTAATAGTAAATGTATCTTTATCTACATCTACGAATACTGGTGTTAATCCTAATAGAGCAACTACTTCTACCGTTGCAACAAAAGTAAAGGATGGAGTTATCACTTCATCACCTGGCTTCAAGCCTAATGCCATCAAGGCGATCTGTAATGCATCTGTACCATTAGCACACGGGATCACATGCTTCACACCTGTATAGGTTGCTAGATTATCTGTAAACTCCTTCACAGCTGGTCCATTGATAAAGGTACTCGTTCTAATCACTTGCTCAATTCCCTTATCTATTTCTTCCTTTATTTTTTCATATTGACGTTGTAAGTCAACCATTTGTATAGCACTCATTGTTTATCCTCTTGCAGCTCCAATCCAATTAAAATTCTATCATTTCAATTGCTATTCTAAGCCTTATTCTGTGATACAAATGTATATTGATAATAACACACCTACCTAGTCCAGTTTTTACAAATACTCCCTATAATCTATCTCTTGGTTTCTATAGATTTTTGAACTAGATTGATTTGGGGTGAGTCCGTACTGTGTCCGTTATGAGTCCGTAGTGAGTCCGTTATTCTAAACAAAACAACGGACTAAATACTGATTCATCTCTTTACCCATTCACTCTTATACAAAACAATACTTGTGTGAAATATTAACTACACAGAATCATCTAACAACTACTATTTACTTCATCTACCTAGCCTAAAGATCAATATTTAGACATTATAACACTTTACCTTACCTACTTCCTTACATAAAAACCTGATTTGATTACAATTCTTCAAAGTTTAATTACACTCCACCTTCTTCTAAAGGGATAAAAACAAATCTTTGTCTTGTTAATTCTAAATCTATAGTGATGACTACTACAAATAATATAAGTTCTATTTGGGTGAATAATCGGCGCAAAAGAAGCCTACTGGATTTCCTTATGTTCTGGAAAAAAAGACCTTGTCCACATGTCAAACTCCCTACTCCCCTACACCTTATAGAGTCGTGTAAAGGATTAGTATTAAACAACCTGAAAGTCAAGTCTATTCTATTTTCAACAGATATTGCCTTAATAGAAAATAACGATGCAGATGCTATTCTTGCAGTGTACCCATTTGCTCCCTCACAGAATATTATTAAAACCTTAATTGAGTTTTCTAAGAAACCTGTTATTTGTGGAATAGGTGGAGGTATTACCCAAGGGGACTTTGCCATTACCATGGCTAAAAAAGCAGAAGCTTTAGGCGCCGCTGCAGTCATAGTCAATCAACCGTTTAAAAATGAAGATATCGCTGAAGTAAAGAAGCATATCAATATTCCTATTATATCTAGCGTATCAACCCTTAATTTTGATTTTAAATCACGTATAGAAGCAGGGGTAAGCTGTTTTAATGTGACAGGTGGAGCAGATACTCTAAAAATAGTAGATTATATTAAAACAAACTACCCTAATATAGCTGTAATCTCTACTGGAGGTAAAACAAATGAATCACTTCAAAATATAGCACAAAAAAAGGTAAATGCTATCATTCTTACTCCTCCATCTAATGGAGAACTATTTCGCTCTATTATGAATGGTTATAGAGAACAGTGATTATTGTGATAAATGAAGTACATAGACCTGTTCGCCGTCTTTTACAACCCCCGTATTGACAAAGCCACAAGAGGTATACAGTTGGATCGCTCTCACATTACTCTCATCTAATCCGAGATAAAGCTCTTGGACAAGTTCTCTAAGTCGTATTTGTTCTAAAAAAACTTCAAATGCTTTCTTCCCATATCCCTTACCTTGATGTTGGTAATCAATCATAAATCGCATAATCCAATAATTGTCTTGGTCACGATCATAAGGTCCTGACATAATAAAACCGATTAATTCTTCATCGCTATAAATAGCCTGTGGCTCTAAATTAGGATAAAACTTAGACTCTGCTATAGATACTGCATTGCCACAGATATACTCCTCATCAAAAGTAGGTTTACCATCTTGATTAGTCGTTAGCAGACCTACTTCATAGTAGTTATCTGCTGTTACTTCTCTTAATGTAATTCGCATATATATAGTCTTCTATATTGTAATTATTCCTTCACTAAAGATAACAGCACAACTCTTAATAATCACTTTATCTTCTGTCAACTCTACTTCCATACTACCAGTTCTTTCAGAACACTGAAATGCTTTCAGTACCTTTTTGTCTAATCTGATGTACCAATACGGTGCTAAAAAACTCTGAACAGCCCCAGTCACTGGATCTTCATCTGTACCTGACCAAGGCCAAAAATATCTATACTCATAATCATATCCCTCTATACAAGAGCTCGCAGTGACTACCACTCCATTAATCCCAGTATCAATATTTCTTAATCTATTAAAATCAGGAGACAAGGCTGCTAGTTCTACACCATCTTGTATCTCTACCATGACGATATTATGTTCTTTATTATATCCACAGCTCAACACCTCTTTTATACCTAGTGCATCCACTATCTCTTTTGATAAAGTCGTGTTCTCTACCTCTAGAAGCGGAAATGACATTTCTATATTCACTCCTTGCTTGTACACTTCTACTGTATAGCCTGAGTGTGTATTAAATATAATCTTATGTAACTGCTCTTCTCCACTAAAAAGTGCTTTGGCAGAAGCCATAGTAGCGTGTCCACACAGTGGAATCTCCATCTTAGGAGAGAAGTAACGAATGCTATACTTATTATCTGTAAGAGGCATCACAAATGCCGTCTCTGAAAAACCAAATTCTTTAGCGATAAGGATCATTTTTTCCTCAGAAATAGGTTGTTCTAATAAACATACTCCAGCTTGGTTTCCTTTAAAAAGTTCTGTTGTAAATGCGTCTACTATAAATGATTTTATTTTCATGAATATTGTACTTTCGATAATTAACTAAGAATGAGCCAATAGAGATATAGTCCTCTCTAAGCCTCCTTTCTCCAATAACGCTCATTATGCAACGAAAGTATAAAGTTTCTATTATTCTATATACTAAAAGCTACTGAGTCAACTAAAAAGCTGATTCAATAAGCTTATTGAGTACCTCAAAAAGTCAAAAGTCAAGCATAGATAACAGGAATAGTCTTGTTATAGAAACAAAGTTCGTTAACCTCAACTCTTTCTATACTCATTAGGTATCTGTCCAATATAGCGCGTAAAATACCTACAGAACAAGGATGCATCTGCAAACTCTAGCTGATCACGTGTTTAACAGACAGAAAAGTGGTGTTTAAATACTCTTTAGCTTTGTTTATAACTGCAAAACCTATCCATGACTTAACTGACTCACCCGTTCTCTTCTTGATTAGTGAACTTAGATGCTGTAGTGTTAAGTGTAGATGTGTGGCATAAAAAGAAACATTGCGTTCTACCACTCCATATTCATCGAGAAGTTCAAAGAAACAATCCATAATATCATTAACTCTATTCTTCTGTAAGTTTTCTTTTAAAGTCATAGAATAATACGACTTTGACACTACTGTAATCAAGGAGTAAATAAGGTACTGTAGCATCTGTTCTAACAAATAAGTCTTAGGTAGACTATACTGTTTTCTGATAAGTAGAGACAACTCTTCGATCAGTTCATTATCTTGTTTATTAGGATAAATAACAGGTGTATCTAAGACCTCTGTATTGTTCTTGATTAAATTACGACTTTACTATTGATAATTTGTACTTTGCTATCACTCTCTAATCTTTTTAAAGTACGAATAACTGTTTCTACTCTTAACCCAGTCAAATCTGCAATTTGTTGTCTAGTCAGATCAATGGTCAGTGGACGAGAAGTTTCTTCCACAGCTTGTTGATGAGACTTTAGATAGTTTAGCAGGGTCATAATACGATTATCAGGGTCTTGTGAAGCGATATCAGGTGCCATAATAGACTTATAGTATAAGCGTCTAGACAGGCTCTTATTCATAGCTAAAGACACCTCATTATTTTGTCTCATCATTTCATAAAAATCACCTTTGGGCAATTGAATAATCTTCGCATTGCTCACGGCTATTGCATTGGCAGGATAACGCTCTTCTATAAATAGAGGTGGCTCTCCGAAGCTCTGTCCAGATGTAAAAATATTCTGTATAAACTCTCTCCCATCAGCACTAAAGTTATTCATCTTTACCTTGCCTGACACAACTTGATAATAATGACTAGGGTAATTCCCTTCTTGAAAGATAATTTCATTCTTCTTCACTTCTCTTATTTCAGCTCCATATTGCGTTAACAATTCTATCGTAATCATATTGCCTTTTAAATATCTACCTTATATACTTATATTGATATCCAAAGCTACTAATAAACTATAGATGCAAACGCTAAAAAAAAGCGAAAATACACTTAGTATTTTCGCTTAAAAAAATATAGACTTACATCCAATATTGTCAATTAACTATTTCGAGTTAAACAGATGCTGGTGTAAACTCTTCATAGAAGATCTGATCTGCACTGATATTTAGAGCTTTTAAATCACGAAGTTGCTTCTCTAAGAAAGGATGTGGTCCACATAAATAGTAATCTGCTTCATTCGTAAACTCATATCCCTTAATCGTAGATAAATCAACAACTCCTTGATAAGTTTCTATATCTTCAGCCACCTGATCTAGACTGTCATAAAAGAAGATTGGCTTCACCTGAGAACAGTTATTCGTAATATAGCTTAGTTTATTTCTAAATGCCTGTACCTCTTGATTTCTACACCCGTGAATCCACACAATATTGTGATTTACCACTCCACTTAATTCTAATGCCTCTAGCATTGATAATAAAGGCGTCTGCCCTATTCCTCCACTGATAAACACTTTATCTCTCTGGTTCTCCTTTAGCACAAAGTTTCCTGACGGAGAACTAATTTCTACAGTATCTCCTTCATTAATATGGTCATGCAGATGATTACTAATCATACCATTCATATCGATCTCTTTTCCTAGTTCGCGTTTGATAGATATTCTATAGTACTCGTTATTAGGAGCACATGATATAGAATATTGTCTGATCTGCTCTAGGCCTATTCGTTCTAAAAAGACTTTAATACTGATATATTGTCCTGGTTGATGCTGTACAACAGCACTCCCATCTGCTGGTACCAAATAAAAGGAAGTAATCTCTCCAGACTCTACTACCTTACTCTTCACAGTGAATGCTTTCCACCCTATCCAGTTATTCGCTTCATTCTCCTTAGCTTGATAAATCTTATGTTCGTGTCCTATCATGATATCTGCTAATTGTTGATAAGCCACTGCCCAGGCTTGTACGATATCTTCTGTCGCTGCTTCACCTAGTACCTCTTTTATAGACGCTAGTAGATGAGTTCCTACTATTTCATACTGTTCTGGCTGTATTGATAAGCTGGCGTGCTTATGCCCTATTAGATCAACTACAGGCATTAATCGCTCTGGCTGTGAAATATTTTCTGCATAGCCAAGTACTGCCATCGCTAAAGCCATCTGTTGTTTGCCAGCACGTTGATTCCCCATATTAAATACATTCTTTAATTCTGGGTGATATTCGAACATTCTCAAGTAAAAATGTTTTGTTAGTTCTAATCCCTTCTCTCTTAGCAAAGGTACTGTTGCCAAGATTAATTGTTTTTGCTCACCTGTTAACATGTCTTCGTTGTTTTATAATGTTACAGCCAAATATAGAAGCTTACCTACTACGCATTTTATGACTGCAGTCATAAGAAATAGAGTTTATTCTTTTTCTGTTTATAAAATCAGCAATTTTTAAGGAGTATAACCATATATATTTATTCCGTTATCTAAAATCTCAATAAATCAATATCCCTACGACAGCTGTAACAAAAAGAATAAGGATAGGATGTATCTTAAACCTGATAGAACAGATAAGAGCCAGAATAAACAAGCCTATACTGTAATAATCAGAGAAGCTCTCTCGATCTATTAGTGATACAGCTGCTAGGGCAATCAAAGCTATACTCAATGGCTTAATCCCCATTAAGGCATATGAAAAATACTTATTAGATCGAAACTTTAAATAGAAATATGAAATCAAACAAATCATCATAAAAGAAGGTAGACAAAGGGCAATAGTAGCAATGACAGACCCGAGTATAGCTACCATAGGAGAATATCCCGCACCATGTAATGCACTATAACCAACATAAGTAGCCGAATTAATCCCTATAGGACCAGGTGTCATCTGAGAAACTGCTATAAGGTCTGTAAACTCTCCTCTACTGATCCACTGATTCTTCTCTACAACTTCTTCTTGAATAAGAGACAGCATAGCATATCCTCCACCAAACCCAAAAGTACCGATTTTTATGAATACCCAAAACAATTTTAAAAATATCATATCTTATGCTTTACTTTTTTCTCTTATACTATGATATACAATTCCTCCTACACATCCCCCTATTACAATCCAAATTGGAGACACACCTAATCCCCACATCATGCCTAGAGCTACTAAGGGAAATATCAACGTCTTTGCTGTCATATTATTAGCCTTAATAGCAGTATAACACGGTGCCGCGATGAGAGCTACTACTACAGGTCTGAGGGCTTTAAACGCCTTTATCACATAAACATTTTCTTGAAATCGACTAAAAAAAACTGCTATGAGAAGTATAATAGTAAAGGGAGCTAATATAGTGCCTAGTGCTGCGACTACTCCCCCTTTTACCCCGTTAATCTTAAACCCCACTAAGGCGGCTATATTGGTAGCAAACACACCAGGAAGAGACTCAGTTATAGCTAGAAGTTCATAAAACTCGTCCTGAGTTAACCAATCGCGAGAAACTATTTCTTTTTCGATTAATGGAATCACAGCATACCCCCCACCAATGGTAAAAAGTCCTATTTTAGTAAAGAGATAAAATAATTTGAAAAGCATGATTAAGAAGTTTTTTAATACAAAACAAAGCTTACAATATACAAAACCTCTCTTTTTTCACCTAATAAAACAGTTCTAAATCCCTTCCAAAAACCACTTCATTTAAGCAACAATTCCTTTTTATTACCTTAAAAATCGAATAACAACATCCCTTCTAATCCTGTGTATAAAGTGTAAAAAACACAACATAAAAGCCGTTCATCAAAATAATATTACAGTTTACAGCATTTTTAAGAATATTGCTAAAATTTGACATTTCTTATTTTGAAATTTTTTGTAATTTGCCGACAAACAAAAGAACACATGAAAAGACAATTCCATTATATACTATTTCTTATTCTACTAAGTGTTGGCACCTATGCCCAAAAGCTTGAGTTATATACCAATGATGGTAAAGAAGAATATCTAGGTTGCCTAAGCTGTGATGCCAAAGAGGCTAACTCTATATGGAATACCTATGGAACGTATGGGAACTTATACAGCCAAAAGTCAATCTGGAATAAATATGGTATCTATGGAGACCAGACCAGTAGCTACTCTCCCTGGAATATACATGCAGATAAACCTCCTATCGTAAAGAAAGACGGGATTACATATGGATACTTCAGTACCAATAAACACTTCGTAGGTAAGCGCGTAGAAGTAGAACTAACTAAGATGCTCTATGAATACTACCTAGACTTAAAAGAAGATCCTTCCAAATGGACAAAGGCTAAAGAAGTAGTGAAAGCTAAAGAAGTACAAACACAAAATGAAATTACCAAGAAATAAAAAAAAGCGATGGAGATCTCCATCGCTTTTTTGCTTTAAATCACCTCTTATATCTTATAATTCTCTTTCACGTAAAAACTAAATATTAATAGAAACAAACAAAGTACCTTCTAATACAATTAATCAAACAAATATTTACCTCCTGATAACCTTGACGTAACAACAACTTAATATATTAACTTTTAAACATGTAGGCACTGACTGTATATTTATATATATCCATCTGATATACTATATTTTATATAATAATTTAAGTTAATACATGTTTACTATGGTTAAAAAATTATTCCCCTTGTTGTGTGCTCTATTATGTGTTTTTTCACAACGTTCTTATAGTAATATCTATTCGAAATCTGATAATTCCTCCTCCCATATCTCCCAAACAAATAACTCTAACTACAAATATTATAACTTCGTTTTTAAAGAAAAAACTGTAACCTATACAGGAGAGACATTTTATCATGAACCAACTAATGTTCCTCATAATGTAACGGTGAAGTATGATAAAAATGGCTTCGTTAATGCTGGTTCATATATTGTAAAAGCTTACTTTTACAATGAAAACAATATTTTAATTTCAACAAAATCCGCTAGGCTTAATATTGACAAAGCTAGAATTACAGGTGTTACTTTACGAAAAAAAGAAGTTGTATATGATGGTTCTAAACATTCTCTTGAAATAAGTGGAGAATTACCTGAAGGAGTCACTGCTACTTATCAAAATAACTCTCATACCAATGCAGGAGTGTATAAAATGAGCGTTCGACTAGCAGGAAAAAATCACATTACTAGTACTCGTTCTAACACCCTTACTATACTCCCAATAGATATATCGAGTAAATATACCTTAACTAGTCAGATGTTTGTTTATGATGGACAATCAAAGTCTATTTTCCTAAATCAAAAACTACCTTCTGGTCTTTATATATCTTATAAAGGTAATAATCAATCAGAAATAGGCTCCCACTTAGTGACTGCTACAATAACAGGTAGTAAAAATTACACACCAATTCCTCTAGAACTAAAAGCTACTATAACAATTACTAAAGAGGAAGTATCAGAAGAGCTTCCTGGTATAGAAAATATTACTTTTGAAAACCTTACCACTCCATACACTGGATCAACTATATCTATATTAGCTAATAATCTACCTGATAATGTTATTGTAAAATACAGTAAAAATGACTATCGAGAAGTTGGTCATTATCAAATAAAGGCTTCTTTCTATTTTAAAAACATTCTCCTTGGTACCAAAACAGCTTTTCTTACAATCGAAAAGGCTAGAATTACAGGAGTTACCTTTAATAAAACATCTGTTTTATATAATGGAGAACCTCATACTCTATTACTAAAAGGAGATTTACCTAATGGAGTGACTGCTATTTACTCTAATAACAAACACACTAATGCTGGTACTTACAAAGCAACAGTAAAACTTACAGGAGAAAATTATATTACAAGTACTAGAACAAACACTTTAACAATAACGCCAATTGACTTAACTCAAATTATTGAATTTAAAAGTCAAACTTTTAAATATGATGGGATTGTTAGGTTCTTAAAAATTACCTCTCCTTTACCTAAAGAACTAAAAGTATCCTATAAAAATAATGGACAGAATGCTATAGGAAACCATCAAATAGAAGCTACTATTACTGGTAGTGATAACTACACACCAATGCCATATAGAGTATCTGCAACTTTATCAATTACTAAAGCACAAGAAGAATTACCATCTCTTGATAGTGTAATCTTTGAACATAAAACAGAAACATATACAGGAGAGGTCATCTCGATTGACGCAACGAACCTTCCAAACTTAGTTACTGTAAAATATAACCAAAATGAGTACATCAATACTGGTGTTTATCAAGTAGTCGCTTCATTCTACTATAAAGACATCTTATTAGGAACTAAATCTGCAACACTAACTATCGAGAAAGCACGTATCATTGGAGTCAAGTTTAGTAAAAAAGAAGTAACCTACGATGGCAAAGAGCACGAACTATTACTAGAAGGGGAATTGCCTTTAGGCGTAACAGTTACTTATAAAAACAATATTCATAAGAATGCAGGTACTTATAAAGCTTCCGTTACCTTAACAGGAGACAACTATATCTCAAGTACGAGATCAAACGAGCTAATCATATTACCTGCTGATATCACTCAACTAGTAGAGCTAAAAAGTGAGTCGTTTATATATGACGGTAAACCGAAGTCACTAGCTATTACAGGTGAAATACCTCAAGAACTAACACTTACTTATACTAATAACACACATACAGCAATAGGTAATCACACAGTAACAGCAACATTAGATGATAGTGATAACTATACACCGATGCCTTATACCCTGTCTGCTACTTTGTCCATTACTAAGAAGCAAGAAGAATTACCTTCCCTTAATAATGTAATATTTGAACACAAAACAGAAACGTACACTGGAGAGGCTATTTCAATCGAAGCAACGAACCTTCCTAATAACGTAAGAGTCTCTTATGATAAGAACCAGTATACTGACGCTGGTATTTATCACGTAATAGCTTCTTTCTATTTTAAAGATATCTTACTAGGTACAAAGTCTGCTACACTAACTATCGAAAAAGCACGTATTACGGGAGTGAAGTTTAGTAAAAAAGAACTAACCTATGATGGCAAAGAACACGAATTATTACTAGAAGGTGAACTACCTCTAGGGGTAACTGCTACTTATAAGAACAATACTGGAACTAACACAGGTATCTATAAAGCTTCAGTAAAATTAGAAGGAGACAACTATATCACAAGTACGAGATCAAACGAGCTAATCATATTCCCTGCTGATATCACTCAATTAGTCGAGCTAAAAAGCCAGTCGTTTATATATGATGGCAAGCCGAAGTCACTAACCGTTACAGGAGAAGTCCCTCAAGAACTAACACTTAGTTATCAAAACAACAAACATACAGAAATAGGGAACCACACAGTAACAGCGACATTAGATGGTAGTTCTAACTACACTCCGATGCCTTATACCCTATCCGCAACTTTATCAATTACAAAGAAAGAGGAAGAATTACCTTCTTTAGACAAAGTGATTTTTGAGCATAAAACAGAGACGTATACAGGAGAAACAATCTCAATAGAAGCTACTAACCTTCCTAATAACGTAAGAGTCTCTTATGATAAGAACCAGTATACTGACGCTGGTATTTATCACGTAATAGCTTCTTTCTATTTTAAAGATATCTTACTAGGTACAAAGTCTGCTACACTAACTATCGAAAAAGCACGTATTACGGGAGTGAAGTTTAGCAAGAAAGAAGTAACCTACGATGGTAAAGAGCACGAGCTATTATTAGAGGGTGAACTACCTCTAGGGGTAACAGTTACTTATAAAAACAATATTCATAAGGATGCAGGTACATATAAAGCTTCCGTTACCTTAACAGGAGACAATTATATCACAAGTACCAGATCAAACGAGCTCATCATACTACCTGCTGATATAACTCAATTAGTGGAACTAAAAAGTGAGTCGTTTATATATGACGGTAAACCGAAGTCACTTGCTTTTACAGGTGAAATACCTCAAGAACTAACGCTTACTTATCAAAACAACAAACATACAGAAATAGGCAATTACACTGTCACAGCAACATTAAGTGGTAGCTCTAACTATACGCCGATGCCTTATACCCTATCTGCTACACTATCAATTACTAAAAAACAAGTAGAACTACCATCCCTTGATAATGTATTCTTTGAACACAAAACAGAAACGTATACTGGTGAAGTAATTGCTATAGAAGCGACTAACCTTCCTAATAACGTAAGAGTTTCTTATGATAAGAACCAATATATTGACGCTGGTACATATCAAGTAGTAGCTTCATTCTACTTTAAAAATATCTTACTAGGAACTAAGTCAGCTACACTGACTATCGAGAAAGCACGTATCACGGGAGTCAAGTTTAGTAAAAAAGAAGTAACCTACGATGGTAAAGAACACGAACTGCTATTAGAAGGAGAACTACCTAAAGGAGTAATTGTTACCTATAAAAACAACAGAGCGACTAATGCAGGTACATATAAAGCTTCTGTAAAATTAGAAGGGGACAACTACATCACAAGCACCAGATCAAACGAGCTCATCATACTTCCTGCTGATATCACTCAACTAGTGGAGCTAAAAAGTGAGTCGTTTATATATGACGGTAAGTCTAAGTCACTTGCTATATCAGGTGAAGTACCTAAAGAACTAACACTTACTTATCAAAACAACAAACATACAGAAATAGGGAACCACACAGTAACAGCAACATTAAATGGTAGTGATAACTACGCACCGATGCCTTATACCCTATCTGCTACGTTATCGATTACCGAAGAACAGGAAGAGCTACCATCTCTTGATAGTGTAATATTTGGACACAAAACAGAAACATATACAGGAGAGGTTATTTCAATCGAAGCGACTAACCTACCTAATCTAGTTACTGTAAAATACAGCCTAAATGAGTACATCAACACGGGTGTTTATCAAGTAATCGCTTCCTTCTATTTCAAGGACATCTTACTAGGAACTAAATCTGCTACACTGACTATCGAGAAAGCACGTATTACAGGAGTGAAGTTTAGCAAGAAAGAAGTAACCTACGATGGTAAGGAACATGAGTTACTATTAGAAGGAGAATTACCTCTAGGAGTAACCGCTACTTATAAAAACAATATTCATAAAGATGCAGATACTTATAAAGCTTCAGTAAAATTAGAGGGAGATAACTATATCACAAGTACGAGGTCAAACGAGCTCATCATACTACCTGCTGATATAACTCAATTAGTGGAATTTAAAAGCCAATCATTTATCTATGACGGTAAGCCAAAGTCACTAGTTGTTACAGGTGAAGTACCTCAAGAACTGACACTTACTTATGCTAATAATACACACACAGAGGTAGGCAATCACATAGTAACAGCAACATTTAGTGGTAGCTCTAACTACACTCCGATGCCTTATACGCTGTCTACTACGTTATCGATTACTAAGAAGCAAGAAGAATTACCTTCTTTAGACAAAGTGATCTTTGAACACAAAACAGAAACGTACACTGGAGAGGCTATTTCAATCGAAGCAACTAACCTTCCTAATAACGTAAGAGTCTCTTATGATAAGAACCAATATATTGACTCAGGTACATATCAAGTAGTAGCGTCATTCTATTTCAAGGACATCTTACTAGGAACTAAGTCAGCTACACTAACTATCGAGAAAGCACGTATCACAGGAGTAACGCTTAGTAAAAAAGAAGTAACCTATGATGGTAATGAACACGAACTTCTACTAGAAGGAGAACTGCCTTTAGGCGTAACTGCTACTTATAAGAACAATACTGGAACTAACGCAGGTACATATAAAGCTTCGGTAAAATTAGAAGGAGACAACTATATCACAAGTACAAGATCAAACGAGCTAATCATATTACCTGCTGATATCACTCAACTAGTAGAGCTAAAAAGTGAGTCATTTATATACGATGGTAAGTCGAAGTCACTAATAATTACAGGTGAAGTACCTCAAGAACTAACACTTACTTATACTAATAATACACATATAGAAATAGGCAATTACACTGTCACAGCAACACTAAGTGGTAGTGATAACTACGCACCTATCCCTTATACATTATCTGCTACATTATCGATTACACAAAAAGAGGAAGAGCTACCATCCCTTAATAATGTAATCTTTGAACACAAAACAGAGACATATACAGGAGAAGTAATCTCGATTGAAGCGACTAACCTTCCTAATCTAGTTACTGTAAAATACAACCTAAATGAGTACATCAACACAGGTACATATCAAGTAATAGCTTCTTTCTATTTCAAGGATATCTTACTAGGAACTAAGTCAGCTACACTAACTATCGAGAAAGCACGTATTACAGGAGTCAAGTTTAGTAAAAAAGAAGTAACCTACGATGGCAAAGAGCACGAACTTCTATTAGAAGGAGAACTACCTCTAGGCGTAACAGTTACTTATAAAAACAATATTCATAAGAATGCAGGTACTTATAAAGCTTCTGTAAAATTAGAAGGAGATAATTACATCACAAGTACCAGATCAAACGAGCTAATCATACTACCTGCTGATATCACTCAACTAGTAGAGCTAAAAAGTGAGTCATTTATATACGATGGTAAGTCGAAGTCACTAATAATTACAGGTGAAGTACCTCAAGAACTAACACTTACTTATACTAATAATACACATATAGAAATAGGCAATTACACTGTCACAGCAACACTAAGTGGTAGTGATAACTACGCACCTATCCCTTATACATTATCTGCTACATTATCGATTACTAAAAAACAAGTAGAATTACCTTCTTTAGAGGGGATAATCTTTGAACACAAAACAGAAACGTACACTGGAGAGGCTATTTCAATCGAAGCAACGAACCTTCCTAACTTAGTTACTGTAAAGTACAATCAAAATGAATACATCAATACTGGTGTTTATCAAGTAGTCGCTTCCTTCTACTTCAAAGACATCTTACTAGGAACAAAATTAGCAACTCTTACGATCGAAAAAGCACGTATCACTGGAGTAACATTTAGTAAAAAAGAAGTAACTTATAATGGCAAAGAACACGAACTTCTATTAGAAGGTGAGTTACCTCTAGGCGTAACTGCTACTTATAAAAACAATATTCATAAGAATGTAGGTACTTATAAAGCGTCTGTAAAATTAGAAGGGGACAACTACATCACAAGCACTAGATCAAACGAGCTCATCATACTTCCTGCTGATATCACTCAATTAGTGGAACTAAAAAGCGAGTCGTTTATATATGACGGTAAGCCAAAGTCACTTATGATATCAGGCGAAGTACCTAAAGAACTAACACTTACTTATCAAAACAACAAGCATACAGAAATAGGCAATCATAAAGTAACAGTAACATTAAGTGGTAGTTCTAACTACACTCCGATGCCTTATACCTTATCTGCTACGCTATCAATTACTAAAAAACAAGTAGAATTACCTTCTTTAGAGGGTGTAATCTTTGAACATAAAACAGAAACATATACAGGAGAGATCATCTCGATTGACGCAACGAACCTTCCTAATAACATAAGAGTAACTTATGATAAGAACCAGTATACTGATGCTGGTATTTACCAAGTAATAGCTTCCTTCTATTTCAAGGACATCTTACTAGGAACTAAGTCTGCTACACTGACTATCGAAAAAGCACGTATCACTAGAGTGAAATTTAGTAAGAAAGAAGTAACCTATAATGGTCAAGAACATGAACTTCTATTAGAAGGTGAATTGCCTCTAGGCGTAACCGCTACTTATAAAAATAATAAGGCTACTAATGCAGGTATCTATAAAGCTTCGGTAAAATTAGAAGGAGACAATTACATCACAAGTACGAGATCAAACGAGCTCATCATACTTCCTGCTGATATCACTCAACTTGTCGAGCTAAAAAGCCAGTCGTTTATATATGATGATAAACCGAAGTCACTAGCTGTTACAGGCGAAGTCCCTCAAGAACTAACACTTACTTATGCTAATAATACACATACAGCAATAGGCAATCACATAGTAACAGCAACATTAAGTGGTAGCTCTAACTACACTCCGATGCCTTATACGCTGTCTGCGACTTTATCCATTACACAAAAAGAGGAAGAGTTACCTTCTTTAGAGGGTGTAATCTTTGAACACAAAACAGAAACCTATACAGGAGAGACAATCTCAATTGAAGCTACTAACCTTCCTAATAACGTAAGAGTCTCTTATGATAAGAACCAGTATACTAACATTGGTGTTTATCAAGTAATAGCTTCATTCTACTTCAAGGGCATTTTATTAGGAACTAAGTCTACTACACTGACTATCGAGAAAGCACGTATTACGGGAGTCAAATTTAGTAAGAAAGAAGTAATCTACGATGGTCAAGAACACGAATTATTACTAGAAGGTGAACTACCTCTAGGCGTAACTGCTACTTATAAAAATAACAGAGCGACTAACGCAGGTACGTATAAAGCTTCTGTAAAATTAGAAGGAGACAATTATATCACAAGCACTAGATCAAATGAGCTCATCATACTACCTGCTGATATCACTCAATTAGTCGAGCTAAAAAGCCAGTCGTTTGTATATGACGGTAAGCCAAAATCACTAGCTGTTACAGGTGAAGTTCCACAAGAACTAACACTTACTTATACTAACAATACACACACAGAAGTAGGTAACCATACTGTCACAGCCACACTAAGTGGTAGTAGTAATTATACACCAATGCCATATAGAGTATCTGCGACTTTATCAATTACTAAAGTACAAGAAGAATTACCTTCTTTAGACAAAGTGATTTTTGAACACAAAACAGAAACGTACACTGGAGAAGTAATCTCGATTGAAGCAACTAATCTTCCTGACTTAGTAACTGTAAAATACAACCTAAATAAGTACATCAACACGGGTACATATCAAGTAGTAGCGTCATTCTATTTCAAGGATATCTTACTAGGAACTAAGTCAGCTACACTGACTATCGAGAAAGCACGTATTACAGGAGTGAAGTTTAGTAAGAAAGAAGTAACCTACGATGGCAAAGAACACGAGCTTCTACTAGAAGGAGAACTACCTCTAGGTATAACAGCAACTTATAAAAACAATATTCATAAGAATGCAGGTACTTATAAAGCTTCGGTAAAATTAGAAGGAGACAATTATATCACAAGTACCAGATCAAATGAGCTCATCATACTACCTGCTGATATCACTCAACTTGTCGAGCTAAAAAGTAAATCCTTTATATATGATGGTAAGCCAAAGTCACTTATAATATCAGGTGAAGTTCCACAAGAACTAACACTTACTTATACTAACAATACACACACAGAAGTAGGTAACCATACTGTCACAGCCACACTAAGTGGTAGTAGTAATTATACACCAATGCCATATAGAGTATCTGCGACTTTATCAATTACTAAAGTACAAGAAGAATTACCTTCTTTAGACAAAGTGATTTTTGAACACAAAACAGAAACGTACACTGGAGAAGTAATCTCGATTGAAGCAACTAATCTTCCTGACTTAGTAACTGTAAAATACAACCTAAATAAGTACATCAACACGGGTACATATCAAGTAGTAGCGTCATTCTATTTCAAGGATATCTTACTAGGAACTAAGTCTGCTACACTTACTATTGAGAAAGCGCGTATCACAGGAGTAAAGTTTAGTAAAAAAAAAGTAACCTATGATGGTAAAGAACACGAACTACTACTAGAAGGAGAACTACCTCTAGGCGTAACAGTTACTTATAAAAACAATATTCATAAGAATGCAGGTACTTATAAAGCTTCTGTAAAATTAGAAGGAGATAATTACATCACAAGTACCAGATCAAACGAGCTAATCATATTACCTGCTGATATTACTCAACTTGTCGAGCTAAAAAGTGAGTCGTTTACATATGATGGTAAGCCAAAGTCACTAGCTGTTACAGGTGAAGTACCTCAAGAACTAACACTTACTTATACTAATAATACACATACAGCAATAGGGAATCACACAGTAACAGCAACATTAGATGGTAGTAGCAACTATACGCCAATGCCTTACTCTCTGTCTGCTACATTATCGATTACACAAAAAGAGGAAGAATTACCTTCTTTAGACAATGTAATCTTTGAACACAAAACAGAAACATATACAGGTGAGATTATTTCAATTGAAGCTACTAATCTTCCTGACTTAGTAACTGTAAAATACAACCAAAATGAGTACATCAATACTGGTGTTTACCAAGTAGTAGCTACCTTCTACTTTAAAGATATTCTACTAGGAACTAAGTCTGCTACACTAACTATCGGAAAAGCACGTATTACGGGAGTGAAGTTTAGTAAAAAAGAAGTAACCTACGATGGTAAAGAACACGAACTACTATTAGAAGGAGAACTACCTCTAGGCGTAACTGCTACTTATAAAAACAATATTCATAAGAATGCAGGTACGTATAAAGCTTCTGTAAAATTAGAAGGAGACAATTATATCACAAGTACTAGATCAAACGAGCTAGTCATATTACCTGCTGATATCACTCAATTAGTCAAGCTAAAAAGCAAATCATTTATTTATGACGGTAAACCAAAGTCATTAGTCATTACAGGTGAAGTACCACAAGAATTGACGCTTACTTATCAAAACAACAAGCATACAGAAATAGGCAATCATATGGTAACAGCTATACTTAGTGGTAGTGATAACTATACACCAATACCTTATACTCTGTCTGCTACATTATCGATTACTGAAGAGCAGGAAGAACTCCCTACATTAGATAATATAATTTTTAAAGATATAGTTGCTATTTACAGTGGTCAACCCTACAAGATTATTGCTACAAACCTTCCTCAGGATGTAACTGTAAAATACAGTGATAACTCCTTTACTAATTCAGGTGTTTATATCATCACTGCAGACTTCTATTATCAAGATATTTTATTAGGACATAAAAGAGCAACGCTTACTATAGAGAAAGCTCCCATCACTAGTGTAAAGTTCAGTAAAAAAGAAGTTAATTATACAGGTACAGCACATCAGCTCCTACTAGAAGGAGAGTTACCTCAAGGAGTAAAAGCAACCTATCAAAACAATAAACACATTGATGCAGGAGAATATAAAGCTTCCGTAAAACTAGAAGGAGACAATTATATCACAAGTACTCGTACAAATCTATTGATCATTCGACCAGCAGATCTGACTAGATTAGTGAGCTTAAAGAATCAATCGTTCAAGTATGATGGACAGCCAAAATCTTTAAATATAGAAGGGCATATACCTCAAGGGCTACGTATTACTTATCAAAACAATACGCATACAGACATTGGACACTATACAGTTACAGCCACATTAGAAGGAAGTAGTAACTACACTCCTATGCCTTATACAATGACGGCAATATTAGCCATAAGCCACGAAGGCGAAACTCTACCAATGCTGGACAACGTTATATTTGAGAACAAATCAGTTACTTACAATGGTAACTCTCATAAACTAGAAGCATACAATATTCCTAATGAAGTCAATGTAGAATATGACAGAAACTACTATGACAACGCAGGAGAATATAGTATAAAAGCTTCTTTCTATTATAAATCAATACTTATTGGTACTAAAACAGCCAAATTAACAATAGAGAAAGCTAAACTAACTAATATCACATTTAGCAAACTTATAGTGGATTATACAGGTAAACCTCAGAAGATCTTAATCAAAGGAAAACTGCCTAAAGGAGTGACTGCCACTTACGAAAATAATATTCACACAGACGCAGGCATTTACAAAGCTAGTGTTACACTAGAAGGCGATAATTATATTACTAGCAAACGCACAGCTAATCTTACAATCAAGCCACTTGATATACACAAATTCATTTCATTTCCTAACCAAGCTTTTGTATATGACGGTCAACCTAAAACACTTACCTTGACAGGAAACTTACCCCATCCTCTAAAAGTGACTTATGAAAACAATACACATACAGAAATAGGGAAATATCAAGTAAAAGCGACCATTGAAGGAAGTAGTAATTATGCTCCAATGCCTTATGTAATAACAGCAACTTTGGTCATCAGAAGTGATGATGAAGCAGCTGATATAGTTGAATTATCTATTAATGAACAAGTGTTTAAAAACCCAACCAATAAGATAACATACATCTTGCCTTGTGGAGAAAAATATGCTCGAATAGAGTTTAATGAATTAAGTGCAGGAGCTTTTATCACTAACAACATAAAAGAGGAATACTTATTACATTATGCAGGTACGTTTACAATTCCTGTAACAGTTAAATCTGAATCACAGACACTCACTAGAGAATACACAATAGAACTAATCAGACCCGTACCTTTCGAAAAAGTAGCGATAATGAAGCCAGATAATTCTTTTGTCATAAATATGAACTCAGCCACAAACGGAGGTTTTAACTTCACCTCATTTAATTGGTATAGAGATGATATGCTAGTGAGTACAAATAACTATTATGTAGCAGGAGCGTACAGTGATATCAATAACAATAATCAAGTTCAACATCACTTAATACTGACAACGGATAAAGGAGAAAAAGTCTATACCTGTAAACAAATTATAGAGATCAATAATACAAACAAGGTCAAACTGTTCCCAAATCCAGTAAATCAAAACAAAATAATCAATATTGTTTTTGATATGGATAGAACCACTTTTAGTCCTGCTAGGCTAGAAATATATTCTATACTAGGAAACAAGGTATTAGAGGCAGAACTTCCCAACCGAGAGAACAGTGTTCACCTCCCACCACATTTACAAAGTGGTAAATACATCGCAGTTATTCTAATCAATAACGAAAAGAAAATTATCAACTTCATCATCAAATAATTTTTTACTTTCTGTTTATACTTCCGAAAGGTTGAATCTCATCACTGAGTTCAACCTTTCTTTTTTTAATAATCTCAGTAAACCCTACTACACCTCTTTTGTCATTCTGAGCTTGCGAAGAATCCCATCCTACATGATTGTAGAGTTACGTGTGAGACCCTTCCTATCGTAAGTGTGACATAGATAACGGATTAGTAGTTCCGTGTTATATGATTAACAATTAATATTTCCAGTTGTAATCATTCTGAGCTTGCGAAGAATCCCATCCTACATGATTGTAGAGTTACGTGTGAGACCCTTCCTATCGTCAGGGTGACATAAATAACGGATTAGTAATTCCGTGTTATATGATTAATATTTCCAGTTGTAATCATTCTGAGTCTACGAAGAATACCATCCTATACATCCACTCCTAATGTCCATTCTGAGCCTGCGAAGAATCTCATCCTATAGAGAAATACTAGTGAGATAATTACATACACTACCCTCACAGAATTACCCCAAAACTTAAAAACACTTTTTCTTCTTTTCGTTCTGATTACAGTCAAAAAATAAGAATACCCTCTCTAATTTCTCTTCTTTCCTTCACTTGTCTCCTCTTGAAGAAAACCAATCCTGCTAAAAGGTTCCTTTTTTCTAATTTTTTTTAATTGCACAAAAACATTATAAGTTGTATATCAGTTATTTATTAGAAATCCTAATTATACCAACTACTTGACAAGGTCAGTAAAAATACACTACAAGAGTCTTTCCTTGGACAATAGTTGGAGAATACTAGGACAATAACGGGGTTAAAGCAACTTTTGCCCAATAATACTCCTTTTATACTTCTTCTACTCTTCTTTTATGAAAACTTAATATGATCATACAGCATTAAAAATAAGCTCTATAGAAGGCGAAATCATTCGCTTTGATATTCTTCATTTCATGTCCTCATTTTTATAAAGTGTGATGTACATTAGGACAACTTCTTTTATCGATTGTTTGAACAGTTAAATAATCATATATCAGTATTTTATATCTTGTAATAACCAAAAAACGAGATAATCATGGCAGAAATCAAAGAAGGAATATTAGGTGCTGTAGTAGGAAAAGTAGGAACCGTAGTGGGCGTACTGTGGAGAGGAAGAAATATACTCCGCGCTAAGCCCTTAAAATCAAGTAAAAAAGCGACTGAAGCACAATTGAAACAATGGGATAAGATGAGTCTCGTATCTACCTTCGCTAGTAAATTCAAGGATTTTGTCAATGCGCATTGCCCTGCGGTCTACAACGGAGAGAAATGGATGACAGGAAAAGAACAAATGATTTCTAGACTGATGAAACAAGGCATCGCAATACATGAAGGAGAGCAATATGTACAAATAGACAAGGTGCTGCTCTCTATCGGAACTCTTGCTCCTGCTGTGATTAAGAAAATAAGTAGACTCAAAACAGGTAAGCTAAAAGTACAATGGGATAATCATCTGATCAATCCCCTGACGCTAGATACAGACGTACTAACGATTATGGCGTATCACGAAGAATTAGATAAATTCACGACCATCTCTAATATCGGGCAACGCAAAGATAGATATACTCACTTCTCTTTACCTAAGGAATGGCAAGAGGGGAAAGTCTATCTGTGGAGTATGTGGAAAGCACAAGACAGTAATGTACATAGTACAAGTTGCTTTCATGGAACATTAGAAATGGATATTGAGGGGGCTGGATATGAGGGAACAGGGAACCGAGAAACAGATAACAGGGAAACAGATAACAGGGAAACTGAGAATAAGGAAACTGGGAACAGAGAAACAGATAACATGGAGACTGGAAACGAGGGAACACTTGTTCCTATAACGGATAATGTAAGTGAATCCTCTCTTCCTATCCCACTTATGGAAGAAGAGTCCATAACTAAAAAAGAACTACCGCCTGGACTCATTCGTCAAGTCAGAAAGAAAATCATAAAAGAAATAAAGTCAAGAGAGTTTTCTAGTAGAGATAATACGCATGAAGAGATTATTTATGGAGCGCGGTCTGTCTTAGAAGCATTGAAGGCTGAAAAGGAACAGAGAGAGTGAAATAGCAAAGGTTAATTCACAGCACGTTATTCTTTAAATCTAATGGGATATAATTAGTTTTAACCCAGATTATGCAATAGACATATAAACGAAAAGTAATTATACAAAATAGGTTTGAATTAGTGATAAAAGCATACTATAGTATGGTTTTAGAGCTAATGAAAGAACTATGAAGTAGAATTGCTTTATAGTATTTGGCTAATGCGTAATGTGGGGTAAAAGCACTTACACATTGTCTAAATAGCGAATATCTTCTAAATCAACAGATGCTATTTAAACCATACTTACATATATAAAGTCACTTATAAGCGATGATTTTTAAAGTTACATCATATTGAATTACTATAAATTAGATTTTGTATTGATTCGATTTCTTGTTCTAATTTAGAACTCTTTATTAATAGAGGTTTTACAATCTCTCTCCTCACCTACTCCTTAAAAATCAGAAGTGACAAACTTTAACTAATTCCAGCACTTAGAGGTAGATTATTTATAAATAAGTGTCAGAGTTTATCTATAATTATTATTTATATTTGTAGCGAGTTATAACAATATGTATTAAAAAGAAATAGAATGAATACAGACGAAAAGTTTCACGACGAAATGGGAGACAACCACATCGCATCTAGTGATGCAACTCCACTTAGAAGTGATGCATTTGACCGCACAGATGACGAAAAAATAGAATTGATAAAAAAAGATGTAGAAAACATTCTTAACACTTTAGGATTAGACTTAACAGATGACAGTCTTAAGGGTACACCTAACCGTGTAGCTAAAATGTTTGTGAAAGAGATGTTTGGAGGATTAAATCCTGCTAAAAAGCCAAGTGCTTCTACATTTGACAATAAATATAAATACAACGAGATGTTGGTAGAAAAGAACATTGTAGTTTATTCTACTTGTGAACATCACTTACTACCTATCGTTGGGCGTGCTCACGTAGCGTATATATCTAATGGTACTGTAGTAGGTCTTTCTAAGATGAACCGTATCGTTGATTTTTATGCAAAGAGACCTCAGGTACAAGAGCGTTTAACTATTCAGATTGTAAATGAATTAAAACGTGTATTAAACACAGAAGATGTGGCATGTATCATCGATGCAAAACACTTATGTGTAAACTCAAGAGGAATCCGCGATATCGAAAGTAGTACTGTAACTGCTGAGTTCGGAGGAAAATTCCAAGATGAGAACGTTCGTAAAGAGTTCTTAAACTATATCCAATTAGAGACTAAGTTCTAAACATTACAAATTATATTATGCCTTTATATCAAGAACAGCAATTAAAAATGTACAACTCCATCACTGGAGAGAAAGAAGTTTTCAAACCTATCCATGAGGGTAAAGTGGGTATGTATGTATGTGGACCAACAGTCTACAACTATGTACACCTTGGGAACTGTCGTACTTTTATATCTTTTGACTTGGTATATCGTTATTTAAAACACTTAGGATATGCTGTGCGTTACGTTCGTAATATTACTGACGTAGGACATATGGTAGACGATGTAGATGAAGGAGAAGATAAAATCGCTAAAAGAGCGCGTATTGAGCAGATAGAACCAATGGAGATTGTTCAGAAATATACTTTGAACTTTCACAATATTCTAAAACAGTTCAATAACCTACCTCCTAGCATTGAACCAACGGCTACTGGGCATATCATCGAGCAAATAGAAATCATACAAGCGATCATCAACAATGGTTTTGCTTATGAGGTGAATGGATCTGTGTACTTCGATGTAGAGAAATACAATCAGTCTCATAACTATGGAATATTAAGTGGTCGTAAGATAGAAGATATGTTATCTAATACAAGAGATTTAGATGGACAATCTGACAAACGCAATCCACTTGACTTTGCACTTTGGAAAAATGCAGAGCCTCAGCATATCATGAGATGGCCTTCACCATGGGGAGATGGATTCCCTGGATGGCATCTAGAGTGTACTGCTATGAGTACAAAATACTTAGGTAAGCACTTCGATATACACGGAGGTGGAATGGATTTAAAATTCCCTCACCATGAGTGTGAGATTGCACAGAATGAAGCTTCTACAGGTAACTCACCTGTAAACTACTGGATGCATGCTAATATGCTTACTCTAAACGGTAAGAAAATGGCTAAATCTACAGGGAATAACATTCTTCCTGATGAATTATTCTCTGGCGAGAACAATATCCTTAGCAAAGGGTTTGCTCCTGCTGTAGCAAGGTTCTTTATCTTACAAGCGCACTATAGAAGTATCTTAGACTTCTCTGATGATGCTATCTTAGCGTCTGAAAGAGGATATCAAAGATTAATGGAAGCTATCAAATCTCTAAAAGATTTGAAAACTTCTAGCAACTCTTCTGTTGATATCACAAAATGGAGACAATCGTGCTATGATGCAATGAATGACGACTTTAACAGTCCGATTTTAATTGCAAACTTATTTGAAGCAGTTAAATTCATTAACCTAATTAAGGATAATAAAGAGACTATTTCGGCTACAGATTTAGATACTTTAATTAATAGTATGAGCGCATTTGTATTTGATGTATTAGGTTTAGAAAACACTGAAACAGCAAGTGCTAATAACGAAAAACTAGAAGGTGTAGTCAATATGCTTATCGGAATGCGCAACGAGGCTAGAGCAAACAAAGATTTCGCAATGTCAGACCACATTCGAGATGAACTAGCTAAAATCGGTATTCAACTAAAAGATGGTAAAGAAGGTACTTCTTTCTCTCTATAAATACACAAAAGAGGTTATTCTATGAATAGCCTCTTTTTTTATACATACCTCACCTACAATAGTTAAGTTTATTTTTTGTGATTATAAAATAGTCTTGCTAAAACTAATTCCTTCTACTCATTTCTAACCTAGAATTTCTTACTTTTAGCACTATAATTAAACTCATCGTACATTTGTACACTTTCATATTTCTGTTACTATGCTAAAGAAAATATTAATATTCCCATTTGTAATATTAGTCCGTTTTTATCAGCTGGCTATTTCACCATTCTTCCCTCCTGCTTGTCGATACAGTCCTACTTGCTCACAATACACCTTAGAAGCACTAAAAAAACATGGACTTTTTAAAGGTGGTTGGTTAGCTATAAAGCGAATCGCTAGTTGTGGACCATGGGGAGGTAAAGGATATGATCCAGTGCCTTAATTATTATTTAAGTAAACTAGGAACTGAGGAACACAAAACAGGGAGCTAGTAACTGAAATAGAAAACAAAAAACAATGAAGTACTCTTGGGTGTAAACCACAATTACTCTTTTGAGAATAAAGATTATTTCATACATTTATCATCTAACAGTATAAAAAACTATGATACATTCATTACATATGATTTGGAACCCATCAGAAGGGTTGGATTTAGGATTTATTAAACTGAGATATTACAGTCTTATGTTTGTAATCGCATTTGGTTTAGGGTGGTTCTTAATGAAAAAGATATATGATCGCGAAGTACTAAGTGTTGAGAAACTAGACAAATTATTTATCTATACTGTATTAGCAACTTTAATAGGAGCTCGTCTAGGGCATGTATTCTTTTACGATTGGGATTATTATAAAGATCACTTATTTGAGATTATATCACCAGTGCGTTTCACACCTAAGTTTGAAATCGTTGGTTTTAGTGGATTAGCAAGTCATGGTGCAGCTATTGCTATTATCACTGTTATGTATTTTTACAGTAAAAAGATTATTCAAAAACCTGTACTTTGGATACTAGATAGAGTAATCATCCCTGTAGCAATAGGGGGAGTTTTTGTTCGTTTAGGGAACTTCTTTAACTCAGAAATTATAGGACACGAAACTACAAATGCTTTAGGTATTCGATTTTTAAGAGATAAATTCTCTCCTAGAGAAGCAATGGAGATTACAGGAATTCCTGATTATAACCAAGCTTATGACGCGATAGCTCATAATCCACAGTTTGCAGAAGCTTTAAACCTAGTATTAGCTAAACACCCTACTCAACTTTATGAGGCATTTGGATATATACTTGTGTTCATTATTGTTTACTATATGTATTGGAAGACAGATGCACGCAAAAAGTTAGGTTATATCTTTGGAGTGTTCTTAGTACTACTGTGGATGGTAAGATTTATAGTAGAATATATGAAAGAAAGTCAAGGAGGTTTTGAAGATCAACTAGGCAATATTTTATCAACAGGACAATGGTTAAGTATTCCATTTATCATCGTAGGGATTTACTTATGGGTTACTGCCAAGAATAGAGTATACGAATCATAAATATACAGAGAGCTAATCAATCTAGATTAGCTCTCTTTTTTTATATTTCTCTCTTGAGTGTATAATAGATCCTTTGTGTTGTACTCCCCATAATACAAGGAGCTGTAGACACTAGCTCCCATCCTTGACTTCCTAGATCATTTAGTGTATCATCGGTCTCCTTCATTTCCATTTTTGCAAAGAATCCACTAGTCACTACTTCAATTGTTTTATATTCAAATCGTTTCATAATATTGTAATTAGTTCATTCTAAGATAATCAATTAAACCCAGATTATGCAATAAACATATAAACGAAAAGTAATTATACAAAATAGCTCTGAATTAGTGATAAAAACATACTATAGTATAGTTTTAGAGCTAATGAAAGAACTATGAAGTAGAATTGCTTTGTAGTATTTGGCTAATACATAATGTGGGTTTAACATCACACTTCGAAATAATTCTATATTGTTTTGGCTGATTCTAACGTCCCCTATTTTTAACTAAGGATAAAAATGTTTTAGTTAGTAACATCAATATTATTGGATATTCTTTTCTTTTTAACGAACAATTTCACAGATAAAATCACTACTTTTCTGAATGTAAACAAGGCATTCAATGGACAAGAACTATACGACTCAGGATAGAGGAAATAAAAAAGACTACCAGCAATATTTAGAAGCAATGGACACGATAGCTATCGAGAAGGTGGCTTCTGCAAGTGTGTTCTTTGAGGCCAAAGAGGGAAATGTATTAGTAGATGTAGGAATGGCCTCAGGGACGAGTACAGCTATATTAGCTCAACTATTTCCTAAACTTCAAATAATAGGTATTGATATCAATCCTAAAATGGTTCAAATCGCTGAAGAAACGTATAACCTTCCGAATCTCTCATTCCAAGAAGATGATGGCGAAAAACTATTGACTTTTGAAAAGAATACAATTAGTGGATTCTTTAATTGTTCTGCCATTCACCATATTACTTCATATAACGACTATGACAATAACAGAGCATATAATACACTTCGCAGACAAGTAGAGTTATTGAAAGATAAAGGAGTGCTTGTCATCCGCGATTTTGTCAAAGTAGAACAACAAGAAGTTATACTAGAACTATCTACTCTAACTAAAGAAGGTAATCCTAGTGATGCAGAATTGTTCATTCAATTTTCTCAAACGGCCAGATCATTAGCTAAAGAAAAAGGTTTTCCCATTGAAGAATTAGAGCCTCTAAAACCTAATACAAGGCGATTTCATGCATTTTATACTGATGTAGTAGAGTTTATTCGTCGCAAAGATTATTATGCGAATTGGGACATTGAATTGCAAGAAGAGTATGGATATTATACACAAAAAGAATTTGAAACAATCTTTAAGGAACTGGGATTGCGAATCATTATATCTACTCCTATCTACAATCAATGGATCATTAATAACCGCTATAAAGACCACTTTACAATCTATAATTTAGCTGGAGAAGAAATAGGCTTTCCTCCTACGAATTACTTAATTGTTGGAGAAAAAGTCCCTGGTGGAAAACAATTACAATTAACTAGACATTTACCTAAAAAGGACACTCCATTCTTAACCTTATCTACCTTTAAAAATATAAACACAAATAGGTTATATGATATTGTAAAACGACCAAATAAAGTAATTGACATTATCCCTTATAGAAATAGTGATAGTGGCTTAAAGGTAATCGCTAAACATGGTTACCCTCGTCCATTAGCAAATGTCAAAGCAGATAGTCCTATCTTAGATGGTAAACAATACAGTGGATATATACCTGAAGGACTTGCAATAGCTGAAACAGACAATATAAAAACAGAAATAGAGAACAGATTTAATATTAAACCTGAGGAATATGAAACGATTCGTACTTCCCTAAATTACTACACCTCTCCTGGTGGTATCAATGAAAAGGTAACTTCTATATTCATAGAACTACACTCACCTATTTCATTAAATACTCCATTAAACGAAGGGTATTCAGGCTTTAAAGATTCTGGTTATTTACATGAATACGATGCTGTACAACTCCTTAATACTGCCCAAACAGGTGCATTAGTAGAAGCTAGATTAGAAGTGAATATCTATAATCTATTTTTAAAGTTAGCTATACCATTACCTAAATGGTTAGGACAAAAAACAGCTATACAAAATGTAGAGAAGATTCATGCAACTGATTTAGAAAAACTATTACAGTTAAATACAAAAGAATACATCCATAATGACAGTCAAGCTGGTTTCTTAAAGACACACAGAGCTTCTTTTGAAGCAACAGGTATTGATAAAGACTCTGCGATACTAGAATATGTATCCCCTACTCATTATAGTACTAATACGGTAATAACTCTCCCTGTATTTAAAAACAATGGAGCCTTTTATATAGGTTTAGAAACTAGAAGTCTTCCTGTACCCCAAATATTCACTAACAATAGTACGATTATAACGGTACCAGCATTTCGTCTATCTAAAGAGGTAAGAAACTACTATGACCTAGAACAATATCTAAATACCCTGAAATTTGGAAATAGCAATGTAATTGGATACTCTAAATTAGGAGAAAAGTACTTTCCTAGTATAGGAATTACGCCCGAACAAGTATATCCGTATATTATCCATCTAGATCAGCCTACTGATACACTACATTGGATAAAAATAAATGACCTGATGAATAATCTAGACAAAATAGTTGATACTCATCTTTTAATAGCATTATGTCGATTATATCATAGTCAACAATAAAACTATTAGATTACTAGCCTAAGTAACACTAGTCATTGACTAGTCCTAAAATAAAAAAGCCACTCCTTGCGGAGTGGCTTTTTTTATAAATACAAGTTCTAAGATAGAATTAGTTTTTCTCAACTAACATTTCCTCTTGAGCTTCTCTATGTCTTCTTTCGATTTCTTCTTTATCTTTTCTTGGCATAGTATCCACTAATACTGGAGTAGCTAAGAATAATGAAGAATAAGTACCTACAATAATACCGATTAACATCGCAAAGATAAATCCTCTGATTGAATCACCTCCGAATACGAACATGATTAATAATACTAGGATTAAAGTAAGCGAAGTATTAATAGTTCTAGATAATGTAGTATTTACTGAATCATTAACGATCTTATTGAAATCACCTTTTGTTTTACCAGCGATGTACTCACGTACACGGTCAAATACAATTACAGTATCATTCATAGAATAACCAATAACAGTTAAGATCGCAGCGATGAAGTGCTGGTCAATCTCCATATGCCAAGGCATAAACTTATATGTTAATGAGTAAATACCTAATACAAAGATAACGTCGTGCGCAACAGAAACAATAGCTCCTAATGAATACTGCCATTTTCTAAAAGAAATAACTAAGTAAATAAAGATAGCAGCCATAGACCCTAATACAGCCCAATATGCATTCTGTTTAACGTCTTTTGCCATACTTGGTCCAACTTTAGAAGCTTGGATAACTCCTAATGTTTTTCCTTCTGTAGCATTAACGAACTCTTCATAAGTCATAGGAGATGAATAGTACCCTTTTAACCCTTCGTATAACTTCTCGTTTACTTCTTGGTCTACTGCAGCACCTTCTTCTTCTACTTTATATTTAGTAGTAAGTTTTAACTGTTGTTTATTTCCGAATACTTTCGCTTCAACATTTACACCAAATACTTCTCCTAGCTTATCACTTACTTCGTTAGCTGTAACTTCTTTATCAAACTTAACTTGGAATGTTCTACCTCCTACAAAGTCAGTTCCTTGGTCAAATCCGTTGATTGCAAATGAAGCAAAAGAAACCACTACAATGATTAATGATAAACCATAAGTAGCTTTCTTCATTTTTAAGAAATCAAAGTTGAAGTTTGTAAACCAATTTTTAGTAATACTTGTACTGAATGCTAAAGTTCTACCAGCTTTAACGTCTCTATCCATAAAGATACGAGCGATAAAGATTGAAGTAAATAATGAAGTAGCAATACCGATTAACAATGTCGTAGCAAATCCTTTAATAGGTCCTGATCCAAAAGCGAATAAGATAACCCCTGTTAAGATATGTGTAACGTTAGCATCAACAATTGGACGCATAGCACCATGCCAGCTATAAGATTCTTTAATCGTATCTGCAAGACTCATTCCCTTACGCAAACATTCTTTTGCTCGTTCAGAAATAATAATATTCGCATCCACTGCAGTACCCATCGTTAATACGATACCTGCAATACCTGGTAATGTCAATACAGCACCTAAACTAGCAAGGATACCAAATAAGAATAATAAGTTAGCTAATAAAGCAATATTTGCATACCATCCAGCTCTACCGTAGTAGAATGCCATCCAAGCAGCAACAATAATTAAACCAGCCACAGCAGATAACATACCAGCATCGATAGCTTGTTGTCCTAATGATGGTCCTACGATTTCAGATTGAACGATATCTGCACCTGCAGGTAATTTACCAGCACGTAAGATATTCGCTAAGTCTTTTGCATCAGCAACAGTAAAGTCCCCTGAGATAGATGATCTACCACCAGAGATAGGTCCACTAGTAACACCTGGAGCTGAATAAACGATATTATCTAATACAATAGCAATATTAGAGTGCTCTGTATAAGCTTTTCCTGTTAACTCTTCCCATACTTTAGCTCCCTTAGGACTCATTGTCATCCCTACTACAGGACGGCTAAATTGATCATACTCATCTTGAGCACCAGTAATAACGCTTCCACTTAAAGGAGGAATACCTTCTCTATTTGTTTTTAAAGCATATAACTCAACTAAATCAGGAGCTTTTTTACTTGGTTTACCCCATGCAAAACGAGCATATTTTTGATCTGCTGGTAATAAGTTACGTACATCAGCTCTGTTTAAATAAGCATTTACTTTAACTGTATCTTTCGTTTGGAAATATCCTAAGATTGGGCTTCCTTGTTGTCCACCCATTGCGAATAAGTCTAATAAAGGATTGAATTCTTTATTAGCTGCATTCCCCATAGAGTCTTTTGCTACAGTACCTAATAATGCTTCAACATCTGAGTTAGTTGTTGTATTATCAGTAGCAGTCTCTTTTTGATTCGCTTGCTTTTCAGTTGTTTTTAAGTACTCATTAGCAGCCATGATATAGTTTCCTATTTCATCTACTTTATAAGTTTCCCAAAACTCTAACTGAGCAGTACTTTGTAATAAATTTTTAATACGATCTACGTCTTTTGCTCCAGGAAGCTCAACTAAGATACGCCCTGTATCCCCTAACATTTGAATATTTGGCTGAGAAACACCGAACTTGTCGATACGCTCTCTGAATACACGGTAAGCACTCTCTATAGATTCTTTTACTTTTTTATCTAAGATAGACTTTACTTGGCTATCAGACATTCCAACAGTAATCTCACTTAAGTTTCTGTTTGCAAAAATATCTGCAGATGCTAATTTTACATTCCCTTTTGATTCTTTATCAAAAGCAGTGTAAAAAGCATCTAAGTAACTTTGATTACCTTGTCTTTGTGATTCAGCTTCTGCTAACGCTTTATTAAACGTAGCGTTCTTTGAATTATTAGCTAAACCTTTTAAAATGTCTTTGATTGATATTTGCAACGTAACATTAATACCTCCTTCTAAGTCTAATCCTTTATTGATTTGCTTAGCTCTCACTTCATTGAATGTTTGTCCTAAAAATACCGTTTGGTTACCAATTGAATCAAGGTATTGTAATTCTTTTGTCGAATCTCCACCAGCAAAAGCTTTCGCTTTATCCTCATAATGGTTGGTAACAAAGGTAAATGACAGTTGGTAAATACTTACCAATGCAAAGATAATTGCAAAAAATTTAACGAGTCCTTTGTTTTGCATTATTACTAAAAATTAATTATTTACTTTTTTTAAAACGAGCAAATATATGATATAGACAATGATTAAGCAATTCTTTGACTAAGAATATCAGCAAAAAGAGCTTTTTTCTATTACATATATTTTAACAATTAAACAATCTTTTACTATTCAATTGTTAATTCCTTATTTGTATCCCTAACAGCATTTGCACTATCTACAAATTTCTGAGATTCTTGCTCATTTAATTTTAATTCTACTATCTCTTCTATTCCTCCTTTTCCTATAACACAAGGAACTCCTATACACAATCCTTCTTGCCCGTATTCACCTTGTAAATATACAGAACAAGGGATTAACTTCTTAAAGTCATTTAAGATACTATCCACAACGTTAGCTACAGCTGCTCCAGGTGCATACCATGCAGAAGTTCCTAATAACTTCGTTAGAGTAGCTCCACCAACCATTGTTGATTTACACACTTCTTCTTGTTCTGCTGCTGTCAACATCTCACTTACAGGAATACCTTTATAAGTAGCCAATCTAATTAATGGGATCATTGTAGTATCCCCATGTCCTCCAATAACCATTCCTTCAATATCTCCAACAGGTTTATTTAGTTTTTGAGATAAGAAATATTTAAAACGTGAAGAGTCTAAAGCCCCTCCCATACCTATTACTTTCTTACGATCTAATCCTGATATTTTTAAAGCTGCTAGAGTCATTGTATCAAGAGGGTTAGTCACTATCACAAAAATAGCATTAGGAGAGTATTTTAAAGCGCTTTCCATCACCGACTTTACTACAGATGCATTAGTACCTATTAATTCCTCACGAGTCATTCCTGGTTTTCTTGGAATTCCTGAAGTAACTACTACTACCTCACTATTAGCTGTTAAACTATAATCATTAGTACTTCCCTTAACAATAGTATCAAATTTAGAGTTAGATGCACATTGCATGATATCCATTGCTTTACCTTCTGCATACCCTTCTGCAATATCCACTAAAACTACTTCACTAGCGATTCTTCTATTAGCAATAACATCAGCACATGTAGCCCCAACATTTCCTGCTCCAATAATTGTAACTTTCATAACTTTATATCTTTTTATTAAAAAAAGGTCAAGGCATATAATATGCTTGACCTTTATAATTTTACATATTTAAATACTAAGCATCAATTTTAGCATAAGTAGCATTTTTCTCAATAAAATCTCTACGTGGTGGAACTTCGTCTCCCATCAACATAGAGAATACTCTATCTGCTTCTTGTAAACTATCTATTGTTACTTGTCTAAGAATTCTATGTTCTGGATTCATTGTAGTATCCCATAATTGCTCAGCATTCATCTCTCCAAGACCTTTATAACGCTGAACACTTGATCCACTTCCCATTTTCTCCATTAACTCAAGGCGTTCTTCATCTGTCCATGCATATTCTTTACGTTGCCCTTTTTTAACCATATATAATGGAGGTGTAGCAATATAAACATATCCATTCTCTATTAACCCTCTCATATAACGGAAGAAGAAAGTTAAAATCAACGTTGCGATGTGGCTACCGTCCACATCGGCATCACACATGATTACTACTTTATGATAACGTAATTTCTCAAGGTTTAATGCTTTACTATCCTCTTCTGTTCCCATCGTAACACCTAAAGCAGTAAAGATATTCTTAATCTCTTCGTTTTCGAATACTTTGTGCCCCATTGCTTTTTCTACGTTAAGAATCTTACCTCTTAATGGTAGAATTGCTTGGAAGTTACGATCACGTCCTTGTTTTGCTGTACCACCCGCAGAATCTCCCTCCACTAAGAATACTTCACATTTAGAAGCGTCTTGTTCAGAACAATCAGACAACTTTCCAGGTAGTCCACCACCGACCATAACAGTCTTACGTTGAACCATCTCACGTGCTTTCTTAGCAGCATGTCTAGCCTGAGCAGCTAAAATAACCTTTTGAACAATAATCTTAGCATCATTTGGATGTTCCTCTAAGTAGTTCTCTAGCATTTCTGCTACAGCCTGACTCACAGGGGATACAACCTCTCTATTTCCTAGTTTTGTCTTTGTTTGTCCTTCGAATTGAGGCTCCATTACCTTCACAGAGACAATTGCAGTCAACCCTTCTCTAAAGTCATCACCTGTAATTTCGAACTTAAGCTTATCTAACATTCCTGAAGCATCTGCATATTTCTTCAATGTTCTAGTAAGCCCCATACGGAATCCTTGTAGGTGTGTTCCTCCCTCATGCGTATTAATATTATTCACATAAGAATAAATATTCTCTGCATAAGTATCATTATAAACTAATGCAACTTCAACAGGGATTTCTCCTTTATCAAGTTCCATTGAGATTACATCTTCAATAATTGGCACACGGCTACCATCTAAGAATTTAATAAACTCTTTTAATCCTTCTTTAGAAAAGAATACTTCATGTTTAGGCTCACCATTTTCTTCAATTACTCTTTTATCAGTAAGTGTTATCTTTAATCCTTTATTCAAGAAAGACAACTCTCTTAAACGCCCAGCTAAAGTATCATAAGAAAACTCTAGAGTCTGTGTAAAGATAGTATGGTCGGGTTTAAATGTAACCGATGTTCCTCGTTTATCTGTTTCACCAATAACTTTTACTGGAAATAAAGCTTTACCACGCGAATATTCTTGTTCGTAAATTTTACCTTCACGATAAACAGTTGCTCTTAACAAATCAGATAGTGCGTTCACACACGATACCCCTACTCCGTGAAGACCTCCAGATACCTTATAAGAATCCTTGTCAAACTTCCCTCCAGCACCAATCTTTGTCATTACTACTTCTAATGCAGACACTCCTTCTTTTTTGTGGATGTCCACTGGGATACCACGTCCATTATCTTCTACAGTAATAGAGTTATCCTCGTTTATAGTAACGCTTATTGTATCACAATAACCAGCTAAAGCCTCATCAATTGAGTTATCAACCACTTCATATACTAAATGGTGTAATCCTCTTACTCCTACATCACCAATATACATCGAAGGACGCATCCTTACGTGTTCCATTCCCTCAAGAGCTTGAATGCTATCCGCTGAATAATTATTCTTATTTGTTTCTTGGCTCATAATAATAATCTAAAATATCTAACGTACAAATATAACAATTTTCAAAGACTTTATCAACTCTAAACAAGCCTAAAATACATATATCTCACAAATAAAAACAAAAAAACGCAGATGTTTTCACACCTGCGTTTCATACTTTTTTATAAAGGACTTTTACATTAATTCATGAATTGTAAATTCACAATTGTTAAATGTAAATCTCTCATGTACTTTTCTTCCTAATAACTCCTTGGCGATTGGAGCATCCATAGAAACGGCTAATACAGAACGGTCGTCTAAAACAATTTTTGGCAAAGCTGCTGAGAAAAATAAATACACTGAATTTACTTGTACTAAACTTCCAAATTCTACTACAGAACTCACTTTTTCATCATCTATTTTAGCAACTATATCTCGCATAGCTATATTTTCTAAAATCTTCTTACTCAAGTTTTCTTGTTCTAAATGCATCATTGACAAGCCTGTCTCGTGTTTGTCTCCAGCAGAACTTTTGGCGTCGTTCTGCGCGTCGATTGTCAAATCTTCTACAATTCCTTGCAACGCTTCCACCTTGTCATTTAACCGTTCTAAACAAATTGTTTTTAACTTCTTTTTTAATGTCATCATTACGTCTTTAAAATTTCTTTCTTTGCGAAATCGAAAGAAAATACATGTTTTGTTGTTTGTAACGACAAAAGTAAGTTATTAATCAATGAAAAAAAACAGTATTGTGCACCTTTTAGCGAATTTTAGTCATAAATTATCAGTTTTTAGCTTTTTTTCTGATTACAAAATCTCAAAAATCGAATTTATACATTGCTCCTCCCATTATTTGCACACCTTGCACCTTAAAGTTATCCCATTGATTATATTTCTGATTAAATAAGTTATTGGCTTTTAAGAATAGAGTCCAATTTTTAGTTGGCCTATACCCTACTTTCATATTTAAATCAACATAATCTTTCAATTCTACAACTGATGGATCTTCCCAAGTATTATAGTCTCCTATAAGCCCAGTAGAATCAATTACAAAAACATCTTTACGCTTACCTACATAAAACACATCTACACCTGCAAACCATTGTTCTGTAAAATCAAATTTAAAATCAGCTCCTGCTTTTACTTTTGGTAAATTCCAAGCTTCTAAAGAATTTGTATTATAGTTATTATACTCTCCATGAACTCCTATAGAAACATTCTCTTCGAAGTCAAAACGCAATTCACCAAATAAATTCAATGTTTTAACATCTCCATATTGCACTCCAAATGAGTTTCCAAACATATATGGTATTCTACTTCTATTCAAAGTATATTCATTGTGCAAAAACATCGCTTTGTCTTTCTCTCTTTTGTAAGACCCCTTGATGTTATAAGAGATATTATTATCTAATTTTCCTTTTAATCCAAGATAAATATCATACTTCTTATCAGTAGGCGTAATTAGAATATCTGGGGAAATGAAAGGGTTTTCTTCTGAAAACTGTTGAAAAGAGTTTTGTTGCACCCCTCCCTCTATTCCTGCATAAGTCACTAATAATCCAGGAACTAAATCATAAGATGCTTTAACTTGTGGATAGATATAAAAGTTATTCTCTGATTTACCAGCTAATTCTCCATTGTTAAAGAAAACACCAACTCCTACTTGTACAGAATAGTTGTCATCTCTAAATGTAAGACTAGGTTGAGCTCCAAGGTTTAAATGATTATACTTCGTTGTTTCCCCTATAAATGAGTTTTTATATGATGTTCCTACATAATCAACAACAACCCCAACATTCAATTCTCCAAAGTCCAAAGCTGTTTTTACATTTGGTCTAATCTTAAAACGATTTTCTACTGTTCCAAAATCATCCCAAAAATAATCATATCTAAAATCCAATCCAGTAAAAGGGCTATTTCTAAACTCTAAAGCTCCATTTACAAAAACATTCTTATAGTGTTGAGATTCGTCTATTCCAGAAATATCACCTTGATTGAAGTCGATTTGTTTCGTTGGCAATCCATAATAATTACTCAATTGGTATCTAGCACCTGCTTCTACTGTCCAACCAAAATTCTTTAATTGTCCACCATAAACCAAACCTCCTTTTGTATTAGAGAAACTATCATCTAGAAGTAAATTCTTAATCCCTCCTTGAGAAGAAAAGTGACTAGCATATCCTGCTAAAAAACTATTCTTATTTAAGTGTTGACTTAAGAACACCTCTCCGTTCAGGTTAGTATAATTACCTGCAGAAAAAAGAGCATAATTATTAAAACTTTTCAACCTACTTGTTCTTTCTACCTCTGCTGCTTTTCCTTTCTCAGGTACAAAAGTAGATGCTACAGGAAAAGAACTAATCGTATAAATTACATCTTTCTTGTTACCTGTAGTTTCATCGTCATTATTAGCTGTAGTACGAACTTTAAAAGCATCCGAAATTGTTGCATCATAAGCTCTTACTACATTAACAACCTCTGTACCTAATTTACTTGCTTCCGTATTTTTATCTTGAGCATAACCTGCTATTCCCCCTAGAGTTAAAACAGATAATATCGTATATATATTCTTATTGTTCATTATAATATCTTCTATATTAAAATTATTGAGCAATCGAAGAGTTTCGTTTAGCCTCTTGCGCTGTTATTTTTTGAAGTTCCTCTTTAGCTTCTTTCACCACATCTGGGTAGTCAGTAAAGTTCTTAGTAACGCTTTCTAAAATATAAGTAGCTTGATAACTATCTTTTAATTGATAGAAGTTCTTTGCCATTAATACTAATCCTTTAGCACCATAATACTTATAACCCGAATAGTCTTTTGCTAATTTCTGCACACTCTCATTAGACGCTTCATACTTAGCCTCTTTATTCTTAAAGTAAGCATCATAATACATCGCCTCTGCAGCTAACTCTCCTTTTGCTATCTTCAATACCTCTTGATAACCTTTCTTAGCTTTAGCTTCATCATTAGTAGCCATAGCCGTTCTAGCAATAACTATTTGTGCATCACCTTTTACTTTATTATCTGTTTTAGCCATTTTTAATACAGCTTCAGCATATTGAAGAGCTTCACTATAGCTATTTTGCTCATAGCTCAACTTCATTAGATTAGACTTAGCGAACACTACATTCTGTTCTTGTGCAGCCTCTGCATCTAAACGTTTTAAAGTAGTTATAGCCTTAGCAGTATTTTTATTTTTCAAATAAATCTCAGCCAAACGAGCAAGAGAAATCTCTGAGAACTCATTCTTATCCTTAGAAATTACAACTTCATAATGAGCAGTAGCCTTATCTAGGTTATTCTCTGCAAAATACATTTGCCCTAAATAGAAATGAGCTTGTAACGCCTTTTGTCCCGTTGGGAAACTTTTTAGGTATTTCTCATATCCATCTATAGCCGATTGTGTATTATTTTGAATATACTGTTTTTCAGCCGACTCATAAGTATCTTTATCTAGTTCAGCATCGGTTACTTGAATAAAAGAAAGACCTTTAACCCATGCAGCATATTCATCTACCTTTCCATTTTCCACATAGATTAGTCGTGCATTTTGAACCGCTTCGATAGCCTCAGAAGATTCCGGAGACTCTTTTACCACTTGTTTAAATTTAGCTAACGCTTGATCAGGTTTATTGTCGTTATAGTTAATCAAACCTTGTCTCAAGATAGCTCTAGCCTTATAGCTTGATGTAGGATAATCTTTCAACATCTTATCAAAAGCACTTAACGCCTTTTGACTTTGATTCATAACGTCATAAGTCACCCCTATCTCATATTGAGCATCATCAGCCAAATTAGAAGTTGGGTAATCTTTCACAAACTTCGTTAAGTCTTCTATTTTACGAGGATTACGATCTACGAATCCATAGCTAATTGCCTTTTGAAAACGTGCATATTCTACATCAGCTTTATTTGCCTCAATAACTTTATTATAAGCCTCCATCGCAGGCCAATACTTCCCAGTAACAAAATTACAATCTCCTTGTCTTAGATAGGCATCTAGACGACGCGCCTCATCTTTAGGATTTTCATCTGTGTATTTTTTAAAATAATCCGCTGCTGTAGCATAGTCTTTCAATTTGAAGTATGAATACGCTAGATTATAATACAAATTATTACGTTCAGACAATCCCTTAGACGCTGTATTTTGATCAAATGCTTTGAACTGAGTGATAGACTCGTTAAAGTCATTTAAGTAAAACAATGTCTCTCCCTTCCAATATTGAGCCTTTGCAGTATATTTTAAATTTTGCTTCTCTGCTAGAGATTTATCAAAAAGACTTAATGCTTCCTTATAATTCCCTTCATTGAACAATTCTTGACCACGCAAGAATGTCACTTGTTGATACACCTCTTTATTTCCTACAGAACGATTCTTTTCTAATAGAACTAAAGCCTCTTTATAGTTTTTAGAAGAAACATACGAGTCGATTAAAAGCCCTTCTATCTCTCCGCGATAAGACGAATTAGGATATTTACTAATATAAGCATTTAATACAGCAGGTGTACTCTCATAAGCATTCCCAATATCATAACTAAGTTTTGCATAGTTTAAGAAAGCGTCTTCTTGGATACCTGCGTCAAAACGCATTTCAGAAGCATTCTTAAATGCATTTAGAGCTTGCGTTTTTTTATGTGTTTGCAGATAACTTTCTCCTAAATGGTAATATGCATTCTGCGCAATACCATTATCTCCACTGATAATTTTATTAAACTGCTCAATAGCCTTAGGATAATCTTTTGATTTATAATAAGTGTACCCTAATTGGTAAAAGTCAGTATTACTCCACTTTCCTCCTTTACCTTGATAAGCTAATAAATGAGGTAGCGCTTTATCATATTGCTTTAAGTTAAAATAACTCTCCCCAACTATTTTAGACAACTCTGATTTCTCTTCAGGAGTCGCTTTTGTCATTTGAGAAGTTCCTTGTTCTATAGCCGTTTGAAAGTTTCCTGTCTTAAAGCTCATGTCTGCTTGATAGTACCCCATCTTCTCTTGGTAAGAAGACTTAGTTTCTACTTTGTCAAACAATTTTTTTGCATCGTCAAAATTATCTGAGTCATAAGCAATATATCCTAAATAATATGTTGCTTGCTCCCCCCATTCTCCACGAGTATTTACTTTCTTTAAATAGCGTTCTGCTTCTTTTTTATTCTTTGTATAGAAGTAACTATATCCCTTCTGAAAGTTAAAACGATCTAACTTCTTCTCATTAGTAATTGCGTTTTCTTTCACTTTTACAGCGTACTGCAGGGCTTTAGGAAAATCTCCTTTGCTGAAATAATAATCTGTAACCTCTACATAAGCCTGATTTTGTTTAGAACTAGTAGGATATTTCTTCACAAACTCATCTATCTTATCTTCGGCTCCTTCTTGATTCAATTTAATGGCGCAATACGCGATATAATAAGCACAATCAGCCTCCACCTCAGTATTCTCACCTACATGAGCCTGTTTTACTTTTGTGAATAATAATTGCGCTGCTAAATATTGCTCTTCATTATACAATGCTACAGCATGATTATAATCAGCCAATCTCTCTACATAAGCAGCTGATTGTTGAGCACTTGCAGTTATACTCCCCAGTGCAAGAGTTAATAAAGTTAACCTATTATTTTTGTGCATTTCCATTCAGATTTATATAACGTCAAATATATCATTTTATACTCTTTTAAACTTATTTTTCAGCAATATATTGCCCTAATTGTTATCAAAAATATATTTAAATTGAAATTACACCTCTTCCACAGCAATAAAAAAACATGATAATTTATATCTTTTTGAGATTTAATAAATCGCATTTCACAAGAAAACAGCAAAAAACACAATAAAGAAACACTCCTTGATACAAAAAATCCCAATTCAAAAGAATTGGGATCATATAAAAAAAGTCTTTATCACAAATAAGAGGATAACAATCCTAAGATAATAGGAGCTAATACAGCAGTAAAAATTCCATTAAAAATCATCCCCACACTAGCGAAGGCTCCATACTTATTACTCACCTCCATTGCCTTCATCGTACCCATTGCATGAGAAGAAGTCCCCATAGCTATTCCTTGTGACATTGGATTACTTATACGGGTAAGGTTAAGCACCTTAAATCCCACCATACTACCAAATATCCCCGCTATCATAACAGCAGCGGCAGTTACAGACGGAATACCATTAACTGACTTAGATATCTCTAAGGCTATAGGTGTACTAACTGACTTAGGAGCTAGTGATAAAATAATCTCTTGATCTGCGCCTGTCATCTTAGCTAGTATCACTACTGACACTACCCCTACAACACATCCTATTAATTGACTAATTAAAATAGGAAACAACTGTTTTTTAATTTTTTCCCACTGTACATATAAAGGAACTGCTAACGCTACAATAGAGGGCTTTAAAAAGAAATCAATATACTTACCTGCCTCTTCATAATTTTGATAAGGGATTTTTAAAAAATATAAATACCCCATCAAGACAACCATAGACAAGATAATAGGATTAAATATAATCCATTTTTTCTTTTCACTCAAAGCTATTCCTAAAGCATATAAAGCTAAAGTTAGGAATAATAAAAATGTTGGATTGGCTAAAAAATTCATTTCTTTCTTCTTAATAATTGATGAGTAAATCCAGTTACAAAAATCACTATCACTGTACTTACCAGTGTAGCCACAACAATAGGTACAATCGACTGACTAAGAATTCCGAAATAGTTCAACATAGCCACACAAGGTGGAACAAAGAATATCCCCATGTTTTTAATTAAGAAGTTAGTAATACCACCTATTGATTCTACTTTTACCCACCTCAGTTTTAACATTGTCCATAATGTGATTAAACCGATGATACTTGATGGTAATTTTAATCCTGTGAGATACACCACTAACTCTCCAAAGGCTAGACAACCTATCACGATTGCTACCTGCTTAATTAAATTCATTTTGTTTAAATATTTATCACAAAATTACTAAATACAATCCCCACCAAAGAAACAAAACAGATAAATATAAATTATTTAACAACTACACACCTAACCTACAGACATCACTTCAACAATAAACAAGAAGCAATCACTTAGCTTTTTGGTAACTTTTACTTAATCTTATATTCAAAAAATTAGAGCAACTTTGTCATGTAAACAAAAAGAAAAATATGTAAATAAAATATAGATTAAATTGGTTAGTTAGAACAAAAGGAGAGATCTACAGCAGATCTCTCCTTTTGATTTAACTACTTACTACATCAGTTTATTTTACATTATTTACACTCCACAATAAGACCTCAATCTATTTTTTTCTTAAAAACAACATCCGATATAGATATTTTCAGCTCAACTATACTTTATTATTGTTTATCTTAGTATTTTTACCACAAAATACACGATTATTATGTCTAAAACAGTTTTATCCCTACAAGGAGTTGATATCTACCAGAACAAGCATAAAGTACTTTCTAATGTTAACTTAGAAGTAAATAAGGGAGAATTTTTATATATAATCGGAAAGACAGGTGCAGGTAAAAGTAGCTTTATGAAAACGCTGTATGCAGACCTTCCTTTAGAAGTAGGCGAAGGTTCTATCGTAGACTACGACTTGAAGACCTTAAAAGAAAAAGATATTCCATACCTGAGAAGATCATTAGGTATCGTATTCCAAGACTTTAAACTACTTCCTGACAGAACAGTCTATGGAAACCTACACTTTGCTTTAAAAGCAACTGGTTGGTCAGAAAAAGAAGCGATGGATAGAAAAATACACGAAGTATTAGACAATGTAAATATGCTAGCACATATCGAAAAAATGCCTCACCAACTATCAGGAGGGGAACAACAGCGTATCGCTATAGCTAGAGCATTGCTAAATGATCCTGATCTAATCCTAGCTGATGAACCAACAGGTAACTTAGACCCTCAGACTAGTGCTGAAGTAATGGAACTTCTACTTAAAATTAATAAGAATGGTAGAACCATTATCATGGTAACACATGATTATGCATTGCTATTAAAATTCCCTGCTAAAACATTAAAATGTGACGATGGTACCCTATTCGAAGTAGTACACAGAACATCACAAAATTAATATACAAAAAAGACTATCAGCATTGATAGTCTTTTTTGTTTTATCTTAACTCAATCTACTCCATTTAAATCAAAAGTAAAAGACAAATCACTACTATTCTTTATTTAACTGAAGAATAAGATCACTATACGATACCGCAACTAAATCTTCTTTAGTCAACTCCATTAGATTAAAAAAACAATCACATTGTTGCTTTAAATCAACTCCCTCTTCTACTCCGATATTACAAGCTTCTACTTCCACAAAGCACCCCAATCCGTCTACCTGATCTAAGTGAATACTAACATTCTTATACTTTAAAACCTTACGTACTTTAGACACCTTTACTTTTATACCAAACTGCAATTCTAATATTGCACCTAACGCAACATCTTTCTCATGTTTATAATAAATAACATCCGAACTCTTCGCTTCCTCCCCATTTACACGATTATAATAAATCAAAGAACTATACTCGTCATATTCACGAAGTTTCACCCTTCCAATAGGGACATTATAATAAGTATCCACTTGCTTATATACCCCATCTAGAATGAGCTCTACTCCTTTTAATTTATCTTCTATGCTATCTAAGTCAGCTACACGTGCTTTAAATTCCACATTCTGTAATTCCATCTATCTCTTTTTAGGTTCTAGCAAATATAACCGATTAAAATAAAAAAGCCTCACTGCATACAGTAAGGCTTTTAAATATATTAAGTAAGATAAATCAGATTTGACAAACGTTTATTATTTTACTTTATTAACGATAGCTGCGAAAGCTTCTGGGTGATTCATAGCTAAATCTGCAAGAACTTTACGGTTCAATTCGATATTGTTAGCTTTTAATTTACCCATGAATTGAGAATAGCTCATTCCGTGTAATCTAGCACCAGCGTTGATACGCATGATCCATAATGAACGGAAGTTTCTTTTCTTTTGTTTTCTATCACGGTAAGCATATACCATTGCTTTTTCTACCGCGTTTTTAGCTACTGTCCAAACGTTTTTACGTCTTCCAAAGAATCCTTTGGCTTGCTTCAAAATTCTTTTTCTTCTTGCTCTTGAAGCTACTGAGTTTACTGATCTTGCCATTTCTTAAAAATGTGTTTTTTGTAGTGGGCGGTTATGTTTCAAACACTTCTAAACTTTCATTTGCTCCACTCCAGGGTTATTAAATAATTTTAACCGGAATTAAGATTAGATTAATCTTAATTGATCTTTGATACTGTTTGTATCTGCTTTAGACACTAATCCAGAGTGTGTTAAAGCTAATTTACGCTTTTTAGATTTTTTAGTCAAAATGTGACTTTTGAAAGCGTGTTTTCTTTTGATTTTTCCAGAACCAGTCAACTTGAAACGTTTCTTAGCACTAGATTTAGTTTTCATTTTAGGCATTATTTCCTAGGTATTAATGATTATCTTACTTAACTATCTTAATATACTTAAATACTATTTTTTCTTTTTAGGTGCGATAAACATAGTCATACGTTTACCCTCTAAAACTGGCATAGTTTCCACTTTCCCGAATTCCTCAAGATCTTGAGCTAATCTTAATAATAAGATTTGTCCTTGATCTTTATAAATAATCGAACGTCCTTTAAAGAATACGAATGCTTTTAATTTAGAACCCTCTTTCAAGAATTTCATTGCATTCTTCTTTTTGAACTCATAATCGTGCTCATCTGTTTGAGGACCGAAACGAATCTCTTTTACAGTGATTTGAGTCGATTTAGCCTTTAGCATTTTTTCACGCTTCTTCTGTTCGTAAAGGAATTTGTTGTAATCAGTAATTTTACAAACAGGAGGTTCAGCATTTGGTGAAATCTCAACTAAATCCAATTCTAACTCCTCTGCTAAACGCATTGCGTCAGCAAGTTTATATACACCTGTTTCGACGTTGTCTCCTACAAGACGAACTTCAGGAACGCGGATGGCATTATTAATTCTATGCGCATCTTTCTTTTCTTCGCGAGGATTTCTTCCTCTGTTTTGTCTTATTGCTATGGCTATAAAATTTTATGTGCTTGTTCACCAAGCGTTATACTATTTTTACTCTCCAAATTGTTTAATAGAACTATTTACCTCTTCTTGTACTTGAGCGATAAAATCTTCTATCTTCATTGTCTGATTAGATTTACCAGAATCACCGTGTCTTCTTACAGAAATCGTACCGTTTTTCTCTTCATCTTCTCCTACAATTAACATGTAAGGGAATTTTTGTACTTCAGCTTCTCTAATCTTTTTACCGATAGTCTCATTACGGTTATCTACCAGCGCGCGAATTTCGCTATTTTCTAGCAAATTTAAAACTTTTTCGGCATATTTTTCATATTTCTCACTCAAAGACAGGATTATAGCCTGCTCCGGCATTAACCATAGTGGGAAATTACCTCCTGTATGCTCTAAAAGTATCGCTATAAAACGCTCCATAGAACCAAATGGTGCTCTGTGGATCATCACTGGACGATGCAACTCATTATCTGATCCTTTATAACTTAACTCAAATCGCTCTGGTAAGTTATAGTCTACCTGAATGGTACCTAACTGCCAGCTTCTACCTAATGCATCTTTTACCATAAAGTCTAATTTAGGACCATAGAAAGCAGCTTCTCCACTCTCGATCACATAATTAAGTCCTTTATCTTTAGCTGCATTGATAATAGCATTCTCAGCTTTTTCCCAATTCTCTACACTACCGATATACTTATCAGGGTTACTTAAATCACGTACTGATACTTGTGCTGTAAAGTTCTCGAATCCTAACGAACCGAATACATATAACACTAAATCAATTACTTTTTTAAACTCTTCATCTAATTGTTCTGGTGTACAGAAAATATGTGCATCATCTTGAGTAAACCCTCTTACACGAGTTAATCCGTGTAATTCTCCCGATTGCTCATAACGATACACTGTTCCAAACTCAGCAAAACGCTTAGGTAAATCTTTATAAGACCATGGTTTTGCATTATAAATCTCACAGTGGTGAGGACAGTTCATCGGTTTTAATAAGAACTCTTCTCCCTCTACTGGAGTATGAATTGGTTGGAAACTATCTGCTCCATATTTTGCATAGTGCCCAGAAGTAACATATAATTCTTTTTGTCCAATATGAGGAGTAACTACTTGCTCATATCCAGCTTTCTTCTGTGCTTTACGCAAGAACTGCTCTAATCTATCTCTTAACGCAGCACCTTTTGGCAACCATAATGGTAACCCTTGTCCTACTTTTTGAGAGAATGTAAACAATTCTAATTCTTTACCTAATTTACGGTGATCACGTTTTTTAGCTTCTTCTAATAAAGCTAAATACTCAGTTAAATCCTTTTGTTTAGGGAATGAAATACCATAAACACGAGTTAACTGTTTATTCTTCTCATCTCCTCTCCAGTATGCACCAGCAATAGATAATACCTTAAATGCTTTAATAATTCCTGTATTAGGAATATGACCTCCACGACATAAGTCTGTAAAAGTGTCATGATCACAGAAAGTAATCGTACCATCAGCTAGGTTCTCTATTAACTCAACTTTATAAGGGTTTTCTTCTTTTTTATAAAACTCTAAAGCTTCAGCCTTAGTAGCAGAACGCATTGTAAAATCATGCTTTCCACGCGCTATCTCTAAAACCTTATCCTCTATTTTCTTAAAGTCAGCATCTGTCACTTTATAATCCATGAAATCTACATCATAATAGAATCCATTAGCGATAGCTGGACCTATTGTTAACTTGATTCCAGGGTATAGATCTTGTAAAGCTTGCGCCATTACGTGTGAAGTAGAGTGCCAAAAAGCTTTTTTCCCTTCATCATCATTCCATGAATATAAAACTAGACTACCATCCGTGGTCATAGGTGTCGTGGTTTCGATGGTGGTACCATTGAAGTTTGCAGAAATAATATTTCTAGCTAAACCTTCGCTTATACTTTTTGCAACATCGAAAGGAGTTACGCCCGAAGCAAACTCTTTCACTGAACCGTCTGGTAATGTAATTTTTATCATAATAATTTTAAAAAATAAAATGCAAATATACAGGTTTTACCATAGAATCGCAACATTTAGCACTGCTTAACTCATTTTTTTTAACAGTAAAATAATAAAGTGCATCCAATACTTACCTCACTAAAAAAAGAATACTTTATCAATCTCTTTATTTCAGCCCTACTCTTAATACCTTTAAGCAAAAACAATCACTCATCTTAGCTATCTATAAAGCAGACTAAAGTTCCTTCTTCCCTATCTAAAACATTTGTTTAGATTGACATCAATCCTACTAACACCAATCCTGACACACATCTTCCCTCTCTTATTTAAAAATTGACCATCAAGATTTATATCTATCTCAAATAATATACACTTTTTTTCATTCATTACCAACTCAAAATAAATTAGTTACAAAAACACACTTCAAAAAACTTATTTTTTTCATTCAAAACGCTTGCAAACATCAGACTTTGCAGTATATTTGCACTCGCTATACGGAAGTAATGTAGACCTCTGGAGAAATGGCAGAGTGGTCGAATGCGGCGGTCTTGAAAACCGTTGACTGTAACAGGTCCGGGGGTTCGAATCCCTCTTTCTCCGCTGAAAAGCCCGATAACACTCGTTATCGGGCTTTTTTTATGCACTTGTGCACCTTTTTTGCACCTATCATAAGGTTTACTTCAAAAATAACAACTAGTTATACTTTGAGGTGTTCAAATAAAACTTACAAAAACGATTTGCTTTTGCAGAGGGCTGAAAAACTACTCCGAAGTCGATAGTTTTGCGTTGAAAAATAGATAGACTCAAAATATTGAGGAGTTTACGAATTTCCGTATCTCATATTGAGAATTGTTTTATATGTTTGAAAAGAAAAATATTGTTGCCTTTTTTACAATATTGTATATTTTATTAAGTATTTAATTAATTGTTTTAGTAAAAGAAATATAGAGATAATATTACAAAACATCACCCATTTTTTAATAAAACACTATATTCTATACAATATTAGTAAACACGACTAATTACTAAAAACCAATTATGACAAAATACAATACATTATTAAACATCCTTGATGTTATTAGAAAAGAAGCTCCAGAGAATCATAAGTTTTATCATCCTCTAGAATCTAATCAAATAGATTTAGATAAAGCTCGATCAAGAGCCTTTATACATCTTTTTTTAAAAGTTAAATTTGGTTTACTGACATTTGACGAAAGAAAAGATTTTGTCACTGATGGTACAGACGATGGGGGAATAGATGGATATTTTATTGATATTGACAATAAGAAAATTTATTTTATACAATCAAAATTCAGAAGTAATCAAGGAAATTTTGAAAGTAAAGAGATTAAATATGAGGAATTACTAAATATGGATATTGATAGAATTACAGAAGGTAAAAATACTCATGAAAATGGTAAAGTTTATAATAGTAAAGTTTTAAAGTTAATTTCAAAAATAACTGAAATACCTGATATCGCAAGATTCAAATATGAAATTATTATTCTAGCAAACACAAAAGATGTAGGTAATAACAAACTAAAAAAATTAACAGATGGAAACCCTGTTCAAGAATACAATTTTGAAAAGGTATATAACGAATTAGTTTTTCCTGTTATTACTGGAACTTACTTTGATCAAAAAGAATTAACAATTGAAATTAATTTAAATAACAAAACTTCTGAAGAAATAAGTTATTCTGTTGAAACAGAATTTAGTGACTGTCAAATTACTGCTTTATTTGTACCAACGATTGAAATTGCCAAAACTTTACATAAATATAAAAATGCAATACTAAAATTTAATCCTAGAAGCTATTTAGAAATGAGTTCAGGTTCAGTGAATTCAGAAATTGCCAAAACTATTTTAAATAAATCAACAAACGAATTTGCATTATTTAATAATGGAATTACAATGTTATCTGACGATACTGATTTGAACAAAAAAATTGCCAAAGTCGGTGTAGGTCAATTAATTGTTACTAATCCTCAAATTATTAATGGTGGACAGACTGCATATACTTTGAGTAGAATTTACGAAGATACATTGACCAATAAAGTAAGCCCAGATGTTTTTAATAACAAAGAGGTGCTACTAAAAGTAATAACTTTTAATGTTAATGATTTAGATATAGATGGAAATAAATTGAAGCTTATAGAGGCTATTTCAAAAGCAACTAATCAACAAACGGAAGTTTCTGAGGCTGATAGAAGATCAAATGATAAAATTCAAATTGATCTTCAAAATTTAATTTTTAATAAGTTCGGTTTATTCTACCAACGGAAGGCTGGTGAATTTGGAGAAGGTTTAAAAAATAAATATATCGATAGAAAATTAATAATAGATAGGGAAACACTTTTAAGAATAGGCTTATCATGTGAAGGAAAACCAACTGAGGCCAGAAGAACTGGTGGAAAAACTCTTTTTAAAAAATCAAACTTCGATAAAGTTTTAAATGATTCAAAAAAATATATAGAATATGTATATGGTTATCTTTTATTAGGAGAACTTAATAGAATTCAAGGTACATTCAGTCAAGATAAAAATAATAAAGATGGAATAATTAATTATGGCTATGCATTGCGTTATGGTAAATTTGCTGTTATTGCTTCAATTATGAAGAATAAATCTGCTTTAAATGAGAATAATTTATTAGAGCATGTTGAAAGACATCTGGAATTATGGTTGGAATTTGAAGATCAAATAATTAAAGATCCTAGTAATAGTTCTTATTTTAGAGAACTTGAAGATCTTGAAACAGGAAAAATCAGGCAAGTTTTGAATTTTGACGGATATTATAAAGGTAATTCTCTAAATAAGCAAATAGCTGCTTATACCTTTAAATAACAGTATATAATCTATGCTTAACTTCATTTTTATCTCAGCCGAAACGAAGAAAAAATTGAGACCAATTGTTAGCTGTTATATACAAACTTAATAGAGTTGTAAACAAAACTATAATTACAATCAAAAAAAGTGAACAACTCTATTTATAAAGCATACAGAATAAAAGCCTGATAACGAGTGTTATCAGGCTTTTTTTATGCCCTAGTGTACCTTTTTTGCACTGGTGGTTTCCCTATTAAAAAACCTACCCTATTTTTTAAAAAAAGACTTCATTTTATCCTATCTAAACCACCCCTATTTTACTATTTGGTTCTACTATTTTTAGAAAACAACTCCATATTCAGCCTATTTAGATACGTGGAACTAAAAAACGCCTGTACTTTTTTAATAACCAAAAAAAACACAACTCACTGATTTATAAAATATTATCGTTTCAAACTCATTTTAATCCGTTTTCTATAGTCTTTACAACCCCAGTAATAGCGCACGTTTATCTTAAATTGCTCGACAATTGGTGGAGAATACCCCGTAAATGGTGGAGCTGAAGATACGTTAGTCGATGAATGCTTCTTCTATTGATCAGGGACTGTCCTCCTATTTAAAGTTTAGATTAACTGAGGCTATCCACACCCTATCTAGCACTATAATTATGCTACTAATAAAAGAGAATCTAAGATGAAATACTAACAAAGGTAAATAGGCAAAAGGTGAGCTTTTTTTAAGTAATCACAATATTTTCAATGCTTTACTTATTGTTATGTGGTCTTTTTTCTCTATTATTACATTATTATGATACAAACCAATTCTAAACTTTATAAATACGGTGTAGAAGAATAAATAAACGCTATTTATATTGGTCTGATCAAGAAACATCCTTAATTACACCATAAACAACATCATCAAAATGCAATGAACACTTTAAAACATATTCTATTAGCTAGTTGCATACTTCCTTTAGGTACGGTATTCTCACAAGAATTGAAAGACAAGGATCCTAACATACTTATATCTGAACTATTCCAGAAAGAACAAGACATCCGTAAACGTTGCGAAACACTTAGCTCTAATCCTAATAGTGATCAAAAAGAACTTTCTAACTGCTATATAGCAATGTCTAAAATTGATATCGAAAATCAACAATTAGCCTTACCTCTTCTAGATTCATATCTAAATAAACAAATCAGCCTAAACAATGAATCTCTGTCTAACCTATACTATATCATACAACACGCTGGTGGGGAAATACAGGAGAAATACAAAAACTTTATATCAGATCTCTTTACCAAGCAAATTATTACAAACCAAGAATACGCATGGTTTACAGACAGATTAAATGTCCGAAACAATAAAGCTCAAACCTATGGTTTTCAAATAAAGTATTGGTCAGATACACAAGATACTCTTCCTTATCCTATCGATATTGATGCTGAAAAGAATACCATTCAGCTGGGATTAGAATCTAGTAAACAATATATGTTAGATAACTACACTAATGAGTATAGCCCACAGTATATGACAGAAGAAGAATTTGTTTTATTTGGGCATATCAAAAACTCTTTTGATACTAAGACTACTCATATTCTCATTAATAATAAAGAGAAGGTAGCTATTAATGATAAAGGTTTTTATATCATTAAACTGCATAGTCGACCTCAAACTATCTCTGTAAAGCTGATTAAAAATAATGAAGTAGTAGATTCTCAAGATATTCTAACTAACCAAAAAGATTGGATAGAAGTTGACTTTTACTAATATCGACTTAAGATAGTTACTGTAAATAGTAGGAACACTATCTATACATTCTACTATTTACATTGCTATCATTCACAATAATTTCTGACTACCTGTTCTATCCAGTCTTCAGTAGATGATAAATAGAAATCAGGTGTCACTCCTTTTCCCTCATAGCGTAAATACTCGCGCCAATGCGTATTTAGATCCGTAAAATGTATTCTAAAAAGAGCAGAAGGACTTACCTTATCTACAGCATGATTTCTACCATAAGTAAGCATTCCTCTAGTATTATCACCTAATACCATCACATTATTTAATTCCTTCAATTTTAGTGTGAATTGCTCTGCATTACTAATGGTATTAAAATTTACAAGTACATATATTTCCTTTAAACTTCTTAAACAGGTTATACAACTGTGCAGAGCTCTTGTCTCCCTCCTCCACTATTATTTCTTAAACCAAGAATAAGGTTCTTACTCAGAAAGTTGTCTCTAATGGGATAATAAAAAAGAAAAAACATACTTCATAAACACTTAATTCACTCGGTTATAAATTGGGAATAAACACCACAGTTATCACTTCTTATCCCCTTCTTTCTCCATCAGCTCTATACGCTGTTCTAGCGTATTTTCTGTCTGAATAATATCAAATACGACCATCTTAAAAGTCTGTTTGATACTCTTATCCGTCTTATCCATATTAGAATACAAAAGATTCATTAGGAAAGCACTCTTATTACTTAACATTTGCTTTAAGTCTTCAATATTAGTCATAGCAGCTACCTTATCATAATCGATTAGATCAATCTTAGTCGCAGCAATAGAGCGCCAGGCAGTTGTTTTAATCTGAGGAATAAAGATTCCCTTAGACTCCATGACTATCTGTTGTAGGCTTTTCTCTTCGTTATCAGCGTGCTTTTCTAAGGCTTTGACCAAATCTTTCTGTATAGGGAGAATAAACTCTATTTCTTCTCTAGATTCTTTTAACTCACTGTGAACAGTCGAAAACACTTGATTGATATAGGCCTGGTCTTTTCTATGAGCGTTCCAATTATCAATAAAAAGAGCAATAAGAATACCCGCCACGATAGGAATAATCTCTTTAATAAAGTGAATACTATAATTTTTAATCTTTTGTTTCATCTAATGATTATTTGTTAAAGTTAGAGATGATTTATTCCTAAAAAATCAAAGCTAATTTAAATAAATAATTGAAAGATGGGAATAGTACTACAAAAAAATGTATTGTATAAATGATAATATATCTTAATCCACTGATTAGATAGCCGCCCCTCTTTTATCCAAGATCTAAAAGCAACAACTCTACATCACTTTCATAATCAATCATGTCCTTTGATTGTAAAATTAAATTCGTATTATTCTCTAATGCTATGGTCAAACGACAACTACTTTTGATAGGTTGGCAATAGATACCTTTTATCCTCACTCCTATGACCGCTAATTCTTGGGATTTATCTAAGTACATATAACTATCATCCTCTTCTATTTCTTTTATCTTTTCCATCACTGCAATACCTGCGTCAATAAAAAAGTCAAACCAACCTAAAGCTTCTACTTTTAAGTAAAGTACAATCACATTATCACGTTCATCACTCATACACGTTATTACGCGCTCTATTCTCAAGCCATTTAACTCTACACAAACAAATTCATCATCCTGATACATTCTCTCCATCGTTTCTACCTATTAAATCCAAAAAAGCTAGTATCTCTACTAGCTCTATTATCTTATTTTACTGTGATATCAATCTTATTAATCCAAATCGTCTTTCTATCTCTAGTCTTGTCAAAATTATCTAATATAAATGCAGTATCGTAATCTACTTTCTCATCATAGTACAACTTACCATTGACATATACTTTAACCTTGTTCTTCAGGTTTACCATTTCAGGAGAAATAGCAATAGATAAGGATTTAACACGAGATGTTTCTATTCTAAATTCATTGTCTTTATAACGGGCTATAGCCTTACCTGATAAGCGTGGTATATCGAACGCCTTCTTATCTACCTCTATCGTTTGTAGATTTTCAGCTTTATCATACTCTAGCCATTTGGTAATTTTAAAGTTTCGTTCTTTATGCCAATCTGCTTTCTGACCTAGTGTATCTAATTTGATATTAGTCAACCAATCCACACCTCCATAAGCATTGTCATCAAACTCCCATGTCAGCTCTTTATTAAAGCTCTTGCGTTGTCTCTCCTTAAGATCTTTAAACAATATCTCATAAGCTGGTTCTGACTCATCAAACTCAGGGAACCAATGTGGAAAACCGTTATATCGATACTCTTTATAGTCAGCCTTTAACTCATTCATCATCGATGTAAAAGAATCATTTGCGTTAGGTGGATAATAATAGTCCTCATCTGTAGAGAAGTTGATAAAAGAACGATTCTTTATATTCTCTATAAAAGTTCCTCCTGTGAATACCTTAGGTTGAGTATTAAACCCATAGAATCCTGCAAAAGGAGAAGAGTCTTTCATCAAATAAGAGAATGAACCCGTCGCTCCATTAGAATGCCCTGTGATAAACACCTTATTATCATCTATATTAATAGCCTTCTTAACTTCTCTCAGCATAGCAGGTATCATAAAGAAGCCATCATTAGATGTCATCCAATTATATTTCTTACCTCCACTTGGGAAGATCAATATCACCTCATCTAGATCTCCATATTTCGTATAGTATCTATTCCATCCTCCTAAACTAAGTTCTTTAGTCTGAAACTCTTGAAGATTATTGTATCTAACTGCTCCATGCAAAAAGAATAACACTGGATATTCCTTCTCTGGAGAATAGTTCTTAGGCAAATGAATAAAGAAAGAAGTCTTCACTGTATCATTTATAGCAAAGCTGATAGAATAGTCTTGTTTTGCCTTAGGTAGATAAGGATTGTACGCTTTGATTTCTTCATATAATTTCTTTCCATTAGTAGAGGCTAACTCTTTAGTAGATTTCACCTTATAGAATTCTTTCTCTGCCTTTTTTAGATTTACATCAAACTTAGCTTTTAACGCATGTGCTTCACTCATCATAGAAGCCCATCTAGGATCATCTAATAAGTTCTTGTATTCCTCTAAAGCTCTTTTATTCGTTACATTTTGCCAACCAGGGAAGCCGTATTGTGCACGTTCTATCTTTATCAACCGATCTAGATAAGCAAAGGCTTTATCTGCTTCTTTTAACTCTGAGGCAATGATTGATATTTCTGATAAATCAGCTGCTGTTATACTGTCTGGAAATGACTTAAACGCCTTTTCATAAAGAGAAAAAGCTTGTCTTTTACTTTGCTCATCCTCGTGCTCTTCTAACAAATCATCTGCTTGATTGATCAACTTAGAGTAAGTATTCTGTCCAAAAGACACTATACTAAACATAAATGCTAGTAATACATGATATCCCTTCATAATTCTAATTATTAATAAAGCGAAAGTAAACAACACTACAATACTAAAATTGTACAAATGGAACATCTATTTCTCTAGATGCCAAAAAGTATCTTTGCTTCCTAGTTTAGTTCCTTTCTCAAAGAAGTTTTTAGGAGAATTATTAGTCATTGCCTTATAAGTCTTTATTAGATGTGACTGATCATTAAAATTAAAGCGATAAGCAATATCAGTCAATTTCTCTTCAGGAGAGGTATAGAGTTTCTGGTTCACCGTTCTTCTAAACAAATAGATATCATAAAACCTCTTTAAAGATACTCCCATATTGGCCTTAAAAACTCTATTTAGATGTTGTCTACTCACTCCTAGTCTATCTGCTAATTCTTGTACAGAGAAGTTATCCTCTTCACTAAAGATATAATCTATTGTTTGGTCTAGAAGACTATTTGAGAATGGCTTATATCTCTTCTCTAGTGCTGTATCAAGCAATGCGGTAATGACATCTGCATCAGTAGTAGCAAAGACTTCTGCTAATTCGCCTATTTCCATAAACTTATAATCAGTAATCAGATTGACAAAGTTTAAATGACGATAAAACTGCTGTATCCCTAATGGGTGAAAGACAATAACGACTCTATGTACTCTCCCCACCTGGCTCACATGAAGTATATCTTCTCTAATAGGAGTGAATATCTGATAATCATCTGCTCCTTCATTAAACGCCATCGATCCATCACTAGCTAGTTGATGAGAAGCATAAATAGAAATCGTATTATTATAATGAGGAAAGCACTGGTACTCTCTCACCTCATTATTGGGTTTTATATCTAAGTAGTAATAGTCCACATACTTCTTTACTAAAGTATTCTTAGGACTAAAGGTTTCAAAAATCTCTTTCATTACCGCTTAATTTTTTTAGTTATACATTACTTACCTCTACTCTATCCCTATTATTAAGTCCACTCGTTTAATAGTATCCCACATCTGTTCTATATCACTATCTGGCAAATTCTTATTTTAATAAATAGCCCATTCTTTTGGGTATTTACAGCGTTGCCTATAGGACTCTGATAGTCGCTTTTAGCATAATTAAACGGTACTAATTCTATTGCGTTTATAAATCTCATCTCTATAAGTTTAACTCCTTTATACGAAGGTATTATAAAACCTCTTTAGTAAACTTGATAAAGCACAATCTTTCTAAAATATTTTTAATAAGATTTGTATAGCTAAACACAATAATCGTTTTAAAGAATAAGTCCTTTTATACTACATCGTACACGCCTTATAACTAGATAAATATATCAAAAAAAAAGCTGCTACATTACAGGTAAAAACCAATATTGTCAGTAAATTGCATAAAAACAATTCATTGACAATGGAAAAGAAATTAGTAGTAATCACAGGCGCTAGCTCAGGATTCGGTATGGAACTAGCGAAAGAGTTTGCTCAAAGTGGACATCCACTTTTACTGTTAGCAAGAAGATTAGAAAAGATGGAGGCTCTAAATCTACCTAATACACTATGCAAAAGTGTAGATGTAGCTGATAAAGATGCTTTCGAAAAGGCAATTCGTGAAGCTGAGGCAATATATGGCAAGACTGACTTATTAATTAATAACGCAGGTGTAATGCTATTAGGTGATTTAGCTACTCAGGATCCTCAAGAATGGAAACAAATGCTTGATATCAATGTATTAGGTGTCATGAACGGTATGCAAGCTGTAATGGGAGATATGAAGGATAGACAAACAGGGACTATTATCAATGTATCCTCAATAGCTGGTGTATTACCCTTTCATAATCACGCTGCCTACTGTGCTAGTAAATATGCTGTAAGAGGAGTAACACAAACTGCTCGTCTAGAACTTAGTCCTTATAATGTGCGTATTATTTCTGTTGAGCCTGGAGCAGTAGCAACAGAGCTCTTAAGCCACACAACTAGTGAAGATATTAAAGAGGGCTATAAAGAGTGGATGAAATCATCTGGAGCAAACCGTATTCAAGCTATTGATGTAGCGCGTACTATCAAATTTGCTTACGACTTACCTCAGAGTGTATTATTACGAGAACTGATCATCTCAGATACAAAACAAAATGCTTAAAATAACAGAACGCTTATAGCTATAAACTATAAGCGTTTATTTTTTACTTTATATTGTGCATTGAAATCTGGAAATCACTTGGTCTGACATTAAACAATTGCTGAAAAGTATTGCTAAAAGCAGCAATACTAGAATAGCCAACATCGAAGGCTACTTCACTCACATTCTTATCTGTACTCATCAGAAGCTCCATAGCCTTAATCATTCTTACCATCTTTAAATATTGCAAAAACGAAATATCTAAATGAGTTTTAAATAACCTTGTCAACGTCCTCACACTATAGCCAAATAACTCAGCTATTCCATTTAGCGTTAATGCTTCACCTAAATTCTTTTGCATATACTCTGTGATCAACAACATTTTAGGTTCTTCTGTTGTAGGCAATTGAATAGAAAATGACTTACCTGGATGCTGCATAATGTAGTGCTTCATCGTAGATAGAAACTCATAAGCCCAAGTATCAGGTAGGATAATTCCCTTCCACTGCCTAGCATAAATCAACATCTCATACATCAAATTACTCACTGGGTAAATACCTAAACGTTCCATAAAGCGATGCTCTACATCAGTATCTTCTTCATAGAAATAGATATTTAGAATCACGACATCCGTAGTATTAGACTTGACATTGTGTATCATACCTTTAGGTATCCATACATAATGCTGAGCTGGTATATAATACTCTCTTTCTTTTGTCTTTAAATAAGCGATCCCACCAGATACCAGAAGTATCTGACTCTTGTTGTGCTTATGAGGAGGAAACCTATGTTCTAATTGCTCTCGCATGATATAGATACTATCCTTGTATTGATCTATTTCCTTTTCTGTTTGTAATAACATTTCCATAATGGCTAAAATAAGTAAAATATTGGCTAGTTATATAAAACACTTAGAATCATTCTAATCTAGTTTTGCAGTAAATAAATAGAATACATGAAACAGAACAACTTTTTATACCTAATAGTCTTTTTGCTCATAATAGGTCAAAAAGCACTACCCCAATCTATTACGGATGATAAAAACACTTTTGATTTAGACAGAATATGGGAACTTACGCAAGAGAATCATAAAAAAATAAAAGCAATACAACTAAATGAAAAAGCGCAACAAGAAAATATTAAAAATACAAAAGCAAGCCAACTTCCTACTATAAACTTACAAGGTAGTTATAGTAGACTATCAGATATGCCCCTATATGAATATGGTTTTCTAAACAAGCCTACAACAGTTAGGATCAACTCAACCAACTATAGTTCGATGTTAGCGACAGATGTAATACTGTACAATGGACTGAGCAAAAACAGAGAGATTAAAATACAAGAAGTAGCTCTAGCCTCTATTCATTCACTACTCCAACTCTCGTTAGCTGAAGTCAAACTAGAAAGTACAAAACTCTTTTATACACTAATACGCCATACACATTATAAAGATCTTGTCGAAAAAGAGATAAAACAAGACAACAAACAACTTGCTGAGATTAACAGTCTATACAAGAATGGTACTATTCTTAAAAGTGATGTGTTGCGTTCTGAGGTGACCTTATCTAATCATCAAATGCTATTGACAGAAATAGAAAACAACATTCTGATTATCCAACAGCAACTTAATTTGCTAATGGGTCGTGATGAACTAGCCCCTCTAACACCATTGTATAAGGATTTAAAGGAAGAAATTAACTTAGAATCATCTTATGAATCTTATTTAGAAAAAGCATTACAAAACGCTTATGAACTGCAAATAGCAGATAATGACATTCAACGAAGTGAATTGGATTTAAAACAACTCCAAGCAAAAATACTTCCTAAGGTAAGTTTATTCGCTGATTACAGTTTTAACTATCCACAGAGTAAAGCATATCCTTATGCTGATGCCTTATACGGTATGGGACAGATAGGTCTTAAACTCAATATTCCTATCTCTAACTTATATCACACCAAGCATCAGAAAATAAGCCAGCAGTCCTTTATCTCAAAGCAAAAAGTAGAAAGAGAACAAAAAGTAGATCAGTTAAAAAATGAGCTTAGAGCTTCTTATATAAAATATACAGAAACGTTACAAAGAATCTCTGTTGCTGAAAAGAACATCAAGCAAACTAAAGAAACATTGCGCATTATTAGAAATAGCTACTTTAATCAACAGTCTTTATTGACAGACTTATTAGATGCAGAAACACAACTGTTACAAGCTCAATTCGATCTCACTACAGCAGAGATAAATGCTAAAATAGAATATTATCAAATACAAAAGGTAATCGGTAATTTATAAGTAAAAACAACTATGAGTACAAATAATAAAATAACAAAAACAGACCGTATCATTCTTAAAATAACTCAAATAATAGCGCTAGTGGCTATCGCAGGGTTAGCAGTCTATGGGATGATTTTGGGAATAGAATTTTTAAGATATGAATCAACTAATGATGCTCAAGTAGAACAATATGTAAACCCTATAAATAGCAAAGTAGGTGGTTATATCAAAACAATACACTTTGAAGAAAATCAATTAGTGAAAGCTGGAGATACACTAATCACAATTGACAACAGAGACTATAAAGCTATTCAACAAGAAGCAAAAGCCTCTCTACAAAGTGCGCAATCTCAAATCGACATATTGGATGCAAACATCAATACACTACATACTAATGCACAAGTAGCAAAAGTTCAGATAGAAGTAGCTAAAGCAAAGCTCACTAGACAGCAACAAGAGTTTAAACGATTTAAAAATCTACTTGAAGAAGAATCAACTACTCAACAGCAATTTGACAATATCAAAACAGCTCTAGATATAGCAGTATCAGAATACCAAGCTGCTCAACAAGCTTATCAAGCTGCATTGTCTAAAATAGAAGATGTAAAAGCTCAGAAACTTGCAGCTATATCTAATATAAAGTTGAGTGAAGCTACTTTAGATAAAAGCAACCTCAACTTAGGGTATACTATTATCACAGCACCTTATACTGGTCGAATAGGTAAGAAGATTATACAAGAAGGACAATTAATACAATCTGGTCAAACGATCTCTTATATCGTCAATGAAGAAAGAGGTAAATGGATCATAGCAAACTTTAAAGAAACACAAATTGGCAAGTTTAAAATAGGGCAATCTGCTAAAATAACAATAGATGCTTTTCCTGATATGGAATTTATAGGAGAGATAGAATCTATCTCACCAGCTACTGGATCTAGATATTCTTTACTACCTCCTGATAACGCTACGGGGAACTTTGTCAAAATAATTCAACGTATCCCTGTAAGAATCAAACTAAAAGATAATGTAGCTAAGATTAGCAACTTATCAGCTGGGATGAATGCCAATGTATATATAGATAAACCATGAGAAACATAAAACTACCAACTTTTAAAGAGTGGGTACCAGATTACCTTATTCGTATCACTATTTTCTTAATACTCTTTCCTGCTTTAGCAGTATTTGCTTTTTATTATAGCAATACGTTAGAGACGATGAGTTATTATGGTATCGAAGCTTCTGACGTCCAGTATTCTGTAATATTAATGTATGGTGCTTTAGTTTGTTTCTTACCACTTGATGATCGATTAGTCAAGTATTTTTCCTTAAGACAATACCTCTTACTAGGTATTGTCTTTAATACGATTACTTATATCATCTGTGCTATGACTAGAGACTTGACTATATTCTTTATCTGTCGTTTTATACAAGGAGCTGTATGTGCTTTATTCTGTAGCATCTGTCTTAATCTTATCTTTCCAAGACTTAATTCTGCTAGAGCCCGAGTGATAGGATACACTATATTCTATGGTACCTTATTAGTTTCTGTTCCGATATGTGGAATAGTATGTAGCTACATACTTCAGTACTATTCATTTAATATTATGTTTTACTTACTGATTATCTTGCAGATACCGGGAGCTGTTCTATTACTCACTATTACTAATAATGTACACATTAGAGAAAAACTCCCTCTATATCAAGTAGATTGGATTAGTTATATTTACTTTACGATTATTATCTGTTCTATCGGCTATATATTCGTGTATGGACAACAATTAAACTATTTGGAACACAGTAGAATTAGACTTTTAACTAGTACAACAGTTGTAGGGTTAATCTTATTCATCTTGAGACAACTCAGTCTTAAAAGACCTTTTATTAATCTAGCTGTTTTTAGATATAAAGATTTCTGTTTAGGGATTCTCTTGATTATGATCTATTACTTTTTTAAAGGAACGACAGGTTTTGCTTACTCCTATTTACAGACATTAGGTGTATCTTCTATTCATCTGACTAGTATTTATATCAGTAATACCTTAGGAACTATAGCAGGGTTACTAATTGTGTCCAGATTATTATTAAATGATGTTGCGATTAAATACATTGTATTACTTGGTTTTGGAACTTTGTTAATATATCACATCCAAGTCTATTTCTTATTCTCAAACACAGGTACTAAAGAAAGCTTTATCGTGCCCTTTTTTATTCAAGGATTTGCTATTGCAGCTTTACACATTCCCTTAATAATTTATGCAGCTGCCTCTATACCACCAGCTATATCTAATGCTGTTTCATTCTTAGGAATTAGCTTTAGGTTTTTAAGCTTTTCTGTAACTATAGGAATTACCAATTACTTTCAATTATTTAATAAAAGTATACACTATAATAGAGCATCTGAATATATAGCATCCACTAATCCATTAAACAATGAAACACTTAAAAACATACAACAGCATGTCACATTAGATGGAAAAGATTATACCACAGGAGCTCAACTAGCCACTAAAATTTATAATAATCATATCAATACACAGATTATAACTAGAGCTTCACAAGACTACTATACTTGGGTTATTTGGGGACTAATATTTATCATCCTAATCGTCATGTTATCTTCCCCTACGAAGAAGATTCTTAGTAAGCTAAGTAAGGACTTTATACCTTATTAATACTTTTCCTTTTTCTAAGCTTTTTATACCGCGAGCCAAGTTCTCTCTAGAGAAAACTTGGCTCTTTTTATTAACTAAAAAGGATACCTTTTATAGAAAAGCCTTTATAATCGCCTTAATTTTAAACATCTTAGCTTTCAAAAAAAGAAATAAAAATGGCCATAAACAAATTGTTCACAGCCATAATCAAAATTAACTTATAAAATATACTCTTTATCAAAAGAACTTATTCACTAGGTTTCCATCTTATCATGATATAAGAAGGCTTATTAAAAGGTTCTATCACAGACTCTTGATTAACCTCAAAGCCCCACTCTTTTAAGAAGGGAACTAAAGGGTTATTCTGTAACACCTCTATCCATATAGCATCATAATTACGAGTTAAGGATAAACTCTTTTGCCATAAAGACTCTCTTACTTCTTCCTCATTATACTCAGAATTGATATAAAAAGGTTCAAGATTAATAACTTTTTTATCCTTTAATACTTCTGGTTGCATTACTTGTTTAATCATTACAAACCCTACAGGTACTTCTTTCTTAAACACTGTTAGCATTTGTGTACTTAGATTATTCAATTCTAATACAGCTTCTTTATGATTTAATTGTTGAGTTATATATTGATTTAATTGCTCTATTTCCACTGTATCCGCATACATTTCTCTTATTTGAGCTTCTCTTAATTGAAAAAGAATACCAAGCCCCTCTTCAGTTCCTATTGTGAATTTTGATATTACATCCATATTATTTCATGTTTATTTACAAACATACCCTTTTCTATCCCATTTGTTTCGATACAGTATTCTAAAAAAGCATCGGTACATCGCTATAATATAGACTCTCCGACTCTTCTTATGGCTTCTAGATTGTGTAAAGTAAGTTGTTTAGAGAATACTGCTCTAAAACAATTATCATATACATCTGTAAAGGAGAAAGTCTCTCCTGGTGTAAACTGCACTCCTTCTTCTGTACATCGCTTATAGAAAAAGTTCATATCTATATGCGCAGGTAATTGAACCCATGTACAATACCCTCCTTGTGGAAGTTGAACATGAATAGAATCAGAAAAACTATGAATTAATTGCTTCACCAACTGTAATGCTTGACGTTCTAATTGCTGACGAAAAACTCTAAGGTGCTTATCATAAGCTGAAGATTGAAGAAGCTTTATCATTACCTCTTGATTTATAGGAGATACCGAACGCCCTAGAGCGAACTTCAAGCGCTCTGCTTCAGAAAAAAACTGTCCTGCTGCTAACCATCCTAACCTAATACCTGGTGCTAACGATTTAGAAAAAGACGAATATGTCATTACCAATCCTGCTTCATCATAGTTACGAATATTACTTGGTCTACTTCCCTTAAAATAAAGACAGCCAAAAACATCATTTTCTATAATGGGTACATTGTGATATAGAGCAGTTTCATAAACCGCTTTTTTGCTCTCCTCCGTCATTAATATTCCTGTAGGGTTATGAAAGTTAGGAGTTAGTACAATCGCTTTTATATTATTAGTCGCACATACTTTTCTTAAATAATCTGTATCAAAACCATCATATGCACGAACAGGTATTTCTATTGTCTTTAGCTTCAGACTAGCAATAACTTCTAAAATAGAGAAGATACATGGGCTCTCCACTGCTATAATATCACTAGGTGAAGTAATAGAGCTTAAAGCAATATATAGTGCTTGTAATGCTCCATCAGTCACCAAAAGTTCATCTGATGATATGGAAGCTCCATGAAGTCCAGCTCTCTTCACTAACAAGTCTCTTAGCTCTTCTGCCCCATTATTAGGATAGTAACGAAGTAAAGAAGCTCCTTTTTCTCTTATTACCTCTTGCATTGTTTTGAGAACTAATTTTTGAGGAATAAAGAGGTCAGATGGACTCGCTTCATTCAGTATTGTCTGACTAGTATCACTTATTGGATTCGTTATAAGATGTATTTTCTTTCTAAAAACTGCATCGCGAGGGATAATAGGTAATTCTACTTCTAAATTTTGTTCCGCAAGACGATCAGATACAATATACCCAGAGCGAGGCACACTAGTGACCAACCCCTTAAATACAAGGTAATCATAACCACTCTGAACAGAACTTATACTTAAGTTGTATTCTTTTTTTATAGCACGAACAGAAGGTAATTTATCTCCAGGCTTTAATAATCCTTTATTTATTCCCTCTTCTATTTTATCCGTAAAAATACTATACTTATATTCCTTCATTCTCATATAATCAGTACGTAGAGATTCTTCATGACTTCACGCAATATTGTAAGTAGAATTAAAACTACTCTCTATCAAAGATACAATTATTCATTATTCTCTGATGCTATATCACGCCTATCTGTAGGTATATTTATAATCTCAATAACAGTAGCTACTTGATCTAACTTAATACCAGTTAACCCATAACCATAATAAGCTCCTGTATCTATATTATATGAGTGGCTATCTAAAGTATACTGAGGATGGTTTTGTTTTAAAGGAGTATGTCCGTGAACCTGTAGTTTATGAAGATTGACAAGTGGCTTACGAGTCCATAACACCCCATCCCAATTAGACTCATCATAAGGATTAATCGTCTCACATACTCCTGCATGTGTGACAATAAACGAAGAAGTCTCAAACTTAAGTGGTAATTTTTCTAAGTGTGGTAAAAGGTTTTGCAAATCTACATGATGCCTTTGAAAGTCTTCTAAGGTGGCTAAACCACACTGAGATGTCCATATTTCATGACGTCCATCCTTGATATACTGAATAAGTTCAGCTTCATGGTTTCCCTTAAGAACAGTTACTGATAATGTTGTATCACTTAATAAGGCTAAACACTTCTCTACGACTAACCAACTATAATTGCCCCTATCTATTAAATCTCCTACTAATATTAAATGCTCATTAGAAGAATCCCACTGCTCTAGAAGAGAACAAAACGTGTGATAACAACCGTGTATATCACCAATGATAAAATAGTTCATGCTCTTTTTATAAAACACAAACTTAAAGAATAAAAAAACTCCTACTTAGTAAAGTAGGAGTTTTTATTATTATTGTTTTGAAGCATCTAGAGAAGCTTTTCTAAACTCTTTTAAAAGTTTTTCAATAGATAAAGAAGCTTTACGTGCTCTTGTACCTGCAGCTTTATTTCCGTTTTCTAATTGTAAAGCTGAATCTTGTTGGAACGCTTCAAACTCAGCGTTGATTTTTTCGATTAATTCTTTCATGGTAATTTTTACATTTTAAATATGTATTACAAAAATAGAATATAATCTCACATATACACAGTATTTACTGACTTTTTTACCACTTTACCTCTCTCTTTTAGCACTTGATATTATTACATTATTGTATTTCAAACGGTAAATATTACCTAATCCACTCACTTTCAACACACCAAAGCTAAACGCATCGAATGTACCGTCATTACTACATTTCGCTAAAAAAGTGAACAGATATTACTCAAAACAGATCAGTTCCTATAGATTTAGTCCTTAAAACATCCTGTTTCTATACAAAAAACCGTCATTTTCCATTACTCGTAGGAATAATTACAAGCTTAAATGTAAGATAGGATAAGGCTTTCCTTGTCCGTCTGTCTCAGACCTGTTTACTGATTTGAACCCCATGTGTAAATAAAATCCAACTGCTTGTTGATTTTGTTCATTTACATCTACTTTAGTAATATGAAGTCTATCTTTAGCATAATTTAATAACAATTTACCTATTCCTTGTCCACGAAAATCATTGTGTATGAACAACATTTCTAAGTTTCCATCAGCAACACCGATAAAGCCAGTCATTCTTCCCTCTTGGTTAAGATGAACATACAACTCTACAAATTCAAAATAACTAGGTATGGTCTTTTTAAAATACTCGAAGTCTTCTCTTGCTAAAAAATCATGAGTATGTATTACTGCACTTTCCCATATCTCTACTAACACTGGATATTCTTGACTCTTTACTTTTCTAATCATAATTTTAAATTTAATAGAGCAAATTTCTAAGCTTTGAGAGACAATCTACTGAACCTGGGTTAAAAAATTCGCTTGCGAATTCTACTCAGCCCTTGTGGAGTAATTCCCAAATAAGAAGCTATATCTTTTAAGGGGATATAATTAAATGTCAATCCATATTCTTCTTGCATTCTCAAATAGTATTCTTCTGAAGAATACTTGATTAGATCTATATTACGCTGTAGGAGACGATTTAAAAGCCTTGCTGTTAATTTTCCAAACATTACCTCTAATCCAGAAATAGAAGCGTATAAATCGCTTATTTGCTCTTTATTAATTCTATATACTACTGCGTCCATAACAGCTTGTACAGAAAAGTCCGCTCGCTCTTGAAGTGAAAAAGAAATATTCGACATAGAAAAAGTTCCTTCTTTACAAAACCAAAATGTTTGTTCTACACCTTTAGGATCAATAGTCCAACATCTAAATACTCCTTCATAAATAAAATAACTATACTGTTCTACCTCTCCTTCTTTTATTAGGTACTCATTCTTAGAAATAGAAATTCGTTCGAAGTATTCATCAAACAAAGCATATTGTGAAGAAGTAAATACAGACAATTCGACTTCAAACTCTTTTAATAACTTTTCTAAAAGCATATTTTACTGGTGGATTCAAGTATTAAATGCAACAGTAACCATTAGGTTTAATTTTTCTGTAAAAATTTCGTTAGGCGATTTAAAACCAAATCTCTTTCTTGGTCTGTTGTTTAAAATATTTACAGCCTTGTCAATTGCTGCTTGTGTAATTAAATCGAAATTAGTCATTTTAGGGAAATATTGTCTTACTAATCCATTTAAATTTTCATTAGCTCCTCTTTCCCAACTGTGATAAGGCTTTGCGAAGTAGTAATCAAGCTCTAGAGTGTTAGCTATATTTTGATGGTTTGCAAACTCTTTTCCGTTATCAGAAGTCATAGTATGAAGTAACGGTTTGAAGTCTTTTAAGAGTTCTATAATTTTAGCTTCTACAACGTGAGCTTCCTTTGATTCTATCTTTCCCATCCATAAAACCCCTGTAGCTCTATCGTTTATAGTAAGCAGTGCTCCACGATGATTTTTCCCTATTACTAAATCTATTTCAAGATCACCTATTCTATATTTATCATCAACTATACTAGGTCTTTTTTCAATATCTACTCTATTACTTATCAAGCCTCTACTGTCTTTGCATGCACCTCTTTTTCTATATTTTTTACCTTTAGTTCTAAGATGCTTATAAAGCTTTCCTCCTTGTTTTTTGTTCTGCCAAATGAATTGATAAATACATTCAACAGAGACCATTTCTTTTGCTTCAAGTTTACTTCTACCTACTATTTGTTCTGGACTATAATCTTGATTAAGATAGTCTATAATAGTTGTTTTTACGTTTTCAGTTAAGCGTATTCTCTTGCGTTTTTATTTGTGTCGTTGAGCTGTCTTTCTTTGTCCAAGATTAGCTTTATAAACACCATTTCTTTCGTCTGAATTGCGCTTAAGCTCTCTGCTAACAACAGACTTGTCTTTGCCTATATAACAAGCAATTTCAGTAAGTGATTTACCTGCCTTTTTATATGCTTCTATTTTATATCTTTGTTCTAACGTTAAATGTGACATCTTTTTGGGTGTGTAGGAACCTCAAAAGTAGATGTTTTTTTTCGCCAACGGCGGAGAACATTTGCTCCATGGAGCAAATGTTCTCCGCCGTTTTTTAAATGCTGTTGCATTTATTAGTTGAATCTAAGACTTATTAACTTGATAAATATATAAAAACACTTAGAAAAGTCAAGGAGGTAGAAATAAAAAAGCCTATTCATACAGGTTTGTACAAAAAAATCAGCTTTTTAAATAATTATTACCAACTCATTTTAAACAAGTTATAAAAACAATATAAAAAAGATGTTCTTTTTTATTCAAAATCTCTTGCAAACATAAGACTTTGCAGTATATTTGCACTCGCAATACGGAAGTAATGTAGACCTCTGGAGAAATGGCAGAGTGGTCGAATGCGGCGGTCTTGAAAACCGTTGACTGTAACAGGTCCGGGGGTTCGAATCCCTCTTTCTCCGCTGATTTATAAAAGACAACTTTTTAAAAGTTATCAAAAAAGCACAAAACCTATGATTCACAACGAGTTATAGGTTTTTTCTTTTTTAAGGGTATTCCATTTTTTAAAAAAGTGCGCCCAAAAATACACTTGATTCGGTGCACAGAAAAATATTTTAGTGATGCGCACCTTCAAACTTAGTGACCCCTTACGCCAAATGGCGCCAGAGAGTTTTAAACTGTGATTTTGGAACGTTTTAATTCGACATTTATTAATATTTAAAAACAGTTGAATTATGTTAGAAAAACAGTTATCAATTAATTTCTTTCTTAAACCCAATAGAGAGAAAAGTGATTTAAGAGGTGTTTATCTTAGAATCACAGTAGATGGTATTCGCAAAGAGACTTCTTTAAGTCATAAATGGGATATCAATAGATGGAACCAAAAAGCAGGTCGTGCCAATGGCGCTAAAGAAGATGCTAAAACGCTAAACTACCTCTTAGATACAATCGTATCAAAGATTACTAAGTACAAGTTAGAACTTTTAAGTAATGAAGAACCTATTACTGCTTCTGTGCTTATGGATTATATCCAAGGTAAAGGAGCTAGTAAGGTTAAAGTTTTAGAAGAGTTTCAAAAGCACAATGATGAAGTCTTTAAACTTGTACCTAAAGAGTACGCCATTGGAACCCATGAAAGATACGTAACAGCTAGATCACACGTAGCTGAATATATCCGTTATGTATATGGTAAAGAAGATATAGAGTTTAGAGAACTCAACTATGAGTTTGTAATTGGCTATGAGCACTATTTAAAGACCGTTAGAGCATGTTCTAATAACACAGCTATTAAGTATATCTCAAACTTTAAGAAGATTGTTCTAAGAGCTGTTGCTAAAGGAATAATCTCTTCTAATCCATTTGTACAATACAAACCTAAAAAGACTAAGCTCAATAAGAAACCACTAAGCAAACAAGAGCTATCTATTTTAGAAAACAAAGAGTTTATTAACGAGCGATTAGCAACTGTAAGAGATGTATTTGTTTTTCAATGTTATACTGGTCTTGCCTATATCGATGTGTTTAAGCTTAAGAAAAGCGATATTACAAAAGATGAAGAAGGTAATTTTTGGATAAGAACTAACAGACAAAAGACAGATGCGAATATTACCATCCCCTTACTTCCTAAAGCTATACAGATAATGGAAAAGTATAAAGATCATCCTGATTGTACTTATAAAGATTTAGTACTTCCTGTTCGCTCTAATCAAAAGATGAATGAGTATTTAAAAGAGATTGCCTCACTGTGTGAGATAAGCGAACTAAATACACATAAGGCAAGAAGAACTTTTGGTAGTACTGTAACTCTTGGCAATGGCGTACCTATTCACGTAGTCAAAGAAATGTTAGGTCATCACTCTGTTAAACAAACAGAGGAATACGCTCTAACAGAAGAAGAGTCTATCAAAACTGAAATGCAGATATTAAAAGATAAGCTTCAGGGAAAAGCAAATAAACAAACTGATAATTACACCGATTTATTAGAGAGTTTAAAAAAGCTAAACCCTGATAAATTAACCCAACTAACTAATTTTATTAATCAGTTAAATGGATAATAAAAACTCCCTTAAATTCTCTACACTTTCTAACAATTCAACTGTTGTATCTGCAAGTAAGGAATTTAAGGGAGTCAATTTTCAACCTATTTAATAAGTAGAAGTTAACTTCTACTTATTAAATAGGTTCTCTATCTCTTTTCTGTTGTAGTAATACGAGCCTAGTATTTTTCGATACTGCAATTTACCACTGATTCGAAGAGTTTGTAGTGAAGCTGGCGAGATACTTAGTAGTTGCCTTGCCACTTTAGCCTTTACCCATTCGGGTGAACACTCTTTACTCTGTTTAGCTAATAGTTCTTTTAGCTCTCCAATGATTGTTTGAGCAAACAGTCTTAAATCTTCTTTTGTGATTTGATTTTCCATGATAATTATCTTTAAGGTTAAACATCTAAACTAAGATCAAAACAGATGTAACTTGATTTTTGGCAGTTTTAGAGTCTATTTGGCTTTATCTTGCCTAGTTTAAGATCTTGTAAGAATTAATTTTTTCGATAAAATACATTCTATAATTCTTTACAATTCAATCCCTCTTTTATTTTACTCTTGCAAAAATTAGTAGCTAATAAGGTTATAACATCTAAAATTTTAAGCAAGGTAGTTTCAGTATTCAAATCGGAATCAGTTGTTTCTATAGCTTGTTTATCAACAATATATTGGATTAGTCGATCTTCTACCTCGTATATAAATTCCCTAATATCAATATTGTGATAGAGTATAGAAAGAGTTAGATTTAGGTTTTCACTTTCTGCTGCACTTAGATATATAGGTTTCCAAATACGTAGTTCCTCTATGGAAAATGGACAGTTAATGTAGTTTAGAATATCAGGATTAAGCCAGTTGGCTGGATAATAATCAGTTTGTAGTAGTACCCATCCTGTTTGTAGAAACCACTTTAAGGTAAATCGAAAATTAGTAATGTTTTGTATAAGGAAAGTATCTTCTTTTTTTGAGTTAGAATACATCACTTTAATAGTTTCTTGAATTTCATAATATCCCATTGTATTGAAGATAAGAATGATATTCTCAAAAGGATTACTGGCTTGGTAACCTTCACATGGACTGCCTAAATAGTGTTGCCATAGATGATTATTGGGAGGTAAATAACTGTAATCAGCCCAACTTATTGCTAAGTAGCTAGCTTCAAATAATTTCAATATAGCATCATATACTTTATAAGGAGGAGGTCCCATAACATCGGTAATGTCCTGATCTCTCTCCAAAGCTTCTTTCCAATGATCTAGCATTTTTATCCAAAGTGATAAGTCCATTGGTTTGAAAAAACGTTTAAATGTTTTTTGAAAGTTCTGCACTTCTTTGATGCTAAGTAAAGTATAAGAATCCTCAAAATGAGCAAGATGATGATTAATTTTCATATCCTCTCTAGAGCGATATTCAAGCACACAGCGATATGGATTTTTAACCCATGGAGTATCGATCCAATCATCCCAATATTTGAGCTGTTTTTTCTGGTGAATAAAAAAATGACATCCCATAATCATCATTTTAATATCTAGTACAAAAGGGATTTGTCGTTCACAAATTTGCTTTCGCTTTTTTTTGCTAGTGACTGACTCATCAAAGCGTTCTAATTCTTTTAATAGTTCTCGAAAAGATTCTAAAGTGTAGGAACTCAAGGCTTCGAGTATACCTCCACTGAGTAAAAACTCAGGAATTTCTAATTTGTCGTCAGGTGGGCACATGTAAATATCTTTCATAATTTTTGTTTTTTAGTTCAAATTATATATTTAAGTCTCCTTAGTTTAAAAAGTGATAGACCATCTCTCTTTGTAGACAATTTGAGAGTATGTTCTTTAATAGAGCTTTATTGTAATTGTGTTCAAATTTGTTCAAATCCTAAGGAATAAAAAATTCTGTAAAAGGATATTATATCCTTTGCATTTGCACTCTATTTTAGATAATTTAGAATTCTATTTATTTTTAATAACTTTACAATTCAATCTTTTTAAATCATTGGCTTTATCTTTGAGCCCTTATTAAACTCAGCTACTAATTATGGAACATAAAATACATCAAGGAAGAAATGTAAAGCGTTTTAGAGAAATGCTTGGAATCAAACAAGAGGTTCTTGCTTTTGATTTAGGAGATGATTGGAATCAAAAGAAGATATCTTTACTTGAACAGAAAGAAGTAATTGATAATTCACTGCTACAGCAAATATCAAAGGTGCTTAAAATACCAGTTGAAGCAATTGAAAATTTTGATGAAGAGCAAGCGATTAATATTATTTCTAATACATTTAATGAAGAAGCATATATTGGTAATTCGGGAGCAATTTTCAACATAAATCCAATGGAAGAGATTGTAAAGCTTCATGAAGAAAAGATTGCCTTGTATAAGCGTATGCTTAAGGAGAAAGATGAAATGATGGCTCGTTTAGAGAAATTGATTCAAAGTAAATAGACTAAAATCTAAAAATATACTATACAAAGCTTAACCTATGGTTAGTCTTTTTTGTATCTATACAGAAAAGCTAGAGTACAATATCTTATGTATTCTAGCTTTTTTGCTTCTTGTATTCTGGTAATTAATACTCTTTTCTCTTTACCCATTTTGCGACCTTCGGGAGAAAAACGAGTGGTCTTTGATACTGGAAAATTTTCAATTTGTAAGGACAAAGACACATCTCGATGATTCAAACGTCATTTCGTTGTGGATAATAACTCCTTAGAATCTCTAAGATAACCTCGTTTATGAATTAACCAACAAGCATCAAGTAGTTTATTTATATTTATAAAAGTTGTACTCACGCTTTTTGGCGGTAGATTATCTGAAAAACTACCTATTGCATACTGTATAATCTGATATAGATCGCTCTCTAATTTCTTATAAGATTGCTTTTCAAATACATTTTTAAATGTCAGATAAGGGTCTAAGTATTCATTGTATAGTAAATTGCCTATAAAAAGATGGAAACTAGTCTTATCTAAAGGTGTTAGAGGTAATTGTACATGATACTTTTTGGGCTTACAATACATTTTATAACTCACCCGAATAATCGAACGAAGAAAACTATATACTTCTAAAGATTTTGCAGGGGTTCTACTCATACATATAGTTAAGCTATTTACATAACACATTAACTCATTAAAGTCTGTTCTTAACTCAGATGGATTAGTATAGGAAAAAATAGCCTTAAGTAGGTTATATGGAACTTTAAGGTCTTGTACATACCATAGATGTACTTCTAAAGAGATAGTTGTTTTTTTCATAGGTATAACTTTAAAAGAATTAAACATTCACTTATGCTATTAGAGCTCAATTAAAAGCGAACTATCTTTTACCTCTTCTTTTGTAAGTGAGTATATCATATCACAAAATGAGTTCAATTCCTTAATATCCTCTAATGTACAATCAGCTATAAAATCATTTGGTTTAGGGTAATATTTTACAAAACAGTCCTTATTAAATAGAATTTTTTTTACTACAGGTAAATCATTTATGTTTTTATAAACAGAGGGATAACACCATTGAATTAAATCATATAGATAGTTTACATCAATAATACTCGGAATAAATTCAAGCTTTCTATAAATAAGTAATACAAGTGATTGTTGTATAACAAAATGATAAAGCATTGCTTGTGCTTCACAGAATATTGCGTTATTATTTTCTTTAATATTCAAATAAGCTTGATTAAGTGATTCTAAGCATTCTTGAATAAATTTGTTTTTATTATCAGTTATAATATCTTCGTCCTTATCATGGCTTATATAAATTGAATTGCCATAAAATAAGTTTTGGTTAGTAAAATATTTTTTATAAAACTCAAAGAACATAGGAATATTTCTTGTCCAATCACTTGCTTTTTGAAGTATAGCCGTAACTTTAACTTGCCCACTAGTTTGCTTAGTAATTGCCTTACAAAACTGCCTAATGTCCTGATAAGTTCTTTTTTGAGTTAATACGACTATAAATAAGTGGATTCCTCTTTCATAGTTTAATTCAGTTAGCGGAATATTAAAGTGTCTCTTTGAAAGAAGAAATACAGACTTAGGTGTATAAAAAGTTTTAAGAGTTGCTTTTACCTGATTCTCTAACGTTTCTTCCCATGATTCTACACTAGCTTTAGCCTCTTCTCTTATATTGTGAATTTTTAATTGTTTAGTTCTCTTTTTATACTCTTCTGTATATTGATATAGAAGAGTGGTTGAAAATAAACTTATAAATACTCGCATAATATCAATTAATAGAGTGATTTCATATTTATTGTTTTCTTCTTGTTTGTCGAAATTAAAAATATACAAAAGATGCTGTATGGGAGGGTTAGATTTCTGCAACCTATATTCCCTTACAGTATCTATCTGAGACCAATTGCACTTAGATACTGATTTAGAATGTTTTAATATAAAATTCAATACTTCCTCTTCAGAAGGTATTTGCATTAAAAAAGGAGGAAAAAATATAGTTGTAAAATCTATGAGGACTTCTTTTAATAATTGTTTAAGCGCATTGACTATTGTAACATAGTTACTATCTCTATCTTCTATTCTAACAATATACTCATCAAGTTTATTAAGATGATTTTTACTTCTGTTTTCAAGCCATTTCCTTGTTTTTTTTAGATAGGCTTTTCCAGTTTTTTTCATAAAATGCAGTCCTAAATATCCACCATAATCCTCTTCAGCTTGGAAAACCAATTGATCGAGTTGACAATTTAGATAACTATACATTTTTTGAGAATTCAGTTGGTACTCAATGAGAGCATCTATCTCAAAAAGATTGATAATAACATTATATAAGTCAATACTTTGAGTTACCCAATCTTGATTTGTTAATTCTTTAAATACATCACCTCTCCCTGCAATTGTTATTGTTGGTAATGCAAGTAAGTTTGATTCGGAGTAGAAAATAAAGTAAAAAGCATAATTTTCATCAATAGTTATTTTCTGTAAATTTTCTATTAAGGCACTAGGAATGCTTAAACTTGAAATGTGATTTTTAATACTAGTCATAATGTGATTTTTTTAAGTTATTCACTTGCAAGTTGTTCGGATTTTATTGGATAATATATTCTTACAAAGGATTAATTATTCCTCATTATTTTTAATGACTCTATTTGGCTAATTATGTCTTACAATATTCTCAGTCACATTGATTTACTTTGCTTAAAGAGATATTAAAAGAGTAGTATATCACTACTCTTTTCTTTTACGGAAATCTATGGTTTTGAAAAAAGCAAGCGGGACTTGGGCAGAGCCCTAGTCACTTGCCTTTTTACTGGCGTTGCAAAGGGTTTGAGTATACTTAAGGTATACTCTTGGGCTTTCAGCCCTTATAAAGATGTGATTTGGGTATACTTAAGGGTATACTCTTTTTTAAGATTAATAAACTAAAAAAGATAAGTATGAAACAGCTAGATACAAGTAGTATTCGCTTTTCAAAACCAGTTAATGAAAAGCTTGAAAAACTCGCTTTAGGATTTAAGCGAAGCAAGAAAGAGTTATTTACTCAGATGGTGGATTACTTCTATAGAAGTAAAAAAGACCCATCAGACTTTGGAGATGAAGTTTTAAAAAAGGAATTATCCTTAGGAATCAGCCGGATAATCTCTTTTATAAAACAACAAGAGAAAGATTTTCTATTGCCAAGTTATACTGATGTAGGATTTTTAAAGGTTGCTATGGCTCAAAGTAATGATAAGCTTAGTAATATTGATACTCATTTAGCTAGAGAAAGCGAGGTAAGTATTGCCCTATTAAAGTACACAAAAAGTATAATAGGTGGAATAAGAGTACTAGTAAATCATCAAAAGCAAAAAGATGAGCTCAAAGAGCAGTTTAGAGAGCTTTTAGAGTATTACATCCATTCACGTGAAGAAATGGGTTGGACAACAGCTAATGCAAAGAAAGAACAGCTAATAGAACATGTAAGACAATCTTTAAATAATATGTAGCTATGTTTATAAATATTACTAATTCAGAAACAGGAAATAACAAAGGGAGCTCTGCAAGACTTGTTGAATACTTAGAGAAAGAAAACAAACTAAAGAATGATAACGCAGAGAAAGAGCTTTGGTTTACAAATGACAGATACGATGTACCACATCAAGAAGTAAGAGTTAAACTTGATAACAACGTAGCTAAGCTTAGTAAAACAGATGATAAGTTCTTTTTAGTAAATATTAGTCCAAGTGAGAAGGAAATTCTCTTTTTAAAAGAAAAGTATGGAAAGGAATTATTACAACAGAAACTAAAAGAATATGCCACTGCTGTTATGGATGCTTATGCACTTAACTTTAAAAAAGATAGTATTACAAGTAGTAAAGATCTACTTTGGTTTGGAAAGTTTGAACACTTTAGGTATTATTCTAATACGGATAAAAAAGTAAAAAAAGGAGAGGTGAATATTGGTGATATTAAAGAAGGTGAACAAATGCACTTACAGATTATAGTTAGTCGAAAAGATATTACCAATAAGATAAAGCTAAGTCCTAAGAATAATTCAAAGGGTAAAAACATAACACATTCTGCTAAATTTGGTCAGTTTGAAAATCTTGCTTTTAAAGAAAATAGCGAAAAACTTTTTGATCAGATGTTTGATTATCAAAGAGGACTTAAAGAGAAGCTTGTGTATTCTGTAACTATGGATAAAGGAAGTGTTGAAGAAAAAAAGGTATTGAACATCTTGGAGCAGATTGAAGATAAACTAAACAAACCTACTGAAGAAGAATACTTTAAGCTTATAGAAAATATTTCATTGGATTTTTCATTAGATTTAGACAACATTATTGAAATATTTGATTCCAAAGGTACTGGATTACTTACAAGTTTGTTAACTACTGAAAATAATGAGTACAATGAGAATATACAATTTTCTAAAAAGAAGAAATTGAGAAAAAACAGAGGTTTAAATATTAACTAAATGTGTATAAAATAAATAAATCCAATGAAGAATTTACTCTATTCAAACTGTAGTATGAACAAAATATAATGGAGAGTCCTACACCTGCGAAGAATTCTAAACTACTCTCAGAAGGTGATTTTTATGTTTAAATAGTAGATAGACTAAAAATATTGAGGGGTTTACGGATTTCCGTAATAGGATTAAAAAAGTTTAAATATTTTTGTTTAAATGTATGCACCCGAGCAAGTACATCTTGTGAGATCTAATTATTCTTCTACATTATCCAGGATAATTTTCTTGTAATTATGAGGATATAAGTCAGCGATATTCTTGTGGTTGATGGATTGAATATTTTCAAGAACATACTTTAGCCATTTATATGGATTAATGTCATGCTTTTTGCAGTTAGCAAAAAACGTATAGGCCATAGCTGCTCTTTGTGCTGCATCATGAGAACCGGCAAAGAGATAGTTTTTACGACCAATTGCTACAGGTCTGATTACATTTTCAACAAGATTATTGTCTATCTGCAAGTTTCCATTGTGTAAGTAATCACTTAGATTACTCCATCTTTTTTGAGAGTACACAAAAGCTTTACCTATTCTACTTTGAGGTAAGGTAAGATTCATCTGAGCAATCATATATTTACCAAGCTTGTTGATGATTGGTAAACTTTCATCTAGACGAAGTTCTTTGATTTGGTCAGGAGCTAAGTCTTGTTCTTTAGCTTTTCTCTCTATAGCATATAACTTCTGTATTTCTACTAGTACATGCTGGGCCCTTTTTCTATCGTTATCTAAAGCTTTTTCAAATTCACGTCGAGCATGTGCCCAACAAGCAAGATGTGTAACATCTGACTTATTTCCATAGGCTTGGTAGCCGCTAAATCCATCAGTTTGCAGATATCCTTTGAAGTTTTTTAATATAGGCAGTGCAGCACTACCGCTACGAGTAGGACTGTAATTAAACATTACAAGCTTGGATATAGGTGCGTGATACACCCAATAGTAGCCAAGATGAGTTTTGTCTTTCTTTTTCTCATCTAAGACTTTGATGGTGGTTTCATCAACTTGGAGATAACCTTCGTTTTTGATGTCCATCACCAGCTTTTGGTATAGTGGCTTTAAAGCATCCATGCTTTGAGCCGCCCAACCATCTATTGTAGAAGAAGCTATATCGATGTTTTCTCTGGAAAAGCGTTGCTTTTGTCTATAAAGAGGAAGGTGGTCAACATATTTATCTACAAGTATTGTGGATAATAATCCCTCTGAAGGGATTCCTTTATCTATAATTCGCTCAGGAAGCTCACCAATACTAATTTGAGTGTTGTCTTTACCTTTAGTAGCGTATTTATATCGGATGTAACGCTTGATTTTAAAGTAACCTGGAACATAATCTAACACATCTGTAGTTTCTTTACCAATGCAAATCATATCAGATAAATCTCCCTCAGGATGTATTTCTATTTCTTCTACGGGTAAATGATCTGGTAGTTTAGCTCGTCCTGGATGTTTCTTTTTCTCACGAGAGTAGGTAATCTCTTGTTTGATTACTTCTTCTTGTTCCTCTAAGACTGCTTGTTCAACATCTAAAGGTAATTGAGTTTGATTGGGATCCTCAAAACGTTCTCGGCTTTGACCGAACTTCATGCGCTCAAGTAGCTTTACACGATATTCCAGTTCTGTATTTTTTTCTTCTAGTTTAGAGGTCTTTTCTTCTAAGCTAGTAGTTTTCTTCTCTAACTTAGTATTTACTTTTTCTTGTTTGGAAATAGTCTTTTGGGCTTTGGTTAAAAGTGCCAAAAGTTCTTGTTTCGATAAGTTTTCTAAGTCTATTTCCATGAAGTAAATATACGTCAAAAGCCTTATTTATACAAGGATTAAGGCTGTTTTATCTCATGGAAAACCGCCTTTTTTGACTACTTTTTATCACTTGTATTCCTTCAATCATAAGTACCAAATCACTCCAACTGATTTGAGTCCGATTATGAATAGGAAAAGCAAAAGTACCTTGTTCTAATCGCTTGTGATATAACACAAAACCACCTGTTTCCCAGTGTAAGAGTTTCATCTGATTACATCGACGATTGATAAAGACGTAGACACTTCCATTATGAGCGACTTGATTAAGCTCGTTTTGAACAAGACCACATAGACTATCGAAACTCTTGCGCATATCACAAGCTGATTTATACAAGTAGAATTGATGGCTACTACTCAGACTAAACATTACACAAGGTTTACTAATGAATAGAGTTCACCCAAGTCTTTCGTTTCTAAACGTAACTTCACTCCATTAGGATACACGATTTCGTATTCTTTACTGTCGGTTTTAGATGTTTCACCTATTGCTATAAAGTTACTTGAGCCTTCTTGCTCTGTTTCACTCTTAAACTTTACTACCCAATAACTAAATGTCGCCAGCTTAATTCCAACACTTTCACAATACTTTGATTGTGTTAATCCACTTGCTTGCCAATCCTCTACATGAGAGTACATAATTTCTTGTTTGCTCATCTCTTTATTATTTAAAGCAAACTTACTTCCTTACATTATATTATGAAACATGCACTTGCTCGGGCGGATACGTTTAAATAGTATAAAAAGGCTTTAATTCAAAAATTAAAGCCTTTTTATACAAGTAATTTTATTAATTCTATTTTGATAATGACAGACAAATTTTCATACAGATTGACACAATCTCAAAAAAAATGAAATAGCACTTAATCTTATCCAAATTTTAGAGGGGAATGCAAAAATTAGAGATGAAACTAGAATTTTTATTTCTAATTGGATTCTAACAGATGGTAGTGAAAAACGAAAAGCCTTTTTTGATGTTTGGGAAATTGTTTTAAAAAATTATTTACCAACTACAAGACCAATCCTATTTCGGTCTTGTCAAAGTGTTGGCAAAGATGGTAAAATAGCAAGTTTTACTAGCCGAATAGAATGTGCTAGAAGATTTAGTCAATGTAAAGGAACTTTAATAATTTGTGACACCAAGGAAACACTTATGTTCGAAAATAAATACTATAAAGTTGGTGGATATAAACGTTCATTTTATCCTTTAGTAGATGTTTTAATAAAAGCAAAGAATGAAGGTGGATGGGGATTTTCAGAGCGAATTTTAAATGATTATATTGGTGAACAAGAATATATTATGAGAATTAATCATGATTGGATGAATTTTTTAAAATGGAGATAATGTTTAAATAGTAATTTATATGAAAATAAAAATTAATAATATTTCTATACTTATATTATTAGGTATGATTTTGTTTTCTTTCTTGGCAGTATTTTTATTTACACAACCAGTTATGATAAAATCCTTTACACTATCAAGTGATGAAACTAGTAATATTGGTAGTACAATTGGTGGAATAACAGCCCCAATAATTGGAATAATTTCGTCTGTTTTACTATTTGTAACACTTTATAAGCAAGTAGAGTCTAATGCTAACCAACGTGTAAAAAATGAAAGTGATTTAATCTTGTTATTAATGAATCAATTAGATAGTGAAATATCTACATTTTATTTTAGTTATACAGAAACTAAAGGTACAGTAAAAAGTGACTTTAATTACTATGGACTACAAGCATTTCATAGATTTATTCAATCTTTAGATACTAACTATTCAATGGTTAGTTTTAAATATACTCTTGGTTCATTTTATCAAACGAAGCAGATATTATTAATTATTAGATCATTTAGATTAATAGAAAAAAGAATTGAAGTAGCCGAACTAACAACAGAGTTTAAAGAAATATATATTGAAAAGCTGAATACTATATATGATTGTAAATTAAAAGAGTCTCTAAAAATACTAGAAAATGTAATCGTTAGAGAGGAAAAACTGCAGGACAAGGCTTCTTCAGAAATATTGGATTTTATTAAGAAAAGAAATAACCTTTCAAATAAATAGATTATAATGCGGCTTAGCCTTTCTATAAAAGGAAACACTAAAGTAAAAGCTATCAAAATATTGGATAACCAATCTAGTAGGTCATCTTATCTTTTTAGTTTTCTGAAATTCCTTTAGCCTTATAATAACAATAAAAGATGTACATAAGGTTCTACACCGTTTATATTAGAAAAAACACATTGTAAATATATTGAAAAAGGTAACAGCAAGTTATGTTTTGAGGCACTCGAAATTACATTCGTACTATCAAAACTACTTGCTCTTGCAGAGAGCTAGAAAACCACTCCGAAGTCGTTTGTTCTTTGTTGAGATAGTTGATAGACTCAAAATATTGAAGGGTATACGAATTTCCGTAATAATCTTAAAGAAAGTTTTAATATGTTTGAAAAGTAATAAATAAAAACAAGAAATGGCTAAAATTTTACTAAGATTGGAGTTTGATAATATATATCCAGACGAAGAAAAAAAAGATATACTAGAATATTTAAAATTAGTTTCTAAATTCTGTCTCGAAAACTTCATTGGTTTTTTTAATGTAAACCCGACAATCAATTATGATAATTTCTTTTCGAATTCCGAAATTAAATATGATGTAATCAAAAGAGTTAATAAATATTGTAGAGTGAATAATATAGAAGATAAACCTGTTGTCATTTCTCCAGAAGCAAGTTTGAAAATTTCTGAATTTATTTTAGCTAATAAAGATTTACTTATAACTAACAAAGAATTAGAAGAAGATATAGATAGAGATGAAATTAATTTGTTTAAATCCTTTTTAAGTATAAACGAAATAATTAATAAAAGAGGTAAACTTAATCTAGAATTTACTGAGGAGAACATTGATAAAATAGCAGAAATATTTTTATCTCTAAAATTTTCCACATCAGATTTAGGACTGTATGACGACAATGATTTTGAATTGCTAGAACTAGCATATACAACATCTTACAAATTTGAGAAATTAATTGATTTTTTATCAGAAAAAGTAGACTACAATTATTTAGTAGATGATTTGTGTAATTATTTTAAGCAAACAGATATACATATTTTAAAGAAGCAAGTGGATTTTTTAATTATACAAGTTTTAAGGTTTACACAACATAATAGCTATAAATTTAAAGTTATTGATCCTAGGACTATTGATTTTCTTGATAGTTTAATAGGGGATGAAATTATTGAAGATAAAGATTTTATACATCTTAGAAACTATCCTTTATATAGAATGGGAAATGGTATTTATACTATTATTAATACTTTTTTTGTTCTTGATAAGTTTACGAAAAGTATTAAATTTTTATTAAAAGATAGTTTTAACAGAAAAAACAATCTAGATACGAATGATAGAGGTTTTTTTAACTTTTATAACAAGGAATTCTCGGAAAATTATTTAATGAAAAACTTACTAGATAGTATTTTTTACAAAAAACATTTTGTTAAACAAGAAGAAGTAAATACTGACGAAAATCAACCTGACTATTATTTTAGACACAATAAAGATTTATTCATTTTTGAGTATAAAGATGTTTTAATAGCCAAGGATGTTAAAGTATCTGGAGATGTAGAACAAATACTACAAACGTTAGAAGGTAAATTTTTAAAAACTCCAAAAACTAAAAAAAGAATAGGTATAGGTCAGTTAATCTCGCATATTGAATTCATATCATCAAATAAATTTGTTTATGATACACAGATAAATGACAATAAATTTTATACTATTTATCCAATTCTTCTTTTATCAGATAGAACTCTAGAAATGTTAGGAGTAAATCATATTTTAAATAATTGGTTTATTGAAAATTTAGAAATAGATAATAAGCATTTTAGTATTAAAAATCTTGTAATTATTAATATTGACACATTAATATTCTATGAACAATATCTTAAACAGAGAAATTACAATTTTAAAGATATGTTGGATACACATATTAAAAAAATGAAAATGGATACTAAAGGTTATGGTAGAAATCAAAGTGAATATGAAGCAAATGTTGAAAAGAAAATAAGTACAAAATTAGCTCCCTTTAGCTATAGGTTCAATAAAAAAATGTTTGATCCTAAATTATTTATTAATTCTTTTTCCTACTTGGTAAATGAAAATAATTCTAATTTCTAAAACAATATCGTAACTGATCTAAGTTACTTTGACTAACTATTGTAATAATAAGTGTGTTAAAAAATCTAGTTACAACAATTTCTTTTAGTACGGACTATTATTATATGGTATTTTTGTTACAATATCCTTAATATATCTCTTTTATGAAAATCACTATATTCTATTCATGGCAATCAAAAAATGACGATAATTATAATAAAACTTTTTTAAATGATTGTATTATGAATGCCATAAATCTCATAGAACAAGAAAATTTCATTCCTGATCTTAAACTAGATTTACAACTCTCTACTGAAAATATACCTGGATCTCCTGAAATTGCTAAAGAGATATCAAATAGAGTGAGAAATTGTGATATTTTTATAGGTGATTTTACTATAATCAATTCTTCAAATAGATTGATTCGATTTATTAACACCCTATTTAATAGAAATAAATATAAACAAAGTAATAATAATGTTGTCGAAGAATGTGCAATTGCTAAAGAACATATTGGACTGAAAAGAATTATTAAAATACAAAATTCAGTATATGGAAATCCATATAAGGATATAAATTTAGCACATTTTGATTCACGACATGAACGTTTTCCTATCCAATATTCGCTCTCATCAAAAAACAGAATTAAAGAAATAAAAGAAGAGGTAGTAAAAAAATTAGTAAAAGAAATAAAGCTATGTATAAATGAAACAATAGATGCACAAGATAATAAATACGCTCCTTTCAAAAGATGGAATTTATGGAAAAGTGAATCTTACTTTAGTCAACCGTTTAAAATAAATGAACACATTAATAATATTAGCGTCCAAATCAAAGATGCAATATCTAATTACAATAAATCAATAAGAATTTTAGGTCTTTCAGGATTAGGAAAAACACGTATTTTGCTGGAATTGTTTAGTATAGACACGTCAATTGAAAGTAAATTATTATCATATCGTGTGCTATATTATGATTTTAGTGAGGAAAGAACTTTGGACTTAGTGGCATATGTATCTAATCTACAAAAAAATGATGAAGATAAAATATTAATTCTAGATAATTGTGATATAGAAGTACATAAAAGGATTCTAAAATATATTAATAAAAGTAACAATAGGCTTTTCCTTATAACTGTAGATTCAAACCCTGAAGAAATAGTACAAAGTATAAATAATCAAATTGACTATATAAAAGTTAATAAGGATGATATGGAATCTATTGTTGATGAGATTATAAAAGAACAAATTTTTGAAAGGAATGAACGTGTGATAGATAGTATAAAGAAATTTTCTAATAATAATCCTTTAATGGCAACTTTGATTTGTAACAATTGGGTAAATGGTAAAGATGAATTAGGTATGTTAGACGACAAATCATTATTACTAAAATTATTAGGAGAAGAAGCTAAAAAAGAAGATACAAGGACTATTTTACGAGCGAGTTCATTGTTTTCAAATTTTGGATTTGAAAAAGATTTAAGTGAACAATTAGAATTTATTGCAACAAACGAAGATATTACTCCTGTAAGTAATTCATCAGATAGTATTATTATACACAAGTTTAGAGATGTTTGTAACCATTATTTGGCACGTGGTATTTTTGAAAAAAGAGGTAGAAAAATACAAATGAGACCTATTCCATTAGCACTTTATTTATCTAGTGAATGGTTAAGTACATGTGATAGTAAAAAAATTCTAAGAATAATAGATTCTATTTCATCTATAGAATCCAATGAACATCGAAATGCACTTGTAGAATCTTTAGCTAACCAAATGCGATATTTTGGGTCCGAACAAAAAGCAATAGATATTGTTGATCGTTTAACTACCCAAAATGGGGCTTTTCATAATGCGGAAGTTTTAAATACAGAAGTAGGTTCACGCCTCTTCCGCTCATTTGTTGAAGTGAATCCAAGATCTACATCATTAGCATTGTGGAATATATTTGGTAAGATGAAAAAAGAAGAATTATTACTTATAAATGAAGGTAGAAGAAACATAATTTGGGCTCTTAATAAACTATGTTTTAATGAATCTTCTTTTGAGCTTAGTACAAAAGTTCTTTTTATGTTTGCCTTAGCAGAAAATGAGCATTGGGCAAATAATTCTGTAGGAGAATTAAGAGCCCTATTTAAAATATTCTTATCAGGTACTCAAGCAAATTTAGATGACCGTTTCAAGATAATAGAATGGGGATATAATAAAAATGACAGTGAATATAAAGAATTAGCTCTAAAGTGTATGGATTCAGCACTTTCTTCATCTCATTTTAGTAGAGTTCTTGGAGCAGAACAACAAGGTCTTGAAACTTTAATAGAATATGAACCAAAGTATGAAGAAATAATTGCTTATTGGAAGAGTATTATCAATTTGATAAAAGAACCAATACAGAATAATAACTATTTAAATGAGAAACGTTTAAAAATTGTTATTGAATCTGTTATATCTTTTATAAAATATGATCAGTCTCAATACATTTTTGATATATTAGAAAATCAATTTGATAAACAAAAATGGAATCATATTGAAGGATTAAATGCTTTAGTTAATGTAAAAAAGTATAATTATAATATATTAAATGATTATACTTTGAATACGATCAATAAATTTGTAGAAAAATTAAGCAAAGATAATTTTAAATTTAAATTTACTCATGGGCTCAAATTATTTGAACATAAAAAAGTAAATGAAGAATTTTCTTCTTCATTTACTTCGTATGAAGAGAGTACTCTTTTTTACAAAAATCTTGGAAAAGAATTCATAGAAGAAAATATTTCATGGGACGATAACTTACCTACCATTCTTTCTTCTGATCCTCTATACACGAATTCATTTGGATTAGAAGTATCTAATCTTATAAAAAATGATAATCCAAAAATAAAACTCTTTATAAATAAATCTTTAGTTGTTTTAAATAGTTTGAATAGAGAGGAAAGGAACTATTCTATAATGGAAGGCTTTGCATGTAATTTAACGTCAACAGATAAAGAATATTTATATAATAACACTATTAAATATCAAAATTTAGAAGATTTATATATTTATTTAATAACATGTGATAAAGAAGGTTTTAAGTATTTTGAAAAATTGATTAATTTAATAAATACTAAACCTGAACATATAATAACATTATGTAGATTTCCTTATTCTAATGCTTTTATAAATTGTAAACCTGAGCAATTAATTATTTTTTTTAAAGAATTATTAAGAATAAATGTTTTTTTTGTGTCTTTTATTAGTGAAATTCTTTTTTCTATTTTAAGAAATAATGTTAATTATACAATACAAATTAAAAATTACACCAAGGAATTCATCATGGAATATGGTGAATATTTTAATCTATCTGATTATAAGATTAGTATGTTTATGATTGAGGTTCTAAATAGTGAAAATTCGTCTAAGATTGCTCAAAAGTATAATAATATTATAATTAAATCTGTCACATTAGAAAATGTATTTAGTGTAAAACATACAGCTCAACAAATCTATAGCATACTACTCTCAGAATATTTTGATGATATTTGGCCAGAATTAAGTAATAGTTTAATAGGTATAAATGAAAATTATGCGAAATTTTACGCATTTAAAAATATCTTAGGAGCTAAAATTGGAGGTTTAAGAAGTAGTAGTATAGGACTTCTTTTTGAAAATAATAACATTGATAAAATTTTTGAATGGGCGGAAGAAAATAAAGAAATTGCACCTGCAAGACTAGCAGAGCTAATTCCTATTTATGATGGACAAAATGATATATATAACAAACTCAATCCTATTGCCGAAAGATTATTATCTCTATATGGAGAAAGCGAAAAAGTAATTAGTGGTTTTAGTTCAAATATGGGAAGTTTTGTTTGGTCTGGTTCTGTTATTCCATTATTAGAAGGGAAAATGGAAATATTTAGTACTTTATCAAGGCATAAAAGTGATAATCTCAGAAATTGGGCTATTAATAAACTTAACTTAACAAAGAAAGAAATTCAATTTGAAAAAGATAGAGATGAAGAAATATATTTGTAACAACAGTAAAGATGGTTTGTTTAATTTATTAGCTGATGCTTTAACAAAAGTTTTGAATCTTTTTAATTTTGTAGAGTTTTTTAAACTTTTTGTAGTCTTTATTTATTGTAGGAGGAAAAAAAGTACTTGTGATGAAGAAAAAAAACGATATGTTAGTCGTATTGCAATAGATATTTTTATTTTTTTAAAATGGATTTTACTTATAGTTTTAATTTTAAAAGAATATGAAAGTTGTTTTACTACTAAAATTATCTGGTATCTTTTATTTTTTAACTTATACACTTATTTTTATTATCATATTTGGAAGAGTGAAAATGTAATTGAATTCAAAAGTATAGAGCGTACAAGAGGTCGATTTATTAATTTAATAAGTTCGATAATTTTCTCTAATTTTTGTTTTGCTTATTTATATAAGTACTGTTATACTGAGTCATTCCAATGGGGAGAAAAAGGAGATTTGGGTATAAGTAATTCCTTATGGTTTAGTTTTGCTAATTCTTTAACAGTAGATTATGATTTGATAGTCCCTAAAAATGAATTAGGTCATAATTTAGTTACTTTACAAGTAATAGTTAGTTTTATATTTTTAACTATGATTCTTGGAAATTCGATACCAAAAAGTAACTAAATTCTAAATTGTATTTAAATGTAGATACAATATATTTTGTAGACGTATTGAAAATTATTATTCTTAAAATTACATATTGGAATTATATAATAATTATCTTAGTTTTTCGAATGAAGCAATTCCAATCATAGTTTAAAACTTTCGTAATAAGGTGCTCACGACAATTCAAAAAAGCGAACATCCCTATTTATAAAGCATACGAAGTAAAAGAGGCTAACCCTCTTTCTCCGCTGAAAAGCCCGATAACACTCGTTATCGGGGTATGCACCCGAGCAAGTACATCTTGTGAGATCTAATTATTCTTCTACATTATCCAGGATAATTTTCTTGTAATTATGAGGATATAAGTCAGCGATATTCTTGTGGTTGATGGATTGAATATTTTCAAGAACATACTTTAGCCATTTATATGGATTAATGTCATGCTTTTTGCAGTTAGCAAAAAACGTATAGGCCATAGCTGCTCTTTGTGCTGCATCATGAGAACCGGCAAAGAGATAGTTTTTACGACCAATTGCTACAGGTCTGATTACATTTTCAACAAGATTATTGTCTATCTGCAAGTTTCCATTGTGTAAGTAATCACTTAGATTACTCCATCTTTTTTGAGAGTACACAAAAGCTTTACCTATTCTACTTTGAGGTAAGGTAAGATTCATCTGAGCAATCATATATTTACCAAGCTTGTTGATGATTGGTAAACTTTCATCTAGACGAAGTTCTTTGATTTGGTCAGGAGCTAAGTCTTGTTCTTTAGCTTTTCTCTCTATAGCATATAACTTCTGTATTTCTACTAGTACATGCTGGGCCCTTTTTCTATCGTTATCTAAAGCTTTTTCAAATTCACGTCGAGCATGTGCCCAACAAGCAAGATGTGTAACATCTGACTTATTTCCATAGGCTTGGTAGCCGCTAAATCCATCAGTTTGCAGATATCCTTTGAAGTTTTTTAATATAGGCAGTGCAGCACTACCGCTACGAGTAGGACTGTAATTAAACATTACAAGCTTGGATATAGGTGCGTGATACACCCAATAGTAGCCAAGATGAGTTTTGTCTTTCTTTTTCTCATCTAAGACTTTGATGGTGGTTTCATCAACTTGGAGATAACCTTCGTTTTTGATGTCCATCACCAGCTTTTGGTATAGTGGCTTTAAAGCATCCATGCTTTGAGCCGCCCAACCATCTATTGTAGAAGAAGCTATATCGATGTTTTCTCTGGAAAAGCGTTGCTTTTGTCTATAAAGAGGAAGGTGGTCAACATATTTATCTACAAGTATTGTGGATAATAATCCCTCTGAAGGGATTCCTTTATCTATAATTCGCTCAGGAAGCTCACCAATACTAATTTGAGTGTTGTCTTTACCTTTAGTAGCGTATTTATATCGGATGTAACGCTTGATTTTAAAGTAACCTGGAACATAATCTAACACATCTGTAGTTTCTTTACCAATGCAAATCATATCAGATAAATCTCCCTCAGGATGTATTTCTATTTCTTCTACGGGTAAATGATCTGGTAGTTTAGCTCGTCCTGGATGTTTCTTTTTCTCACGAGAGTAGGTAATCTCTTGTTTGATTACTTCTTCTTGTTCCTCTAAGACTGCTTGTTCAACATCTAAAGGTAATTGAGTTTGATTGGGATCCTCAAAACGTTCTCGGCTTTGACCGAACTTCATGCGCTCAAGTAGCTTTACACGATATTCCAGTTCTGTATTTTTTTCTTCTAGTTTAGAGGTCTTTTCTTCTAAGCTAGTAGTTTTCTTCTCTAACTTAGTATTTACTTTTTCTTGTTTGGAAATAGTCTTTTGGGCTTTGGTTAAAAGTGCCAAAAGTTCTTGTTTCGATAAGTTTTCTAAGTCTATTTCCATGAAGTAAATATACGTCAAAAGCCTTATTTATACAAGGATTAAGGCTGTTTTATCTCATGGAAAACCGCCTTTTTTGACTACTTTTTATCACTTGTATTCCTTCAATCATAAGTACCAAATCACTCCAACTGATTTGAGTCCGATTATGAATAGGAAAAGCAAAAGTACCTTGTTCTAATCGCTTGTGATATAACACAAAACCACCTGTTTCCCAGTGTAAGAGTTTCATCTGATTACATCGACGATTGATAAAGACGTAGACACTTCCATTATGAGCGACTTGATTAAGCTCGTTTTGAACAAGACCACATAGACTATCGAAACTCTTGCGCATATCACAAGCTGATTTATACAAGTAGAATTGATGGCTACTACTCAGACTAAACATTACACAAGGTTTACTAATGAATAGAGTTCACCCAAGTCTTTCGTTTCTAAACGTAACTTCACTCCATTAGGATACACGATTTCGTATTCTTTACTGTCGGTTTTAGATGTTTCACCTATTGCTATAAAGTTACTTGAGCCTTCTTGCTCTGTTTCACTCTTAAACTTTACTACCCAATAACTAAATGTCGCCAGCTTAATTCCAACACTTTCACAATACTTTGATTGTGTTAATCCACTTGCTTGCCAATCCTCTACATGAGAGTACATAATTTCTTGTTTGCTCATCTCTTTATTATTTAAAGCAAACTTACTTCCTTACATTATATTATGAAACATGCACTTGCTCGGGCGGATACTTATCGGGCTTTTTTATGCTTTATTGCTCCCTTCTTTTACTTAAAAAATAAAATATCTTATCCCATACTACACTAATTAGGTACACGAAATAAACTTTATTTATTGCGCACCTTTCTACTGTTATTATGAATAAATTTAACTGAATAAAAAAACGTCAGCCTAACATAAATAAGCTGACGTTTTTGTTGTATTCAAAGCAGCATTGAAAATCCCTTACTAAAACGAGTTTTTCAATTTTATACTTAATTAGTTTCTTTTTTACTTACTTTATTTATTCTCTCTTGAATATCTTTCCAATCATAATAATGAAATACTTTACCGTTACTCATCATTACCAGCATACCTTGATTAAAAATATTACTCACCCCTAAAGAAGTTACCTCTAAGCCATCACATTCAATTGCAGAAACAGGTATCTTAGCAATTAATCTGTGTTCATGAGGGTTTCCCTGTTCACCTTCCCTAGGATAAATTAAAATTGAATTATCTTGTTGATCTGAAACAATAATATACCCCGAATTAGCATCTTTTTTATAAATAGCTATTCCTTCATGATCTCTCTTAGCATCACCTTTAACAAAGAAAGCCAACTCTTCATTTCCTTTTTCTGGATCAGCATAGTATTTGCGCAATCCTGCTGTTTCATCAGAGTAATAGACGTAACCTAGCTCCTGGTCTACTGCAATAGCTTCTATTTCTTTTTTTCCACTATAAACACCAAACTTTCTTTTTAACACCAAATTTATCTGACCTTCCTTATTCGCTTGCAGAGCATATTGCCATAAATACTCATTAGAAGGGCCACTTTTACGTCCTACAATAGCATAGATTTGCTTATTATCATCCTCTTTCTTCTCATATAAAGCGATTCCCATTGGTTCACTATACCCATCCTCTTCTTCTCCTTCAAAAACTTTTAAACCACCTTGATCAATTGGCGTTAACTCTGGTAATTTAAAAACTCTTATTGCATTTGCATTTCTCTCTGTAACAACAGCAATATCAATCACCATATCTTTATACAAAAAACCATAAGCAATATCAACATTATTTGGACGTGCCATATCAATAAACTTATGTACGATTTTACCTTGTAAGTCATATGCATATACTCCCCCTTCATCTTCTTTATCTGTTCCTATAATTAAGCTTTTAGATTGATCTATTGGATTAATCCAAATAGCAGGATCATCTGTATCAAAAACTGTTTGCTCTGTAACAATTGTTGGCTGAATAGCATCTGGGGCTATAGGAGCTAACTTATCTTTACAACTACTCAATAATCCTAAGACCGCTAAAGAGTATAAAAATCTATATTTCATTATTTCTACTTTTTTATTTGATGTGTAAATAAAACCTTTGCTTCTTTCTTACCTGCTTGAACTACCTGAACTATTAATTCATTATCTAAAATAGTGAAAGTCATAAAACCTGGTTCTGCAGCGGCAAAAATGGTATGCTCCATATCTCCAGAAGCTCGAACTTCACTCGCTGCACCAGAAAGAAATTGTGTGGTATAACGATGTTTAGGCTTGATAATTTGCAGGTCATGTTCATGTCCACATATATAAGCATCTACTTTATGTCTATCAAAAAAATCCGCAAACTTTAAAGCAAAACCTTGTGTATCTTTATTTTCTTTACGCTTTCCTCCACTGTACATTGGATGATGTCCTACTACAATCTTCCATTTTATAGTATCATCTTCTTTACCTAAAGTTTCTTCAAGCCATTTCATTTGTTGTTCGGTGTCTTGTTGTCGTAAATCACCGTATTTACTTCTCTTGTGATAACTTTCTATAAATGGATTTGTATCCATTACTACTAACAATACCTTCTCACCATTATCTAATTTAAACTCTTTACTATAATAACGGTCTGGCATATTCCAACGTCTACTAATATTAGTATAATCTATTTGTGCTTGAACATTACCTAAATAATCATGATTTCCCAAAGCTACATACCAATCAGCATATAAAGATGGATTAGTATATATACTCTCAAACGAAGATATCCAATGATAATCGCTTGTGCTAGCAACTCCATTTGGGTAAAAATTATCACCTACTGATACTACAAATTCACCATCTAATACTACCATTGCATTTCCCATTTCTCTAGCCACATCTTTCTGGTAATAATCCCCTACACGTCCAAAATCTCCCATGACAATAAAGTTAAAACTATTCTCTTTGAGAGTTAAACTTGGAATATTACTTCCTGTATACCCCGTACTTTTTTCATATTCAAAAGGAGTCTGTGCTTGTATTGTAGCAGTACAAACTGCTAATAATAAACTATATATTATTTTTTTCATGATAGATTGTATAATAAAACTAGGGCGAATATTCTTCGCCCTAATTTCTATAGATATTTATTTATTAGAAATCAAACTTAAGTCCTAAAGTAAATTTAGGTTGGTAATACTCCATTTGTTTTACTCTATGACTCACTCCTTGATAATATCTTAGGGGTTGATTAGTCAAGTTATTTGCTTCAGCAAACACACGTAAATATGAAGTTATTTTATACGAAGCATTTGCATCCAAGAATAATTGTTTATCATAATAACTATCTTCAAAACTATTTCCTCCTAATGCATCTAAATAATCTGAAGAGTAATTTAATGATACACGGGCTGAGAAACGATCATTCTCCCAAGACAACGAACCATTAAACATATGCGGCGCTGCACCAGGTAACTCCATGTTTTTTCTTATCTCTCCATCTTCATTAGCTATTCCCTTAGCTTCTGTATATGTATAAGTATAATTCACATAGACTCCTAGACCTTTCCAAAATTTACCAGGTATAAAATCAAATTGTCTTTGAAAAGCCACCTCTACTCCAAACAAGTTTACTTGGTCTCCATTTCTTTGTTGCATAAACTTCCATTTGTCCTCTGATTGAATAGGATTAACTTGTCCGGGAAACAACTCGTTAAAGTTCTCATGTGTAAAAGAATCAGATCTATAGTTATAGATAAAATCTTTTAAGTTCTTATAAAAAACACCAGCAGAAAACATTCCTACAGATTGAAAATATTTTTCTGCCATTAAATCAAAGTTATAAGCATAAGTTGCCTTTAAGTCTGGGTTACCTGCAGATACCATATTATCTTGAGATACCACATTAATATATGGAGCTAAGGCATAATAGTCAGGTCTAGCTAAAGCAGTCGTAAAGGCTGCTCTATAAATCCAATCTGAATCTGTCTGATATTTAAAAGTAACACTAGGCAATACATTAGTATAATTATTTGTATTACTAACCTCTCCTATTAAGTCGCTTTCATCTACAATATGATTACCTGTATAATCTATACTTGTATGTTCAATTCGAGCTCCCAATATCATAGATAATTTCTCATTGAAGTCTTGATCCCAACGAATATATCCTGCATATATATTTTCTTTAGCTTTATAGTTTAAAGCTAAATATTCTCCTGGCACTGCCTCCTTCTTAAATAAATTAGAATTGTGGAAATCTAATCCTCCTAAATATTGATTTGAAGCAAAATGTCCTGGAACATATTTATTACCTGGTTGAAAACCAGATCCATCATAATAACTACCAGGTACAGTAGCTAAATTGCCAATGGTATTCGTTCCTATTGGAGAGAACTCATAGAACATATTCTCTCTCTTTTTATCTTTTAGTCGAAGACGACCTCCGAATCTTAAACGTCCTTTTTGATCTTCAACAACAGAAAAAGGAACTCTAAAATTTAATTTAGCACCAAACTCGCTATCCTTTGTGAAATTATCATTTTCTGATAACTTTCTCAATGAAAAGTTATCTGGTTGATCTCCTAATGCAGTTACTAGTGGATATTTTCCATTAGTTAAATCTTCTTGCATCGCGACTTTCTTATTTTGAAAATCTATATAACGTTCTCCTGGACGATCTTCTGATGCACGTGAATAATTAACAGACCAATCCATATCTAAATTACTAGACCATAAATGCGTTCCACTTAATGCATAATTCTGGATTCTTTGATCTTCTAAACGAGTGTTTTTATTTCTATTATTATCAAGTCCTCCCTTTGTTTCTCTTCTTATATCGCCTGTAAACCCAGTGATATTGTTGTCTTGATCATACTCTGGCTTAATACCTCTGTAACGCACACGATAACGATTCTCTCTGTCATCTCTCCAGTTATACATTGCACTAGCATAGATAGTATGATTATCATTAATCTTATAATCAAAAGCTCCTGAGAAACTACGACGAACACGTTGTACATCGTACTTACGAATGTCATATTCGCTCATATAAATATTGTCATACTTATCCTCACTCCATACTCCCTCTACATTATCTGATCCAAAATTATTACTATTATAAGAACCACTTAAGATCATTCCGAATTTAGAATCTAAAAAACGATTACCATACACAAAACTTCCTATATAATTTCCTTTGTCTCTTATAGGGTTAAGTCCGCCTGCTAGAGTTGCCGAAATACGCTCACCATAAGGTGAAGCACGAGTAATCAAATCAACAGATCCTCCTATGGCATCAGCATCCATATCAGGTGTTAAGGTTTTGTTTACTTCTATAGAAGATATCATATCCGCAGGAATTAAATCCATCTGAACATTTCTATTATCTCCTTCTGCTGAAGGAATACGATCTCCATTTAATGTAACAGAATTTAAACTAGGAGCTAAACCACGGATAACTATATTACGGGCTTCTCCTTGATCATTTTGCATTGTGATTCCTGGTACACGTTTTAGAGCATCACCAATATTAGAATCAGGGAAACGCCCTACTTGGTCTGCTGAAATAACATTAGTAACATTAGCATTATTCATCTGTTGATTTAATGCTTTAGCTTGTCCTTTTAAACGTTCTCCTATTACTACAATACCTTCTAAGGTTTCTACATCTGTTGAAAGACTTAAATTAATAACTTTATTATGTCCTGAACTCACTTCTACTTCTTGTTCTACTGAAGTATAGCCAATATAACTTACTGATAAGACATATTTCCCTTCTGGAATATTTAAAAATTCATAATACCCATTATTGTTACTTACCGTATATTGCTTGCCATTATCTAATAAAACAGCTGCACCTGGTAATGAACTCTTATCACCAGAGTCTATTACTCTTCCTGACACAATTCCTTTTTTAACACTATTATTTTGTCCTTGTATTGGTATTGCAAAACAAATTGCAAATAAGAAAAATAAGTACTTTAATTTCATAATAATAACATTGAATAGTTTTGCTAGCAAACTTAGTATCAACCTATCAAGTCAATGTTTAGTTAATATTATTAATAAACAAATTACTATATTTTAAAATAGATATAAAATAAACGAAAATAGAATCAATAAAAAACCATATATCTAAATAAACACACTTTAATTCAACAAATCCACACACAATTACTAAAATTACCAATCAAACCAACATTAACGATTTATTAATTATCTATTCCAACGTTAATTTACTGAAAACAACAAGCCCTTATAGGATATCTATAAGGGCTTGTTTATACATAAAAAAACTTATCTAATTAATTACTTTTATTCTCAATAGACACACCTTCTAGGGCAGGATCATTAACTAAAGCATACGAAGTATATTTTCTGATAGGAACTATTTCCTTCTTACTTTCCACACCATTCTCACCCTTAATCGTTATGAACTGTTTACCTTCACTAGTTAAACTTATAGCAGAATAAGGTATCTCTATAACATCTTTATACACTAACGAAATCACCACTCTATTCTCTGCAATCCCTTCTCCATTTAGTTTTAAACCTTCTATCACTTGAGGTGATTTATCTAAAAAGAAAATATTTGTATCATTCTTAAGATTTACTTTGATAGGAATGCGTTGCCCTTCCTTAGTTTCAAATGAGCTTACAAGGGTATTCTGTCCTGTCATACCTTGTTTCCATTGTACCATATCACTAGTAGGTATTTCAAAAAACACATCATAGCCCACTATAGTATATAAACTATGCTTATCATTCGCTGTCAATATATCGCCTACTTTTACAGTGATATTCTTTACTACACCACTATATTCAGACTTAACAGCATATCTACTATACTTGGTATCTGATGCATTTATTTTATCACTTAGCTCAACTACATTCTTACGCAACTCTTCCACAACTTCACGTTGTTTAACAAAAGCGACACTGTCTCTTCTAGCTAATTTTTGTAATCTATTCTCTGCACGTTCTAAATCTTTCTTGAGCCCTTTGTATTCACTCTGTTCTTTATCTTTCTCTTTCTTAGAGACCTGTAGACTCCCCACCTCTACTTCATAGATTACCTGTCCTTCTGAGACTGCCTGTCCTTCTTTTATAAAAAGTGACACTACCTTCCCTTCTATAGACTCCTTGACAGGTGTGTTAAATTTCATTTTCACCTTAGCTGTATACTCCTTTGTATAGGTATGGTATTTACTATTCAACACTAACACCGTAGGAGCCACATTCTCTTTCACTACTTCAGTTTTCTCCTCTTCCTCTTCTAAGACTACTTCTTTTTCAGGTTGAATTACTTCCTCAGTAGCCGCAATCGTTGTAGACTCAGTCACCTCCTTTTCTCCACCTTTATCTTTATTTCCATAATAACCTACCCCTACTAAGAATACAATACTTAGAAGTGTCATTATAATCTGCTGAAGTTTTACATTTTTTTTATTCATAACCCACTCTTATCCTTACAAAGATAACTAACTGATGCAAAGGACTGAAAAAAAACAATCCAAACATCTAAATTACAATAAAAAAAACCAATATTGTAAACAATATTGGTTTCATCCTCAATCAAAAATCTACTAGAGTATACTAATGTCCTCCCAAAGCTCTATATAAATCAACTAGCGACGCTAAATGATCTCTTTTTAACTCTGCAAAACTCAAACTACTCTGCAATGCTAAACTCTGTGCATTAATAACCTCTAAGTAAGATGCCTTATCCATCTCAAACATAAATTTGATATTAGCTAAAGAAGTGTTTAGAATATTCACTCGCTTTTGCATCATCTCTTCTTTTTGAGATAGTTTATCGATTTTTACCAATGCATTATGTACATCCGTAAAACCAACTATAACTTTATTTTTAAATTCTATACCTGCTTTTTCTCGTTCTACAACAGCGATTTCATAAGCTGTTCTTAACTTCTTCTGATTAAATATAGGCTGTATTAAACCACCACCAAACATACCAAATAAAGAGGCTGGTGTCTTAAACCACTGTGAACTTTCAAATGCATTTAATCCTCCTTGAGCAGATATAATCAAATTAGGATACATCTGCCCTTGAGCTGCTCCTACTTTTGCATTAGCTGCTTTTAAAGCATATTCTGCTACTTGTACATCTGGACGAGTACTTAAAAAATCCGCAGGTACTCCTGTATTTAAATCTGTTGAAAAATTTAAATCACTAATCGTAACAGAGCGAGATATAGCCTGCGGATAATTATTTAAAAGCAAATTCAATCCACTTTCTTGTAAGGCAATTTCTTGCTCTATCTGAGGTAATAATTCTTTTGATTCTAACCACTGTGCCTCTGCTTGTTGCATCGCTACAATAGTCTCGTTACCTACCTCGAACATCTTTTTAGTTAATAAGTATGTACTCTCACGAAGTGCAATACCTTCTATCGCTATTTCGAGCTGTTCGTCTAACATTAGTAAGTTGATATAACTAGTAGCTACCTCTGCTACTAATCTATTTTGGATAGCTCTCTTTACCTCTTCCGTCTGCATCATAGTCGCTAATACAGCTTCCTTCTCCCTTCTAAGCTTCCCCCATATATCTAACTCCCATGATAAATCAAGGCTTGCTGTAAAATCATCATTAACACGTCCTGCCCCACTAGCCGCCAATTGGCTATTCTTAGAAGACTCTGTTCTACTACCGGCTACATTCATTGTCAACTGTGGTAATAGCGCCATTTTTGACTGAGTGAATAACAACCTTGTTTGTTCGATATTTTTAACAGCAACTTGTAAATCAGCATTGCGCTCTAATGCAGATTCAATCAAACTCGTTAATTCAGTGTTCTTAAAGAATTCCGAATAACTCAACTTCGCTAGATTATTAGCTGTAGTATCAGAAGCAGTCTCTTGATAAAACTGCTCTGGTGTGTCTACAGTTGGTCTTTCATAATTCTTACCTACTTTACAAGCAGTTAATAATGTCGAACCAATCGCTATATATACTATTTTTCTCATTGTTTTCTTGTTTTGAACTACCATTAATCTCTTAGTTTTCTACAACTTCAGAAACGTCTGGTTGCTTACCACTAATTTTCTCTTGTAAGTACTGGAATGCAACATAAAGGAAAGGAATAACGAATACTCCTAGAATAACTCCTAATACCATCCCTCCTGCTGTACCAATACTAATAGAGTGGTTACCTTGTGCTGACGAACCTTGAACGAACATCAAAGGAATTAGACCTGCTACGAAAGCAAATGATGTCATCAAGATAGGACGAAGACGTAAACGCGAAGCTTCTAATGCTGAGTCTACAATACTCATCCCCCCTTGTCTTTTCTGAACAGCAAACTCTACAATCAAAATTGCATTCTTCGCGAGCAGTCCGACCAGCATGATGAGCCCTACTTGCACATAAATATTATTAGCAATACCTACAGATCCTATGGCTAAGAATACTCCCATAATACCAACTGGTAGTGATAACAATACTACTAATGGTAAGATGTAACTCTCATACTGAGCTGAAAGAATAAAGTAGATAAACAAGATAGATAATCCAAAGATAAACACCATCTGTCCTCCAGATTTCTTCTCTTCTTTACTCAGTCCTAACCATTCAATACTATATCCTGAAGGTAATTTCTCTGCCGCTACTTTCTCTACTGCCGCCATCGCATCCCCTGTACTTGTACCAGGGTTGATAATACCATTTACAGCGATAGAATTAAATAAGTTATGACGACTGATAGCTTGTGGTCCATACACTTTCTCTAAGTGCGCTAAAGAACTAATCGGAATCATCTCTCCCGAACCAGCTGTCACATAGATAGTTTTAAAAGATTCTTCATCTGCTCTAAATTGAGCATCTCCCTGTACAAACACCTTAAACTGTTTACCAAAACGGTTAAAGTCATTTACTTGTGCTGATCCGTAGAATAACTGTACTGCACTCATCATATCACTTACTTCCACTCCGTGCATCTTTGCCTTCACAGGATCTACTACGATTTTATACATTGGGAAGTTTGCTTTAAACATTGTGAAGGCACTTAGCACTTCATCAGTCTCACTTAGATCTTGATTAAACTGATTTACAACATTTGCAAACTCTGTAATATCTCCACCACGTCTATCCTGAACTACCATCTCTAATCCATCAAAATCTCCAAATCCTGGAACTGTTGGGTTAGCAAACACATAGAAATCACCTTCTTTTAATGATGATAATTCTTGATTTAACTGTGCAATCAACTCATTGATGTCAGTTACCTCTCCTCTTTCTTCTAAAGCTTTAAAAGAAATGAATCCCATACCATAAGCTGGACTGGCTGCATTACCTAAAATGTTGAATCCTGAAATAGTGGTTACAGACTTAATAGCAGGGTTCTTTCTCATGATCTCATCCCCTTCTTTTAAGACCTGTGCTGTTCTATCAATAGATGACCCAGGAGGTAATGATAGAGCAAACATCGCAAATCCCTGATCTTCATTAGGAATAAACCCTTTAGGAGTTGTATTCATTAAGAATACCATTCCTACTATAGAACCTACTAGAATACAGAAACTCAATACTTTTCTTTTGATTAAGAAATGTACTCCTTTTATATATCTATTCGTTAATGCTGTAAATCCTGCATTAAACGATCTAAAGAACCTTCTCTTAAACCCATCTTTCTTTACCTCTCCCGTATGTTCTAAATCATGGTGATGATTCTTTAATAACAAGGCACATAAGGCAGGACTCAATGTCAAGGCATTTACAGCAGAAATCATAATCGCTATCGCAAGTGTATATGCAAATTGCTTATAGAATACTCCCACTGGTCCTTCCATAAACCCTACAGGTAAGAATACTGCTGACATTACTAAAGTAATCGAGATAATCGCTCCTGAGATTTCACTCATGGCCTTAGTAGTTGCCTCTTTGGCATCTAAGCCCTCGAGTTCCATCGTACTGTGTACTGCCTCTACTACTACAATGGCATCATCCACTACAATACCAATAGCTAGTACTAATGCAAACAACGTCAACATATTAATCGAGAACCCTAACATATTCAAGAAGAAGAAGGTACCGATTAATGATACTGGTACTGCTATCGCAGGAATAATAGTTGATCTAAAATCTTGTAAGAAGATATAAACAATAAGGAATACTAATAAGAATGCCTCTATTAATGTTGTTTTTACCTGATTTATAGATTCATCTAACTGTGTCTTATTAGCGAACGTTACATTGTATTTTAGCCCTTTTGGCAACTGAGGAGTTAATTCTTCTAATACCTTGTACACTTGAGTTTGAATCTCATTTGCATTAGATCCTTTTGTCTGGAACACAGCCATTGTTACAGCTTCTTGTCCATTGATTTTATTCTCCTCATCATACGCTACTGCACCAAACTCGATGCGTGCGATATCTTTTAAATAAAGTACATTACCACTTTTATCTGCCTGTACTACAATATTCTCGAATTGTTCAGGAGTATTATATTTACCTGGGTATGTCAATGTATATTGTACTGCTCCTCCTGCATTCTGACCTAAGTTACCTGCAGCTACTTCCATACTCTGACTTTGGATAGAACGCTCTACATCAGCAGGAGTTAATCCTCTATTTGCCAGTTTATGTGGATCTAGCCATATACGCATAGCATAATCCTTCTCACCGAATAGCTGTACGTTACCTACCCCTTTAATACGTTTTAACTCACGTACTAAGTTGATACGAGCATAATTCTGTACGAAGGTTTCATCATATAGAGCAGCATCCTCACTGATAAGGTCTACTACCATGATCATACCTCTCTGTTCTTTCTGAGTGATTACCCCCGCTTGTAATACCTCAGCAGGTAAGATACCTGTCACCTGAGCTACCCTGTTCTGTACGTTTACTGCCGCCTGATCAGGATCAGTTTCTAAATCAAAGAATACTGTGATAGCTGCTGTACCATCATTACTAGCTGTTGACTCTATATGAGTCATATTTTCTACCCCGTTAATTACCTCTTCTAAAGGAGTCACTACTGATTTCAATACTGTCTCAGCATTACCTCCCGGATAAGAAGCCATTACAGTTACACTCGGAGGTGCAATATCAGGGAACTGTGCCATAGGTAACTGTGTAAGTCCTACTGCCCCTAATATAACAATGATAAGAGATATAACTGTAGCTAATACAGGTCTATGTATTATCTTTTTAAGCATTTGATCTGTTTGTTTTAATTAAATAAAGAATCTTTGAGCCTACTTACTCGCTTGCTTTAGCAGTTTCTGTACTTGTATTACCTCCTGCATTTTTTGCTGCAGATAATACCGTCACAGTCATACCATCTTGCAGTTTATCTACTCCTGTTGTTACAAGGGTTTCTCCTTCTTTCACACCATCAGCGATAAAATAAGTATGCAAGTTCTTTCCGATAATTTTAAGTTGTCTTTGATCAACTGTATTGTCTTTATTCACTACATAAGCAAAGATCTTATCTTGTAAGTCTGCAGTAGCAGCTATAGGTACTTGTACAGCATCTTTATGTGTAGCCATAAGGTTCACAATACCTGTCCCTCCATTTCTCAATAAACGATCTGGATTATCAAATACTGCACGTACACTGATAGAATTAGTACCTGCATCGAACTCTCCATTGATTACATCTACCTTACCACTTATAGGATACTTATCTCCATTACTTAATTCTAATTCTATAGGCATCTTCAGTACATTCTCTGAACCACCATTCTCTTTTACTAGATTAAAGTAGTCTGCTTCTGTCAATGAGAAATAAGCGAACATCTGAGAGATATCAGACATCGTAGTTAGTTCCTCTACTTCACCAGCTGTCACTAAGTTTCCTACACGCTTAGTAATACGTCCTAAGAATCCATCTACAGGAGCCTTAATCGTACAGTAGCTTAAGTTTAACTTTGCTTCTGCCACAGCCGCCTCTGCCTGAGCCACGTTTGCTTTAGCGTTATCTAACACCGCTTGTGCAGTTTTTAACTGTATTGGAGATACAAAAGAATTATCTAATAAAGACTGTACTTTATCTTTTTCTAATTGAGCATTTACGAGAGCTGCCTGAGCTGCTTTTAGACTAGCATTTGCATTATTTAGTTGTATTTGATACGGTTGAGCGTCTATTAAGATTAATGCCTGCCCCTTCTTTACATAACTTCCTTCTTCTACAAGAATCTTATCAATATAACCCGAAGCTTGTGCACGTACTTCTACATTCACCCTTCCTTCTAACGATGCTGTATATTTTTTTAATACAAGAGCATCACCCTTCTCTACTACACTTGTTCTAACTTCTAATGAAGGCTGCCCTGCATCTCCTTCACTTGATTGCTTATTACAGCTAACGAAAAATACAGATAAACCAAATAATAGGCCTCCTAAAAACAAAACTTTCGTACTTCTATAAATTTTATTCATTTCTAACGCTTTTTACACAACAAAAATCAAAAATTATACCGCTCCTACTTCTAGAATTAGTTCGAAGCGTAAAAATTCGAACCTGAAACGTCAAAAGGGCTTACTTACCTGAATAAACTCTCTCTTATACTTACACATAGACACAAAAAAAGCTACTAATGTAGCTTTATGAATTTAACCAATTTTTAAGTAATGGTGCCTTCTCACGGCTTACGATTACCTCTCTCTGAGGATCTTTTACTAAGCCTATTTTTAATTTACCATTATAGTAGTTCTGTACATGCTCTATACTATCTACACTCACGATATGTTGTCTATTCGCTCTAAAAAATATCTCAGGTGACAGCTCTTCTTCTAACTCCTCTAAGGTCTGACTTACGATTACAGTAGTTTTATCCTTTAAAACTAGATGTGTAATCTTTAATTCTGAATAAATAAAATCAATCTCACCCACCTTCACAGTCTTAAAACCATCCTTATAAGGAATCAAAAAACGTGAACGATAAAATGCTTCTTTCTTGTGTAGGCTGCCAAGTATATCTTTAATCGAATCACTTAATACAGGAGAACTTCTAAGTGCTTTAAACTTATTCAATGCCTGCTCTAACTCTTCTTCCCTTACAGGCTTCATGATATAGTCTATACTATTCACCTTAAATGCTTTTAGAGCATACTCATCATAAGAAGTCGTAAATATCACAGGTGCTTTTATCTCTATCTGCTCGAATATCTCAAAACACAAACCGTCTTCTAATCTAATATCCATCATGATCAAGGACGGTTCCTCATGATGCTGTAACCATTCTATACATTCTTTTACACTTTCTACTACAGCTACGATTTCTATTGTAGAATCTAATACCTGCAATAAACGAGATAATTTATTAGCATTTCTTACCTCATCCTCTACGATCAAAACTTTCATCATGTATATTTTCTTTCTTAAGCTATTATTTCTAATTATTTATCATTCTTATTTAGTAACAAAGGCAACCTTACCACAAAATCTTTATCCGTTTTCTGAATAAGAACCTTGTGTTTACTTAGCAGACGGTAGCGTTCTTTAATATTTGTCAACCCTACTTTAGAAGAAGGTAAGGTTACGACTAACTCTTGAATATTATTGCGAATCACCACATAATCCTCTTCTACATAAATATCTATTCTCAGAGGACTCTCTTTAGAAGCACTATTGTGCTTCACAGCATTCTCTACTAATAACTGTATAGCGATGGGTGCCACATAGAAGTTTTTCTTATCCTCCTCTTGCACATTGATATTTAACTGTACTTTCGCCCCCATTCTTTCTTTGATTAAGTAAAAATAAGATTCTACGAAAGTCAACTCTTCTGACAGACTGATGGTGTTCTTTCTCACATTAGATAGCATATAACGATATACTAGTGATAAGTGATCTATAAACTTCACAGCGATATCCTGATCTTCTATTACTAACTCCGATAATGTACTAAAGTTATTAAATAAAAAATGAGGGTCTAGTTGCATCTTTAGTGATTCTAACTCTGACTGGCTTGCGATACGTTCTAGTTGTTCTGCTTTTAATTTAAGCTCTGCAGCATCTACCATGGACTTTTTCCAATTATTAATCAAAAAATAACCTGTGTGAATAGCACTGATAAAAATCCCTGTATTTAAACTAATGATTAATGACTGCCATAAATCTATCTTTGCCTCTAAATCTATTAACTCAAAAGACTCATAAGGAGATAGATAAACATACACAAAATTAATAGCAAAATACACTGTAAAGATAAATATAAGTAGTAAGAAGAACTGTACTACTACACGCATCACTGGTTGTTTATCCCAAGGCAAAAACTTGTTCAAAGCTCTACTCAACCAAAGGCTCACCTCTGTAATGGCCATACAGTATAGAAATAGAACAAAGGCTGACTCCCACATCTCTTCTACATCCATTCTGAACCAATCTGCGTCATAAGGATTAAGTAAAAAATGAGAGAATAAGTAAAGTAAAAAAACTAATGGCACTACCATTAATCGATAGTGTTTTAAAAACAGTGATTCCTCTTTTACTTTCTTGGTCGACATCTTCCTTAATTAAATTCTATAACAAAAGTAAATCTATATTTCCACATTTAGAACCTTACCTTACTCAAAATGATATATCCTATCTTGAAACGGAAAAATACTACACCTACTTGTATTCTTTATCCATATTACCCATTTTAATTTCCAAAAATCATGTAATTAATACGAAAAAAACACAATTAGACAAAATCAGCTAAGATTTACACAAATAACACATACCCATTTGCCAAATATATAATAACAAAAAAAGTAGTATAACATCCACTAGCTATACTACCTCTGGTAAAATGAAACAAAACAAATTATTTAATTAAAAGACACTTCTAACGCTAACATCTCAACTCTGTCAGACCTACTAACCTATTCTCAAAAAATTCTACAAAAGAATAATCTAATACACTAATCACACCTACCTCTTCTGATAATAATGCTGTTAATGTCTGTATATCATCTTGTAGGATATATTCTATATCTAAATCTGTATCTTCTAAGAGTTCTTCTACACTATCAATATCACAGTACTGATTCTCATCTAATAGTACAATAGCCCCTTTATGCTCTCCTATCAACAATTCTCCTATCAAGGTATGCTCATCCCATCGCCCTATAATAAAGATATACGAAGAGAAGATAGAGTCCTCATTCATCTCCTGAATAGACAATACATGATCTGTAGTAGTAAAAGTAAAGAAAGACACTGAAGCAACAGTTCTCATCAAAGCAGTATGGCTACTGACCAACAAAAAACGAAAGTAATCATCCGAAAAGTTATAAGTATGTCTTAAGCCATTTATCTCATGCTTAAAAAGCACATCAACTCCTGAATCTATCAGAAATCGATAACGTAAAAATTCATTCATAGTAGTTGTATTGGTTACCTTAAAATTAATCAATTTAAAGGTATCAAAACACTCCTAACTAAAAACATAACATTCTGATAACATTGATATTAAATCTAAAAATAAAATGTATAAAACGAAGAATGGGACAAAATAATTAATGAGCCTAAGGCTGATGATAGACCAATGCAACTATTAATAGATTATGATGAAAAAGGAAAAGTTATCTATCTATTATTATGTAGATACTTCTCTGATTCTGAGTTTAGAGCTATCGCTCCTGTCAAAACCATATCAGAGCCTAACTTCTCTCAACTCCTTAATAAATTTAAACAAACCACTAAATTCTAATTGATTATAACGAATCACTATATACCTCCCCTACTTCCTACACCCTCTTTTCTCCTATCTATTTTTTTACTACCTTTGCCTACAGTAAGGGCTTTGACTCAATGGTTATTATTGAGAATATTCTTCTATACAAATTCTAGTACATCTCACCAAAAAGAAAGCACAAACCACAGCTTTCAAAATCTCAATTTCAAAATTTTAACAAGTTTTTTAACATCATAAATTCACTACAAACCGAGCATTCATGCGGTCTCGGTTGTGGTTTGTTCGGAAGGTGTTCGGAAAACACCCCCTTTTTCCGAACACTTTGCAATGAACTTCCGAACAACGCTCAAACAACCTTCCCGAAAGCCTTGCTACCACTGACTTTATCGCGTGCTCTAAATCACTAAAAAACACTAATATGTTAATATTTTTAACAGCTGTGATTTGTCCTGTTTTTAGATTTTAGATTGGTTAAAATATTCTCATATTTAGAACTTACACAAGCATTACTCTGCTCTAAATCTATTAAAATAGATATACTTCATCTAACATTAAATTTCTCTAATCCTAAAAAATGGCTTGATTTATGATTTAGTTTTGCAATAAAATCAGAGCTATGAACATACTTTTAATAGAAGACGAAGTAAGTGTATCTAACTTCATTAGAAAAGGTCTAGAGGAGAGCCAACATCAAGTGGCTTTTGCCTACGATGGGATGATAGGATTACAACTAGCGATGGAACAAGAGTTTGATTTGATTATTCTAGATGTCATTCTTCCCTATATGAACGGATTCGAAATCTGTCAACAAATAAAAAAATACAAAGGAGATATTCCCATCCTCATGCTGACGGCATTATCTACGCTAAATGATAAGGTCAAAGGATTTAATATGGGGGCAGATGACTACCTTACGAAACCTTTTCACTTCGAAGAATTATTGCTGAGAATAAAGGCACTGACCCGTCGTAATACAATGGCTATGCCTACTCTAGAGTATAAAGCTGCGGATCTAATCATGAATACGTATAAAAAAACGGTTACGAGAGCAAATAAAGAAATCGTTTTAACCCAAAAAGAATATACCTTACTAGAATACTTCTTAGTAAATAAGAATAGGGTATTAACGAGGACACAGATAGCTGAGGCGGTCTGGGGTATCGGCTTCGATAGAGGGACGAACCTCATCGATGTGTATGTAAATTATGTGAGACGCAAAATAGACAAAGAGTACAACACACAACTGATACATACAGTTATCGGTATGGGGTATATACTAAAGGATGAATAAGCTTTTGGTTTTCAGTTAACGGTTAACGGTTCACAGTTTTCGGTCTACAGTTTTCGGTTTTGCCCTACGAACGTAATGTACTTAGATGGTGTAATAGCCTAATGATTAATACAATAGCCTAAACGGTTTCACAACATCACGACATCACAAAAAAACGATTTCACACCTTCACGGTTTCACTATTTCACAAAAAGACTATTTCACAAAAAAACAGAATAATGAAAATACGCAATAGACTTTCACTACAGTTCTCTGGCTTATTTGCAATTCTCTTATTGGGAGTGCTAATTGCAGTCTATTTTGTAGTATCTAGCCATTGGCAAAATACCTTCTTTAAACAATTAGAAGATCGCGCCTTCACAGTAGGCCATAACTATCTAGCAGAAGACAACTTCACTAAGGCAGAGTTCGATGAGGTCTTGCGCAAATATCCTCGTACATTACCTCTAGAGAAAATAAGAATCTATGATATTAATCTAGATCCAACCTTTATAGAAGAAGGGGATCTAAAATGGGATAAAAAGACACTAGAAGAGGTTATTGCAAAAAAGAAGATATACTTTAAACTTGATCAGGAGTACGTGGTAGGTATTTTCTATAGAGATAATTCTGGGGACTTTATCGTGATGGCTAAAGCAACTAATGAAAAAGGAGTAGCAGCATTACAACAGTTAAGAACAGTTATGCTGATCAGTCTAGTGATTGCCTTACTTATTACTTTTTTCCTCTCGCGTTTATTCGCTGGTTATTTTCTAATCCCGATTACCAGAATTAATAAGTACTTCGCGAAGAAGAATATAAATACTTTATTTCAGCCCATCCCTACACAGGATATGTCAAAAGACGAGATACGTACGTTAAGCGAGACTATTAATGATCTCTTTAATCGAGTACAAGAATCCTTTGACAACCAACAGGCATTCGTGTCTCATGCTTCACATGAGTTAAAAACACCTATCGCCTCTCTTATGGGGAATGCTGAGATAGCGCTACGTCAGAGCAGAACAGAACAGGAGTACGTAAAGGTGCTACAAGGAGTGGTGAACGATGCGATACACATAGATCAGATGATCAATAATCTATTGGCATTATCACAACTAGACAGTTCTATGTATCCATTACATAGACATGCTTTTGAAGAATTCTGGTGGACGATGATAGACCACCTTATAGCAGCTCAGAAAGACTTAAACCTAAACCTGACCATCAGCACAGAAGAAGACTTACACGAGCTATTCTTTAATGGCAACGGCAACTTATTAGAGCTAGCCCTTTCTAATATTATATTGAATGCCAACAAGTTTTCTCACAATGCACCTATAGAAGTAACACTGGATACTGATACCCGCAATATCATTATTATAGTAGAAGATAAAGGCATTGGGATAAAAAAAGAGGATCTAGATAAACTATTTCTTCCTTTTTACCGTTCTAGTAATGCATTTGGGATAAAAGGAACTGGACTAGGTCTATCGTTAGCTTCTAAAATAGTACAATTGCACAAAGGCACATTGACCATAGAATCAGAACTAACAGTAGGTACTAAAGTGACCTTAATGATTCCGAAACTGCATCAATAGTAGTCATCTCAATCATTATCTAAATTATAATTCAACCTAACAGCGAGTATAAGATTCTATACTCACTGTTTTTTTATTTCTCATTTCCTTCCCTTATAATCTACTTCCTTGTTCTCTTATCCTCCATACAATCTGTTCCCCGTTCCCATGTTCCCTTATTTCCTTTTTCTCACATTAAAATTTTCTAATCTCCTTTTAATCCCCTATTCACATCTCTTTAAGACCGTCCTAATTATCGTGAAATAAGTTTGCCTTGTTAAAAAGAAAGTAAAAAAATAGACAAGAATTTATTTTATGCATATCACTAAAAGATCATTGTTATCCCTAGCTTTAGTACTGTCAGCGACAGTGACTAGCTATGCACAGGATAAAAAAGCACCTATCGTGGTGAGAGATGCGGAAACGCTAATTCCGCTACCTGGCGTGACTATCGAAGACATTACAAATGATAAAGTAGATATTACTTTAGACAATGGACAATTCGAATTAGACAATACAGACTTAAAAGAGATAAAACTACGCCTAACTTATATCGGATATACAGATAAAGAAATAACAATAAAGGTGGGAGATTATCCTTCATTTATAGACTTAGATGTAGAGGATAACTTACTAGAAGGAATTGTCGTAACAGGATATACTAAACAGTCTCGTTCTAAAACAACAGGAGCTGTCAGTAAAATAGAAGCTCAAGCGATCAATAAATCACAAGTGAGTTCTATGGATCAAGCCTTACAAGGACAAGTACCTGGATTATATGTAGCTTCTCCTTCTGGGCAACCTGGCACTCCTGGTAGGGTGACTATCCGAGGTATCGGTTCTCTTCAGGATGAGAACACAAATCCTCTTTATGTATTAAATGGAATGCCTATCTCTCCTGCTACATTCTCTGCTCTGAATCCTGAAGACTTTGAAGATATCACTGTTCTAAAAGATGCAGCGGCTACTGCTCAGTATGGTTCTAGAGGAGCTAATGGGGTGATCGTAATCACTTCTAAGAAAGGGGCACATGACTCTGATGGATTAAGGGTAACTTATCAAACTCAATACGGGTATTCTGAAGCCAATAACAGCAAATGGGATATGATGAATACGAACCAACGTCTTCAGTTCGAAGAAATGCTTCAAGACCAAGACTTACCTGGATGGGCATATTCTAGAAACAACCCTTATAAGACAGTAAATGGTGTACAGGTAGCTAAGACAGATGTTGATTACATAGAAGGAGATAGACGATTAGCAGAGATTAGACAGACTAATATTGATTGGAAAAAGAAATTAATGAGAAGAGGGATTAATCAATCTCATAACTTAAGCTTCCAAGGGGGCGATGATAAGACTCAACACTATACTTCATTAAACTACTTCAAACAAGATGGTGTATTATACAACTCAGGGATAGAAAAGTTCAATGTGAATAGTAATATTCACCATAAGTCTGGTAGATTAAGTACTAACTTCTTCATCAACTTAGCGAATATTAATAGTCAAACTTCGGAGTCTGACTTTGACGTAAGTGAGACAAATCCTGTAGCTTCTATGTACTTCGCATTACCTTATGAGAATCCGTATGATGAAGATGGAAAGCTTACTCCTGGTACGAATAGATTTGGTACAAATGCTTTAGCAATGTATAACGATGTTAGCCGAAGAGAAAAACAGCAGAAAGGTATATTAGCAGGTAACTTTGCTTTTGATATTACAGATGACTTTAAATTGACTAGTACAATAGGGGTTGATTATACCAAACTAAGTAATACACATATCATCAAACCTGATACGTACTTCGGAGATCTAGTAGAAGAAGGTGGTAAAGGAATGTATAGTCAAGGTGATCAGACTAACATCGGGCTAATGGCTAACTTCGGGGCTAACTATAAATACAGGTGGGATGCACACGAGATAGAAGCGATAGCCTTAATGGAGATGAATAGACAGAAGTATAACTATCACGGCTTTACAGGATATGGGTTAATAGATGGGCTAGACCATACCGCAGGTGGTATCACACCAGGTACACCTGAGAATGACTTCATTCCTAAGATAGAAGGTAGAGCTTCTGAGAACTTGTTACTTTCTCAAGTTGCTTTAGTGAGATACTCATATGAGAACAGATTTACGTTGTCTACGAGCTTAAGAAGAGATGGTTCATCACGTGTACCTCGTAATAACAGATATAAGTACTTCTATGCTGTGGGAGGTAGTTGGAATATGAAGACAGAAGACTTTATGCAGAATATAGATGTTATCTCTATGGCACGTTTACGCGCTAGTTATGGGTTAACAGGTAATGCTAATGGCTTCGCTAGTGACTTCGGGTACCGCCGTCTTTATGGCCCTGGACAATACAACGGAGGTACTGCACTTAACCCTATAACACCAGGGAACAATCAGTACAACTGGGAGATGAATAAGATTCTAGACTTAGGGGTAGAGTTCGGTTTATTTGAAAACAGATTAATCGGAGAAATAGACTTCTATAACCGTATTACGAGTGATTTATTCTTAGATAGATCTCTTTCTAGTACATCAGGGTTTGAATCCATAGCAGATAATATGGGTAAAATTCGAAACCGTGGTATTGAGTTAAAACTGTCTGGAGATGTGGTAAAAAGTGGAGACTTCACCTTTAACTTAGGAGTTAACTTTGCTTATAACAAGAATAAAATCTTGAGCCTAGGAGATGAGGATGAAATCATCACAGAAGACTACTCTATCCATCAAGTCGGCAAGCAAATAGGACATTTCTATATGGTGAAATGGGCTGGTGTAGATCAGCAAACAGGTGCTCCACTCTATTATGACAAAGAAGGTAATATCACGACTACTTATGATCCTGATAATGCTGTATTAGTTAAAGGAGGGTTTGACCCTGCTATCAAAGGAGGGTTTACAACTAACTTTAAATACAAAAACTTAGAAGTAAGCGCCTTATTCTCTTTTATTAAAGGAATGTATAGACTTAACACAGGAGAGTTTTACAGAACATCCGCAGACCAAACTTACCGTATCTATAACCAGTCTACAAGTATGTTAGATATGTGGCAAAACCCTGGTGATGTCAGCGATAATCCTAGTGCAAAATACGCTCGTTATATGACTGATAGAGAGCTACAAAAAGCAGATTACTTAAAACTTAGAAACTTAAGTGTAAACTATAGATTTAAAGACTTCGGTAAATGGAATAAAATAGTGAAAGAGATCAATATATTCGCTCAAGGGCAAAACCTATTGACTTGGACAAATTTCAAAGGACAAGATCCTGAAGATGACAACAACTGGTACCAATATGAATACCCATTACCACGTACCATCACAGCAGGTGTAAAAGTAATTTTTTAAAGCAATGACAATGAGAACAACCATATATAAAATCAGTGCAATACTATGCTTAGCATTAGGAGCTATTAGTTTCCAGAGTTGTGATAGTATGCTAGATATAGACCCTAAAGATGCTGTAAATGAAGAACATATTTACAGTTCGGTTAAGCAATTTGAGTTTGGAGTATTAGGAGCTTATACAGAGCTAAACCTAGAATACAATACCTTAATCGGTTCGATCATGGCAGATGATTGTAAACTAGCTCCTAGTAATGCTGGGGTAAACTCTTATGCTGTCAATCTTAACCGATGGACTTTTAGCGCAGACGATGACCTTCTACAACAGATATGGATAGATTACTACCACAGCGTGTACAAGATTAACACACTACTAGAAAACATCCATAAAGTGCCTACTAGCAATGAGGCTGAAGTAGAAAAACTAAAGGAACTAAAGAGTGAATTACACGGTCTAAGAGCTTTAATACACTTCGAACTACACCGTATGTTTGGACAGTCTGAATACTTAGGGATGACAGCTTATACAATCCCTTATAAGACGAGTTCTGATGTATATGGGAAGCCAGGTAAACAAACAATACAAGACTTCTATAAACAACTAGAGAATGATCTAGTGGAAGCAGAACAGCATATTAATAAAGATACCACTATTCGCTTAAGTCAAGATGCTATCTTAGCTTTAACTGCACGTGTGGCATTATATTCACATGACTATACAAAAGCAGAAAGATATAGTACTCTGCTAATTAATAAATATCCACTAGCAACGGCAAAAGAGTTTGAAGGAATATGGGAGGACACTTCTAATGCTGAGGTTATTTTTAAACTGAAGCGCAACAATGATGACAACATTAGACCTAACATATTCTGGTATGACTTCAGCAATGGTAAAACACTGTACTATGCTTCACAGAAGCTAAGAGATCATTTTGACTCAGAAAATGACCAAAGGTATGAACACTTCTTCGGTATAGAAGATGATGCAGTCATCAGTAAATATGATGGTAGCGCATTCAACGATCGTATTAATGATTACAAAGTATTTCGCATCAGTGAAATGTATCTTATACGCGCAGAAGCATATCTAAAACTAGGTAATAATACCAGTGCTACTAATGATATTAATACGCTTAGAGACAATAGAATTAAAGATAATACTCACTTTACTACTGTGACGCTACAGGATGTATTACAAGAGCGTTTCTTAGAATTATCCTTCGAAGGACATCGCTATTTTGATTTAAAAAGATTAGGCTTGCCATTAGAAAGAGATTCACGTGATCTAGCAGTAGATACTGATAACACGATAATTAATGCTTTTGATGAATACTATCAACTACCTATTCCACAAAAAGAAGTACAAGCTAATCCAGCGTTAAAATACTAATACTAAAAAAGGCTATTCCTAAACAGAATAGCCTTTTTCATTTACAATAAACCTCGATTCATACTCTAAAGTATAAATCAACAATAGCAGGCCCCCACCTGCTATTGTTTTCGAAACAAACTAACCGTTATATCTGTATATTTTGACTTAATAATAACTTATCATATACAGTTACAACTTCTACATTAATTCCCCCAAACTAATGTATTTTTATATATTCGTCTTGGTGTTGCTCTAAAGCAAAACGCAATTCTTCAATAACTTCTTCCTTTAGTCTTTCTGGTGAAACGACTTTCACATATTTACCAAACTTCATGATTTGTTGCTTCAACTCATAATTTGGTTTTACTAATAAAGTAGCTAAAATACGTTCTCCACATACACTCTCTGTAATTACCTGAGATGAGTGAAGTGGGCAAGAATTTAAAACAGCTCTTTGACTCTTATCAAATGAAAGGACTACTTCATGAACATCTTGATCGGTAAAGTTTAAGCCTATAATTTCACTAAACTTAGTTCTAGCTGACTCTGAGCATCCTTTAAAACGTTCGTTCTCAATCATCACATCTGATATAGTATCTAAAAAGTAAGTATGGTAATCATTATCTTCTAACGCAACAACATACCACGCATCTTCAAATTCTTTAAACAGTATAGGTGCTATTTTCACACGATATGGCTCTCCTTCTGACTGATTAGTATAAGTAAAAGATATTTTTTGATTTTTCGTCATTGCTGTATAGATCATTCTAATCGTATCTATTGGCAATACTCCTTTCTTAGATACTGGATCGATATAAGTAGAAGCTGACTCCCTAGATCCATTACTCGAATTAAGTATATCTGTAGTTACCAGATCTTTTAAATGTAATAAAACTTGATTTGCTCTTGCCAAATATTTAGGAGCAATATAATACCCTTTTTTAGCATTATCTAGTGATACCTCTACCCCAAACTCTGTAGACAAGTCACTAAGTGCGCGATACAGTGTACGTTCACTAATATCAATGTCATAACTTGCTAAGTACTCTAAAAGCTTTTCCCGCGAAGGATAATGATTTTGATTCAGGTAATTTAATACCAAAAAATAATAGCGTAATTTCTTCATTTTAACCCCAATTAAAATTAAGTGATAGTTGTGTTTTTTATAAATAACTAAATTAGCTTTTTTCTCTAATAAAAAAAACTATCTAATTGGGATACAAAAGTAATCCTATTATAATACAAGGTATTCAAAAATTGGGTGAAAGTGTCTTTTTTCTTAGTTAAGCCCAGTAATCTCAATTTGAGAATAGTTGAAATATTTATTCATAACCAGCTACTTCAACTATGTATTAACACATTTATAAATAGCTTAAATCAGGCAACGATAAGGTTATTTGATTACACCTTTATTAATAAAAATAGCGTCTATTTTAAATATAGACGCTATGGGGACACTCTAAATTCTTAGCTAGCCAACACTCTACTAGAAATTGCATCACAAGTTATACAACTCACAATATGCACGTTCTATACTAAGTATGGTTGATAGTAATGATACTTCTATACAATGTTCGCTCCTAATTAAAAAACAATTCGCTCATCTAAAAGAACATTACAAACATATTAATTTACCAATCTTCATAATCTAAAAAAAAGTAAAGCAAGTAATTTATTGAGTAAAGAAACTACTAACCACAATATACAGGTATAAAAAAGGAGTCACTTTACCCATGACTCCCTCTTCTTATACTATATAACTCAGATACTATCTCACTAGATAAATACCATCTTCTTTTATCTCTATCTTCTTCTCTTTATAAAGAGTTCCTATTGCCTTTTTAAAGGTCTTTTTACTCATGTTTAGAACTGTCTTGATATCTTCTGGATGACTATTATCATTCAGCCCTAAGAAACCTCTGTTGTGCTCTAATTCTCTGATAATAATTGTAGCACTGTCTACTACTCCATCAAAACCTAATTTGTTTCTACTAACGTCTATTTTTCCATCAGGACGAATAGATTTAATATACCCTATGATACGATCTCCTGTGTGTAACTCTTCAAACACTTCATTCTTATACATAAGACCAGCGTGTTTTTCATTGATAATTACATTAATACCTAAATCTGTAATATGAGATACAACTAGTTCTACTTCTTCTCCTTCTTCTACAGTAATATCCTTATTATCGACAAACTGCTTTAATTTACTAGAACCTACCAATCGCTTACTTTGATCATCAAGATACATATAGATCAGATATCTATTCCCTTCTTTCATAGGACGGGCTTGTTCTCTAAATGGAACGAACAAATCCTTTTCTAACCCCATATCCATAAAGGCTCCATATTCATTAATGTAGCTTACTTTTAATAACGCAAACTCATTTACATATATTTTAGGCTCTAAAGTAGTAGCTACTGGTCTTTCTTCTTGATCTAAGTAAACAAAGACAATCATCTCATCTCCAACTCTAATATTCTCAGGTTCGTATTTACTAGGTAAAAGAATATCTGTTTCACCATCTGTTAAATAAAGTCCAATACCCGCTAAACGAGCAACCTTTAATTTATTATCATCTCCTATTTTAATCATATTCTTGTATATCTTTTATATTGTGAACTTAAGTTCACTTTTACTTTAATTCTAAGTCAAAAATGTCCTTCAATACCTCTACTTCAGGATTAATCTCTATAAAATGTTGGTACTTATCTTTTGAGTCTAATACTCTCTTAACTAGCTTAATCTCTTCGTTTACAGTAATATTTAATTCAATTGCAAAGTTCTGTAATTTTTTGCGAAGGTAATTAACCAAGTCATACTTATTCTCTTCAAAACTCAATTTAGAACCCTCATTTGGCAATTCTAATTCAATACGAGCTTCATACAAAGTAGGTTGAGCCATTCGCATTAAAGAAGCCATTAGCATTAATCCTGCTCTAGTCAAACGATCTATATAATAGTTCCATTCTCCCATTAACTGATCATAGGTAAAAGCCTGTTTAGGTAAGTCATCAGGGTTAATTACAACTTTTTCTAGAGACGAAGCCAACTCTTTTCTGTTTCGAATACTAGTCAATGATAAGGCAGAAGCTCTTTTAGGTTGTTCTGCTATAGGATTAGTATTACTTTCTATATTGAGTGACTGATTATTTAATGACTCCCTTTCCTGAGGTTGTACTAGATGATTTGACTCAACAGTTTGAGCTCCTTGAGGAGCAACCGTATTATCATATTGATTATTTACACTTTGAGTATAACCTCCTTGCTCTACTACAGGTGCATTATTAGGCACTTGTATATTTTGACCTAATTGGTGAATACTATTTACCTCTTGTACAGGTGTATTTTTACTTACACTTGCCAAAGCATTTAACTCATCTAAATTACTTGTAAATTGTCTATTATGAAGTAATTCTTTAAGCGCTAAAGCTGGTATTATAAATTGTTTATCTTTTTTTTTTCGCCTTCAAAAGATAAAGACGCTAACTGCATTAGACACAATTCTACTAGTAATCTCTGGTTTTGACTTGATTTATACTTTAAATCACAATCATTCGCTATCTCTATAGCTTGTAACAAGAAAGGCATTGAAGTTTGTTGTGACTGATTGTAAAACAATTGTTTGCCATGATCTCCAATCTCTAATAGATTGATTGTCTCAGGTGTTTTACAAACCATCAAATCTCTAAAATGAGAAGCCAGTCCAGAAACAAAATGATGTCCATCAAATCCTTTAGATAAGATATCATTATACGCTAGTAATAATGCAGGAATATTATTCTGTAAAACAAAATCAGTGATACGAATATAATATTCAAAGTCTAATACATTAAGATTTTCAGCAACAGCTTGTCTTGTTAAGTTTCTACCACAATAAGAAACAACTCTATCAAATATAGATAATGCATCACGCATAGCACCATCAGCTTTCTGCGCTATAATACGCAAGGCATCATCCTCAAAGTTGATTCCTTGACTTCTAGCAACATCAGCTAAGTGATTAGCCGCATCAGCAATAGTGATTCGTTTAAAATCAAATATCTGACATCTAGATAAGATAGTTGGTATGATCTTATGCTTCTCGGTAGTTGCTAATATAAAAATAGCATGACGAGGCGGTTCTTCTAATGTTTTTAAGAAAGCATTAAACGCTGCAGAAGATAGCATGTGCACCTCATCTATAATATACACCTTATACTTTCCAGTCTGTGGTGGTATACGCACTTGATCAATAAGACTTCTGATATCATCCACTGAGTTATTAGACGCAGCATCTAATTCAAATACATTAAATGCAAAGTCCTCATTTGGATCATCATATCCCTCTTGGTTTATCTTTCTAGCTAAAATACGAGCACATGTCGTCTTACCTACTCCTCTAGGTCCTGTAAATAACAAAGCCTGTGCTAAGTGATTACTCTCAATAGCATTAACTAGAGTACTTGTAATAGCTTGTTGGCCTACTACATCTCTAAATGTTTGGGGTCTATATTTTCGGGCAGATACGATAAATTGTTCCATAGGTCTCTTATTAACGCAAAGGTAGTTTATTTTTTAGAATACAGAAATTATTCTCTTAACTCAGCAGGGAAAAACTCATCTTTACCTATCTTGTTTGACCACTGTTTTCTAAGTTCATTTAAGTGAATAGGCTTATGAGGCTCTCTGCTTTCTAACTCAAAAGTATAAAACAAATACTGTAACTGTACTTCTATATAAAAGTCATCCAAATAAAGTTCTGGATGATACTCCGACTTCAAATCTAAACTGAATGTTCGGGCGGCAGTATTAGACCAAAAAGCCTTCCACCCACTTTTAAACTCCTTAATCAATTTATATACAGTCTGTCCTGTCTGACGATCAATAAGCTTAATCAGCACTTTCCCATCATTACGAGACAGTTTCTTTAATCTCGCTGTAAACTGTTCTTCTAGATATTTCTGAGAGCGTTTTATATATTTACGCTTATCACTATTACTAGTCATCTTATCTAGGTTTGCATTAAGAATCACTAGATTCTCTGCTGTTGCCTTTGCATAAGGATATACTCTACGCAATCTATTGCGAAGAATAACCATATCACGTCGATACTTCTCGTCTTTAATATCTACCCCAATATAAATCTCAGGAATAGTATATTCCTGTATAGTATCTCCTTCTATTATGAGTTCATGCGGTATCTCTGGTACTTCAACTAGCTTCTTATCTTGTGCAATAAGGTATTGCACAAAAAACACAAAACTAATTACTAAAAGCTTTTTCATAACCTAAATTATACTCCAAAATTATCTCTTTTTGTTGAGTAATAATAATAGTATTAGGTAAATTAGCAAAAAAATAAAATCATGAGTACAAAGACAATTCTAGATGACAGTTCACTAGCTTTTTTAGAAACATATTTAAATAACCCATCTCCTACTGGACATGAGTCAAATAACCAAAAGACTTGGATGGAATATCTAAAACCTTATGTAGACACTTTTATTACAGACACTTATGGTACTGCTGTAGGAATAATCAATCCTGATGCTCCTTATAAAGTTGTGATAGAAGGACACGCTGACGAAATCTCTTGGTACGTTAAGTATATCACTGAAGAAGGTTTTATTCACGTAGTTAGAAATGGTGGTAGTGATCACATGATCGCCCCTTCTAAACGAGTACATATCCATACTAAAAAAGGAATTGTAGAAGGTGTATTCGGATGGCCTGCTATACACATCAGAAATAGAGCTGGAAAAGAAGAATCTCCAAAAATAGAAACAAACTTTATTGACCTAGGATGTGACTCTAAGGCTGAAGTAGAAGCATTAGGAGTACATGTAGGTTGTGTGATTACATACCCTGACACTTTCACTATCTTAAACAATAATCGTTTTGTATGTCGTGCTATTGACAACAGAATGGGTGGTTTTATGATTGCACAAGTAGCTCGTTTATTAAAGGAGAATAACAAGGCACTACCTTTTGGACTTTATATCGTAAACGCAGTTCAAGAAGAAGTAGGATTAAGAGGTGCTGAAATGATCACACAAACGATTAAACCTAATGTAGCTATCGTAACAGATGTTTGTCATGATTCTAATACACCGATGGTAGACAAGAATATCGAAGGGGATAATAAGATTGGTAGAGGTCCTGTAGTAGGATATGCTCCTGCTATCCAAAATAACTTAAGAGAGTTAATCGAAGAAACAGCTGAGTATAACAATATTCCTTTCCAACGCAATGCCATGAGCAGAGTAACAGGTACAGATACAGATGCCTTTGCTTATAGCAATGGAGGTGTTGCTTCAGCACTTATCTCTCTTCCTCTAAGATATATGCATACTACAGTAGAGATGGTTCACAGAGATGATGTTGAAAACACAATCAAACTAATCTACGAAACACTACTTAAAATAGAGAATAACGAAACTTTTTCGTACTTTAAATAACATAGTAAGGCAGCCATTCGCTGCCTTATTTTTTATGAATTATCTACCAATTTTATACAAACAAATCAAAGGAATATGATTAAATCCTCTATCTTTGAATAAAAATACATTTAGATAATGTCCAATTACAATCGCAACAAAAATAAAGTTGCAAAACTAAATACAAACTTAACTCTTGCACAAATCATTGAGCAAGCAGGTACCAATCCAGAATATAGAATTGTATTTTACAATCGTTTTTTAAAAGATGATATTTATGTGCTCGTTGAAAAAGGAGCTTTAGAAGGTAAGACTGATGGTAGCATGGATCCTACACCTCCTATTATTGCTTTTGAGAACAACTGTATTCCTGTATTTACACATCCAGATAGAATATACGATGGTAGTGCTATACATCAAGAAATGGATTATATGAAAGTAAGAGGAAATGACTTCTTAGAAATGACACTAGGAGCTACTATCATTGTCAATCCTTTTTCTAAAGTATACAAAGAATTAGTCGTAGAAGAAATAGCAGAAATGCTGAACGGTAGTATATTCAACACCTTAAGTAGCCCTGTATTAAAAGCTCAGATGAATGTAAAAATAGGAGCACCAGAGACTGAACCTACTGTTTTATTAGAAGAGTTAAAAACTGCCTTTTCTGAGCACGAACTTATTAATGCAGCTTATATCGGTTGGACATTTAATGAGATCTTAGACAAAAATGCTCACTATGTATTCGCAATAGAGTGCGCTAAAGAATTAACTGATTTTAAAGAAGTAGCAGATTTAATATCTAACTTCTGTAAACCTCATTTAACGAAAGAGGAATATATAGATATCATTAAATTAGAAAAGAATGGAAACTTTAGCGATTATTTCTATAATCACGCCACTCCTTTCTACACAAAATAACAAACAATGGCAAAGGAAGCTAAATTCACTCCTATTGACTTAGAGTCATGGAACAGGACTCCTTACTATGAATATTACCGAAATATTCTAAAGACAAAATATACGGTAAGTATTAAAATAGAAATTACAGAAGTATTCAGTCTATACAAAAGTAAAGGATACAAGTTCTTTCCTACCTTCTTATATATCATCATGAAAGCACTTAACAACAGTGAGGAGCTTCGCACTTGTATACATGAAGGTCAACTAGGCACATGGAATTTTTTAGCCCCACAATACACCCTCTTTCACGAAGATGACAAAACATTTTCTGATTTATGGAGTGAACACGCTGATGACTTTAAAGCTTTTCACCACAATATCATCTCTGATATCGAGAAGTACAAGGATGTTAAAGGAATAAAGATAAAAGAAGGTCTACCTGCTAATTTTGTTCCCATCTCTTGCGTTCCTTGGATCAGCTTTGAGAGCATTAGTCAAGACACTTCTCATGACTCTGATTTTTTAAAACCAATTATTCGTTTTGGCAAGTATTATCAAGAGCATGATAAGGTTTTAATACCATTATCTATTTACGTCAATCATGCTATAGCAGACGGATATCACACTTCCATGTTCTTACAAGACATACAAGATATCGCAAACGATGCTAGAAACTGGATATTATAAGGATTATCTCTACAAGAGGTAATCCTTTTTTTATTTCCTCCCTACTTCAATAAACCTCATTATCAAACAACTACCCTATCAATCCCTTCATAGTCTCTGTTAATTTATCCTTCTTAGACAAATAACCCCCTTGTCGCGTATATAATTAGTGTACTTTTGCCGATTCTAAAATTTTTAATATATGCCACAACAACATAAGAATAGTTTTTTCTTTTTAGTATATCTAGTAGGGTTAAGTATCATAGGGTTTTTAGCAACAGATATGTACTTACCAGCATTTGACAAGATGCGTATTGATCTTGACACCACTAAAAGTAATATTAGCGCTACCTTAAGTTTATTCCTTGCTGGATACGCTATCGCACAACTAATGTGGGGACCAATATCTGACAAAGTCGGTAAACCAAAAACCATTATAATAGGTCTTAGTATATTCACTATTTCCTCTTTAGCAATTTTCTTTACAGATAGCGTAATCGCCTTTATCGTATTAAGACTAATACAAGCTATCGGAGTATGTGCTGCTGCTGTTAGCTGGCAAGCCTTAGTTATAGAAAAATATCCTTCTAGCGAGACGAATAAGGTATTTGCATCTATTATGCCTTTAGTAGCCCTATCACCTGCTCTAGCGCCTTTATTAGGAGTATACTTATTAGATCATTTCGGATGGAGATCTATCTTTATCACATTAGCAATTATATCTGTTCTTCTGATTTTATACACTTTCACTATAAAAGAAGAAAAGAAAGTAGAAGAAACAGTACAAGTTGAAGCAAAGAGTATTTCTTATTTCGAAATACTTAAGTCAAAAAAATACGTAGGTAATGTACTTATCTATGCATTGTGCTCTGCTGCCTTCTTTGCATGGCTGACAGGATCACCTTTCTTCTTAAAAGAAATGGGATACAATGAAAGCGAAATAGGCTTTAGTTTTGTACCTCAGACCATTGCCTTCTTAGTAGGTGGCTTTGGATACAGAACATTATCTTCTAGAGTAAATGGAGACGTATTAATGCCTTTCTTTATAGCATTATTTGTTATCGCTATTAGTTCACTTACAGCATTAGCAGTGTTTACTACTCCTACCCTGACTACCTTATTAATCCCGTTTTGTTTAATGGCTTTTGTCAATGGAGCATCATACCCTATTGTAGTCTCAGAAGCTTTAAAGCTATACCCTAATAACTCAGGTAAAGCAGCTGCTCTGCAAAACACTATTCAATTAGGAATGTGTTTTATCGCTAGCTCCATAGTTTCTCTATTTACAGAAGACGCTTTATTTACTACTGTATTAGTTATGACCGGAACTATTCCACTAATATACATAGCCTACCGATTGACAAAAAGTTCAAAATAATAGACACAAAAAAAGGAACCTAAATATTTAGGTTCCTTTTTTTTATATATTCTATCTACATATTATGCGTTAGATACATCTACAGTAGTTGCTTCTGCAATTTGTTTGTAAGTACCATTCTCTAACTTCTCGCGGATAGCTTCATAAGCTTTTAATGTCTCATCGATATCCTCTTTAGTATGAGTTGCTGTAGGAATCATTCTCAATAAGATAATTCCTTTAGGAATAACTGGATAAACAACGATTGATAAGAAAATATTATAGTTCTCTCTCAAGTCATTTACCATAACCATTGCCTCAGGAATACTTCCTTCTAAGTACACAGGAGTAACACAAGTATTTGTATCACCGATGTTGAATCCTCTGTCTTTTAATCCATTCTGAAGTAAGTTAACATTCTCCCATAACTTCGCTTTTAACTCAGGATTAGTTCTTAAAAGCTCTAAACGTTTTAATGCTCCTTTAGTGAAAATCATTGGTAATGATTTTGCGAACATTTGAGAACGTAAATTATATTTTAAATAATCAATAATATCTTTATCTGCTGCTACGAAAGCTCCGATAGAAGCCATAGACTTAGCAAAAGTAGAGAAGTACACATCGATACCATCTTGACATCCTTGCTCCTCACCTGCTCCTGCTCCTGTAGCACCTAGAGTACCGAATCCATGAGCATCATCAACTAATAAACGGAAGTTGTATTTCTCTTTAAGAGCTACTATTTCTTTTAATTTACCTTGTTGACCTCTCATACCGAATACCCCCTCAGTGATCACTAAGATACCTCCACCTGTAGTTTCAGCCATTTTAGTTGCTCTCTCTAAGTTCTTTTCGATACTTTCGATATCATTGTGTTTATAAGTAAAACGTTTACCCATATGTAAACGAACACCATCAATAATACAAGCGTGAGAATCTACATCGTATACGATTACATCATTCTTCGTTACTAAAGCGTCGATGATAGAAACCATCCCTTGGTAACCAAAGTTTAATAAATAAGCTGCTTCTTTTTGTACGAATGCTGCTAATTCATTTTGTAATTGCTCGTGCATTGTAGTATGTCCAGACATCATACGAGCACCCATTGGATAAGCTGCTCCATATTCAGCAGCTGCTTCAGCATCTACTTTTCTAACTTCTGGGTGATTAGATAAACCTAAATAATCATTGATACTCCAGTTAATAACTTCTTTTCCATGAAACATCATACGATTTGACAAAGGTCCCTCTAGCTTAGGAAACACATAATATCCTTCTGCTTGAGATGCCCATTTTCCTAAAGGCCCTTTATTTTTCTGTATTCTGTCAAATAAATCGTTTACCATAATATAACTATGTTTAAAAAAACAATTGCAAAAATAATGATATTTTGTATGCTTTCATAATAAATAGGGAACTATTTGAACCGAAACCCCTCTAACTGTGATAGTATTAAATGCATTTTACATATAATATCTCAATATAAAAACGCGAACAAAATGACCATTTTTTTCACAAAACATCTAATGAAAAGTGTTTTTAAAATAAAAACCTCCCATATTGGGAGGTTTTTACTTCATATTTTTAATATAATGCAGGATATAAATTAGGATTTACCTCATTCATCATTGCATAAACTTTTTCAAAAACATCTTCTGATGATGGCTTAGAGAAGTAATCTCCGTCTGTACCATAAGCAGGTCTGTGTGCTTTAGAAGTCAATGTCTGAGGATCACTATCTAAGTGACGGTATCCTTTTTGTTCTTCTAACACTTTTTGAAGGATATAAGCAGAAGCACCACCTGGTACATCTTCATCGATAACTAACAGGCGATTTGTTTTAGCAAGACTCTTCACAATATCGTGGTTCAAGTCAAATGGCAATAAAGACTGAGCATCAATAATCTCAACATCTATCCCTACTTCTAACAACTCTTTTGCAGCTTGCTCTATGATTCTTAGTGTAGAACCATAAGATACTATCGTCATATCTTTTCCTTCTTTGATCGTCTCTACTACACCGATAGGAGTTTTAAACTGCCCTAAGTTATTAGGCATTTTCTCTTTTAAGCGGTATCCATTAAGACACTCGATTAATAAAGCAGGCTCATCACTCTCTAATAAAGTATTGTAGAATCCTGCTGCTTTTGTCATATTTCTTGGAACTAATACATGCATTCCTCTGATAGCATTAATAATCATCCCCATAGGAGATCCTGAATGCCAGATACCTTCTAATCTATGACCACGTGTTCTAACAATCAATGGAGCTTTTTGACGACCTACTGTTCTATATTGAAGAGTAGCTAAATCATCACTCATGATTTGGATAGCATATAATAAGTAATCTAAGTACTGAATCTCAGCGATAGGTCTTAGCCCACGCATTGCCATACCGATACCTTGACCTAAGATAGTAGCCTCTCTAATACCAGTATCCGTTACTCTATTTAATCCATGTTTCTCTTGAAGTCCTTCTAATCCTTGGTTTACGTCACCGATATTACCAGAATCTTCTCCGAAGATCATTACATTCTTATGATTTTCTAAGATAGTATCGAAGTTATCTCTTAGTACTACACGAGCATCTACTTCTGTAGCATCTGCATCATAAGTAGGCAATACCTCTTCAATAGCTGTAGCTGTACCCGTCATTAGGTGAGAGCTATATCTAGGTTGGTTCTTAGCGAAGAAATCATCGATATACTGCACTAATGCACCTTTACCTGATTCTTTAATCACCATTCTCAGTACCTTACGAGCTGTAGTGATTACATCTCTTCTGATTGGCTCTTTAATACCAGCTAAATCATTAGCCATTTTCTCTATAAATACTCTATTTGCACTAGATGCAGCTACAGTACCTAATAAAGCTACTAATTCATTACGCTCAGCGATGATTGGATCTACATAAGCTTTCCAAGCAGCTTTTTTGCCTTCTAGTACTTCTTTTTTAAGTTGTTTATCTAGCTCATCTAACTCTTCCGCAGTAGCAATATCAGAAGTAATCATCCAGTTTTTCATCTGAACGATACAATCGTGCTCTACTTCCCAAGCTAAACGCTCTGGACTCTTATATCTCTCATGAGAACCCGATGTAGAGTGTCCTTGAGGTTGAGTTAACTCTTGTACGTGTACTAATACAGGTACGTGCTCTTCTCTAGCTATTTTAGAAGCTTGGTTATAAGTATCTACTAAAGCTACATAATCCCATCCTTTCACACGTAAGATTTCATATCCATTACCATGCTCATCTCTTTGGAATCCTTTTAATATCTCAGAGATATTCTCTTTTGTAGTTTGGTATTTTGCGTGTACAGAGATACCGTATTGGTCATCCCACACATTCATTACCATAGGTACTTGTAATACCCCAGCAGCATTGATCGTCTCGAAGAATAATCCTTCTGAAGTAGAAGCATTACCTATCGTACCCCATGCTACCTCATTACCATTTACAGAAAAGTTTCCTTCCTTATCAGCATCTGCAAACTCTCTATAAAATTTAGAAGCTTGAGCTAATCCTAATAATCTAGGCATTTGCCCAGCTGTAGGTGATATATCTGCACTTGAGTTTTTTTGGTCAACTAATTTTTTCCAATTTCCGTTCTCGTCTAAGCTGTGAGTAGCGAAGTGCCCTCCCATCTGACGACCTCCAGACATCGGATCATTCTCTAAATCAGCATGTCCAAAAAGTCCTGCAAAAAATTGTTCTACTGTCAATTGTCCTATCGCCATCATAAAAGTCTGATCGCGGTAATATCCAGATCTAAAGTCTCCATTCTGAAAAGCCTTCGCCATAGCAAGCTGTGGCACCTCTTTTCCATCTCCAAAAATTCCAAACTTCGCTTTTCCAGTAAGCACTTCACGTCTACCAAGTAAACTACATTCTCTACTTAGTTTCGCAATCTTATAATCTTGAATTACTTCTTTCTTAAAATCATCGTAAGAAAGAGCCGTTTTTGTTTCTTTTTGACTCATTGTAAAATACACTAATTTACTTGTTACGAATATAAAATAATATCACTAAAAAAGCTAGTACATACTTCTTCATTATATTGAATTAATACATACATCTTTTGATAATCAATCAAAAAAAAAGTAAAAAAATTACACTAAGTAAAAATTAAAGTATTTTTAACAAAACGATATTATGAATTTCGTAATCACATATAAAAAAATATCCCCTACAAAGAGGGGATATCTATTATTCGATAATTGTTAAAATATCTTCTAGTGCAAAACGTACTTTCTTCATAGGTAATAACCAATCATTTTCATGATCTCTTTCTCCTATCGCTAAAATAGTTACACTTCTCAGTCCTTTCTTATCTAAACCTAATGCCTCATCTAACTGATCATTATAGAAGCCCTCCATAGGTGAAGCATCTACTCTTAACTCAGCCGCAGCTGCAATAGCCATACCAAAAGCAATATAAGCCTGACGAGCTGCATGCTCTGCTTGCTTCTCTTGTGACATTGCTGCAAAGTTACCTTTGATAAATCCTTTATAATCATTCATAGCACCAGGAGCTAACTCTCTCGTCTTCTCTACATTATCGAATACAGCATCAATGCGCTCTTCTGTATAAGCATCCCAAGCAGCAAAAACCAAAACATGTGAACTATCCACCACCTGACTTTGATTCATAATCACAGGTAATAGCTTCTCTTTTAACTCTTGATTCTTGATTAAGATCATCTCGAAAGGTTGTAACCCAGAAGAAGTAGGTGCCATACGAGCTGCCTCGATGATCTGCATTACTTTTTCGTCTGCTATCTTAACTGAACTATTATATTTCTTAGTAGCATAACGCCACTGTAAACTCTTTAGTAACTCCATAATTTATTAATTATCTCTTAGCCAAAAAAGCTAAAACATTATTCTCTATACGTTCATTAATATTAGAGATATCAGCCTTCACAAATGGTTCTCCTATAATCTTCTCATATAGCTCTATATATCTATCTGATACACTATTGATATACTCATCCGTCATCTCTGGTATTGCCTGTCCTTCTTTTCCTTGAAAGCCATTGCTGATTAACCATTGTCTGACGAACTCTTTAGACAATTGCTTTTGAGCCTCCCCTTTTGCTTGTCTTTCTTCATAGCCCTCTGCATAGAAGTATCTAGAAGAATCTGGCGTATGTATCTCATCGATTAACACAATCTTTCCGTCTTTAGTCTTCCCAAATTCATATTTAGTATCCACTAAGATCAAACCGCGCTCTGCTGCTATCTCACTTCCTCTCTGATACAGTGCGTGTGTGTATTGCTCTAATACCAAATAATCTTCTTCAGAGACAATCCCTCTTGCCAAGATATCTTCTCTCGAGATATCTACATCATGAGCTCCTAAATCTTCTTTAGTAGATGGAGTGATAATAGGTGATGGCAATTGATCATTCTCTTTTACCCCTTCAGGCAAGGTCACTCCGCATAACACTCTCTTTCCTTCTGCATACTCACGAGCAGCATGCCCAGCTAGATAACCTCTGATCACCATCTCCACCTTAAACGGCTCACATACATGCCCCACCGCTACATTAGGATCAGGTGTAGCTACTAACCAGTTAGGAACGATGTCACTTGTCATCTCCATAAACTTGGTTGCTATCTGATTTAGGATTTGTCCTTTAAAGGGAATTCCCTTAGGCATAATAACGTCAAAAGCCGATAATCTATCTGTAGCAACCATAACTAATAAGTCGTCTGCTATATTATAAACTTCTCTTACTTTTCCGCGGTAAACTGACTTTTGATTTGGAAACTCAAAACCCGTTTTTGTGATTGTGTTATTCATATTCTTGTTATAGTTGTGTAGTTCTTTTCTATTCTAGTAGGCTATCAAATCTAATAGCGCTGTTTCAAATCTGTCCTTAGGCAGATATTGATCTTCTAAAGCTTTCACAAATGGTATGGCTGTCTCTAAACTGGCTACCCTTCTTACAGGTGCATCTAAGTCTTCAAAACAATTCTCCATAATCATCGCCGACATATCACTTGCAATTCCTCCGAATAAGGAATCTTCCTGCAAAATTATAACTTTATTTGTTTTTTTCACTGATTTAAATACAGTTTCCTCATCTAAAGGTTGTAAAGTTCGTAAATCTATCAAATCAGCCTTAATATCAGGGTGCTTGTCTAGCACTTCCATCGCCCAATGCACTCCTGCTCCAAAGGTCACTACGGTCACATCTGCCCCTTCTCTCAACACACTCGCCTTTCCAAACGGCAGTGTATAATAATCCTTAGGTACATCCTGATAAATACTCCTATACAACAGTTTGTGCTCAAAGAAGATCACAGGATTAGGGTCATTAATAGCAGTAGCCATTAGCCCTTTTGCATCATACGGAAAAGCAGGGTACACTACCTTAAGTCCTGGTGTTTTTGTAAACCAAGCTTCATTGGTCTGTGAGTGGAATGGGCCTGCTTGTGTACCACCACCACACGGCATACGCACGACCACATCTGCCTTCTCATTCCATCTGTAATGTATCTTTGCCAAATAGTTTACAATCGGATTAAACCCAGTAGATACAAAATCGCCAAACTGCATCTCCATAATCGCTTTTCCTCCATTGATAGAATACCCCATCGCGGCAGAGACTACTGCGCTCTCACAGATAGGTGTATTGCGAATACGCCCTTTGCCAAACTGCTCTACGAAACCATCTGTTACTTTAAATGCACCTCCGTATTCTGCAATATCTTGCCCCATGATGATTAAGTTATCATGGCGTTCAAAAGATTGTTTTAACCCTTCTGATATCGCATCTATCAGTCGAATATTAGCTACTTCTGCTGTTGGTTGTATATCTTCATACTGATAAGGAGCATACATATCATTTAGCTCCGTAACCAAGTCAGCTACTATAGCAGGCTCTTCTTGTGTTGCCTTCCAGTCCTTGTCTATCTCTTGTTTAAACTCTTCTCTAATCTGTTCGTCTAAAGCATCTGTCAGTACGCCTATTTCTTTTAGATAAGCTCTGTAATTCTCCACAGGGTCTTTTAGTTGCCACATATCCATCAGTTCTTGAGGCACATACTTTGTACCACTAGCTTCTTCGTGCCCACGCATTCTAAAGGTCAAAAACTCTATCAATACAGGACGAGGATTCTCACGCATAGATTGTGCCAGTGCACTGATCTGCTGGTATACTTCTAAGATATTATTCCCATCTATAATATGACTTTCCATCCCATATCCTATCGCACGATCTGCTAGATGCTCACATCTATACTGCTCATTCGTGGGAGTCGACAGTCCATAACCATTATTCTCGATTACAAAAAGAACAGGTAGATCCCACACAGAAGCAATATTCAGCGCCTCGTGGAAGTCTCCTTCAGAAGTAGCTCCTTCACCTGTAAATACTGCTGTTATCTTATTCTCATTTCTCAAGGTATGCGCTAGAGCGATACCATCTGCTACACCCAACTGGGGACCTAAGTGAGAAATCATCCCCACTATATGATATTCTTGTGTACCGAAGTGAAAAGAACGCTCACGTCCCTTAGTGAACCCATTTGCCTTTCCCTGCCATTGAGAGAACAAGCGGTGTAGAGGAATATCTCTAGAGGTAAACACCCCTAAGTTTCGGTGCATAGGCAGAATGTATTCGTCCTGCTCTAAACTAGCAGTCACTCCTACACTGATAGCCTCTTGTCCTATTCCGGAGAACCATTTAGATACTTTGCCCTGTCTGATCAGGATAAGCATCTTTTCCTCTACCATTCTAGGTTTGAGTAATTTTTTATAAAGTCCAAGTAACTCTTGGTCTGTTAAGTTTTTTCGATCGTAATGTAATTGTTTCATAATTGGTTTAATAGACTCTAAAAATAAACATTTGCCTCTACTAAACAAATTAATTCTAAACAAGTAATTACATTATTCTATAATCACTTTTACAACTCATAACAATACTTACTTTCAAAAAACTTTAAAACATTCTTACTGTATAATCTCTCAAATTCATTCCCTGATATTGCAATCTCTCCACCATTCTATACTTCATAATATCTTACATGACAAATTTAAAAAAATCATCTATCCTACTTGTGCTGACATACTCTCTACACCATCTCGCTTGCTGATTCTAGGAGTATTCTAGGGGTTTTCTTGCAGTTTACTTGCCTAGAGAGGCATTTTCTCGAAGGAATGTGCAAGGATACCTCTAGCAACCCTCTAGCAATACCATAGAAATATAAGCTAAACTCAAATGTCTAATCAACTTTCAATAAAGACAGATGTAAATAAAATGCTGATAGTATTCAAAGTATTTTTAACTTTTTTTGCCTCTAAAAACGTATTTACTGGCTTCATCAAGGGTTCAATAAATGGACGAGAAGTGAACTAGAAGAAAAGTACCCTTCTGATATCTTAATTTTACAAGAAGTAAATCAACCATTTAAAAATCAATATTATGGCAGAAGCAATGAACGGAATGTTAGGTGGCGTATCTGGTAAGGTAGGTCCCGTAATAGGCGTAAGATGGCGAGGTCGCTATTTCTGGCGATCTAAAGCGAGGAAAAGCACTAAACCTTTTTCAGAAAAACAGCGGATACAGCAGGAGAAAATGGCACTTGTATCTTCTTTTTTAGCCAAAATAAGAGGATTTATTAATCAATACACACCAATGAGACAAGGTGAAAAATCACTCATCAATGGTACAGAACAACAATCTTCGTTTTTACTCAGACATGGTATCGGCTATGAAGACAATAGAGGGTACTTACAACTCAATCTAGTCACTGTATCTATAGGAACACTTCCTGTAGCGCATATCCATAAAATAGAACTTACAGAAGATAAGCAAATCAAACTAGAATGGGAAGACAATAGCTATAACAGCATGACAGCAGAATCTGACCTGCTAAGCGTCGTAATCTTTCACAATGAAGAAGAGGAATTTCAGATCTATGATACGGTAGGACAACGAATGGATAAAATAGGACTGATCACACTGAAAGAACAATGGACTTACGGTACGATCCATATCTGGACAATGTGGAAAAACAAAGAAGAGACACTGAATAGCACAAGTTTATATCACGAAGAAATAGCTCTAGATTAGCTGATCAGATATAGTGTAGTACTCTACTTCATTCCTGCCTAAACAACCGATAGAAATGAAGTAGATACACTATGCTATTATACCTAATAGAACTTTTATATTATCTATCAGATTCATTTCATAGTACATTAGGTAGAATAATGAACTATATAATCTGATGATGATAACTGATGTAACGCTTAAAACAAAAAAAGGATTAGATAACCTACTGATTATCTAATCCTTTTTAATACTTCTAAGAGCAACAACTATTTCTTAAAGTCCTCCATAGGTACATAGATAGTGGTAGTCGTAGGAGTGTAAATACCAAAAGTAATACATCCTAATAGACCATCTACAAAGCTCATTTGAGTCTTCACAACATAGTTCGTTTTCTTATCTGCTAGTTCACTTCCTTTATACCCTTTGTTTAAAGGAATTAAACCTGCTATAAGTGCATGATTCTTCTTTTTGTTTACTTCTACCACAGGCATTGTTAGATCAGTATCACCTACTGCTACTTTTGCTGTATAACAAGATGTCATAGTCATTGCAACTACACAACACATCAAGGCTAATTTAATTGTCTTCATTTTTACTATTCTTATTTTTAATGATTCTAAATATACTACCCCTTAAAGTATATTAAAAATAGTGAGACAGTATTATAACAATATCATATATAACATTCCCTATCAAATAAATAACTTATAAAAAATATTAAAAACAGAAATGTAATTTAAAAACACCGCTATTTAGAACAATAATAAATAAAGACATAAATAGTCAATTTAAGCTATTCACTTTATAAATCAGATTACGTATCGCTAATTAGATCTAAATAAGGCTTTTTTACATACAAATCAAGGCAAAATATACACTGATTAATACAAGAAATAACTCCCCCTAAAAGCTTTATCAACCTCAGACTCACCTTACATATCAACCCAATACTACAAAGCAATTCTGTCCCATGGTTCTTCCATTAGCGATATAACCATACTTTAAGTAAAATCACTCTTGTAGGCCAATTTTGTATAATAACTATTCGTTTAGATGCCAAATACATAATCTGGGTTAAAAATGAACTAAGATTTACACTAGATTAATCATTTCCCATTTATAGTACTTATATTTGCAAGGTTATACATTGAATAAACTACTCTGTTAGGGGAATCGTGTGAAACTCACGAGCTGTCGCGCAACTGTAAGTAATTAGTACTAATTATAAGTCAGATCACCTACATAGTAGAAGTATAATATTATGGTATTGCTTTCGCGATTTGAAGCAACATAGCTATACTAATATCTTTCCCTTATGACATTTTAGAAAGAATAGTATACTAAACAACTAAAAGCCAAAATAGCTATTCCATAATTTATGAATATTAAAAGTAATAACTAACTCAAAAAAAGAATCATTACAACAATATGGAAGGTCAATTAACAAACAGAGAGTTACGTATCCAAAAAAAAATAAAGGATTCGGAAACACACGTATTTAAAGCTGTATTCCCAGGACAAACTAATCACCACAACACCATGTTCGGTGGAGCGGTAATGTACATTATGGATGAGATAGCATTCATGACAGCTACACGATTCTGTCGTAAACCTATTGTAACTGTATCTAGTGATAAGATTGATTTTAATCATCCTATCCCTGCAGGAACACTAGTAGAGCTTATCGGGACAGTAGTACGTGTAGGAAGAACGAGTCTAGATGTACGCGTAGATGTATTCGTAGAAAGTATGTACAGAGAAGGAAGAGAAAAAGCGATGACTGGTACATTTACTTTAGTAGCGATCAATGAGAGCAAACGCCCTGTTCCAGTATTTGACGAAGTAGAAGAATAATAAATCTTTATATCATACAAAAAATCCCTAACGAATAATCATTAGGGATTTTTTTATACACACTGTTTTGATTTCTATTCTAAAAACAGCACACGCTTGGCCTCTTCTAACAAGAATTTGCTCAAGCCACAACACTATTTCACAATAAAAGCTACCTTATTCAGATAGCTTTTATCGCAAAAAAAAATTAAAGATTATTCAGCAATTGCTTGCTCAACTTCGTCTAACATCATTTTGATAGACTTAAGTCCTCCTCCTGATAAATACCATATTTCTGGGTTTAAGAAAATGATTTTATCATTTTTATATGCGTTTGTTTGTTTTACTAATGCATTAGCAAACTCCTCTTTACCCATAGTAGCTCTCTTAATAGCAGCTCCTCTATCGATTACGAAGATGTAATCTGGGTTTAATTCTTTAATGAACTCATTAGAGATCGCTTGACCATGTGTAGCAGCTTCGATGTTTTGATCAGCAGGTTTTAATCCGAATACATCATGGATAATCCCGAAACGAGATCCTTTTCCATAAGCACTTAAACGTCCTTCGTTAGCAAGCACAACTAAACCTCTTTTCTCAGATTTAGCAGTAGTCTCGTTAATCTTAGCCACACGCTCATCGATTACTTTTAACTCTTTCTCTACCAACTCTTCTTTACCAAACAACTTACCTACTGTACGTTGGCTAGCTTTAAAAGAATTCATATAATCTTTAATATCAATATCAAGATTAATAGTAGGAGCTATTTTACTAAACTCATCATACATAGCAGCAGTACGAGCTGCGATAATGATAAGTTCTGGTTCAGCTGCATTTATTTTCTCCATATTAGGTTCTTTAATACCACCTACATCTACTAAGTTAGCATCATCTGCATACTTAGATAAGTAAGCAGGCATATTACCTTTAGGAGCTCCTTTAAATTCTATACCTAAATCCTCAAAAGTATCTATTATTCCATAACTAAGAATAACAGCATTTTTAGGATTTTCTTTTACTTCAGTAGTTCCTGACAAGTGCTCAACTGTCACTTTTGCTACATTCTCCTCTGTAGTCTCTGTCTTCGTTTCTTTACAAGACGTAAAGATTAAAGCTGAAGCTGCCACGCAGCTTATTAAAAATTTACTCATAACAACTCGATTAGTTAAAATTATTTAAAGTATATACACACCTTATTATTACAGTTATCTACAATAGTCATATCTATATCGAAAACTTCTTTCATAATATCCTCGCGAATAATATCATCCGTTAATCCGAAATGGATAATCTTATGATCTTTAACTGCTGCAATATAGTCTGCATACGAAGAAGCATAATTAATGTCGTGCACTACAATAATTATGGTCTTTCCATAATCATCTGCCAAAATTCGAAGAATCTTCATAATCTCGACAGAGTGTTTCATATCTAAATTATTAAGTGGTTCGTCTAACAGAATATACTCTGTATCCTGAGCCAACACCATCGCTAAGAAAGTACGTTGACGCTGTCCTCCACTTAATTCATCTATGTATTGTTCTTGAATATCTGTTAGTCCCATAAAAGCAATACTCTCCTCTACCTTCTCATGATCGATAGCGTTCATTCTACCTTGAGAATGTGGAAAGCGCCCAAACTCGACTAACTCTTTAACTGTTAACCTTACATTAGGATGATTTGCTTGTTTTAAGATTGATAATCTTTTTGCGAAATCTCTATTCTTAAAATTGACAATATCTTGATCTAATAAATTGATAAGTCCTGAGTCTTTAGCGACTAAACGACTAATAATAGATAACAGAGTACTCTTACCTGTTCCGTTCCCTCCTACTAGACATGTGATTTTTCCTTTTGGAAAAGAAACTGACACATCATTTAGAATCATCTTCTCACCATACGTCTTAGATACATTCTTTACTTCTATCATCCTTTGTTACTTTTTAATAATAAATAAATAAAATACACCCCTCCTACAAAATTGATAATAATACTAATAGTAGTACTCATATTAAAGAGATGCTCCACTAGATATTGTCCTCCTACAACAGTAACCGCTGTTAGCAAACAACATGCTAGTACCATATAACTATGCTTACTACTCTTCACAAGCTCGTAAGTCAAATTGGCAACTAATATTCCTAAGAACGTAATAGGCCCTACCAATGCCGTAGAAATAGCTACCATCACAGAGATAATAAGCAAATTAGCTTTGATCACTTTATGATAGTCTACCCCAAGACTTATGGCATTCTCCCTACCTAAACTAAGTACATCTAACTGTCTAAAATATTTAATCCCCACTAGCATAGAGGCTATTAATAAGACAGCGGATATAGTCAATAGATTTAGGTTTATCTTATCAAACGAAGCAAACATTGCCGACTGTATGATTAAGAATTCATTAGGATCAATAAGCATTACTATAAAAGAAGAAAAACTCCTAAACAGTGTTCCCATTAACAGTCCCACTAATAGTAATAAATACATACTCTTACTCTCTCTTCTGAATACTAAATAGTACATCACTAAAGAGAATCCTAACATTAATACTACAGATATCGCAAAGTTGGTTTCTGAATTAAGAACCTGAAATGTTCTATCTCCATAAGCAAACACTAGCAAAGACTGTAACAACAAATAGAATGAATCAAACCCCATAATAGAAGGTGTCAAGATTCTATTAGCTGATATTGTCTGAAATATAATAGAGGAATATCCTATAGCAAACGATATTAAAATCATCGCAATAACTTTATATCCTCTTCTAGGTAATACATAATCTAATTTGGTTCCCGTAAAGGTGAACATATATATAGCAATGAATAATAATAAAACAACTGCTAAAACTGTAATAATCTTGTTCTTAAACATGTTTAGCGCGTTTAAATATTAGTATTAAAAATATTAATCCACCTATAATACTTACTGTTAATCCTATCGGAATCTCATAAGGCGCTATTAACATTCTGCTTATTATATCACATACCATTAAAAAGATCGCTCCTATCAATGCTGTATAACTAATCGTCTTCTTAAGATTATCTCCAAACATTAAACTCACAATATTAGGAATAATAAGTCCTAAAAAAGGAATCACACCTGCTGTCAGAACCACTACAGTAGAAGTAATAGCTACAAATATCAATCCTAGATAAGTAATCTTCTTATGATCTAATCCTAAACTACTCGCGGTGTCTTCTCCTAAACCTACGATAGTAAACTTATTAGCGTATAAATAGCTCAAGAACACAATCGGAACTCCTAAGTATAAAATCTCATAGTTCCCTTTGATAATAGATGAAAAGTCTCCTATCAGCCAACCTTCCATATTCTGAACCAAGTTCGTTTTATAAGCAAAGAACGTAGATATCGCATTAAGGATATTTCCAAAAACTATCCCTACTAATGGAATAAAAATGATATTGCGCATTTTTATCTTACTCGAGATCTTTAAGAAAATAACACTTGCTAATAAAGCTATTGTAAATGATAAGATCATCTTATAGACCATCCCTCCTCCTGGAAATAATATCATACTAAATAATATTCCCATCTTACAAGCGTCTAAAGTCCCCATCGTAGTCGGTGAGACAAATTTGTTAAGAGAAATCTGTTGTACAATCAATCCAGAAATACTCATACCAATACCTGCTATTAATACAGATATCATACGGGGTAATCTACTTACTAACATAACCAATATCTCATCCTGATCTAGTCGGTGTATATCAAATACAGATATATCTTTTACGCCAACAAATACAGAGATGAAAGAAACTATAATCAGTATAAGAATTAATAATATTCTTATCATTTACTCGTTTGTTTTTATTTAGAATCAAATTAAATAATCGCAAATATAAAAAAGTAAAGTGGCTAACAAAAGAAAAAAACTTATCAATTTATGTAAACTCAATTAGTTAGATTATCGGTATACTAATGTATACACGGATTTTATCAAACAAACACAAGTATTAACTCTTCATTTTTTAATTAATTAAATTTTATAACGTTAAAATTAAAGTAATCACAATTCGGCCTTTTTTAAAATAAATCTCATTAAGTTCTATTTCATGGTAAATAACAGCTCATTTATTACCTAAACAGAGGCTGAAACATACAGTTATAATGTGTTTAACTCATCTTTATTCTCATTCATTAATAAATCGACAAATACTCTCACGGACTTTTTGAGATAACTGTCTTTTAATTGAATAATAACAGCTTCTCGCTTCATATCACTATCTATAATCGGGATAGCATAAAGGTCTTTTTCTCCATGTACAGTTGCGTAAGTAAGAACAGTTTGATAAGCTCCTTTTTTGACAAGGTCAATAATCATAGAAGTTTGATTAGTCTCTATGGCGATATTAGGTCGGATATTATACTTTTCGAACTCCCTGTCTAAAAAGTTACGTGTACTGAATCCCTGTACAGGCAAGGCTAGTCTATACTGTTCTATCTCCTTTAGCCTAATCTCTTTTAGAAGTGCTAATTCAGAATCTCTAGCAACCATAAAAGCCATATCTGATATCAATACAGTCTTATAAATGAAATTCTCTTCATGTGCTCCATCAAAAAAAGTCAGAGCAAAATCAATATACTGCTTCTCTAGATACTGCATTAACTCATTGGTCGTACCAAATGTCACCTCTATCTTCACTTCTGGATATGTCTGTGTAAAAAGAGTAAGTGAAGACAGAACTAAAGACTTTAGTCCCCAAGTAAGCCCTATACGCAATACTCCTGTCTTTAGCCCCTCTAAATCCTCTAATAAGAGCTTTCCATCTTCTGCAGCTCTTATACTTCTCTCAGCATAAAAAGAGAATAACTCTCCTGCTTCTGTCAGTGCTATACGCTTTCCTATTCTATCAAATAGTGGTTGGCCTATTTCTTCTTCTAACTGTTTTATTTGTTGAGATAATGTACTCTGTGTAATAAATAAATGCTTAGAAGCTTCCGTAAAATTGAGTAATTCTTTTGCTTTTAAGAAATACCTTAGTTGTCTTAGTTCCATGAGTTGATCGTTTTTACCGATTGATGTAATAGAAAAATACCGTTTTACTAATATAGAGCTTCCTCGTAACTTTACAAAAAATAAAGAATATGAATACCACCACCTATACAGAAGAAGTCGTTCATATAAGAGCTGTTAAAGGAACCACTACGTACAAAAAGATTAAATGGAGTATATTTTTAGTAGGAGTTTCTGTATTCGCTCAATTATATAATTTCCAACCTATATTATCTGAAATCACACAATACTTTAAAGTAACACCTTCTGAAAGCAGCTATCTAGTATCTGCTAGTACTTTAGGTATGGCTATTGGTCTATTACTTTTTGCATTTATCGCAGATAGTTATCCACGTAAAGACATCATGCTCTTCTCTCTAGTCACCTCTACGATGCTCACCCTCTTATCTGTATGGACTAGTGATTTTTCTATCTTAGTCAATATTAACTTTATAAAAGGAATGTGCATATCAGGGGTATCAGCAGTGACATTAGCCTACTTAGCAGAAGAAATAGACCCTAAGTACATCGGAACAGCCATAAGTTTTTACTTGGCAGGAAATACTTTTGGAGGAATGTTTGGAAGAATTGTTGCCGCATTAGTATCTGGGTGGCTAGGTTGGCAAGCAGCAGTATTTACCATTGGTATACTCGCTGTAGTTATTGCCGTTGCTTTTTATATCTTATTTCCAGAGTCTAGATTCTTCACTCCTAAAAAGCTAAAAATAAAACACAAACTACGACAGATGAAGTCTATATTTAAGAACTATAAGATAATGGCTATGTATCTCGTCGCGATCTGTCTAATGGGGGCGTTCGTAAGTGTATATAACTTTTTAGGTTTTAAACTTGAATCAGCTCCCTATAACTTACCACATTATCTTATCGCTATGATATTCTTAATGTACGCATTTGGTATTTTTGGTAATATGGTTGCCGGATCTTTATCAGATAGATATTCATCTCGTAAAATACTCCTAATCGCTTTAGGGTTAATGTTAATAGGTGTAATAGGTATGTATATGGACAATCTTGTTATTATCCTATTAGGATTGACTTTCTTCACCATCTCATTCTTTAGTGGACACACCGTCGCTAGCAGAGTAGTTACAACTCTAGGTAAGGAAGCTAAAAGTTCCGCTACAGCCTTGTATTGGTTCTTTTATTATATAGGCTCAAGTATTATAGGCAGTTCTACAGGAGTCTTTGTGAATAAAGGCAATTGGAATGGGTTCTTCTATACGCTTATAGGCATGACTATAATAGCCCTTCTTGCGACTTATCTAAGTACAAGACAAACGAAAAAAGCCACTGAATAGTGGCTTTTTGTTTATATGTTTCTATGTATTAGAACCAACCTTTTTTGTTTGCTTGGTATGTATTATAGAACTCCTCATCTGTTTTAGTTAAATAGATAATTCCTTCAATAAGTCCAATGATTCCAGCAAATCCACAAGTAACTAATCCTAAGATTAATTGGATAACACCTTCTTTAGTATACCCTAAGTAGAATTTATGGATAGCGAAAATAGGTAATAAAATTCCTAAAATACCAGCTACTACTTTCTTATTCTCTTGAGGAGGTGTAGTTGCACTTTTCTGTGTAGTAAATTGTTCCATCTTTTTATATTATTTTTTTTGCAAAATTAAAATTGTTTAATGAACAAACAAGAAAAATATAACAATATTTTAAATATAAACAACAAACACAAATAATACTACTACAAAACAGCTACTTAACATAACTATTTTACAAAAACCACTAACTCTCAAAATAAAATAAAAAACACCAATACTTAAACTTCAATACAATAAAAAAAGCAACCTATAAAATATAGATTGCTCTTTTGTCAATAAGGTGAACTTATCTGAAGCTATTTCTTAAAGCTCACTAATTCCATTTGTGAGATCTCTTTCACATTAATTGGACTAACTAGAGCTTCTGCTCTACTCAAATCAATGATTCTGTATCTCTTCACTTCTCCGTCGGCATCATTTTCTAGACTTATCATCTCACCTTCTAGTACCCAATTTCCTTTAGATTCCTCTAAACTGTATTTGTCAATTGCTTGATACTTTCCACCTTTCATGATATCAATTTCAATTAGTGATTTTTGGTATCTTTCTTTATGACTTCTACTCACTCCTTCTTGGAAGTCGAAATGAGCTACAATCCATGTTTTTTCAATATTAATACTGTTAACACTTAATGCTTTGTCAATTTCTAAGTTATTATTATCGTCTGCACTGCAACTAGCTAATAATGAACTCATACCAATAATCAAAACTCCAATTAAAACTTGCGCACATCGTCTCATAATGTAAATAATTAAAAAAAATTAATAATAATCTTTTTTAATCCGTGTACACCTCCTCTCCCTTTGGAGGTATTAATACATCAACTGCCTTGCATTCCCCTTTTCGACGTTTTACAGGTATATAAAATCACTGTAAATAAAATAAACACAATTAAGTTTACATAATAAAAAACAGACTAAAAAAGAACGTTTTTAAATACTAGGTAACTCCGACATTGTTACCTTATCTTTTATTTTCTGAGACAAATGTATAACCGTAGTTTTCGCATCAATATGACATAAATCATAAAAATTCTACATATTAACTTCTAACTTAATGGAATAACCCTAATCTTATTCTAATATTAGAAACTTTTTTAGCAATACAAAAAGTTAACATTTATAATATAACAAACTAAACACAGCACTTTAACCTTATTAACACTAATATCCACAAACAAATCACGAATAATCAGAAATACAATAAAAAATAACAACAAGAATTACCTTAATTTTTTGTTGCTTTTTTAAAGACATAAAAGATTATAATTCTACATTTTGATCTGTTTTTTTAACTTTTATATCTCTTCGACCTCTATTTCCACTATATATCGAAAATTATTTTTAACTCCTAATACCTCTTTTTTCATAAAAGGCATCTACTATTTTTATTAAAACTAGAGATTACATCAACAAAAACGTTATAATATCTCAAACCTCATTAATAAAACACCTTAGCAATATACAAATACAGTAAAAGCCATGACATGAGTATTAGCTTTAAAAAAGAGATTCCAGAGCTTACAAAACAACAGTCCCCACCGTCACTAGCTCTGGAATCTACAAACACAATAACTCACTCTACATCAATAAAATACATCATATCTCACCTAAAACACAATATAACACCTAAGTATTTCAAAAAACCCTTTTCAATACTTATAAAACCTTATCTATACTCTAAACACATTATCAATATTTTTACAGACAAAAACTATTCCTAAATAGCTACTTTAAACAATTATTCTACTTTTTAACCAAAAAGAGCCTTAATCACATTGATTAAGACTCTCAGTACATATTATAAATAAAAATATCTTTTATACTTCTACTTCTTTTTTAGATAGCATTGGTTTCAACCCTAAGTTATTCAATAATCTTTGGTCTGATGATAGACTAGGATTAGGAGTCACTAATAATGTTTCGTTATCTCCTGAAAACATTGAGTTAGCTCCAGCCATAAAACACATTGCCTGTTCATAATCAGACATTTCTATACGCCCAGCACTTAACCTCACCATAGTAGTAGGCATCACAATACGAGCTGTAGCAATCATTCTGATCATATCCCAAGTTTCTACTTTAGGCATTTCTTCCATAGGTGTCCCTTTTACACGTACTAAAGCATTAATAGGTACAGATTCTGGATGTGTATCCATAGTAGCTAAGGTATGCAACATAGATATTCTATCTACATCATTTTCTCCTAAACCAATTATACCTCCTGAACATACTGTTATACCTGCCTTGCGCACATTATCAATAGTATTAATACGATTAGAAAATGTACGAGTAGAGATAACCTTGTCATAGTGATCTTCTGAGGTGTCTAAATTGTGATTATAAGCATATAAGCCAGCCTCTTGTAATCTTTTAGCTTGTTCCTCTGTTAACATTCCTAAAGTACAACAGACTTCTAATCCCATTTCATTTACACCTTTAACCATATCAAGTACTTTATCGAAGTCTTTGTTATCTCTTACCTCTCTCCATGCAGCTGCCATACAAAATCGAGAAGACCCTGCTTCCTTTGCTTTTTTAGCAGTGCCTAATACAGTCTCTAAAGGCAGTAGTCGCTGTACCTTTATATCTGTATGATATCTAGCTGCCTGTCCACAGTAAGAACAATCCTCTACACACCCTCCTGTTTTAATAGACAATAAAGTACTTACTTGTACTTCCTCTGGATTGTGATATTGACGATGTACTAAAGAAGCTTGATGAATTAATTCTAATAAAGGAGTATCATATATTGATTGAATCTCAGCTTTAGTCCAGTTGTGTCTAATTTCCATTTTCTCTTTGTTTATTTATGATAGATATTTCAAAAATAGAAGGAAAGAAAAAGGAAAGACTAGTCCACTTTTAGATTTAGACCTATTCCACTTCTAATTTTATACCAACCACTCTATACTCGTTATATTTCATATACAACATCAAGATGATTATATTAAATCCAATTAAAGCAAATCATTAACATGTTAAATTAAAAATAAACACACATTCAATCAATTATTACCAAAATAATAACATTAAAAACACAATAAGACATATTACTTTATTGTTATAGAGAAAAACACAAAACAGATTACACAAAAAACTCAATCACTATGTCAAACAATCCATCATTCTTTATTCCGTATAAATACTTACTTTATTTTTACTTATTACTGAATTTTGTACTCCGCATTGTATTAATTAATCACCCTATAACCACTTCTACTTTTACCTCAGGAGAAGTATTATCTGTATTTTTGCTAGGTTTTATCCGTGATATTCTCATATTCAGTATAGGATATTTTATATTTTGGCTCTACTTTATTTTCTTTTCAAATCAGAAGTATAATAAACCCTATGGATATATCATATTCGCTATCCTATTAGGTTTATGGGGATGGGTTACCTTTGGCAAAACTATTATATCAGAATATGGCGGTGTACTTCCTGAGATAGCTATTACCTTCTTATCTATAAAAACAGTGTTATTCGGCATCTGTCTTTTCTTACCTCAACATAGAACAACCGTTCGAAAAATAAGTTATGCTCTTACATTATTTATCTTCGTATTAATCCTTGTGCAAAACACAGTGAGTGAATTCTTTTTTTGGAATGAGTTTGGTGTTAGATATAACTTTATCGCAGTTGATTATCTCGTATATACTAATGAGGTCATTGGTAATATTATGGAGTCTTATCCAGTGGTTCCATTATTTAGCATCATCGCTTTAATCACATTATTAACTACATATTACATTTTCAAAAAAACAGAGTATGTTATAGAACATCTTGCTCCATTGAAAAATAAGGTTATACTTAGTATTGTTTATTTACTTGTATTTGGAATTTCTTTATCTGCTATTACTAAGGTAATGACTCCTCTAAATACAGATAATATATTCGCTGAAGAATTAGAAAGTAATGGGGTTTTTAAATTCTATCAAGCTTTTAATAACAGTGTCATTGATTATTTTAAGTTCTACAATACGCTACCTGATGATGAACTAACTAAAAATATTAAACAATTCTACCCTCAATATAACGGAGCTCGTTCACTTCTTAGACATATCAATAGTGATAGTACAACTATCAAAAAAAATGTAGTCCTCATAAGCATAGAGAGTCTTAGTGCGGACTTTATGGAATTTTATGGCAATACCAATAGACTTACTCCTTTCTTAGACAGCCTAGCGATGAAAAGCTTATTCTTTACCTCTACATATGCTACTGGTAACAGAACTGTACGTGGACTAGAAGCTATAACGATGTCTATACCGCCTTCTCCTGGTGAAAGCGTTGTAAAGCGTAAAGACAATAAAGACAAGTTTACAACAGGAAGTGTATTTGCTAAAAATGGATACACAGTCAAGTACCTATACGGAGGAGATGCTTATTTTGACAATATGCAAGACTTCTTCGAAGGCAATAATTACAACATTGTAGATAAGTGTGATTTTAGACCTGATCAGATTACCTTTCAGAATGTATGGGGTGTAGCTGATGGAGATATGGCTAAGAAAGCTATAGAAGTAATGAATGAGGAATATCAGCAAGGCAAACCTTTCTTTAACCATATCATGACTGTAAGTAATCATAGACCCTTCACTTATCCTGATGGAGTATTAGACACCTCAGACCTTACTAGTGCTAGAGATAAAGGAGTTAGATACACTGACTATGCTATTAAAGAATTCTTTTTACTTGCTAAACAACAACCATGGTATGATAATACCATCTTTGTGATCTTAGCTGACCACTGTGCTTCTAGTGCGGGTAAGACACAGCTACCTTTAGATAAATATAGAATACCTGCTATGATATATGCTCCTAAAGGGCTTGCTCCACAACAGTTTGATCAAATGATCTCACAGATAGATGTCATGCCTACCTTATTAGGTATACTTAACTTTAAATATGACTCTAAATTTTTTGGGACTAATGTTTTACAAGCAGATTATAAACCAAGAGCCTTTATAGCAACATATCAAGATTTAGGCTATATCCGAGACAACACATTAACCATTCTTAGTCCTAATCAGAAGGTAAGACAATATGCATTCAATACTCAAGCAGTAAATAATCTAATAACTCCACTTACTACACTAGATGAATTACAATCTAAGTATGTAGATGAAGCTATTTCATTTTATCAATTTACAGCTAAACAGCTAGAATCAAAGAGTTATAATCAATAAAAAAGCAGGGAGAGTAGTGCACACTACTCTCCCTGCTTTTTTAAACACACGTAACACAATTATTTATATGAATGCTGTCTACAACAAATAAACAACACAAAATTGTTCTAAAATAATTCAATTCTACATTTACATAAGAAAACGGGAAAACACCACTTACCTTGCTCTCCCGTTTTAATTTTAAAAAACACTTATCACTTTGTAATATATAATTGAAAAAAACTTATCAAATTTAATTAATGAAAACACTAGCACAGCATTCTTCTTAATCTTAGTATAAAACTCCTTAATTCATTTAAATTAATAAGTATTAATACTTAATTTTGATACTGCAAAAATCACTATTATTGTATAACTCACATAGGACATTTGTCCTTAATGCTATAAAAAAATGTTAAGAATAAATATTGACTTTCTATCATACATTGAATCATTGGCACAGACTGATGTTTTTAATGACAAAATTTTATTGCAACCTTATAAGCCTAAAGAAGTTCTACTACATCAGGGTGATCCTGTTACTAAGGTTATTGTTATTAAAGAAGGGATTACTAAATGCTATATCACAGAAGAAAATGGTAAGGAATATATCCCTGAGTTCTTAAGTACAGGAGAGATAATGGGAGAGATAGAGTTTATTGGTAAAAAAAACTGTCTATGCTCAGTAGAAGCTATAACACCCGTAAGTGCTTATATCATTCCTCTATCCGTATTTGAACATTTATTAAAAACAGATATAACCTTTAATAACACCCTACTAGAAGTAGAAGCATTAAGAGTGTTTCATACTAGCGAAAGAGCATCTTTTCAACAACTTTATACAGTAGAACACGCACTAGAAAAACTGTTAGAGCTACAAGAGAAAGAACAAGTACATATCTCTAAAGAAGATATGGCTTCTTATCTAGGTATCACTACACGTACCTTAAACCGTGCTTTAAAAAAAGTACAAGAAGAGGAATAAAAAACGAGGGAATAGTATGTATTCCCTCGTTTTTTTATACTTATTACATCCAGTGTAATGCTGATGATTCTACCTGATAAAGCCATTTATCTCTTAACTTCACTAACTCACTATACTGAGTAGTACTAAAAGACACTGTTCCTCCAGCAGTATAAAGCTTTAAGCTACCTACATCTGCTGACTGTTGCCACCATAACTGAGACAAGACAATCTTCTGTACCTTATGTGGTTCTATATAAATATAAGAGATATCCCATATCCCCCTTCTTATCATTATAAAATCTTCACTTACTCTTAACCTCCCTACACTATAAAGTCTATACAGTGCTAGTAGCATAATCACACTATAACTCACTACTGTTCCTATAAACATAGCAGAACTAAAATTTGATCTAAAAAACAAGGTTAAAAAGACTAAAGGAAGAACTATAAATAAGAATACTCTAAAACCTAGGTATCTATAATTATACTTTAGAACAGTAGTATACTCTTTTTTCTCTTCTTTAGACATTACTATTTTAAATAGGTCTTCTCTCTCCTGAGTAGAACAACCAGGTATTTGTAACCCAGACTTTTTATTATCTCCCTCTTCTCCTGCCACCTGACTTATCTTTAGACTGCAGATATCAAATAACTTCTGAAAATAATTCTGTTCTATTTCAACCTTTTGAACTCGTTCTGGCCTAATAATCGTATTCCTAGTAGACAGTAATCCATGAGATAATAACAAAGTCTTATTCGAAAATGTAACTTTAAAGTCCCAGAATTTTAATAATGTACGGATCACATTCACTACTAACACAGTGATAACTAAAAACACAATTAAATATAGAAAAGCGACCAAAGACATCCCTCCCTCTATATAGCTTGTCACCTCTTCTTTATCGATATACTCTTCTATAGAGATGCTTCTCACAATCGAATCATACACCATATTAAAGAATACAAGTATCAACCCTAATGTATATAAGTAATTAGAAGTAATACCAACTTTTAGAAGTGTAAGTATACTTATTTGTTTTGTGTTTTTTTGTTGCTCTATAAGCTTCTGTTCTCTATCTATTGTATCTGTTGAAGTATCGTCTATTACTTGTTCATTCTTATAATTTAGCAGTATCTGTTTCAATGCATCAGCATCTGATAAAGCCATAGAAGGGATAGTAGCTTCTTTATCTTTACTACCTGCAGAGTCTATTTCTACAGAGTACACATTGATTATTTTATTAATAAAACTCTGATTGAGATTCACCTGCTGTATTTTCTCTAGTTGAATAGTAACTTTCGATTTATTGATAATCCCTTTTTGAATGATAAATGAATTAGTTTCTTCATCAATATAAAACAAGAAGTTGCGATAACTCAGATAAGCTATTCCAAGACTTAAAACACTTCCTCCTATCACAATCCCCCAAATACTAATAGGGAATTCTATACGCTTATTCACTAAAAATAGTACTATAAGAGGAACAAAAGCTCTTACTATTTTTTGTAAGGCATTTAGAAAGTTAGCAATGATTCCTATTGTAGCTTGTCTAGTAGGTTGATAAAAACTATTCTTATCCATGAACAGATTCCTGTGAGTGTTCTACAATATCTAGATTAGTCCTTAAATCCTGTTGAGGAGACTTCGTTATCTTCTGTATAACATACGCTTTTAGTCGCTCTCCCTCCTCTTTAGATATCCCTGTGATTTTTAGATCACCTAAAGCTCCTCCCGCAGTAAAAAACTCTACCGTACATAAGTTAAACATTCGAAGTAAGGCTCCTTCATATACTCCTACATGCTGCACTCTATTAAAAGGAATAACAGTCTGAGATCTGTTAATAATACCTGTTTTATAAATAATATCTTGCTCACGTAGCGCATAGCCTTTCATTGCTACTCCCTTCATAGAGATAATACATATCAGAATAATCATTACAACTCCTAATCCCATAAGTGAGTATAACAATGCTTCATTCAACAAAGGTTCACTCGTCAAATACTGAAAAATATAAGGTGTAAAAGCAATTAGTAAGATAATAATAGAAATTATTATTAATCTTACCCCAACTACTGTTCGATACCTAGAGTCTAAGTTTTTAAACATTACTTGCTCTACTTGAGGTAATGTATCTATATCAATTTGTTTATTTTCAAACATACTATTCATACTCTTGTCCTTCTGTTTATACAGACATTGATTCTACTAGTAAATATATCATTTAAAAAGAGATACTGTTGTATGCAATCCATAAAAAAAATCCTTTAAAAGTAATACACCTTTAAAGGACTTCTTATTACAAGTTACTATTTTATTACTTTACAGCTTGATTTACAACACCTATATAGTAAGGCTTTTTCGCATTATCTTTTGCACCAATCAAGATAATAGAATAAAACTGTGAAGGTTTAAACACAACATCTTTTCTAGTTGCCAGTACCTTACCATCCTTATCTTTAATCGTAATAGCATAAGTATTAGAATCTAAAGCGTTAAACTCCTGTGTTTTCAAAGCAGTCGTTTCACTGTCTTGAACTCTATTTTCAAATTCTTTTACTACTGTCTTATCATTAAACTGAACAGTAGCTACTACATTATCCGAACTCAAATTAAAGAAACGAACTCCTGACTGCTTAACTTCATTTAAAGGAGTTGCTTTCTTAACATTATCCTCTGTTATAAAGTGGATTACCTTCGATTCGTTCCCTCCTATAAAAGAAGTATAAAACTGCCCACTAGTTATCTTCTTCGTAGTTGTAGTAATTGGCTTGACCTTATTACCTCCATAGATGTCTATTAATCTATTTCCTTGCCATAGATTCACATAACCTACACTCTGATAAAACAGAGGATAATATGGACTCTGAATAGGGCGACCATCTGCAACATAAATAAGCGCATCTTCACTCTCATAGGCATTTACCATAGTAAAACCACCTGCATGTTCTGACAAATCAATATAATCGTCATCACTGCTACAACTAAACACTGCAAAACTTAGAAGCAATACTGTCAATAAACTTAAAACTCTTTTCATAATAGATCTTTTTAAATTAGTTTCTCATCATCTTTAATTACTTATAACGACATGCAATAATCATGCAAGTCTATGTATGAACTACCATTAAAATTTTCTAATACTCTTATTCACTTAGTTTTCTATTCGCATACAATAATAAAGACTCTACATAGTCTCCATCAAAGTCAATCTTATAAATTTTAGACACCTTAAATTCCTCTATCTCCTCAAACCATTCACCTGAAGCAGATAACTCTTCGAATGCAAAATACTCACTATCATCACTATCCATATACTTCCCTACATAGACACAATCCTCTTCCTTAAATTCTAATCCAAAAGCACCATATTTATTCCCAATAGCTTTTAAAGTATCAAAAATATTGTCTTTTAACTGAATAGGGCTACTATAAAAGTCAACATGTTTTGCTTTCAGTACTTCTTCAATAAAAGCAATATTTTCTCCACGCTCTATAGTAGATATTTTATCCACAGCTATCAACTCATACCCATCTATAATATAATCGACCGAATTACACTTCGTTAATAACCACTTATCATTATAAGCTAATACTATACCTAGTATTAATTCTTTCTTTCTACCTTTTAAGCGAATGCCTACTAATTTATTCAAGTAATCTTTTATCATAGTAATAGATATTAATGAATTAGGTAATACGTAATGAGAGAATTTTGCGCTCTCTACTCCCTATTCTCAATAGGTCTTTACTAAAATTATGAATATTTCGACAATTATTCACAAATAATCCCTCTTTTTTAACCACAAAACAGAAGTGAATCAACATTCTATTAATCAAATAGATATACTTAAATAAGTAAATCAATATTACTTTTTTTGATATTTATTTTTTCTATTCCCCTCTAAAAGAAAGCATATTTGACTAAAAACAAATACTTCTGTATAATAAAAAAGCAGGATACATTATCCCGCTTCTATTCTATAATTACTATTTTGCTTTAAGATGAGTAGCTACTCCTATTCTATTCCAAGCATTAATAGTAACCATGCACATAATAAGTTGCGCTAAATACACTTCACCAAATAACTCTTCTGCTTGCGCATATAATGTATCACTAATTCCTCCTTGATGAATAAATGTAACCGCTTCAGTCATCTCCAGAATCACACGTTCTTCTTCTGTAAACAGCTCTGTTTCTTGCCACCCTGCTAACACTAATAATCTTCTAACAGATTCTCCATGCTTTAAAGCGTCTTGTGTATGAATATCTAAACAGTACCCACATCCATTTAACTGAGATGCCCTAATCTTTATTAGCTCTTTATGTATTGGTGTTAATTCTGATTCGTTTAAGTATTTTTCTAATAATAACATTCCTTCATACGCCTTAGGCTGTACACCATAAATTGTCTTTCTCATAATCGTAACTTTATTGTTTTTAATTTCAACAAATCTAAAGCTATGATTAATCAATAAACTTAAACAGGTTTAAGAAAATCTCTTCTTCTTTATCTCACTTAAATACTCTGGGCTAAACCCTAAATAAGAAGCCATTAAATACTGAGGAATACGTTGTATAAACTCTGGAAATCTCTCTTCGAAGTGGAAGTACAACTCTTCTCTACTAAACTCGTACAAATACTTCACTCTATATTGAGCAGCAGCATATGCACGTTGAAAAACTTGTCTATAGTACTTCTCCATAATTGGGTGTTTCTCTAATAGTAAAACAAATTGTTCTCTAGTAATCACGATTACTTCTGACTGCTCTACTGCTTGAATATAGAAGTTACTATTCGTATGCTGTTCAAAAGCCATATTATCCGTTAACCACCAATTCTCTATAGCAAAATCAATAGTTTGTTCTACACCATTACTCTTCATATAATAACTTCTCAAGCACCCTACTTCCACAAAGAATAACTTATCACAAAGCATATCTGCTTCTAAAAGAATCTCTTTCTTTTTGACCTTGATCAGCTCAAAATAAGATAAAATAGAATCTGCTTCAGGTACTGATAAAGTCCCTACGAATTTTTCGATATGTTGTATAAGTTTGTTCATTGAATATAAGTTATAAAACAAAGATAATTACTTCAAGTGTAATTGTTTATAATACGTTATCTTATACTTTGTAAAATCATCTGTTAGTTTACACTCAAAGAAATCAAAAGTATGCACAGCACCTTTTACTTCTAAGACTGTGACTTTTCCTCCATTGCTCTCTACAGAAGTCACATACTCTTTTGCTTCATCTATTAGAGGATCATATTCTGCTAGTACCATTGTCATAGACGGTAGTGATTGGTAGTTCTGCATCTTATTAGGCACTGCATATTCCCTCCACTTATTCTTATCCCCTGACAAATAATGTTTCCACATATAAGTTGCACTTTTCTTAGATTGCATAGGTGCGTGAGCATAAGTCTGCATAGAAGGAGTATTCAGCTCATCTGATGTAGGAGGATATAGGATGAGAGCATTGCTTATAGGGATAATATTACTATCTCTATTTAAGTGTAAAAGAGATAGAGCTATTGTGCCCCCTGCACTACTTCCCATCACACTGATATTCTGTTTATTTCCTCCTATTGCTTCTATATTGCTATAACACCATTCTAGAGCACTTACACTATCTTCTAAAGCAGCCGGAAAAGGATGCTCTGGCGCTAATCGATAATCAACAGATACTATAATCACCTGCGCCTCTCTCACTAGATCTAGCAACTGAAAATCATACTGCTCTGGACTTCCAAAAATAAAAGCTCCTCCATGTAAGAACAAGACTACAGGCAAGGGTTTATCTATTTCTCTTGGCTTATATATTCTTATTTTAAGAGAAGTATTATATGCTGTAGAAATTACTTGATTATATACACTGATATCATGAGGTATAGTTATAGCTCCCTCCTCTAGCATTAATCGTTCTTCTGTGATGCGTATTTGTTGAGGATTAGACTCTAAAAGAGAATCATAAGGTATCTGTGTCCAAGCACTTAAAGACAGTGCTATTAATAGTTCTTTATCTATATTCATATCTTAAATGATTACTGTAAAGAACAAAAGTCTTGTCTTTTTACCACATCCTAGAGGACATAGGTCTATAAATTCACTTCCTTGCGTATTCTACTCAAATGCCTTGGGGTAATATTTAAAAATGAAGCTAAGTATATACCAGGTATCTGTTGAATATAGTGAGGATAGTTCTGAAGTAACTTCAGGTACCTATCTTTAGCATCTAGACGTTGGATATCGAAGAGTTTTTCTTCTAATTCCATAAACTGCTCTTCTAATAACTGTTTAAAGAAGTTTGTCCATACTATACTATCTACACATAGTTTATCTACATCTGCTTTATAGAGGACATATAATTCTGTTTTGCCTATAGACTGTATATTCTCTTTAGATGGTTGTCCTGATATAAAGGAAGTCATCGCTGTCATCATACTTTCGTCGAAGGTGATACAGTATGTACGCTCTTCTCCACTTTCTAATAGAAAATAAGAACGTAAAACACCCTTTTTTATCCACACTATCTTATCAGCTACCTCTCCTTCGCAGATTAGCATTTCTTTATTTTCTAATACCTGCTCTTGTACTAATAGTGATAATGACTTCCACAAGTCTTGTTTTATCACATTAGACAGTATACTAAATGACTCCTTTCTCATCAGACAGACTCTTTTATTTCGATGGTTCTAAAGGTAAGATTAATACGTGGAGTATGAACCACTTTTGTAGGAGGTAATCTATGTAGCCAATTTTCTTGAGTAGTCCCTTTCATTACTAATAGGCTTCCATTATCCAAAATAACATCTATTTTCACACCATTCTCTTTGTGTTTAAAAGCAAATTTACGAACTGCTCCAAAGCTCAGAGAAGCTATAGCTCCATGTTTTTTTAAATCCTTCTCTCCATCGCTATGCCACGCCATTCCCTCTTCTCCTGTGTGATATAAATTTAAAAGACATGAATTATAAGTCTCCCCTGTCCTCTCTTCTACTATTTTCTTTAATGCTAATAACTCTTCCGTCCAAACCAAGGCAGTCTTAGTAATATTTGAATAAGTATAACTAAATGGAATATCGCCATACCAAGCCACTTTGCGCTTAGTAGTTACTTTCTTCCCAAAGATGATAGCTTGATCACATTGCCAAGCTACATGAGTCAAAAGTTGATTGTAATAATAGTCACACTGCTCTTTATTAAATACGATACCATAGTAATCTACTTCTCCATCATAAGGAAGAATATTCGTAAACTCCTGACTATAATCACTAAACAAATCCATAAGCACTGATTTAATACTACAAGTTTATAGATTATCTAACACAGAATAAAAAAAGTAATGCGATAAATTAAAGCAATATGATACTAACAAAAAAACGGAGTTACTATTCAAAGCAACCCCGTTTTATGATAACACTATATTCTTCTTTACTCCAATGGCTTCATCCCTGCTTCTCTAAAGTATTCTATTTTACTTAAGAACATCGCAGCCATACGCTCTGCTCGCCACTTCGCTTCATCAGCTATTTTTCCTTCATATAGTTCATCCACCGTACCATTAAAGATTCTCTTCCATTCTTCAAAATGCTCGCCTTCTACAGGTAGCTGTGCATGAGGAGGAAAAGGTTTTCCTCTATATGTATACTCTTCTAATAGAATAGTTTGCCAGAAGGCGTACATTTTCTCTAAATGCTCAGGCCATCTCCCCTCTAGTTTACTATTAAAAATAGGGCCGATAAACTCATTCTCCTGTACTCTTCCATAAAAGGTATCTACTAATACCTTAATATCTTCTATGTTTTCTATATCTTTTCTCATTACAAATTATTATTTTTACACACTATCTGTTTACAAATAAATGCTAAACTTTACTGCTATGATTACAATATCCATTTTAGGTTCTGGCAAAGTTGCTCATCACTTGATACTAAACTTTTTAGAACACGACAATATTTGTTTACAACAAGTGTATGCACGAACTCCTAACAAAGTTAAGGACTTAGTCTCTCACAATCAAATTATTTCAGATATCAATGAGCTAAAACCTGCAGATATTTTTATCATTGCTGTTAGTGATGATGCTATAGAAGAAGTATCCTCTACCATCCCTTTAAAAGATGCCTTTGTGGTTCATACTTCTGGGACAATGCCGATGAACTCTATTGCTACCACAAGTAGAAAAGGAGTCTTCTATATGCTACAGACTTTCTCTATCGATAAGGAGGTTGATTTCAGCCTTATCCCTTATTGTATCGAAGCTAGTAACAAACAAGATTTTGAACTTTTAGAAAAGTTAGCTTTATCTTTTTCTGAAAGAGTATATAAAATCTCTACTGACCAGAGACAGTCTATACACCTAGCAGCAGTATTTGTAAACAACTTCACCAATCATCTTTTTAAACTAGGTGAAGATATTTGTAAAGAGAATATGGTGCCCTTTGACATTCTAAAGCCTCTTATCTTAGAGACAGCGACTAAGGTACAGACCTTATCGCCTAGAGAAGCACAGACAGGACCAGCTGCACGTAATGATCAAGGAACTATAGACCGTCATCTAGAAGCGCTAAATGACCCTATAAAAAAAGAAATATATCAACTCATAACTAATTCAATACAAAATAACTAATGTCTAAACATTTTAAAGAGATAATGAATGACATCACTACGTTCATATTTGATGTAGATGGTGTATTAACAGATGGTACTGTTCACGTAACACAAGAAGGAAATTTACTAAGAGATATGTACATTAGAGATGGATATGCGATGAAAGCTGCTATCGAAAATGGATATAATGTATGTATTATCTCAGGAGGTAGTAATGAAGGTGTGCGTACGAGGTTTGCTAACCTTGGTGTGAAAGACATCTACTTAGGGGTACCTGATAAAGTAAAAGTATTTAAAGAATATATAGCAGCTAATAATATCAATCCTGATAACGTATTATACATGGGAGATGATATACCAGACTATCATATCATGCAAGAAGTAGCACTGCCTACTGCTCCACAGGACGCTGCACCAGAAATAAAAAGAATCTCTAAGTATATCTCTCATCTTAACGGTGGCAGAGGGGCTGTTAGAGATGTGATCGAACAAGTCATGAAAACACAACAAAAGTGGTTTCAACACTTTAACGCTAAATTTGACTAATAAATATTATGCTTAATAAGCTATTTAAGGATTATAACATCGTACTAGGATCTAACTCCCCTAGACGTAAACAATATTTAACGGACTTAGGGTTCTCTTTTACAGTCCGAGCTTCGGATATAGATGAGTCTTATCCTGAAGAGTTGGTAAGAGAACAAATCACTGACTATATTGCAAAAGCAAAGGCTGATGCTATAGAAATATTACACGATAACGAAATCATCATTACCAGTGATACTACTGTGTGGAATAATCATACTTCACTAGGCAAACCTGAAAATAGAGATGAAGCCTATACCATGCTAAAGAGCTTATGTGGTCATGAGCATGAAGTAATCAGTTCTGTATGTTTAAAGAGCAAGGAGAGCGTAAGTGTATTCCACTGTATTACTAAAGTGAGTTTCTCTGATCTATCTGATGAAGCCCTTTATTTCTATATAGACCAATACAAACCTTATGACAAGGCTGGGGCTTATGGTATACAAGAATGGATAGGATTAGTAGGCATAGATAAAATAGATGGTTCTTATACTAATATAGTAGGCTTACCTACTAAAGAACTTGTAGAGGAATTACTAAAATTCATTAAAAACTAAATATGCTAAAAGAATATTACACAGAAATTATAGCAACTGTAATTACATTAGTTCTATATATTCCTTGTAGAAAGTTAATAGGATATATCATCCGATCTTTCTCTACTAAAGAGCAGCGTAAAGATAGCCGAGTACTACTGATTATCAGATTATTTAATACACTTTTATCGGTTATTTTTTTAATTCTCGTACTAACGATTTGGGGAGTTCAACCAGAGAATTTTATGGTTACACTTACATCTGTATTTACAGTAATAGGGGTAGCGATGTTCGCTCAGTGGTCTTTATTAAGTAATATCACAGCAGGAATCTTATTATTCTTCTCATTTCCATTTAGAATAGGAGATACCATCAGATTACAAGACAAAGATTTCCCTATAGAAGCTAAAATCATTGATATCAAAGCATTCTGTACTATATTACTCACTACAGAGAACGAGAAGATCTCTTATCCTAACAGTTTATTATTACAAAAGGGAATTGTTATAGTCAATAAAAAAGAGGATATAGACAATCCTACAATATAATAGTGGCACAAATTTTGTATTTACCATTTCGGTTTAAATAGTCAAATGGTAGTAGAAGAAAGGCTAGTTAACCTATTTATAGGTTTTACTAGTCTTTTTTTTATAAAGTTAAAACTAATCAATAAAACTACTTCAGAACACAAACACTTATCTATACTGTACTCTTTATAGAAGATCATAGATTCTATTCTAGCTATATAAAGGCCAGTACCACAATATCATTTGTTATTTATCCCTTCTTAATTTCGTTGAAATGAATGCAATTGATTGGAGTATTTTTATACTAATTTTATTTATCGTTATCACCATTAAGCACTTTAAACTTAATAAAGCAGATAACAACTCTATTTACGAAAAGTCAACACTACACTATGGTTTCAAGATTATAGCGGTACAATCTTTTATATACACTTTTATCTCTCTTCCAGGACAAGCTTATTCACAGGGAATGACATTCCTACAGCTGTATCTAGGTATTCCCTTAGCTGTATTTATAGTTATATTCTTAATTATCCCAAAATACAAAAAACACAATACTAAAAGCGCATTTGAATACATCAAGGCGAAGTCTAATAAAAGAGTCTATTACTTAACCAGCATTATTTATCTAATCCTAAGATTACTTGTTCTTACTATTACATTCTATGCTACGGCTATGATACTCTCTATTTTATTAAAAATAGATTTCAAAATCTTACTCTTAATCATAAGTGCAATTTTTATCGTTCTGAACATTCTTTTTAAAAACAAAACCAATTTATTCCCTAGACGAAACCAGTTATTATACGCCATTATAATAACGACTATCATCTTTCTGACCATATTATACAAACTACCAGAAGGTATGTATCTAGAAGATACATTAAGCTTCACCGCCTCTTTTGATAAACTTACTGTGATCGATAGCGATCTTGCTCTAAAAGATAAGTTTGACTTGCTTAAATGTTTAGTAAATGGTACTATACTATTCGTCGCCCTATTATCTATAGATACAAAGATTCTACAGATATATAGACAGAGTAAATACTCTGATAAGACTAAGGATGGATTGATTATCAATGGGTTATTCAATGTCCCTTTTCATTTCTTTATTCTATTGACAGGGTGTGTGTTATTTACATTTTACCAGTTTAACGATGCACCTTTACATTATAACCCTCATAACGTGCACACAGTCTATCAATCTGAATATGCTGAACAATACGATCAAATCAAACAAGAGTATCAAAAAATATTGAACTTAAAGAAAGAAGCTAGCTTCTTATATAGTGGGCAAATCTATCAGAACTATAGTAATCAAATACTAAAAGATCAAATACTAAGCTTAACAGAAAATGCAAATAAACTTCAACTAGAAGCAAAAAAATTAATTAAAAAGGCGAATCATAATGTAGAAGTGAATGATTCTGACTTTATACTTCTTCACTTCATCAACTTTCATGTACCCACAGGGATAGCAGGTGTTATCATGGCTTTATTTTTTATCTGTTTACTTTCGATAGGATTTCACGAAATAAATTGGCTATCAAAAAAAACAAAAAAACTGTTATCTCAGACCAAGTCAAGTGCTCTGCCTCATCCAGATAACAAAAGATATCATGATATCATTACGCTTATTATTATTATCCTTGCTCTGATTATAGTATATAATATTCCCGTATTTTTAAATCTTATCCAAATACTATGGGCGTACTCTTCTCTGTTTTCAGGAACTCTACTTGGTATTTTACTAGTGACCATGTACTTTAAAAACAATAATAAAGCTTTGTTTTACACCATTTTACTAACTCAAATCACTATTATTACCCTATACATCACTACTCCTATTCATTATCTATGGTATAACACTATTGGGTTAGCTACTATCCTTATATTAGTACCTATCGCTAACCTAATTAGTAAACTATTTTCTAATCATAATAGATCTCATGTTTTATCTTAGCATTAGATTAACCACACTTAGTTTCTAACGCATATCATCCAAAGATTCGGATTAGCGCTCTATTGCACTGAAGTACGTATGATATTCTAGTCTCGTTTTGTATAAAAACTATATGATAATGCTATAAGTCTATATTGTGTCCGTTATTTTACTTGATTTAACGGACTCACTACGGACTCATAACGGACTCACTACGGACTCATAACGGACTCACTACGGACTCAAATCAAGGGAAACAAGAACAAGAATGCTCCCAGAGTAAGACAAAATTCGAACTACCGAACTTAACTAAATTATATTGATTCACTATTGACTATATCATAATTAACAGATTGTTCTACAATACACTATTACTAATATGAAGCCTTCTAGTCTAGTACATTTATCCCTGTTTACTCATCGCTAATATACTCAATAAAAAAAAGTGTATACTACATCATGATATGTACTATACACTTTATATTCTTTCTTTAGTTATTTATTCTAAGAAAGCAAGCTTACACATTCGCAAATGGCAAACTCCACTTATACTTCACAGCTAATACTCTAATCAGAATAATAATACCTGCTGTACCTACGTATAAGATATCCTTACTCAGCTCAAAATAGTTTAGTAAATAATAAACTAAACCTCCAAGGATACATGCTGTGGCATAGATCTCTTGTTTAAAAATAAGTGGAATCTTATTCGCTAAAATATCGCGAATAACCCCTCCAAAACAAGCAGTAATCGTACCTAAGGTAACACAGATAATCGGGTGTAAGCCTACTGTCATCCCTTTCTCTATACCGATTAGTGTGAACACAGCGATACCTATGGTATCAAATAGGAAAAGAGAATAACGCAAGAAGTTAAACTTCTTATAGAACACAATAGCCATAGCTACCCCTAATAAGGTTACATAAAAATAACTAAGATTAGTAAGCCACATCACAGGTGTCCATCCGATCATCATATCTCTGATAGTCCCTCCTCCAATAGCTGTCGCGAATGCTAAAATAGTCATCCCAAACAGATCTAACCTTCTTTCACGCCCTGCTAATGCTCCCGAAATTGCAAAAGCTAATGTTCCGAGCAAATCTAAAATATCGAAAAAATTAAACATTAAATAGTATAAAAATAATGCGCTAAACCTTAGCTGTTAAATAATTGTAGTCTTTTAATACGGTTTCTATAAACTCCTGATCAGAGAGTGTCTTCAGCTCACCTATACCTAGTACGCTCTTAAGTTTCACGACTAGTTTCTGTAATAACTCGTGATCTCTATTTGCTTTAAAAGTAGTTAAAGCTTCTTTTATAATATAAACATCTTTATCTGTCAAACTTAACACCTGCGCAAATAATGGGGTGTACTCCTCCTCTACTTCCTGAAAAATAGTGGATGACAAAAGTAATCTTTCTTTGACAGATATCACTGCTGTACCTGCTAAAATATCACCTAATCGCTGACTCTTATCTGTACATATAATTGTAATCAAACCAACTGCTGCTGAACCTATCCAAAAATCTACTAATCTCATTACCCAACGGCTAGCATAGTCTACTACAGAAGCTTCGTACCCGTCTATCTTAATCACCTTAATCCTCATAACCTTCTTACCTGGAGTGGCTCCCTGCATAATCGTCTCAAAAAATAGAGTATAAAACAAAGCAGGAGAAGCGATGAGAATCATAACCGCGATTTTAGACCACTCATCTATAAAAGCATTAACTATTCTTAGTTGACTTACAATATAAAAAATCAGAATCAAATACAATCCCTTAAAAATAAGATCTAAAATAGAAGCAATCATTCTTTCACCAATAGATGCAGTTTTAAATTCTATTTTGATATTTTGTGTTGTATTTATTGTTAAATTAGCCATAAATTATCTGCTTTTAAATGAGAGAAGTCGCTTTTATCAAATATAATAAAGAAAAATGGATTGAATATGAACATACAATATATTCTAACTCAATTCATAAACCTGATTACTTGGCCGATATGTACATTCAGTTAATGAATGATTTATCCTATGCGCAAACTTATTATCCCAAGAGTAAAGTTACACAATATCTCAATATTTTAGCAGCGCAAACTTATCAAAAAATTTACAAAACAAAACGTATTGAAGAAAATAGACTTATTTATTTCTTTAAGACAGAAGTTCCTCTAGTTGTGCATGAAAATCGAAATTATCTTTACTTTTCTGTACTAACCTTTCTGATTATTGTAGGTATCGGTTTTGTTTCTGCTCATTATGATTTAGAGTTTATTCGTTTAATATTAGGAGATCATTATGTTAATCTAACATTAGATAATATACAGAATGATGACGCGATGGGTATCTATAAGTCTGGTAGTAACTGGGGAAGCTTTATAGGTATAGCGTTTAACAATCTATATGTGTCTCTACAATTTTTTATATACGGAATCTTCGCTGGATTAGGTACACTATTCTATCTACTCTATAACGGTATTATGGTAGGGGCATTCCAATATATGTTTATCAAAGAAAATGCTTTTATGGATAGCTTTAGAGGAATATGGTTACACGGTGCTATAGAGATTACAGGGATTATCATTGAGGCATTTGCAGGCTTTGTATTTGGGGGAAGTCTTCTATTTCCTAAGACCTTCTCGAGAAAAAACTCCTTTATTCGAGGGTTTAAGAATGGATTTAAAATATTCTTAGCGATGGTACCATTCGTTATCACAGCTGCTTTTATAGAGGGCTTTATAACACGCTATGCTAAAGAGATGCCTGATGTACTAAACTATATTATTATACTAGGTACATTCTCTATCATTATTTATTACTTCTTCATCTATCCGAGAAGAGTGTATTCAAAACTTATTAAATTATAATCTATGTTTGTTGTTTTTAAAAAAAGAGATTTTAGTGACTTAATGAATGATACGATTTCATTCTTTAAAATAGAAGGAAAACCATTCTTCAAAAATTACTTTACCCTATGTGGTATATTATTACTAGTCTTATTTGTATGTACTTACTTTTTATTTGATATGGTATTTGCAGCATCTAGTAGTGCAAAAAATTCAGCAATAGATGCATTTATAGACAATAACGCAGGGCTATTCTTCTTAATTATCTTAGTAGCGGCGGTTGTTACTATTCTTATAAGTATTATCGCTATGTCATATCCTGTATACTATCTAAAAGCGATGGTAGAACACCCTAAGGATTACCAAGATATAAAGCATGTGATTAATCCTCTAAAAAAGGATATTTGGAGATTACTTGGTTTCGCACTTGCTTCTTTTTTTACTATATTTCCCTTAATTATAATTGCTTTCTCTATCGCGGCTGTTTTAATCTTTTTATTAATAGGGATTCCCCTTTTACTGATTATGATGCCTGCTGTTGCTTCATGGATAAACTTGGCTTATTATGAATATGTGACCAATAGAAGTGGAATCTATGAGTCTTATCAAACAGCTTACTATATGCTGAAAAGTAAATTCTGGATTATCATAGGGAACACTTTCTTAGTTTATCTAATAATACAAATCGTTACAATGACGCTAAACATTATCACTCAAATCATGTTCTATGGAGGAACAATATTCAGTGAAAAAAGTTCTTATGATCTAGAAGAGACACAAGGTTTTAAACTAATGCTCATCGGTATAATTATCTTAAGTACACTAGTATCTTTCGTGATGAATAATATAATGTTGATTAATCAAGGATTAGTTTACTACAGCATCAGAGAGCAAAAAGAAAATACACAGTCTCATGCAGACATTGATATGATTGGAAAAAACTAATGAAGAGATTCTTATTTATACTATTATTTTTATCATTTGCTACGCCTCATTTTGGGCAGGTAGAGCAGGATACTATTGTATCTGATGTAGAATCTTCACAAGATGAAGAAGACATCTCTGCGACTGCTCATGAAGCTGGAGTTATCAAGGCTAAACCTGTCAATGTACTTCCATACTTAGAAGAGACGAGTACAGATATAGTACCTACTAAATTTGAAACAGATTATAAAAAGAAATACAAGAAAGATCCTGACTTTGACTATAAAGAAGAACTTAACAAAGACTCTATTTGGAAGCGCTTTAAGCGATGGTTAAATCAGCAATTAACTGACTTCTTTAGACAATTTGATATTGACTATGAAACAAGTAGCCGTTTGCAAGTTTTTTATAGAATAGCAGGGATACTAGTTATCTTTCTTTTAATTTATTATATCATAAGAGCTGTTATTCAGAAAGATGCCTATTGGCTATTCAAGAAGAGCGCTAAAAAGATGGAGATACAGGTCGATGAAATTGAGTTAAACCTTAAAGTAGTGGACTTCCCTTCTCTATTAAACAAGACCATTGCGGAGCAACAATACCGTCTAAGTATTCGTTACTATTACCTATGGCTACTACAGAGATTACAAGAAAAAGAGGAGATCGAATGGCATATCGAAAAAACGAACTCTGACTATCAAAACGAAATAAAAGATAGTAAACTAAAAGAGAATTTTAAGTATCTTTCTTATCTATATAACAATATATGGTATGGAGAATTTGAAATAGAAGAATCTGAGTTTAACCGTGCAAAACAGTCATTTGACACTATACTAAAACAAAGCTAAAATGAGTAAATCAACAAAAATAATGTTGTTCCTTTTTATCGTGATTATGGGCTTTGTTTATTTTATAGAGTCTAATAAAGTAGATCCGATAGATTGGCGCGAAACTTTAGATAATACACATAAAATTCCCTTTGGGACATATATACTAGATCAGGAAATAGACAAAGTGTTTCCTAATGATAGTGTAATCAGAATCACTGGAAATGTCTATGACTTCTTTAAAGATAAAAAGTATGATAGTATACACACTAACACACTGTTCTCTTTAAAGAACTATGGGTATATAGACTCTTTCGCTAGAGTAAATCTACATCACTATATCGCAAAGGGAAACACTGCTGTTATCTTTCAAGATAATATAGATGGGTTAATAGAGGGGATAGAGACAGACTATCTACAATATACGTTAAGAGAAGAATTATTAGATCAGGATAAGGTGTCAGTGACATTGGCTAATCCGAATATTTCTACCTATTCGTTTCAGCTAAAAGACTTAAATACGAACTACTTCGATATTCCAGATTCTCTACGTACCAAGGTAGAGGTGCTAGGATACTTAAAGTATAAAGGAGTCAAATATCCTAACCTCATTCGTTATAAAGAGGGATCAGGTCAACTCATATTAGGGCTTCAACCTATTGCATTTACAAACTATAATTTGTTAGAAAGTAATAATCACCTTTATGTACAGGGTGTATTATCTTACTTACCTCAACAGAACACCTACTTCACTGTATCTAGATTACCAGGAGATAATGAGTACCACTCTACTTCTATTCTTAGATTTGTGTTTAAACATCCAGCCTTGACATGGGCATGGTATTTCTTCCTTGGAACCTTGTTTGTGTTTATCATTTTCACTGCAAAAAGGAAGCAGAGAGTAATACCGATTATCACACCGCTGTCTAACACCACTGTTGAATTTACCAAAACAGTGTCTAATCTTTATATTCAAAATAAAGACTATGAAGACTTGATCAATAAGCACATTATATACACCTTAGAAAAAATAAGACGTGTACATTGGCTAGACACCACTAAACTAGATGAAGTATTTATCAATAACCTGCATACCAAAACCAAGAAAGACAAAGAAGATATCGTCAAATTTGTCAGGTTTATAGAGCAGTTTAAAGCTGCCCCACACCATGCATCAGAAGAAATGCTAATCGAATTAAACAAAATAATTGAGAAAATCATTGATTAAAGATATACTATGGAAAATACAGTAACCCCAGAAGAAAACTTACATTTCGAATCTAGACTAGATTTGAGTTTGTTACAAGAGAAGGTAAAAGGAATCAAAAGTGAGATACAGAAAGTAATCGTTGGTCAAGATAAAACGATAGATCAAATCATTGTATCTCTATTGGCTAATGGGCATATTCTATTAGAAGGTGTACCTGGAGTAGCCAAAACACTTTCTGCTAAATTATTAGCTCAAACTATCGATATGGGCTTTAGCCGTATTCAGTTCACGCCTGATTTAATGCCTTCTGATATATTAGGTACCTCAATTTTCAATATGCAAAAAAGTGAATTTGAATTTAAAAAAGGTCCAATATTCTCTAATCTAATCTTAATCGATGAGATAAACCGTGCTCCTGCCAAAACTCAGGCTGCGCTGTTTGAAGTAATGGAAGAACGCCAAATCACAATAGATGGACATTCTTATAAAATGAATGAACCATTTATAGTAATCGCTACTCAAAACCCTATTGAACAAGAAGGTACTTATAGATTACCTGAAGCGCAATTAGACCGTTTCTTATTTAAGATTAATATAGACTATCCTTCATTAGAAGAAGAAATCGCCATCGTTCAGAGAGAACATGAATTATTAGATAAAAAGAAAACTACGATGATCAATAAAGTAGTTACTCCTAATGAAATCATTTCTTTCCAAAAGCTAATCAAAGAGATTATCGTTGAAGAAAAGATCATCGAATACATTGCTAAGATTGTTGCTGATACTCGTATTAATCCATTGTTATATCTAGGAGCTTCTCCTCGTGCCTCTATTGCCATCCTGAATGCCGCAAAAGGATTCGCTGCTATTAACAACAGAGACTTTGTAACACCTGAGGATATTAAAGAAGCTGCTATACCAGTACTAAAGCACCGTATAATAGTATCTCCTGAAAGAGAGATGGAGGGAGTGACAGCCAATGATATTATTAATCAAATCATCGAATCAATAGATATTCCTAGATAATAAAAACAATACTTATGTTTAAATTATTCAAGCAACTTTATTTACAAAAACGAGTGTATATGGTCTTAGGGGCTATTATAGCTCTATTTGTACTTGCCTTTATATTTCCAATACTGTATAAAGTTGTTTGGGGGTTATTTGTATTATTTTTTGCTATCATATTGGTAGATATCACCCTGTTGTTCAACAAGAAGAATAAAGTAGATGCTGTGCGTATCTTACCCGAAAAGCTATCTAATGGTGATGATAATACCATCTATATCTCCATAGAGAATAAATATAATATCGCAGTACAATGCGATATTATAGATGAGATTCCTTTTCAATTTCAGAAAAGAGATTTTGAAATCACTAAAACCTTGGCTCCTAAGGAACAAAAAACACTTAGCTATACCTTAAGACCTACGACTAGAGGAGAGTATGTCTTCGGAAAGTTAAACGTATATATATCTAGTCCTCTTAAATTAGTATCTAGAAGATTTGTTTTTTGTGATGACGTTACCTTAGCTACCTACCCTTCTTTCATTCAGATGAAGAAATATGATTTGATTGCTTTTTCTAAAAACAAGTATGCTTTTGGGATGAAGAAAATCAGAAAGATAGGTACTACTACTGAGTTTGAACAAATAAAGGAATATGTATTAGGAGATGATATACGCAATATTAACTGGAAAGCAACGGCTAAATCTAGTCAATTAATGGTCAACCAATTTCAGGATGAGAATACAGAGTCTGTTTATAATATTATCGATAGAGGGCGTGTGATGCAGATGCCTTTTAATGGTTTGTCTTTACTAGATTATGCGATTAACTCAACCCTAGCCTTATCTAATGTTATTCTTAAGAAAAATGACAAAGTAGGATTAATGACTTTCTCAGAGAATATCACAAACCAACTTCCTGCTGAAAGTAAAATAAGTCAATTGCAAAAAGTCATGGAACAATTATACAGAGTCAATACTAACTTTGTAGAAAGTGACTTCGGAAAACTATATGCGCATATTAGACATAAGATTACACATCGTAGTTTGATTATTCTTTACACTAATTTTGAATCCTTGTCTAGCTTAAAAAGACAGTTGCCTTACCTAAGAGCTATTGCAAAAAATCACGTTCTATTAGTCGTTTTCTTTGAGAATACAGAGTTAACTAAACTGACTGAAAAAAAGGCTAAAAACACAGATGATATTTTTGACAAAGTAATTGCAGAAAAATTTAACTTTGAAAAGCGTTTAATAGTAAATGAATTAACCAAATATGGTATTCAATCTATACTAACTGCTCCTGAAGAATTATCCATAAACACGATTAATAAATACCTGCAAATCAAAGCTAAGGGTACCTTATAATATGATGATTAAAAAAATAGAAAGCTCACAAAACACCTTGATTAAAAGCATTGTTCAACTTCAAGAAAAATCTAGAAATAGGAAACAATCAGGTACATTTGTTATTGAAGGGCTTCGAGAAATAGAATTAGCAACTAAAGGAGGATATTCATTAAAGACTCTTTTATTCTATCCTGACCTTGTGTCTGAGACCTCTCTACGATCTTTTATTTCAAGAGAAACAGAGCTAATAGAAATATCTAAAGATGTATATCAGAAACTAGCTTATAGAGATACAACTGAAGGGGTAATAGCTATCGCACATACAAAATCATTAGACCTAGAGGATCTAAAGCTTTCTGAGAACCCTATAATCTTAGTAGCTGAGGCTACAGAGAAACCCGGAAACATAGGTGCTATACTTAGAACTGCTGATGCGGCTAATATAGATGCTGTCATCATCGCTAACCCTAAAAGTGATATCTATAATCCTAATGTAGTTCGCTCTAGTGTAGGATGTGTTTTTACAAATCAGATAGCCATGGCTTCTACTACGGATGCTATTGCCTTTCTAAAAAAACACAGTATCAATATCTACTGTGCTACATTACAAGATTCGACTTCTTATCATACAAGAGATTATAAAGAAGCTACTGCATTCGTAGTAGGTACAGAAGCTACTGGACTTACTCAAGAATGGAGAGATGCTAGTACGAAGAATATTATCATACCTATGAGTGGGGTGATAGACTCCATGAATGTATCTGTAGCTGCTTCTATCTTACTGTTCGAAGCAAAACGCCAACGAGATTTTAAATAACAAGATATACAGCACCTTATCCAAGGTGCTTTTTTTATACTTCCAATTAGCTATAAACAGCTATAAATATTTGTAACTTTTATTCTATTTTTGAATGCAAAAATAAAGTAACATGGGACACAGACATATCGTAACTAATATAGACTTAACATCACAAGGAGAAGTAGAATATCATTTTGTAGGAGAGTGGAAATATGAAATACCTTTATTCTTCTTTCCCCTATTCTGCATTCCCGTACAATCTAAAGAGTTAAAAGATTACAGTCTAAAACCTTCTTACCTTCTATACTTCAGAATGAAAGAAGCCATGCCTTTATTTAAACAGTTTCATCAGTGGATACAATCGAATATAGATATACTCGTTCCTAAAGAACATCAACCTAGTTATTTTGAGTCTTATCAAAAGCAACTATATTACTTCAATAATTTAGAGGGAGATAGCTTTGTACTTGATGGTTCTGATGTCTATAATATGAGTGAAGGTAGCCATAAAGCTCTAGCTAAAGAATATTTAGCTACTATAGAGCGATTAGCTGCTGAGTTTAAAGAGCTATTAGACAGTAATGCTAGCGTAGAGCAATTCAACAACTCTGATATTGCAAGTTACTTCTTTCCTTTTAGTACATTCCAAGAGTATCTTAATAATGATAATGCTAACTATGGATGGGATTGGTTAGAAGTTGCTTTTCAACCAAACTATGACTTTTTACACTTTGAAGAGAACGAGCGTTGGGGAATAAAAAAACTTGATGGAGAGATTATTCTACCTGCTATTTATGATGGAATTGGGGAGTTTGAAGAAAGTGGATTAGCTTATATTATTTTAAATGATAAATGTGGATTAATAGATAAAACAGGAAAGATTGTCTTAGAGCCTGTTTGGGACTATGTGAGTGATACGGGTATCACTTATGTACAGAGTAATACTGATGATCCTGAAAACTATGACACCATAATAACTTGTTCTTTAAAGAAAGAAGAGAAATATGCACTATATAATCTTACATCTCAATCTTATATCACAGACTTTATCTACGATGAAATAGAGCTACTAAAAGACGATTATTACAATGTTCTACAAGGTGATTTATACGCTGTATTTAATTATAAGGGAAAAGAGTGTATACCGTTTACCTCTACTGCTCCATTCGAATACTATTATCAATATTTCTGTGGAAAACAGAAGAATAAAAACATCATGTATTCTAACGAGTATAGTTTTATAGGTAACTTTGATTTTAGTGATATCACAGATATTGGTACAGGTAATTGCTTATTAGTTCCTTCAACAAATGGCACAAAACTCAAGAAAATTATTAATGCACAGGGAGAACTTGTCTTAGATAATGTAAAAACAGCAGAAGGGTTATCGGAGAAATGTATTAAAGTAATCACTGATGCTGGAATGTCTATCTATGATATTGAGTTACAACAAAACTTATTCGCACCTATAAAAGGTCGTATAGAAAAGTATATCTTAATGGATATCAATCTTAGAATAGGTGAAGTATATGTAAGTTCTGGCAAGAAAAAAGGTATTTATGATTGTAACAGACGGGTATGGACTACTCCATTACAAGTTTGTACAGACTTAAAAAATGTGGCAGATGATTTGTATGCATTAAAAAACAATCAATGGTCATTAATAAGAACAGAAGAAGAAATACCATTAGTAGAAGGATGTAGTTATATAACAATACACCCTCTAAACAAAAGTACCTACCCTGTTATTATTTACAAAAACAATGGTGTATATACTTGGCATGACAATAGTTTGCAACTATTATCTAATACCCAATTAATAGCATTAGCTACTCGAATGCATTACAATCAGGAAGGTGAAGTAGGTTTGTTTAAACCTTCTTTTACAGTACAGTCAAAACAATTTACACTAAGGGATTATAAAAATTTAGAACCTTTTTATATTACTAAGATTAAAGATTATTACTTAGAAAATGACTTTACAGAGTTGTATGAACAATTACTGAGCTTTGCAGAAGAATTAAACAATGATGATCTCTTGCAAGACTTAGGGTACAAATATTTAACTGAAGAAGAACATCTTGATTATCCTAAAGCATTAAAGTTATTTTTAAAGGCTTCTGAGTTGGGTAATCATTATTCTGCTACAAACATTGGTTATATGTATTTTGAAGCCTTAGGAGTAGCTTATGACAGTAAACAAGCTATAAAATATTATAAATTAGGAGCTGAAAGAGGAAATAGTCAAGCTAAGTTAAACTTAGCTTATATTTACTATGAAGGCGCAGAGGGAGTTGAAAGAGATTTTAAAGAAGCACTAAAGTACTTTCTTCCTTTAGACAAAACATGGGGCTTCTATGTGACTAATTATATTGCTGATTGTTATTACCTTCTTGGTGAGTATAAAAAAGCGTTGAAGTATATTAAAAAAGACCTTAAAGAAGAAGATCATTTAGGTTCTTTCTTAATGGGTAAATTCTATAACCTTGGTTATGAAGTTAAACAAGATACGGCTAAAGCCATTGAATACTTTGAACAAGCTGTGGAAAAAGGTTATGTATATGCTACTACTGATTTGTTGTATATTTATGCCTATGATGAGAAGTTTAAAAACAGTGAAAAGTTGGCTTATTACTTAGATATAGCTAAAGAACACGATTTAGATGTTCCTTTAGATCTTAAAAGCAAAAACACATTGAAAAACTTTTTAAGTAAATGGTTTAAATAATATGATACAAATACGTCCTGCTAGATTAGAAGATATACCTCAATTACAATTGCTTTATCAAAAGCAGTTTGTAGTAATGCAAGAATATCAACCTGATTACTTTAAAGCTGATCTACCTGCTATTGAATTCTTAGAAGAAACCATACAATCGGATGAATGGGACTTCTTAGTCGCTGTAGATAATGGGCAACTGATTGGTATGGTTGCTTTGTTTATAGAGCATACTTTACCTTATGAATGCTTTGTGCAACATAGATACCTCAACTTTGCTGATATCTATGTAGAGCCTGAGTATCGTAGCTCAGGAATTGGGAAGCAATTAATTGATGCTGTTAAACTATGGGCAAAAGATAAACAAGTAGACTACATAGAGCTTCTTGTAGTAGAACAAAACAAACGTGCTTATGAGTTATATCTCAAAGAACATTTCGAGCCTGTTCATACTGTAATGAGGTATAAGATATAATAAGAAACGCCCTTGCAATGATTTGCAAGGGCGTTTCTTATTACTCTTTTAGAGCTTTGACAATGCCAAAACTCAAAAACAAAGCTATTAGTAATAATACACAAATTAAAGCCAGCACTACTGCAAACGCTAAAGTATAATCTATAGTTTGAGCAATGCCAAAAAACACACTTCCAATAGCAGCTACTCCAAATGCTGAACCTATCTGCAAACCACAATTGACAACTCCTGAAGCTAATCCTGCGAACTGAACAGGTATATTACTTAAGCTTAATCGAACTACAGATGCTAATGTCAATCCCATTCCACATCCAATTACAAATAAATCAACCTTAAACAAAAAGGGCTCAAAACTATACAAAGTATATAGTAATAATAAGAAACCTATTCCATACACAACTAATCCTAAAGAAAGTATAGTCTGCTTAAAGTACTTACTTATTAAAGAAGAGCTCAACGACATAATAATAAATCCAATACCAAAAGGAATAATAGCCTTACCTGCCTCCATACTTGTCCAGTGTAATTCTTCTTGTAAATAAATACCTAATACTAAATAAAACACTCCACTTGCATAGTATAGAAAGCTTGTAATTACTCCTAGTTTTAAATTCTTAAACTTAAAGATAGTAAAGTCTACTAAAATGCTCTTTTCTTCTTGTTTACGCTTATACTGAACCTTGACAAACAAATACAAAAATACTACTGAAGCAACTAAGAATACTATAGTCTGTATATCTATTCCCCTCTCCACTATAGTAGTCAAAGGATAGATAAAGCTCATTAATCCTAAACTTAACAAAGCAGTCCCTCCATAATCGACTTTCTCTATTGACTTAAACTCTTGTTTAGGCAAGGCTATAATTGCCATGACCAACGCAAATAGCCCCACAGGCAGATTAACTAAGAATATCACACGCCATCCTAAGTTAAACACATTCCACTCTATCAATACTGCCCCAAGATATTGTCCTAATGCGGCGGCTATCCCAAAAGTAAAACTATACAAAGCCATTACTAAACGCTTTTCTCTTTCATCAAAAAGCGTATGCAGAATAGCCAAAACCTGTGGTATCATAACTGCTCCTGATACCCCTTGTAATACTCTACCTATAATCATCATCACAGGAGATTGAGAGAGACCACAGAGTACAGATGAACTAATAAAACCTATTAATCCAATTATAAATATCTTTCTCCTTCCATAGATATCTCCAAATCTTCCTCCTGATATCTGAAACACAGCATAAGCACTAGTATAGAAAGAAACTATCATCTGCAGTTCACTACTACTCGATCGAAGTGAGTGTTGTATAGAAGGCAATGCTAAATTAACAATATAAAAATCTAAAGGAGAGAGTATCGTTGCTACTAATAAAATAAATAGTATAAACCATTTGTCTTTAAAAATCATAAAACACATTTTAAAAGCTTAGTTTTAAGCTTTACCTCAACTAAGCTATTATTATCTTACAAAATTCCTAAAGAATTATACTTACTAGACAACGCTATAAGGTCATAAAACAACGTGAGAAGAAGTATCATAACTAACTACAAATCATTTCACTAACAACTTATTTAAAACCAATATAAAAACTTATTTTTGCAGATGATAAGAAACATAAGCTATGTTACAAGGAAATAATCAAGGGAACTTAATCGTAGATAGTCATCATATAGTAGGAGCTACACATACTATGGATATTACAGTAATCCATACTGCTATAGCGAGTATTAAACACGGGGTATATACTGCCGAAGAAGACTTCTATCACACTGTACTCCCTACTAAAGAATCTATTCTTACATGTAGCTGTATACAAGGAAGTAGCTTAACCTTAAACCATGACAACCTCAACATTCATGAGCAAGGGGCTCTATTGTTTAAAGAAAAAGCTGTTCCTTATGAACACATTATGAAAACAGCAAAAGACAAAAGAGGAGAATTCTTAGAAATAGCCGTAAACAAAACCTTTGTCACCAACTTATTTGAAGAAGAAAAAGAATACTTAGAAGAGCTATTAGGTAGCCAATCTTCTAAACTCATCTTTGACTTAAATCTTAATACATTACAAGTATTACAACAGCTTATCTCTAATCCATATCAAGGAAAACTTGCAGAACACTATATCAATAATAAAGTAGAGGAAGCTCATTTATTACAATACCACAATTGGAGTTATAATAGACCCCATAAAGAATTAAGCCTTCACCGAAAAGATGAACAGGCGCTACACGAAATCAAATCGTATATCACAGATAATTATAACAAAGACTTCACAATACAAGAGTTAGCGTTGAGAGTAGGTATTAATCAAACCAAACTAAAGAAAGGCTTTAAAACACTCTTCGGAACGACTACGTTTAAGTATATCCATGACCTGCGCATGCAGAAAGCTTTAGAAATGATAAAAAGTAGAGAGTATAATATCTACGAGATAGCAGAGTATGTAGGTTATAAACACAGTCACCACTTCTCCACAGCATTTAAGAAATACTATGGTCAGCTACCTACTAAGATAAAAATATAACCTATGCTACCAACTCCTTTCATATAAAAATATCATATGTCCTAGTCAGTCTAATGATAAACCTATATTTTAGTCATTTAATACTACAACCCATGATAAGAAAAGCACACTTAGACGACATCCCTGCGATACATAAACTATACAGTACCCTCTTTGACGGAATGGCAGCATTAGAGCCTGCCTATATGAAGGTAGCTCAGCAAGACACTGCTTTTATAGAAAGTGTTATCAAAGGAGAAAATGATTTTATTATTTTTGTAGCAGAAGACGATAAAGAAGTTCAAGGCTTTGCTATAGCACAGTTACAGAGCGCACCACCCTATAACTGCTTTGTGCAGCAACGTTTAGTTTACCTATTGGATTTAGTCGTTAACCCAGATAGTCGCGGAAAAGGCTATGGAAAGAAGCTAATCCAAACTGTCAAAGAATGGGGAGTTCAAAATAAGGTAGACTACTTCGAACTAAGTGTTCTCTCTCAAAATAATAAAGCAATAGACTTATACCTAAGAGAAGGGTTCGAGACCTTTAATATCTCTATGCGTATGCGCCTTGATGACAAAGTACAAAACAAATGAATCAAACTGACTATGCAATAGGTATCACCGTACCAATAGAAGCAGATTATGTATTATCACCTACTGTACTGTATGATGACGAACTTACAGGTATCTACTTTAACACAGAAGATGAGCAGTACGGACGTATCACATTTAGTAATCTAGATGCGATACGAGTATGTCGTGGAGAATATCTTCCCTATCCAGATGACTGGACAGAAGATAAGGAAGTGCCTTGGGTCTATGTAGTACAGCATTCAAAATGGCAGATGGAACGATATAGGTATGAAAAAAGTCATTATGGAAGAGCTTATGAATTCGGTGGGGATGTAGAAGATATGCGTACAGACTTTAAGCATTATATCTTTAAGTTTCATGACCAATTTGTTGAAGTTATCGCAAGAGGTTTTTGGTGGGAAAAGGACACTAAATCTTTAATGAACCAACCTCTACAAGTAGGTCATCCTTTCTTAAACTTACCAACTGAAGAAGCAACTTTACATCAAGCCCATGGGTTAACTACTCAGATTACTAAAAATACACTGCCTATTGAGGTGCTAATAGAACAAGCTAAGTATTGCTCTCAAAAGTTATATCAATTTTCATTAGTATTAGAAGGGAGTACTAGTGTGGACAACACCGTATCTATAGTGAATAAAGAAGGAAAAATACAGAGTGAACTAAGAGGATACTTTGGCGGAAAGACTAAGGCTTTTGATGGCATCCCTACTTTAGAAGAAGTCCTTCCGTATATAGAACAGTACATGTCAGAAGTAGCAGAAAGAAGAAGAGCAATGGGAAAATAGATTCTATTTTCATTTAATTGCTCTATAGAACTTCTAATCGTTATTTAGCCACTTTCAGATTAATGACTCATAAAATATTTCAGATTAACTAATTATCCTAAACTACTCTAGTTTTCTAGCTGAATGGTATTAGATTGATTTGGTATAAGTCCGTACTGTGTCCGTTATGAGTCCGTAGTGAGTCCGTTATTTTGGCTAAAATAACGGAGTGATTACAGATTCATGTCTTAATTACTACTTACTCATTCCAAATGAGATTAAACCTATACATTAAGGACAACAAAAGAGATTTACTAGATTATTCTTAAGAATTACACAATATCATATATAATATATCTCTTTCATAAACATACAGTTTATCATTTCACCTTTATCAGTCAGTATTTTACTATCATTTACTCTATTATTTAGCCCTCTTAATCTTATATAAATCCAAATATACTATCTAATCAATTGACAACAAACAAGGTGTAACAAATAAAACTAAATAATAAATCTCTATTTTTTTAACAAATCATAGTCCTCCTATAACTGTTTTTTCACTATATTTAATGAACACTATTTTAGATATAAAAGTTGCGAATTATATATGACAGAGGAAGAAATTGAATTAGAAAACAAAGCAATTGCTAAAGAATACAAAGAGCTTTTAAAAATAAGTTATCAGACCTTATCTGAGGATGATAAAAAACTAATCCGTAAAGCATTTGATGTAGCGGTTGAAGCTCATAAAGACCAAAGAAGAAAATCTGGAGAAGCTTATATTTTCCACCCAATTGCTGTGGCCAAAATTGTCGCTTCAGAAATCGGTTTGGGTCCTACTTCTATTGCAGCTGCTTTAATGCATGATGTAGTAGAAGACACAGATATTACGGTAGAGCAAATAGAAGAATGGTTTAATCCTAAAATTGCTAAAATTGTTGAAGGATTGACAAAGATGGCGCTGTTAGAACCAGATCCTCATATCTCAATGCAAGCGGAGAACTACCGCAAAATGCTATTGACACTTAATGATGATGTCCGTGTAATCTTAATTAAGATAGCTGACCGACTTCACAATATGCAGACTATGGAAAGCATGGTAGATTATAAACAGGCCAAAATAGCGTCTGAAACTTTATATATCTATGCCCCTTTAGCACATAGACTAGGATTATTTAACATCAAGACTAAACTAGAAGACTTAGGTCTAAAATATACAGAACCTCGCATCTATCAAGACATCGTCAATAGAATGCAAGAAAGTAAAGAGGAACAAGATCAGTACATACAGACTGTAAGTGAGATATTAAAAAAATCATTAGACGAAGAGCAAGTAGAATATTCTATGAAAGGTAGACCAAAATCTATCTACTCTATCCGTCGTAAAATGAAGGCTCAGAACGTAACCTTTGATGAGGTTTACGATAAATTTGCGTTGCGTATTATCTATAAGTCTACTCCACATGATGAGAAATTTATCGCATGGAAGATTTATTCTATTGTGACAGACCACTTCCGCCCTAGCCCAAACAGACTTAGAGATTGGATATCAGCTCCTAAATCTACTGGATATGAAGCATTACACATCACAGTGATGGGACCTAAAGGAAGGTGGATAGAGATACAGATACGAAGTGAGCGCATGGATGAAATAGCTGAGAAAGGGTATGCTGCTCACTATAAGTATAAACAAGGTATCACAGAAGAAAACAGCTTAGACAGATGGCTTAATCAACTGAAAGAAGCATTAGAAAATGCGGAAACAGATGCTGTAGATTTTGTAGAAGACTTTAAGCTGAGTTTATATGCTAAAGAGATTTACATCTTTACTCCAAAAGGAGAGATTAAATCTCTACCTAAAGGAGCTACAGCCCTTGACTTTGCCTTTGCGATACACTCAGAGGTAGGCTTGCGTACTAGAGGAACTCGTGTTAACGGTAGACTAGTACCCCTAAATCACGTGCTTGCTAGTGGTGATCAAGTAGAAGTAATCACATCAGAAAACAAAAAACCTAGCGTAAGTTGGCTAGATTATGTGACTACGACTCGTGCTAAAAACAAGATTAAGAGTTCTTTAAATGAAGATACGAAGCGCATAGCTGAAGATGGTAAAGAACAACTACAGCGCAAGCTAAAACACCTAAAGGTAAATCTAGACGAAAAAACGGTCAATGAAATGGTAGCTTATTTTAAGCTAAAAACAAGTCAAGATTTATTCTATAGAATTGGAGCTGGTGTCATTGATAACGTTCAGTTAAAAGAATACGCTGCCAATAGAAACAACTCTTTATTTAGCTTCTTTAAAAAGACAATAAAAAGAGCGCCTTCTATCCCAGTTATCACAGATACAGCTGCTAATAAAACAGGTGATTTACTTGTATTCGGTAAAGACAATGAGAAGTTAGATTACAAGCTAGCTACTTGTTGTAACCCTATACCAGGTGATGATGCATTCGGATTCGTAACGATAAATGAAGGAATAAAAGTACATAAGACTGACTGTCCTAACGCGATCAGTATGCGATCTAATTATGCTTATAGAATCATCCAAGCACATTGGGTAGATTCTAAGGAAGCGATGAACTTCGAAGCGACTATCAATATTACAGGTCTTGATTCTGCTGGTCTGACTACTGAGATTACGAAGATTATCATAGAAAGTAAAGTCATCAATATTCGCAGTATCTCATTAAGTGAAAATGCTGGAATATTTAAAGGATCTATCACAGTGATCGTTCCGAACAATGATGTACTGAAAAAAATGATGGGTAACCTTAAGAAAATCGAGGGAATAGAAAAAGTAACACGTGTAAATCCATCATAAAATAATTATAATTTATTCGCATATAGACTAACCTTATTTGATTTATTATAATTCAAACGAAAATAGCTCTATATTTGCAACTAAGATATTTTTGAATATGGGAAGTGAAAAAAATCAAGAAATCGTAAAAAATGTGTTCACGAAGTTTTTAGAAGAAAGAGGACATCGTAAAACACCTGAGAGATATGCTATTCTTCAAGAAATATATGATAGCGAAGAGCACTTTGATATAGAGTCTCTTTATATCAAAATGAAGAATAAAAATTATCGTGTAAGTAGAGCTACGCTTTACAATACTATTGAAATTCTTTTAGAATGTGGGCTTGTAAGAAGACACCAATTTGGTCAAAACCAAGCACATTACGAGAAGTCATATTTCGATAAACAGCATGATCACATTATCTTAACCGATACAGGAGAAGTAATCGAGTTTTGTGATCCGCGTATACAGACTATTAAAAAGACAATTGAAGAAATCTTTAATATAGACATCCACAATCATTCTCTATACTTCTACGGAAGTAGAAAAACAGTAGAAGAGGAAGAACAAGTGGAAAACAACAACTAATTTTCAAACTTTTTAACAACACAAACAATGACAGTAGACTTACTACTAGGCTTGCAATGGGGCGATGAAGGAAAAGGTAAAATCGTAGATGTACTAACTTCTAAATATGACATCATTGCTCGTTTTCAAGGAGGACCAAACGCGGGACACACTTTAGAATTTGATGGGATTAAACATGTATTACGCACTATCCCTTCTGGAATTTTCCATAAAAATTCTATTAACATCATTGGAAATGGTGTAGTGATTGACCCAGTAGTTTTCATCAAAGAGATTGAGGGATTAGAGAAGTTCAACATCGACATTTACACAAGATTATTAATTTCTAGAAAAGCTCACTTAATCTTACCTACTCACCGCTTACTTGATGCAGCTTCTGAAGCAGCAAAAGGAAAAGCTAAAATCGGTTCTACATTAAAAGGTATTGGCCCAACTTATATGGACAAAACAGGTAGAAATGGATTAAGAGTTGGAGACATCGAACTTGCTGACTTTAAAGAGCGTTACCGCAACTTAGCAGATAAGCATGAGGCAATGATTAAGTTCCACGATGTAGAATTGCAATACAACTTAGCTGAATTAGAAGAAGAGTTCTTCGCAGCAGTAGAGCAATTAAAGAAATTAACGTTCATCGATAGTGAAAACTATATCCATACAGCTCTAAGAGAAGGTAAATCTGTCCTAGCAGAAGGTGCACAAGGATCGCTGTTAGACGTTGACTTTGGAACATATCCATTCGTTACATCATCTACTACTACAGCAGCAGGTGCATGTACAGGATTAGGAGTAGCTCCAAATAAAGTTAAAAATGTATTTGGTATTTTTAAAGCTTATACTACACGTGTTGGTAGTGGACCATTCCCTACAGAATTAGATAACGAAATCGGTGCTACTATGGCAACTGTAGGTCGTGAGTTCGGTTCTGTTACAGGACGTGCTAGACGTTGTGGATGGTTAGACCTAGTAGCTTTAAAATACGCAGTAGACGTGAATGGAGTTACAGAATTATACATGATGAAAGCTGACGTATTATCAGGTTTTGAATCATTACAAGTATGTACTAAATACTCGTATAAAGGAGAAGAGATCACTCACTTACCTTACAATATCGAGCCAGAAAACGTTGAACCAATTTATGTTGAGAAAAAAGGTTGGAAAGCTGACTTAACAGGATTGACAGAGTATGATCAATTACCAGTGGAACTAAAAGAGTATATCAAATTCATCGAAGATGAAGTAGGTGTACCTGTAAAAATAGTTTCAGTAGGTCCAGATAGAACACAGACTATCGTAAAATAAGATACTTAAAAACACTTCTTAGGAAGTGTTTTTTTTGCCCTTCTTCTACCCTGTTTATAAATTCTTCTTAACTAAAATCTTTGTACGCATTTTTTACTTAAATTTGAAAAAAATATAGTGACTTGAGAACAATACCGTATTATTTACTTTTTATACTATTCGCATTACTAGGTTTTAGTCAAAACAAAAAAAAAATCATCATACATCACGCAGACTACTCTGATATTAATCATGAGGTACTGCCAGATGCCGTAATCTTAACAGGAAATATCTCTGCTGAGCATGACGGCATGAATATGACATGTAATAAAGCGTACTTCTTCGAAAAAGAAAATTACCTAAAGCTTTTTGGGAATGTTCACATTGTACAAGGTGACACCCTTACGATGAATAGTCATTATGCAGAATATAATGGAATCAATGGTTTTGCTTATGCACAAGGTGATGTATTACTTACTTCTCCAGACTCTACCCTAGAGACAGATACTTTAAAGTACGATCGTTTTAAAGACCTTGTATTCTATGATAGTCATGCCACTATTCACAACAAGGGTAGCGTATTAGAAAGTGAAAAAGGACGTTACTACACTACTGAAAAGAAATTCCAATTCTTCACAGCTGTAAAAGTAACTTCAGATAAGGGAACAGTGATCAAGTCTAATCACTTAGATTTTTATGAAGTTCCACAACACTCGTATGTATTTGGCCCTTCAACAATAACTAACAAAGAAGATTATATCTATACAGAAAATGGTTTTTACGATGTAAAAAACGATTTAGGTAAGATGGTAAAAAACTCTTTCATCTGGTATGATAAAAGAAAAATAGAAGGAGACTCTATCTATTATTCTAAACTAAAAGATTTTGCTTCTGCAACGAATAACGTTAGAATAACAGATACAATCAACAAAAGTAAAATAACGGGACACTACGCAGAGTTATACAAAGCTCAAGACTCAATGTTCGTTACTAAAAAAGCTTTAGTTAGTATGAAGTCACAAGAGGGAGATTCTGTATATATGCATGCTCCACGTATCTTACTGACTGGAAAAGACAAAGAGCGTGTAATACGTGCCTTTAACGATGCTCGTATACTACGTGATAGTATGAGTGGTAAAGCTGACTCTATTCACTGGAGTGAAAAAGTGGGGCTAACACAGATGATAGGTAAACCTGTTATCTGGAATGGAGATAGCCAGGTCACAGGTCGTTTTATTCACCTACTAAGTAATGCAGAGACACAGAAGATGGACTCTCTAAAAGTATTAGAAAATGCCTTCGTGATTCAAAAAGATACTATCGGAGATGGTTATAATCAATTAAAAGGTGTTAACTTATATGGTAAGTTTAAAGAGAATAAATTAGATGAGTTAGACCTGATTAAAAATGCGGAGCTTATCTACTATATGTACAATGATAAGAATGAATTAGTAGGTATAGATAAAGGGATTTGCAGTCATATCAATGTTACTTTCCTAGAAGGTAAGATTAATACGGCTACGAAGTACGTAGATCCTAAAGGTGATCTCTACCCTGAAAAGCTACTACCTAAGAATGCTCGTCTATTAAGAGATTTCTTATACAGAGGGGATGAAAAAATAAATTCATTAGAAGATATATTCACTGATGAAGAAATAAATAAAGAAAAAAAGGGAGAACAAGCGAGAGAAGACATGAAAGAAGGGTTCAACAAACCAATTGATATACTCCCTGAAACTATAAAAGCTACTCCTGGTCTATCTAAAAAGCTAGAAGAGGACAGCAAAAAACAAGAGAATAAAGCGTCTAAAAAAGACAAAAAGTAAAGTAATGAAAGAAGATTTTTATAAATACCAAGCACAGACTTCACCTAATCCTCTAGCAATGGAGATTTCTCATGCTAAAGGATCTTATATATATGACAAGAATAACAAAGCGTATTTAGACTTCGTAGCAGGTGTATCTGCATGTACATTAGGACACCAACACGAAAGAGTAAATAACGCGATTAAGGATCAATTAGATAAGTATTCGCATGTTATGGTATATGGTGAATATATCCAAGATCCTTCTGTAGAATTCTGCAAACTATTAGCTGAGAACATCCCTGCTCCATTAAATAAAACCTATTTAGTGAACTCGGGTACTGAAGCTACTGAAGGAGCTCTAAAACTAGCAAAAAGAGTAACTGGAAGAAGTCAACTAATCTCTTGCTTTAACGCTTACCATGGTAATACTATGGGATCTATGAGTGTTATGGGGTTTGAGGAAAGAAAGCGTGCTTTTAGACCATTACTTCCTGATGTGGACTTCATTCACTTTAACTGTGTAGAAGACTTACAAAAGATAACAACTAAAACAGCTGGTATCATCTTAGAGACTATACAAGGAGGTGCTGGATTTGTAGAGCCTTTTGACGGATTCTTAACTAAAGTACGTGAAAGATGTACTGAAGTAGGTGCGTTAATGATCGTAGATGAAATCCAACCTGGTTTCGGTAGAACAGGTAAACTGTTTGGGTTCCAAAACTATGATGTAGTTCCTGACGTAATCGTTATGGGAAAAGGTATGGCTAGTGGGATGCCTGTAGGTGCATTCACTGCTAGTGACGAACACATGAATCTGTTATATGACAACCCTAGATTTGGTCATATCACTACTTTTGGTGGGCACCCTGTTATCGCAGCAGCGAGTTTAGCTACTTTAAGAGAATTAGTAGAAACTGACCTTATGGCTCAGACACTAGAAAAAGAAAAGTTGTTTAGAGAGCTATTAGTTCACCCTCTTATTGAAGAAATCAGAGGTCGTGGTTTAATGATCGCTCCTATGACACCTAGTGCTGATATCACCAATAGAGTGATCATGAAGTGTCAAGACAAAGGATTAATATTATTCTGGTTACTATTTGAAGGAAAAGCGATAAGAATCACTCCTCCCCTTACAGTATCAGAAACAGAAATAAAAGAAGGATGTGCTATCATCATTGAAGCGCTAAATGAAGTACAAAAAGAATTAGGATTATAGTATCCTAAATAATCAACTTAAATACAAATATGCATTTAGATAACGAAGAAGAAGAATACAAATTATCTCTATCTCGTTTTGAGTCTATGTTAAAGACCAATAAGGTTTTGTTTTTTGATTCAGAAGAGTTTGAGAATATCATTCTACACTATCTCGATTCTGGAAAGCTAAACCTAGCGAAAAAAGCGCTAAAACTGGGACTAGAACAACATCCTAACTCTATTGGGTTAAAACTGGTAGAAGTAGAATTATTAGTATTCCAAAACAAATTAGAAGCTGCTGACCGCTTATTAAACGAAATAGAGAGTATCGATCCGGAGAATGAAGAAGTTTTCATTCAACGCGCTACTGTATACTCTAAAAAAGGAAGACATGAAGAAGCTATTGTATCTCTACAAAAAGCATTGACTCTGACAGAGGATCTAGCAGATGTCTACTCTTTATTAGGAATGGAATATCTATTATTAGATAAAATAGATCAAGCAAAAGATAACTTTATCCTATGTCTAGAACATGATGAAGAGGATCAATCTGCTTTATATAATGTTATATACTGTTTTGACTTCCTTAGTGAAAATGAGGAAGCTATTTCGTACTTAACTAAATTTATTGATAAGAATCCATATAGTGAGATTGCTTGGCACCAATTAGGAAGACAATACTTCACTGTTAAGAATTATGAGAAGGCAGAGTGGGCTTTTGATTATGCTACCCTGATAGATGAAGAGTTTATCGGAGCTTATATCGAAAAGGGAAAAACGCAAGAAAAGCTAAATAAGTATAAAGAAGCTATTGAAAACTACATGACTACACTAGAATTAGACGATCCTAATTCTTATGTACTTATGCGTATAGGTAGTTGTCATGAGAGTCTTAATAACTTCCCACAAGCTTATCAGTATTACAAAAGAGCGGTACATGAAGACCCTATGCTAGACAAAGGTTGGATAGCATTGACTGATTTATGTATCATAGAAACTAATTACGAAAAAGCATTATTCTATCTGCAAAAAGCATTACAAATTGATGAGTTCAATGAAAAATACTGGATAAGACATGCTATTCTAAATAAAACATTGTTTAACTTTGAAGAAGCTGAACGAGGTTATAAGGTAGCTGCAGAGCTTGGAACTGATATTGTAGAGCATTGGACTGGTTGGGCAGATGTATTATATCTTCTAGGAGATTTTGACACTGCTATACAGAAGCTTTTACAAATAGCTAACTTCCATCCTAATGATGCTGAGATAGATTATAGACTAGCTGTTATACACTTTACCCTACATGATATAGATAAAGGTACAGAATGTCTAACTAATGGTCTAAACAAGAACTTTGAAAAGAGAACAATTATAGAGACATACTTCCCTAATCAATGGGAGAATCCTATAGTACAAAGTATTATCAAAAATCACAATAAACAATAAAGCTATTCTTCTGAATAGCTTTTTTTATAAGAACTCAATATGACTAAACGCTACGGATTAATAGGTAAAAACATAGATTATTCTTTCTCACGTACTTACTTTGCAGAAAAATTTGAGAAATTAAAAGATAGAAAAAGTATCTATGTAAACTTTGATTTACAAAACATAAATGAGTTTTCTAAAATACTAGAAGACCACAAGGATACTAAAGGGTTAAATGTAACTATCCCTTATAAACAATCTATTATCCCATATCTAGACTCACTTTCTAAAAAAGCGATAGCTATAGGAGCAGTTAACACGATTCAAATTAATAAAAAAGGCCAATTAAAAGGTTATAATACGGATTGGTATGGATTTTACCATTCTCTAAAACCAATGCTAAAATTCCATCATAAGCGCGCCTTAATACTTGGTACTGGAGGAGCTAGCAAGGCAATAGAATATGCTCTTAAGAAATTAGGTATAAAATACACTTTCGTAAGCAGAACAAAAGAAGAGTATAACCTAACTTATAGCGAACTGACTGAAGAAGTAATGAATCATTATACCATTATAATCAATACTACACCTGTTGGGACTTTTCCTAATATTGATCAGATGCCTGAAGTCCCTGTACACTTGCTATCGAAGAGACATATAGTATACGATCTTATCTATAATCCTGAAGAAACGACCTTAATGAAAGAAGCAAAAGTGTATGGTGCAAAAGTAAAGAACGGCTATGAAATGCTAGTACTTCAAGCAGAAAAAGCATATAAGATTTGGAATAAGCCATTCAGTGGAGATTAATACTAAATAATTGATATAAATAGTTCTAGCAAAAGAAAATTGCGATTTATTCAATATTTTTTCCTAAATTTGAGAGAGCACGTTTATTTATTGTGCTTTACTACATATTGTTTAAATAAATACTTTTTCAAACATGTTAGAACAAAAGAATGATAACCTGCATGAGCTAGCAGATGGACAAAAACCGGAATCAAATTCAAATGCGGTTGTCCCAACTGATAAAGAAAAAGCTCTTGATTCTATTACAGCTTCAAATGCTGAGGAAGGTGAAGATTTAGCTTCTTATGAAGAAAGCAATATCCCTACTGTTAACTATGAAAAACTAGACTTAGAAAAGCTAACTAAGGAACTTCATAAGCTAATCAAGAATTACAAAGTAACAGCTATTAAAGATCACGTAGAAGACATCAAAAAAGAATTCTATACTAAGTATAATGATCTTGTGGATGAGAAGAAAGAAGCTTTCTTTGATGAGAATCCTGATGCGAATGAGTCAGATTTTCAATACATCCTTCCTATTAAAACTGATTTTGACAAATACTATGATGAGTATAGAGTAGCTAAAAATGCATACTTTAAACAACTTCAGAATAATCTTAATGTAAATCTAGAAAAACGTTTATCTATTATAGAAAAATTAAAACAATTAATAGAAAACGAGCATAACGGTGATGCATTAAAACAATTAGGAGAACTTAGAGAAGAATGGAAGACTGCGGGACCTATCCCAAAGGACAAATACAATCACGTATGGAATAACTACCACTTCCATGTAGAGAGATTCTACGATCAGTTACACCTAGATAGAGAATCAAGAGATCTTGACTTTAAATATAACTTAGAACAGAAACAAAAGCTAATCGCAAGAGCAGAAGAGCTATTAGAGAATGACGACATTATTAAGTCATTTAGAGAGTTACAGACGCTACACAGAATCTGGAAAGAAGAGATCGGTCCTGTAGATCGAGAGATAAGAGAACAAATCTGGGATCAGTTCAGCGAAATCACTAAACAACTGCACGATAAGCGAGAAATATTATTCGAACAACTGAGAAGTGTCGAAAGAGAAAATCTTGCCTTAAAAGTGGCTATAATAAGCGAAATAGACATTCTTTCTAAGCAAAAGATAACCAACCATAACCAATGGCAGAAAGAAATAGCTAAAGTAGAAGAGCTAAGACAGCGTTTCTTCTCTATAGGTAAAGTACCATTAGATAATAATGAGCAAGTTTGGGATCTATTTAAACTAGCTACAAGAAACTTTAATAGCAATAAAAATGCTTATTACAAAGAGCTTAAAAAAGAGCAACAAGACAACTATGCTAAAAAACTAGCATTGATAAAAAGAGCTCAAGAATTAAAGGACAGTGAAGATTTTGCAAAGGTTACTCCGATTATGAAAAAGATACAGGATGACTGGAAACTAATAGGCCATGTACCTCGCAAATACTCTGATCAACTATGGGCTGACTTTAAAGAAGCTTGTAACTCTTACTTTGATAGATACCATGCTATTAAAAATAAAGAATCAGCTGTAGAATTAGATGCTTATAATAGAAAGAAAGAATACTTAGATTTATTAAAAGGATTCCAACTATCTGGTGATCACAAGACAGATCTAGGAGAAATTAAGAATCATATCAATAACTGGAAATCTATTGGTGCTGTTCCTGCTAATAAACGTTTTATAGAAGGTAAGTTCAACAAGATTCTAGATGTACTATTTGATAAACTAAGTTTGAGTAAAAGAGAAACTGAAGCTGTTAAATTTAATAATAGATTAGAATCTATATTAGAGACAAATGACAAGCGAAAGCTACAGAATGAAGCTCTATTTATTCAAAGAAAAATAGAAGAAATAAACTCTTCTATCATTCAATTAGAAAACAACCTAGCTTATATTCACAATGCTACTGATGACAATCCTTTTGTAAAAGAAGTTAAAAAGAGCATCGAAAAACAAAGAGATGATTTAAAAATCTGGGAAGATAAACTAACCCAAATTAGAAATATATAAGTACAAAAAAAGAGAAACTAATGTTTCTCTTTTTTTGTTTAATAGTAAACTGAAATGCTCTAAAAAACAAAAGGTGGATTTAATAAATCCACCTTTTTATATTATAATAGAATCCTATTATTATTTGTTTGTTTTAGCTTCTAATGCTTTTAATTTATCTGTCATTTCTAATGCACGATAAATATTTTTTAAAGTACTAATAGCTGCTTCATTACCAGGATTGATAGAAATAACTTTCTCTAAGTCATTCATCGCATCTTTATAAATAGCATGTTTTTCTTTTTGGTACTGCTCATATTTCTTATTATCAGCAGCAGACATACCTAAGCTATTCATTTTATTAGTCAACTCTTGGTCTGGTTGTAACTTAAGGAAAGCCATGTTTAAATAAGCATTCTCAGACTTAGGGTTGATACGGATAGCTTCTTCATAATATTTACGGGCATCTTCAAAACGTCCAGCATCAAAACTAGTAACTCCTAAGTTGTATAATAATACATCGTCATTAGGGTTTTTAGCTAAAGCTTGTTTTGCTAACTCCTCATATTTACCCATATTATTAGACTTTAAATAAAGATCCATATGAGTTAATAATAAGTTGATATCATCTGGGTTAGCTTCTCTAGCTGCTACGATAGCTTTCTCAGCCTCTTCTGTTTTACCTTCTTGGCTATAGATTAACACTAAGTTCTTAAGAATTTCTGGTCTTTTAGAATCCTCTTTTACAAACTTAGGGTCAGTATGAGTACCTTGTTTTACCATCAAGTCACGCATTTTAGAGTCTTTTCCAAAACTTTGTACTTGACCAGAAGCTTTCTCTATAGCTGTATAGTAAGACTCACTTCCATTATATCCTAGATCAACTAATTGCTTATAGTTCTCTACAGCAGTAGCATAATCTTTAGAGTTAATAGCCGTAGAAGCAGCATAGTATAAATACACTGTATCTTTAGGGCTTAACTGATAAGCTTGAGTAAAACGTCTAGTCGCTCCCTTATAATTAGCGGAACCATTATCTTCAATAGCTTGTCCTACAACTTTAGTTGCAACACTTGCTATCTCTTCATCAGCCTGTTTAACGATTTTACTTCCTTTATTTGTTTCAAACTCATTCAATTTTTTGTAAGAAGCAATAATAGCATCAACGTTATTATCTACATCTACATCTTTTTGAATTTGAGAATATGCTAATGTACCTTGTAGAGCATAATATTGTGCTTTCTCAGCGTTAGAAGCATTTCCTAATACTGCCTCAACTGCTTTTAACGCAGCAGTTGCTTCAGTTACATTTCCTTTTTTTACAGCTTTCTCAGCGTCTTTAAGCTCTTTCTTTTGAGCCATTGTCAACCCTGATAACATTAAAGCTGACAATAAGTAAACATATCTTTTATTCATAATATATTGGTATGTGTTTTATTCTAAATTATCACTCCCTTGATCATCAATATCAATGATTGTATCAACATCTCCTTCTAAGATATCTTCATCATCCTCTGCCATAACTTTACATACAGCTGCGATAGAGTCGTTTCCTTTAATATTAATTAAACGAACTCCTTGAGTTGCACGTCCCATTACGCGAAGATCAGAAACCTTCATACGAATAGTTAAACCTGATTTGTTAATAATCATTAAGTCATCTGCATCAGTAACAGAATTAATAGACACTAACAACCCTGTCTTATCAGTAATGTTCATTGTCTTAACTCCTTTACCTCCACGGTTAGTCTCACGGTATTCATCTAAAGAAGAACGCTTACCATAACCATTCTCTGATACTACAAGAATCTCACTATTTAAATCACTTACAGACACCATACCGATTACTTCATCTTTGTCATCTGCTAATGTAATACCTCTAACTCCTGAAGCAGTTCTACCCATAGGACGAGTTTTCTCTTCATCAAAACGAACTAACTTACCAGAACGAAGTGCTAATAACACCTTACTCTTACCGTCAGTTAATTTTGCTTCTAGTAATTCGTCATCCTCTTTAATCGTAATCGCATTAATACCATTTTGACGAGGTCTAGAATATTGCTCTAATGGAGTTTTCTTCACCTGACCTTGTTTTGTAGCCATGATAACGAAGTGCTCATTGATGTACTCTTCATCTTTAAGATCTTGAGTACAGATAAACGCTTTCACTTTATCATCATTCTCAATATTGATTAAGTTCTGAATAGCACGTCCTTTACTTGTCTTAGTTCCTTCTGGAATTTCATAAACTCTCATCCAGAAACACTTACCTTTTTGAGTGAAGAACAACATGTACTGGTGATTAGTAGCCACATACATATGCTCTAAGAAATCTTGGTCTCTTGTACCAGCAGACTTCTGTCCTACTCCTCCTCTATTCTGAGTTTTGTACTCAGTCAGTGGAGTACGTTTAATATATCCTGCATGAGAAATAGTAATCACCACTTGCTCATCAGCAATTAAATCAGTGATACTAACATCTCCTCCTGCATATTCTATAACAGAACGACGCTCATCACCATATTTTTCTTTTATCTCAGTTAATTCCTCTTTAATCAAGTTCATTCTTAGCTCTACGCTAGCTAATAACTCTCTTAAATGATTAATTAACTTCATGATCTCTTCATACTCAGCACGTAGTTTATCCTGCTCTAGTCCAGTTAACTGACGTAAACGCATTTCTACAATTGCACGAGCTTGAATCTCTGATAAGTTAAAGCGCTCTATTAATTTAGCTCTAGCCTCATCAGCATTACTAGAAGAACGAATAAGAGCAATTACTTCATCGATATTATCAGATGCAATAATTAATCCTTCTAAAATATGCGCTCTTTCTTCTGCTTTTCTTAACTCAAACTGAGTTCTACGAGTCACCACATCCAAACGGTGATCAACGAAATGAGAGATTAACTCTTTTAAATCTAATAATTGAGGTCTTCCGTTTACTAATGCGATATTATTCACACTAAAAGAAGACTGCAATTGAGTATATTTATAAAGTGTATTTAAAACAATATTTGGAACTGCGTCACGCTTTAATACGTATACAATACGCATTCCTTTTCTATCAGATTCATCTCGAATAGTAGCGATACCTTCAATCTTTTTCTCGTTAATAGCTTCAGCAGTTTTCTTAATCATTTCTGCTTTATTAACTTGGAAAGGAATCTCAGTCACTACGATAGACTCCCTACCATCTACTTCTTCAAAATTAGCTTTAGCACGCATTACTACACGTCCACGACCAGTTTTAAAAGCTTCACGAACTCCTTCATATCCATAGATAATACCACCAGTAGGGAAATCAGGAGCTTTAATATAATTGATTAATTCATCGATTTCAATATCGTTATTATCGATATAAGCTAATGTACCATCTATAACCTCTGATAAGTTATGAGGTGCCATATTCGTTGCCATACCTACTGCGATACCCGATGCCCCATTCACTAATAACGTAGGGATTCTAGTCGGCATTACTTTAGGTTCTTCTAAAGTATCATCGAAGTTTAATTGAAAATCTACAGTCTCTTTGTCAATATCAGCAAGAATCTCTTCAGATATCTTTTTCATTCTTGCCTCTGTGTAACGCATCGCTGCAGGACTATCTCCATCTACAGATCCAAAGTTACCTTGTCCGTCCACTAGTAGATAACGCATACTCCAATCCTGTGCCATACGTACCATAGCGTCGTACACTGAACTATCTCCATGTGGGTGATATTTACCTAAAACCTCTCCTACAATTCTCGCAGACTTTTTATGTGCTCTATTAGACATGATGCCTAATTCATACATTCCAAATAATACTCTTCGATGAACAGGTTTTAAGCCATCTCTAACATCAGGAAGCGCTCTAGAAACAATAACTGACATCGAATAGTCGATATAAGCAGATTTCATTTGCTCTTCTATGTTAATAGGAATTAACTTTTCTCCTTCAGACATAAGTATATAAAATTAAAAATTGTCAAATTATTAAACGCGCTAATATACAGTTTTTATAGGTTTTCTCCACGTTTTTATACAAGTATTTCATTTGATTATCTAACAAATTGATTTTTTCTAAAAAAAACACATTCTTCCTTTTTTATTAAAGTTTTTTTTTGTCAATTAGCTATTGTCAGCTTTATATTATAGGTACACTTTTTGTATCTTTAAAGATTAAAATGAATATTCACCTAATTTGAATTGAAAAATGGATGATAATTTCTCACAAGAAGTAAAAGATGTGATTTCATATAGCAAAGACGAAGCTATTAGGCTTAGTCATGACTCTATCGGTACTGAACATCTATTACTAGGACTATTAAAAGTGGAACAAGGTGAAGCGTCTAATATTTTAAATAACCTGGACATAGATGTTGATTTTCTACGTCACAAAATAGAAACATTAAACCCTGCTTCTCATAATAAAGAACTGCTGAGTAACAAACTACAATTGCACCTCACAAAACAGGCTGAGCGCGCATTAAGACTTACATACTTAGAAGTAAAACTATTCAAAAGTACAGAGATAAACACTGTTCACTTGTTGCTTTGTATTCTAAAAAATAGCGATGATCCTACTACACAAATCTTAAATAAGATGAAGGTGGATTATGAAGCTGTGAAACAAGCGTATTTAAATACTAGTGAGGCTCAAAAAGACTCTTCTGATGATTTATTCGAAAGTCCAAAAGCACAAACTTTTGACGATGCAAGCCAAGATGACAGTAAAAGTACTGACAGTAATGACAATGTTACAGCTAAAACATCTAAGAGAAGTAAAACTCCAGTATTAGATAATTTTGGTAGAGATTTAACCGAAATGGCTGAGAATGGCAAGCTAGATCCTGTAGTTGGGCGTGAAAAAGAAATAGAACGCGTATCTCAAATTCTAAGTAGACGCAAGAAGAACAACCCTCTACTAATCGGTGAACCTGGTGTAGGTAAATCTGCTATAGCGGAAGGATTAGCTCTGCGCATTGTTCAGAAAAAAGTATCTCGTATCTTATATAACAAGAGAGTCGTAACTCTTGACTTAGCTAGTCTTGTAGCGGGTACTAAATACAGAGGACAGTTTGAAGAGAGAATGAAGGCTGTAATGAATGAACTAGAGAAGAATGATGATATTATCTTATTTATTGATGAGATACATACTATCGTAGGAGCTGGTGGAGCTACGGGTTCACTAGACGCATCTAATATGTTCAAACCTGCATTAGCTCGAGGTGAAATCCAATGTATCGGTGCTACAACATTAGATGAGTTTAGACAGCATATCGAGAAAGATGGAGCTTTAGAACGTCGTTTCCAAAAAGTAATCGTAGAACCTACTACTGTAGACGAAACAATTACGATCTTAAACAATATTAAAGACAAGTACGAAAGCCACCATAATGTTACTTATACTGATGAAGCTATCGAAGCATGTGTTAAGCTAACGAACAGATATATGAGTGATCGTTTCTTACCAGACAAAGCTATCGATGCTATGGATGAAGTAGGTTCTCGTGTTCATATCACTAATATCAATGTACCAGATAATATCCTTGAACTAGAACAAAAACTAGAACATACTAAGGAGCAAAAGAATGAAATGGTACAAAAACAGAAGTATGAAGAGGCTGCTCGTTTAAGAGATGATGAAAAACAACTAGAAAAAGACTTAGCTGTAGCTCAAGAAAACTGGGAACAAGAAGTAAAAGAAAACAGAATAGTGGTTACTGAAGAGAATGTTGCTGACGTTGTTTCAATGATGACAGGCATTCCTGTAAATAGAATTGCAGAAAAAGAAATCACTAAACTTGCTAATCTTCCTCAGTTAATCAAAGGTAAGGTTATTGGTCAAGACGAAGCCGTTAGTAAAATAGCGAAAGCAATCCAAAGAAATAGAGCTGGATTAAAAGACCCTAATAGACCTATTGGTTCCTTTATTTTCTTAGGACAGACAGGAGTTGGTAAGACACAATTAGCTAAAGTAATCGCTAAAGAAATGTTTGACTCTGAAGATGCTCTTATCCGTATCGACATGAGTGAATACATGGAGAAGTTCGCTATCTCTAGATTAGTAGGAGCGCCTCCAGGATATGTTGGTTATGAAGAAGGTGGTCAGTTAACAGAGAAAATCAGAAGAAAACCTTATAGCGTGATTCTTTTTGATGAAATCGAAAAAGCACATCCAGATGTATTTAATATGCTTCTACAAGTACTTGACGATGGACATCTAACAGATAGTTTAGGACGAAAAGTTGATTTTAGAAACACGATTATCATCATGACTTCTAATATCGGAGCACGTCAGTTAAAAGATTTTGGACAAGGAGTAGGTTTTGGCACCACTGCTAGACAGGAACAAACGGATCAACATTCTAAATCTGTGATAGAAAATGCGCTGAAAAAAGCCTTTGCACCTGAGTTTTTAAATAGAATAGATGATATCATTGTATTTAACGCTTTAGAAAGAAATCATATAGACTTAATCATAGACATAGAGCTTCAGAAATTGTTTAGAAGAATTACTGACCTTGGTTATGAATTAACATTAAGTCCAGACGCAAAAGACTTTATTGCCGAAAAAGGTTTTGATAAACAATATGGAGCAAGACCTCTTAAAAGAGCGATTCAGAAGTATATCGAAGATCCTCTAGCAGAGGAGATTGTAAATTCAAAAATAACGTTAGGTGACAGTATCGAGATGAAACTTAACGAAGCTAAAGATGCATTAGAAATAGCAATTATAGCAAAATAATAAACATTCTTCTCTCAAGAAGAAGTCAATAAAAAGAGGATATCCTTAAAGGATATTCTCTTTTTTTATTCCCTTACTTCGCCTATTTCCCTTCCCTTCTAGACTCTACTTTTCTTTATTTTGTTCTAAGTTGCTTTAGGGTTTCTAGGAGTATTCTAGGACATTCCTTCGACAAAACCCGCTTTTTGCCTAGTAAACCCCAAGGATACCCCTAGCAAACCTCAAGAAAGTGCAAGCTAAGCCCTTATATTTTATCTTCTTAAATCCAAGCTATTACACTGCATCATACCTACTCTTTTACCTTTTGATTGGATTATTTTCTTCCACTCTTAGCACCTTACTGCTCTAACTACGATCCATATTTTATTATAAAACATAAACAATCAAACACTTAACAAGTTTATTTATCACGTATTCTCTCTAAAGTGGCATCAATATGTTGTAAAATCATTAAATTTTACTTTTTTTTCTATCTCGTGTAAAAGCATTATCTTTAATACACTACATTCGCATTAGATTATTATTAATATATGTTAGACAAAGTTATTGTTGGTAGTGAAGAATGGTGTTCTTTTTCTACTTTAAATATCCCTGCTATTAAAGCGCGTGTTGACTCAGGTGCTAAGACATCTGCGTTACATGCTATAAACATTGTTCCTTTTGAAAAAGAGGGAGAAAAGTGGGTCAAATTTGATGTCAATCCTCTGCAAAACAATGGAAAAACTGTTATCCACTGTGAATCTAAGGTAATAGATAAAAGAATCGTGAAGAGCTCTAGTGGCTCTAGAGAATCTAGATACGTAATCCAAACAGAAATATCCATTGCGGATACAAACTGGGTGATAGAACTGACTTTGACTAATAGAGATTCTATGGGATATAGAATGCTATTAGGAAGAGAAGCTATGGGAGGACGTGTACTTGTAGATCCTGAAAAACACTTCTTACTAGGTCAACCAACAACAGAGAAACTAGAAGAATACTATACTAAACCAAAAACAGAGAAGAAAGGTCTGCGTATAGGATTATTAGCTAGTAACCCAGAACTATACAGCAATAAAAGAATTATAGAAGCAGGAGAATTAAGAGGTCACGAAATGCACTTCTTAAATCTGAAATACTGTTATATGAAACTAGATGCTAACCAACCAGAGATACACTATCGAGGTGGGCGAGTTCTAAATGATTTTGACGCAGTGATACCTCGTATACGACCAAGTATGACCTATTATGGATGTGCGTTAACTAGACATTTCGAATCTCTTAAAGTATATAGTTTAAATAGTGCTGCAGCGATAGCACAATCAAGAGACAAACTGTTTTCTCTTCAGTTATTATTAAATAACGGTGTAGACATTCCTACTACTGGTTTTGCTAACTCGCCTTTAGACACTAATGATTTAATAAAGATGGTGGGAGGAAGTCCTCTTATTGTCAAATTATTAGAAGGAACACAAGGTAAAGGTGTAGTACTAGCAGAAACGAAAAAAGCAGCAGAAAGTGTGATCAATGCATTCAAAAGTCTTAATGCAAACATCTTAGTTCAAGAGTTTATTAAAGAGGCGAATGGTAAGGATATACGTTGCTTCGTGGTAGACGGAAAAGTTGTAGCAGCTATACAACGCGAAGCCCTACCTGGTGAGTTTAGAGCTAATATTCACTTAGGTGGTACAGCATCTGTAATCAAAGTAACACCAGAAGAGAAAAAGATAGCAATCAAAGCTGCTAAAGCTATGAACCTAAAAGTAGCTGGAGTAGATATTATTCGCTCTGCTAAAGGCCCTCTTCTACTAGAAGTAAACTCTTCTCCTGGATTAGAAGGAATAGAAGGTGCTACAAATAAAGATATTGCTTCAGAGATGATTAAAGCGATAGAAAAACAAGTAAAATGGTAATATTATAAAAAAGTGGTGATCTAACCATCACCACTTTTATTCTTTTTAAATCAATACAAGCTATGAACCCATCTACTAACGGCTGGATCAAAAAATACTTTACAGAACACCTAGACTATCAAATCTTCTCTACTCAGAATTGTCATGAGATTTCAACACAGATTAGAAGAATAGGATTCAGTTATGGAATAATTGATATTGATGAATTACCAAGTATTTATAAAAACTTTAAATACACACAAGAAGAACTTTCTAAGATCTGCTACTTACAGCTTTTAGAAAAGATTTATTATATATATAACAATGGGGATAATCAACAGAATTTCATCGATAAGCTCATAGAGTTTTACGAAGTATTCATTCCTCATAAGAGCAATATATTCTCTTCATTCTTTGAAGAAAAAAACCCTTATAACAAACTAGAAAATATCTTTTCTATCAGATGTAAAGAACATTTCTTTTCTCAATCAAAAAACAATGATTTTGTACTAAATATGATTCTATTATTCATTGATATACTAGCATTCGAGGCTTATATCAATGAAAAAACAGATCCGACAATCTTTATACAACACACGGTAGAACAATTAAAAGAAATAACATTATCTGTTAAAAGAAATAAAGAGGAGTTAAGCAAAAAAGACCTACAACTAATAGACTTTTTAGACAAAACTAATAACAGCGCAGCTATTGATTCTATAAAACCGAATACTCCTATAAGTAGCTTCGAGGCAAACTTTATGATAGACTACATCGTATGTAACTCATGGAAAAACGATGTACAAGAAATTATACTACCTAACTTCGAGGAAGAGCCATTCTTGTCTATTCCTTATTCACAGACGATGATAGAAGAGAGTATATTTTACTTTTCGATAGTATTGGTTAAAAATAAATATGATTACCATTATTACAAATCAAGCAACTTATTTGATAATGTAATCAAAAACTCTACAAGCTATATCGAGCTATTACTAACGCGAAACAAAACTAGGCTAGTAAATGAATTACAGAAGAACACCCAACTAATGAAGTTATTAGTGGATTCTACACATAGAGATTTAAATAAAGAAGAAAAAAAGATGGTCAAAAAACAAACTATAGAAGTTATTAAAACCATCCCTTCTCTTGCTATCTTTATTTTACCTGGAGGGGGTATATTATTACCTATTTTATTAAAGTTTATCCCATCATTACTCCCCTCTTCATTTAATGAAAATACAGAGCAGTAACGAATATAAACTATATCTTTCTAAATCGAAGTTGGTATACTTCGTCTAGATCTTGATTACTCATCAAGTTTACATTTAAATCTGTTACATAACCAGAGTTAAGACCGTATACCCATCCGTGTATTCCAAGTTCTTGATTGCGAGACCAAGCTTCTTGTACGATTGATGTTTTTGCTAAATCATACACTTGCTCTTGTACATTTAGCTCTACAAAACGATTAAATCGTTGTACTTCATCATCTATCTGATCTAACTCTACATTGTGTAATCTATAGACAGTCTTGATATGTCTAATCCAGTTATCGATCAGACCATAAGACTCATTCTTCATTGCAGCTAGTACCCCACCACATCCATAGTGACCACAAACAATGATATCTTTAATCTTCAGAATATTAACAGCGTAATCTAGAACACTCAACATATTCATGTCAGAGTGTATTACCATATTCGCAATATTACGATGTACAAAAACATCACCTGGTTCTGCTCCTATAATTTCGTTAGCTGGTACTCTACTATCAGAACACCCTATCCATAATACAGGGGGTGTTTGTTTTTCGCTAAGTCTTTTGAAGTAATTAGGATTTACAGTTAGTCTCTCCTCTACCCATTGCTTATTGCGATCTAGAATCTTCTTATAAAAATCACTATGTGCCATAGTCTTAATTTTTCTCTACAAACATTTCTTTTACAATGTTCACTTCACCTGTTTCTACTTTATAAAAAGCCCCTACGATTCCTATCTCACCTGCTTGATACATTTCACTCAGAACAGTACTTTTACTTAAGATATGGTCAATAGTATGATCTACGTTGTGATAAGCAACTAAATCAACTGCTTCTTTCGATTCTATATCAAGGTTTTTATTATTCTCTTTTACATACTCTATTGAAGGTTCTACTTTAGCTAATAAATTAGTTAAATGCCCTAATTTTGCACCTTTACAAGCTCCAGTAATAGCTCCACAATGTGAATGTCCTAAAACCATGATAAGTTTACTACCTGCTAATTTACATGCAAATTCCATAGAACCAATAATATCTTCATTCAATACATTACCAGCAATACGAGCACTAAAGATATCACCTAATCCTTGGTCAAAGATTAACTCAGCAGAAGTACGGCTGTCAATACAACTCAATATAATAGCGAATGGAAACTGTCCTTCTTTAGTAGAGTTTACTTGTTCTAACAGATTACTATGTGCTTTTAAGTTTTCTACAAAACGCTTATTTCCTTCCACTAAGAAATCTAAAGCTAATTTTGGTGTAACTAATTTTTGGTCTTCTATGTTGTGTAGTCTCATTCGATTGTTGTTTATTTAAGTTGTAAACTGATAGCAAAAATACAAAACAATCAATAAAATATAATGTATTATTATTTTTTGAAGTAATTTTTATTAATACTATAATTCATAAACAATAATTAACAATTAATATCTTAACCTTTATCTTACTCTTCAATGTAAAAGAGTTAAAAAGAGATGAACCATACAGAGATATAAAATTAGTAGGTCTTCAAATCAGTTCTTATCGATAAGCATTTAAATTTCATCTATTTACAAACACCATCAATCGTTAACATAAATATAAATTACAAAAATATTTGTTTGATTACCAAAATAGTTAATACATTTGCACCATAAATAACAGGAGGAAAAATTTGTACTGATTGCAACCTCGGTAAAAAATGCTAAAGCAGAAATTCATACTTCCCCTTTAGCCATTTCCTCTATTTTTAAAATCTTAAAAAAACAATTATTATGGCTTATTACTTTACATCTGAATCAGTTAGTGAAGGACATCCAGATAAAATTGCTGATCAAATCTCTGATGCTTTAATCGATAACTTTTTAGCGTTCGATCAAGATTCTAAAGTGGCTTGTGAAACTTTAGTAACAACAGGACAAGTAGTTTTAGCTGGTGAAGTTAAATCTAAAACATACTTAGACGTACAACAAATCGCTAGAGAGGTAATCAAACGTATTGGTTACACTAAGAGTGAATATATGTTTGACGCTAACTCATGTGGTATCTTATCTGCTATCCACGAACAGTCTGCTGACATCAACCAAGGAGTAGACAGAAAGAGTCCAGAAGAACAAGGAGCTGGTGACCAAGGGATGATGTTTGGTTATGCAACTAAAGAGACTGAAGACTATATGCCTCTAGCATTAGACCTTTCTCATAAATTGCTACAAGAATTAGCAGCTATCCGTAGAGAAAATACGGAAGTTACTTATTTAAGACCAGATGCGAAAAGTCAAGTTACATTAGAATATGATGATAACAATACTCCTATCAGAATTGTTACTATCGTACTTTCTACTCAACATGATGATTTCGTTCAACCAACGGATAACTCTGCTCAAGCTAAAGAAGTTGCTGAGAAAGCAATGCAAGCACGAATAGAGAAAGACATCAAAGAGATCTTAATTACTCGTCTTTTAAATAAATATCCTCAATACAAATATTTATTTGAGAATAATGAAGAAATAGAGTACTTAATCAATCCAACAGGTGTATTCGTTATTGGAGGTCCTCATGGAGATACAGGATTGACAGGTCGTAAGATTATCGTAGATACTTATGGTGGTAAAGGTGCTCACGGTGGAGGTGCTTTCTCTGGTAAAGACCCTAGTAAAGTAGACCGTAGTGCAGCTTACGCAACTAGACATATCGCTAAGAACCTAGTGGCGGCAGGTGTTGCTGATGAAGTATTAGTTCAAGTTTCTTATGCTATTGGAGTTGCTAAACCAACAGGTTTATACATCAATACTTACGGAACAAGCAATGTTAATCTAACTGATGGTGAAATCGCTAAAAAAGTTAGTGAGTTATTTGACCTAAGACCATACTTCATTGAAACTAGTCTTAAACTAAGAAACCCTATCTATAGCGAGACTGCTGCTTATGGACATATGGGACGCAAACCTCAAGTAGTAAAAAAAGTATTCACTAGACCTGGTGGAGAAACTAAAGAAGTAGAAGTAGAATTATTCACTTGGGAAAAATTAGACAGAGTAGAAGATATCAAAGCTAAATTTAGCTTGTAATATTCTTATCCAATTCATATAAAGAGACTGCTGTTGGTAGTCTCTTTTTTTTATATTTTCCTATAAGAAGAATCCTCTCTTATACACATTACTAGAATTGGTTTATATTTACTTAACTAAACCAAAATTATGAACTGGATTCTAGGTGTATTTATATTACTGATACTATATATTCTTTTTGATAAAAAAAGAAATAGAAACAAAAGGAATGCTCAACTTCAAAAATTAAAAGAAAGCTGGGGACATCCAAAAGGATTAACTGATTTTAATTTTGACAAAATAGCATCATACCATCACGCATTAGGTCATAATACATCGTATCAAACAATTAGCAAAACTATTAATCAAGATCTTGATTTAGACGATACGTTTACTTATCTAGACAGAACACACTCCTTAATAGGACAACAATACTTATATCACAAACTGCACACGATTAAGTCACCAGAAGAAGTAAGAGACCTTGATCAAACAATTAATTTCTTCAGAACTGACAGTGATGAAAGATTAAAAGTACAAATGCTACTAAGTACCTTAACGAATAGAAGTATATACTACTATCACACTCTATTCACCCATAACATCACAATAAACCGTTTCAAACTAAAACTAGCTTATGTATTGAATATCATTACAATTAGTTCTTTACTATTAAGTTTACATAGTTTAATCTGGATACTAGTATTACTTCCGGTATTTAGTGTCAACTTGGTCTTACATTATAAAAATAAATAAGCGCAATATGATCAGCTAAGTGCTACACAAAACTTTAAACATATTCTTAATTCAACTAGTCAGTTACTAAAGATGCAAAAGTTATCTACAGCATATAATTTTACCGAAACAAAAAAAGCTATACCTACACTGCGCAAATTAAATACACTAACCTATTTTTTCACATCAGACAGCGCTATTAAAGATGAGATAACTACATTAGTAATGTTCCCTATAGAACTACTAAAAATAATGCTTAATATCGAAGTTATAACCTTCGAATCTTTTCTTTTAAGAGCACAACATGCTAAAGAAGAGCTAAAAACTTCTTTTGAAACAATTGCAAAGATAGATACAGCAATCTCAATAGCTTCTCTACAAACAAATAATCGACTATGTCAACCTGTATTCCACAATAGCAAAGAAATACAAATAGAAAACCTAATCCATCCATTAATCGAAAATTGTGTAAGTAATACAATACATTTAGAAAATAAAAGCCTGCTACTAACAGGTTCTAATATGGCAGGTAAAACTACATTCATAAGAGCATTGACCTTAAATACAATATTAGCTCAAACAATAGGGTATGTATTCGCTACATCATATAAAGCTAACTTTTACCAAATCAACAGTTCTATCCGAATAACAGATGACTTACATAATGACACTAGTTATTACCTACAAGAAGTAAAACAAATAAAGCACTTCATAATACAATCAAATACTACAAATCCACAATTATATGTATTAGACGAAATACTAAAAGGAACTAATACAAAAGAAAGAATCTCCGCTGCGTATGCTATACTTAAATATCTAAATAAAGAGAAAGATATAGTTATAGTATCTACACATGATATCGAACTCATTGAGCTACTAGAAAAAGAAGGTTATCAATGTCAATACTTACAAGAAAGTATTGTCAACAATGAGTTACATTTTGACTACAAATTAAAGCTAGGTCAACCACAAACAACTAATGCAATCAAAATATTAGAATTAAATGATTTTCCTACTGAGATTACAGATTTAGCATATAACACAAAAAAAATGTTCAGTTAGCTAACTGAACATTTTTCTATTTCTTCATCTAAGCATTCAAATCTTGAATTCTGAGATTTAAATTCTGGAACGATTATCTTTAATTGTTTCACTAAGTACTCTACATCATCCTGTCCCTCATTCTCACACACATAGTTACACATCATCTCTAGATTCGCTTTTACCACATCTAAATCTTGATTACGTACTTTTGCAATCATTATCTTTTCATGATGTGTCTTCACCGTATTCTCATCATTAGCGAGTAACTCTTCGAAGATCTTCTCTCCTGGTCTCAGACCTGTAATCTTAATGTCGATGTCTTCAGGATAACTATAACCACTCAGTCGTATCATACGTTTAGCCAAGTCAAATATCTTCATAGATTTTCCCATATCGAAAACAAAGATTTCTCCTCCATTCCCCATAATTGAAGCTTCTAATACTAATTGACAAGCTTCAGGAATTGTCATAAAGAAACGAGTAATATCTTGATGCGTTACTGTTAATGGTCCTCCAGCATCTATCTGACGTTTAAACAATGGAATCACAGATCCATTAGAACCAAGAACATTCCCAAAACGAGTTACTATAAAACTTGTAATACCATTATCTTTTAATGTAGATACATATAGTTCAGCAGCACGCTTAGTTGCTCCCATAACGTTAGTAGGATTTACAGCTTTATCTGTAGAAACCATTACAAACTTTGATACTCCAAATTGAACTGATAAGTCTGCAATCACTTTAGTCCCCTTTACATTGGTATGAATAGCTTCATAAGGGAATGATTCCATTAGAGGAACATGCTTATAAGCCGCTGCGTGATATACTAAATTAGGTCTATAAAGTTCAAATAAAGATTCCATCTTCTTTGTATCCCTAATATTCCCAACAACATAGATAATGTCATTACATTTATTAGAAACCATAGTCTGTTGCACATCATATAAAGGAGATTCAGCATGATCTACTAATATAAGTTTCTTAAAATTAAATCGAGCTACTTGTCTAGCTATTTCACTACCTATAGACCCAGCTGCTCCAGTAATCAATACTACTTTATCATCAATCTCTTTACCAATAATAGGGTTATCTAATTGTATTGCTTTACGTCCAAGTAAATCATCAATCTTTAACTCTTTAATTTGCTTATTTGTATATGAACCATCTAACCAATCTGTTGCTGGTGGAATTATTTTAATCTTTACAGGAAGTTTCTCTAATACCTCTGATATATCATTTAATCTTTCTCTAGTGATATTTTGAATTGAGATAATAATTTCATCTATACGATTACTAGTAACATAAGTCTCATCAAGAATAGAAGGATTATAAATTCTGTAACCTCCTAGTCTATTTCCAGATTTACTATTATTGTCATCCACAAAAGCTACTATATGTGTTCTAACTTTTGTATCTCCTTGCAGTGCACCAACAGTAATAATACCAGAATCTCCAGCACCATAGATAATCACGCGTTTATGATTTCTAACATCTAATACATAACTACGATAAAATTGACTATAAAACAAACGAGCCAAAATAAGCATCGCAGATGTAAAGAATAAATGGAGTAATACAAAAGAATAGGAATATCTTAAATAAGGCTCAAAACTAGTCCCTAGAAACTCATTACGTTGCAATGAACTAACAATCATCATGATTGCTCCTGAAAACAGACAAGAAGTAAAAATAGTCTCAATATCTTTTATACTTGTTTGTCTAATAACCCCTTTAAAAGGTTTAAATATCAAAAAACTAACAATATAACAAACTAATAATACAGGTATTCTCTTTAACATTAATTCGATAGAGAAATTACCAAAAAAATTAGTTAACAAAAGGTTAGATATAAAATAGGTAAACAAGACAATCAACAAGTCTATTACAAATATGATACCCCTAGGTGTATCACGCTTTAACTGTCTTTTCAGCGCATTATTCATACGATTTTCTTTAGGTAGCTATTATTACAATTTTTCTAAATGCAAATATAATGCATAAAATGTCACATTTATTACTCTTCACTAGAAAATACAGTGTCTTCACCCTTTTCCTAGATTATTTAATCTTTATGAACATATTAACAACTAACACTACACTAAAATTAACAAATAGTAAATATATACAGATGATCCCTTCGAAAACCTAAAGGATTAGCACAATTATAAAACACATATAAACAAAAAAATCCCCAACCTCATACGAGATTGGGGATTCTATAAAGAAAGGCGGCGACATACTCTCCCACTGGTTAGCAGTACCATCTGCGCTAGCGGGCTTAACTTCTCTGTTCGAAATGGGAAGAGGTGAGCCCCGCTGCAATAACCACCTTAAATCGGTTGTTACACGATTAGCGTAACTAATATTTTTAACTATATTGATATTTTAAACTTAACTATACTTTAGAAAGTTGCCCTCCCCTTGTATTAACAAGGGGAGATTCACATAAGCTTACGGGTTATTAGTACTACTCGACTTTGACATTACTGTCTTTACATCTATAGCCTATCAACGTTGTAATCTCCAACGACCCTTTAAAGAAATCTCATCTTGTGGTGGGTTTCGCACTTATATGCTTTCAGCGCTTATCCCTTCCCAACGTAGCTACTCTGCGATGCCCCTGGCGAGACAACAGATGCACTAGAGGTTGGTCCAATTCGGTCCTCTCGTACTAGAATCAGATCCACTCAAATTTCTAACGCCCACAGTAGATAGAGACCGAACTGTCTCACGACGTTCTGAACCCAGCTCGCGTGCCACTTTAATGGGCGAACAGCCCAACCCTTGGGACCTTCTCCAGCCCCAGGATGTGACGAGCCGACATCGAGGTGCCAAACCCCCCCGTCGATATGAGCTCTTGGGGGAGATCAGCCTGTTATCCCCGGCGTACCTTTTATCCTTTGAGCGATGGCCCTTCCATGCGGAACCACCGGATCACTATGCTCTACTTTCGTACCTGTTCGACTTGTTAGTCTTTCAGTCAAGCTCCCTTATACCATTGCACTCTACGCACGGTTACCAAGCGTGCTGAGGGAACCTTTAGAAGCCTCCGTTACTCTTTTGGAGGCGACCACCCCAGTCAAACTACCCACCAAGCAATGTCCTCCCCAATAAGGGAGTTAGATCTCAAATAAGCAAAGGGTGGTATTTCAACAATGACTCCACAACGCCTAGCGACGCCATTTCACAGTCTCCCACCTATCCTACACATCACTTATCCAAGAACAATACTAAGCTATAGTAAAGGTGCACAGGGTCTTTTCGTCCCACTGCGGGTAATCGGCATCTTCACCGATACTACAATTTCACCGAGCTCATGGCTGAGACAGTGTCCAGATCGTTACACCATTCGTGCAGGTCGGAACTTACCCGACAAGGAATTTCGCTACCTTAGGACCGTTATAGTTACGGCCGCCGTTTACTGGGGCTTCAATTCAATGCTTCTCAACAATTACTCATCGATAACATCTCCTCTTAACCTTCCAGCACCGGGCAGGTGTCAGGCCCTATACGTCATCTTACGATTTTGCAGAGCCCTGTGTTTTTGATAAACAGTCGCCTGGACCTTTTCACTGCGGCCAGCTTGCGCTGGCGACCTTTCTCCCGAAGTTACAGGTCTATTTTGCCTAGTTCCTTAGCCATGAATCTCTCGAGCGCCTTAGGATACTCTCCTCGACTACCTGTGTCGGTTTACGGTACGGGTACTAATAATCTAAGTTTAGAAGCTTTTCTTGACAGCCCTTAGGCACACTATCTCGTTGTCCGAAGACTCAAAGTACTATCGCATTTCTCCAAGTTCGACGCATTTTACTATCAAACCTATAGGTACGTGCTTCAACGAACTATTCCGTCAGTTCGCGGTGCTTTCATCACTGTGTCACTCCATCACAATTATTAGTAGTACGGGAATATTAACCCGTTGGCCATCGACGTCCCCCTTCGGGTGTGCCTTAGGTCCCGACTAACCCTCAGCTGATTAGCATAGCTGAGGAAACCTTAGTCTTACGGCGGGGGTGTTTCTCGCACCCCTTATCGTTACTTATGCCTACATTTTCTTTTCTAAAAGCTCCAGCAATTCTCACAAATCACCTTCTGCGCCGTTAGAATGCTCCCCTACCACTCACGCAACTAAATGCGCAAATCCATAGCTTCGGTAGTATACTTATGCCCGATTATTATCCATGCTCGATCGCTCGACTAGTGAGCTGTTACGCACTCTTTAAATGAATGGCTGCTTCCAAGCCAACATCCTAGCTGTCTGGGCAATCAAACCGCGTTTTTTCAACTTAGCATACATTTGGGGACCTTAGCTGATGGTCTGGGTTCTTTCCCTCTCGGACATGGACCTTAGCACCCATGCCCTCACTGATGACTATCATTACTTAGCATTCGGAGTTTGTCAGGAATTGGTAGGCGGTGAAGCCCCCGCATCCAATCAGTAGCTCTACCTCTAAGTAACTATCGATCATCGCTGCACCTAAATGCATTTCGGGGAGTACGAGCTATTTCCGAGTTTGATTGGCCTTTCACCCCTACCCACAGGTCATCCGAAAACTTTTCAGCGTTAAACGGTTCGGTCCTCCATTTAGTGTTACCTAAACTTCAACCTGCCCATGGGTAGATCACACGGTTTCGCGTCTACCACTACTGACTTAAGCGCCCTATTAAGACTCGCTTTCGCTACGGATCCATGACTTAATCACTTATCCTTGCCAGCAACGGTAACTCGTAGGCTCATTATGCAAAAGGCACGCCGTCACCCCACAAAAGGGCTCCGACCGCTTGTAGGCGTATGGTTTCAGGATCTGTTTCACTCCGTTATTCACGGTTCTTTTCACCTTTCCCTCACGGTACTGGTTCACTATCGGTCTCTCAGGAGTATTTAGCCTTAGCGGATGGTCCCGCCAGTTTCAATCAAGGTTTCACGTGCCCCGACCTACTCAGGATACCACTATTCTTATCTTCTCTTACCAATACGGGACTATCACCCTCTTCGGTTTACCTTTCCAGGTAATTCTCATTAAATCCGCAAGAAATGTCGTGGTCCTACAACCCCAAAATTGCCGTAACAACTTTGGTTTGGGCTTTTCCGCGTTCGCTCGCCACTACTTACGGAATCACTTTTGTTTTCTTCTCCTCCGCCTACTTAGATGTTTCAGTTCAGCGGGTTCGCCTCCTATACAGGATAATATGTCTTCAACATACTGGGTTGCCCCATTCGGATATCTACGGATCAATTCGTGTGTGCCAATCCCCGTAGCTTTTCGCAGCTTATCACGTCCTTCTTCGCCTCTGAGAGCCTAGGCATTCCCCATACGCCCTTATTTTGCTTATGTGCTTACAATTCTTTCGAATCGTACTTTCTATATATTTCTATATCTTTTTTATTCTTTCTAACTGTTTTGTTAGTTAAGTTTTATCAATATGTCAATGAACTTGTGGACTTCTGTCCTAGTGGAGAATATCGGAGTCGAACCGATGACCTCCTGCGTGCAAGGCAGGCGCTCTAGCCAGCTGAGCTAATCCCCCGTATCTAGTGTTTGGTTAACAGCTTACAGTTAACAGTAACTTTTGGGCGGTTAGTTTAACCTCTAGTATTTCCTTCAAATTAGTAAACTAGTAGTCCCGGGCAGACTCGAACTGCCGACCCCTACATTATCAGTGTAGTACTCTAACCAGCTGAGCTACGAGACTCTGTATTACTTAATTCTTTTTTTGGTATTAACAGCGAGAGTAAAGTATCATACTTCTATAATTATTCTCTAGAAAGGAGGTGTTCCAGCCGCACCTTCCGGTACGGCTACCTTGTTACGACTTAGCCCTAGTTACTAGTTTTACCCTAGGCAGCTCCTTGCGGTCACCGACTTCAGGTACCCCCAGCTTCCATGGCTTGACGGGCGGTGTGTACAAGGCCCGGGAACGTATTCACCGGATCATGGCTGATATCCGATTACTAGCGATTCCAGCTTCATAGAGTCGAGTTGCAGACTCCAATCCGAACTGAGACAAGCTTTGGAGATTCGCATCCTGTTGCCAGGTAGCTGCTTTCTGTACTTGCCATTGTAGCACGTGTGTAGCCCAGGACGTAAGGGCCGTGATGATTTGACGTCATCCCCACCTTCCTCACGGTTTGCACCGGCAGTCTTGCTAGAGTCCCCGCCTTAACGCGCTGGTAACTAACAATAGGGGTTGCGCTCGTTATAGGACTTAACCTGACACCTCACGGCACGAGCTGACGACAACCATGCAGCACCTTGTAAATTGTCCGAAGAAAAATCTGTTTCCAAATCTGTCAATCTACATTTAAGCCCTGGTAAGGTTCCTCGCGTATCATCGAATTAAACCACATGCTCCACCGCTTGTGCGGGCCCCCGTCAATTCCTTTGAGTTTCATTCTTGCGAACGTACTCCCCAGGTGGGATACTTATCACTTTCGCTTAGCCACTCAGTCCGAAAACCGAACAGCTAGTATCCATCGTTTACGGCGTGGACTACCAGGGTATCTAATCCTGTTCGCTCCCCACGCTTTCGTTCATCAGCGTCAATAAATACGTAGTAACCTGCCTTCGCAATTGGTATTCCATGTAATATCTAAGCATTTCACCGCTACACTACATATTCTAGTTACTTCCATACTATTCAAGTTAAGCAGTATCAATGGCAGTGTCTTAGTTAAGCTAGGAAATTTCACCACTGACTTATAAAGCCGCCTACGAACCCTTTAAACCCAATAATTCCGGATAACGCTCGGATCCTCCGTATTACCGCGGCTGCTGGCACGGAGTTAGCCGATCCTTATTCTTACAGTACCGTCAAGTCCCTACTCGTAGGGAGGTTTCTTCCTGTACAAAAGCAGTTTACAATCCATAGGACCGTCATCCTGCACGCGGCATGGCTGGTTCAGAGTTGCCTCCATTGACCAATATTCCTCACTGCTGCCTCCCGTAGGAGTCTGGTCCGTGTCTCAGTACCAGTGTGGGGGATCTCCCTCTCAGGACCCCTAATCATCGTTGCCTTGGTATGCCGTTACCACACCAACTAGCTAATGATACGCATGCCCATCTTATACCGATAAATCTTTATTATCAATACGATGCCATATCGATAAACCATGGAGCATTAATCCGAATTTCTTCGGGCTATTCCCCTGTATAAGGTAGGTTGCATACGCGTTACTCACCCGTGCGCCGGTCTCAAAAAAGCAAGCTCTTTCTACCCCTCGACTTGCATGTGTTAGGCCTGCCGCTAGCGTTCATCCTGAGCCAGGATCAAACTCTTCATCGTATATTTTTAATTTCGTAAATTAAAAAAGTATAATTCCAAATCTTAGCGATTTGCCTTACTCTCTTATTTGTATGCTGTCAATCCAATATGTTTATGAACGTGTCTTCTTATTTCTAAGCCTCACTTGTTTTTCAAAGCGAGTGCAAAAGTAAAAACTTATTTTGAATTAGCAAAACTTTTTTAGAAAATATTTTTCTTTATTTTTTTTCGCTTAACTCCCGTTTTTACTGAAGCGGACTGCAAAGATACTACCTTATTTTTTACTTATCCAAATTTATTTTTGTAAATTTTTTAAAGCTTATTTTTTAGTCGTTCTTGCTTCACTTTTTGTTTATGATCGTCTGCCTCTAGAGTCGTTATCACTTCTCTAATGCGGATGCAAAAGTAGTATCTTTTCTCTTACTTCCAAACTTATCTTTGCCTTTTTTTCAATGTTTTTGAAAAGTATTTCATAACTCATTATTATACCACCTTTTACGAGTGAAAGTTTTTTTGTCTTTTTTTAAAGGTTATAGCCTTATGGCGTCTCTATACTATATATACGTAAAGAGCAGTACTCAATATTGTACTCTATTATATATATGTAATAATTGAGAATATGCCTTCTTATGCCCTTTCTGTCTATTTCTAAATGTTACTTTATCCTATATAGAGGTGTTTTATCTACTTTTTTGTAGTTGATCTACTTATATAGGTATGCTTTTTTAGAAGAAAAGTCCCTTATTATATGGCTATTATCTTGTTTCGAAGAAAAACAGATGTACTTTTTTTATTCTCATATTGAGCAATTATCCTCACAAACAATTATATATCAGCAAGTAAAGTAAATTACCACTATTATCTTTCTAAAGCCAAAACACTTCTGTATCCCAGTAATAGCAAGCCTTTATGCCTACTTCTTCAACACCGCTTCAACATTTCTCCAAGATTGCTCTATCTGAGCACCTCTTTCTTGAAGCAATATTGAAGAGGTCTTGTCGCACTCTTGAAGAGGGGGCTTAAAATATAGTAACAAAAAAGCCCTAGACTATATAGTCCAGGGCTGTATATGAATATAAAAATGACTCTTATTTCTTTAATATTTTTGCTCTAACACGTTCTCCTCCTACGTTTATATTCAATAGATATACTCCTCGCTCCAATTCCCTCATGTCAATCACTGCACGATTAGTCGCTGTAAAATTAAATCGTTTTACTAAACGATTGCTTAAATCAAAAACCTCTACTTCTGAAATAGTAAATACTTTATCCTTTGTAACTTCGACATTTGCGATATCTTGAACTGGATTTGGCCAAATCACTATATCTTCAGGCTCTACACCTTCAATAGTTGATATCTTTTCTATTCCATCTAAATCTCCATTGCTGATTAGTAAGCTAAAGTCCTGTCTACCATACGACAATTCACCTTTATGGCTCACTACCACTTCATATTCTCCTGCTTCAGGATTTACAATTTCTATTCTCTCTAGATTGTCGACATCATTATCTCCTTTTAGTGCATTGAGGTTACTCCTGTTTTTATTTAAATACCAAGGAAAATATTCTTCTCCATCTTTGTATAACCTAATATCTAAATCGTTGATCAGTTTATTCTTCTTAAAGCTTTCTTTTAATTCATTCGAATCAAACAACGCTTCCCTATCTGTCCAACTTAATGTGACTAACAATCTCTCCGAAGGATTATCTAATTTAAACTTATATCGAAAATCTTTTTTATTAAACAAAACACTTTCTTTTAGGACTGCACTGTCATCATTTACATTCTTTATGAATTCTATTCCCCTTTCTGCATTAATCATTCCCCATCCTATTTTATTCGTTGGGTACTTTTCTTCTAAGTACTCTGCTGTATGAGTCATCAGTCCGCGTAACGTAGCAGAACGCATCGGAAAATCATGTAGCTGTACATACCCTTGCTGCCAAAGAGTCAAAATAGCTGATACAACTGGCGATGCCATAGAAGTACCGCTCATCTCTTTATATACACCTACTGAAGGATTAGCATTATGATATCTCGGCAACTCGTACGCTGAAGATATAATCTTCACTCCTGGTGCAGCGATATCAGGCTTAATCCTAAAATCGCCTGTAGGACCATAACTACTAAACTTAGCCACGCTTAAACGATCTGAGTTATCTACGCCTACCGCAGCTACTACAACAGCATTCTTTGCATTCGTATTACCTAATAATAAATCATTACCATTCATAGTAGGATTAATTTTATCATAATACTCCCTATCATTACCTGCAGAAATTACTGGTTGATAATATGGATATGTATAAGTAAGTTTATCCAACTGATAAGCATCCTTATTATAATATCCAAAATAAGTAGGAGGAACTAGTGGATTATCATAATCATCTAATGCTGCTATCCCATAAGAATGATTAGATATCAATAAACCCGATTGGGCTGCTGAGGCCATCTCTACTATATCATTATCCCAATCATAACTCCATACGCTAGCTTCAGGAGCTAATCCCTTAGCTGGAGCATAAGCACCACTTGCTATTAAGGTCCCAGCTACATGAGTCGCATGATTTTTTCCAAGTTCTGCACGTTCTAAGTCTTCGCCATTAAGCTTCGCAATATTGATATCTGGATCTTTTAAAATCACACGGCTCGAAGCGCCACTCTTAAACTCTTGATGCTGCTCAAAGGCAGGCTTACCATCCCATAGCCCTATAATCATATTTCTACCCTGAAGATTGACTCTCTGTCTACCTCCTTTCGAAATATTATCTACACCTGTCAGGCTACGTGATAACGCATTCTGAGTAGCGTAATAAATAGGAATTCCTTCATTATCTACAGTTCTCAACTGATAAATACGTCCATCCTTATAAACTCCCTTAGTAGGAACACTATATTGTTGCTGAAATCGTAAGACAGCTTCTTTATCTGACATTACCTCTCTGCTAAACTGCTGTATAATCTCTTTGTTCTTCTGTTCATCCTGTTGGCTCTTTATCTCATTTCTCAATTGAGGACTCTGAGCAAACAACGAACTACAAAATAGTAAAGTATATACTATACTACTTACATCCTTCATCAATACCAATGTGGTTAAAATTACATTCTTTAGAAGTTCAAATATATGATTGTGTTCTAAAAAAACTCTTATTGTGAATATAAAAATACAACCAAAATAAATAATCTATCTAAAAAAGAAGTATAAATATACCTTAAATACTCTATAAAATATCTCTCTCAAAACTCCCTCAGACCTATATCACTTCATTTAGAAACAAGGCAATACAGATGAATTACCATACGGTTATCCCTATTTTATTCATTCATAATAAGGTATAATGTATAGAACAGATTTCGTTGAATCACACATAAATCTTTATATTTGGACAAATCTAACAGTAACCTTAATATTTATGAAAATCAAAAAGACCGTACTTGGTGTAGTTGCAGGGGCATCTATTTTGTCTATTTCTTGTGACAAAGTAAAGAACGAAGCTGCTTCATCAGGAGATTGGAATGAAAGTAATGCTTTCTTTAACGAAAGCACATTGCCATACTATACAGCAGACTTTGACAAAATTAAAGACAAAGATTTTAAACCTGCATTATTAGAAGGAATGCGTCGTCAGATGGAAGCTATCGACAAAATAGTAGCCAATACAGAAGAACCAACTTTTGAAAACACTTTAGAAGCACTAGAGCGTTCTAGTGAATTACTAGATAGAGTAAGTTCTGTATTTGGGCTATTAACAGGAGCTCATACTAATGATGAACTTAAGGCAATTAATTCAGAATTGGCACCAAAATTTGCTGGTCATAGAGATGCTATATACTTAAATGATGGCTTGTTCCAACGCATTAAAAAGCTTCACGACAATCAAGCTTCACTTAATCTAAATGAAGAACAGAATAGACTACTAAATGTATACTATGAAAACTTCGAGAAATCTGGTGCTAATCTATCTTCTGAAGATAAAGAGAAATTAAAACAACTAAACCAAGACATTGCTACTTTAAACAATCAGTTTGGAGATAAATTATTAGCAGCGACTAAACAAGGTGGAGTTAAATTCACTAAAGAAGAATTAGCAGGATTATCTGATGACGAGCTTAATGCCATCAAACAAGAAGATGGTAGTTATGTAATCGCATTAAACAATACTACACAACAACCAGATCTAGATAAACTGACCAATAAAGAAACTAGAAAGAAACTATTCGATCAAGCATGGGTAAGAGCTGAAAAAGGAGATGACAATGATACCAAAGCATCTATCCTAGCTCTAGTGAAAAAACGTGCTGAGAAAGCTAAGTTAATGGGATTCGCTAACTATGCAGAATGGAGTCTACAAGGTTCTATGGCACAGAATGCTACTAATGCTACTAAAATACTGAAAGACCTAAGTCCTTATGCAGTAGGAGCGGCTAAAGAAGAAGCGGCTGATATCCAAGCATTAATTAATAAAGAAGCAGATCCATTCACGCTAACAGCTGCTGACTGGAACTACTACGCTGAAAAAATCAGAGAAGAAAAGTATGCATTAAACCAAAATGAGCTTAAACCTTATTTTGAGATGAATAGTGTATTAGAGAATGGAGTGTTCTATATGGCTACGCAATTATATGGGCTTAGCTTTAAAGAACGCAAAGATATCCCTGTATGGCAAGAAGATGTAAAAGTATACGAAATCTTCAATGAAGATGGTAGTCAGGTAGGGTTATTCTATACAGATTATTACCAAAGAGATTCTAAACGCGGTGGTGCATGGATGAGTAATATCGTAGGTCAGTCTAAATTATTAAACAGACTTCCTGTAATCTACAATGTAGGTAACTTCCCAAAACCTGCGAAAGGTCAACCTACTCTATTATCTCAAGATAATGTAATCACGATGTTCCACGAGTTCGGGCATGCACTACATGGATTCTTTGCTAATCAAACTTACCCTACTCTATCAGGTACTAGTGTATCGCGTGACTTCGTAGAGTTCCCTTCACAATTCCACGAACATTTTGCTTTCGAACCTTCTGTATTAAAGAATTATGCTAAACACTATAAAACAGGAGAAGTGATCCCTGATGCTTTAGTTCAAAAAATGAAAAATGCAGGAACATTCAATAAAGGATATAGCATGACTGAGCTATTAGGTGCTTCTCTATTAGATATGGAATGGCATACTGTGTCTACTGATAAGAATATCACTGATGTACTCACTTTTGAAAAAGAAGCTTTAGCTAAATATGGTTTAGACTTACCTACTGTTCCTCCTAGATACCGCAGTACTTACTTTAGCCACATCTTCGGAGGTGGATATGCTGCTGGATACTATTCATACAAGTGGTCAGAAATGTTAGATTTCGACGCTTATGATTGGTTAGAACAAAACGGTGGTATGACTCGTGAGAATGGTCAAATCTTTAGAGATAAAATCTTATCTAAAGGAAACTCTGTTCCATTAGACAAATTATACAAAGACTTTAGAGGTAAAAACCCTACAATAGATGCTTTATTAAAGTACTCTGGTTTTACGAAGAAGTAATTGAAATAGAATAAAAAACCCTCCAGCTGGAGGGTTTTTTTATACATTTACTACTGAACTAATATTTCTATATTAAAAACTTTTCACTGATAACGTAGTGATAAGCTATATAAAGTAAATAAAAGTTATTTTGTTGTAACACTAAACAGCCAAGCTAAAGCATTCGCTGTAAATTGTGAATTATAAACTGTCTGATTCGTTAAAGAAGGGGTTCTTCCGTATCCTGACTTACCTATAGGTCTATTATTACTATCTACTAAAAAAGGACAAATATTATCACTTCTCATAGCTCCGCTAGTTCCACTCTGTGAGTTAAAACCACCATCTCCTGCCCACACAAAATTAAGTTCTTTGTGCCTAAATGCAAAAATATTACCATTCGAATCTCTAGACAGTACTTCTATATCATTTATTGCTCTTCCTAAAGAGTTTGGTTCTATAGCTATACCTGTTGTAGCATCATCTCCTAATTTTTTATTGCGAATATCCCCAAATGGTCCATTTAAAACTGGATCATCAACATTAAGAATAGAACAAATAGTTCCTGAACGAGTACCTATATTTACAGCACTAATATTAGTTGTGCCTAATACAGCATTCAATAAATAATAAGTACTTGCATTATCATTTGCATCTGTTACTGCTAAAAGAGCCCCTCCTGACCTAACATAGTTTGCTATTGCTATGGCTGCAGTCTCATTCATTCTTGTATTATAACCTATACTGATTAAAGCTGGGTTAGAAGTATTTATTTCAGAGGCAACATTATTAATCGTCGAATCATTATTAACGATCACTGTAATACTTCCCTCCATAGCTACTGTGCTAGTAGGTAAAGATCCAAAATTATTTGGACTATCTATAAAAGCCTTAGAATGTCCTCTATCAAAACCGTAACCATAACTAGTTTTATTCGAGTAAGTCAACATTTTCTTTGAAGACAATGCTAATGTTACATCAAAACTACAAGTAGAAGCTCCTACACTTGTTGGCATATTAAGTATCATAGTCTTCTTATCATTATTTGTTGGTGTTCCTTTTCCATATAATACAAAAGCTGTATCATCTATAAAAATCTCCTTCTTTGTAAAAACTCCTTTTGCTTCAAAGTAAATACCATCAACAGTATTCGTCACAATATGATATTCGCCAGGTTCCACAACCTCCATTATTATAGTAACATAATTTGAGGCATTAAGTGGTGTACCAGCTCTATACTTACCGAATACTTGTTGATTGCCCGGAAAACAATAAATTTTCAACACTGCTTCTTTAGATTTGACAGGTAAGTTATATACACAACTAGCACTAACAATATTCTCATTACTTGCAGTTGGATTATATTCTTTTATACCTTGAGAAGACATTTGTATAACCATAGGTAAAGTAGTCCCGCCTACCGTAAGTTTTCCTGTATTAACAATCGGTCTCATCTCTACCATCTGAATATCATTCGTAGCAACATTAAACTTAAAGTCAACTATATCAGATTCAAACTCTATCTTTTGTGTCTGAGTTGAACTAATTTCAATTACACCTCTTACTTTTCCTCTCCCTGTGGCGATAACCTTAACAGGTACCATAATTTTATGAGAAGTAGTTAATGGTTCATTCTTTAAAAACTCTCCAACAGAGGTCACTTTAGTACAATCAATAATAACCTCAACCTTCGAAATTACTGCAAAATATGGATATACACTTGGTGTTTCACCTTGTTCTACTTTTACATAAGAATTACTAATAAAATCCAAATCAGTTTGCATAGGCCACGTAGGAGTACCATAACCATCCAATTCAATAATAGCCGTTTTACTACTAACTTCTTGAGATGTCAATGTTCTTGTTTTCTTAAAGTAAATCCCGTTAACAGTAGGGGTGGTAATTGTTACAACTCCACCTTGAGAAATATTATTAATAGTAACACGCATTTTCCCCGTAGTTTTAACGTCATTTAAATCTACTCCCGTATAAAAGTTACCAATCTGCTCTACTTTAATTATATCATAAGTCAACGCTCTTTTCTCTACTTCATTACTAAGTGTGCAGGTTGCTAGTTTCTTATTCAGAAAGAACTTAATTGTATCCTTTCCACCAGAAACCCCATTAGTACGTTCATATCCTTTTACAGGAGTTCCATTTCCTTTTAAAACTAAAGTATAATCGCCTTTTTGAGGAAAAATACCACTAGCTAAAAAGCTATAGCCATTCTCCTTCCCCGTATTATCATAAGCAATAGCCTGAATTTCATAAGATCCTGGTATACTAACACTAACATCGACTGTAATAACATTTTTCCTAGAATCTAAAAACACACCTTCAATATAGTCTCCTGTAATCTTTATTGCTCTACACTTATCATCAGGTATAATAAATGTTGCAGGACCAACATCCCCACAGACATTCATCCATTGTTGACGACTTGTGTTATAAAATTCAACACACTCTATTGTTGTATTATAAATAACCATTCCGCCTAGTAATTCATGACTAGGAATCCGCATACGTTCTGTTGTAGACATACGAGGCAATAAAAAATCTTTTTCTTTAGAATTTAATTCTAAAAGGCTAAAATTCAATGGATTTAACGCATCAGAAGAAGAATCATCTGATATTTGGGTACCTTTTTCTGTCAATACCTGTGCTACACTTATCTGAGTTGGGCCTAACACATAGAAAAGGAGAATCAACAGTACAGTTCTGATGCTTTTATTTAAACTTATATGTTGTATCATAAACTTCATTTTTTTGATAAAAACTAGGGAATCTATTCTTCCCTAGTTTATAATTTTTATTAACAAGGATTACTTTTTATGTTCAATAACATAATCAATGGCCCAAGCCAATGTATTAGCATATAAAACAGCATTATAAACAACACCATTATCTGCATAATTCTTTGGTTTAGGAACACCTTGACTATCAAAATTAGAAGGGAATATAGATAGATTCTTATAATCTTTCTTCCCTATAAACCATCCGCCATCTCCAACAAACATAAACCCTAAATCACGATGTTTCATAGCCCAAATAGAATTAACATCTCCTTGTTTTGAAACTAAAGGAACATAACTATTTGGCAAATTAGAGTAATACCATCCATTATGTGCATCATTCCCCATCACCTTACCAGATAAATCTCCAAAAGGCCCTTTTATAATCGATTCGTTATTTGCAGAAGACAACACAGGATTCAGCATAGTATAATTATTAGACACACTAATACTACTACCTCCTACTGTTAAACCAGCTAACCTTTCTATAACATTCTTAGTATATGTTCTAGGTGTACTCTCATCTCCAATGATTAATACTCCTTTCTTATCACGTACAAATGCAACTAATACATCTTGTGTTTCTGTTCTGGTAAAATTATATCCTATTACATTGATAATAATATCCACATTATTGGAAGCAATGAATCTATCCAAATCAGCTCCTTGAGCATTAGTACTTAATACTCTCACCGAATTCACTTTTACTGTTCCCATTGGGCCAAAATTAGTACTACTCTTAAGAATTGCTCCTCCAGCATAAACAGTACTACTATTGGCACCGTAATTTGTTCCACCTAAAGACAATACTACTATATCGTGTGCTTTTACTTGTGCAACTACAGAGCACAGAGACGAATTAGAATCTAATCCTTCTGCTATAAGATTAAACACTGTCAGTCCTCCTGTAGTAAATATCCCAACTGGATCTAAAGTCACTGTTGCTTTTCCTTTCATTCTATCCGAATCAGTAAAAACACCTGTTTTTGTAAAATAAACACCATTAACAGTATTTGTTTTAATTGTATAATTCTCTGCATACCCTACATTTACACTTACTTCAATACCATGTTTACCTGCTTGTAAAGGAGTATTTACCAAAAAATTGTTATTTCTACTAGTAGATCCATTTGAAAAAGCAAAAGCACTAGAACAATCAAATGTATAATTCTTAGAACGTTCCACTACATTTATAACTGGAAAAGAAGAACAGAAAGCTCCCCCTGAATTAGGTGTTATAGTAGTAAACTCAATAGTTTTTGCTTTTACAGGAATCTTCACATATTGTCCATTTTGCATCTCTGGATATAAGGTCACATACTGTACATTATCAGATCCATTAAAAGTCAAAGTTGTACTTGGTGCAACAAATTTCACAGGAGTATCTGTTGTTCCTTTTATTATTCCATTTAATTCTATATCAACTATACCAGGCGCTAATACTTTTAAAGGAAGTAATATAGAGTTACTCTTAGTTAAAAAAGTATCTTCTTTATATTCTCCTCTCATTTGTATTTCATTAGTATTACATACTAATTCAAAACTAGTAGGAACTACTTTTACTTCAGCTGTAACGTTAGATGTTTTATTATTCTTTGAATTCGTAATAAACTTAAAAGTACTATTTACAACATTTATTGGAACTCCTTGCGCATATAGATATATCTCCGCTCTCCCTTCTTGTGTAAACTCTCCTGACCCGCTAAAACTAATACCATTTAGAGTCTCTGTACTTTGTACTCTCCAGAACCCTACCGTTGTCACATCAACAAGAACTTTAATTTTATTATCATTTGCATTTAAAGCAACTCCTTTATAAGCTGACCAAGCAACATCAACTGTTTGAGGTTCTACAAGTCTAAAATCTAACTCAGATGATTTCACTTTAATACGTATAGAAGTACAAGTCGTATCTTTCTTACCATTTATCATAAAAGTAACTAGATCTCCTGGTGTTTCATTTGGTTCTAATGGGGTTCCAAATCCTTCTAATGCAATTGAATAAACTCCTTTTGTTTCGAATATTCCTGATTTACTAAAAGAATACCCATTTGTTGTTACTGCACTAATATTATATGATCCTGTTTCTACCACATTAATTGTAATGTATAAAACATCTGTATCTCTTAAACTTTGGCCTTGTTTTAATTCTTTAGCTCCACTCGAATTTAAATAAACCTTAGAACAGTCTAAAGTTAATTTTGCAGGAGGCAATGTTCCACATACACTAAGCCATTTATTTGCTGTTGTACTCCAATAGTTGATACAATCATTATCTGTATTATAAATAACAAGTCCATTTCCTCTTACTTTATCGTCAATATTAATTTTATCCCTTTCAACGGTGGTCATTCTAGGCAATAGAAAACCTTTCGTAACACTTTCCAATTCTAAGATAGAATATGGAGCAGCAGTAGCATTTGTCACACCTGCAACAGAACCATCTTTTAACTTCGTCATATCATGTTGTCCAAAAGACAATGAAGCATTTACAAGAAATAGAATCATAATCAAAAGAACCGAATGAAACGAATCGATATGTAGTTTTTTAATTTCCATCAATATTATTTTTAATGATTACTATTTTACTAATAATGCTTCTAACGCTTGCAAGCGTTTAGCCATTTCATTCATTTCAGTTTCTAACTTCTCAATACGATATCCTTTTTTATTCAGCTCTTTTTGTTGATCAATAACATGTAAAAAGAGTTCTTCTGTCTTTTCTAATAGCTGAATAGATAATTCAGACACATTAAATGAGTAGCCTAGATCTGTTTTCTCTAAATCTGCAATAGGAGTTATACCTGGTAGATGTCTATTCGTTCTAATAAATCTATCTACACTAGTTAAATCATAGAACTTATAATCATATTTTAAATTAGAATATCCTTCAAAATAATTATCAAACACATAGTCTGCATAATAGCTATTCGTAGCAGTTATACTACCATTTATTCTCAATTTTTCATTAGGTACTTTAGCTGAATCAGACTTTTCAGAATACCCAATTCCTACCCAACCATTGATATAGATATCTTGGTTATTTTTAGTAGCCTGTTCTGTCGTATTAACAACGTACCAAGGCTCTTGAGCGATCTGATTAAACGAAATAAAAGTAGGGCTCTTTAATTCATCTGTATAGATTAATTGCTTCGTATTAATGTCAGCTTTTAATGAAGTTAACGTTTCTGAATTAGTAAAAATATCAGCTACATATATAGTTGTTATATCTTTATTTTCATCACTATACACTAATGCTTTCCCCTTACTATTATAATCATCTTCTAGCTTTAATGATGTAACTGTTTCTATTCCAGAAGGACTTCCGTCACTTCCAATACCGCCAAACAAATCACTCCCTTTAATATCTACAAGATCTTCCTGTTCGTTTTTATATACAAACTTCTTTGCTTTATAGGTTCTTAATAAAGAAGGTACAACAGGAGCATTAGGATCTATTTCTTTTTCTTTATCTACATGCACCTCCATCATTTCACCAGTAACAGGATTTTGTTCTAAATAAACATACATTGTTATCTCTTCAGGAGTCAAAGTAGTTAAGGTCTCAAATTTCCTAATAACCTCACTAAGCTTCATTGTTTCTTCTTCATTGGTATCTTTATTAATCCAGGTAAAGATATAATCACCTTTATCCTCAATAATTTTCACACTATTCGGATCAGCTATCTCCTTTATGTAGTGATTCAAAGTTGTATTAGAAACAAGAGTATTCCATTTATCTCCACTCCAGAAATAAAAACCTGCTAACATATCTTTAGTGCCTGTATGATATATAATTAGGCTATCTGGATAATCTGTTCCTACTATTGTCAACTTATCTGTACTGTTTTTTAATTCAATACGTGGGATCAAAACTCCTTTATTATTAGAATAAATTTCTAATTCAGATGAGTTATTGGGCAAATGGGTTCCTATTCCAGTCTGACCATACACACTACTAAGTAGTGTAAAAATTATCATAATAAGAAAATGTGGCTTTTTCATTTTATTGTATTTTTTATAGTTGAATATTAATTATTTTGTATAAAATTACAAACAATTACAAATAACAAACATAAAAAACAACAACAAATATATATTTTTATATAAATAAAAATTAACACACACAATAATAAAAAAACAATCAATAAAAACTATTATTTACAAATAAAAAAAACACTAAATAGTTAAAAATATATCAAAAATATCAACAATTAAAACCATTATTTAACAACAAAACAACAAATACATCTAAAAAAAATATTTTACAATAGATAAAAAAATTGTAATTTTCATTCTTTAATAAAAAAACACCTCTCGCAAATAAATAGTATTATTTACTTTTTCACTTCTTCTATTTAACATAACACCCCCTTCTTATATACTTCTATAATTTGAAAACTTACATAAAAAAGAAGAGTCACCTCATCACAAGGTAACTCTTCTCAAAATTGTGTTATAAAAAATCACACTTTCGTGTCTCGTCAATCAAAATAATCAGAATTTAAACAATACTATCTTTCACTGACAGATTACTCTGCTGCCCAAAAAGCCCACTCTTTACCATTAAAAACACACATCATATTTGATTTTGTATCATAAACTATCGTACCTGTTGGTGGAGAAACTATGTTTAAATGTGGGCTTTCTACTCTAGGTAAAACCAATGCTTTACTTGGGCTATCTAATACAAGAACTCCATCTATGGCCACAGAAGGGTCATTTCCTATTAAAATATTAGCACTTGCTATTTCAGTTAATTTATCTTGGGCTATTATATTTACCTCACCTGTATTAATCGATAAATCTACCCATTGATTTATACCATTAGAGTACTTAATTTTTTTATCTACCACATCGTAAATTAATGTGCCTTCCACTGCACTAGTCGCAAGAGCGCTATTAATCTTAGGTAAAACTATACCTCGGGTATCATCATCAGGAAACTCTAGTATAGAGCTTGGAGATAAAAAATAATCTTTACTCCCAATATTTACTTGTTGGCTCCATGCAGATAAAGGGATAATACCCACACAAAACAAAATATAACTAAAAAAAATCTTATTTTTCATTTTCTTCTTGTTTTTAATTGTCAGGGCATGATTGCACTATACAAGCCCATATTTTACCATTGTACAACTTCATACACTTATTAGTTGTATCATAAACCATCATCCCTGCTATAGGGTTTGAAAACGCCTTAATCTGTGTATCAGTTAATCGAGTAAGAACAAATCCTTTAGATTTAGATTCTAAATAAAGAATTGCATTTATACCATCTTCTGCTAAAAGCTCTCCATTACTACGATCTAAACTAGTCATGATAACAAAATCAGCATTTTTCTTTACTATACTACCTTCTACTCCTGGATAATAACAAATTAAACTACCTCCACAGAATGGAATTGTTGGATCTAATACAGTATACGCATCATCCAAGCTCGAATTAATACATGCATCCTCAGAATTTCCTATTAACTCTATACTTGCTCCAAAATCAACCACTTGAGCAATATCTGCATCAGGGACTTCACTAGGTTTAGTGTATTTATTTCCTGTTGCGGCTTCTATTATTGCTAAGAAATCTAATGCCTGTAACTCATATGTTAATTCTAAGGTGCTTCCTCCATTAATATTTAAGCCTTCGACAATGTGCATTCCTTCTTCACTTTCTATCATTCCTTGTCCCAGATTAGATTGGAATTTATTAAACCTAAAGTCTTCATGATACATAAACATAATTCTCAAATCAGCAAATGTAACAGTTGGATTTGGGTTTTTTACTTTAGCCTTAATTGTAATAATGCCATTTTCTTTATAACATTTATTCAAAACAGGCTCAATACTTATTTCAGGAGATAATACTCTAGGCTGATAAATCATTTCAACTTTAGTAGATGTACACGATGTAAAATTATTGTAATCACAACTCTCTATAGTCAGTACCTTATTCTCATTAAGACTTGTATATGTCAATTGTCCTCTATTTTCGTAGACTTTTGCTACTGCATCGTCTTTAAAACGTACCCTTGCTGTAATTGTAGTAAAAGTCATAGGGTCTAATTTAACCTTATCTATCTCTAGTTTTCTGGTTCCTTCATAATTATTGAAAATTGCATCATTAAAAGCACCTTCTGTTGACATCACTCCACCATCAACCCAAAACATTCCTTCAGGTAATTCATCCTCAATCTTAACATAACGAGGATCACATGAATAATTCCACACTTTAAATGTATACTCAAAATCACTACATGATACCACCTTTGGTGGTGCTTGTAATGTAAACTCTATTCCATCTGGATTAGGAGATGCAGGTCTTGGACAATTTAACTCAACATCTCCAATTGCAATTCCTTGATATCCTCTTGACTTAGTTCTATAATGAATTTTATGCTTTATTTCTATTCTTGTCACCTCATGCGGAAAAGTAACAACTGCTGCCCCATTTTTATTCGAAATACTAGAACGTTTTAATCCTGTGACAATACCTCCACCAACAGAGAAAGTCTTTTTACTACTATTAGAACTACTCGAAATCACACCTCTATAAGTCGTATTACCACAATACCCTATTACCTCTACCATATCGGTACTTGTACTAGTTTTATCTATTCCATAAATTTTAAATTTAGCAAAAGTAGCCCCATCCTTAAATGTAATATTTGTAATCGAATAGTTATCATCACTTCCTCTTACCCCTCTAAATTTAGACTCTAAAAGAGTTCCATTAGACACTCTTGGATATTTTGACGCTTGCATAGAAGGGGTTTCCTTACCATTACTATAGGTCTTATAAGTAACATCAAATCTCAATCCATTCGACACTGTTAAATTTGATACACTTTTTAATCCAGCAGTCCATTGGCGAGAACTAAAATTAAACAATCCTGTTTCGTTTGTAGTACAAGCATTACATTGTGCCACGGCTGCATCTGCTCCAAAAGTTATATATAATTCGTCTCTATTAATTGGCAATCTGAACAAATGCTCATCAAGCTCCCCTCCTATGTATTGTCCAGGAATAACAGCTAACCAATTTTGATTTCTAGCATCAGCTTCTGTTTTAGCTACCAACATTTTCACATCATACCCTTGACCACTATAAGGAAAATCTTCTCCACCTGCCCTCACTTCTACTATAGTACTTCCTAAATTAGTCTTCCTAAATAACCAAAATTTATCATCTAATATCTCACTATATCCACATCCATGATCATTTACTTTAGTAGAAGTATATCCTTGACCAATATTAGTTCCCCAGTAGATTGCAGCATTATCTCTATTTAATGGTTCCTCTTGAATTACCCCAAGTCCAACTTCAAACTCTGTTCCTATAGTATTTACTGTCAAAGCTGCCCCTGAAGCAGTAGAACGAGATACAGAAATACTCGTATTAGCATCATCTCTAAAAATACCTGCTACATTATTATGATACCCTAAACCTGTTCGCCCCCATGGCCAGAAAACACTTCCATAAGATGACATATAAGCTGCATTATCTAATGTAATACCATATTTAGTTGCTAAATAACTCTCAATTTTACTTGTCTCAGCTCCATTTAACTTTCGATTGTAAACAATAATTTCTCCTATTTGTCCCATAAAGAACCCTGAAGTCAAACTCGCTCCTCCAATAATAACTCCTTCATCTGGTTTTAAAGCCCCCTTAGCTGCTCCTGTTAATTTATTTCCTTTACTATCTAATGAATATTCTGTTCCACTGAACCTGAAAGTCACATAATTAGTTGCTCCTTCTGGCACATAAGTAGTCTGTAGAGCTGTTGTATTAATCTCATATCCACCATGTCCATCTCTAGCACTAGTAAGACGTACACGTCCCCCCGTTTCTTTTGGACTGAATCCAATAGAAGGTCTTCTTGTAGATTTAGATGAAGGATCAGTACTACCAAATCCCATATAGTACATCCTTTTCTCATTCTTTCCTTTTTCCGCAATATATACACCAAAAACAGTCAGTCCATCAACAAATCCACTAATACCAAGAGGTGTAGCTAAAAATTGGCTACCATTAAACACCAATGCATTATTAAAATTCATTTTGTAACTTCCCTTTAATAAAGTAGGCCTTTGCTTTCCTGCCTGACTTACAGCACTAAAAGTCATATTCAAATGACTATCAGTAGTTACAGGTGCATTTGCCCATTCATCAACTTCAGTAGAAGAATACATTTTAACTCTATTATCTGGTTTTAACCAAAGCTGTACATTCCCTACTCCTCCAGGATATTCTCTTTGAGCAAATAAAGGCATACTCGTCAATCCTAAAAATAAAAGGGCTAAAATCTTATATAAATATCTATACATATCCTGTAGTTTAAACAATTAAAATAAAAAAGATAAAATCCCTTTTACTCCTTTATATATTCAACAATTAGATAATAGTTACCAGCTGGGTTATTCTGAATAATAGTCCCCGCAGTACCAATAGCCAAAACTGTCTTTGTCCCACTGACTTGTTTGCTAATCACTCCTCTTGTCATCGAATTACTACTCTCATTAATCAATTTAGCATCTACTACTAGGCCTGAAATTACTTTTGGTAACTCAACAGAGGTAAAAGAAGTAGCTTTATTTAACTTCACTATATATCGCATCACATCTTTTTCATCCCATTTCCCTATAATCTCCTCTTTAATAGTCGAATAAAAATTATCATTCCCTTTTACTGTTTTTGCAATATTTTTTATATGCTCTGTATTTTCAGCTTGATTAACAATAGTCTTAAAATCGTTACTCACATCCTGAGATACGGTAATATATTCTGGAATAGAACTCTCATTTATATATTTATAATAAATCATACCTGCATTAGGTACATTTGCAATATTCTCTTCTACTCCTTCTTTATTATAACGAGTTACATTCGTAACTGTTTCTTTCACAGCAGACGGAACAAAACTCTCTATATATTCCGTAAACACAGTACTTCCTTTTAAAAGCTCTGTCAGCTTCACGTTATTTTCAATACCTCGCTCAGGTTTATATACTAATACAGCCTCTCCTTCATCATACACCGTAGATAATGATGTCAAAGACTCAAACGTCTTAATAACATCACTAAGTTTCATTGTTTCTTTAATATTAGTATCCTTATTAATCCATGTAAAAATATAGTCTCCTTCATCATATGTAACCGTAACACTATTCGGATCCGCAATTTCTTTGATATAGTGCTGTAAAGTAGTATTAGAAACTAAGGCATTCCAATGATTCTCAGCCCAAAAATAGTATCCCGCTAACATAGCTTTAGTTCCCGTATGATAAATCATCAAACTTTCAGGATACTCTGTTCCAACAATAGTAGACTTATCTTTAGTATTTTTTAATTCAAGACGTGGAATTAGAACTCCTTTATCTTTAGACTTAATCTCTAACTCAGAAGAACTACTTGGAATTTGAGTTCCAATACCAGTTTGACCATACGCTCCTATTCCAAGTGTGAATATTATTAAAATTAGCAAATGTGGTGTTTTCATTATATTGTGTTTTTTATTAATTACAATCTAAATATTCTATCAAAAATACAAATATTAACACAATTTTAAATACATTACACTATACAAATTTATTTTTTATATAAAAAACAACGAAACAAAGTAAATATTAACAAAAACAAAATAAAAAACAACAGTGGTAAAATTTATAAACACTCAACACTTAAACATATTATTAAAAATTCTTATACCCATATAGTATATTCAACATAAATGATAAATTAAACACATTAATTACAACTTTTTATCAATATAAAAAACCTATAAAACTGTAATTATTATATATACACATTAAACAAGGCCTTGATTAGAATTAAAAATTCTATAACAAAAATATTTTATTCTTATAGTTTTTTTCTCAAAAATCATATTTATCGCCCTTCAATTGAAAAATTAGGATTCATTCTCACTTCAAAAAGTATTTTATATACTTTGTTGAAAATAAGATGCTAAACAGATTGATAAGACTTATAGGAAAAAATGTTCTCCTCTTTCCTTACTTCCTTTATATGATAGAAATTACAAATTCCTGGTTCTCTTCATACATATATTCAGGAAACTGAAGGATTACAATGCTATTCTCTTTAGAAAAATTCTTTATGCATGTCTTTTTTCGATATATAACTCTGTATCTACCGACTAATGCTTCTCCTTTTTATTGTAATTCACTGCAACTAGGAGTAAAACATACAAGCCCTATTTCTGAAAAACTTATTCTAGATTAAGTGTGCTTCTTTGTTTCTACATATACCTTTGTCTCATCGAAACAGAAAAATAAAACAACAATGAATATATTAGCTTTTGCTGCTACCAATAGCAGTACTTCTATAAACTTAGAATTAGTAAAAAGTGTAACTACTCAATTTGAAGGACATAACATTAATATTCTAGATATCAATGACTATGAGATGCCTATTTATTCTCAAGATAGAAATAACCAAGGTGTACCTCAGCAAGCATTAGATTTTAATCAAGCGATTCTAAATGCTGATGCTATTATTATAGGATTAGCAGAACACAACGGTACGTTTAGTACTGCTTTTAAAAACATATTTGATTGGGGGTCTAGAGTGGAGAAAAACTTCTTTCAAAACAAACCAATGATGTTATTATCTACATCACCTGGACCTCGTGGAGGACAATCTGTCATGGATAATGCTTCAAGCATATTTCCTTACTTTGGAGGGAATATTAAATGTCAGTTTTCATTACCTAGTTTTCAAGATAATTTTAGTAATGGATCAATTAATACACCTGAATTAGCTTCTCAATTAACAGAGAAAATTAATAGTTTTAAACAACAACTTTCTTAAGTCTTTAAAAAATCCCTACAAAGATTTTGTAGGGATTTTTACTTTATATACTCATATTATTGTATATAGAAGAAAAGGTTTTAATGATTTCTTTTAGATCCTCTCCTGTAAAGTTTAATTGAATACGCTCTCCTGTTCGCAACCATAATACCAATTGCGATTTTTGGCTATCTATCTCTGTGATAGAATAAGAGATTACTTGTTTTAATGGTAGTACCCTATACTCTACAGCACCTCCTGCTCTATTAAAACTAAACATGAATTGAGAATACGTTAGTGTAAACTGTCCATTTACTCCTCTATATCCTACTTTAAATTTAATCCAACTAGAAAATTTACTAAATGTTGTTTTAGTAACACTAGTATCTACTTTCTTTAAACCATCGATTACATAGTTAACTTCTCCCATATTCACTTTTTTCATTTAAATATATACATTTATACTTATATTCTTTACTTCAATAAAAAAATGAGTAAATAAGACTATAATAATATGTAATAATCACGATATAAATCAAACTCATCCCATCTTTTACCTCTTTGATTCAAATTCCTTACCTTTGTATTGTTCAAATGCTTACCAATACTAAAGAATATCTTATCTCTTATACTTACCCGATAAGGTAAAGCATTTCCACAGCACTAATCTCTACTGAGAGAATTTTTAGAATCAACGAAAATGAAGAATAACTTTTTTGTCAACTTGTTACAACAAGAGAGCAAAACACTATTTAAATTAAAACACAGCGAACGACTGTGGCATATCCCTTTGATGGCAATGCTCGCTACAGGACTTCCCTTATTAACAGGATGGTATTTTGACAATCTTCAAGCAGGACTTTTAGCCTGTCTAGCAGGATTAGTTATCTTATACCTCCCTTCTAATATTCCTACTGCTCAGCGCATGATCACCATGCTGGTATGTTCCTTTGGTTTTATGTTATCCTTTGCAGTAGGCATATCGTTTAGCTTTAACTTTATTGCTTCTGCTATAGCCTTTGGTATATTCGTTACTGCAGTTCATTGGGTCAACCTATATTTCAATACTCGACCTCCTGGTAGCTTCTTTTTTATTATGGTAGCTTCTATGTCTAGTAATATGCCATTTGACTTAGCTACTATCCCTACACGTTTAGGATATGTAGTCATGGGCACCATGTTTGCTTGTACTCTAGCCTTAATATACAGTGTTATAGTAGGCAAAAAATACAACAGTAAAACAACTATACGCCTAGTACGTCCTGTCCCAGTCAAAGACCAATTTGATTACCTTATCAAATCTATTATAGTAGGCACCTTCATGTGTATTTCTTTATTAATAGGTCATCTATTGAAATTTGACAATCCATATTGGATCCCTATTTCTTGTGCCGCCATTATGCAAGGGATTTCTTTATACCACGTATGGCAACGTGCATTACAGCGTATCGCAGGTACTTTTATCGGATTAGGACTTTGTTGGGCACTTATCTCAGTCTCTACAGCACCTTTATATTTATGTATTTGTATAATGGTACTTCAGTTTATTATAGAAATGTTTATTTCTCGTAACTATGCAGTAGCTGTTATCTTTATTACAGCCCTTACAGTACTCCTTGCAGAGGCGGGTAATCCTATTATCAGTACACCTAATATTTTGATCCAAGCTCGTTTTATCGATATTGTGATTGGAAGTATTATAGGAGGTATTGGTGGTTGGTTCTTACATCATGAGTATCTAAGAAAACAAACTCGCGATAGTTTGCGCACTACACGATTACAATTACTCAAGAAAAAAAGGCATAAAATAATACAACAGTAAATCATATAAAAAGAACCTCTATAGAATCTAATCTATAGAGGTTTTTTCTTTATACTTTTCGGGATGTAAACTCTAAAATGTCTTTTCCTGGATGAAATTCCTCTCCATTCACTAAATTTATATAAAAACAATTATATACGTTCTTCACTTCACCTTTCTCTCTTTCTAACTCTACTTCAGCTAAGTACTCTGCTCCATCTTTTACATAGGTAAATATAGGTTCGTACACTACAGTTCTAGTAGTGATATCTAATATCCCATACAAGCCATTTTCTTCTAACTGAAATACACAAAACCTGATATTATCCATCAATCGCAAAGAAAAAAATACAGGTGATAATAACCACTCCTGAAGATCTACATTCCACACTCCCACTCTACTCACTTGATCCTTTTTAATCGACACAAAATAAAGAGGTTCTTTTATACTGCTTATCGTTCTAATCTTCTCTAGTAAGAACCCCTGAGGGATATCTTTCTGATCTATTAATAGTTCTTTTGCAGGCCAAAGTACCTCATTGTAATAAGAGGTAATAGAGTAATCACTTGGCTTATCTAGACAATCTTTAAGTACTCCATGCTTTGTCAAGATATAGAATTCGTTTACTCTACTTTCCGTACTAATAGGAGCTACTTCCACTATAAAAAAATGCTTAGAGACTACGGGATAAATATTCAATAGATTCTTCCAAATATCCTGTATACTGCGTTCACTTTTAATATCAATTACCTTTAGATGAACAGGAATATACATATCAAATTCATAGTTGACATAATACCTTCCATTCCCTATCGTATCTCTACAGATAGTTGGTTTAGCTATTAAGTGAGACTTAGCTGTCTGCATAGATACCTTGTATTCCTTCCCTTTATAAGTAATTGGAAAAATAGGTTGAGGAATTACTTCATAGGACTTCACTCTTTTACCTTTCAGATTATACACTCTTACCTCATCATCATTCACTTTTCTCACCCATCGCAATCCATTGTCATAAGTACTAACTACTTTTTTGACTATTCGTTTTAATCTATCCTTTTTTGCAAAATACAGATCATCTCCTACCTGAATTAATTTACTACCAATCTGTTTTATCCTGATAGAAGTACCACTTCTAGTAAGTCTATCTTTAGTAATCGTCTTTGTATCTAGTACCTGTCTTGTATCTAATGCTAATACAGTTACTTTCTCTCTTATGACCTCTGTCCCCCATAACGGTTTAAAGGAAGAGCTAGTACTCATGATATTAAAGTTAGGCAAGAACTTCCATTGCCAGAAGCGACTGTGGACAGTATACGACTGCACAATATTAGCTACTGTAAAACACCCTACCTCATATAACTCTATTCGATCATATCGACACTTCAGTACCTCTTTATTCTCTAGGTCTATCACACCGTACATCCCTTGCTTATCACGTACTACAGCATAACCTGACTTAGTGAATAATCCTCCACTAGCATACTGTTGACTGATGACAATTTGTTTATCTTGATTACAATATCCATACATTCCTTTCTCATCTACAAAAGGATATATAGCAGCGGTCTTATTAGTTAATGTGGTATTCATAAGCCTGAAGTTTAAAAAGTCTCTTAAATATAGTGATTTTTTAAACTTCTTCTTTAAAAACAAAAACTTAATTAACTAAATACCAAATACTTTAACACACTTATATTATTCTTTTTGCAATAATTCTAATTCTAGAATGTACTTATTCTCTAACTCTTTATCTCCACTTAGTACAAAAACCTGTATAGCTTTTTCTAAAAGATAAGGGTAAACCTTTATTTTATTTAAAGTTGTTTTTATCCAAGGATATATATCTTTGAACATCATATCTTCTTTATTCGAAATTCCTATCAGTAAATTACAAGCATATATAACATAGTACCTTCCTAAATTTATTTCATAACACTCCTCTACTTCTTCTAAGTATAATATTCCTTCTTTTAACTTTAACCATGCTTTGACATACTCCTTAATGCTTAGATAATCTTCTATTAATTTACTTAAGAAGCTTGCTTTACTCCAAGCATCATCCTCTACATACTCCCATAGCGCTTCTCTTCCTGCTATCACTTTATTTATATCTCCTATACCCTTATAGAAAGACACATAATCCTCCCATCTTTCCTTATTCCATACAGTGATATTCTCTTCCCAAGATTGAATACACGCTTTGGCAATTTCATCTTCTTCTAAATCCAATGCATAATAAACAATGCCTTCTGTAGACATCTCTTCAGGACAAAGGCTATAATATCTTTGTTTTCTTTCCTTCCACTCTACAATGTCTTCTTCATCCCAATCACATTCTGCTAGACTATCTCCAATTAAGTCATAAAAATCTTCTTTCCAACTTACCTCTTGATGGGCTATCCATTCAAATGTATTCTTCACTCCATTGTGTAGCAAATACTCTCTATCAAATCCACAATGTGTATCAAAGTTAGCATTCTTCGCTTGAATAAATAAGGAGATATAATCAGGACGTTGATATAAACTAACGAGATACGCTGCTAGATCTAATGCCTCTGTGAATCCCTGAAAATCATCTTCTCGCCTACTTGCTATCTCTGCTTCAAACAATTTGACTAACAACTGCTCCTCTCTCAATTCTTCTGAGTGTAAGAAGCCTACTAATACTCGATGTCTATCTATTGCATTCTCATGATTTCTTTCTTTTCCTAAGTATTCATATTTCTTCAAGTGGATAGGTTCAGAGACTAACTCCTTCACCATCTTCTTATACTTTTCTAACATCAAGTTTATCATTTCTTTTCCTTCTTTTTATTGAAATTCAAATTAACCACATATATCTTAAACCTAAAATACAAAAGGCTATCTAATGAAAGATAACCTTTTGTATATATTATGTGATATAGTTCGTTGTCTAGGACAGAGCGTTAAAAAACATTCCTAATTCAACTAGTATCCTATAGCAATATCATCTCCACGAGTATCTGCTCCTGCTTGGTAAGTACCATTTTTATTGACTAAGATTCCCTCTACGCGTCCATAAGGTTTGCGTTCTTTTAGGATATACCCTTTATCTGTAAGCGCTTTTCGCACTCCAGCCGTAATCGCTGTTGGTTCATAATCAACATGATCAGGAAGCCACTGATGGTGAAAACGAGGAGCAGATACTGCCTCTTGCATATTCATCCCAAATTCAGTTACATTTAGAATCGTTTGAAACACAGAAGTGATAATTGTCGATCCACCTGGTGTACCTACTACCATGTACAACTTACCGTTTTTCTCTAAAATTGTTGGAGACATTGAGCTTAACATTCGCTTTTCTGGTTCTATCGCATTCGCTTTTCCTCCCACTAATCCGTACATATTAGGTGTACCAGGCTTCACAGAGAAATCATCCATCTCATTATTCAACAAGAATCCTGCTCCTCCTACTATCGTTTTAGAACCATAAGAATCATTTAATGTAGTCGTTGCAGACACGGCATTTCCCCATTTATCGACTACACAGTAGTGCGTTGTCTCATCGCTCTCATACCCGCCTAACTCTCCTGCTTTAACATCAGTACTCTTCGTTGCTTTGTCAAAAGACATAGACTCCATACGCCCTAGATTGTATTCTTTATTTACTAACTGATTTACAGGCACTTTATAGAAATCAGGGTCTCCTAAGTGCTCAGCTCTATCTGCATATACACGGCGTTCTGCTTCTACCATTACTTGTACTGTTTTTTCAGATTGGAATCCCCACTTTGCTAAAGGGTATTTCTCTATGGATTGGAACAAAGAGATTAAGGCAATACCTCCACTACTCGGAGGTGGCATAGAGATTACTTTTAATCCTTTATACTCTCCTACTATAGGCGTTCTCCATTTTGCTTCATAGCGTTTTAAATCTTCAAGAGTTATCATTCCATTACCTCTCTTCATCTCTCCTACGATTAACTCAGCCGTTTTCCCTTCGTAGAACCCTTTATGTCCTTCTTTTTGTACACGTTTCAGTGTTTCAGCTAAATCTTTTTGAATAAACACATCTCCTTTTGACCACTGTTCTTTTTCAGTAATAGCTGTACTTTGTGTACTAAATTTCACGAAGTTATCGTGTTGTTTAGTGAACTCACCTGCTTGTTTTTCTGTAATACTAAATCCTTTCTCTGCTAAGTCTATAGCTGGCTGTACCAATTCTTCCCATTGTAGAGAACCGTACTTAGCATGAGCTTGTACCATACCTGCTATTGTACCTGGTACCCCTGTTGCTAAGGCTCCTCTCATACTCAATTCTGTTATAGCTTCTCCATCTCCTCCCCAATACATATTTTCTCTTGCTTGCATAGGAGCTTTTTCTCTATAATCTAATGCGTCTATCTTACCATCCTTACCGCGATACACCATAAATCCTCCACCTCCGATATTACCAGCATTTGGATATACCACAGCTAATGCTAGCTCTACTGCTACAGCAGCATCTACTGCATTACCTCCTTTTTTTAGGATATCTACTCCTACTCTACTTGCCTCTGGGTGTGCTGATACAATCACTCCATTCTTGTACGCCTGTGGATTCTGAGCTACTACTTGTAATAAGCTACCACATAGGATAAAGGCTGATAATATAACTTTCTTCATGTATTGTTGTTTTTGTTACCGCAAGATAGATATTTTGAATTTATTATTAAAATAAGTGTTCAGTTATAGATAAATATTCAAAAACATCTCAACATAAAAGAAATACACTATTAACACTTATCTTTACAATAAATCACAGCTATGAAACTATTTAATTTCCAGAAGAAGAAAACAGAAAGTCACGACCAACCCCACACTGAAGAAGAGATATTACTACATGAGTTAGTCGACCAAATCACTAAATTAAACTATACAATCCAAGTAGATAAAGCTACTCAGATTATCATCGTTAATGACCAATTACTATTGGAATTCAGAATCATCCGAAATCCTGATTATGCAAAAGAACTAATGCACCTCATGATTAATACTGCACATCCTACTCATTTTCCTGATGGTATTATGGAAAGCATCGCTGGGATAGGCGAAACGGTACAAGATAGAATAGCATCTGTAGTAGAGAACTATATCACCTCTACCTTTAAACCCATCGCAGAGAGCCTTACAGATACCCATTCACCAGAATATGATTTCATTAGTGATGAAGTACTATGGCATCCCGCATTAAGTGACTTACGTGTTCAAGGTTCTTTTAACAGAGAGCTGAGTGGTGATGAATTATATTTATTATTAGTTTCTAAACTTGAGTCTATGTTATCTAGAGATCAGAAGTTCCATTGGCTAAAAATGTATATATCAAAACAACAGTCAGGAGAAATAATAGGTGACTGCCTCTTAGATAACGAACCTTGGGATGAAGGATTAGATATATTAGCGGACTATATCAGTACATTCCCTGTAGAAAGCACATTTATAGGCATCAAACAATTCGTAGTGTTTAGACGATGTGATAAGTATGATTAGTACAAAAATTAAATATCACAAAAAAACCATACTCTTACTAGACTATGGGCTTTTTTAATTATTCTTAAAACATAAAACTAAATATTTACTTACAGCAAACCATTTTCTATGAGTAACTTTTTAAACATCAACGAAAATGCTTGATCAGGATTAGCAAATATTCGTAGCTTAGCCTTAAACTTCTCATCAAAAGGTAACTCTGATAAAGCTCTTTGTCTAATAATCTTATCTAGTTTTCTAAGTTCTGTACTTCTTAGTTTACTGTATAGAGGTTTATTCAAATGATATTTCTGTATTGTTTTTCTCCCTCTTTCAGTTAAGCCAATAACAACCTCATCTTCAAAACCTAAATGCTCTTCTATCTCAGCATCTATTGCTGTACATGGATCTAAACAATCTTGATTAGGCAAAGCTCTATTAGTTATTTTACCAACATTACTATCTTTATGGGATAGATATAGATTCTCCCATTCAAAAGCTTTAGTAGGATCTTCTGAGACTTCTACATAATGATCCACTTGTGCTTCACTTAAATCAGCGAACTTAACCTCACTATAAAAGCATTTATAAAAACTACTTCTAGCTAAAGTCTCCTTTACCTCTTTATGTCCATACTGACTAGTATGAGGCGTTACCTTATCTGACAGAGCACGCTTCTCCAAATACTTAGCTAACCATTTCTCCTCATTATCCACTAGCTTCTGAGGTTTATCTAATCGATCAATATACCTCATTACTTCGTTTCTAATAATTGTTTAAGTGTATCATCTAAATTCAAATACCCAAAATACTGTGGATTAATAGCTATTAACTTTTCTTCTATTTCTTTTTCTTTTGTCTTATCACCTGCTTCGATTGCTTCAATTCTTTCTTTTAAAAGTTTGTCAATCTCTACATTTGCAAAAGAACTTGTCTCCCCAAAAACATCAGAACTCAAGATTTCTTCAATAGGCTTATTTGAATACTTACTTGTCTCATCTATTATCTTTGAGTAACCTATCTCTGGTTTACACACATATACTTTAGCTCCTTCAACAGAACCTACGATAAATGGTGAATGTGTAGTCACGATAATCTGAAGATTAGGGAACAACTCTAAGATAGAGTTTAAGAATGTTTTTTGCCATTTAGGATGTAAATGATTCTCTGCTTCGTCTATTAACAACACACCAGGTGTTAAACAAAGTTCTGCTAAAGGTAAATCATTTAACTTATAGACAGAATACATCTGACTTAACAAAGAGATTAAACGTTGTACCAAATACAAATTCCCACTGCTCAACTTCTCTATCGTGATATCCACTCCATTCTGTCTAATGACAGGTAAGAAAGTAGAGCGCTCTACGTGTAACAGCTCCCCGTCTAAAAGACTAATCTTAAATATCTTCTTTAAAACTTCATAGATATACTCTCCCTCTGCTCTCTCTGTAGGATTGCTAGAGGATTTAAAATAATCAAAGAAAGTTACTATCTGTGTTGTATCTGTATTTCGTTGAATACCATCTAAGCAATTTCTTAAATACCCTTCAAGTTTAATAAAGCCTAAAGTATTTATACTAAATGTTTGGTGATCATTCTGGGATGTCCAATAATTAAGTATCCATTTATTTCCTTTTGCTGATGATGAATCAAATAATGCTTTTAGAAAAAACTCATACTTTTCTCCTCTATTATAAATATCAAAACTCTCTTTGCTATTACCTTCATTTAACCTTGCTTCCAATAACAAGTTAGCACCATTCAACTCTAACTCCATATTCAACAAAAAATCCTTACCTCTTCTTATTGAACGAATACTATCTCCCTCATATTCCAAAAACATCTTTCTAATCGCATCGATGATAATAGTCTTACCTGCTCCATTCTCTCCAGTGACAATAGTTACTTGGCTACCAGCATTTTCGTTAGTAGCAAATTCTATCTCATCATCTAAGAAAGGGCCAATATTCTTTAAGTATAACTTCTTTAATTTCATCTTATCATCTTTTAGGTAAAATTAGATAAATCTTAATTATCACACAAATATCATTTATAAGTAAAACCAGGCATTCTTCCCCTACACCACCCCTAACGCTTCAGCTATCTCTATTCTCCATCCATCCACGTCCTCGTACTTCTCGTTATATTCCTCTACTGAGAGATTTCTTAATCTGTATAACTCCTCTGACTTAGCAAAACCTATCTTGTTCCCTACCTGTATAAAGTCTTCTAAAGAGACTCCATCCTCCACTGTGTCATCATAATACTCAATCATGATATCCATTAACAGCAACTCTACATTAGTCCCATAATCTCTGTAAATCTCATCACATTCAAGCTCGAAATACACTATCCGTTCATCATCATTCTCTTGTAGAAGTACTGTAAAGCTCACTCCACAACAGAATATAGGTGTAACTTCTTTGCCTACTAATATATCATAGTTAAGAATACTTGGTAAGTAATAATAAGCACTGTCTTCACTCTCTACCCTAAACTCTAGTTCCTCTATATTCCCAATGTTCTCTATGAATACTTGTGGTAACCCAAAATCTTGTAGTCTCTTTACTCGACTCTCTTTTGCGACTATTTCTGTCATATTTCCTTAATTAGATTATACCTATTACAACGTTTCATTGTTTAATACCTTCTGTGCATATGCTAATGTGAACTCTATTCTAGCATCCTTTCTAATCTTTTAAAAATCATCATTTGTTTTCTTATGATATTTCTCTGCAAATAACGCTAAATAATCAACATTATCTTTTTTCCAATAACTAAACTCATCAGGAATTAATCCAGAAATACAACTATCCCAAACAAATGTATATTCCCAATGTAGTGGTATATACATTTCATAATTTATTGCTTCATACAGCTTAAGTACATACAACATACAAGCATCAAAATCTACTAACATCACAGGATAGATATCTAATAAATCCCATATATTATCACTTACTTCATATCTAAAAAAGAACTCCTTTTGTAGCTCTTCTACACTCTCTTCTCTTAGCTCATTAATTAATCTATCACAGTTCGTTTCATCTAAAGTTCTGATACTAAAACGCTCTCTTTCTTGTTCATTACAAACCATTGAGTAATTTTCGTACCTAATGTTCCAATCCATAACCCAATACTCCCTATCACATAAAAAGTACTTATACTCACCTTTATACTTTACTAATGTTATAACCTGTTCCTTCTCCTCTAATTTATAAAATTTCAAAACATCTGTCTTCATTATTCACTTTATTCTATTTTGTTGATATCTATTGTTTTTATAATACTGAAAACAAAACTGTAAATCTATCAACTGACCATTATATAAAAAGGAGAACAATAACTCTCTTATTGTTCTCCTCTTTTCTGTATTAAACTATACGTTATCTACTCCACTGGTATTTTATTTATAATCTCCTTTATAGTAGCTTCTGTATACCCTGACAAGCTCCATACCTTATTGCGCTGCCCACCAAAAGTCAGTACTAAACTATACCCAATCAATACCCCCGAATTTCTATGTTCTAACACTCCTATATCTTGAATATCTCTCACAGAATATAGCATCTTCTCACCTTTGACAGTTGTGATAATAAGATGATCTCCTTCAAAGTCAATACTATTACAATACTTAAACACATAGTATATCGCACCAATAATAAAGAAGGGCAATACGACTAATAAAAACCACTCTACTGTATCAGGTACTTTATTAGTAAGGGCTAATACCATACTAACAATAACACCAATACCTCCAAACCATACTAGCTTACCTAATATAATCCCTATCAGATGGTTATACGATTTTTTCATATTTTTTGCGCAAAAATATGAAACGCATAAACACTATCCCTATGGATATATAAATAGTACCGCAATTAATCTGATTATTACCACCAATACTTAGGGTACTTCCTCAGCTTGCTTATATTGTTAAATAACAAGGCTATTACTGTGATAATAACAGATCCTGCCAAAACAGGATTAACAATAAAAGACCAACTCGCTCCTCCTAGTATAATGACTAGAGGATCTGCACCTGCTGGTGGATGTGTAGTCTTAGTCACCAGCATTAAGCCTATCGCTGCACCTACTCCTATTGCTAGAGAATACCATTCTGTTCCTAAAAAAGTAAGACATAGCAGTCCTACTATACTCGCTAATAGATGACCTCCTATGATATTACGAGGTTGAGCCAAAGGACTATCAGGTACTCCAAATGCCAATACACAAGTCGCTCCAAAGGGAGCCATGATTAAAGGCATTTCTAATTCTTTAGTCATAAAGGCTATCACACCTATCGCTAACATACCTCCTATCCCTGAGTATATAGAATGTTTGGAAGTAGCTGATTGTGGACTAGTCTCTGTTGTTTTAAATTTTGCTATATATCGCTTCATTTAGATTAAATCTTGTTTTAGTAATTCTATTGTTTTCTTTACATAGGCTGAGTCCTGATAGACTTGACTCTCTGTCAGCCCTGCCTCAAACAGCATATATAACATAAAGGCTCTGTTCTCATCTGTCACTAATGCCTTAAAATATGCTTGTAATTCTGTCTTATGCTGATGGATGACTTCATAAATTTTCCCTTTATGCTCAGGTAGCTCTGACAACATATTAAGAAATGCACAGCCCCTATATCCCTCCTTCTCATTCATCTCTATAATATAGGTAAACACTGCTATGATGCGTTCCTTAATCGTGCGCTTCTTCTCCACATCTTCTTTCAGTCCCATAAACCAATAGTCATGTCTAGCTTTTAGATACGCTACAGCTAGATCATCTTTCGTTTTATAATGATCATAAAAGCTAGATTTAGCCACCTTAGCTTCTTCTATCACAGCATTGATCCCTGTGCTATTATATCCATATTGATGAAAGAGTAAAGTAGCAGCCTCTAATACTCTCTCCTTAGGTGAATTATTTTTCATGAAACAAATATAGAAATAAAAACAGACAAGTCTGTCTGTTTTACCTTTTTTATAGATCATTTTTTAATCGAGATAGGTCATTTGTGGCCATTTTAGGACATTTGTGGTCATTTTTTCCCATCTCAAAAAAAACATATTTATAATTCAAAACTTTGCAAAGAGAAAACTCAAGAATAAAAATAGAATACAATCTGCTATCGCATTTGATGTCTGGTTGTATTCTAGTAGGGTTTCACTCGAATTGAGTCCGTAGTGAGTCCGTTATGAGTCCGTACTCACTCCGTTAAATCAAGCAAAAAAACGGAGACGTATCTCACGTAGTACTCACATAATAATAAATGAACCAAATCAATAGTCAAATAAGACTACTATGTAAGTAAAGTATAACCAATAAATTATAACAATTATGGCAAAAATTGATGCAAAAGGGAGACCTCAAGGAAAGTATCTAAACTCTGTATTCAGAATAGTAGATAACAAAGTCATTATGCAAGGCAAACCCTCTAAACAAAAACAGACTAAAAAAACGAAGCAGGCAGCTACAGACTTTGGTACGGTACAGAAATGCAATAGGCAATTAAGATACCTAATCCAACTCGCGATGAACAACAATCATTGTAAAAAAATGCACCTTAGAATGAACACGCATGCATTAGCACAGTTGCGTAATAATGAAGTATTTCCTTTAGGTCAACGCACTTACTTTAATACAGATCTAAGCGGGATGGTAGGTTTTGACTTTAATACGAATACTCCTTTTGGAGAGTATTGTACCCTACCAATTACTTTTCAGAAACTAGATAGTCATCAAACACGTATTAGTATAGATACCTCTACTATCAATGACTATTTTAACTTTGAAGATAATACATCTGAGATTAAAGTAGAGTTATTTATACAATATCATCAACTTAACTATCAAGAAACCCACAAAACAGAAAGTATTTCCTTCACTGTCAAAAAAGGAGAAATCCTCTCTGCTAAAGAGTGGATCATACAGAATACGTTAGAGAGCAGTATTACCCTTGTGATAGGACAGTTATGGTATCTAAAGCAGACCTTAACTGGTCAATACATTATGATTAATAATCGTGAATTCCATCCTAGTAGTATACTCTATCTTGATAATGGCCTATAAAATACAATGAAAAACCTAGTGGATAAAGGTAGAGAATCACTGATATTCTCTACCTTTATCTTTTTAACTGTAAGTGTATGGGGTGGTTTTTGAATAAAAGTAAGTTTCCAAAAGAAAATAAGGATAGAGGAATCATAAGAATAACAGATAATGAAATTATTATCACTAATAGATCGTATGAGAGTGAAGATGAAATAATCCTAATCCCTAAAATAGAATACATTTATCTAGAGACATCGGACTATAGTGAGCCAAGTATGTTCATCTACCAAGATAGACAGTACTACATCCCTGGTGATTATGTAGGTACAGAAAAACTGTGGCTATACTTAGCCGAACAGTTTCATTTCGATATTAACTTGGTGACTCAACACCTCAACGATAAAACAAATAATATACATAAGCTCTACAGAACTACCTACAAACAGAATTATAAGCTAACGAATACATCTAATCATGATTATCTCGAAGGTTTTGAGATTATAGCTCCTACCCCACTATTTGTGCCTTGGAACACGACTAAAGAAGAGTTATTAGCACAAGAGTATATTCATTCGGATGGATTCTATGCAGAAACAACCTACCCTGTACGCATTGGCAATATCACTGTAGATAATTTAGGCACTTATATAGATGATGTACGTGCTGATGTAGCTCCTACGAGTTACTATACTAAATGCTTTGCTCCAGATGGATCTGATACTAGCTTATATCAACTAAAAGAGATTCTAGAGCACGATCTAGGTTCTACTGCTACCTATACGTTTTATAATGAACACCACTTGTTCTTCTATGCAGAATCTGATCATATCACATTCGAACTAAACTATACCGTAGATGATCCTGAGTTTAGAACTGTAGCTTATAGCTTCACTTCACTGAATATCAATACTAAGTATGATTATCCCGACCTATTATCAGATGACATATATACACCGAAACTAGTATTGTCAGCTACTTATGTATTCAACTATTCCCTTACTGCACCAAGTAATTATCTAAGAAATGAAAGAATCAAAAGTACTCCTGATCTTGTAAAGCTACAGAGTAAAAACAATTCTGTTATATGGATAGATAAACCGAATAATAGGATTGGATTTGCGGATAAAGCCTTTGCTATTACATTTAATAAAGAAGAAATAGACTCTCTTACACTATGGAATACCCTACCTGCTAAAGGTGGTGGATTCTGCGTATTATCTGTAAATTTAAAAGAGGGTAACACTGTCACTGTCTTTGAAGGAGCACACGATACGATTAAACATGATTTAGAGGATTTAGAGCAATTCTTAGGTTTACAGATTAATTTTTATGAAGACTATAATTGTTGATTTTAGAGGTTAGAATACCATTATCTCAATAAAATTTCATAGCTTAGAATAAATAAACTTGTCTTACTATGGGATTTCTATCAAAGCTATTTGGAAAAAAAGAAAACAAACCCTCCTCTACGAATGTATCAACAGTACCTACTGTCTATATTGACCTATCAGAGGAACAAAAAAAGGCACTCAAGCAGTCTACACTCCCACTCAGAACAGGACAACTGTATATGCACTATTGGGAAGAGGATTTACTAGCCGAAGACTATGACAATGTAGACTGGGCTCATAGGTTAGTACACTTTTGGGAAGCTGAAGAAGTATTTGAAAAGAAATCATTACCACTCCCATTTTTAGATCTAGAAGAGAAACTCTTTCTATTTAAAGGTGACTTGACTAATATAGAATTTGAGATCGGAAAAGCACTTCCTTGGTCTGGTTTTCCAGGAGGAGCTACGAAATATACTACCTATCTCAATGAACAACTAATCTCTATACCTCAACTCTCTACATACGGCAATATAGATTATATAGAACGTGTACCTCTTACTGAGCATAACTTAGATGTACTCACTGAAGGCAATGACCATCTACTCCTCCTTGATGAGAGAATAGTCCAATACAATAAAGGGGAGTTCTTCTTAGATAATACTATCGTACCAATAGATATAGCGTATAGCACAGGTGGACTTCATTTAGTTAGAAAAATAATGACTTAGTACAGTATATATCGATACTTTATCTTTCCTACCTATATTAACAGAACTATTCAAATAATTCTGAATGTGACCCTACACGTTCTAATCTGATAATATTTGGATTTTTCTCTTCAAACCAGATAATTAAATAATCTGATTCGATGTGACACTCTAAGCGCCCATTCCAATTACCAATTAATTTATGTGGCCTCATTTCAATTGGAACATTACCTACACCTCCTTCTATCAATAAGTCAATAAGATCAAGTACTTTCTTCAAGCGTTTCTTATTGTTCTTAATTTTCTTAAGATCTTTTTTAAACTGAGATGTAAGTTGCAGTTGATACATACACTACATTTTATCAATAAAATCGTGAAACTCTTCTTTGCTAATAGTTTCTAAATTAGTTTCATTCATAGCATTTATACTATCCTGATTAGGCTCATGATAATTAGTTGCTTTAATCAATAGTGTTTCTAATAGATTATTAAAACTACGATTATTCTTTCTTGCTAATTCTTCTATATGATTATATAGACCTGGATCTAATCGAAAAGAGCCAGCTTTTTTAGGTTTCTTTGTACTCATAAGTATATCTTTGTATTTATTTGTATTACAAATATATACAATTCTTATCATATTATAACACGTATAAAATACCTCCGTAAGAAAAAAAGAATACTATTTTATTTCGATTCTATACCTTTGTAAAAAAAATAATACACTAAAAATGAATATTATACACAAAAACAATATAATCCTTAATAAGCTTCCACCTTTAGAACAACAAGCTTTAGTGGAAACTGATATTGTACTTGGTGGCTACCAATGTTTGACAGATTTCATTCTCAAAGTTGTAAAAGAAAAAGAAGAGGAAAATAGTAAGAATAATGAGGTAATAATTGCTTCTGAACGAGATGCTGAAGTTTTTATTGACGCTATCTATACGATACAGGAACCTTCTATTCGATTAATAATGGCTTTTAAAGAGTATAATGCTATCATAAATAAAGGGTAGTATTAGTACAGAAAGAATACTGTAGAAAGGGATTTGACAGTATTAAAATGTTTATCTCTATGAAAACTCTAGACATTTTATTTAAAAAAAGTTAATCTTAGATCTTACGCTCAACTAACTATAATAAAAAAGACGACTCTTTCGAATCGTCTTCCTCATATTATTATAATTCTACTTATATAAAATAAGCAGCTACTACTCCTAATATTATAGCTATAAGCTTATTGATATTAAATGAATGTCCTTCGTTACTCTCAAAGATAATAGTCGATGAGATATGGAATAAAACACCTACTACTATAGCAGATATCTCAGCGTAATACTGAGTCAAGAACTCTACATTACTAGATACCAATGTTCCTAATGGTGTCATCAGAGAGAAAACAACCATAAAGAAAAGCACTACCTTCTTATTCATATTTGCATTAATAAAAAAGGCAGTTAATATCACTGCTATCGGCAAGTGATGTATCGCTATACCCCATGCTAACTCTTCGTGCTGACTCACTGGCATTCCCTCAAATAAGGCATGGATACACAAGCTGATAAATAAAAGCCAAGGTACCTTGTCTAATTTGTCATGGGTATGGACATGCCCATGCTCTGCCCCTTTAGAGAAAAACTCTAATATAATCTGGAAGACAATCCCGATCATAATAAAGAAACCAATATTACCAGAACTGTGGTCGTGTCCGTGATCATGACTATGTCCCGCATGCTCTGCTAATGATGCGGCTTCACTAGCTGCATACACATCAGGTAACAAATGGGTAACTGTCAATGCTAACAGAAATGATCCACTAAAGGCCATTAGCAATTTTAAATTCTTTTTGTTTTTGGGCTGTAATAGCACTGCTATTAAATACCCTACAATAACTGATAATAAAGGTATAATATAAACCATCGGCTTATTTGAAAATCATAATTAATCGATCTGATTCTTTTTTATAAAACTTGCGCAACTTATAATCACCAAAAACATCTAAAAGGTAGATTTCTTTCTCATTCATCATCGCTTCAAAGTCCTCTAGTCTTAACGCCTTAACACGTTCTTCGTATTCATGGTGTTCTCCATCTGCATCAAAGACAATCTCTTTGATAATAAACCCGTCTTCGTATTTTCTAGTAATATGGAAGTCAATTCCGTCTACTGTTTTAACTTCAGAAGGTACTAGATTAGCGATAACTTTATCTACATTCATAAAGTCGATTACTGCTAATCCGTATTCATTTACACTCTGATGAATAGCATCTAATGTACGCATATTATCAGCTGGATCAGGAAAATATCCGAAACTAGTAAATAAATTAAAGATAGCATCATACTTCTCTGTAGAAGGCTCTCTCATATCACGTACTTCAAAATGAAGTGTATCTGTAGCATACTTGCTAGCCTCTTCTATACTATTAGGCGACAGATCTACCCCAGTAACATCGTAACCTAAAGAATTTAAATATATAGAATGTCTTCCTTTGCCACAAGCTAAATCTAACACTTTTGCCCCTTCTTCTAAATTTAAATAATGAGTTAAATTATCAATTAACACTTGTGCTTCTTCGTAATCCCTATCTTTGTATAAAGTATGGTAATAAGGGGTGTCAAACCACGACTTATACCAAGCTTTGTTCTCTTTTGACATACTTTTATTTTAAAACTTTTTAATTAGCCTGCAAATTTACTTTATTTTTGCGGATTAAACCTAGCATATATCACAGACATATCAGGATTTTATAACTAACTAAAATAGTCTTGAAATAATGAAAAAAACGCAGTAAATTATACTGTTTTTATCAGACGTAGTATATTGGTTTAAAGCAGAATAGTCAATTATTCCTTATATAAGAAGAAAGATGGAAAATTTTAAAATGGTGGCTAAGACCTTCTTCGGTTTTGAAGAAGTACTAGCAAAAGAATTACAATTATTAGGTGCATTAAATGTACAACAGGGTACTAGAATGGTAAGTTTTAAAGGAGATAAAGGTTTTATGTATAAAGCCAATCTATCTCTGCGTACAGCTTTAAAAATCCTAAAACCTATTGCTACTTTTGCAGTATATAATGAAGCAAACTTATATAAAGGTGTTCAAAGTATTGACTGGAGTGAGTATCTATCAGCTAATCAGTCCTTCGTAATAGACGCTACAGTATTCTCTGATAACTTTAACAACTCTCAATTCGTTGCGTTAAAAGCAAAGGATGCTATCGTAGATCAGTTTAGAAATAAAAGTGGAGTACGCCCAAGTATAGATAAAGATTATCCGGACTTAAGAATTAACGTCCACTTACAAAAAGACCTGTGTACAATATCTCTAGATTCGTCAGGAGCCTCTCTACACCACCGTGGATATAGAACAGCTACTAATATCGCTCCTATCAATGAAGTGTTAGCAGCAGGAATGTTATTAATGTCAGGATGGGATGGTAGAAGTGATTTTATGGATCCAATGTGTGGTTCTGGTACAATCTTAACAGAAGCGGCTATGATCGCTTGTAATATCCCTGCAAATATCAATAGAAAAGAGTTTGCTTTTGAAAGATGGAATGATTGGGATGCAGAGCTTTTTGACAAGGTACAAGAGTCGCTATTAAAAAGAATACGCGAGTTCCATTATACAATAAAAGGATACGATAAGGCACCTTCTGCAGTATTAAAAGCGATAGATAACGTAAGAAATGCTAACTTAGACGAATATATCGAGATAAAAACTGCGAACTTCTTCGATACTCAAAAGGAAACTGAAGGCCCACTACACATGGTGTTTAACCCTCCTTATGGAGAACGTCTAGACATAGATCTAGAACGCTTCTACAGAGAAGTAGGTGATACATTAAAACAAGGATACCCTGGCACAGAAGCTTGGTTTATCACAGGTAATGTAGAAGCCTTAAAATTCGTAGGATTAAGACCTTCTAGAAAGATAAAACTATACAATGGAAAACTAGAAGCTCGTTTAGTAAAATATGAACTATACGAAGGAAGTAAAAAAGGAAAATATATTAATAAAAATGATTAAACCATGAGTGTATCTACTAAAACCATCATCTTACAGTTTCTGAGTTTTGCTGTACTATTCATTTTATGTCGTTTAGCATTCACTACTTTTACAGCATTAAGTGGTTTTTGGTTACCACTGACAAGTGCTGTAACTGCTACAATCTTAGCTCCTCAGTTTAAAGTATTCAAAACTGATAAAGGAGATAAAATATGTATGCGTTGGATATTCTTAAAAGGTGTGAAAATTTTAAACAAATAAAAGAACAAAAGCACAAAAGGCTTTGTTTTTACCCTTTGATTACATAGATAAGCTCTATTATCCATAAAAGAACTTTATCTTATAAAAAAGACAATTTTTGGCTTTTATACTAGTTATAAATGCCCTACATTTGTCACATATCCCTTTAAAAATTTAAATACTAAAAAGCCAATTGATCATCTAATCATGAACAATTGGCTTTTTTATTTTCTAAAAAATTATAACTAGCTATTTATCAGTCAATATAGATAGTAACTCAGCATCTACATATCTTCCCTTCTCAAAAAAGTAATCTCGTAGTACGCCTTCTGTTTTCATTCCGTTTTTCTGTAATACACGACGAGAAGCATCATGCGCAGGATCAATAAAAGCTTCTATACGATGCAAATCTAATGTAGTGAAGCCAAACTCTAACATTAAGGCTACAGCTTCACTAGCTATTCCTTTCCCCCAATAGGCAGGAGTTACTTCATATCCTATCTCTGCTCTACTGTTCTCTAGTGATAAACTATGAAATCCGCATGTTCCTATTAGTTCATCATTTCCCTTTAAAGTTATAGCCCATCGAAGACCTTGTCCATTTATCGTTCTATCATTCCATATCTGAATCAGTTCTTCTGCTTGTTCTACAGTCGTAAACGTTGCTAGATCATAGTATTCTGTTACTTCATCTTTAGAAAAGTATTCAAATACTTGTGGAGCATCACTTCTTCTTAATTCTCTTAAAACTAGTCTATCGCTTTTCACAATAGGCATTTCTCTGATTATTTTCATCTTTTGCTTTTTTACAAAGTACCACATTTTACTTTAGACTATCATAGTTACTTTATACAAACACCGTTGACATAAGTTCTCTTACTCAAACTAGCTCTAAAGTACATTTTGAGAAATAATTAACTGTTTTACTTTTTATTCCCCTTCTTATCTTCTATTTTTGAGTTCTAACCTATTAACTATAACTATTATGAATAGAAGAGCTTTTCTTCAAAATACCAGTATGGCTGGTATAGGTGCATTAATCGTACCTTCTTCTTTATTTAGCTTCTCAAGCAACACTAAAAAAGTGCGTATCGGAATGATCGCTGTAGGACTAAGAGGGCAAGTGCACTTAGATGAATTACTAAAAAGAGACGATGTAGAAGTGATCGCAATGGCTGATCCTGATGACAGAATGATCAAACGCGCTCAAAAAATCGTAGATAAACACAATAAAAAACAACCTATCGTATATGACAAAGGAGATTATGACTACCAAAATCTTCTAAAACGCAATGATATAGATGCTGTTATTATCTCCTCTCCTTGGGAATGGCATGAAAGACAAGGGACAGAAGCTATGCGTGCAGGCAAGATAGTGGGTATGGAAGTATGTGGAGCCATGACGCTAGAGGAATGTTGGAATTATGTAAATGTGTATGAAGAGACAAAGGTACCTCTGATGATGTTAGAGAATGTGTGTTACCGCCGTGATATCATGGCTGTCTTCAATATGGTAAAGAAAGGTAAGTTTGGGGAATTAATCCACGGTACTGGTGGATATCAACACGACCTTAGAAATGTCTTATTTAACGATGGGGTACAACCTTATGGTGGAGGTGTAGAATTTGGTGAGAAAGGATTTAGTGAAGCGAAATGGAGAACAGATCACTATGTCACTAGAAATGGGGAACTATACCCTACGCATGGTGTAGGTCCTCTAGCAGCTATGTTTAATGTCAATAGAGGGAATAGAATCACTCACCTAACTTCTATGGCTTCTAAAGCAAGGGGATTACATCAGTACATCGTAGAGAATGGCGGTCAAGATCACCCTAATGCAAAAGTAAACTTTAAACAAGGAGACATCGTTACTACAACACTTAAATGTGAGAATGGAGAGACAATGGTATTGACTCATGATACTTCTCTACAACGCCCATATAATTTAGGTTTTAAAGTACAAGGTACTGATGGTATCTGGCAAGAGATTAGCTCTGGCGGATTAGACAAAGGATTTATCTACTTCGAAAAAGAGATGGATCATTCTCATCAATGGGCTAACTCTAAAGACTACTTAGAGCAATATGACCATCCGCTGTGGAAAAACAATGAGGCTAAAGCTGTAGGTGCTGGTCATGGTGGTATGGATTACTTTATGATCAATGCCTTTGTGGAAAGTATCAAAAGAAATATAGAGTTTCCATTTGACATTTATGACTTGGCTACTTGGTATGCAGTGACTCCTCTAAGTGAGAAGTCTATAGCAGCACATGGTCAGGTACAAGAGATGCCTGACTTTACGAGAGGTAAATATGTGAATAGAAAGACAGTATTCGGTTCTAATAGTGAATATTAATAGATAAAAAAATCCCTGTTATGTATAACAGGGATTTTTTTGTTCTTTATTTTAAGTGCTCTGAGATAAAGCCCATCATACATTTATAAAAAGCAATACTGTTCTCCTCTTTTGCAAAGCCATGCCCTTCATCATATTTTACCATATAAGGTACTTCAAAACCACGCGCTCTTAATGCTTCCACAATTTGATCAGACTCTGCTATTTTTACCCTTGGGTCATTCGCTCCTTGAACAACGAAAAGAGGTTTGTTGATTTTATGTAATTGATAGACAGGAGACACTTCACGAGCAATCTCTCTTTCTTCTTCATTATCTAAATCATACCATATCTCTTTAACCATGTCTTTATAAGGCTTCCAATATTCTGGGAATGATTCAAAGAATGTGAATATACTAGATACACCAACATAATCTACTCCACAAGTATACAGCTCTGGAGTCTTCACTAATCCCATCAGTGTAGCATATCCTCCATGGCTAGCACCATAAATAGCAATCTTAGAAGCATCTACCCATCCTTGTTCGATAACGTATTGTACTCCATCTTCTACATCGTCCATTACTTTCCGTCCGATTTGTTTAAAACCTGATGTAAAGAACTCTTTCCCATAACCTCCTGATATACGGAAGTTCACTTGTAATGTTGCATATCCTCTACTTGCGAATAACTCTGTTTCTGGGTTAAAGCCCCAACTATCTCTAATACCTTGTGGTCCTCCATGTGGATTCACAATTAAAGGGACTTTATTTCCTTCTTTAGCAGATTTAGGTAATGTAATATATCCATGTAGTTTAATCCCATCACGACTCATAAACGAGATAGGTAACATCTCTGCCATATCCTCTTCTTTTAATTGAGGCATTAGATCGTAAAGCAGAGTAACATCACCTGTATCTTTATCATAATTATAATACTTACCATAAAGCTTATCACTCTGTACTATGATCAAATAACGGTCTTCTTTTTCTGTCTTAGCTGCTATAGAATACTCATATTCTCCAAAGTGTCTGTCTAAATCAGCACTAATCTTTTTAAAAGTCTCACTTACTGGTTCTATCACAACTTTTTCGCCTTCGTACCCTAAGTAGTCTATCTCCCAATTTCTATTACGAGAAAGTCCAATAATAGAAGCATCATACTCTGCATTAGCATATACTTCTTTAACTACAGACTTTGTTCTAAAGTTATACAGTACAATGCGTTGCTTATCAGAATCTAAATTAGTCAAAACATAAGCTTCATCTTTATCTGTAGACGCATAGTTAAATGCCATAAGAGAGAAGGTATCAGACCAATTTATAGTATGAAATAATTGGTAAGTTGTTTCTCCTTCTGCTTTATAAAAATACTGTGTCTGTATACCATTATACATCTTAGAATACCCTCTAAGATTACCATCTTTATCAAAATCATAATCAGATACAGGATTAGATGGGTCATCATTCGTAAATAGCTTCACGTATTCACCTGTATTGATATTAATCTTATAAGGTTCAAATATTTGAGCATTTTCAAGATTCATTGTGATAATGATATAATCTTTTTGCTCTTTAAGCATATTCAGAATACCTGCTTGTACCTTATCAAATGGGGTTAGATCTATGTTATTACTACCATCTACATTCACAGCATATATATGGTAGTTCTCATCTCCTCCATTATCCATTACATACGCTAGTCGGTCATCATTAATCCATCCATACCCTCTTACCAACTCTTCTCCTTCTTCTATTACACGGATGATATTACCTGTCTCAATCTCTTTTACATACACATGGCGTTTATTCTTCTCATCTTTTTCTCTATAAGATAAATACTTCCCATTAGGTGAGAGTTGAAATCCAGATGATGTAGGACGTTGAAAGTAATCTTCTACCTTATACTTATACTCCCCTTGTTCTTTATTAGCTAAGGCCAATAATTCTTCTTCTGTAGATACTAACGAAGGATTTCCTGGTAGAGTAATTACTGTCTTTTCAAAAACAACAGGTAGTTCTTGTTCCATTTGACTCATCTTTCCTTCTATTTTGTTTTCTATATACGCCCCTGCAAAGCTCATTCCCATAGCTGCGACAGAAAAACTTAAGTTGGCTTCTTTAAAAGCTATATTGGTAGCTTCGATTCCCATCGCTCCTTGACTAGGTAAGTCTAAAGTAACTTTATCTATATCTTCTATATGCAATACTAGATCTACTTTCATTTCTCCTAAGTCTAAGACTGCTTTATAATCTCCTATAATTTCTTTCATAATCCTATTTTCTTTTCTATTTGCACTCCTTTTCTAACAAGTAGCTTTACAAAAATACTGTTTTAAATATTCTTTCTAATCTACTTTATCAATTAAGTATAGGTACTAAAATGTGTAAATGTACTATTCCACAAGAGTACTAATAAATACTATTCTACAGCAAAAGAGAGTATAATGACCTCACTTCATTCCCCAACTATCTACACTATGTGTCATTTATTTTGTTAAAAAGAGGTCCAAACTGTCTAAAACAGCGATGGCACAACTATTGAAGGTACTTAAGTGACTATTTGGTTAATAAAACTTTTATAATGAGATATATTCTCAAATACAAACACTAAAAAATAAATTATAAAACAAACACGCAAATAGTATAACAATATTAAAAGATAAGGTTATGCAAAACGACAAAACGATTAATACGCCACAATCAATTCCTTTAGACAAACAAGAAGGAAAACCTTTAAAGACAAAATCATTATCTACAACTGATTATATCGTTTTAGGAGGTACCTTTTTACTAATGGGGGTAGGATTATTTTTAATTTACAAATTACAACCATACTTCGAGAGAATACGTTTCGAACAATTAAAATCATTTTGGGGTTCTACTGTAATTAACTTTGGACTTGTTCTATTTGTTTTACAAATGAGCTTCTTACTTTATATAGTATATCTTTATTTTAGATATAAACCTGTTGCTTCATTAAGTGATGAAGAATTACCAACATGTACTGTTATAGTTCCTGCTTATAATGAAGGACGTTTAGTATATGATACCCTACTTAGTTTAGCAAATGGTGATTATCCAGTAGAGAAATTAGAGATTATTTCTATAGATGATGGTAGTAAAGATGATACATGGAACTGGATGTTGAAAGCTAAAGCAGAATTAGGAGAAAGAGTATCTATCTTACAACAACCTAAAAACCAAGGAAAAAGACACGCGCTATACAGAGGTTTTAATATAGGTACAGGAGAGGTTTATATCACAGTAGATAGTGATTCTATTGTAAAAAAAGATACACTTAGAAACTTAGTTAGCCCATTCGTGTACAATGAGAAATGTGGTGCTGTAGGAGGAAATGTAAGAGTACTAAATACAGAGGATGGAGTTATTCCTAAAATGCTAAATGTAAGTTTTGTATTCAGTTTTGAATTCATTCGTTCTGCTCAGAGTGCTTTAGGATCAGTACTATGTACCCCAGGAGCATTAGCAGCATATCGAAGAGAAGCTGTAATGAACTGTTTAGAAGATTGGATCAACCAAACTTTCATGGGACAACCTTCTGATATCGGTGAAGATAGAGCCATGACAAATATGATTCTAAAACAAGGATATCACGTACTATTCCAACGTAATGCTTATGTATTAACAAATACTCCTGAAGAGTATAGAACATTATACAAGATGTTTATTCGTTGGGAAAGAAGTAATGTGAGAGAAAACATTGCTATGAGTAAATTTGCTTTTAAGAAGTTTAGAGAGGGATCGACAATAGGTCCAAGAATTTTATTGCTAAACCAATGGTTAAGAGTACTAATGGCTTATCCTTTATTAATCTTAATGTTATTCTTCATAGCGACTAAACCATTAGTGTTTATCACTTCTGCTTTAGTAAGTATTTTTATCTTCTCGAGTATTCAAGTATTTTTCTACTCGAAAAGATATAGCGTAGCAGAGTCTTTCTGGGCGTATCCATATAGTATATTCTATACGTTTACTCTATTCTGGATTACTCCTTACGCTATCGCTACCGCTAACAAAAGAGGTTGGTTAACAAGAACATTACCTGCACAAAAATAGAGTAGTTGAATATATTGATTTAAGTAAAAAAGACAGCATGCACTTCGCTGTCTTTTTTCGTTTTACTCTATTCATTTCTTTCATCTAAGGGAAATTAGCATAAATAAAGAACGGCTACTCTGTGAAGAATAGCCGTTCTTTTGTTCTTATCTATTTTAGATTATTTCACTTGATCTTCTGTTAGGTCAAATCCCCAATCTTTTCCTTTCATTGTAGCAGGAACTCCTTTTACCATCCAAACTGGTGCTTTACCATCTTTTAGGTAGTAATCGAAGAATTGTTGTTGACGTACTTGAATATCTTTTCTATTTTGACGTTTCATCAAGTTGTGCTCATCTCCATTATAGTTTAACATCCACGCTGGTTTTCCTAAACGTCTTAATGCCATAAACATTTCGATACCTTGATACCATGGCACTGCCCCATCGTTATCATTATGCATAATCACCACTGGTGTTTTTACATATGGCATTCTAAATAATGGTGAGTTTTCAATATATAAGTCATGTCCTTCCCAAAGTGTTTTTCCTATTCTACTTTGTGTTTTTTCGTATTGAAATTGGCGGCTCATACCACTTTGCCAACGGATCCCTCCATAAGCTGATGTCATATTCGCTACTGGAGCTCCTGACCATGCAGCTGCGTACATATCTGTTACTGTAATTAAATGAGCAACTTGGTATCCTCCCCAACTTTGTCCTTGGATAGCAATTTTATCAGCATTAACCCATTTATTTTGTTTTAAATACTCTACTCCTGAATTGATATATTCTTCTGCTGACTTACCTGGATGTCCATCTACATAACTAACATCTGGAGTAAACACTAAATAACCATTACTTACAAAATATGAAATATTTAAACGAGATGGTGTTGGTGCTGGAGCTTCATATCGATGCAAGTTATCAGATAACTTCTCATAGAAGTATACAATCATTGGATACTTTTTATTTGCATCAAAATCTTCAGGTTTGAATAACACTCCTGTTGACTCATACCCTTTAGGCGTAGTCCAATGTACTAACTCTGCAGTACCCCAATTGTACTCTTTTTGTTGTTGATTAATATCACTTAATTGAGTAGCGGATACTAAATCATTAGTAACATAAAGATTCATTGACTCTGTAAAAGAACCTTTTAAATAACCATATACATTAGCATCCTTCGCTTTAAACAAAGAACTATAACCACTATATGGTTGCATTAATATTTCTTTAGGTGCTTTTGTACTTTTTATTTCTGTAGTAAAGAATCCTGCATCTTTTGTTTGTTCATTGAATGCTGCTAAGATTACTTGTTCATTTCTGTTGAATGAACGCTTTTCATCATCTAACTTTAATACATCAAAAGCAATATTATTCTTACGTCCATATCCATTAGTAACCATTCTAGGAGCTTTATTACTATTCAAATAAAATTCCCAAATATCAAAACGGTCTCTAATTAAAACAGACTCGTCGTTATCTGTCCATGCTTGGATCCCATAAGAAGAAGCATTGTCAGGCATATCAAAAGTCTCATCTGCAAAAGATACAGTTAAACCTTTATTTAAATGTTTTGTAATATTTGATTTCACATCATAAGCATACCAATTACCTTCTTCACTGTTATAGTATACCACAGCAGTCCCTTTTGGTGATATACGAGCTGAACCTGGTAAGTCAGCAACTACCTCTACTTCTTTACCTGTATTTACATCTACAATGTAGTAAGAAGAAACTCCTGAGATATTCCACTGTCTTTCTACTCTTCGTCCAAAGTCTGAAGAATTAAACACAATATTAGCATTTCCTTCGTCTACTAATTGGCTTCCATTGATTTTTTCATCAGCTAAAGCAATAAGTTTACTCCTATCTTTAAGGTTAATAGTAGCTAAAAAACTTCTCTTTAAGTCCTTATCTAGATTCACCAATTGTTGAGGTTGAATATAGTCTTCATTATAATGCCAAATATCTACTACTGCATGATCTTCTGCTATAAGTGTAGTGTCTTTAGCAATAGGTTTTGGTGCAATACCTAAATACAATCTTCCTCCATTCTTACTAAAACGAGGTTTGTTATTTTCTGAAACAACCCAATCTTTAGGCATTCCTTTAGTTGTATTAGATGCTAATACTGTAGCGCCTGTTACAAGATCAGTATAGTATAAGTCATATTTCTTTACTAATACTTTCTCCTCATCATTCGTTCCAATAAACACTAATTGCTTACCATTCTCATCAAAAGAGAACTGAGAATACTTACCTGTACCTTCTAAGATTGTTTTGACTGCTTTTGTTTTCAAATCAACTACAAATACTCCGAAAGGTCCTTTTGCTTTCTCTTCTTTAGCAGTTTCTTCTTTTGTATCTGCTACCTCCTTAGTTTTCTCAGTCTTAGTCTCGTCTTTTTTATCGTCCTTTTTCTTTGCATTAGGATCCTTTGTAACAAAAACCAAATATTGTCCTAGATCATCAAAGTAATAGTCTGTTACATTCTCATAAGAAATTTTCTCTCCTGTTACTAAGTTCTCAAATACCAATTCTAAAGGAGTGTCTTTGTCTGCTTTTTTAGCAGGTTTCTTTACCTCCTTTTTGTCTTTTGACTTTGCAGTATCTTTAGCTGGCTCTAATAAATATGCTAGGTAATCTCCTTTCTTTTCTGGTACTTTAAAAGACTTAATATCTGATTTCTTTACTAAAGCTCCTGTCTTTAAATTATATATTCCTAAAGAATCTTTTGCTATCTCATCCTCTTTTTTCTTCTTCGTTCTTACTGCCTTTAAATCAGCGTAAGTAGGTCGAATAGAAAAAACAGAGAAGTTAGATGTTCCTGTAAATACAGGTTTTTCCCCTCTTGGAACTACAAGTTTTTTAGTTTTTTTTGTTGTCTCTATATAAAGAGTTTTGTCTCCTTCTTGTGGATTCACTTGATATAAAATCCAGTCTCCATTATTAGAAAAAGTTTTTGTTCCAATAGATTGCCACCCATCATAAACAGAATGGTCTAAAGGCTTTTTTTGTGCTTGGGTAGTCAAGCTCCCCAAAACAAAAAGACCTAACCCTAACTGTTTCCAGAAATAACTAGGATTAGATCTTTTTGTAGGTTTTGTTGTTGGTGTTAATTTCATATTACGTTAGTTAATTTACGGCTTGGAAGTTACCGCAAATTTCGTACTTGACCAAACAACTATCTTAATTGGTTTAACTCATGTAATTCTCTTATACGTTTCTTACTGATTTTACCTACACTTGTTTTAGGTATATCATCTACAAATACAAAGCGATCAGGGATAGCCCATTTATTGATAACTTGCTTATCAACATACTTTTGCATATGCTCTACTAAGTCTTTCTCCACAATCTCAACTCCCACTTTTGCTACAACTAATGCGAAAGGGCGTTCACCCCATTTATCATCAGGAATTCCAATGACTGCGGCATCTACCACACCTGGATAACTACTTATCATCTCTTCTAAAGCGAGTGAAGACATCCATTCACCTCCTGTTTTAATCACATCTTTAGAACGATCTACTATTTTCACATCATTATTCTCATCAATCCAAGCTATATCGCCTGTATGCAAATACCCTCCGTCCCACAGTTCCTCACTCTTCTTTTTATCTTTATAATATCCCATGGTAAGATAAGGAGCTCTTACTACGATTTCTCCTAATGTTTTACCATCTTTAGGCACTTCTACTCCATCCTCATCTATTACTTTTAAATCCACTAGTAATGCAGCTCTCCCCGTCCTTGTTCTAATCTCTAATTGAGACTCTAGATTATTTTGAATAGTCTCTAAAGATAAATAAGAAGTCGTTAATAATGGACAGGTTTCGGACATTCCATACCCTGTTACTACTGATATACCTCTTTCCATAGCTCTTCTTGCTAATGGCTTACTCAATGCCGATCCCCCTATTAATACACTCCAATTTGAAAAATCAATATCACTAGCAGCAGGGCTCGTCAATAACATATTTAATATCGTAGGTACACAATGTGATATCGTAGGTTTCTCTTTTCTAAAGATTTCTAAGAAACTCTGTGGTTCAAATCTACCAACATACACTTGTTTTAAACTTAATGCTGTCGCTACATAAGGAAGCCCCCAAGCATGCACATGGAACATTGGCGTTAAAGGTAAATACACATCTTTTGAGGTAATTTTAAACCCTTCATTCATCAGAGATAACACACTCATCTCTACCATCGTATGTAGCACTAACTGACGATGAGTGAAATATACTGCTTTAGGGTCACCTGTTGTACCTGTTGTATAGAATAAAGTAGCTACTGCTTCCTCAGAAAAATCAGGAAAACTATACCCTTTCGAAGAAGAAGCAACTAAGTCATCAAAGTATCCTTTTATATCTAAAACCGTCTTAACTTCATTAGTGTGATCGCGAATAATAATAATCTGCTTTACAGTAGTCATTTTATCCTTGATCGACTCTACTATTGGTACAAAATCCTCATGCACAACTAATACCTCATCCTCAGCATGATTAATGGTATAGAGCATTTGTTCTGGAGTTAAACGCCAATTAATTGTATGCAATACATTCCCTGAAATAGGAACAGCAAAATAATTCATTAAATAGCGATGGCTGTCATAATCGATTACTCCTACCACACTACCTCCTTCTAACCCTAATTCTCGATATACATTACACAACTGCTTCACTCTACTATACAGTTCATAATAATCAAAGCGCTCTTGGTTCTTATAAACGATTTCATGTTTAGGATTCACACGAAGTGAATTCTCTAGCAAGTCTTTTATCAATAGTTGATAGGCATGAGCATTACTTGCTGATTCTATTGTTTTTATTTTCATTTGATTGTTTTTTAGTTGGTTTACTACAATATAGTAAAAAGTTTCAAAACTCACCCTACCAATCAATTACGAATCTTATATGATAATAAAAATAGATTATCCTAACCTGGAAACTAAACATAAAAAAAGCCTGTGAACATTTCTATCCTCAGGCTTTTAAAATTATATCATAGATCTCTCTTAGCTTCTCAGTGATGCAATGAATTCTTCAACATCAGCATCAAACGTTGTTTCTTGAATTAATTCAAGAGATAAGGTTGTCATCTTTTTAAAATGTGTTTTAGAGAAACTTCTTCCTCCAAAACTCTCTTTACAAAAATCTCCTATAATACCAAACACTCCGTTTACCTCTTCTAAAGTAACTTCTTTCTGATCTGCATATCTCCCTCTTAATACAGCAGCTCCTACATAAGCTCCAATCTTCACGACCAAGTCTGTATTTAGAATTTCCTTTTTATCAGCTAAATAAAATAACTCATCTAAATTATGATGTATTAGCGTTTTTATATCCATATTCTATACTTCTCTTATTTAAAGCAAAGGTAAAAAGAAAAGTAGAGATATACTTAAACTTTAAGCATATCTCTACTTTATATTAACCCTATCATTGAATAAAAAAAGTGTTGAATTATCTTCAACACCTTTAAATTTTATAATTCAATATTATACAATTTCATTTTATTGTACAATGTTTTTCTATCGATTCCCAATACCTGTGCAGCCTTAGTTTTATTAAACTTAACTTTTTCTAATGCAGTACGAATAGCTTGTTCTTCATTTCTAGAAGAGAATAACTTGAGATCATCCTCTGCAGTTTCACTACTTACACTAGCTTTAATCGCTTCTGATTTTGGCACGAGAATCTCTTGTGGTAGTACATCTTTTTCTATGATCTCTCCACGAGTCAAGAGAACTGATCTTTTAATGATATTCTTCATCTCTCTTAAGTTTCCTGGCCAATCATAAGTTAAAAAGATACACTCTACCTCAGAAGAGAATTTCTTTACTTTTTTCTCAAGTTCAATATTAGACTCGTTTAAGAAATGCATCGCAAACATCAATATATCTGCACCTCTATCCGCTAATCTAGGAGCTACAATACCAAACTCATTTAAGCGATGATATAAATCTTCTCTAAATTCTCCTTCTCTTACAGCCTTTGGCAAATCCTCATTAGTTGCAGCAATAACTCTAATATCTACATCTATTTCATTACTACTTCCCACAGGTTTTACTTTGCGTTCTTGAAGCGCTCTTAATAGTTGCACCTGTACCTCATAAGATAAGTTACCTACCTCATCTAGGAATATAGTTCCTCCATTAGCAGCCTCAAAGTGCCCTACCTTATCCGTAACAGCTCCTGTAAAAGATCCCTTAATGTGTCCAAAAAACTCACTAGAAGCCAAATCCTTAGGGATTGCACCACAATCTACTGCAATATATGGTTTATCCTTACGCTTGCTTTTTAAGTGAATAGAATGTGCTATATTTTCTTTACCTGTACCACTATCACCTATAATCAAAACAGACATATTAGTAGGTGCTACTAGATCAATGTATTCATGTAATTGTTTAGACACATTACTTTCGCCTCTTACATACTCTACCTCTTCCACTTGCTCTTCTGCATTCTCTACATCTTTTACTACAGTAGATTTAGTTTTTGATTTTAAAGGCTCACCACTTTCCACACTTGCTTTTCTTTCGAGAGCTTGTTTGATTGTCAACAGTATCTCATCTGGGTTTATTGGCTTTGCTACATAATCGAATGCTCCTAACTTCATTGCATTCACAGCTGTTTTAATTTCAGTATATCCTGTCATTAAAATAACTTGTGAAGTTCTACATTTTGATTTTATATATTTAAGTAATTCTAAACCATTACTATCAGGTAGTCTAACATCTGTAAGGACAATATCATAGCACTCTTCATCAATACACTGTTCTGCTTCTGTACTACTAAATGCATTCGAAACTATATACCCTTTTTTAGATAAAAAAGTTTTTAGCATTTCGCAGAAAGGAACATCATCATCTATAACCAGAATCTTGTGACTCATATTTTTATTTTTTATGTGCTTCTTGCAAATTTATACTTTTTATTATTCATTCCCAATTACGATATAAAATTAACCTATATAAACAGCAAAAGGGAGCCTAAGCTCCCTGTTCACCTGAAGATTTCTCTTCTTCACCTTACTAACGATCTAACTTGTTATCTCTCGATAACATAACTTTTAAATAAACACTTAAATTTTCTTTTTCAAAAGCAGGAAGTTTTTCAACTTCTTTACTTTTTTTATAACACCTTACTGTAATAGTATATATACAAAACCATGCCAAACCTAATAGGCATAAGACCTATTCATATATCTATTTTATATTCAACACATTATGCGAATTAAAAAAAAACTCCCCAACTTTCCACAATAGGAAAAGATGGGGAGTTTTTTGTGTATTGTTTCCACACATATTAGAAAGGATACCCAATAGCGAAGTTAAACATTAGGTTATCTTTTCGCCATCTACTACTTCCAAAATTGATATCATCTATTACCCAGCGTTCACCTGATGCATGATATGGTACGCGCAATGGAAATGCAAAATCAAAACGAAGAACTAAGAATGTAACATCAAATCGCAATCCTGCTCCTGCTCCAATTGCTAACTCATTTAAAAAGTCACCACTGAACTTACCTCCAGGTCGATCTGATACATCGTTTAGATTCCAGATATTCCCAGCATCAACAAACAATGCACCATGTACAATACTAAATAGTTTTTTTCGGTACTCTAAGTTCATTTCTAACAACATATCTCCCGATTGATCTGGCATAAATTTAGCATTGTTAATCTCTGGATTGAATGAACCTGGTCCTAAAGTACGTGCTCTAAACGCTCTAATACTATTTGACCCTCCTACATAAAACTGCTTTGTATAAGGCATTTGTTTAGAATTTCCATAAGCTATCCCTATACCTGCGTGTATTCTACTCACTAACTGTGAAGTTTTACTTAGTCTTAGGTAATGTCTAAAGTCGTGTTCTGTTTTTATATATTGACTAAATGGAACACCTATCAAACTTTTTTCCTTATCCTTATCCACATTAGCCCCCATTAATAATCCTGTGATATTAGCAGACAGATCTAATCCTCCACGATAGTATATTGTCCCTTTTTTAAATTTCTTACTAGTATTTGTATAAGTATAGGTATAAGTAGGACCAAAGGTCAGCTGCTTATCTAATACTCTCTCCAGCGACGGATTACCAGCTGCATACTCCTTATAGTAATCTGTGACATGCCCAGGTTTTACATAGTTAATATCAAATACTTTCAAATCATGCTCTCTAAAAGCACTCTCTTTCCAGAGATATCCCCAAGAAGCTTTAAAAGACTGCAATGAATACAATTGGCTACGTTCCAAATATTCTCCCCCAAGAATAGCACGTGTCTTAGGGATATAAGCACTAGTCGATTGTAGATTAAATGGAGATATAATCTTAGGCCAAGTCAGACTAGTTTCAAGACCTACCTTATATACATTATACCCATTATTAGCCGATGACATTTGGAAATCTGCCCCACCATAAGCAGACACAGAGAACACCTCAGCTCCTTTCATAAAGTTCTTATTGCTCCAGTTCAAGTTTAACTCTGCTCCATTATAACTAGCTGAGTTCATCTTCCCTAACAACTCAAGTCTAATAGCCTTAGGATTATCAGGAGTTAAGAAGTAATAAGCGTTTAATTTATGATTTAAACTATCTGATATCTCGAACTGATTCTTCACAAACTTAAAAACACCTAAACTCACTAACCTATTTAAAGATAAGTTATGATCATTTCTGTTATAGGTATCTCCATGTTTTAAGTGAATCGCTCTATCGTAAATAGACGATTTAAACTTTCCTTTAGGATCTACTATTTTAAAATCTTTATATACTTGTGCTGAGTCAAGAGCCTGCATATAGTTCGTATCAGACAGCACATAATCAGAAAATATATAAATATTATCTATCGTATAAGGCTCTAATGCTAACTTAGGTGTATTCTCTTTAATCTTTAAAGCTAAGTCGACCTGATGATGTCCTACACTACTATCTACCTGCACTAATAAGTTATCTGCACTGAAGTAATAATACCCTTTATTTTTTAAATAATTATCAAATCTAGTACGTTCATCTTTAATAACATCTAAGTCATAAGCTCTTCCTTTTTTTAATCTTGTATAAGGCATCGCTTTAGATAGCTCTTGCTTGATACCTGTAGAATCTTTTGCAAAGGTAAACTCACGTATTTTATATTGCTCACCAGGGATTACCGTATACTCTGCCCCTTTCCTCTTATCACTTGGTTGAAGTGTATCATAAGTCACATCTACATTGAAGTACCCTTGATTCTCTAATCGATTAGATAGAATAGCCTTATTGTTCTCCATATCTACTTGATCGAATAATACAGGTGGTTCACCTAACTTGTTTCGCATCCATCGACGCACTTTATTACTTTTTTCTGGATCCCCTGCTAGGTTATAAAAAAACAATTTAGGATGCATACCTAACAGTGTCGCATTAGGAATAGGACGTAGCAAACCATGGAGTTCATCATTCATCTCAGACTTTTGAGACTTAGATAATGAATCACTGTTAATCACTATTTTTCCTCCAGAATACAGATACTCATCTTCTGCCAAATGACGAGTTGTGTTACATGAGAATATAAATAATAGTCCAAGACATCCCGCTAATCCATTATATATTTTACTCTGCTTTAGCTTCATCTCTTAATTGCTTTTTTAATTGTCTTTTATCTTTACTACGTTCAAATAATTCGCGGAATCTCTCATAACTCATCGTTATTATAAACCCGACTCCTGTCTCTACGATTTGTCCTTGAAGAGCTACTTCATAGCGGTTCTTTCTATACACTTTCATTAAGTATCTACCATCTTTTGACAAGGCATATTCTAATTCAATATCTCCTGCTATGTTAGCTGCCTGTTCATTCTGACGGGCATTTCCTTCTACTTCGAAACTACTTCCTACTGTTACTTTTAGTCGATCAGAGAATAAGCGTTTTGACACTGCTACATTTAAATCTGTTCTATTCTCTTTACTTCCTGAAGAATAATCTTCTGATGATTCTAAGTTAAAGTTAAGTTCTACACCTGCGATTAAGTTACCTGCTAAGTTATTCAATTGATCTGATAGTAATCTACTCACACTCTGTCTAGCCATAGACCCTGCACTCATTCCTCCTGCGCTACTCTCAAATGGATTCTCACCGATAAACCTATTTAATAACAACAACGCAAATACTTGCTTATTTAGTTCAGACTCATTCTGTCTTAACTGTTCTAACTTCGTCTTTGTATTGCTTAGCACATCTCCAGATACACTTGTAATTCCTTCTTTTAACTGTACATCAAAAGATATTTCAGGCTTCAGTAATTCGCCTTCCATCTTTAATAATGCTTGGAATGGTATCTTCTGCTTATACATATTTTGTTGTGTAGGAGATAGACTGCTTAGCTGATTTCCTAATAGATCTATTGGAGCTGTCTTCGTCTCATAGATTGCCGTTAAGTGAAGGTTAGCGTCTGTAGGATCACCTGCCCAGATAATATAACTTCCTTTCTGAATTTCGAATTTTCTCTTCATCATGTTAAATGACAAATCATAAGAACCTTGAGAGAACTCATATCTTCCAGACAATGTTACTTTACCAGACGGATCAATCCCTCCAACTAAATCTGCTTCTCCTTTTAAGATAATTTTATCTCCACTTGACTTATCCATAATCATCGTAAAACTAGCCTCTTTATCTACTTTAATCGAAACAGAAACATCTAGTCCTTTCAACGCTGAGTTGTTAAAATCCTCTTCATACTTCTGCATTTCAGCCAATTGTAAGCTGTGCTGATCTACGAACTCCACAATACCTTCTCTATCTGCTATACTAGGATCTTCTTGTGGTAATACAAATGAGAAATCGGTTTTCTTACCTATCTCAATACCTCCAGTAACAACAGGCTTGTTTAAATCTCCTTTGATCTTTATATCACTGTCAAAAACCAATTTACCATAATACATCTCATTATCTTTAGATGTAGAGTTCACTGCTTTAAAATCAACTGCCTTAATACTCAGATTAAAAGCAAAATCTTGATATGACTTAGTAAGTACCTGACCATCTACCACTAATAGATTTCCATCTGTATCTGTGATACTAAACTTATCTAATTCTATCCCTCTGTTTGTAAAAGAAATCTTTTCGTTAATCTTTCTAAAATCAGCATTTAAATCATTCACATGGAATCCAACATCATTAAAGTTCATAGCTCCTAATATTTTAGGATCTGTAAACTTGCCGCCTATTTTTAGATTACCTGAGAAAAAGCCTTCTGCCTTAGACAACTGGTCTTTTGCAAAATACTCTATCGCTGCCATTTGGAACTTAGCCAAGTTCACATTCATATCCATCTCCTGAGTATCAGCATCAGCCCATCCGTCTATAGATATCTTATTCTCACCTCCTTGTAAAGTAATATCAGTTATAAACTTACTCGCACTCTCATTCTTCACTCCGACATGTAAGTCACCTAACCCTATCTCCATCACCTGTAACTTAGAAATGTCAATATCTGATATAAATCTAAAGTCTGTAGCTAAATCTTTTAAATACACCTCACCGTCAATAAATCCACTAGCCAACAGAACATCTTTCTTAACCATCTTAGTCAACATCTCAATACTAAAATCATTAAACAATATTCTCATTGGACTATTGGCTACTTCATCCTTAGACTCAATAACTAAAGCACTATCCTCATGTGATAATTTAAAGTCCTTCACATAAAACCCTTCCGGTTTTAATACAAATCTATTCTCTGGTTTGACTACCCACTTTTGATAATCTAGTATAAAACCATCTGGATATAATCTTGCTATCATATCTCCATCCTCAGCACGAACATCTCCAGCGATAAGATAACACACAGCATCTAATTTATCCTTTAAGCTCAGATTATAACTAATCGTATTATCTTTTATTCCCCCTTCTAATGATACTCTTCTAAGCGCCACACTAGCATTCGCCACTCTTTCTACAGACAGCCCATAAGTTAATACTTCATTGACAGGTTTTAATTCTAAGGCAATATTATTAATCTCATTTTCTCCGTAGATTACTAAGGGTATCAAGCCTTTTAAACTGATATAATCAGTACTCGCATCATACTTACCTGACACCTCTATTGGTTTTAATTCTTTTAGATTAGGTACCACAGAGTGAATAACCGAACTCTCCTTAACCAAGAGTTTATACGTAAAGTAGTTTTTATCTTGCTCCTTTTCCTCTGCTCCATTTTGTTCAGTTACAGTCTTTGTAGCAATTTCTTTTTTAGGCTCTTCTATTGCATAATAGACATCTATTGTCTTCATTAATTCATCTGCTAGTTGAGTGATTTTATACTCTCCTTGCATATTGAAGTCTATTAGTTCAGAAGTCAGTCCTAATGATCTATGAGTATCCTTACTCGTCGCAACGATCTCTATTGGTTGTAGATTATATGCCCTAGAAGCAGACATATAGGACAGTCCTTTTAAAGACACTGTACCATCCAGATCATCAGGCATAATATTAGCTAGTTTCCCTTCTATCGTTCCTTTAAAACTAGCCGGAGCTTCTTCTATACTTAATTTATATAAATCAATATTTTTAAAATCAGCCAATAAGTCTAAGCTAATTCCCTTATCTGTCCACAGCCCACTAGCATCTAATGCAAAGTTTAGATTAGGATCATTGTTAATAGAATGAACAGTATATTTCCCATCCTCAATGGCTCCATCTACTTCAATATTGTTATAACTATACCCGCTATACTCTGCTTTTAAAACATTGATATTTCCTTTTGCGTTTATATTCTTTGGGTCTAGCCCTATCCCACTTACAGAAGCAGACATCGATAGTGTACCAATAGAGTCATTCTTTAAGATTTGACCTAATTTTAGTTCATTGATATTGGCTATTAAAGAATACTTCTCTTTTCCTTTTATGCGTTGATCGAAGAACGCTTTTACATCTGCATTACCTGAAGTCGTTTTAAGGGCTAATTGAGACTGTATCGCCTTCATCCCTCCCTTTACATTACCTGATAGTGATAAGTGCGAAGGAATCTCTATATTCGTTGGCAACACGCCTTTTGGAGCGATACTAAAGATATCCTTAGCAGAAGTCTGAAATTTATTCAGTTTTAAATCTACTATCGCTTTTTCAGGAGTAGTTGCTCCTTTTACATTTCCAACCACATTGATCGTTGTAGATTGTAATCCAGTTAGTAAAAACTGTTCGATAGACAAATCGCCTACTATACCTTTTGCTTTAATATCTACCGCTAAATCTTTATTCGTTAAACTTGTTAATCCTGCTTCTTCAAAAACAGTAGGCATAGCTAGATATACATCTCTTAATCCTAGATGAGAATCTTTGATCAATACATCCACAGAAGTATCCTCTAAATGCTCTGACAACTTATTCACATCTTTATAATTCAATGTTACATTAGCGTCAAACTTAGAGTTAGGGGTTTCTAAAATAAAGTCTTTAATGAAAGTAGTTTGATCCCCGTATAGAAAATAAGTTTTGAACTTATCTAATTGCAATCCACTCTTTTCTTTAAAAGAAAACCCTTCTAAGTTTCCTCTGATCACATTAGGCGAAAACTGAAAATCTTTTAAATCAAAGTTAATATCTGTAAATGCAATATGGTTAGGGTCTAACCCAAAGGTCAATGCCTTAACGTTATCGTTGTCAAACTTGACATCAATAGAGTTAAGGGCAAACTCCTTTATCCCTAGCTTCCATGGAGCAGATTCATCCACTACAGGAGCAGTCTCCTCTTCTATTACGGGTGGTGTTGCCTTAATCGTTGTAGGAAATAAATGAACAACAGCCTTAGTATCATCTAGACGGATCTCTTTTAAATCAATCTGTTGATTCTTTAAATCAATTTGCTCAAATGTAGTTTTAAAAGCTCCTAATGCAAGATTAGCATATAACTTGCTCTCCTTATCCTCAAAAACGATATTACTATCTGTCCACTCTATAGTACCTAAATCTACTATAGGCATCACAGAAGTATTTGACTCTTCCTCTATCGGCTCTACCACTAACTGTGCTGCCTCAATAGAAGCCTGAGAAGGCAATTCTTTTTTATAATTTAAGTCTATTCCTGCGATCGCAATCTTAGGAATAGCAAATTTCATCTGCTCTAAATCAAATTGTTTAAAACGCGTAATAAATCTCTTTAACCCAAATGAGACGTGATGACCATCATAATCATCATTATACTTCACCTGGATATCGCTAAGGCTTATCTCACCTACATCTATAGCCATAGAGCTACTGTCCTCTTTATCCTCCTCTTCCTCTGAAGCGAAGGCTTCGATGATATAATCAAAGTTAAAGCGTCCTAGACTATCGCGTTTAACATCTGTCTTTAGTCCATCTAACTGAACACTATTGACATTGACAGAGCTCTTCAGGAGGGCAAATAAGCTAATATCTACACCTAGATAATTAGTATATAACAAAGTATCCTTCTGTTGAGACTCAACATAAAGGTTCTTAACTACTATTTTTTTTGGAAAGGCAATCTCTATCCTATCTAAGGACACAGGGGTACCTATCTTATCCTGTACAAAGGTGATTGCAAAATCCTTCACCTTATTCTGGACAGCAGGTATCTGTATCGCAACGATAAGAAGTAGTAATATTAGAAATAAACTAAGTAAGAACCAGCCCAGTACCTTACCTATTTTAATTGTTATCTTCTTCAAAACAAATTTTTTATACAAAAATAACAAAAATCGTACCTCTCCAACAATGATATTCAAAGGAAAAGGAAAAAACTTTAGGGCAAAAAAAAATCTCCAACACGGAGATCTACAATTAAGAAAAAAATGGCAAGCTACCTACATCGCACCGCTACAACCTCGGACCTTTGCTGCGTTCCCACCCTGGAGGATTAAGAGGGAGCTGGTCGTGTAGGACTTGCCACTGCAAATATACAACGGTTTTTTATTTTTCCAAGCTTTTTCAACTATTCGCATTAGATTTGTATATTGTATCAAATTAAAAAATGACAATGAAAAAATATAACATTCTAGTTCCGTTAGCATTAGGAGTAGCTTTTATAAGCTGTTCAAACAAAAAAAATTTAGAAAAAAATGTTTTATCTATTGATACTACTCATCTAAAACAGCTATATAAGGGAAATGAAGACATAAAACTGAGTCTAAAAACTACCGAAAATGCGCAAGTAGACTCTGTAATTTATTACTTCAACGACAAAAAAGTAGGTGCTTCTATCAAAAATGAGGTGTTAAATCTAAACTTAGGTGAACAAAAGTTAGGTAAAACAACGATTAAAGCTGTTGCTTATGCTGAGAATTCGAATAAAGAATTCACTACGAATATAGAAATAACAGCTCCAAAAGAACCTGCTTTTTACAGCTATAAATTAGTAAACACTTATCCTCATGATCAAGAAGCCTATACACAAGGTCTAGAATTCTACAATGGTATTTTATACGAAAGTACAGGTAATGGCGAAGGTGGAGGAACAACGAACACGGGAAGAGGAACAGGTAAGAAAGGAATCTCTAGTGTACGCCAAGTAGATTATAAAACGGGTAAAATCATCAAGATTCACAAACAACCAATGGAGATCTTCGGTGAGGGGTGTACTATCTTAAATGGTAAACTATACCAACTAACTTATCAAAACAATGAAGCTTATGTATTCAACCCTGAAACATTAGAACAAGAAAAAACACTTCCTTATTTTCAGAAGATGGAAGGGTGGGGACTTACGAATGATGGTAAGCACCTGTATATGACATCAGGTTCTGAGTTTATCTATAAACTAGATCCAGAGACTTTTAAAGAAATAGACAGAGTAAGCGTATATACAGATAAGAATGTTATTCCATACGCTAATGAATTAGAATGGGTAGATGGTAAGATATATGCTAACTTCTACGCACAAAATGCAGTAGCTGTAATCAATCCTCAAACAGGAGCAATCGAAGCTGTTATAGACTTCAGCGAATTAGTAAACCTGACTACATATCACGAAGACAGAGATGTAATGAACGGTATCGCTTATAACCCACAAACTAAGACATTCTTCCTAACAGGTAAAAACTGGGACAAAATGTTCGAAGTACAGATTATTAAATAATTTAGGGAACTGAATAAAGGGAACTGGAAACTGAAAACAGAAAACTGGGAACTGGAAACTGGGAACAGGGAACCATAAACTGAAAACAGAAAACAGAGAACTGGAAACAGAAAACTGGAAACAGAAAACTGGAAACAGGGAACCATAAACTGAAAACAAAAAATGCTGACCATGGTCAGCATTTTTTATTATATGAATTTTATTCTTCTTCCCAATAATCACTACCTAAACCAATCCTAAGAAAATCTAATTGTTCATTATATATAAAGTGAATTCCATGCTCTGCCTCCCAATAACAATCGTTGTAGTGAATAAAAACAAGTTGTTCATTGGCGTTTAATACTATTCTTACACTATTAGGTGGCGCAACTAATTGCCATAATAATTCTCTATTCACATTAGCTTTTTCTAATACAAAATCCTTTTCATATTCCTCATTATAGTCCTGCCAAGCTACATTAAAAGATTTCTCCAAAGCCCCCATAGCAGTTACAAAAATCTCATCTTTATTCTTCTGCTCATATTCTTTTATGCAATTTACTATTCTCTCTTCCATCCCTGCTATAGCAAATAATTCCTCCTGTATGGAAATACGACACCCTCGATGACTTCCCCATATTAATGAAGATATAAAACGAGTACTTACCCATTCATAAACATCTTCATTATAATAAAACTCTAAGCCTGAATCGAGTAATTTATACTCCGCTTTTATAGGAGTTCTACTGTCATTTAAGTCTCGTGAAACCCACATCCCTTCTACAGTAAACAGTACTGATAAATGGGTGTTAAAGCCTGAAATATCAAATTTAAAAGACCATTCCTCTAAATCTTCATCCAATAAAACGATAACTTCTATGTCTAAATAATTCCAAAGCTGCTCAAGAGATATACTTTCTGCTGGTGTGGTGTAAATGTATTCTTGTTTATCGAAGGCATATCCTTTCTTTAATACTAATTGATGATATAAATAAGTAGTAAAACTTTCAAAAGTAACCTTCCATTTTGCAGAAAGAACTTGTCCGACAAATGAGTCTATTTGAGTAATTAATTGGCTATTTTCACTTAAGAAATAACTATCCAAAATAACATCAACAAAAACACTATCAGCTATTGGCAACTTATTCTCAAACTTCCAACTTGCAAACTGAAAAGGAATCAAATTCCCCAAATACTTAGAAGACACCATACTACACGCTTTCTATATAATTCAATTTCTCCAATAATTAATACCCATACAAGCTTTCTCCATTCACATCAGTAGTCAGTACATCTGACATATAGTCAAACAGTGGTCTCATCGCAAGAAACGTCTTAATTACCTCCTCTTTAAAATTAGGAGCTAATACCTCCTTATCAGTGAACGAACGCATCACGAGATACTGCTTCTTACGCAATAAGTCGATAGCAGGATGCTCCTTGTCAAATCCTTTAGGGGCAGTCTTTAGTTCCTCCCCTTGTAGTTCTCCAAAGTACTTCTGGAATTGTTCTTCTGCAATAATATCTCTTAGTTCACTTGCATCTATTTCTATCTCTTTGCGAATGCGCAATAAGTCTTCTTTGTTTGGCTCCCAAAAACCACCACCAACAAAACTTCTACCTGGCTCTATATTTACATAATACCCTCCTCTAAGCATTGGTTTAGTACGTCCTAAATGCAATCCAAAGTAATCCTTATAAGGTGTCTTGTCTTTTGAAAACCTTACATCTCTATAGATACGGTGTACATGAAATACATCTATACTATCATGTTGTTGCATCTCATCGTATATCATCTTGAAATACGCTTTAACCTCTGCGAATACCTTGTCGAAAGTAGGTTTATTCTCAGTAAACCAGGGTTTGTTGTTGTTTTGACTTAATGTGATTAGAAAATCAATATGCTCTTTTGTAAGTTGTTTCATAGTTTTGTTTTTAATTGTTGCCAATCTGCTATCTTTTCAGATAAACTCATACATGCGTTTGCTCCACTAGGTGAGGCTAATGTCAATAACTCAATACCTGCAATCGAACCAATGTGTTTCTTAAAGTATAGCGCTGCCTTCTGACTCGAAAATACAACAGTGTTGATATTAGGGTACTGTTGAAGTAAACCTTGTATATCATTTGCCTTTTCCTCTTGTATATCACTATCTAGACTACTCTTTCGTTCACAAGATTGCAATACATCCCATAAAGCTATACCGTGTTCTTGTATCAAGGCCACCCTATCCGAATACACTTCGCTAAACTCTTGTTCGAAAAGACAAAAGAGTATCTTCCAAAATGCATTTTGACGATTGCCATAATACTCTTGGTACAACAGTGACTTTATGCTAGGCATTGTCCCAAGAATAAGTACTTTAGCATTAGCATCAACAATTGGTTGAAAAGATGTAATTCGCTTTTGTTCTGACATGTATCAAAGGTATCACTATTTTTCATGAACAAGAAAATCATTCGATTACAGAAGTTAAATTGCTATGATTTATATCAATACACCTCTATTGTCAAATAGTTGTTTAAATCATCTATAAATGCGCTTGTCTATAGGCTAAAGGTGAGTGTCCTGTAGATTTTTTAAAATAACGACAGAAGCTAGTCGCATCTAAGAAATGAAGCTCTTCAGCTATTGTGTAGATAGGTTTATCCGTTGCGATAAGGTAAGACTGCGCTTGAGTGAGTACTAGTTCATTAATAATCGAAGAGACTGTCTTGCCCGTCTGCCTGCGTACCAAAGTCGTTAGATACTTAGGAGTGAGCTTTAGTTGATCAGCGTAGAACTGTACTGTGCGCTCAGCTAAATAATGCTGATGAACCAAATTATACAGTCTAAAAACAGTTGTTTCTTTCTTCGAACTTGGCTTCAACTTTACCTCATCTTGTTCATAAAATCGGTTAATATGAGCGATTAAAGAATACAATAGATACTTCATCGCATCAGGATAAAACACAGATGCATCTGTACTGCGATTGGCCAACAACAACTGATAGTAATCTATAAACACTTTTTGATCCCCCTCATTCAGATGAATAATAGGATGTCTGACCAACTCATTTAAAAACTGATAATTAGTAGGTAGAATAAGATCCTTTATACTATCCAGATCAAACAACACACATAGATACTTTCCCTTGCTTTCTGTAGTAGGAATAGAGAACAAACGCTGTGGAAATACTGTCAATAGAGAACCTACAGAGAACATCTCTGTTTGGTTGTCAACTTTGAGCTCATTACTTCCCTCCATACAATAAGACAACAATATTCCTTTCTCTCTATATGTGGTAGTAGAGAATAAAGAAGGAATAATACGATCCGATGTTATAATCTGAATAGGGAAATGCTGACTCATCACACAGTAGTTAATAAGTCAAAGTTAACAATAAAAACAACTTATTGCACATTTATAAAACAATACTGTCAATAGATAAACAAGGTCTTATTCAGAACTTTGCACCAAATAAAAAAGAAATATGATCAGTAAATCAGTAATTATAAAAGACACATCTTATACCTTATATATCAACTATCAAGATGATGAACAAAAACGAAAAGAGTTCAATAGAATGTGTCAGGAGGTGTGGGAGTTTGACTTTGAAGGATACTACCAATCGGGATATTGGGGAGAGGATTGTATCGTGTTTTCTTTATTCCAAGAAGATAAAATAGTAGCACATACAACTTTAAGCCTATTCGAAATAACGAAAGATAATAAAACGTATAAAACAGGACAATTAGGTACTGTGATGACAGACCCTGCCTATCAAAATAACGGTTTATCAAGGTTCTTATTAGAATATATAGAAGCAGAATATAAAGACATCGTAACAGGTTACTTCTTGTTTGCAAATGATACAGTACTGGACTTCTACCCAAAATTTGGGTATGTACCTGTAGAAGAATATCAAGCTACACTAAAGGTGAATACAAAACCTTCTACTCTATCGAGTTTAGAGAAATTAGATTTAGACAATCCTACATCGCTTGCTCTATTTGAAGAATATGTCAAAAATGGATATACCTATAATAGGCTAAATACTAAAAATGTAGGGTTGGCTTTCTTTTATTGTTATGCTAATTTAGATTTTGGTTTTAAAAACTCTATTTACTACAGCAAAACATTGGATGCCATTATTATCTATGAGCAAGAAGAAAGCGAACTGACAATCTATTCTATTTATCAAAGAGATCACAATGTCAAACAACTCGATGCGATAATAGATGCATGTTGTACAGAAGAGACACAGACTATCTATTTTGCGTTTAGCCCTGAAATAGAACAAGCTACTTATAGCTTATATAAAGAAGATGACGATATCACGCTGATGGTGACAGAAGAGCTAATAGACTTATTCTTTGATCAGAAGACCATGGTAGCTTCGCTATCACATACATAAATTCTAAGTAGTTAGTAATAAATAAGAAAGGCAGTATGAAATATTAACGTACTGCCTTTGTGTTTTATTAATACTTTACTGCTAGAACATCTTGCGCTTGTAAGATAGCCATAGCATTCATTTCTTTCAATCTGTGCTGATGAACATATCTCAATACTTCAGACAAAAAGTTCATACTAATCTGTATAGCTTCTTCTATCGTACGACCTTTCGTTAGCTGTGCGGAGAGTGTTCCTGTGAATAAATCTCCTGTCCCTACTACTTCTACAGGTATATTATCAGCATAAAAATGAGTCAACTTACCTTCATTAATCAAGATGACTTCTACTTGATGATTAATATTCTCTTTCATTTCGGCTGTAGTCAAAACAATGGTTTTAGAAGACAATACCTCATCTGTCTGTACTGCTTCTAGTAGTTCTTGCTCATTCGTTATACGTTTGCCTAAAAGGTATTCTAATTCGAAGTGATTAGGAGTCAAGATATCACTTAGCGCTAATAATCGTTCTTTAGAATAATCTGCCTGCTCTTTAGGTATATACAGCCCGTCTGTACGCGTATCTCCAAATACAGGATCATAGATATAGGTGATGGTATGCTGTGCTTTTAATTGCTTAATGAACTGTGCTGTCGCATCTATTATCTCTTTGCTTTTTAAGTACCCACTTACTACATACTGCGTAAGTTGTGCCGTATTAATTTCTAATACTCCACGAGCCAGCTTTTCGAATAATTCTTTAGGTACAGCCTCTCCATAATAAACAGGCTTGTCTGTGTGACTTGATAAAAGAATGGTAGGCATCGCTACACAATTAATTCCGTGAAGCTGTATAGCAAAACTAGCTGAGTTATTCCCCACATACCCAGTAGAGACAGTACTCTGTATGGATATAATATGAGGTTCTATTGTGTTATTTATCATGGTAATGAAATGAGAAAACACTTCTATACTCTTGTCTATTTACTTCTATAAGACAAGGAAAATATACATCTGTGCTTCTTAAATTATTTCTTACAAAAATACAACTATAATCAGCAAGCGAGATAGTCCAGTTTAAAGAAAATTGATTAAACCCAGAATCAGTGATAGACAGATAAACGAAAAGTAATTATACAAAATAGCTCTGAATTAGTGATACAAGCATACTATAGTATGGTTTTAGAGCTAATGAAAGAGATATGAAGTAGAATTGCTTTGTAGTATTTGGCTAACGCTTATTCTGGGTTAAAATAATACCAATAAAAAAGCAGACCGTAGTCTGCTTAATTCTATTTTATGGTATAAGACGTTCTACTTTTAATTGTTCAAATAGTTCTGTGAAAGAGTTTTTTGTAGGTTTATAAGTTGTAAAGCCTAATTTCCTACTCTTAGACATATCTGTAATGACTTCTATAGGACGACCTAAATCTGCGTCTGTATGCCATGGAGAGACTAATGTATCAAGATCCATTGCTTGTAGTTTATGCTTCGCTATAATAGTCTGCCATACCTCACTCTTCTGTAACAAGGTTGCTTCTAATGGTCTGATAGTATCCTTATACCCTTCAAAAGGTATGTCAAAATAATTAGCTATTTCTTCCCATAGCCACTTCCATCTAAACACATCTCCATTGGTAACATTGAAGGCTTGATTCTTAGCTGTAGCAGTAGTGGATGCCCATACTAACTGTTTTGCTAATACGCTTACATCTGTTACATCTGATACCCCATTCCACTGTGCTTCTGATCCTGGCCAAACCATAGGAAGTCCTTCTTCCTTACATATACTCGCATACACAGCAAGTGTAATTCCCATATTCATCAGATTACCTACTGCATGCCCTATCAAAGTATGAGGTCTATGTATACTCCAAGTAAAACCGTCTCGCTCAGATGCTTTATACACTTCATCTTCTTGAGCATAATAGAAATTCTCTAATTCTAATCGAGGGTGTTCTTCTCTAACAGGGGTAATAGGTAAGATACCTGACTTCACATAAGATTCAAAGGGGCCTAAATAATGTTTTAATCCAGTTACTAAGGCTACATGCTTTACGCTCTGTTTAGAAGATAATACATCTAGTAAATTCCTAACTAAAGTAGCATTGATAATAATATTCTCTGCCTCTGTATCCTTACGCATCCAGGTGGTAAAGTAAACATGGGTAGGAGCTATATCTTGTAAGGCTATAGCTAAACCTTCTCTATCTAATAAGTCTGCAGCAATGGGAATGACTCCGTCTACAATTCCTTTTGGATTTCTTGCTAATCCATATACTGTCCAATCTTGAGCGATAAGTTCTTTTGCTAGATTACTACCAGCAATACCACTAACGCCTACTACTAATGCTTTGTTCTTCATGATTCATTTCTTTGAAGACAAAGCTAAAGCAAGTAAAATAGCTGTGCATTGACCTAAGATAAGTCAATCCCTTGATCTAGATCAAATAGATTACTTCATTTTTTTCTTAATACGGCTAACTGTTTCTGGAGTTAGACCTAAATAAGAAGCCAAAAGATGCTGTGGAATACGGTTGACTAAGTCTGGATAACAAGTAATGATTTGCGCATATTTCTCCTCTGCATTATAGGCTATATTACTCAATATACGTCTATCTTTATTCGCTAAGCTACGTTCATAAAGTATTCTAAAGTAGTTACTCATCACAGGCATATCTATCACTATTCTATCATAGTCTTCCTTACTTATAAGCAGTAATTCTACTTCTTCTAAAGCATCAATGTTCAATACTCCTTTTTCACCAGTAAAGAAACTATAAGAATCTGCCATCCACCAGCCTTCCCAACCAATGAAGTTAATATTCTCTACTCCTTTTTCGTCTATCACATAAGACTTCAGTACTCCTTTCGCAACAAAAGCCATGTGCTTACACACTTCTCCTTCTTGCAGTAGGTATTGCTTTCTCCTTAGTTTTTTAACTGTAAAATAATCTTCTAAACGAACAGTTTCTTCTGTGGTCAAGTGTACTTTTTCTTGAATGTGTTGAATTAATAGGTCAAACATAATAAGTCATATAACATCATATCAACAAAATTAAGTTTTTTAAAACTGCTTTTGATTACCTTTAGCTATTCATTATAACATTATGCCGATTATATCTCAACAAAACTTACTTATTCCTTATCCGCAAAAAGTAGCACTATCTGTACAGTTTGACTATGCTATCGTGGATATACACAACAGTTTTGATTACTTAGAAGAACTATGGGATGATATTGTTTTGACGATTGCAAATGCTATTACAGACAGTGGAATTACTATATTAGAAGGCACTACCGATATTAATGATAACTATACGATTATTGCCTATAATTTAGTAATATTGGCTGTTCCTCCCTATATAGACTTTACCTTTATTTATAACGATTTGTATGATGTCGACTTACCTAGTTCATTTCTAATAAGTACTCCTAATTATTACAACAAGGAGATAAAAGACATTTTACTACAAACAAAATAACGATGATAAAACCAATTGATATTACCGACTTACCCCAGACTTTACATGTATTAGAAGAAGTAAAACAACATATGCTCAGCCAAGGTATTGATCAATGGGATGAATCTTATCCTAATAAAGATATTATCTCTAATGACATTCAAAAGAAGCAAGCTTATATCTATACAGAAAACGAACAGATCTTAGCCTATATGGTCTTAAACGAAGAATATGATGTAGAGTATAATGATCTACATTGGACTAGCCCTACTCCATTTATTGTTATCCATAGATTATTTGTCAGTCCTAAGGCACAAGGTAAAGGGATATCTAGTAAGATGATTCTATTCGCAGAACAATACGCCAAAGACAATAACTATGCATCTATTCGCTTTGATGCATATACACTAAATACTACTGCTAATGCGGTTTACACTAAAAAAGGTTATCAATTAGTAGGTACAGTTCAGTTTAGAAAAGGGGTGTTTAATTGTTATGAGAAAACACTATATTACTAATAAACTAAGTTTCTTATAGATTAACTATAGTATACACTGTATCTATTCCAATAGGTATTCATAAATTCTCACTCCAAACACTATACATCCTATTAATCCAAATATCACGCCACTCAATGCTGTCCAAAATTGATTGGGTTCTTTGATAAGCATTAATACACCTACAACAAGAAAAACTAAACATAAAAATAAATAGAATATATTTTTAAAAAACTCTTTTCTATCTTCCCTCTTTAGTTTTTTCGCATACTCTTCTAAATACAATTGCTTAATACTCTTATTATCATCGCTCCATTGTTTATAAATATCAGAGTATTTTTTTAAAGTATCAGTACATCCCATTATTTTATAAACTGAGTCTTCCAAGCTACTTCTTTGGTATACCTCATCGTCATTATGAAATAATTCTAATTCACTAAAGAAATCTTCTGTTTCATTATAAAACCAACTTAACTCTTCAAAATCAATACATATAATTTCATCATCTTTCACCTCATTCAATAAGAAATTGTAAAAATCTTTTCTCAATTGCTTTTTAGTAGATATTTCAATAGCTAAATTATGATTAATTCTTTGTTGTAAATTACTAAGTACTATTGATTTATCAATTATCAAAGAAACTCTATTATCTCCTTCCGTTATATAACTTTCTATTAGTTTACTTTTTTGTTCATTCAGTAGTTCTAAATCATATAATTCTTGCCACAATTGTGGCAAAGTTCCTATAGCTTCTAGCTCTTCCTCCTCGTTATTTTTATTTTTAAAAGTTAAATACACTCTATTTGCCATAGTATCTGAAATTTACATACAATTAAAGATAACAAAAAACCGAGCCTTTACAGACTCGGTTTACTATTATTTCTCTGATATTCTTCTCTATCTTCATTGACATACATCTTATGAGGAGATTGCTTAGTATGAAAGATATCCAGAATAACAATATTCTCTTCAGTTACCTCATATAGAATTTTATACTCATAAACTAAGAGATACCTTCTCTCGAATCGACTATACATCATACCTTCTTTCTGTCCTAAATAGGGAAAATCAATTAACTGCTTGATTGCTTTAATAATATTATCCTTTACCTCTTTAGCCTTGCTTACACTGACATGATTAACATAATAGAAGTATATATCCCTTAATTGACTGGCTGCAAAATCAGATAATATTATTTTCATACTACTACCATTTAGTACTCATCTCTTCTACTTCCTCTAAGGTATAATACCTTCCCTCCTCATAGTCTTTACGAGATATAGCTAATCTGCTCTCTAATTCCTCTTCTGTCATAGGTAAAAACATCTCCTCTTCCACTCGTTTCAGAGCATTGACATATTCATTTATCTGGTCGATCAATGCCTCATCGTGAATATCCATAAGGGATTTAACTATCTGCTGTCTCTTTACCTCTACACTCATAACTAATTCATTTACAACACAAAGTTACACAAAATAAATAAACACATTCCTCCCTAACTATAAATTTACCACATAAAAAAACCGAGCCTATACAGACTCGGTTTCTCTCTTTACAACTATATAAGTGGGTTTACTTCACTTCTTCGTATTCTACATCTTGTGTACCATCAGCATCACCACCTTGGTTTGGCTGTCCTTGTTGAGGACCTGCTTGACCACCTTCAGCTTGTGCTTTGTACATTTCTTCAGATGCTGCTTTCCAAGCTTCGTTAATTTTGTCTAACGCTGGTTGGATAGTATCTAAGTTCTTAGTTTCAAAAGCTGTTTTTAATTCAGCTAAAGCTCCTTCGATATTAGATTTATTTCCTTCAGATAATTTATCTCCGAACTCTTTTAATTGTTTTTCTGTTTGGAAAATCATAGCATCAGCTTCGTTGATTTTCTCTACAGTTTCTTTTGCTTTTTTATCAGCATCAGCATTGGCTTCAGCTTCTTTTTTCATTCTTTGGATTTCTTCTTCAGTTAATCCAGATGAAGCTTCGATACGAATATCGTGAGATTTACCAGTTCCTTTATCTGTAGCAGATACTTTGATAATACCATTAGCATCGATATCGAAAGTTACTTCGATTTGAGGCACTCCTCTTTGTGCAGGTGGTAAACCATCTAAGTGAAAACGACCGATTGTTTTGTTATCATTAGCCATTGGTCTCTCTCCTTGTAATACGTGGATTTCAACCGATGGTTGGTTATCTGCAGCAGTAGAGAATACTTGAGATTTCTTAGTTGGAATAGTTGTATTAGATTCGATTAATTTAGTGAATACACCTCCCATAGTTTCAATACCTAATGAAAGTGGCGTAACATCTAATAATAATACATCTTTTACATCTCCAGTTAATACACCTCCTTGGATAGCAGCACCGATAGCTACAACCTCATCAGGGTTAACTCCTTTGTGTGGTTTTTTACCAAAGAATTTCTCTACTTCTTCTTGGATTCTTGGGATACGTGTAGATCCACCTACTAAGATTACCTCATCGATATCTGATTTAGATAAACCAGCATCTTTTAAAGCTTTCTCACAAGGAATCATAGAACGACGTACTAAATCATCTGATAATTGCTCAAATTTAGCTCTTGTCAATGTTTGTACCAAGTGTTTTGGTCCTGAAGCAGTAGCTGTTACATAAGGTAAGTTAATCTCTGTTTGTGTAGCAGAAGATAACTCAACTTTAGCTTTCTCAGCAGCTTCTTTTAAACGTTGTAATGCCATAGCATCTTTACGTAAATCTACTCCTTCAGCAGAATTAAACTCATCTGCTAACCAGTTGATAATTACGTTATCGAAATCATCTCCTCCTAAGTGAGTATCTCCATTAGTAGATAATACTTCGAATACACCGTCTCCTAACTCAAGGATAGAGATATCGAATGTACCACCACCTAAGTCATATACTACTACTTTTTGATCTTTTCCTGTTTTGTCTAATCCGTATGCTAACGCAGCCGCTGTAGGCTCGTTAATGATACGTCTTACTTTTAATCCTGCAATCTCTCCTGCTTCTTTTGTCGCTTGACGTTGTGCGTCATTAAAGTAAGCTGGTACAGTAATAACTGCTTCCGATACTTCTTGTCCTAAGAAATCTTCAGCTGTCTTTTTCATTTTTTGTAGTGTCATCGCAGAGATTTCTTGTGGCGTATATAAACGTCCATCGATATCTACACGTGGAGTATCATTATCTCCTTTTACTACTTGGTAAGGTACTGCTGTTGCTTCTTTCGCAGCCTCACTATATTTCTCTCCCATAAAACGTTTGATAGACGCAACTGTTTTTGTTGGGTTAGTTACAGCCTGACGTTTTGCAGGATCACCTACTTTAATCTCTCCACCTTCTACGAAAGCTACGATAGATGGTGTAGTTCTTTTTCCTTCAGCGTTTGAAATTACTACTGGCTCGTTTCCTTCCATTACAGAAACACAAGAGTTTGTAGTTCCTAAGTCAATACCAATTATTTTACTCATAATATTTTCTATAGTTTATTTTTATACTTAATTCATTGTCGTGAGCTTCATGCTCGGTTACTCTTAAACAATCTTTGTGCCAACAGAAAAAATTGAATATTTTGTCTGTTTTTAGGTCATTTTATCTTTTAAATAATGTCATATTGTCATTTACCTCTCTTTTAGATAAGAAATAAGCATACATAACGTCAGTATATACTGACAATGATACCTCTCCTTAAGAAGCCCTCTCCTTAAAAAACACATCACTTACTACTCCTACTTAGTAATCAATACAAGAAACATAAAACAACTATATAATTATCTATCCACATAATTCCCTTCCCATCTTGCGTTAAATAAATCTCTAAAAGTTGTCTCTGATTAGAATTTAGCTATCTTCGTATTATTAAATCACTACTATTTTATGGAATGTATTTCTGTATTTGATATGCTCAAAATCGGTGTAGGACCATCTAGTTCGCATACTTTAGGTCCTTGGAGAGCCGCTGAGCTTTTTTTAAAAGAATTGCGTGATCGCAATATCTTTGACCAAGTTTCTTCTCTGAAAATGGATTTATTTGGTTCACTTTCTCTTACGGGAGTAGGGCACGCTACTGACTTAGCTGTCATGTTAGGACTAAGTGGAGCTGATCCAGAATATGTCCCTGTCGAAGACATTAGTGGTATTATTGATCATATTAATGCTTCACAGTCTTTATTATTAGGAGGAACAATGCCTGTAGTGTTTAACCCTAAGGAAAACATTGTATTTAATAGAAACTTCCTCCCTTTCCATGCTAATGGAATGACATTTACTGTACAATATGGTGAACATGAACTATATGAATCTACCTTTTATTCTATCGGTGGAGGATTTGTAGTAAAAGAAGAAAACCCTGATAATCAAGAGAAAGAAGAGATCAAAGCTACTTTCCCTTTCCCTATAGAAAAAGCTACGGAATTATTAGCCTACTGTAAAGAGCAGAATATGTCTATCTCTGAATTAGTATATGAAAATGAAAAGTCTATACGTTCAGAAGAAGAGATACATAATGAGTTATTACGCGTGTGGAATACCATGCTAGAGTGTATGTATATCGGATGTCATACAGAAGGTATATTACCAGGAGGCCTTAACGTACGTAGACGTGCTTATGACACTCATTCTAAACTGAAAGGAGACCTCCCTTATAACACACCTCAAGAATGGTTACAGACTATTCGTAAGACAAAGGTTTACTTTAGACAGATATTGAAATGGGTAAGTTGTTTTGCCTTAGCTGTTAATGAAGTGAATGCTTCTCTTGGGCGTGTAGTGACTGCCCCTACTAATGGTAGTGCAGGAGTTATACCAGCGGTATTAATGTATTATCTAGTTATAGAGAACCATAAAGCAGGCGATAAAGAAATCAAACAGTTCTTAATGGTAGCTGGCGAAATAGGTAGTATCTTTAAAAAGGGAGCTACGATATCTGCTGCTATGGGAGGATGCCAAGCAGAGATTGGGGTTTCTAGTGCAATGGCTGCTGGTGCCTTATGTGAGCTAATGGGAGGTACTCCAGAACAAGTAACTGTAGCAGCTGAGATAGCTATGGAACATCACTTAGGACTGACATGTGACCCTATCGGAGGTCTAGTTCAAGTACCTTGCATAGAAAGAAACACGATGGGCGCTATTAAAGCTATTAATGCAGCAGAGCTTGCTTTAGATACTGACCCTAAGAATGCAAAAGTTCCTTTAGACAAAGTAGTCAATACAATGTGGGAAACTGCAAAAGACATGAATAATAAATACAAAGAGACTTCAGAAGGTGGTCTTGCTGTAGCTGTAAACTTATCAGACTGTTAAACAGATGAAACAAACGATTGGAATATTGTGTTTCCTAGTCTCGGCCTATGCTTTAGGACAGAGTCAACTCTATGTATCTACACCCACTGTAGCTTACAACGATGCTAATGGTACTACTCAGATAGGAGTCTATACACGTGGTGCTTATTTAGAAAATATAGAAAAAATAAACAAAGATGTATTCAAGGTAACTAATGCTTATGCAGAAGAGACTTATATTTTAGATATTAATAATCTAAAAAAAACGCTCTCAGCAGAAGATACATCAGAAGCCTCTCCTAATCCGATTATAGACTTTGATGATTATTATGGAAGTCCTCACTTATTCACAACAGTAGGTGGACTGAAGGTAAGAAAAGCTCCTAATCATCAAGCAGAAGTATTAGAGACACTGTACACAGGTACACCATTAGCCATAGATTACTACCCTTATGATAAAGAAGCTTGGGTAAAAGTATCTCACTTAGGAAATACAGGCTATGTACCAGTGAAATATTTAGGTAAAAGACCTAACCTAAACAATCTAATAACAAATTATAAAAAAGCTACTGATCCAAAAGATCAAAAGAGATTTATCCAACGTATCGTAGAGCTTGGTTGGAATAGTAGCCAAGATGAAACAGCACTAGCACTAGGAGTTTTTGCTGAATATGCGGACAAAAATAACCGTCCAGAAAAAGCAACCATCGCTAGACTACAAGCAGAAGTTCTAAAAGTGTCTCCTAATAATGAAGAAATAGCTGACAAAATAGAAAATATGCTAAACCAACAACTATTCGGTTTTACGTTAAATAATGTGTTAGAACCAAGAAAAGGTTTTAGCTTAGCCACATTAGAGAAAAGTCTAGGGAAGATAAAAGAGAGTTATTCTAACTTAGATGATTGTGCTCTAGGAGACTATGAGAGCAATATAATATTCCATACAGCTGAATGTATTGGACATGATGTCAATAAAACATATAAGTTAAGAATAATAGAAATAAAAAATGATGCTGGATTCAAGATCAACAACAGCATCGTGAATGAAAATACAACAGAAAAAGAATTTTTAGAAATAGGAAAAGGCCTTATTAATACAATTCTTCCTTTAGAAAAAGCGTATCAGATAGCAGCTGGAGATATGGTATACCAATTTTCATTTGCAGAAGGTAAGCTGAGTAAAGTAGAATTGATTTACTTCTGCTAATTCTCTTCTTTTTATTCTGAAATAACAATTTTACAATAACCCAAAAAAACAAGAAAAATGTCTGTAGCAAAAAAAGACTATAAAAAAGTGACAACTAAGTCGCTAATAGATATGAAAGCCAACGGAGAGAAAATATCAATGTTAACATGTTATGACTACTCTATGGCTAAAGTATTAGAAGCAGGTGGAGTTGACGTAATGCTTGTAGGAGATTCTGCTAGTAATGTAATGGCTGGTCATGAGACTACTCTACCGATTACATTAGATCAGATGATCTATCACGCACAGTCTGTAGTACGTGGAGCTGACAGAGCGCTAATTGTTGTGGACTTACCTTTTGGTTCTTACCAATCTGATCCTAAAGAAGCATTGCGTTCAGCTATTCGTATCATGAAAGAAAGTGGCGCTCATGCAGTAAAGATGGAAGGTGGAGAAGAGATTAAGGACGGTATTAAACGTATCTTAGATGCAGGTATCCCTGTGATGGGCCACTTAGGACTTACTCCTCAGTCTATCTATAAATTTGGTACTTATACCGTAAGAGCTAAAGAAGAAGAAGAAGCTAATCAGCTGATCAAAGACGCTAAAATGTTAGAAGAGATAGGGTGTTTTGCTCTTGTACTAGAAAAGATTCCTGCTGCTTTAGCAAAGAAAGTTGCTGAGAGTATTTCTATCCCTGTTATCGGTATCGGTGCTGGTAATGGTGTAGATGGGCAAGTATTAGTAGTACATGATATGATAGGACTTACTCACGAATTTAGCCCTAAATTCTTACGTCGTTATATGAACATTTTTGAAGATATGAAAAATGCAGTATCTCAATATGTTGAAGATGTTAAGTCTGTTGATTTTCCGAATGAAAACGAACAGTATTAAGAAAGCTTACTTATTTAAAATACAAAGAATATCCTTTTTACATATAAAAAGGATATTTTTGTTTCAAATTATTACAAATGAAGATTGTTTCTACACCCGAAAACCTACAAGTATTACATGAAGATAATCATATCATCGTCATTAATAAACGCGTAGGCGATATCGTACAAGGTGACCAAACAGGTGATATGCCACTAAGCGAAATAGTAAAATTATACTTAAAAAAGAAGTACAATAAACCTGGAGAAGTTTATCTAGGCGTAGTACATCGCTTAGACCGTCCTACTTCTGGATTAGTAGTATTTGCAAAAACATCTAAAGCACTGAGTCGCTTAAACGAATCATTCAAGAACAGAGAAACACAAAAAACGTATTGGGCAGTAGTAAAAGATGCTCCCCCTAAAGTAGAGGACACATTAGAGCACTTCCTAGTTAGAAACCCTAAGAACAATACTTCTAAAGCACATAATAAAGAAGTCCCTAATAGTAAAAAGGCAAAGCTAACCTATAGAATGTTTCACCAACTAAAGACCTATTCTACTCTAGAGATAGATCTATACACAGGACGTCACCATCAGATAAGATGCCAGCTATCAGCTATAGGTTGCCCTATTAAAGGAGATCTAAAATATGGAGCAGACAGAAGTAATCCTGATGGAGGTATTCACTTACATGCTCGTAAGCTTACCTTTATTCACCCAGTGACTAAAGAGACACTTACCATAGTAGCTCCTACTCCTGATGAAGTAATATGGAATAATATAGAACCAAAATAATACAAAAAGCTATTCATTTCTGAATAGCTTTTTGTATTTCTATAATCTCCTATTGGTCAACTTCGTATCTTCGCTATAAATTATAAAGTATGCAAATAGAAAAGAAATATAGCTATACACAACGGACTGATGACACCATACTCGCTTCTACACTATCTAATACTGACGAAATAGTGATGGTACTGAGCAATGGAGATGTAACAAGACATAACTTTCAGACAGACAAAACTACCCTAGTATCTACTTTACAAGATAGTATGGGGTATACTGATGACGGGTTTGACCTCACTGCTCCTATTTCTATCTATACTTTAGATGATATTATCGTTATCGTAAACGACTTTAAACGTCATGGTTATATCATTAATCCTAAACAAGAATACCGACTACATCTATGGAGAGGGGATTATTACGCTAATATTACGAAGTACCCTATCGCACTGTATAAAGATGCCAATGAAATACCTCATATCATCTATGCGGATGATTGGAACCATGTACAAATCATGAATTTAGATACTCGTCAAGTACTAACTGCTGCTAAATCTTTAATAGAAGACGCTGCAGAAGAGAAGCATATCGAGTTTTATAAAACTCATAAAGAACACAATAAGCTAGCTTGGCCGAGTACCTATGATTATTTCTATGGTAAGTTACTATTATCTCCTAATCATCAATACTTCGCAAGTGTAGGATGGGTATGGGGTTCTTTTGATTGTATCAATGCTTATGATGTCTGTAATTTTATCACCAACCCTAGAATACAAGATATCATCGTTCATGGAGGAGAACATGAATCAAGACAAATATGCTGGGTAAGCAATAATATTCTTGCCGTAGAACACAGCCCTTATACAGAAGAAGAGGAAGAAGCAACAGAGGACACCTTAGATGAAATACACCTATACCTATTAGAAGAAAACAAAGCTACCTTATTAGATAAAATACAACTACAAGATAAAGCTATCCAATACAACGCTATGTACTTTGACGCTATACTCGATGCTTTCGTATTAGTTAACTCAGATGAAGGGGTATATATCGTATCTAAGAATGGAGAAGTACTTCATCAGGATCATACCATTCGTACTTATATATATAACACTACCTCTCAGCAGTTCTTATCATGTAATGAAAAAGGCGTATCCATCTATGACCTAAAGTTATAAAAACGCTAAGCATATATCATCAATATAAAATATTGTAAAAAAACGAATCCCATTTCATAGATAAGTAAAAAATATTATCTTCACTTTTTACATAATTTTTTGATAAATGAATGATAAGCCTAAAAAAAGTTTAGTAGATAAGTTTTTATCTAGTGTTGAAAAGATTGGTAATATGTTACCTCATCCAGCAACTCTGTTTGCTAGTTTTGCTGTATTAGTTATTATAGCCTCATGGATAGCCAGTTTTTTCGATCTCTCCGTACTCCATCCAGGTACTAAAGAAGAGATAAAGTCATTCAACCTAGTAAGTGCAGAAGGATTACACATGATTCTTTCTAAAATGGTTACTAACTTTACTAACTTTGCTCCTTTAGGTACGGTACTAGTCTCTTTACTAGGTATTGGTATTGCAGAAGGTTCTGGATTAATAGGAACTATCTTAAAAAAGATTGTACTATCCTCTCCTAAGAAGCTACTGACATTCGTTATCGTATTTGCAGGCATACTTTCTAATACGGCTAGTGAAGTAGGTTATGTTTTATTAGTACCCTTAGCTGCTATCATATTCTTAGCAGCAGGTAGACATCCTATAGCAGGACTAGCAGCTGCCTTCGCAGGAGTATCAGGAGGATATAGTGCTAACTTATTATTGGGAACTATAGATCCGCTATTAGCAGGATTATCAGAAGAAGCAGCTAGAATTATAGACCCTGCTTATGTAGTTAACCCCGCTGCGAACTATTACTTTTTATTTGTATCTACCTTCATTATTGCTATTCTTGGTACATGGGTTACAGAGCGCATAGTCGTACCTAGATTAGGAGAATACACAGGAGATGAAAAAGCAATTTCTATAGATCCTTTAACAAAAGAAGAAAAGAAAGGCCTAATCTATGCCTCTATAGCAGGTCTTTTATTCACTGCATTTATACTAGGAGGTCTGATCCCAGAGAACGGTTATTTAAGAGGTACTGATGGTGGGATTTTGAAGTCTCCTTTTATGTCAGGTATTGTTGCTTTATTATTTATTGGAGCTGCCCTAGCAGGTATCGCTTATGGTATCGGAGCTAAAACCATCAAAAACGATACAGATGTAATGAAAGGAATGTCAAAAGCGATGGAAACTTTGGGGTCTTATATTGTTTTAGTGTTCTTTGCTGCTCAGTTCGTTGCTTATTTTAATTGGACTAATCTAGGGTTAATCTTCGCAATAGAGGGTGCAGAAACACTACAAAAATCAGGTTTAGGAGCTATTCCATTGATGCTGATGTTTATTGTAGTCTCGGCCTTAATTAACCTAATTATGGGAAGTGCCTCTGCTAAATGGGCTATTATGGCACCTGTATTTATCCCTATGTTCATGTTATTAGGGTATTCTCCAGAACTAGTCCAAGTGGCTTACCGTATAGGAGATAGCGTTACTAATATTATCTCTCCGATGATGAGTTATTTTGCCTTAATTGTTGCCTTTATGCAGCGTTATGACAAAAAAGCAGGTATAGGAACTATCGTCTCTACGATGCTTCCTTATACTATTGTATTCTTTATCGGTTGGTCTATTATATTTGTGATTTGGTTACTTCTAGAATTACCTCTAGGGCCAGGAGCACAACTATTCTATACTGCACAATAAAACACTAAGAGCTAACTTTATAAAGTTAGCTCTTAGTGTTTATACTATTTACGCTTCTGTTGCAATAGGTTTATTACTTCTAGACCATTCACTCCACGAGCCCACATATAGCTTAGGCGTCGGGATACCAGCTGCTGTGATGGCTAATAGAGTGTGACATGCTGTAATACCAGAGCCACAGTGTACTGCTCTATTCTCTAACGGATAATCTTGTAGAATAGCAGTGTACTTCTCTCTTAACTGTTCTTCTGTCAAGAACATCCCCTTCTCATCTAGATTAGACATAAACGGAACATTGATAGCTCCTGGTATATGCCCTGCCACTGTGTCAATAGGTTCTGTTATCCCTTTATATCGATTTGCCTCACGTACATCGATCACTACATAATCCTCTCGCCCTACATTCGTCTCTATTTCATGAATATCAGCTAGTGGTAGTTGCCACTCCGTTACAGGGTACACTCCTACTTCACTTGCTTTGACCACATTATTATTGCTTGGAAAACCTACATGCTGCGCAGCACTCATTCCACCACTTAGCACTTGTACTTTCTGATGACCTACAGCTGTCAGCATCCACCAAAATCGAGCAGCAGAATTACCTCCGAATACTGTGTCATAAATAATCACATGACTATCTGGAGTAATACCTAAAGACTTCAAGCTGTGAGCAAATTGTGCTACAGAAGGCAATGGATGTCTCCCTCCTTTTGACGCATCTTCTCCTATATGGGCTAGCTGTGTATTTCCATCTACAAATAAAGCTCCGTCTAAGTGTTCTTTCTCATACTCAGCTCTAGCCACCTTACTATTCGTAGCATCTATTAATATATAACTACTTCCTTGTTCTCTTAAAGACAATAGTTCAACTGGTTGGATAATTGGTTTCATATATACTTATTGTTTGTTTCATCTCTTATTCTATATACTCGGTACCACAAAAATCTTAGATAATCTTTCTTTTAACTTAGCTAAGTCATCATTTGTTTTAGTCCCATAGAATGCTTTAGTAGCTACTATGGCTGTCTCTTGTTCTAACAGCTTTCTCCCTACGATCATTTCAGCTTCATACACCATATTCATACTTTGAGGTACACTAGGCATCTCTACTTCTAATTTTAGGATTCCTCCTTCTTCATTTAGACAATAAGGCTGTACTTTATTGATAACAGGATTAAAGAGTATACTGGTATAAACTATTAGAGATTTAGGCAAATTGTTCTTTTTGCTATTTTTCTTTAGAGTATAGATTATTTTCTCTACTTCATACCCTGCTACCATACTTACCTCATCAGACGTCACACGAGTATAATCATCTAAGGTAATATGAGTATGCCAGTGTTCTTTTTCTAAAAAGTCTTTTTGGTAAGAGAAGTTTAATGCTGTATTAGGAACTATCGTCGAGGTCGCATATACAAATCCTTCATCTAGTATATCATTCCACTTATTCTCTAGAAGATAAGTAGCTCCTTCTGCCTTATACACGACTTCATACCCTGCTACATATACATTATTCTTTATAAAAGGCAATCTACCGTATTCTTTTAATATCTGAGGATTCTCTGTCAGAAACTGCTTCACTCTATCTCTATCTTCTACAGATAGCTCAGCTAGGTACTTATTAGCTAATTCTTTACTGTACAATGGATCATGACTAATGTGTACGATAAACTGATTGAGAAGAGAATCACTTAATGACATCTTATACACTAGAGCCCCTTCTATAAACTTCTTCTTATTTACAACCACTTTCTCTTGAGACTCTGCAGTTGTATTACTGACTTCTTGTTGTCTATTCTCCTTACATCCCATCAGGGTTATCCCTACTATAAACAATCCTAAACTAAGTCTTATCATTCTATCTTATATTGAAAATCTAAAGTACAAAAAATAACCACGTTCTCTTATTTCTTCTTGTTATAATAAATACTAAACCCGCAAAACAATCTGATAATCACTAAAAACAAGTGTACAGTTAAAAGCAGGATTATAAACAATAACTGTACAGCTATATTAGGACGAAACCGTTTTTACAGCAGTGGTCGCATAGTGATCGCATAGTGATGGCATAATGGTCGCATAAAAAAGGGCTAAAACTATGCGACCACTATGCTATCATAACCCCATAAAGATTCGGTCATTGCAACATATAGCAGAAATTACTCTAAAAAAACGATAACAAACCCACATAAACTAATCAATAAAAACAAATTCACTCTACATTAATACAAAACTGTATAACCCTTCTTCAAAATTGTATAACACTATATCTGTCTTTTTATTCGTACTTTGTATCTGCACAAAAAGAATTATTGTACAAATGAAAAAAGAATATAAAGTAAGTGGTATGAGCTGTAATGGCTGTAGAACCAAGATAGAAGATACCCTAAATGAAATACACGGTGTAACGGCCGAAGTTTCTTTAGAACAAGAGCAAGCCAATATAGAGTCTCATCATGATATAGATACCTTAACACTTCAGAAAGAATTACTTAAAAAAGGAAACTATATACTACAAGAAATAGTAACTCATGAAGATGGTACGCAAGAGATTCTACCAGCTGTAGAAGTATCAGAAGAAGATATGTACCAACAAGAACTTCCTAAGGGAATGGAAGATAAAGCGGGTAAATACTTCTGTCCGATGCTATGCGAGGGGGATAAAGTATATGATACCAATGTAGGCTGTCCTGTATGTGGGATGAACTTAGAACAAATCCCTGCACCTAAAGTAGAGAAGACAGTCTACTACTGTCCGATGCTATGTGAGGGAGACAAGACCTATGACAAACCGGGGAATTGTCCTAAATGTGGGATGAACTTAGTGCCTAAGACCATACTAGTAGAACAAGAAGATACTACATATACAGATATGCTGAAGAAACTGCGTATCTCGGTAGCCTTCACTATTCCAGTATTTATACTAGCCATGGGGTCTATGATACCTGGGGATCCTATCGGAAAAGTTGTACCACATGAATGGAATAACTATATACAGTTATTATTCACTATTCCTGTAGTCTATGTATGTTGGATGTTCTTTAGTAGAGCATGGACTTCATTTAAGACATGGAATCTGAATATGTTTAGTTTAATCGGTTTAGGATCTGCTGCTGGGTTAATCTTTAGTGTTGTAGCCTTATTTTTCCCTGATCTTTTCCCTGATGATTTTAAAGGAGAGCATGGTATTCACCTTTACTTTGAATCTGTAGCCGTGATTCTTACACTGGTATTAGTAGGACAAGTAATGGAAGCAAAAGCGCATAGTCGTACCAATACCGCTATAAAAGAATTACTAAAACTATCTCCTACAGAAGCAACTTTGGTTACTGAAAATGGAGAAGAAATAATACAAATAGACAAAATTGTCAAAGGAAATCACCTGCGTGTAAAACCAGGAGAGAAGATACCTGTAGATGGCGAAATCATAGAAGGAGAATCGAGTATAGATGAATCTATGATCACTGGAGAACCTATCCCAGTACACAAAGTAAAAGGTGATAAAGTAGTATCAGGTACCATTAATGGAAATAGTTCGTTCATCATGATAGCAGAGAAGGTAGGTGACGAAACATTGCTTTCTCAAATCATTGAGATGGTGAATAATGCCAGTAGATCTAGAGCGCCTATCCAAAAACTAGCAGATCAAGTAGCGAAGTACTTCGTACCTATCGTAGTGATTATCGCCATAGCTACTTTTATTCTATGGAAGACATTAGGGCCTGAACCAAGATTAGCTTATGCATTCGTTAATGCATTAGCAGTATTAATCATTGCGTGTCCTTGTGCCTTAGGACTAGCGACTCCGATGTCTATCATGGTAGGAATAGGTAAAGGGGCACAGAATGGTATCTTGATTAAAAATGCTGAAGCACTAGAAACAGCCAATAAAGTAAATGTATTAATCACAGATAAGACGGGTACACTGACAGAAGGTAAGCCATCTGTAGAGAAAATCGTGAGTATATCTCCAGACTACACAGCAGAAGATTTACTAGTGCTAACTGCCTCGCTTAACCAAAATAGTGAGCACGCATTAGCGACTTCTTTTACTAAAAAAGCGAAAGAAGACGGTCTAAGCCTAACCCCTGTAAAGATGTTTAACAATATCACAGGAAAAGGAATACAAGGTCTAGTAGATAAAAAACGTATTTCTCTAGGGAATAAAGCACTTATGGATGTAGTACAAGCATCACTAACTGATAGCTTACTACAACAAGTAGAAAAAGAACAAAGCCAAGGAAAAACTGTATCTTATATAGCTGATAACAATACAGTCATAGGATATGCTGTATTATTCGATAAAATAAAAGAATCGAGTAAACAAGCTGTAAAAGATCTTCAAAATAAAGGAATCGAAGTGATTATGATCACTGGGGATAACCCTAAAACAGCGCAGGCTGTGGCTACAGAATTAAATATTAAACACTTCTTAGCTGAGGCTATGCCAGAAGATAAGTTAAACGAAATAAAGAAACTACAAGAACAAGGAAAGATAGTAGCCATGGCAGGTGATGGTATTAATGATGCTCCTGCTCTAGCCCAAGCTAATGTAGGTATCTCTATGGGTACTGGAACTGATGTCGCTATCGAAAGTGCAGAAGTAACCTTACTACAAGGAGATTTGGCAGGTATACCGAAGGCTATTAGCCTAAGTCATGGAGTAATGAAGAATATTAAACAGAACCTATTCTTTGCCTTCGTTTATAATAGTGTAGGTATTCCTATCGCTGCAGGTGTGCTATATCCGATCTTCGGAATAGTATTATCACCTATGATTGCAGCTGTAGCGATGAGCTTTAGTTCTGTATCAGTTATTACAAACTCGTTACGACTAAAGAATCTTAAACTTTAATCATCATTTTTTTTATAATACCTTTCATTTTTTTAACCAGAGCGATCACCATAGCTCTGGTTTTTTTTTATGTTTTTAATTTAAGACAACAGGTATAGAAACAAAAAAGCCAGGGTGATCTACCCAGGCTTTTTACTCACCTTAAAAACTAAAATTGCAAACACAAATACCAATTTTTAGCTTATTAAACCTAAAAAAAAGGCCATCCCAAAGAATGGCCTAATCAGAATCATCTATATAAAAAAAAACAAGTCCCCACTCTGTTTTTTATTAAAGTAATTAGATGTTCTTAAATATCTTCAAAGTTTAACAGTGCTAATATACAAAAAAAAAGCAAATATTAACATTTAAAAGAACTAGACGTAATAAATTAATATAAAAACAGAAAATCAATCAATAAAATAACATTTAAAAACTCTTATAATCAACTACATATATCTTTTTCAATAAAACATAATTTTATTCATTAAAATTTAAATTGACATTACTTTTAGTACATGCCGTTCATTTCTACAGCCAAAACAGGGCTCTTAAAAACAAAAAGCTTATCACAACTGGTGTTGTGATAAGCTTTTTGTTTTAGCTCATCTTCAAAAAAGGGATAAGACTAATCTTGCGCTACTGCTTTAGACTTAACAAATATAGCAGATAGAACTAAATATGCTGCTACTACTAATTCTATTATAACCCACCATATATGCTCTATAGGGATAGCATAAAAGGGCTGGAATATTCCAATAATAAGAATATACATTGCCATTTCGATAACTTTCTTATTGATATGAGAGTTATAGGCTAATATTCCTAAACCAACCATAACGATAAATCCCACTAAAAGATCAAAATCTGATGAAGAAGTAAATGCACTTAAGATCAATAAAAGTGCTATTAATATTTTAATTGCCCTTTCCATACTTTAATTCTTTATAAATTAGATTACTCTAAGATAATAAAAACTATAATCATTTAAAAATCAATAACAAAGAATTATCTATAATAAAACAAAGTAGTTAATATCAATAATATAATTAATTCATACTAACACAACAATCTCCATACAAAAGCACTTTTATTTGAGGTAAAAAAAACTTACTTTAGCACCTAATTATAATTAAATCATTAACAACACAATGAAACAAGTAACTTTAAACCATATCCATGAAGCTTTAGGAGCGAAGATGGTTCCATTTGCAGGATTTAATATGCCTGTACAATATGAAGGAGTAAACATTGAACACGAAACAGTTAGAAACGGTGTTGGTGTTTTTGACGTATCTCATATGGGAATCTTCAAAATTTCTGGACCAAATGCTTTGGCATTAATCCAAAAAGTTACTTCTAATGATGCTTCTGTATTAGTAGATGGTAAAGCTCAGTACTGCTACTTCCCTAATACTACTGGAGGAGTTATAGACGATATTATTACTTATAGAGTGAATGAAAATGAATATTTGATGGTAGTAAATGCGTCAAATATTGAAAAAGATTGGAACTGGGTAAGTTCTCATAATGATATGAATGCTACCTTAGAGAATCTATCTGATGGCTACTCTATCTTAGCGATACAAGGACCTAAGGCTATTGAGTCTATGCAAAGCTTAACTGACGTTAACTTAGCGGATATCAAATTCTACAACTTTGTGATTGATACTTTCGCAGGAGTAAAAGATGTAGTGATCTCTGCTACTGGATACACAGGTTCAGGTGGTTTTGAAGTATATGTAAAAAATGAAGATGTAGAAGCTCTTTGGAATAAAGTATTTGAAGCTGGTGCTAACTGGGGGATCAAACCTATCGGATTAGCTGCGCGTGATACATTACGCCTAGAGATGGGATATTGCCTATATGGAAATGAGCTAAACGATGAGATCTCTCCATTAGAAGCAGGATTAGGATGGGTAACGAAGTTCACAAAAGACTTCATCAACTCTGATAATTTAAAAGCTGAAAAAGAAGCAGGTATCAAAAATAGATTGATTGGTTTCGAACTAGTAGGTAAAGGTATTCCTAGACATGACTACGAAATCGTAGATGCTGAAGGTAACGTAATCGGAAAAGTGACTTCTGGTACTCAATCTCCTTCATTAGGTAAAGGAATCGGTATGGGATATGTACCTGTAGCACTAGCTGCTGAAGGAAGCCAGATATTCATCCGTATTCGTAAGAATGATGTTGAAGCAAAAGTGGTAAAAACACCTTTTTATAAAAAATAAGGCAAAAGAATAGGAAGCTTAAAAATAAGCTTCCTTTTTTTTTATGATATATTTGAATAATGAGTTATTTTTGCGATTATAAAATTAAGTAACAAATTATTATGGGAAGAGCGTTTGAATTTAGAAAAGGACGTAAGCTAAAACGTTGGTCTGCTATGGCAAAAACGTTTACAAGAATTGGTAAGGATATCGTAATGGCTGTAAAAGAAGGTGGACCTAATCCCGAGGCTAATGCTCGCCTTCGTGCCGTAATACAAAATGCTAAGGCAGCGAATATGCCTAAAGATAACGTAGAGCGTGCCATTAAACGTGCTACTGATAAAGATACTGAAAACTATAAAGAAGTAATATTCGAAGGATACGGACCTCATGGTATCGCTTTCTTAATCGAATGTGCTACAGATAATAACAATAGAACTGTTGCCAACATTAGAAGTTACTTCAATAAATGCAACGGTACTTTAGGTACACAAGGGTCTGTTGAGTTTATGTTTGACCATACATGTAACTTCAGAATCCCTGCTGAAGAAGGTAGAGATCTAGAAGAGTTCGAATTAGAATTAATTGATTTTGGTATCGATGAAATCTTTGAAGATGAAGATGGTGTAATGATTTATGCTCCTTTTGAAAGCTTCGGATCTATCCAAAAAGAATTAGAAGGTAGAGGAATTGAGATCTTGTCTTCTGGATTCGATAGAATACCACAAGTAACGAAAGAGCTTTCTGAAGAAGAAATAGCTGACGTAGAAAAATTATTAGAAAAAATCGAAGAAGATGACGACGTACAAAACGTTTTCACTACTATGGCATAATCCACAGTTTCGTTTATAATATAAAAAGACGGAATACTTTATCTAAAGTATTCCGTCTTTTTTATTTAAATCTTACTAAGTCAGGTGAAATCGTTTAGGAGGGTATCCGAAGTGTTTCTTAAACGCTTTAGAAAAGGCAACAGAAGAAGAATATCCTAAGTCAAAAGCTATCTCTGCAATGGTATGATGAGCTTCTTCTAACTTCTGTATAGCGATATTCATACGTCTATGTTGAGCATATTCGAATAGTCCTAGATTATACAGATGCTTAAAGCCTCTCTTTAGTTTATACTCATTGATAAAAAACAGTTTAGACAGTTCTTCTGTAGTATAAAACTCTCGGTAATTAAGGTCTATAAATTCTTTTATATTAGATAGTATTAGTTCATCTTCTGGTGTCAGCTTTACCCCAAGCTGTAACTTAGAGCACTCCTCTACCCCAACCTCTTTCTCATGTAACAATACAGATATTACCTCTAGTACCTTCCCTTTGACATACATATCTTTAGCTATTCCTTTATAACTACATGTTTTAATTTCATTTAACAGTACTAAAAGCTCTTGCGTCAGTTTTATATCCTTAATTAACCTAGAGGTCTGGTCATTCTTTATCGCAGTAGTAAACTTCGCTATAGCCTCATCTTGTTGTCCCCATTCATTAAAGAACTCTAAAGGTAAGTAGATATCTAAATGCTCATATACAGCATCTTTTTCGAATATGACATCTGCTACAGATCCTGTACTCAGATAAGTCAAATAGCAGTAAAAAGGCAAGTACTTATTAGGTGTCCCATTAATGACATCTCTGACGATATGCTTCCCAAAAAAGAAACTTAGCTCTACATACTCTATTTCTTCAAAAACATAGTGCAGGGCATAATCTTGTGTATACTTCAGATAATACTGTCTAATAATAATATCAGCAGAATCAAAGATATGATAAGTCACGAAACTCCCAGAATCATTTACTAATTCCTTTTTACTCTGATACATCTCATTAGTTACCATATTCTCTAACTCAAAAAACTCAACGATTTGATCACCTTTACTCATAAAACCACCTATTGATTACTAAACTGCTAATTTTTATTCCCTTTTGGCTAAGTCATTCCATGATATAGAATATACTTTTGTTTCCGCATTCAAATTTATTCAATCTAAATTAAGTATCAGATGAAAAGATTCTTTTTAATCAACACAAGTCATAAATTCATACTTACTGGTCTACTTTTGATCAATATAAGTACCTATGCCCAAGAAAAGGGGAATATCAAAGGAACTGTTGTGAGCCATACTCAAGAAAAATTGGTAGGAACTACAATTACTTTAAATAACAACTTATTTAAAACTGTTTCAGATAATAACGGATACTACTTACTAGAAAATATCGAATCAGGTAAATACCTTATTACTCTTCAGTATAAAAATAGCATTACAAAAGACAGTATCGTTATACCTGCAAATCAAACTGTCATAAAAGATTTCATGCTATTTGATGACAACAATGAAACCTTAGATGCAGTAGTCATTAATACAAATAAAAACATTCGTTCTTCTTCTTCTTTGCGAACAGCAGCTAACCTATTAGATGTACCACAAAACATCCAAGTGATAGATAAAGGGTTAATGGATGATCAGATTAGTATGACGATGAGTGATGCTATTGCTCAGAATGTGAGCGGTGTAAGATCTGTATTACATCAAGAGCAAGCTAGTGCAGGTATATATGTACGTGGTTATGGCGCTAGTAATCTAAGAAATGGTATGGATATCTCAGGAAGCTTTGGCCCTATCAGAGAAGACAATACCTTTATAGAACGTGTAGAGTTTGTAAAAGGACCAGCAGGTTTTATGATGGGAAACACACAACCAGGTGGTTTCTATAATATCGTAACCAAAAAACCAACAGGTAGTAACAAAACTACGGTTAAGACTATACTAGGTAGCTATAATCTATATCGTGCAGAGGTAGATGTAGATACTAAGCTAACAAAGGATGAGAGACTGTTATTCCGTATCAATGGGATGGCTACAAAAGCTAGTTCTTTCCAATTGTACAACAAAAACAATTACTTATCATTAGCACCTTCTTTAAAGTACAATATTAGTGATGATACGAATATTACCTTTGAGTATATATTCAACTCTAATGAGTTCGAAGGTGGGTTCTCTAAATATGCCTATTCTAAAAAGGAGTTTAAAGAACTACCTCGTAAATTTACATTCACTGACCCTATCATAGATCCTACCATGATTAAAGAACACAATGTGTTTATTAACCTTAATCACAGATTAAGTGCTGATTGGAATCTTACTGCTAAACTGGGTTATGTAGAAGCTACTATGGAAGGAGAAAGTCTGTACTCTATCTATAACTCTATAGACGATAAAGGCAATGTACAAAGAGCACTTTCTGTAAATGATGCGTATAACTCAGCTAAAGTTGGGCAAGTCTATATGAATGGCAAATTTAAGATCACAGATCAGATTAAAAACAATGTGTTATTTGGGCTAGATATGGGGCAAAAAGAACACATGGCTGATTGGTCTGTTATTTCTGATACTAAAGGAAATGCTATTCCAGTAGGTCCATCGTTTAATATATATAACCCTGTGTATGGTAAGCTTACTAAAAAAGATATCCCTACTTATGACCGTTCACGTTCACTAAGAGAACGAGCAGCAGGTAATATTCAAGAATATAGCTATATCTCTCTATATGTACAAGACGAATTTCTTCTATTAGATGAGAAACTTAGATTAGGGCTTGGGGTACGCTACACCTCAACAGAGAAAACAACGAGTGCTTCTAAAGGAGATGTTGTAAAGAATCAAGCGTATACTCCTCGTTTTAGTATCACGTATAATATCTCTCCATCATTCTCAGCTTATGCCTTATATGATCAGAGCTTCCAAGAACAAGTTGGTCAATTAGAAAACAACAAAACAGCTGATCCTTCTAAAGGAACCAATAAAGAATTTGGATTAAAGAAGACATGGTTTGAGAAAAAACTATTCACTTCATTAGCTTTCTACCAAGTAGATAAAACAAATATCCTTACCCCACGTGATGCCTCTGCTAATAACCAAATTATGGTACAGAGTGGGAAGGCTACGTCTAAAGGAGTAGAATTTGACTTAAATGGACAAATTACAGATGGTTTGACCTTGACAATGAACTATGCGTATACTGATGCTAAGATAACTGAAGATAATAATCCAGCTAAGAAAGGACAACTATTACCAGGAACTGCTAAGCACAGTACTAATGCATGGCTTACTTATAGAGTTCAATCAGGTACATTCGAAGGTTTAGGGTTTTCTCTTGGATACCAATACCAAAAAGATCGCTCACAAGCTCCTGTACAAGCTAAAAAGTTCTTACCAGACGACTACTTCACCCTTGATGGAGGAGTATCGTATAAAAAGAACAACTATGCATTCAACGTAATTGTTAATAATATCACAGATAGATATAATTATGTAGGTCACTTCCCTGGTGCGTGGGGATACACACACTATGGATGGAGAGCTACTACACCACTGTCATTCAAACTTAGTTTAGCTTATACATTCTAATAAGATAAAAGATAATTAGAAGTCATCTCAACTTTTTATTTTGCTGAAGTATTTTTAGTTCTATAACAATAAAAGTTATAAAGTTCCATGCCATCCAGCTAGAAAGTGTGGTATCAAATCTATTTAGTAAAGAGCGAAAGCTATCTAACCAAGCCTTGGTTCTTTCAATAACATATCTTTTTTTTATGATTTTTCATCAAAATAATCATCTTCATTATCTTGCCCATTTCGTTTATTAGGGCAGGTATTCGCTATTATTTAAATAAACTATTTTCCATAACACCTTTTTAAAGATGATTAAAACTAAATCTACTCACTAAAAACAATTTAGTATAGTTAAAGTAGCTAATAAAGAAAAAAATATTCAGCAGTAATTGTTTTTTGTTAATTTTTATACAAAATATATAAAAATTAACATCTTTAGCTATATATTTATTTTTAAAAAAATCATGAAGAAAATATGTTTTATCCTATGTATGTTTGTATTTAAAGTCGCTTATTCCCAACTAGGAGTAAATACTTCATTACCATTACAACCATTACACATTGATGGAAAAAAAGACAACCCTTTATTTGAAAAACCGAATGCTGAACAAATAAAAAATGATGTAGTTTTAGATGAAGAAGGAAAAATAGGGGTAGGAACTATTAATCCAAATTTTAAATTGGATATTTTGAGTGACACAAGAGGTGCTATTAGAATAGCTGATGGTACACAAGGTGAATCAAAGGTTTTAATGAGTAATGAAAATGGTGTAGGAACGTGGCAATCTCCTGCATCTATAAGACCTACAATATTAGGAGAACCTAATACTACAACAAAATCAGTTGCTTCACATGTGTTATTAGGTGCTTCTATTAATTTAACACGAGGAAAATGGATTATTAATATCGGGCAACTGTTAAGAAGTAATACTTCTGCATCAACTACTAAAAATAAATGGGTGAGAATAACTCTAAGTAGTAGTAATACTTCTAATACGAAAACAGGGTTTAAATTTATAAGTACTAGTATTTATATTTCGGGATGGTTATCTCCTTCTATAGCTACATACGGAGGTTTTTCTATGTTAACAGGTGTAATACCAGTAGAGGTTACTGCCGATGAGGTTACGTTATGGACATGGTTTGCAGGAGTTGATGAAACAAGTGAGTCTATACCTGCGGATGTTGGTAATAATGGAGAAAATTTTATATTTGCTATGCCTATTAACTAGTTTAAAGTTTCTTTTTAAACTTGGTAAAGTGTAAATCTAACTTTATTACTTTTGACTTACTTGATAAAAGGAGGTATAGGCACATTATATTTCTATGTAAAAAGAAGTATTTCATCAGATATTCAAAGAGTGACTTTTAATGAATAGATAAACAGCATCATTCACAAAATCTCCGCTTTATGTTCCATGATAAATATGACCCTATGTCTCACTCTATTCTAACTTTGTAAAGTACTAGGTACGTGAGATTATAAATTTTGTTTAGTGACGCAAATTTCTATAACCTTTATTTTACAAAAGTAAAGAATACTTCATAAAGATCATCCCTTTCTAGTTATTTTAGAAAGGGATGTTTTATTTTAAAACATTCGTTCTACTAGCAATATTCTCACATATTGACCTATACTCCTCTATTTTTCCTATTTTTGCAATAAAAATTTTTCATTATGAAATGGGAAGGTAGACGAGAAAGTAAAAACGTTACTGACAATAGAGGTAAATCTTCAGCTGGGAAAACAGCTATAGGAGGTGGTTTAATTGGTATTATAGCGATGTTGCTATACCTATTTGGAGGAGAAACAGGTAAACAAATAGCTCCTGTATTAGAACAAATGGGTGAAGGTCAACAAACAGAACAAGTAGAAACTAGAAACCTTTCTCAAGAAGAAGTAGAAATGGGTAAGATGGTAGCTGTGATGTTTGCTGACACTGAAGATGTATGGCACAAGATATTCAAAGAAAACGGAATGCAATACCGCGAGCCTAAAATGGAGCTATTCGATGATAAAGTGAATACACAATGTGGTAATGCTACTGCTGAGGTAGGTCCTTTTTATTGTCCTGCTGACGAAACAGTGTATATGGACTTAAGATTCTTTGAAGAACTACACACTCGTTTTGGAGCAGAGAGAGGTAACTTTGCTATCGCTTATGTTATCGCCCATGAAGTAGGTCACCACGTACAGACTCTATTAGGTACTAATAGTAAAGTACACCAAGCTCAACAAAGTATGAGTAAGAAAGAAGCGAATAAACTATCCGTAGGTTTAGAACTTCAAGCAGACTTCTATGCTGGTGTGTGGGCTAAGTATAATCAAAAGTACTTAGACGCTAAAGATATTGATATTGCCTTAAGTGCTGCACAAGCTGTAGGAGATGACGCAATACAAAAAAGAGTAACAGGTCAAGTAAATCCTGACTCGTTCACGCATGGAAGTTCGAAACAAAGAAAAGAGTGGTTTATGAAAGGATTCGAGACTGCGGATATCAAGCAAGGAAATACTTTTGACTTTATCCGATAGATTCACATCTTCCTACCACAAACAAACTAATATTTATAGACAATTAAAAAGACTCTTCTTAAGAGCCTAACCTTATGACAAACTTAAAAGATATACTAGACAATATTAAACAGAATAGTTTTGCACTAGCTCCATTTCAGGTAATGAGTGAAGCGTTTAATTACTACAGAAAGACCTTCTTACTAGTAATTACAACTTTATTACTTACCTTTTTTGCTGCGACACTACTAGGTTCTCTGATATTAAGTCAATTCGTCACCTTAGATCCTAATCAAGATGTTCTACAAGAACAAATTCAGGAAATGACTAGACAGCTAACAGAACCTCCTTTTTTCTATTATTATCTTGTATCATTTGCTATATTTAGCGCTCTAGGAAGCATACTTATAGGTGGTTTTTATAAATTAAATGCACAAGTACACTTAAATGAAGTTCCTTCTTTCTTTAATGCATTTAAGTACTTCTTTAATATAAAAGGGCTTTATATCTTTATATCTCATTTATTGATATCACTTGTCTTTATGGCGATTACTATTCCTTTAAAGTTACAAAACCTTGAAATGGTTTCTATGGCTATTAACTGGATCATTAGTACTTTGACCATATTCACTATTCCCTTAATTATATTTGGGCACCTAAAGCCTATTGCAGCAATAAAGAATAGTATCATGGTTGTGAATAAACAACCTATCCCTATCATCCTAACGATAATACTGAACTACTTCTTTTTGATTAGTGGTTTACTATTCTTTGTTATTGGTATTTTATTTGTCTTACCTTATTTATTCGCAGTATACTTTGTGTTGTATAAACAAGTCATAGGATATAATCTAGAAGAGAATAAACAGCGCTAACCTAGCCATCCCTCTCTATCTAGACTACGATATTGTATTGCCTCAGCTATGTGCTGGGGCTTTATATTTTCTGAACCATCTAAATCAGCTATTGTGCGAGATACTTTTAATATCCTATCATAGGCTCTGGCTGATAAGTTTAGCTTATCCATAGCGGTTTTTAATAAGTTTAGCGAATCTTCTTGTAGGGCACAGTACTTCCTTAGCAGAGCAGTAGACATCTGCGCATTATAATGAACTCCTTTATGAGATTTAAATCTATCTGATTGTACTTCTCTTGCCACTACTACTCGCTCTCTGATATCTTGGCTTGGTTCTGACAATTGTTTATCTGACAATTTTTCAAAAGGTACAGGATTTACTTCTATATGTATATCTATTCGGTCTAGCAGAGGACCAGACACCTTGCTTAAGTACCGTTGCATCTCTAGTGGTGTAGACTTGACAGGTGCACTAGGATCATTAAAATAGCCACTCGGACTCGGATTCATACTTGCCACTAGCATAAATGAGGAAGGATACGTTATTGTAAACTTTGCCCGTGAGATAGTCACCTCCCTATCTTCTAGTGGTTGTCTCATCACTTCTAATACCTCTCTTTTAAACTCAGGCAACTCATCTAAAAACAGTACCCCATTATGCGCCAGAGATATCTCACCAGGTTGTGGATAACTTCCCCCTCCTACTAGAGAAACAGATGACGCAGTGTGGTGAGGACTTCTAAAGGGCCTAGACCTCATCAGCCCACAGTCTTTTGCCTTTCCTACTACACTGTGAATTTTAGTTGTCTCTAATGCTTCTTCTAGTGTCATCGGAGGCAGTATACTTGGTAGTCTTTTGGCGAGCATTGTCTTTCCAGAACCTGGAGGACCTATTAAGATGATATTATGCCCACCAGCTGCAGCTATCTCCATCGCTCTCTTGATACTCTCTTGTCCCTTCACATCCTTAAAGTCTATCTCTAGGTGATGCTCAGACTCTTCACTAAACATCTTAGTGAAGTCTAACTCCACTGGTACTAACTCCCCCTTTCCCTCTAAGAAGTCTATCACTTCTTTTATATTACTGACACCATATACCTCTAATCCTTCTACTATAGCGGCTTCCTTCTCATTCTCTTTTGGAATTATAATTCCTTTATACCCTTCTTCTTTTGCCTTTATAGCGATAGGGAGTGCTCCATTAATACACTGTACAGTACCATCTAAGGATAGCTCTCCCATAATAATATAATCCGACAACTCTTCTTGTAATGACATCTGGTTAGAAGCTGCCAAAATACCAATAGCAATCACTAGGTCATAAGCAGAACCTTCCTTACGCAAATTAGCAGGTGCTAAGTTGATTGTTATCTTCCTCCCTGGAAACTTATAACTGTTATTCTTCAATGCTGCGGCTATCCTATAGCTGCTCTCTTTTATCGCATTATCAGGTAGCCCTACTAAGTGATATCCTACTCCTCCATCTATGTGTACCTCTACTGTGATAGTTGTAGCTTCAATCCCAAATACAGCGCTCCCAAACACCTTTGTTAACATAATTTATGAGTATTAATTAATATTTACCTAATAAATTCAATCATTTCTTACTATTCTAAAAACATTATCTTTGCCAATATGTGGAGCGATACCACAAAAAGCAACAACTTTTATAAATAAGATTAGTTAAATTTAAACAATAATGACTATTACTCAATAACACAAAACAAATACAAAAACCTACAAATCAAACATTTATATTTATTAAATTAGTTTTTGATTACAAATAAAGTCGTTTTGGCATTAGTATTGAGTAAGGTTACTGTGGAGATAGACTCTCACCTACAACAACAAATAGTATTTAAAGAATTATGATTACAAGTAGAAAAACAGTTTTAGTAGCATTTTCAGCGTTGATTATGTTTGGTACATTGATAGGAATTAACAGCTGCAATATAGGTTCATCTAAAACACTAGATCCTAAAGAAAATGCTTTAGCCTTACCTATCATAAAAGTAGATACAACAACTGCAATTACAATCAAAGATTATATAGGAAATATAGAGGGAAAAGTAAACGTAGAAATCAGACCTCAAGTAGAAGGTATACTTGAAAAGATTTTCGTAGATGAAGGTGCTTTCGTAAAAGAAGGGCAACCTTTATTCCAAATAGACCCACTACCTTACCAAGAAGTTTTAAACAATATGATCGCTACTGAAAATGTAGAGAAAGCAAAACTTAAAAACGCAAAACTAGAAATAGACCGCCTAAAGCCTCTTATCGATAATGAGGTTATCGCTCAGGTACAATTAGAAACAGCAAAGTCTAACTACGATATCGCGAAAGCTTCTTTGGCTAAAGCTACTGCTGCTGTTAATAGTGCTAAGATTAGTCTTGACTACACTATTATAAAAGCACCTGTAAGTGGATACATCGGACGTATGCCTAAGCGTATTGGTAACTTAGTATCTAAAGGAGATAAAGAACCTCTAACTGTACTATCAGACGTGAGTGAGGTATATGTGTACTTCGGGATGAGTGAGTCTGACTTCTTATACTTCAGCAAAGACAATAAGAAAACAGATACAGCTAGTATCAGCAATGGGCACTACTTACCAGACGTTTCTCTAATCTTAGCAGATGGACACGAATACCCTGAGAAAGGTAAAGTAGATATGATCAATGGACAAGTAAACAGAACAACAGGTTCTATTTCTTTAAGAGCATCATTCCCAAACTCTAAAGACGTGATGAGATCAGGTAATACAGGAACGATCAAACTAAAAGAAACAAATCCTCGTGTTATTCTTATTCCACAAGAAGTAACTACTTCTATACAAGACAAGACTTTTGTTTATATCTTAGATAAAGAAGACAAAGTAAAATTACAGTCTATCGAATTAAATGGAGTGTCAGGAAATAACTTTATCGTATCTGAAGGATTACAAATCGGAGATAGAATTATCAAAACAGGTTTTGATAAACTTACTGAAGGGATGTATGTAAAACCTTTAAACTAGACAAAGTACTATTCAAAAGACAAAAACAGAATTTAGAGTATTTGTACTCGCCTTACAAAACAATTTAATATGTTAAAAGCCATTATAGAACGCCCCATATTAGCCACTGTAATCTCAATTATGTTTGTGTTACTAGGACTAGTAGGGCTTACCTTACTGCCAATTACAAGGTTCCCAGAGATTGCACCTCCTAGTGTAAGTGTATCAACTTCTTACCCTGGTGCCAATGCAGAGACTGTTGCTCAGAGTGTTTTACTTCCGATAGAAGAATCTATTAACGGGGTAGACAATATGACCTACATTAGCTCTAAAGCGAGTAACAGTGGATCAGGAACAATCAACGTATTCTTTAAAGCAGGTACTGACCCTGATCAAGCTGCGGTAAACGTACAGAACAGAGTAAGTAAAGCTGCTGGTGATCTACCATCAGAAGTGAATGAGAACGGTATATCTGTGACTCCTCGTCTTAGTGGTAACATTATGACGATCAACTTCTACAGTGATCACCCAGAAGAAGTATATGACGAAACTTTCTTACAAGCTTATACACAGATTAATATTAACCGTGAATTACTTCGTGTACCAGGAGTAGCTTCTGTGAGCCGTATTGGTGCTCGTGACTACTCTATGAGAACATGGTTAAACCCTGATAAGCTTGCCTTATATAGTTTAACTCCACAAGATGTCATCAGTGCGATCAAAGATCAAAACTTTGAGATTGCACCAGGTAGCTTTGGGGAGACATCTGATGAAGCCTTTGAGACTGCTTTAAAGCACAAAGGGAGATTTAACTTACCTGAACAATACGAGAACATCGTTATTAAAACGAATAAAGACGGTTCTGTTCTACTGCTAAAAGATGTAGCTAGAGTAGAGTTCGGAGCCTCTAACGTAGGTAGTGATAACAGTGTGAACGGGTACCCTGGTCTAACGATGAATATTACACAGACCAACGGTTCTAACGCACGTGATATCGATATCGCAGTGCGCAAAACATTAGAGAGACTGTCTAAATCATTCCCACAAGGAGTGCATTATGAAATTAGCTATTCTGTAAAAGCGCAGATAGACGAATCTATTAGTCAAGTAAGAAGTACACTATTCGAGGCATTCTTCTTAGTGTTTATTATTGTTTACTTGTTCTTACAGGATTTCCGTTCTACAATTATTCCAGTTATTGCTATTCCTATCTCGCTAGTAGGTACCTTGTTCTTTATCTATTTAATGGGATTCTCTATTAATATATTGACCATGTTTGCCTTAGTACTAGCCATCGGTATTGTGGTGGATGATGCCATCGTAGTAGTGGAAGCCATCCACGAGAAGATGCATCATACAGGAATGAAGGCTAAAGAAGCGACAATCACGACGATGAACGAGATTACGAGAGCTATTATCTCTATTACGTTAGTCATGTCAGCAGTATTCTTACCAGTAGGATTTATGCAAGGGCCTGCAGGGATATTCTATAAGCAGTTCGCTTATACCCTAGCCTTCGCTATTTTGATTTCTGCTGTGAATGCCTTGACGCTGAGTCCTGCACTATGTGCTTTATTCTTAAAGCAACCATCAGGAGAAGAATATGCTGCTCAGAAACCTCAAGCAGGATTTAAGAGAGTACGCAATAAGTTCTTCTTTGCGTTTAATACTGCATTTGACAGTTTTACAGAGAAGTATGTCGTAACGATCAAGAAGTTAATTACGAACAAAAAAGTAGCTATCGCAGGATTAGCCCTAATCATAGGAGTTGGAGTTCTATATTTATACAAGACCCCTTCTTCATTTATCCCTAGAGAAGATGATAGTTATATCACTTACTCTCTAGCGATGCCTCCAGGAGCTTCATTAGCTCGTACTAAGGTAGTATTAGCGAAAGCAGATAGTATCTTAAAACAGCGTACGGATATCGAGGGGATGACAGCTATCTCAGGATATAATACGATAGATGGTAATGCCAGCCCATCATTTGCAGTAGGGTATATTAACCTTAAACCGTATAAAGAAAGAGGTAAAGTAAAGAATATAGACAAGATTATCGCAGAGATACAAGGCGATTTATCACAGATACACGAGGCTTCTTTTAACGTATTCCCTAGACCTACTATTTCTGGTTTTGGTGATTTTGGAGGAATTGAGTTTGTATTACAAGACCGTATGGGAGGTGGATTTACAGAGTTCAACCAAGTGAGTGATGAGGTAATTAAACAATTAAATGAAAGAGAAGAAATATCTAATGCCTTTACTTCATTTAAAGCAAACTACCCTCAGTATTTACTTGAGATCGACTATGTAAAAGCAAAATCGTTAGGTGTAAGTGTAAAAGACCTAATGACTACTATCAAGAACTACTATGGTCGTGTAAAAGCAGGGGACTTTAATAGATTCGGTAGAACGTACCGTGTATATATGCAGGCAGACATCCCATTTAGAGAGAGTCCACAGTCCTTCTCTTCTATCTATGTAAAGAACAAAGATGGAGAAATGCTACCTGCTAATACCTTGATTAAACTGAAGAAAGTATTAGGTCCAGAGACCGTAACTAGATATAACTTATATAACTCTATCTCTATCAAAGCTAACCCTGCACCAGGATATAGTACAGGAGATGCGATGAAAGCGATAGAAGAAGTAGCAGAACAACTACCTGGTAACTACTCTTATGAGTACACAGGTATGTCATTAGAAGAAAAAGATTCGGGTAACCAAGCGATTATCATCTTTGGGCTAAGTATCATCTTTGTGTACTTCTTATTATGTGCTCAGTACGAGAGTTACTTGTTACCAGTAGCGATTCTATTGACAGTACCGACAGGATTATTAGGGGTAGCCCTATTCGTTAACCTAGCTGGATTACAAAACAATATCTATGTACAAGTAGGATTGATTATGTTGATCGGGTTATTAGCGAAGAATGCCATCCTTATCGTAGAGTTCGCTCTACAACAGCGCAAAAACGGATTGTCGATATTCGATGCTGCCGTAGAAGGAGCTAAAATGCGTCTAAGACCTATCCTAATGACATCATTTGCTTTCGTAGCAGGTTTAATACCGTTGATGTTTACAGTAGGACCATCAGCTCAAGGAAACCACTCGATCAGCTTCAGTGCTGCTGGTGGTATGATATTTGGAGTAATTGCAGGTATATTTATTATCCCAGTATTATTCTATATCTTCCAGACTTGGGACGAAAAACTTAAATCTAAACTTACTAATGAATAAAAGATAGAAACCATGAACACAAAAAGAATTATAACAAGCACTTTATATGTATCGGTGGTTTCCGCAGCTTTAGCCTTACATTCTTGTGCTCCACAGTCTAACTATAAAGCACCTGAATTCGAATTGCCAGAACAGTATAGAGGTCAACTAGACTCTATCAACAATACTAGGGATTCGGTAGGAATAGCTGATATTGATTGGAAGACGTTCTTTGAAGATGAGAAGTTGATTGAATTAATCAACAGTGGATTAGAACACAACTTCGATATGGCTAATGCTATAAAGAATATCGAAATAGCTGACCAAAAGGCTAGACAAGCTAAACTAGAATGGCTGCCATCAGTAGATATGACACTTGGTAATGTAGCCTATCAGTATCGCTCTTCTAATTACTATGGATCAGCAGCAAGTAAATACTACGAAAATAAAGGGAAAGACGCTCCTAAGAATATGTATGTCAACTCTGCTCAATACGTCTCTTCTCTAAGTGTAAGCTGGGAATTAGACGTCTGGGGAAAGATGAAGAGCATGAGTGCTGAAGCTCTAGCGAACTATCTACAGACTCACGAAGCTCGCAAAGCGGTACAGACTACTCTAATCGCTAATATAGCAGAAGGATATTATAACTTACTACTGCTAGATGCTCAGATGGAAGTAGCTCAGTCTAACTATGAATTGACGAAGAATACCCTAAAGATAGTTGAACTACAACGAGATGCAGGTCAGACCACCTCTCTTGCTATTCAACAGACGCGTAACCAAATGCTAGTAGCAAAGGCGTTAATCCCTTCTCTAAAACAGCAAATAGCAGTTCAGGAGAATGCGCTATCCCTGCTTACAGGACAGCTACCAGATGCTATCGAGCGAGATACTAAGTTAGCAGAGGTCAACTACCAAGAAACACTGACAACAGGAGTACCACTATACTTAGTGAGTCAGCGTCCTGATGTACAACAAGCAGAGCTAGCTCTAAAAGCGAGTAATGCAAGAGTAGGTGTAGCACAGACTAGCAGATACCCTTCTCTTACAATAGATGTAACGGGAGGATTAAATAGTATGTTAGGTAAGAATTGGTTTAATATACCTGGTTCTTTATTCGGTGGGTTAATAGGTGATGTAGCCGCTCCTCTATTTAATAAGCGAAAACTAAAAACAGATTATGAAGTAGCTAAAATAGAAAGAGAAAAAGCAGAAATAGACCTTCAGAAGTCTGTCTATACAGCTATCACAGAAGTATCTGATGCCTTAATCACATTAGAGACAGTGAAAGAGCAGATAGAGATCGCTGAAGAGCAAGTAGCGACTTCTAGATTAGGGGTAAAGCAATCTAACTTACTGTTTAACAGTGGATATGCCAACTATATCGAAATTATCAATGCACAAAAAAATATGCTAGATAGTGAGCTGAACCTAAACAAATTAAAACAGAACAAACTAATTTCAAGAGTAAAACTATACCAAGCTCTTGGTGGTGGATGGAAATAGTACTCCACATTTATACTCTTATAATCTATACCAGAAAAGGCTGTCCGTGGACAGCCTTTTCTATTACTCTTATTTTAGCTAGATTGTACCTAGATTGCGAATACCTCATTAGTACTTATATCGTATGTCCATACTCACTCCGTTATTTTATACACATTAACGGACTTGCTACGGACTCATAACGGACTCACTACGGACTCATTCGAAACAAAACAGCATGAGTACTTATAGTAAAGTCATACAATATTAAATCCCTATAAACTATATTTATATTCCACTTCAGAAGTATAAATATAAAAAAAGCTGTCCAAAATTAGACAGCTTACTTCTATTATTTTTTTAATTGATACCTGCTTGGTTTAGCCATGCACTATACTTTCTACTGTTAGCATTATGCTGAGCTAGTGTTACCGCAAACTCATGATACCCTAATCTATCTACACTCGCACAGAAGTACACATAATCGTGTTTCTCTGCATTCAACACTGCATCTATACTAGACTGATCTGACATAAAGATAGGTCCTGGAGGTAGCCCTGTATTCTGATACGTATTATAAGGTGATGGTATCTGAGTATCCTTTAGATACACTCTTTTGATCACTTGTTTAAAATCATTAGTATGTAGTTTCTTAGCATATACTACAGTAGGGTCTGCTTGTAATGGCATTCCTAACTTAATTCTATTTAGGTACACTCCTGCTACTTTTTCTTTCTCGTCTGCTTTACTCGTTTCTTTCTGAACAATAGAAGCTAAGATAGATACCTCTACAGGTGTTAGCCCTAGAGCTTTTGCTTTCTCTTGACGCTCAGCGTTCCAGAAGCGGATGTACTCCTTATGCATCTTATTACGGATTTTCAAAGGGCTTACATTCCAATAGAATTCATATGTCTCAGGTAAGAAAGAGACTAATACACTTTCTTTAGTAAATCCGTTTTCTTCTAAGAAACTAGGTTCATAGAACGTCTCTAAGAAACCTATACTATCCGTCTCAAACATAGAACCTAATCTCCCTGCAAAATCTTCTATTCGCTCAAGGTTATTATACGTTAGACGCACAGGTACATTCTTTCTAAGTGCCTCGATGATGTCATAGGTATTCATTCCGTTTCTAAGTTTAAAACGACCACTGAATACATTAGACGGATAACTGCGTTGTTCTGCTATTTCTACGAAACCTTCTTTATCATTTAGATAAGGTTCTAATACCTTTAATACATAATGAAAGTTATCTTCTTGCTTAATGTAGATAAACTGTTCTTCATCCCAACCTTTTAAATTAGGCGAAAACGCCTTACCATACCATATATACAAGTATCCTAATAGTCCAAATCCCCCTAGAACAACTAGAATAACTAAGATGTTTTTTAACTTCATAATTTTATTTAAAATAATAATTGATACAACGCTTCGTCTTTATAAACTCCGCCAACTCTTTCCCAATCTTTCTTTATACCTACTAGTTTAAAACCGTGTTTTAAAAACAGTTGTTGACTAGGATAATTATCTACCGAAATATTAGCATACAGCTGGTGCAAACCTAATACTTCTTTGCCATAATTAATAACTAATTCTAATGCTTCTGCTCCTGCTCCTTTCCCTCTATCCTCTGGATGCTGGATCACAATACCTACACCTGCTCTATTGTTCTTAGGGTCAAACTCAAATAGATCGATTAACCCTAATGTCTGCTCTGTATCTATATCACAGATTACTAATCGCAACTGCTTTACTTCATAGATATCGAGATGAGCATTCTCTAAATACTGTCGAATCAAGAAGCGACTATAAGGTGTCACTGTATTACTAACTTCCCATAAATCAACATCATTCTCTATCTGATAGATGAACTCTAAATCTTCTGGCTCTAAAGCACGTAAAAATATAGCATTCCCACGAATATGTAACATCTTTTTTATATTTGTATTGTCCCTTCAAACGCTAGTTTGGCTGGTCCGCTTAATACTACATTTCTATAACTAATACGATCCTCTGTCTCAAAACTAATCGTCAGACTTCCCCCCTCTACATCTATCTTCACTTCATTATGATCACACTTCCCCTGAGCATACATCGAGATAGCTACTGCAGTAGCTCCTGTACCACAAGATAACGTCTCGTCTTCTACCCCTCTCTCGAATGTGCGTATTCTGAAATGATTAGGACCTTCCTGCTCTACGAAGTTTACATTAGTTCCTCCTGGTGCGTATAATTCACTCTCTCTTATCTCTTGTCCTATACCGAATACATCATAATTTCCTAAATCTCTCACTACCTGTACATGATGAGGTGATCCCGTATTTAAAAAGCTGTATGACTTCTCTATCTCTATCCCTGACACATTGATCATCTGTAGCGATACTATCCCCTCACTACTAATGGTAGCGGTATGTTCTCCATCTATAGCTATAAAACGGCAATTGTCATTAATTATTTTTAATTGTTTCGCAAAGGCTACTAGACATCTACCTCCATTACCACACATGGTACTCTCACTTCCATCTGCATTATAATAGACCATTCTAAAATCATATCCTTCTGCTTCTTCTAACAAAATCAAACCGTCTCCACCTATTCCAAAGCGTCTATGACATAAATGTGCTACTAATTCCTTGTCTTCTTTAGGAAAAAAACTAGTGCGGTTATCTATCATTACGAAATCGTTACCAGTTCCCTGATATTTATAAAATCTCAACATATAGCTAATCTTACTTAAAGTGGTAAAAATACAAATAATGTATGTTAAAACACGGTGTTAAGTGATGGTTAAACATCATTTTGTTCAAATTTTTATTTAGTAATTTTAGTCTTATTTAATTAATAGATTTATATATGAAAAAGATCTTAGGTGTTTTTTTAATTTGTTTATTAAGTGGTAGTATGACACTGGCTGGTTATAAGTATTTTTTTGAAAATCAAAACAATACTGAACTAAGTAAACTAGAGGATGTACCCTCTGCACTTTCTACTACTAAATCTTCTATTATCCCAAATTCGTCTATTGATTTCGTTGAAGCGGCTGAAAATACTGTAAATACAGTAGTCCACGTCAAAAATCTAAGCTATGTATCTTCTCGTTCTAACCCTATTATGGAACTATTCTATGGGTATAAGCCTTCGCCAAAACCTCAGATAGGAACAGGGTCAGGTGTTATCATTACTGAAGATGGTTATATCGTCACGAATAACCACGTGATCGCTAATGCTTCTGAACTAGAAGTGACACTCTCGAATAATGAAACGTATAAAGCGAGACTAATCGGTACGGATAAAGAAATGGATATCGCACTATTAAAAATAGAACCAAAAGAGAAATTATCTTATATCGTATTTGGAGATTCTGACGACATTCAACTAGGAGAATGGGTTATCGCTGTAGGTAATCCTTATAACTTAACCTCTACAGTTACAGCAGGTATCGTATCTGCTAAAGCTCGTAATCTATCTAAGACAAGTATTCAATCTTTTATACAAACAGATGCCGCTATCAACCCTGGTAATAGTGGTGGTGCCTTAGTCAATACTAAAGGAGAATTAATCGGTATTAACACCATGATCTCGTCTAACACAGGTGCTTATGTAGGGTACGCCTTCGCTGTGCCTTCTAATGTAACGCGTAAGATAGTTGAGGATTTATTAGAATATGGAAATGTACAGAATGCTACTCTAGGGGTATCTGGATATGAATTAACTCCTCAAATTGTCAAAGAGCTCAACATTAGCAATACTTCTTTTGGTTTTTATATTCAAGATATAATAACGAACTCTGGTGCAGCTCAGGCTGGATTAAAAAATGGAGATATTATCACTAAGATTAATAATAAAGAGATTAAGACCTTTGTAGACCTCCGCTCAATCATTAATACTAAACGCCCTAAAGATATAGTAGCAATAGAATATCTAAGGGGTAACGATACACATAGTACTTCTATAACACTTGGTAAGAATGAACCTCGCAAAATAGAGTTTAGAGGATTAGAATTACAAGAACTAGATACAGCCGAAAAAGAAGAGTTAAACATCAGCTACGGATTTAAAATAACGAAGATATTAGACAAGGATTTTGCGAAATATGAGGACGATTTGATCGGTAGTATTCTCCTTTCTATCAATGATCTCAAAGTTTCTAACATCAATCAAATTAAAAATATCGACTCTCAGATTAATCAAAATCAAAAAATAAAGCTCACTTTAATGAATAAAAACGGAGAATACCTTCGTTTACTAATATAATCGCAAGGTTCACCCAATAAATACACTAAAAAGAGTATTTTAAACTTTCCAACTTGATTAATTCATTAAAAAAACAGACTTTTGCAGTAATTTATCACAACACAATTTAATATATGAAAAATACTAGTCTTTACGAGAAAGAATTAGCTTTTCAAGCAGATCGTAGAAAAGCATGCGTAGAGTTTATTAAGATTATTAGTGACCTATGGTATGACAAGTCTATTGAACTATTGATGTTCCGTAACCAACTTATTGACCGTAGCGTTAGCGATATCATTAACTTACATGAGTATGCTGCAAAATTTGTTGGGAAACCAATCAATATTTTTGATTCTGTAGAAATAGCTGAAGCGATTCAACGAGCTGACTTACCACCTTCTAGAATCGATATCGGTCGTTTAACTTATGAATATCACTTAGAAGACAACAAGCACAGCAATGCTTTAGACTTTGTTATTTCTAAATTAAAAGACGCTAAAGAAACAGAAGAATTAGTACCTAAAGACGTAGTACTTTACGGATTCGGACGTATCGGACGTTTATTAGCTAGAGAGTTAATGAATAAAATCGGTAAAGGACAACAAATGCGTTTAAGAGCAATTGTAACTCGTGATAAAAACGATGCAGTTCTTTTAGAAAAACGTGCTTCTTTACTTAAATATGACTCAGTACACGGAGACTTCGAAGGTTCAGTAATCGCTGATCCTGAAAACAATGCTTTAATCATTAACGGTACTACAGTACACATGATTTCTGCTAATGCTCCAGAAGAAATCGACTATACTCAATACGACATTGAGAATGCTTTAATCATCGATAATACAGGTGCTTTTAAAACTGATGAAGATTTAAAACGTCACTTAACTTCGAAAGGTGCTTCTAAAGTATTATTGACAGCTCCTGGAAAAGGTGTACCAAACATCGTTCACGGTGTTAATCACACTGAGTATGATCCAAACCAAGTAGATATCTGGTCTGCTGCTTCTTGTACTACGAATGCTATTACTCCTATCTTAAAAGTAATGGAAGATAACTTCGGTGTAGTAAAAGGACACTTAGAGACTATCCACGCATATACAAATGACCAAAACTTAGTAGATAATATGCACAAGAAATACCGTCGTGGTAGAGCTGCTGCATTAAACATGGTTATCACTGAGACAGGTGCAGGAAGTGCTGTAGCTAAAGCGTTACCATCATTAGCTGGTAAACTTACTTCTAACGCTATCCGTGTACCAGTACCTAATGGATCACTTGTAGTATTAAACTTAGAGGTTGGTAAAGAAACTTCTGTAGAAGATTTAAATGAAGTAATGCGAAAAGCTGCTCTTAACGGAGACTTAGTAGAGCAAATTAAATATTCTATCAATAACGAATTAGTATCATCTGATATCGTAGGAACATCTGCTCCATCTATTTTTGACAGTAAAGCTACTATCGTTTCTGCAGATGGTAAAAACGTAGTTATGTACGTATGGTATGATAACGAGTATGGTTATAGCCACCAAGTTATCCGCTTAGCTAAGTACATCGCTCAAGTTAGACGTTATACTTACTATTAGTAGATAGTAAGCTTAATATATAAAAAAGTCCAGCTAATGCTGGACTTTTTTTATACTTCTATGTATTACATTTTTATTTCAATAATTCGTCTAGTGTTACTCTAAACTTAGAGCTATTCCAGTCAGCTGCCCTAAACTTACGCACTACTATATTCCCTTTTTTATCTATTACATAAGATGCTGGTATAGATTCTGAAAACAAGACAGCAGGAGCTGCATTCTGTTCAAAATAAATAGGTAAAGTATACTGATGCTTCTCTTTAAAAGCCTTTACCTTATCAGGAGACTCTGAGGTAACGAAAAGAAATACTGCTTTATCTTTATAATCGTTATAAAGCTCTTGAAAGCTAGGTTTCTCAGCTAAACATGGAGGGCACCACGTAGCCCAAAAGTTAATGATAACCACTTTTCCCCTAGTCTTATCTAAATCAAAAGTTTGTCCATGCTCATCTATTAAATGCCATGACTCGTAATTCACTGTTTGTTGATTTTCGACTTTCTCTAAGCTAGGACTCATAGCCACAAGCCTATTCAGCCACACCTTCACACTATCCCCTAAAGGAGTAAATAAAAAAACTCCTAATACAATAATAAATATAGCATTAGATATCCATCCTTTCTTCTTGGTATTCTTCTCACTCATACTCTTACTTTATTCAATATTTAAATCTAGAATACTCATTATACAAATACTACAAACCTATTCTACGTTATAATTATTGTACAATCACTTTTCGTTTATCTTTTTATAATGTATTCTGAGTTAAATATATAAAGAAGTCGCCACAACAAAAAATGTACTTATCTAAAACTGCACTAAGATTTTCTAAACATATCGTCAAAGTCCACATCTACTCTTCCTGGTAATACGATATTTAATACTATCCCTATAATAGATGCCAATGCCATTCCTTCTAATGAGAATAATTCTCCTATATGAATAGCTGCTCCTCCGATACCGATAATCAATATAACTGATGAAATAATCAGGTTTCTCTTTACCTTAAAGTCTACATCATTCTCAACTAACATTCTCAATCCACTCGAAGCAATAATACCAAATAAGAGAATAGAAACACCTCCCATTACAGGTGCAGGTATCGTACTTAACAAAGCTGATATCTTACCACAAAAACCAAACAGAATAGCAAAACATGCTGCTCCCATAAATATATATATACTAAAGGCTCTTGTAATAGCTAATACTCCAATATTCTCACCATAAGTAGTATTAGGTGGTCCTCCTATCAATGAGGCTAACATAGTAGCTACTCCATCTCCTAACATACTCTTATGCAATCCAGGATCTTTTATTAAATCTTTATCAATGACTTTACTCAACACCAACTGATGGCCTATATGTTCTGCAATAGGTACAATAGCTACAGGTAACATCAATAAAATAACATACCATGACACAGTAGGCTCGTAATGTACAAAAGGAACCATAAAATTCGGTACTTCAAACCAATTAGCTTCAATCACTTTTTCGAAGTGAACTACTCCCATGATTGCAGAAAAACAATAACCTCCTACAATACCTACTAGCACAGGGATAACACTAAGGAAACCTCGGGTAAATATTGCTGTAATAATCGTTATGGCTAATGTAACTAGGCCAATCATAACATAAGTTAAGTCATATTCTCCTTGAGGATTATTAGTCACCATACCGATGGCTGTACTCGCTAGTCCTAATCCTATAACCATAATAACAGGCCCAACTACGATAGGTGGTAATAATCTCATTAACCAATTAGTACCTGCCTTAGCAATTAGTAATGCTACTAAAGAATAAACAACTCCTACAAGAAAACTACCTACTAAAAAACTGCCTACAGGCATACCTGAAGAAGGGTCTGCTTCTAAAGCTTTCATTGCTATAATAGGGTTTATAAAAGCAAAAGAAGAGCCTAAGTATGAAGGAACTTTCCCTCTAGTTATAAAGATAAAGACCAATGTACCAATACCACTCGATATTAAAGCTATAGCAGGATTCATTCCTGTCAAGGTAGGAACTAAGACTGTCGCTCCAAACATCGCAAATAAATGTTGGACACTCAATAGAATCCACTGCCCTAATTTAGGCTTCTCATCTACTGCTAATACTATTTTCTTATCCTCTATATCACTCATTTGTTGTCTTGTTTACTAGTTATAACTAGAGTGCAAAATTAGTTAATTCAAAGTTAATAACACCTCTATTCAAACAGATAAAAAAAGGGTACCTCAATTGAGATACCCTTTATAATATAGAATTGTAGAGTTAATTACTTACCTGCTGCAATTAAGTTTAATGCAGAACCTGCTTTAAACCATTCTATTTGACTAGCGTTATACGTATGGTTAGCCATGATGATGTCCTTAGATCCATCAGCATGTACGAACTCTAATGATAACTGTTTACCTGGTGCAAACTCAGTTAAATCTAAGAAGTTGATTGTATCATCTTCTTTTATCTTATCATAATCAGCTTCATTAGCAAACGTTAAAGCTAACATTCCTTGTTTCTTTAGGTTTGTTTCATGAATACGTGCAAAAGACTTCACTAATACAGCTTTTACCCCTAAGTGACGAGGCTCCATAGCTGCGTGCTCACGTGATGATCCTTCACCATAGTTCTGATCTCCTACTACGATAGTAGGAACATTAGCTGCTTTATACTCTCTTTGTACTGCAGGTACTGCTCCGTAAGCACCTGTCAGTTGGTTCTTCACTTTATTTGTCTCATGATTAAAAGCATTCTCTGCTCCTATCAACATATTGTCAGAAATATTATCTAAATGTCCACGGAAACGCAACCAAGGACCAGCCATAGAAATATGGTCTGTAGTACATTTACCAAAAGCTTTAATCAACAATTTAGCTCCAGTAATGTTCTTTCCATCCCATGGAGTAAATGGCTCTAACAATTGTAAACGACTAGAAGTAGGGTTTACATCTACTACTACATTTGAACCATCAGCAGCTGGTGCTTGATATCCAGGATCCTCTACTGCAAAACCTTTAGTCGGCAATTCATCACCTGTAGGAGGTACTAATTTTACTTCTTCTCCATTATCGTTAATTAGTGTATCTGTGATAGGGTTAAAACCTAAGTCACCAGCAATAGCTAAAGCAGCTACCATTTCAGGAGATGTTACAAAAGCATGGGTATTTGGGTTACCATCCGCACGCTTAGAGAAGTTACGGTTAAACGAATGAACAATAGTGTTTTTCTCTTGTTTATCAGCTCCTTCACGATCCCATTGACCGATACATGGCCCACAAGCATTGGTAAATACTTTTGTTCCCATCTTCTCAAAAGTCTCAATGATACCATCTCTTTCAATTGTATAACGAATTTGTTCAGAACCTGGGTTAATACCAAATTCTGCCTTAGGAGTGATTCCTTGAGCTACTGCTTGTTCTACAATAGAAGCCGCTCTAGACATATCTTCATAAGAAGAGTTCGTACAAGAACCTATTAATCCCCATTCTACTTTTAATGGCCATCCGTTAGCTTCTGCTTCTGCTCTCATTTTTGACACAGGAGTTCCTCTATCTGGTGTAAAAGGTCCATTAATATGTGGTTCTAATTCTGATAAGTTTATTTCTATTAACTCGTCAAAGTATTTTTCTGGGTTAGCGTACACTTCAGCATCTGCTGTTAAGTGTTCAGCTACCTTATCAGCAGCATCCACTACATCTTGACGACCTGTAGCTGCTAAATATCTTCTCATTGAATCATCGTATCCAAATGTAGAAGTAGTCGCACCTATCTCTGCTCCCATATTACAAATAGTACCTTTACCTGTACATGACATAGAAGTAGCTCCTTCACCGAAATACTCTACGATAGCTCCAGTTCCTCCTTTTACAGTAAGAATATCTGCTACTTTAAGAATAACGTCTTTAGGGGCAGTCCAACCGTTTAACTTACCAGTTAACTTCACACCTATTAATTTAGGAAACTTTAATTCCCAAGCCATGCCAGACATTACATCTACTGCATCAGCTCCACCTACACCTATAGCTAACATACCTAGACCACCAGCATTAACTGTATGTGAATCTGTACCAATCATTAATCCTCCTGGGAAAGCATAGTTCTCTAGTACAATTTGATGAATAATACCTGCTCCTGGTTTCCAGAAACCAATACCATATTTATTAGATACAGAAGATAAAAAGTTAAACACCTCTGATGATTGGTTTTGTGCTGTTTGAAGATCTGTAGCAGCACCTACTTTTGCTTGGATTAAGTGGTCACAGTGTACTGTAGTTGGCACGGCTACCTTTTCTTTTCCAGCGTGCATAAATTGTAATAAAGCCATCTGAGCTGTTGCATCTTGACACGCTACACGGTCTGGTGCAAAGTCTACATAGTCTTTACCTCTCTCAAATGATTGTGATGGTGTTCCATCCCATAAGTGAGTATATAAAATCTTTTCTGAAAGTGTTAATGGACGACCTACTAGTTCACGAGCTTTCGCTACGCGGTCAGGCATCTTATCATACACTTTTTTAATCATTTCAATATCAAAAGCCATAATAAAGTTCTTTTTTTACAATTTAAATTATTAAGACAATTTACAGTTTTTTACCTCTAATAAATTCTATATAAATGTTAAAACAATATATTTAAAATGATTCTATTTAATTGAAATAAGTTTACAAAATAGACTATAATACTATGTCTAAGTATAATATCACAACAAATGATTAGTTGAGTATTTTGTTTAAATTTGAATCAAACTAATAAGAGGAATTATTGCCCTTACCTAAACTCGCCAACTATGATATATAGGTAAGCAAATGCTACTTATGAATTCATCGTCTTATTTAAAACAAACACCATGTACAAACATCTTTTTAAAGCTGCGCTAAATTGGATTGCTATCGACAAGCAAAAAGAGTCGAACAAAAAGGTGTATGCTAAAAGCCATACCATCAAAATAGAAGGAAAAGATATTTTACCTATTTCAGCAGCCAAAGCCTTTAAAGGAGACCCTACGTTGCTAAATCCAGAAGATTTATTGCTAAGCGCTCTTACATCATGTCATATGATGTCGTATTTATACGTATGCCAGCAACACGATATAGAAGTGCTTGCTTATGAAGATAATTCGGAGGCTACGTTAGTACTAAATGATGATGGTAGTGGACGTATAACCAAAGTGGTTTTAAATCCGATAGTACGCATCAGAGATGAATCACAAAAAGAACTAGCGCTACAACTACATGTTCAAGCCAACAAACTTTGCTTTATTGCTAATTCTTGCAATTTTGAAATAGAACATCATGCACAATGCATTGATTAACGTGATCCCATAAAAAAACGAGCCTATCTAATATTAGATAGGCTCGTTCTATATTAACTACATTTAAATATTTCTATTTAGCGTATATTATTTAGTAGGAATTGGTTTGAACTTCGTTAAGTTAATTCCTTCTACAGAAGATTTATACTCTTCGATAGTAGGGATTCTTCCTAAGATAGCAGAAAGTACTACTACTGGAGTAGAAGCTAATAAAGACTCTCCTTTTTTACGTTCAGAATCTTCTACTACACGTCCTTGGAATAGACGAGTAGATGTAGCCATTACTGTATCACCTTTAGCCGCTTTCTCTTGGTTACCCATACATAAGTTACAACCAGGACGTTCTAAGTACATAATGTTTTCGTATTCTGTACGGTTAGTTGTTTTTGGCAATAAATCACTAAACTCAAATCCAGAGTATTTTTGTAAATATTCCCAATCTCCTTCAGCTTTTAACTCATCAATGATATTATAAGTCGGAGCAGCCACTACTAATGGAGCATTAAACTTAACCTCACCATTTTGTTTTTCAAGGTTTTTAAGCATTTGAGAAACAATCTTTAAGTCATCTTTGTGAACCATACATGATCCTACGAAACCTAAATCAACTTTCTTATCACTTCCGTAGAAAGAAAGCTCTCTAATAGTATCGTGAGTATAACGTTTAGATACATCATCATTATTTACGTCTGGATCAGCGATCATAGGCTCATCAATGATGTCTAAGTCAATCACAACCTCAGCATAATATTTAGCATTAGCATCTGGAGTTAATGCTGGTTTTTCACCAGATCTAATCTCTTCGATTCTCTTATTTGCTTTATCTATTAATCCTTGAAGAACTTTATTACTATTATCCATACCTTTCTCTATCATGATTTGGATACGGCTCTTAGCGATTTCTAAAGACTCGATTAAAGTATCATCCTGAGAAATACAGATAGAAGCTTTTGCTTTCATCTCTGCAGTCCAGTCAGTAAATGTAAATGCTTGGTCAGCAAGAAGAGTTCCGATATGAACCTCGATAATTCTACCTTGGAATACGTTCTCTCCTCCGAATTGTTGTAACATTTGAGATTGAGTAGCATGCACTACATCACGGAAGTCCATATGTGGCTTCATATCTCCTTTGAAAGTAACTTTCACTGACTCAGGAATTGGCATAGAAGCCTCTCCTGTTGCTAATGCTAAAGCTACTGTTCCAGAATCCGCTCCGAAAGCAACCCCTTTAGACATTCTAGTGTGAGAGTCACCACCGATGATGATAGCCCAATCGTCAATTGTAATATCATTCAATACTTTGTGAATAACGTCAGTCATTGAGTGGTATTCCCCTTTAGGGTCACGTGCTGTAATTAACCCGAAGTCATTCATAAACTTCATTAACTTAGGGATATTAGTCTGTGCTTTTTTATCCCATACAGAAGCAGTGTGACATCCAGATTGGTATGCACCATCTACGATAGGAGAAATAACTGTAGCAGCCATCGCTTCTAACTCTTGAGCAGTCATTAATCCTGTTGTATCTTGAGACCCAACGATATTAACTTCTACTCGTACATCTGATCCTGCGTGTAACACTTTTCCAGGAGTTACTCCTACTGCGTTTCTATTGAATATTTTCTCAACAGCAGTAAGTCCTTGTCCTTCTATAGAAATCTCTTTTGAAGGAGCGAAAACCACAGGAGCTTCTATTCCTAATACTTTCGCAGCGAAAGTTTGGATCTTTTTACCAAATACGATAGCATAAGAACCACCAGCTTTGATAAACTCCATTTTCTGTGGAGTAAGTGCTTTAGCGATATCGATAAGCTCTTGTTCTCCGTTATATAATTTTTTAGATTTTGTATCAATAGTCAATACAGTTCCAGTCTCAACAGAGTAAACTTGTTCTAATACAGGCTCACCTTTTTCATTGCGAACTACCTCTCCATTAGCATCTGTTTTCTTCACCCAGTTTTTAAGGTCAAGTCCGATACCTCCAGTTACATCAACTGTAGTTAAGAAAATAGGTGAAATACCGTTAGTACCACCTACGATTGGAGCAATGTTTACGAATGGTACATAAGGACTAGCTTGTTTACCTGTCCATAAAGCCACGTTATTTACTCCAGACATTCTTGAAGATCCTACTCCCATAGTACCTTTCTCAGCAATCAACATTACACTCTTACCAGGGTGTGCAGCTTGTAGCGCTTTAATCTCTTGTTGAGCAGCAGGAGTGATCATACACTGTCCGTGTAACTCACGGTCAGAACGAGAGTGAGCTTGGTTACCCGGAGATAATAAGTCAGTAGAGATATCTCCTTCACCAGCGATGAAAGTTACTACCTCTATTTTCTCAGCTACTTCAGGAAGTTTTGTAAAGAACTCCGCTTTAGCATAGCTCTCTAAGATATCCTTAGCAATAGCATTACCAGCTAAGAAAGCCTCTTTTAGACGTAATGTATCTGCATCGTATAAGAACACTTGTGTCTTAAGTACTTTAGCAGCTTCTAAAGCGATAGCTTCATTATTACCTAATGCCAAGTCTAAAAGAACCTCAATAGAAGGTCCCCCTTTCATGTGAGATAATAATTCGAATGCAAAAGCTGGAGTAATTTCTTTTACTACAACCTCACCTAAGATAATTTCTTTTAAAAACTTTGCTTTAACACCTGCAGCACTAGTAGTACCAGGTAAAACATTATAAATAAAAAGCTTAAGAGAATCCTCATGGTATTCGTTCTCAGCATCTTTTACTTGTGCTATAACTTCACTTAATAGTTCAGCACCGTCAATTGGCTTAGGATTAAGCCCTTGAGTTTTTCTTTCTTCGATCTCGTTGATGTAATCCTTGTAAAGACTCATAGTTATGTCTATTTAATAAAAGGTTGAGGATAGAACCCTGTATCAACCTATACATGTTATTTTGTATTAGTTCTTTTTCTAAGCTTAATCCTCACATACTCATCCTTCTTAGTTTAGATAATTATGTTTAGTTTATCACTTTGAATTTTTGTCAGCACAAATTTAAGCAAACTAATTTATTTTCAAAAGTTTTTAATGAATCCTACAAATACAAAAAATATTATTTACAAACATTCTTCTTTACTGAATTAAATTCAATAGTTTTAATAAACAGAACCTCTTTTTCTGAAATTAATTAATTTTTAATGCTTAATATATCATATTACGATATTTATCCCCTAAACATAAAAAAAACGACATTCTAGCCTATTGCTAAAATGTCGTTTTCATTCCTTCAGATTATTATATTCTTATTTTTTAAGCCAATTATTACGGAATGTACAATTACGAAATTCCCCCTGAATGTTAATATAAGCATCATTTACCTTACGAGAAACCCATTTATTCACTTCTTCAGCTTGTTTTTTATTTAAAGCCATATTTCTAACCTTCGTATAATCCTCTGCAAAGTCAATTTTATGCTCAGCATATTTCTTATTGATTGTTACTATACGATAGTATTTCTCTTGTTTTTGCATATCGTTCTTTAATGCCACTTGAGATACTTCGCCTTCTTTTAGATTAGACACTAAGAAATATAGTTCTCTATCTTCCATATTATTCAATTCAAAACGTGGGTCTAATGATCTAGGATCTTTCATAATACCACCATTTTGTTTTGTATCCTTATCATCTGACTCACTCGCTGCAGCAGCTGCGAATGTAATCTCCTTATTAGCAATCTTCGTACGGATATTCTCTGCCCTTTTCTTAGCTTCTTCTAATGCAGCATCAGTTGGTTTTGGTTTTAATAAGATATGTCTTAGATCTAAGTGTTGTCCACGTATCTTCTCTAAGTATATGATATGATATCCGTATTCTGACTCGAATGGTTCAGAGATCTCTCCCTCTGCCATGTTGAATGCTACCTCTTTAAACTCTTTTACGAAAGGAGACTTTTTAGTGATAGAATAGAATCCTCCATTACTAGCAGACCCTCTATCATCTGTGAATAGTACCGCTTTACTAAAGAAACTAGCACCATTCTCTAATACGTCTTTCTTCATCTCATTCAGACGATCGATTACTTTTTGCTTTTGCTCTTTAGAAATCTCTGGTTTAATCACAATCTCAGCTATCTCTACCTCATCCCCTACAGTTGGTAACTGATCTTTAGGAATCTCGTTAAAGAACTGACGCACTTCTTCTGGAGTAATAGTTACCTTCTCCACGATATGCTGTTGCATATTCTGCGTCAGTTTATTTTGTTTTACGATTTCGAATAATGCCTCACGTAGTTCCTCTTCGTTCTTTTTATTATAGAACTGGATAATCTTATCTATAGAACCTACATCTTCCACCATACGGTTGATCTGTTCGTTCATAAAAGTAGTCACCTCAGCATCTGTCACCTCTAAACTGTCTTGTACAGCCTGGTGAGCAAATAATTTGTCTTCCAATAGTTTTTCAAACAAATCACATCTTGATAAATCACCTGTAGGGATACGTTGTGCTTTAAGCTCTATCAACGTTTTATCAATTTCTGATTCTAAGATAATGTAATCTCCTACTACTCCTACTACTCCATCTATTTTTCTACCCTGTTTAGTCTGCCCTTGCGCAAATCCTACAAAAGAAAGAGCTAGCCCTAAAGCTACCATTACCTTCTTATTAAAAAACTTCATACCTTTTATTTTTTTTAGCATCCTTTAATATATCTTCTTCGTATTGTTTTAGTAATTCCATTTTACGATCATTAATGACCATCATCTTTAGTGATTTCTTTAAATAACTAAAAGGAATTACACTTCCTCTAGATAATACCGTATTCACTTTTACAAAATAAGTACTATTTTCTTCTTCTACCTCAAAAAAGGCATTGTTTTTTAAGTAATTATCTTTGTTGTTATTATTTAAGAAAGGAAGCTTCTCATATATCTGCTTCACATCCACCCATATAGAGTCATTTAGAGCATACGATTTCATGTGCAGAGACATTCCATCTAACTTCTCATGATCTTCTTTTCGAGACGAACTAAAGTACTTTCTGATTGTACTATAATTACTATTATCCTTTAAGACATTAGCATAAGACATTCTCACTAGCATATCTTCTACAAGGAAATTACTCTTATACTTATCATAATACACTCTCAAGTCTTTCTCTTGAATAATTGTATCTATACTCTTCTGTACTAGTTTTTCTAGATAATCCTTTATTAGCAAATCACTTTTAAATTGATCGACTAATTTATCTATTTCTTCTTTCTTATCACTAGATAGATTAAACTCCGCAGCTTCTATCAATAATTTTTTAGTAGCCCACTTATCTATAAACCGAGTCACGATAGCTAGACTATCCTGCTTATCAGCACTAGAAGGAACGATACCATGTACCTCATCTCTGTCTAGATAAGTATCATTTACCCTTGCTACAGCATTCTCCTTAGACCCAGTGCTACCAAGCTTATCACAAGATACCACCATAGCACCACATAACATACTCAAAAACAAGGTTCCTACTAAGCGATATTTATTCATACACTATTTCTATTTATGAAACTAATTCCCAAAAATACTTATTTTAAAACAAAGTTTTATAACCAAAAATAAGTTACTTTCTAATTCTACCCCACTCCTTCTAAATTCCAACACACAATAATACAAATCTTTACTAAAGTACCTACACTAGTTAACGAAGTATTGATAATAATTATGTAATTATTTTACATAAAGGATAACTCCTTTCCTTTCTAAATATTGCTTTTTTATACTATCAACGTGAGTTCTACTATCTACTCTAACCATCGCTATCCCATTACATCAATCTATCTGAGTATGAAATAGCGACTAAATGTATACATCATTCTCCAAAAAACAACTTTTAATTCCGCAAAATATAAGTACTTTTGTACCTTAAAATTTTTAATAATGAGTTTTTTAAAGGAAATAGATCGTAGACGTACATTTGGTGTAATTGCTCACCCTGATGCTGGTAAGACAACATTAACTGAAAAGTTACTACTTTTTGGTGGAGCTATTCAAGAAGCTGGTGCAGTAAAAAACAACAAGATTAAAAAAGGAGCTACTTCCGATTTTATGGAGATTGAACGCCAACGTGGTATTTCTGTTGCAACTTCGGTTCTTGCATTTAATTATAAAGACAAAAAGATTAATATTCTAGATACACCTGGTCACAAGGATTTCGCTGAAGATACGTTCAGAACACTGACTGCAGTAGACAGTGTTATCGTAGTAATTGACGTTGCGAAAGGGGTTGAGGAACAGACTGAGAAGCTTGTAGAAGTATGTAGAATGCGTAATATACCAATGATCGTATTCATCAACAAACTTGACCGTGAAGGACGTGATGCTTTTGAACTAATGGATGAAGTAGAACAAAAACTTCAACTAAAAGTAACTCCTTTAAGTTTCCCTATCGGAATGGGGTACGACTTTAAAGGTATCTATAATATTTGGGAAAAGAATATCAACTTATTCAGTGAAGATAGCCGTAAGAACATTGAAGAAACAATCAATGTATCTGACCTAGCATCTCCTGAACTAGACAAATTAGTAGGTGAGAAATCTGCTAATAACCTACGTGATGAATTAGAAATCATAGAAGGTATTTACCCAGAGTTTGACAGAGAAGAGTATATCAGTGGTAACCTACAACCTGTATTCTTCGGTTCTGCGTTAAACAACTTCGGGGTACGTGAACTATTAGATTGTTTTATCCAAATCGCTCCTTCTCCTCGTGCTAAAGAATCTAGTACAAGAGTAGTAGAGCCTAAAGAAAATACATTCTCAGGATTTGTATTTAAGATCCATGCTAATATGGACCCTAAACACAGAGACCGTCTAGCATTCATCAAAATTGTATCTGGTACATTTGAGAGAAATACTCCTTACTTACACGTAAGACAAGGTAAGAAGCTTAAGTTCTCTAGCCCGAATGCTTTCTTCGCTGAGAAAAAAGAAATCGTAGATGTATCTTATGCTGGAGATATCGTAGGGTTACACGATACTGGTAACTTTAAGATCGGAGACACATTGACTGAAGGAGAAATCATGCAGTTCACAGGTATTCCTAGTTTCTCACCGGAGCACTTCCGTTATATCAACAACGCTGACCCACTTAAATCTAAACAATTAGAGAAAGGTATCGATCAGTTAATGGATGAAGGGGTAGCACAGTTATTCACCCTAGAGATGAATGGTCGTAAAGTAATCGGTACTGTGGGAGCACTTCAGTACGAGGTTATCCAATACCGTTTAGAGCACGAATACGGAGCTAAATGTACGTATGAGAACTTCCCTGCTTATAAAGCATGTTGGGTACGTCCAGAAGATCCTAAAAACGAAGAGTTCAAAGAATTCAAACGTATAAAACAGAAGTTCCTAGCTTTTGATAAATCAGGGCAACTAGTATTCTTAGCGGATAGTGAATTCTCTATCCAAATGACACAAAGTAAATTCCCTACTGTGAAGCTAGCATTCACATCAGAAGAAATTAAATAGTCAATATACTATAAAATATAAAATCGCTTAAGAGATAATCTTAAGCGATTTTTTTATGATTCAATCTTCTCTTAGGTAAGAGAATACCACAACCAAGTGGCAACTACATCATATTCTTCATACAAGTAACTCCTCAACTTTTAAAAATTTCCGATCGATATACATACACATGACTATCCTCTTACCCTGCACCCTGCTATTACACTCATCTCACTCTCTATCGAAACAAATACATACTCAATCTAGTTTAAATCTATAGTCACTCCGTTTATTTACCTAAAATAACGGAGTCAATACGGACTCATAACGGACTCACTACGGACTCAAGACAACTAAAACTAAAAGAACCTAACTAGTAGATACAAAAAAAGCTACACCGAAGTGTAGCTTTCTATATCTTTAACAAAGTCTAAGATTAGAATCTCTTCATTTGTTCTTTCATCATTTTGATTTGGTCTTTTAACATCCCTTGTTTATCAAGCTTCTGCGCTTCTCCTAGAAGTTTAGTAGCTTCTAGCTTACGTCTCTTCGTCATCGCGATACCTGCTAACTGAAGTTTAGCCATTGCTAAGTCTTGATCCATGTTTAATCCAAGTTCTACAGCCTTCTTCATATACTTCTCTGAAGCATTTAAGTTAGTCTGAGAAGTCATGATTCCCATTAAGTAGTTATAATATCCATTCTGCTTACGCACTAATGCTGTCTCTGGATTTTTGATTTTATTCAACCATTTTTGGGCACCGTCAAAATCTTGTTTTCTCAATTTCAAGAAAGCTAATAAGATAAACTCATTTTTATAGTAAAGTAATATTACTAATGAAATAAGGAACAATAAGAAAATACCGTTACCAATATTACCTTCTACGAATTGCCAAACTGATACTGCGAATAATACCGCAGCGATACCTAATTTAATATATCTATGAAACATCTACTTAATAAGCTTTTATTATAAAGAACGCAAAGTTAATAATTTCTATCCATTATAAAAATAAAAGAAAGTCAAATTAAACGCCTTTACATTCCTAAATCATTATATTTTCTCTTATTGTCTTTTTACCTACTCTACCTTAGAGCTGGATGACATAGTCTGCATCTATTGCCGTAAAATCGTGTACGATATAGTTAGCCCCTGTATAGTCTTGTTGTTTAGAGTTAGCACTCTTATATCCTATCACCTTAATGCCTGCTGCATTAGCTGCCTTGATACCATTAGTACTATCTTCTATCACGATGCAGTCCTCTTTATCACTATACTTCGCTAGTGAAGCTGCCTTTAAGAATATCGCTGGGTCTGGCTTAGACTTAGGAAGATCCTCTCCACTTACGATATGTGTAAAGAACGGATACAGCCCAAAACGAGTAAACACTCTGTCTATCGTACTCTTAGATGCTGATGATCCTACGATAAGCTCTATCCCTTTAGCATGTAATCCTTCTATCAAGTCTCGTACACCATCTATTAGTTCTAGATCAGGCTTGGTATCAAAAGATTCGTTGAACAACGCTCTTTTTCTCAATACCATGTCCGGAATATTACCTTCTACACCATATATTTCTTTTATGCGCTCATACGTATTCTTAGTAGAGTGCCCTGTAAAGGAATTATATACGTGCTCTGAAACTTCTATTCCCAATTCTTTAAAGTGACTGTGATATGCATAACGGTGTACCGGCTCAGTATCTACAATCACCCCGTCCATATCAAATATAACCGTCTTGATCATTTTTTTTCTGACAAAAATAATCCTTTATATCAATATACTGACTTTATTTATCTACATTTACTTCTCTCATCCAAAAACAAACTATAAAATATCAAAACTCTTGTCTGACGAAATTTCACTCTTACATCGATTACAAAATAACGACACAAAGCATGAAGCATTTCGTGAATTACTAAGCCTCTATCAGCAGCGCTTATATATGCATATCCGTACTATCGTGTTGAATCACGATGATACTGATGATGTGCTACAAGAAGTATTTATAAAAATATATCAAAACATAGATACCTTCAAGGGGAATAGTCAATTGTTCTCATGGATGTATAGAATAGCGACTAATCAAGCACTAGATTTTCTAAAGTCAAAAAGTAGAAAAATGCAACTAGAAGATGATGAGCTAAATGAGTATCTAGTCAATCAACTAGAAGCAGACAGTCTATTCGATGGGGATGAAGCAGAACTCATATTACAAAAGGCAATAGCGTCATTACCTCAAAAACAACAACTCGTCTTCAAGATGAAATACTATGAAGATCTAGACTACCAGACTATATCAGAAATTTTAGAGACTAGTGTAGGAGCACTAAAAGCTTCTTATCACCACGCAGTAAAGAAAATAGAACTTTTTATAGAGTCAAATTAAACCTTTGTACTTTTTAATCGTCTAACTAATAAAGGAGAAGAATATGGACAATAAATATTTAAATACGAAAGATCCTAAAGGCACTTTTAAAGTACCTGAAGACTACTTTGCTAATCTAGAGCATAGAGTATTAGCTAATATTGACTCTTCTATCACTCCTACTCCTAAGGTAGTACCTCTGTATAAAAGCCGTTATATTTGGACCACTGCAGCAGCGGCTATTGCATTGCTGTTTGGTATTACGTTCTTCTTTACTCCAGGTTCTAATACTTTAAATAAAGATAGTATAGAGAGTTACTTAGAATACAATCAAAGCTTCTCTTTAAACAATGACATTATCAATGCATTAGATGAAGAGGACCTCAACGACCTAAAAGACAATATAGAAATAAAACAATCCCAAATAGATCATTATGTGTTATCACATATTGATATCGAGTATTACTTAAATGAATAATACAATGAAACAATTATTAAGTATTTTAATGGTGCTTATGTTTAGTGTAACTACTTATGCACAGGACAAACATGATCAGATTAGATCATTAAAAGTTGCTCATATTACAGCCGAATTAAACTTGAGTAGCGAACAAGCCGAAAAGTTCTTACCGATCTACATCGCTTATGATAAGAAGATGTCAGAACTACGACACACTAATGTATTTAAATACATCAAAAACGCAGATATACAAGACTTAAACAAGCTTAGTGATAAAGAAGCGAATAAGAAAGTACAGGAACTAATAGACTTCGAAGAATCTTATTCTTCTGCTCGAATCAAGTTTGTAGAAGATGTTAAAAAGATCATAGGTGAAAAGAAAATTCTTGTTCTAAAAAAGGCAGAAGACGACTTTAACCGTCAACTCCTCAAAAAGTATAAAGACAAGAAGTAATTCTATTTAACCCGAATTATGCAATAGACATATAAACGAAAAGTAATTATACAAAATAGGTCTGAATTAGTGATTAAAGCATACTATAGTATGGTTTGAGAGCTAATGAAAGAACTATGAAGTAGAATTGCTTTGTAGTATTTGGCTAATGCGTAATTTGGGTTTAACTTAAAATAATATTAATCCATACCTATAAAGCCCACAAATCAACGTATATTTGTGGGCTATTTTATATATAATATAATAATGAGATTACACAGAAACCTTGTATTTACAGTTATAGACTCTATTTTAGCTATATTCAACGATGGTGAGTATGCAGATAAAATGGTAGCTAGAGCCTTGAAAAAAGATAAACGCTGGGGAAGCGCTGATAGAAAATTCGTAGCTGAGACTATCTATGAAATCGTAAGATGGAGAAGACTATATGCTGAAATAGCAGAAGTAAAAGACCCTATAAACAGAGATGACGCTTGGAGAATATTCGCTGTTTGGGCTGTACTTAGAGGTTATACATTACCGGACTGGAAATACTTCGAAAACACACCTGCAAGACGTATTAAAGGTAGATTCGACGAATTAAACAAAACACGTAAATTCAGAGAGTCTATTCCTGACTGGATGGATGAGCTAGGTGTGAAAGAATTAGGTGAAGAAAAATGGACGAAAGAACTTGCTGCTCAGAATAAACAGGCTAGCGTGATTTTACGTGTGAATACTTTAAAAACAACTAGACAAAAATTATATGGTATTCTGATGGATCTAGATATAGAGACTATCCTACCAGAAGAATATCCTGATGCATTAATCCTTAAAGAAAGAGCGAATGTATTTATGACAGATGCTTTTAAAGAAGGATTGTTCGAAGTACAAGATGCTTCTTCACAGTTAGTAGCTAGATTGTTAGATGTAAAACCTGGAATGCGTGTAGTAGATACATGCGCAGGTGCGGGTGGTAAGACACTTCATTTGGCTTCTCTTATGGAGAATAAAGGGCAAATCATAGCAATGGATATCTATGAGAGCAAACAAAAGCAATTAAAAATCAGAGCGAAACGAAACGGAGCTTTTAATATCGAGTACAGAATCATAGAAGGTACTAAAACCATTAAAAAACTACATGACAAGGCTGATCGTCTATTAATCGATGCACCATGTAGTGGATTAGGAGTATTAAAAAGAAACCCTGATAGCAAGTGGAAGCTTAGACCTGAGTTCGTAGAAGAAATTAAGCAAGTACAAGAGCAAGTATTACAAGATTATTCTAAAATACTTAAAGCTGGTGGTAAGATGGTATATGCTACCTGCTCTATCCTTCCTTCTGAAAATGAACTACAGATAGAAAAGTTCTTAAAATCAGATGCTGGTAAAGATTTTAAACTGATCGAAGATCATAAAATTCTATCTAGTGAATCTGGTTTTGACGGATTCTACATGGCTTTATTAGAGAAAAAATAAACCTACCGATAACAAAAGCCTGTTTTACCTTAAAACAGGCTTTTTACTTATATACTCCTTTTGATATTTCTGACATATGAAAACCAACTTCCTTATAGCCTCAATATTTCTTTTAGTACTTACGCTAGGTGCATGTGATAAAAAGAGTAATACAAACTTTACTCCTATTTATTCCACGGGAGAAGCACCTACTTCTGATACAAAAGCCACTGAAACCAGTAAGGCTACTACCACTGGTATTTTCTCTATTCCTGCGTCTGAACAAGATTATTACCAAGGAGTAGATTTCACTAAAACAGGTCTAGCGCTAAAACAAGAGCTAACAGAGCTAAGCACTCGTAAACACGTAAGAGAATTAAGTTATAAAGAAATATGGGAAGCTACCAAAGCAACTGACCTAACGCCTGAAGGTAATGAAGTATATCTATTATATGGTCATAAAGGAGTACGCACAGGCACCACAGCTTATACCAGAGGTAAGCAGAGTAATGGTGGTGGTCAAGGACAATGGAACAGAGAACACACTTATGCTAAATCACTAGGCACACCTAATCTAAATGAAGCTGGTCCGGGGGCAGATGCACATCATCTAAGAGCTGCAGATGTCAAATGGAATAGTATTAGAGGAAATAAACCATTCGTACAAGGTAGTGGCACTTCTAAGCTAGTAGGAGATTATTGGTATCCTGGTGATGAGTGGAAAGGAGATGTGGCGCGTATGATGATGTATATGTATATCCGCTATGAAAATAGATGCATCCCGAAGTATACTCCTAAAGGAAATAATGGAAGAAACGCTGGTGTGGTAGTTGGTACTACTAATAAGATAGATCCAAATATGATTAATCTATTACTAGAATGGAATGCTGAAGATCCAGTCTCTGAAATCGAGAAATACAGAAATGAGTATCATGCTAACACAAAGAACAAATATGCTCAGGGAAACAGAAATCCCTTTATAGACAACCCTTATCTAGCTACTCAAATCTGGGGTGGTCCAGAAGCAAAAAACAACTGGACAAAAGAATAACTTTACAATTTTAGATATACTATAAGGACAATCTGACGGATTGTCCTTTTTTTTGGTCTTATCTCTCCCTTATCCCCTTAAAAAGGCCTCAGTAATTAATACTAAAAGACCTAAAAAACTAAAATTTCTCTCACTCTGTCAATAAATAACAGTATCATACCTCCTATTTTTGCGTATATACAAGAATATTCACAAACCCTCTATATCCACTAAACTTAGAGAATAGAATAAGTAACTTGCAAGCTAATAGAATAGCGCAATAATTATTCATTCTATTGTAAAAAACAGAATAATAAATCACTTACCAAACATGAAAAAAACATTACTTGTGTTAGCAGGATTAGCCGTCTTCGCTACTTCTTGTACGAAAGATCCTATTATTACCGAACCTACTGAGTCTACAGAAAAACCAGGTAACGGTGGAGAAGAAAAACCTGACGAAGGAGGAAATATCACTCCTAATTCTGGAGATTACATCATCCCTGCTCAATACCAACAGTATTACAGTAAGCTAGACTTCACTAAAGAAGGAACACAACTAAAACAACAGTTAGCAAAACTAGTAAAAGATACACATATCCCACAGAGCTATACACCTGGTATCTGGGAAGCTACAGAATTTACTGATCAAGATCCTAATAACACGGATAATGTTCTTCAGATTTATAGCTGGCCTGATAAAGATGCTAAGGGTGATATCACTAAAATGAGATCTGTCCCAAAAGAACATAAGAATAATGGTACTAATCCCTCAATGCCAGTTACTTCTAAATGGGAAAGAGAACACGTATTCGCTAAAGCATTAGCTGTAGATAAAGCTAAAAATCAAAAAGCCTTAACAACTACATATTCTGATGATAAACCAACTGCAATAGAAGATATCGCAGGACATGATGCACACCATTTACGTGCAATCAATAGATCTACGAACTCATCTAGAAGCAATAGAAAATTCGTAGATGGTAAAGGAAATTCAAAAACAGTAGGTAAAGAATACTATTTCCCTGGTGACGACTGGAAAGGTGATATAGCTCGTATGATGATGTATATGCATATCCGCTATGAAAACGAAAATAGAGGAGGATATACTAAAGCTACTAAAGTAGGAATGCCTATAGATGCTAAAGCTGGTGTATTAAGCGATGAAATGATTGACTTATTCTTAAAATGGAATGCAGAAGATCCTGTAGATGAAATAGAGAGAAGACGTAATGAATACCATGGTAACCCGAATAATCCAAACTATAAATATTCTCAAGGTAACCGTAACCCATTCATTGACAATCCTGAATTAGCTACTCGTATCTGGGGTGGTCCTAAGGCAGAAAACAATTGGAGTAAATAGCAAAAACCTATTATAAGTAAAAGCTAGAAGTCAGTACATGATTTCTAGCTTTTTTTATTATATCTAGCGTCTACTCTATCTCATTAACTTAGTATTATAAAGCAATTCAATTTCATTAGCTCTAAAGCTATAGTATACTTAAGTCTTAATATAGACTATCTCATATTGTTTTTTTTACATCACCTTCACATATTTTTTGGATAAAGACATAAAAAAACCAATGCTTATCACATTGGTTCTATCGTTTATTATTTAAATTAATATGCTATTCAATCGCTTTTTTGCTTTGTACTTTAGCCTTTATAAACTCATACACAATAGGTAATACAGACACTACGATAATCAGAAGTACAATTTTAGAGAAATTATCTTTTACAAGAGGTATATTACCCAAGAAGTACCCTGCTAGAGTAAGTCCTACTACCCATACTATTCCTCCTACTACATTGTAAGTCATAAATATTCCATACCTCATCTTTCCAATCCCTGCTACGAAAGGAGCTAACGTACGAACTATAGGGACAAATCGAGCAATAACGATGGTGCGCTCTCCATACTTCTCATAAAAAGACTGTGTCTTATCTAAGTGTTCTTGTTTCACTACTTGTTTACCGAACAATTTAAATTCTGTTAGACGCATTCCTACTTTTCGTCCAAGATAATAGTTTAAAGAATCTCCAGTAATGGCTGCTACTAGAAGAATCGCAATGGTTAATACTATATTCAGCTCATCTGACTGAGCCACTAACATTCCTGTCGCAAAGAGAAGTGAGTCTCCTGGTAAAAACGGCATGACCACTAAGCCCGTCTCAACAAAAATGATTAAAAATAAAATAACGTATAACCACGTTCCGTATTGCTCTATAAAGATGTGCAAATACTTATCAATGTGAAAAAGATAATCTAATAGTTCCATACCCTCAAAGATATATATCAAAACAATTTCTAAAAGAAATTTCACAAAATTATAACAATGTGTACCCTTTTGAGAAACTACACAAAAACATAGTCCTATACTTTATTTAAAATCCAAAAAATAGTGCAAGAAACTTCATCTATCCTTATTCTACTGTCTAAAAAAGGTGTTTTATAATAGAAAACAGATTAGAATAAAAATATTTCAAAAAAAATAAAAAAATATTTACTCAGTAAACTTTTCATTCTAAATAGGTTAAACTAATCGTGTCATTTATTTTAAAAATAACTCGTAAAAACAGTTTGGAGAACCCATAAATACTACTATATTTGCACTCGCAATACGGAAGTAATGCAGACCAAAAATGGCGAGGTAGCTCAGTCGGTTAGAGCGCAGGATTCATAACCCTGAGGTCACGGGTTCAACTCCCGTCTTCGCTACAGGTAAAAGGACATCTTTATAAAGATGTCCTTTTTTTATTTGGTTTATTTTGGACACTTTCCGTCATTATCACTTTTTAATTAAGTAATTTTGCTTTAACAGAAACAATAAAACATAATTACCAATGATTAAAAGATTTAGTATAGTACTATGTCTTGCCATATTATCTTTCTCTTGTTCAAAAGAAGATAATGCTATAATAGACAAACCTATTCCTGAAGATCCAAATCCTCCTATCACAGACAACAATCTCTATGATTCGAATAACTATATTCCAGTAACAAAGGAAGAAATAGCTTACTATAGAGATATTGATCTAAATTTAAGAGGGTTAAAATTAAAAGAATCTTTAAACAAACTCGTTACTAAGACTCATCGACACTTAAAGTACACTCCTGATGTATGGAACGCTTCAAAAATAACTGATGAAGATCCTGATAACCCAAACAATGTTTTATTAATATATGGTTGGCCTCATGGAGAAAGTAATAAAGATGTACATTCACGATCTTTAGATAAAGAACGCAGAAATACAAGTGGAACAAGTAATCCTAATTTGAGAGATAAACTATGGGAACGTGAACACGTATATGCAAAGTCACTCGCTAATCCAAAACTAGTTACAGATAAATATCCTGGATATACAGAAATAGGTTTAATCGCAGGAACAGATGTCCACAACCTTCGTCCTATTAATGGTGAGTGGAATAATACTAGAGGTAATCTAAAATTTGTAGATGGTAAAGGTAATTCTGGAAAAAGAGGAAACTACTGGTTTCCTGGTGAAGAGTGGAAAGGTGATGTAGCTAGAATGATGATGTATATGTTCGTACGATATGAACAGCAATGTCATCCAGGAGCTATTGGAGAAGGATCTATCCTATTCTTTAATAAAGGTGAAAGAGATGGCATGATTGACTTATTCTTAAAATGGAATGAAGAAGATCCTGTGTCTGAAATAGAAATAAAACGTAATGACTATCACGGTAACCCAAATAATCAATATTCTCAAGGAAATAGAAATCCTTTTATTGACAACCCTTATTTAGCAAATCTAATCTGGGGAAATGATAATGGTAAACTTAAATTATCAGAAAACAAATGGGCTAAAAAATAATACTTTTTACAAAAAAAAACGACTATCAGATTGATAGTCGTTTTTTTATTTATTTTTCTTTTCAAACATAAGTTCTTTTACCTTCTCTTTATCTTCTTTCTCCTTATCTAAATCGAACATTGTTCCGAATACTCGATCCCAAAAAGTATTACTTACACCGAAGCCCATTTCTTCATCTTTATAGTGATGCAAATGATGGTTACGCCATAGTGGCTTCATAAACTTAAAGGGTGGTGCAAATGCATGAATAGCATAGTGCATCGATGCATATAATAAATACCCTATTATAAAACCAGGATAAAAACCAAATGTATATCTACCCATAATCAAATAATGTAATCCAAAAAGTACAGAGGCTAATATAATACTAGGTACAGGAGGCATAAATAATCGCTGTCTATCTCGAGGATAATGGTGATGATTGCCATGCATAATATAAGCAAACCTTTGCGCATTCGGTTTATCACTTATTAAATGGAAAATATAGCGGTGTGCTAGATATTCAAAAAAAGTCCAGAATACCATTCCTCCAAAGAATAGAAGAATAAGATTCTGGACTGATAAATTATAATCTGCATATCCTAGATATACTATATATGATAATACAGGTATATACATCCCCCAAATAACTGCAGGATGCCCCTTAGTAAGCATTTCTAAATAAGGATTCTTAAATAATCTAGCCTGACCCTTATTGTGTATTTTATCAAATTTCATAACTACATTAACTTAATTAAAGCTAATATAATTATTTTTTACCACTTAATAATAACACTTCCCCAAGTAAATCCACTTCCAAAAGCTGCTAATACAACTAAATCACCTTCTTTAATCTTACCCGCTTCCCAAGCTTCTGTTAAAGCTATTGGCACAGAAGCAGCGGTTGTGTTTCCGTATTTTTGGATATTATTAAATACTTGGTCATCTGATAAACCAAACTTCTGTTGAATAAATTGAGAGATTCTTAAGTTAGCTTGATGCGGGATTAGCATATTAATATCTGATACTTGTAGACCATTTGCTTCTAATCCTTCATTAATCACCTCACTAAAACGAACTACTGCATTTTTAAACACAAACTGTCCATTCATATGCGGAGTGTAACTAACATCGTCTGGATCATTATCTTTTAAGATATCTGTTACCCATCTACCTCCCATACCTGGTGCTAACAAAGCTAATTCTTCTGCATGCTCTCCTTGTGAGTGGATATGTGTAGATAATAAACCTTGTTCATCATTCTCAGAGCGAGTCAATACTGCTGCTCCAGCTCCATCACCAAAAATAACAGACACACCTCTACCTCTAGTGGTCATATCTAAACCTGTAGAGTGTACTTCTGACCCTACGACAAGTACATTTTTATACATCCCTGTTTTAATATACTGATCTGCTATAGACAAAGCATAGATAAAACCTGAACACTGCGCACGAATATCTAATGCTGCAACAGTATTTAATCCTAATTCACGTTGTAACATTACCCCTGGTCCTGGGAAATAATAATCAGGGCTTAAAGTAGCAAATACGACAAAGTCAATATCCTCAGCCTCTACTCCTGCTCTTTCCATCGCTATACGAGCAGCCTTTACTCCCATTCCAGAAGTTGTATCTTCTTCTAATGCTTTGTGTCTTCTTTCATGTATACCTGTTCTCTCTACAATCCATTCATGGTTAGTGTCCATTATCTTTGCCAGGTCGTCATTGGTCACTACATTCTCAGGAACGTAATATCCTAATCCGCTTATTTTTGATCTAAACATTTTTAAAAAAATTGGTTTACGAGCTACAAAAATACACTAATAACTAAAAACTTAAACATTTTTGCCACAAAAAGGCTATACACTAACAGAACACTCAATAATTTCATTTATATTAGCCAACCTAACGTTAAAACTAACCATAATGAGAATCATCAAAACAACCTTATTATCCCTATTTTTGATTAGTTCTATGTACGCACAAGAAAATGTTACATATCAAAAGCCATCTCAAGAAATTCTAGAATTAGCTGACTTCGAAAGAGCACCTGCTATATCTATGGACAACAAAATGGAATATATGCTTCTAAGCTATAGGAGTACATATAAAACATTAATGGATTTGAATGTAAATGAAATGAGACTTGCTGGTTTACGTATCGATGTAAACACTAATATTTCAAGCACAGTAACTTATATTACTAACCTAAAAGTTAGAAAAATAAAAGATACTCAAGAAATACAAGTAAAAGGATTACCAGCTAATCCTAGAATTACTAATATTACTTGGTCTCCTGATCAATCAAAATTAGCATTCACTAACACTGCTGAAAACGGTGTGGAACTTTGGATCTTAGACGTAAAAACTGCTCAAGCAACTAAACTTACTGAGGCAAATTTAAATGCAAACATCGGTAACCCTATTACTTGGTTTAAGGATAGCCAATCTTTATTGATTAACCAAATCCCTGCTAATAGACCTGCATTAATCGATACTTCTAAAAACCTACCAACAGGCCCTATCGTATCTGTAAGTGAAGGTGTTGTTTCTCAAAACAGAACATACCAAGATTTATTAAAGAATAAAACTGACGAGGCTAACTTCGAAACTTTAGTTACGTCTGAATTATATAAAATAGACCTAAAAGGAAATAAAACACTTTTCAAAAAAGGAGATTTATTTGTTGGTTCTAGTTTCTCTCCTGATGGAGAATATTTAATGGTAACTACATTACAAAAACCATTCTCTTACTTAGTATCACTAAACCGTTTTCCTATGAAAACTGTAGTTTATGACAAAGCGGGTAACTTAGTAAAAGAAGTAAATGATATTCCTTTAAATGAAATTATGCCTAAAGGTTTTATGGCTACACGTGAAGGAAAAAGAAGTATGGGATGGAGAGCTGATAAAGCTGCTACTATTTATTATGTAGAAGCTCTAGATGGTGGTGATCCTGCTAAAGATGTACCTTTCAGAGACGAAGTATTCACTTGGGATGCTCCATTTACTGATGCTCCTAAATCTATTGTTAAGCTATCTCAACGTTATGGTGGTATCACTTGGGGTGATGACAACTTAGCTTTAGTAGGTGATCAATGGTATGATACTAGAAACACTAGAACGTTCATTATCGATCCATCTAAATTTAATGATGCTCCTGTAAAAATAGAAGACAGAAATTCACAAGACGTATACAGTGATCCAGGTACATTCGAGTTAAAAAGAAATGAATTTGACCGTTATGTACTAGCTAAAGAAAACAATAAGCTATTCTTAATAGGAAAAGGTTATACAGCTAAAGGACAATTCCCTTTCATCGATGAGTTCGATTTAAAAACATTAAAAACAAAAAGATTGTACCAGTCTAATTACACAGATAAAAAAGAGACTATTCAATCTATAGAAGATGTAAAGAAAGGACTAGTATTAGTGTCTATTCAATCAGCTACTGAATATCCTAACTACTACTTCAGAAATATCAACAAGAAGAATGACTTAAAAGCGATCACTTCATTTAAAAACCCTTTTAGTTCTTTAAACGGAGTACACAAAGAGGTGATTAAATATAAGAGAGAAGATGGTTTAGAATTATCTGGTACTTTATACTTACCTGCAGGATATGATATTAAAGCTAAGAAGGAGAAATTACCTCTATTAATCTGGGCTTACCCTGCTGAGTACAAAGACAAAAATAGTGCTGCACAAGTAACACATAACCCTAATGAGTTTACATTCCCTTCTTATGGATCATTTATCTACTGGGTTACGAAAGGATACGCGGTATTAGATGATGCTGCATTCCCTATCGTAGGAGAAGGTAAAGAAGAGCCAAATGATACTTATGTAGAACAATTAGTAGCAAATGGTAAAGCAGCTATTGATGCTGTAGATGCATTAGGATATATCGATAGAAAGAGAGTAGCTGTAGGAGGACACTCTTATGGAGCATTTATGACTGCTAACTTACTTACACATTCAGACTTATTTGCAGCTGGTATTGCACGTAGTGGAGCTTACAACAGAACATTAACTCCATTTGGTTTCCAAACAGAACAAAGAAACTATTGGGAAGTTCCTGAAGTATACAATACAATGTCTCCATTCATGAATGCTAGTAAAATGAAAACTCCAATGTTATTAGTACACGGTGAAGCAGATAATAACCCTGGAACATTTACATTACAAACAGAGCGTTACTTCCAAGCTTTAAAAGGACTAGGAGCACCTGTAAGAATGGTTATCCTTCCTAAAGAAAGTCATGGATATGCTGCTAAAGAAAACATCTTCCACCTATTATGGGAACAAGATCAATTCTTAGAGAAAAATGTAAAAAACAAAAAATAATATATTTAAAAGCTCAGCAAATTGCTGAGCTTTTTTCTTATATCCACTACAAAAAACGCCACTTAATTAAAGTGGCGTTTTTTTATTATTGAAATTTCTTTAATGCTAGTTTAATCTTAGTTCCTTTTTCGATATCAAAAGGATGGTCAAAGAATACTACCCTATCCTCATTAAAGAAAGTTTTTATCATATAACCGTCTCCTTTAAAATAAGAATCAAGTACCTCTACTTCTATTTGTCCTTTTTGTTTTGAAAGCATTAATTGGTGAGGATATATTAGCAATAATTCATCCTCTTCAAAAGAAGTTGTAAAATCCGAGATATACAATTCATTTACCTCTCCGAATAAAGATGCAACATACTTATTCAATGGGAACTCATATACATCCTTCGTTTCTCCCATATCCACTAACTCACCATCTTTTAATACAATAGTCTCGTCAGCAAAACTCAATGCATCTATACTATCATGAGTAGCCACTATACACGTAATTCCTTTTTCTTTTAAATAAGCAAATAGATTACGTCTAAGCAGACTTCTTCTCGAATAATCAATATGACTAAATGGTTCATCTAATAGTAGAATCTCTGGCTCTAATGCAAGTACACGAGCTATAGCAACACGTTGTTGTTGTCCACCACTTAAGTGTTTTACTTTTACATCTGCATAGTCATCTAAATCTACTAATGTCAAAAGCTCTTTTATACGGTGCTCTTTCTCTTCCATATAAAAGTTAGAAAGATACTTCCCTATATTTTCTTTTACAGAAGTAAAAGGCATTAAATCGAAATCTTGAGCTAGGTATCTCATTTCATCTATTCCAGGAACCAAATGATATGCAGGCCCTAAAACTTGCTTGTTATTCCAGTGAATCTCTCCTTGATCTAGATCTTGTAAACCATAAATCAATTTTAATAAAGTACTCTTGCCACATCCACTTTCTCCCAACAGAGCAACATGCTGTCCTTTTTCGACAACCAAGCTAAGGTTATTAATAACTGTTTTTTCTTCTAAGTAACTAAATGATATATTTTTAAGTAAAAGCATTTCTATTTTTTATGAAAAACAAATATAATAATATCCCTTTAAGCACTATATAATATTAACTTTTAATAATAAAAAAGGGAACCACTATTGGGTTCCCTTATATACTGTAATCAATACAAATTACTTAGCAGCTAAATAACGCTCAGCATCTAATGCTGCAATACATCCAGAACCTGCAGCTGTAATAGCTTGTCTGTAATCTTTATCTTGTACATCTCCACAAGCAAAAACTCCTTCAACATTCGTTTTACTAGTCTTTCCTTGAGTGATTAAATATCCTGTCTCATCCATCTCTAGTTCTTCTTTAAAGATATCTGTATTAGGCTTATGACCAATAGCCACGAAGAAACCTGTAGCTTCAATATCTTTCTCTTCACCAGTGATATTATTTTTCACACGAACACCTGTTACTACATTACCATCTCCTAATACATCTACTGTAGACGTATTCATTAGGATTTCGATGTTTTCAGTATTACGTACACGTTCCTCCATAATACGAGATGAACGGAACTTATCACTACGCACTAGCATAGTAACTTTTTTACATAATTTAGATAAGTAATGAGCTTCCTCACAAGCTGAATCTCCAGCTCCTACGATTACTACTTCTTGGTTTCTATAAAAGAACCCATCACAAACTGCACATGCAGATACTCCTCCTCCTAATGATAAGTAATGTTGCTCTGATGGTAATCCTAAATACATTGCTGTCGCACCAGTAGAGATAATAACAGTATCAGCATGAATCTCAGTCGTTTCATTTACCCATACTTTCTTTACATCTCCTTTTAGTTCAGCCTTCGTTACCCATCCATCACGGATATCAGCACCGAAGCGTTGTGCTTGTGCCTGTAATTGCATCATCATTTCAGGTCCTGTAACTCCTTCTGGATATCCAGGGAAGTTCTCTACTTCATTTGTTGTTGTTAATTGTCCTCCTGGTTGTAGACCTTGATAAAGCACAGGTGCCATATTCGCACGTGCAGCATAAATAGCAGCTGTATAACCAGCAGGTCCTGATCCGATAATTAAGCACTTTACTCTTTCTATAGTTGGCATATTTCTTCCTTTTATTTGTTTCTAAACAAAAATACTTTTTTAAACCATATCTCTACATAAAAAATGATTTAAAATATTAATACTTAAATACAGATAATCTATTCTCTTCAAAATATTATACCTATCAAAACATATTATATCACCTAAAGTATCTTTTTCTTCCTTTACACATTACATAATTCTTAATCTTACAAAACATATAGTGATTTTAATACATTTTAAAAATACTTATCACACATTAAAACAACCACTTACACAAAACAACCCAAAAAAACATTTATTTTTCACACCTAAACCTTGCAGATACAAAATAATGTTCTATATTTGCACTCGAAATGACAAAATAAGTCTAGCGGGGTGTAGCGTAGCCCGGTCATCGCGCCTGCTTTGGGAGCAGGAGGTCGCAGGTTCGAATCCTGCCACCCCGACTTTTTCGGCATCAGAATGTGCCTAAATCCGTAAGTATCAATTACTTACGGATTTTTTTATTTTTAAATATATCATAATAATCCATTGTAAATCAATCTAAATGTGAGCTATTAGGTGAGCTATTTTTAAAAGGTAAATTAGCTCACCGAATCGAGTTTAACTAATTGTATTTCAACAAATTAAATACAATTTATTTTAGTTTAATTCAGTGCTTTTTGGTCTTGTTTGAGTACTATTCGGGTGAGTAGTTTTTTAAAACCATATCAAAACAGTTCGGTTAACATTAAAATAGATTGATATGAAAACAAAAAACACATTTGGAATACACTTCATTATACGTGTTTCTAATTCAAACAAAACAGTTCCATCCCTTATATACGCAAGGATAACGGTAAATGGACAACGAACAGAAATTTCTTTAAAACTAAAAATATCCCCTACTTCTTGGGATAACATTAAAGGAAAAGCAAAAGGAAAAAGTGAGGACACGGTTCGAATCAATGCACATATCGAGCGAGTACGTTCTCTCATTACAGATGCCTATCATCAATTAGTCCAACAAAAAAGAGTTGTCTCAATTGGAGCTGTTAAAAACATCTTTCTTGGACATGATGATACTGAATCATCACTTTTAAAGCTTATAGACTATCACAGAGAGATTGCTACAAGCAAATTAGCTTATGGTACACTAAAGAACTACTTCTCTACGGAAAAGTACCTTAAAAGCTATTTGCGTAAAGTACACAATCGAACTGACATCTATTTAAGCGAGATTAACTACAAATTTATTTTTGACTTTGAAAACTTCCTAAGAAACTGCAAACCTATTCACAAGCATCAACCATTAAATAACAATGGTATTATGAAACACATTGAAAGGTTTAAAAAGTTAATCAACTTAGCTATCACCATGGAATGGATGGAGAAAGATCCTTTTACCAAATATAAACTTCAATTTGAGAAGACAGAAAGAGGGCATCTAACCAAATCTGAACTTGAAATCCTTGTAAACAAGAATTTTGCTATTGAAAGATTACAAGCTGTTCTTGATATGTTTTTGTTTAGTTGTTATACTGGTTTAGCTTATATAGACATCTTTCACTTAGCACCACAAAATATAGCTAAAGGAAGCGATGGAAAAGATTGGATTATATCAAGTAGAGAGAAAACTAAAATACCTGTAAGGGTTCCTCTATTACCTGAAGCTTTAGAACTAATTGAAAAATACAAAGACCATCCTGTGGCTTTTGCCAAAGGCAAACTGTTCCCAGTTATTAGTAACCAACGAATGAATGGTTACTTAAAAGAGATTGCTATTATCTGTGATATAGATAAGAACTTATCTTTTCACTTAGCCAGACATACTTTTGCCACAACCATTACACTAAACAATGGCGTACCTATTGAATCTGTAAGTAAGATGCTTGGGCATACGGCTATTAAAACAACTCAAATTTATGCGAAGGTATTAGAACATAAACTGGGTGAAGATATGGACAATCTAAGAGAAAGAAGACGTATTCAGGAAAATCACAAGTACAACTTTGAAGAGTCAAATTAAACCTCCCAAAGACAACAGAACTAAACCAGTACATACAAATTGTTATTTAGGGTTAGAACTAAGCTTATAACGGCTTAAAACAAATCAAAACTAACCCTAAATACTATTAATTATGAAAGTAGATTTTATTACAAAAGAAGACCTTGAGATTTTTAAACAAGAGATTATTACTGAGATAAGAAGGTATAGCCCTTTTAATAGAAAGAAAGACCAAGAGATAAAACAATGGATTAAAAGCTATGAAGTAAGAAAACTTCTTGGTATTTCTCCTGGTACCTTACAAAATATGAGAATAAATGGTACCATACCATTTAAGAAGATAGGTGGATTGATGTTTTATAGGTACGAAGATATTTTAAAGATGATGGAGAGTGAATAAAATAAAAGCCCCCCAACTATCGTGTGGTAGTTGGGGTGTTTTATAAGATAGAAAGGGATTTATCGATTTCCATATATCTTATAAATAACGATTTTAAGTCCTTTGTATTATTGTGAGACAACATAAAAAAGTTGAGCTTTTAAATTTTATTAAATTTATTTTCGATCTCCTTTAAACGATTAAGTAAATCATTCCAGCTTAAACTATTTCCAATGATCATATGCTCTTGCATCGTTTTATAGTCTTCTGCCCATCTTTCAAATACTACCTCTGGAGGTAAAATACTCAATTTACCTTTCTTATGATTTGAGTAATCTATCCCTCTTAAAGGCTTTACTTTTTGTCGTTGCTCAACAATATTAGTAAACAAATCATCATCAACTATTGCTTGTTCACCAAATTCCGAATCCATAATTTTGTCTATGTCATAAAAATGCCTAGTCAATCGATCAGTTCTAATATTTTCAATAGGCTTTGAGAATTCTTCGTGCAATAACAATACTTTCTCAATTATAGTACGAGTGGGAACAACAACTTCTACATTAAATGTAGGCATAGTGAGGCAGAAAGTTAAAGAGCTTTGGTGGTCAAGGGTTACAAAGAATGTAGTATTCCTGAAATTTACATTTAAAAAAAATGTTAGCGTAGAATTGTAAATAGTAGAATAGTGTAGACATAAAAAAACCGGTAGCTTAGGCTATCGGTTTTCAAGTATATTAAAGAGGGATATACCCTACTCCGTATGTTTTATAAATTACCTTTAGATGTTGAACAAGCAGTCTTAGAGGAACAAGAAGAAGTAATCAAACAAGAGATTACCTACTCTCGTGAGAAAAAGAAACATCCAGGACGAGCTAAACTACCAGATCATTTACCCGTAGAAGAAATAGAAATACATCCTGAGGGAGATTTATCTGATATGATTTGCATTGGTAAAGAAACTACAGATGTGTTAGATTATGTTCCAGGTTACTTTAAAATCAAGCGTTACATCCGATATAAATACGCTACTAAAGGTAAAGACAACACTCAAATTAGTATTGGTGAGCTTCCAGAGCGAATTATAGATAAAGGAATCCCTTCAGAGGGGTTATTATCCACAATACTTGTAGATAAATATGTTGACCACCTTCCTCTTTATAGACAAAAGCAACGCTTTTCCAGAGAAAACATCGATATAGCTTCTTCTACAATAGATGGTTGGGCGGCTCAAAGCATGGATGCTTTAAAGCCACTATACCAAAAGCTGGTGATGGACATCAAAAACGAAGGTTATCTCCAAGTTGATGAAACCACCATCAAAGTCTTAGATGAGAAAAAGAAAGACAAAACTCATCTTGGCTACTATTGGGTGTATCACGCACCTATATCCAAGCTTGTAATGTTTAATTACAGTCCTACTCGTAGCGGTAGTGCTGCACTGCCTATATTAAAAAACTTCAAAGGATATCTGCAAACTGATGGATTTAGCGGCTACCAAGCCTATGGAAATAAGTCAGATGTTACACATCTTGCTTGTTGGGCACATGCTCGACGTGAATTTGAAAAAGCTTTAGATAACGATAGAAAAAGGGCGCAGCATGTACTAGTAGAAATACAGAGGTTATATGCTATAGAGAGAAAAGCTAAAGAACAAAACTTAGCTCCTGACCAAATCAAAGAACTTCGTCTAGATGAAAGTTTACCAATCATCAACAAGCTTGGTAAATATATGATTGCTCAGATGAATCTCACCTTACCTCAAAGTAGAATAGGTAAAGCTTTTGCGTACTCTCAAAAAAGATGGAGTAATCTAAGTGATTACTTACACAATGGAAACTTGCAGATAGACAATAATCTTGTTGAAAATGTAATCAGACCTGTAGCAATTGGTCGTAAAAACTATCTCTTTGCCGGTTCTCATGATGCAGCATAAAGAGCAGCTATGGCCTATACGTTTTTTGCTAACTGCAAAAAGCATGACATTAATCCATATAAATGGCTAAAGTATGTTCTTGAAAATATTCAATCCATCAACCACAAAAATATCGCTGACTTATATCCTCATAATTACAAGAAACTTATCCTGGATAATGTAGAAGAATAATTAGATCTCACAAGATGTACTTGCTCGGGTGCATACGTTTGGGTAACACCTTAGGTTCAAAGGTTCCATTGCGATCGCGATTAGACTCTAATTCAATAGAACCTGACTGCATACTTCGAACAGTTTTGGTGGTCTCGCCGTTGCGACGATTTGGAATCCCTTTAGCCTTTTCTTCTTCCAAATGATTCTCTAGTTCACTTTCTAACATAGTCTCAAGGAAATGTTTTAAAAGGGGACCAAAAACACCATCTGGACCTCCCATTTTCTTTCCTTGATAAATATCAGCCATTGCTTGTTCTTTAAAACTCTCGAAATCAAATACTTCTTTTTTTTGTTCTCTGCTCATTTTACTAATGTACATATTTTATTATACAATTTTTTTAATGACACAGTTTACGGGACACCCTCAAAGAATAATAATTAAAAAAGCACTTACTTAGTCCAAACTAAATAAGCGCTTTTTTTATTCTAATCAGTTATTACCTTAATCTCATATTCATAGTCTGAGGCCGAGCGCGAGCGTAAAATAAGTCTTGTTTTTAAGTCTTTTATAACTCCTCTTATTCTATTTATTGAAGAATTTTTTCTTACAAATAATTCTACTCGAATTGTACAACATTCATATTGTTTAAAATTCTTAAAATATAAATTTAGGTTTTCTAAATACTATCTTCAATTAAATTAGTTTTTAAAATTAGACTCTGTATCTAAAATTATTTGTATTTTTCCTTAAGAACTGCATCATAATCACCATCTAATAATTCCTTACTTCTTTCCCATTTAATAGGTACTATATTACTTTTAATTTCCCCTATATAAAGTTTATATGTAAGCCCTTCCCAATTTAAATCATTATAATAACTCTCTAATTGTTTTCCTTTTACCATCATTTTTAAATTATTAACATCATCCTCAATTACCTTATAAGTATATTGTAAATATTCTAGAGAAGAAATATTATTTAAAGTATGAATATCACATATATGAAAATAATTTTTCACAAACTGAACAGGAACGGTCAATCTAGCATAAGCTTTGGGTGCTAAAAAAACAAAGTCAATATTGACTGAATTTATTTCATCCTTTAATATTGCATTGCTAATATTTGTCTGTTTTGTAAAACAGTGAATCAACTCCATAGTAACCATCTCACATGATTGCAAATTCTTATCTAAAAAATTTTCTTTAATTGAAAATTTCCCCATCGTAAGTGTTTTCTCTCCGTGTTTAAGAAAACTATTGTTCCAAATAAATCGATCTATAGATGTATCTATTGGAAAGTAATACGCTGTATCACTATTATTATAAAACTCAACTGTGATTAAGCTATTATTAGTAATAGTATCTTTTAATATACTTAACTCTATAGCTCCTTCATTTTTTTTTTGTGAGTATCCCGTAAAAATAGTAAACACAGTGATTACTAAAATAAACATTTTATTCATTTTAAAAACTCCAATTATTATCATCAAACTGTTTTTTAAAATTTAAATAAGTGGTATTATAATTTATAATACCTCCCCATATTTGCTCCAATTCATAAGCTTTTACTTCAGTAATAACTAATGAAGCCTCTTTTCCATAAGCATTAAACCACTTTTGTCTGGCTCCTGATACAATATCTATTACATGACTAAATTCATGTAATATAGTTAAAGCGGTCTGTCTATATGTATTAAAAATCGTTGTATTTATTTTAATTGTCCCATTATAAGTATACACTCCATTTTCACTTATCAAACTACCTTGTACTTGTCCATCTAAAGCCTGTCCACCCTTTGTTACTAAGTTTTCAGTAATAACTAATTCTGGCCCATTAGCTGCTTCATAGTATTCAGGTAACACTTTTTTCGCAAATTCATTAACTAATTTAGAGCTTTTATCTCTAAATAAATCATAAGCTGGATCATCTGGGTTATACCCTTTCTCTTTTAATCTACTGTCTATTTTAGAAATTTCTATTTGTTCTGTTATTAAATGAGCTACATGATTCAACCCACTAGTAATTAATCCCTGTTGCATTCCTTTCCAAAAATCCCCTCCTGCTATAGAAGAAGATATTCCTCCTGATACCCCACCTGCAACCAACATGGTAGCTTTTAACTGTTGTTTATTTAATTTAATATTACTAGTAGGCTTTCCAAGTTTCTCTACTCCACTTGATATTAATGAACTAACAATTCCACTTGCTAAACCTGTAATAAACTTCCCTCCTTGTATCTCACTCATCGCACCACTAGTTACTCCATGAAGCCCAGCTTGTACAATTGAATTAGTAACTAAACTTCCTATTCCAAACGATATAGCTCCACTAATACCTCCCATTACACCAGCTTTTCCTGCTCCATAAAAGAAAGGTACTTTATTAACAGAATTCATAATTCCATTCATCACGATTCCGACACCAATACCAATTAAAATTGGAATAATCTCTCCACTTGGATCTGTATAAAGTAAAGGATTATTTAATACATACCCATATCTATTATAACTTTGAGTATTAGTATTATCCTGTACAAAATTATCAGGAGACATAAACCTTCTTAATTGAGGATCATATATTCTCCCATTCATATGAATCAGTCCTACTGTATATAAATGTTCATGACCTGTATATCCTCTATCTAATAATAGGCTAGTAGCCCAACCAAATTGATTTATCTTTACATCTGTTCCACCTATCTTAGCACCTTTTAAATTACCCCATGCGTCAAAAAACCTTTGCTCAACAATATTACCATTAATATCACTAATACCTATGATAGATTGTAAATTGTCTCTATGAAGGTAATAATTTTTGGGACTTGCATCTATTACTCCAGATTTTACTTCATCAATCTGAATATAATTTGCACTATAAGCATCTCCTGTTATATAAGAAACAATTTGCGTCTTATCCTTTGAAATTATAATCTCTATTGCTTTATCAGATGAATAATACTTCTGAATAGGTTGTTTATCTTTTGATTCTAAACTACCATAATAACTAGCAAACCTACCTTTTAAAATAGAAAAATCATATTCAATTTTAGTTTTCTTATCTAAAATCAATTCATATGGAGATTTAAAGGCATTGTATTTCACATTAACAAATCCTCTTTCCTGTAACATTTTACTTCCTTTTTCGTTGAAGTTTATGTTTTCAAGACGGTAATCTGTATCATTATAATTATACTTCCCTACCTCAGTATTTGAAGTAACTCTGCCTCTAAAATCATATGTATATTCATTGATTACAGATCCATTTGTTGTTTCTTTTAATAAACGGTCTAAATCATCATAAGTAAATTGTTCATTCTTTCCAAATAATTTTGAATTTCTTTGACTTAAAGTTCCTCTTTTAGCGTCGTAATTATAATCTATATCAACAATAATCTTACTTTGATATTTCTGCTTTATACTAGTTAAATAATCATTAACATCATACTGATTATCAATAACAAACCCATTACCTAAAGTCAATTTTTTACTTGCTCCAAATGCAGTTTGTTCGTTTAATCTCCAAATAGCTTTATCATTAGTAATATCCCTTTGCTCTACTAACAATCCTCCACTGTTCTTATCATAGATATTTTTAATAGTAGAACTTGCAATCCCACTTACACCTAATACATTAGTTGCTATTTTGGTTTGAGAAACCCTACCTTCTTTGTCATATACAAACGATTTTGTGTAAGTAAACTTAGGAGTTGTCTCAACTATACTTTCTATGTTATAGAACTGATTTTGATTATAATTAGTTTTATAACTAAATTTTGCACCATTATAATTTCCCTTTATCTCTGTAGGTAATTGAGTTGCTTTATCATAAACATATTCTATATCAATATTTGTTTTTTCATCACTACCACCATCTGTTTTTTCTTTTTTAAGATTACCTACTTCATCATACTCATATATAGTTTTACCACCTCTTGGTGTAGTTGTTTGAACTAGTCTACTTAAATTATCATACTTATATGTATAAGTCCCTGCTGAAGGGTCAATTAATTTTGTCTTGTTTCCCCATCCATCAATTTCAATCTTAGTAAAAATCCCTTCGTAATTTGATTGCTTTAAACTTCCATTTGCATAATACAAATTTTCAATAACACCTCCTTGGTCTTGAGTTTTTAAAACAAGACCTTGTGCATCTACCCACTTAGCTATTTTTTTATGTCCATCTTGAACAGTTACTTTGTTCTTTTCATACTCAGTTTTAATGGACTTTCCTCTATAATCAACAACTTCTATTGGCCTATTTAATCTATCATACAACGTATAATTCCATTTTACAGTTTCTCCTTGATAATAAGGTTGGCTTTCTCTAACTACATTACCATAAACATCGTACTCAGTACTTGTAAATACCCACTTCCCATTTAATGATTTAGTTTTAGTGCCTAAAACCCTATCTAAAACATCATAATATGTAAATGTTTGACTTCCTGTGTTACTACTTACTTCAATACTATATTTACTTCCTTGAACTAAATCTTTAGTAGATTTTGAAGTTATTATTTTATTTTTTAAATAATCAATAACCGTATTAGCATTTCCCCAGCTATCATAAATATACTTAGTCTCCCTACCAAGAGCATCTTTCTGAGTTAATACTCTACCTATAATATCATAAGTAGCACTTGTTTTTAATGCATTAGGAGCAACTGTAGAGATAACAAATCTTTTAGTCCCATCGTAAGTAAAACTTGTAACTAATGGAGAGATATTATCCGAATAAGTCTTCTCTGAAGCAATCCCGCCAAAAGGCATATAAGTATATTCTGTTGTTAAAGCTGATATTGCATCATTACCAAACTTTTTACTAACTAATACTCCTCCTTGAGCAGAATAAGTATTTTCTTCTCTACTAGTAAAAACATCACTACCTCTTGTTGAAGTCTTTTTAATTGATTTAAACTTACCATAGAAGAACCCCCCTTCATTACCAAATTTAAATTCTGGTGTATAAGTGTACTCTTCTGTTATTTTACCTGTTAATTTATATCCTTGCCCATTATCATTAGGTGAGTAATATTCTGTATCAGATTTTGTTAGAAGAATATCTACTGATGTATCAAATGTAAAGTTTTTAATACTTTTAAATCCATTAAGATAATCTACAAATTCTTCTTTTGTTGTCTCAATGAAGTATCTATTCTTTGTTTTATCAAAACGTTTATTAGTATATAAAGTCTTTTGTAAAAAGTTACTTTCATCTAAACTTCCATATGTTGACGAGACTAAAGCATTATCCATTAAAGGATCTTTCATCTCAACAGTCCAAAAGACTCCTCTATACATATCTTTTAGTAAATGTGTCCCTTTATCTGTTTGAACACTCTCATAGATATCACTTGTAATTGTTTTTTGAAATCCCATAAATCCTTTCCCTTGTAAGTGCTGAATGGCATTATGATATCTATATTCTTTAGTTAATGTCTTACCATCAAATTTGGTATTTACCTTATGAACCAAATAATACATTCCGTTTGCCTTATGTACATAATAAGGAAAAGGCAAGTTTAAATCACTATAAGTGTAAATCTTTTCTTGAACTGTATTGTAATCTTCTGAAAGTGGTCTATATTCAATAACTTGTTTAGCTCCACTATTATTATCAATCTCTGATATTTGAGTTTCTAAAAAATTATCTTGGCTAAAAATATATTTTGTTTCTAATTTGGTAACAGGATCATTTATTACCAAACCTGTTTTATACTTATTCAAATCATTATAATCTGAGCGACTATATACAAAAGAGAACAGAGAAATTTTGGTATTATATAACGAAACTGTTGTCTCTCCCCATAAATTCACATCTCCTTTTAAAGGTTGAGCTTTTACTGAAAAATCTTGATTTGAATCGTTTTTTACCTGAAAAACACGAATTCCGTCAAAAAGAGATGTCCCTTCAGAATCTTTTAATTTAGCATTTAATAAATTCTTACTTTTTAAATCATATTCGATAGCTCCCATTTTCTGGAACGAAACAATATCAGTAATTCCATCACCATCAACATCCATAGCCATAATATTAGACGCCCCATATTCAGTATAAGAATATTTGTCCATTTTCCCTGACCAAACTTTATCCCAAGTATTATACCTACGAAGTACATTTTTTTGAGACGGGTTTATATAAACTAATCTTTGCTTTGTAAAATCTTTATCTTTAACAATAAAGTTATTTCCCGTTGAAGTATAAGAATACCATAAATGCTGATGGTCTCTAATACCATTAAAAACCTTATTAACGCCATCACTCTCAACGTCATAAACCCTTTTCGGATAGATAATATCGGTTAATCCATCACCATTAAAATCACCAAAAACTAAAGGTGTTTTTTCTGTATATCCTTTAAACTCCTTTATAGGGGTATTTAATACATTTAGAGATTTATTTTCAATATCTAATTTAGCAATACTAAACTTCCCACTGTTATTCACAAATAAAAATTCAGGAAGTCCATCTCCATCAAACTCTATAGTAAAAACCTTAGTTCCTAAGTCTTTAACTAAGTCTCCTGATACTTTTAAATTTGTTAATTGAATTGTTTGATTATTTCTCTGCTGTTTTCCAATTTCACAAAAATAGACTCCAAAAGAAGCATAGTAATTATTTGGTTGAAATATTAAAAGATCAACTAGTCCATCATTATTAAAATCACCAAAAAGATAACGTCGATTTTCTTTATCTGGAACTAAATCTTGATTATGTGGATATATGGGTATCTCATCTCTATCCATATATTCATCATCTCTAATCTTAGGTCTATCATCTACATAAATCACTCCTTCTTTAGCCTTTTTAGCTAAAGTTGTTAATTCAAATTTTATTGTCTTTTGATCACTATCAACACCGCTTTGATTACTTAAATCTTTAAAGTACAGAGTAAATCTATCTTTACCATAATTAGTATCAGCATAATCAATTCCCATTTGGATAAGAAGATCTCCTTTAGACACTACACTTTGCGTTTTACCATTTAGTGTTCTATTTACTAAAGCCTTTCCATTAAAAAGAAGTCTACTTTTTGTATAAGATGAAGAGCTACCTTTATCATTAGAAGCCCATAATGTTACTTTTTCTTTATCTTCTGTTGCTTCATTTTCAATAGATTCATATATTGGATAAAGTTGTCCATTTCCTGAGAAATCACCAATAGACACAGAACCTATTTTGAATGTTGTTTTGGGAGTGCCAATATTTTTGGATTCTATATGAGTAACTATAGTATTCTCAGAAGAATTATATTTAAATTTTAGTGGATTTAATTTCTCTTTTTTATCATTTTCTATATCAACCTGAATAAGTCTTTCTTTTGTATCTTGATGTATATAATCATAACTCAATTTATAAAGCCTATACAGTTGTAAAGATGAACCATTCTTGTACTCAATTTTAATATTATCAACAACTTTAGAACTAGTTACTTTTTGCCCACGATAATACTTACTTAACTGAACTTTGGTATTTTTATAATTTACAGACACAAAGAAAGGAGCATCTGTCTTATTTGTGCCTCCATAAGAAATCTTAGTTAAATAAATCTTATTTGATTCAACTAAATAATCGTAATACACTCTATTATTATAAGAATCACTTATTTGAGTTATCATATAGCTACCAGCTACTAGCTCTGTATACCAAGCAATTTTCCCATTAGGATACCTTACAATAAACTCTTTGTTATTCGCTAATTTTTCTATCTTAATTTTAGAAAAAAGTTGAGTAGTATAGTTTTTATTATCATCACTAAGAAGTCTTTGCCCATCTAAATAATATGGATCTTTTCCATCAAACTGTACTCCTCTTACAACGCCATCTACTTCTTCACTTTTTCCACCTACATTAATTGAAGATAGTCCAAGTAAACTCCATCCTATACCTGCAATTCCATCAGAGCTTTGACTATTATATGTTAGCCCAAGATTTGGTGAAAAATTATTAACTCCTTTTATAACATCAATTGCAATAGTATAGTTTAAACCTCCTTGACCATTTACGCTTAATTCTCCTAAAACAGAAGGTAAAGTATCTGTTGGTGAACTAGTCACTGCAGCACTAAATGCCATTGCCATTGGGCTTTTTGTTTGATTTTCTTTGTAACCTGAAGTATCCATTTGTAAAGGGATACTTTGAGTTTGTGCTTTAATTGTGATGCTGAATATAGAAAACAGCAACAGTATAATATAAGTATTCTTTAACATATTATCTCTTTAATATATTTACATTAAATGAAGTATTCGAAATCAGTTTAAACTTTACAATATAAATTCCTGTAGGATAATTTGATATATCATAACTTACACTAGTGTCCTTTTTTGTGATTATTGATGATTTAACTAAAGCTCCTGTCATACTAAACACTTCCACTTCAGCTATCTTACCTTGTATTTCCTTTTCAAAAACTACATTAAATACTCCATCTGTAGGATTAGGATACACTATAACATGTTTCTTAATTTCCTCTATTGATAAATTATCTAAAGTCATTTGGTCATGTAATTGAGTATTTTTCATCGCCATAGCACTTACTTTATTAGCTACATTACATGGTTTGGTTCCTATCATATTACCAGAGGAATCATATACAAAACATATTTGTTCTTTATTAAAAGTTCCCTTTGGTGTTTGCTGTACTTTAGAAATTGAGATCTTTGTGATATAATTAACTAATTCTTGAACATGCATCCCCCAATCAATATTTGCAATATTAATCCTAAAACCATTGGCTAAAGGTGTGTCTAAAATAGAGCGTATCTTTGGTAAATAACCAGAAGTAAACGGAGTCGCTTTTATCTCACTATATTTTTTATCAGCAACCAATTGAAGTGAGTTATGAGCATAGAAATTTCTATCACCTAAAACTTTATAATTCGTATCTTGATAAGCGTTACTCCATGGACTTCTTTGGGAAGTTGTTGGTTTAAACAACCAAGAAACCTGATCTACTTTTATTAAGTTTTTAGAACGATAACCAAATTTAGGATCTTTAAAATCTAAATCTAAAAACTTACTTGAGTAAAGAGTTAATACTTCACCTGTATTATTAAGTATAATAGCATCTTGATAAATTATTTTAGACTCTTTCCCTTTAGTTGTAGGGAAAAAAATAGGAAAATAATTACCTATATCAGGTTTATTTTTCAAATCTCTATAAGCTAAGACTAAAAAATCTCCAGACTTAATAACTATATTTTTAGGAAATTCAAAAGCCCCCTCATCATCCATTAAAACCCAACCATCCATTGATATATCACTTGTTGTGTAATTATACAATTCAATAAACTCTCCTAAATGATGTGCTTTTTGTTTATATTTAATTGTTTTTTTTCCATTTTCTGTAACTCTTATAAGATCGAATTCTTCATCGAAAGGAGTATCGTAATAAACCTCTGTAATAGCTATTTGACCAAAAGTCTTATTAATAGTAAAAAGAAGAATTACAAAAGTTATGATAGAAAGAAAAGTAATTTTTCTCATGACTATTATGAATTTAAAAGTTTATCTCTTAATTGTAGTATACTCTTATCCTGTTCTGTATCTGATATTCTAAACTCAGAGAGTGCTTCAATAAGACTTAATAATTGATTATCATTATCTTGCTCTAGTAAATCTGATTTCAAAACAAGATTTAATGTCATAATCGAATAATGTCTCATTTTTTTATTCTCAAAATAATAGACACATTCACGTATGAATCTATCTACTTTATAAGCTTTACTTATTCCAACTAGCTCACCACCTACCTCCAACAACTTTTGTTCAGGTGATTGATTAGAAAGAACACTTAATCTAATTTCTCTGAATTTAATTTCATATTTCTCCCTATTTAGTCTACCAGAATCCTTTAATTTTTCTATTAGGTCAGCAATCTCTGAATAATTCTTTTTATTGTTTACTTCAACTCGCTTAAGTAACACATCTATTAATGAAAGTTTTGCCCAAAAAGAATTTTGATGCTTTTGATTTTCTCTTTCAATTGTTTCTAATAAATCAAACCTCTTATTTTTTTTAAGAGTTATTCGAACCAATTTAAGCCCATCAATATCTTTAGGATTTCTTGTATAGTATTGAACAGCTTGCTCTACTGAATCTTTAAACTTTTTCTCCTTTTGTAGAGTTCTAATGTATCTTTTCTCTGTAATTAATTGATCCTTTTTTCTATCTAGATTAGACATTCTTTTTTTTATTTTAGATAGTTGCTTCCTAAGCTGAGTACTATCTAATGCTGCTATCTCCTGTCTTCTTTGAATCCTTAAGTCTTTTGTTCTTTGTTTGATTTGCTTGTTAACCCTACAATCACTAGAAAAAAAGCCTAAAGAACTAAGTTCTTCTAACTTGTCTAATTGAATGCTTATTTGATTATTATCTTGATCTAGTTCTTTTGCAGATTCTAAAAACATTTTTATAGATTTCAACAAATCTTTGGGATTATTATATGGCGTAGGAAGGTCTTTTAAAACACTTTTATTTCCAGATAAAACTCTATAGTATTCTTTTGCTAATCTCTCTTTTAATAGAGCATGATTAGTTAATTTTTCAGCTCCTTGACGATACATTTCAATAACCTTACGATTATCTTGCCCTTCTTGTAAAATAAGCTTTCGCTTACCATTATATGCCCTTATTTCAGATGGAGTGTCCTCTAAAATTTGATCATATATCGTATAAACATTAGAAACACCGCTATGTATCCGACTAAGCAAGTGCATCTTGTGAGATATGAAAATTATTGTACAGAATCTTTGATTAACGTTTTGTAATTATGAGGATATAGGTCAGTAATCTTCTTGTGAATTATAGATTGAGTATTCTCAAGTATATATTTTAGCCACTGATACGGGTTAACATCATGCTTGTTGCTGTAGCAAAAAAATATAAATCATAGCATTTATGTGTGCATCATCATGTGATCCTGCGAAAAGGTGATTTTTACGCCCAAGAGCTATTGTCAAATCGCATTTTCAACAAGGTTGTTGTTTTCTATCTGTACGTTTTCATCGTATAAATACGTACTTAGATTATCCCATCTTGTTTGTGAGTAAGAAAGAGTTATGCCTATTTGACTTTTAGGAAGAATAAGTTTCATCTGAACGAACATATATTTCTCAAGTTCAGTAATAACAGATAAGTTCTGTTTTAGACGAAGTTCTTTAATTTGCTGTGATGTTAAGTTTTGCTCTTAAGTCTTTTTTTCAATAGCGTATAGTTTCTGTCTTTCTACAAGTACATGCTGAACTTTTCTTTTATCATTATCTAAAGCTCTTTCAAATTCACGACGTGCATGCGCCCAATAGCCAAGATGAGTTACATCTGACGGGGATACTTCTAACAAAACATAGAGTGTCTGTCACGGTTGCTCCATGCTCCTTGATAATACTTCTGAAAACCCAATAACATTGTTCAATATAATGGAAATATTTAGATTTTCCATATCTTTTTCCTTTGTTTGGGGGTCTTCAAACAAACCATTTCCATAGCGCTCTCCAAATTTCTTTATCTACTTCGCTAAATATTTCTGACAAAACTACATGCCTATGATAATAAGCCCAACCTCTTCTTTTAAGAGAGTATATCATTCCACATTTATCCTTTGTTGATTATAGCCCCCCCTTACTATATCAGGTGATGATGTCCTTTGCTTTATGATACTTCCTTTACTGCTAAATATTTAGCAGTAAAACTATATGTTAGAAACCATTGTAAGGTCTTAATTTTACGACAATTTCCAATTTTTCTCATCTAGCGATACGCAGTTGTAGCGTATGCACCCGAGCAAGTACATCTTGTGAGATCTAATTATTCTTCTACATTATCCAGGATAATTTTCTTGTAATTATGAGGATATAAGTCAGCGATATTCTTGTGGTTGATGGATTGAATATTTTCAAGAACATACTTTAGCCATTTATATGGATTAATGTCATGCTTTTTGCAGTTAGCAAAAAACGTATAGGCCATAGCTGCTCTTTGTGCTGCATCATGAGAACCGGCAAAGAGATAGTTTTTACGACCAATTGCTACAGGTCTGATTACATTTTCAACAAGATTATTGTCTATCTGCAAGTTTCCATTGTGTAAGTAATCACTTAGATTACTCCATCTTTTTTGAGAGTACACAAAAGCTTTACCTATTCTACTTTGAGGTAAGGTAAGATTCATCTGAGCAATCATATATTTACCAAGCTTGTTGATGATTGGTAAACTTTCATCTAGACGAAGTTCTTTGATTTGGTCAGGAGCTAAGTCTTGTTCTTTAGCTTTTCTCTCTATAGCATATAACTTCTGTATTTCTACTAGTACATGCTGGGCCCTTTTTCTATCGTTATCTAAAGCTTTTTCAAATTCACGTCGAGCATGTGCCCAACAAGCAAGATGTGTAACATCTGACTTATTTCCATAGGCTTGGTAGCCGCTAAATCCATCAGTTTGCAGATATCCTTTGAAGTTTTTTAATATAGGCAGTGCAGCACTACCGCTACGAGTAGGACTGTAATTAAACATTACAAGCTTGGATATAGGTGCGTGATACACCCAATAGTAGCCAAGATGAGTTTTGTCTTTCTTTTTCTCATCTAAGACTTTGATGGTGGTTTCATCAACTTGGAGATAACCTTCGTTTTTGATGTCCATCACCAGCTTTTGGTATAGTGGCTTTAAAGCATCCATGCTTTGAGCCGCCCAACCATCTATTGTAGAAGAAGCTATATCGATGTTTTCTCTGGAAAAGCGTTGCTTTTGTCTATAAAGAGGAAGGTGGTCAACATATTTATCTACAAGTATTGTGGATAATAATCCCTCTGAAGGGATTCCTTTATCTATAATTCGCTCAGGAAGCTCACCAATACTAATTTGAGTGTTGTCTTTACCTTTAGTAGCGTATTTATATCGGATGTAACGCTTGATTTTAAAGTAACCTGGAACATAATCTAACACATCTGTAGTTTCTTTACCAATGCAAATCATATCAGATAAATCTCCCTCAGGATGTATTTCTATTTCTTCTACGGGTAAATGATCTGGTAGTTTAGCTCGTCCTGGATGTTTCTTTTTCTCACGAGAGTAGGTAATCTCTTGTTTGATTACTTCTTCTTGTTCCTCTAAGACTGCTTGTTCAACATCTAAAGGTAATTGAGTTTGATTGGGATCCTCAAAACGTTCTCGGCTTTGACCGAACTTCATGCGCTCAAGTAGCTTTACACGATATTCCAGTTCTGTATTTTTTTCTTCTAGTTTAGAGGTCTTTTCTTCTAAGCTAGTAGTTTTCTTCTCTAACTTAGTATTTACTTTTTCTTGTTTGGAAATAGTCTTTTGGGCTTTGGTTAAAAGTGCCAAAAGTTCTTGTTTCGATAAGTTTTCTAAGTCTATTTCCATGAAGTAAATATACGTCAAAAGCCTTATTTATACAAGGATTAAGGCTGTTTTATCTCATGGAAAACCGCCTTTTTTGACTACTTTTTATCACTTGTATTCCTTCAATCATAAGTACCAAATCACTCCAACTGATTTGAGTCCGATTATGAATAGGAAAAGCAAAAGTACCTTGTTCTAATCGCTTGTGATATAACACAAAACCACCTGTTTCCCAGTGTAAGAGTTTCATCTGATTACATCGACGATTGATAAAGACGTAGACACTTCCATTATGAGCGACTTGATTAAGCTCGTTTTGAACAAGACCACATAGACTATCGAAACTCTTGCGCATATCACAAGCTGATTTATACAAGTAGAATTGATGGCTACTACTCAGACTAAACATTACACAAGGTTTACTAATGAATAGAGTTCACCCAAGTCTTTCGTTTCTAAACGTAACTTCACTCCATTAGGATACACGATTTCGTATTCTTTACTGTCGGTTTTAGATGTTTCACCTATTGCTATAAAGTTACTTGAGCCTTCTTGCTCTGTTTCACTCTTAAACTTTACTACCCAATAACTAAATGTCGCCAGCTTAATTCCAACACTTTCACAATACTTTGATTGTGTTAATCCACTTGCTTGCCAATCCTCTACATGAGAGTACATAATTTCTTGTTTGCTCATCTCTTTATTATTTAAAGCAAACTTACTTCCTTACATTATATTATGAAACATGCACTTGCTCGGGCGGATACGTTGTACTACCGATATTTCTTATCGATATACTTCTATTGCTTTTTAAGTTTGGATTTGAAGTGATCCCTCCTGGAAGTAAACTCATCGCATCATTTAAGCTTAATGATTGCAGATGATCTAAACTTGCTCTGTTTATCTTAGTAGAGTGATCTTGCTTTTGAATATTTGAAACAACATGAATTTCCTCTAAGCGAAAATTATCATCTTTTAGTACCCACTCAAATTCAATATCACTAGTAACATCAATCAATGTATCTAAACTTACCTTTCCAACATAAGAGATCATAACTTGATGTTTTCCCTTAGGTAATTCTAAAGAAAATTCTCCCTTGTTATTTGAAAAAGTTTCAACACGACTAGGTAACGTATATACATAAGCTTGAGCTAAAGCTTCTTTTTGATTTTTACCTTCTTGCAATACTCTGGCCTTGAGTTTATAGGTCTTAGTATTTTGAGCATAAATAGAATTTGTATATGAAATACCTGTCAGTATTATTAAAAAACTAAACTGCTTAAATTTCATTTTGTTTATATAGCTAATTAATTTCATTTGCACGATTGATTTTAGATCGGGACAAAACTATATCTGAATAAAAAATCTACACTGACGAGATGCGAAATAATAAAGACGAGACGAGTAATACTTGCGATTATGGTGATTATAATTCTAATTCTATCAATTAGTTTTGTCTGTATAAGCTTTATAAAAACAATCGTAAAGAGCTTATCAATAAAAATGAAAATTCATAAACTACTTTTTTAATGACTGAACTAATCACTAAAAAAACCTTTAGAGATATTATACGCAAAAAACAAAATCTCTTTATTCTCTTAGGAGTTTGGCTAATATCTATCCTAAGTTGTTTTATCAATTACACTCAATTTACTACCCATGCTACCTCTGTTGAAGCTCATCGTGTTGAAGTAAGGGAAAAATGGGAAAATAGACCTGATAAACACCCCCATAGAATGGCACATTACGGCTACCTTGTTTTTAGGCTTGCTCATCCAATGAGTATATTGGACAAAGGGTTAGACGACTATCTAGGAAATATAATATTCTTAGAAGCTCATAAGCAAAATACGGCAAACATTTCAGAAGCTAATAGCTCAGGGGTTCTTGTACGGTTTGGCGTATTTACCCCTGCTTTTATCTTACAAGTCTTGCTCCCTCTTATTATTTTCTTTGTTGGTTTTAATCTAATTACCAAAGAAAAAGAGGACAATACGTTAAAATTGTTAAGTATTCAAGGAGCCTCAAAAAAGGCTATTATTTTCGGTAAAGTAAAGGGATTGTGGCATTACGCTCTTCTACTTTCTATACCTATATTTCCAATACTAATTGGACTGATAAGCTACAGTTATTTAAGTACTTTTTCTGATATTCTGTTTCGAAGTTTACTGATTCTGTTTTCTTATGCTTTATTTTACTTTTTGCTAAGTTCAATTGTTGTAGGAATCTCAACACTAAGTAAAAACTCATCCATAGCATTGATTAACCTAATTACCATCTGGCTTTTGATGTCAATTATTCTACCTAAAGCAGTACAATATACCGCTCAAATTAGTTATCCAATTGAATCAAGGATTGCCTTTGAATCCAAACTTGAAAAAGAGATTCTAAAAGTTGGTGATAGTCACAATCCCAATGACCCTTACTTTTCTCACATCAAAGACTCTTTATTAAATCATTACAATGTTGACAATGTAAATAAACTTCCCTTTAACTATGGAGGTTTTATAATGAAACAAGGCGAAAAAATCAGTACGGGTATTTACAATGCAAAAATGAAAGAACTAGAAGATACTTTTGAAAAGCAATACCAAATCACCCAATACTCTAGTTATTTTAATCCAATGACAGCCATTAAAAGCTTTTCAACCACAGTTTGTGCAACAGATTATTATGCTTATAAGATGTTTCAAAACCAAGCAGAAGAATACCGCTACAAACTAGCTCAATATATGAATGACTTACAAATAGAACACATCAGTAATGACAAATCTAAAAACGAAATTATTAGTCAAGAAAACTGGAAGAACCTTCCTGACTTTAAATATCAATATACAGGACTATTAACTAGTTTACAAACTCAATTAACCACTTGTTTTTCCCTAGTCTTTTGGTTTGCAATAAGTCTTTTAATCATACTCCTAAGTATCAAAAAACTCAAATTCAATTAAGATGAATAAGTACTTATATAAACAATTTTTTCAAAATAAAGTGTATGTTTTTTCACTAATACTACTATTTTTTCTTGGAATATTATCCATACACACTGGAGTTACATTCCTTGAAAAAAACAATCAATTAATGCAAGATGCTACTGAATATCAAGAGCAAAGCATTCAAAAAAACACAGCGCACGAAACACATATTGGATCTACTCTTTACTATATAAAATTCCATTTATTTAACGAACCTAGTAAATTAACAGCACTTAATATTGGTATGAGAGATTTTACACCAAGTGTAAAAGGAATAACTATCCGAAATTTAGAAGAGCAGAAATACAATACCGATTTCTATAACCCTACAAGCGCACTAGCTGGAAATTTCGATTTTAGCTTTGTACTTATCTTCCTTTTTCCACTTATTATAATTGCTATTAATTTCAATATTCTATCACAAGAAAAGGAAAGTGGTACATTGAAACTATTGTCTTTACAAAGTGGAAATATAAAAAGAATAATAGATACTAAGCTAATAATAAGATTCCTATCTATTAGTTCTCTCTATTTTCTATTGCTACTAATTGCTAAATTTTGGATTCAAATTCCATTTGACAAAGCTTTTAACTTACTTATTTTACTTGGCTTTTTATACATTATATTTTGGTTTGCATTATGCCGTTTTATAGTAGCTAACAATAAGAGTACTTCGTACAATGCGCTTGCTCTAATTCTTATTTGGATAGCAATGAACTTTATTGTTCCGATGGTGAGCTTTGTTCTAATTCAAAAAATGTATCCTATCAAAGAAGCATTACAAACTGTTATAGAACAAAGAGATGGTTATCACAATAAATGGGACGAACCTCAAAAAAACACAATAGATAAATTTCATAATATATATCCTCAATTTAAAACTAATGATACCATTTTTAATAATGATTTCAATTGGAAATGGTATTATGCAATGCAACATCTAGCGGATGTAGAATCAATGAAATCTTCTATTGCTTATCAGAGCAAAATAAAGGCAAGAAATAATGCTGCTAAACTAATAGGTTATTTTATTCCAAGTATACACGCCCTAACACTTTCAAGTGAACTAGCCTTATCTGATCAAAACAATATACTTGCTTATGAAAACAAACTAAAGGATTTCCATCGCCAGAAACGTTTACATTTTTATCCCTTAATTTTCTCTAATCAAAACAGTACTGTAGAGAATTGGAACAATCACAAACTAGAAAAATTCAAAGCACAATCAAACGTTTCAATTATCCAGCTAGTATTGCCCCTACTTCTTATCATTACTATTTTACTGATTATCTCACATAAAAAACTAAAAAAATTATGTTAAAAGCAACCAACCTACATAAAAAATATGACAATGACACAGCATTACATAGCTTGAATATAGAACTCAAAAAAGGTGAAGTCTATGCTTTACTTGGTCAAAATGGAGCAGGAAAAAGCACAACTATTAATATATTTTTAGGTTTTATAAAACCAACATCTGGAGAAGCTTTTATAAATGGGATATCTGTTATAGAGAATCCGCAATTAATAAAAAAAGACATTGCTTATATACCCGAAACAGTTATGTTATACCCCGAACTAACTGGAATTGAGAATTTAGATTTCTTTAGTAAAATTGCTGGTTTTTCTTACTCTCAGAAAGAACTCATCGATTTTTTAATACTAACGGGACTACAAGAATCTGCACATCATAGAAAACTTAAAGGATACTCAAAAGGAATGAGACAGAAGGTAGGAATTGCCATTGCAGTTGCTAAAAACGCCAAAGTGCTGTTTTTAGATGAACCAACAAGCGGACTTGATCCAATTGCTACAAATGAATTTAATGAACTTATCTGTAAACTTGGCCGTGAAGGAAAAACCATTTTTATGGCCACCCATGATATTTTCAATGCTACTAAAGTCTCTACAAAAATAGGTATCATGAAGCAAGGAAAACTGATACAACAATTAGATTCTAAAGATTTTACACCTGATGAATTACAGGAATTATACATAAAAACTATATAAATTAGTTAGGTAAAAAAACGGATTATAATAAGTTATAATTCGTTTTTTTTATCTTTATTTATTTTACTTAAATTTAGTCTTAATAAATCATAATATAAAGTCATGAGATATTCTTCTTATAAAAACATTGGAGTTCTACTCTTTTTTCTAATTCAACTATTTTCATTTGAATTATTCGCTCAAACAAGTACAGAATATTTTGCAATTGAAAATACTCCACTATACCAAATTAAAACTAGTGATGTCAACTTAGCGATACGCTATAAAAAAGGCCAAGGTATCCCTATAGTTTTTATACACGGATCATGGGATGATCATAATTCTTGGTTACCTGTGGCCGAAGAGATAAACAAAACAGCTTCTAACCCTATAATTTTATATGATAGAAGAGGACATAGTGCTTCTTCTGCTGATAAAGAGCAAGGTACAATATCAATAGATGTTCAAGATGCTTTATCCTTACTTGATGCTCTAGAGATTAAAAAAGCTCACTTTATTGGACACTCTTATGGAGCAAATATAACTATTGAATTAGCCAACAATCATCCTGATAGAGTTGAGAGTATTGTCCTATATGAACCACCAATTTTTGGAATATTAAAAGGAAGGTCTGAGTATAAAGACATGCTTTCAGAAATACAGACCGAAATGCAAAAAAGTAAAAATTTACTTGAACAAGGACACATTGAACAGGGAACCTTTAATTTTATTGAAAAAGTAGCCTTTGGAAAAGGTAGTTGGTATTCTGTTTTTGATCAAAGAGCCAGAAATACCATGACAGCTAGTTATGCTACTTGGCTTGATCAAGCAAATGACCCTGAGCGTTTAAATATTAAACCCGGGAACCTTAATCAATTTAAAGGTAAAATCACTTTAATTACAGGAAGTGATTCCATTTTAGTGTATCCAGCTGTTGCAAAAACAATAAAACAGAAAGTTAATTCAATAGAGCTACAGACTATTCAAGGTGCAGGTCATGGAGGACCTATTTCTCATCCCAAACAAACTGCTGATTTAATTAGTAAACATTTAGAATAACTATAGTGATATACTTATGTATCTTTACTTTGTAACTTTAAAAAAATCACTCTCAAACTGAAGCAAATTATATGACCAACCTTCTTAAAACACAAATAGAACAAGTAGTACTAGTAACAGACGGTGATTTTGACTTTATCTTGTCTTGTTTTATTTTTAAAAAATATAAGAAACATCAGTTTTTAATTCAAGAAGGAGAGCCTGTGCCCTATTTATTCTTTATAGATAAAGGTCTATTAAAGCTTGTTTATACTGATGATAATGCCAAAGAGCATATCATTGACTTTGCAATGGAAGGTTGGTGGGAAACAGATCTAAAAGCATTCTACAGCCAATCTCTAGCAAGCATGAGTTTAGAATGTATTGAAGATACGCAAGTCTATGCTTTGGATTTAGAAGGTTATAATAAACTAAGAAAAGAACTTCCTGTGATAAATGAATTCTTTTTAGATAAAACGCACAAAGGTTTTATTGCTGCGCAACAGCGTATTTTATCCATGATGAAAAACAATACTACAGAGCGGTTCTTTGAACTTCAAGAACGCTTTCCTGGTATTATGCAACGTGTTCCAAAATCTCTTTTAGCAGCCTATCTTGGAGTTTCAAGAGAAACACTAAGTCGATTGGATCTAAAGTGATTTAGCTCACTTTAAATTTGTGATATACATCAACATCTTCTTCTAAGGTTTAATAGCAAATTTGCTCTGTAACTAAATAAGAATACAAGATGATAAAAACAACTATTAATCCTTGGCAATGGCAATTCGAGCGTAATTACGCTCAAGCAATAGAAGTAAAAAATGCTCAAAGTACACTTTACTGTTCTGGTCAGGTAGCTATTGATCAAAATGGAATCTCAAGTAACGCTGATATGAAAACGCAGCTTTTACTTTGTATTGAAAACTTAGAAAAGGTAATTAAAACAGCTAATTACTCCCTTGAGGGTATTGTTAGATTAAATATCTATACAACTTCTACCTCTGAACTAATGCAGCATTTTCCCATTTTACAAGAGTGGCTTGTTAAACACAAAATTCAGCAAGCAACAACAGTACTTGAGGTAAAAGGACTCTTTGAAAGTCTAACTGTAGAACTCGAGGCTACAGTTGTAAAATAGGTTTTATAAACAGATGCTATGACTTTATAGCATCTGTTTTTTTATAGTGTTAAATCTAGTTGATACATATCAATAAAGATGTTTATTTTATCATGACCAATTAAAAAACATAGTAACTTTATATTTTATAAGTTTAATAACACATGACTAAAATTAATACCGAAATTTCTAAACGAGGAGATGAAATCAAACAGATCTATTTTGATTATTTAGATAAACATATTAATGAAGTTGTTGCAGGTATTGCTTTCAGTTTTAAAGAAATCAATCAAATTGCAGATGATTTAGCTATATCACATACACATTTAACCGATACCATACAAAAAGAAACAGGCAATCATCCTTGTCATTTTTATGATTTAAAGATTATTGATAAAGCCAAAGAGATGATTGTAAATACAGACTATTCCATCGCAGAAATTGCTCGAATTCTAACCTATGACCCTTCTAATTTTTCAAAATTTTTCAAAAAGTTTACAGGATTAACACCAGGAAACTATAGAAAAGAAAATACATAAAAATACAATTCCCGAAAAGTTCACCATGTTATTGTTTTTAATTCATATCATATTTACAGAATCAATTGTAAAACATTTAAAATCAAACAACAATGACAAATAATAATCTAAAAGGAAAAGTAGTATTAATCACAGGTGGAGCTAAAAATCTTGGTGGTTTACTAAGTAGAAATTTCGCATCAAAAGGTGCTAAAATAGCGATTCATTACAATAGTGATAGCAGTAAAATAGAAGCCGAAAAGACACTTTCGGATATTCATAAGCTTGGAGGTGAAGCTTTTTTATTCCAAGCTGATTTAACTAAAGTAGAAAACATAGCTACTTTTTTTCAAGAAACTAAAAATCGTTTCGGAGGTATTGATATTGCAATAAATACAGTTGGGATGGTACTTAAAAAATCATTTTTAGAAACAACGGAAAAAGAATACGATAGCATGTTTGATATCAATTCCAAAGTAGCCTACTTTTTCATACAAGAAGCTGGAAAGCATTTAAATGACAATGGTAAAATCTGTTCAATAGTTACCTCTCTACTAGCCGCTTATACAGGCTTGTACTCTACTTATGCTGGAGCCAAAGCACCTGTTGAGCATTTTACTAGAATGGCTTCAAAAGAATTTGGATCAAGAGGAATTTCTGTAACAGGTGTAGCTCCTGGTCCTATGGACACTCCATTTTTTTATGGTCAAGAAACAGAAGATGCTGTTGCTTATCACAAATCGGCATCTGCTTTAGGTGGATTAACCAAAATAGAAGACATTGCTCCTCTTGTTGAATTTTTAGTTACTGATGGTTGGTGGATCACAGGGCAAACCATTTTTGCCAATGGAGGATATACAACTAGATAATGAATAATTTAAAAGGTGTTTAAGATTTGTTTTAAACACCTTTTAAAAATGTGATTATCACATCCTTGTTTTTATACTATTATCTTAGTTATATCAAACTTTACAAATACATATCAATAAAACTTTGAAGCGCTTTTGAAGGAGCTTTGTCTTTTCTATAGACAAGTAAAGTGGTCATCGTTCCTAATTGCTTACTAAGAGGATAGGTGCATATTTTTCTGTTTTGATAGTACTGTGATATAATCTCTTCAGGTAGCAGACTTATACCTAGTCCTGCTTCTACAAAGTTTATAATCCCCTCTATAGAGTTAAGCTCAATGCTCTTATAATTATGTACTCCTTTGTGAGTAAACCACGACTCTAAACGCTCTCTGAAAATACAACCATTGTCAAATACGATACTCTTTAATGGCTCTTGTGTAACTAGTTTGTTTAAACTTGGCTGTTTTGATGAAGCTAAAATAACAAGCTGTTCTTCTTTAATCTTTATTTGCTTTAACCCATTTGTATTAAGGGGAGCAGAAACAAAAGCAGCGTCGAGCTTATAGTTTAAAACATCAGAAATAAGTACATCTCTGTCTTCTGATTTAAACTCTAATTCAATATTGGGATACTTCTGTGCAAAAGAAAGTAATATCTCAGGAGCTTTTAATGCCATTGTGGTTTCCATACACCCAATAGCTAAATGTCCTGTTACAATATCACTGCTTTTTATTTCATTTTTAGCCTCTTGAACTAAATGCTGAATTTGCTTGGCATAATGCATTAATATCTTTCCTTCTTCTGTTAGATCAACCTTGCGAGATGTTCTTAAAAAGAGTTTGGTGTCAAACTCCTCTTCTAAGCTTTTAATTCTAGCTGTAACATTAGATTGAACAGTAAACATTAGATCAGCAGCTTTGGTAAAGCTACCACTCTGGGCTACTGCCTCAAATATTTTTAAATCGTTTGTATTCATTTTAAAATCACTTTTTATGATTTATTAAATAATAATTAATCGTTTTCAGCAATCAAATATCCGATATATTTTTGACAAACAAAATAACAAGATGAAAAAATCAATAACAAAACTACTAGTTGCTACGCTATTAACCTTTAGTCTGACTAGTATTTCAAATGCTTATGCACAATCAAATTTAATTTCAAAGAATCAAATCATGAAAAACCATTCAATTCACTATCGCTTTATTAAAGTTGATGGATTAAATATCTTTTATAGAGAAGCAGGAGACCCAAACAAACCTACCCTTCTACTCTTACATGGATATCCTACATCTTCCCATATGTTTAGAAATTTAATTCCTATTCTAAGTAAACAGTATCACATTATAGCACCTGACTTACCTGGTTTTGGATTTTCTGATGCTCCAGATCACAAGACGTTTAACTACACTTTTGATCACTTAGCTCAAGTCATGCAATCTTTTATTGAGCAAGTACAACTAAAACAATTTGCTCTATATGTATTTGACTACGGAGCTCCTGTTGGGTTTAGATTAGCTGTAAATAATCCAGAGAAAATAACTGCACTTATCTCTCAAAATGGAAATGCTTACAAGGAAGGGCTAAGTACAGAATGGGATCCAATACAACGTTATTGGCAAGACTCTTCAGATGCAAACCGAAAAGCACTACATGGTTTTGTTGCCAAAGAAGCTATTTGGTTTCAGTACCACCAAGGAGTTAAAGATCCTTCTTTAATTGCCCCTGAAGCCTACACTTTGGATCAAAAGTTCTTAGATAGACTTGGGAATATAGAAATTCAATTAGACCTTGTTAAAGACTATAAAACAAACGTAGCCCTTTATCCTAAGTTCCAAGAGTACTTTAGAACCTATCAACCAAAGACTTTACTTGTTTGGGGAGATAAGGATCCTTATTTCTTACCTGAAGGAGCTAAAGCTTACAAAAAGGACTTACCAAATGCTACTTTAAAATTCTATGACACAGGTCACTTTGCTTTAGAGACTCATGTAGATGAAATTGCAGCAGAAATACTTGAGTTTTTAAATACACTATCAAATTAATTTATAATCACAAAAACAATACACAATGAAAGCAGCCATATTAGAAGAATTTGGACCAGTTAATAACTTTATAATAAAAGAAGTACCTATTGCAAAACCTAAATTTAAAGAAGTACTCGTAAAAGTACTTGCAACATCAATTAATCCATTAGATTATCAGATCCGTCGTGGAGATTATAAAAATGAGTTATCTCTACCTGTTATCACAGGTCATGATGTCTCAGGGGTAATTGTAGAACTTGGACAAGGAGTTGAAAATTTTAAAGTTGGAGATAAAGTATATTACTCACCTGAGATTTTTAATGGACCTGGAAGCTATGCACAATATCACTGTGCATCTGAATCTATTATTGCCTTAAAACCTAAAAACATTAGTCATTTAGAGGCTGCTACCCTTCCTTTAGCCGCTGGTACAGCTTGGGAAATGTTAGTAACAAGAGCCCAACTTAAAATCAATCAGACCATTTTAATTCATGGAGGTGCTGGTGGAGTTGGAATACCAACTATTCAAATAGCTAAAGCTATGGGAGCTACTGTCTTTACAACAGCTAGAGATGTACATCATGACTTTCTAATTAAACTAGGAGCTGATTATGTGATTGACTATACCAAGGAAAATTATATTGATCGTATCAATGAACTAACGAACAATCAAGGAGTAGATGTAATTATTGATACCATTGGAGGAACAACACTTACTGATAGTGGAAAAGTTCTAAGTCAACTTGGCCAAGTAGTTACACTTGTTGATATCACCCAGCCTCAAAACCTTATTGAAGCTTGGGGTAAAAATGCGACCTATCACTTTGTCTTTACAAGACAAAATAGAAATAAATTAGATGAACTTACTAAACTTGTAGAACAAGGAAAACTAAAACCAATTGTAACTAAAGTATTCTCTTTAGAAGATATGGACAAAGCACATGATCTACTTGAAACAAGATCCGCAGATAAAAATTTTTATGGTAAGATTGCCATAGATGTTAAGCATCAAATTCTTTAATCCCCATAAAAGCAACTACTCTGTTCAAACAGTAGATCCCTCCTTCACTCCAATAATCATTATTTATAGTTTATTGGAGTGATTTTTTATATAGCATACAAATCATCTAGCAAGAAATAGTAACTTTACTTTAATGGAAGAATTCATCAACTTTTTAAGTCAATTTGGAGATTTTAGTGAATCTCAATTAAGCCTTATTTCTAGTAAGGCTTTGGAAGTTCAATTAGAGAAAGAGGATCATTTTATTGAATCTGGTAAAATTTTAAAACAGGTTGGTTTTGTTTTAGAAGGTATCTTTAGAATTTACTATTACAATGATCATGGAAAAGAGATCACTAAAATCTTCTTAGAAGAAAATCATTTAATTTCAAACTTAAAAGAAAACATCTCTACTGAATACATACAAGCAGTGACCTGTTGTAAACTTATTGTATTTTCAAATTGTGATTGGAAAGAAATTCTTTTAGAAATTCCCGAGTTAGAGTAAATCGTTCAAGAAATAAATAGACAAGCACTTTTGGTAAAACTTCAGCGAGTAAGTCCATTAATTGCTCAAGATGCTACTACTAGATATTTAGAGTTTTTACAGAAGTATCCAACTCTTGTTAATCGAATACCTCTATCTTACATTGCTTCATACCTTGGTATTACACAACAATCTTTAAGTAGAATTCGAAAAAACATATAGCTTTTCTTCTTTTTACCATATGGTAAATCCGTTGTTTTTTTATCTCTTAATCTTTGTAGAGTAATTTAAAAACAACTTAAAAAATGACACAAACTATTTTTATAACAGGTGCTTCCTCTGGTTTAGGAAAACAAACAGCAAAACTATTTGCAAGTAAAGGTTGGAGAGTTGTTGCCTCTATGCGTCAACCTGAAAAAGAGACAGAGCTAAATCAACTATCCAATGTTCATCTTTTAAAGTTAGACCTTACCAACCCTTCTCAAATTTTGGAAGCAGCTAAAAAAGCGGAGGAAATAGCCCCAATAGATGTGCTACTTAACAACGCTGCTTATGGATTAATAGGGCCTTTTGAAGCAATAACAGATGATCAATTATCTCAACAAATTAATACTAATTTCCTTGGTACTCTACTAGTAACAAAAGCCTTTTTACCCTATTTCAGATCTCGTAAACAAGGAACTATCTTAACTGTTACCTCTTCAACAGCCAATATTCCCTATCCTTTTGTTTCTGTCTACGCAGCTACAAAATCAGCTTTGCAAAACTGGACAGAAGCAATGAGTTATGAATTAAGTCAATTTGGTATTAAAATTAAAACAATACTTCCAGCCTATATGCAAACTAGTTTTGGAAGCAATGCTCAAATCGCTTCGCACCCTGATTATGATACTATATTTAATCAGTACTTAACAATAATGAAGCAAGATACAAGTGCTAAGCGTGATCTACCAGTGGATATTGCTACTATAATATATCAGACAGTAATACAAGATAAAGATCAGCTTCATTATACAGCAGGAGATTTATCCACTAAAGAATATCAGTGGCTTAAAGAAGAAGGAATTGAAAAAGTAATGGATACTATGCAAAAACGATTCTTTTAAACGATTGTTTTCTTGTATAAAGATAAAACCGCAACAGCTACGTTGCGGTTTTTATGTCTTAGAATAGTTCTTCTGTAAGCTCTTTAACCACCATTGCCCCTGCCATAGAGCCACTAGCTACAGCAGCTGATACAGATCTAAACATGCTGGTATTATCACCACAGGCATATACCCCATCGATACTTGTTTTTTGAAAAGCATCAACCTTGATATAACCAGTTTCTGTTAGTTCACAACCTAAGTCTTTTGGAATTGGACAATGCTGCTTAAAAGCTACAGCCGCATACATCGCTTGAACATCTAATTTAGAGTCATCTTTAAATACTACTGATTCAAGATAGCCTTTTTCGTGCTTAACTGCTGTAATTGGAGTCTCAATAATTGTAATGTGATTTTTAGCTAACTTCTCTCGCTGTTCTATAGTAAAATCAGCTGAAGCGTTAGTTAACACAGTAATATCCTTTGTTAAATTACCAACTAAAGATGCCATATGAACAGCCTTATCAGAATTTGCTAAAATAGCCGTTTTCTTATCCTTAAATTCATACCCATGACAAAAAGGACAGTGAATCACTGATATTCCCCAACAGGCTTCTATTTCTTTAATATCAGGCATAATATCTTTTATACCTGTGGCAAAAATTAATTTCTTACTGCTAAATGTATTATTTAAATCTGTGGTGATTTCAAAACCGTTTAAGGTCTTTTTACCTGATACTGCTAATCCTTGGTAGAAAGATACAGTTTGATAGGCTAAAACCTGTTCTTTTGCTTTATTAGCTATTGCAAGAGGCGTTTGTCCGTCTTGGGTAATAAAGTTATGAGAATGGGGTGTTTGTCTATTACAAGGCAAACCGCTATCAATAATTAAAACGGATTTTAATAAACGTCCCAATGCCATAGCAGCAGAAAGTCCTGAATAACTTCCTCCTACAATAATTACGTCATATTGATTTTTATAAGTCATAGTCTAGTTTTTATTTAATGCAACTAAGTTGCAATAATAATGATTAAATTTGTAATTGCAACAATGTTGCATTATTATTTAACATCATGAAACAAACTAGAAATACACAAGCTAAAACTGAAATAGTAAAACTAATTGAAAACTCAGAAGTAGCCTTATCTCATGCAGAGATACTTGCTACTTTAAATGGAGTCTGTGATAGAGTAACGATCTACAGAGTACTTGATCGTTTAATTGAAGAAGGGATTATTCATAAAATAGCCACAGTAGAAGGTACAATCAAATATGCTATTTGCCATAATTGTTCCTTAGAAAAACACAATCATAATCACATTCACTTTACTTGTGAACGCTGTCAAACTACCACTTGTATGATTGATATAGAACCTTTGTTTACCTTGCCAAAAAACTATAAAATGAGAGCTGTCAATTTTACAGTATCTGGTATTTGTCCGGAGTGTAGTTAAGATTCTATTTACCTTTAATTAAGTTTCTATGCTTTATACCAAACTCAATTAAAGATTCTAAAACAGGATAACTCTCAAGAGCATGTTCTGTTAAGCGATAAGATACGGTAATTGGTTTAGTGGAATTAACTGTTCTAGTAATTAATAAATTATCTTCCAATTCCTGCAGTTCTTTAGACAATACCTTAGGAGAAATTCCCTTAGCGTGTTCTTGCAAATCCTTAAACCGCATTACTTCATTTGTATGAATATTATGAAGAATGCAAAATTTCCACTTTCCACTTAGTAATTCAATAGCATCTCTTAGTGCTAAAATTGTTTCTTTGGGTACTTTATCGTTGTTTGTTACTGCCATTATAATCTTTACTATCCTTGAGGTAAGTCATAGCAAATATAAAATAACCGTGTTTTAGATTTGTAGTTATTTTAAAAACTATAACATGAAAATATCTTTAATTGCCAACATCTCAATCAATGGTAAAGTATTAGTATCAGATAATCCTTTATACCAACTACCTAAAGAAGCCTTTACTTTCTATCTTGACTTAGCACATCAAATTGGAAATTTAGTCATCTGATATAACACCTTTCAAAACTTTCAAAATTCTCCTCAAGAGGTTAAAGATCTTTTTAAAGGGATAGAGATTATTGTATTATCTACAAATCAAAACCACGTTGTCAAAGGGTATACTTTTATTAGTAGCCCTGAAGAGGCAATAGCTTATATGACTACAAAAGGAATTACTGAGCTAGCTATAGGTGGTGGAACTGGTACCTTCAACGCCTTTATAGATAAAGAACTAGTAACAGATCTTTATCTTAATATCAATCCCTTATTTATTGGAGGCAGTAACATTTTAGGTATACAAAATAACTTAAGTACCAAATTTGATATTGTAACGCATAAGGAGCACAATGGATCTATTGAATTGTATTTAACTAAAAGTAAGAACTAAAAAGTAAGTTTAATCTTTTGACAAGAAAAGCATCTTTATTTTTAAGCACTAATTGCTCTGCAATGATTAAAGCATTAGCCTGTGCCTCTGTAAACATTACTGGAGGAATTCTATAGCCTTCCATAAGAGAATACCCTTTACCTTCTTCTGCAATAATTGGAACACCAGATTCCTCCAAAGCTCTCATATCTCTATAAATAGTACGAACACTTACATTAAACTTCTCAGCGAGATAAGTAGCTGTTAAAAGTCGTTGCGTTTGCAGTTGAGTTAAAATTGCTGTTAAGCGTGAAACTCTTTTAATATCATTCATTTTATAAAGCTTTGGTGGGATGGTAAAAGTAGTAATTGTTTCTGTTACTAAGTATTTTGATTATTACCTTTAATAAGAAAGCTTTACAATTAAAACAAAGAATCTTTTCTTAAGAGTTTGGGTTGCCATTTATATGATTTAATTTTGAGAAGCAATCTTTAAAAACAAGTATAAAATATCAAACTTAGCACAAGATATCCTATTCGGTGTAGCAGTAGCTGATGCACTAGGAGTTCCTTTCGAATTTAAGTTTCCAAAATAGATTGCTCTTCTTTAAAATCAGATACCAATTAATTTAATCCTCAAAGAAAATTTACTCCCTAAATTCAATAATAAAAAACAGGTTCTTATTAATTAACTCTTTTATGAGTAATTAATTAGTGGGTTAAGAATAGGTAAATCTATTTGTATATACAATAACTACTTCTCTATTTCATAATGTCTATATTAATTAGTTTTAAAATACAAAGTAAACTCTATAATCTACAATCAATACACATAGTTTTTTTTAACAATAGATCTCATATTTCACATAATTAAAGCCTCAAAATAATCTCTTAACTAAAAATACAAGGCCATTCACCAATTAACTGATCATTCTAAAATAAAAAGTTTAATATCTTTACTTTATTTTAAACAAGTACTTTTTTGAATTTTTAAAAAATATTCTAACAACTTATAGTAAAAACAATACATTATCTAAAAAATAGTATACATTAACATTCTCATAATTTATTTATAAATTAGTCAAAACATAAAACATTCATGAGTTTTTTCAACGGTCTACTTAAAAAAAATAATTTATCCCAGCACGATGGTAGAGCATTATGGAAATATAAACTAAATGATTCTGATATAATTAGTTTAATTTCAAAATTACAATTTGGAAAAATTGATTCTATAGATCCTCGAGATGCAACTTTATTTTACTCCATCTGGTGGAAAAAAAAATATGCTGGTAATTCACCCAGTAAAAAGTCTATTTTTGAGAGTATTGGAGGAAATAGTAGATTCTATTATACTTGTGATGAATTTTATGATTTAGCAAAAAAAGGTGCACGTATATTAAGTATAAAGTGGATAAAAAAACAGAACACCTTGTATTTTAGAACTTTATTGTTACAAGGAGGATTACCTCTAGATCATATTTCTAAAAATCAAAGCCAGTATCAAAATTTTCTGCTTGCTGTTCTTGAAGAACAACCCAACACTATTGAAGATTTTATTTTTAAATCTGAAATCACATCACTCCTACCTAAGTCTAGTCAAAATGAAGTAATTTATGAAAACTGTCTGGAAATAGTTAAATCTATTCTAGAAGATAAAGAGGATTTTGAAGAATTATTAAACTCTGACGAAGTAATAAAGTCTATTTCGACTCAACTTAAGAAGAGGAAAACAGATCTCCAAAAAAAGACAAGGATTTCAAAACCAAGGAATTATTGGACAATGAAATTAGATGACAATAACACTGAAATCTCCTTAAAAGTTGGACTTGCCGATACTTATACTAGTATTTCTCTTGCTGATATTTTAGGTTTAGAAATAAAAGAAAGAGAATATCAGTTTTACATTAATGATGATCTAATATGCATTTTTAGGAAAATGGCGAATGGAAATTTTAAAACAGACTGGTACTGTCAACACAACATTCAATGGCTTCAAAATAATAATTTCCCATATACATATGTTATCGTTAATAACCAAAAAATTGAAATTAATGATTTTATTCAGATAACTCCTAACTTCGATGAACCAAGTCTTTGGGATAAGTACTCCGAAAATGAGTGGAGATTAATAAAAGGTAATGGAACCACAAGTAAACAAGCTGCTGTATTGTTTCCTAATAATTGGAAGTCAAATATTGTAGCTCAACAGCTTCAAATATATGACAAAGATTTGTCTTGGTTACAATTTGAAGGGGAAACAGAAGTTTTTAAAGGCAACGAGGTAATTAAATACTTAAGTTCTGTCAATTCTTTTAACTGGACGATAGTTAGCCAAAAGCCTTCAAACATACTTAAAGCTAATATGCCGATAGTCAATAAAATACCTTGCGTATTAGTGTATGACCAAAACAATATTTTAATTACTCCTCCTAAACACAAAGCCTGGTTTAAAAAACACAATTCTAATGAAAATTGGATAGAATTAACAAAGGAAAACAACATACCTAATGGTTGTATTAATCTTAAAATAGAAAAAGAAGGGCTCATAGCTTATGATAAGTTTTTCAATATTGGATCTTTAGACATTAAATATCTAAATAGATCCCTTGATAAAGCAGAAATTGAACTAAATAATTTTGATGATTTTGACTTTATTATTAATGAATCAGAAATATTAAATATAGAAAAAAAAGATAATAATTATCTTTTAAAGATAGATATTCAAGATGGTAAAATTCCAACATCCATCAAAGGAAGTATTGGCTATTCAAATCAACAAAAATTACATTTTGAGTTAGATTCTCCATTTCGAGGAATGGCTATAACAGATAAAAATGGAAATATAGTTCACGAAAAAACCAAACTTTCTTTATCTAATTTATATGGATTCAGGATCTTAAACAGCTTTAATACAGAGTCAATTATAACTATTAGAAATGGTTTAAAAGATGATGTTAAAATATCTGTTGAGCTAAAAAAATCCCCATTTCCAATTATTGCATTAAAAGAAGAAATTAACAGATTGTATTATTTAGCTGATATCATGAACTATAAAAATAAAGTTCACATAGATCTTGCCGATGACAAAAACAAAAAATCTTATGAATTATTAGGATTTAGCCATACTTTAAATACAAATAACCAAATAGATAGAAATCTTAGCTTATATAATAGTAAGGACGATTTAGATTTATATGCAGTACCTCTAAATTGTTCTTCCAAAGATATAGAGCTAATTCCATTATTTAAAAAAGAATATGTATATACTATTCCACTAACTAGTATTACCAATCAATTTATTATCATATCTTCTAAAGAAAGTGATTCTCAATTAATGCCACGATTTGTTAATACAGATAAAAGCTTTATTAGTACAAACAAATACGATCGAATTCAAAAAATTCATAATCAGCTAATTGAAAACAATTTTAAGGATGATATTTGGGAACAAGTTCTCAAATATTTCCAGATATGTATAAATAACAATATCCCCTTTTCTACCTTTGATGAGTTAAGAGCAATTTCTAAAAGTTCTTTAATCGCATCTAAAGCCTTCTTATATCTCGGAATTTATCAACATAATACCGATGAGTATATACAAAAATACATACCCGAGATTGAAAAAGATTTAGGTTTTTGCTTTCACTGGATTAAAAAGTCTGATTGGCAATCATCATTAGCTGATATTTGTGAATGTTTCGAGATTGAAGATCTAACTACAATGATTAGCTTAATAAATCTATATATGCAAGAGAACAATCTCATAAATCTAGCACGCTATATATCAGATAATTTAATAGAAAAAAACAAAATTTATAATCAAGATATTATTGAGATTAGAGCTGAACTTGGGGAGCATGTGCTTAGTATATTACCTAAAGATCTACCAAAAATATCAAAAGACTATAATATCCCTATTCAAGAACACCCTCAAATAAAATTATTACTACATTCACCCATAGCAGTTGCTGAAGCTATTAATGATACACAACACGATTTTTCCATATGGGATGATAGTGTGTTTGGGGAAACTCTTAGGCGTAACATTCAATATAGTCAATACTTAAACCCTAATTTTTACAACAAAGTCATTTTACACGTCCTTCAAAAAAAATAGAAACATGAACTTTAAAGAATTTTACACTAAAACAGAAAATAGATTAACTGATGCTATTTTGTCTTTATGGGCCACTGGCGATAAAGATATGCAGGATTACTTTAATTTTTTACTATCTCAAGAACCTATAATGGCCGAGGCTATATTTCAAAATATGTTTCCTTGGGAACAAGATAAATTAACATTTGAACAAACAACTGTGTTTCAAGAGGGCTTTAAAAATGCGCTAAACTCTATTAAAGATCCTGATTTTAGATTTCCTAATGATCGAAAACCATACAAGCATCAATTACAGAGTTGGGATATATTGCTTAATAAAAAAAAATCCATAGCTGTAACAACTGGAACCGGTTCTGGTAAAACCGAATGTTTTATGCTACCTGTTTTACAAGATCTTCATGAAAACTGCAACAATCAAGAAGGGATTAATGCTATATTTTTATATCCTTTAAACGCCTTAATATCAAGTCAAAAAAAAAGAATGCATGCCTGGTGTTCTGCATTAAATGGAATTAAGTATGCTCTTTTAACAGGCGATACCGACAATAAAGTAAGTAGTCTTGAACAAAAGAAAAAAGCTTTACCTGAACTTATTTCTAGAGAACAAATAAGAAATAATCCACCTCAAATTTTATTTACTAACCCTACCATGCTAGAATACATGCTGGTTAGAAATGCTGACGTCTCAATCCTTGAGAAATCAAAAGGAAAACTCAGATGGATACTTTTAGACGAAGCCCATACACTAACAGGTTCCAAAGCTGCAGAAATGGCTTTATTAATACGAAGAGTAATCAATGCTTTTGATGTAGATATAAAAAACATCAGATTTGCTATTACCTCTGCTACTGTCGGTGATGGAAACTCAGATACTTTAAAAAAATTCATGTCTGATCTTTGTGGGATTACAACAAACCAAATAGAAATTATTAAAGGAAAAAGAGTTAATAATCAAATTAATAATAATGATATACCTGATTTATCTGAAAAAATAACACAACAGAAAATAATTAAACTTAGAAACTCTTTTTTAAACAATCCTGCTCTAAGTCAGCATGAAATCGGTAATATTTTAGACATATCTAATAAATCAGAGCAATTAGAAGCAATTGATATCATAGCTAATCAAAAAATAAATAGTATAAATCTATTACCCTTAAGAGGACATTTTTTCACTAGAGGCATTGGAGGTGTTTATGTTTGCACAAATACTAAATGTGAGGAACATAAAGATCATAAACCTAAAAAAGCCATAGGTACTATGTACACACTGGCTAGTAAAAATTGCAATTGTGGTTATCCTTTATTAGAACTAATTGCATGCAGAAGTTGCGGAAACATGATGCTTGAAGGCGAACGAATTAAAAACACTAAGGGCCGAGACAAAATAAGCCAACAAACAACTATTGGGTACGATGCATTTCATATTGAAGAAAATGATGTGGAAGAAGATGACACTGGGCAATCAAAACAAATAAAATCATCAACAAATATAGCGCGTTTTATAATTTTCAATAAAAATCACAATACTAAAAACAGAGAATTAATCTCTTGTTCAATCACTCAAAATAATGATATTATTTCTGGGGATGATTTTTACATGACAGAAGAAACCAAATGCCCACACTGTGGTAATCAAAATGATAATCCTATTCATTTCAGGATTTCTTCAACTTTTACAAACAGAATTTTATCAGATCTTGTATTAGATCAAACTCAAAGTTCCAATAAAATAAATTCCAAAACCCTCTATAGTGGTAAAAAATATATGTCTTTCACAGATAGTAGACAAGGAACGGCTCAAATCTCGGCTCTAATAAATATTGACAATGAGAGCAATTGGATTAGATACCAAACCTATCATTTTTTACTAAAAAAATTAGAATCAAATAATATAGATGCTAGTCATGATGAGCTATTACAAGCTAGAGCTAGTTACGTTGATCATTTAGATAAAGCTCTTCCTTTTATGAAAAAGGATCTTCAAGAAAAGATTGAAGAATTAGATATACTAATTAACGCTCAAGACAATGGATCATTATCACAAAGTCGATCATCTTGGAATGAAATTATAGATAGTATTAAACAAAAAGAAAGTTTCAAAACACTATTTAAAAAAGTAGGTAGAGGCGACAATATTGAATATGATGGTAATGCATATGCAAAAGCACTATTATATGATCAATTTGCACGTAGAATCCCAAGAGAAAGGTCCTTAGAAAACTTAGGGTTAATTAATATTGTATATCCTTCACTAGACAATTGCATCTTACCTGATATTGCTAAAAAGCAAAACATTGATTTAGAAGAATGGAAAAGTCTATTGAAAATCGCTGCTGATTATATCGTCAGATATAATTTCAACTTTTTTGTAGATGATGCCATTAAAAGTTTCACGACTAAACCTTATCGCTCCCAGTTATTATATCAATCTAACAGTGAAGAAACTAATGTTAAAAGATGGGGAATATATAATCCAAAATCTATTTCACAATCGCGATTGGTTTTACTAATTTGTGCTGGACTAGGTTGGCATGATAAAGAAGTTATTACTCAAGATCGAGAAGATATTTTAAACGAATTATTAGAAAAAATATGGAGAACTTTAAAAGAAAAAATACTCACAGCAGATAATAACGGATACAAATTAGATTTCATTAAACATACTCAATTTGAAATTGCAGGTAAAGTGTATTTATGTCCAGTAACTAATCGTTTAGTTGACAAAATATTCAAAGATTATTCTCCTTTAATAAAAGGAAATCTGAGCTCTGATAACATCAATAATTATAAAGTCGATAACAATAAAAGTCATCAATTTCCTACTTTTAGTGCTCCTTATCATCGAAACAAAGAGAATGATAAAATCACAAAAGAGGACGTTGAAAAATGGTTATATGTAAATAGTTCAGAAGCACGTAAAAAAGGAATATGGAATGACCTGCATGAACGCATATATGATTTTGACAAACTTTATCTTGCTGGTGAACACTCAGCACAACAAAGTAAAAAAAGATTAGCAGAACTTGAAGAACAATTTGAAGATGGAGAAATTAACATATTAAGCTGCTCTACAACCATGGAAATGGGAGTGGATATTGGCAGTATATCTGCTGTAGTTATGAGCAACGTTCCACCAATGCCTGCAAACTATCTACAAAGGACTGGACGTGCTGGGCGTCGTTCTGAAAATAAATCATTGGCCTTGACATTCTGTGCTCCTAATCCTATTGGTTTACGAACGATGAATAACCCAAAATGGGCATTAGAGCATCCCATAGCTCCTCCGATTTTAGCATTTGATAGCAAAAACATTGTGATCAGACACGTTAATTCCCTTCTTTTCGGAATGTTTATCAGACAGCAAGATAACAACAATAAAGGTTTGAACATTAAAGAAAATATTGAGAAATTTTTCTATGACGGACAACCAACCATTGCTGAAAATTTTCTAAACTGGCTTGAAAAAACTAATGAATCTATTTTGAAAAAACCTTTAGAGTTATTAGTAAAAGAAACTCCATTACATAATAGTAGTATCGGACAACTAGTAACCTTAGTAAAAGATAATTTCAAAAAAGTAATGTTTGGTATTAAAAATCAAAAAGAAGGTTTTGAAAAGAAATTGTCAGAATTAAGTACTGAATTTGGGGATAACAGCCCAGCATTCAAAGCATTAAAATATAGACAAAGTCAATTCTTTCAAAAATTTGTATTAAGTTATCTAACTGAAGATAATTTTTTACCTAATGCTGGCTTACCTACTGGTATAGTTGATTTTGAGAAAATAACAATTAAAGATCTCAAAAAGACTAAAAAAACTATCATAAAATCAAATCCAACCTATCCTATTGTAAAAGCTCTAACAGAATTTGCACCAGGTAATAATATTTTAATCGATGGTTTAAACTACAAGTCATCAGGAATTATTTTAAAAAACAACTGGGGACATGCAGCAGAACGCTCAACAATACAAGCATGTAAAAAGTGTGGTTATCAGCGTACAGCTGTATTTGGTAAAATTGATGAGATTTGTCCAAATTGCAATAATGGGGCCTCTTTTACTGGTATTGAATTAAAAGATCATAAAGCTGCTTTTACAGAGTTATTAGAGCCTGTTGGTTTTGCTATCCCATTACATTATAACCCAACAAGAATACTTTCAGAAAAAATAAGGCCTCAATACTTAGAACCATTACTGCTTAATATCTCTCCATGGCAACAAAATCAAAATAGAGCTATTGCATATCGCTCCAGTACCGAAGAAGATCAAACAGAAATTCTTTTTTATAATAATGGAGAAGGAAATGGTTATAGTGTTTGTTTAGATTGTGGTAGAGTTGAAATGACCCGTGAGAAATTAGAAAATCACTACCGATTAAGGGGTGGAAAAGACAACAACGGAGAAAGCATTTGTGATGCTAAAAATATTAGAGATCATATAATCCTGGGAAGTAAATTTAAAACTGACTTTACTGAAATCAGAATAATTAATAGAGATAGTTCATTTGTCAATAATAAAAAACTAGTTTATTCATTAGGTGTCATTTTGACAAAGTCTTTAGCAGAGCACTTGGCAATTGAAGAAGCAGAGCTGAATTTTGGTATCAAAAACTATGGTGGCTATTATACAATTTTCATCTATGATACCGCGAAAGGTGGTGCGGGTTATTCCTCACAATTTAGATTGTATACTGAAAAAATACTAAAGAATGCTTTAGAGGTTTTAGAAAAATGTAAATGTAATAGTAGTGGTTGTACACGCTGTTTAATTGATAGAAATTCTCAATGGCATATTGAAGATTTAGATCGAATCACCGCAATAGACTGGCTCAATTTTGCAATACACAAACAGCTACCCAAAGATTTAAACTCAGCTAATCCTATTTTTGGTAATCTACTAGATGAAATAAATCGTTACAATTATCATTTTGGTATTAAAGAAATCAATATCCATATAAATAACTCGATCTCGAATTGGGATACAGAAACTATTAGTTGGTTAGATGAATTAAAAAGAAATAGAATAAATATTAATCTTATAATTGAGGGTGAAATTGGATATGTTAATAACAACGAAAAACTATCAATTCATTTACTATCTCATAATTTTAATCTTAAACAAGGTGAAAACACAATGTTTTCTCATTATCCTATTCATATGTCTCTAGTCTTAGAAAACAATCAAATAGTAGGATTCATATCACAACAGGATTACTCTAACCTAAATAATAAATGGGGCTATAACATGTCTGAAAATTTCTATCAAATAGAAATGTTAAGTACTACTAATTACTCTTTAATTAAAACACCTGATTTTGATGATAATAACTTGTTTGAATCACGAATTAAGACTCTACCTAATAATACAAAGAGTAACCAAATAGCAGATTTAATGATCAAGAACTTAGCCAGAGCTGATGAGTTAATACCTAAAATAAAAAATAAAACATATAAAGTTTCTTATTTTGATAAATACAATTTATCAGAGTTTTCATTGCGTTTAATGCTTCAATTTATTGATCAATTAAAAACACATTGGGAACTAGATATTAGTAACTTTTCTGTACATCTTGAAGAGAAAAAATTTAAAGAGGAAAAGGCTCCTTTATATATAATTCATAATTACAAAAAGATTTTAGATTATGAATCTAAACTATTAAAATTATCTTCTGATCTAAACTTCAAAGTAGTGCTCAAAAAAGAAACGAAGCTACCTCATTACAGATATTTTCAATTCGAGGCAGAAGAAAGTTCTTTCATAATTCGAATTGATGGAGGCATTGCTCATGGTTTTAAACCTGTTGAATGGTTATCTGAAAAAGACATTTCTTCTGATAATCAAGTTTTTGAAATATGTAAAGATGTACACCATGATATAATATTCAATATAAACCATGAATCAAAGAAAATCTAATTTTATTTTTAAAAACTAAAAATACAGATATTAATACAGAAAGCTGTTAAGTTAAGATCTACTACAGATGCAACTTGACAGCTTTTTTTTAGACGGACTTAATAATTTATTCTTTGTATTATTAAAAGGTTTATTATCATATTTAGTATTTATATTTTACTTTGTTAAGCATTTCAATTATTTGTTGCATACGATCCTCTCCCATTGATTTAATTAATTGATATATGGTCTTATGGCAAATTCTATATTTCTTACCACTTCCACAAAAACATTTTGCTGTGCGTAATGGTGCATCATTATTATAAATATATATCATCAAGTTTAATATTACATTCAAATCTTTGGTGTCAAAAAGATCATATAAAGACTCTAATATGCCTTGTAAACCGTGAGATCTTTCCTGAAGAAAATAGCCTTCTTTTTCTCTAAAGCTTTGATGATGTAAAAATGGTATAATATGATTCTGTATAAAATCCGTTAATGTATACCCCTTGCCACAATAAATGTATTCCTCTATAGGAGTACAAAGACAAAAGTGACCATCATGATATAGATGCCAATCCACATTATATGGTAATCTACCTTTTGTTTCATACACTAAAGGAAAACTTTTAGGATAGTCTATATTGCATTCAATTCGAATTGTATAATTATCGTATACTTGTTGGTGATCATCAAATAGATTAATTCTACCCTCTAAAAAAGGAAGAGAATCTTCCCGACTATATAATTTTAAGCCGGGAAAATTTTCTATAGCACATATGGTCTCTTCTTTGAATTTAACATATACTAGACTCATACCCCAAAAGGTTTAGAAGTTATTGCACCTAAAGCTGCTGCAGCTGAACTAAGTGATCTATTTTCCTCTTTGTTCTGCCCTAAAGGAAACCTATCTCCTAAATGTTTTCGCCATGCTTTACTTGATTCTCTATGATTCGATTCAAAAAGAGCTCTATCAGCATCTTCAATAAATCTATCTAGACAATCTAGAAATTTATCTTTATTTACATAACTGTCTAACAAATCATCTTTGGGTACTGCAGGTACAATACATTCAAATTTATTGGTCAAATCCCTTTTAATTTCTTTTAAAATGTCACGTAGTGAAATATCATCACGCTCATTCAGTACAATTCTATTTTTTGCATTTGTAGCTAAAATTGTCAAAGCTAAACCACTAGGCATCTTAAAAGTTTGCTTGTCTGCCCAACCTTTTAAATATTTAATAATACGAACTAATCTACCTTCTTTGTCTTTATTTGATACAAACCAATCAACCACAGCTTTAGGATCACTATCTTCAAAACCACTTCCATTAACAGCTAGTTTGTACTCTTGTCCTTCGACTTTATAATACACTGGATGATCAATTTCATAATCATTCACAAAAATAGATCGTACACATTTTTTCCTGTTTTCAGGTTTAGTATCTGTATGACCATCAACTGCCTGCTTTACCCAGTCCTTTAAAGTAGACGCGGATACATCTGGTTGTCTGAAAAAATAAATACCATCATCTAAATCACAAATATCTTGTGATGTTCGTATTCCATTTTTCATCTTATAAGATCCTTGTATGTAAAAACAAGGCTTATAATCAGGATGATTTTTTTCAAACCAAGCTTTAATTCGTTTACGAAGAGCTTCTTTTGAATTCTTCATTTTTTCGTTCTTCTTTGAACTTATTGATATCTCTTGATGATATTCTTGAAATAAATTGTGACTATTTGCCATCTTGTTATTGTTTTATAAAATTTAAAATTTCTACTAATCGATTTTTAGCTAATTCATCTCCTATCGATTTCATACGGTCTATATGTTTCTTTTTTGACGTATTAAGCTCTATATTGTCCCCTTTCATATCATGTTGAATACGTAAGTGGCTAAATGTATTCCCCTTTTTTGCTAATGCCTGATGTAAAAACAATAGATACTTTTCAGTAATTTGGGTCTGGGTATCTAAAACTAAATCAACCAATTTGGGATTAGGAAATAACCAGTCAAATACATTTTTTGGTCTCCAAGAACGTTTTATTATCTGTTTTCCTTGACCTGTTCCCAAAGATAAAAGTGCTATATTTTCAATAGGAATATCAAGTTTATCAGTAGCTTCAAATAATCCAATTAATGCTGGATTATTAGCAAATACTCCTCCATCTATCATATTAATGTTAACACCACTCCCTAATTCATTGTCAAATGAAAATGTATGTGGAGGGAAATATACTGGTGCTGAAGCACTTGACATTGCCGCATGATACGCTGGAATTTTATAATCTCTTTTATAGTCCGCATGGTGATTAGTTTTTAGTACATTAATCTCACCATTGTTTCCATTAAATGTAGGAATACATACTTTTGTTTTAAGATCGTTCATTAAAGGATCCTTCCCCTCATTTGCCTCAGCATAGACTTCTTTTATTTTTTTCAGCAGCTTTTTATTGCTATAAATCGCTGTAAAAAAAGCCATGCTCTTACGAGGTATAAAACGAAATACAAATCTTGGAAAAATAATTTTCGCGTGATCTTCATAAAAATTAGCTAATTCTTTAGCAGGTATTCCTAACGCTACACCTATTGCTAAAATAGCTCCTGTTGAAGTACCACAGATTAAATCAAAATGTTCATATAGTGATTTATTTGGTTGATCTTTTTGTAATTCTGTCTCTAACTCAGCTAAGATTTTGGCAGGGATAAGTCCTCTTATCCCGCCTCCATCAATAGAGAGTATTCTAAATTTTTGATTATCTTCTCTATCCATCCTCAATCATTTAAATGGTTCTCCACACACCGCTGCCCATTCACCCCAAACTGTTGCTACACATCTTTCTAAAACTATTCCTAGTGCTTTAGCGGTTAGCTTTGCCTCATCTCTTGCTTCTACAGCTGATTTATCTGAGTGATACAAAGTAGTATTAGGAAAATAAATCATTTCACAATTAATTAATCCAGGAATACTGTCCTTATATCCTAATTCAAACATTCTTTGTTTAAATTCCTGATGTTTAGAAGGAATATCATAAGTAATTAATACTTGCATAATTTTAAAATTTAATGTTTAAAAAAAGATTGTTTAATTTAGTTAGTCTCTTTTTTCTAATTGATTTTTACCTGTTGTTCTCACAGTTGTCTTTTAGCTACCTCTGATGCAAATAACAATAGACACAATTCACTTTTCATTGTACTTTTCTATACCATTTTATACACCTCCTTTCTTATTTATTCATCTCCATTAATACGAAATGTATGCCAAACCATTTTTAAGAGGTTTCGGCTTGTTTTTTACAAAAAAAATATCAATATTTGACAAACAACAATCAGTAACTGATATGAAAACATTAATATCATGGATGGCTAAAATGCATGATTTTACAAAAAACATGCCTATTGAAGTTGATGAAGAAGGACCTACTTGTACATTTCACAAAGAATTCTATCAGCACGATAGACATCTAATATTATATTCGAACAATGATAATGATGCTGATATTCGTATTGGAAAGCTTCTAACGGTCTTAAAACAGAAATACCCTAAACGTAATTTTGAATCACATCCTTTAAATATTCCTGACGTTATTAATATTCCAAAAATTAAAAGTAAGGTAGAGACCTTAATTATGAAGGAATGTAAAGACGATGAAATAACTATATTCTTTTCTCCTGGTACTTCAGCCATGCAAATTTCATGGTATCTGATAAATGAAGCAGGAATGTTTAATACAGAGCTTTTACAAGTACGCCCTAAACAACATTCAAACAGCAGAAAACCAGAATTATTAAAAATAGAAGTAGAAAAATCTACTATCCCTGGTAGCAGTATAATTAAAGAAGAAAGTGTTGCTCATCATAAAGAAAACTATCTTATTACAGACTCTTTAAAACCTATATACTCAAGAGCTTCAATGATTGCACAAGCTGATCAAGTAACTACTTTAATTTTCGGAGAGAGTGGTTCAGGAAAAGAGCACTTAGCAAATTATATACATAAAGAATCGGCTAGAAGTTCTAATCCTTTTATCGCAGTTAACTGCTCTGCATTTACAGATGAACTACTCGAATCAAGATTATTTGGTCATATAAAAGGAAGCTTTACTGGGGCAAGTTCAGATCATAAAGGGTTAATGGAAGAAGCGAATGGAGGAACTATATTTTTGGATGAAATCGGTGATATTTCACCATATATGCAGCAGGTACTACTTCGTGTAATCCAAGAGAAAAAAGTTTTAAGAATCGGTGATTCATTAGAGAAAAAAATTGATGTTAGGATTATTACTGCAACAAATAAAAATCTTCCCCTAAAATGTATGGAAGGTAGTTTTAGATGGGATTTATTTTATCGACTTGCTGTGACAGAATTGACCTTACCACCTTTAAGAGAAAGAGGAGTAAAAGAAGTTGAAGAACTACTAAATTTTTTTATTACCTCAAAACAAAAAATATTTAAAAGACCTAAAAAACTAAAGTTAGATAAAAAAAGTAGAAATTATATTTTAAATTATTCCTTTCCTGGTAACGTCAGAGAAATTGAGAACTTAGTTGAAAATCTTTACGTATTTAATACAGAAAGTGTATCTATGGAAACATTACCTGAAAGATTAATAAATACAACAGATGAATCAAAACTAGATTTAAAAACTGTAGAAAAATTACATATCAAAAAAGTACTAAAAATGGCCAAAAGTAAGCAACATGCTGCAGAACTCTTAGGATGCGTAATTAACACCTTGAATAAAAAAATAAAAGAGTATGATATTAAAACAGAGAACACATTTTAGTTCTTAGATTCAACTAATAAATGCAACAGCATTTAAAAAACGGCGGAGAACATTTGCTCCATGGAGCAAATGTTCTCCGCCGTTGGCGAAAAAAAACATCTACTTTTGAGGTTCCTACACACCCAAAAAGATGTCACATTTAACGTTAGAACAAAGATATAAAATAGAAGCATATAAAAAGGCAGGTAAATCACTTACTGAAATTGCTTGTTATATAGGCAAAGACAAGTCTGTTGTTAGCAGAGAGCTTAAGCGCAATTCAGACGAAAGAAATGGTGTTTATAAAGCTAATCTTGGACAAAGAAAGACAGCTCAACGACACAAAGAAAAACGCAAGAGAATACGCTTAACTGAAAACGTAAAAACAACTATTATAGACTATCTTAATCAAGATTATAGTCCAGAACAAATAGTAGGTAGAAGTAAACTTGAAGCAAAAGAAATGGTCTCTGTTGAATGTATTTATCAATTCATTTGGCAGAACAAAAAACAAGGAGGAAAGCTTTATAAGCATCTTAGAACTAAAGGTAAAAAATATAGAAAAAGAGGTGCATGCAAAGACAGTAGAGGCTTGATAAGTAATAGAGTAGATATTGAAAAAAGACCTAGTATAGTTGATGATAAATATAGAATAGGTGATCTTGAAATAGATTTAGTAATAGGGAAAAATCATCGTGGAGCACTGCTTACTATAAACGATAGAGCTACAGGGGTTTTATGGATGGGAAAGATAGAATCAAAGGAAGCTCACGTTGTAGAAGCTAAAATTATAGAACTCTTAAAAGACTTCAAACCGTTACTTCATACTATGACTTCTGATAACGGAAAAGAGTTTGCAAACCATCAAAATATAGCTAACACTCTAGAGCTTGATTACTACTTCGCAAAGCCTTATCACAGTTGGGAAAGAGGAGCTAATGAAAATTTAAATGGATTAGTAAGACAATATTTCCCTAAAATGACTAATTTCGATTTAATTACACAAGCAGCAATTGACAAGGCTGTAAATATTTTAAACAACAGACCAAGAAAGAGATTTGGTTTTAAATCGCCTAACGAAATTTTTACAGAAAAATTAAACCTAATGGTTACTGTTGCATTTAATACTTGAATCCACCGTTCTAATTAACTTCCATATAAAAAATTATGAGTTTTTTCAATACCCTTGGTCCAAGAAGAATTACGACACTTACACAAGATCTTTATGAAGGTTTTTTAATAGACACTGATGAAGAACATAATCACCTTTGGATTTATTTTACTGAAATAGCAAATCTAATTAATACGAAAAAAAAGAAATCGAAGATCAGTTCAAGAATGAAGATTATAAAGTAAAATTATCCTTTTTACAACAACCTATGTACTCAGTTTATGAAAATAAATTCGAGGATATTTTGTGTAAAAGTTTAATTGTCACTCTTATAAACTTCTTTTGTATTTTTCATACAATTCATAATATTTCATATGCGATATACACTTTACTGTTCCATCACGACATCCTTGTCGTCTATCTCTTCTTACACCATCAACAGCTTTACATATCTACTGGTAGCTGTGGATTTATATTTCCATGTTCATTGAAAGTATATTCAACCTCACCTGTTTCATCTGAAATCACGTAAAAAACTCCTGTGTATCCCCAAATATTACAAACACACCAACTACAATCCACGCTTTTTCTCCAACAACATCAAACGTTGGATTAAATTGTGCTCTTACAATCGTATCTCTAAGAGATGGATACGATTGTTGATATTGTTTTGCTATTTGAATAGCTTGTATCGCTGTTAATTTCATCCTATTCCAGTGTATACAAAATCGCCTATTTACAATCATTGTCAACTAATTACCTAAATTAATCACCCTAGCATTGATAGCTACATCATCGCTTCGATTCTCTTTACACTTTCCTCACTAAACAACCAAGAAGCAAACGTGCGTTTTCCATCGGGATGATGCAACAACGTGAACTGAGCCTCATCCCTGACTTTTTTGGATTTATCTTCTAGGTACATACTAACAATTTCTGGAGAAAAACAAGAGGTGTTTGCTAATCCCATGATTCCCAACCAACGCATCGTTGCATTTTTACTTGTCAATGCGCGCATAAAATACGATTGTGTCCGCAAGTCAGGTAAGTGACGATCACAAATAAACACCAAAGCCCAAATAAGTTCTTGTTCGACCTTTGGGTTAGTTTCTTGATCCAAGGCTGTTAAGAAGTAATCAATAGTTTTCGGATGGGATAAATAATGCTTCCAATCTCTAGTTTTTGTTCGAGCTTCTGCATTTATTTTTTTTGCAGCAATTATTTTTTCTTCAGCTGTTCCGCCTTGAATTGCCTGTATATGTTGGTGTTGAACTGGTGTTACTGCTGGATAGGGAACTTGTCGATTAAATTGCGCTTGTTTATCCTCATCCAAGGTCAACACAAAACCAGCCAATAAAAGTTCCTCTGCTTCCTTTAAATCTATACTAAGCGTTAAACTATCGCAAGCCTTATGTTGTTCTTCCCCTCCAGTTATTTCGCGTAATAGTGAGGTCAATTGTAGCAGTACAGCCTTATTGGACGCTGAAGCACTAAACATACCGGCTTCACTATCAAAAGTAATGTCACGAGTCAACTGATGCTCTTTGGCTAATTTTCTTGCCAATCGCTCAACGGAATATCCGCCGCCGTCTATTTCATCAAAATAATGAAAATTGGTGCAAATAATGGAGAAACTAGTGGAGTGTTCCACTAAAATACAAGGAAAAAACTCATTCATCTTCTTCTTATTTATGGCGTGATTTATAGTTAAAATACAGTCTTTGTTTCATTATACTTACTTCTTTTTGCTTTCTGCAGTTTAGTTCTATCCATTAAATTGCTAATAGGAATACTCTTTTCCCTATCTATTGTATCGATTCTATGAGAAAAGTATTCCTTTTATCAGTTTATTTACATAGAATGTTTAAGTACCCCTTCAACTCATCTACAATATTCTCTACCACTTCATCTCTTTTTTCAGGTTTGATTAATTCAAAGACAGTATCTTCAGAAAAGTCAAAGTATTCATATCTCTTTTCTTTAAAAAGTGGTTTAAAATCAGTACTACTTTTCTCTTTCACATTTCTACCAATACTAAAACCATTGGAGTCATTACATACATAATAAGAAGTATTATCTACCTCAAACACAAGAACTGTTATAGCTTTATTATCACTATGTGTTAACTTAGTTACCTGTTCTTTATCAATATCTTCTACTTTAGTACCAAAAGTAACTTCTATAACTTCTTTAAGCTTAACATAAAATTCATAGACTATATGCCATTTTATATGCTTAAATTGATCTTTAATTGTATGATACTTTGCATCTATATCTTTAGACTCAGCTTGCCAAAATTTTTTAGATTCTTCATAGTTCTTTTCTGTGATTTCTTTTAACTTTAAAGCTAATTTTACATCATTTAAGAACTCAAATCGCACTTGCTTATAGTGTTCTATACTTCTTTTTAAATCGCTTTCTTCTGACAAACTATTTAAGCATAAATCCAACCACTTCGCAATATCAGAGAGATGATCTTTTTTATTAAACAATCCTTTCACATCTTCTGGAAAATGCTCATAATACTCAGGATATTTACCATTAATGGTTAAGTACATTATACTCACCACTTCGTGTTTATCATTTGTTGGCTCAATAGCTAACTTATAATAATATCTTGACAGTTGGTACTTTAAATATATATCTTCTTCCTCTGGTTTAGTCTGATCTTTAGCAAATACTTTATTCTCTATTATAATAGCTTGCTTATATTTATTATTAATCAGAATGTCAATGTTGTGTATCTCTCTCCTATTTTGTTCATTAGGATTTACAGTTACTCCATCTAAACTATAGTTTGATACTCCCATTACTTCTAAAAACAAGGCTAAAAATCTTGTCCCTTGCCCATGTGATCCATTAGGATCTAATAAAAAAGAAATAAATCGAGAATGTAGATACTTCTCGTCATGCAGCTTGAACATCACGCGAAAAATATTAAACTGATTATAGTTCGACAGATTATATTCATTACTAATCTGGTCTAATTGCTGTAGAAAACAATCTTTTTGTTTATCTTGATTCATTTACTTTTATTCTTATTAATTATTCTTACTAGACTCAATAACAGTAAAACATATGCCAATGTACCCCTCTTTATTGTCCTCATGAGAATGAGTCAAACGAAAAAACACATCATTAAATATTAGTCCGTATAACAAATAAAGATACTATAAGATAATGTAAGATACTTCAGAAAACATGTGAAGCACCTACTATTTTGAGTAAAAGCAATAAATAACATCTAATTTTAAATTTATTTTATTGCTACATAGAAAAACTAACTTGATATAAAGAATACAACTACTAAATAGCTTTTTAATTAATTCTAAATATCAGTCTTAAATAATAACCATAAAAAACGAACAATTAATAACCTTGTCTGACTTCTTTACTCTAAAAATAGATGATTTACCAATTACCACTTTTTCACCAAACTCCCCTATTCTCTCCGATAAATCTGTTAAAAAATTTGAGTTGATTTTCGTTTGAATTATTTTCAAAAAAAGTGTTGTAAAAACAATACACAAATAGACTTAAACCCCTATGCATGCTAGGATGTAAATTATTGTATCGTGTATTTGTCCTTAGTGTAGTTAAGTTTCTATTTACCTTTAATTAAGTTTCTATGCTTTATACCAAACTCAATTAAATATTTTAAACAGGATAACTCTCTAAAGCATTAATGGATCTATAGAATATCTAAATTCATTGGAACAAGAATTATTAGGAAAAGATTTTAAAATAAGATCTTCTTGGAGTTTCAATTTGCCCTTCGTTAGTATTGGAATAAAATACTATCCTAAAACAGTTAATCAAGAAATACAATCAAATTTAAAACATGAACAGATGAAATTTAAATTCGAGAATAATAAAATTATAGGTATTATCCTAGAGAGTTAAAATAGTTCAATCTTTTAGGTCTAAAAACACATAATTAAAGCTAAATATACACCCCGACAACACAATAATACCATAACAAGTATATCATTTCATAACAAAATACATCAAATTAAATTAGTTAACTAATAATATAAAATAAACACAACAAAACACCTAAAAACAAAATAAAAACAAACAAAGGCTAAAACTAATATTTTTACTAAAATATTCGCTTCCATCAATCAAAAAAACAGGTTTTTATTTAACTTTTTAGTACTTTTTTAATACATTTAAAATCATTATATTTGATTTTAACCTAATTTGCTAAGGTGAGCTATTAGGTGAGTTGGTTTTTTACAAAAAAGACAACAGATTGATTTAAAGATATTTACGAGGAGTGGTTCGAATCCTGCCACCCCGACAAAAAGGAATCACTTTATAGTGGTTCCTTTTTTATTTACACTCACTTTCTTATTCTACATTAACACCTCTTCATGAATCATTGAGTATCTTCGTAATTATAATAAACGATGACAATGACTAGACAAAATCCAGAAGAAATAGTTCAGCAATTTGTAACTGCTTGGAATAAATACGATGCTACCTTACTTGCCGATATTTTTGTAGATGATGCAGACTTTGTCAATGTCACAGGGTTATGGTGGCATAAAAAAGAAGACATTTTTAAAGCTCATGATTATGGCTTACGAGTAATTTTCAAAGAATCTCAACTAGTAATCAAAAGAACCAAGATCAGATACTTAACAGACACTATAGCTATCGTACATGCAAGACTACAATTAAGTAATCAATCAGCATTACAAGAAAATGAAACTCCTCAACTTAGAAACAACTTATTCATTTTCGTAACTCAGAAAATAGAAAAAAATTGGTACTGTATAGCAGCTCAGAATGCCGAAGTACAGAATGGTAAAGAGACTTTTATTAAAAAGGAAGATGGTTCTTTTAAAGCAGTGAATTACAATCAATTTAAAAAGTAAAGACGATTTTAGATATTACATCCTTCCATGGTCTTTTTCTGTTTCAACTCACTAATATACTCTGAAGGCAATACACCTGTATATTTTTTAAAATTAATCGTAAAACGACTATGAGAAGCAAAACCGCTCTTATCTGCTAAATAACTTATCTTATATGTCAGATAATGTGGTTTACTTATTAAAGTATCTACCATATAAGAAATCCTCAATTCATTAATATACGTAGCGAAGTCTTTTTCTTTATACATATTAATGTAGTAAGACACATAGCGATGATTAACTCCTAAGCTTGCAGAAAGATTACTTAGTGATATTGATTTATCCAAGTATTTTCTTTGTTTCTCAAACTCTTTTATTTTTTGACACAGATAACACTCCATGCCTATAGACATATAATTAGTTTGTTTATTAGGATCAGCACTTATTTGTAGCACCTCTTCCTTTAAAGAAGAACCTCTAACTCTTCTTAGCAATCTTTTCGATTTTATTGAACTACTAGATAGTTTCTCATTTATACTCCATATCATACTTTTCTTTAATAGAGAGGCACACTCCATTGTTCTATTGATGATAATACTTAAAAATAATAAGGTCTTCATATTTATACTTTTATCATTATTCAACTATTATCTATACCTATACAGTAGTAACTTCCAAGTCAAATAATATGTGGTGGTGTATTTTATAGTCATGCTATAATGAAGCAGACTATAACTTTAGATTTATTTGATAAAAGTATAATCTCTATAACAGAATGTCACCTTTAAGGGGGTGGACAAAGGGGTGGACTTAACACAATTCACATGATATAAGTGTTTTAAAAAGCAATACATCTCATTAATAGTACACTCACTTTCAGATAAACATATACTTATTTAAAGATATAGTATCAAAGTTTTTTATATCTCTAATGCCTATTTATAGTTAGCTGCATATTTTTTAATTCTACATCCTTATCCTCTTCAACAAAAAAAGAGGCTATACAAACTGTATAACCTCTTATAATAAACAACCCTAATTTATTTCGAATACTTTATATAATTAAATTATTATTTTTCTACATTAATTTTACCAATTGTACCAATACTTCCATCAGCTAGATCTTTAATTTCAAGACCTTTAGTTACTTTAGCAGTTGCCAAATCTAATGTATATACAAATGATTTAGACTCAGCTGTAACAGGTAAGTAAACATCTGATCCATCTATAAATGGAGCTTGAGCTTGTTTTATATTTTCAGCATCTGGCAATCCTTCTATCCATTTAAATTCTCCTGTTGTACCATCAAATATCGCCAGTTTATTGTATGGTGTACTTAATGAATTCCAAGCAATAGCAATATCAGCATTCATATTTAACAAGAACTTATTGTTAGTAAGTGCGTATACTTTATGAACTTTATGTCCCCCTGATAATGACTCAATGTCATATTGATAATTTTTATCAAACTCTAAAGTTTTAGTATTAAATCTTAAAACAGAAGAAGGAATTGGAGAAAAAGAAGGTTTATCTTTACCTAACATAGCATTAGGAGAGAATACATAAACAAATCCATCATTTCCAGATGCAATAGTTGATATACGACTAGAACGATAACGAGCTACTGCAAAACTCATTCTATCATCTTTCACTACTTTTTCTAACTGTACTCTCTTATTTACATCCGTTTCGCTCTCATTAAATTTAAATACAGCTAACCACACTCTACTTCGGTAAGCAGAAGTATTATCTTCTTTCTCATCTTTGGTGATTTTAAATGGTTCGATAGCCATAACAAAACGATCATTACCAATCGTCTCAAGACCTGCGAAGTTAGCATACTCTCCTTTTTCTGCAATGTTTTCTACATTAATATAAGAAGTAAAATTAATTCTTCCTGTATTTCCATCTATGAAGTTAAAAGCCTGAGCCTTTTCTCCTGTAGTTAATTTCAAACCACCAGTTGTAGCGATCATATATTTACCGAAATTCGTAATAAACTCCTCACGAGTAGGTAGGTCAACTGTAGTATGTTTACTCAATTTTCCAGCAGGTGTTAATAACCAGCTCTGCATTCCAGAAGGATCTCCTTTTCTATATTCAAAAACATAAGCTCTATTTCCTCCATAAGTATAAACTGTAGTTCCTAATGCCGTTAATCCATTTCCCTTAGCAGATATTTCTCCAGATTTAAGGTCATTGGTAGTCAGTAATAAGTTCGTTTTAGAAGCACTTGCCCCGATTACGTACTTCCACTCTACTTTATTTCCTCCATCAGTTCCACCTTCTTCAGGTGTAGGAGTACTATTGTCATCAGAAGAACAACTAGTCACCGACAATGCCCCAAATATCATAGCAAAAGCAAATGTCGAAAAAACTCTTTTTTTCATTTTAATTGTATTTATTATAGATTAGTAATTTTAGTATGTATAGCGTATTTTAAACATGAAGTTTCTTCCTGGTTTTTGGAAACTATAGTTATCATAAGCTAGTTTATCGAATAGGTTATTAGCCTCTACGGTTAAGTGTATTTTATTATTAAATAAACTGTATGAAGCACTTAGATCGTGCACAGCTTGAGACGGAATCCATATAGGATCTTCACCGATTCCTTTAAAATCGTAGCTATAATGATCTATATAGCGAAGGTTATACCCTATATTTAAATTGTTGTTTTTCTTTCCTAAATCTTTAATAATAATCCCCACATCTGCTGATCCGAAGAAATAAGGCTCATTAGGAATTCTCTCATTGTAGTATGGGTTCTCTACTCCATAATCTCCAATAGTATATTTTTGTTTACTTCTGATATTTTGAGAAGTTAAACTACCTCCTGCATATATAAAATCATTGTACGTATAACGAGCTTCCACATTGATACCATAGCTCTCTACTCCTCCGATATTCACACTAGTTGCACGAGATCCTGAACCATAAGGATTACTGCGGATATAATCTTTAGTATCTCTGTATACAAAACCTGCATCTACGAATACAGCATGTATTTTGTTAATCACACCTGAGTAACTGATATTAAGGTTATAGTTTTTACCCTGTTCTGGTTTTAGACCTGTATTTCCCCATACTAAGTCTCCATCTCCAAATAACTCGCTATCAGTAGGTAGTCTAAATGTATTTTCATAAGAAGCCTTGAACTGTAGATCTTTCCACAGGTATGTAGCAGCGATACCGTACCCTGTTTTATCTACTTTAGTGCTTTCACTTTGATAAGTATGTTTGATACTGTAGTGTTTACCGAATAGAGATACATTCAGATTATCTAGAATATTATAACGATAAGACAGTGCCATAATATTTTTAAAACTACTTCTTTTTATCTCACTGTTCTTTTCTGATTGAGTTTCTTTTACAGCTAATGGATCTTTTGTCTTTCTGTTGAAGTAGTACATCACATCATTAAAACTAAATGAGTGCTTGTCATTTAATTTATAATTTACATTAAAAGTAGTTGAACCATTATGATCATAGAACTTAGTCATAGAAGGCCCTCCACCAGACTCACCTTGTTTTAACGTTTTGATACGTTCACCTGCCCAGTTATATTTATAAGAAGAGGTATCTATATTTTGATTATACCCTCCATTATAATTAGATGTAATACTTACATCTAATCCATCTATAAATAGGTTCTTCTTGCTATATTCTAATGAAGGCATAATTGTTACAGAACGACGTTTCTTATCTCCAAACACTTTCTCCATAATAGTACCTGTCTGCACACCGCGTTTTCCTTCTCCATAAGTAAATCCAAGCATCAGTCGGTCAGCATAAGACTTATCTACCACCCCTACTTTAGCTACTACAGTAGCAGTTTGGAATCGATCATTAAAGCGTCTTACCCATTGTTTCTCTTTAGAATAAACCCCAGATTGTAGATCTACCACAGGGACTAATACTTTATAATCATTATCTGAGTAGTTCTGAAAAGCATTTAACTGAGCTACTATACCATTATTAAAGGCTTTACTCACATTCAGATGACTCTTGTATGTATGGAATGAACCAGTAGTAAATGAAGCATCTATTTTAGTCTCTTTAGATTTGTTTGTGATAATATTCACTACTCCTCCTAAGGCATCAGATCCGAACTCCACAGGCACTACACCTTTATAAACTTCGATTCTGTCAACCATTGTGATCGGTAAGTTGTTTATTTTAAACTCACTACCAAATCCTTCCATAGGTACACCATCTATAAAGAATCGAATGTGTTTACCACTAAATCCATTCATTGAGAAATTATAGTCAGATCCCTCCCCACCATCTTTACGCACTTTCACACCAGATACTCTATCAAGTGCTCCAGCTACATCTAATGACGTATTGTAAAGTGGCTTTGCATCTATAGCAACTACGTTATAAGCAGATTCTCTAACTTTCTCGATAGGCTGTTTTACTTGTAGTACTACATTGTCTAAGAAAGAGTTATTCGTATCAAGTTTGAAGTTATGTATTATACTCTCTCCTGCTTTCACCTCAAATGAGTACTCTTTAGACTCATAACTGACGTGTTGTACAACTAATTTGTACTTACCAGGTCTTTTTGTTTTAATAGTATATCGTCCTTTATTATCAGTTAACTCACTATGATGAGTATCTAATAAGCTGACTGTAGCATAATCAATAGGTTCGCCATTCGCATCTTGTACAATACCAGAAATAACAACTGGCTTTTCTTGTGCAAAAGAAGTAAACTGACCTATATTAAAAATTGCAAAAATTAATAGTAGATAGTGTTTCATTGTTCTAAGAACTTAATGTTGTGTTAGTAATTATATTATTTAGATTAATTATAAATTGAAAGCAAATATATTTACTTATAACTAAACAACCATAATAACTTAGACTAAATATAAATAGATACACAAAAGAGACAATAATCGTCATCGTAATATTCTAAAAACAAAACACAATAACCTTTAATATTTTACTAAAATTTACATATTATTAACTAATAACTTTTATAAATAAAAAAAGTCAGAATTACCCATAATTCTGACTTTATACACAAAATGCACTATTTAATCTTATTAATTCTAAATAAAAGAGCTTTAGAGATTAGTACAAATAAAAAAAGAGAACTAAACTAGTTCTCTCTTCTTCTATTTCTTAATCTTTCGTTCTTCACCTCTTTTGGTTTGTTCACGCTATTATTGCGTTCTCTATCGAAGTTTCTTCTCGGTCTTCTATCCTCACGATTTCCGTCTCCTCTTCTTCCCTCTCTTCCAGAATCTCTTCCTGTAGTCATTCTACGACGAACACTCTGTTGACTCTCTTGATTTTTATTTAGACTAGCTTCCTCTGTCATTACAGAAGGCTCTATTAAGCGATTAAGCTCATCTAATTCTGCTTTTGTCAAGTCTCTATAAGTTCCCACAGGTACATCTAGAGAAATATTGATAATACGTATCCTTTTTAATGCTACTACATCATAGTCAAAATACTCACACATACGTCTAATCTGTCTGTTTAAACCTTGAGTAAGGAATATTCTAAACACAGTCTTGCTGATCTGTTCTACTCTACACTTCTTAGTCACTGTGTCTAATATAGGTACTCCAGCTCCCATACGTTGAATAAAACGATCTGTAATAGGCTTGTTTACAGTAACAATATACTCTTTCTCATGATCGTTCTTTTGACGCAATATCTTATTCACGATATCTCCATCATTCGTCATCAGAATAAGCCCTTCACTGTCCTTATCTAATCGTCCTACTGGAAAGATGCGTTTTGGATAATTAATATAATCCACGATATTATCGCGTACACTCGTATTAGTAGTACACTCAATACCGATAGGTTTATAAAAAGCTAAATAAACATTCTCTTCATTTTTATTAACGATTAATTGTCCATTTACGCGTATCTCATCATCTTCAGACACTTTTGTCCCCATCTCTGGCACTACACCATTGACAGTGACTCTCCCCTCATCTATAAGTCTATCTGCTTCTCTTCTAGAACAAAAACCTACTTCAGACAAATATTTATTTAAACGTGTTTGCATTTTTTCCATATCACAAAATTAGCTATTTTATTTGCTATTAAACAATGCTATAGCGAAGCTAATTCATAAAATAATTCTTAATTTTTTCGAAGACAATTCTATCTTGAACAGAATGTCCTAATCCTTCTGTATAATAAACCTCTATTCCCTTTTGGTTGGCGAAATCATGAAAAACTGTACACTCAGCCAATTCTACTACTACATCCTCTTTATCGTGAATAATCAATGTCTGATTAGACAGTGATTTTATAAAGTTACGACTAGCATACTCTCCCATATCCATATCGATTAACCCTTCTAAGAATCGTAACAAATCGCTAGATACTTTCTTCCAGTATCCTAACATGCCAATATAATTATCAATTACATGCTGAAAACGATCTAGACAAGCCATTAAAACAACCTTCTCTACAAAGTCATATTTCACTACACTCATCTGGTGTAATAGAGCAAACGCTCCTAGAGAATGAGCTACAACATACTGTGGTCTAAACGCTCGTAAACAATGATCCATCAAGTGTGAATAATCGATAACACTCAGATTACTTCCATCGCTAAGGCCAAGTCCCATCGCATCTATACTGATATACTGGTACTGGTCATCTAAATAAGTCACTAGTTCTTCCCAACGACCAGCATTACTCTCCCATCCGTGAAACAACATCATTAACGGCAACTCTGATCGTTCCTGATTCCAGCGATAGCATTGAATACTCAGTCCATCGTAGACAAATCTATCTTGATGAGCTTCAGATAAAAAGTATGGAATATCTCTTCGCTTAAGTTGCCCTTTACGAGGAGTAGAGAATAACTTATAAGCAATAGCACATGCTCTCTTAGGAGCAAATAACGACAATAAATTAATCAATAAACCTAGACACTTAACCATATATAACTTCTAGAAATAAAAAAAGCCTCTTTCACAAGAGGCTTTCTGATATTATAATTTAGCTATAATAGCTTCAATTTTTTCTCTTTCTTCTTCAGCTAAAGCACTATCAACTAAAATACGTCCACTGTGCTCATCCGTAATAATCTTCTTACGTGCCGCAATCTCTACTTGAGTTTGTGGTGGAATAGTAAAGTAAGATCCTCCTGATGCACCACGCTCGATAGATACAACAGCTAAACCGTTACGAACACCATTTCTGATTCTGTTATAAGCTACTAATAAACGATCTTCGATATCTTGTTTGAACTCTTCTGATTTCTCTAATAAGATTTTCTCTTCACGCTCAGTCTCAGACATAATGCTGTTTAATTCAGCTTCTTTATGTCCTAAGTGCTCTTTTCTAGCAGCTAACTTAGTTTCTGTCTCTGCAATTGTGTTTTTCTTGTGCTCGATGCTAACTTTCATCTCTTTGATGTGTTTTTCAGCAAGCTCAATCTCTAACTTCTGGAACTCAATCTCTTTTTCTAATGAGTTAAACTCTCTATTGTTTTTAACCTCATTTTGTTGCTCAGTATATCTTACGATAGCAGCTTTGAATTCCTCAATAGCAGCTTTTTTATCCTTAATACTCGCTTCGATATTACTTAAGTCTATATTTGATTTCTCTAAGCGTTTGTTCAGTCCAGCAACCTCATCTTGTAGATCTTCAACTTCAAGAGGCAATTCTCCTCTCATATTTCTGATTTCGTCAATTCTTGAGTCAATCAATTGCAAGTCATAAAGTGCTCTTAACTTCTCTTCAACGGTTAATTCTTTTTTCTTTGTCATCATTATAAGTAGTTAACTGGATTCGTATTTACTGTTGATAAAATAACTGCAAAAGTAGTTATTTTTTTTGAAAGAAAGTCAGTTATATAATTTTTTGTATACCTTTCACTTTCAAAATGCCCTATATCAGCTAAAACCAACTGACTTTCAGCTTGGTAATAATCGTGATATTTCAAATCTGAGGTGATATAGGCATCTACTTTCTGTGATAATGCAGCTCCTATTGCAAAACTTCCAGAGCCTCCTAACACAGCTACTCTCTTTATCGGCTTCCCTAATAACGCACTATGTCTAATACCTCCAGTTCCTGTTTTAGCTTTGACCATCTGTAAGAATGCTACCTCATCCATCTCTTCCTCTAGTTCACCTATCATCCCCATTCCTACATTTTGTAGTTTATTCTCTAGAGTATATATTTCATACGCTTTCTCCTCATAGAAGTCTAAGTCAAACAAGGCTTTTAATACCTTACCTTGTAGATGCTTCTCAAATATTACTTCTACTTTGACCTCCTCTACTTCTTCATATTTTAGTGGTTCTCCTATAACAGGACTACTCTTCTCATTTCCTCTGAAACTTCCCTTGCCCTCCGTGGTAAAACTGCACAAATCATAATTACCTATAGCACCAGCTCCTGCATTAAACAGTGCCTTTCTCACTTCATCTGCATTCACACGAGGAGCGTAAGTCACTAGCTTTTGGATATAGTTCTCTTTCGGTATTAATATACTTGTGTTCTTTAATCCTAGTGTATCACAGAAGATCTTATTCACCCCTTCCTGATGATTGTCTAATGCAGTATGTATAGCATAGATTGCGATATCGTGTTTGATCGCTTTAATTACAGCTCTCTCTACATAGCTCTTTCCTGTTATCTTCTTTAATCCAGAAAACAGGATTGGGTGAAAGCATACTACCATATTACACTTCTTCTCTATCGCCTCGTCTATCACGGTCTCTAAAGCATCATGACAGACTAGGATCCCACTTACTTCTAAGTTATAGTCCCCTACTAATAACCCGACATTATCAAATCCCTCTGCATACGATAACGGTGTCATCTCTTCTAACACAGTGATTACTTCTCTTAACTTCATTTCTCAAATAATTTTGAACTGTAATTTATATATTTTCTCAAAGATAAAAAAATTGGTAATTTCGTATTATGGAATTACTGCGAAAATTACTCTTCCCTTTTGCCATCTTATATGGCGGGATCACTTCCCTGCGCAATTACCTTTATTCAATAAATATATTGAAGAGAACCTCTTTTAGTACACCTACTATAGTAGTAGGTAACTTAAGTGTAGGTGGTACTGGTAAAACGCCTATGGTGGAATACATAATACGACTTTTAAAAGACAAATACAAAATAGCGACTCTTAGTAGAGGGTATAAACGCAAAAGTGAGGGCTTCTTCCTCGCAGATGAACATACGACTATGGAGCAAATCGGTGATGAACCTTTCCAATATCATCACAAGTTTGACAATATCGCTGTAGCAGTAGATGCAAAAAGAGTAAACGGAATAGAGAATATCCTAAAACGAAGAACAGATACTCAAGCCATCGTTCTAGATGATGCTTTTCAGCACCTAGCTGTAAAAGGTGGTTTTAATATTCTACTGACTACTTATGATGAACCGTACTATAGCGATTATATGTTGCCGACAGGTAACCTTAGAGAAAGTCGTAGAGGAGCGAAACGAGCAGATATCATCATCGTCACCAAATGCCCTCCTACACTATCTCTATCAGAACAAAACTCGATTGTTAAAAAATTAAATCTCAAACTGGGACAATTGTCTTTTTTTACGTATATTGAATTCAGTAAACTTGCATATTCAAAGGCTGATTCTATCTCAGTAAAAGACTTAAAAAAAGAAGAGTTTTTAATGGTAGCTGGTATTGCTAAACCACAAAGTTTTTTTGACCATCTAAAGGGCGATAAAACAATTTGTTTAACATTTCCTGACCATCATCATTTTTCATCTACTGACATTGAGTTAATTTTGAACAAAGCAAAAGAGAATAAGATTATTACAACAGAGAAAGATTATGTCCGCTTAAATGGACTAATCCCCTCGAATAAATTATATTATTTACCAATTCAGACTTCCTTTTTAAACAATCAAGAGGAGTTTGATAAAACAATTTTAAACTATGTGGGAGCAAGTACAAGAAACGGTTAAGTATTTAATTGAAAAGACACAATTCAAACCTGAGATAGGTATTGTATTGGGGTCAGGATTAGGAAACCTTACTGCTGATATTAAAATAGAGCATGAAATTCCTTACTCAGAAATTCCTAATTTTCCAGTATCTACTGTACAAGGACACAAAGGTGCTTTAATCTTTGGTACGATTGGTAATAAAAAAGTAATGGCTATGCAAGGTCGTTTCCATTACTACGAAGGATACGAAATGGTAAAAACAGTATTCCCTATCAGAGTAATGAAGTATATGGGAGTAGAAACATTGATCGTATCTAATGCTTCAGGAGGTGTTAACCCTACATTTAAAGTAGGAGACATTATGATCATCACAGATCATATCAATGCATTCCCTGATCATCCTCTAAGAGGACATAATGATGAGCGCTTCGGACCTCGTTTCGTAAACATGAATGATGCGTATACAGGAACTTTAGTTAAGAAAGCACAAGAAATAGCTAAAGCGAAAAACTTCGATATTAAACAAGGAGTATACTACGGATTACAAGGACCAACTTTTGAAACATTAGCGGAGTATAAAATGGTACGCGTTGTAGGAGCAGACTGTGTAGGTATGTCTACAGTACCAGAAGTAATCGTAGCTCGTCACATGGATATGAAAGTATTCGGTATCTCTGTTATCTCAGATATGGGGAATGAAGAAGGTATCGTAGAAGCACATCACGAAGATGTACTTAGAGCTGTAGAAGCTGCTGAGCCTATCGCTCGTGAGCTTATTAATGAGTTAATTAAGACTATGTAATTAGTTTTTCTTATAATGTAATTTTTAGAGATACTTCTTCTGCAGAAGTATCTCTTTTTTTTGAGACCTGTTTAGATTCTCTTCGTGGTTTTCTTTAAGAATACTACAGAGAACCTAAACAGGTTCTTTTTTTCACCTTCTGTCTTCTGCTAGTATCATAATGGCAGTTTTATCGCATAGTGATCGCATTAAAAACAGCCAAAACTATGCGAGCAGTATGCCACCACTATGCGATAACTATGCGACCACTCCAATAAATGGCACAAAAAAAAGCCACCGAAGTGACTTTTTTGAATTCTCTATTGCTATAAATTAATCTATAATTTCCATTTTTTTCATAATGAATGTCGCATTCTTATTCTGACATACACCATCTCTTATCTTGTAGTCAAAGTGTAAATCATCTTCTTTTATCTCCACCTCAAAACATTTATTGATTAGAATATCAGGGAATTTATTCGTTGTCTCACATACCTCTAAATCATGAGTAGCGATCACACCATAGGTCTTCTCCCTAATCAACTTATGGATCACTCCTATCGTCCCGCTCTGCTTATCATCAGAGTTCGTCCCTCTAAGTATCTCATCTAGTAGTACGAAGCATGGTTCTTCTCTCACCTGTTCGATAATCATCTTTAGCCTTTTCACCTCTGCATAGAAGTAAGACTCACTATCTTCTAATGAATCTGTCAGTCTCATCGATACAAATAACGGCAGTGGGAAGAAAGTAGCTTTCGTAGCACAGATAGGCGCTCCTATACTAGCTAATACAAGGTTAACCCCTATGGTACGCAAGAAAGTACTCTTACCAGACATATTAGATCCTGTCAGAATCACAAAGCGTTGGTTGCTAAAGTTGATATCATTACAGACTCTCTTCTTCTCATTTAGCAGTGGATGCCCTAGATCTTTAAACTTCATCTCTCCCTCTTCACTGATAGTAGGGAAGGTATAATGTCTGTTGTTATAAGAGAAGTTCGCTAACGAATTAAGCGCTTCTACCTCTCCTATGATCTCTATTGCTTTAGGTACAAGATGTCCTTTGCTCTTTTTCCATTCTAAAAATCGGTGTAATACGTGCACATGATACTGCACAAAACCGTTAAAGACAACCATCACAAAGATATTAGCCACAGTCTCTAACTGTTCGAATAATTTTGATAGTTCTTTTAACTCTTTACTCGCTTGAAAAGAATCTTTATTTAATTCACTGATATAGGATTTCATTTTATCTGTAGTGAAAGTCTCTCTTTCTATACGCTTAATGATAGAACTACAGCTCTCTATAGTCTCATGTACCTTATCTGCTCCTCCTAGCTCTGCCTGAATATTCTTTATCTGTGATAAAGTCAGTATTAAGTTAAAAGAGAATAAGGTAGAGATCACATATCCCATAAAGTCAAGGTCTAACAGAAAGTATAAAACAATCGAAATCCCTAATAGTACAGGTAACACATAGCTTAATGCACGGCCAAGTTTACTAATAGGTACTACGGCTGTGTCACTCCATTTCTTTAATCTTGTATACGCTTTCTCATCTAGATTAGACAACTTGCTATAAGCATTTATCTCATGTCTCCATTCTACCTTCTGAGAAAGTTCTTTAATCGCTTCTTGATTATCTAAAATAGCCTCTGAAGTCAATTTGCCTTTTAATAAATCTGCAAGCTTTTGTTTTCCTATAAACGTTGCTGTTCTATTTAGGTATTGATACAAAGATTTATGTCCAAAGATATCTAAGTCAAAAGCATAAGGATGTTCTGTAGTCTTAAACTCTTCTCCTGAATCAAAAGGTCTTTTATCCTCTTCTAAGAAGGCAAGCTCATCTGTATTAATCTCTTTAAGAGCCTGTACATAGCGCATTTTCCAAGAGTACTCTACATGTACACGTAGTAATACTAAGAAAGCAACAATAAGCCCTCCTGTAATATATAAATAAAAAGTATCCGCGTTAGCCAAAGCTAGATAGAAGAAATAAATAATAGCGAAGAAAACGATCAAGCGTATTGCTCCTACTATTTTATATTTACTTCTTATAGCATTGTATTTAGTATTAAATAATAACTGTCTTTTGTTATAAATTTCCATTGATAATTTATTTTTTTTGCCATACCGCCTCTAATGAGACATCAACAAATATACACCAATAAAAATATCTTGTTCATTAATTCTAGTTATAATATTGAGAATCTATTGTGAAAATAGGGGAATAAATAGGACAATTTAAATTAGCATTACACTATTTCACTTCAGTAGTTTATCTTCGTATTATAAAATCTCTAATAGCTGTGTTATGCCTCTAGACTTTGAACAAAATAGTTATCTATACCTACCTAGTTTCTTTATGGAAGAAGAATTAACATCTATAGAATTGATACTTAACAACTTTCACAAGCAATGGTTAATAGAAAATGAACAAGAGTATAAGAACGGCTTAATCAACAGTCATAGCCTTACGAGTAGTCCTTTTATTACTAAACAAGAAAGGCCAACATTATTCCAATTCATTGCTCAGGCTAAACTTATAGATATTGTCGAATCTATCTTTCCTGATAAAGCTAAATTCTTAAATACTCAATTATTCTTTGATCCTTATCACAAGGAACAAAAGAACTATTGGCATAGGGATATTCAGTATACAGGGCTTTCGATAGAAGAACAACAAGAAAAGATTAAGACAGAAAATGTAGTTCACTTTAGAATCCCACTGAAGAAAGAAAATGGAATAGAAATCATCCCTGCTACTCATCGGTTATGGGATATGCCTATAGAAGAAGACACTCGACTATCTCAGCATGGTCGTCATCCAAGTGATGCTCTGGAACGAGGGCAAGTGTTTAATCTAAATAGAGGTGATCTATTTATCTTCTCTGCGAATAGTATCCACAGAGGGCTATATGGTGATGAGAGATTCTCTTTTGACATCATCTACTGTGATGACACTCCTGCTTTTAATGCATTTATAGATCCTAAAAATCAACCTACTGAAGAAGAGTTAGCTCTTCTAAACAACAGTGTGTTCTAAGAACACTTCTTTTATATGAAGGAACTAAAAAGGATGTAATGGTATAATACCCACTACATCCTTTTTAACCTTCTATTGGCTCTGATACAGACTTACTCACTTTTATCTCTCTGGATAGCATTCCTAACCAAGTTCTAAAGCTAAACTGCTCCCACCCTTTCTTACCTAAATCGTGACAGCGTCTAGTCCCTTTACCAAAAAGATAGATATGTAACCCTATAAAAACTATTAGAAATAGTATTCCAAAAAAAGCGCCACTTAATCTCGCAAATACTGAGAAGCTTAAAAACAACAGCACAAAGTAAGTTACTACACTTACGATATATGCCTTTCTGTTGATAGTCCCTTTATAAGAAAATGCCTCTTTCATCACAATTATTCAATTTATCTTGAAGCGTCAAATTTAAACAAAAACTAGTAAAAAAATTACTCTGATTATATAAGTAATAGGTAGACTTATTGGTGATAAAATAAAGTTTTATTTAGATATACTAACTGTAGTTATTTTAATTTAAAAATACATGACACCTTATGACAAACATGTTAAACAATCAAATAACACCTTCTGATTAAACAATATGAACCTTATATTTAAGGTTATATCTATAACCAACTAGAAATAATCACTATAATATGAGATTTTTATTCACCTTACTAATGGCTTTAGTAATCACCATGACTAAAGCACAAGAGTTAATAATACAGCCACTACTTCCACCAGACACTAAGGAACTAACAGACCTGTCTTTCCTTAAAGAAGAGCTCAAAGACAAGCAAATCGTCATGCTAGGAGAACAAACACATATGTATGATAATATCTTTGAGATGAAGACAAGAGTAGTTGAATACCTACACCAAGAAATGGGCTTTACTACTTTCGCTATGGAGTCTCCTGTATATGATATATGGAAGATGAATCAACAGGGGTTTAATCCTGATGCGTTTAATCAAGCTATTTTTAGTACATGGAGTAATAGTCAAGAGTTTCAAAGATTAGTTAAGTATATAGAAGATAACAACCTTAAAGTGATAGGATATGACTCGCAAATCCTAAATGAGGATATCTTCATAGAAGACTTCTTTACTTACCTAGAGCAACAAAAAATAAGTTTAAAGCTTGACTCGGATGACTTCGGTATCGCATTAGAGGCATTGCTAGTTACTTATAAATACGATAATCAAGATATCAAGTTTACTGCTTTTGAAAAAGAGCTTAAAAGAATAATTACTGCTATAGAGAAGTTACCTCAAACAGACACTAATCTTACTTGGGTACAAATCACTAAAGGTCTTCTAAGCACTGCACAATCAGTCAATGATACGAAAGAACCTATTATGACAAGTGACCTTGCCTCTAAAGATGACAACTATCGCGATAAACAAATGGCGGATAACTTAATACAGTATATTAAAAGGCATCCTCAAGAAAAAATCATGGTATGGGCTGATAATATCCATGTTATGTACAGCAACCCGAATAGTGGAAATGTACAGGCAAGAGCCTTCATCTCTATGGGACGACAAATAAAAGATTATTATAAAGAGAAAGTATTTAGTCTAGGTACATTACATGCCAATGATTCCCTGTTCGATACAGGGACACGTACCTTACATGCTACTCCTATTCAAGAAGGTTCTTTTGAAGATCAGTTACAAAAGTTAAACACTCCTTATCTGTATATTTCTTCTAATCAGGAAGCAATGCATCTACCTATGGATACAAGGCTACTTCACTTCGTAGAGTATACTAAGGAGAGATTAGACTTATTTCACGATGGTTATATATTTCTAAATACTGCTTCACAAGCAGAACGAAAAAAGATAAAGAAACAAGATACCCAAAACAAGGTAACTGTACCTTCTAAAGAAATCAAACAAGAACAAGGTTCTTTTAAAGGGCAACTATTAGACAAAGATACTCAACAGCCTATCGCCTTTGCAACTATCATTTTAGTAAAACAAGATATCTATAGAGTAACGGATGACAATGGGTATTATGAACTACCTTTTGACCCTAAGACAAAAGGTAACTCTACACTAGAGATACAAGCTCTAGGGTATGATAACTATACTGTATCCTTAAATGAATTAGCTTCTGTTATCTCCTTAGAAACCAACTTTGACTTACTAGATGAATTAGTTATCACCAAACAACTTACTCCAAAAGAAGTACTCCGCCTTGCTATCAAAAAGAAAGCTGAGAACCACCCTACTGAACCATTTAACTTCACTAGATTTAGTCATGAATTAATCTATAAGAACGATACTAAAATATTTGACCTTGAAATAATAACTAAAGATTACCAGGAAACCTATTTAGGCTTGAACAGAACAACTTTTGAGGTACAACAAGTAAAATGGAACAATAGAGGTATTAAGAACATAAAAAATACAGACCATATTTTTAGAGGCAGAGAGAATCCAATTCAATACTCTAATATATTACACAAAAGAAAATACAAGAAGTTTAAACTCTCGTTTATAGAATCAAAAGATCCTAATGATAGTAACTTATATGTTATCGCATTCGAAACAGAGAGAGAGGGTTGGAATTACACTAATAAAGCTGATCCCTCTAAATACTCAGGTAGAATTTATATTAATCAAGATAACTATGCCATAGTAAAAGTGGTTGAAACATGGGAATCATCATTAGATGCTGACTATTTAAAAAGTAAGTATAAACACAATTCTAATATAGAGCGTATTGCATTAAGGACTGCTAAGGAAGAAAATATCAGCGTATTCAAAGATCTCCTCAATAATGGTAAATACTATGCTACTAACTTCTTCTATAGATCCTTTAGTGATGAAACTTATCATAATGGAGAAAAACATAATTTCACCAACTCTACTGACTCTCATTTATTTGATTTAAAAACAAATGATGTCGAATTCATAGAGTATGAATTTAAAAACAGAAGCAAAACTTTACTAGATAGGGTATCTTACAATGAGGACTTTTGGAACAACTTCTACAAAGAAAACCCTCAGTATAAACCATAATTAAGTTAAACAAAAAGAGGCTGTAATTCCATTACAGCCTCTTTTTATATCTATTTCGTAATGACGATCATCCCAAAATCACCTTTTTTATAGCCATACATGACATCTGTCTGTTTTGACTTTTCGAAGCGTATTTCTTTTACATCTTCTACTTTTAACAAGGCTAAGTCTTTTGACTTCATCATTGTATTTCCATCTCCTTTTTTATCTATTACCATCACACTAAAATCCCCAGGCTCTATAGTAGGAAGAGCTCCCTTGTGATACAACTTACAGGTATTAATATAAAGATCTTCTACATACTGCTGTAGAGTAAGTTTATTACCTGGGTTTACTTCTTCTTTAGATTGATATAAAGAAGCTAAACTGTCATTTATACTTGTGTTTTTATCTTGTGGATTTTGTCCAATACAGAATGTAGTAACACATAGTGCCACTACTATATATCTTAAATGTCGCATGAGGTATAGAGTGAAATTATAAAGCTCTAATTTACTCTATCAATTCTTAATATAATGATAAAGATAAGGTATTGAAATGCTAATTAACTCAACTATTGCTTTAACACCCAGTCCACTATTTTTTGTTTAGGTACTTGATGGATTTCATAACTTTCTCCATCAGCAAAGAAATGATTCTCCCCTTCTAATACTTCTATTGCTATATTCTTATTATGAAAACTCTGAAGCAATTCAACATTGCTAATAGGATCTACTAATACATCTTGATCTCCTATCATATAAAACATCGGTATAGCTATCGCTCTATACTTATCCTGATTGTCTTTTGCCACTATATCTCTTTCTGCATGTCCTATTAGAAATCGAAACCTCGTTTTAGTTTTCTTATCTGTATATCCTATCTCCTTCATCTTTTTCTTATACATCTTCCAATAGTTCTTATCATCCTTAATTGAAATATAATAATCAGCTAGTTCATTATACACCTTTTCTTTTTCTTCTTGAGTATCATACGCAAAGTAATCTTGAAAACCATTCTCCTCTTGTTTTAGTTGGTATAAAAACATCTCTTTACCAGACACAACAGGTGATGATAACATCACTAAAAAATCAGGATCAAAAGAATGAGCATAAGCATCCATAATAGCAATCCCTCCCATGCTATGTCCTATTACACCGATCTTTTTATCCTTTAACTCTTCTCTCTTCTTTAACATCTGAAAGGCCGAAGCTAATTCTGCACCCATCATAGAAGGGCTATATGACATATCTCCACCTCCTGTTCCTCCTGAATTTCCCATCTCTCTTTCATCATATCTAAATACAGCTACATTGTGATCTAATAAGGCTTCTGCTAAATAGCTATGTGTATTACGTGTATTATATCCTGTACCTGGTTTAATAATCACTACTTTATCGAAGCCTGTCTTAGGTATGATCAAACTCCCTTCAAAAGAAACACTATCTATCTTTCCTTTCCAATGAAAGGCAGGTACATTAAATTTAATCGTAGTAAAAGAGTAATTGTCTTTTTTAGGGACATAGGTTTCTAAGTCAGTCTTAGCATTCTGTCCTAAACACATCGAAGTAATCAGTAGAAAGCTGTATAAAATTAAGTGTTTCATAATTATAAGTTTTAGTTAAGTGTTCTATAGATAACTACTTAACTAAAACCTTTAGTATATAAAAAAGCTACTTTAACATATAGTAAAGTAGCTTTATTCACTTTTATATCAATTGATTACCAAACTAATACGTTATTCTCATTCTTCCAAAGTAACAAACGGAAGTCTTCATAAATATCAGCAGTACCAATAGTATGTGTATCTCTTACAGGCTTATTCAAAGTCAGCTTGTGTAATATACCTGCATATGTACCTACATATAATGTCTTCTCATCTTCTGATAATACCATTCCACTTATGGTAGAACCTAAGAAATGTTGCCACAGCTCTCTTCCGTCTTTATGTATTGCTCTGATATATCCATAAGCATCTCCTAAGATATAGTAGTCATTAAAAGCTACACCAACATACACACGCATTCCTTCATCTAATATCGTAATATCCTCATGATCATCCCATCCTGGTATATCCATTCCATCTAACTTATCTCCATCTACCCCTATCGATATCCCATTGTAAAAATGGCAAGAGTTAGTCAATAGTTGTTTATCATCTTTAGTAAACAAACAATAATGAGGATACTCAGATTGTGGACCTACTGATCCTACTTTATTCCCTTCACTGTCCAAAACGATGTGATCGCTACACTGCTCTCCTACTACAATATACTTATTGTCGTGAGATAAAGTAGCATGATCCATAGATAATCCATTGTTTTCTTCCCCTTCTTCTAGTATTGGAAACAACAGTTTCTCTTCTTTAGTATTTAACAAATAAATTCCCTCTGAAGAGATGAACAAGACTTTCTGTCCATCATTAAAAGGAATAAGTCTTGTAATTCCTATATTCGCTAAAGTATCTAATGTAAACTCTGCTATAATTTCTCCTTCCCATCCTTGACGAGTCACTATCTTATCTGCATACGCTATCGCATAAACAAGGTTGCGCATAGACTGCCCAATGCTTTTAATCTCTTTGTCTAATGCAACTACTTCTGTTCCTTTCGCTATATATGCTTGTCGCTCTTCATAAGAAGTCCCTTGCATAAAAGCAACACTATCTTCTGCTATATAACAAATATCTCCTATATAACTCCCTTTGTCATCTAACATTGGTATAATAGGGGCATGTGCAGGAGGAAACTCTTGTCTAAAAGTATCTACTGCACCATTAACATTAGCTTCTCTTAATAACTCAATAACTGCTTCTGCAAGTTTACCTCTTGTGTCCTCTGCTTCTTCACCATCCCATTTATCCCAGCCGTGTTCTGTACCGAAAGCGACCATCTCATTAATCTCCTTAGCATACTTCTCGCCTTTCTTATACCACTTACCCTGTAGCTCTTCTCTTGTTTTCATCTCTTCTATGTTTTATCACAGCACTAAAGTATTGACTTATGTCTTCTAATGCAATCACTTTATTCAGCTAATTTTCGCTCTCCTAAGTTCTCTATTAATCTCAATAAATACCCATCAGGATCTTGTACTAAGAACTGTTTCTGACCGAACTCTACATCGTCTGCTCTATACCAACGCTCTTCTGCATCAATAAATAAAGTATAATTAGCTTCCTGAAGTCGTTTTAGAATAGGTATTATGGCATTTACTTCTATCTGAAAGTTTATTCCTCTACCATATGGCTTTTCTAATATCCCTGTCTCCCATTCTCTATCAGCAGGATTATATTGTTCTAACATCACTTGCGCCTCTCCCATACCTAAATAGGCAAAGTGCTCCTCCTTGCGATCATACATTACTTCAAATCCTATATAATCGCACCAAAACTGTAAACTAATAGCTAAGTCAGATACTACAAACTCTGGTACTAAAGCTGCCCACTTTATATTATCACTTCTCATGATGTTCTTTTAAGTAAAAATACTATTTATTAGATACAAAAAAGGCTATCTTTTAGATAGCCTACGATATACCTTATCCAATTCTTAAATAGTTGCTTGACTATCTAACTCAACATTAAAACTCACCTTTAATCCCAACGCCTTAAATACTTTTAATAAAGTAGTCAGACGAGCATCTGTAGTGCTATTCTCTATCTTTGAGATCTGAGCTTTTTTTACTCCTACTAAGAGACCTAATTCCTCTTGTGTTAAATTACGCTTTTGTCTTGCTTGTTTTATTTGTTGTCCTAACAAGTCAAGCCTTAATTCATTATCAAACTCTTCTCTACTCTCTGTTCCTCTCTCACCAATATATAAATCAGTAATTTCTTCTAAGCTATATGTTTTCATTTTACTTCTCTTTACTATTAAAATAGACATCTCTCAATCGTTCAGCTCTTTCTATTTCTTTTTTAGAAATTTTATCCTCTTTTTTTATAATACCATGTGTTGAAATCACCATTGTATTTTTATTATCTGACTTATCCCAAAAGGCAAATAGCCTATAATAAAAAGAGCTATACATTGTTCTAAACTCCCAAATATATCACCTTGTAACTTCTTAAATAATTCAATATCTGAAGTAATGCTTGCTTTGTTTATATTATAAATAATCTTTGCTCTAGCTTTAGAATCTAAATGGTCTAAAAACTCCTTAGCTTCTTCTAAAAAAATGACATTAAACTTTAAACCATCTTTCATTATCAATAGATTACAAAATTAAATGTTTCCTAATAAAGAAACAACCATTATTATATATTAAAGATAAAATGATTTAAGAACATAAAATTAAACATATCAAACACCTTCTTAACAATACTAAAATAATACACTTAAAAGGCAATAACTCATTACATCATAGTTAACCAACTTCACTATTCTTCGTCAAAAGAAAACTCACTCCACACCAATTCCCAAAAAGGACTATCTAAATCAAAACGCTCATTATACAATCTCTCTATTTCTTCTTTAGACAATTCAGATTCTGTCAAATAAATCATATATTTCACACACTCTTCAAACTCACCTAAAGAATCTGCTACTAATAATGGTTCCCATTTACCTGCTCCATGCTCTGCAAAATAAACAGGAAAGCCTTTCTCCTCTTTTGTGATATCTATCCAATATGGATCTTGTGCATAACCTCCACATATTACATACCAATTAGGATGAAAATCACCTTCCTTAGTTCCTGTGATATCCTTTCCTTCAACGCTATTATACTTATACCCATCTTGAAAACCTTCAATATCGCCCTGTTGAGGATAAAACTGAGGCATAAAATAATGAGTACATTCTATCTCTTTTGCTATAAAATCTGTTATTGCTTTTGGAAATTTCATATTCTTCTTTTTAAGAGGATAAAGATAAACCATTCTACACTTGCTTCCCCTTCATCATTTTATTCCAATATAAATAGGGTAACATATATTTCTTCAACATCCATAAGCGCCAATGCTCTTGATCACTTGTATTAATCAACAACTGTTTTAACTTAGGATCAGGTGTAAACTCATTCTTATAATTAAACTCTGCTAATACTAACCTACCATACCCTGTCACTAATGGGCATGAAGAGTATCCTTCATACCCTTTATTAGATACTTCTTTATTATCTAGCAACTTACATAAATTATCTACTACTACTGGAACTTGTTTACGTATTGCAGCACCTGTCTTAGCTGTAGGTAAACCTGCTACATCTCCGAGTCCAAATACATTAGTATACTTATTGTGTTGTAAGCTGTTTAAATCAACATCTAGCCAACCAGCAGTATTTACTAAATTAGATTCTCTTACAAACTGTGGCGCTACTTGAGGAGGTGCTAAATGTAAGAAGTCAAAAGACATCTCTACTACACTGTCATTAGCTACAGTAGTACTGCCGTCAGAGATTACCACACATTTATTATCTGGCATATTCGTGCGTTTAAAATAAACCTTTTTATGATCAGCATCTATTTTAATCGGATTGTGAAAAGGTCTAAAGTCAATACCATATCTATCAACTACTTTCATTAAAGTCTCTGCAATAGGTTTAACTCCAAAAATAACACTCCCAGGCATTGGGAAATGAACTTTAGTATTCTTATCTATTCCTTTCTTGCGAAAATAATCACATGCCAGATACATAATCTTCTGAGGAGCTCCACCACATTTAATAGGAGTATTCGGTTGAGTAAAAATAGCTGTTCCACCTTTAAATTCTTGTAATAACTTCCAAGTATATTCTGGATCTATATAATTACTACACACCACACCTTTCTCTACAGCATCAGCTAGTCCTTCTATCAAGGATAAATCATTCACTAATCCAGGGCAGACTACTAGATAATCATAAGTATAGGTTATTCCTTCTTTAGTACTTAGACGATTATTATCAGCATCCATAGTAATAACCATATCTCGAATCCAATCTACTCCACTAGGTATAAGATCCTTTGTCGGTTTTATAGTTTTCTTCTTATCATAAGCTCCCGCCCCTACTAGTGTAAATGCAGGCTGATAGTAATGTAATTCTGACGCATCTATAATCCCAATATCTATATTGTGATTACGTTTCTTTAGCTGAGCTGCTGTCATTATGCCAGCAGTTCCTGCCCCTATAATAAGGATTTGATAGTGAGTTTTCATTATTTACAATATTGTTTCAGTTAATATACTAAAATATTAACCATCTACCGTATGTGTTGTAACAAATGTTACAATACTGTTTATAATTTATTAATAGAAACACATTACATTACGTGTCGCACAATACATACCCAATACAACACATCAGTAGCGACATAGCACCTTACGTATCACACAATACAGATCCTATACAACACATCAGTAGAGACACAATATTTTGTGTTTCAAAAAATACATCTCCAATATAACACATCAGTAGAGATGCAATATTTTGCATGTCACACAATACATATCCAATACAACATATCAATAGAGACACAGCACCTTACGTGTCACATAATACATACCCAATACAACACATCAGTAGAGATGCAGTATTTTCATGTCACACAATACATCACCAATATAACACATCAGTAGAGACACAATATTTTGTATTTTCAATAAATACATCTCCAATATAACACATCAGTAGAGATGCAATACTTTACATGTCACACAATACATACCCAATACAACACAACAATAGAAATACAATACCTTACGTATCGCACAATACATACCCAATACAACACATCAATAGAAACGATTACTATGAAACAAAAAAAGAGAGATGATCTCTCATCTCTCTTCATATATAAATAGAATAGTCTAATTCTTATTCCCCTTTTTTAGCTCTTCTTGATCTAGCTAATAAAGTATTCTTCAATAACATCGCTATTGTCATTGGTCCTACACCACCTGGTACAGGAGTAATAAAAGCAGCTTTCTTACTAACTTCGTCAAAGTCTACATCTCCTGCGATAACGTATCCTCTAGGATTAGTCTCGTCTGGTACTCGTGTGATACCTACGTCTACTACAGTTACTCCATCCTTCACCATATCTCCTTTTAAGAAGTAAGGCACTCCTAATGCTGAAATGATAATGTCTGCTTCTCTAGTAATCTCTGCAATATTCTTAGTGCGACTATGCGTTAATGTCACAGTAGCATCTCCAGGGTAACCTTTACGGCTTAACAAAATACTCATAGGACGACCTACAATGTGAGAACGACCGATAACTACTACGTTTTTACCTGCTGTCTCTACTTTATAACGCTCTAATAATTCCATGATTCCATAAGGAGTAGCTGGTAAGAATGTCTCCATCTCTAAAGCCATACGACCGAAGTTCGTTGGGTGGAACCCATCTACGTCTTTATCCGCATCGATAGCTAATAAGATCTTTTGCTCATCAATGTGTTTTGGAAGAGGTAATTGAACGATATATCCATCTATAGCAGGATCAGCATTCAATTCTTTTACTTTAGCTAAAAGCTCTTCTTCTGTAGTTTCTTCTGGCAAAGAAACTAGTGTAGATTCAAAACCTACTTTCTCACAAGACTTAACCTTACTTCCTACGTAAGTTAAACTTGCTCCATTAGTACCAACAATAACTGCTGCTAAGTGAGGTACTTTTTCTCCACGAGCTTTCATCTGTTGAACCTCAACAGCGATCTCATTCTTGATATCTTCCGATACCTTTTTTCCGTCTAGTAGTTGCATTAAAATAAAATGTGTGTTGTGTGTATGTAAATAAAGAAGGTTTAAACCTCATAATGAACCTTAAACCTTCTTCTTTAATTATCTTTGCATGCCTTTCATTTGCCCCATCATTCTCATCAAATTCTTTCCTTTTGCCCCTTGCATCATCTTCATCATTTTGCTCATTTGATCGAACTGCTTAAGCAATTGATTCACTTGTTGTATATCCGTACCCGATCCTTTAGCGATACGGTTCTTACGTTTTACATCTATAATAGATGGTTTAGAACGTTCTGCAGGTGTCATTGAGTAGATAATAGCCTCGATATGTTTAAACGCATCATCTTCTATCTCTACATCTTTCATTGCTTTTCCAACTCCAGGTATCATCCCCATCAAGTCTTTCATATTCCCCATCTTCTTCACTTGCTGAATCTGATTTAAGAAATCATCAAAACCAAACTCATTCTTCGCGATTTTCTTCTGGATTTTACGAGCCTCTTCTTCGTCGTATTGAGCCTGTGCACGCTCTACTAACGAGATAACGTCTCCCATCCCTAAGATACGGTCTGCCATACGATCTGGATAGAACACATCTATCGCTTCCATCTTCTCACCAGTACCGATAAACTTAATCGGTTTATTTACTACTGATTTAATTGAGATTGCAGCCCCTCCACGTGTATCCCCATCTAACTTAGTAAGGATTACCCCATCGAAGTTTAATCTATCGTTAAAAGCTTTCGCTGTATTTACGGCATCTTGTCCTGTCATAGAGTCCACTACGAATAGCGTCTCATGTGGTGTAATTGCTTTGTGAATATTAGCGATCTCCGTCATCATCTCCTCGTCTACTGCTAGACGACCAGCTGTATCGACAATCACTACATTGAATCCATTTGCCTTTGCATGCTTAATAGCATTCTCTGCAATTAGTACAGGATTGTTATTTCCTTCTTCTGAATATACTTCTATACCTAATTGATCACCTACTACATGTAACTGATTAATAGCTGCAGGACGATATACGTCACACGCTACCAATAAAGGTTTCTTATTTTTCTTTGTCTTTAAGAAGTTTGCTAGTTTACCAGAGAATGTTGTTTTCCCTGACCCTTGCAAACCTGACATTAAAATAACTGAAGGATTACCAGATAAGTTAATACCTGCAGCCTCACCTCCCATTAATTGAGTCAACTCGTCCTTAACGATTTTGATCATCAATTGTCCTGGTTGTAAAGTTGTAAGTACCTCTTGTCCTAAGGCTTTTTCTTTTACTATATTAGTAAAATCTTTAGCAATCTTAAAGTTAACGTCGGCATCTAATAGAGCTCTACGAACCTCTTTTAGAGTGTCTGCTACATTGACTTCTGTAATCTTGCCGTGTCCCTTAAGGATATGAAAGGCTTTATCTAATTTATCACTTAAATTATCAAACATATCGGTATTATTTTAATACTTTGAGTCGCCAAAGATACTATTTAACTCGTTAAGTCACAAAAAGCAAAAGCAACAAAACATACTTTTTTAAAAATTATTTGTTATTTCGGTTATTTATCACCAATTACCTTCCCTCTACCGAACCTTTTCAAAGGAGAAAAACTTATTTATAAACCGAATATCATTACCTTAGTTTTTATAATAAATCCAAAACATGAAAAAACTACTTATACTAACCTCAGCCTTCATATTATCATGTAGTCAAACAATATACAGTCAAGACTTACACACTAAAATAGATAGTATACGCAACCTATACAACGTTCCTGAAGTGGCCTTTGCCATTGTAACAAAAGACCAGACTGTTCAAAAAGGAATCTCAGGACATCACAAATTCGGCGAAAAGAACACGCCCTCTAATGCCGATCTAAAAGACTACTTCCACTTAGGTTCCAACTCTAAAGCCATTACAGGGTTTATAGCTGCCAAACTAGTAGAACAAGGCAAAATCAAATGGAGTACTACCTATTTTGATCTATTCCCTGAAGCAAAAGAATCTGCTAATCCTGCATACTACACTGCTACACTGAAGGACTTCTTCTCTCACAGAGCTAAAGTACATGCCTTCACTAGTGGTACGGAACGCATTGGTCTTCCAAAGCTCGAAGGGACAAAACAACAACAGAGACAAGCTTTCGCTCAACATGTATTAACGATGGCTCCACTAGAAACTCCAGATGGATATACTTATTCTAATGCAGGGTATAGTATAGCAGCTTCTATGTTAGAAAAAGCAGCTAACAAATCTTGGGAAGAACTAGCAAAAGATATTCTAACCAATGAACTAGGTATAAACTTCGTCATCGGCTGGCCAAATCGCAATCTAGAAAACCAACCTTGGGGACATGCCTTACAGTATGATGTACTAGAATCTGTACCTCCTACTTATAACTATGCATTAACCCTTATAGAACCTGCAGGTGACTTAAGTATGAATATAGAGAACTATATCAAATACATCCAACTCAATCTACAAGGTCTTGCAGGTCAAAACAACGCCCTTAAAGCAAGTACTTATGACTTCTTATTTAATAGTCAAAGCAAATATGCCATAGGCTGGGGGAATCTTATCAATGAGACTACTAAGCTATATGACCACGCTGGTTCTGACGGTACTTTCTTTACCTATACACAGATAGATGGCAATACTAATACTGCCTATATCATTATGGCAAACAGCGGCACTGCCAATGCACAACAAGCTGTAATGAAAATAGTGCAAGTGATGAAAGAGGCTGATAAGTAAAACAATATTAAAAACTAAATGTAGCTCCTAATAGAATACTTCTACCTCGAATAGGTATCTTTAAGGAGCTACTATTTAACCCCGTATAACTCGTATACGAATACTCTTTTTTATCAAGTAAGTTCTGTAACAATGCTGTGAACTCCACTTGCTTCAACTTATATGACGCTGTAGCATCTATAAAGAAGTTTTTATAACTCTCCTTACCTCCCATATCATTATAGTTATGCTCTCCACTGAGCTGTAATTGTACATTCTTTAAAGTAAAGAAAGACAAATTCACTTGTTGAGTGATATTGTGTAACTTATCAGTATTTCTAAATTGATTGTTCTCCCAAAATATATTGTCACTAATGATATACTGTATAGACATCCAATCTAACTTCTTTACAAAAGCCTCAAAACCTACAGTCCACTGATTACTGTAATTTGTAAACAACGTATTCTGTTGCCATATATCACTTTTATAATACTCATAAGAAGTACTTAAAGCTAATGTCGTCTTTAACTCACTAAATAACTTAGACACTCTCGTATTTAGATATAACTTATCCATCTTTATATCTTGCGCTACTTTATTGCTCCACGTATAATCCTTATCATAATATCCTTGATTAGCTACATTAATCTTAGAAGGTTGGTACCCTATATTCAAATTAAAGAATACAGAAGTCAATAGATTGCGATGATCTAAACCTATCTCATAACGCATAGACTTATACTTCTGTGGCAAGTTACCATAAGTCATAAAATCTCTATAGGTAGCCATCACCACTCCTTGATAATAATTATCTATCTGACTTACTGACTCTGTATAAGAAGTATTCGCATTAAACTTCCACAACTGATTCAAATTATAATTAAACGAAACTGAAGGTGTTATTAAGAAGTTACCTTTCTCTTCATTCTCAACTCCTATTCTGTCAAATACACTGTGTTGTTCATATTTTAGAGGTATGTTAATGCGTAAATTACCTTCTTTTAAATAATATGTATAACTCGTCGTTAATGTAGTCCCATATTTCTTAAGTCTTACACTATTATCATGTAGGTATTGATCTAAAAAACTATATTTCTTATCTGTCTCTAATCTAGTCTTTAACTCATCATTATTATAGTACAACTCTACATTAAAAGACAGTGGATTAGACCACACTCTCATCGTCTTGCCAGATTGGACTTTAAACAATAAATGCTTATTATCTACCTTCTGCCTATCCATACTAGACGCTTTATCAGTTCCTTTAAGTGTATTTAAAGTCATACGCTCTGGCTGATCTACATATTTTATGAATGCATCGATCGTATACTTATTATCATCCGTTCCAAATATATACGCAAAGCGATTCTGAATAGTCACATTATCTTGTTTAACATGATTAGTAAACTGATCCATGTCCTGTAGTAAACTTTCATTGCTTCTCTGCCAATTAAAGATGGTCTTCAGTTCATTCTTAAAATAGACAGCTGTGCTATTCTTTTCATAGTTCACAGAAGCATTTAATCTAGTATTACTAAGTGCAACATTCCTATCCTCGTTTAATGTCAATACTTCACCATTCATTAAATCGTAGTTAGAAATATAGTAACTATCTTGTTGTTTGTGATCTTTTGTAATGTCAACCTTAAAACGCAATGTAGCCTCCTTAGCAAGTTTCTTTAGATGGTTGATAGATCCTAAATACGTTTCATTAAACAAGTATCGTTTCTCATCCATCGGTATTCTACGAATACTCGTGTTACCGATGTATTGCTTGAGTGGCATATCAAAAGAAAACAAATCTGTAAAGTCAATCTGTTCTCTTGTATCTACTTCTATATTAACACCTGTATTATCAGACTTCGCAGTCACTAAAGTTTGACTGTTCTTGGCTATTAAAGTAGCGAATACTTTATTGCTGCTCAACAGAGGTGATCCGCCGAAAGCAGTCTTAACCTCACCAAAAGGCTTTTGTTTATACTCGTCTTTAAACTTGATATTTAAAGCCGCATTCTCACTAAATTCAACTCCTTTTAGTGTTTTGATATGTTGATTATTCTCTATCACTTGTACAGACTGTACAGCATCGATAGGTAAGTTATTAGATGCTATTGTATATTGATTACCTAGCAAGTCAAGCCCTTCCATATAAAACTTATTAATAGGTTTCCCTTGATAAGTAATAGCTCCTGTCGTATTTACTGTAATACCAGGTAGCTTCTTTAAGACATCTTTCAGATAGCGATCCTCTTTTCCTTTAAAGGGAGTGACACTGTAGTTAAGCGTATCTCCTTCTTGGGTTATAGCCTGACTTTTAATCACGATCTCCTCTATCTCTATCGCCTTGCTAAACAGTTTTACCTCTTTACTCTTTATAAACGAAATATACTCCACTCTCTCATTCTGAAACCCTAAATAGGAAAATATAATATATGCTGGTGTTTCATCACTCTTTATCAACACTTCGCCAGACTTAGTACTTAATGCATAAGTTATCATCTCATCGGTACTATCGTATACCTTACAGATAACTCCTTCTATAGGTTCGTCACTCTCTCCATTAATAACTCTCCCCTTCACAATACTACCTTGACTAAAACATAACTGAGTAAACAGCAATAAAAATATAGTCCAAAATTGATTAAACAATCTCAGACTAATTCTCTCGCTATTTATACTCTTAATGCTCATTTTACTCTAACTCTATCGGATTATAGGGTATTGACTTCATACCACTTGTATTAGCCATTTTTCCTGGTTCTGTATAAATCTTTCCTTGTAATGAAGCTCCTGGGTCAAGATGATCATTCTTATCTCCTCTTCTAAATGATTCTCTATCTGTCTTCGTTACTTTAGGATATAAGGCTATATATACATCTTCATTTTTGCGCTCTACACCATTAGCCATAAAAACGTACTCATTCTTAGTATCTCTTACTTCTAATATCAAACCTGGTAATCCAGTAAATAAGAATGGACCATCACTAATCGGCAACTCACTAGCATACCAGGCAATATAGTCACGCCCTCTAAACTTAGCAGTAGCTTTAGTACATTGATACCCTAAGATTTCTTTCTGTTCCTTTCCTATTTTCCACTCTATCTTAGGAATACCTTCCTCATATTGAAACTTATAACCTGAAATATCTCTATGAATAATTACTTTTGACTTTTCAAAGTCTTTTATTATCGTGCCTGAAAAAACATATTGTTTTAACAACTTTAATGCTTCTCCAAAATTTTCATTACTGACTGTTCCTAAAAAGTGCTTATTATTATAATCAATCATTTTATCTTCAGTTACATCTACATATTTACTCTTAGAATCAAGTATCTGTAACACTGTTTCTCCTGATTTCTTCTGATTTGTAGAGTTATCATTTAATTGATAATACACAGACAACTTAGATTGTCCTATAATCTCTGTCTCTATCTTAGGAAAGCCTTTTGACTTTTGTCCTTTAACTTTGTTTACAGTACTAAAAACTATAACTATTAAAATAAAAATATTTTTCATAATTTGTATTATACTTATAAAAACCAAGGAGTATAGTACTATATTCCTTGGTTTTAAAAATTATTAATCTAATTAGCAGTTATAAATAACTAAAATCTTCAATAAAAAAAATCAACTATTGACATCGTAATTTATTATATTTTTCTGCAGCTTTTAATGCCGCATCTCCATCAGGATACATATCTGCCTTTAAATAAAAAGTACCTCCACAATTATCATGTACAGTAATCCATCCTTCTGCAGCTGCAAATGCTACCGTACTCACTACTAAAACTGCCACTACTAAAATGGCTTTCATTGTTTTCTTCATAATTTTAAATTTATTTGGTTAAAACTAAAATCCTTCTTGTGCACCAAAGAACTTACAAATTAAAGTTATGTTAAATAAAGTTAACAAACAATATCCAAAAAAATAAATCTCATAAAAAACAAATAAATAAAAACAATTACTTAACAAATACACAACAAATACACAACAAACACAAACATTACTCTAACTCTATCGGATTATAGGGTATTGATTTCATTCCACTTATATTAGTCACTTTTCCTGGTTCTGTATAAATCTTTCCTTGTAATGAAGCTCCTGGATCAAGATGATCATTCTTATCTCCTCTTCTAAATGATCCTCTATCTGTCTTCGTTACTTTAGGATGAATAGTTAAAAATACCTCCTCATTCTTATTCTCAATTCTATTAGCTATAAAAGCATAGGCATTCTTAGTGTCTCTTACTTCTAATATCAAACCTGGTAATCCAGTAAATAAAAATGGACCATCACTAATAGGCAAATCATCTGTGTACCACACTACATAATCACGCCCTCTAAACTTAGCAGTAGCTTTAGTACATTGATAACCTAAAATTTCTTTCTGTTCCTTTCCTATTTTCCATTCTATCTTAGGAATACTTTCCTCATATTCAAATCTCTTACCTCCTATCAAATCATTTACCACTACTTTAGATGTTGAAAAATCTTTCAGTATTACACCTTTATAAACATATTTACCAAACACCTTCAGACCTTCAGCTATATTATCCTTATTTAATTCTCCTGTAAGTGCCGCATTATTATAAGCGATAGCATCTGATTCAACTACATCAAAATACTTACTCTTAGAATCTAGTATCTGTAACACTGTTTCTCCTGACTTCTTCTTATTTGTTGAGTTATCATCTAATTGATAATACACAGACAACTTAGATTGTCCTATAATCTCTGTTTCTATCTTAGGAAAACCTTTTGTACTTTGAGCAGACACATTATTTACTACTATAAAACACAGATACATTAAATTCAATATTTTTTTCATCTTTGCCATTCTTTATATAACAAGATATTTTACCTTGTCTAAATAACTAATTAATTAGTTACTAAACTACAAAAATAGTTTTACATCTTTTAATAATTATCAAATACTTTTTGAAATAGCTAAATATGAATTATAATATTTTAAAACAATGCTCTTTCCCATCTCCCTTTTATCCTTAATTTTGCAGTCTAAAAATTAGAATTACATGTCTCAGCCTAAAGCTATCTTCAGAAAGTTTACCAGTGATGTGCAGTCTATAACACTGCCGACTAAGTTTACTTTCCCTTTTTATTACGAACCTCATCCCCTAACCGTACTAGCAGCAGAAGAGTTACAACGTGAACTAAGCACACATCCGCTTATAGCACCGCTATTTGACACAGAGAATGAGAACTGTCTACCTACAGGTAAGATGTTTGGTGTACTAGTAGTAAAAAATGAAAAAGGAGAACTAGGCTACTTAGCAGGCTTCTCTGGTAAGCTAGGCAGTCATACAGACCTAGAAGGATATGTACCACTAATCTTTGACCTGTGGAATGAAGACGGCTTTTTTGCAAGAGAAGATGTAGAGGTAAAAGCAATTAATGCTATCAATGCCAAAATAGAAAAACTAGAAGCAGATTCTGTGTATAGCAATGCCAAAGCTTTATTGAAACAACAGATAGCTGATGAAAAAACAGCCATCGAAGAAAAGAAAGCACAACATAAAAAACAAAAAAACGAGCGAAAAGCCATCCGAAAAGAACAGGAAGCTATACTCTCTCCTGAAGAATTTCAGCTATTAAATGATGACTTAGTCAAACAGAGTTTAAGAGATAAATATGAGTTGCGCGTACTGACAGAATATTGGCAAGAGCAAATCACTACGACTAGAGATATCACGACAAGTATAGAAGAGGAGCTAAATAACCTAAAAGAAGAACGCAAACAAAAGTCTAATGGACTACAGCAAAAACTATTCGCTTCTTACAAATTCTTAAATTATAAAGGAGAGGAACAAAGCTTATTAGAGATCTTCGAAAAGACAGTATTACAACAGCCACCTGCTGCTGCTGGAGACTGTGCCGCTCCTAAACTGATGCAATACGCCTATGAGCATAATTATACGCCTATTGCCTTAGGAGAATTCTGGTGGGGAGAGTCTCCGAAGTCAGAGATTCGCAAGCATCAGCACTTCTACCCTTCTTGTCGCAGTAAGTGTGAGCCTATTTTAGGACATATGCTAGAAGGCTTAGAAGTAGATGATAACCCACTACTAATAAACCCTGCTCTTAACAGACCTATTGAGGTAGTCTATGAGGATGAGTACTTCGCTATTGTCAATAAGCCTGAAGACTTCTTATCTGTACCTGGTATTTATATACTAGACTCTGTATATGAGCGTATGAAACTTCGCTACCCTAATGCTACAGGACCTCTTATCGTACACCGATTAGACATGCCTACATCAGGTATCTTAATCATTGCTAAGGATAAAGACTCTCATAAAGCACTACAGAGCCAGTTTATAAAGAAGAGCTTAGAGAAGAGATATGTCGCTATACTTGATGGTATCATAGCAGAAGACGAAGGGATTATAGAACTACCGTTGAGAATAGACTTTGACGATAGACCTAGACAGATGGTATGCTATGAATATGGAAAGTATGCCAAGACTAGATACGAAGTGATAGAACGAAAAGATGGCAAGACGAAAGTGTACTTCTATCCTATCACAGGGCGTACCCATCAGCTGCGTATGCATGCCTCACACCCAAAAGGACTAAACACACCTATAGTAGGTGATGACCTATATGGTACCAAAGCAGACAGACTATATCTACACGCAGAAAGTATCACTTTTAGACATCCTAAGACATACGAATTAATGACATTTACCATAAAAGAGAGCTTCTAAGCTCTCTTTTTTCATTACATTAGCTATAAATACAGCACTATGAATGAAAAGAAAAAACAGTTACAAAAGCATAAACGCATAGCTACTGGTCTATTTATACTTATGGCTATTCTCTATATCTCTATGGTATATGCCATCAGACATTCACCTGCTTCGTGGATGGGATATGTCAAGGCATTCTCAGAAGCTGCGATGGTCGGGGCACTAGCAGACTGGTTTGCGGTGACAGCTCTTTTTAGACATCCGATGGGCATGCCCATTCCGCATACTAATCTTATTGTCAATAGCAAAAACAAGATTGGAGATAACCTAGGAGACTTTGTCACAGATAACTTCTTGACGTCAGATAATATCAGACCTTATGTGGAGAAAGTTGATTTAGCGAATATGATTTCTACTTGGTTAAACAAGCCTAATAATCAAATCATTTTAGAACATGAGATTACTTCACTAGCCAAACGAATACTCGCTGAACTAGAGGACGAAACAATCATCGCACTGATGACTTCAAAAGCGAAAGAAGGTATCGCAGCTATTAATATTCAAAGCTTTGTATCACAAGGAGTCACCTATGCTATCGAAAAGAATGAACACAACAGATTATTAGATATTATCTTGCCTAAGGCACAACTCTATGTAGAAGAACACCGCCAAGAAATATATGACAATGTCGTAGAAAAAAAACCTATCTTAGGGCTTATCGGAGGTAAAGCGGTGACGAATCAACTTATCAGCGGTATGAATACCTTCTTAAGTGATATAGAAAAAGACCCTAATCACAAAATAAGAAAAGAGATTACCCTAAGGTTAGAAATGCTCGCTGTAGATATAGAAGCTTCTCCTATGTGGAAAGCTAAGTTCGATGAAATCATAGGTCAATTCATTACTGATGATACTATTCATACGTATATGCAAGACCTATGGCATTCTACAAAAGAGAATCTACTCGTACAACTAGAGGACAATAACTCAGTACTGCGTAAGTATATCTCTAATAGCCTGTCTAAAATAGCACTAGACTTAGAGAATAACGAAGAAAATAAAATAAAGATCAATAAGTGGATACAACACACCATCTATAAAGTAGCTCTTAAAAACACAAAAGAAGTAGGGCAACTAATCAGAAATACTGTAGATAGCTGGGATGGTCGCGAACTAAGTGATAAACTAGAACTAGAAGTAGGTAAAGACTTACAGTATATCCGTATCAACGGTACTCTAGTGGGAGGACTAGTAGGGTTACTTATTTATATCATTACCTCCTTGCTATAGTTATATTACACTTGTAATATAACTAGGCTAATTTATTGTAATCTTTATACCTATTTTACACTACTCTCCTTCCTATCTCCTCTTAAAATGAGTTGAGGTGAGTCCGTAGTGAGTCCGTTATGAGTCCGTAGTGTGTCCGTTAAATCAAGTAAAAAAACGGAGGCAATACCTACTTAAACCATAAACAATATCGAAATATCTGCTATAAGACTAAACTTAGTTTACTATAAAGCTAATACTACAGAACAAAAAAAGCTGTAACATCTCTGTTACAGCTTCATTATATTAGATGGTTTATGATCTAATTATCAGATTGTCCTTTTAGGCTTACTTCATTTCCTTCACTATCTGTTTTAACGATAGTTACTTCATGTGCTACTTCTGACTCAGGATTATCCATTAAGATCGTGATCATATCATTCGCCTTTTTATCTTTAAAATACAGTACTCTATTACCCATTGTACCTTGTATATCTTCAGTTCCTTCTAGAATCAGGTCAGGGACATCAGATACTAGCTTACCGTCGTTCCATATTGTTAAGCGCATTACTTTCTCATCTTTTCTATCTATACGCCAGATATCTTGTCCCGTTTTAATAATAGCATATGGTTCTAAGAACTTATTCACACTTCTGTGCAATCTCTTCTTATCTGCCTGAATCATTTCTTCTCTTATCTTCTTCTCTAGTTCAGTCTGATCGATAATGCGATAAATATCTCCGCTCTCTGTCAACCACATTCTCCCCAAGTCAAACATAATACCGCGCCATCCCATATGACTGTATTCTTCTATTACAGAGTTCGCTATCTTAGCTGAAAACTCGGGTACAAAAAACTCTTCAAAACGACTCACAAATTCGAACTCGGAAGTCACTGGTGGCAAAGGGTATTCTCGCTTCAGAGGATAGACTATTCTCTTGGCAATACCTTCTCTATCTTCATTCTCAAACAAAGTGATTAAGGATTTTATTCGTTCTACCGAAGCATCAGACAGATTACTCTCCTGACTATACCCACTTAATCCCATCACTAGGAATAAAACTGCTAATATTCTTTTCATATTTTTATTTTCTTTTTTAATCTTTCTAATCTATCGCGCATATGCTCCGACAGTAGTTTCTGTACTTCTAGATTTGACTCCGTTTCTTTTAAATAATCGAAGTGCACTAATAATTCTTCTATTCTCTCTTGACTCAATTCTATATTAGCTGTACTCAAAAAAGTATCAAAAGAAATATGAGCTGCACATAGATAATCAAATAAATACTCTTTCCCTCCTCTTTCTAATAAAGTCTGTGCTAATAAATGAAACTTATTATACACTGAAAAATTAAGTTTAGACGCTGTCCCGATATGGATAAATAACTCTCTTAATAGAGGCAAATCTACAGTATCTAATTGCTGACAAACTAACTCTGCTATCTGAATTCTAAAAAGGTAATTATCATCTTTAAACTTAGCTCCATACTTTCCGTTCCAATCTAGGGCTAACCACTCACTATCAGACGAAGAATAATTATCTATAAAACTTTGAAAATCAACACTACTCACTTCCATATCTCCTTACTTTTTTTATTCTAATACGAATGATAAAAATACAATTAAAAATAAAAAAGCGAACAATTACTTTTCTACTATTTAAAAAGTAATTGTTCGCTTATATCTAGATCCTTATTCTTTACTGTAAGAGTGAGATCATCTCTTTATTATCTTGTAATACGGCATGGTCTAATGCTGTCTTGCCTCTGTTATCTTTTACTGTCTTATCTGCACCTGCCTTTAGTAAAGCACCTACAATATCAGTAGTCCCAAAAGTTACTGCAAAAATAAGAGGACTAGCATCATTACTATTCCTTCTATTGACATCTGCACCTGACTCTAATAACCAATTAACCAAAGTCAAATTCTTTTTAAACACAGCTCCTATCAAGGCTGTATTGCCCATAGCATCTTGTTTCTCTAGGTCTACTCCTGCTTCTAGTAATACCTTCACTACCTCCTTACTATCGTTATACACTGCTATCGTTAAGGGAGTAAAAGAACGATCATTGACTTGATTTAAATCTATCTTTTGACTGATCAACTGCTTTACCTCCTCTGTATTATTCTCTCTTGCGGCTGTAAATATATCTTGCCCAAAACTAATCTGAACACTACATAACAACAGTCCTACTATCATCCATTGTTTCATCACTAACACTAAAAATAGATTCAACACAAATACATATCCATAGAAGCAAATCTAGGTACAGAACAATGGTAGAAAGTAAATAATATAAAAATATAAGCTTGTACCTAAATCTGTTCTTCTATACTCTTGATAAAATATGATGTGGGGCCATATAGAGTAGATAATGTATCTATGCTGAATCCTTGTTTATACTATATCTATTATTGAGCTAAATACGGTTTTATCTCATCTAGCTTCATATCTACTGCTTTTAATAGACGTGTACCATATTCTTTATCAGCTTGATAAAAATAAGCAATCATCTTATGCACGATCACCTTATTCTTAATCGTCTTAAATGCTCCACTCAAATTCTTGATTAAATTATCTTGGTCTTTTTTAGAGAACGAGCGATATAGATCACCAGCTTGTTTAAAGTTATTCTCCTTATCTATCACATGCTGTGTAGTACTAACAGGTTTAAAGAACTCAGATTTAGAGTACATAAACTTAGCATTATCTACTACTTCAGGTTTATTAGTAGATGGCTGATAGTTCACATCACCAGACTGTACACGTGTAGACATATACCCATTCTGGTTATAAGTAGTCGCTGTATTCTTAGGTGCATTAACAGGTATTTGTTGGAAATTCCCTGTTAAGCGGTGACGTTGTGTATCTGCGTAAGAGAATAATCTTCCTTGTAACAGTTTATCCTCAGAAGGCTCTATACCAGGCACTAATGTACTAGGTGCAAAGGCAGCTTGTTCTACCTGTTGGAAGTAGTTCGTAGGATTAGCCTTTAATGTCATCGTACCTACTTTTACAGACTTCGCTATCTCTGCTGGCCAAATCTTCGTTACATCTACAGGATTAAAGTCTAAGGCATCGAAGTCTTCTCTCTTTAACATCTGTACGTATAAGTCCCAGATAGGATAATCACCTCGATCTATTGCGTGATATAAGTCTAAAGTCGCGTGCTCTACTGAAGTTGCTTGGATAGCGTTAGCCTCTTCTTGTGTCAGGTTTTTAATCTCCTGACGAGGTACCCATTTATATTTTACATACGTTACTTCTCCTTTATCATTCACCCATTTATATGCGTGTACTCCATTCCCTTCCATCTGTCTAAAGTTAGCTGGTATACCGTAATCAGAGAACAGCCAAGTAAACATATGAGTAGATTCTGGCAAATTAGAAAAGAAGTCAAATACCCTATTCGGATCTGATGCTCCATTAGTCAAAGGAGACGGTTTAAAAGCGTGTACCATATCAGGGAACTTAATCGCATCCCTGATAAAGAATACCGGAAGGTTATTTCCTACTAAGTCATAATTCCCCTGCTCTGTATAGAACTTTACCGCAAAACCACGTGGGTCTCTATACGTCTCTGGTGACCCTTGCTGATGTGTCACAGTAGAGAATCGTACCATCACAGGCGTTGTCTTACCTGCTTGTGATAAAAAGTCTGCCATCGTCACATCCGAAAAATCAGCACTCGCTACAAACTCTCCGAAAGCTCCAGCTCCACGAGCGTGTACTACTCTCTCAGGAATACGCTCTCTGTCAAAAGCAGCTAACTTCTCTATTAAATGGATGTCTTCTAATAATACTTGTCCATTATTACCAATGGTTTTAGAATGTTGATTACTTCCTACAGGGCTACCTGTATTCGTAGTCAAAACTTGAGCTTGAATAAAAGATGATACTACTAATGCAGATATCAAAAAACTACGTTTAAGCATAAAATTAATATTTGTTGTTTAGATTTTTTCTTTACATCACAAATATATTATGCCACTCAACGGCAAGTCAGTCTTTACGAACGATAGATTTTATTCTATCATAGGTACTATTTATCATAAATACTATCTATTATAGATTCCTCTATATCGCCTACTATTTATTCATAAAAAAACAAGTTTAGTCCTCAATGTACTATAATACCTGCAATCTCTCTTTCATACTGCTTCTCTGTATAAACAAAAAAGGAGCAATAATCTTTTAAAAACTATTACTCCTCAGGGTTCAATTATATATATTCTATTGTAAGTGTCTACTTTTCTGACTAACTCATCACTACATTGATCACTGTTCTTCTAGGTTGAGACGAAGAGAACTCCTTATGACAAGTCCATTTGCTTCCTGGCTCAAACCCTTCTATTGTATTTCCATCTTCTATGACATCCCCTGCTTCCATTAAATAATAAGCATAGTCCCATAGACGACCTGCTACCTCATTCACTATCGTATCATCATCAAAGAAAAACTGAAAATCAGAAATACCTAACGCATGTAACCCTACTGTATCCATTAACAAACTTCCATACTCTGGCTGATTCACATTATATAAACGAACATTGATCATTAAGTCTAATGCAACGTAGTTAGGATCTAGACAGTCTCTCATAAATACTTCTGGATCAATCAACTTCTCACCGTGCTCAGAAACAATGATAGTAGGCTGAGCTACCTTAGCCATCGCAAAGAGCATCTGCTGCATTAATACAATGCGTATGCGAGGTTCTAAACTTCTACTCAAAAAATCAGTCACTAACACTTCATATTGACAATTCTTCAATACCTCTGCTCCCTCTTCCCAATGCCAATTCTGTTCTGTATATTTCTGGTCGATCTTCTTAATACTGTCATCCTCTGCATGCATCACGACACACTGCGCAGGCACAATACCCTCTTCGAACTCTACTTCACAATCAGGGAAAGTAAACACATTAGCCTCTTTTGCAAAGGTTACATTAGGAAACACTTGTTTTAATTCTTCTAATACTGCTTGTAGGTCTATAGATGGTTTCTGTTCAAATAACAATCTAAACATCATCATCTTCGGGTTATTACCTAGTTTTTTACTTCCCATATCTTATTGAAATATTATTAATGTATTGCAAGTTTAAAATTACGGAATTACAACAATTAAAAGATGAGTATTATCACCTTATTTGCTATAAGTCTTTTTTAATAGCTTATCGATCTGATAACCATGCTGTACTAATAGATCTAAACCATCTAACTCTAGTCTTTCTTTTGTTGGCCTCCACCCTTGTTCTAATCCATAATCTAAGGCTAAACGGATAAATAATGGTCGATTTAAATTCACTACTATTTCTTTTTCTAACGCTGTATTATATAATAGCACACCATGATTAAGTGGATTACCTACATAATAGTCATCTAACACACGGAAGTGGACGAATAAAGCATACTTACTATACTTATCTACAAAGATGCGCATAATGAAAATGCTCTCCTCTGTATCAGCGATATAAGTACCTCCTATACTATATAGGTACTCCGAGTTATCTACTCTTAGTGTTCTTAGCTTCTTCTTCATAGGCATAAAAAAAGGTATGTGTAAGTAAACACATACCTTCTATATTTCAAAATAAACTATTCGTTATTTTAATTTAGCAATCAGCTCTTCTAATGATAATACCTCCTGCTCACCTGATGCTAATTCTTTTAGTGTATATTTCTGATCTGCGATTTCTTGAGATCCTACTAACACTGCATAAGGAATTCCTTTCTTATCTGCGAACTGGAATTGCTTACCTACTTTAGCTTTATCAGGGTAAACTTCTGTACGGATACCAGCATCTCTTAGCTTCATCACTGCTTGTACTCCATAGCTCATCTCATCTTCTCCCATATTTAAGAACATCACTTTAGAAGATGTACTTACTGTTTCTGGGAATAGATTTAGCTCTTCCATCACTAAGTAGATACGGTCTAAACCGAATGAAATACCTACCCCGCTCATATCTTTAAGCCCGAAGATACCTGTAAGGTCATCATAACGACCTCCTCCTCCTATAGATCCAAGCTGTACTGTCTCAGGTGCTCCAATCTCAAAGATCGCTCCTGTATAGTAATTAAGTCCTCTAGCTAAAGTCACATCTAAGTTTAATTTCGCTGTCTGTAGCCCAATAAGCGCTACTTCTCTTCCTACGAATGCTAACTCTTCTACTCCTTTTAATCCTTCTTCTGATGAAGCTAACATCACACGTAGTTTCGCTAATTTCTCTTCAAAAGTACCTGTGAAGTTAAACAATGCTTTTACTTTTTCAATAGACTCTGCAGCAATACCTTTTTCGATCATTTCTGCTTTTACTCCATCTTCCCCTATCTTATCTAGTTTATCAAGAGCTACAGTAAAGTCAATTAACTTATCACTTGCATCAATCACCTCAGCAATACCTGCTAATATCTTTCTATTGTTTAGTTTTATAGTTACTCCATGTACTCCTAATGCAGTGAATACTCTGTCATATAGTGTAACGAACTCTACCTCTTGCCACAGTGATTTAGATCCGATCACATCAGCATCACACTGATAGAACTCTCTATATCTACCTTTCTGTGGACGGTCTGCACGCCATACAGGTTGCATTTGGTAACGTTTAAAAGGGAAGTCTAACTCATTCTGGTGCATTACTACATAACGAGCAAAAGGCACAGTCAAGTCATAACGCAATGCCTTCTCAGAGATCTGATTCGTTAGTTTTAAACTATTCTTACTCTCTAATACAGTATCATCTACTTTACTTAAGTAATCCCCTGAGTTTAAAATCTTAAAAATTAAACGATCACCCTCTTCACCATACTTACCAAGTAGTGTATCAAGGTTTTCGAAAGAAGGAGTCTCGATGGGATGGAATCCAAATTTCTCAAATCCATGTCGGATAGTCTGCATGATGTATTGTCTTCTTGCTACTTCTGTTGGAGAAAAGTCTCTTGTACCTTTTGGAATTCCAGGTTTCTTTGCCATCTCTAATTAATTTTTATGTATTATTATTAGACAAAACTACTACTTTTTTTAAAATACTCCTATTGAATCAAAGGGGCAAGTATGAGTATTTGTCACTTATTTTAAGAAAAGAGGATAACTGTGAGGTTTAAACTTTTTTTGTGTATTTTTACTTCTAACAACTATATTAATTACTGCTACTACTATATGTTTAAAATCGGAATCGAAAACATGAGAATCGCCTTGACAAGTATTAAGAGTCAGATACTCCGTACTTGTATCACTGTGTTTATCATAGCGATCGGTATATGGGCATTAGTAGGAATATTAGCTGTAGTCTCTGCTCTACGCAATACAATATTAGATGACTTTGCCTCTATGGGAGCAAATACATTTACGATATTGAGATACGATGTAGCAGACAGAATGGCTAAGAATAAGTCTGTACAAAAAGTTAATCCTGTTATTACCTATAGTGAAGCACAGGCATTTAAAAGAGAGTTTTTGTTTCCTTTCGCTAATGTATCTCTGTCTTTTAACGCTGCCTCGAATATCGAAGTCAAAAATGACTTCATGAAGACAGATCCTGAAATCCCTATTATCGGATGTGATGAGAACTACTTATCGAATAGTGGATTAACTGTCACGGAGGGTAGAAACTTCAGTTATACTGATATTACTAATGATCACTTCGTATGTGTTATCGGTTCTGACTTTTCTAAAAAGATGTTTAAAGATCAGAATCCGATAAGTCAGGTTATCTCTATCCGAGGGTACAAATTTAGAATAATAGGGATGCTGAAAGAGCAAGGAAGTACTTTTGGTCAAAATGAAGACCAACGAATCTTTATCCCGATAAAGATTGCTCGCTCTATATTTAATACTGCACATGGTAACTATGATATCAAAATAGGTCTATTACAAGATAACTTACTTAATCAAGCCATAGATCAGGCTACTATAGACTTTAGAAATATCAGAAAACTAACTCCTGCTCAACCTTCTAATTTTGGTATCGAACGCAGTGATGATTTGATACGCTCTATGATGAAACAGGTGAATATGCTGAATGTAGCAGCCTGGGTAATCGGTCTAATCACAATACTAGGATCGTCTATAGCACTGATGAATATCATGCTCGTATCTGTCACTGAACGTACTCGTGAGATAGGTGTTCGCAAATCTCTAGGTGCTAAAAAGAAAACAATAGCAATACAGTTCTTTACTGAAACAATCATCATCGGTCAGTTAGGTGGGCTATTAGGCACCTTACTTGGTATCCTAACAGCTTATGCTTTAGCCCAAGTCATGAGCTTTAGTTTTACAGTGCCGTGGACAGCTATCATAGCTGCTTTTACTACTACCTTCGTTGTTGCGATAATATCAGGGCTATACCCTGCGATGAAAGCTGCTAAGCTAGATCCTGTAGAAGCATTGAGATATGAGTAATGTTTTTTTTGTGAAATCGTTTTTTTGTGATGTTGTGATGTTGTGATACTGTTTAGTCTATCATATCTCGCTGTAAAGTCTACTGACTTTGAGCTTTTATAACACTATTATCTTATTTACTGTGACACGCAAAATATTGCGTATTTACTTTATGTTGGGGACGTAATCTCTCAATGCAAAGTCTCCTGACTTTGAGGCTTTATAACACTATTATCTTATTTACTGTGACACGCAAGATATGCGTCTCTACTTTATGTAGTGGACGTAATATACACCGTTAACTGCCAACCTAATAATACTGTTCTAAGTCAAAGCCTAGTACAGCGTTATACTTGCGATACTGCTCATCAATAGTCGCTCTAAGTTCTATGACTTCCTTTGTAACAGGATGTGTAAATTTTAGTTCTAAAGCATGCAATAACATTGCTCCTAATCCATGTCTGTCAAGCCAAAGCTTATTCTGCTTATTACAGCCATGTGGGCGACTCCCTAGAATAGGGTGAAAGATATGTTTAAAATGTTTGCGCAATTGGTGTTGCCTTCCTGTCTCAGGATAAGCTTCTACCAAGGAATAACGAGAAGTCAAGTGCTTACCAAATGGCATTTCTACCTCTACTCTCTGCAAGGTTTTGTAATATGTTTTGGCTTCTTGTACTTGACCATTGTCATTGGTCAAAGCATAATCAATTGTCTCTTCATCTATCGTATATCCTCTCACGATAGCGATATACTTCTTCTCTACACTACGGGTAGCAAAGTCATCATTAAGCTGTTTTAGAATCTCTTTATCCAAAGCAAACAATAATACGCCTGATGTCTTTCTGTCTAAGCGATGTACTGGATAAACATACTGCCCTATCTGATCTCTTAAGATCTGAATAGCATACTCCTGAATATCACTTGCTATAAAAGATTTGTGTACTAATAAATCACGTGGCTTATTAATCGCTACTATATACTCGTCTTGGTAAAGGATTTCTAACATCTGACAAAGATAAAAAAGCAATAAAGACAATCACTAAAAACAACACAACCTTATTAGTATTCATATAAAAAGCACAAACAACAAACAATTAAACAACACAATACATAATAAAATAAAAATACAATATTAAATTTTATAAAAATTTATACATATATTTACTTCTTTAATACAAAAAAAATATGATAGAAGAAGAAAAAACAGAAACAAGAAATACAACATCATCTAGTACTACTAATAGAGTACACTTACAGAGTGACACTATTAATCTAGAGAGATTTAAACCTTCAGCGATATACATATTAGTAGCTTGGATAGCTTTAGGACTTGGAATCACTAGTTATTGCGTAGGTCTGTGGAATGCAGAGATTTTATTAAGTGAGAAAGGTTTTTACTTTACACTTATATTATTTGGGTTATTTGCAGTAGTTGCTTTACAAAAGAGTGTTAGAGATAAGATAGAAGGTGTACCTGTTACCCCTATTTTCTATACGTTAGGGTGGATTGGTACCATGGCAAGTATAACATTACTAACTATTGGACTAATCAATGCAGAAATGACTTTAAGTGAAAAAGGGTTCTATGCTATCTCTTATTTATTATCTCTTTTCGCTGCTGTGAGTGTTCAAAAGAATGTACGTGATTTAGAAAATTTCAATAAATAGTTTTTATAATATCACTTTACCACAAAAGAAAACCTCCAATCTTAATTATTAAAGATTGGAGGTTTTTTATATTCTATTTAAAAATTAAATCGCACTGATACTAAGAATTGTGAAGGTCTTAGTTTAAAGTTAGTTGTTGATGTCTGTATACTATTGATTACTACTTGTTCGTATTCTTTTGTATTCAGGATATTATTCCACTCGAAGTCAAAGTCTATCTTCTTCTTATTCCACTTAAAGCGATACATAACATCCATAAATCGATTAGTAAACTTCTGATTATTAAATACATTTTCTTTATAATCTAGCTTCCAAATAAAACTATGTGATTTAAAAGGGATAAGGTCTATACGCAGATTATGTGAGTTGCCATAAGAATGTGTTGACTGCTTCATATCTTTTCGCTCTGTCTCCATATAATTAAAATCATAAGTAAAGTTTAACCAATCAAAATAATTATTCGTCAATTGTAATCCATAATTATAGTTATAGGTATTCACATCTCTTAGATACTCATTTACTAATATCTCTGACTTACCTTTATTAACTGAGAAACTTCCTTTAATATTAGAGCTATACTCACTAAAGAACTTACCTAGGTTAATATTAGCACTTTGATTATTTGAAATGTTCTTTTGCTCTAAAGCTTCTAAAACAGACTGTCCATTCTCATCAATTGTCTGTGATAATATAATCTTTCTCTCTTGGTAGTTATTATTTAAAGACCCATTAAAGAATATTCCATTAAAAGGATTTTTAAACTCAAACCTAAACCAAGAAAAAATACTCTGTGTGTCTTCTATCTTCGCCTTATATGCTGTAAAGTTTAGTCCACTAAAAATATAGTGACTGTACAGTTGGTCAAGAGGGGTATAACTAGTACTCAAGTTACTTCCTCCTCTTAATGTCCACATATTATTAATCTTATATGACAGGTATAATGATGGTGAGAAATCTACTGCATTCTTTGTAGTCTTCGTATCTATAGACTTATCATCTAACTTCATAGATGACCATATAATAGGCACAGTAAATGTCATATCCCATGACACTCCCTTAAAATTAACACTAGAATTTAAACGATTTACAAATCTATTGTAAGTCAAATCATTCTGATAATTATCCCCTAGCCAAACAGACTGAGTATTATATCCGTATAAGTCTGTCTCAAAACGCTTATTCTCATACAATAAACTATACTCTTCTGTAAAAGTCCACTTTCTGTACTTCCACGAAAGTGATAAAGCATTCTGTGTATAGAAAGTATTGTCTAAGAATGACTGATTTAATAAATCGTATTTCTTCAAATCTTGATCTGGGAAGTTCACATTGCCATTCGCTACCACATCATAATCTTGTTTATCTCTTGTAAAGTCAATAATAGACTTAAAGTTAGCAAACTTATTACTACCTACTGGTACTAGGGTACTCAATGAATTCTGTAAGCTAAAAGAAGGAGATAATACACTCTGATTAATAGGATCGTTATTCTGTAATAATAGTCCTCTTTCTTTATTTCTACTTACATTAATCGTTATATAATCTTTTAAGTAATTGTCTTTTGTATTCTTCGTAATCGTAAACTTAGAGTTAAATGCTTCTTTAAAGTATCTGTTCTCATCTTTTCTACTATATCTAATTACATCACTGACATTGCCATTTGCGTCTAAGTTTCTAATCTCTGTAGATTGTGCTCCTGATTGCTTAACCTCATCATTGTTATAAAAAGCATTCGTATTCATCTCTATCTTATCTGTAAACTTCACTAAGAAGTTAGCAGAAACATAATGAGATCTATTGTCTAAATAACGTGATTTAGCAATACCAGGAGCAGACGTTGTACTCATAGACAGCGCCTGGCCTGTACTCTTCGTATAATTATAAACATCAAAAGAACCAAAAGAGCCAAATGCTCTAAATTTATTAGTAAGGTCTTCTCCTGTATTATTAGTATCATAACTTACTAAGTACTGTAATCCTTTACTAAAAAACATCGGAGATATAGTACTATTCCATAAAAAGGGATCACCACCTACTCCTATCTTAGCACTACCACTTAAACTTATTTTATTCTTTAATCTAATATTAATAGCAGGACTCTCTGAAGGTACTTTTCCCTCTAGCATCTTAATCGGCTGATGGTTTTCTATTACCTCTAGCTTGCTAACATGAAGATTAGGCAAGGCTTTAGTAATAGCACCATATCTTCCTTGCATCAAGTCTTTCCCTTCTACATAAAACTTATTTAGAGGCTTACCTTGATATTCTATTTCTCCATTACTCTTCACCTCCATTCCTGGCATCTTCTTTATCACATCTTCTAGTACTCTATCATTCTTCCCTGCAAATTTGCTAAGATCAAATACTAGAGTATCATTGTGTTGAGTAATAGGAGAAGCTTTAACGAATATTTCTTCTAATTGTGTAAACTCATCTACTAACTGAATTTGAATATCCTGAGACTTATTCTCAATCACTTTTTCAAATACACTGTAGTTCACTATAGATGCCTTGATCTTTAATGTTGTTAGAGAAGACTTGATAGGTATCTGATAAGTCCCTTTGCTATCCGTCATCTCATAAGCTATTACAGCATTAGTCTCTGGATTAAGTATAGAAACAATTACATTAGATAATGCTTGTTTATTCTCACCATTTACTTTTCCCTTCAGAACTACTTGTGCCTGTAAAGGCAAGGCTACTATAAAGAAAAGTATATATATTACATATTTCATCGTTAATAAGGTCGTTTGGTTAATTACTAATAAAGCTCTATAGGATTAGGCTCTTTGCCAAATTTCTTAGTCATAAAATCAGAAGGTTCTTTGTCATCATTCATTAACTTTCCTCCTATTTCTTGTATGAGTTGCATATAAGTTTTATTGGCGTTTAATGTTTTTAATCGATTTAATTGTTTACCTGTTACTTCCTTGAAAAAATCTAATTCCTTTAATTCAACCCAGTAATTATGTACTCTTGTTCCCTCTATAAATTCAAACATATAATCTTGATTGCTATCCTCTGCTTTTACTACAAAACCTGGCAGATTTTTAAACTTATAAGGTCCTTCTATTATAGGTACCTCAGTAGTAAACCATACTGTCCAATTACGTCCACTTAGTTCTCCAGTTGCCTTCTGTACTTTCATACCATGATACTCTTCTATCTCACTTGAGATAGTCCATTGAATAAGATTAAGAGGCTGTTTTACTTTATAAGCTTCTAGCGAATTAATCATCTCATAAAGAATAATGCTACCTGAGTCTTTAGAAACCATCCAAGGCACTTGAGAATTTTGAATATCTATTTCTATCTCTTCTAATTCAGCAACAAATTCTTGGTAAGTAAACTCATCATAGAACATAGAATTACTCCCGTCTATATCCAGATAGAACTTCTCTGTGATAGGAAGACTATCAGGCATTACTTTTACATCATAAGGCTTAAAAGTCAATGAGTACTCATAACGCATAAAGTCTTTTTTCTCTTGAGCCATACTATGAATAGATAATAAAAATAGTACAACACATCCTATTAAATACTTCATAACCTTACTTTTTTAACCATTCAAGGTAATTACTACTATTTCCCACTTTCTTATTTAGCATCTGTTGATTCTCAACAGTATCTTCAAAATAAACAATCATACCTTGACTATCTAAATTCTGCTTAACTGTCATATTCGCCTTAACCTCTCTTAGCTTGACTAACTCACTAGTTTTATACAATCCAGCCTGTTTATATTCGTTGAAGTCTACTGGTATTTCTACTTTCTCACTCTTTCTGAACTCAAAAACATAATCTTCCTTATCATCCTGTGCTTTGACTACAAATCCAGGCAAGTTCTTAAACTTATATGGCCCTTCTATGATAGGAATTTCAGAAGTAAACCATACTGTCCAATTACGCCCATTCAGTTCACCTATAGCTTTCTGTACCTTCATACCTTCAAACTCCTCTACAGTATCATCTATATTCCATTTGACCTGATTAACTGGACTTTCTATCTTCAACATAGTACCACTCACATTCTGTACATAAAATAGTTTATTAGCTTCCTTTACTAATACCGCTTCAAGCCGTGTCTGTTCACCAGCCATACTAAACGACTTACCTATTAGTCCGCTATTCTCTTTTTTAGCTAAACGTTCTACCCTAGTAGCATATCCTTTAGAATAAAAACGAGAAGAAGTATCCCATACATCTAAGAATACAGACTCTGTAAACATTTCGTCTGACTTAATAGATGGTTTAAACGTTGCCTCATATTCATATCGCATGACCTCTATTTTCTCCTGAGCTACTACTCCTAAAACAGTTAAAACAGTAACTGTAATACTAAATAAATACTTCTTCATAACCTTACTTTTTTAACCATTCAAGATAGTTCGTATCATCTCCCCTCTTTCGATTCATCTCCTGTTGATTTTCTATTGTATCAGGTTCATCAAAAATTATTCTTTGAGCTGCCAAACCTTGTTTTATAGTCATATTAGCTTTAACCTCTCTTATCTTTATTAACTCAGTAGTTTTGTAAAGCCCTGCTATTTCGTATTCGTTGAAATCTACTGATATTTGGGCTTTCTCACTTTTTCTAAATTCAAAAGTATAGTCTGCTTTATCATCCTGTGCTTTGACTACAAACCCAGGCAGGTTCTTAAACTTATAAGGCCCTTCTATAATAGGTATTTCAGAAGTGAACCATACTGTCCATATACGTCCATTTAATTCTCCTATTGCTTTCTGTACTTTCATCCCTTCATACACCTCTATATCCTCAGAAATACTCCATTTGACCTCATTAAGTGGGCTTTCTATTTTAAGTAATGTACCAGTTAACATCTGTAAATAGAATAGCTTATTACTTTCTTTTACCAATACTGCCTCAAACTCAGTTCGTTCATTAGGCATACTAACAGACTTACCTATTAGCCCCCTATTCTTAGGATTAGCTAAGCTTTCTACCCTAGTAGCATATCCTTTAGAATAAAAACGAGAAGAAGTATCCCATACATCTAAGAATACAGACTCTGTAAACATTTCGTCTGACTTAATAGATGGTTTAAACGTTGCCTCATACTCATATCTCATGACCTCTATTTTCTCCTGAGCTACTGCTCCTAAAACAGTTAAAACAGTAACTGTAATACTAAATAAATACTTCTTCATTACTTAATCACTTTATACTAATAGAACTCTATAGGCTTACTTTCTTTTCCCATCTTCTTATTTAGTTTATCATTGGTTATATCATTACCCTTTTCATCTACTACCTTTACAATAGTTCCTGCTCCTATCTCACTCATCATTTGAGAGAAACTTTTATTAGCATTGACATTCCTAATCTTATCCCATTGTTTCTTATTGACTTTCATGGCATTTTTATGTCTATCCATTAGCCAAAACTCCGCTGTGACTTTTTCACTCTTTAAGAACTCAAACTTATAATCACCTGTACTATCCTCTGCTTTGACTACAAATCCAGGTAAATTCTTAAACTTATAAGGTCCATCTATCAAAGGGATATCTTGAGTAAACCATACTGTCCAAGTACGTCCACTCAGCTCTCCTACCGCTTTCTGTACCTTCATACCATTGTAATCTTCTATATCTCCAGAAATATTCCACTTAATTAAATTACTAGGTTCTTCTACATTATACGTTTCTATTCCTGAATTTTCATAAGTATTTAAGTTTGCTTGATCCTTATAGATAATCCAATTTACTTTACTTCTAAATTGACCTAAAGCTTGGAAACGCGCTGTATGATCTGCTGTTTTTTTAGCTCCTGTAGTGTACTCTATAAGTGTTTCTTCTCTTTTAATATTTCCTTCACTAGCAAATCTAGATTCGCTATTCTGCACATCTAGATATACTATTTCAGTTGCACTATTAGAAGTATTAATATCATCAGTCGTTTTGGCTAAGGGCATGGTCATCTGATACTCATATCGCATTACCTCAATTTTCTCTTGAGCTAATCCACTTATACTAGTTATAAACGCGACTATACTTATCACTAACAATTTCTTCATAATCCATTGATTTTATTACACTTGTACAGTAAACATACTAATAGAACTCTATAGGCTTACTTTCTTTTCCCATCTTCTTTTTAGTCATCTCATCGGTTATATCCTTCCCTTTTTCATCTACCATTTTAAAAGTCGCCGTACCTCCTCTTTCGTTCATAATCTGAGAGAAACTTTTATTAGCATTAATATTTCTAATCTTATCCCATTGTTTCTTATCTATTTTCATCGCCTTCTCTTGTCTATTTGATAACCAAAAATCAGTAGTAGCTCTCTCACTCTTTAAGAACTCAAACTTGTAGTCTCCTGTACTATCCTCTGCTTTGACTACAAATCCAGGTAGATTCTTAAACTTATACGGTCCGTCTATCAATGGGATATCTTGAGTAAACCACACAGTCCAAGTACGTCCGCTCAACTCACCTATTGCTTTCTGTACTTTCATCCCATTGTAATCTTCTATATCTCCAGAGATACTCCATTTCACTAGATCATTAGTTTCTCCAACATTATACGATTCTATACCAGAAGAAGCATAAGTGTTTAATTCTGCTCCATTTTTATATACTGCCCATTTTACTCTACTCTTAAATTGACTTAAAGCTTGCATACGCACAGCAAAATCTGCATCTTTCTTAGCCCCAGTAGAATATTCCATCAAAGTCTCTTCTCTTCTAATATTTCCTTCACTAGCAAATCTAGACTCACCTCCCTTAACATCTAAATAAATAATTTCAGTACTACTCTGAAGAGCTTCTTCATCTCCAGTAGCGGTAGTTGCTGGTAGTGTTAGTTGATACTCATACCTCATTACATCTATTTTCTCCTGTGCATTAGCTAACATCACACTACATAATGCTGCTACTGTTAGATACATCCTTTTAATCATATACTATAGTTATTTATGGTTTATACTAATTATGATTTAAATTATTTAACATCTATATTATTTTCAGATCGGCCATATTAAATAAATATAACACTAATAATTAAAAATTAATAAATATATTCAAATCATTAACAACAAAAACTAACTTATCATCACTAATAAATAGTTATCCAAACTAACAACTATTTAATTAGTTTTGCAACTAATTAAATAGTTTAAATATAAAAAATTATCTAAATCAAAATAACACCCTTATTTTCAATTACTTAAAAAACATAAATAACAGAGTCTATTTATAAATACCATTGGAATAAAAAAGGTACTAACCTATATCTTAATTACATAATCAACTTATCTTTGAGCCCTTAAATACCCTTAGACAATTCATTAAATATGTCAACAACAACATTTAAATCAAAAAACAATATATTTTCTTTAATCAAGCAATCCTTTTCTAATGAAAACTTTGACTTGACTAATATGTCCATTAATAAAGCTGTTTTTCTACTAGCTATTCCTATGATGTTTGAGATGCTAATGGAGTCAGTGTTTGCTTTAGTTGACTTATATTTTGTTGGTCATTTAAAAGAGAGTGCCTACGCTATACAAAGTGTCGGGCTGACAGAGTCTCTACTATCTATTATTTACGCTATATGTATAGGGATTAGTATGGCTGCCACAGCTATCGTAGCAAGGCGTATAGGTGAAAAAGATAAAGAAAAGGCAGCGCAAAATGCAGCACAAGCCATCACACTTTCAATATTAATCACTATTGTATTAAGTGTACTTGGTTTTATTTATGCAAAAGATTGGTTACTGTGGATGGGAGCATCAGAAGCTTCAGCAGAATATGGATACGGATATACCAGAATCTTATTAGTCAGCTGTGTATCCATCATGCTCTTATTCCTTATTAATGGAATATTTAGAGGCGCAGGTAATGCGGCCATAGCCATGAAAAGTCTTGGTTTTGGTAATATCATCAATATCATCCTATGCCCTATTATGGTTAGAGGATGGTGGATATTTCCAGAAATGGGATTAGAAGGAGCTGCTTACTCTACAGCTATAGGACGTAGTATGGGGGTAGTGTATCAGTTGTATTATCTGTCTAAAAAAGATTCACTTATCCAGTTAAAACTAAAGTACTTCAAAATACAATGGGATATGACCTGGAATATCATTAAAATCGCAGTACCAGGTATGGTACAGTATATGATATCCACTTGTAGTTGGGTTATTCTTGCACGCATAGTAGCGCAAAGCGGAGGAGAAATAGGTTCTTCAGGTTTCTTGACATGTTTACGCCTTCTTGTATTTTTTATTCTTCCCGCATGGGGATTGAGCAATGCGGCTTCTACTTTAGTTGGTCAAAACTTAGGAGATAACAATCCCGACAGGGCATATAAATCAGTGATTGCAACTTTAAAATACAATGTCTTCTATATGGCTATTGTCACGATTATATTCTTTAGTATGGCCGAAATTTTAGCTTCCTTCTTTACAACTGATGAAGCTATTAAAACAGTCGCTAAAGAAGCAATGTATATAGGAGCTATTGGTTTTATAGCTTATGGAGCAGGAATGACCTTGATGAATGCCTTTAATGGAGCTGGAGATACTGTTACCCCAACAATAATAAATATAGTAGGGTTCTGGTTATTTCAGATACCTTTTGCTTATTTAATGACTTATCATTTTAATTTGGGTTCTACAGGAGCTTTTATCGCTATCCCTTCTGCCGAATTAGTAATTGCTATTCTTGCCTTTATTTTATTTAGGCGAGGTAAATGGAAACAGAAAAAAGTATAATAAAAACGCCTTAACAGATGATATTAAGGCATTTTATCTATTTAGTATATTCTGATGCTTTTCTAATCATATCCACATGTGGAATACCATCTTCTAAATACTCTTCAGAAGAGGCTACAAATCCAAATGAACTATAAAATTTCTTCAAATAACACTGAGCTCCGATCTGAATATCTTGAGCTCCAAACTCCTCTTCTATCTTATCTATAGCATGTTGCATTAAGATACGACCATAACCATCCTTGCGATAGTCTGCGTGGACAGCTACTCTTCCTATAGCTATTTCTGGATAACTAAGCCCAGGAGGGACAATACGAGCGCAAGCAACGACTTGATCTAACTTCGTTGCATAAATGTGTAAACATTTCTTATCCTTACCATCTAATTCAGGATAAGGACAGTTTTGTTCTACCACAAATACATCTGTACGCAAACGCATAATATCATATAATTCACTCACTGTCAACTCATCGAAAGCTTTGGTATGCCAATGGATACTATTCATAACTCAATATTTTAAAGTCTATTATTCAAAGATAAAAATTACAAATTAACATATTGTAATTTTTATTTAAAACACATTAATCATTTATAGTTAAATCCTCTTCACTTAATGTAACCTTCTAAGAATACCTATCTATTTAATAACACCAGTCCCATACAATAATAACATAAGAATAGTATTATAGATTATATGTATCATACAATTATAACCAAAACCAAATCTCATCCGTATATATCCGAGTAGAAGTCCTCCTATGAACTGAGGAAGAAACAACAAAGGGCTATATACCAGTACTTCAGTATTAATCGTATAAAAGTTACTAATATGCATAATCATAAACAAAAATGTGTAACTGTAAAACACATACCCAAAATACTTCTCATGTCTCTCTTTAAGTATCACTATATTATTTCTATGTAGATAAAGATAAGCACACAGTATCACGTAGAATACCCCTCCTACTATGAAGGCTATACTCAGATTAAACCTATACAAGATCCAAAGGCTATATACTAATGTAAGAGGAGTACTTAACAACAAATACCAACTCTTAAACCTTAGAGCTAATCTAAAAGCAACCTCCTCTGCTAAAGGTCCTAATAATACAATAAACAACATAGCTACTAACAGTCCTTTGTCAGCTATAAAATCAAGTAATCTAGCTGTCTTAGGTAATGGAACTATTTTATTAATACTGAATATATAAACTGTTATCACTATTAATGTAAAAACAACTAATACCAAGCTTCTTCTTACTTTCTCTTTCTTGCTAATATCTAATACTTCAGTATGAGGTTGTCGTATATAATGGATAAAATCACTAATGATAACTGATATACTCATTTTATTAAGTCAATAATTTTACAATACAAGATAAACAAAAAAACAGTAATCACGTTTCCGTGATTACTGCTTCAACAACTTATTATACTCTGAATTTGCCTAATTCAAAACACGCTAACTAACTAATTTATTTTAAATGCTACTATTGTACAGACTCTAATTTAGAGATAGCTGTAACGTCATTTGCATTTTCGATTGTAATACCTTTTTTAGCAATACCTGTTGCAACATCAATATTGTATACTTGGAAACGATTTGTTTTCTCTATTGGAGCTACATAGTGTACTGTTTTCTTATCCTTCTCTACATATATCTTTTGTTTATATGGCATTTGTGCATGATCAGCAATAGTGTCTATCCATCTAATAGATTGAGTAGATACATTTACGATTGCTAACTTAGTCACACCAGACCAAGTGCTTTGAATATTCTTATCTACAAAGAAGCTCACTAAGAAATCATTACCTCCAATGTACTCTGCACGAGATAACTTATGTCCTCCTGATGCTTTTTGTACATCAAAGAAGTATCCTTTATCTATTTCATGGTTTTTGATTTTAATAAAAGCAGAAGGGTTCTTAGACTTCTCAGCAGGAGACCATGCATATACAGATCCATCTTCCACTTGTTGAATACCATTCATCCCAAACCAGCTTCCTATTAACCCAGTTCTATCATCTATAATGGTTTTACTAACTTTAAGACTTGGATAATCTACTACTGCAATAAATGTATTGTCTCTATATTTTGTATCTCCTTCTTTTGGCGACACAGAATAAGGAATATATAATTTATCTGTTCCTACCGCAAACACCCCAGTTAAATTACGCCCTCCAGCTTCTTCATCTTTATATTTTAATTTATCAAAATCAACAGCTCCTTTATGAGTCATTTGTTTTAACTCAGTATTTATAGCAAACAGATTTCCTCCTAATGTAGCACTAACTACATCAGTTTTTCCAATATTTCCATAACTACCTATTGTTTCAGTCGCTAGTTTAGTTCCCTCTACTATTTCATTCTTAGCATTTAAACTATAGAATGTCAATGGGCTTTGTCCACTGAATCCATATACAGCAGCCATTAATTGATTGTTTTGTACGAAGAATGAATAAGAATCAGTTTCGATACCATTGTTCTTATCTATTTTTATAACACCTTCTGTTAATGACGATGCGGTTGCTATATATTTTGTTCCTCCTTCTTGTCCTGTCAAGGAGTTAATCACAAATACATAAGAACTAGCTTTTTTACCTTCTTCAGGAGTTGTTGGTTTTTCTGATGATGAGTTGTCATCACTACTACATGATGCTATTAATACAAGTGATAATAGACTTAGTGTTTTTTTTATGATATTCATATTATATTTAATTATGTTTTTTATAAATTATATCTCAGTTTTAAAGTCACTGAACGACTTGGCTTTTGTAAACTGAAGTTGTCATACAATGTCTTATTAGCTAGATTCTTCACCTCTACTGCCACATTATATCTTCCATCACGAATAGCATAATGCAAACTGATATCTTGTGAGAATTGCTCTGGTATATATCTCTTATACTTAGCGATACCAGCACTAGGAGCATATAAATAATATTTCTGTACATACATCATATTATAGTCTAGACGCAAACTATTCTTAGATCCAAATACTTCTTTAAAATTGAATGACACCATCCCATTTCCATATAGATAAGGGATATTAGCCACTCTATCTCTATATAAAGCACTCACTTCCTCAGAATTATTCTCATACTTCATATCATTTAGAATATCTTGATATGTAACATTAGCCATCACAGAGAAGAAATCTTTGTAGCTATATCTTATCTCTCCATCAAATGACTTTACTAAAACTCCTCCGATATTTCTATTTACTTTTTGAGCTGCAGTACCTTGTCCTGTATTAACTTCCTCCTTTATATAATCTTTAGCTTTTCGATATAAGAAATTAGTCTCTACCTTGAATTGGTTTACTTCATTAATAGTAAATCCATATTGAAGTCCTACATTAAAGTTATTACTAGACTCTGGTTTTAGATTATAATTAGAAGCTAAGTTTACCTCATCCCCAAACATCTCATATGCTTCTGGCATACGTATGCTATGTTCAAAAGACCCTTTTACTTGTAAGTCTGGCAGTATATTATAAGCTGTAGCTATTCCATATCCAGTAAAGTTCTGTCTATTGTCTTGTGTGAAGTAAGTCTCGTTATAATAGCGTTCTGAGTAATTATATTGGAAGTACTTCTTTAGAAATGCTATCGCGTTCCACTTTTCATTATGCGTATACTGGTAACTAAAACCTAATATAGCCTTATTAGATTTCTTAGGTAGATTATTATTCTTTAACGTAGCGTCTAATAAATCCTCTCCTTTTCTATTAAATAAAGATAGATTATAGTTTACCGCAAACAGATGATGCTCACTTAGTGCATAATTTGCATTAGCGATTACTGATCCATTATTATTTTTGTACTTAAATCTTCTTCTCTCTATCTCCCCTCCTTCTTTCTTTAAAGTATTTTTTATAATATAATCTCCATCCCAGTTATACAATCTATTCATTGTATCTACAGATTGTTCACTACCTAGATTATAATTAGCATTTACAGAAACATTCAGATTTTCTACTAAGAAATCTTTCTTTGTATAACTAAAACTTGGTAATATTAAGTCCCCTTTAGTAAAACGACCGCCATAGACATCTTCCATTCTATTCCCAGTCTGGATCTGATTGTAATTCTTTCCTAACGTAATCCCAAATAGTAACTCATCAGCATACCACTTATTCACCATACCTCCTTTTAGGACAATTCCTTCATTGTGATAACGATCGTGGAATCGACGAACTCTCTTTGGCGTAAGTACTCCTGTTTCAAAATTGTGAACATCTACATTCACTTTATAATCATTGTCAGAATAGTTTTGATAAGCATTTAATTGAAACTTATATCCTTTATCTGTAGTCATTCCCATATTGACAGATGAACGCACAGTATTAAAAGATCCATAAGAAACTGTGGCGTCTAAATATTTGCTCTTAGTATTCTTAGTGATAATATTTAGAGCACCTCCTAGAGCATCCCCTCCTAAACTAATAGGAACTACCCCTTTATAGATCTCTATGCGTTCTATCATATTTACAGGGATATTGTTTAGTTGGAAAGAAGATCCTACTCCCTCTAATGGAACTCCATCTAAGTAGAATTTGATCTGATTTCCACTAAAGCCGTTTAGAGCAAAATTAAAGTTAGAACCAAGTCCCCCTTCTTCTCGCACACGTACTCCAGCACTTCGGTTTAAAATCTGATTGACATCAGATACTGTATTGGCTAAAGCTTTTACTTCTACAGCGTTGACAGTATAAGCACTTTGCCTTACTTTTTCACTAGCACTCTTAGCTTTAATATTAATTTCACTTAATTGCTGTTGTTGTTCTTTTAATTTTACTGACAGTACTTTAGTAGTTTCTTGATCAAAAGTAATATTGCTTTTAAAAGAGTTGTATCCCATAAAACTAACTTCTATGGTCTCTTTTTTATTTGGAACTTTTAACTCAAAGTTTCCTCTTTCATCAGTCTGAGTAGACTGATTAGATTCGATACCAACAATGGTTGCATAAGCTATTGGTACATTTTTTTCATCTAACACTTTTCCTTTTATAGAATAAGCCAGTTGTTGAGCATGACATAAAAGGTTAAAAGAGAATAAGAACGTAAGTAGTATATATTTTTTCATTTAAGATTGTATTTCTCAAAAGGCAATAAAGAACTTGACACAACACCTTTTGATTACTATGCATTGAATATTTAACTAGTTTATAAATCACATATAAGTGTTTACTTAGACCATAAATATTTAACAGCTATTTAGATATTCCATAATTAACTATGATTAGCAACAAAAAAATAAAAATCTAATAATCAACATATTACCAACAACAATATATTAATTATTATTTAGACTAATTTTATATAAGTGCAAATATATAGTAAAACTTAACATAAAATCAAGTTATGCGAGTATTTATTTTTAATAAATCTAAATAATAAAAAAAGGCGATTATTCATTGTATGAATAATCGCCTCTATATTAATGCGTTATAACGACTAGAACAATCCTTTTAATTTATCGATTGCTCCTCCTAATCCTTCTTTTCCTCCTAGTAAAGACCCTAGCATATCTTGTGCTCCTCCTTGTCCTAGTCCACTTAGGATTGTAGACATATCAAAACCTGATTCTCCTCCTTGTATTTTAGCTACTATAGCTGATACCACTTGCGGTACTACACCATTAGCAAAACTTCCAGCTACACCTTCTGATAAACCTAATTTACCAACTAATCCACTGATAAGGTTACCTATCATACCTGTTACGATAGGATTAGATGCAATATTAGAAGCTTGACCTGATAATAAATTAGTCAATCCACTAATATCTCCAGAGCTAACACTATCCTTTAATCCATTGATAATACTGTCTCCTGTTTCTTTAGTAACTGCACTTGTAAGATCTGACGTGATCCCACCTTTAGCCACTTCACTAGAACTAATCTGTTCTACTAATTTTGTAATTTGCTCTAACATAGTTTTATTTTTTAGATGTATAAAACTACTTATTATTTTCGCAATACTTGCATTTTCTCAAAAATTTCATCCCATATTAACACTTTACTTTCATCAGTAGAAGCATTAATATTAGGAGATAAAGAAAAGGCAGGTTGCATCAATACTTGAATAGCGGGATGAGGCTCCTCTTCGAATCGATCAATCCCAGCAAACAATACCGTTTCAGCATTTACTACATCCACTAAATCTACTTCGTTAATCGCTTCTGGATAAGCACAGTTAATCACTCCTATCAAGTTATGAGCATGACTAAATGCCTCTTTATCTAAGATATACTTTTGATAATGTTTAGTATGAATAGTGACAAAATGAGAATCATGTAATAATCTATGCATATCTGTAGAAGCCAAATCTACTCTAAAGTGTATTCCATTTGGCAATACAAAGTCAGCTTTAATCTCAGGTACTGAGGCATCTGTATACAACACATTCATTCCTAAAGCCAACGCTTTTTGAGCCACCTTCTCTCCTGCTGTATTTAAACCTATAATCCCAAGTGTCTTACCTGCTAATTCAATCCCATTGCTATAAGACTGCTGTAGAGATTTAAAGCTAGCATCGCCTTCTAAAGGCATATTGCGGTTCGACTCTTGTAACAAACGACATCCCGAAAACAAATGTGCAAATACTAACTCTGCAGTAGCATTAGACAATGCTTCTTCTGCCCATATTACCTTAATACCACAACTTTTGATATAATCTATACTATCTAAGTCTATCGAAGTACCTGCAAAAACAATAGCTTTTAGATGGGACATCTCATCTATCATTTTTTTATTCAATAAAGTTCCCTGTTGTAACAACAGAATCTCTATCTCATTCTTACTTGTATAATTAACTAACTGTTCGTGAGCTACACGAACCTCTTTTACTTCAAATCCCAATCCCTCTAAGTCGTTCTTTACTTCTTCTGGGATACCATCATTCGCTAATATTCTCATCTGCGTTATTTGATTCTTTATTAAATCTTTGATTTCATCGTATGTAACACTTCTACTAGAGCATCCACACTCTCTTGTTTCAAGGCATTATACAGAGAAGCGCGATATCCTCCAGCTACTCGATGACCTTTTATATTGGTGATATTCGCCTCCATACACAATGTATCGAAGACCCTTCTCATTGTCTCTTCTTTAAAATCAAAAGTCATATTCATCTTTGATCGATATGCTACATCAGCTAGTCCTACTACATAATCTAACTCATCTATAGCACGATATAGAGTAGCTGCTTTTTGATTATTAATCTTTTCGATAGCCTCTACACCTCCTAAACGTTGTAACCATCTCAAGTTTAATAAACTCGTGTATATAGCAAACACATTAGCTGTGTGATATAAACTACCTTTATCGATATGCTCAGCATAATCCATCATTTGAGGTATCATACGACCTGACTTACCAAGAATACTATCTTTTACTAAAACAACACTTAACCCTGCTGGGCCTATATTCTTTTGTGCTCCAGCATAGATTAGGTCTATTTTATCACAGTCATATACTCTAGAATAAATATCCGAACTCATATCACAGACTATCGGACAGTCTGCCTTAGGCACATCGCTAAACTGCGTACCATATATTGTATTATTAGAAGTATAATGCACATAATCTAGCCCCGAAGGAATAACGATATCTTCTGGGATATAAGCATATTTTCTATCCTTAGAAGTAGCTAATACCTCAACTTGACCGAATGTTTCTGCCTGTGCTATAGCCTTAGAAGACCAATTACCTGTATCGATATATCCTGCTCGTTTCTGCATTAGATTATATGGAACCCTTAAGAATTCCATACTTGCTCCTCCTTGTAAGAATAGAGCTGAATACCCCTTCCCATCTAGTCCCAACAGAGACAGAGCCAAATGCTGTGCTTCTTCTAGTACAGCTATAAACTCCTTACTGCGATGAGAAATCGAAAGTATAGATAATCCACTTCCATTAAAATCCAATACAGCATCTGCAGCTCCTTTATATACCTCATCTGGTAATAGACATGGCCCTGCACAGAAATTATGTACTTTAATCATGTTTTGTTGTTTTTTCTGTGAAACTGTGAATTTGTGAAACTGTGAAATCGTTTTTTTGTAATGTCGTTTTTTTGTGATATCGTGAAATTGTTCAGTCTATAATCCTAAAATTAATCTATCAGTTGGCGCGGATTTGTAATCCGTACCTTGTTCTGTAAACATTTACAGTGACACGCAAAATATTGCGTCTCTACTAATGCTGATGTGGTTTGTAACCTGTGCCTTATATCAGTTGACGCGGATTTGTAATCCGTGCCATGTTCTGTAAACATTAACTGTGACACGCAAAATATTGCGTCTCTACTAATGCTGGTGTGGTTTGTAACCCTCGCCGTATATCAGTTGGCGCGGATTTGCAATCCGTGCCATGTTCTGTAAACATTAACTGTGACACGCAAAATATTGCGTCTCTACTAATGCTGGTGTGGTTTGTAACCCTCGCCGTATATCAATTGGCGCGGATTTATAATCCGTACCGCTTTCTGTAAACATTAACTGTGACACGCAAAATATTGCGTCTCTACTAATGCTGGTGTGGTTTGTAACCTGTTCCGTATATCAGTTGGCGCGGATTTATAATCCGTGCCATCTCTAATCATTACAATCCTAACAAAAATTCAATAGTATCCACATTATCAGCATAATCCCATAACTGTGGTTCTTGTGTCTGTCCAAAAGCAATACTGCCATCTACTAGATTATTAGACACGATACATTGTATCTTATCCACATCCTGAGCTAGTCTCGCTTTTACCTCATTAATATCAGTATAGTATTCATAGAATACAGACGATATAGGTGAAGCATATCCCTTATCCTCTTTCACAGTTAAGAATCCATTATCTAGAATCTTAAACTCACTCATTAAGAATACAGCTTTATTATAATCATAGTTATTAGAATATTTCTCATATTCTATAACATCTTTGTACTCAAACATACCTTGATAAAAACTATCAAATACATAACCTTCTGGTACGAATATCTTAGATACATTACGGCATCCTAAGCCGTAGTATGTAAACACATCTTTACCTAAAGCCACCATATCCTCATGACTCTCTGTACCATCTAAGACAGCAACAGAGTTTCTATTCTTGCGAATGATATTAGGAACACTATTAAAGTAATAATCAAAATAACGAGCTGTATTATTACTTCCTGTAGCTATCACTGCATCAAATCCTTCCATCTTCCCTTCAATAAAATCAAAACGACTAGCAAATCCAGGCTCTACAGCTACTAAGTAATTCGCTAAAAAAGGAAGTAATTTTTGGTCATTAGAAGACATTTTTACCTTAGCAATATTACCCGAAATCAATACACTGATAAAATCGTGAAATCCTACTAAAGGAATATTACCTGCTAAAATCAATCCTACTCGCTTATTAGGCTCAGTAGAAAAATCATATTTTGAAGTCCACTTTTCTAAATTATCTTGTGTCAACGCACTTGCCCAAGAGTTGATCGAGATCACTACTTGTTCTAATGTGAACCATCCATTGTAGTTTACTGAGCTGTGAATCAGCTCTTCAAACTTTGAAAAAAATTCATCATTATGACATACATCATTGTTTTTTACAAATTCATTTGCAGCGAATTGGCTCAAAAATTGACCTAACTTAACAAATGCATTTTTTTTAACATCTAAATTCATATTGACTTGTTTGTGAATTGTTTTGGGTGTAAATTTGCATACAAAGTTAATACATATAAAACAAAATATAAGCTATGGCAATCATTATAACAGACGAATGCATAAATTGTGGAGCTTGCGAACCTGAATGTCCTAACACAGCGATATATGAAGGAGCAGATGACTGGAGATATAAAGACGGTACAGCCTTAACAGGTAAGGTAGTTTTACCTGATGGTACTGAAGTTGATGCTGAAGCAGCTCAAGAACCTGTTTCTGATGAGTTCTACTACATCGTACCTTCTAAGTGTACAGAGTGTAAAGGATTCCACGAAGAACCTCAGTGTGCGGCAGTTTGTCCAGTAGATTGTTGTATTCCTGACGACAACCATGTCGAAAGTGAAGAAACTCTTTTACAAAGACAAGCATTCTTGCATAAGCACTAAGCAACATATAAAGCTACTCTCTATGAGTAGCTTTTTTCATTTATCACCATAGCCATAAATCGATATATTACTCTACTAGCTCAAGGATTCTTGAGCTTTTTGTTTTTGACATTTCGTTGTAATACAATCCTTATTTCCATTACAACTCTAAATTACAATTAGTTATAAAATTATTTTTTATTAACTTTATAGGTAATTAACACAAAAAACAAAATCATTATGAACAAATCTCATGCATTTTGGATCACGGCCATGATCCTTATCACGACCTCAGCCTTTGCAGATAGTCCCTCCATCAAGATATGGGGAGGTGGACTTACACTAGGTTCGCTTATCGCAGTATTCCTATCTTGGACGAGAAATAAATCTATTCTTTGGGCCATTGTCCATTTCTTTCTCGGATGGTTATATGTGATTTATTATTTCTTTAGCAACAACTCTAAATAGTATAAAAAATACGCTCTGATGACTAGTCATCAGAGCGTATTCATTTCTATCTCTTCCCTATTGAATGTTACACTCAATTAGTTTATATCGCCAATCATATTATACCAAGTTAATATCTTATCTTTTATTCACTGCTTTATTAAAAGTAATTGGAACAATCAAATTGCTATTATAGTAATTTCCATTAATATCTCTATTAAAATGATAATCTTCTAACTTTTCATTTTTTAAAGCATACATAATATCTGTCACTAATTCAGTATACATAGCATTATCTGAACTATAATTTCTAGGAAAATCTAATGCCAGATTCCACTTTTGAGCTTTATAATCAGATTCAATATTTACTAATATATAATTAGGCACAGAACCATTCTTAGTATAAATAGTATTAGTTATTTTTGCCTTCACTTTTTCAGATAAATCTATCATTTTATCCTTTGGAAACTTAAATCTAGTATATAACAAACAACCATCAGTATTAATAACTTTTCCATCTTTAGAATAGCATTTAATCACTTTTTCTTTATTTACAGTTGTAATCTCTTCTATCAATCCATCCAACAAAAATTGCTTAGTAACAAGTGTAGAACCCTTTTCTTTTTTATTAAGATAGGTTACAACCCTATCCATATAAAGAGTTTCTTCTTTAGTATTTAAATCTCTCTTATATATTTTTGATTTAAACTCATACTTATTATCAGCTAATACACTACCTGTATAGACCACTCTATTTGTCCAAGAACGAGTAGAATCAACCTCAAATCCACCGTTGAAATAGCGTGTAAAAGTTATATTCTCATTCTTTTTTAGAATACTCTTAATAATATCATTCCCCGTAAATTTCATTCGACTCTGTCTAAGGGCACTTCCGCCTGGTGTATTCTGACTATAACCAAGTGAAGATATAACTATAGCTACAAATAATAGCGTTGATTTAAATAATACTTTCATTGAGGTTTGATTTAATATTTTACATATAAAATCAAAACTAGAAAGTCCACTCCGTATATCCTAGACATTATCTGACAAAAAAGATAAAACTTTAACTTATTATTAATATTTCATACAAAACTTACATTCTATCATTTAACACACTATAACTATCCATGGTGAGCTATAAATGTCAAAGGAATAGTATAGTTACGATTATAGAAATTACCATATAAATCTTTATTAAAGTGATACTCTTCTATTTTTAAACTATTTAGGGCATTAAGAATATTAATCACTAAACCCGAGTACAAATGATTACTCACTTTATAGTCTTCAGGAAAAGAAAATATTACAAACCATTTCTTACTTAGATAATCCGCTTCTATATTCAGCAAGATGTAAGAAGGTATTTTTCCTTTAGAACTATACAGAAGATTCTGTATTCCCTGTTTTACATCTATAGATAAAGCCTCAAACTTATGTCCTGGAAATTTAGAATAACTATATAGCAGACATCCCTTATCGTTTAACTTAGCTCCATTTTTATCATAACAGCTAATGGTCTCCTTCCCTTTATCACTCTTATACTCTTCTACTAGCCCCCCCTTTTAAGAATTGCTTTCTTATGTAGACCTGTTTCTTTCCTTTCTTATCTAATAAAGTTCTTTTGCTTTCTTCCTCTTTAACTAATTTTCTTGTTTCTATATCAAGCTTATAAGTCTTAGTCATTAGTAAATACTGATTATCCTTTAGGCTTTTCCCTGTATACTTCACTACTCTGTCCCACGTAGATACAGAATCAACAGCATTAATACTGTTAAAGTATCTAGTAAACAATGTATCTTTCTCTTGCTTATTTAACTCTTTTACAATATCATATCCACTTAAAAGCTACCTATTAATTATAAGCGCATCAGAAGCTGGTCCCCCCTGACCATATCCTAATACTGAAATTAAAAAAAGTATTAACGCCGTTATTCTATTTAATTGCATTTGTCTCATTATCATATCTATTTCTTTATTCTATAATTTAATTACATATAACTATAAAAGTATTTTTCACCTACTTTATTGTATAAATACTTTCTATTTAAGATTACTCTTGTTCTAAACGACCTATCACCTAGATAACTATTACTATTCTCTTAGATCATTCCTTCTTCAAAACATTATATTTTCAATACTCTAGAGTTCTTTAATCTCTAACTATTCTTATCATCTAAAAGATAATGGGATAAACATAGTTCTATTATAATAATTACCATTAATATCTTTATCAAAATGATATTCTTCTAGTTTCTCATTATTTAACACATGTGCTATAGCAGCTACTAAACTAGTGTGCATATCAGAGCCTAACTTATACTCTTTAGGAAAGTCTAAAGCTAGATTCCAACGTTGGCTCTCATAATCTGCTTCAATAGCCAATATGATATAACGAGGTAGTCTACCTTTACTCTTACTTACTAGATTAGTTATTGTTTTTTGTAGATTGTTTTGAAACTTTTCTGTTTTTTCAACTGGGAAAGGTGTCTGAGAGTAGCGAAGGCATCCTGTTTCATTCAACACGTTCCCTTCCTTATCTATACATTTGACAACATATTGTTTATTCTGATGAACTACCTCTTCTACTAATCCATCTAATAGATATCTCCTATTCAATATATGAACAGCATCTGATTTATTCTTATGATATACCTTCTCACTTTCGGTATTTAGCTTTAACTCACCCGAATTCTTTTCTTTAAGCCTACTCTGAGCAGACAGCTTATATTTATTATCGTCCAGTTTTTCTCCTGTATACTTTACTTCTTCTTTCCATAAACGCGTAGAGTCTACTAAGAAGCTGCTTAAATAATGTCTCGTAAAAACCGTATCTCTTCCTGATTTTAATAAATCTTGAATAACATCATTGGCACGATATACCTCAACACTATTATACTGCTTTACATTTCTTTTCTTTTTTTGACCATATACAGTCATAGTTGTAGTAGCTAATACCACTGTTAATACAATGTTTAACAATCCTTTCATGCGTGATGTTTATTGGTTTTTTACAAGTGAATCCAAAACTATAAAGTCCCTTTCCAAAATCCCAGACATTATCTGACAGATTCACTATTTCTCAAATTTATTTTAACCTTATATCCAAGGAGAATACATGGTCAATAAAAGGACAATTCTTCGACTAACGACCTCTTTTGCCCACTAAATACGGCTTATTGTCCACCAACTGTCGAAGGAATTGCAGTCAAACTACTGTTTATAAGGCTTTAAGGGGATATAAAGAAAGTATTCATTCTACACATTAAACAAACAAAACACTATAAATCAACACATTAAACAGAAATCACTCTTAAAAAAAATGTCATCCTTTTTTTCAAAAAGAACTAATTATAGGTCTTTACAGAGCTAATTATCAAAAAAAAGGAAGTATACTCTATAAAAACTCGTTATAAAAGGTCAATTTTTGAATCAAAAAGTAAAAAAATGAGTTTATTATTTTTAAGATTATACCTCTTATAAAAGGTTTATAAATGGAGTTAGATAGCTATAATGAAACCAATGTTTAGATCTCAAAGACTAGATTAAACCCAGAATAAGCGTTAGCCAAATACTACAAAGCAATTCTACTTCATATCTCTTTCATTAGCTCTAAAACCATACTATAGTATGCTTGTATCACTAATTCAGAGCTATTTTGTATAATTACTTTTCGTTTATCTGTCTATCACTGATTCTGGGTTAAAAGGAGTCAAAAAAAATGGGGATAAACACTAACCTGTCTATCCCCCTACCAAAAACTAAAAAATGTAAGATGCTTACAAAATTTACTTGTATAAAACCTAGTCTAATATAGATATCGGTTTGAAATTATCATCTAATGCTACGAGTGTTAATACTCCTGTCACTACTTGGATGCGTTCATCCTCTCTCATCTTCTCTCTGTACACATTGACACGGATGCGAATACTCGTATTACCGATAGACTCTACCTCGCCTACCATCTCTACTAATGAGCCTGCTGGTATCGGCTTGCTGAAGTCAATCTTATCACTGCTAACAATCACAAAGTTCTTTCTACAAAAACGCGTAGCAGTCATAAATGCTGTCTCTGTCATCATCATGATTACTCGTCCACCGAACATCGTGTTATGATGATTAGTAGTATCTGGAAATACTACCTTAAAGACACTAGTGATTGCCTTCGATTTGCGTTCTTCTATCTCTGCTTCTATTAACATAGTTATATTCGTTAATCCTACAGTATTCAGACAATACTATAAACTAGATAGAAATCTATCAAACTGCTATTCGAGAAAATGATTTGGAATTAAATGAAAAGATACAATGTGCTTATCCTAGATTATACAGACTATAATCTCATGGATTAAATAATAAACACATTCCAACTTGACATAAAGCTCTAAACCGCGAAAGCATAGTCTATAAACAGAATTAGGCAGGTCTCCTGACTTGTAACTATTTTTTATCATCCTTCCCATTACTTAAGTAATAACAGTGGATCACTTGGATAAAAAATTAATGAATTACTTACAGTTGCGCGACAGTTCGTGATTCTCACACGATTCCCTTTTCATATACAACTAAGTATAACCTATTTCTATGGAATAAATACTGTATTATTTTCTAATACTGTGGCGAAGATAGTAATTCTTTTGAAACATCCAACACATTTTAATCAAACAAAGCCACATAAACTAAGAAGTCTATGTGGCTTTTATCATTGCATAAGTCGATATATTTAAACTAAACTATTTTCTTTTTTGCCCAATTTAGGACATCTATATAGAGAATACTTCTCACATAAAATCTATTCGTATAGAGCTCTTCAGTTTCTTTTACAAATCGCTCTAAAACAACCTTCTGATCTTTAGCCGATGCCCCTAATAGCCCTTCGAATAGCCTCATAAAGGTGTCGTGTATCTGTGTTTTATTTTTCATCTTTTTCATCAAGGTTCTATTGGCTTTAATAAAATCTTCATAATACTGATCTTGTCCAGACTCATACTGTGCCATTAGAGATAAGATGCGCGTATGGAATAGTAAATCTTCTTGTACAGAATAGTCAGATTTGTTCAAAATGCGCGCTGTATAAGCAAGTGAATCTTCATACTTCTTGTACCCAAAATACAAAGAGGCTACTTTAAAATACAGAATATGGAAGTGATGCTCATCGATCATATTTCGATATTCATTAATACCACGCTGTAATTGCTTGACAAAAAGTAAACTGCCATTATAAGTCTGCTGTATAAACTCTATATTCAACTTATTACTAAACTGTAATAAGAATCGCTGAGAATCTATATTCATAGACTGAGGGAAACTCTCTAAAGTTAATTGTTCTTCTAACTTAGCATTCCAATAAATATACTTATCCACTGATTTAAATAACAATAAGATTTTAAATAGATAAGAATTTCCTTTTAAATACCATATAGGATGACTCTGTATCATCTTAGGATGCTCATAGAATAGCGTCACCCATAGCTTAGCGTATTTATAAGCATTGTGATAATCTTGGATTAGAAAACACAACCACACATGTGCTTTAAAGTACCACAACTTCTCTCTAAAGTTAAGCACCTTCACATCTATATCTAAGAGCTGATCACTAAATCGGGTAATTAGCTCTTGCTTATCTTCCTCGCTCTTAGCATACCCTGAGGTAAGCATCTCGTTATAGAACTTCAGTGATAGATTAGATAACTTAGTCGCATAATAGTTCTGTATAATCAGGTCATTAGACTGTGCGATAAGCTCGTCTGCACGCCCCGTAATACTACGAGTGATATACTGAGATTCGATTACCTTTTCTAGTTCTATAATCTCTAGAGCCAGGCTTTTCTCCTCTACATCTAAAGCGATTTGTTTCGCCTTGTCTAATATTTTTAGCCCTTGCTTATGTAATCCTTTTTGATACAAAATGGTTGCAAAATCTAATTGTTCACGTATCTGTATTCTTACGTTTTTCTTACTAGGATTCATACGAAGGCTAGCCAAAATAGCTTTATACAGATTTGCTTTTAAGTTGGATAATTGTTGTTTACTCGTTATTTTTTGTTTGAGAATAACTTGCTCATCATACTCCTCCATCTTATCCATCGCATTAAATAAAGAGATGAATTTAGCATCTGCATTATTCTGCAACCTATTCACATATAAAGTAAATTGACGTTTCTCTGACCTTGTCAAAGATTTTATCAATATAAATAACCAGTCTTTCCCCCAATTTGACATTGTAATAAAAAATATTTTAACAAACTAAAAAACAACAACTTAGATATTGAAATTGGTTTTTTAACATTGTAGTTTTTGTTTTTTTGATAAAGTTAACAAAAAGCTTTTATACACTTTTGTCTAAAGTTATTTAAAAACATAAAAATATGAAAACTGAAAAGATTGAGATTTTTGACACCACATTAAGAGACGGAGAACAAGTACCTGGTTGTAAACTAGATAAACAACAAAAGTTAACTATTGCTCAGCAACTCGATGAATTAGGTGTTGATGTGATTGAGGCAGGTTTTCCTATTTCTAGTCCTGGTGACTTTGAAGCTGTTCAGGCGATTAGTAAAATCGTTAAAAACGCTAAAATATGTGCACTTACTCGTGCGAATACAAAAGATATAGATTCGGCAGCTAAAGCATTAGAGTTTGCACAAAAACCAAGAATACACACAGGTATCGGTACATCTGACTCACATATAAAATACAAGTTTAACTCAACACAAGAGGCCATTATAGATCGTGCTGCAGAAGCTGTAGCTTATGCTAAGAAGTATGTACACGACGTAGAGTTCTATGCAGAAGACGCTGGTAGAACTGATAATGCTTATCTAGCGAAAGTCTGTGAAGCAGTGATCCAAGCAGGGGTGACAGTGATCAATATCCCAGATACTACTGGATACTGTCTACCTACAGATTATGGAAACAAAATCAAGTACCTAAGAGATCATGTCAAAGGAATAGAAAACGTCATCTTATCATGTCATTGTCACAATGACTTAGGAATGGCTACTGCTAATTCTATCGCTGGAATAATCAATGGAGCTAGACAGATCGAGTGTACTATCAATGGTATAGGTGAACGCGCAGGTAATACTGCTCTAGAAGAAGTAGTCATGATCTTAAAACAACATGAAAATTTAGGCTTTCATACAGATATTAATACGACGATGTTAAACCACTTAAGTCAGTTGACTTCTTCTACGATGGGAATGGTAGTACAACCGAATAAGGCTATCGTAGGTGCGAATGCCTTTGCTCATAGTTCTGGTATTCATCAAGATGGAGTGATTAAACGAAGAGACACTTATGAGATTATTGACCCTAAAGATGTAGGTGTAGACGCTTCTTCTATCATTCTAACAGCACGTAGTGGTAGATCTGCCTTAGCATATCGCTTCAAGAATATCGGATATGATGTCACTAAAACAGAACTAGATACTTTATACGAATATTTCTTAGGCGTAGCAGATACTAAAAAAGAAGTAACCGAAGTAGACTTATTTGCCATTATGAATATGTATACACAAAACCAGATTATTAAACACGCCTAAACAAACAAAGAAAATGAGTAAAACACCAAAAACATTATTTGACAAGGTATGGGATGCCCATGTCGTAGAAAGTATTGAGAACGGTCCGGATATATTATATATTGACAAACATCTAATTCATGAGGTAACAAGTCCACAAGCCTTTGATGAACTAAAGAAGAGAGAGATTCCTGTCTTTAGACCTCAACAAATCATCGCTACAGTGGATCACAATGTACCTACTCTAAATCAAGAATTACCAATAAAAGATCCTTTATCAAAACAGCAAGTAGAACAATTAGCAATTAACTGTAAGGAAAACAACATTACTTACTATGATTTAGGACACCCATACCAAGGAATAGTGCATATTATCGCACCCGAACTTGGTATTACTCAGCCAGGTATGAGTATGGTCTGTGGAGACAGTCATACTTCTACTCATGGCGCATTCGGAACTATAGCATTTGGTATCGGGACGAGCCAAGTAGCGCAAGTATTCGCTAGTCAATGTATCTTAATGAATAAACCAAAGACTATGCGTATCACTGTAAGTGGTAAGCTTAATGCTCATGTACAACCAAAAGATGTGATCTTATATATCATCTCTCAGGTAGGAACAGATGCGGGTACGGGATACTTCTGTGAATATGCTGGTAACGTATTTGAAGAGATGAGTATGGAAGGGAGAATGACGGTCTGCAATATGAGTATAGAGATGGGAGCTCGTGGAGGAATGATAGCTCCTGACAAAACTACTTTTGACTATGTAAAAGACAAAACCTTTGCTCCTCAAGGAGAAGAGTGGAATCAAAAAGTGGCTTACTGGTCAACGTTACCAACAGATAAAGATGCGCAATTTGACTGTGAATATCACTTCAATGCTGAGGATATCAAGCCGATGATTACTTATGGTACTAACCCAAGTATGGGAATAGACATAGATACGTTCATTCCATTCAATAAAAATGAATCAGAAGAGAAAGCTCTTAATTATATGGGATTATTACCTGGTCAGGCTATTGATACGATACCGATTAAACACGTATTTATAGGTAGTTGTACGAATGCGAGAATAGAAGACTTTAGAGTAGCTGCTTCTTATATTAAAGGAAAGCAAATCTCTAAAGACATCAATGCTCTAATAGTACCTGGTTCACAAAAAGTAGTCGCTCAGATTAAAGAAGAAGGACTAGATATAGTGTTCCAAGAAGCTGGTTTTATAATTAGACAACCAGGCTGTTCTGCTTGTCTAGCGATGAATGAAGACAAGATACCATCAGGCGAATTCTGTGTTTCTACTTCAAATAGAAACTTCGAAGGAAGACAAGGACAAGGAGCTCGTACCTTATTAGCAAGCCCATTAACAGCAGCTATCGTAGCTGTAGAAGGAAAGATTACTTACTCTAAAATGAATGAATATGCAAGCCTTAACTAAGATAACATCTACTGCTACTCCATTAGCTATAGAGAATATAGATACAGATCAGATCATACCTGCTCGCTTCTTAAAAAGTATAAACAGAGAAGGCTTCGGTGATAATCTATTTAGAGACTGGAGATATAACAATGATGGTAGTGAGAAAAAAGACTTCTCTCTAAACAACCCTAAATACACTGGTGAGATATTAATCGCTGGTAATAATTTTGGGTGTGGAAGTAGTAGAGAACACGCAGCATGGGCTTTATCTGATTATGGTTTTAAAGTGATTGTGAGTAGTTACTTTGCAGATATCTTTAAAACGAATGCTTTAAACAATGGTGTACTTCCTATTATGGTAAGTAAGGAGTATCTCTCTTACTTATTTAATGAAGTACAAAATAACCCTAATGTAGAGATAGATGTGGATGTGGAACAACAGTCTATTACAGTCAATAATCAAAAAGAGCACTATGAACTAGATCCGTATAAAAAGATCTGTTTGCTAAATGGATATGACGACATAGACTTCTTAATTGCTAAAAAGGATGCAATAAAATCCTTTGAACAAACTAAATCGTACTAGACATGATGAACAAATACAATATAGCGGTATTATCGGGAGACGGTATAGGCCCTGAGGTAATCCACGAGACAATAAAAGTATTAAACGCAGCGGCACAGACCTATGTGTTCCAATTACAATATCACGAAGCATTAATCGGAGCTATTGCTATAGACGAAACAAACAATCCTTTGCCACAGGAAACATTAGCTAAATGCAAGGCTTCGGATGCTGTGCTTTTTGGCGCGATTGGGGATCCTAAATACGATAATGATCCGTCTGCGAAGATACGCCCTGAGCAAGGGTTACTTGCTCTTAGAAAAGAATTAGGCCTTTATGCTAATGTACGTCCTGTAAAAGCGTATCAAAAGCTGATCAATAAAAGCCCTTTAAAAGAAAGCATCATTCAGGGAACTGATATGGTAATTTATAGAGAATTAATTAGCGGTATCTACTTCGGAGACAAAAGCACTTCTGCTGACGGCAAGTCAGCAGTAGATATCTGCTCGTATCATCAAGAAGAAATAGAAAGTATCGCTCGTCTAGCTTTTAAAACTGCTAAACAACGTAATAATAAAGTGACACTTATAGATAAAGCAAACGTATTAGAAACTTCTAGGCTGTGGAGAAAAGTAGTGAAGACCATTGCTATGGAGTTCCCAGAAGTTGAACTAGACTTTATGTTTGTAGATAACGCGGCTATGCAATTAATCTTAAACCCAAAACAGTTTGACGTTATTCTAACAGAAAATATGTTTGGAGACATTATTTCTGATGAAGCTAGTGTTATCGGTGGCTCTATTGGATTATTGCCTTCTGCATCTATCGGAGAAGAAAGCGCTTTATTCGAGCCTATTCACGGTTCTTATCCACAGGCAAAAGGACTAGGAATCGCTAATCCTATTGCTTCCATATTAAGTGGAGCTATGATGCTAGAACATTTAGGCGAACACGAAGCTGCTGAAGCTATAGAGGATGCAGTACTACACTGTATCAATGCAGGAGTATTAACTACTGACTTAGACAAGACTTCTAAATTTATTACATCTGATATCGGTGACTATATCTGTAACCATATTCGATACAGAACAGGATATCGATATCAAGATAATATCCCGTATCACAAATCAACGATTATATAAACAGAAAAGAGCTCCTTAATGGAGCTCTTTATTATTTTGTTCTGCTCATTTGATGAGCTTGTATATCTTCGTATATCTTTACCGTCTGCATAGTGGTAAAAGCTTTCATCTTATTCAGCATATACTGTCCATGTTCTCCCATTTCTGGTTGTACTTTCGGCTTTCGCTTATCACTTCCTACCCAAGTATAATAATATGTTTTATCATTCTCAATCGCCACTATCCCCCACAGAGTCAACCATATAACTATAGTCATTTAGACCGAATCTATAAGACTTAGTATTACAAAACAGATTATCTCCTGTATATTTATAATTCGCATCAGATAAAATATAATTATTATATTATCATAAAAGATATTTTATTTCAAAACTATACTATATTTGTTTTAGTTTAAAAAAGTATAATTAAGTAAAATCTTTTGTCTTCATTATTATTTCTAATCAAAAACGAAAGATAAGTTAACTCTTTTCAATAACAGCTTCATATTGATTTCATTTACTTCAATATGAAGTTATAATTTTTTATTGTTTCAATATGAAAATATATTATTTAGTACAAGCTCATACAAATCCATCACAGTTAAAACGTATGATAAGTCAATTGACAGATGATCAAGTTTTTTTTCTAATTCACATTGATTCTAAAACTTCTATCGATATATTTAAAGAAATTAGTTATAAAAAAAACATACATTTCATAGAGAACAGAGTTAACTGTATTTGGGGAGATTTTTCACAAGTTCAAGCAACACTTAATCTAATACAAAATTTAAAACTATTTCCTGTACAACCAGAAGATAGAATAGTCTTAATTAGTGGACAAGATTACCCCCTAAAAAACGCGAAAGAGATAACAAAATTTTACTCTGAGAATATATCAAAAGATTTCATTGAATTTTTTGTAGCTAAAGAAAAACATTACCGCCCTTACTTAAACTTCAAAGGTTACAAAGTTAACAGAAGTGATAAAAGAGGTGATTATGTAATTTTTAAAAAACATAACTTTACAGGTATATACAAATCACTACTTAAAAGGTGCTTTAAATTTAAATACTTAAAGTATTTTTTTACAGAAAAAAAACTCAATCCATCTATAACGTTTTACAAAGGCTCTCAATGGTGGTCATTGAGATATGATACATTGCAAAAAATAGTAGATTTATACAATTCTAATTATGATGAATTTTATAATTTCTTTAAAGTATCGTTTTGTTCTGATGAATATTTTTTTCAAACTCTATTAGTACAAGTTATGAAAGATGATATCGATATTAAAGTCGAATCTTTACTAACATATATAGATTGGGATAGAACGAATGTTCCTCTACCAGTTACTTTTACAATCGAAGATAAGGAGTTTTTAAAAACAGCTTCAGACAATTTTCTTTATGCAAGAAAATTCGATACTACAAAAGATAAAGAAATATTAGATTGGATAGATTTGAAGTTGTTAAAGTAGAAAACAATCACTTAAAAAATCTAATCATGAAAAGAATGAAAATATTTTTCAAAAACGTTTTGTAAGAGTAAAAAGACTTTTATATATTTGCACTCGGTTTTTAAGCAACAGCTAATTCAAATAAACCAGTTAGATTAGTAAAATTAAGATTTAAAGATAAAAGCAATGAGCAAAAGAACGTTTCAACCATCGAATAGAAAAAGAAGAAACAAACATGGTTTCATGGATAGAATGTCTACTCCTAACGGTAGAAAAGTATTAGCTGCTAGAAGAGCTAAAGGAAGACATAAATTGACTGTTTCTTGTGAAACAAGACATAAAAAATAATGTTTGATTCAAACATAAATAAAGGTGTTACTATTATTCGTAACGCCTTTTTTTATACTTTGTCGTAAAACATACCATCTATCACACACAACAACACTAAACTTACTTCACTCACAACGAAGTATTTAACATAACAACACAATTAAAATGCCCAAAGACAATTCTATCAAAACTGTATTAATCATTGGTTCTGGACCAATCATTATCGGACAGGCTTGTGAATTCGATTACTCAGGTTCACAATCAGCAAGATCTTTAAGAGAAGAAGGAATTAAAGTTATTTTGATTAACTCTAATCCTGCGACAATTATGACTGACCCATCTATGGCAGATCATATTTACTTAAAACCACTGACAGCAAGATCTATTATTGAGATTCTTGTAGCTCATCCTGAGATTGATGCTGTATTACCTACTATGGGTGGTCAGACAGCACTAAACTTATGTTTAGAATGCGATGAGAAAGGTATATGGGCAGACTTCGGAGTTCGCCTAATCGGTGTTGATATCAACGCTATTAACATCACTGAAGATCGTGAGCAGTTCAAACAACTTCTAGAAAAAATAGATGTTCCTGCAGCTCCTGCAAGTACAGCTACCTCATTCTTAGAAGGAAAAGAGATCGCTCAAAAATTTGGTTTCCCATTAGTTATTCGTCCTTCATTTACCTTAGGAGGTACTGGAGCAGCTTTCGTTCACAAAGAAGAAGACTTCGACGATTTATTAACTTATGGATTAGAAGCTTCTCCTATCCACGAAGTTTTAATTGACAAAGCTTTATTGGGATGGAAAGAATACGAATTAGAATTATTACGCGACAAAAATGATAACGTAGTAATCATCTGTACTATCGAGAATATGGACCCTATGGGTATCCACACAGGAGATAGTATCACAGTAGCTCCTGCTATGACATTATCAGATAGAACATTCCAGAGAATGCGTGATCTATCGATCAAGATGATGCGTAGTATCGGTAACTTCGCTGGAGGATGTAACGTACAGTTCGCTGTATCACCAGACGAAAAAGAAGATATCGTAGCTATTGAGATCAACCCTCGTGTATCTCGTTCTTCTGCATTAGCTTCTAAAGCGACTGGTTACCCTATCGCTAAGATTGCAACTAAACTTGCATTAGGATATACACTTGATGAATTACAAAACCAAATTACTAAATCTACATCTGCTTTATTCGAGCCGACTTTAGACTATGTAATCGTTAAAATACCTCGTTGGAACTTTGACAAATTTGAAGGCGCTGATAGAACATTAGGTCTTCAAATGAAATCTGTAGGTGAGGTTATGGGTATCGGACGTTCATTCCAAGAAGCTTTACACAAAGCAACTCAATCATTAGAGATTAAACGTAATGGTCTAGGAGCTGACGGTAAAGGATACACTAATTATGATCAAATTATCGATAAACTTACTCACGCAAGTTGGGATAGAGTTTTCGTAATCTATGATGCAATCCAACACGGTATTCCATTAAGTAGAATACACGAAATCACTAAAATCGACATGTGGTTCTTAAAACAATACGAAGAACTATATATGTTAGAAAAAGAGATTTCTAAATATACACTTGAAACTCTACCTAAAGATTTATTACTAGAAGCAAAACAAAAAGGTTTTGCCGATAGACAAATCGCTCATATGCTAAATACACTTGAGAGTAAAGTACACGACTTACGTGATACAATGAACATTCAACGTGTGTTTAAATTAGTAGATACTTGTGCTGCAGAATTCCCTGCTAAGACTCCTTACTACTACTCTACGTTCGAGGCTGAAATCGAAAGACCTGACGGTACACGTTATGTCTCTAACGAAAGTATCGTAACAGATAAGAAAAAGGTAGTGGTACTAGGTTCAGGACCTAACCGTATCGGTCAAGGTATTGAATTCGATTACTCTTGTGTACATGGAGTATTAGCTGCTGAAGAGTGTGGTTATGAGACGATTATGATTAACTGTAATCCAGAGACAGTATCTACTGACTTTGATACAGCGAACAAATTATACTTCGAACCAGTATTCTGGGAACATATTTATGACATCATCCAACACGAAAAACCAGAAGGAGTAATCGTACAGTTAGGTGGTCAAACAGCGCTGAAACTAGCTGAAAAACTAGAGAAGAATGGTATTAAGATCTTAGGAACTAGCTTTGACGCATTAGACTTAGCAGAAGACAGAGGGCGTTTCTCTGAATTATTAGAGCAATTAGACATCCCATTCCCTCAATTCGGTGTTGCTAAAACAGCTGAACAAGCTAATAAATTAGCAGATCAATTAGACTTCCCTCTATTAGTAAGACCTTCTTATGTATTAGGAGGACAAGGAATGAAGATCGTTATCAACAAAAAAGAATTAGAGGAACACGTAATCGAATTACTGAACTCTATTCCTGGTAACTCATTATTACTTGACCACTATCTAGCAGGAGCTATTGAAGCTGAAGCAGATGCTATCTGTGACGGTGAGAATGTACACATCATCGGTATTATGGAGCATATAGAACCATGTGGAGTTCACTCTGGTGATAGCCACGCTATGTTACCTCCATTTAACTTAGGTGAATATGTGTTAAACCAAATTAAAGACCACACAAGAAAAATTGCTGTAGCTTTAAAAACAGTTGGTTTAATCAACATTCAGTTTGCTATCAAAGATGATATTGTATATATCATCGAAGCTAACCCTAGAGCATCTAGAACAGTTCCATTCATCGCTAAAGCGTATGGAGAACCTTATGTAAACTACGCTACTAAGGTAATGCTAGGACACAACAAGGTAACTGATTTTGACTTTAATCCACAATTAAACGGATACGCAATCAAAACTCCAGTATTCTCTTTCAACAAGTTCAAAAATGTAAATAAAGCATTAGGACCTGAAATGAAATCTACAGGAGAAAGTATCTTGTTTATCGAAAACTTAAGAGACGATCAATTCTATGAAATCTATTCTCGTAGAAAAATGTACTTAAGTAGATAATACTAAAAAAGCCCACTTTTATCAAGTGGGCTTTTTTTATTTATTTCTAGAGTATCCTTCTCTTTTATCTACTCTACTATTATAATATTTATAATAAATACCTCCTGCACATACCTCATACTCTCCAAATTCTATAGAGTCATAAGCTGAAATTATAAAAATAGAGCTAAGTAATACATTTCGATCTTTCATTACAAACTTCTTAAGACTTGTCATAGCTTCAGGGCTCATAAAAACATTCCCATCTGCTATAGACTGTGTTTCATCCACTTGTGTAAAATTACAAGCAATATATCCATCCGTCTGAGTTAGTTTTTCTTTTAAATCTCTTTTCTTTTTGCTTTTCGATTCTTGCTTAATATCACTCTGTATAAGTGTATCATTAACATGAATAGAAACAAAAGAATTAGCAAATAAACTTGAGGTCATAAATAATAACCATACACATAAAAAGTTTCTCATAATAAATATCTTTAAAATTATAGCCTGATATTAAAGATATAACATTTAACAATACAAAAACCTAAATTACAAACACTAATATCCATAATATAGTTTTGCTAAAATCCATAGCAATACTACACTCTGTTATACAGACATTATTTACTACTTTTGACTATCTAACTTCATTGTCAAAAAACATGTCACAAGAAATATTAATAGGCTTATTAGCTATTCTAATTATCGTTGCTTTTTTTATTGGTAAATCAGGTAAAAAAGAAACTACCTCATCTGGAGATCTTATTAGACTACAAGCAGACAACGACTTTAAAGATAAACTGATAGATCAACTAAAAAGCGAAAAGAAAACAATAGAAGAAAACTTAGAGATTATCCGATTAGATAATCAGGAACTAATAGCACGTATATCTATTCGCGATACAGAATACATTAATTTACAAGAACGATTAGAATCACAACAACAAGAGACTGCTAATCTTCAAGAGAAGTTCACAAAAGAGTTTGAGAACCTCGCTAATCGAATATTAGAGGAGAAAAGTGATAAGTTCACTAAACAAAACAAAGCTAGCTTAGAAACGCTATTATCACCTCTACAAGAGAAAATACAACACTTCGAACAAAAAGTAGAACAAACACATAAAGAAAGTATTGATCATCATGCTGCATTGCGTCAACAGATATTTGGGTTACAACAACTAAACCAAAAAATGAGTCAAGAAACCCTTAATCTAACAAAAGCACTAAAAGGGGATAATAAAATGCAAGGAAACTGGGGAGAGATGATTCTAGAAAGTGTACTTGAAAAATCTGGTTTAGAAAAAGGTAGAGAATATGAAACTCAACAAAGCTACACATCTGAAGAAGGTAATAGACTACAACCCGATGTTGTAATCTACTTACCTGACAATAGACATATGGTAGTCGACTCTAAAGTATCCTTAGTTGCTTATGAACAGTATATCAATACTGTAGATATCGAAGAACAAAAACGCTATCTACAAGAGCACTTAATTTCTTTAAAAAGACATATAGAAGGATTGTCTGAAAAGAATTACCACGAACTATACAGAGGTACAAGTCCTGATTTTGTATTGCTATTTATCCCTATAGAGACAGCCTTCTCGATAGCAATTAACGCAGATAATACACTATACACTAAGGCTTTTGAAAAAAACATCGTCATAGTAACCCCTTCTACTCTATTAGCAACATTACGCACAATAGAAACAATGTGGAGTCAACGCAAGCAACAAGAAAACGCTTATGAAATAGCTAGACAAGCAGGCTTGCTATATGATAAATTTGTTGGACTAGTTACAGACTTACAAAAAGTAGGAAAGAAGATAGATGAATCAAGAAATGAATATGACAATGCCTTCAATAAATTAAGTGAAGGAAAAGGAAACTTGATAACTTCTGTGCAAAAATTAAAAGACATGGGCGCCAAGGCTAAGAAAAGCTTAGATTCACAAATTTTAGACAATGCTATTGATAACCTTTAATTTAAATAGATAAAATATTAAGAGAAGTTTATTTTATTAAAAAATCATTAGAAATTTTAAAGTACACTTTGTATAGATTACCTTTGCATAGTTTTTAAGAAAATATTATACTAACTACTTAATAAGCTTCGATCTATGACTTTTAAAGACATGCACCCAGCAGATATTGCTGAAGCAATTACAGAGATGAAAAGAACCGATAGAAACCTTGCGTTTCTAAAGCTTTCACCTGACTTAAAAGTTGAAGTATTCTCCTTTTTAGATATTAATATTCAAGAGGAAATAGTACGTAGCATGACTAGAGAAGATTATGCAGATGTACTTAATAACTTAGAACCCGATGACCGTACAGAGTTATTAGAAGATTTCCCAGATGAATTAATTAAATACTCTATCAACTTATTAAATGATAAAGAAAAGCAAATTGCACTTAACTTAATAGGATATAAAGAAGATAGTATTGCTCGTTTAATGACTCCTTTATACATACAAACAAAGGCTAACAAAACAGTTAGACAAGTTTTAGATCATATCAAGGTGTATGGTAAAAAAGCCGAAACATTAAACTATATCTATGTAGTAGATGATCACAATAGATTAATTGATGACTTAAAACTAGGTGAATTAGTTCTAGCAGACGAAAATACACTAATAGCAGACTTAATAGACAATACATTTGCTTCTATTACAAGTACTACAAAAACAGAAGATGCTTTTGATATATTCGAGAAATACGATCGTTCTGCACTACCGATTATTACTGAAAGCGGAGTACTTGTGGGTATAGTAACCTTCGATGATATCTTAGATGCTATTAAAGATAGAGATACCGAAGATATCCAAAAGTTCGGGGGTATGGAAGAGTTAGATTTATCTTATACACATACACCACTATTCGAATTAGTACGAAAAAGAGCTGGTTGGTTAATTATATTATTTTTAGGAGAAATGTTAACCGCTTCAGCCATGGGACATTTTGAAGATGAAATAGAAAAGGCAGTTGTCTTAGCACTATTCGTTCCTTTAATCATATCTAGTGGAGGTAACTCAGGTTCACAAGCAGCTTCTCTTATTATACGCGCTATGGCATTAGGAGAGCTAAAGTTAAGTGATTGGTGGTATGTAATGCGAAAAGAGGTTGCCTCAGGAGTTATGCTAGGAGGTATCTTAGGAATTATAGGTTTCGTGAGAATCTTTATTTGGCAAGAAGCAGGTATCTATGACTACGGAGAGCATTGGATTGCTATCGGACTAAGTGTATCAGTCTCTTTACTATTCATTGTGTTATGGGGTACCTTATCAGGTTCGTTAATACCATTTATACTAAGAAAGTTTGGAATGGACCCTGCTACTGCATCAGCTCCGTTTGTTGCTACACTAGTAGACGTTTCTGGATTAATAATCTACTTCTCTATAGCAGCAATGTTCTTATCAGGAAAGATATTATAATAAATAAGTATAACTAAAAAAAAGCGAGTAAACATTTGTGTTTACTCGCTTTTTTTATATAACCTTACTTTAAGGTAAGAGGTTTTTCAGCTTCTAATACAGGAGCATTAGAGTTATTATAAATCTGAGGCTCATTATTTTTATTATAACTAACTAGAGCTTGCTCATACTCTTTTTTATACTTGTCTTTATCTGAAGTCAATTTATCTTTTGTTCCACAAGAAATAAATAATATACTTATTGATAGTGTAATATACGCTACTCTCATACTATCTAGTTTAAAGGTTGATTCTCTTAAAGATAAACTTTAAATTAATAGATACTACTCCTCTTCTCTAAATTTGACTTTTTTCATATTTGGTAACAAAGCTGCTATAATCCCTATTAAAGGTAAATAGGCACAAATCATATAGATATTCTCAATAGAAGTACGATCAGCCCACCATCCTAAAACAGCAGATCCTAAACCTCCCATACCAAAAGCAAAGCCATAAAACAAACCTGATACCATCCCTATTTTACGTGGTAATAGCTCTTGTGCATACACTAATATAGATGGGAATGCTGAGGATAGGATTAAACCGATAATCACAATTAATATACCTGTCCACTCTAAAGAAGCATAAGGTAGTAACATCGTGAACGGAGCTACTCCTAATACTGAGAACCAAATAATATATTTACGTCCTACCTTATCTCCAAAGAAACCGCCTATTAAAGTTCCTGCTGCCACAGCTAACAAGAAGTAAAAAAGATAAACCTGAGCTTGTACTTCACTTATACCAAACTTATCCATTGTATAAAACTGAAAATAACTAGAAATACTAGCTACATAGAAATACTTAGAAAAGATAAGTAATAATAAAACTACAATAGATGTCCATACTCTTAACTTAGAAAGTTCAGGAATACGAATAACTTTCTTCTTCTTACCAACTTGACTCTTTAATACATCTTTATACCATCCACCAATAAAAGCATATACAAATTGAGCAATAAAACCAACAACTAAGAACCATAGTAAATGTTGTTGTCCTTTTGGTAATACAATCCAAGCTACTAATAATGGTGCTAAAGCTGTTCCTGTGTTACCTCCAATCTGGAAAATAGATTGTGCTAAACTACGTTTCCCTCCTGAAGCTACATAAGATACCCTAGATGACTCTGGATGGAATATAGAAGATCCTATTCCTATTAATATAACAGCACATAGTACCATTGCATAAGAAGGGGCGTAACTAAGTAAAATCACTCCAAGCATAGAACAAATCATACCAATCATTTGTGAATAAGGTTTTGGATGTTTGTCTGTATAAGTTCCTACTAAAGGTTGAAGTAAAGAGGAAGAAACTTGATAACAAAAAGTGATCATTCCGATTTGTGCAAATGTTAAGTTATAGTTAGTCTTTAATAGAGGATAGACCGCTGGTACTATAGCTTGTAGAAAATCATTACATAAGTGTCCAAAGCTTATTGCTAATAGAATTGGAAAGACTGTTTTTTGATTTACTGTTTGTTCATTGATTTTGTTTACTAATGTTTTGGGTGCAAAAAGTTTAGTATTCATTACGTCATTTTTCGTTAAGCCCAAATATAATAGGTTGTACATATACTGTCCTAACCGTTCAAATAAATTTCGAAATATGCCTATTTTTAGTACTTTTACCTTTTATCATTACACCAACCCAATAGATTCTTAAAAATGTCACAGCATAATTATAATAAATCAGCGTTAACTGAAAACGAAGGTATTGAACAACCTAATACTACGGATCAAGATGCTATAGCTAAGTTTCAAGCTAGACGCAGACAGAAGATATCTACTGTTGAAATTATTCAGAGAATCATTAACAATGATAAAGTAGCCTTAAGTCAAGGTATCACACTTATTGAGAGTTTAAATCCACTGCATCACGCACAAGCAGACGAAATAGTACAAGGATGTCTTCCTTATGCTAATAAATCTGTCCGCATTGGTATAACAGGTGTACCTGGAGTTGGGAAAAGTACATTCATAGAAGCCTTCGGTCTCTTACTGACTAAAATGGGTAAAAAAGTAGCTGTATTAGCTATTGATCCTAGTAGCAGTATCACTAAGGGAAGTATCTTAGGAGATAAGACACGTATGGAAGAACTAGTCCGAGAAGAGAATGCTTTTATACGCCCATCAGCTTCTGGAGACAGCTTGGGTGGTGTAGCTAGAAAAACAAGAGAAAGTATAATCTTATGCGAAGCTTGCGGTTTTGACACTATACTAGTAGAGACAGTGGGGGTTGGACAAAGCGAAACTGCGGTACAGAGTATGGTAGACTTCTTCTTATTACTTAATCTAGCTGGTGCTGGTGATGAACTTCAGGGAATCAAAAGAGGGATTATGGAAATGGCGGATGCTGTTATTATCAATAAAGCAGATGGTGAAAATATAAAAAGAGCTCATATGGCTAAACTTGATTACAATAGAGCCTTACATCTTTTCCCTAAGAAGCCTTCTGGATGGACACCAAAAGTAAGTACCTGTAGTGCTATTGAAAACACAGGAATAAAAGAAATTTGGGACATCATCACTCAATACACCACATTGACCAAAGAAAATGGTTATTTCGACAACAGACGTCAAGAACAAAACCAATATTGGATGATGGAGACTATAAACGAAAACATATTAATGAACTTCTACAATCACCCAGAAATAAAAGCAATGCTTACTGAAAACAAAAAAGCAGTGCAAAACAGTGAATTATCACCTTTCGCAGCTGCTCATAAAATCTTAGATCTATATTTTAACTCACAAGCTAAATAGTATTGAACTATTTAGCTTGTTCTATATTAATCTTCTTCGTCTAGTTCCTCGTCATCTACGTAACGCTCCATCTCTCTTTCGTAAAACTCACCAGCTTTTACGATCAATCCTTCCATCTCAGCTTCTATCTCAGCTTCTTCAGACTCTTCTATTGTTTCTAAGAACTCTACCTCATCAGTATTTAAGTTGATGATAAATCTAGGGAATTCTAAATGTATAATAAAAATATCCTCTGGATACTCAGTATTATCAGCTAGTACGAATTTTGGTAACTCCATATTAATTCTAATTATTATTTATTAATCTGTTTGACAATTTATGAAAACGCCAGTATAGACATATTGCAGCAGTAGTTAATCCTGCTAATAAACCTATCCATATCCCAGCTGCTCCTACACTAGTATACAATCCAAGGTAAATAGATATAGGAAAACCAATAATCCAATAAGATACAAAAGTAATTCCCATAGGCATATTTACATCTTGAAGTCCTCTAAGTGCTCCTAATGTTACTACTTGTATACAATCTGATATTTGGAATACTGCCGCTACAAGTAATAACGTGCCTGCTAATTTAATCACTTCTTGATTCATTACCGCATTTTCGATGTCATTATTATCTAAAAACAACATTGGAATATACTGATGGAATAAAACAAAAAGAATTGCAAAGCCTGTATAAATAATAACTGCCATTAAGATAATAGACCTCGCTACTACTCTTAACTTCACATAATCCTTTAATCCTCTTTGATTCCCTACTCTAATCATCGCAGCTACGCTTAGCCCACTTGCAAACATAAAAGTCATCGAAGACATACTCAATGCGATCTGATTAGCGGCCTGTGCCTCTGTACCTATCATTCCAGATAACCATACTGCTCCAACAAAAAGTGCTACTTCAAAGAAACTCATCATTCCTGAAGGAACTCCAATTTTTGTAATTTTCAGTAACATCTCCTTTTTGATTTCATGAAACTTAATATGTGATAAGAAAGACTTAAACATCTCTTGTCTCTTCAAAGCGAAATGCATATAAATAATCATCACAATACGCGAAATAAGTGTACCATAAGCTGCCCCTAGCATACCCAATTCGGGGAAAATCCACACACCATATATCAACAAATAGTTAAATACTATATTAGTTAAGTTTGCAATTATCGTTGCATACATAGAATTTTTTGTCTGTGATTTACCATCTGCAAACTGCTTATAAGATTGATACATTACTAATGGAATCAAAGATAAAGCTACAATATCTAAGAATGGTTTAGCAAGGATCGTTACCTCCTCTGGCTGCCCCATGTGCATTAATAGAGGCTTTGCAAAAAAGATAATACTAAATAACACTACTCCTAAAATAGTACATAATGCCAGCCCATTAATAAAAATACTTCTTCCACCTTCTACATCTTTTTCTGCATCACTATGAGCTACTAATGGAGTCAAAGCTGTTGAAAATCCGACACCTAAAGCCACTGCTATAAAAACAAAACTATTTGCTAAAGAAGCTGCTGCTAATTCTGTAGCTCCGATTTTCCCCACCATAATATTATCAATCACCCCCACAATTGTATGACCAAGCATTGCTAATATAATAGGATAAGCTAAACGTATATTATACCCAAATTCTTTATAGTATACTGATAAATTCATTGACAAAAATTTTGTGCAAATATAACTACTGTATACGGAAACTCACTCTCTTAATTACACGAATAAACAAAAACATATTCTCAAACGGCAAGTTTATTGCAGTATATTTTTCTCAAACAACAAAATAAAGACACAATCCTCATGATTAAACTCACTAAAAAAATTTCACTTACAGTGTTAGCACTAAGTGCTATTTTAGTTGCAATGCCAGCTGCAGCTCAAAAGAAAGACAAGCCTTATTACCCTCAGGGATTTAGAGTAGGTTTTGGTCTAAACGGAGGTATGCCTTTAGATTCTAAATATGATGCCGCACTTGGTGTAGATGCAAGAATCCAATATGACGTTAGTCAAAAAACCTCGTTTACTTTAACTTCAGGTTATACTCATTTATTTAATGGAGATGAAGGAGATTTAGGATTAGTTCCAATAAAAGCAGGATTTAAACAGTTTTTAAACAAAAACATCTATGCTATGGGAGAATTAGGAGTAGGTATTGGTACGCACTCAGGAATGGGAAATACCTTTATTTGGTCACCCTCTATTGGTTTTGCTAATCGCTATGTAGATGTAAGTCTTCGTTATGAAAATTACAATGATTATAACACTGATCAACTTGCTGTCCGTGTAGCCTACGGATTTTCTTTAAAAAAGAAAAGCAAAAAGAAATAGAAATAGAAACATAACTGAACAATAAAGCCAATTCAATAATTGAATTGGCTTTATCATTATCTTACTCTTCATTCTTTAATTTCTCAATATACATATCCAGATCCTTTTGAATCTCAGGGTCTAGTTTAGGCAATTTGATATCGTCATATTTACTAAATACTTCTTCTAGTATTTTAGCAAACACATAACGACAATAAGCCTTATCATCAGCAGGTAATACATACCATGGACATTCTGCTGTAGAAGTCCTATTAATAGCCTCTTCATAATACTTTTGATAGTCATCCCAGTACTCTCTTTCTTTAATATCACTAGGTTCAAACTTCCAATTGTGTTTCTCTTTTTCTAATCGACGTAATATTCTTTTCTTCTGCTCCTTCTTACTTAGGTGCAAAAAGAACTTCAAGACTATTACTCCATTATTACTGATATGTTTCTCAAAGTTATTAATCTCTTCGTAACGTTTGTCCCAAAACTCATCTGTTATATCTTCTGCTTTATTAATACCAGGTATTCTTTCATTTAAAACTACTTGTGGGTGAACTCTAGAAATCAATACATTCTCATAATGACTACGATTAAACACAGTAAACTTTCCTCTCTCAGGCAAGGTCACATAATGCCTCCAGATATAATCATGCTCTAGTTCATAAGACGTAGGTTTCTTAAAACTTTGCACCACTACCCCTCTAGCGTTAAAAGCCTTAAAAACTTCTCTAATTAAACTGTCCTTCCCAGCTGTATCCATTCCTTGTATACAGATAAGTACACTATAACGATTATGAGCATACATCACATCCTGAAATTTACCTAAGTTACGACTCAGTTTTTCCACTTTTCGAAATGCCTTGGTCATAGATAGATTTAAATCTGGTACAGTTGATAATTTTTCTAGCTCAACTTTATTGTCTATTCTATATTTTTCTTCTATATTCATTCTCAGAAATTTTTAAGCTTAAATTACTATTTTATTTTAATTTACTCCGCTTTTACATAACATTTATTCTATGAAACAAATTGCACTAGAACTACTTTTCCAGATATTAGGCATTGGAGCTGCATCTGGCTTAGTGTATGATGACAACCAACTCCATATCATTTCTGACAATTCTACTTACTTCTATCACTATAGTTTACAGAATAATCATCTTTATAAAACGTCTTTATCAAGTGATAATCTAAGTCAAGAGAATATAGAGAAAGCTATTAAACCTGATTATGAAGCAATCACTACAGATGGGTTAAACTACTATATTTTTGGTTCTGGCTCTAAACCGAATAGAATAAACTTAGTAGAAGTAAACGGACTGACACACGAAGTCCTTTCAGAAAACGAACTAGACATACTATATGATTCTATGAAGAGTTTTGCTAATCTAAGTGATGCTGACTTTAATATAGAAGGGGTAATTTTTGACAATGATCTATGGTATTTTTTTAATCGAGGAAATGGACCTAAAGGTGCTAATGGAGTATTCGTTGTAAAGGGTAACAACATTCTAAATGATTTTCAAATCACTTATACTCCTATGAAATTACCAAAACTTAATAAAGTACAGACTAGCTTTACAGACGCTATTAAAGTAGAAGACAAGATATACTTCTTAGCTGCTGCAGAAGATGGTCAATCAACCTATGCTGATGGAGAAATAAAAGGAACTATACTAGGCCGTATAGATACCAAAAAACTAAAAGTAGAAAAGACACTAACCATAAGTAACACACATAAATTCGAAGGATTAACCTTATATAGTCAAGAAGGAAAAAACTTAGAGTTCTTACTATGTGAAGATCCTGATAATGACAAAAATGAATCAGGCATATACAAACTATCTATTAAGAATTAAATTTTCCCTTTATATCTGAACAAAAAAAGCAGAAGTAAATACTTCTGCTTTTTTAATTTTATTAGCTCTAAAGCTATATTGAATTAGTTGTTTTCGTTTGTCTTAACCTTCTGTTGGTCCAGACCGCAAAGATAAAATAAAAAATACAAATACCCCACATTTTAATAAAGACATCGCTAATTTCTGTCAGTGATGCTCCGAACTGTGTAAGAGATATAAATCCTTTTACTCCTAACGTACTTGGTACCAATACAGAAACACCTTTTATCCAAGCAGGAAAGGCTATTGTAGGCCATGAAGTACCACTAAGCATTAGAGCTGGAATAGAGAATACTGTAACACTCATAATTGCCTCTTCTCTTCTCTTAAAGAAGTTTACTAAAGTCATTCCCATAAAGGTAATAGACAAGATAACAGGAATCAAAAAGATCATAATCTCAAATATATTTCCTCGTTGGGGCAAATTATAAACATGCATGATAATAAGCACTCCTACTAAAAGTAATATCATTGATATAATCAAATAAGTCAAGGCTCTTCCTAAAGTTAAAAAGACATTGCTAAAACGTCTTTTTTCAGCATAAGAAAAGACCTGAGCAAACATCCCATTCTGACGAAGTGTCCCCCCCATAATCCCCATACCTGTTAACTGTAATGTCTGTAATGCAATAATAAACACTACTGGGATAACGAATGTAGCATATCCAACATTAATATTATAAAGAGGTACAGCTGTGACATTAAATGGACGTCTAGTAGCAATAGCCTGATCCATTGGTGTGCTTTTAGCCATTGCCTTGTTCACTTCTACTTGCGCATTGAACGTTCCCATAGAGACCATCACAGCTCCTATAGTTTGCTTATAATAGAGCATATAAGACGCATCTGCATATACTGAGATAGAAGGGACTTCTCCCTTTTGCATATCACGAGTAAAATCTTTTGGTATCATTATAATACCTCTAATTTCACCTTTATCATATACTTCCTTAGCTGCATCAAAATCACTTGTATGATATACTACCTTTAACTGATGTGTAGCATCTATCATTCTACTAACCTGCTGCCCTAACTTAGCCTGATCGTGATCTACAATTGCTACAGGTAAGTCATCAAAGTTCTCATGTGAGTAGACATAAGAATAGAAGAATCCTACTAACATAAAAGATAGCATATAGGACATCACTACAGCCGAATCCGAAAAGATTAGTTTAAACTCTCGTTTACACGCTTCTGTAATTAAAGCGAAGTTAGCTATTAGACCTTTAAACATCGTATCCTCCTTTCTTCAATTTTTTATAGTACAACGGAATACACAACAATCCTACGCATACAAATATAGCTAGCGTTATGATGTAATTCTGTTGTGTATTATTATATTGAAATCCTTTAATAGCATAATCAACTGTAAAACGCATATAAGAGTGGAATGGAAAAATATAATTAAACCCTCTTATGAATGCACTCATCCCTTCTGGAGGAAACGTATATCCTGCAAAAGAAAAGGCTAGAGCTGCATAAGACCCTCCTATAGTCAATGCTGTTCTAAGGCTAGACATAATAGAAGCCATAAAGAAAGCCATACTCTGACATACCACTACGAAAGAACAAAAGAATAAATTTATAACGAAGATATTTCCTTTAAAAGGAACTCCAATTCGGTAATAAAGTAAACTATTCATCATGAACCCCATTAAACAGAACAGTAACGTATAAGGTAATATTCTACTTATCACAGCTACGAATACTTTATCATTACTCTGTTCTAATAATTGTTTCCCTTTATTATATCTCAACACAGATCCAAAAACATAGATAGAGATGACCATAATAATAATCTGAAATGACATTGGCATAAAAGCAAGTGTCAGATAATACCCATAACTTGTATAAGGATTATACAGCACATGGCTATTAGTACCTGTAGGCACTACAGTAGCCACAGCCTGTTCTGCCATCAGTCCACTCTGTTGTAAACTCATGATCTTTGCCCCTGCAGCTAGATTACCTGCTACCATCTGGAAATCTCTTTGTATTAATCCTGCCGGTAGTAAATACTGCCCATTGTAGTAACACACTACATTAGTATAAACACCTTTCTGAGCATTTTTCTGAAAATTCTTTGGTATTATAATTAGAGCAAACGAATCTCCTCTTCTAATTGTCTGTTGACCTTCTAGCTCATCACTTACTTCATAAGCAATGTCCATACTAGCTGTAGCATCGATCATACGTCCTAACTGACGAGACAATTTACTTTTATCTAAATCTAGTAACGTAACAGGGAGATCTCGTGAAATCCCCTGACTCAGCAGTGACGAATAAAAATAGAATAGCATCACAGGCACGCCTATCATCAAGACAAGCAACCGCGGTGATGTAAACATCCTTTTACATTCACTAATAAATATAGATAAAAAACCTGTTTTAGTCATTACACCCTTTATTTCAAACTACTTTCTAATACTAAAGCACTCATACCTGGTCTAAGACCTTCTACCTTCTTAGTTGGGTAAGCTTTAATTAAGAATGTCTTCATATCAAAATCACCTTTTGTTTTCGTAGCCGTCCATGTAGCATAGTCTCCTTGAGCAGCGATATACTGTACTTCTAGCTCTACCATCTCATCCCCTAAAGCAGGAAACTTAGCCATAAACTTACTTGCCATCTTAAACTTAGGCATTAGATTTTCTTTGATATTGAAATATACCCATACATCTGACAAATCTACTAGATTGACCACAGGATAACCAGAATTCACTATTTCCCCTTTATTAGGCATGATAGTCAATACTTCTCCTTGTTGTGGAGCTTTTACATCACCTTCCCCTTTCAGAGACATTACTTCATTTACAGCACCTTGTGCTTGTCCTACCATAGCTAATGCTGCAGCTTTATCCTCTACACGAGCTCCTTTTTGTACCATTTGATACTTAGCATAAGCCGCTTTCTCTACTTCTTGTGAAGCCTTAAACTGTGTATATGCCTCATCTCTTTTTTGAGCTGGTACTACTTTCTCTTTATATAAATTCTCTACACGATTATAAGTCTTCTCTGCTAACTCTGCTCCAGCTTTTGCTTGTTGCCACATATTATAAGTCGCAGAGACTTCTTCACCTCTTGCTCCTTTATTAGCTTTAGCATCCATAGCTTGTGCAGCCTGTTTAGCTGATTCCGCCTGTAGTAGTTTAGCATCTATCTCAGGAGTGCTTATTTTTAATAATAACTCCCCAGCTTTAACTTGTTGTCCCTCCTTTACTAAAATATCTTCTACACGTCCAGGTATCTTAGAAGCCACATTAATCTGTGTAGCATCTACCTGTCCTTGAATATAGGATTCTGATGGTGCACTCATATACCATAGTGATATAATTAAAATTAAAAGCACTATAACGATAGCAACCATTGCACTTACAACTTTATTTTTCATCTTTTAAAGCTTATATTATTTTGTGTATTGTAAAAAATCATAACTTAATCCTGCTACTTCGAAAAGGGATGCCACCCCTATAGCATAATTATAATTGGCTTGTAGTTTCATTAATCTTACTCCTGACAAATTCATCTCAGCATCCACTACCTCTGTTGATGTTGCAAAACCTTCTGAGAATGCTTTAGTTCTAACACGTAGATACTCCACTGCTAATTTCTCTTGTACATTAAGATTCTTAATCTGATCTTCTTGTTTTTGAATATCTTGATACAGCTTAGCTACTAGCATCTTCACATCACTCTTCGCTTTTGTTTCGAATAATTCTACGCTTTCTCTAGTTGCTTTAGCAGCTTTAATCTCATTCTTGTTTTTAAATCCTTCGAATAACGTATAACTAACACCTATCCCTACTACCCACGGCTTACTATCTTTCTCTCCTATTAAGATAGGGTTATTATGTGCTAATATTGTTTGTCCGAATCCAAATACTGTTGGATAATTAGCAGATTGCTTTACTTTTACCCCTTGATCAGCTAGCTCTTTTTGCAATACTAATTTTTGTAGTTCTGGATAATTTTCTACAGCAGAACCTTGAAAGAAGTCAACGTTCTCTAACTGAGGTATCGAAAAGAAATCACTATCTAACGTAGCTGTAACTTCATCTACTTCTAATGTATTTGCTAAGGCTAACCTTGCTAATTTAGCATCTTTTAGCGCTCCATCTAGCTGTCTATTAGCTTCTGATACAGCCACATCAGCACTCATCTTTTCTACAGCTGCTATCATACCGTGTTCCTCTAGCTTAGTCGCATCGTGTAGATGTTTATTCATCCCCTCTAAGACTGTTCTTCTTACAGCCACAGCTTCTTCAGCTAACTTCACTGAATAATAACGTTGTGCTAATTCAGTGATTAACTTATTCTTCGTTTTTTCTAAATCTTTCTCTCCTATTTTACTCTCTATCTCATGTGCCTTTATAGCTGCGTTAATCTTTCCTCCTGTATAAAGAGGCCAAGTAGCCATAAAACCACCGAAAACCATATCTTTTTTATTAAATGACTTAGACCAGTTACCTAAGACATCTGGATTAGGTAAATGAATAAAATCTCCTATTCCATTTTTCAACCCATTTAGATCTACTCCTAACGATTTGCTAAGATATAGTCCTCCTCCGAAAGCACGCACAGAAGGATAGCGTAGCCCCTTAGTAGCTTGCCATTTATAATGGTGTACTTCTTCCTGTTTCTCTACTGCCTTAATAAGACTATTATCTTGATACATCTTATTATACGCATCTGTAAATGACAGACTCTCCTGTGCATACACAGAACTAGACATACCTATAAAGAATAATACTCCTCCTACTACAGAGAAATAATCCCTTAAATCTAATCGCTTCATGAACATACTTTCTATTTATATATTGCAAATATAGAGACTATACTCCTAATATTATATTTTACGTAAAATTACCTATAAATTTAAACTTTTTTAATACAATTAAAAATGATTAAACGCTCTTTTTAGCAATAAGCTGTACACTATATAGCAGTCTTATTTATTGAATAAAACATCTGCATCAGAGACCCTATATAAAATACTGACCTCATCACTGTAGTAATCAACCCATTACTTATATCTAAAACTATGTATCTATGTAGAATACAACTATTTTATCAAAATAATAAAACTCAAAACATATGCCACTCTATCAATATCCACAAACTAAACTTTAGAGTACAAAAAAAAGAGCAATCCTTACTGACTGCTCTTTTACGATTTTATTTTTCGATTTCTCTTAAGTTCTCCATTTTCTTATGTGCTAAGAATCCTTTGATATCTTCGAAGTGTTCTTTCACTCGTTTATTTCCAAACTCAAATACCTTCTCTGCAAGACCATCTAAGAAATCACGGTCGTGAGACACTAAAATCACGGTTCCTTCGAAGTCGCGCAAAGCTTCTTTAATGATATCTTTCGTTTTCATATCTAAGTGGTTCGTTGGCTCATCCAGAATCAATACATTATAAGGTTCTAACAGAAGTTTCACCATCGCTAAACGAGTTTTCTCTCCTCCTGATAACACTTTTACTTTTTTATGAATATCATCACCAGAGAACATAAATGCTCCTAAGATATTTTTTATCTGTGTTCTGATATCTCCTTCTGCTATTCTATCTACTGTTTCGAAAATAGTCAAATCTTCATCTAATAAAGAAGCTTGATTCTGTGCGAAGTAACCAATCTGTACATTATGTCCAATCTCAGCTTCACCTTGAAAATCTATTTCTTTCATGATCGCTTTAATCATAGTAGATTTACCCTCACCATTCTTTCCTACAAACGAAACCTTCTGGCCTCTCTCTATTACAATATTTGCATCTTTAAATACAACGTGATCTCCATAAGACTTTGACATCTCTTTTACTACCACAGGATACTGTCCTGAACGTGCTGCTGGTGGAAACTTCAAACGAAGTGCAGAATTATCAATTTCGTCCACTTCGATGATTTCAAGTTTCTCAAGCATCTTTACACGAGACTGTACTTGTAAAGTCTTAGAATACGTTCCTTTAAAACGTTCAATAAACTCTGTTGTCTCTGCGATCATCTTTTGTTGCTCCTCATACGCTTTTAGCTGATGAGCACGTCTATCTTGACGCAATACTAAGTAATCAGAATACTTCGCTTTATAATCATAGATTTTACCCATCGTTACTTCAATCGTACGATTGGTAATATTATCTACGAATGCACGGTCGTGAGAGATAACCATCACCGCCTTAGCTTGGTTGATTAAGAAGTCTTCTAACCACTCGATACTTTCGATATCCATATGGTTCGTAGGCTCATCTAATAAAATCAAATCTGGTTTTTGTAATAAGATTTTTGCCAACTCGATACGCATTCTCCATCCACCACTAAACTCTGATGTAGGTCTATTAAAGTCTTCTCTAGTAAAACCTAATCCTTTTAATATCTTCTCTACCTCTGCCTCATAGTTCACCTCTTCGATAGAATAGAACTTCTCACTTAACTCAGATACACGCTCGATTAGCTTCATATAAGCATCACTCTCATAGTCAGTACGCACTGTCAGTTGCTCATTGATATCATCTATCTCTTTCTTCATAGAGAAGATACTTGCATACGCCTTAGACGCTTCTTCCATTACAGTACAGTTATCTTCAGTCAATAAATGCTGTGGAAGATAAGCAATAACAGCATCTTTTGGTGCTGAGATATTCCCTGTAGAAGGTTTATTCGCTCCTGCTACTATCTTTAATAAAGTAGATTTTCCTGCCCCATTTTTTCCCATTAAGGCAATCTTGTCGTTTTCATTGATTGAAAAATTGACACCACTAAATAAAGTAGTACCACCAAACTGAACTGAAATATCGTTAACTGTAATCATGTAACTCTGTATATCTGTTTTGAATTAAGTTGCAAATATAGTATTTGTTAAGTACCATCTACTACATTTTAATTAATAAAAAAAGCTCTGTAAAACTAAATTTACAGAGCCATATATCTTTATAGTATCATCACTAGGCTTCTTCTTGAACTCCCGTTTTCTTACCACACATAAATAGTAGTACATATCCTATGATACCACCAAGTCCTGAAGCAATTAGAATACCTAATTTTGCTTGATCTGGGAACTCTGGATGCAGATTGATATCAAATGCTAATTCAGTAACGAATAACGACATCGTGAACCCAATAGCAGCTAAGAATCCTAATCCTAATAAATTAAGATACGTCATCCCCTTAGGCATTGCTACTACTTTAAGTTTGATTAATAACGCTGTTAGTCCTGATACTCCTAACACTTTTCCTACTAATAAACCGAATGCTACTCCTAATGTCACAGCACTTAATCCACCATCTCCGATACTAATCGGAATAGCTGCATTAGCTAACGCAAACACAGGCATCACAAAGAATGCTACGAAATTATGCATGCTGTGCTCTAAACGAATAGATGCTGGTAACGCATCTGTAGCCAAATCTTTAATATCATGGACACATTCCATCTGATCTCCTGTAAGATTAGGAATCTTATCGTCTGGATCTATTTTACTGAAACGGTCTCTTAACTTGTTTAATTTTGCTACGAAGTATGACTCGTGTACTCTCGCTGTACTCGGTATAGCGAATGCCGCTAATACTGCTGCGATAGTAGCGTGTACTCCTGATAATAAGAAGCATAACCACACTCCACCGATACCGATGATCGCGTAGTATATCGTGTTTCTAATTCCCACTAGATTACTGATTACTAATAATCCGAAGAATCCTAATCCCATACCTAGATTAGCTAAAGATAAATCACTTGTATAGAACATTGCGATAACTAATACTGCTCCTAAATCATCTGCAATCGCTAACGCTGTCAAAAACACTTTTAACGAAGTAGGCACTTTATCACCTAATAAATATAATACTCCTAATGCAAAGGCAATATCTGTAGCCATCGGGATTCCCCATCCATGTGCTGCATCAGTACCTCCGTTAAACACAATATATACTAGAGCTGGTACAGCCATACCACCGATAGCAGCGATAATAGGTAACATCGCCTTCTTAGGTGATGATAATTCTCCAGTAGTTAACTCACGTTTTAATTCTAAACCAACCACAAAGAAGAAAATAGCCATCAGACCATCATTCACCCAATGTTTTAAAGAGTGGTTTAAAGTCATATCATTTAATGAAAACCCAATATGGTTATCATCCCAAAAACTCATGTAAGCATCTGCCCATTGTGAATTTGCCATAAAAATAGCAAATACAGCAGCTAAAAATAATACTACCCCACCAGATGTAGATTTGCTCATGAATCTACTCATGGGTTTTGCAATCCACTTGTCTGCAGGTGTCTCTCTAATTTGATCTTCCATTATGTTGTAAAATAAATAATAGCGAATATATATTTTCTCCGCATTTTACACAAATTTATACTGCATTTTTTAAAAATAACTAAATTTACATCAGCAATAAACTTTTTATTTTAAATAATTCACATTTAACAATAAAATAGAATTGTTCCTTAAACTCCTTGCTCTTAATACAAAAAAACATTACTTTTTTTATCAATCCAAAAAATATCTCCTAACCTTTTCGTAGACTGTTTAAAAAATAAAGAAACTCTACGGCTATCATATTCTAGCCTGTCTTGTTATTTTTCAAAGGAATAACAGCCAAAATTATACAAACACTACTTTTATTTTTTTTGTCTTAAAGTTTGTTATTTTCGCCAATAAAACTACTGTTAGTAAATACTCATCATCACCTTATAGCCCTCACTAGCTAATTTTTCTATTTCGTCTTACTATACTAGCACATTGCTAGGGGTATTCTTGCACATTCCTTCGACAAAATGGCCTTCTAGGCAAGCAAACCCCAAGGATACTCCTAGCAAACCCCTAGAAAGTGCAAGCCAAATGACATCGGGATCAGATGTATCGGATGGGGTTCTTCGCAGACTCAGAAGGACAATAAGAGCGGATGTGTAGGATGGATTCTTCGAAAGCTGAGAAAGACAATGAGAACAAATGTGTACGGTGGGATTCTTCACATACACAGAAGGACATAGCGAACAGAAATACACTAGTGTAAAGTCACAGATTATGAATCAGTGACAACATGATAACTTTTAGCATATATTAATAATGTATAACTCTTAAGATTAAGTATATTTGTACTTTCATAAACTCATACTATGGATACAATCTTAGACTCAAATATAGAACCTAAAGCTAAACCAAAGTGGCTTCGTGTAAAACTTCCCACTGGAAAGAAGTACACTGAACTTAGAGGTTTAGTAGATAAATATAAACTGAACACAATCTGTACTTCAGGTAGTTGTCCTAATATGGGAGAATGCTGGGGAGAAGGAACTGCTACATTTATGATATTAGGAAATATCTGTACGCGTTCTTGTGGATTCTGTGGTGTAAAGACAGGACGTCCTGAGACGGTGGACTGGGATGAACCAGAGAAAGTAGCGCGCTCGATCAAATTAATGTCTATCAAACACGCTGTAATCACTAGTGTGGATAGAGATGACATTAAAGATGGAGGATCTATTATCTGGGCAGAAACTGTACAAGCAGTGAGAAGAATCAGCCCTGGTACTACAATGGAAACCCTGATACCAGACTTCCAAGGAATAGAGAGAAATATAGATAGAATCATAGAAGTAGCTCCAGAGATTGTCTCTCACAATATGGAGACGGTTAGAAGACTGACTCGTGAGGTACGTATTCAGGCTAAATATGATCGAAGCCTAGAAGTACTGAGATACTTAAAAGAAAAAGGAGTGAATAGAACTAAATCTGGTATCATGCTAGGACTAGGAGAAACGGAAGAAGAAGTAATCCAAACTATGCATGATCTAAGAGCTGTTAACCTTGACGTATTAACTATCGGACAGTATCTACAGCCTAGTAAAAAGCACTTACCTGTGAAGGAGTTTATCACTCCTGAGCAATTCGAGAAATACGAAAAGATAGGGCTAGAATTAGGATTCAGACACGTAGAAAGTGGTGCCTTAGTTCGCTCATCTTACCGAGCGCAAAAACACCTTTTATAATATAAATAAGGTCGCGTTCTTCGCGACCTTCTTCTTTTTACACTTATGAGTAAAATAAAAATAGCAATAAATGGTTTTGGTCGTATAGGCCGCAACCTTTTTAAACTCCTTTTAGATCATCCTACCATAGAGGTAGTCGCTATAAATGATCTGGCTGATACGCAGACTATGTCACATCTACTAAAATATGACAGTATACATGGTATACTGAATAAAGATGTAAGTTATGACAAGGACCATATCATCGTAGCTGGTAAGAAAATAGCATTCTTTAGAGAAAGTGAGATATCTGGTCTAGACTGGAAAACGTTAGATATAGACTATGTCATAGAAGCTACTGGACGTAGAAAAACCTATCCCCTATTAGAGCAACATATCCAGCAAGGAGCTAAACGTGTCATCTTATCTGTACCACCAGAAGACAATGTTATCAAGACTATCGTACTCGGTGTAAATCACAATATCTTGACAGGAGAGGAACTTATCATATCTAATGCGAGCTGTACGACTAACAATGCTGCTCCTATGGTCAAAGTAATTAAAGAACTATGTGGTATAGAACATGCTTATATCACTACAGTACACTCTTATACTACTGACCAGAGTCTACATGATCAACCTCATAAAGATCTGAGAAGAGCTAGAGGGGCTGCTCAGTCTATAGTCCCTACTACTACAGGAGCAGCGAAGGCACTGACTAAAATATTTCCTGAATACGAAGGCAATATTGGTGGGGGTGGTATACGCGTACCTGTACCGGATGGATCATTGACAGACATAACCTGTATCGTCAAAAGAAAAGTAGAAATAGAGGAAATCAATGCTGCATTCAAAAAAGCAGCAGAAGGAGAGTTAAAAGGAATCTTAGCCTATACTACAGATCCTATAGTCTCTGTAGATATCTTAGGGAATACAAACTCGTGTCTATTCGACTCTCAACTCACTTCTGTCTTAGACAAAATGGTAAAAGTAGTAGGATGGTATGACAACGAAATCGGTTATTCTTCTAGGTTGATAGACTTGATTACTTATTTCGAAAAGATTAAGAAGTAATTTTCATCTAAAAAAAGACATAAAAAAAGCGTTATCAATATATTGATAACGCTTTTTTTATAGTGCAATGAGAATTACTTCTTCTCATTTAATTTTTGACTCATTTCCATAGAGATCGCAGAGCGCTCCATTTGTAGCTTACCAGCCATCGTCTCGATAATTACTGTAGTTTCGTGTAACTCATTGATTCTACCGTGAATTCCAGACTTAGTAACAATACGATCACCTACTTTAATACTAGCTTCATAAGCTTTCTCTTGTTTCATTTTCTTTTGTTGTGGGCGAATCATTAAGAAATAGATTACCACAAACATTAAAACTATAGGTAAAAATTGTTGTAAATTTTCCATTTGGTATTATTTATAGATTATTAATTACTACGAAGACCTACGTTAGCTTTAATCGTAAGTGTCTCATTTCCTTTTTTTGTATTCGTAACCAAAGTTACTGTTTTTTGTTGTTGTCCTTCTGCCCCTGTTTGAAACTTAACAGTTAATTTTGAAGTTTCTCCTGGCTTAATAGGTGTTTTTTGATATTCTGGAACTGTACATCCACAAGATGCTGTAGCATTAATAATAACTAAATCAGCCTTACCTGTATTCTTTAATTCGATCTCAGTAGTTACAGATTCATTATTTGCAATATTACCGAAATCATGTACTGTTCTGTCAAAAACAATCTCAGGATACTCTCCATTAGTTCTAGTACCTTCTACTTTAGCTGCATTCTCTCTGTCAATCAAGCTAGAAGCAGCATTGTTCTCTTTACAAGAAACTACTGTAAAAGCTAACCCTAATGTTAATAATAAAATTTTTCTCATAGTTCTTTACTTAGTTTAGAAAGGTTATAGCAATCCTTTACCGATTTTATTAAGTCTATTCTCCTCGTTATAAACTTTAGAAATATTATCTAATACTCCATTGATAAAAATACTACTTTTTGCTGTAGAATACTCTTTTGCAATCTCTAAATATTCATTAATTGTCACTTTTACTGGAATAGAGCTGAATTTTAAGAATTCACAGATAGCCATTCTCAAGATAATCGTGTCTAATTCTGCAATACGCTCAGGGTCCCAATTAGGTGTTTTATCTTCAAACTCTTTTGTTAACTCTGCAAAGTTCAAAATCGTCTTTCTATAAAGATTAACTGCAAACTCTTGGTCTTCAGAATCTTTATAAACCTTAGGTACGATGAACTGTACATCTCTTTCTTTTAACTTGCGAAGTTGTTTTTGGATCATGGTATTCACCACAGGAATATCGTCTAACCAAGTTAACTTACTATCTTCTAAGAACTCATAGATTTTCTCATTAGGAGCGATAACTTCTGTAAAGATGTCACATACGAACTGACGATCGTCTTCAAAAGTTACTTCACTCTTAGCCATATAAGCTTTAAAGAAAGTACTCTCTTTCACTTCGTCCAATAACATTTGGATATAGTTATCGTGTACTTGCCATGTAGTTATCTTCTTCTCCTCTATCTTATTCGATATAGAAGTAGAGCTTTCTAATAGGTCTAGAACTCTGTTCTCGATAAAACGCTTGCTTGGGTTTCGTTCTGCGGCAGTAGCTAAATGTTTTTTTTGTGCTAAGGAGATATACTCGACTTCTTTTTTTCTAATCTCTACTAAGGTAGTAATCATTAATAAGTATAGGTCTTGTATATTCTCTATACTATTGATTAGAAACTTTTCTCCTGACTGAATTTGTTCAGAATTACTTTGTTGCATTGCATAAAGCGTTTGCATAACCTTTATACGAATGTGTCTTCTGTTTAACATGCTACTTAAGAACTTTAAAAAAAATAAATTATATGTTGTTTGTATAACGAGGGCAAAGGTATAAAAATATACTTTTAATCAAATCAGAAATTTAATAGAACTATATAATTTAACTTGAATTTTAATAATTTATTTAAAACTCTAAAATTTAGGATCTCTAATAATCCTTTATCTTTGCAAAGCTAGACAAGCTTTTTTTGCCTAGTTTTATCAATTATTAAAAATGCTTCTATATAGCATTTATCCCAAGTATGAGCGCATTAAGTCAATTAAATAAGTATTTCTATAAATATAAATATCGTTTCTTAATAGGTGTTATTATTACTATAGTAGCACAGATATTTACATTATACACCCCTAAACTAGTCGGGGACTCTATCCGTACATTAGAACAGATGACTGTCTTCGACAAAGAGGAAGTGACCTCTATCCTACTAAATAATATTCTGTGGATACTAATCACTACATTAATAGCAGGATTCCTAACCTTCTTAATGAGACAAACACTGATCGTGATGTCACGTCATATCGAGTTTGACTTAAAGAATGATGTCTTTAAACATTATGAGGTGCTATCTCAGAGTTTCTATAAAAGAAATAGAACTGGAGACTTAATGAACCGCATCAGTGAAGATGTCGGTAAGGTAAGACAGTATGTGGGACCTGCTGTAATGTACTCTATCAATACATTAATCCGTTTTGCTGTAGTACTGACACAGATGTACTTAATCTCTCCACAGTTAACCCTGTATTCGTTAGTACCACTTCCATTGCTAGGATATTTTATCTACAAATTAAGTAAACAGATCAATGAGAGAAGTTCTATCTTCCAAGCTAATCTATCTAAACTAACTACTTTCTCACAAGAGATGTTCTCTGGAATAAGAGTAATCAAAGCTTATTCTATAGAACAAGAAAAGCAAGACGAGTTTAGAACACTAACACAAGAGAGTAAAGACAAGTACTTAAACTTAGCGAAGTCTAGTGCTTTAATAGCTCCTCTGATGATCTTCTTAATCGGGTTAAGTAACTTAGTAGTGATCGCTGTCGGAGCCTTAATGTTCTTCAATGGTAGTATACCAGACATCGGTATTATCGCTCAGTTTATCCTGTACATTAATATGCTGACATGGCCTATTGCTTCTATTGGCTGGGTATCTTCAATGATCCAAGAAGCAGAAGCTTCTCAGAAGCGTATCAATGAATTCTTAAACGAACAACCTGAGATATACAATACGAATCCTAACCCAACTAACGTAGAAGGGAATATCACCTTTGACAAAGTGTCATACACTTATGAAGATACAGGTATACAGGCTCTAAAAGACGTCTCTTTTACTTTAGAAAAAGGAAAGACACTTGCTATATTAGGTAAAACGGGGTCTGGTAAGTCTACTCTACTTACGCTAATCAGTAGAATGTACGATGTCACTAGCGGAAATATCTATATAGATAACACACCTATCAAAGACTGTAATCTAAAGGATCTGAGAAACAGTATCGCTGTAGTACCTCAAGATGCTTTCTTATTCTCTGATACCATCAGTAACAATATTAGATTTGGTAAAGAAGATGCTACTGAAGAAGAAATCATCGAAGTAGCTAAAAAGGCTGTTGTACACGATAATATCACTCAATTCAATGAGGGATATAACACTACGCTAGGAGAAAGAGGGCTTACGCTATCCGGAGGTCAGAAACAACGTGTTTCTATCGCTAGAGCACTGATAAAGGATGCTCCTATTCTAATTTTAGACGATGCATTATCTGCTGTAGATACAGAAACTGAAGAGAAAATATTGCAAAATCTAGAAGAACACAGCAAAGAAATCACGACACTAATTGTCACACACAGAGTTTCTTCTGCTAAGAATGCAGACCAAATAATCGTACTAGACCACGGTCAAATCGTAGAACAGGGTACACACAACGAACTTATTCATACTGAAGGATACTATAGAGAGTTATACCAAAAACAATTAAATGAAAAAGAATTATTATAAATAGTTGGTTTATTAAGTTTTTTTTTAGACTTTTGAATGCTATATGAACAAATCAATTAATTGATAAGAAGGAATTATGAGAGATAACGAAATGTTAGAAAAAGAAGAAATTTTTTCAAAAGTACTAAGAGCGGGTAGAAGAACTTATTTCTTTGATGTTAGATCTACAAAGGCAGATGACTATTACATAACAATTACTGAGAGTAAAAAGTTCACGGAAGAAGATGGATCTTTTCACTTTAAAAAACACAAAATCTATTTATACAAAGAGGATTTCGGTGCTTTTAGAGAGATATTAGATGAGATGACTCAATTCGTAGTAGATCACAAGGGAGAAGAAGTTATTTCTGAGAGACATCAAAAAGATTTCAAAAAAGAATATCAGTCAGAGAATGAGGTAAGTTCATTTACTGATGTTAGTTTTGACGATATTTAATAGAAACACACAAAATAAAATAGGTTCGAGTTATTCAACTCGGACTTTTTTTATACCTTTGACTTATAAATCATAGGCAATGATGTCTGCCTCGAACCGCTTCTCTATAGAATGCTGATGATGTCTAACATAATAGTATACTAACGTAAAACTGAATGATAGACTATGCATTTAAATTTCTCAAGCTTTAAACAAGCTTTTAATCCAAAAAATATTTCTTTTTCTCTACTGATAAGATGGTTCATTGCTATTCTCCTTTCTGGGACAATAATAGGTAGCATATCTGCCCTATTCCTTTATATCTTAGAAGAAGTAACAGAGTTAAGAATCTCTCATACTTACTTATTATATGTTTTACCTCTTGGTGGTTTTTTAATAGGATTATTATATCACTACTATGGCAAAGAAGCTAATCAAGGGAATAACCTAATCATATCAGAATACCACACTCCTTCTAAGACAATACCATTTAGAATGTTCCCTTTAGTTCTATTAGGAACTTGGGTTACTCATCTATTTGGAGGATCTGCTGGTCGTGAAGGTACTGCTGTACAAATGGGAGGTACTATAGCAGATCAACTTAATAAATACTTACATCTAGGTGCTGAAGCTAGAAAGACTATTCTTCTGATGGGAGTTAGTGCTGGATTTGCCTCTGTGTTTGGAACTCCAATAGCAGGTATTTTCTTTGCATTCGAATTAATGCTCCTAAGAAATTTTAAACTTAATAGTCTATTACCTGTTATTCTGACAGCTTATATAAGTCATTACACTTGTATCGCTTGGGGAATACATCATACCATATACACTGTAGATATACCTATCTCACATACTATAACTACGTTACTGAAATGTGGAGTAATAGGAGTAGTATTTGGTCTAACAGCTTATCTATTCATCCTGTTTTTACAAAAATGGGGAAAGCTATTTACCACAACTATCACCTACCCTCCCCTAAGACCTTTTATAGGAGCGCTACTCTTTATACTCTTAATCCATACGATAGGTAATGAAAGCTACTTAGGACTAGGTGTTCCAACTATCGTAGACTCCTTCACTATACAAATGAACTGGGAAGTATTTATACTAAAAATAGTCTTCACCACATTAATCTTAGGGGCAGGCTTTAAAGGAGGTGAAGTTACACCTCTATTCTTTATAGGGGCGACACTAGGTAGTTACCTCTCTCTTTATGTAGGATTACCAATAAGCCTAATGGCTGCATTAGGTTTTGTAGCTGTTTTCGCTGGAGCTACTAAAACGCCGCTTGCTTGTACATTTATGGGCATAGAACTTTTTGGCATAGAATATGCTATATTACTAGCGGTAGTATGCTTTGTAGCCTATTTTACATCAGGGAAACAAAGTATATATAGTGAACAGTTCAAAAACAAGAACAAGATAATAGATCTAAAATTGAAATAAGCGTATATAATCAAAGGATAAATAGCATATTTTCAAAGTACTACTAGTAATTTAGTATTAAATTATCAATATGATATTTTCAAGGCTTTATATTCACAAAATTATAATTACAAAAACGAGGTAAATTCAAAATCTTTGCTACCTTTGCTTCGTAAATTTCATAAGGTATTGATTGATTTGAGACTAAGAAATTAGGGCAATCTTCATAAAATAACTTATGAAAAAGAATAACAAAATAAACGCTAATTCTATTACAAACTAAACAACAAAAGATTGCATTAAAATTCTATTTTATGTTTCACAAAAAATTTTTAAATCGGTTTACATTTGGACAATTAACGATGGCTGTCGTTTTCCTTTACCTTATTTACGCAATTACTTCATTTGTATTATACCAATCAACTGCTAGTATAGTAAATATCGTTATTTCAGGTTTTCTTGCAACACTTGCTATAATCGACAAAATACAAAACAAACATACAATTCGTAAAAACTACCCAATTTTTGCACGATTCAGATATATGTTTGAATCAATCAGACCAGAGATGCGTCAGTACTTTTGGGAAGGAGAATTAGACGGTAAACCATTCAATAGACGTGAGCGTTCTATTGTTTATCAAAGAGCAAAAAACGAGAAACAAACTGTTTCTTTCGGTATGCAAGATGACCCTAACCGTATCGGTTACGAATGGGCTTCTCACTCAGTATACCCTAAACATATATCAGATACAAACTTTAGAACTACTATCGGTAGCGACTTATGTAGCCAACCTTATAGTGCAAGTGTTTACAACATTAGTGCGATGAGTTATGGTGCATTAAGTAAAAAAGCTATTACTGCTCTTAATGAAGGAGCTAAGATAGGTGGTTTTGCACACAATACAGGAGAAGGAGGTATTAGTCAATACCACCGTTCTGGAGGAGATTTAATTTGGCAAATCGGTACTGGATACTTTGGATGTCGTAATGAAAAAGGTTTCTTTGACGATACTTTATTCGAAGAGCGTTCTAACTACCCAGAGGTAAAAATGATTGAGTTAAAACTATCTCAAGGAGCTAAACCTGGTCACGGAGGTCTTTTACCTGCTGAGAAAAATACACTAGAGATTTCTAAAATCCGTAGTATTACTCCTCACACTACAGTACACTCTCCATCAGGACACACAGCTTTCTCTAACCCTACTGAATTAGTTCACTTCATCGCTAGATTAAGAAAACTATCAAATGGTAAACCAATTGGTTTTAAAATCTGTATTGGTAAGAAAGATGAGTTCTTAGATATCGTAGCTGCAATGGTAGAAACTGGTATTCACCCTGACTTTATCACTATCGATGGGGCTGAAGGAGGAACAGGAGCTGCGCCATTAGAGTTTATTGACTACATGGGTATGGCATTAAATGATGCTTTAGTATTCGCTAATAAAACATTAATCGAAAACGGATTAAGAGATAAAATAAAAATACTAGCATCAGGACGTATCATTTCTGCTTTTGACATTGCTAAAACAATGGCTTTAGGTGCAGATGCTTGTTATAGTGCTCGTGGTATGATGTTCGCTTTAGGATGTATCCAAGCTTTACAATGTGATAGTGGTCACTGTCCAGTAGGTATTGCAACTCAAGATGAGACATTATACAAAGGATTAGATGTAACAGATAAGAGAATGCGTGTTGCTAACTTCCATAAAAACACAATGAAAGCTTTAGGAGAGTTCATCAGTGCTTGTGGATATGAGAATACTCAAGAAGTTAATCCTAAAACATTCTACAAACGTATCGATCACGGAGTGATTAAAAGTTTCCAAGAAATGTACTTCGGTAACTTAGATACTAGAAAAGTAAAATAATAAGCTGACTAAGCTTCGTTTATATAAAAGACCACAAAGTTATTGTGGTCTTTTTTTATATTAGCCCTATCAAAACAACATAATAATAAACGCCTTGAAACTTAAACCAAAACACTGGGTAACACTCATTATCCTTTCCTTAATATGGGGATCGTCTTTCATCCTTATCAAACGAGGTTTAGAATATTTTACTCCTATACAAGTAGGTGCACTTAGAATTACTTTTGCAGGTTTATTCTTATTGCCTATTTCTCTAAAGCATATTAAAAAGTTACCTAAGAAAACATTTCACTGGTTATTTCTTACTGCTCTAGTAGGAAGCTTTATTCCTATGTTTTTATTCCCAATAGCAGAAGTACACCTAGATAGTTCTATAGCCGGAATATTAAATGCCTTAATGTCGATATTCGTAATTGTATTAGGTGTTTTATTCTTTAAGTACAAAACTCACCTTGGAGAAGTCACAGGAGTTATCCTCTCTTTTATTGGAGTCATTTTATTATTACAGTCTCCTGAATCTACAGGTCTTGTATCGGATGAGTGGTTCTATCATTTATTATTAGTAATCGCTTCCTTAATGTATGCTTATAGTGGATTATTAACTCAGAAATACATGGGTAATATTCCTCCTATTGTCTGGACAGCATTTATAGAACTAGTCTTACTTATACCTGCCTTAATTGTATTAACATCATCAGGCTTCTTTCAAACTATCGGTGAACATCCTGAAGCATTGAAAGGACTTGGTTTTGTCTTCTTATTGGCTTTATTTGGTAGTGCATTAGCTAATATCTATTACTATAAACTTATCCATGAGACCAATGCTAGTTTTGCCTCGTCTGTATCTCTACTAATGCCTTTAGTAGCTTTCTGTTGGGGATTATTAGATGATGAAGTATTAGGGTTCTTACAGATATTAGGAGGTATACTAATCGTAGCTGGACTTTACTTCGGTAGAAAAGAAATAAAACTGCCTGTACTAAAAAAGAAACCGATATAAAAAAGGGTGTCATTAGTTTGACACCCTTTTGTAATAATCTATTCAAAAGGTAAATTATTCAAATCAACATTACCTCCAGAAAGAATAATCCCTACTTTCTTTCCTGCAAAAGAAGGTCTTTCTTTTATCAATACTGCTAAAGCAACAGCACTACTTGGTTCTACAACAATCTTCATACGTTCCCATATCAATCGCATCGAACTAATAATTTCATTTTCTCGTACACGTATAATTTTAGATACATGGTCTTTGATAATAGGAAAAGTAATATCCCCTAATTGGGTACGCAAACCATCAGCTATAGTATCTGTAGTCTCATTACACTCAATCTGCCCACTCATTAAAGAACGATAGGCATCATCTGCTTCTAAAGGTTCACCTCCTATTACTTCAATAGTATCCTTACCAAAAGCTTTTGCTGCTAATGCAGTGCCTGCAATTAAGCCTCCTCCACCTACTGGAGTGATAATAACATCTAGGTCAGGGTACGCTTCTAACAATTCCATAGCGGCAGTACCTTGCCCCATAATAACATCTATATTATTAGATGCATGTATAAATGTTGCTCCTGTGTCCTCTATCACTTGATTGCAAATACGTTCTCTAGACTCTAATGTAGCAATGCAGTCTATAATCTCTCCTCCATAAGCCATTACTGCATTACGCTTAACATCAGGAGCATCTTTTGGCATTACGATATAACATTTCACTCCAAGATATTTAGCAGCAAGAGCTAAAGCCTGCGCAAAATTACCAGAAGAGTGAGTGATCACTCCCTTTGCTCTCTGATCTTCTGTCAACTGAAGAATAGCATTGGCTGCACCTCTCATCTTAAATGCACCTGCACGTTGAAAATTCTCACACTTAAAGTACAAATCGTTACCTAAAAAGTTTTCTATTTGACCAGACTCCATAATTGGAGTATAACGTGCATATGGTCGAATACGTTCTAAACAAGCTAAGAAATCCTCTTTCATAAAATGTAATCATTTAAACAAAAAACTCCCAACTGTAAGTTGAGAGTTTTTATATAACTTATTATTTTACGTCCATTAACTCTACGTCAAATACTAAAGTTGCATTTGGAGGAATAACCCCACCTGCACCAGCTTCTCCATATCCTAAATAAGAAGGGATAACGAATCTAGCTTTATCACCAACGTTTAATAAAGCAATTCCTTCGTCCCATCCTTCGATTACATAACCTTGTCCTAATGGGAATTCAATAGGTTTTTTTCTTTTATAAGAACTATCAAACTCTTGTCCATTTGCTAAAGCACCTTTGTAGTGTACAGAAACAGTTTTACCTTTCTCTGCTTTCTTACCTGTACCTTTAACAATCATTTGATATCTTAATCCGCTTGGAGTTTCTTCAAAACCAGCAGATAATTTCTCTACTTCTACTAAAGCAGCTTTTTTAGCTTCAGCTTCTCTTTTCTCTCTAGCTCCTTCAAAAGTTCTGAAAGCTTCAATAGCATTCCATTTCTCAGCAGTCTCTCCTACTCTTACAATCTCTACAGACTCTAAAATATCTCCTTGTGCTACTGCATCTACAATATCTTGTCCTTCAACAACTTTACCAAAAACAGTATGTTTACCATCTAACCAAGGTGTAGCAACATGCGTAATAAAGAATTGAGACCCGTTAGTACCTGGACCTGCATTAGCCATAGATAATACACCAGGACCATCATGTCTTAAAGCTGGGTGGAACTCATCATCAAATTTATAACCTGGACCTCCAGAACCTTGACCTAATGGACAACCTCCTTGGATCATAAAGTCAGGAATAACTCTGTGAAACTTAAGACCGTCATAGTATGGTTTTCCTTGTGGACGTGCACTATTTTCTAAATTACCTTCTGCTAAAGCTACGAAGTTACCAACTGTACCAGGTGTTAATTCTTCTGTAAGCTTTACTAATATTGCTCCTTTTGATGTGTTGAACTTAGCGTAAATACCGTTTTCCATTGTTCTAATTTTTATCGTTTTTGAATTACTTCACTTAGTCTTAAGACTAATTCTTTCTTTTATGATTTCTTATTTGCAGCAAGATATACTACTAGAGATAATAATGCTAAACACATACCTCCTATACATACTCCACTCCATCCAAAAAACTTCCACAAATATAGTCCAAAAGCCGAGCCAAAAGCAGTTCCAAGGAAACTAAATGACATATAGACAGTATTTAATCTATTGCGAGCTTCAGGTAAAAGAGAATAAATACGCGTTTGATTAGATACATGTATAGTCTGTAATCCTAAGTCTATCAAAATAATACCTATAATAAGCCCTATCACTGAAGCACTTGAAAAATAAAATATTACAAAACTTATGAATGTCATGAATATGCCATATAGTATCAACTTTCTAGCTCCTCCTGCTCCCCCTATTTTTCCTACTAAAGGAGCTGCAAAAGCACCACATGCACCTATCAATCCGAACGCCCCAATTACAGCAGAGTCATATCCGAAAGGTTCATTGTGTAAAAGTAATACCATCGTAGTCCAAAAAGTTCCAAACTGAGCAAAAGCTAAAGCTGTTACTCCTGTTGAGTCCCTTAATACAGGTTGTTCTTTTATTAAGACAAAAAGAGATTTATATAAGTCTTTGACCTTTCCATTAAAGGTAGGTTTATTATAGGGTAGTCTAATTTGAATCATGATTACGATAATAATACTTACTATAGTAGCTATCCAAAACATACCTCGCCATCCTAACCATACACCTACAAAGCCACTAAGCGTTCTAGAAAACAATATCCCTATAAGTAATCCACTCACTACTGTTCCGATTACTTTTCCGCGTTGCTCATCAGAAGATAAACTAGCAGCTAATGGCAAGACTAACTGAGGGACAATAGAAGTCGCTCCTAAGACAAAGCTAATAATCTGTAATAAAAAGAAATTTTGTACAATTGCAGTTAGGGCTAAAGCAATAGTAGCAAATATTGTTGTTATAATAATTTGTTTTTTCCTTTCGAGCATGTCTCCTAAAGGAATCATTAAAAACATCCCTACAGCATACCCTGCCTGAGTCAGATAGGTAAGTGTTCCTGCTGAAGCTTCAGACACACCAAACTCTTCTGATATCAAAGGAATTAATGGTTGACAATAATATAAATTAGCAACGATTAAACCTGTAATCGCTGCCATAAATAGCACATTTGATTTTGATAAACTCATAGATACAAATTTAAACTAATTCAGATGTAGAAATCTTAAGATAACATAAGAAATTATAATAATTACAGTAAAATTAGAAGTACTACAATAGCCTATCTCTTTAATTTAAATTCATAACTATCAAATAACTTCTTTTCTAATATTCATTATTAGCTTCAATAATCTATATCCATTACTTCTAAGAAAGTAATTTTCAAATCATATATCATAAAGTATTTTGCCTTACACAATTTTAATAGACCTAATAAAAAGCTACTTTTGCATTAAAAAATGAAGAATATACTATTCTTACTTCTTGCTATACTCTTAGAGACTATAGCTACAACTACTCTTAAAGCTAGTGAAGGATTTACTAAACTTGTTCCTACCACTATAACTTTACTTGGTTATGTAGGTGCTTTTTATTTATTGAGTTTGACCTTACGTGCTATACCTATTGGAATTGCATATGCTTTATGGTCAGGGATTGGAATTGTGTTGGTCACTATAGCGGCTTACTTTTTATACAAACAAAAACTCGATACTGCTGCTTTAATAGGAATTGCATTTATAATTACAGGAGTCTTAATCATTCAGCTTTTTTCAAAAAGCCAAGCCCACTAATACAATTTTGTAGGTTACAGAATACAATTGTACATTTGCCAAAATATCAAAAGTAATTATGCGCATAGACATTATTTCCGTTTTACCAGAATTAATAGAGAGCCCTTTTCAAGCTTCTATCCTAAAAAGAGCAATAGAGAAGGGACTAGTAGAAGTACATTTTCACAACTTACGTGATTATAGTACTAATAAGCATAAGAATGTAGATGACTACCAATTCGGTGGTGGAGCAGGAATGGTTATGAGTGTAGAGCCGATAGATAAATGTATTACTGCATTAAAAGCCGAGAGAGAATATGATGAAATAATCTATATGACTCCTGATGGCGAAACCTTAAATCAACAAATGGCCAATGGAATGTCTATGCTTAAAAACATTATCATTCTATGTGGACACTATAAAGGAGTAGACCAACGTGTACGTGACCATTTCATCACAAAGGAAATCTCTATAGGAGATTATGTCTTATCTGGTGGAGAGCTAGGGGCAGCTATTTTATGCGATGCTATTATCCGTCTTATCCCAGGAGTACTTTCTAATGAAACTTCAGCATTGACTGATAGCTTTCAAGATAACTTATTAGCCCCTCCTATATACACTAGACCATCTGAATATAAGGGATGGAAAGTTCCAGATGTGTTACTAAGTGGAAACTTCGCTGCTATAGATAAGTGGAGAGAAGATATGGCTTATGAACACACAAAGACAAGAAGACCAGATTTATTAGAGAGAGAAGACTAAATTATCTCTCCACTTCTTAAAATACTTAATAAAAATAGGGATAAATCACATACTGATTATCCCTATTTTCATTGATAAAATGATTTACATTTTATTCTTTTCTATCCTAATATACACCTATATAATACTGATCTACTCCAGTTGTTATTGTTGCTCCTAATTGTCCTTTTTTAGCTGTTGACTTAATATCATAAATGTAAACATTTCCTTTTCCTGAAACAGGTGCTAAAGCAATATAGAACTTTCCTCCTCTTACAACTGATGTCTGATATTGTGTCAACCATAAGTTAGCTGGCACTTCTAAATCCACCGCAGTTTTATTATTTAAGTCTATACGTGCTAATCCCCATGCATGAGTAGTTGTTGGTTTACCATTAGGATCCACTCCCATTTCGATCTCTGGTGCATCAAGTTTCTCATAAGGCATATAACCTATACCATCTCCTATATAAAACCATCCATTACTAGAAACTTTCTTTCCACCTAAGGCACTACCTAAATCGAATTTAAATGTAGTATCATATTTACCATCTTTAATTTTTGCAATATATGTCTTATCAGTTCCATTTACCATTTGAAGAACTTCTTTTTGGTTATTTACATATAAAGTTGGTGTACGATATCCGTTAGTACTTCCTACAACATGCTCTGTTGTGATTACATCCGTTTTAGACAAATTATTTTTATCAACAACTAAAGTAAAAGTTTTATCTGTAGGTTTTCTTTTTCCAGTACTTGGATCATAAAGGCTAACAGCAGCACCATAATAAAGTTTATTATCAACTAATACAGGCGAATCAATCCTACTTATGTAATATCCTTTTTTAGTAAATTCGTCACTAAGTTTAACATTAATTTCTTTTTGTGCTCCTGGCAAAAATGACCATTTATTTAAATCTATAAGAGCAATACTTGCAGTAATTTTATGCCCTAAATAAGCACCTTCTCCATTTTCTCCGGCATGTTGAGGCGCTGCAGTTATATAATGAACAGACCCCATATCTTCATTAATTTTAGTAAATCTACCTGTTTTTGTCCCTAATACAGGAGCAGATTCAATATGACCTACTTGAGTGTAATTTTGTCCACCTTTATGTTCATATTTTCGTAAATCTCCCACAGTATAATTTAAATTATATACATACTTTCCATCTTTTGATACATATATTCGAGAAGTTCGGGATGAAGGCATTTGGAATCCTTTTTTACTAAAACTTATTTCTCCTTCCGTTAGTTTATCTACCCCTTGTAAATAAGTAGCTGACTGTGATCCCGATCCACTAGCATAAGCTAATTGAAATTGCTTACCTTTAAATTCCTCTCCTGTATCTGGGTTAGAATTATCATCAGATGAACATCCTATTGTCATTAATGCTAGCCCTGCAAATAATAATGTGCTTTTAAAAAATTTACGTTTCATAGTATTTATTATATATTAAAAAATTGAATAAGTTACTTTTCCATAAAAAGCTCTTCCTGGTTTCTGCAAACCAAAATTGTCATATATCCTTTGATTAAAAATATTCTTCATATCAAAACTTACTGTTGCTTTTTTATTAGAGAACTGATATATCACTCCAATGTCATTAGGATATTGAGAAGGTATTTCATCTAAATTAGTTCCTCCTACATTAGACCAGTTCCTCAAAAATTTCTTTACATAGTAAACATTGTAATTCACAGAAAAGAAATCTCCTTTCGATAAAACATTATTAAACTTATAACTCAGATTAGCATTTAGTTTAAATGAAGGCTCATTTCTTATCTGCGTTTTGTAGTATAAATATGGATTGCCATCTTTATCAAATTGCTTATTAAATAATACATCAAACTTAGATAGTGCTAGATTGAACGCTAAACGTTGTCTAAAAGAATAGTTTAACTCTATATCAAAACCTCTACTTAATACATCATCTAAATTTTCATACCTAGTAAAGATTCCTTTTGAGTCAATACTCTCCCTAATCATTCCTTTTACATTTCGATAAAAGTAAGTAGCATTTAAGCTCATTGAATGATCTTTAAAGTTAAATGGCCCTGCTATAAACCCTATATTATAGTTTGTGCTTTTCTCAGGATCAAGGCTAAATGAAGGCAATAGATTATCTGCATTACTTCCAAAAAGCTCAGATTCTTCTGGCAAGCGAATTGCCTTTTCTGCAGAACCTAATAAGTAAAATGGTTCTAACAATTTGTAAGACACACTTACCCCCACTCCATTATGATCAATACTATTATTTATTTTCTTAGTCTTATATAAATCACCAACTAATGGCTTATTCGTATCTTTATAAGGTTCATTAGAGACTGCCTTCTGATGATATAGTTTATAAAATAAATTGGTTTGAAGCCTATTGTCAAAAAGTTTATTCTCATAGCTAAACGAGAGTATATCCTTAGTCAAATCTCTTGTATTAACTAATCTCATAACAGCTACTGGTTGCAAAACATCAGTTATTCCTCTTTCAAAACTGTTATAGAAATAGTTAACACTCAGCTTATGATTAGTTATAAATTCATACCCTACATTTGCACGAACAACCCAAGATTCATCTTTGTTCTTTTCTAGTGTTTTTTGAGACGCTACTTCTGCACCACTTGTATATTTCAGTGGTTTCCCTAAAGGATCTCTTATTACATTTCCACTCCAATCGTACATATTACCAACTGTATCGATAACTTGTCTAGTTAAATCACTATAAGATAAATCTAGCTTTACCTCTAATCCTTTTACTAATAAATCCTTTTTTTCGTAATTAAGTGTTGCTACATAAGATTCTCTCTTAGTATTTCTATCCCCGTATACATTCTCCATAGTAATACCATGCTGAATCTCTTTTCTATTTCCAGAAACAATGCCTCCAATAAAAAATTTATCCGCCCATTTCACATCTGTGAAACCTACATCTACTTTAGTTCCATAAGATTTATAACCATCGTGAAAACGCCTAGCTCCATTCTTTGGATAACTTACATTTCCTTGATAATCCACATACCTAATATGATCTCCATAGACTTTATAATCATTATCACTATAATTATAAAATGCATTAGCTCTAACAGTCAGTCCATTTTTATCATTTCGATATCCTCCATTGACATTATACTGGTGTGTATTAAAAGAGCCAAAAGAGCCACTAGCACTCAAAGTATTAGTCATTTTCTGTTTTAATACTACATTGATAGCTCCTCCTAAAGCGTCTTGTGATAAATAAGTAGGCACTACACCCTTATATACTTCTATACGCTCTATCAAAGCTGGAGGAATACTGTTCAATGAAAATGAACTACCATAATTACTTGCTGGTACTCCATCTATAAATACCCTCACCGCGTTTCCAGACAAACCATTTAAATTATAATTTACTCTAGAACCTAACCCTCCATCTTGTCTTATTTTAACTCCTGCAGTTCTATCAAGTATTTCATTCGTTTGCAAAGACATCAGAGATGCTTCTTTCATTTCTATAACACTCACTGCAAAACCTTTAGTTTCAAGATCTCGTTTCTCTGTTTTGACTGAAATAAGCATTTCTTCTAGATTGTGTCCTTTAGATTCTTCTACTGTAACCAATAAATTACTTTTAGAATCTTTAAAGTCAATTTTTACTTTAAAATCAACTATTTCCATAGATTTCACATCTAATACATATTGACCATAATCAACATTTTGAATAGAGAACTCTCCTTCATCATTTGTCTCACTATACAAGTTTCCTTTATCTAAGCTAACAACGGCATATGCTATAGGTCTCCCATCTTTTAGTTTTATTACTCCTGATAAAACTCCTTTTTGAGCAACCATGAACATAGGTATAAGTAGCATTAAAATATAAATAACATATTTACTCCAAGTATTATTTCTATAACTACCTAGCACTTCTTTTTCACTCTTTTTTGTACCCCAATATTTTTTTATACTAATGATTCTAAACACCTTTCAATATATTTTTTTTAATAAAAACCATTTTTAATAAGAGGTATACCACTTATTAATTCTGTAATGCAAAATTACTTTAAGCATTAAGCCTTTTATCTTTCAAAAAAGGATAATTAAATACACATCAAGGATTATTTTTATTAAATCTAATTAATATCTATATTTACAATCTTAATTTCATTCTATTATATGCAACTAACTACTAACTATATAGACAAAATAAGCGGTCAACAAACAACAAAGAAAACAGAAGGAGAATCAATTATAGAGTACACAGTTAATGATGGTGATTACTTTCTAGAAAAAACTCAAAAAGTAGGGCGTTACTTTATAACTTACTATGAGTTTATGTTGAATAGCCCCATCACCATTTCTCTATCTCCAAACTCTAAAGGTATTTTAATGCTGTTCTTACTTGAAGGTGAACAACAACTTTCTCATCATCTAATAAGAAAAGTAAATAAAGAGAACTATATGCTTAAAATAGATTCCTCAAAACAAGAAACTCGCTATATTTCCATTTTAATACCTAAAGAGATTATAATAAAACTAAAACAAGATTTATTAATAGATTTTGAAGCTGAAGAACTACCTAGCACTTTAAAACTAGACGATTTAATAAAAAAGAACAAAATCATCTCTCCAGAAATGAAATCCGTAATCACGGATATATGCTCCTGTCAAAGAGATGGTTCATTCAAACAAGTTTATTTAGAAAATAAAATAATAGAGTTACTGTTTCTACAATTAGAATACATCAATCAAGACCAATCAAAATCTTATATATCCAATATAGACATTGAAAGAATGCACTCTGCTAGAAAACTATTGACTCAAAATATTAAACATCCATATACTCTATCAACTCTTGCTAAAAAAGTAGGTACAAATGAATTTAAATTGAAAAAGTATTTTAAAGAACTCTTTGGCTCAACAGTATTTGGGTATCTAAATGAGCACAAGATGAATAAAGCAAAAGAACGATTACAAAATTCAGATATTACAATTTCGGAGCTAGCAGAAGATCTAGGTTATAAATCACAGAATCATTTTAGTACAGTTTTTAAAAAATTTTATGGTTATCCTCCTAGTGATGTAAAAAAAGTTAAAAACATAAATAATAACAGCACACACACTATATACTTATTACCTTTATTCATTATAGAGAAACTTGAAGCTCTAGAGCTTCTTACATTAGGCACATTTATATTATAACGAAATAGAAATCAATAGAATAACAACTATGCTTTTACTTAAAATAATTAGTTATTATTCTGTTTTATTTTTTATATTTGCACTCGATTTTAGACCAACCTCTGGCGAGGTCCGTGTATGTTGTTCTGAAAAATAACTTTTATACATTATTACAATGGCAGATTTAATGAAATTCGTTCAAGACGAATTAGTTGCAAAAAAAGATTTTCCTCAATTCAACGCAGGAGATACTATCACTGTTTACTACGAAATTAAAGAGGGTGACAAAAAAAGAACTCAGTTCTTTAAAGGTGTAGTTATCCAAAGAAGAGGACAAGGTACTACTGAAACTTTTACTATCCGTAAAATGTCAGGTAACGTAGGTGTAGAGCGTATCTTCCCAATCAACATGCCAGCTTTAGAAAAAATCGAAGTTAATCAAAGAGGTAAAGTACGTAGAGCTCGTATCTTCTACTTCAGAGAGCTTACTGGTAAAAAAGCAAAAATCAAAGAAAGAAGAAGATAATCAACTTTCTAAGAGTTATAAAAAAAGAGATTGTACAATGTACAGTCTCTTTTTTTTATGTCAAAAAAAAAGGGAAGAGATAATTAAATCCCTTCCCTATATATTAATTTACACCTTTTCTATTATCATAAGATCTTGTATCGATTAACTTATTATATGGATCGATACCAACCTCTGTTGGCTTCTCATCTACTATAATAGTAAAATCATTCATAATATCTGATACTTTTACTTTTTTCAGATATAAGACTTTCTCTTTACTGTTTTTAGACTTTTCTTTCACATCTTCTTGTGCAAAAATCCCTATTTCTATATAATCTGCTAATGGAAGTGATTTAATTTCTACTCCTTTATCCGATTTGTAGACACGTGTATTCAGATCAGAACCAGCTTTAGTCGTTGCATCCGTATAGCTCTTTTCTCCTTTATCATCAGCTCTATATTTACTTACGATAGCTTTAATTTTCACTTCATACTTACCATTGTCTAACTTTTTTACTTCTGCTTTATCTATATAATTGTCATATAAAGTAATTGTCTCAAACATATCCTTAACTAGGTACTTCAATGAGTCTGGAGTTGCCTCTTTAATATCCGCTACTAACTCAGATGCAGTAGTATAAGGAGCATCTTGAAAAGCTACCTTTTTAATATATCCTTTTAAAACATCATTAAGCTGCTTATCTCCCAGATAATCACTCATCGTATAGAATACTAAAGAGCCCTTTTGATAATGGATATACTGTTGATTCTCATTATACATCAATGCTTTTTCTTTTTTACTCTCACCACTACGTCCTCCTAAGTATCTATCTAATGCTTCTTTCAAGAACTTACGCATCTGTCCTTTTCCATATTCTGCTTCTAATACTTTTAAAGAACTATATTCAGCTAAACTCTCAGACAACATCGTTGCACCTTGGACATTAGCCCCTATCACTTGATGCCCCCACCATTGGTGTGCTACCTCATGTGAAGTTACCGCGAATGGATAATCTACCTTATTATCGGCTTCTTCATCTACTTTAGCAATAAATCCAATAGCTTCTGAGAAGGGTATTGTATTCGCAAATGACTGTCCAAAAGCTCCCATTGAACTAGGAAATTCAATAATACGAACTTGTTTATGTTGGTATGGGCTAAATTCTTTCTCATAATATGCTAGGGACTTCTTCACCCCATTTACCATGCGATCGATATTATATTCATGCCCTTTATGGTAATATATCTCTATATTAATATCATTCCATTTATCGCGCTTCACTTCATATCTAGCAGAATTATAAGCATAGAAATTCAGCATTTTCTGATCCATTTTATAATGGAAATAGCGTCTATCCCCTTCTGTCCACTCTTTCTGTAGGTATCCAGGAGCTATCGCTATTTGATCTGCTGATGTACTTACAGTAGTTTCAAATGTTACCCAATCTGAGTCAGAACTTATATATGTATTTTGTAATGCTTTCTTATCTGTTTGCTCAGCCATGCGCTCTTTTGGTTTTAGACCATACTTTTTACGCACCTCATCATCAGATAACTCAAATCGACTTATGTACCCAAAAGAAGGAAACAACTCACCATTATTAATGAATGTACCATTCTCTAGTACAGAGGAATTACTGCGAATAGCGGTATTTTCTTTATTCTTTACTTCAAACTTAAATACCAATTTTTCTCCATGAGCTAAAGGCTTAGTTAATTTGTATAATCTAATACCAATTACAGTATCATTTAATACTTCTTTTGCTCCATCAACAGTGATGACATTAATATATCTTTTAACATAGTTTACATAAAGGCTATCTACTGCTTTCTCATTCTTGTTCTCTAGTACATACTGTCCTTTTGCTAAAAAGTCCCCTTGTGCTGGATATAAATCAAAATCTACTTTTATATCTATAATACGCGGAAGAGTCATATTCTCATATTTCTTATAAATCTTTTCGTACTCTACCCCTAATAGCTCATTTTCTTTGTCTGAAGTATACTTATTTAATACAGTATTTTCATAGTACAGATATCCACCTAAACTAAAGAATCCTATACCAAAAAGTACAATAACGCTTACTATACCTTTGTTAGCTCTTTTTCTAGCAAAGTATAATCTCTCTTTCAAATTATTCACTATACCTCTTCTCCAGAACAATAATGTCAATCCACTTAATGAAGTAATAAACATTACCCAATAAAGAGCATAGATATAATATCTACTTAGGTTAGAACCAAAACCATTCATATCAGAATAGGGTGTTCCTGGTAGTTTATTAAAAAAGAAGATACGTTGCTCAATACCTAACTTTGACAATTGTCCTCCAAATAAGAAGAACACAAATAAAACAAAGAATCCTACTAGATAGTTTCTAAAATAAGTTTGAACCGCAATAGCTAAACCTGCCCAAATCATATACCATATCCAACTTATTCCTATTAACTCTTTAAAATAAAGTCCTATCTCAAAGTTGTAATAACCATTGTGTATTTGTACAATAATCCCTCCTATCATAATAACTAATAACAAGAATAACTGTACTACTATTAAACTTATAAACTTAGAAAAGAAGAATACATAGTTAGGAGTTGGAGTAGCATCTATTAATAAGTCCATTCTTGACAACTTTCCTCTATGTACTAATAACCCTGCTCCTAAGAAAGTAATAATGATGATGACCAACTGAAATGTAGATCCTGGTATTCCTAACATCAAGCGAGTAACTGGATATACTGTAGTCCCATATAAGGAAGTCGCTGAAGAAGAGACTAACAACATCATTAAAACACCTAATCCCACAAGGATCATAAACACTTTATTCTTAGCTAAATATTTTATCTCTCCTTTAGCGAAACTAAATATATTACTCCACTGTGTTCCTAATGAAAAGTTATAGCTAACCTTAGGTAATTCAATACGTACTATTCCTCCGAAATTATTCTTCGTCACGCGTTCTGATTTCTTAGACTTTCTACTAAAAGTAAATGCTTGCTGTGTAAACGTAAAGAACTTTGCAAGCCCCCCTAAGAACAATAAAGATACCGCTAACCAAATTCCTCTATTTAATAGATACCACTTTTCTATAGGAAGATTATTATTGTTTATCTCATCCACTGTCCAGTATTCAGTATAATATCTTAAAGCCGAACTTCCTGATGGATCTAATAAAGCGACTAACTCTTTATTATCCATATCTTTTCCTAAGCCCCCTAATACCCCTTGTATAATCAATAATATAACCATAGAGACAAAACCGATATACACGCTTCTAGACATTGTCACTACAACAAATACAATACTACCAAAGAATAACATATTAGGAATAATAGTCAATAAATACACCTGTACATAACTCCAAAGCACATTCTCTCCTAATAAATTAGGATTAGCCCACGGTAGTAATGTCGCAAGAAATATACCAATACCTATCGTTAAACTAATGAATAAGGTTACTAAAAATGAACTTAAGAATTTTCCTGCTAAATATTCTCTTTTAGAAAAAGGATACGAGAATAGAATATGATGTACTTCATAACGAAAATCTCTATAAATAGAAGCCCCGATAATAGAAGGAAATAAGAAATAAAGTAAATTATTAAAACCTTCTATAAAATTAGCCAATACATAAGGTGAATTAAACTTCATTAGAGAACTAGACGTTACTTTCACTACATCAAAAACTCCAACGGCACTAGCCATACTTAAAAAACCTAGCAAAAAGAATAACACTAGGTATAGATAAAATACCCAATTCTTTAACCAGCGTTTTATTTCAAATGAAAAAATAGTTCCAAACATCGTTTATCCGTTTTTAAGTGCCACAAAATAAACATCTTCTAAACTTGGCTGTACTGATACAAAACCTGCTTCTGTAAGCGAATCCTCTGAATACACTCTAATGTTTAGCTTATTATCTTGATTATATTTTCCAGACAGTATCATAAGCTCCTTATTCAGTTCTTCTGCTACTTCACGAGTAGTTTCTCTAGTCCAGATCTTACCTTCCAATTTCTGTTCAGCTTGCTTAGGTGTACTTCTTTCTAATAGATTTCCTCCATTTAGAATAGCCATCTCATGACATAGCTCATTTACATCATCTACGATATGGGTCGAGAATATCACTGTATTATTATTACCGATCTCTCTAAGTACATTTAAGAAGCGGTGTCTCTCTGCAGGATCTAGTCCAGCTGTAGGTTCGTCTACTATAATTAACTTAGGATCATTTAATAACAACTGAGCAATCCCAAAGCGTTGTTTCATACCTCCTGAATATCCACTCACACTTTTACGACGAACTTCATAAAGATTCGTTACTTCTAATACTTTCGTTACTATTTCCTTTCTTTCAGCAGCTTTTGATATCCCTTTTAATCGAGCGAAATAATCTAATAGATCTACTGCTGACATATTAGGATATACACCGAAATCTTGTGGTAAGTACCCCAACAGTTTTCTGAACTCACTTTGTTGTTCTAATATATTAATATCGCCGAAGTGAATTGTTCCACTATCTGGTTTTTGAAGAGTAGCGATGGTACGCATCAGAGATGACTTACCAGCTCCGTTAGGTCCTAACAGACCGAACATCCCTGCTCCTATCTCTAAGTCTAAATTATCTATTGCTTTAACCCCATTTTTATAGGTCTTGTTCAAGTTTTTAATAACTAATTTCATAATCACATTTTTGGTTCTATATCATAAGTAGCAAAAAGTATAATTATGTTACATTATTTTTTAATCTTTTTTTAACAAGTGTGTTTTTATTCATAATTTACAATCATACATTATACTAAGCATATCACACTTCCATTGACTTTAAATCATAATTTCTATTGTTTCAATAAATATAACTTTATCATTTATACCTTACTTTTACACCTTCTAAACACCTATTAAATGTTACAACGCTTATTTGGTTTACAAAATCAAAACATCAGAATTCAAAGTGAAATACTAGCCGGTCTAACCGTAGCTATGACCATGATACCAGAATCACTGTCTTTTGCCATACTAGCTGGCTTACATCCATTAACAGGATTATACGCTGCCTTTCTTATGGGGATTATAACAGCTGTTTTTGGAGGAAGACCAGGTATGGTCTCAGGAGGAGCTGGTGCTACTATCATTGTCATGATATCACTTATTGCTATGTATGGAATAGAGTACTTATTCGCAGCAGTAGTATTAGCTGGTATTATACAAGTATTAGTAGGAGTGCTTAAGTTAGGAAGGTTTGTACGATTCATACCTCAGCCTGTCATGTATGGGTTCTTGAATGGATTAGCTATTGTAATATTCTTTGCACAAATAGCCCAATTCAAAATTGATATAGAGGGAGTTAATACATGGCTTAGCGGAATGGCTCTATACATAATGATAGGATTAACACTATTAACCATACTAGTTGTAACTATCTTTCCTAAAATCACTAAGAAAGTACCTGCTACTCTTGTTGCTATAATTGTGACTACAGCAGTTGTATTTTTCTTCCAAGTAGACACTCGAAAAGTTATGGACATCGCTCATATCAGTGGTAGCTTACCTAGCTTTCATATTCCTTCACTCCCTTTTACACTAGAGACTTTACAGATCATCTTGCCCTTTTCTCTGGTTATGGCAGGAGTAGGTTTAGTAGAATCTTTACTAACCTTAAGTATCGTAGACGAAATCACCAATACAAAAGGGAATAGTAATAAAGAATCTATAGCCCAAGGTATAGCTAATATCACAAATGGATTCTTTGGAGGTATGGGAGGTTGTGCCATGATAGCACAGACTTTAGTTAACTTAGATGCAGGAGCTAGAAGTAGACTAGCTGCTATTATTGGCTCGCTTACCATCTTAGCCATTATATTAGTTGGCGCTCCTATCATTGAACAGATACCTCTAGCTGCATTAGTAGGAGTGATGATGATTGTCGCGATTACTACATTTAAGTGGGTATCCTTTCAGTTAGTGACCAGAATGCCTAAAGCCGATATCTTTGTTTTATTTCTAGTTACTATCATTATTGTAATCACACATAACTTAGCCTTAGCTGTATTAATCGGTGTAATCGTTTCTGCTTTAGTATTTGCCTGGGACAATGCCATACGTATACGAGCTAGAAAATCTTTTGACCCTCACGGCAATAAAGTCTACGCTATTTATGGCCCATTATTCTTTGGGAGTACTACTTCTTTTATTGAGAAATTTACTCCTCTTACAGACACTCCTGTGGTATACTTAGATTTTAAAGAATCTAGAATAGTAGATATGTCTGCTATAGAAGCTTTGAAAAAACTAATCGATAAATATCAAGAACAAAACAAACAAATCTTACTTATCAATGTCAATGCTGAAAGCAAAAGATTGTTAATCAATTCTAAGCTTTTCAACAGTAACTTATTAGAAAACAATTAGATTGATATATTCCAGTAGCCTATTATCAGAGTTAATTCTTTATATTTGAGTTTAAACCACTACAATTTTAAAAAACACTATTATTATGCTAAAAATATCACTATCTGTATTACTTGCTATTCTAGGAGGTTATCTTATTTTTTTAGGATTAAACAATGATATGTTACCTCCAACCATTACAGGAATAGGATTCTTTATAATTGCTATTATATTTAATCTACCTAAAGACAAAAAATAAAGGACTACCTCATCTATTGTCCTTTTCTATTCTAGATTATAGACATTGATAGTATCATATGATACTATCACCTATAAAAAAACACCTCTAATGAGGTGTTTTTTTGTGTAAAACGTTTCTTATTACAAGCTGTTTACTTAATCTCTTTAATTTGGTGATAACTCGCAGTCAATACCTTTTAATGAATTATATTCTTCGATAGGAATAATTACGATTCCATTATGTTCGTTTTCATTTACGATTAACTCATTACCACTGTCCATTACATAGTCCACATAAGTAGTTACATCCTCTGTAAAGTCACTAAAACTGATTACTTTATTCATTTTTTTAATCTTTTGAAGATACTAATACAAGTATTAGACCAAAAAATTAACATTCATAAAAAAAATTACAATTTAAATTTAAATCCTCGTGGTGCATATAACTTATCCTCATCATATAGGTTTAAATAAAGACGAACAGTATCTTGTTTTCCCTTTATATAAACTGCATATATATCGAGTACTCCTCTACCGTTAAACAGTCCATTAGGAGTGTCAAAATGACAACAACTACCTACTCTGTAGAAAGATAAATTATTTCCTTCTAAATCAGTTAGATCATCTAAGTACTCTCTCTGATTTTTAGGCCCTTCATTTGTCTTTACCCCTCCTACTTTTATAGGATTCTCAGGTGTGTAGCCATACTCAAAAGTTCCTATCTCATTCACAGTAGTTACCTTGTTTTCTAATACTTGCTTAGATTTACAACTCACCCCAACAAGAATTAACAAAACGAAAAACACAGACTTTCTCATAATAAACTGATTTAAAGAATATTTACATCTCTAAGATACAGAAAATAAATAGACATTGAACTATGTGAAAACAATTACAGAGCTACCAAAAATAAAAAAACACCTCATCCTAAAGAGAGGTGTTTTCTATATTTTAGTAGAGTGAATTACTTGATATAAGTAATCTCATTTTTAGGTTCTCCATCTAAGAAGCCTTGTTGCTCCATCCATGCATCACTATAGATCTTACTCATATAACGCGAACCATGGTCTGGGAATAACATAACTACTACACTATTCTCGTCAAATGCTCCTTCTGCAGCATATTGTCTTGTAGCTTGTAGTACAGCACCTGAAGTATATCCTAAGAATAATCCCTCTGTGCGTGCCAACTCACGTGCTGTTTGTGCAGCATCTTTATCCGTTACCTTCATAAACTTATCGATAACAGAGAAGTCTGTAGCAGTTGGGATTAAGTTTTTTCCTAATCCTTCTATCTTATAAGGAGCTATCTCATTAGGATCAAGCTCTCCTGTCTCGTGATATTTCTTTAATACAGAACCATAAGCATCCACACCTAAGATTTGAATGTTTGGATTCATCTCTTTTAAGAAACGAGCTGTACCAGATATAGTACCTCCCGTACCAGAACAACAAACGAAGTGTGTAATCTTACCTCCTGTTTGTTCCCATATCTCAGGTCCTGTAGATAGATAGTGTGCTTCTGTATTTAGCTCATTAAAATATTGATTGATATAAATAGAGTTTGGCGTTTCTTTCTGCACCGTCTTCGCTACCTCATAGTATGAACGAGGATCATCAGCCGCTACATTAGCAGGACATACATATACCGTAGCTCCCATCGCACGTAGCATATCTATCTTATCTGGAGAAGACTTATCACTCACAGATAAGATACATTTATATCCCTTAATAGCACTCACCATCGCAATACTAAATCCTGTATTACCTGATGTAGTCTCTACGATTGTACTACCTGGCTTTAATATTCCTTTTTTCTCAGCTGCCTCGATAATGTGCATTGCTATTCTATCTTTTGCAGATTGTCCAGCACTGAAAGCTTCTACTTTACCATAGAAATTCCCTTTTAACTCTTTTGTTGCTTTACTCAATTTTACAATTGGCGTTTTCCCTACAAGAGCCAATACATTATCATACGCTTGAATTTCTTCTTTCATAATATCTTATTTACTATGGATAGATGTTCTTTATCTCATCTACCACTGTTATCTAACAAATTTACTAAAAAAACAAAGAGACTACTCTTTTATCCCTTCTAAATCGAACATGAAAGCAAACTCTTTTGCGACCTCTTTTAAAGCCTCAAAACGTCCTGAAGCTCCTCCGTGTCCTGCCTCCATATTTGTGTCTAAATACAGTTGTTTATCATTCGTTTTCATCACACGTAACTTCGCTACCCACTTCGCTGGCTCCCAGTATTGCACTTGAGAATCGTGTAACCCTGTTGATACATACATATTCGGATAATCTTGAGCGACTACATTATCTATCGGAGAATAAGACAGCATATAGTCATAATACTCTTTCTCATTCGGATTTCCCCACTCGTCATACTCTCCTGTTGTCAATGGTATTGTATCATCCAGCATAGTCGTCATCACATCTACGAAAGGTACTTGAGCAATAACTCCATTGTATAAATCAGGGCGTTTATTCACCACTACTCCCATTAATAAACCTCCTGCTGAGCCACCTTCTGCATATAAATGTTTTGGAGAAGTATACCCTTCAGCAATCACGTGCTCTGAACAAGCGATAAAATCGTCAAATGTATTCCATTTCTCTAATAGCTTACCATCTTCATACCACTGACGTCCCATATCTTCACCTCCGCGAATATGTGCTATCGCATAGATAAATCCTCTATCTAATAAACTTAAACGAGTAGTAGAGAAATAAGGTTCCATCGAATATCCGTATGATCCATATGCATATTGTAAGAATGGGTTAGTACCATCTTTCTTCATTCCCTTTTTATACACGATAGACATCGGAACTTTCACTCCGTCTTTTGCAGTAGCCCAGATGCGTTCTTCTACATAATTATTCTTGTCGAAAGTCCCCAATACTTCTTGTTCCTTCTTCACTTCTTTCTCACGCGTACGCATATTAAAGTCGATTACAGAAGAAGGCGTGTTCATAGACTGGTATCCATAGCGTAGTATCTCTGTATCAAAGTCTAAATTCGTACCTGTATACGCATTATATGTTTCACTGTCAAATGGTAGATAATATGCCTCTTGGCTATCATCCCAAGGTTGAATCTTCAAATGAACTAATCCGTTAGATCGCTCTGAGATCACTAAATAATCTTTAAAGATGTCCACTCCTTCTAATAGTACCTCTTCTCTGTGAGGGATAAGCTCTACCCAATGCTCCACAGTAGTCTTGTCCTCAGGACAACGCATCAACTTAAAGTTATCTGCCTCATCTAGATTTGTCATGATATAGAAATGTCCATCATAGTGTGAGATATTATACTCTACCTCGCGCACTCTCTCTTGGAATATTCTAAACTCTCCATCAGGATTATGAGACTCTAAGATTCTGTACTCACTTGTCAGCGTACTCTCACTTCCTATCACTAAATACTTACGCGATTTCTCTTTAAAGATATGAGTATCAAAAGTATCATCCTCTTCGAAGTACACCATCACATCCTCTGTGATAGCAGTTCCCAATTTGTGTTTATAGATTTTATCTGCACGCAGTGTTACCTCATCTTTACGAGAGTAAAACAAAGTCCTATTATCAGCAGCCCAAGTAGAACTACCTGTTGTTTTCTCTATCGAGATAGGAGATATCTCACCTGTTACTAAGTTCTTTACTTGCAGTGTGTATTCTCTACGAGATACAGTATCTACCCCAAAAGCAACCCATTGGTTATCTTCTGATACATTAATCCCTCTTAAATGAAAATAAGAGTGTCCTTCTGCCATCACATTACAGTCAAACATGATCTCTTCATCAGCCTCTAAGCTTCCTTGTTTACGAGAAAATATAGGGTAATCTTTTCCTTTCTCAAATCGAGTGATATAATAATATCCGTTGTAGAAATAAGGTACAGAACTATCGTCCTCTTTTATTCTGCTCTTCATCTCTTCAAACAAGTCTGCTTGGAAAGCCTTAGTATGTGCAGTCTGTCCTTCATAGTATGCATTCTCAGCATTTAGGTAATCGATCACTTCTTGATCTTCTCTATTGTTTAACCAGAAGTAGTTATCGATACGTGTATGATTGTGTGCTGTTAACTCGTGAGGTCTCACTGTAGCTATTGGCGCTTGTATATCTTTATTCATTTTCAAATGTTAAAACACAAAAGTAAGGTTTTAATATTTAAATAAATGTTAGCATGGTTTAAATGAATACTAATGACCTACTCGTCCATTTATTGACTCAACTGAGTAGAAACAAAAAAGCCAAAGACTCCCATCTTTGGCTTTTCTATATCGTTGTATTAATCTCTATTTCTTCAAGAGTTCTAATGCTAAATTCATCTCAGCATCTTGTGCTTGCTGTAATCCCTTTTGGAAATCATCTGCTTTAATAGTATGATTAGGCAATACTCCTCTACAAGTGCGATCTTTATTTGCTATTGCATTAAAGAATACCTCACTTCTAGGCAATGATAATACAGATTCTGTATTCGGTAATTTATAACTTAAAAACCAGGCTGCCGTTGTAAAGTCACTACAACTTCTAGTCTCCTGACCTACGATATCACCACGCTTATTCAATTGGAACAAATGTGCAAAATAAGCTGCTGCTGATACAGTATTATTATTTGACAATAAAACTACTTTACCTGTAAACGCATTTTTATCCTGTGGGTAATTCTCTACATAAGAATCGTCTAGACGACTGTTTCCATAATAAAACTGATCTTCTTCATTATAATCAAATCGCTGACTCATAAAGTTGTCTTGGCTAATAATATCAGCTGTATTTGCCAACTTACCATTTCCATCCAATAGATTCTCTTTCATATTCACTTTAGGAACTCTAGTCGCATATTTATAAATATTTTTAAAACTCTTCTCTGGACTAATAAAAGAATAAAACAAAGGAATATTAGACAATAGACCTCCTCCATTATCACGAATATCAACCACTAGCTTTTTAATATTCTTGTCTTTGATGTCTTGAAATACGTTGTTCAAGATATAATAAGCATATGTCTCTGATACACTAAATGTTGTTATTTTCAAAATATAAGTATCATCATTTAATGGATATCCATAGATCCCTTTAGAGAAGGCAACAGTACTCAGTGGTAGAACACTCTTCTGAGCATGATACTCATAGTCATTAAAGTTCACTGCTTTCAGCGTTATCGTCTTAGGGGTTGCCTCCACAGTTTCTTTATACTCAATGATAAACTCTTTGGCTTCTGGAAATATTAAAGAAGCATAATTAGAGAAATTCTTATTAGAACTAGCCTCTACTCCTCCATCTACCTTATTCGGTATTTTATTCAATAAGTCAGCAATACTTACATTATTTACTTTGATAATCTCAGCTCCCATCGGGATATCTAGAGTGTACTGATTAACGAACACTCTATTGTCATATACACTAGTCGCAATAGGAAAGAAATGACTGACCTTAATATAATCCTCATAAATAATATCATCCATCTCAATACTTGAATGAGCATCACGTATTAATGCAACAGGGTTACATAAGACAAAATTCTCTAAAATTGGCTTTTGCTCTAAAGTATGACGTAGTTCCTTTACCTTCTTATCAAATTCTTTTTCTGTTATAAATCGAAATGGATTAGGATGCTGTTCTTTTATTGCCTTAACTACAAAATCAAAATCAGCTAAGTAATTATCTTTAGTAAAGTCTTTCACTTTTTTCTACCCAAATGCAAAAACCTGTAAAAATAAAACCATTATTACTATAATACCTCGAAGTTTTATCATGTTTTTATTTATTTAAATATCAAAAAGCAAATATAATAACTTAACTAACCTCATCTAAAGAATATTTTTAATTAATCTAAAAAAACACTCTTTAGCAGTTTGTCTTACTTACCTAAACTCTTTTTATTAATTAAGTCCACTGCGTACTGTATCATCCCATACGCATTATAATCATTTGCTGATTCAGATACTATATGATCTATCTTTAAACCATTTCGGTGCACATTATACTCTTTATCATTTGGGTAGAAAGCTCCATAACCTGAGAAGTCTATTGTAGTATCATCTTTTAAAAGTACCCGTACACGATTAGTCACAGCTCCTCCTGTCTGCTTACCTATAGTAATACATCTTGGTGCCTGCTGAATCCCCATTCCCATATATTCAGCAGCACTCAGCGTAGTATGATCCACAAGTAGGACTACAGTTCCTTTATAATAATCTTTATTCTCATTGCCCACCTTGAAAGGATCTATAATCTTAGCAATGCCCACCTTACTATCCCATTCTCCTAACGCTGGCCCATACCAACCTAATGCTTTAAAAAAAGTAGTTCTATGAGGTAATAGGTAAGATGTAATAAGCTCTGGGCTTATATTCTCAGGATAATTACGTAGATCTAAGATAATGCTCTGCTTACTACTATTAGCCTTAAAGAAACTCTTCAGTCTCTTCTTTGTCGCTCTACCTAGATGAAGATATCCTATATCATCACCTAACTCAGGAGCTTTCTGTTCTTTAAAAAGTGACTTTATTGTTTTAAAATTCTTAAACTCTTCTCCCTTTAATAGAGGAACCGTTCTTTCTATAATCTCTCCACTTTTCTTTTTTATACTTACTGTCATTGATTCTTGATCTCCTAAAGCAGGAAAATAAAAACTCTCAAATCTTTTTAAATAATTGGGATTAGATACACTTACATATTTTCCTATTGTACTTTCTCTATAGTCCTTTACAGACTTTCCTTCGACTCTAAAAATCACATCTCCTAGCTCTATATTACTCTCTTTAGCCTCGATAGGGTCATAAATAGTCGTTATCACTAAGGAGTCATTTATATTTTTGGTCCCATAGGTACTAAAACGTTTAACTTTAGTATTGAGATAATAACTTGCTTGATAGTCACTATGTGAATCATTCAACTTTACGAAAAGCTCATCTTTTAGATACTCAAATTCTACTCCTTCTTTCGTCTTAAACCTCGGAACGAAATCAGTCAATACCTCATCCCATGGCGTATCAGCTAGATATATATTCACGTTGCCATAACGGATACTATTCCAAAAAGAAGATAAAAACAACATACGGTGGCTTTCATTCCCATTGCTAAAATTAGGCAACGGCTTTTCGTGATCAAATTTTACGATAGAAGATATTTTACGATTAGTTAGATAATACTTACCATAATTAGTATTGTCTTTTAAGTCTATCAAAATAGACTTTAATTCCTTATCATAGAGGTCACTGTCTATCCATTCAAATCTAGCATTAACTGTAAATAATTTATCTTCAACTACTTTTATACCATCCTTTTTTAGAGGATGTTTAGAAGAGTCAAACTGTTTTATCCATTGCTTTAAGAAGGTATTTAAAGCCTCTTCGCTCTTTATCGTTTCTAGAGTAGTATATGCCTTTAAGAATTCTTGATCCATATCATAACCACCTCTACTTACATTAGGGTGTTTATACTTGACTAGTCCCCATACATGTATTAGACTTTCAGAACTTACCTCTTTCAACTCTCTTTGCTGAGCAAAAGAAACAGTACAAATCAATAGTGTAAACAGTGCAAAAATTTTCTTCATTATATCGTTAATTAGATGTTTTATGTTCTAAATATATTGATAACACCACAGAGCTTTTAAGCTATTAACACTAAAATAACTTTGCTATTTACTGTCAATCAACCACCTATAAAATAGAAAAGGTCAGAAACATACGTCTCTGACCTTTTCGAAAATAACTGAATAACTAAATAACTTCACACCTTACAGTGTGTATAAACCTCGTTTTTTAAAAGCGATTAGAACTCGTGCTTTATTGACTTATAACGCTAATAAAAAAGTAAATAAATACGCGTATTCTAACCTCTATATACAGCTAGGGATTACTCCGCTAGATCGTATCCAAACTGAATACCTGCTGTACCTCCTAGTTCTGTAAATAACTTCATGAATCCTTCTGCAGTTTCTGCACGATTCCAGTCACGTTGTAATTCACAGAATAACTGTACTACGCTAATTGGTTTAGCACCTGCCTGTACCATTCTCATAATTGCGGCATCATGTGCCTCTTTAGAAGTACCTCCTACAGCATCTACCACGATATATACCTCATATCCCTCTTGTAACGCATCCATCACTGGGAATGTAAGACATGCTTCTGTCCACAGTGCTGTCATGATTAATTTTTTTCTACCTGTAGCTTTTACAGCCTCTACGAACTCCTTATCTTCCCATGAGTTAATCGTCGTTCTATCATAAGAAGGCACGCCTTCTAAGTGTTTTCTTAGTTGAGGAACAGTCTCTTTATTTAATCCTGTTTTTACATTCACTGTAGATAGAATGATAGGCATATCATACAGTTTGGCTGCATTTACAGTTCCTCTAATATTGTTTAGTAGTAACTGTCTATCCATAGAAGCGATAGAATTTACTTGTACTGGTTGATAATCAATAACGATTAATGCTGCGTTCTCACCTGTTAATAAGTGATCTTGTTTTTTGTCTCTAATTGGTAAACTTGCCATAACTTTATTTTTTTAATATTTAATCATGATACATTCGCTTCTAATCTTCCTGTCTTATAGTCTCTCTTTTATTGGACATAAGACAGTGTTCGCTAGAAGAAAATGAAATACTATACACTGTAACAAAAAAAGAATACAGACTGTATTTATAAGGCCTTTTATAAATTCAATAAATGATAGTCTAACTCCCTTTCTGATTACAAGTATAAAATTATCACATCCTCTCCCAAAATCACTTAACCTAGATTAACAAAGGATTTTCAGGCAACTTTACTACTATGCTTAGACTGTTAAAACTTCACTTTATCTCTTCTACCATCCTCTATTATATGACCTCATATTCTATTCTTATCCTATTCTTTTGTTTACAGCACACCCTAGGAGAATGGCTGATATATAAAAGGATCATTCTTCGACAAACAAGTCCTCCACTCCACTAATCTCGAGGTATTGTCCATGAATTGTCGAAGGAATTCAATCTAAGTACTATAAACACTACGATAAGCAGGTATAGTGCATGATGAGATACAACACACACAAAACAAACAACAAACTAATAATCAATAAGTTAAATTAAAAACAGTAGTTAATAGGCTTAAAAAAAACAGATATCTTTTTTCAATTAAATAGTTCAAAACCCATTAAATTAGGCTGAAAAACAAAAAAAGAACCTTCTAAAAAGACTTTTAAGTATATAAATTGCCCAAAAAAGAAATTAAAAAACAAAAAAAAGGTCAAAGATTATCTCTTTGACCTTTTATATTATTCACTAAGTATATACCCTTACTTTATAAAGCTACTTCGTTTAATTCACTTCTATACTTTTCGATTTTCTCTTTTAGTTCTGCTGCGAGCTCACTATTTACAATACCATTCACCTCATCAAAATTTTCATAATACTTAGGCAATGCGAAGCTGTCCTTTACTTGTCCTCCAAACTGAGGGAACACCGTCTTAGCAAGGTTTAATGAATTCTGACCTCCATATCCTCCTGGTGAAGTAGACATTAAGAACATCGGTCGCTCTTGGAATAGCTTTAACTCTATTCTAGAACACCAATCAAATAAATTTTTAAAACAAGCTGTCCAGTTGCGATTGTGTTCAGACATAGAGCAGATGATAGCATCAGACTGCTTTATCTTTTCTAAGAATAACTTCGCTCCTTCTGGAAAACCTTGTTTCTCTTGATCTACAGAAAATGGAGGTACTTTATAGTCATTCAGATCTATGACTTCCACTTCTCCCGCTGGGAACAAAGGCACGGTATACTCAACTAGCTTTTTATTAATAGAAGTACTCGATGTACTTGCTGCAAATCCTAATATTCTCATAGCTTATTTATTGTTATAGTTTATCGTATGCAGGAAACGCTCTAGATACTATTCTCTTCCATTCTGGATGACGCTTAATATAAGCATACACTAACGGACATAATGGGTACAGCTCATAGTTATGCCCTTCTATATACATCAGACTCTTCTCGATCAGAGCAGTAGCCACTCCTCTACCTGCTAGCTCTTCTGGGCTCTCTGTATGAATAAGTTTAATAATATTACCTTCTTCAGCATAATCTATAAATGCAGTATGCCCCTCTACTGTTAATTCAAAACGGTTAGTATCAGCATTTTTATTTACTTCTAAATTTACAAATTCTTCTTTCATATCCTATACGTTTACGTGGTTAATTCTACTCTATTACAAAATTAGAACTAATTCTCTTCTACTGTACTTGACCTAGATTAAGTTTATTGTACTTTTCTATACAAAGATCATACCTATATATCCCGTACTAATATAATTTTCATACCGTCTAAATCTCTTTGTTTAAAAGATTTTTTAACTATTAAAAGAAAAATAATCGACTTATTATCTCAATAAAAAACATAAATTTTCATGTATTTATATTTTTTGGCACGATATATGTAAAATACATATCACAACAAAAACAACAAAACTTTCTTTTTCTTAAGTGACCTGGTTACCCCCAAATAACTAGGTCACTTTTTATATCCTATTGACTACTGCGTTTTGATAGCCATAAATTCCCTCATACACTGTTATAATATAGAATATTCTTCAGTTGTTATTAACTATTCTATAACAAAATCATTTATCTTAAAAAGATTTTAATATTTTTGCGCCACTAACTAAAATGTATTAAACATGTTTGGAGACTTAATGGGCATGATGGGTAAACTACAAGAGACCCAAGCTAAGATAGAAGAAACAAAGAAGAGATTAGACACCGTATTGGTAGATGATCAGAGTAATGATGGGTTACTACAAGTGACGATGACTGCTAATAGAACTATCCGCTCTTTATCTATCAGTGATGAACTAATGGAGGACAAAGAACAACTAGAAGATTACTTAGTCATGGTACTTAACCGTGCTATCGAAAAAGCTTCTGCTATCAATGAAGCAGAATTAGCTGCGGCTGCTAAAGATGGAATGCCGAATATCCCTGGACTAGATCTATTTAAATAATATTATGAAAAAAATTGTTTGTGCTCTTTTACTTGCTACTGGAGCGTTATTCGTGTCTTGTAATAAAGAAGAAACTAAGGGGAACCTTACTGTTACTGGAAAAGTAGATGGATTTAAACAAGGTAAGTTATACCTGTTTCAGATTCAAGATACTGTATTTAAAGCAATAGATTCATTAAATGTAAAAGGAGATGCTAACTTTAAGTTTGACTTAAATATTGACTCTCCTGAAGTATTCTTTTTAACCTTAGACCGTGGTCATTCTAACTCTCAGGATAATCAGATTATGTTCTTCGCTGAACCTGGAAAAATGACAATCAATACTACGCTTAAGAATTTCTATAGTGATGCTAAGGTAACTGGATCGAAATCTCAAGAGGTGTATGATGAATACTTAAAAACACGTTCGCTAATCACAGATAAACAGAATGGTCTATTAGTAGACATCTTTAATGCTGAAAAAGAACAAAACGCTGCCAAAAAAGACAGCCTTAATAACTTATCTAAGAAACTTACAATCAGAAAGTATCTTAATGCTGTAAACTTTGCTATTAATCATAAAGACTCTGATGCGAGTCCTTATATCGCATTGACAGATTTGTACAACGCTCATACTAAGTTATTAGACACGATCTATAACTCTCTATCTCCTGAAGTAACTGCTCGTAAATACGGAAAGCAACTGAATGAGTATATCAAAGAGAGAAAAGAATCAGAAGCACAAGTGACGACTACTCAGAATACAACTACTGAAGTTCAAGAATAATCAAAAAACGCCTATAAGGCGTTTTTTTTGTATGTTTACTATCCATGTCATTAGCTATTCAATTACAACAATCTTTACAGCTCTCTATAGAAGAAACTTCTATAGCAGAAGAACTATTCTATACTATACAATTCAATAGAGGTGAGACTATTATTACTCCTCTTCAGAAGAATGCTCCTCTGTACTATATCGCAGAAGGGTATATCCGTATCTATGCTCTAGTAGATGATAAAGAGGTTACACAGTGGATCAGTGGAGCGGGCTACTTTATGACTGATCTGTCTAATTGGTTATTTGACACCCCAATTAAGTGGACAATAGAAGCTCTTACACCTGTCACAGCGCTATGCATCACTCCTACAGACTATAAAGAATTAGCAACACAGATACCTAATTGGGTAGAAAAAGAGAGAGGTTTCATCGGACATTGTTTCATACAGATGGAGAATAGAATATTTCAATTCATCTCGTTAGCAGCAGAGCAACGCTACCTTCACTTCATGGAGCAATTCGGTTTCTTATTTAATGAAGTGCCTCATCAATATATCGCATCTATGCTAGGTATGACACCCGAAACTCTGAGCAGAATAAGAAAAAAAGCAGTAACACTTCGATAATCAAGTTAGTTAAGCCTGCTATTCTCTTCGTTGTGGGAACTATACTAATTCTATTATATTTGTGTGAACCAAAACACTATAAAAATGAATTTTGAACAACAACTACAAACGAAGATAGATTTAAAAACAAAACCTCTACAAGCACTAGGACTATTAGAAAAGATAGCTTATAAAATAGGAAAGGTACAACAGACACTTACACCTAGTCTAGTATCTCCTACCATCATCGTATTCGCAGCTGATCATGGCTTAGCAAAAGAAGGTGTGAGTGCTTATCCTGCTGAAGTAACTTATCAGATGGTACTTAACTTTCTAAATCACGGTGCTGCAATCAATGTATTCTGTAAGCAACACAACATCAATCTAAAAGTAGTAGATGCTGGTGTGAGTAAAGACTTTGCCCCTCATCCTGACTTAATCCAAGCTAAAGCAGGTCATGGTACACATAATATGATCTCTGGCCCAGCTATAACTAAAGAAGAACTAGCCTTCTGCTTCACTTCTGGAGAGCAAATAGTGAGAGATATCGCTGCTACAGGAACTAATATTATAGGATTCGGAGAAATGGGAATAGGGAATACTTCTTCTGCTTCTCTGCTGATGAGTTCTCTTTTAGATCTACCTATAGATAAATGTGTAGGGAGAGGAACTGGTCTAGATGATGAAGGATTAAAAAGAAAAAAAGATATCCTTACCAAGATTATCAATACTCATCCAAAACCTGCAAATGCGAAAGATGCTCTAGAACAATATGGAGGATATGAGATCGCTCAGATGTGTGCTGCTATGCTAGAAGCTTACAGGCAGAATATGATCATATTAGTAGATGGCTTTATCGCATCGAGTGCATTCTTATGTGCGGCTAACTTAGAGCCAAAGATAACTGATAACGCAATCTTCTGCCATAAATCTGATGAGATAGGTCATCACCTATTGATTCGCTCTTTTAATGAACAGGCAATTCTAGATATGAACTTACGCTTAGGAGAAGGTACCGGGTGTGCTCTAGCATATCCTCTTATACAGAGTGCTGTAGCATTCTTAAACGAAATGGCTAGTTTCGAATCTGCAAATGTTTCTAACAAATGATCCGAAAAGAACTCACTTACTTTCTGACGGCTGTTATGTTCTTTACGAGAATACCTATTCCTCTTAAAGTACCTTATAGCCATGAGATCATGAATAAGTCTCAGAAATATTTCCCTCTGATAGGGTATCTAGTAGGTGGTATGGCGGTACTCGTCTATTGGGTTACCTCCTATTTATTCTCTGCAGATATAGCTATCGTACTCTCTATGGTGAGCACAGTATTACTGACTGGGGCATTTCACGAAGATGGATTTACAGATGTCTGTGATTCTTTTGGCGGTGGATATGGCAAGGAGAAGATTATGACGATTATGAAAGATAGTCGTATAGGAGCGTATGGTGTCATCGGTATTGTTTTATTACTTCTATTGAAGTTTCTTGCCTTGCATAATATTGCCGAGTTATCTACTTCCTTTTTACTTGTAGTGATGCTAAATGGACATATCACGAGTAGATTTCACGCTGCTACAGCTATATATACTCATCGATATGTAAGAGATACAGATGACAGTAAGTCTAAACCGATGGCAAACCAAAAGCTATCTTATTCATCCTTACTGTTTTCTCTGATTCTAGCGATCGTCCCTTACATACTATTTGATAACTGGTTATTTATCATAGCTTTTTTTGTTAGCTACATTGGTAAAATATACCTGACGATGTACTTTAAAAAACATATAGGCGGATATACTGGTGACTGTCTTGGCACGATACAGCAAGTATGTGAAGCCTTATTTTACTTAACAACACTAACACTATGGAAATTTTTGTAATCCGTCATACGAAAGTAGACGTTCCCCCTGGCCACTGTTATGGGCAGACTGATGTCAATCTATTCAATGACTATCCTGATGAAATAACTACCTTCAGAGATAGAATCCCAAATGACATCGACACGGTCATCTCTAGCCCTCTAAAGAGGTGTACTTTTATAGCGGATCACTTCTCTCAGTGGTACTCTACGGATGACAGACTCTTAGAGATGAACTTCGGAGAATGGGAGATGAAAAAGTGGGACGAAATACCCAAAAATGATTTACAAAACTGGATGGACAACCTCGCACAAACTTGTCCTCCTTATGGAGAAAGCTTATCTATAGTACAAGATAGAGTATCTTCTTTCTTAGATGACTTGCGCAAAGCAGAGTATAAAAAAGTATTACTAGTCACTCATGCAGGACCGATAAGATGTATGTGGAACTACCTATTACAAACTCCAATCAACAACACCTTTAAAGTACCTGTAGATTATAATGAGGTCTTTCACTTTAATCTGGGAGCCACTCCTCAGGATGACTTTATTCTACAGAAAGCTTAGCTCCCTTATCTAATTACTTTTCTTGATAAATGTCAAGAGGTGATAAATGGAGATATACAACCTTTGTCTATCTAATTTACAATCTTATGACAATAGAAACGAGTATCACAATTAAAGCTACGAAGGAAGTAATATGGCAAGTATTAATGAGCTTCTCTGAATATCCTGAATGGAATCCTTTTATACTATCCATCACAGGTGAGCCAATAGTAGAAAGACAAATCAAGATTAGCCTGCCTACGATGAAGTTTAAACCTATAATTCTAACAAATAAAAAAGAACAACTCCTTAGTTGGAAAGGAAAATTAGGAATAAAAGGGATATTCGATGGGCATCATCAATTTGAAATACAACAGCTAGATGAGCAACATTGCTTATTTATACATAGAGAGGACTTCAGTGGAATATTAGTTCCCCTATTCAAAAAGAAACTACAAACTGAAACTCAACAAGACTTTGAAGCTATGAATATCGCTTTAAAAAACAGAGCTGAGAAGGCATAAAAAAACTCGTGAAGCAATTCACGAGTTTTGTTTTTATTTATCTACTTCTATTTCTGCATTGATATGAAGTGGGTCATAACTGATAACTTCCCAATCTTTACTCAACAAGTCAATATAGTAGTAGTTTACATTATCATCTTTGTCAAAAGCACCATTCTTATTGATATCTTCTATTGTTCTAAAGTACAATCTATTTTGACTATCAATAACTGTCCAATCTAACAATTCATGTAAATCAGCACTTAGCTTTTTAAAGTGTGTACCATCTCCCCTACTAATATACAATGTCTTGATATCATTAGAATCTACCTTGCTATCTCTATTCGTATCTGCATCGAATAAGCTGTACACTAATATATTCTTTTTGGTCTTCTCTGCTATCGTATTAAGGTAAGATACATTCTGTATCTGCACTTTCTTATCTGTTAATGGTCTGATCTGTAAAGAATCTTTATGTTGAAACATAAGGTTCTCTAGATACCCTGTTAGTTCAAAAGGCGCATAGTTAGATACGGTATAAGAAGTTTGGTTTACTTTACTCATACCACTTTTAGAAGAATAGCTATATACTCTAATCTCTCCTATAGGATGGATTAGATGATCTGATTTGCCCATCAGAATAGGAAGATCAGCAATGCGAATATCTTCTGAACGGTCTCTTTCTTTTACCACTTCAGTCGTAGCAGCAGAGGTACCGTCTTCTTTATAAATAACTTTTGGTTTTTCGCCTTCTTGTTTACAAGCTGTTACTAAAACTAATGCGCTTAAAAACAGGGTTATTCTTACTTTCATAATAGAAAATTTAATACTTCAAAGATACATAATTACTGTTTCTGTACACAACACTACTTTGGCATTTTTTCAACAAAGCTTTATCAGTTATTATACGAAATCTACTATCCTCTGAAGAAGTGTGATTCGAAGACTCCTTCGTTTCCAACATTGTCCTTTACTTTTATAACTACATCATTTCTACCTGTCACTACTTTACCATCACTAAACTTGTGAACAATCTTACGTGTCTTGTAGTCATAATCTAATAATATCCAATTGCCATTGATAAAGCCTGTAATGGTATTAATACCTGACAAATCATCTTTAATCAAGAAAGAGATCTGAGATTCTTTAGTTAACCACTGCCCTTCTGTGAAACTTGGTTTCTCAATAACAGGCACTTTTTCATCCACTAAGATCTTATAATCTCCAAAGCTCTTAGTATAGATCGTCCACAGATTACCTTTCTTAGCCGTTTTAAAATAATCTCTTCTACCTCCATCTACTCTAGCAATAAATGCTTTATCACGATTAGAGATATTCATAGCAGACGTGTCAAATGATACAAGGATATTCTTAGCTAGAGGAACAACAGGTTTGTGCAATTTTAATACATCATCTTCTACAGACATATCCATCAAGAAGTCATTGTAAAATGTCTTAATAGGAAAACTCACTGTTACATTCTTCTTCTCAAAAATATAATCTCTATCTGTAACTATCTTGTACTCTCCTTTTGCTTCTGACTTCTTCACTTTAGCAGTAGCGTCTGTATATTCTACAGGAATATTAATTGTTTTCTTATTCCCGTGATAATCTGACAACACAATACTATAGTTATAGTTCTGCCCACTCTTAACAGTGACAATTCCTTTAGTAGGATCTACTTTTAAGACTGATAAGTTATAAGGTTTCTCATAAAACAGTTTTTGTACTTTTTTCTTTGTTGAAACATAGCGTTCATAGTCAATTAAAGCATTGACATAACCCGTCTCAGAAAAAGAAAAAGTATCAAATTTATAAGAAAACAAAGCCTTGCCATTCACAAAAGTCTCTACCATATACACTCCATTCTTATTGGTATTAAAATTAGCTGTATCATGAATATCTATTCCAAAACTAATATCTCCTCTAGCCTTGACAGGAGAGGTCAAAAAGCTACCATCAGTCTGTGTCACATAAGATAACTGCTGCGGAGTCTCATTATCATTAGCCACAGCTCCATCACCAACAGGATAAACATAAAGCCCATTAACGGTAGGTGCTTGAGTATCTGTTAACAATTTATCCATTCCTTCTCTTAAAGGGTTAATGATATTCTGTGTCTTTGTGTCACGAATCTCATAGTGAAGGTGAGGACCACCAGATCCACCTGTATTCCCAGTATATGCAATGATTTGCCCCTTCTTTACTAATACTTCATTCTTACGAGGAAAAATCTCTATCTCAAAGTTCTTCTCTGCATAATGTCTATTCAAAACAAGAGTAGCGATATCGCCAGCATAAGAGTCTAAGTGCCCATAAACAGTAGTCTGTCCATTAGGATGATCAATATACAGAGCCTTACCGTATCCCCAAGTCGATACTTTGATACGAGATACATAACCATCTGCTGGAGCATAAACTGGTAAACCAATTCTCTGTTGTGTCTTTATATCAAGACCTGTATGGAAATGAGTACCTCTTAACTCTCCAAAATTACCTGAGGCATGTATGCTTATATTTAAAGGACTATCAAAGGTTTCGGTATTCTGCGCATATGCAAAAGTTCCTAATACACTTAAAAAAAGGCTCGGTAGTATTCTTACTTTCATAATTTTTAAAACATTTCTGCTAAAATACATAATAACCCTAGAAAAAATAGTATTATCGCTAAAAATGAAACACATAGCTAAAAGCTGTTTAAAGAAAAAGATAAATAACCTTTTTTTTTACAGAAAACTTTTTTAAATTTAAATACTAATTGTAACTTTGTTGAAAGGATAGTGAATAACAAGTATAATGAGCGAGCTAACTGATATTATTAATTCTTTAGAGGTAAAGTTTGCTAAACTTATGCAAAGGCTAAGTGTCTTGGAAGCAGAAAACAAACAGTTAAAAACTAGTTTGGAGCAAGCTCAAAAAGAGATTCTTAAAAATGAAGAGCAATTAGACTCTATTTATAAAAAATATGAGTCAATACAATTAGCTAATTCACTATTGGGCAGTGAAGAGAATAGAAGAGATACGAAACTCAAGATAAATTCATTGATTAAAGAGATAGATCAGTGTATAGCTCATCTCACAAAATAGGAGAAATATGAGTCAAAAAGATGAACAATTAAAAATAAAACTATCTATAGCTGATAGAGTATATCCCCTAACGGTGGCCTATTCGCAAGAGGAAGGACTGCGATCGGCATCGAAGAAGATAGATTTAATGATACATCAATTTGAGGAAAACTATGCTGTAAGAGATAAGCAAGATGTTCTAGCGATGTGTGCGTTACAGTTCGCATCACAAAACGAACAAAAGACAATTGATACTACAGATAGTTATAACAAAGCTGTAGAACGTTTAATCAGACTGGATGAAGCTTTAGATCGTGTACTTTCTAAAAAAATATAACAATTCGTTCTTAACATAAGATACTAAAAATACTGCTCACATTAGTACTGTTTGATAAACTCAACACAAACAAATTAAAATGGGTGAATCTTTGCAACTAAAGCATGCTGCCTTGCGCAGATCCTTGAAAAGCAAGCTAACTCAAAACTTGTTAATAAGAGAGTTTACGCGACTCAAACTAATGTGAGCTTTTTTTATATATAATTTATAGAAACATTTATGGAAATACTAATGATCGTTGGGGGAATAATACTTGGTGCTGCGATAGGCTTCATGGTGGCGAAGTACCTTGAAAAAAACCATGCTTCCTCAATATTGTCTAATGCTCAAAACGAGGCCAAAACGATATTGCGTGATGCAAAGACTGATGGAGAGGCAATTAAAAAAGAGAAAATATTACAAGCTAAAGAAAAGTTTATAGAGTTAAAATCTGAACATGAACAAGTAATCTTAGCTCGTGATAAGAAGATGGCGGAGGCTGAGAAAAGAACTAGAGATAAAGAGTCTCAAATTTCAAGTGAATTAGCTAAAGCAAAGAAAGCAAATGATGAAAGTGAGAAAAAAGTTGCTGAATACAGTACTAAACTTGAAATCATTGAAAAGAAACAAGAAGAGGTAGATAGACTTCACCGTTCTCAAGTAGAACAATTAGAAATCATCTCTGGCCTTACAGCTGAGGAAGCAAAAGCTCAAATCGTAGAGAGTCTTAAAAATGAAGCAAAAGCAAATGCTATGGCTTCAATACAAGAGACTATCGAAGAAGCTAAACTTACAGCTCAACAAGAGGCTAAAAAGATTATTATCAATACTATTCAACGCATTGGTACGGAAGAAGCTGTAGAAAACTGCGTGTCTGTATTCAACATCGAATCTGATGATGTAAAAGGTAGAATCATTGGTAGAGAAGGTAGAAACATTAGAGCTATAGAAGCAGCTACTGGAGTAGAAATCATTGTAGATGATACTCCTGAGGCTATTATCCTATCTTGCTTTGACCCTGTTAGAAGAGAGATTGCTCGTCTATCTCTACACAGATTAGTAACAGATGGTCGTATTCACCCTGCTCGTATCGAAGAAGTAGTAGCTAAAACGACTAAACAAATCGATGAAGAAATTATCGAAATAGGTAAGAGAACTGTTATTGATTTAGGTATTCACGGTCTACACCCTGAACTAATCAAAATAGTAGGTAGAATGAAATACCGTTCTTCTTATGGACAAAACTTACTACAACACTCACGTGAAGTAGCTAAATTATGTGGATTAATGGCAGCAGAGTTAGGCTTAAATGTTAAGTTAGCTAAACGTGCTGGATTACTTCACGATATCGGTAAAGTACCAGAAACAGAAAGTGAATTACCGCACGCTATCTTAGGTATGCAGTGGGCAGAAAAATACGGAGAGAAACCTGAAGTATGTAATGCAATAGGTGCTCACCACGATGAGATAGAAATGACTACATTAATCGCTCCGATTATCCAAGTATGTGATGCTATCTCAGGTGCTAGACCAGGTGCTAGACGTCAAGTATTGGATTCATACATTCAACGTCTTAAAGATCTAGAAAGTATAGCTAATGAATTCGGAGGAGTTAAAAATGCTTATGCTATTCAAGCAGGACGTGAATTACGCGTTATCGTAGAAAGTGAAAAAGTAACTGATGAAATGGCTGCTACTCTTTCTTTCGATATCTCTCAAAAAATCCAAACTGAGATGACTTATCCAGGTCAAGTGAAGATTACTGTAATTAGAGAAACTAGAGCAATAAATATTGCTAAATAATAAAGACAACAAGTCACAAAAAAGAGCTATTCAAATGAATAGCTCTTTTTTTATATCTTACCAGCACGTGGATGAAATTCTTCTAATACCGACCTCAAACGCTCTGTACTAATATGTGTGTATATTTCTGTTGTAGTGATAGACTCATGTCCTAGCATCAATTGAATAGCTCTAATATCAGCTCCATTCTCTAATAAATGCGTAGCAAAAGAATGTCTAAATGTGTGTGGACTAATATTCTTCTCTAAACCTACTTCTACAGCTAATCGCTTAATAATAGTAAATATCATAGCTCGGGTCAATTGCCCTCCTCTTCTATTCAAAAATAAAATATCAGAACTATCTTTCTTAACTACCTGATGAGAACGTATAGAATCATTATACAATACGATTAGTTCCATACTATTATGATCAATAGGTACAAAACGATGCTTACTCCCCTTACCTATCACACGTATAAAACCTTCTTCAAAAAAGAGATCAGATAACCTAAGTCCTACTAATTCACTTACACGTAAACCACAGCTGTACAATACTTCTAACATTACTTTATTTCTAAAGCCTTCTGGAGTAGATTGATCAATTGCCTCTATAAGTATATCTATTTCTTCTACACTTAATACATCAGGTAATTTACGTCCTGTCTTAGGTGTTTCTATCAACTCTACTGGGGAAACCTTTAGATAACCTTCTAAGATAAAGTAATTAAAAAAATTCTTTAATCCTGATATTATACGCGATTGGGTGGTAGGTGCAACTATATCAGCGATACTATACAAGAACTCCTGTACCACACTTGCATCTATAGCCTCTAATAAGACGTGCTCATCATACCCTTCTATATACCCGATAAACTTACGAATATCTAATTCGTAACTTTCTATCGAATTAAGCGAGAGTCCTCGCTCTAACTTTAAATAAGTAGTAAACATCTTAATAAACCCTTCCCAATACCCAGAAGCCATAGTACATTCTTTTATATCCCAAATATACAAACAAAAAAAGAGCCTCTAAAAAGAGGCTCTCTATATTCAAATAAGATTTTATTCTAATTAGAATTTGTAAGTTAAACTAAACTTAGCATTATCAAAGAAGTTATTGAAAATGTTTAAGTTAGATTTAGTATTTGAAACTGTTGCAACTTTTGTTCCAGCTGCCTTAACATTGTAATTCTCGTAAAAGAAGATATCTCCCATATTAAATCCAAGAGCAATTTTCTCAGTTACAAAGTAATTAAATCCAACAGTAACTCCAGTTTTAATACCTGTTGCTTTTACATCAGCAACTCCACCTCTAATTTTTGCCTCATTATATCCAATACCTACTTCAGCAAAAGTTTTAAAACGTCTTCCAACTTCTAAAAAGTAGTAACGTCCAAATGCTCCTGCATATGTTGTATTAACATGGTCTCCTTTTAAATCCTCAATTCCATCAAATCCTTCAAAACTATTTAAACCAAGTTTTCCAAATCCTAATTCAACACCAACAGCGAATTTATCTGATAACATATATCCTACTTTTGGAGTAAAGTTAAATTCTGTTGTTTTGATATCAGATCCACCATTCTTAGGTTTAACTGTTACATCATTAATTTGGAAAGCCCCTTCAACGAATACATTAGATTCTTGGAATCCGAAAGTTGGTTTTTCTGTTTCTTGTGCGTTAGCAGTGAACCCGAAAGCTGCAACTGCAACTAATGAAAGTACTAGTTTTTTCATGTTTTTAAGCTATTTTTAATTAACAATCCAAATGTAGCGACTATCACTAATAGCGATGTAATTTTTAATGATAAAATAACAATTAGATAACATAAAATCTACAAAAATCACACTAAAACACTAATAAACAATATAATATAAAATAAAAAACAATTCATAAATATAAGTTAAAACAACTGTTTTTAACCATAACAAAACAATTATTATTCGATTTTATACTAAAACACCAGCTATATAAAACCATTTTTAACATAATAAACAGCACAAACCACATAAAACAACACTAAACACTATTCTTATAAGTGTGAAATACTATTTATAAAAACACTATATAACACACATAAGAAGCATTAACTTTTTTTTTAAGCAACTGATTAAGTATTAAATAATATATTTGTCAGAAGTAAATTAAACTACATGAAAATATTAATTATAAATGGTCCTAATCTGAATCTTCTAGGAAAAAGAGAACCTGATGTATATGGTCACACCTCTTTTGAAGATTACTTTGAAGTATTAAAGGCTAATTATCCTGAAGTAGAACTCGAGTACTATCAGTCTAATATAGAAGGAGAACTAATTAATAAAATACATGAAGTAGGTTTTAGCTATGATGCTATTATCTTAAATGCAGGAGCGTACACGCATACCTCTATCGCTATAGCTGATGCCATCTCAGGTATAACAGCACCTGTCATCGAAGTACATATCTCTAATACACATAAGAGAGAAGATTTTAGAAAACATTCTTATATATCACCAGTATCACATGGAGTAATATTAGGCTTTGGTCTAAAAAGTTACGACTTAGCTATTGCTTCTTTACAGTTATAATGAAACATTCTTTTTCTAAGTATATTACTTCTATATGCGTTGTGATACTATCTATATACGGTAGTTATGCACAAGACAACACTGTAAATGGTAAAGTCATAGACTTATATGGTAATCCTATAGAGAATGCTACAGTATTTGTAAAAAAAACGGATAAACAGACTATCACTAACCAGAATGGAGAGTTTCAGATAGAAATAATTCCAGGTCAATATATCTATGCTCAAAAAGAGGATTTTACAATTAGAAGGATAGAGTACACTCCAAATAAAACTAATGCACAAAAACTAGAGCTAGTCCTTACTCCTTTAGAAGAAACAGACATCTTTTACGATAATCCACAAGATGAATATGCCATCTTCATTATGGATCTAGCTAGTACGCATAAAAAAACGAATAACTTAGAGAAATATACTCTTGACTATTATTCTAAAGGTAATCTTCAACTTGCATCAGGAAGAGAAACATTCTTAGGGCAAAAAAGAAAAGACCTAGATCCCTCACTTGATATAACAGATGTAAATAACTTTATCTATCTAGGAGAGTTATCTTCTCAACAAACAGTTTTAAATGAAGATTATGGAAAAGAAAAAGTTATCGCCTTCAATGAAATAGGAAAGGCAAAAGATCTTTTCTTCTTAACAGCAACAGATAGTGATATTAATTTATACGATAAAATCGTTTCTAATCAGATTAATGTAATCTCTCCTCTGATGTCCTATGCTAAGACATATTACTATTTTAAATTACTGAAAAAAGACACTGATTCTTTAGGAAATGATATATATACAATAGGTTTTACCCCAAAAAGGGATAGAGAACCTATCATGGAAGGTAAAATAAAAATCACTAGTGATAAATGGCAAATTACAGAACTGTATGCAGCTATGAATGGAGAAAATGTTGGATTAAAGAATGTAAAACAAGTCGTAATAACTCAACAGTATAAGCATAATCCATTACTAAATCTATATCTTAAAGAAAGTCAAAACCTATATTTGAAAGGGAAATTCTTAGTATTTGACTATGTTGGTTCATTTAAAGCGCATTATACAAATTACCAAACAGACAACTCTATTAATAAATCACAATTCAGCAATGAACTAATCCAATATTCTAATAACTTCTTACATCAGCCAGAAAGTTACTGGGAAAAGAATAGACCATATCCTTTATCTAAAAAAGAGATGGCTACTTTCAATGAACAAGAAATAAAAATACAAGAAGCAACAAGGGTAACATTAGATTCTATAGATAATAGAACTAATAACTTCACTCTTTTTAAGTTAGTCAAGGGATATCAACATTTAAACTCTTATAAAAACTCGGCTATTACCTATCGTGGACTTTTATCCACATTCGCATTTAATGCGGTACAAGGATTCAATGTTACTACAGGCTTAGACTATGTAAAAGTAAAAGACGACTACTCTCAAACTAAACTAGGTACAATCGTCAACTATGGTATCTCCGAAAATAAATATAGAGTATCTGGATATGCATCTCATATCTTTAATCAAATAGACTATAATACAATCACTATATCTGGTGGTAGTACGATATTACAGTTTAACCAAGATGATCCTATTAAAACGCCTATTAACTCATTTGCAAGTGCTTATTTTGGTAAAAACTATGCAAAGTATTTTCAGAAAAGTTACCTTCAAATCAAGTATGAACAATATGCTTTTAATAGATTTAAGTTTAGTGGTTTATTAGAGTATGCTCATAGAAGAGCATTAAATAATAGTCTTAACAGCCCACCATTTGCACCACAAAAAGACTTTACTTCTAATAACCCATTAGACCCAACGGATTTTGATAATGCACCATTTAAAGATAATTCTATCTTTAAATTTAACTTAGGGCTAAACATCATCTTTGACCAAAAAATAATCACTTATCCAGATTACAAACAATATTTACCTACTTCTAAATATCCTATTATATCACTTACATTAGATAAGACATTGAATGCTACAACTAGTAATTATAACTATACTTTTGTATCATTTGCAACACAGTACAATGATAATATCGGTAAAATAGGAAACTTATACATAGGGCTAGCTGCAGGAAAATACCTTGAACAAAATGATATCGCCTTCACTGACTATAAACACTTCAATGGAAATAGAACTTTTATAGGATCTACCGCTGTATATAACAAACAATTCAACTTACTACCCTACTATGAATATAGTACAAATAAATCTTATGTTGAGTTTCACCTAGAACACGACTTTAGAGGGTATATCATGAATAAAATTCCTTTATTAAATAAGACCCGATATTCTATCGTAGTAGGATACCATATGCTGAATGTTCCTGATAAAGATGTGTATGGAGAATATAGTATAGGCTTAAATAACTTTGGTTTTGGAAAGTTTAGACCTTTTAGAATAGACTTCTTTAAAACTGTTTCGAATGGACCTTATAAGAATTTTGGTTTTGTATTCGGTATTAAAGTACTTGACTTAATCCAAAAATAATAACGCTGTATTAGTATTTGATATTTAGCAAGAACGACTCTCGTTATTAATGTAGATCCTTACTTTACGAGCTTAGTTTAGTGAATTCTTAGTTGTCTACAATTACACAAAAGATAGAATAACCACAGCTTCAAAAAGCCGAATATTAAAATATCAAAAAACGACATTCATATATAAGTATATTCTTTTTAGTGTGTATTGAGTAGTTAATGAATTTTGCTCTGGTATACTAGCAGATTGCTTGCAGGTTTCTTGCACATTTCTTCGACAAAAACACCTTCTAGGCAGGAAAACCCCTAGAAATCTCCTAGCAAACCTCTAGAAAGTGCAAGCCTTACGCCTTATATCTATTCCTAAATACTAAAATCACAACTCGTATACTAGTTTAAGATAATAATTGCTCTTTCACTTTAACGTATTCATACCTAATGGTATTACTTTTAAATGATACTGTTATAAAGTCTTTTAAATCAATATTAGGATTACAACTAAGAACTATCTATGGAGAGATATACTACAAAAAAGCACAAAAAAAAGAACTAAGCTTGACTTAGTCCTTTTAATATATTCTTATACTATTCTTCTATTCTTTCTATATGAGCTCCTAGAGCACGTAGTCTATCATCTATAGCTTCGTATCCTCTATCTATTTGCTCTATATTCTGAATCTCGCTTACTCCCTTAGCTGATAGAGCAGCTATCAATAAAGATATACCTGCACGAATATCAGGAGAAGACATCTTAGTAGCCTTTAACTGAGACTTAAAGTCATGTCCTATAATAACAGCTCTATGCGGATCACATAAAATAATCTTAGCTCCCATATCAATTAGCTTATCCACAAAGAATAATCTACTCTCAAACATCTTTTGGTGGATTAATACCTCTCCTCTAGCTTGTGTCGCTACTACTAAGATAACACTTAACAAATCAGGTGTTAGTCCTGGCCATGGCGCATCTGCTATAGTAAGTATAGAACCATCTATAAAGTTTTGGATTTCATATCCATCTGTATGAGCTGGAATATAAATATCATCTCCACGCTTCTCTAATGTAATTCCAAGTCTTCTAAAAGTATTCGGTATCACACCTAAATGCTCCCAACCTACGTTCTTAATCGTAATTTCACTCTGTGTCATCGCTGCTAACCCAATCCATGAACCGATCTCTATCATATCTGGTAACATCGTATGCTCACAACCTTTTAGTGCTGTCACTCCTTCTATAGTCAGTAAGTTAGACCCAACACCTTGAATCTTAGCTCCCATAGAGTTCAACATCTTACACAGTTGTTGGATATATGGCTCACAGGCTGCATTATAGATAGTCGTAACTCCTTCTGCTAATACAGAAGCCATTAGTATATTAGCAGTTCCTGTTACAGATGCTTCATCTAACAACATATCAGCACCTACTAACTTCTCTGCTTCTACTCCATAGAAATATTCTTCTCTATTATATCTAAATGTAGCACCTAATTTTATAAATCCATCGAAATGCGTATCTAATCTTCTACGTCCTATCTTATCTCCTCCTGGTTTTGGGATATATCCTTTTCCAAAACGAGCTAATAAAGGCCCAACCATCATAATAGATCCTCTTAAGGCTTTACCATCTGTCTTAAAGTCATCTGAGATAAGATAATCTAAATCTAACTCATCCGCTTGAAATGACATCTTATTAGGACCTAACTTTTCAATTTTAACTCCTAATTTGCCTAATAACTCTATTAATTTATTTATATCAATGATATCCGGTATATTAGAGAGTACAATTTTTTCTGGTGTTAATAAGACAGCACATAAAATCTGCAATGCCTCATTTTTAGCACCCTGAGCATATACCTCCCCTTGTAGTTTAAAACCTCCTTCAATCTTAAATGTACTCATTACTTCTTACCTTTTGAATGATAGTTATTACTTTTATATTTCTTATTGTTATTGTTGTTGTTAGAATTACTCTTCTGATTATTAGAGTGATTCGTTTTGTTAGATTGTTTCTTATTTACCTGCATTAAGTTAGCAGTAGTAGATAATTCTTCTTCTTTTTTAAATAAATTAATCTTTCCATTAGACAGCTCACATAGATGCTCAAAGATCACTTCGTCTTTCACTGTTTCTTTATTCCAACTCAGATAACTCTTCTTCATATGATTAGCGATCACTAATATCAAGGCATCCTTCATCTCACCATCTTCCCAAGCGATAGCCTTATTTATCATATAGGTAATATTATTACCATAAAATCTATATTTAGGGTGATTCTGAGGATAGGCTAATTTACCAGGTTTTGTAAAGATAGTTTCTTGTGTTGCAATAGGAAATGGGCTATCAACATCTAATTTAAACTCAGACATCATGAATAGTTGATCCCATAACTTATGTTGAAAATCAGGTACATCACGCAAGTGCGGATTCATACTCCCCATCACACTAATAGCATACTTAGCGCCATTATTTCGCTCTTCTCTATCTTCGATTTTACAAATATGGTCTATCAAACTATGTAGATGACGCCCATATTCTGGTATTATCAATGGTTTTCTTAAGGAATTATAATCTAAGTGAGTTACTGCTTCTTTGGAATCAAATTTCATATTATCTATACTGTTATATTGGAATAATTACTTATTAAGTTATTTATATATAACTCCTAATCAAGTAATTTATTTAAAAATAGGTAAAAAAAGGATTATAAAGAAACTATTCCTTCAATAGTTGAAACTGCAATGTATTTATCAATGATTTCTTGTGCATTCTTCACTGTAAGTTTTACAGAAACACTTGCAAACTTACCTGTACTAGAGTTCTTAATTTGAATATCTGCATTACAACCATCAAAAGCTTCTTCTACTCTGGCAATTTTCTCAGGTTCACCTGGCACTATAAATTTATAAAGGTAAGGTCTTGGCCACATTTTATCGTCTTCTAATTGCTCTTTTAATCTTTTATAAAATTCTATTGTCTTATCGTCCATATCGTTTTTATTAGGCAAATATAATCAAATTAACCACTATAATTTTCAAAAGATGTAGTTAAAACTCTTTTGCAGACCACATTTTATTGTACTTTTGCACCTTTGATATTTACAGCAAAATGGACACAAAAATAATCTTAATCATAGGAGGACCCGGTTCTGGTAAAACTACGTTGATTAACGAACTTACTAACAAAGGATATGTTTGCTATCCAGAAATATCTCGTGCGGTAACGAAAAAAGCCCAAGAAAAAGGTATTGATCAATTGTTCTTAACAGAACCTCTATTATTCAGCCAATTACTTTTAGAAGGAAGAATCGAGCAACATAAAGATGCTGTTAAAGAATCAGCGAATATTGTTTTTATAGATAGAGGAATTCCTGATGTACTAGCTTATATGCATTACACAGGAGACAAATACCCTGAGAGTTTTGATATAGCATGTAAACAACATCTTTATCACCAAATATTCTTATTACCACCTTGGGAATCAATTTATCAAAGTGATGAACAACGTTATGAGAATTTTGAACAGGCAAGTCAAATACACGAACATCTTATCTCAACATATAAAAACTATGGTTACGATCTAATCGAAGTTCCAAGAGACACAGTTGAGAATAGAATTGATTTTATATTAAGCAGAATTTAAGAAATCATCATATTTGAGTTAAAAGGGTTATAGTATTCAAACTATAACCCTTTTATTTACAACAAATTTTGTAAATTCGTTATCATATTTTCATATATTTCTGTTAGCACATGACCACACCAATTGAAATTCTTCAAAAGTACTGGAACTACGACAGTTTTCGAGAGCCACAGAAAGACATTATAGATTCTGTCCTAGCAAAGAATGATACTTTTGCTTTACTTCCTACAGGTGGAGGAAAAAGTATCTGCTTTCAGATTCCTACACTTCTATTACCAGGCACATGTTTAGTAGTTTCCCCCTTGATCGCTCTAATAGAAGACCAAGTCAACAATCTTAACAAACTTAATATAAAGGCTACTTCTATTATAGGAGGTACGCCAATGCATGAGATAGATGCCATATTTGACAATTGCCTATATGGAAACTATAAATTTCTATATATATCACCTGAGCGATTAAAACAGACTTGGATTCTTGAACGAATAGAAAAGCTTAAAATCAGTATTATAGCCATTGATGAAGCCCATTGTATCTCTCAATGGGGACATGACTTTAGACCTGCTTATCTAGAATTAGGAAAATTACGTGATGTTTTCCCTGAAGTACCTATTATTGCACTGACAGCATCTGCTAATAAAAAAGTAATAGAAGACATCTGCACAAATCTTAAACTTAATTCTCCAAAGCTATTCACAAAAAGCTTTTTGAGAGAGAATCTAATATACGGTGTATATAAGGTAGAGAACCAATTAAACATGGTTCTACGCATATTACAAAAAAATCCTGCACCAACAATCATCTATGTTCGCAATAGAAAAGAAGCTTATTTCTTCTCTAACCAATTAAATCAAATGAATTATAAAGCTACTTTTTTTCATGGGGGCTTATCTATCATTGAAAAAAAGAAAAGAATGCAAGATTGGATAGAAGAAAAAACACCTATTATGGTAGCGACTAATGCTTTCGGAATGGGGATTGACAAAAAAAATGTAAAGAATGTAATCCATATACAGATACCCGAAAACATAGAGAACTATTACCAAGAAGCCGGAAGAGCAGGACGAGATGGTAATAAAGCATTTGCTACTATGCTAGTCACTCCACAAGAAATCAAGCAAAACAGTGAAATGTTTGAAACGAATCTCTTTGACAAAGAGTTTCTTAAACGCATCTATCGAAAACTCAATAACTTTCTAAGTATTGCTTATGGAGAGGGATACAACTGTACTTACAGTTTAAATTTCAATAAATTCTGTAGTCATAATAACTTTCCACATAGGAGAGCTTATAACGCACTACAATTCTTAGATAGACAAGGTATCATTCGACTATTAGAAAACAGTAAAAATAAAACTAAACTGCTCTTTACTGCTCCTAGTAGTGAAATACTAGACATAACGTATGACAATGAAAGTTACGAGAACATCATTCACTTCATACTACGTACTTACACAGGAATACACGAGTACGAACAAGATTTAGATTTACACCTAATAGAACAACATACTGGCGAAAGTCAAGAGAGCATTATCGCTTGTTTAAAGGATTGTCATGACCAAAACTTATGCAACTACATTCCTGAAGAAAACGATCTTACAGTGATATTCAATGAGGCTTGGGAAGAAGACAGAGTACTATACCGTACATTTCCATATCTTAAACAACAGAACGAACAAAAGATAAATCAATATAAATCTCTCTTATTTTATATTGAAAATGAAGATATTTGTAAGAACAAAATACTGCTAAAGTATTTTGATGAAAACAAAACAACTGATTGTGGTACTTGTTCTACATGTATATCTAATAAAAAGAAACATAAAACTAGTAGTGTTATTATTGACAATATATTTAAAATTCTATTACATACACCTAGCACTATTCAACAATTAGAAGTAGAGCATGGTATAGATAAAGAGGATATAATATATTCACTACAAGTACTACAAGAACAAAATAAAATAAAAATAAACCTAGAAAATCAATATTTAGTAATATGAAAGACTTGCGTATCGTATTCATGGGAACTCCAGACTTTGCTGTCGGGATTCTAGATGCTATATATACAAATAACTATAACGTAGTAGCTGTAATTACTGCTCCTGACAGACCAGCTGGTAGAGGACAGAAGATTAAGTACTCAGCTGTTAAAGAATATGCTTTAGAAAAAAATTTACCAATACTACAACCAACAAACTTAAAAGACGAACAGTTCTTAGAAGAATTAAAAAGTTATAATGCTAACCTTAATGTAGTGGTTGCTTTCAGAATGCTTCCTGAAGTAGTATGGAAAATGCCAGAACTAGGAACCTTTAATTTACATGCTTCCCTTTTACCAGATTATAGAGGAGCGGCTCCTATCAATTGGGCTATTATCAATGGAGAAACAACAACCGGAGTATCTACATTCTTTATAGACGAAAAAATAGATACGGGAGCTATCATTCTTAAAAAGGAATTAAATATTGGAGCTAATGAGAATGCTGGTGAACTACATGACAGACTGATGGTCTTAGGAGCTTCTACTGTATTAGAAACGCTTGAATTGATCAAAGAAAGTAATGTTACTACAACTGCTCAACCAAAAGAAGAAACCAAAACAGCTTATAAATTAAATAAGGACAATACTAAAATTGACTTCACACAAACAGGTCAGCAAATACACAATCTTATTAGAGGGCTTAGTCCATACCCTACAGCATGGTGTTTCTTTCAAGATAAAAGTAATGAATGGACAGTTAAAATATACGAAGCTAATTATGAGGAAGATAGTCACAACTACCCTATTGGTAAAGTAGTTTCTAGCAAAAAAGAGCTTAAAATTGCTGTCGAAAAAGGTTTTATCAATATTTTAAGACTTCAATTCCCAGGTAAAAAACCTATGAAAGCCAATGAATTACTCAATGGAGTTACTTTTACCGAAGACTTAATAGCTCTATAAAGCTCTAAAAATCAACATTTAATGAATTTATAGTTTATTTTAGCTTTTAAATCACTTTGATTTATCAAATTTTTATTTTTTTTTATGCAAAAGACTTGCTTTATTACAGAATTACCCTAAATTTGTATAAGGACGTTAATAAAGTTAACCTTTAAAAAAAATTATTATGAACAAAACTGAATTAATTGATGCAATTGCTAAAGATGCAGAGATCAGCAAAGTGGCTGCTAAAAAAGCATTAGAATCATTCTTATCAAATGTTGAAACTACTTTAGGTAAAGGTGGAAAAATTTCTTTAGTTGGTTTTGGATCTTGGTCAGTATCTGAAAGAGCTGCTAGAGAAGGAAGAAACCCTCAAACTGGGAAAACAATCAAAATTGCTGCTAAAAATGTAGTAAAATTTAAAGCTGGTTCTGAATTAGAAAACGCTGTAAACAAGAAGAAAAAATAATATTAATAGTAATATTAACACTTTTTCGAAAATATAAAGCCTCACTTATTTTAGTGGGGTTTTTTTATTATATTAGAAGATGAAATCTATCTGATAGTTTATATATATGATTCATTCACTTTCCATACAAAGAGGAGATCAGTTAATCTCATTGCCTAGTGCCCTTAACGCAGATCTTATTTTCTCAAGATCAGTCATTCTATTAACAGAACACAGTCAGGATGGCTCTGTTGGCTTTATTCTGAATAAACCATTAGATCTAACCTTATCAGATCTTTTACCGAATACGGAAGCCTCATTTACTATTTATGACGGAGGTCCTGTTCAAAAAAACAGAATATTCTATATCCATACTAGACCAGAGCTAATTCCTGATAGTATTCATATTGTAGATGATTTATATTGGGGAGTAGATTTTGAAGAATTGAATAACATTCTATCCCTAGGAATACTTAACAAGAATGATATTCGCTTTTTTCTAGGATATTCAGGTTGGGACTGCGACCAATTAAAAAATGAGATTCAAGACAACTTTTGGATAGCTTCTAATAAATTAGATACCAAGAATATTTTTTCCCAATCTCCGACAGAACTATGGAAAAGTTCGTTATCTAAATTGGGAAACAAATACTCTCTATGGTTAAATGCACCTGAAAACCCTAACTTTAATTAGGGAATACAGATAACATACTTACATCAATCTAATTTTAGCATTTAATTTATTTACCAAATCAGCAGCTAAAACGTTGCCATATTCTTTCTTACGGTACTTAGTCACAGGTTGAATTCCCATAATGACATTCGTAATAAATAATTCATCGGCCTTCTGTAATTCAAATGGTGAAATGACTGCTTCTTCAAATTTATATTCAGGATGTTTTTGTAGTAACTCGATTACTTGTTTTCGCATAATCCCTTTCACACATCCATCAGATAATGGAGGGGTTTTTACCACATTATCTTTAACGATAAAAATATTACCATTTAAAGCCTCTACAATGTTTTTAGTATCATTCAACAATAAACAGTTCTGATAATCATTCTCTTCAGCAAAAATACTTCCTGTTACATTGATTAACCTATTATTTGTTTTTAAAGTTGACAACAAATGAGAAGTTATATAAAAATCTTTATATAGTTCTATCTCGTAGTTCATAGTATTTAAACTATAAACTCCATTATTTAAAACCTCAGCCGAAACGATATAACCTATTTTTCGACTAGTTGGTAAATACTTACCTTCAGCATCTCTATATACTGTAAAACGCACTCTAAATGCATTTACAACTGATTCAAGACTATTGATTGCTTTAAGTATTTCTTCCTGAAAATACTCCATTGTAAACTCCATAGGTATCTCCATACGCAGAATGCGCATAGAAGACATTAATCTAAAGTAGTGGTCTTCTAAGAATAAAACCTTTTTATCTAAAACTCTAACTGTTTCAAAAACAGCATCTCCATATAAAAAGCCTCTATTATGCTCTACAGATACATCACTATTAGAAACAATTTTGCCGTTAACATTAATCATATATTTCTTTTCTTCTGATTACTATTAACGGCAAATATAAGTTATATTTTATGGAATTATGCAGAACCTAATACTTGTTTTAAGTCCATGATTTGATTTTCCCATAATTGTTTTGATTCATTGATTTCATCTGGCTCAGCGAAATCTGTAACGATAATAGTTACATCTTTTGTCAATTCATCTTTATTGATTTTTAACTCAAAGAAATAGTCAGTTTCTTTATCGTTTTCATCTAGCCATCTATATCGAACTCTCTCATCAGCTTTACGAGTAACAACACGAGCTTTCTCTTCTGAATCTCCCCAAATAAAAGAATAGATCTCTCCACGTGAATTTACATTATCAGCGAACCACTCGCTTAGCCCTGAGGGATCCGAAATATACTGATACAATAATTGCGGAGATGAATTAATTGAGAATTCTAGTTCGTATTTTTCTTTCATAGCCTTTTATCAAATTTTATAATTTTTTCGAATATAATCATATTTTGTAAATAAAAAAATATTTTTTTTCTCATCCTCTATTTGCATTATAAAGTTTTTGTTCTATATTTGCACCCGCATTACAGAAGTAACGCAGCCCAACAATGGCGAGGTAGCTCAGTCGGTTAGAGCGCAGGATTCATAACCCTGAGGTCACGGGTTCAACTCCCGTCTTCGCTACAAGGTAAAAGGACATCTTAAATAAGATGTCCTTTTTTTATTTATATTCTCTCCTGTATTATAAATACTACCGAACTATCATAGAAATATACCTACTTCTATAGAAAGTCACGAACTAAGTTTGTCATCTCAAAAAATCATTAATACAATATGACAAAAAAAATATTAGTAATCAATGGGCATCCTGATCCAGAAAGTTATAATCAAGCACTTGCTACAGCTTATATAGAAGCACTTAAAGAAACTCCTCACACAGAAGTAAAATATTTAGCACTACATTCATTAGATTTCAACCCTAATCTTGAATATGGATATAGAAAACGTACAGAACTAGAGCCTGATTTAATAAAAGCCTTAGATGATATTAAATGGAGTAACCATATGGTATGGATACATCCTCTATGGTGGGTGGGGCTACCTGCTCTGATGAAAGGCTTTTTTGATAGAGCCTTCTTGCCTGGCATCACGTTTAACCATATCTCTACTACAGAAACAATAGGCCTTTTAAAAGGCAGAACAGCTAGAATAATAACAACAGGTGGTGACCTTAGTCAAGAAATCTACACAACAGTTTTTAATGATAGTGGTCTACTTCAACTCAAAACAGGTATTTTAGAATACTGTGGTGTGGAAGTAACAGATACAACTTTCATCGGGTTAATGAATAATTCATCATTAGAAGATCGTCAAAACTGGCTAGAGGAAGTCCAACACTACGCAATAATAGACTCTAAACCTCATAATGTCGATATACACACAAAAACCTTATCAAAATAACAACCTTAAAAACAACGCATTAACCCATAAACTAAAATATTTTTAAAAATAAAAGCTTCTATCCCTTGCATGGTTACTATTTAGTAGTATATTTGCACCACAATATCGCGGGATAGAGCAGTAGGCAGCTCGTCGGGCTCATAACCCGAAGGTCACAGGTTCGAGTCCTGTTCCCGCTACTACCAAGGAGACTTAAATAAGTCTCCTTTTTTTATGCCTATTTTTTTACTTCCTCTTATCTAAATCAGCTTCTCAATAATTTTATATTTTTACACTTTAATAAAAGATAAAGATGAAATATACTTCAGATACTTTCCCTGAATTAACTACTCTTACGAATCCTAAATTAACTTTATTGGTTCGCGTTGTATTTCTACTTTTTACGACATTTTTATTAGTGTTATTATATCTCATCCCTTTGGCTTTAATAAACGACTATACAGGCAGTACGGAGATTTACATACTTATAGGCATATATGCTTTAATACTCACTTATGGAATATATAAGTTCAGTAAAGACTACAAAAAGAAAAGTACTAATGCCATACATAAAATTGTAGTCAATAAACTAGGAATACAATATCACAAACTCAATGGAGAAATAGAACACTTATCATATAAAGACCTCAACAAGTCTAAACAACTTTATACTAAAGATATTTTCACAAAAACAATAGGAGTTAATATAAGCAGTAAAACTTTGTTAAAAGTATTTTACAATCAGCAGGAACGTACTATATCTTTTCAGAACACCGATATTTTTTACACATACCTTTCTACTAATTCTAGAGAACTTAGACAGCACTTCTTACAAGGAGTTACATTATACAGACCAGACTTAAAAATAGCTGATAGTGTATATAATGATTTTTTTATCAATCCTAACACCTTTGAATTTGATAAAAAAGGGTACAAAAAAACAATGATTATCGCACTTATTATATCTCTAGTGATATTAGCTATTGTCTTTTTATCAATCAATGCTTAAAACTGTATATTAACCATAATTCAACAGAATCCATATTACAATATGAACAAAACTCTATTAATATTGGCATTTCTTTGTATTAACTTACATTCGATTGCTCAAATAAACCAAAGATTAAAACCTAAAGACCAAAAATTTAAAGATATAATTGAGGAGTTAGGCAATCCGCTTGAAGGAACACCTAAAATGATAATTCATTACATGGGAGACAAAACGGGTAGCTATATATGGTATTTTAACCAACGAAAAGCCATTAAGCCTAGCTATTTTTCAGGCAAACCTACAGATATATTATCTGGCATCTATATAGAAGACCATGGAGGGATAGTCGAAAAAATCACCTTTAAAGATTATGCCGAAGGATTAGCACAACCTGATTTTCTATATGATTACTGCTTCGTAAAGGATGCAGATAAAGATGGTAAACCTGAGTTTTATCTGACCTACATAATGGATTCTGATGGCTTAGACGCTAAACCTTTAAAGGTGATTGTCTATAATTCTAAACCTAAATCATATGATTTATATAAATCTAAAATCACAGCTTACTTTCCAGAGCAAGAAAGCGATAAATACTACACAGAAGAAGATACTAATTTTAAGCAATTACCTCCAGCTATTAAAAAGCAAGCATTAGATATATTAGCTAAAATTGAACAACAGAGGGAACAAGATTAAATCTAAAAAAAAGGCAATCATTTCTGATTGCCTTTTGTATTATTATTCATTATCCTCTTCTTCCTCGTCATCATCGTAAAAGTCAAACCACTCCGCATCTTCACTAAGAGACTTATCAGCGAACATATCTAATTGTTCAACAAACTCAGTAGCTAAATAAAGGCGTTGTGTTTTCCCAATACTTTCTGATAAACGGTGTAAACGCGGTTCTAAGCGATTTCTAAGCTGAATATCTATATCATCTATAATATACATCTTCAACTGATTTACGTCAAACCCAGCGCTTGCAAACATCTCATTCAATCGATTAGCAGTACCTATCAAGATATCATTTCCTAATGAAAGTAGATTCTTATCTTCATCTAAATCTGTATAATCATGTACTCCATAGATTCTAAGGTCTGTATATCTACTATACGCTTCGAAGACTTCCATTAATCTCTCTACCTCAAACTTATCTTTAACAACAATCAATACTCTTGTAGCGATTTCGCCTTCTACAGGTCTTTCAGTACGCTGTAGAGCTGCGATGATCATAGCTGTTGTTTTCCCCTGCTCTTTAGGTCCAAAAATAACTACATCTCTTCCACTTTTAATTGTTCCAAAAGTTTTCTTTTGAAGAGTTGTTGGTTCTAAAAGACCATTCTTACTTAAGTTCTCTTGTAAAGTACTATTTATCTTTTTTAATTTCATATTCTATTTATTTGCAAACATCTCGACATCTTGCTTCGAAACTTCCTTGCCTCCTAATATTATTAATCTTTCTATTACGTTTCTTAACTCACGGATATTACCAGTCCAATCATATTGTTGTAATAACTCGATAGCTTCACTACTAAATGCTTTTGGAGCTGTTCCTTGCTCTTTTGCTATTTGACTGACAAAATGCTCTGTCAGTAAAGGAATATCATCTCTACGGTCGTTTAATGCAGGCACTTTAATTAAAATAACTGCTAAGCGATGGTATAAATCTTCTCTGAAGCGACCTTCAGCTATTTCTTTTCTAAGATCTTTATTCGTAGCCGCAATAACACGTACATCTACTTTCAAATCTTTTTCAGCCCCCACACGTGTGATCACATTCTCTTGTAATGCTCGAAGTACCTTTGCTTGAGCAGACAGACTCATATCCCCTATTTCATCTAGAAATATAGTTCCGTGATTAGCTTGTTCAAACTTACCTGGTCTATCTTTTACAGCAGAAGTAAAAGCTCCTTTTACATGACCGAACAATTCACTCTCTATCAATTCTGAAGGTATAGCTGCACAATTCACCTCTACCAACATATTTTGAGCGCGGTTGCTTTGCAAATGTATCTGATGAGCCACTAATTCTTTTCCAGTACCATTAGGTCCGGTTATCAATACTCTTGCTTCTGTAGGAGCTACTTTTTCGATAATATCTTTTATTTGACTGATAGGTTCACTATTTCCTATCATCTCGTATTTCTTCCCTACCTTTTTCTTTAAGATTGTATTCTCTACTACTAGCTTACTAGTATCTAAAGCATTTCTAACTGTAGTTAATAACCTATTTAGATCAGGTGGTTTTGAGATATAGTCAAAAGCACCTAGACGCATTGTGTTTACAGCGGTCTCTAAATCTCCATGCCCAGATATCATTACGAATACTGTATCTGGCTTTATCTTTTTAGCTGCCACTAACAGTTCTTCACCGTCCATTTTAGGCATCTTGATATCCGAGATTACTAAATCATAATCTTCACCTGTTATCTTTTGCAATGCCTCTTCTCCATTTTCTGCAGCATCCACTACATAATCCGAAGATTCTTCTTCTAAAATCTTTACTAACACTCTACGAATAGCAGCTTCATCTTCTACTATTAATATTTTAGATGTCTTTCCCATATATTATAATTCAAAAGCAATTTATAACACTAGTATTTAAGCCACTTATAAAGCTCTTTCCATGAAGGTCTCTTTCCGTACATTAACACTCCAATACGATATATCTTAGCCGCTATCCATACTACTAGTATAAAGGTAAGAAATAGAATAATAATTGACACTATAACTTCCCATAAAGGTACACCGAAAGGTATTCTCATCAACATAACAATAGGCGATGTAAATGGAATCATAGAAAACACAGTAGCTACTGTCCCATGAGGGTCCTTCATTACAGTAAAGAAACCAATATACACACCTAACATTAAAGGCAATAAAATAGGTAATAAAAACTGTTGCGTATCTGTTTCGTTATCTACAGCAGCTCCTATAGCTGCATATAATGAACTATATAAAAAATAACCTCCGATAAAGAAAATGATGAAATAGATAAACAGAGAAATCAAAGGCAAACTTAATATCTCACTCACATAGTTCTGTACATCGAACATTATTTCATTCGAAATCATCCCATTAGCAGCTTGCATAGCTTCAGCACTTCCTGCTCCAGGCATAGCATTGATGCCTAATATACTACTTGCTACACCTAATAAAATGGCTCCTACTACTCCCCAGATAAGGAATTGTAGCAACCCAGCCATAGATGTTCCTACTATTTTTCCCATCATCAACTGAAAAGGTTTTACAGATGAGATGATAATTTCTATAATACGATTTGTCTTTTCTTCTATCACAGAGCGCATCACCATATTTCCATAGATAATAATAAACATCATGATAAAGTATCCAAATAATCCACCGATAATAATCTTAATTTCATTAAGACCTTTTACAGTAGCTTCTCCATCTGCTTTCACTAGCTTTAAGTTTACATCAGCTTTAGCTTTATCTATCACAGAAATATCGATTCCACTTTGTTCTAAATTAACATGTGTTATCTTATCTCCTAACAATAACTCTACTTTGCTAACAAAACTTAAGCTAGGACTTTCATTAGAAATATAAGTTACACTCTCTTGATAATCTCCAATATTATCAGACTTTGGAACATACACTATCCCTTCGTATTTTTCCTCTTTCACTCCCTCTTTAAGAATATCTAAATCAACTGCTGATAAATCTTGATATTCAAAAGCTTCATTACTTTCAAACTGAGTTACAAATAATCCACTCTCATCGTGAATAGCTACTTTCTTTACCTCTCCTTTCATACTGCTCAGATAAGCAATAAACACAGTTAGTAAAACAAAAAATATAGGACTAACGAAAGTCATTACGATAAAGGACTTATTGCGCACTTTAGCAATGAACTCTCTTTTTATTATTAATGGTAGTATATTCATATTACTTACTTACAGATTGAATAAAAATATCGTTTACAGTTGGTAATTTTTCTACGAAGTGAGTTACCTGTCCATTCACTGACAATATATTTAATAACTCATTAGGCATTTTTGTACCTAAGTCCACTTCTAACTGTACTTCGTTATTCAGTGATTTAAAACGAGTACTCTCAAACTTAAACTTATCACTCAATTCTAAAAACAAACGCTCGATATTATCACTTAATACCCCTACTTGATATAAGTTAGTTCTGTGTTCTCTTTTCACATCTACTAACTTACCTTCTATTAGTTTATTGGATTTATTAATCAATGCAATATAGTCACACATCTCTTCCACACTTTCCATACGGTGAGTAGAGAATATGATAGTAGTACCTTTTTCTTTTAACTCTAGGATTTCATCTTTTATGATATTTGCATTAACTGGGTCAAATCCCGAAAATGGCTCATCTAAAATTAAAAGTTTAGGCTCGTGTAACACAGTTACTACAAATTGTATCTTCTGAGCCATCCCTTTTGACAGCTCTTGAATCTTTTTATTCCACCATCCCTTGATATCAAGTTTATCAAACCAATAATCTAATTGACGTTTAGCTTCAGCTTTAGACAATCCTTTTAGTTGAGCCAAGTACATAGCCTGCTCTCCTACTTTCATCGTTTTATACAGACCTCTTTCTTCAGGCATATAGCCTATATCTTGAATATGTCTTGGACTTAGAGGTTCTCCATCTAGTAAGATTTGTCCTGAGTCGGGATAAGTGATTTGATTTATTATACGGATTAAAGAAGTTTTACCTGCACCATTAGGTCCTAAAAGACCATAGATTGTACCCTTAGGTACAGTGAGAGATACTTTATTTAATGCTGTTTTATCAGAATATGTCTTTACCACATCCTTTACTTCTAATATAGATTGCATCGGTGAATTCAATTAATTTCTGTAAAAATAAGTAAATATTTGAAAACGGGAGAATGAGGACAGTTATTTTCGGTAGGGCATAAAAAAACCCAACCTTATTTGGATAAATAAGGTTGGGAAAAATTGCTATGAAAAAGAAAATCCACTGTTTAATAAGTGTCCTACAAATGTATAACTTATTTTCAATCAAGAAAACATTTCTTTCACTTTTTCAAAAAAAGATTTGTCATTTTTAGTCGGACTTGGCTTAAAGTTTTGATCCTCAAGCATTTGTTCAAAGAATTCTTTTTGCTCTTTGTTCAACTTTTTAGGTGTCCATACGTTAATATGTACTAACAAATCACCATTTCCGTAACTATTTAAGCTTGGTAACCCCTTACCTTTTAGGCGTAAAATCTTACCAGACTGAATTCCTTCTTCTAATTTGATACGTACACGTCCTGTTACCGAATCAATTTCTTTACTTCCTCCAAGAGCTGCTTCTGCAAAACTTATGTATAAATCATAATGAAGATTATCTCCTTCACGTTGTAATGTATCGTGTTCTAATTCTTCTATTACTACTAATAAGTCTCCTGGTATACTATTCTTTCCTGGAGCTTCATTTCCTTTTCCAGATACCTTCAGTTGCATACCATCTGCTACACCTGCAGGTATTTTGATTGATACAGTCTCATCGCTTACGATCATACCGTCATTATCCGCTCCAGCAGGTTTGTGATCCATTACTTGACCACTTCCTTGACAGCTATTACAAGGAGAAGCTGTTTGCATACGTCCAAACACAGTATTAGCTACTCGCATTACCTGTCCTGTACCATTACAGGTAGGACACGTTTTATAAGTAACCCCGTCTGCTTGAACTTTGCGTTTTACTTTTATTTTTTTCTCTACTCCATTAGCGATATCTTCTAAAGTCAACTTCACTTTTATACGTAAGCTAGTTCCTTTCACTCTGCGCTGACCTCCGCCACCTCCGCCGAAGCCACCAAAGCCTCCGCCTCCGAATGCACTACCAAAGATGTCTCCAAACTGACTGAATATATCATCCATATTCATGTGACCACCTCCGCCGAAGCCACCTCCGCCTTCGAATGCAGCATGTCCATATTGATCATATCTTGCTTTCTTATCTGCATCACTTAATACTTCATAAGCCTCAGCTGCTTCTTTGAACTTCTCTTCTGCTTCTTTATCTCCAGGATTCTTATCAGGGTGAAACTCAATTGCTTTCTTACGGTATGCTTTCTTTATAGCTGCAGCATCTGCACCTTTATCAATACCTAATATTTCGTAATAATCTTTTTTCATCTTTACTGTCTTTTACTTCCTATTTTAGAAAGATTACTGTCCTATAACTACTTTAGGGAAACGAATAACCTTCTCTCCTAGTTTATATCCTCTTTCTATAACGTCTACCACTTTACCTTTCATCTCATCTCCTGCAGGAATTTGTGTCACAGCTTCTGACAAATCGGCATTAAAGTCATCTCCTGCCTTTATCTCTACCTCTACTAACCCTTTGCTATATAATGTATCTGTAAACTTAGTAGCAATTAACTTAATCCCTGTAAGATGATCACTCTCTCCATGTTTTTCTAATTCTATAATAGCTCGGTTAAAATCATCTAACACAGGCAATAAAGATAACATCACACCTTCACTAGCAGTACTTAAAAGCTCTAAACGCTCTTTAGCAGTACGCTTTCTAAAGTTCTCAAATTCAGCAAACAAACGTAAGTTTTTATCTTTTTCACTTGCTAATTGTTCAGCAAGTAATTCTTCTGCACTCTTCACTTCTTGCTCTACGTTCTCTTGCGTTTCAGCAGTATCTTGTACTACTTCTTGTTGAATTTCTTCTTGTTCCTTATTTATATCTTTATTTTCAGTACTCATGATTGTGTATTTATTATTCTTATTAACTGCTAACTTCATAGCAAATCCTTTGCCAACTTAGTCAATCTGTCATTATGACATTTTCATTATTAAGCTATATTCGTGCTAATTACCTCACTTATTCACTCAAAATAGCGATTTATATCACACTCCATAAAAAAAGGAAACTCTAGCATCCTAAAGTTTCCTTCTATCGTTATCTATTGTACCTCTTCTTTATCCTTTAAAAAAGTCCTTTAAAGCCGTTTTTAACGTCTTAAATTTAAAATCAAATCCTGAACTAATAATCTTTTCACTACTTACTTTTTGTCCTTCCGTTACTAAGATTGCTTTTTCTCCTAGAGCTACTCGAATAACACTTTCTGGTATAGCAGGTAGCCAAATAGGCTTCCCCATTGCTTCGCCTAAGCTATTTGTAAACGCTCTATTCGTCAAAGGTTCTGGAGCTACACCATTATAAATTCCCTCTAACCCACGTTCTAAGACATAGACAAACAAGTTTACTAAATCATCAATGTGAATCCAAGAATAATACTGCTTACCTGTACCAATAGGTGCTCCTAACCATAATCTAACAGGTTTTATCATCGTAGCTAATGCACATTCGTGCAAATCTAATACTAAACCTATACGTACAAGGCTCACCTTAAGTCCCAATTCTCTAAAAGCTAAATTACCTCTTTCCCATTGTTCTACTACATTTCCTAAGAAGTTAGTAGCTTTTTGATAATGTTCTTCATCTTGAACCTCAGCTATATTGCTATAAATACCGATAGCAGATGCCCCAATAATATGTTTTATCTGGTGCGTATTTTCTTTAAGTACTTGATACAGAAAAGCAGTTGGTATAATACGACTATCCAATATTAACTTCTTACCAGCCTTAGACCAAGAATCGGCTATACTAGACCCCGCAAGATGAATAATAGCTTCTACTCCTTCTAAACAAGCGATATTGATTTCTCCCTTATAAGGATCCCAAACAAATCCTTTTGCACCCTTTACCTCATTCTTCCCTAAAGAGCGTGTAAGGTAATGTACTTCATGACCTTGATTGATTAGAGATTGAGTTACTCTACTCCCGATAAAACCAGTAGCACCTGTTATCAGTACCTTCATTATTTTTTACTTCTTATTTTTAATGTCCATTCAAAGTTCATAACAGACACCTGATCACCATCCGCATTTCTTCCAATGCTCTTCATCCATACAGTCACTCCCTCACCAGTATCTATTGTTTTCTTTATTGCTTCATCTAATAAGGCTCCATCTACACATTCAAAAAAGATGCGCCCTGTTGCCTTCTTGGTAAAACTACTATTATTATTGGCTACTAGCATAGATATTTTCTCTCCACTCTCTGCAATCTTACGCATAACTAATGCTCCTGTAGATAATTCTGCTGCCATAGCTTGTACAGCAAAGTACATAGAATTAAATGGATTCTGATTTTTCCAACCATGCTTAACAGTCGTAACTGCCCTTACATCAGATATTTCTTTCATACGCACACCTGTCCAATAAGCAGATGGCAATTTAAAAAACAAAAACTTATTAATATTCGATACGTTAAACTTCATAAAACTTAGATTTTTACTAAATATACAAAAAATGTTTATCCCTAACATAAATTTAACAAAAGTTAATTCTGTGTTAAAAAACAGTACTATGTAATACAAAGTACCTTCCTTTAGATATATCTTTGCTATAGAAAATAAGAAACACTATTACCATGAATATAGAAAACACAAAAGCTCAAATGCGAAAAGGTATTTTAGAGTTTTGCATTCTTTCTATTCTTAAAGAGAGAGATTGTTATACCTCAGAAATACTAGACGAATTAAAAAGCGTCAAGTTGGTAGTGGTAGAAGGTACAGTATATCCTTTACTAACTAGATTAAAAAATGATGATTACCTAGCTTATAGATGGGAAGAGTCCAGCTCTGGACCTCCACGCAAATACTACAAGCTAACCGAAAAAGGAGAATTATTTTTAGACGAATTAGCTAAAACATGGTATGAGTTAGCTAACGCAGTAAAAGAAATAACTACTAAAAAAATGAACGATGAATAAAACACTTACAATCAATATAGCAGGATCAGTTTTTCACATAGATGAAAATGCTTATCTAAAACTAGATCAATATCTAAAGGCAATCAAACGTTCGTTTCCTAAAGAAGAACAGGACGAAATCATTCATGATATTGAAATCAGAATAGCAGAACTATTCTCTGAGAATATTACAGACTCTAATCAAGTAATCACAATAGCTGATGTAGACAGAGTAATCTCTATTATGGGAAGTCCAGAAGACTATATAATAGATGAAGAGCCAACTGCAAAAACAGAGACTAAATATGTCTACACAGGCACCAAAAAACTATACCGAGATGGTGAGAATGCTATGGTAGGTGGAGTATTAGCTGGTCTAGGTCACTACTTTAAGATAGATACGGTATGGATGAGAATTATCTTTATGATATTAGTATTATTCTACGGAACAGGAGTTTTATTATACCTTATCTTATGGATTATCGTACCAGAAGCTAAGACTACTTCTCAGATCTTAGAAATGAAAAGAGAGCCTATAAACATCTCTACTATTGAGAAAAAGGTAATGGAGAATGTTAATTATGTAACGAGCAAAATCAATGATGTAGACTACGAACATATCAAAAATCAAACGAAAAGAGCTGGTGAACGCAGTGGTAAAATAATCCTAAATATCATCGGTATCTTCTTTATCGTCATCAGTGTATTGTCCATATTTTCAAGCATAATTGGTATTTCTGCAGCTTTGATTAATAAAGAAATTATCTTAGAAGAAATAGGTTCTGAATTTCCTTTACTTTCTGCAGGAGTTTATCCATTTTGGGTGAGTACCTTATTACTAACTTCTTTAGTTACCCTTCCTTTCATCGGATTGTTAATTATAGGGTTACGCATGATCTATACTAACATTAAGTATGTAGCCCTAATCATAATTGGGTTATTACTACTGTGGTTTATTTCTTTAGGTTTATTCTCTATACCATTCTTAAATGCTAAAAACTATGAATCTCGACACGTCTATAGAACTGAATATACAGAGTCTGCTAAGGCTACCTCAGAATTCAGCTTTGATGACACTACTGATGAAATCAAAATCACATTAGTAACAGAGGATTATTTCAAATCAGATAAGTCAAAAACGGAAGGGTTTGAAGTAAAAGAAATCAACTCACTTTTGCCTATCGAAATAGAAATCTTACCTACATTTCAAAACGAGATATACGGTACTTCAGAAGTTAAAGACTTTACTATCAATAAAAAGAAAAACAAGATAATAAAGATAGATTTGAACTTAACCAACTTAAATCAAGAAGGGAATCAATTAATCATTTCTAACAATCTATTTCCAGAAAACAAAACAAATGCAGATACTGAAAATGCCAAAATAGTATACACTATTTACATCCCAAAAGGAAAAAAAGTATACATCAGTGAACCAGTAAAAGCATTGATAAAATCAAACGAGACACTTACAGCTGGAGCGCATTGGTACGAGATGCAAGAGGACTCTACCCTTAAATGCTCTGACTGCTAGTAATATTAATTTTGTTTCAATTATTACCAATAAAAAAGGTTCCTCAAAAAGGAACCTTTTTTGTATCATATTCATCTGATTAGTAAGAACCAGATTCATTATAAGCATCTCTTATCATTTTATCATTTGCTTTAATCGCAAACTCTACACGTCTATTCTTAGCTTGTCCTTCTTTCGTATCGTTAGAAGCGATAGGATCAGCTACACCGAAACCATCTGTTTTCATACGATTAGCAGCTACTCCTTTAGACGCTAAATACTGTCTTACAGATGCTGCACGTTTTTTAGATAAGCTTAAGTTATACTCTTCTCTACCTGTATTATCCGTATATCCGTAGATCTCGATATCCGTATCTTGGTTCTCAGGGTCTTTAAATACTGTAGTTAACTTGTCTAAATTATCTTTCGCTCTTTGTGTCAATGTTGAAGAATTTAAATCAAAGTTTACAGAATTCTCTCCTAACACTAGCTTGATTCCCTCTCCTACACGTTCTACTTGAGCACCAGGTACCGTGTTTTCGATCTGACGTGCTTGCTTATCCATCTTGTTTCCGATCACTCCTCCAGCAGCACCACCGATTACACCTCCTAGTACAGCACCTAGAGCACCGTTACCTCCTTTACCGATATTGTTTCCTAAGATACCCCCGATAATAGCTCCACCTGCAGCACCGATAGCAGCACCACGTTGTGTCTTATTAGAGTTTTTAGCAGCTTCACATCCTGTTAAAGATACTGAAGAGATTAATAATGTTCCTGCTAATATAAATGTGGCTGTTTTTTTCATCTTGTTTTATTGTTTTGTTTTAAAAGGTAAATTAATTCTTAGTAAAGCGGTATGTCACATCATACGATTGTCCACCTGCATAGAATTTATCAACTAACTCAAATGTATTAGCTGTTTGATTCTTCACACGTAGAGAATACCCTGTTGTTACATTTTTAGCTTTGACACCCTCATCGACGAATTTAAATTCGAAGTTACCATTCGGAGTAACAGTCCATTTAAAATCACTTGCAAAACTAGGACAGTCTCCTCCTTTTGTCAATTCTACTACACCTGTATTATTGTTAGAAACGAATTTCCATTGGCTCCCAATAAAACATTGTGAATCAGCAATATTAAATGAACTCACTTTTACGAACTCACCACCGATGTGCTTGATATCCGTTAAAGTCCAATTCCCTTTTATCCCTACCTGAGACTTTGTGTCCATAGTAGGCTTACACGATGCTACTGCAAGAGCCAGTGCACCAAATAACACTAATTTTTTCATAGATTTTTTATTATTGTTACGTTTTCTTTTACGCGATACTCTTCTCAAAGTTACGAAGAAATAAGATAACCTTGAGTTTTCTGACAAAGTGACACTCTTTTTGCTTTGGTATCTTTTTTGTCCTTACAACACTGTAAAAATATTAAAAATTCAAATAACATTAAACATACAACTATGACATCTGGAAAAATTAACGTTACAGTGGAGAACATCTTCCCACTTATTAAAAAGTTCCTTTACAGTGATCACGAAATTTTTTTAAGAGAGTTAGTATCTAATGCTACTGATGCTACATTAAAACTAAAACATTTAACGAGTATAGGGGAGGCTAATGTAGAATATGGAGACCCTATCATTGAAGTTAAAATAGACAAAGACAATAAAAAACTTCACATCATAGACCAAGGTCTAGGGATGACTAAAGAAGAAGTAGAAAAATACATTAATCAAGTTGCTTTCTCTGGAGCTGAAGAATTCTTAGAGAAATATAAAGATTCGGCTAAAGACACAGGTATCATCGGACACTTTGGTCTAGGGTTCTACTCTGCTTTTATGGTAGCGGATAAAGTAGAAATCTTCACTAAATCATTTAAAGATGAGCCTGCTGCACATTGGACTTGTGATGGTAGCCCAGAGTACACTTTAGAAGCATGCGACAAAACGACTAGAGGTACTGAGATTGTATTACACATTGCGGAGGATTCACTAGACTTCTTAGAAGACTATAAAATCCGTGAGTTATTAGTAAAATACAATAAATTCATGCCTGTGCCTATTAAGTTCGGTACGCATGAAGAAGGTGAAGGAGATGATAAAGTAGAAGTAGATACTATTATCAATAACCCTAACCCAGCATGGACAAAACAACCTGCTGACTTAAGTGATGAAGATTATAAGAACTTCTATAAAGAGTTATACCCTACTCAATTCGAAGATCCTTTATTCAATATCCACTTAAATGTAGATTATCCATTTAACCTTACAGGTATCTTATACTTCCCTAAGTTAAGTGCTGATCTTCAAATGCAAAAAGACAAAATCCAATTATACCAAAACCAAGTATTCGTAACGGATAATGTAGAAGGTATCGTTCCTGACTTTTTGACAATGTTAAAAGGAGTTATTGACTCTCCAGACATCCCATTGAACGTATCTCGTTCTTACCTTCAAGCAGATGGTAATGTGAAGAAAATCTCTAACTATATCACTCGTAAAGTAGCGGATAAGTTAAAATCATTATTTAACGAAAATAGAGAAGACTTCGAAAGCAAATGGAATGATATCAAAATCGTACTAGAATACGGTATGTTATCTGAAGAGAAGTTCTACGAAAAAGCTGGAGCATTCATGCTTTACCCTACTGTAGATAATAAATTCTATACATTAGAAGAATTAAAAGAAGCTACTAAAGATAACCAAACTGACAAAGACGGTAATCTAGTAATCTTATATGCTTCTAATAAAGATGCTCAACACAGCTATATCGCAGCTGCACAAGAGAAAGGATACCAAGTATTATTATTAGACTCTCCTATCGTATCTCACTTGATCCAAAAGTTAGAAAGTGATAATGAGAAAACTACTTTCGTACGTGTAGACTCTGACCATATCAATAACTTGATTAAGAAAGAGGATTCTGAAATCTCTAGATTATCTGAAGATGAACAAAAATCATTACAAGAGATCGTAGAGAATATCGTACCTAAGGATAAATATACTGTGAAGCTAGAAGCTATGGACAGCACAGCAGAGCCATTCATCATTACACAGCCTGAGTTTATGCGTCGTATGAAAGAGATGAGTCAGTCAGGTGGTGGAGGTATGTTCGGTATGGGTAACTTCCCTGAGATGTATAACCTAGTGGTGAACACAAACTCTCCTCTAGCATCTAACATCATCGGTAATGCTGATGAAGCAACTAGAACAGAAAGTATCAAACAAGCAATGGACCTTGCAAAACTATCTCAAGGTTTATTAAAAGGTGAAGAACTTACTGCCTTCGTAAAAAGAAATTTCAACAATCTGAAATAAGATTATAGCACTTCCAGAGAAGCCCATAACAGTGATGTTATGGGCTTTTCTTTTTTACAAACACATCCACTCTTCCTATCATATTCCTTTCAAGTTATTTAATATACTATTATCTAAACTATGCCTCCATAATTTTTCACTTGATTTTATTGACTTATCTAAAAGTCCTTTCTTATCTCTACACCATCCCTCTCTTACACTTTCTACAAGCTAATCTTTCTTTTTCGTCTTACTATACTAGCACATTTCTAGGGGTATTCTTGCACCTTTCTTCGACAAAATGGACTTCTAGGCAAGTAAACCCCAAGGATACTCCTAGCAACCCCCTAGAAAGTGCAAGCCAACCTAGATATAGATGGCTTATAGGAGCATTAAAACAAACATTCTTAATTTACAATTTTTAATTCCTAACCGAAGTATAGCGCTAGACATTTGTCCTAGACTGCTGAAAAAAATATGACTACCTTTGCCACGCAAAAAGTAATAAAAATGAAAGAACAAAATACAGCAAAAGGTGTTTTCTTAGTTGCTATCGGAGCGTCTAGTTTCGGTATGTTAGCTTCGTTCGTAAAACTGGCTTATGCACAGGGATATACGACTGCAGAAGTAACATTGTCTCAAGTACTTATTGGGTTAATCTGTGTGACCTTAATCAATGTACTACGCAAGAAGTCTAGTGATGAACAAAAGGCGACTTCTAAAGATATTAGACAATTAATCTTAGCTGGTACTTCGATGGGATTCACTTCTGTATTATATTATATGGCTGTGAGTTATATCGATGCTTCTATCGCAGTAGTTCTCTTAATGCAGTCTGTGTGGATCGGTATCGTATTAGACAGTATCGCGACTAAAACGTTTCCTAATCTTTTAAAAATAATCTCTGTTATCTTAATCTTATCAGGGACAGTATTAGCGACTAATGTATTGTTTAGTGAAATCAAGTTAGATATTAGAGGAGTGATATTTGGTTTTATGGCAGCGTGCTCTTTTGCTACTACACTATTTGCTTCAGGGCGTATCGCTAATCACTTAGCAGCTCCTAAGCGAAGTATGTTTATGCTATGTGGTGCAGCGACTATCGTATCTATCTTTGTGATCATAACACAGATAGGGCCTAATAACTCTGATGCGATGATGAGCTTCTATACGATGTTCTCAGACAATACTTCTGGTATCCGTGATTTTGACTGGAGTATCTTCTACGGATGGGGACTTATATTAGCCTTATTCGGTACTGTATTACCTCCTATATTCTTGAATATGGGATTCCCATTGACAGGAGTTGGCCTAGGAAGTATTATCTCTTCATTAGAACTACCTGCTTCCGTGACAGTAGCTTTCTTTGTACTAAAAGAAGAAGTTATCTTCATTCAATGGATGGGAATATTAATGATACTAGGAGCTATCGTACTAATGAATAGCAACCTATTATTTAAAAAGAAAAAAATTGAGGTAGTGGAATAACTTCCTCATTGTAGTTTTTATATAAATTTAAAAAGCCTTCTCTTGTTGATCAAAAGAAGGCTTTTTTTATTGGATTGAGTTACTTTATATTCTTCTCTTCGTTCCAGTAGTAGCTATCTGGATAAATGCGCTCGCCGAAGATGGCAGTACCTACTCTCACGATGGTAGCCCCTTCTTCAATCGCTATTTCTAGGTCATGGCTCATCCCCATAGAGAGTTCTTTCATTTCTACATTAGGTAGTTGGAGCGCTATCGCCTCTTGTTGTACTTTCTTTAGTATTTTAAAACAAGGGCGTACCAACCTCTCTTCTGCGCTGAATAAGCCAATTGTCATTAGTCCCTTGATGTGTAATCGATCATACGTAGCTACTTCTTTTATAAACTCAACAGCCGCTTCTGGTGCTACCCCGAACTTGCTATCTTCATCAGAAGTATTCACTTGGATTAATACATCTATTGTTCTGTTATCTCGTTCTAATAGTTGTTGTAATTTTTCTACTACACTGATGCGGTCTATAGACTCTATGCAAGTTACTCCATACTTCAGGATATCTTTGATCTTGTTGGTCTGTAGATGTCCGATAAAGTGTCTAGTACAATTATCAGTGCCTATACCTTCATACTTATCTCTTAGCTCTTGTACCTTATTCTCTCCTATCAGAGGGTATCCCTCCTCTATCGCTATCTTTATTCTATCTGCATCTACCGTCTTAGTAGCGAGCAATAGTTGTACCTCATCTCTAGAACGACCACTGTGTGCGCATGCTGCTGTAATACGCTTTTCTAAACTTGCTAAATTATCCTTTATTCTAGTTTTCATACTTCTCGATTTAAAAAAAGGATATCCCAAAGATTGTTACTAAGGGATATCATGAACTAAACAACAGTTAGATTTTACTTTAGACTATTATCCTTTACTGTTACTACAAATGTAATACTCCTTTTGATCAAATAGATAACACAGATTTAATAATATGAGCTAGTCCAGATACGCACTAAGCGCCTCACTGAAAATAGTGATTTTGTGAATCAGACCATAAAATATTGCTAATATGCGAAAATAATAAGGGAGACTTCTTTACTTTTACCCTCGATAAGACACAAACAAAACCATTTAAAAAAGAACCTATGATTAAAAAGATTTTCTCATTAGCCATTTTATTCTCTACACCGATGTTCAGTCAGGTAGCACGAGATACTATCTGGGTAGATAGCTATGACTATGTAACAGCTAGAAAAAATGCTGAATCTTTTAAAATTGCAAAAGATATCAAAGGCGAACCGACACTAAAATCAATAGAGGTATATAATGCAGCTTCTAAGAAGATAGAGAGTAAAGGGAAAGGAACTCTTCAAGAAGGAGGACAAGTTCTATACACAGGAGCTGTAAACTACTATAATAAAGAAGGAAAAATAGACGCTACTTATACATATGATCAGGATAATATGATCGCTAAGGCAGAGACTATAGATCCTCGTAATGGCAATAAATATATATGTACTTATAGTGATAATATGATTCAAGATGGTCAGGCTATTTATAACTGGCAAGGAACATATATCTATGTAGAAGCTGAAGGAGGTATATATACTCGCTATGAGATCATCAATCCTAAAAATGAAAAGAACTATATCGCCTATTTCTTCGATGAGAATAATTATATCACAGGGGAGAAATACTTCGATGTAAATGGAGAGGTAAAGCAACAAGCTACTTATAGTGGTGGGACACCTTATGATGGGTACGTGACTGCATTAGACTATGACAGCTTCACAGTACAGTCTATCAGCGAATATGGAGAAGGAACGATGATCTCTACTGTGGCTTACTATACAACAGGAAAAGTGAAGAGTAAATCTACAACTGTAGCTAATGTAACAACAGATGTATACTATGATCAAGCGGGTAAAGAGATGGGTACCTTTACAAGTAAACTAGAAGACGATGGATACTCTACTTATCAGGAAGGAACAAACTACATATTCAATACGTATGATAGTCATCCTGATGAGATCTACTCTATCTATACTTATAAACAAAACGTACCTGTACTGGTAAAAGAATACTATACATTCCCTAAAAAGAATGCAGTGAAATCTATCACGTATAGCAATGAAGAGAGTTATATCCAGAAAGTAGAATACTTCAATGAAGATGGTAGTTCTAAAGGACAAATCACTTATAACGAGGATGGATATACTCCTAAAGAAGGGACTATGATAGTAGGGAATGTAAGCTCTATCTATAAAAACAGCAAACTAGTAGAAAGAACAGAAACGTATGAAAACGGTAAAGTATTCGAGGTTACAAAAAACAATACTTCTGTATACTATGACCAAAAGGGGAAAGAGATAGGTCGTATTGACTTTAAACTAGACCCTATCTATGGATCTATGTCTTATATCACTGGTACTAGATATGTATTATCTAATGATTTGATTTCTACTGTTGCTAAGTATGAAAAAGAATTATTAGTATATCAAGCTGATTATGATACTAATGCTGATAAAGCAGTATTGTCAACAGAGTCATACTATTCTAACAATGCGTTAATCAAAGAAGTAGAATATCATGACAATGGTAAAAAAGCTAAGGTATCTACTTACTCACCTAACTCCTACTCTTATACTCCTGTAAAAGAAACACATTTCGACAAAACAGGGAAAGAAATAGGTACATATGACTATATCCCTCAGACAGGAACTCGTATAGAGTTATCTTATGATAAACAAGTAACTTCTATCGAGAAACTACAAGATGGAAACCTTCTTTCTAAAAAGGGATATGCGTTAAAAACAGGTAGTAACTCATACGCTAGTAACTCTTATTTCTTACAGGCTGATATCGACTATAATAAGCAAGGTAAATTCTATAATGAAAAAGGAGAAATAATCTCTACAGCTACTTATAAAGAAGGTGTTCCTTATGAAGGAACAGTGACTATCATAGACTCGTATTACAAAACAGAAACTGTTTATAAAAACGGACATAAAGTAGGTAAAGAGACTATTAAGTACTCTAGTGGAGATGAGATTATCAATATCAACTACTATGATGATAAAGGTGACCTTACTAAAATAGAGTCTTATGAGAATAGTACTCTGAAAACATCTAGTGAGTATAAAGATAATGTGATACATGGTGTATCTACTTACTACGATAGTGAAGGAGAAGTATTATCTACGCTGACTTATAATGAGGGAGTTCCTTATGAAGGAGTGTTAACTGAAGCGTCATATATAAACTTCACCACTAAAGGTTTTGAGAATGGAGAGTTAACTTATGTAAAAGTTTACAATGTAGATGATGCTTATTCTCCTACGAACTTACTAATGGAAGAGCATTATAGAACTAATACTTCATTTGAGAGAACTATCTATCATGCAGAAACAGAAGCTATAGTGTATAAATATAATCTTACAGATAGTGAGCTAGATGGAGCATACCAGTACTATGAAAATGGTAAGGTGAAGTATCAAGCTACTTTTAAGGACGGAACATTAGTAGATGGTTCTGTAGGTATAGTAGACTTTAATTATGAACCATACAACTATTATTCTTCATACGAAGCTTCTGAAGATACTTCTAAGTACACAGTACTAAGTAATAAAAAAGGTACTTATACGATCAGTATTTTAAATACGGATGATAATAAAGAGGTATTTAAAATGGAAGCGAAGGTTAAAAAAGGAGACCATAGTTTAAACCCATTGGCTAGTAAAAAAATAAAACTAGAAAACTTATACCCAAACAATGAGTATAATGTAATGTCATACTACAGTAGTCCTTATGACTATGCAGTAGATGCAGCAGCTACTGCTGTAGCAGCTGACGCAGCGGCAGTAGAAGCTACTGCTAGTGCATATTATGAATAAAAATATTCTTAGATAAGAACCATTAAATCCCAAGTGTTATACTTGGGATTTTTTTGTTTTATAGAAGTATCATTCTCATTTATTTTAATTAACTATTTTGATATAAATATTAATTTTATTAAATTAGACTTCAATAAAACTAAACAAACTATCCACATTATGTCAATTAAGCCCAAACTACCTATACATTGCCCTAGTTGTGAAAGTGAACTAAAGGTCACCCAGCTTTCTTGTGAGCACTGTCAGACTATTGTCAATGGTAACTTCTCTCTCCCACTCCTCTTACAGTTGGGTAGAGAAGAACAAGAATTTATACTGGCTTTCTTTCTAAACAGTGGGAGTCTAAAGCAAATGGCACAACAGATGAATATCAGTTACCCTACTGTTCGAAACAAACTAGATGACATGATAGAACATATCCAGCAACTACAGAAAAAAGAATAATCAACTACTAACCAACAACCTTATGACAAAAAACTATATTCTTAAACCATTTGAAAGCATACAAGATAAAACGCTCTTAGCAATCGGTGTACTAACTGGAGTAGTTATTAGTTGTCTTCAACTATTAACTCATATGCGTAGTATAGCAATTCTAAAACAAGTAACTCTCAAATCAGCACCTACACTTGTCCAAACCTTGAGTGACTTTGCTATCACAACAATAGTAATGACACTTGCTTTATTTGTATTTGGAAAAATCATCAACAAAAAGACTCGACTAATAGATATACTCAACACCGTGTTGATTGCACGTATATGTCTAGATATAAGTGTACTATTTGATATCAATGGATACCTAAGTGATTTCTCTCTTCAACTTATTGACAATATTGCTAATCCTGAAATATTGTTCAAAAGTAATCCACAAGGTTTTGTTTATTTTATCATTACGTCATTTGCTAGTATTCTCTGTCTAGTTGGTTTTGGATACTATATCTACCAAGGTTTCAAACTAGCTACACACCTCAAAAAGAAATATATGATTATTGCCTTCGTACTAATCATCTTACTTGTAGATACTCTGACAAGGCTAATCACTACATTATATTAACCAACACAACAACACTATGAAAAAACTATTAACTACACTTACCTTATGCTTTGCTACTACATTTAGCTTTGCACAAACAGCTGTTCAGGTAGACAGTGAAATTGATGGGGACTTATACTTAGCGAATAAAGACAGTAAACAACTTGCCATTATAATAGCAGGCTCTGGTCCTACTAACAAGAATGGAAACAATCCTGCTGGAGTAAATGCGAACTCGTATAAGTACCTTGCCCAAGGGCTAAAAGAGAATGGTATCAACACCTTCACGTATAACAAGAGGATGTTCGCTCAGATGAAGAACCAGACTATTAATGAGGCAGATATTAAGTTTGAAGACAATGTGAGTGACTTAAATATAGTTATTGACTATTTCAAAAAGGACTATCCTAATATTATCTTGATAGGGCACAGTGAAGGAGCCATGGTAGCTACATTAGCTAGCCAAGACAATAGTGCTGTATCAAAGCTTATCTCACTACAAGGGCCAGGAGAATCAGTTGATAAAGTACTGTATAAACAGATAACAGCACAAGCGCCTTTCTTTGCAAAATCAATAGAAGACATTCACGCTAAACTTAGAAAAGGCGAAATAGTAGACAGCATCCCTCCTATGCTACAAAGCTTATATCGCACTTCTGCTCAGCCTTACCTTATCTCGTGGATGAAGTATGATCCTACTGTAGAGCTTAAAAAAGTAAAACAACCGATTTTAATCTTACAAGGAGATAAAGACTTACAAGTCAAAACAGATCAGGGAGACAACTTAAAACAAGCTGTACCTACTGCAACTCTTGTGACAATAAAAGGAATGAATCACGTACTAAAAACAGTTGTAAAAGAGGAGGAGAACTTAGCACTATACATGAAGCCTGATGTGCCTCTTCACACTGAACTAGTACCTACTATTGTTAACTTTATAAAGAAATAATATGGAGCCTATCTTAATAACATCTGCATTATTTTTCATAATGAGTTTTATCCTTACTCCAAAAACAGCAAAATACTTATTAGCAGGGTATAACACAATGAGTAAAGAGAAGCAAGAGCTCTATGATATAAAAAACATAGTTCGTATACTCAATAATTCTCTAAGAATTGCAGCATTAATAATTTTAATAGGTGCAGCACTATATCAATGGACTGGATTGGAAATTATAAGGGATATTTTTGTCATGTATTTACCTTTAGTATTTCTATTAGGAGTAAATATTTATACGAAGAAAAAATACTCTACTGATCCTATAAAACCTTTTGATATCATTATACCTATAGCAGTACTAATTTTTGTAATACTAATCACACTATGATAGCAACAGAACTACTTATATTTATGTGTCTATTTATTGTCTTAGGACTACTAGTTCCTCATGTCAAAACAATAAATAGCATACTAGGGTATCGCACACACCGTGCGATGAAGAATCAACGCAACTGGGAGTTTGCACAAAAGCTAAGTGGTAAGTACTTTGTATACTTAGGTATAGGTACGGGTATATACAGTGGTATTTCTTATCTACTTCCTACTTACTCAAAGCTATTAAACAATATATACTTCTTACCGATGATACTCAGTTTAGCATTTATTATTTATAAAACAGAACAAGGATTAAAGAAACTAGATGAGTAATCATGAAAACTTATATCACACTCCTCAGAGGAATAAATGTCAGTGGCAAGAACATCATCAAAATGAATGTATTAAAACAATTGTGTGTTGACTTAGGTTTACACAATGTCCAGACTTATATTCAGAGTGGGAATATAATATACCAGTCTGTAGAAGTAGATTCTTCAATACTATCAAAAAAGATACAAGATAAAATACTGAGTACACTAAACCTCACGGTACCTATTCTTACTCTAGATATTGATCAGTTCGAAGAAATACTTGCACAACATCCTTTTACTAAAGAAGAAGAACTAGCACAATTATATCTCACTTTTATAGATGGTACGCCTCAACAAGAGGGAATTAACAGCCTTGAAGAAAAGAAAGATACTTTAGAATTACTACATACTACTGATAATGCAATATACCTCGTCGCAAATATTGGATATGGAAAAACGAAGATTAACAATACTCTAATAGAGAATAAACTAAAGGTAACTGCTACCACACGTAATTACAAAACATGTTTACAAATCAAAGCATTAGCTATTAAGTAACACTTAAAGCATTATCTTTATTGATAATTAAAAATTACTATGAAAAGACTAACTCAATTATTCTCACTATTCTTTCTTCTATTGACATTCTCTTGTTCTAATGATGACAACGTTTCTTCTAATGATGACAATGTCCATTTTACAATTAAAACATACAGCGAACAAGAACATACAATAGATGTAATCATCACCTATGGTACTTATGATCGTAAAGAGAATAAAACCATCCTAAAAAAGCTAGTGATAAAAGACTTCAAAGAATTTACTTCTCCAAAGATTACAACAGATCAAACTTATGCTTTCTTAACTGTAGAGAAACTAAATGATCCAAATCTAATGACTTTTATTAAAATAAACTCTTTCGTCAATGATAGAGACATTATGACTAATGCTAGTAATAAAGAGTTTACTAATGCAGAAGTTGATATTAAGCATTTTGCAAATATGCACAAGAAATAAAAAACTGCTATTATTATAATTAAAACCAAAAGCTTCGTTTATAACGGAGCTTTTCTATTTTTAAAAGGAATATATAAAATACAAATCATCACTCCTTACAAATATTTATAATACTTCATCCTCTTAATTTTTTTATAATTTTTAACTACTATATTTGCGCCCAAATTTACCTACTATGAAAAAAATATTTCTTTTAATCACTTGTATAGCTCTTGGAGCATGCAGTTCTTCGATGAGTACTACTATGACTACTACAAAAGTTAACACACCTCTTAATACAGAAGTTATAGTACTTAAACTTAATGAAGAAGTTCCTACACCAAATACAAAAGTAGGTAGTAGCAAATTTGGAGATTCAGGTTTTTCTGTCAACTGTAACCTAAATTATATATTAAATAATGCTCGTAAAATTGCTCAAGACTTTGGAGCAGATGTCATTAAAATAACAAAACACAAACGCCCTAACCTATGGAGCACTTGCCATAGAGTGAACGTTGATTATTATAAAACACAAACACTTAAAAATAACAATTAATGAAAAAAACACTCTTACTAATCTCTTCTGCATTACTATTATTAAATACAAGTTGTGCTACTATCGTATCTGGAAGCAAACAAAAAATAGAGATCTACTCTACTCCTACGAACTCTACAGTCTATATAGACAATAAAGAAGTAGGTAAAACACCATACAATACTAAACTAAAGAAAAACCAATCTTATACACTTAAGATAGCAAGTGAAGGATATGACACTTATAAAACTGATTTTGAAAGAAGCTTTAATGCTTGGTACATTGGTAATATTGGTTTGGGAGGGATTATAGGACTTATTGTTGACCCTATCACTGGTGCAATTCATAAATTAAAACCTGTACAATACAACAGAACTCCTGCTAAAGATACTGTTATCAAAGCAAATCACAGAACAATCTTTATGAACATTAGTTTAAAAGAACAAGATAAACCTCAACAATAAGAATAACAAAGCCTCGCAAATGCGAGGCTTTCTATATCTAAAGCACTAGTAGTGCCATATCTTTTAATGCTTGTGCTGGTTTAGAATACCAGAATGGCTCAAAGTCTTCATTCGTAAACTCTTCAAAGCTCTTTTTCATTTCTTGATAAGTCATTGTTTGAGAAGCTTTCTCCTTCAAAGTCTCGACAAAATGTACAAACCAATCCCCTACCACTCTATCTACATCTACACCTATCGTCTCTTTTTTAGTATAGAACACCAATTGAGCCATTTCAAACACTCTGTTCTTTTTCTTCTTTTCGAAGTACTCAATATAAGGGAATGTCCCTAACCATACTACTTTTTGATTTGGTTTACATACCGTCAAAGGTTCGTTGTTTAAACAACTGAATATATAATCAGGTGATATACTCGTACGAGGTACTTTAAAATCAAACCATTCATGTAATGGCATATCAAAGCACATCCCATGCATAAAGTTAAACAGTGACTTCTTCAGTCCAAAGGAGAACTTATCGTGTATTGCACCATTCATCTCTATGTGAGGTACATCGTTATTAGCGAATGTTCCCATCTCAGCATTTACACGCTCTACCTTGTATTCCTCTGGGTTCATCCCTACTGGTGAGTGAGCAGTCATCGCAAACTGATGCCAAAAGCCCGATTGCATTACTCCTGCTTCAAACAACTGACGCACCATCTCTAGACTGTCTATTGTCTCCTGTGCAGTCTGTGTTGGGAAACCATACATTAGATAAGCATGTACTAAGATACCTGCCTCTGTAAAGTTTCTATTCACACGAGCTACTTGTTCTACCGTAACTCCCTTATCTATTAATTTTAATAATCTATCTGAGGCTACCTCTAATCCTCCTGATACAGCTACACATCCAGAGGCTTTTAATAATAAGCACAAGTCTTTCGTAAAGCTTTTCTCAAAGCGGATGTTCGTCCACCATGATACCGTTAGTTTACGTCTGATAATCTCTAACGCTACCTCGCGCATTAGTGCTGGTGGTGCTGCTTCATCGACAAAGTGAAAGCCTGTCTCTCCCGTCTGCTCAATTAACGTCTGCATACGGTCTACGATCTGCTTTGCCGTTATTGGTTCATATACCTTGATATAGTCTAAACTAATATCACAGAAGGTACACTTACCCCAATAACATCCATGTGCCATCGTTAGTTTGTTCCATCGTCCATCACTCCACATACGGTGCATTGGATTCACTACCTCTATCACAGAGATATACTCTGTCAATAGTAAGTCTGAATAATCAGGAGTACCTACCTCAGCCTGTTTATAGTCACGCTTCAGTGGATTATTGATATACACTACCTCTCCATCTTTAGCGATAAGCGTACGCTTTAACTCCTCTTGTGCTATCTTTCCTTCTACATAGAGAATCAAGTTCTCTAATGGAGCCTCTCCATCATCTAAGGTGATAAAGTCAAAGAACTCAAATACACGCACATCTTTTAATGAGCGTAACTCCGTATTCGGAAACCCTCCTCCCATCGTGATCTTGATATGAGGATAGTTCTTCTTAATGTACTGAGCACATCTAAAACTGCTGTATAAATTACCAGGGAAGGGTACTGAGAATCCCATTATCTTAGGATTAGTCTTATCTATTAGCTGTTGTAATAAATCAAGCGTAATCTCATCAATATAAGTCAAAGGTTGATGTAGTGCATCATACATCTCATCAAAGGTATGCGCAGAACGACCTAATCGCTCAGCATATCTACTAAACCCAAAGTTGGTATCTACTGTCTCGACAATCAGATCAGACAAGTCCTCTAAGTACAGTGTAGATAAGTGCTTCGCCTTATCTTGTATTCCCATCGTACCGAATGCCCATTCTAATTCTTCTAGTTGTTCAAAGCGAGATGCTCGTGGAAGATAATCCTCTTGTACGATAGCATGTGCTAATGTAGAGTTCTTCCCTTGCAAAAATGCAATTACAGCGTCGATAGTAGAGATATAGTCCTCTTCTAAAGCAAGAATACGATGTATATTAGGTGATACTTCTTCTATGTGTTCATGTACATAGTCGAACAAGTCTATCAAACCTTGTTTACTAAACAATTTCAATATAACCTCTATTCCCAAATCTGCTTGGTAGCTATCTATATTTAGGGTATTCAGAAACCCCTTAATATATGCTGTCGCTGGATAAGGTGTGTTTAACTGCGTAAACGGAGGAGTTATAAATGCTATTGTTGTATTCACTGTATCTAATTTTGGAGTGCAAAGATACTACTATTCAACCGAGTAAAAAACTGTATCTAACATACATTACTTCTTATTTAATCAACATTTAACAAACAAAAAATCAACACTTTACACAATTACAAAAGTTTCTACTCCTTTTTCAGAGAACACTACACCAACACCTTACGCAGATATATCTTAGAATATCCTAAAGGATAGTCCTTCTCTTCTGCAAAAATCTCATAACCTAAAGATTGGTAAAAGTAAGAAGCTTGAAACGAAAAAGTATTCAGTGATATATACTTACAGTTGCGTTCTACAGCTACCTGCTCTGCTGCTAACATGAGTTTCTTACCAAGGCCTTGTCCTCTATGACTCTCTTTCACAGCGAGGTTCTGTATCTCTAGTGTTCCCCATAATGAACGTCCTAATATCCCTCCGATTACCTCTCCTTCTTCTACTAAAGTAACCTCTAGTGATTCATTGATACAAGCTGATAAATGTGTCGTATGACTTACATTATAAGAAGATAATATCTCCTTAATAGCCATCGCATTATGATCATCTATCTCTGTGGTTATCTTTATTTCCATAACTTATTACTTCTAAAATCCACTTGTTATTCCCTTTATATTAATTTCTTATATCCACTAAATCCTGTAGCACAACCAAAGAAATAAGAATGCTTTTTAACGTGTAGTCCTACTGACTCAAAACATTGTGCACTCTTAGTCACATCTTTAAACTTATTCGTATATCTCCACAGCATCTTATATTCATTAATTCCTCCCAACAATAAAGCCCCTAATACAGGGACAATACTCCCTAAATAAAAACCATAAAAGAATTTAAGTATACTATTGTTGGGTTCAGAAACTTCTATAAAAGCAAATTGCCCATTCGGTTTGAGTATTCTTTCTACTTCCTTAGCCAATATTTGAATTTGCTCTTCATTAAATGTCTTTAAACCAAAAGCACAAGTAACATAGTCATAGTGTTCTGAAGGCAAGCTACTCACTAATACATTCTGATGAAGTAGATCTACCTCTCCCTTATACTCTGTCTGATTTCTATGCTCTGCTCTTTTAATCATCTCATCGCTATAGTCTAAAGCAGATAGCTTAGCCTGTGGGAAATTTCTTTTTATAACACCCCACATTTCCCCTATCCCCGTCATAAGGTCTATTACTTCTACTTTTTCGGGTGTAGGTTTTAATTCTTTAATCAACTGCCTTCTCCAACGAATAGAGAATCCAAATGAAGTAATATAATTCATCCGTTCATAAGAACCACTCATCTGATTAAACAGACTTTTTATATATTCTGGATTATAATTATTCTGACTCATTTGATATGGATTATAGGCTTTAAATATGTTTATATATAAACGACAATATCACTCCTAAAGTACTAAATCTTAATCACACCATAACTTATTTCTATTCAATCACCATTTAAAGAATTTAACATATTCCTATCTTTGCCTAAAATATTAGAAATATGGAGAACAATAGTATTCCAATTTACAACATCTGTAACCTACTCGACAATAACAATATATCACAAGACTGTGTAGTATATCGACTTGAAGAGTTTATTTCTAATAGACCGAATATGGTATCTGCTCCTCATAGACATGCATTCTATCAGATCCTCTTCGTAGCAGAAGGGAAGGGAATACACTCTATTGACTTTGAGAAATTCTCTATTGAGGAGAAATGCTTATTTTATCTCAACCCTTCGCAAGTACACAAATGGGAATTCGAACCTGGTACCAAAGGGTTTCTTATCAATTTCAATGATAACTTTCTGCGTACATTCTTAGTTAACCCGAACTATCTAAAGGAGTTTACCTTCTTCGGAGGTAATGCGCAGTACTCTAAGTTCTCTTGTGAGAAGTGCTATGAGACACTACACACGAAGTTCGAGAAGATGTATTATGCCTATACAGAAAACCAACCTTTACAGAAAGACTATATCAAAGTCTTAATGCTAGAACTGTTCTTAGAGACACAGCTATTCTTAGTCAAAAAAGTATTCGAGCCAGAAGAACCAAATGAGACGAAGGGTGCACACTTCATCATCAAGAATTTTGAGAAGCTTGTAGAAGATCATTTTATAGAAAAGAGATTGCCTGGAGAATATGCTGATATGCTACACATCACTCCTAATCACCTCAACTCTTTATGCAAAAAAGTAGTAGGTATAACAGCAGGTGAAGTTATCCGTAACAGAGTTATCTTAGAATGCAAACGATTATTGGTCAATGCCGATTTATCGATTACAGAGATCTCTTACGAACTCGACTTTAAGAACAATGCTTACTTCTCTAGATTCTTTAAAAAGAATACAGGGCTATCCCCTGAAGAATTTAGAAAACAGAACTAAGAATTGATTACTTAAATACAATTCGCTTTTATCACACTGTTCTAAATTGATTAGTGTAAATATCACCACGTTTAGTGTAATATATTTCAGTAGATAGGGTTCTAACTTTGCTGAAAAATAATACATTATGGATTTCCCTCTATTTCATTTAGACTGGTTGAACGATCGTTTCCTCATTGCGATGATAGCGATTATTCACGTATTTATAAACCATGGGCTAGCCGTTGGGTTCTTGCCTTATATTACATTATTAGAACAACAAGGAGTAGTCAAAAGTGGACCAGAAGACATCACTGATCTTGCCTGGGATAAGATGGTACACCGTATGATGATGGTCGGTTTTGTGATCACAACCACGATGGGAGCGATGACAGGAGTCGGTATATGGTTCTCAGCAGCACTAATTAGTCCTAACTCTATTGGTAGTTTAATCCGTGTTTTCTACTGGGGATGGTTTACAGAATGGATTGTATTCGTATTAGAAGTAGTTTTTATCATGATCTATTTCTTAACATGGAAGAACTCTAATAAATCTCTACGTGCTAAACAACGCCATATCCGATTCGGTTGGTTCCTTTCTGGATTCTCATGGCTGACTATGGCTATTATCGTAGCGATATTAGGATTTATGATGGATCCTGGTAACTGGATACAAGAACAATCTTTAGTAAGTGCATTGACTAACCCTATTTACTTACCTCAGCTATTATTTAGAACACCTACAGCGATGGTTGTAGCAGGAGCCTTTGGTTTCTTACTGATTATGTTGTTCACTAAGAAGTCTAGTGCTATCAGACCTACGGCTCTTAAGACTACAGCTATATGGGTATTACTATGGTTACCACTATCTATTCTAGCTTCTATTTATTACTATAACGTGATACCTGATGCGATGACAGCGAATATGAGTACAGCGGTAGGTACTATGGACTTTGCTAAATACTATGATTTATTAAAATACATTATCCTAATAGCAACTAGCTCACTAGCTCTGTTAGCAATCTGGACACTGTGGAAACCTAAGAAAGTCAATCTTATCATTGTGATTATTCCTTTTGTACTATCGCTTGGTTTCTTAGGAATATTCGAACGTGTACGAGAATTTATCCGTAAGCCTTATGTCATCGGTAACTATATGTACTCTAACCTGATCAGAGAAGAAGACTATCCTCTGCTACAGCGAGACGGTATACTGAAGCACTCTACTTATACCTCTATCACAGAGATTACAGAAGAGAATAAACTAGAGGCTGGTAAAGATGTGTTTATGATAGCGTGTTCTCGATGTCATACCAGTCAGGGGATTAACTCTATCATATATGTATTCGAAAAAATGTATGGAATAGGAAAGCCTTTAGATATCAACTCGATGAAAGCGTATATACCTAATATGCACAACGGTAGAACCTATATGCCTCCTTATCCAGGTAACGAAGAAGAACTAGATGCACTAGCCCATTATATTTTCTATTTACAACAGAGTGGTGCGACACTAGAAGGGGCGCAGAGTGCTGGAGCACATCTTAACCCTACTCACTCTGTAGAACATTTTATAGAACAAAAATTAAACAATAACAAAAATGAATAATACTCCATTACCTAAAGATATACCCTTAGACTTACCATTACCAGAGTGGTTACTAGTTATTCTATTAGTAGTTTCATTCTTAGCACATATTGTGTTTGTAAACTTAATGGTAGGAGGTTCTATAGCTACGCTATGGGCAGAAATAAAAGGACTTAAAAACAAAGAATACGATGTACTAGCACAAGAAATAGCTGCGACAATAACAGTAAACAAATCATTAGCTGTAGTACTAGGGGTAGCTCCTCTACTGAGTATTAATGCACTGTACACCATTTATTTTTACACAGCTAACTCCTTGACAGGGATTATGTGGATATTGATTATCCCTATGGTAGCGATTGTTTTCCTATTGACCTACTTACACAAGTACACTTGGGAAGCAATGGCGAATATGAAATTGTTACACATATCTATCAATGCTCTAGCAGTAATTATGTTCTTATTCATTCCCCTAATCTTCTTAGTGAATATCAATCTGATGTTATTCCCTGAGAAATGGATGAGTGTAAGAGGATTCTTATCTGCTTTAGCCCTGCCAAATGTATTCCCGAGATACTTCCATTTTATCTGTGCTTCACTAGCCCTGACAGGTCTATTTATCACTTGGTATATGGGGCGTAAGAACTATCCTTTTGAAGAATATTTTAAAGTATTCACTAGAGCGAAGGTTAAACGTCTTGGATATCAGTTAGCGTTAGGAGCATCTGTAGCTCAATTCCTATTTGGTCCTATCGTGATGGCTACTTTACCTGCCAAAGGGTTTAGTTGGGCTATGATGGGAGTGATCTTATCTGGTGTAGCTGTAGCTGTATATGCAGTGTACTATATGATCAAAACACTAAGAGGTACAGATGACCAACTAGACAGATACTTCAGAAGAATAGTGATCTCTATGGGGATTGTAGTCGTATTCATGGGAAGTGGACGTCATGTCTATAGAGCGAATGCTATCAACCCACACCGAGAACTGATGGCTCAAAAGACAGCCGAATTTGAACAAGCATCAAAAGAAGCTAGAGAACAAGCAGCTAACCAACAAGAAGAAGAAAAACAAGCGATAGCTACTGCCGAAGCTTCTGGTGATAATACAGCTAAGGGTAAAGCAGTCTTTAATAGCTACTGTGCTGCCTGTCATAAAGAGAAGGCACCACTAGTAGGGCCTCCTGTGACAGAAATGCAAGAAATATATGCAGACAATAAAATGGATCTAATCAAGTGGATTAAGTCTCCAGGTAAGAAACGTCCTGATGCACCACAGATGCCTCCATTCCCTCAGATCAATGATACGGATATGGAAGATCTGACTCAATATATCTTAAACATTAAATAAGTAGATTATGATTATTACGATATCACTATTTCTCATCTTAGCCATACTGATCATCTCAGGTGTTATCATTTCTAAGGTGATTAAAATCTATCTCTACTCTTCTAAGAATAAAGAGATGTGGAAAAAAGAAATTAAAGAAGAAAAAGACTATCAGTTTATAAAAGGTCTTTACTAACTCAGTGTTCTCCCCAGCACTGCGCACATCGTATCCCTCATTAGTAGGTAAGTATTGTATTTCCTGTAAGGTAATCTATTATTGTCATATCAAGAGAATGCTCCCAAAACTCTCTTTTTTATAGATTACTTACATCACCATTCCCAATACCTTATCTATTCTAATGGGGGATATTTTTATTCTATCTACTTCAGGTTATAACACTGTTCTTTACTTCTTAGACCAATTACTCAATTCCTCTTCTGCATCATATAAAGACTGTGCATACCATGCATAGATATTCATAATCATATATCTTTCTATGCTTCCATCTACACTCTTCATAGATACCATGATGAGGTGAATACGCCCAAGATTATACTTTTTTATATTGACTAGCTGTTTAGCTGTATACTGTTTCTCACTTCTAAAATACTTTTTGAGTATCAGCTTATCTCCTCTTATATAAGCAGTACAGAGATATATAACCTGATTCACTGTTATACATGTAACTAACACCGTAATTACATACTTTATAATCACAAACCAATAATCTCCAACATCATGACTGATTGTAACAATGCTACAAAACAGAATGGTCAACAATATATTTAGTATCAGATGCCCTAATGAATACTGATAGGACAATCTCTTTTCTTGTGCAATCATCTAGTTAAAGAGTTTAGTTGTTCCAAAGAAAAGATTTTAACCCCTATATATCAAATCCTATAATCATAAACCATAGTAAACTACACGATATAGGACATAATTAGCTATAATCAGGGATAAGAAAACACCTACTCTACTGCTAATAATTAGGTTCAAATAAGATATCTCGCTCTAACAAAATCTCCTCAATACAAGCTCTCCATCTCCTTAAACTTCCTACTCCAACTATTCACGTACTAAGAAGGCACAGCATGATAGTAATATTATGGGATAGTGATACCATAGTGGTCGCATTAAAATAGGCTAAAATTATGCGACCACTATGCGATCACAAGCCGACCACTATGCGACCACATCAAAAAAAGACTGTCTCATCCTACTATAGCTGTACAGTTATTGTTTATAATCCTACTTTTAGCTGTACACTTACTTATGCTTTCTATTCTTCAAAAGATGAATTGATTTTTTAACAGATATAATTCTTTTAAAATAAACTACTTTTAACCAGGGTAATTCAATTACTAAAATGAATTTTCTAACACCATATCAAGTATTATAATAGACATTGTCCGAAATCGAGTTCAATAACAAGCAATATGCTCAAATACAAATACATCTTCTAAATGATAAAGTTACTTATAGAAAAACATAAAGGTATCATCACGTATGACACCTTATCTCATTTAAATTTTAATGGCTCTCCTGCTGAGGTAATAGATGAGTTAAAAGAAGATTTGTTTCAAGCAGAGTTTGGTAACCATACCTTACTTGATATTGGTTGGTATCCAGAGTTTGATGTCGATGGGCATTTCTGTGTACAAGTTATTTCTAATTATGACTGGGAAGCTCCCTTATATAAAGAGAACTGTAAATCATTTGCCTCTTTAGAAGAGTGTGTGCTCCATGCCCTTCAGCACTGTTTATAAATATACACTATGATACAACAAGATATACTATTAGCCATGATACCTGCTTTCTTAGGTGTCATAGATCATCATATCAGGGCTATCGCTTATGACTATACAGAAGATACAATCTCTCTATATGTTTATACAAGTACCGTCCCTACAGAAGAGGATTATGAGACTATAGATATCGCTGTCACAGAGATATTGGCCTCTCTGCCTCAGCTCCTATATCAGCATATAAAGATTGTACAGCACACAGCTCCTATTAGAGAACTTAATTGTTATAAAGGATGGTTCTTTGTAAGGAAAGAATAATGTTCTATACCTTATTCTCAATTGATTTATTGATAGATTAGTCTTAATAGCCTTCTACTCTGTTTCCTTTTTTAAATTAAACTTTAATCTTTAAACAACGTTAAACCTTCATTTAAAAACTGATTATTGTTTAAATTAGCAAAAAATAAACACTATGCCTTTAGACAAAATTACGTTTCAGAACGCGGGCTATTTTTCAAAACTAATGTTAGATTACCTTAATCAAGAGGCTAATCTAAAACACTTATATAATCACTTTCCTACTATAGAAAACTTTAAACAACAGTTAGACGAGAAGCGTGCTAACTATCCGATAGAACATAGAACTGTACTCTGTCAGGCGTTGTTAAGTCAATATAAAAACACGAAGACTTCTGAGAAGACTTTAGAGCATATAAACGCATTAGCGAAAGAAAATACATTTACAGTTACGACTGGACACCAGTTAAACTTATTTACGGGACCGTTATACTTCTTATACAAAATCATCTCTGTGATCAACTTAGCCAAAGAACTGAACGCTAAGTATCCCAACGAAAACTTTGTCCCAGTGTACTGGATGGCAACAGAAGATCACGACTTCGAAGAAATTAATCACTTCGTATTTGAAGAAAAAGTGATTTGCTGGAACAGAGAGAGCAAAGGTCCTGTAGGAAGATTAAGTACAGAAGGTCTGGATAAAGTATATGAAGTATTCCAATCTCATATCGGGGTAGGTAGTAATGCTACTTATATCAAGGAGCTATTCGAAAATGCTTATCTAAAACACGATAATCTGACGGATGCTACACGTTACTTAGCGAATGAACTATTCGCAGAGTACGGACTGGTAATCATAGATGGTGATGACGCTGAACTGAAAAAGTTATTTGCTCCTCATATCAAAGAAGAATTACTTCATCAGAGTGCTATCAAAGAAGTTGAAAAAAGCTACGATACACTATCAGAATACTTCATACAGGTCAATCCTCGTGATATCAACTTATTCTATATACAGGATAATCTGAGAGAAAGAATTATCTATGAAGATGATATATATAAGGTAAATAATACGTCTATTACCTTCACTAAAGAAGCAATACTAACAGAACTAGAGAATCACCCAGAATGCTTTAGTCCTAATGTGATACTGAGACCGTTATATCAAGAAGTAATATTGCCTAATCTATGCTATACTGGAGGTGGTGGAGAATTGGCATACTGGTTAGAATTAAAAAAAGTATTTGATTTACACAAGATCACTTTCCCGATGCTATTACTGAGAAATTCAGTGCTATTAGCGACTTCTAAACAAGTAGAGAAAATGGATAAACTAGAACTCTCTTGGAAAGATATGTTCATGAAACAAAGTCACTTAATCAATGCGAAAACGAAAGAGTTCTCTTCTATTCAATTTGATTTTGAACAACAACGCCAGTTCTTAGAAGAGCAGTTTAAAACACTAGAAGAAATAGCTTTACAAACGGATAAATCTTTTATCGGAGCAGTAAATGCACAGAAAGTCAAACAACTAAAAGGATTAGACAACTTAGAGAAAAGACTGCGTATCGCTGAGAAAAGAAATCACGCTGACAAGCTAGAGCGCATTACCTTATTACAGAATGAACTATTCCCTAATAATAGCCTACAAGAGCGTATCGTTAACTTCTCTGTGTATTACAAAGAATATGGAGACCAGCTGATCAAGGCACTATTTGCACAATTAGAACCACTAAATCAAGAATTTGACATTGTCATTCTTTAATACAAAGCAAAAACTAGTATATTAACTATTACAGAAACATATTTAGATTAAAATAAAGATATTAGTGAATAAATGCCATTTATAGCACAGATGGCATTTATTTTTATAAGATATTGAATTTTAAGGTTTTTAGGGAAATGTTGATAAATAAGATTTCGTAGAGTCGCAAATAATCGTATTTTTACCAATTATAAAAACATTCTTTTGGTAAAATGGGTAAAATCATTGCTATTGCTAATCAAAAAGGTGGTGTAGGAAAAACTACAACATCAGTTAATCTTGCTGCTTCATTAGGAGCACTAGAGAAAAAAGTACTTATCATAGACGCAGATCCTCAGGCCAATGCTTCCTCTGGATTAGGAATCGATGTAGACTCTGTTGAGATTGGTACTTATGAAATATTAGAGCACAGTAATACGCCAGAAGAAGCGATTGTGGAATGTACAGCTCCGAATGTATATCTAATCCCCGCCCACATTGACTTAGTGGCTATTGAAATTGAGTTGGTGGATAAACCAAACCGAGAATACATGCTTAAAGAAGCACTTAAATCTGTCAAAGATAAGTTTGATTACATCATAATCGACTGTGCTCCTTCTTTAGGTTTACTTACACTAAATGCGTTGACAGCTGCTGATTCTGTAGCTATTCCGATTCAGTGTGAATACTTTGCATTAGAAGGTCTTGGTAAATTATTAAACACAATTAAAAGTGTTCAAAAAATACACAATCCTAATCTAGATATAGAAGGATTGCTATTAACGATGTACGACTCTCGCTTACGCTTGTCTAATCAAGTGGTAGAGGAAGTACAGAAACATTTTAACGATATGGTATTCGATACTATTATCCAACGAAATGTAAAATTAAGTGAAGCACCTAGCTTTGGCGAAAGTATCATTAACTATGACGCTACTAGTAAAGGGGCTACAAATTACATCAATCTAGCAGAAGAAATTATTCGAAAAAATAGTTAGACTTCTCTAGAATTATTATTTAGAATATTATGGCAAAGGCAATTAAGAAACAAGCTTTAGGAAGAGGACTATCGGCTCTATTAAAAGATCCAGATAACGATATTAGATCAATCGAAGATAATAATGCAGATAAAGTAATCGGCAATATTATAGAGCTAGACATAGACTCTATTGAGATAAATCCATTCCAACCTAGAACGAACTTTAACGAAGAGTCTTTACAAGAGTTAGCTACAAGTATTCGAGAATTAGGTGTAATACAACCTATTACGGTTAGAAAAATTGAGTTCAACAAATACCAATTAATCTCTGGTGAACGCCGTTTAAGAGCTTCTAAAATAGTAGGATTAGACTCTGTGCCTGCTTATATCCGTATAGCGAATGACAATGAGTCTCTAACTATGGCTTTAGTAGAGAATATCCAACGTCATGATCTAGACCCTATCGAGATAGCACTGTCGTATCAACGTCTAATGGAAGAAATAAATCTGACACAAGAACAAGTAAGTGATCGCGTAGGAAAGAAACGTTCTACTATCGCTAATTACTTGCGCCTACTGCGTCTAGACCCAATCATTCAGACAGGGATAAGAGATGGATTTATCACTATGGGACATGGTCGTGCTATTATTAATATAGAAGACTTAGATGTACAGACAGATATCTATCACAAAATCATTACAGAAAACTTATCTGTAAGAGAGACTGAGGCTATCGTAAAAAAATATCAAGAACAACTAAGAGGTATAGTATCACCTGCTCTATCTAAGAAAAATACAGAGTTTAATATTCCAGAAAGTTATTCGAGATCATTCGGACAATTCTTTGGAACAAAAGTAGATATTAAAGTTTCTAATAATGGAAAAGGAAAGATATCTATTCCTTTCCACTCTGAAGAAGACTTAAATCGTATTATCAAACTATTAGAAAATTAGTGAAACACAAGTTATTAATCCTATTATTCTTCATAGGAGCAGTCTGTCACCCCACCTATGCACAGTCTGTAAGTGAAGAAGATGAACCTACTACGAAAAAAGAGTCTGCAGACTATAAACCATTAGATCCTGTAGCTCCTTCTCGTGCGGCATTCTATGCCTCTGTTATTCCTGGAGTAGGTCAAATCTATAATAAGAAATACTGGAAAGTACCATTAGTATATGCAGGTATAGGAATACCTACATACTTCTGGATGGATAACCAAAGACAGTATAATAGATATAGAGACGAATATAAGAAACGTCTACAAGGTGTTAACGATCCTAACGACCCTACTTTTGGAGGATTAGACAACGATCGTATATTAGAAGCTCAAAAGTTCTATAGACGTAATAGAGACTTATCTGTCGTAATCACAGTTGGTTTTTATGTTCTAAGTATCATCGACGCTAACGTAGATGCTCACTTGATGCAGTTCAACGTTAATGAGAACTTGACTATTAAGCCTGCCTTTGAGATAGACAGAATGAATCTTCAGAATCAAAATCAGTTCCAATATGCGATAAATGTAGAATATCGCTTTTAAAATATTTATCCAATGAAAATTGCTTTATTAGGATATGGCAAAATGGGTCAAATCATTGAAAGAATTGCCATAGAAAGAGGCCACGAAATAGTACTTCGCAAAAGAAGTTCTGATACTTATGAAGGACTAAAAGAGACAGATGTAGCGATAGACTTCAGTGTGCCTTCTGCTGCTGTACAGAATATTACAACTTGTTTTGAACTAAATATCCCTATTATATCAGGTACCACAGGTTGGTTAGAAGAATATGATAAGATGGTAGATCTATGTACGAAAAGCAATGGTGCTTTTTTATATGGGTCTAATTTTAGTTTAGGAGTAAACCTATTCTTTGAGCTAAACAGCTATTTAGCTAAGATGATGAATAATCTTAATGATTATAAAGTATCTATGGAAGAAATACATCATACCCAAAAGTTAGATGCTCCTAGCGGTACAGCTATTTCTTTGGCTAATGGTATTATCGAAAATACAGATTATACAGCATGGACATTAGATACACCAGATGCTAATCAGATACATATCAATGCAAAACGCATAGATAGCGTACCTGGTACACACAGTGTATTCTATGACTCTGCTATCGACCAGATAGAGATCAAGCACACAGCTCATAATAGAGAAGGCTTTGCTCTAGGAGCAGTAGTAGCCGCTGAATGGATACAAAATAAAAAAGGAATATTCTCTATGAAAGATGTTCTGAATCTAAAAAAATAATTACCTTCACTAATAATCATTAAACAATACTAAACTATGACAATGTCTCAATGGTTTTTGTTTTTTCTTTTAGTACAAGTTATACACTTTCTTGGAACTTGGAAATTATACGTAAAAGCTGGAAAGAAAAGCTGGCAAGCTATCGTGCCTGTATATAATGCTGTGGTCTTAATGCAAATCATAAACCGTCCTAGATGGTGGGTTATCTTATTGTTTGTACCTATTGTGAATTTAATCATGTTTCCAGTAGTTTGGGTAGAGACACTTAGAAGCTTCGGAAAAAACAAAACAGTAGACACTATACTAGGAGTAGTAACACTAGGTCTTTATATCTATTATATCAACTATGCTGTCGATGTAAAATATGTAGAAAACAGAAGTACAAAAGCAGCTACAAGCTCAGGAGAGACTGTTAGTTCAATTCTATTTGCAGTTGTTGTTGCTACAGTGATTCACACTTATGTAATTCAACCTTATACAATACCAACGTCTTCATTAGAAAAGACTTTACTAGTAGGAGACTTCTTATTCGTAAGTAAGTTCCACTATGGGGCAAGAACTCCTATGACTACGGTAGCGTTACCAATGGTACATGATACTTTACCATTTACAAAGAAGAATTCTTACTTAAAAAAGCCACATTTACCATACTTTAGATTACCTGGTTTTCAAAAGATACAACACAACGATATCGTCGTGTTCAACTGGCCAACCGATACTGTTTATCAGTTCAACGATCCACTTAGAAGACCTGCTGTAGATAAACCAATCGACAAGAAAACAAACTATGTTAAACGAGCTGTAGGTTTACCAGGAGAAAACATTTCGTTAGTTAATGGTGATGTTTACATCAATAATGAGAAATTAAAGCTTAATGATCGTGCTAGATTACAGAGCACTTATACTGTAAAAACAGACGGTACACCAATAGATCTAAATGCTTTAGTAAAACGATTAGATACAAGAGAAGGTATTGAATACTTTAACAATGATCCGAAAACATTAATCTTCGCCGCTTTAACAGATGAAAATGTAGAAGTATTAAAGTCTATGTCTCAAATAGTAAGTGTTACAAAAGGATATCCAGAAGAAGCTAAAGCCTATATTCAAGCAGCGTATGCTAATGTAATATTCCCTCATAACTCTAAAACTTGGACAAATGATGACTTAGGTCCTCTACATATTCCTGCTAAAGGAGAGACAGTTACGCTAAATGCTGATAACTTCCCAATGTACCAAAGAGTTATTCAGGTATATGAGGGCAATAAATTAGAGGTTAGAGGCAATAAAATCTATATCAACGATGTAGCTACAGATAAATACACTTTCCAACAAGATTATTACTTCATGATGGGAGACAATAGAAATAGATCTGAAGATAGTAGATATTGGGGATTTGTACCTGAAGATCACATTGTAGGAAAACCTGTTTTTGTATGGTTAAGTATAGATCAATACGTTCCATGGTCAAAAGCATTAGATAAGATTCGTTGGGATAGAATGTTTACTACTGTTAATGGTAATGGTAAGCAGACTTCTTACTTCCCTTACTTCTTAGTAGCCGTGATAGGTTTAGTAGGTTATAATACTTACAAAAAGAGAAAAGAAAAAAAGAATTCAAAATATTAAATTAAAACATGAATAACATACTTATTCATCCTAGTTACTTCCCTTCTATCAGTCACTTTGTAGCTATGTTACAAGCAGACAAAATAACATTTGAGATGGAAGATAACTTTCAAAAACAAACCAATAGAAATAGAGCGTTCATCTATAGTGCTAATGGAAAGCAAATGCTTAATATTCCAATCAAACACTCAAAAGAACTTAAACAAAAATATAAGGATGTAAGAATAGAGCATGCTTTTGGCTGGCAAAAACAGCATTTTAAGAGCCTAGAAGCTGCTTATAGAACTTCTCCTTACTTCGAGTACTTTGAAGATGAGATTCGTCCTATTTTTGAAGGAAAACCAGAGTTTATGTTAGATCTTAACCTTCAAATACATGAAGTGTTATGTTCTTGCTTAGGGATAGACCTCCCTTATGAACAAACTAAAGACTACCATAAAGAAGTAAGTAATGACATTACTGATTTGAGAACTTTAATAAATGGTAAGAAAGATACTAATATCTACACTCCATACATCCAAGTTTTTGATGAAAAACATGGCTACTTAAACAATCTAAGTATTCTAGACTTATTATTCAATGAAGGAAGACATGCTATAGATTATCTTAAAAAGCAGTCATTAAGCATATAAAAAAAAAGCTGACCAGTGGTCAGCTTTTTTTCTTTCATAGCGCAATTTTATACTTTTATTTTAAGTACTATAACGATAAATTATAAGTAACAAACAATCAACATATCTTTTCCTTTTCATAGCATTAAAAATCGTTGATGACCTTATCGTTATACACTTAAGACAATAATTCTGAAAAAAGTCACATCATTTTATACAATTTATTTTAAATAAATTGTACTTAACTAGCAATCAGCCTCTCCCCTTACAAAAAGATTTAAATTATCTGGAGATAAAAAAGGAATATCTAATCCCAGACCGCGTATAATAAACAACATCCCGAAGATTACGATAACATAAGGGTAATACTTCATAATACCGTTTCTTACTCTAGGAGAAAACATATCTCTTACATAAATAATAGAACTCATCAAAGGAATAGTTCCTACTCCAAATAGAGCCATATAAAGCATCCCCATAAATACACTCTGTGTAGCTAATGCACCAAACAATGCGACATAGACCATACCGCATGGCAAAAAGCCATTAAAAAAACCAATAAAGTACAGTGTTCCTTTATTTTGTTTTTTAAACTGACCTCCTAGTTTAGTTTTAATCTTACTCACTATAAAGTAAAAAGGCTTTAGAAAGCCAAAGTTTCCAAGCTTGTTTTGTGGTATTAATATAAAGACAATCATTAAAATCCCTACAACAATAGACATCTGCTGCTGTAGTCCAGCTAAGTAAAGGCCTTTACCAAACATACCAAAAACAAGTCCTAAAATAGAATATGCAGATATTCTCCCTAAATGATAGGTGAATATCTGCATAGCTTTTTTAGTACCATTACTCTTAGAAACTGGCAACATCATAGCTATAGGTCCGCACATACCAATGCAATGCAGACTACTAATCAGTCCAAAAATAAGAGCTGTAATCACTAGTTAATCTTTTTTTACAGTTAAACTTTGTTTATTTCTGTAATCTGATCCATTATAAGACCATTCTACTGCAATATCCCAACGACCGTCTACCAGCGTATTGTTAGGTATGAGCAAATTGGAAGAAGACAGTGATATAGGCATATCAAAGTCTAATTTCTGGTTAGACGGTCTGTATAGGAATATTTTTCCTGTAATATTTTTTGCGTCAAAATCTGAAGGAAACACAATCGATATATCTCCTGCTTTAGTAGACTCAATAGATACCGGAGTAGCAAGCTTCAATGCAGCTACTTCTCTATCGTGTTTACCATCTACTTCTATTTCTTGTTGATAATAATTCTCAGTAACTAACTCATTATCATATTTACTATCAATCTGTACTCTAATAACATATTGCAAAATGAAGACCATAAAAATCCCCATAGCAATAACAATACCTGTTCCAAAATTAAATTTCATACCTAACAAATTTTAATATTAATCCAATGTTCTAGGGCCTAAGAAGTTTGTTGAAGTTGTCTGAATCAACTTATCTCCTTCATACACCTCTATTTTAACTTTTGTACGATGACTTTCTAATAAGAACTGTGGAACATCAATAAACATAGTTCCTTCTGCATATCCTTCTTTAACCACTTTTATAATTGGGTTCCCTACTAAAGTAATAATTCCTGTTTCTGGAGAAGATAACTTAAAGGTTACATTCTCGAAATCCTTCATCGTTTTATTAACTACCTTAAAGGTATAAACGTTTCTAATATTCTCCTTATCATCTACGGTGACATGGGTATACGTTTGACCTGCCACACGAAGCACAGTAGCTTCAATATCTGTTCTTAAGAACAATAACCCTACCAGAATAGTCATTAGGATACAAAGAACAGCTACATAACCTTTCTGACGCAAACTAAATTTAAACTTAGTACCTTCTGATATTTCTGATTCTGATGCATAACGTATCAAACCAGTAGGTAAACCAACACTCTCCATCATGTGATCACACTCATCAATACAAGCTGTACAGTTCACACACTCTAACTGAGTACCATTACGAATATCAATACCTGTTGGACATACATTTACACATTGCTTACAGTCGATACAATCTCCTATACCTTCTGCAGTTCTATCAACTCCTTTTTTAAACTTAGCTCTACCATTTGTCGCTTCACCACGCACGTGGTCATAAGCTACAATAATAGATTTATTGTCTAATAAAACTCCTTGTAATCTACCATAAGGACAAGCAATAACACATACTTGCTCTCTAAACCATGTAAATACAAAGTAGAAAGCTCCAGTAAATATTATTAATCCAATAAAACGCCCCATGTGATCTGCTGGTCCGTCTTTCATCATTTGAAGAACGACATCACTTCCAATAATATAAGCTAAGAAAACATTAGCAATCAAAAAGGAAATAACAAAAAATATAAACCACTTTAAAACTCTCTTTCTTATTTTCTCAGATGTCCATGGTTGTTTATCTAAACGCATTTGAGCTCCTCTATCTCCATCAATCCAATATTCAATACGTCTAAAAACCATTTCCATAAAAATCGTTTGAGGGCAAATCCAACCACAAAATATACGACCAAATGAAACTGTAAATAGGGTAACAAAAACTACACCAATAATCATAGATATTACTACAAGATAAAAATCCTGTGGCCAGAAAGGAAAACCAAAAATATTAAACTTTCTATCTATTACGTTAAACAATAAAAACTGGTTTCCATTTATCTTAATAAATGGCGCAGCAAAAAGAAACAAGATAAGAGCGTAACTTACGATCTTACGTTTATTATAAAAAGGGCCCGAAGGTTTTTTAGGATAGATCCAAGCTCTTTTACCATCTTTGTCAATTGTACCTATGGAGTCACGGAAACTCTCATCATGTATTGTAGCCATAGTAAAATGTTTTTCAATGAGTAATAAAGTAATAAACTACTTATACTCTATTCTTATTATGTTAGTTTATAATAGTGCCTAAGCACAAGTTTTTGACAGATAATCTGTCAGAAATCTTCTAATTATTGTCGCCTAAAAGATTCCTTATTCTCTTAATCTGAAATATACCTAACTGTTCCGCTTTCCCTAACCAAAGTAAAAAACACAAACAATCATATTCGTTTATTAAAAAGATAAGATTTACTTCTCATCTACTGTTATATCAACATCTATATATATAAATCCTAAAACAGTATAATCGCTTCTAAATACCTTATATTTTAAACAGTTTAACTCTACCAAGTCCTCGTTTAACAACTAAATAAAACCTTGACAGACATAAACTTTTTTTATACTAGAAAGGTACGAAAAAAGCTCTCAATATGCATTGTATTTATGATAATAATACTATAGATAATGTCTTTATTAACACCAATAAACGAAATAAGTCAACACCTCTTGATCAATAGAAAATATTTGGTATAAAAGAGGGCTAAATTGTCAACCTTAGCCCTCTATTCTTTTTACCAGTCTATACTAATAATACAGTTAGTATAGACTATATTATTTTAATTCTTTACTTCAACAGTTTCTGCATCTACAGCAACCTCTTCAGAAGCTTCTTCTTTTGCACCTTCTTCTGAAGCATCTCCTCCAGTCAATTCTGCTTTAGACCATACAATATCTCCTTCTGGAGCTTTAGCCTCTGCTGGAACTGTACCATTAAGAGAAATAACATAAGAAGCTAACTTTTCTATTTCAGATGGTTTGAAATTTGACTTCCAAGGCACCATTCCTTTACCAGGACGTCCACCTTCAGAAATTGTATTGAAGACATTTTTCATACCTCCACCTAATATCCAGTGGTCGTCAGTTAAGTTAGGTCCGATAGATCCCCCACCATCATTCTTATGACATACAGCACAATTTGTATCAAAAAGTGCCTTACCAGCAGCTAACACAGTTGGATCATCAGAGAATACTGCTTGATCAGCTGTTAACATATCAGGAGCATTTTTCTTGTACTCCTCAACTTGTTCTTTAGCAGCAATCATTTCTTTTTCAAACTCAGCAACTTGATTATCTGCATCAAATACGTGATATCTCAACATATAGATTACAGCAAAAATTGCAGTCACATAGAAAAGTCCAACCCACCATGGTGGTAAATCATTATCTAACTCTTTAATTCCATCATAATCATGATCCATCATGATATCGCCTTCTTGCTCAATTGTTTTAGTATTAGTCAATTTCTGCATTAAGCGTTTTACCCAAGGGGCATCTCTTAATGGGCGACTAGCTTCTTTTTGTTTTAGAGCTCTCTCTTCAGGAGTCATTAAGCGATCCAAAATCTTGTTTGTTGCAGATGCTACAATTTCAACAGCAATCAATGCGAACAAGAATAAACCTAATAATATTAGAACAACGGGATGTTCTACAAAAGCCGGTTTATCACTATCCCCCCCTACTAACCATTCTATCGCTAAAAAGAAAATAGCAAATAGAAGAGGAACTCTTACATATACTGGAAAAAACTTTTTCATAATTTTCGTGAATTACTATCAACATTGTGCTCTTCATCATCCATGAATGGCATATTGCTCAATTCTTCTATTGTGTCTTTCTTATAAGTAGCAACCCACACGAAAAGTCCAACAAAGAATGTAAAGAAAATAATAAGTGATATAATAGGGAATATCTCCACTCCACCTATTGTTTCCATATTATGTTTAATGAATTTTAGCATATTGATTCATTTTTAAAATATTATTCTTCTACCTTTTTAATGTCGGTACCTAAACGTTGTAGATAAGCAATCACTGCTACAATCTCACGATCACTCATAGGTATAAACTCTTCACCTTTTGCTTGTGCACGTTTTTTACTATCCTCATATGACTTCACATAATCAGGATCACCTTCTAAGTTCTTAGCAATCTCTTCAGACTGTGCTTTTATAGAAGCCTTCGCGTTAGCAATATCCTCATCTGTATATGGAACTCCTAAAGTTCTCATTACACTCATTTTAGTTTCTATATCTGAGTAATCTGCATTTTTATTAGCAAATAACCATTTATATCCAGGCATGATTGAATTAGGAGATGTTGACTGAGGGTCATACATGTGGTTATAATGCCAACTATCAGAATATTTACCTCCTACTCTAAATAAATCTGGACCTGTTCTCTTAGAACCCCATAAGAATGGGTGATCATAAACATATTCCCCTGATTTTGAGTACTCACCATATCTTTCAACTTCTGAACGGAAAGGACGAATCATTTGTGAGTGACACCCCACACATCCTTCTCTAATATAAAGGTCACGACCTTCTAACTCTAGAGGAGTATATGGTTTAACACTTGTAATAGTAGGAATATTTGACTTCACAAATATTGTAGGAACAATCTGTACCAATCCTCCAATTAAGATAGCTACTGTAGTTAAGATCGTAAACTGAATAGGTCTTCTCTCTAAATGAGTATGCCATCCTTCTCCTTTTAATCTACCAGCAGAAATTCTTTGTAATGCAGGTGCTTCAGCTAATTCATCTTGAACTGGTTGACCAGCTTTTACAGTTTTATAGATATTGTAAATCAATACTAATACCCCTGCTAAATACAATGTTCCTCCAATAGCACGCATTGCATACATTGGCATAATAGCTGTAACTGTTTCTAAGAAGTTACCATATTTTAAAGTTCCATCAGGGTTAAAGTCTTTCCACATTAAGTGTTGAGAGAAACCTGCCACATATAATGGAATAGTATATAAGATAATACCTAATGTACCAATCCAGAAGTGGAAGTTAGCAGCAGCTTTAGAATAAAGCTCTGTTTTAACCATTCTAGGAATTAACCAGTACACCATACCGAATGTCATGAATCCGTTCCAAGCTAATGCTCCAACGTGTACGTGAGCTACGATCCAGTCAGTATAGTGAGCAATAGCGTTTACATTTTTAAGAGATAACATTGGTCCTTCAAAAGTAGCCATACCGTATCCTGTAATACCTACTACGAAGAATTTTAATACTGGATCAACTCTTACTTTATCCCAAACTCCACGAAGAGTTAAAAGACCGTTGATCATACCTCCCCAAGATGGTGCAATTAACATTACTGAGAACACAACTCCTAAGTTTTGAGCCCATTCTGGTAATGCTGAATACAATAAGTGGTGAGGACCTGCCCAGATGTATAAGAAAATTAAAGACCAGAAGTGAATGATAGATAGTCTATAAGAATAAACTGGTCTATTCGCTGCTTTTGGTAAATAATAATACATTAAACCTAAGAAAGGTGTAGTTAAGAAGAATGCCACCGCATTATGTCCATACCACCACTGCACTAATGCGTCTTGTACCCCTGCGTACACAGAGTAAGATTTAAATGCACTTACAGGTAACTCTAATGAGTTAAAGATATGTAATACAGCTACAGTAACAAAAGTCGCTAAGTAGAACCAAATTGCAACATAAATATGACGCTCTCTTCTTTTGATAATCGTCATAATCATATTAACACCGAATGTCACCCAAATCACTGCAATCGCGATGTCTATAGGCCATTCTAATTCAGCGTACTCTTTTGATGTTGTAAATCCTAATGGTAAGGTAATTACAGCACCAATTAAAATTAATTGCCATCCGTAAAAGTGAAGATTACTTAAAAAGTCACTGTACATTCTGGCTTTACATAACCTTTGTAAAGAATAGTATATTCCTCCGAAAATTGCGTTACCAACGAACGCAAAAATCACAGCATTAGTATGCAATGGACGCAATCTCCCGAAACTCAACCAAGATATTCCATCTGTTAAGTTAGGAAATATAAACATCACTGCTAAAACTAATCCTACAAGCATCCCGACAGCTCCAAAAAATATTGAAGCATAAAGAAATTTCTTTACAATTTTGTTGTCATAATAAAATTGTTGCACTTCCATAGTTGTTTATATTTGATTTTCTTTTTGTTTATTATCTGTTTTTTTGTCTTTCTTCTCTTTTGAAGTAACTTTTACTTCGTCATCAAAAAGCATACGCACTGAAGGGGTATACGCGTCATCAAACTGACCGCTTTTTACTGACCGTATAAATAAGTATAGAAATATACCAGCTACTACTACACTGATACTAATTAAGAAATATATAACACTCATACCTAATATTTACTTGTCAAAATTAACATTATCTGATGCCTTAAAACATGATAACTATCATATTTAGCTTTTTATCTTAATCTTTCTTTATAATCTTCTTTGCAAAGTAATTACTCATGATCGTTACAAAGCTGATTATAGAAACAGTGCTTATGGGCATTAATATAGCCGCTACCAATGGAGACATTTTATTCATTATAGAAACCGTTATACCAATCACATTATAGCTTAAAGCTAAGATATAACTTAATTTGATAATTTTAACAGATTTCTTTGAATAATTTAAGAATGACTTTAAGCTTTTAAACATCTTAGCATCTAGTATGGCATCACTTGCTGGAGTAAACACATTAACATTCTCAGAAACAGACACTCCTACATTACTTTGAGCTAATGCTCCTGCATCATTTAATCCATCTCCAACCATCATTACATTCCCCCCATTTTCTTGCAATCTTTTGACATATTCTAATTTCTCTTCTGGCTTCTGATTAAAAACCAACGAAGTAGAACTAGGAAGCAACTTTTCTAACACTTCTTTCTCACCATCATTATCTCCTGAAAGAATAGCTAATTTATATCCGATATTTGTTAAATTATCAAACAATTCTGTAACGCCTTCTCTATAGTGGTTAGCAAATACAAACTTCCCTTTATACTCCCCATTAATTTGGATATGAACTGATGTTTCATTTAACACTTGTTCACTTTGAATCCCTAACAAACTAGGAGATCCTATTAGATAACTATTTTTGTTTATCGTACCCAACAGTCCTTTTCCTGGTATTTCTTCAAATAACTCAGGTTTGACAACCACCTTTGTAGACAAAAAGTTATACAGTTTTCTACTCAAGGGATGATTAGATGCTCTAATAATATTTCTAATATCGCCTTGTTCTTCTTTAGATAACTCCTCTCCGACATACTGTATAGTTGAACTTGCATTAGTAGTAATAGTACCTGTCTTATCAAAAACAATAGTATTCACCTTTGCCATTTGTTCTACGACAGTAACATTTTTTAAATAGAACTTATTTCTACCATAAATACGGATAGCATTACCTAAAGTGAATGGAGCAGTCAAAGCTAAGGCACAAGGACAAGCAACGATTAGAATAGCTGTAAACACATTAAAAGCGGCATTGATATCCACAAAAGCCCAACCTATAAAAGCAGATATAGAAATCAGCAATAATACAGGGGTAAAATAATGACTAATCGTATCCGTAATAGTTTTATACTTAATATCCACTTTTTTCTGGAAGACATCATTACTCCATAACTGAGTTAGATAACTTTGAGAAACAGTATTCACTGCCTCTATCTCAATAACGTCTCCCACTTGTTTTCCTCCTGCAAAAACTTTATCTCCTGATTTCTTTTCTACAGGAACAGCTTCACCTGTTACAAAACTATAGTCAATAAAAGCTGATTCTGAAATCAATATTGAATCCACAGGTACTAGTTCTTGGTTACGGATCAGAAGACGATCCCCTTTTACAACCTCATAGACTTGAATAGGTTCTTCTACTCCATCCTCTCCAATTTTAGTAATCGCAATAGGAAAATAGGATTTATAATCTCTTTCAAAAGATAGGAAGTTATAAGTACGTTGTTGAAACAGTTTTCCTAACAACATAAAGAAGACTAACATAGTCATACTATCAAAAAAACCTGGGCCTAAATCAAATATAATATCTATCGTACTTCGAATAAACATCACTATAATTCCTAAAGACATAGGAATGTCTATGGTATAATTTTTTGTTTTAATCCCTTTCCAAGCAGCCAAGTGGTAAGGAGAAGCAGAATAAAAAAATACGGGTAAAGAAATAAGTAATATAAGCCATCTAAAAAAATCCTTATATTCTCTCATCCAGATATCATCAATATTAAAATACTCTGGGAAAGAAAGCATCATAACATTTCCAAAACTAAAAAATGCTATCCCTATTTTATAAATTAAACTTCTATCTATAGCCTGAGGCTTATCTTCATAATTTTTTAAACTTATATAAGGTTCGTAACCTATCTTCGTTAGTAGAAGAACTAACTCTTTTAAAGATACCTTTTCAGAATTAAATGTAATTGTTGCTTTCTTTTCAGGGAAATTAACCAATACTCGAATCACACCGTCATTTAGTCTGTGCAGATTCTCTAATATCCAGATACAAGAACTACAGTGAATATGTGGGATATATAAAGAAACAATATTAGTTGCTCCTTCATTGAACTCTAGGAGTTTGTTAATAATTTCTGTTTTCTCTAAAAAATCATATTTACCATTTGCTTCTTCTGGAGTAGCCCCTGGAGTAGTCTCCATATCATAATAACAGCTTAAATCATTATCGCTAAAAATCTCATAAACTGTCTTACACCCATTACAGCAAAATTCTTTATCATCGAAGTCAATGCGGTTAAAGGTTGTCACCTCATTACCACAGTGATAACACTTATTTTTATCCATAATTTATTGCTCATTTTACCTATACCAAAGGTCTACGTTTAATAATGGAGAATATATGACATTTATCATAAAAAATCACTATCTTTGTAGAGTTATTTTAACAAAAACTACTTGGTCATGGGCAGATGTGAACAGTGTATTATTAGAGAATTTAGTTCTCTAAAAGCATTAACTAGAGAAGAGCTTTTAACAATATCTGAAACTAAAACTCACTTTATCGTAAAGAAAGGGGAAACCATCTTCAGTGAAGGTGATAACCTTAATGGTGTATTTTGTATCAAGGACGGTTTTTGTAAATTAACAAAACTCAACTCTAATGGTAAAGACACAATTGTTAAGCTTGCTAAGAATGGAGACCTTCTAGGACAACGCTCTATCATTAATGAAGAGACATCTAATCTTACTGCAACAGCGATTGAAGATATGCAAATCTGTTTTATTCCTAAGAAAGAAATGATGGAATACTTCACAGATAACAATAAATTCTCTTTACTTGTAACAAGAGACATCTGTAACCACTTAAAAGATGCAGACAAAGGCTTAGCTGATCACACTCACAAGACAGTTAAAGAGCGTCTTGCTATTATACTTCTAAAACTTGAGGAAGTAGGTGGTATTAATCCAGAAAATAATGCACTGAATATCCAATTATCAAGAGAAGATCTTGCTAATATGGTCGGTACTGCCACAGAAAGCTGTATTCGCTTATTATCAGAGCTTAAAAAGGACGGTATAATAGAATTATCTGGTAAAAAGATTATTCTAAAAGACAAAAACGAACTAAAAGCATTAGCTCAATAATATCATTCATTCTTTAACGTAACTTTTTATCATTTAAACTTAGATATCATTATTTAATATTCTTAAAATAATGTATTTTCGCAACATGATGAATGAAAAATATATAGAGCAACTACAATCTATTTTAAGCTCGCCAAAAAAGATAAGTATTATCCCTCATAGAAATCCTGATGGTGACGCCATTGGCTCTACATTAGGGTTGTACCATATTTTAAAAGCATTAGGACATGACGCATATATTATATCTCCTAATGATTTTCCACACTTCCTTGCCTGGATGCCAGCTAGTGAAAACATTATCATCTTTGATAAAAAAAGAGAATTAGCTAATCAGATTCTTTCTTCTAGTGACTATATCTTCACTTTAGACTTTAATATTCTATTAAGAACAGGGGAGGATATGGAAAAAGTTCTTGAAAAGATGACTGCTCCATTTGTAATGATAGACCACCACCAAATGCCCGGTGACTATGCTACATTAACCTTCTCTAATCCAGAGTTTGGGTCTACATGCGAACTTCTATACACTATTATACAAGCATTAAAACTAACTCATTTAGTTGATAAAGATGCTGCTACATGTATATACACAGGTATTGTAACTGACTCAGGTTCTTTTAGGTTCCCTAAAACAAATGCCAACACTCACCGTGTTGTAGCAGAATTGATAGACAAAGGAATAGACAACCCTGCTATACACAATGCTTTATTTGACAACAGTAATTACAACAGATTACAATTATTAGGTAAAGCACTCCAAAACATGGTAATATTACCTGAATACAATACATCATATATATATCTGACTGATAAAGAACTTAACGAGTTCCAACATCAAAAAGGAGACACAGAAGGTTTTGTTAACTACGGATTATCAATTAAAGGGATTGACCTAACCTTTTTCTTTATTGAAAGAAAAGATGAAGGCATTGTAAAAATATCACTAAGATCACAAGGCAATATGGACGTGAACCAACTAGCACGTAAATATTTCGAAGGTGGAGGGCATGTAAATGCCGCAGGTGGTAAATCTACACTATCTTTAGAAGATACAATAACTCGATTTACAGACATCATTAAAAAGCATAAAAAAGAATTCTATGTATAAATCTATTCAGTTTCTAAGTATAGCATTATTTGCTGTTTTTGCTACTAGTTGTAATCAAGATAAAGAAGCAAGAAAACCGATATCAAAGTCAAAAGAAAGCATTATACAAAGCTCTGCTTTGAAAAATATGGATATGGTTAAAAGTGAAGAAGAACTCATAAGCCAATACATAGAAACAGATAAAGATAATACATATATCAATTCTAAAAACGGTTTTTGGTACAGCTATCAAGAACGAAAAATACATGACTCTATCAGACCTTCAGAAGGTAATACTGTCATGTACACTTATGAAATAAGCACTTTACAAGACAGTTTATTATATTCTTCTAATGACATCGGAGTACTATCTTATATAGTTGATAAAGAAGACATCCTTCCTATATTAAGACACTCTATCAAGCTCATGAAGAAAAATGAGTCTATCAAAGTACTTAGCCCTTCTATATTAGCATACAGCTATCTAGGCGACAGAAACAAAATAGGTAAAAATCAACCATTAATATTCACTATAGATTTAAAATCAATAGAAAAAAGTAACTAAAATAATATGAAAAAAATGACAAGTTTAATTCTAAGTATTGTAGCATTAGCTGCTTCTTGTACTTCAGCTAAGACAGATTTACCTGATGGTTTATATGCTGATATCAAAACATCAAAAGGTAATATCGTTGTTGAACTAGAATATGAGAAAGCACCAGTAACAGTTGCTAACTTCGTTTCATTAGCAGAAGGTAATAACCCTTTTGTGGACAAACAATATAAAGACAAACCTTATTTTGATGGTATCGCCTTTCACAGAGTAGAACCTAATTTTGTTATACAAGGTGGAGACCCTACAGGTACAGGTTCTGGTGGACCAGGATATGTATTTAAAGACGAATTTGACCCAAGTTTAAAACATGATAAAGCAGGTACTTTATCTATGGCAAACAGCGGTCCTTTTACAAACGGAAGTCAATTCTTTATTACACATAAAGCTACTCCACATTTAGATGGAATGCATTCAGTTTTTGGATATACTGTAAAAGGTCTTGATATAGTTAATGCTATCACTCAAGGAGACAAAATGGAGTCTGTAAAAATCATTAGAGTAGGAAAAGAAGCTAAAAAATTCAACGCAGTCAAAGTGTTTAAAAAATACTTTGAAGACGCTGACAAAGCTAAAAAAGATCAAGCAGACAAAGTAGAAGGTGCCCAAAAAGAATACGCTACTAAATTCGCAGAATTAAAAGCAAAAGCTACTAAAACACACTCAGGTCTATCTTACGTTATCATTAATGAAGGAGAAGGTAAAAAACCTAATATCGGGCAAGATGTAATGATTGACTACGCAGGATTCTTTGAAAACGGACTTATGTTTGATTCAAGTAATGAAGAATTATCTAAGCTATTCGGTACTTTTGATCAAAGAAGAGCTAACGCTAACCAATACATCCCTATCCCTTTTAAATATGGTACTAAAACAGGTTTAATACCAGGTTTTATTGAAGGAATAGAGCAAATGAAAATAGGAGACAAAGCGATTATCTTTATCCCTTCTCATTTAGCTTATGGAGAACGTGGAGTTGGTCCTATCCCTCCTAACACTGATTTAGTTTTCCAATTAGAAATGACTACTGAAAAGTAATATTCCGAGATATTTAAAATTACAAAAAGGATTGACGTACGTCAATCCTTTTTTATTTCCACATACCAGAGCACTCCTTATTTACTCATTTAGCACTGTATAAAACCATTTAATATTCCTAACTACAAAATCTATAGAAACAAAAAAAGACGTGGTTAAAACACGTCTTTTTTATTTCATATATCATCTTATTATGACATATCTATTTTTAAGCTTCAGATACCTCTTCTGCTGGTTGTTCTTGTTGTGGCAAATCTGCTCTAGTCAAGAATGTCATTACCTCTGAATCAATCTCGAAAATAGTCTTTCTAAATAACTCAAATGCTTCGAATTTATAGATCAACAATGGATCTTTTTGCTCATGTACAGCTAACTGTACAGATTGCTTTAATTCATCCATTTTTCTTAAATGCTTCTTCCATGCCTCATCTAGAATAGTCAAAGTAATGTTTTTCTCAAAATCATTAATTAATGACATTCCTTCTGTTGCATAAGCTTCTTCTAAGTTAGTTACGATATTAATCGTTTTAACACCATCTGTAAAAGGAACTACAATACGCTCAAACTGACCTGCATTGTTCTCATAAACATTTTTGATCACTTTAAATGCTTCTGCTGCACTACGTTTACATTTATCTGCATAAGCATTATAAACGATATCGTATTGCTTATTAGCGATAGCAACTACATCACCTTTTGCAAACTCTTCTTCACTAACCACATTGTTCGTACCGAAATTACGGATAATATCAAATTCGTAATTTTTATAGTCACTAGCTAATTTGTTAGTCTCTACAATACGCTCACATAGGTCATACATCATATTCGCGATATCCACTTTAAGACGCTCTCCGAATAAGGCATGCTTTCTACGTTTATAGATTACTTCACGTTGTGCATTCATCACGTCATCATATTCTAATAAACGCTTACGAATACCGAAGTTATTCTCTTCTACTTTTTTCTGAGCTCTTTCGATAGACTTTGTCATCATAGAGTGTTGGATTACTTCTCCATCCTCTAATCCCATTCTGTCCATTAATTTAGCTACACGATCAGATCCGAATAGACGCATTAAGTTATCCTCTAGTGACACATAGAACTGTGAACTACCTGGATCCCCTTGACGACCTGCACGACCTCTTAACTGACGGTCTACACGACGAGAGTCATGGCGCTCAGTACCGATGATAGCAAGACCTCCTAAGTCTTTTACTTCTTGAGAAAGCTTAATATCTGTACCACGACCTGCCATGTTTGTAGCAATAGTTACGATACCTGATTGTCCTGCTTCTTCTACGATTTGAGCCTCTTGTTTATGTAATTTAGCATTCAACACATTGTGTCTAATACCACGCATTTTCAATGATCTACTTAATAACTCAGAAATCTCAACTGATGTTGTACCGATCAATACTGGACGTCCAGCATTTGATAACTCTACCACATCCTCGATTACTGCTTTAAATTTCTCACGTACTGAACGATAAATCTTATCTTCTTTGTCATGACGAGCGATACCTCTATTCGTAGGAATCTCTACAACGTCTAATTTATAAATCTGTAAGAACTCACCTGCTTCTGTAATCGCCGTACCAGTCATACCTCCTAGTTTGTTATACATACGGAAGTAGTTCTGTAATGTAATTGTAGCAAATGTTTGAGTAGCTGCTTCAATTTTCACATTCTCTTTAGCCTCGATAGCTTGGTGTAATCCATCTGAGTAACGACGACCATCCATGATACGTCCCGTTTGCTCATCTACGATCATAATTTTGTTATCCATTACTACATATTCAGTATCTTTTTCGAATAGAGTATAAGCTTTTAATAACTGGCTTAAAGTGTGGATACGCTCACTTTTCACTCCGAAGTCTTGGAACAATACTTCTTTTGCTTCAGCCTCTTCATCCTTAGATAGATTCTGTGCTTCTATCTTAGCGATTTCAACACCAATATCTGGAAGTACGAAGAAGTTTTGATCTGTATCTTTTGATAAGAATTGAATACCTAAATCAGTTAACTGTACTTGATTATTCTTTTCTTCGATCACGAAGTATAACGCCTCATCTACTTTATGCATTTCTCTATTGTTGTCCTGCATATAGTGGTTCTCAGTTTTTTGAAGTAATTGTTTTACTCCTTCTTCACTTAAGAACTTAATTAACGCTTTATTCTTAGGTAAACTTCTATATGCTCTAAACAATAAGAATCCACCTTCTTTAGTATTTCCTTCACGAATTAATTTTTTAGCTTCTGCTAAGAATCCATTAGCTAGCTTTCTTTGCATCTCTACTAAGTTAGCTACTTCTGGTTTTAATTCATTAAATTCATGACGATCTCCTTGTGGTACAGGTCCAGAAATAATCAATGGCGTTCTAGCATCATCAATTAATACAGAATCCACCTCATCCACGATTGCAAAGTTGTGTTTTCTCTGTACTAATTCTTCTGGCGTATGTGCCATATTATCACGTAGGTAGTCAAAACCGAATTCGTTATTTGTACCGTATGTAATATCCGCAGCATAAGCCGCTTTTCTACCTGGAGAGTTTGGTTGGTGATTATCAATACAATCAACAGTCATTCCGTGGAACTCAAACAATGGAGCTTTCCACTGACTATCACGTTTTGCTAAGTAGTCATTCACTGTTACTAAGTGAACTCCATTTCCTGTTAATGCATTTAAGTACAATGGTGAAGTTGCTACTAACGTTTTCCCTTCCCCTGTATGCATCTCAGCAATTTTACCTTGGTGTAATACGATTCCCCCGATTAACTGTACATCGTAGTGGATCATATCCCAAGTAACTTGTTTTCCTGCAGCAGACCATGTATTCGCCCAATGTGCCTTATCATCTACGATAGTCACATAAGGTTTAGTCTCTGCGAAGATTCTATCTTGTTCTGTTGCAGTAACGATTACTGTTTCATTTTCTTTGAATCGACGAGCTGTTTCTTTTACTACAGCGAATGCTTCTGGTAGAATATCCAATAGCAATTTCTCAGAGTTGTTATAAGCCTCTTTTTCTAAGCTATCAATGCTAGCGTAGATAGACTCTCTCTTATCGATATCTTGCGTTTTCTCAATTTCTTCTTTATAAGAAGCGATTTTAGCATCTTGATCTGCTCTAGATTGCTGTATCTTTTCTTTGAAGTAAATTGTTTTCGCTCTTAGTTCATCGTTTGAAAGGCTAGATAAAGCTCCTTCATACGTTTTTATTTTCTCAATTAAAGGCTTGATGTCTTTGATATCTCTTTCTGATTTATCTCCAACAAACACCTTTAATATGCTGTTTATGATACTCATAAATTTATGTGGTTTATTTTTTTATTACTGTCAAATCGTAAAATTAAATAAAAAAAAAGCCTTTTTAGAGGCTTTTTTCTTATCTATATCTTAATACTCATCCTCGTTCCAAAGGTAATCTTCGTCAGTCGGATAGTCTGGCCATATCTCTTCCATTGATTCATAGATTTCTCCCTCATCTTCTATAGATTGAAGGTTTTCTACTACCTCTAGAGGAGCACCTGTTCTAATTGCATAATCAATAAGCTCATCTTTCGTCGCAGGCCATGGAGCATCACTTAGGTAAGATGCTAATTCTAATGTCCAATACATCTCTATTCGTTTTAAATTTTTAATGCAAAAATAATTTTTATTATGAAATTATCAAGCTTTTTTTTATTTATTTCAGCTGTTTTCAAGAACGTAGCTTTTTAAAATCTACAGATTTTAAGAAAAATAACACTTTTTTAGTCTTCTTTTCTTGGAATCCATTTCACTTCTTCAGCCTGTAAATCAAAAGTCAACTTTCGTGCCAACACAAAAAGATAGTCAGAAAGTCGGTTTAAATACTTCAAAACTGACTCGTCTACAGGCTCTGACTCATTCAGACTCACTGACAAACGCTCTGCTCTACGACAAACACATCTTGCGATATGACAATATGACACAGTAGTATGTCCACCTGGCAAAACGAAATGAGTCATCTGTGGTAATGAATCTTCCATACGGTCAATTTCATTTTCTAATAGCTCTATATCAGCCACACTTATTTTTGGAATATTTAGTCTTTCTTTTCCATTTTTCAAAATTGCTTTCTCTGGATCAGTAGCTAATATAGCTCCTACAGTGAATAATCTATCCTGAATCTCTATCAATACTTTTTTATACAAGGGATTTATCTCTTGATCGCGAATTAAACCGATATATGAATTCAATTCATCTACCGTACCATAACTTTCTATTCTGATGTGATGTTTTGGCACACGTGTACCACCAAATAATGCTGTTGTTCCCTTATCTCCAGTTTTTGTATATACTTTCATAATATTGTTCTTGGTTTAATTAACTCACAAAGTACAACAAAAAAAGAAATGTCTAAAGCTTATTCTCTAACGAAATCTCTATTATTTCTAATCAAAGATCTATTGATATAAGATAAACCTTAATAACACATAAAAATAACTTTCTAAGAACTACGATCTACTTAATACGTTCATCACTCTCTATCACTCCATCTCTAAGTCTGATGATGCGATGTGCATGTGCAGCTATATCTTCTTCATGTGTTACTAGTATAACCGTATTTCCATTCGCATGTATTTCATCGAATAGACTCATAATCTCAACAGAAGTCTTAGTATCTAAATTTCCTGTTGGTTCATCAGCTAATATAATAGCTGGTTTATTTACTAGAGCACGAGCTACAGCTACACGTTGCCTCTGCCCTCCTGAGAGTTGATTAGGATGGTGATCTATACGATCACTTAATCCCACCTGATCTAACACTTCTTTTGCACGAGCATTGCGTTCTGCTTTAGAGTTACCTGCATACACCATAGGTAATGCCACATTATCTAACGCAGTCGTTCTAGGCAATAAATTAAAAGTCTGGAATACAAAACCAATATGCTTATTACGAATCTCTGCTAATTGATCATCTTTTAGAGCACTAACATCTTTACCATCTAAGTAATAACTACCGGAAGTAGGCGTATCTAAGCATCCTAAGATATTCATCAAGGTAGACTTACCGCTTCCTGAAGGTCCCATTAGAGCAACATAATCTCCTTTTGCTATTTCTAAATTCACACCTTTCAGCACATATACTGTTTCAGATCCCAATTTAAAATCGCGTTTAATATCTTTTACTTGAATAATATGAGTAGACATAATAGATAGTTTAGTTATGCTTTTAGTTCATTATCTTTTCTAATAATCCGAAAGACTCTTCTAAGATAAATAAATTACTAGAAATAATACATCTACTTACTAACTATCTAACAGAACAAATTACATACGTAGAATAAAATGTTGTTTTAATTGTTCTGATCTAATAAATGCTACACCGTAATAATAGAAATCGATCGTAGCACTGAAGCGCTCATCTAACACGATCTGCTCCCAGAAAGCCTCTATCTCTTCTCGCCCTTCTCTTCTATCAATCACAAGGACGCTATCATTATGCATACGAGTACATACATCAGTTATAGCAATATCGTTCACACTAGACATATAGATCATATCTACTGCATCAGAAGATTCTTTTAATGATTTAACACAAGCCACCTCCACAGAGAGTGTCCCATGTACGGCGAGAGACTGAGGCTGATAGTAATTTAGCATGCGTAGTATAAAAACATCTTTCTTTGCCATCCCTCTCCATCTGCTATCTTTAGGATATAATCCTTTAGTCAATAAATTAAATATAAATGGAGAATGCACCCCATGTTCATTACTTGACTTCCACCAATATCTAAAATAGTTTTCTTTCTTAGCCATCGCATTATAGTAAAGATTCTTCTACAAAAATACATATAAATAAAAAAAGCTTCTCGAATGAGAAGCTTTTAGTGACCGCGGCAGGATTCAAACCTGCAACCTTCTGAGCCGTAATCAGATGCGCTATTCAGTTGCGCCACGCGGCCATTATTCTTTTATTTATTTCTATCACAGTCTTGATTTGAATCAAGACTTTAGTGACCACGGCAGGATTCAAACCTGCAACCTTCTGAGCCGTAATCAGATGCGCTATTCAGTTGCGCCACGTGGCCTATTGCTTAATTGCGAGTGCAAATATAGGACGATATTCCGTAAATACAAACTCAGCAATCAAAAAATATCAATTAATTTTTACCTCTATTTTTTAACTTTCTTACTATTAATCGTTTAATGATCTAAAAAAAAGTAATTTTAACATCTCTTTTATTTGACCTTTTCTACTAAAACATTAGCTTCTTTCATTTCTCAGGTAATATTTATTTGAATCTATAAGAGAAAAACGCGTCAAAAGTGAGTCTATATCTAACACCACAGACAGTATTAGTGACAACAAAAACTTTAAAAATCTCCTTTAGAGGGAAAATAGTGCAAGAATAATATCGCTGTAATAACGAAAATCATCAAAACAAAATAGAATGGATTACCTGTAAAAAGACCACAGACCAAAAATAACACAGTTGCTACAACTCCTATAAATAAGAAGTCAAAACTCTTTTTATCGATTAAATCATCGTCCCATTCCTCTTCTTCCTCTCTCAACAATTCCTCTTGTTCCCGTTTATACTGAAGATATTCTTCCTTGGTATTAAAACGCTTAATAGAGAAAAACCTTCTAACGATAAAATAGGCTAGTATAGCTACTACTATAAATATTGTTAGTTCATACATAATCTTCTTCTTTTACACCCTATACTCTGACAAAAAACAACTAGATAAAAACCGATACAGCATTCTACTACTATCTTCTCTTTATATCGTCATTTCTTCTGTCATTAAAACTGAGTCAAAGAAACAACTTTTGTTTTATTCTCAAAACATTTAGTATTGAAAATTACGCATTTATATAACAATTAAGAAACTATTTATAAAAAAAAGAGAACATTTATAAATTATAAATGTCCTCTTTTTCAATATACATACAGGTTATTTTTACTTGCTTAATGTTTTTAATACCTCGTCATTATTCGTAGTATTTTTCACATTGTCAATGATAGATGTCATCGCCTCCACAGAGTTCATATCATCTATATATCTTCTAACCATAAGAGCACGCTTAAGCTCCCATTCGTTTAATAATAAATCGTCTCTACGTGTACTAGATGAAGTAATGTCTATCGCAGGGAAAATACGTTTATTTGCCAACTTACGATCTAACTGTAACTCCATATTACCAGTACCTTTAAATTCTTCGAAAATCACTTCATCCATTTTAGACCCCGTATCTACTAACGCTGTAGCGATGATACTAAGAGATCCACCATTTTCTATATTACGAGCCGCTCCGAAGAATCGTTTTGGTTTTTGTAATGCATTAGCATCTACCCCTCCACTTAATACCTTTCCAGATGCTGGCTGTACGGTATTATAAGCTCTTGCTAAACGCGTGATAGAGTCTAATAAGATTACTACATCATGACCACACTCTACTAATCTCTTTGCTTTCTCTAATACGATATTAGCTACCTTCACATGTCTCTCAGCTGGTTCGTCGAATGTAGAAGCAATTACCTCAGCATTCACACTACGCTGCATATCTGTCACCTCTTCAGGGCGCTCATCTATAAGTAACACGATTAAGTATGCCTCAGGGTGATTAGCTGCAATAGCATTCGCTACCTCTTTTAAAAGAACAGTTTTACCTGTCTTTGGTTGAGCTACGATCATACCACGTTGCCCTTTACCGATAGGAGCAAACATATCCATTAGACGAGTAGAAATAGTACTACTCTTCGCATCTAGATTAAACTTCTCATTCGGGAATAAAGGAGTCAAATGCTCAAAAGATACTCTATCTCGAACAGACTGAGGATCGTGACCATTAATTTTCAACACCTTTACTAATGGGAAGAACTTCTCTCCTTCTTTCGGAGGGCGCACCACTCCTTTTACAGTATCACCAGTTTTCAGACCGAATAATCTAATCTGTGACTGAGATAAATAAATATCGTCTGGAGAAGATAAATAGTTGTAATCCGCAGAACGCAAGAATCCATATCCATCAGGCATCATTTCTAATACCCCTTCACTCTCTATAATACCATCAAATTCATAATCAGGTTCTCTGAAATTATTCTTTTTGTTGTTATTATTTCTATTCTGTTGATTGTTATTTCTTTTTTGATTGTCGTTTTCAGACTGTTGAGGAGCAGTATTATCTACAGTAGATATTTCCTCTTTCGCTACAGGCTCTCTATCTGTTGCTGCAACATTAGTTACTTCAGTAGAAGCATTATTCTTAGGTTGTGATTGTTGCTGACGAGATTTGAAATCACGTTTTTGCCCATCACGTCTATTATTATCAGGTTGTCTCTTTTTGAAATCCCTTCTATTTTCGTTTGTAGAACCTCCTTTTTCTTCAGCAGTTGATTCACTTACGGTTTCTTTCTTTTGTTCTTGTTTCGCAGGAGCTTCTTCATTTCTCTGGTGAGTTGTTTTGCGTTGTGTATTATCTGCTAATACACGAGAAGCCTGCTCCACTTTACTCTCTACCTTACCCTCATCCTCATTAGATTTACCTAGTCTCGGTCTTCTTGATTTCTCAGTAGTAGGAGTTGTATTTTGTTTAACTGTTTTATCTGTTTTTACATCATTGTTAGCCTTATCCACAGCTACTTTTTTAGCTACTGCAGGAGCCTTCTTTTCCTCTAAAGGAGCTTTATCCACAGGTTTAGCTTTTACAGGTGCTTTTTTCTCCTCTGCATTTGTCGCTTGTTGATGTTCTAATATCTGCCCTATAAGTTCGTCTTTTTTCAAAGAAGCCACCTTAGCAATTTTTGCTTTTTTAGCAATCTCCTGAAGATCTGCGACCTTCATTTTTTTTAGTTCGGAAATTTCAAACATATAAATGTTTATAGATTATAAAAATATTGAGTTGTGTAATTTTAAATAAGAATGGAAATTTAAAATAGAATTGCCGTATTATGAAGAACTTACGACAGTACTGATGCAATATTACGAATAAAATTTTATAAACAATAGGTTTTTATAAAAAAGAAACACTATTTTTGTACTTCATACATTTTTACAATTATGTTACAGAGAATACAGACTGTTTATTTGATTCTTGTCTTTATCATTATGGGAGTGTTACCTTTTTTCATCCCATTATGGACAAATGGTGCGAATGAACCTATCTATTTCATGATGATGCCTTCATCTACTATCCTATTCGGATTATCTACTGCTCTTACAGTAGTAGCTATTATGGGGTATAAAAATAGAAAGAGACAGTTTGTAATTAATAGATTGAATATAATATCAAACTTTATACTATTAGGATTATTTGTATATCGTGCGCTAACAGTATCTGGAGAAACTGCGGAAGCTATTTCTGAGAAAGGTATTGGGATGTTCCTCCCTATTATTTCTATCCTGTTCCTTGTCTTAGCGAACAGAGCCATTAAGAAGGATGAAGATCTCGTAAAATCTGTGGATCGTTTACGATAAACCTAACATCTTAGTTTATTAGTGCGTTAAAAAAGCCGAACCTATATGAGTTCGGCTTTTTTGTTTTTAGGCCATTCGATAATTTCCATATCCTTTATCGCTCCGTTATCTATCACAAAGCGCAACATCGTACGCACCTGATGAAAACCACTTATACCAGCTGCACCAGGATTTAGATGTAGTACTCCCATCATCTGATCATACTGTACCTTCAGTATATGTGAGTGCCCACAGATATAGATAGCAGGCTTCTCTTGCTTGATTCGCTCTCTTACATTAGCTCTATATTTCCCTGGATATCCACCTATATGGATCATATAGACCTTCATCCCTTCACACTCAAAGAATAACTCTTCAGAAAATTCTAGTCGAGCCTCTTTACCATCTATATTTCCCCATACACATCTAAGTGGTTTTAGCGCCTTTATGGTATCAGTCACTACTAAGTCTCCTATATCTCCTGCATGCCACACCTCATCTGCCTGTCTGACATACTTCAGGATAGACTCATCTATAGTGCCGTGTGTATCCGATAATAATAATATTTTTTTCACCTTTATCTATTTATAATAAGATAGCCTCTCTTAGTGAGAGGCTATACTATGATTACTCTGTATAAAACAAAATTAATTCTTCTATTGCATTCTGACAAACTGGACAGAACTCTGGATACTGATTCGTTTTCATTCTACAGTCTAACGTACCTTTATACACCTTGCGTCCTTCTAGTCCTTCATATACTCCTAGTGGGTATTTTTTACTGTCTTTTTCTAATGTAGGTACTGGAGTTCCCTTTTTAAGCATTTTTTTCCACTTGCTATCGAAGTCTACTAATGTAGTTATATTCTGCTCCCAAGGTTCTGTCTGATTAGAAATTAAATCACTCAACACATCATTAGGGTAAAAATACTCATCTGCTAATCCTGCAAAGCTATGCCCAAACTCATGTACTACCACAGGCTTAAAGTCCTTATGTCCTGTAGTCGTCAATGTATAAGAATTATAGATTCCTCCTCCTCCATACACATCTGTATTCGCAAGAATGATAATGTGTTCATAAGGAATACCTGCTAGTACATCGTGTAATTTCTTAATTCTGTTCGTAGTCAAATAACGCTCCGAATAAAAAGTATCAAAATTAGACTCTACAGCTGTCTTTTTCCAATCTCCTTGTCTTGGGACACTTACCCCTGAGTCTTTAGAAGCACTCTTTACAGCAATAAAATTAAAATTATCAGCAAATTTATCGAAAGGCTTATGTGCTAATAATTGTTCTATAGACACCTTTACAGCATCCATAAATTTCCCCATTTCTTCTTCCTTAAATCCTTCTGCAACGAATACTACATTGATAGCCTTAGCATTGTCTTTCGCTTTATGTACATACTCATGTTTAGTCACATCCTTAGTTCCCTTAGTATGGATTAATATATCTTTAGGATCTACATGATGTACTAATTTATCTTTTTCTTTTCCATCAGCATCGAATAGGATTAATTCTATACGCACATTATCTTTCGGAAACGGTACTAAGAATACATTCTCAAAGCTCTTGGTATTCTTCTGCGCTTCCTCTGTAGATAACCACTCTTGGAATAGTGTACTGAAGCTATTAGTATAGATTAATGTATTTGTTTGCTCATCGTATACACGTACTTGTCCATTTCCTTTTAAGGCATTCTCTCCTAAGTTATGTGTACGCCCAGCCCATGAAGGCAAAGAAATTAATTCATCTAATAAGATAAATTGTCTCTCGTTATTTCCTCCGAATACATAATCTAGACGCAATGTTTTGTCTTCAAAATATTGATTAAAATCCTGTGCCTGTACATAAGAGCCTATACACAAGCCCAGTAATACTAGTAGTTTTTTCATTATTAATATAGTTAGGTTAATTGGGTTAGTTACTTGTCACAACAAGTCAAGTCGTAAAAATAAACATATTTCTAAACTATCTCTTGCTTTTAACGTTGTTTACTTCAGATCGATTTAATTGATCTCTCTTTAGAACTAGTTTTTCTAATATAACCAACGCAAACTTATCAGAGCCATCTCCCTAATCCACCGTTCACACTAGAGTTATACATATTAAGTACATAATTATAACAGGTCGAAAAAGGGATGTTTTTTGAGGTGGTCGCATAGTGGTCGGATAGTGATCGCATAGTGGTCGCATAAAAAAGGGCTAAAACTATGCGACCACTATGGCATCAAACCACGATCACTATTCTAGCAATACAGCCCTAAATAAATTAAAATCCGCCTTCTTACTAAATACGAATAGTAATCCGTCTAGCCCTTTCATTTCTTAGTTATTTGTTCTTCTATTCAAAAAATGAGTTCCTAATTTTATAATAACATCAACTACCTAGTCCCGATTTTAAAGTATATTTGCGTTTTACAAAACAAAGAGAATTACATTGAGATACTTTTTAGAATTCGCATATAACGGAACACATTATCACGGATGGCAATTACAACCTGATGCTATATCAGTACAGGAAGTACTGACTAAAGCTATCTCTACTCTACTACGCATCCCTATAGAGCTAGTGGGAGCAGGTAGAACAGATGCTGGAGTACATGCTAAACAGATGTATGCACACTTTGATCACGAGTTACCTTTTGACAAAGATTCTTTAGTACAACGAATGAATTCTTTTTTACCTGAAGACATTGTTATTTATAATATACATACGGTAGCAGATGATGCCCACGCACGCTTTGATGCGACAGCACGTACCTACGAGTATCACATTCATCAGTATAAAGATGCGTTTTGTAATGCGGGTAGCTACTACCACTTTAGACCGCTGAATGTAGAATTAATGAATCAAGCTGCTCAAATCTTATTTGAGTATGAAGACTTCGAATGTTTCTCTAAGACACATACAGATGTATTCACCTTCAATTGTACTATTTATAAAGCACATTGGGATATTCTACCTGATAACAGACTAGTATTCACCATCTCTGCGAATCGCTTCCTGCGCAATATGGTCAGAGCGATAGTGGGTACTTTAGTCAATGTAGGGCATGAAAAAATAACACTAGATGACTTCAGAACGATAATAGAAAGTAAAGACAGAGGCAAAGCTGGCTTTTCTGTACCTGGAAAAGGTCTTTATTTAACTCAAGTTAGTTACCCTTATTTATGAAAAAACTAAAATCATTATCTCTACAGAAATTATTACAATATACTAAGCCGTATCAAAAACGATTTAATTGGGTAGTTGTATTTGCGATTTCCCTTTCTATATTCGCTGCCATACGTCCGTATATGCTAAAGATAACTGTAGATGAATACGTACAGAAACAAGATCAATCTGGGTTGCTACTCTATATCCTACTGATGGGATTAGTACTCGTACTAGAAGTATCTTCACAATTCTTCTTTACCTATTGGGCGAACTGGTTAGGACAGGATATCGTAAAAGACATTCGAGAGAAACTATTTGATAAAATCATCAACTTCAGAATGCGTTATTTCGATAACGAACCCGTAGGAAAATTAGTGACACGTGCAGTATCTGATATAGAATCTATCGCTAGTATCTTCAGTCAAGGACTCTTTATGATCGTCAGTGACTTACTAAAGATGTTCGTGGTACTGTGTATCATGTTCTATATGAACTGGAAATTGAGCTGTATCGTATTGATAGCTATGCCTATTCTATTATATGCTACTCGAGAGTTCCAACGACACATGAAAACTGCATTCCAAGAAGTACGTACACAGATATCTAATCTAAATACATTCGTACAAGAGCGATTAACGGGAATGAAGATCGTACAACTCTTTACGAGAGAAGAAATAGAATACGAAAAATTCAAAGAGATTAACCATAAACACAATGTGGCTTGGCTAAAGAATATTCTGTATAACTCTATCTTCTTTCCGATAGCGGATATCGTATCTTCTCTTACTCTTGGTTTTGTGATTTGGTATGGAGGGATGTCTATCGTACAAGGAGACAACCTTACTTCTTTCGGAGATTTATTCGCCTATACGATGTTGATCACCATGCTATTTAACCCATTGAGACAGATAGCTGATAAGTTCAATGTCATGCAAATGGGGATTATCGCAGCAGAGCGTGTATTCGAAGTATTAGAAACAGAAGAACAGATAGACGATAGCGGTACAGTCACTGCCCCACAGTTTAATGGTAAAATAGAACTAAAAGCTGTTCGCTTTAGTTATATCGAAGGAACAGAAGTACTAAAAGGGATTAACCTAGATATAGCTGCTGGTAGCACCATTGCGATCGTGGGAAGTTCTGGTGCAGGTAAGTCTACTATCATCAATCTATTAAATAGATTCTACGATATAGACAGTGGTACGATCTGTATCGATGGTGTCAATATCAATGAATATAAACTAGCTACACTGCGCAAACAAGTAGCAGTGGTACTTCAGGATGTATTCTTATTTAGTGACACAATATACAATAATATCACGCTACATGATGAGAGTATCACAAGAGAGACTGTCATCGAAGCTGCTAAGAAAATAGGGATACACGACTTCATCTTACAACTCCCTGGTGGATATGATTATAATGTGAAGGAACGCGGTGTCATGCTATCATCTGGACAGCGTCAGTTGATCGCTTTCTTACGTGCGTATGTTAGTAATCCTAGTATTCTGATACTAGATGAAGCTACCTCTTCTATCGATACACATTCAGAAGAATTACTACAGAAAGCGACTGACTATCTAACTAAAGATAGAACGTCTATCATTATAGCACACCGATTAGCAACGATAGTAAACGCTGATCAAATTATCGTAATGGATAAAGGTAAAATAGTAGAAAAAGGAACTCATAAAGACCTATTAGAAATCCAAAACGGATACTATAAAAACCTACACGAGTCACAGTTTAACAAACAAATATAGCTCAATATACAGAAGCGATAGATCCACATCTATCGCTTTTTTATTGTTCATTATAACAATGGTTTCTCTACCCAAAATGAATTAGACGAAAACTTCCGAAGAGTAGAAATACTTTTGTTCTAAAATTTCAATATTTTTTAGTACGCTATTCTCTCCTAGTTTTTTAAAAGATTATCAACAATATTGCCTTTTTGATAATAATTGTCACGTCTTAATAGCCAAATAAGCCACACTCCTTGCAATTACCTTAGTTACAGCCTATCAACTTTTCGTATTGAAAGTTTCAATAACAGAAATAAATGATTATTTTCGTAGCATAAAATATAGAAATATATAGATATATGAAATTCGATATTATTGTTTTAGGAAGTGGCCCTGGAGGTTACGTTACTGCGATTAGAGCTTCTCAGTTAGGTTTTAAAGTTGCAGTTGTTGAAAAAGAAAATTTAGGAGGTATCTGCTTAAACTGGGGATGTATCCCAACGAAAGCTCTTCTTAAATCGGCACAGGTGTTTGAGTACCTTAAACACGCTTCTGACTACGGATTGACTATCAATGGTGATGTAGATAAAGATTTCAATGCTGTTATCGCACGTTCTCGTAACGTAGCTGAAGGAATGAGCAAAGGAGTTCAATTCTTAATGAAAAAGAATAAGATCGAAGTTATCGACGGATTCGGAAAAGTAAAACCAGGTAAGAAAGTAGACGTTACTGACAAAGATGGAAAAGTAACTGAACTATCTGCTGACCATATTATCATCGCTACAGGTGCTCGTTCTAGAGAGTTACCTAACTTACCTCAAGATGGTAAAAAAGTAATCGGATACAGACAAGCATTAACATTACCTCAACAACCTAAGAAAATGATTGTTGTTGGTTCTGGAGCTATTGGAGTTGAGTTCGCTTACTTCTATAAATCAATGGGAACTGATGTAACTATTGTTGAGTTTATGCCAAATATCGTTCCTGTAGAGGATGAAGATATCTCAAAACAATTTGAGCGTTCTTTAAAGAAAAATGGTATCAACATTATGACTAATTCTTCTGTAGAGCGTATCGACACTACAGGTGAAGGAGTAAAAGCATATGTAAAAACAGCTAAAGGTGAAGAGGTATTAGAAGCTGATATCTTATTATCTGCTGTAGGTATCAAAACGAATATCGAGAACATCGGATTAGAAGAAGTAGGTATCGCTACAGATAGAGATAAAATCTTAGTAAACGATTTCTACCAAACTAACGTACCTGGATACTATGCTATCGGTGACGTAGTACCTGGACAAGCGTTAGCTCACGTAGCTTCTGCTGAAGGTATCTTATGTGTTGAGAAAATCGCTGGACACCATGTAGAGCCATTAGATTACGGAAATATCCCAGGATGTACTTATGCTACTCCAGAGATTGCTTCTGTAGGTATGACTGAGGCTAAAGCGAAAGAGGCCGGTTATGAACTTAAAGTAGGTAAATTCCCATTCTCTGCATCTGGAAAAGCAAAAGCTGCTGGTACTCCTGATGGATTCGTTAAAGTTATCTTTGATGCTAAATATGGTGAGTGGTTAGGATGTCACATGATCGGAGCTGGTGTTACAGATATGATCGCTGAGGCTGTAGTTGCTCGTAAATTAGAAACTACTGGATACGAAATCCTTAAAGCTGTGCACCCACACCCTACTATGAGTGAGGCTGTGATGGAAGCTGTAGCTGATGCTTACGGTGAAGTAATCCACTTATAAGAATTAGATTATTCAATATATAGAAACGGGCTGCCTTAAGGTAGCCCGTTTTTTATTTATCTATTCTAGAAACAGTGTTCTAACCATGAAATAAAAAAGCGAGTCCTTCTTTCGAAAGACTCGCTTATTCATTTTATAGTAAATTCTTATGATAGAATATCTACTCCTAAATAATTAGCTGGTGTGATTGCTTTAAGTTCAGTTTTAATCGCATCAGATACATTTAATGTCTCGATGAAATTATGCATTGATTCTTTATTAATCACTGTATTCGTTCTAGTCAAATCTTTTAATGCTTCATACGGATTAGGGTATCCTTCTCTTCTTAGGATAGTCTGAATAGCTTCTGCTACTACAGCCCAGTTATTCTCTAAGTCTTGAGCAAACTTATCTGCATTCAGCAATAACTTATTCAATCCTTTTAATGTAGACTCAAATGCAATAAGCGTATGTCCAAAAGGCACTCCTATATTACGCAACACTGTACTGTCTGTCAAGTCACGTTGAAGACGTGATATCGGTAACTTAGCAGCTAAATGTTCAAAGATCGCATTAGCAATACCTAAGTTTCCTTCTGAATTTTCGAAGTCAATAGGATTCACTTTATGAGGCATAGCCGAAGAACCTATCTCTCCTGCCTTAATCTTCTGTTTAAAGTAATCCATCGATACATACGTCCAGATATCTCTATCTAAGTCTATCAGTATCGTGTTTATACGTTTTAATCCATCGAAGAATGCTGCGAAGTGATCATAGTGCTCTATCTGTGTAGTCGGGAAAGAATGCTTAAGCCCTAAAGTCAATTCTACGAAGTCAGTTCCAAACTGTTTCCAATCTTGTTTTGGGTAAGCTACATGGTGGGCATTAAAGTTACCTGTAGCACCACCGAATTTAGCAGCAAAAGGTACTTGCTCTAATAATGCTAACTGCTGTTCTAAACGCTCCACAAATACGTAAATCTCTTTACCTAGACGTGTAGGAGAAGCAGGCTGACCATGTGTACGTGCTAACATAGGTACATCCTTCCACTCTATGCTCAACTCTTTTAATCTATTGATAACAGTTAGTAAAGATGGTTTATACACATCCTCATATGCTTCTTTAGTCAATAAAGGTATAGAGGTGTTATTAATATCCTGAGAAGTTAGTCCAAAGTGAATAAACTCTTTATACTCTTCTAACTTTAAAATGTCAAATGCGCTTTTCAGAAAGTACTCTACTGCCTTCACATCGTGATTCGTCGTTTTCTCCATCTCCTTGATCCACAAAGCATCTTCTGTGGTAAACTCTTGATACAGTTTACGCAATTCAGGAAAGATAGAACTTGGGACATTGGCTAATTGAGGGACATTGTGCTCACATAGAGAAATAAAGTACTCTACTTCTACTAATACTCTGTACTTGATTAATGCTTCTTCTGAGAAATAATTAGCTAGTGCATTGGTCTTACCTCTATAACGCCCATCGATAGGCGAAATAGCATTTAATTCTGTTAGCATATTTTAGATTGTGTTGTTAAGACACAAAGATAAAGCATTCGATACAGAATCAAAGTATCTTAAATAAAAAAGATAGTTGATAGTAGGTTTGTTTTTTTGTGATGGTGTTTTTTTGTGATGGTGTTTTTTTGTGATGGTGTTTTTTTGTGATGGTGTTTTTTTGTGATGGTGTTTTTTTTGTTGTTTGCCTACGGCATAGGGTAATGGGAATTAGAGATATGGTTAATTGACAGTTCACAATTTCACAACTTCACGGTTTCACAACTTCACAATTTCACGGTTTCACAACTTCACGGTTTCACAAAAGACAACTTCATAGAAACAAAAAAAGATAGCTCATTAGAACTATCTTTTTCTTTATATATTCAGCTATAAGCTTTAAGAAATCAGCTTTTTAAGTACAATCTTAATTCTTAATTCTTAATTCTTAATTCTTAATTCTTAATTCTTAATTCTTAATTCTTAATTCTTAATTCTTAATTCTTAATTAAAATTACTTGCTCCACTCTCTGATAGCGTCTTTATTAATCTTGATATAATCAAGATTATTCGCTTTCTCTGCTAACTCTAATGCCCATTTGGCAGTTTCTACAGCAGCTATTTTATCACCTCCTTTAGCTTGGATCTGTGATTTTAAGCGTACAAAGTAGTAAGGTATTTTCTCTCCTGATTTCTCAATAGCCTTATTTACCCAATCTAGAGCTTTTACAAGGTCTTTATTCGTTAGGTAGTAATATTCTGCCGCTCCGTAATAATCAACGATTGTAGGACCGTCAAATGTCTCCTCAATACTCTGCATTGCCAATTGGTCTGTTGGTACTTTAAAACGAACAGGCACAACTGTCTTCTCCCACATAATCTCTAGGTCTGCGTAGTCTATGTTTACGTTATTCACCGCTACAGTTAATGTCTCAAACTTGCGATCAGAACCAATAGGTTTAACCTTAGTCGATAAAGCTACTTTACTCTCATCCCATTTCTCTGGTAATCCCCAGTTATTCGTATCTGCATAGAATATTACTTCCCATTCTTCTACTTTAGGAATAGTAAATAATGCATACGATCCTTTCTTTAATTTCTTACCACCTATCTCTACATCATTACCAAAAGTAACTACCGTATTCATATTCGCTCCTGTTCTCCACATTCTTCCATAAGGAACTAAATCACCAAATACTAAACGCCCTCTCATATTCGGTCTTGAGTAGTCAATCTTGATATCCGTAAGCCCTACTACTTGATGTGATTCTGCTTTTGTACTTGTAGGTGGAGTGTGAACTTGTGCTTGTGTACACAGTGCAAACAATGCAAATGATAATGCAACTAAACTTCTTTTCATTTTTCTTAGCTTATTTTATACGCTCTAATTAATCATCTAATATTCTGAAGAATACATTCTCTATTAGTGATTAACAAAAGGTACTTAAATTAAATATTGTGTTTTGTTTCCTTATTTCAGAAGGTTATCAAATGTATTAACTTTCTTCTTAAAATTAAATCAAAACACCTTTGTTTTTTTATACCACTACCATAAAAAAAGCCACGTGAACTCACGTGGCTTCTTTAACTATAATTATAAAAACTTATTTCACTTTATTAATTCCGCTTTCTAACCAAGCTTTATACTCAGGTGCGTCTGGCATATAACCAACAGCTTCATTTAAGCGATTACCTTCTTTATCTAATACGATATAGTAAGGCTGTGCATTCGCTTGGTAATGTTTCATTTGGAAATCACTCCATTTATTACCAATTGTTTTTATTTTCTTACCTGTAGTTTCAGAAATATATTGTTCGTTCTCAGGTAACTTCGTCGGATCATCAACATAAAGTGATATTAAAACTATTTCACCTTTTAAAATTGATAACACATTAGGTTCAGACCATACAGAGTCTTCCATTTTACGGCAGTTCACACATGCAAATCCTGTGAAGTCAAGTAAGACTGGTTTGTTTACAGACTTAGCATAAGCCATACCTTTCTCATAATCTGTAAAGGCAATAATATCATGTGCTCCTAGTTTAGCTCCGTCTGGAATAGCAGTAGCTACTCCTCCCGCATTACCACCTTTTCCTCCAACACCATAAGGACTTTCTGAATACGTCATCGGTGGAGGGAAACCTGAGATAATCTTAAGTGGTGCTCCCCATAGTCCTGGTATCATATAAATCGTAAATACAGATACTAATAAAGCCATAAATAATCTTCCTACTGATATACTATCTGCGGGGCTATCATGAGGTAACCTGATCTTTCCTAATAAATATAATGCCCATGCTCCAAAGATAGCAATCCAGATCGCTAAGAAAACTTCTCTTTCTAACCAATGTGCTTGTAATACAAGGTCTGCATTAGACAAGAATTTAAATGCTAAAGCTAACTCTAAGAATCCTAAAGATACTTTCACAGTATTTAACCATCCTCCTGAACGTGGCATAGAGTTTAACCATCCTGGGAACATAGCGAATAACATAAATGGTAATGCTAATGCTAGAGAGAACCCTAACATTCCTACGATAGGTGCTATACCTCCTTTAGATGCTGCTTCTACTAATAGTGTTCCTACGATAGGCCCTGTACATGAGAATGATACTATAGCAAGTGCTAATGCCATAAATAAGATCCCTATGATACCTCCTCTGTCTGCTTGAGAATCTACTTTATTAGCCCATGAGTTAGGTAACATAATCTCGAACGCTCCTAAGAACGATGTAGCGAATATCACTAACAATAAAAAGAAGATAATATTAAAATACACATTCGTAGAAAGTGCGTTTAATGAATCTGCTCCAAATATTGCAGTCACTATCGTTCCTAATACTACATAGATAAGGATGATAGATAATCCATAGATAATTGCATTCTTAATTCCCTTCGCTCTAGTCTTAGACTGTTTAGTAAAGAAACTCACTGTCATTGGAATCATTGGGAATACACATGGTGTAAGTAATGCTGCAAATCCTGATAAGAAGGCTAAGAAGAAAATAGTAAACAAACCTTTTTTCTCTTCTTTAGTATTCCCCGTTGTAGCTACTGTTGTATCCGTTGTATCACTATCCTTTTTAGTATCTACAGCAGTAGTTGCTAAATCTTCGAAGTTCTTTACTTCCTTGGTTTCAAGTGTCTTTAAATCGTAAACAAATAAGTTACTCTGGCTAATACACATTTCATCACATACCTGATAAGCTAATTCTACTTGGATAGTTTCCACAGTAGGATTGGTTATCTTAATGTCTTGAACTAGTTTAGCAGAGTCTACGAAGTAGATTTCATCCACACCAAAGACATCATTAAATGAAGTCTTTGTTTCACTCTCCTTTGCCTTACCCTCTAAAGTATAATTTCCCTCTTGATTATTATAAATAAACTCTAAAGGCAGCGAACCTCCTTCTGGGTTATATTGGGAGTATAAATGCCAGTTCTTTTCTATTACAGCATCCCAAGTAATGGTATATTCTGTATCAGACTTTTTCTCAATTTTAGATTGCCATTTAGCAGGATTAGTAATCTGAGCCTGCACTGATATAAATGACAATAAAAAAAGTAGCAAATAAGCTAATTTTCTCATAGATTAATTTGAATTTTAATAATGTTTGTTGTTGTATCTTTTATCTTAAATCGTTCATCCATTCGACTACCGATAACCCATACAATCTTATTTTCTGAACATAAAAGCCAAGTATTCTCTTTATCAAATAGACTAAACTTCTCGTCTTTAAAAAACTTACTCATTTTCTTTGTTCCCTTCATCCCAAATGGGATAAATCTATCGCCACTTCGATATTTACGTATAGTCAATGGAAAAGTCAATAAATCTCCATCTACATAAATGGTCGAAGCATCACTTGTTAACTGTTTTTCTTCATAAGGTGTTATACTAATCGTTAGTGGTTGGGTTAATGTTTGTTTGTTCTCTAATAAATATATTTGTTCTTTATTCTCTTTTTCTTGTGGAAGAGGTTTTATTATAAACTCTCCTCTATTCTTCAACAGTACATGAGTAGGCGAATAAATCATCTTACCTGATGCTCCATTAATTAAATCTTCGATATCAGACCAAGCCGTAAATCCTAAAGGAGATAACCACTTATACAAATATGCTTTAGGTGAAGAAAGACTTTTTAACTGCTCTAAGTTAATACTTATCTCCTCACCGTCATGTTCTGTAACTACCTGACTGTAATAATATTTACTAGCATCTTCACTCAAATCTACTGACTGCTGTAAATACTCCATTGTCTGTAAAAAAGACTGACAAAAATGTTCATTTGTCTTTTTTAGAAGCGGCAATATATTCCTACGAATTTTATTACGCAAATATTTTGTCTGACTATTTGTTATATCTTCTCTCCAAGTAATCTGATTCTCTTCTGCATAATGAGCGATATCCTCTCTAGTAAATGGCAATATTGGTCTTCTGATGTAGCCATTTCTAGCTGGTATTCCTAATAACCCTTCTATACCCGTACCTCTAGATAAATTAATCAAGAAAGTCTCCATAGAATCATCTAAGTGATGAGCGGTTAATAGATAGGTCTTCTTCTGTTGTGTAGCTAGTTCTCTAAACCAATCATATCGCAATTCTCTAGCTGCAATCTGTATAGACACCTTGTGCTCTGTGGCATATTGTACTGTATCAAACTCTGCAACAAAAACTGGAATGCTTAACTCCTCTCCTAATTGTTCTACAAACTCTTGGTCACCATTACTATCTTCTCCTCTTAAATGGAAGTTACAATGTGCTATCGTTATGTCTAGTCCTAACTTATGACATAAATGCACTAAAACGATACTATCTATCCCTCCACTTACTGCAAGTAATAATGGCTCTTCTAATAACTCTCTGAAGTTATTCTCTATATGTAATTTAAACTGATTAAACATCTTCTAGTAAAGTCAACAAAGTAACTAAAATAATTTAATTACTTTCTCCTTATTTATGTTTTTTTAACCTAGATTAAGACTTTTTCCTTCTTTTTTAAATGATATTTTATAGCAAATAAAATAAAGCAAATAAAAAAAGCCTCATCTAACAATGAGGCTTTGATATCTTAAATTAACTATAATCCATCTACTTTATTTCCAAAATTAGAAGCTTGTGCGTATGTTCTCCATTTTTCAATACATTCTACCATATCTGTAGGTATCTCAGAGTCAAACCTCATTCTTTCTTTAGTTATAGGATGTGTAAATCCTAGTGTTTTAGCATGTAGAGCTTGTCTAGGTAAAACAGCAAAACAATTATCTACAAACTGTTTATATTTGGTAAATGTCGTTCCCTTAAGAATTAAGTTACCTCCATAACGTTCATCGTTAAACAGCGTATGTCCAATATGTTTCATGTGAATACGTATCTGATGCGTACGACCTGTCTCTAGACGACAAGATACTAAAGTAACATATCCTAAGCGCTCAAGTACTTTATAATGCGTCACAGCCCATTTCCCCATACTCTCATCATCAAAGGCAGCCATCTGCATTCTATCTTTGACGTGACGGCCGATATAGCTCTCTATCGTACCTTCATCTTCTTCTACATTCCCCCATACCATAGCGACATACTCACGCTCAGATGTCTTTTCTGCAAATTGCTTTTGCAGTTCGGTCATTGCCCATTCTGTCTTTGCTACTACTAACAGACCACTAGTATCTTTATCAATACGGTGGACTAATCCTGGTCTTTCACTACTATTTAGGGGTAAATTCTCAAAGTGATATGCTAAAGCATTTACTAGAGTTCCTGTATAGTTACCATGTCCTGGGTGTACTACTAGTCCTGCTGGTTTATTCACTACTAATAATGAATCATCTTCATATACTATATCAAGAGGAATATTCTCTGGTATAATGATATTTTCGAATGGTGGTTGTTTCATCAACACACGCACCACATCATTAGCTTTTACTTTGTGATTTGATTTTACAGGTATATCATTCACGAATATATTTCCATTAGTAGCTGCTTGTTGTATTTTATTACGTGTAGCATTCTCTACTAAGTTCATTAAAAACTTATCCACTCTTAAAGGAGCTTGTCCTTTCCCTGCTTCAAATCTATAATGCTCAAATAACTCACCTTCTAAGTCATCGAACATTTCTACATTATCTTCTTGCATTAATCTTATTTAAATCTTTTAAAAATCAAATTCACTAGAATTACTAGAATTGCCATTCGCATCTTCGATAGCTGGCGCTACGTCAAGCTCTTCTTCTGAGTAACCCGCTCTACCATCTCCTAAAACAAAGTCAATTCTAGAGTCTTTTGCTATTTTATCCCCTTCATTTAAGACTTTACCTTTTTGATAAACTTTAAGCACAACATCCTTTCCAATGAAAGTCTGGTATGTAATAGTTCCTTCTTTTAAACCTAATGACTTAATAGTCGCTAAGGCCTGACGGTAAGTTAATTCTTCAAGCTTTGGCAATTTTACATTACCATAACCCGATGCATTAATCTTCACATATATCTTTCTATTCGTTTTTACACCCGTCTTCGGAGCAGGGTCTTGCTCCACAATACTTAACGGAGGAAAGTCTTTATCATAATCAAGTGTATCTAATACAACCATGTTCAACTCATTCTTCTGCAACAGTTGTAACGCTTGATCAGTATCTAACTTAATTAAACTTGGTACTTCTATCTTTTCTCCATGATTAGTCGTATGTGCCAACCACTTAAGCGCTAAGAACACACCTAGTATAACGATTACGACTGCACTCGCTAAGGAAATAAAAAAGGCTCTACTTTTTAGAAAATCCATTAATTTCATATCTACTTATTTTGAGCAAAGATATAAAATCGAAAACATTTTTTGTTTCTATGTTTTATTATAAATTTGTTTTGAACAAATACAAACTAGTAATTCATACTAATGTATTAAAATTTAGCTCTATATGAAGCACGTAGCAGTAATTATGGGGGGATATTCTAGTGAATACAAAATCTCATTGACAAGTGGTAAAGTAGTATGTGAAACACTAGACCGCTCTAAATATATTCCTTACCCTATACATATTTTTGAAAACAAATGGGTATATGTAGATGATAACAATGATGAATTCCCTATTGATAAAAATGACTTTTCAGTAAACTATAAAGGAAATAAAATCACTTTTGACGTTGTATTTAATGCTATACACGGTACTCCTGGAGAAGATGGTTTAATGCAAGCTTACTTTTCTCTTATCGGAATGCCTCATACCTCATGTGACTATTACCAAGCTGCTTTAACGATGAATAAAAGAGATATGCTTTCTGTCTTAAAACCTTTTGGTATTAAAACAGCAATCTCTTATTATCTAAATGAAGGAGATGTTATCAATACTGAAGAAATTATTCAACGTGTTGGATTGCCTTGTTTTGTGAAACCAAATAGATCTGGTTCTAGCTTTGGTATATCTAAAGCAAAAACTACAGAAGAATTACTTACTGCCATAGACGTAGCTTATAAAGAAGATAACGAGATTATAATCGAAAGTTTTTTAAATGGTACTGAGGTATCTGTTGGGGTTATTGACTATCAAGGAGAGATAAAAGTACTACCTATGACAGAGATAGTTTCTGAAAACGATTTCTTTGACTACGAAGCAAAATACTTAGGTAAATCTCAAGAGATAACTCCTGCTAGAATAGATGATAAAGTTAAAGATAAAGTAGCAGATATAGCTAGTAGAGTCTATACAATTTTAAATATGCAAGGCTTCTCTCGCAGTGAATTCATCATAGTGGATGGAGTTCCATTTTTATTAGAAATGAATACTGTACCAGGTTTAACGAACGAAAGTATTCTACCACAACAAGCAAAAGCGGCTAATATTGCCCTAGCTGACTTGTTTGACAATGCAATTGTTTTAGCTTTGCAGAAAGCAAATTAATTTTAGATACCATGAGAAGAGCAGTTTTACCAGGTTCTTTTGACCCTATTACAAATGGCCACTATGATATTATCCAAAGAGCATTACCTCTATTTGATGAGATTATTGTTGCTATCGGAGTAAACTCAGATAAAAAATATATGTTTTCACTAGAAGACAGAAAGCGCTTTATAGAAGAGACATTTAAAGATGAGCCTAAAATTAAAGTAGCTACTTACGAAGGATTAACTACTGATTTCTGTTTTAAAGTAGGAGCACAGTTCATTCTTAGAGGACTAAGAAACCCAGCTGACTTCGAGTTTGAAAAAGCAATTGCACATACAAACCGTTTCTTGACAAAAATTGAAACTGTCTTTTTACTAACAGCTGCTAGTACTTCATTTATTAGCTCTAGTATAGTGAGAGATGTTATCCGTAATAAAGGAGACTATTCTAAACTAGTTCCTCCTACAGTAAAATTCTAATCCAATATAGAATCTAAAAAAGCCTATCTAAATCGATTTAGATAGGCTTTTTAAATTATTCATCTTTTAATATTCCTAGTTCATCTATAAGCAACTTAATATTCTCATAAGAGTTATTCATTGCCTCTCGGATTTGTTCTTTATTTAACCAAGCTACTTGTTCTATATCTTCTTCTATCTGACCTACTAATGGTCCGTCAAAAGTAGAAGTCATTTTATACCAAGTAGTAATTTTCAATCTATACTTACCATTTCTTTTAAAGATATGATACGTTTTAGGCAATTTACGCACTATCTTAAGTTTAGACACACCTGTTTCTTCCTCTACCTCTCGTATAGCTGTTTCCTCCATTTCTTCTCCTTTCTCAATTCCTCCTTTAGGTAAGTCCCACTTACCACCTCTAAGAATAAAAAGAATTTCTCCCTTTGGATTAAACACAACTCCACCTCCTGCTTTCTGTACTGGTATCTTTTCTTTTATCTTCTTTAAGATCTCTTTTTCATCTGGATGATATAAAAAAGCCTTCTCAATTTTATTTTGAAAATATTTAATGATAATTTTGTCAATATCGACACTATCTAATAAGAACAGTTGAAAATCGGTTTCTTTCTCGATTTTATCTGTTAAGAACAATGGTTTGTCGTTTACAAAAACTTTATACATTTGTATTATGATTTTTAATAAAGAAACAGCACACAAAACTGCCGAGTCACTTCTGCAAATTAACGCAATTAAATTAAATCCTAAAAATCCTTTTACTTGGGCTTCAGGATGGAAATCACCTATTTATTGCGATAACCGTATCACATTGTCTTATCCAGAGATTAGAAAGTTCTTACAAAAAGAATTTGCTGAAAACATTGTAGCTAAATATGGTAAACCGGATGTAATCGCAGGAGTAGCTACAGGAGCTATCGGTATAGGCCTTCTAGTAGCAGAAGCTTTAGAACTGCCTTTTGTATATGTACGTCCTGAACCTAAAAAACACGGAAGACAAAATCAAATCGAAGGACAATTAGAAGCTGGTAAATCAGTTATTGTTATCGAAGATCTTATCAGTACTGGTAAAAGTAGCTTACAAGCCGTTGACGCACTAAAAGAGAACGGAGCTAATATCCTAGGTATGGCTGCTATCTTTACTTATGAATTCCAAGTAGCTGAAGACAACTTCAAAAATGCAGGAATAGAACTAACTACACTAAGTAACTACTCTTCTTTATTAGAAAATGCAGTAAACCAAAAATATATTTCAGATAGTGATCTAGACACACTACAAGAGTGGAGAAAGAACCCTGCTGAATGGAATCAATAATAATATCCTAAATACTAGAATATATGAATTTAGAAAGTCAAAAAGTAACTGTTGCTAAATCAGCAGAATATATCTTCAACGCTTTGACAGACGTTAAGAACTTTGAAAAACTAATGCCTGAGTCAATTGCTAAGTTTGAAGTTACAGGAGATGATTCTTTTATCTTTGCATTAAAAGGAATGCCAGAGATTAAATTAAAACAAAAAGATCAAACTCCTCACTCTAAAGTTGTCTTAGGTGCTGCTAGTGATAAACTTCCTTTTACATTAACTGGAAATATTACTGAAGTAGATGCTAATAACTCTGAAATACAACTTCAATTCGAAGGTAGCTTTAACCCAATGATGGCGATGATGGTAAAAGGACCTATCGGTAAATTCATTGAAGCTTTAGCTGGAAATATGAATAAATTATAATACAAAAAAAGAGGAATTTACACTTAGTAAATTCCTCTTTTTATTTTTAGATGTTCAAAATAGAATCTTTATGCTCTTATTTGAACTCCACTTTATATTCTAACACTTTAGGATTAGCTATAATATCAGACATAGAGAATCTCTTTTCAAAAGATTTACCATCTTTACTGATTACGGCATCTTCATAAGATACAGACTTAATCTTCTTGTCAAAACTTGTTTTTAGAACATAAGTAAACATCGCTTCCATTCCTCCCATCTCATTCGATTTCTTAGCTTCTTCAGTATCTTTTACACTAACCTTTCTTTCGAATTGTTTACTGTCTAGGCTATACTTACTCTCCACTAATAAAGGAGGTTGTTTCTTCCCATTTTGCTTCTTATCTAGCTCACTTGTTTTATCTGTTATCTTATTGATATTTATAAGTGATTGATTCAAGTCTGCCATATCTTTTGCAATTACTTTTAAATTAAAATCAGCTAAAGAGTCTTTCATATTAATCATAAAGCGTACATTCTTAGTATTGTCAAATAACTCTTTGTTTGCTTTAATAATACTATCTTTCTTCTGCTCTCCATTCTTTTCTTTTAACATAGCGAAATCAAGTATCTGATCTATGCTTAATTCCTGTCCGCTAATCAATTCTAACTTCTCGGCATCTCCTTTAAAAATAGCATTCTTATCAGGCACATTTTGTAACAACTCTTTAAAGTCCATCTTAAAGGTGTAATCTACCGCCCCGTTATCTTTTACGTACATTTCTTCCTTCGTCACACATGACTGAAGTGATAAGCTCAATCCTAGAAGGAATAAATAAATCTTTTTCATTTGTTTTATTTTTTTTGTGATACACAAAGGTAAACTTTTAAATCACTGATAAAATATGACCATACAAAAAACAGCAATAAATCATAATGACTTATTGCTGTCTTAAATAAAATTATACTATTAATTTTAAGCGTTTTTTAATTTCTTATAGAATAGACTATTTTACTGTCTTAGGATCCTTTGTATTCTTAAGTCCTCTATTAATTATTAAGTGAGGATAGAACTGATCTATTCCTTCTCCTGCTTTTATAAAATTCAAAGTAATCGCTGCTGATCTTGATTGATACTTTTCAAAATAAAACTAAATTAACAACCTATCTTAAAACCATTTACACAAAAAACACAGTATCAGCTGCTCCCTCCCAAGTTTAGGATATTAGTATCTAAATACCTTATAAATATTTTATTTACAAAATATTTTTTCTCTTTTCCCTTGCACAATTCAAATCTTTTATACAATCTTTGCACTGAAAATAAAGTTTAACAATTAAAAACGAAGAAAAAATGTTTGTACTAAATTATACTTCTACATCATTCGCATCAGCAGAGATTGCTGGGGTGTATCTTCGTGCTACTTTTATTTAGAATATCTAATTTTATATATAAATGAAAAGCCCGAAGATTTAAATTCGGGCTTTTTTGTGTTTATTCCGGACCCTTAACGTCATTAAAACCCGAATTGACTGATAGATGCTAAAGATCATCAGTAAAAAACAAATCAATTGTGAACTAACAATTGAGCATTTAGTCAATTTAAATTTTACATCATGGGAAGGAAACTTTCTGGGAGAGACTTTATTAAAATAGGCTTTCCTCAAAACAATACAATAAACATCGCCTTAGGGCAAGTAAATAGATATAAGAAAAAAGAGAATAAAAACAACATACTTGAAGAAGCTAAGCTTGTCCTAAAGAACCCTGATTCTTACATAGGAGACGGTATCTGGGGCAAAGTAGCAGAGAGTATGATAAAGCAAGTGGAAGTCAAAAAGCATCAACTGAATACCAATAGAGTACCATTCTCTATTTATGGAGAAGATGCCATTGACGAACAGACGAAATACCAACTGTTCACTGCTTTAAAATTACCTGTGGCAGTACAGGGGGCATTAATGCCTGACGCTCATTACGGATATGGTTTACCTATCGGAGGAGTATTAGCTACTGATAATGCCGTTATTCCTTATGGAGTAGGTGTAGATATAGGATGTCGTATGAGTATGTCAGTCTTTAATCTACCTGCCAGCTTCCTAAAAGGGAAAGACCATATGTTGTTAAACATATTATCAGAACACACCAAGTTCGGTATGTATGACACACATAAAGTCAAAGCTGATCATGAAGTATTCAGCAGAGAAGAGTTTAAAAATATTCCTTTTGTAAAAGGCTTATTAGATAAAGCGTACAAACAATTAGGAACATCAGGTAGTGGTAACCACTTCGTAGAGTTTGGTATCGTTCGATTAACGGAGACTAAACCTGAGTGGAGATTAGAACCTGGAGAATATATCGCAGTTCTTTCACATAGTGGATCAAGAGGTCTTGGAGCTAATATCGCTAAGCACTACACATATTTAGCAACTAAACAATGCCCTCTACCAAGCAATGCACAACATTTAGCTTGGTTAGACCTCAACACACATGATGGGCAAGAGTATTGGTTAGCCATGAATCTTGCAGGAGATTACGCAAAGGCATGTCACGATGATATACACCGTCGCATTGCTAAAGCATTAGGTAAGCAGATAGCTTTCACTATCGAAAACCATCATAACTTCGCTTGGAAAGAAGTGATTAATAACAAAGAATTAATTGTTCACCGCAAAGGAGCTACTCCTGCTGCAGAAGGACAATTAGGAATAGTCCCGGGATCGATGACTACTAATGGCTATATAGTCGAAGGTCTGGGAAATGCAGAGAGCTTAAATTCTGCCTCTCATGGAGCAGGACGCCTACACTCACGCGCGGCATGTAAACAGAAGTTTACCAAGAGTGAGATTAAGAAAGAGCTTAGCTCTACAGGTGTTCAACTTATCGGAGGTAGCGTAGATGAAGCCCCAATGGCTTATAAAGACATCAATGCAGTGATGCAAGCTCAAAGCGAATTAGTAAAAGTATTGGGAAGCTTTACCCCTAAATTTGTAAGAATGGATAAGTAATTATGGCAACAGTTATTCAGATTACATCAGGTAGAGGCCCCCAAGAGTGTGATTTTGCCGTTAAGAAGATCGCACAACTTTTTATAGACGACGCAGTCAAATCCAATATTAAAGTTGATCCAATACAGGATGAAGCCGACGCACATGGCGCGTCGGTCTTTATCCAAATCGTCGAAACGTCTAAAGAAGTTGATACTTTTTTGAGAACTTGGTTAGGTACAATACAGTGGATTTGCGAAAGTCCCTTTAGACCTAAACACAAAAGAAAGAATTGGTACATCGGTATTTTTGAAAGCACTAAAGCAAGTGATCCTGCGATTCTTGACTGCGATATTCAATATCAAGCTGTACGTAGTTCTGGAGCTGGCGGACAGAATGTCAATAAAGTTAGCTCAGCTGTGAGAGCTACTCATCTGCCTACAGGTATTACTGTACTAGCAATGGATAGTAGATCTCAGCACCAAAACAAAAAATTAGCCACCGAAAGAATACTAGATAAACTTCAGAATATGGCATTAAATGAAGTCAAACTAGAAGAAAAGAATACGTGGCTAAACCAAACGAAAGTAGAAAGGGGTAACCCTACTCGAACTTTCATTGGCATAAAATTTAGAGAGAAATAATCACAAAAAAGGCTACTCATATGATATGAGTAGCCTTTTTATATTTTCTACAGTACCTCAGTCCTGTTACACTTCTATACCTTATAATTATTAGATAATTTCAGCACTTAAACCTGCATCTAATAATTGTAAACACTGAGACTTAAGTTTCTTAAACTCCCCAGTTTTAACCGTACATTTACCTGTATAATGTACTAATACAGCACATTGTTCTGCTTGTTCAGATGTATGATCACACACGCGAATAAGCGTATCGATGACATGATCAAAAGTATTTACATCGTCATTATACAAAACAATTTCACTGTTTCCATTCAGTAATTCAGATACATCTACATTTTCCTGAATTTGCTCTTGTGTACTCATAATATATTATATAGTAATGAAATTTTATCCTTTTATAAACTTCAAAGATACCCAATTATTCTTTTCTAAAGAACTTTCAAAAACTAAACCAATCTTTTCTGCACAATTTTTAATCGCTGTAATATCTTCTGTATAGAATCCACTGAAGTAAATCTCACCTCCTTGATATAAACTAGCAATATACTTGTCCATATCATTTAATAGGATGTTTCTGTTGATATTAGCTAAGATTACATTGTACTTAGGCTCTTTACTAATGATAGAAGCATCTCCTTCGAATACCTCTACGTTAGCACAGTTATTTCTCTCAGCATTCTCTATAGAGTTAAGATAACACCAGTTGTCAATATCGATAGCATCTACGTGCTTAGCTCCGCGCATAGCAGCAAGTATCGCTAAGATAGCCGTACCACATCCCATATCTAGCACTACCTTATCTTGCATATCATTATTTAATATTTGGCGAATCATCATAAAGGTAGTCTCGTGATGTCCTGTACCGAAGCTCATCTTTGGTTCTATAACGATATCATACTGAGCACTTGTCTTCTCGTGAAATGGTGCTCTAACATAACATATACCATCTACATCGATTGGGTCAAAGTTCTTTTCCCACTCCTCATTCCAGTTTACTTGAGCTATTTCCTCTTTTCTATAAGTAATTGTAAACTGTTCTGACTGTAAAATAAAAACATCTTCTAAAATATCCTCTGTCCACAAATCTTTTTGAACATAAGCACTAACACCTGTTGCTGTCTCTTCAAAACTCTCAAATGCCTTTTCTCCTAACTCCGCAATCAGTATTTCTGTACCAAGTTCTCTTGGTTCTACATTAAAATGATAACCTATATATACCATAATTTCTTATTAAATCTATTTCCTTAACCTTTTGGTAACACTATCTTTACATTGAAGTAACAACATAAGTATTCCTATTGCAAAACTAATGTTATTTTTGCACAAATAAATACAACACACTATGAAAAAGCTTTTACAATGTCTTTTTTTGCTTTGTCCAATGCTGACAATGGCACAGGAAATTAAGCATGAAACCACTAGTAATGAATTAAAATTAGAACAACTACCATACTATAGTTATGGTAAAGGACTAGGAATGACTTCTGCAGACAGTATCTTCCAGTTAAATATCCGATTCAGAATGCAGAACAGATTAACCTTCAATGAAAACGATGGTGAGAAAAACACCTATGAAGGAGAAATCAGAAGATTGCGTCTAAGACTTGACGGTTTCGTAGGTAGCCCTAAGTTCTTATATGTAATTCAGCTTTCATTCGCTCCTAAAGATTTAGGGACAACCAAAGAGAATGAACCTATTAATATCATCCGTGATGCTGCCTTAACATATCGTCCTAACGAAAACTGGAACTTTATCTTCGGACAGACTAAACTACCTGGTAACAGACAGCGTATTAACTCATCAGGAGCACTACAGTTAACAGATCGTTCTATTAACAACTCTAAGTTCAACATCGATCGTGACTTCGGTATACAAGCCTATTACTTACGTGAGAAGAAGAATGAGTTCGGATATAATATTAAAACTGCGGTATCTACAGGTAGAGGTCGTAACTTCTCAGGGAGCGAAAGCGATAGCTATGCATTAACAGGTAGAGTAGAGTTATTCCCTTTAGGTAGTTTCTCTAAGAATGGTGCATTCTTTGAAGGTGACTTAGCTAGAGAAGCAACACCTAAATTAATGTTGTCAGGTACCTTCCATCGCAATAATAATGCAATGAAATCACAAGGTCAAACAGGGAATAAACTAGGAGAAGCAAAGTCATTCAACTCATTAATGCTAGACGGTATCGTTAAATATAATGGATGGGCTGGTATGGTATCTTATATGAACAGAACCTTAGACGATGCATTATCATTAAACAATCTTGAAGATCCTACAGCTGGGTATAACTATATCTTTGCTGGTCAAGGAATGGACTACCAGCTAAGTTATATCTTCCCTAGTAACTATGAGATCATAGGACGAGTATCTACTCAAACTATGAAAGACCAATTACATAAAAACACAGACTTCAATTTACCAAATACAACACAGTTTTCACTAGGAGCAAACAAATACCTTTGGGAACATACTTTTAAGTTACAAGCTGAGTTAACGTATGATAAACAAAAGTTCTACCAAGGCCCTACGAAGAACAATTGGTATTTTAGACTACAGTTTGAAATAGGAATATAATAAAAAAAACGTCAATAAATTATTATTATCAAAAATACAACCCCTAAATAATTAACTATTATTTAGTAATTTATCAAACCTACTATAACCAAACTTTAAGTTCTTATTGTTTACTTTTGAAACATAATTCAAAGCTAAAATTAAATAAGTATGAAAAAGATTATCGTTGTAGTAGGTTTTATTTTTGCTTTCATTTCTATGGGTTGTGGAAATAATAGTGCTACTGCAGGCAATGCTCCTGTAGATCAACCGAATTTATTGACTTCTATGACAGCAGAAGATAGAGAGTTTAGAATAATCGAACAGAGTGAAATCAACACTCTGAATAAGACTATTATAGAGCAGAATTTAAACTCTATCGAAAAGATCATGCAAGAATATGCACCTGAAGATATGGCTGCAGAAGGCAATTACACTTATATCATCACGAAGGCAACGACAACAGATCCTAATAAATTCACCCTTTCTTTATTAGAAGATGGTATCAACGATGATTCGTTAAAAGCTTTGAAAGTAATCATGACTGTAGAGAAAAAGAAAGACACTTTTAGAGTACTTGGTATTAAAGAAAGCTACCAATGCTGGAAAGACAGAGGTCACCAAGACTGGGGAGCTGATTACTGCTTATAATATATAGACACACATTACCTCAGATAACTATAATAAAAAAGTCATACTAGTAGTATGACTTTTTTTTGTATTATTTAGCTTATTCAGCTTGCTCTGCTTGAGGCTCATCTTCTTTTCTTCCAATATTCATATTTGGGAATTTTTGTTGAATAGATTTCAAAGCGAACTCATTGATTTCATTCATTGCTTCTGGTGAAGGCAATTTCATTGTTTCTGCATTGTGCTTTAAAACTTCTTCTAATAAAATCTGTGTTCTTAATAATTGAAAATTTAAATCAATTATTTCTCCTGCTACATCAATGTCTCCTAATGTCATTATTACTCTTTTTTAAATTTATAACTTTCTATTGTTCGAACTCAAATTTAACAAACTATTCTTAATATGAAACTATTTTAATGTTATTCTTTGAAAAAATATTCTAACTCTTGTCTCAAGTTATAACGCGATGACATTACCTCTCCATAAGCTCCTGCAGAACGAATAGCAATTAGATCACCTCTTTTTAATTTTGGAAGTAAAACATCTTTGCCAAAACAGTCACTACTCTCACAGATCGGCCCTACTACATCATACTTCACTTCTGTTTCGTTAGTCACCTCATCCGCATATTTATCAGATAGCAATTCTACCTTGTGATACGCTTGGTACAAGGCAGGTCTTAATAACTCTGTCATACCTGCATCTAGAATAGCAAAGTTCTTCTTTAGTCCTTCCTTTATATATAACACTCTACTGATTAGAGTCCCACTATTCGCAATGATAGAACGCCCTAGTTCAAAGTGAATTTGTTGATGTGGTCTCACGTCTAAAAACTCGTGGAATAAATAAAAGAAATTAGAAAAGTTAACAATAGCTTCTTCATCAGGTTCGCTGTAATTAATCCCTAATCCTCCACCTAAGTTTAACACAGGTACATCATGTCCTCTCTCATAGAACCAAGTATTCCACTCATTTACTTTTAGACATAGACGTTTGAACACATTCAGGTCTGTGATCTGCGATCCCACATGGAAGTGCAATCCTATTAATTCTAAATATTCATTCTTATTGATGATCTCGATACAGTTCATTAACTCATGCATCATAATACCAAACTTATTCTCATCTAATCCTGTAGTGATATAGTGATGCGTCTTTGCATCGACATTAGGGTTTATACGCAAAGCGATACGCCCTTTTAGCTGATGCTTAGTAGCCAAATTACCTATCACTTGTAGCTCTTGTACAGACTCTACATTAAACGACATAATCTGATTCTCTAACCCGATTAATATCTCTCTGTCTGTCTTACCTACTCCTGCGAACACGATATCTGATGGAGAGAAGCCTTCCGCTATAGAGCGCTCTATCTCTAGCCCACTCACACAGTCTGCACCGAAGCCGTGAGCACTAATCTCTCTTAAGATACGCGGATTATTATTAGCCTTTATAGCATAGTGAATATGATAACCAAAACGATCTGCTGCACTCTTAGCGACAGATAGTGTTTCTCTTAAAAGTGGTAAATCGTAGTAATATAAAGGAGTCTCTACTCCTTCTAATTCTTGTATTATCTCTCTTGTCATCCTATTCCTTGTTTAAAATAATCTACTGTGTAATGATCTCAATGCTTCTAACTTCTGACTAGCTGGAACTAAAATAGAAATATTATGCTCACTTCCACCATACGATATCATACGGATAGGCAAGTGCTTCACTGCTTCAGAGACGATAGTAGCATGCCCTAATTTATTATTTCTAAAATCTCCTACGATACAGATGATAGCCTGATCTGTATCTACCTCTACATGACCGAAGAAGTTTAGCTCTTCTATAATCTCTTTTAGATACTGCGTATTATCTATGGTTAGTGATACAGCTACCTCAGAAGTAGTGATCATATCTATTGGTGTTTTATATCTTTCGAATACTTCGAATACTCTTCTTAAAAATCCGTATGCTAATAACATACGCGAAGAGTGAATACGTATAGCCGTGATACCATCCTTAGCCGCTATCGCCACGATCTGATCATCGTTCTGACAGTTATCTGAGATTAAAGTACCTGGTGCACTTAACTCCATCGTATCTAATAATCGCACAGGCACATTAAATCTCTTCGCAGGGAATACACTCTGTGGGTGTAAAATCTTTGCTCCAAAATAAGCCAACTCTGCTGCCTCATCAAAGCTCAGATTAGCAATAGGCTTGGTATTCGGTACATAACGAGGATCGTTATTATGGAATCCATCTATATCTGTCCAGATCTGTATCTCTTCTGCTTGTAACACTGCCCCTATTAGAGAAGCTGTATAGTCAGACCCACCTCTTCTTAGGTTGTCAATCTCCCCAAAAGCATTGCGACAGATATACCCTTGTGTAATAAATAAGGTATCCTTAGGGTACTGTGCTAATAGAGTACTTGCTTGAGTACGGATATAGTCAAGATTAGGTTCTTGTTCTTCATCGATACGCATAAAATCAAGTGCTGGAAGTAATACAGAGCTTACCCCAATCTCTTTTAAGTAAAAGTGAAATAGCGTAGTAGATAGTAACTCTCCTTGTGCTAATGCTATTCTTTCTTCTATGGCAGTAAATAGATCATTGCTAAAAGACTCTAACAAATTAAAGTGGTGATCTATTACTTCTGTCGCCATCCGCAGACCCTCCTCTGTTTTAAATAATTGCTTTATGAAAGTTTTATAAGTAGCATATAGGTTATCGATTTGTTTCTTTGCATCCTCCTTTTTGCCATTAGTATACGCTTCTGCTATTCCTACTAAGGCATTAGTAGTACCTGACACAGCAGATAAGACTACTAAATGACGATCGCTTTGCTGCGAATGAATAATCGGCAACAACTGTTGCATCCTTTCTGGGCTTCCTACTGAAGTACCTCCAAATTTTAAAACTTTCATATAAAATTAATTTGTTATTAAATGTATTCTCTTTACTCAGATCAAAAACTATACTATTCTGTAATACCCTCTGACCATAAACCAAAAAAAGGGGCTTGTCGTGATGACAAGCCCCTTTAGTATATCTTTAATTCATATCCATAGGAAAGCTGCTCACGACGTCGGACGTAAGTACTGTTTCTTTCCCTTCTTTATAATTGATATAAACATTTTCTTCATTGATTTGGGACAAATATAAACACTTTATTTAATAACCAATACTTTAAAACAACTTTTTTAAATAAACTGTAAAGCTTAATCACCTCTGTTTTAAAAAATCTTACCATAATATCTCTTCTCTATTCTCATATAAGAGATAACTAAAAAGAATAACCTTACTCTTAGTTAATAAAGTAGTGTCCTCTTTAAAACAAAAAAAAGAGACAATACAATAATATCGTATCATCTCTTTTTGTTCAATTTATGGAAAACTATTTTATTTCTTCACTAATATATAATCTCCAGATTCATGCTCATTCACCACATCTCCTTCACTATCTAGAAAGTATAATTTGCCTTCTTTTACTAAGAACGCATGTGCAGCACTATACTCATCTTCTCTCAGGTACAGTCTATCCTGCTCTAGCTCCCACTCTCCTTCTTCATGATGTGTACCTGTAGAGCTAATGACTCTATAGACATACTTATTACCTTCTTTGATCTGAGCAGATACTTGGAGTATCTCCATATCTTCTCCTTCTTCTGTCCAAGGAAACTTTCCTTCATAAGTACCATATATGACCTCCTTCTCCTCTACTTCTTCTTCAGTAGGAGTTATACTACTTTGTTCTGATGGAGTAGGCACTTCTGTAGTTTGCTCTACTTCTTTACTATCCTTACACTGTGAGAAAAACACGCCTAATAAAGAAAGTAATATTACCACAACACTTCTTTTCATCATTCTATTTTTTAAGACAACAAAGATGAAGTATTTCTATCAAAAATTGATTATTCTAGGCTCGCTTTTTCAGCTCTACGGTCAGCTTCAGAAGCAGACTCTGCCTTACCAAACTTCCAATAAGAATAAGCGTACAACTCATCCTTAGTCCAGTTTAATTCTTTTCGAAGGTAGTTTCTCAATTCTTTTACTGTATCAAACTCAGCCGCTACATATCCGAACTTAGACATCTCATCACTGTGCTCTGTTATGATTTCTTTTGCTCTCTTCGCTAATTCAGAGTTTTGCCCAGAAGTAGGGTTGATCAGCCATTCTATTTTAGACTCTGCATGAGTAGGTAATTCTTGTATATCCTCTGCACTTTCTACCTCTATCACAGCATTCACTCTAGCATCTACAGGTAGAGACTCTAATATAGCTCCTAATACTGGTATAGCTGTACCATCTCCTACTAGTATATACCATGCTGCCTCTGGATATAACTCACTAGGATCACATCCCATAGCTACACCTAGCGGATCACCGATCTCTGCATTAATAGCCCAGTTAGAAGCTGGCCCTTCATCACCATGTGCTACGAAATCTATGTATAACTCATTCTTTTCTAAATCTATCCCTCTATGTGTATAAGTACGTACATAAGGTTTGATTGATTCCTCTTGAGGCTTCCATGCCCCTTTCTCGAAGTCAAACTCTGGTAAGTGTACCTCAGCACATCCTTCTGGAGCGATAAATATCTTATTATTTACCCCTATCGTTGTATTCTTAAAATCTGCTACATCATTACCACTTAATGTAATACGTATATAATGTGGCGTGATATACTCTCTATTCTTTAATGTAAATACTTTGCGCTGTATGTTACCTTTCTTTGCCATATTGTTGTTTTATTCTTTGGTTCTATTTCTTTAAATCACACAAATATAGCTTTTTTATTTAGATTCAATATAAACAACTAGTTAAATCAGTATTTTATCCAATACTAACCACTTATTGTCCAATTCGTTCTAATATGGAAGTACTAGCAGTATCCTCCTATTATTACTTACCTCAGTATATACGCTAACTCTCCTTCTAATCTGTTCTTCTTTTTCTCTATCACTATCCTTAATGACATTACTATACTACCTTATAATTACTTCTATTTTCCATTTCGTATCCTTTATATAATCCTTAGAGGAGAATACTTGGATATTAAAAGATCACTCCTTCGACAAACAACACCTCAGCTCCACTAAACTCGGCTTATTGTCCATGTATTGTCGAGCAATTTCTATACAACCCTATATTTTACAAGGGGTAAGCAACATATAATCCATACAGTAAAAAAACACAAAAACAAAACAAGTAACTATAAATCAACCAATTAATAAAAAACATACTTAAAAAAAAGTATATCATTTATTTTGAAAAACAATCAAATTGACCGCTAAAAACTACTTTTTAGAAAAAAAAGAGGGTATACATTCTATAAAAAGAAGATTTTAAAGCTCAAAAAGGAATTAAAAACAAAAAAAGAACAATCCTTTTTTAAAATACAGCTCAATATAAGGAGTCTGAATCAGCATATAGAAGCTTATTAAACTTTTGATAATAAAAGCCAAAAAACAGTGAATCGATAAAAAATGTTTCTATGCAAGATTATTAATTTATACTTTTGCTAAAAATATATTATAACATGCTTATTATAGGAATTGCAGGAGGTACTGGAAGTGGTAAAACTACAGTAGTTCAACAAATTATAAATGAACTACCCGAAACTGAAGTTGGAGTTATATCACAAGATTCATACTACAAGGCGACTGATAATCTTTCGTTAGAAGAAAGAACGTTAATTAACTTTGACCACCCTCGTTCAATTGACTTTGAATTATTGGTAAAACACCTAAAAGAATTAAAAGAAGGAAACAGTATTAACCAACCTGTTTACTCGTTCGTGAAACACAATCGTACTGATGATTATATCTTAACTCACCCTCGTAAAGTAATGATCGTAGAAGGTATTCTTATTCTATGTCATCCAGAGCTACGCGATATGTGTGACATTAAGATATTCGTTCACGCAGATTCTGATGAGCGTCTGATTAGAAGATTAAAGAGAGATATAGCTGATAGAGGTAGAGATATGATGGAAGTGGTAAACAGATATCAAACAACTTTAAAGCCGATGCACGACCAGTTTATCGAGCCTTCTAAGGCATTCGCAGACATCATTATCCCTAATGATACCTATAATACTGTTGCTATCGATATTGTTCGTACAGTTATTAATGAAAAAATCGGTTAATTTACTATCTTTAGGCTATGAAAATAGTTGAGACCCTAAAAAATTATAAATATGTAAGCCTACTAAAAAATCCTTTTTTTTTAGTAGGTCTTTTATTTGTAATTTGGATAATATTTTTTGACAGTTCTTCTTTATTAGAACAGCGGGTTATAGATCAAGAGATTAACAAGCTGGAGGACAATAAGAAGTACTTCGAAAACGAAATAGCAAAAGATAGACAGGCTATCAAAGGTCTAAAAAGTGGAGACGCTACAGAAAAATATGCTCGTGAAAATTATTATATGAAGCGGGAGAATGAAGATGTCTTTATTATAGAGTTTGACACACTGTCTGCACAATAAGTTTCACTACCAACCAAAAATTATGACTAACCAATTATTCGAAGAATTTGAAAAAGTTTCTTCTAAGGCGTGGAAAAACCAAATACAGTTTGAGTTAAAAGGCGCTGACTACAATGAAACACTTGTTTGGGAAAGTTTAGAGGGAATTAAGGTAAAGCCATTCTATCACAATGATGCTGATCACCGTCCGATTCCTGTACAGACTAGTACCTCTCATTTTAACATTGTACAGAGGGTATACGTTTTTGATATTGAGAGATCGATAGCAAAGACGCTTGATACACTTAATAGAGGAGCTGAAGTGATCTACTTCACGATAGACAATCCTTCTATAGATGCTACAGAATTATTAACTGCACTACCAAAAACGCACCAATACTTCTTCGTATTTAACTTCCTAGATACTGCATATACTAGAAAGTTATCTACCTATGCTACTAGCAATGGATATCAGATAACAATCTTATTAGACCCTATACACCAACTAACAACTGATGGTAACTGGTACACTAACCTGAACAGCGACCTAAGTAATCTAAATGAATGTGTAGGTATAGCTAATAATGTAGCTATTCATGTGGATGCTACTGTGTACCAAAATGCTGGTGCTAATATGACGCAGCAGTTAGCATACGCACTAGCTCATCTAAATGAGTACCTCAACAGAGTAGAGCTAAAGAATACTCCTATTTATATAGAAACAGCTGTAGGAACCAACTATTTCTTCGAAATAGCAAAACTACGTGCACTTCGCTTACTAGCAGAGCTAGTAACTAAAGAATACAACACAGATGCGAAGATACACATCATCGCTATCCCTACTAAACGAAACAAAACATTATATGACTATAATGTGAATATGCTACGTACTACTACGGAGTGTATGAGTGCTGTATTAGGAGGTGCTGACTTGATTAGTAACTTAGCTTATGATGCTATCTATCACAAAGAGAATGAATTCGGAGATCGTATATCTCGTAACCAACTCTTAATCTTAAAACAAGAAAGTTATTTCGATGCAGTGGACAATCCTGCTGAAGGGGCATACTATATCGAATCACTTACTGCTCAATTAGCTGAGAAAGCATTAGAGCTGTTTAAATCAATAGAAAAAGCAGATGGATTAATCACTTCTCTAATCGAAGGAACAATCCAGAAAAAAATAAATGAAAGTGCTCAAAAAGAACAAGAGCTTTTCAACAATGGTAAAGAAGTCCTATTAGGTACTAATAAGTATCCTAATCCTCAAGATGTGATGAGTCACGACCTTGAGTTATTCCCTTTTGTTAAACAGAATCCTCGTAAGACGCTTATCGTTCCGATTATAGAGAAACGACTGGCAGAAAGCTATGAACAAAATAGATTAGAGGAAGAAAAATCAACTAAACAATAAGGCATGAAAAGAAAGGACTTACAACATTTGACTATAAATACCTCAACAGTGAGAACACAGTCAGAAGCATCTGACTTCACTACTGCTGAAGGTATCGATATAAATAAAGTCTACAGTAAAGCTGACTTAGATAAAGTAGAACACATAGGCTTCGGAGCAGGGTTTGCGCCTAACTTACGTGGTCCTTATGCTACCATGTACGTACGCCGCCCATGGACTATACGTCAGTATGCGGGATTCTCTACTGCGGAAGAGAGTAATGCATTCTACAGACGTAACTTGGCTGCTGGACAAAAAGGACTATCTGTAGCCTTCGACTTAGCTACTCACCGTGGGTATGACTCGGATCACGAGCGCGTAGTAGGTGATGTAGGTAAAGCTGGAGTAGCGATAGATAGCGTAGAGGATATGAAGATCTTATTCGATCAGATACCTCTAGGTGAGATGTCTGTATCTATGACGATGAACGGAGCTGTGCTTCCTGTTCTGGCTTTCTACATTGTAGCTGCTATGGAACAAGGAGTAGATAAGAGACTATTGTCAGGTACGATACAGAATGATATTCTAAAAGAGTTTATGGTGCGTAATACATATATCTACCCTCCTACTCCTTCTATGAAGATCATCGCTGACATCTTTGACTACACGAGTACTCATATGCCGAAGTTTAACTCTATCTCTATCTCTGGATATCATATGCAAGAGGCAGGTGCTACAGCAGATATTGAGTTAGCTTATACCTTGGCAGATGGACTAGAATATATCCGTACTGGACTTAATGCTGGTATGAAGATAGATGACTTCGCTCCTCGACTGTCATTCTTCTGGGCGATAGGAATGAACCACTTCATGGAAATCGCTAAGATGCGTGCAGGTCGTATGCTATGGGCTAAGTTGCTAAAACAGTTCGAACCTAAATCTGATAAATCACTAGCTCTGCGTACACACTGTCAGACCTCTGGATGGAGTCTTACAGAGCAAGACCCGTTTAACAATGTGGCTCGTACTGCTATAGAAGCTGCTGCGGCTGCGTTCGGTGGGACACAGTCTCTACACACGAATGCGCTAGATGAGGCTATCGCCTTACCAACAGATTTCTCTGCGCGTATTGCTCGTAATACACAGATATTCTTACAAGAAGAGACTAAAATATGTAAAACAGTAGATCCTTGGGCAGGTAGTTATTATGTAGAGAGTCTTACACAAGAGATCGCTGAGAAAGCGTGGGCGCTGATAGAAGAAGTAGAAGAGTTAGGTGGGATGACTAAGGCTATCGAAGCAGGTATTCCTAAACTTCGTATAGAAGAAGCAGCTGCTCGTAAACAAGCTCGTATTGATAGTGGACAAGATGTTATCGTAGGAGTAAATAAGTATCGTCTTGAAAAAGAAGATCCATTACATATCTTGGAAGTAGATAATCAGACTGTGCGCAAGGCTCAGATAGATCGTCTAAACCATATTAAAGCTACTCGTGATAATACTAAAGTAGCTGAAGCACTAGCTGCATTAACACAATCAGCTAAGACTGGAGAAGGTAACCTACTAGCTCTAGCAGTAGAAGCTGCTACACATAGAGCTACATTAGGAGAGATAAGTGACGCGTTAGAAAGCGTATTCGGAAGATTTAAAGCACAAATCCAATCTGTAAGTGGTGTGTATAGCAAAGAAATAAAAGATGATAAGAGCTTTAAGAAAGCTCGTGAACTAGCTGATAAATTCGCTGAAGTAGAAGGTCGTCGTCCTCGTATTATGATTGCGAAGATGGGGCAAGATGGTCATGACCGTGGAGCTAAGGTAGTTGCTACTGGTTATGCTGACGTTGGATTTGATGTGGATATAGGTCCGTTATTCCAAACGCCTGCAGAAGCTGCTAAACAAGCTGTAGAAAATGATGTACACGCATTAGGAGTTTCTTCTCTAGCTGCAGGTCATAAAACGTTAGTTCCTCAAGTAATAGAGGAGTTAAAGAAATACGGTAGAGATGATATTATGGTTATCGTAGGTGGGGTTATTCCTGCTCAAGATTACCAATTCTTATTCGATGCTGGCGCAGTAGCTGTATTTGGCCCTGGTACTAAAATCAGTGATGCAGCAATTACAATGTTAGAAATACTATTAGGTAATGATATGTAATCATCATATGGTTATAAAAAGTAAAAGCTCTTCAGTGATTCTGAAGAGCTTTTACTTTTTTATAATTCATCCGAATAAAAACTATATTCGTGATAAACAATGGACTTGTATATATCAGTATGACTAAAATTTTATACTGTATTATAGCCAAAATAATTGCAACTATAAATGGAGATAATAATACAGCTATCCACAACCATCTTTTTTTCATTGATACTTTTGCCAGACTATAAACGAGGTACTTTTTGTTAAGTTTATATAGGGTTAGAATAACAACACTTACCACTAATGTAAGCAATAAACAAAAAAGTATACCTGATGCCTCAACAAAGACACTAAGACCAAGTATAAAACTAACGATAACAAGGAAGTAGAATAATAGTACATAAACTACAGCGTAGAATAAGTCTTTCATAAAATAAATATAATACTAGTAGTTAGACTTTACAGTACTAATAGATTGTCTCCCTGATTATCTTCTTTAGAAAAGGCCTTTTATAGTATCTACTACATTATATTCTATCAATACAGATACTAAGCATATCACTACGATAACACTTAAGATATAGATAAACTTAAGCATCCATCCTAAATCTTCCATTACAAACTGTTTTGCTGTAAAAGTATCAGGTCTATCTCTATCGTAAGTAATATCGAACTCTTCTCCTACAGGGTTATAGTCTCGTAGAGCTATGTATTTTTCATTATAAGGGTACTCGAAGTCAGTATCTTCTAGTTCTGGTTTATTCAATTTATACTGCATAGGTTTACCACGCACTATTTTGTTGTCTTTAGTAGTGAACTCTACGATAAGAATCTCTTTTTTCACATCTCCTCTACGGCTAGTAGCTAGGTCTTCATCGAAGTTTAGGTATGATTCATATTGTACTATTTTAGCTGTTGTGGTTATCCCTGCATATTTTAAACGCTGATTAGTGGTGTAGACCTTAATCATTGCTAAAAGTAGTAATACAGGTATAAATAATAATAGATAAATCATATCCTGAATAGCTGCATATATAACTATGACAATCATAATAATTGCTGCAGGATAGTATATTTTTTCAAGTTGTCTGACCATAATAAAGTAATTTACATTACAATTTAATCATTTTTTTATTAATACGAAAAATAGATGCTTAGAAAATAGACTAGTTACTATACATACTGACAATAAAGAGCATTCCTCTACATACAATGCAAAAAGAAAAAGCTTATCAATAGCACTTCGTGTAATAAAAATAAAATAAAGTACCTTTGTATCCATAAATAGATGAAGTATATGACATTCGAAGACTTACAATTAAATAAGAATATATTACGTGCCATAGATGAGCTAGGTTACAAAGAACCTACTCCTATTCAACAAAAAGCAATCCCTTTTATCTTAGCTGAAAAGGATTTGATAGGATGTGCACAAACTGGTACAGGTAAAACAGCTGCCTTTGCAATGCCTATTATTCACTATTTACACAAACTTGGAAATACTAAAAAAGCAAAGAAAGCTAAAGTACTGATCGTAACTCCTACTCGTGAACTAGCTGTTCAGATAGGCGATAACTTCGAAAAATACGCTAAGTATACTAATGTGACGTATATCACACTATATGGAGGTATGTCTATCAAACCTCAAATAGAACAATTAAACAAAGGAGCAGATGTTATCATTGGTACTCCTGGTCGATTATTAGATCTATACAAACAAAAACATTTAGACTTAGATCATCTACACTTCTTAGTATTAGATGAAGCTGACTTAATGTTAGATATGGGGTTCATTGATGATGTCAAAAAGTTAATACAACTTACTCCTTCTAATAGACAAACCTTATTATTTTCTGCTACGATGCCACTCCCTATTAGAGAGTTAGCCCATGAATTCTTACAAAAACCAGAATATGTAGCAGTAGATCCTATTTCTTCAACTGCACAATCTGTTAAACAAAAAGTGTACTTCGTAGAGAAAGGTGACAAGAAAAAGTTATTATACCATATCATTCGTAACGAAAAGTTATCTGATGTACTTGTATTTACTCGTACAAAGGCAGGTGCTGATACTGTAGTAGAATCACTTAAAAAGAATGGTGTCAACGCTGAGCCATTCCATGGAGATATGTCACAAACAGCTAGACAAGCTGCTTTAGATAGCTTTAAAAACAAAGAAACAAAAGTACTAGTAGCTACTGATATAGCTGCACGAGGGATTGATATAGATAATCTACCTGTTGTAATTAACTACGACTTACCGAATATCCCAGAAACCTTTGTACACCGTATCGGGCGTACTGGTAGAGCTGGTAATGATGGAGTAGCTATCTCTTTCTGTGATAAATCTGAGAAGACCTATTGGGAGGCTATTTGTAAGTTCGGTAGATTACAACCAAAGATTGTTACGGATCATCCTTTCCCTTGGAAAGAGACTACTACTAAAGATGGTCAAACTCCTAAAAAAGATTATAGAAAAAAACCTGGTCAGAGCAATTCTCGTAAATCAGAAAACTCAAAAAAGAATAAAAAACGTTGGTATTAGTACTAACGTTTTTTGCTTTATATTTGATCTTAACAATTGCTATTATACAACTATGAAAAAGATCTTTAAATACACTTTCTACTTAGCACTACTCGCCTTATTCCTTATATGGTTTGCAAACTATAGAGTAACTAATACTACCAAAGAACAACTGTACAGCTCTGTTCATGAAATACCTCATAACAAAGTGGGTATGGTACTCGGAACTACTAAATTACTTGCAGGAGGCTATGTAAACTACTACTTCACCTATAGAATAGAAGCTACAGCAGCTCTCTATAAAGCAGGCAAAATAGATTATATCGTAGTGAGTGGAGACCACAGTCGCAATGACTATAACGAACCTAAAGATATGGAACAAGCCCTTATAGAACAAGGTGTTCCTAAAGAAAAGATATACCTAGATTATGCAGGACTACGTACATTAGACTCTGTCTATCGAATGCAAGCTATCTTTGGACAAGATAGTTTTACAATTATCTCTCAACCCTTTCACAATGAAAGAGCTGTCTACATAGCTAACCATCTTGATCTTAAAACAGTTGCTTATAATGCGCAAGATGTCTCTCGTAACTTTGGTTTTAAAACCATGCTTAGAGAAAAGTTCGCTAGAGTAAAGGTATTATTAGATAACCTAATCAATAAAAAACCTAAACACCTAGGAGCTCCTGTTCAAATAGGAGAAGGTATAATACAAGAAAGAGCTCAAGATAAATAACCTTGAGCTCTTTCTATAAAAACAAAGCCCCTGAAAGATCAGGGACTTTGTGCGCAAAAAAATATTAACAAAATACTCGAATGTTAATTAATTTGTCTAATTAACATACCTGGGTAAATGTTCTTAGCGTTACCAGAGAATGAAGTAGCTTTAATCTTTTGTACTTCACCTGCATTATTTGCAGCATTCTCAGCTTGTTCTACATCAGCCTCGAATCGGTTATCCCATATTTTATTTTTCTCAGCTTTAATAACTGTAACTCTTTTATATTTTGTAACCTTAGTTTCTGGATCTTCAGTTTTCTCTAATACTTCAAATTTATCACCAGCCTCTACATCTTCTTTCATACCAATGAATGCTGTAATCTCAGACTCAGTTGTAGCAAGAGGAGTTTTAGTACGGAAAGGCTCATATTTCTTCTGTAATTTAGCAATTACATTATCAATAGAACGAACAGCGGCACGCTCTACCAATTCTTTTTCAGAAACTTTAGAGAAAGTAGTAGATTGAATATCTGCCCAAGCAGTTTCTGTTCCTACTAATTTTAATTTAAACAATCCAGATTTGATAAACTGATCAGCGCTGTTTGCATTGTAGTATTTTGTATAGAATGTAGCTGCGGCTTCCTCAGTCCAATCTAATTGGAATAAGAATGCTGTCGCTTTTACCACATATCCTTTACCTGCAACAGAAGCTCCTGATTGTACCGCAGAGTTAGTAGTCGCAGCTGCTTTACCTCCAATTAATCCAGTAACAGCAGCAGTCGTAGCTGACAATTGTCTAGCCATTTCTTCTTTACTAATATAGTTAAAACGTACTCCTACTACGAATGTATTAGAAATTAAGTTCTCTCCTGCATCTTCTAACATTGCTTTACCTCTAGTTGATTTATCAGCAATATCTTTATCAAATACAGAAGCATTGTATAATCCACGTTCTTTGATCAGCTCCATATTATAAGGAGATTGAGTAGACGCATCATATTTACCTGCATTAAACCATTTAGCAACTAACTTATCTCCAACATTATTCTGAGCTAAGAACTTGATAAATTGAGCTGTTACTTTATCAGTACTAGTAGTATCTACCACACCTGCAGTGTTATCACTAGCTACACTCTTACCGAATTTACCTAGAGACTTACCTAACCCACCTTTTTTCTTACCAGAGTCTTCTTTTCCTCCAACAGCAGCAATCTCTGCTTCTGTTACTGGATATTGACTAGGTTTAAAAGAACGTAAAGACTTATCTAAGTTATGGTCATTAAACTTCTCTGGAAGAGGTGTTTTAAAGAATGTCTCTTTAATGATTTGTCCTTTTAAGTTTCCATTTCCATTAATACCGTGGTCATCCACGATGATAGTATATAATGAACTACGCATATAGTCATCAGCTACTTGTTTTTTATCTTGAGCAAAAGCTGCAATTGATGATACTACTAATGAAGCAGTAATCATAAATGTTATTTTATTCATATTAGTATTTTTTTTTGAGTATTATCTTCTTAAGACAACATAAGTGTCTCCTTTTCTTTTAGCAAATGCAGTACCAACAGCTTTCCATGCCTCGATTCTTTGTTGCTCTAAACTTACTGCATCATTGTACATTTTAATTTCAAAGTCTAGATCAGCTTTTACCTGTGCCTTCATCTCGCGTTGTAAAGCTATCGCAGCTGAATAACACTTAGATTCTGGGAAAATAGTTACTAAGTATTGACCAGCTTCATGTGCTCCATAAGCATCTTGCTGTGCATTCCATGCAGCCTTAGCCTTATTAAAGTTTTCCATACAAGCATGATCTACATACAACTGATAAACTTTTTCAGCAGCTTTCATACCTGCATCATAACCTTTACTACACTCTGGAATCGCTGTTAATAAAAACATCGCTTCTTCAAAGTTTTTTTGGTTAGCTAAGCTTTCTGCTTTCTTGATTATAGTAGTATAATTCCCATCATAGTATGCTATAATCTTCTTCTTACTATCTTCTATAAAAGCAACTACATCTTTATTCTTTGCATTTAGCTTTTTAAATGCATTGATATAAGCCTTAGTTTCACTCTCACCGACTCCTTTTAAGTTTACTGAAGTTGATGCAAATACCTTTTGCCCAAAAGAATCACCAATGAATAAATTCATCTCTAAGTCTAATACAAAAGATCTGGGTGGGCCAGGTAGTATATTCTTTTCTACTACATTAAACTCAGGTGTAATAGCGAACTGAGCATAACCATCTGAAGAGCCTAATCCATTAGCTGCAACTATACTTTTTAACTTAGTCTTTAATTGTCCCTCTGCTCCAGAGTATAAACCATCTGTCTGCTCAGGTATAGAAGCCATTAATGATATCTCACATTTATCTGTTTGACCATATGTAAACAAACTCGCGAATAACAATAAGGCTACAGATATTTTTCCTATAACTCTATTCATAGTGCTCTTATTTCTCTCCGATTACTAAAGCAGCTCTTCCTAATCCTCTGTTGATTAATTTAGCATCTAAATTATATGGTGCTTTCTTTAAGAAAGTTCTTAACTCACGAGCAAAACCATCGGTGTCCTGAGCCATACCATTAGCTTTATAAAGAGGAATACGTACACTCTCATATAAAGTCATTGTCTCTGTAGCATCTGCTTTACTAAAACGGTGATTAACTGTTTTCTCTGCTAACCAGTTATCAATAACCTCTGTTAACTCAGTTCCATCAAACTCAGTTTCTAAATCAACACCTGATCCATTGTCAAATACTAAAATATCTAGTGTTACCTCTCTTCCGTTTGTTAATAAGTCATCGAAGTGAGCTTGTAACTGATTAACGAAACTGTCCATATTCACTAATACAGCTTCTTCTAATAACACAGCTACATCAGCTGAGAAAGATGGTGCTCCAGTACCTTGAGCACCTGCTACTTGTTTACTTGTATAAGCATCTAAAGCTCTTAAGTTATAAGTAATAGACTTCTTAGGTCCTGTAGCATTGATAGTCCAATCTACCTCTAATATAATATCAGACTTAGCTGTACGTCTTACTCTATCTAATGGGCTTTCTGCTAATGCTGCACCAGAAGCTTTACTTGTAATCAAGTTATTCTCAGCATTAGTTTTATTAATAGCTTTCATCGTTGCAGATAAGTCTTTAAGAGGGAATCCTCTATCTGCCATTAGAATATTAATCTTAGAAATTACATTCATCAAATCAGAATGTAAAAGTGCTAATTTATAATCTGGAATATATTCTTCTACCCCTTGGTTATAATATACTTCCATTACTCTATTCTTTGTACACCATGAGTCAGAAGGAACCACCATTAAAGATGGTTTCTTAGCTTGTGCAAACATTCCTACACTCAAAAGGCATAGACAAATAGTCAAAAATTTATTTTTCATAGCTTTTTATTTTTACAATTTTATCTTTTTCAAGTTTTTTAATTATCTCTTTGCGAGCTACAGTTACCTCTACACTATAAGATTCATAACTGATTCCGTGTTTAACCACATTACTTTGAAATGCTGCTCTCTTTACAGAGGTATACTTTCTATTCTTACCTCCTTTTTTAAAGAATTTGTCGAAGTACTTTTTATACTTCTCTTCAGCATTAGGCTCAGTTACGATAGGTTTTACAGAACACTCTCTTTTATCCGTTACGATTCCCTGAAACATTACTGTTTTTATAGCCATCTCTTTAGCTTCAGCGATAACCGCACTCCTATTCTTACCAGTAGCATATACTTGTACTACTTCATTACCGTACATATCTGCACTCACACACTCTACTGTCTTACCAGTATAGAAGCTAGCCATAGTATTAGTAGGCTTGCTTTTACACGACAGAACTAAGAGTATTAGAGATAGTACGGATAACCGAATTACTTTATTGATCATCCTATTATTTTTTTAATTAGTAGTACCAGCGTACATATAAGTTGATTAGAATCCAGCAGATAAACTCTTAACGATACCTGCTACTTCTAAGTCTTTACGTAATAAATCTTTAGATACAGATACCACATATCCTACTTTGTATTCTTTTTTACTTACCTTGATTACTTCTGGAACTGAAGAAGAAATAGAAGCATATTTTAAATAAGGACTTTCTTTACCAAAGAAAGTATTGAAGTAATCTGCTTTTTCATGTTGAACTGAAGCATCTTTTATAAGAGGACGTTGAGAAACACACCCTACTCCATTCGCTGCAAAACCACGAAACAAAACTCCATGTACAGCATTTTTCTTAGCTTCTTCATTAGGAATTACAGCCTTATTACTGTACGTCCATATCTTTACTAAGAATGTTCCTTCACTTCCTGTACCTGCACACTCAATATCATATTTCCATTGAGCTGCTTCTTTTTTAGGATTAGAAGCGAAACTTATATGAGCAGAAAAAGTTAATACTGCACATACTAAAACAAGTAGATATCTATTCATTTTTTCAAAACTTTATATTATACAAATATTTTATCTTATATTTTTAACACAAATTTATACCATATAAATAAATAAATTACAAAAAACACTTATACTATTCAAACACATCGTATCAAAGCCAATAAAACCATAATCAAATGGGTGAAAGAATATTTTTTATGAGTAAACCATATAACTATTCACCTCTTTCCTTGTATTATTCAACTATATTATACAAAACAACTAAGAAGAATATCTACTAAATATTTGATTTACTTCATTACATAATTAAACAGATGAATAATAAAAATCTCAATACAGACTAATCAGCACATTATTCATGTACATTATGCACATTTTTTAGCTATATATTAAAAACAAATACCCCCTAACAAACATATTGTCTATTAGGGGGTATCCTATACCTTACTCACTTAACAAAGCGATGCTATAGCTTATCTTTTTGTCTCTTAAGTATCGCTTTCTGTTGTTTATATTCCGCTTTTCTATTATTCTTTGCTATCTTTCTTTTAGAATCATTGTCCTTATAGATGATTTCGATATTTTTAATATCTCTTTCATACTCTATCTCTAACATATCTAACTGGTGCTCTATATCATTCTTATAGCTTTTATTTTGATACTTATGATGAGATGCCTTATCCCACTTCACCTTCTGAGAGTCATTAAGGATAATATAAATATCCTGTCTAAAACTCCTTGCTAACTCTCTCTTTTTTAAACCTTTTTCTCTACCTGACAATGAACGGTCACGTCCTATCGCTTCAAACTCTCTGCCGATAGTACGTTTTCGTTCTATAATCTTAGTCCTTTGACTTTCTGTTAGTTTGTAATACTCTCCTTTATCTAATAACTCCGAAGCACTTACTTCATAATCTGTCTGTTTACTATTCTTAGGTGATTGTGCATATATACTAGTAAAGACTAGCAATGCTCCTAATACTAAAACTCGTCTCATAGCTCATTTTTTTAAAATTAAAAAATGACCTCTATCTCTATAAAGATCATTAGTCAAATAAAACAATTCGCATACAAGGTGACAAACATAAAGAGTTAATTCACATAAAATATGTACTTACACTAAGAGAACCTATATTATCCATCATATAATCTCGTGATTCGCCCAATAATAAAGTAATTCTATAATCATATAAAGAAAATCCCCTTCTCCATATCAAATGAAGAAGGGGATACTATAATAAATATAATTATACTCTTACTAAATTAGGTAAATAAATACCATAACTGCGCTACGACAAAACACACAATAACTCCAAAAAGAACTGGTAATAATGAAGCTATAGTAGTCCACTTCACACTATTCGTTTCTTTATATATCGTATATATCGTAGTACTACATGGATTGTGCAGTAAACTGAACAACATCAAGTTCACTCCTGTCAATGTAGTCCACCCTGCCATGTGCAAGATAGTCGCTATCTCTCCATCCGATACCTCAAACATCACACCAGCGCCTTCACCGATAGAAGCATCTCCTAATACCATAGCAGTCAACATTAATACCGTAGGAATAACAATCTCATTAGCAGGAATAGCTACGATATAAGCTAATAGAATAACTCCATTTAACCCTAAGAAGATACCGATAGGATCTAAACCTTGTATAGTCCATAATGCTATACTCTTATCTCCTATATCAATATTACAGATCAACCAAATAACTGCTCCTGCAGGTGCTGCAAATACAATAGCTCTCCATAATACAATAAGTGTTCTATCAATTAATGATGTATAGATCGTCTGTAATACTCTCGGCGGTCTATAAGGAGGCAATTCTAAGGTAAAGAAAGAAGCCTGCCCTTTTAGCATAGTCTTAGACAGCATCCATGAAGTAAAGAATGTAAATCCTATTCCTAATACCACGATTCCCACTACTGCAAGCGTAGAGATAGTATTAGACAAATACGATGGTACTAAGGCTCCGATAAAGATACTTGCCATCAATATCTGTGTAGGCCAACGACCATTACACAGCGAAAAGTTATTCGTAATGATAGCGATTAGCTTTTCTCGAGGACTATTAATAATACGAGTAGAGACCACTCCAGCAGCATTACATCCGAATCCCATACTCATTGTCAAAGCTTGCTTACCATGTGCTCCTGCCCCTTTAAAAAGTCGATCTAGGTTAAATGCTACTCTTGGTAGATACCCAAAATCTTCTAATAAGGTAAACAGAGGGAAGAATATAGCCATAGGTGGTAACATTACTGCTATAACCCAAGCTGTAGCTAGATATACTCCATCTACTAAAAACCCTGATAACCACCATGGAAAATGAAGACTCTCTGCTCCACTCTTTAATATAGGATATAACTCTTCTAATAACAATGTTGATAATGCACTAGATGGATAGTTAGACCCGATAATAGTCAGCCATAGAATACCTCCAAGCATCAATAACATAATAGGAAAGCCAAATCGCTTACTCGTCACTACATTATCGATCATTCGATCTACTCTGAACGCGCGCTGATTCATATCTGATTTTACAGTGCTCTTCACTGTCTTCGATACTTGAGTGAAGATAGCCCCAGCCACATTATCAGAATAGTCTAATCCTAGCTTCTCATGATAATGAGCTGCTAACGTTATCACCTCTTTTATATTTTCATTATTGACTTTAGTAGATAACGTTTGGTTCACTAAAGCGGACTGAATAGTAGTATCTTGTTGTATCAATCTCATCGCTAGCCATGACGGACTAGGCAAATCCGCATCTATAGCTAATAACTTAGAAGCTACCTGCTGTACTGCCTCATGAGATTCTCCAGATATACCAGATATTGTCTTATGCTCAGGCACATATTTACCTGTTGCTACTTGATCTATTGCTACTAATAAGTCTGTAATACCTTCTTTTCTTCTTGCAGAAGTAGGGATCACAGGTACTCCTAGATCACGAGATAACCCTCTCACGTCTATTTCTACACCATGGCGCTGAGCCTCATCCATCAGATTCAGACACACCACCACCTTATTCGTAATCTCCTGTATCTGTACTACTAAGCTAAGATGACGTTCTAGTCGACCAGCATCTACCACTACTACAGTGACATTAGGGCGACCAAATAAAATAAAATCTCGTGCTACCTCTTCATCTTCAGAAGTAGACATCAGTGAGTAAGTACCCGGAAGGTCGATTATCTTATACTTACTATCCTTAAACTGAAAGTTTCCTTCTGCACGTGTAACTGTTTTTCCTGGCCAGTTTCCAGTATGTTGTTTTAGACCAGTAAGAGCATTGAAGATTGTGCTCTTACCTGTATTTGGATTTCCTGCTAGAGCGATAGTATAATCAAACTTACCAGATGACTCCCCTAGTTTTTTTAATTCTGCTGTTGCATTAAGATCACAAATATCACAGGCTGATTGCGCCATAATTTTTTTCCCTTCTTTTATAATTTAATTAGCTAAAGTCACTAATACCATCTCTGCATCCTCTTTTCTCAACGAAATGATAGTATTATAGATAGAATAAGCTACAGGATCCTTTAGTGGGCTGATATTATGGATATATATTTCAGCACCAGGAACAAACCCTAAGTCTAAGAAACGCTGATGTACCTCCACAGGACATCCTCGCTTTATACCTTGTATAGTAGCTTTTTCTCCTTTAGCTAGTTCTGATAAATTCATTACAATTTTCTTTAGATGTGTAAAATTACAAAATTAGACAAGCCTAACAATTAATTTAGTGTTAAAACCTCTATATAAAAACATTCTAATTTAAGGTTATGAGTCTATTTATAAGCTAGAAAGCCAATACAGCTATCATAAACAAGCCTTTCATACTATCTTATTATAATACAATTTATTACTCTACCATTATACACATCATTACAAAGCTACTTTATATTCTACCATACTTATAGGGTAATGATCGCATAGTGGTCGCATTAAAAATAGCCAAAACTATGCGACCATTATGCGACCACAAGCCGACCACTATGCGACCACTGCCTGAAAAATAGGGTCACGTCCTACTATAGCTGTACAGATCTTGTTTATAATCCTGCTTTTAACTGTACACTTGTTTTTATAATCTTATGATCTACAAAACAACCTATATAAAGTTAGGATAAAGTATATTATTACTTACTAATCTCAATGTATCTATGCTCTAAAAAAACTTTTCTAAACGAGACAACGTGTATCTCAGACTTAAATCCATAAAAAAAGAGTAATTGGTATGAATTACTAATTACTCTTCTATGATTAACTTTTAAAAATTGTACTACTATACAGCCTTAAATGCATTCTCAAAAGGTACACGGTGTACTAAACTTCTACCTAAGGTCACTTCATCTGCATACTCTAACTCATCCCCTACTGCTATACCTCTAGCGATAGTAGAGGTGATGACACCCGTATCTTTTATCTGTTTATAGATATAAAAGTTGGTCGTATCTCCCTCCATAGTAGAACTCAACGCAAAGATGATTTCTTTTACCTCCCCTGCTTTTACCTTTTCTACTAGAGATTGAATATTTAACTGGCTAGGTCCGATACCATCTATAGGAGAAATCTTACCTCCTAGCACATGGTATATTCCTTTAAATATCTGAGTATTCTCTAACGCCATTACATCGCGTACATCTTCTACGACACATATCGTCTGGTGATCGCGTGCTTCGTTAGCACAGATATCACATAGCTCTGTATCTGATATATTAAAACAACTCTTGCAGAAGATAATATCTTTTCTAAGCTTTAATAGGGCTTCTGCTAAGTGTAGAGTTTGTTCCTCTGGTTGTTTTAATATATGTAACATTAGTCGTAATGCGGTACGCTTACCTATCCCAGGCAATTGTGATACTTCTTCGACTGCTTTTTCTAATAATTTTGAAGGAAATTCCATAACTGCAAAGATAAAAAATAAACTAATAAATAACTCTACTCCTCTAAACTACTACTAGACTTATGCACTCGCCCTATTCTATAATTGATAGCTGTAAAAGCAATAGTTGATATTTCTAAAAAAGAATTACTTTTGGATTCTAAGCATATAAAACAATTAACTTATTATGACTCCAATAACCATTATCACGATTATTATTATCTACTTCGGAATACTGATAGGTATATCTCATTATATCAGTAAAAAAGATAGTAGTAATGACGCATTCTTTAGTGCTAATAAAAATGCTAAATGGTATTTAGTCGCTTTTGGGATGATAGGGACAGCCTTATCAGGGGTAACCTTTATATCCGTGCCAGGAGAAGTAGGCTCTCCTAACGGTGAACAGTTTAAGTATTTTCAATTTGTTTTAGGTAATGCTGTCGGTTTTCTATTAACTGCCTCTGTTTTACTTCCTTTATATTATAAGTATAACTTAGTCTCTATCTATACCTATATAGAGAAGAAGCTTGGGCATTATAGTTATAAGTCTGCGGCTTCTATATTTTTGTTGAGTAGAACGATTGGTTCTGCATTTAGACTATACCTAGTCGTTATCGTATTACAGCGATATGTATTCGATTATTTCGGAATACCTTTCTTTGCTACAGTACTGATCGCCCTATTACTGATCTATGCTTATACTTATAAAGGTGGGTTAAAAACCATTATCGTTACAGATACGTTACAGACCTTCTTCTTAGTTGCCTCTGTTATCTTTACCATCATTTTTATCTGTCACAGTCTAGACCTTTCGGCCGTAGAAGCCTTCGAAACCATAAAAAACAGCAATTATTCTAAGATATTCTTCTTTGAGGATTTCATCTCTTCTAGATACCATTTCTTAAAGCAGTTTATAGGAGGAATATTTGTAACGCTAGCGATGGTAGGATTAGATCAAGATCTTATGCAAAAAAATCTAAGCTGTAAGAACATCAAAGAAGCACAAAAAAACATGTATTCTTTCACAGCTATCTTTGTGGTGATTAACCTATTCTTCTTAGGTGTAGGAGCATTATTATACATCTACGCAGAGAAGAACGGCATCCAAGTACCACTAGATCTAGCTACTGGTAAGCCTAGAACAGATTTACTATTCCCAGAGATTGCTTTTAACTATCTAAATATAGTACCTGCTATCATATTCTTATTAGGGTTGACAGCGGCTACATTTGCTACTACAGACTCTGCTCTGACGGCATTGACTACCTCATTCTGTATAGACTTCTTGCACATGGATAAGAAGAAAGACGATGCGTCTAATGTATGGAAGAGAAAGGTAGTACACCTAGTGTTCTCTTTATTAATGTTCTTAGTGATTATATTATTCAATGCTATTAACGATGCCTCTGTAGTAAGTATGATTTTCAAGATAGCCTCTTATACATACGGACCGCTATTAGGCCTTTTTGCCTTCGCCATTCTATTTAATAATAGAACTGTCAAAGATAAGTTAGTACCTATTATATGTATACTAGCGCCGTTTTTGACGTTATGGTTGAGTAACAACTCTGCTACTTTATTAGGTGGATATGTTTTTGACAATGAGCTAATACTTGTCAATGGATTAATCACAGTACTATTATTACTCTGCACTAGTCAAAGCAAAGCATTAAACAAAATAAATTAAAACAATAAAGGTCTTATGCATTCATAAGACCTTTATTGTTTTATCCCTAGAACTGCTCAGTACGTAGTAGTACTAATGTACAGGCTTCTTCAGACTTAATACCAGCATCAGATAGTTTCTGAACAAACTCATTATTCTCCGTACCCGGATTAAAGATTACACGTCTAGGCTTTAGTTTAATAATCTCATCGTAGTACTCTACTTGCCTTGCAGGATTAAGATATAAGGTCACTGTATCGATATCTTCTCCTGTGTACCATTTAGTATGGATATTGACATCCTCTACCATTCCTTCTCTTAGTCCATGGGCTATTACCTCATGTCCATATTCTCTAAGCATCTTTATTGCTTTATTAGAATACCTTTCTTCTTTTAAAGAAGCACCTACAACTAATGTTTTCATAATTTTTATATTTTTAACAGATTAATCACACAAATACATAAATTAAACCATAGATATATCAAAACATATTATATTTAGAAGCTAATCTACTTAGTTTAATAAATTATATTTTATAAATTTAGCTAATATTTAAACTTTTTTTACAACAAAAAGTATATAAATGATAAAAGTCATATTTCAGATATAAATTTAACAGTAATTTTACTCTAGAAATTTAAAATCTCAATTATGAAAAAGTTACTACTTTCAATTTTAGGAGCTGCATTATTCGTAAGCGGTTCTACATTCGCACAAGAAACGACTAGTGCACCTGAGAAACAAGATTATAAATGGCAAATGCGTCTACGTGGAGTAGGTGTTATTCCTCATAACAGAGCAGATATCGGAATCATCGGTGGACAAATCGATGTAAATAACAACTTTATTCCTGAATTAGATTTCACTTACTTCTTTACAGAAAACTTAGCTGCTGAGTTAATCTTAGGTACTACTAGACATACTGTAGGAACTATTGGGTCAAGTTTAGACAACCCAATTACTCAAGGGCCTAGCACAGCTAACGTAGATTTAGGAAGTGTATACTTATTACCTCCTACATTAATGTTCCAATACCACCACAAATTTGGTGAAGTATTTAAACCTTATGTTGGGGTTGGGGTAAACTACACTATTTTCTATAACGAAAAATCTGGTGTAGCGAAAGATATAAAATATGACAACAAATTTGGTTGGGGTTACCAATTCGGTTTTGATATTGATTTAACAGAGAAATTCTTTATCAACGTTGACTTCAAAAAGTTATTCTTAAAAACAGATGTTACTGTTGATGCTACTAACTTAGTGGCTCCAGGTGTAACAGGTGTTGATCAGTTAAATATTCCTGCAAAAGTAAAATTAGATCCAATGTTAATTGGTTTTGGTGTAGGAATGCGTTTTTAATTATTTAATGAGACATTTTTTTTTACCAGCCTTCTATGTACTGCATAGGAGGCTGGTTTTTTATTGTCTATTATTTAACCGACCTTTGCAACTTTATTGAAAACAATAAGATATGCAAACTACAATCAGTTTTAAAGAAATTAATAAACTAGCTATACCCGCTATTTTTGCAGGGGTATCAGAGTCTTTAATTTCTCTAACTGACATCGCCATCATCGGTAATGTAAAAGAAAATAGTGTAGAGGCATTAGGTGCTGTAGGCTTAGTAGGTTCTTTTCTATCTGCGATAATATGGATCGTAGCACAAACTAAAACTTCTATATCTGCTACCGTATCTCAACATCTAGGAGCCAATAGAATATTCGCTGTAAAGACCCTAGTACCACAGGCTATACTGTTTAACTTTTGTCTTAGTGTTCTGCTATTCATATTCACTACTTTCTTCGTACACGAAATCTTTATCGCTTATAATGCAGAAGGCTTATTACTAACCTATGCTAAAGAATATTACTTAATACGTGCTTGGGGATTTCCGCTTACTCTAATTACCTTCGCTCTATATGGGGTTTTTAGGGGATTACAGAATACAATGTGGGCAATGAAATGTAGCTTAACTGGAGCTATTATCAATGTTGTATTAACGTACTACTTTGTCTTTGGTATAGAGGGGATATTGCCCGCTATGCATATCAAAGGGGCAGCTTATGCTAGTGTGATTGCACAGACGATTATGTTACTTATGGCATTCTATTACTTCTTTAAGCATACTCCTTTTAACCTAAAAGTAAGAAGAACGATTAACCCTTCACTAAAGCCATTAATCATTATGAGCTTTAACTTTATTATTCGTACAGCAACACTTAATGTAGCTATATATTTAGCTAATGCTTATGCCACAGGTTATGGCAAGAGTTACATCGCAGCACAAAGTATACTGATGAATATCTGGTTATTCTTCTCTTTCTTTATAGATGGCTATGCAAGTGCTGGTAATGCAATGTCAGGAAGGCTAGCAGGTGAAAAAAACTACCAGACGATGTGGTCACTCTCTAAGAGTATCAGTAAATACGCTATTATTATTTCACTGATCTTAATCGCTATCTGTGCGATTTTTTATAGACAAATCGGCTTACTCTTCAATCAAGATCCTGAAGTTATCAAGGTATTTATAAGCGTGTTTTGGTTAGTTCTCTTTATGCAACCTATCAACTCTCTTGCTTATATCTTTGATGGAATCTTTAAGGGAATGGGAGATGCTAAAGTACTTCGCAATAATTTACTGTTTGCTACCTTCTGTGGGTTCATCCCTACTCTATTACTGTTTGATTATTTAGATTTCAAATTATACAGTGTGTGGATTGCTTTCGGAGTGTGGATGTGCTGTCGTAGCTTCCCTTTAATGTACTTATTTAAAAAGAATTACGTAGATAAGTAAGCAATGCAACAGCATTGCAAACATGGCTTGACATTATTTATAATGATTATAAGGTGGTACATTTGCTTTAAACAAAAACAAAAAATCATCAAATTATGTGTCAAGAACATTCAAATCATAATCACTCGCATAACCATAGTGATCATAATCATGGACACGACCATGATCATGACCACAGCCACGGAGGAGAAAACACGAAGCTCTTTGTTGGCTTCAGTTTAGTTATGTTTTTTATAGGAGTCTTTCTTGCTAATATTATAAAAGCAGATTGGTTTATCAACAATAATACACTGAGGTTATCTTGGTATATCGTCGCTTATCTACCAGTAGCATTCCCTGTTCTAAAAGAAGCTGTGAAGTTAGGAGGCAAAGGAGATTTCTTTAATGAGTTCTCATTAATGGGAGTAGCTACGCTAGGTGCTTTCTTTATAGGTGAATACCCTGAAGGAGTAGCTGTAATGATATTCTATACCATCGGTGAAATATTCCAAGAGAGCGCTGTAAATAAAGCTAAAGGTAATATCAAGGCTCTACTAGACATACGCCCTAATGAAGCAACAGTATTTAGAAACAATGAATACACTGTTGTCAATCCAGAACAAGTAAGTATCGGAGAGATTATCCAAGTAAAAGTAGGTGAAAAGATTCCATTAGATGGAGAGCTATTAACGGACAAAGGTAGCTTTAATACTTCTGCCTTAACAGGTGAAAGTAAGCCAAGTACTTACGAGAAAGGAGAAACTGTTCTTACTGGGATGATTAACTTACAGAATGTAATCGAGGTTAAAACAACAAAGTTATATCAAGATAGTTCTCTTGCTAAAATCCTTCAAATGGTACAGGAAGCAAGTGCTCGAAAGGCTACAACAGAACTTTATATTAGAAAATTTGCTAAAGTATATACTCCTATCGTATTCTTTCTAGCTGTAGCTTTGACGATTATCCCTTATTTTGTATTAGGAGAAGGATATGAGTTTAAAACATGGTTAGAGCGTGCACTAGTATTCTTAGTAATTTCTTGTCCTTGTGCTTTAGTAATCTCCGTTCCATTAGGATACTTTGGAGGAATCGGGGCTGCTTCTAGAAACGGTATCTTGTTTAAAGGATCAAATTACTTAGAACTAATGGCTAAATTAGACATCGTAGTAATGGATAAAACAGGTACACTTACAGAAGGAGTTTTTAAAGTTCAAAAAGTAGAAACTACAATTGAACAGACAGAATTTGTAAGTATTGTGTCAGCTATTGAAAAACAATCTACACACCCTATTGCGAAGGCAATTGTAGAAGCTTATCCTACTTCCAAAACTGCAGAAGAGGTACATGAGATATCTGGAAAAGGATTAATGGGTAAAGTAGATGGCAAAGAAGTACTAGTTGGTAATACAGCTCTTTTAAAGCACTATAACATTAATTACCCAACAGCGATAGATGATATCGTAGAAAGTATCGTTATCGTTGCTATAAATAAAGAATACAGTGGATATATAACAATTGCTGATCAGATTAAAGTTGACTCTAAGGATGCAATCAAGCTGATGAAATCTCTTGGAGTGAAGAAAACTGTAATGCTAAGCGGTGATAAAAATACTATCACTCAAAAAGTAGCCAAAGAAACCAATATAGATCTAGCATTAGGAGGTTTGCTACCTGAAGGTAAGGTAGAGCAAGTAGAAAAGCTTAAAAAAGAACATCCTAATATGTCTATCGCATTCGTAGGAGATGGAATAAATGATGCACCTGTACTTGCGCTAAGTGATGTAGGTATTGCAATGGGAGGATTAGGAAGTGATGCAGCTATAGAAACAGCTGATGTCGTGATACAGACTGACCAACCTTCTAAGATTGCTACTGCAATGCATATAGGTAAAGAAACACGTAAAATAGTCATTCAGAATATTACACTAGCCTTAGTGGTTAAAGTCATAGTACTTATACTAGGTGCAGGTGGAGTAGCTACGATGTGGGAAGCTGTATTCGCAGATGTAGGAGTTGCCTTACTAGCAATCCTTAATGCTGTTAGAATTCAAAAGATGAAGTTTATATAGCTTAATACAAACAAAAATCCCGATAGTAATCGGGATTTTTTTATTCTTGTTCCTTAAACTGATTTAAGGTATCTTCTATCTGTTTCAGGTATTGTCCATATAGTTTTTTAATCCAATACTTGGCAATAAAATAAATTAGAACAACCATAATAATAGACACTATTCCTAAATACTTTAAAGCATGTAAATCACCTCCCAAAATAAGATCTAATTGAGATGAAGGAGATACAGCTAAAAGCAATAGAATACCAAAAGGAATAAGAGAATAACAAAAGTTCTCATACATTTGAATATACAACTTAACATTGTAATAGCTATCATATAAACTGTCTCTACTGTTTAATTCCAAAGAAGCAGATGTTTTATAAAAGCGATACATCTTCAAAATATAATATCCTGTAATAAGTACAAATATTCCATAGAATAGATAAAAACCTCCTATTCTAGTATCATCTATACGTAACAAACGAGGAGTAAAAGCTATAAAAACAATACTCAAAACCTGTATCCAAATCTCTTTTTTGACATTCCCTCTTATCTTGTCTAATGGTAAACAACCTACTTTTTCATTAAGCTTCTCAGACGCTACTATATCATTAGGCAGTTCCTGTTCCTGCCATGACTTCTTTAAATCATCTAAATTCATAGCCTTGATCTTTAATAATTTCTTGTAATTTACTTTTTGTTCTATTGAGTTTTACCCTAGCATTTCCTTCAGAAATACCAAGATTTCTTCCTATATCTTGATGAGAGAATCCTTCTAAATACAAAAATACGAGTGCCTTCTCTACGTCATTTAATAAATAGATAGCCTTATACAAATAGTGTACTTGGCTTTCTATATCCATATCAACTTCACTTGATTGCATACTTTTCATTTTCTCATCAAAAGCTTCATTTCGTCCAACTACTTGCTTAGCTTTCTTAAAATAAGTAATAGCTGTATTTAAAGCCACTCTATACATCCAAGTAGAGAATTGACTCTGCCCTTGAAAACGAGTATAAGACTTCCACAATTGTAAAACAATTTCTTGATACAAATCGTTTTGATCCTCTTGGTTATCCATATACATCTTAGATACTTTATATAAAATACCTTTATGCTTTTCAATTTGATCTAGAAAAGTTCGTTCTAAAATCTTGCTCACCTTAACTAATTATAAACAGCTTTTACTTGATATCCTTCTTTTTCTAATAACTTCAGAACTCCATACTCTCCACCAAGATGTGCGCTTCCTACAGCAAATACTGTTGACTTCTCCTTCATTATTTCTGGCATCTTAGCTACCCATTTAATATTTCTATTATCTAATAAGTCTTTCTTAAACTCAATTGGTACAAACTTAGGGTCTGTTCCAAACTCATACAATGCTTCAATATCCTAATCTAAGAAAGATTGCTTCATCTCGTTATAATTCTCCTTATATGCGTTAACTTCTTTAAATTGATTGACCAATTCTTTAGGAGAATACATACTTTCCATCACTTTCTGTTGATCAATGAAATATTCTAAACCAATTATTGATTTATTAGCTTGCAATGCTTTCTCAAAAAGTTCTAAATCATATCCTTTAACTTCACATGACACTAACTTAGACATCATTAATCCAACTAAAGCTATAGTTGAAAAGTTATTTACTTGCTCTAGTTCTAAATTATATTCTTCCTTCAGAATAGCCCCAAACTCAGCTAACTCTTCCTGGGACAATTGAGAAGATAAAGATTGCTCTGAAACAAACATTTTTTGCATATATGCCAATTCAACAGGATCACTAAAGTTAACCTCTAAAGTTAATTGCTCTGCGCTATCTAAAGCTTTTTGAACTTTGTCACTAATAATTAATTCATCCTTGCACAAAATGTGAAATGTACCTAAAACATAAGAAGGCTTGTTCAAGCCCTTTCCAGAAACTTCCCATAATAAACTTTTCTCTGATACATTAATATCTTGGGCAATACACTGAAAACTAACTAAAACAAATAATAAAATAAAAGAAAATACACGCTTCATAATTATATAGTATTTATAGGGTTATAATATACATAGTAAGTATAAAATAGAATGAAACGTTACAAAAAAAGATTACTTTTTTATAAGTTCTTTTAAAAGGAATAATATACAAACAAAAAAATCCCCAACCTCATACGAGATTGGGGATTCTATAAAGAAAGGCGGCGACATACTCTCCCACTGGTTAGCAGTACCATCTGCGCTAGCGGGCTTAACTTCTCTGTTCGAAATGGGAAGAGGTGAGCCCCGCTGCAATAACCACCTTAAATCGGTTGTTACACAATTAGCGTAACTAATATTTTTAACTATATTGATATTTTTAACTTAACTATACTTTAGAAAGTTGCCCTCCCCTTGAATTAACAAGGGGAGATTCACATAAGCTTACGGGTTATTAGTACTACTCGACTTTGACATTACTGTCTTTACATCTATAGCCTATCAACGTTGTAATCTCCAACGACCCTTTAAAGAAATCTCATCTTGTGGTGGGTTTCGCACTTATATGCTTTCAGCGCTTATCCCTTCCCAACGTAGCTACTCTGCGATGCCCCTGGCGAGACAACAGATGCACTAGAGGTTGGTCCAATTCGGTCCTCTCGTACTAGAATCAGATCCACTCAAATTTCTAACGCCCACAGTAGATAGAGACCGAACTGTCTCACGACGTTCTGAACCCAGCTCGCGTGCCACTTTAATGGGCGAACAGCCCAACCCTTGGGACCTTCTCCAGCCCCAGGATGTGACGAGCCGACATCGAGGTGCCAAACCCCCCCGTCGATATGAGCTCTTGGGGGAGATCAGCCTGTTATCCCCGGCGTACCTTTTATCCTTTGAGCGATGGCCCTTCCATGCGGAACCACCGGATCACTATGCTCTACTTTCGTACCTGTTCGACTTGTTAGTCTTTCAGTCAAGCTCCCTTATACCATTGCACTCTACGCACGGTTACCAAGCGTGCTGAGGGAACCTTTAGAAGCCTCCGTTACTCTTTTGGAGGCGACCACCCCAGTCAAACTACCCACCAAGCAATGTCCTCCGCATCGCGGAGTTAGATCTCAAATAAGCAAAGGGTGGTATTTCAACAATGACTCCACAACGCCTAGCGACGCCATTTCACAGTCTCCCACCTATCCTACACATCACTTATCCAAGAACAATACTAAGCTATAGTAAAGGTGCACAGGGTCTTTTCGTCCCACTGCGGGTAATCGGCATCTTCACCGATACTACAATTTCACCGAGCTCATGGCTGAGACAGTGTCCAGATCGTTACACCATTCGTGCAGGTCGGAACTTACCCGACAAGGAATTTCGCTACCTTAGGACCGTTATAGTTACGGCCGCCGTTTACTGGGGCTTCAATTCAATGCTTCTCCGAAGATAACATCTCCTCTTAACCTTCCAGCACCGGGCAGGTGTCAGGCCCTATACGTCATCTTACGATTTTGCAGAGCCCTGTGTTTTTGATAAACAGTCGCCTGGACCTTTTCACTGCGGCCAGCTTGCGCTGGCGACCTTTCTCCCGAAGTTACAGGTCTATTTTGCCTAGTTCCTTAGCCATGAATCTCTCGAGCGCCTTAGGATACTCTCCTCGACTACCTGTGTCGGTTTACGGTACGGGTACTAATAATCTAAGTTTAGAAGCTTTTCTTGACAGCCCTTAGGCACACTATCTCGTTGTCCGAAGACTCAAAGTACTATCGCATTTCTCCAAGTCTGACGCATTTTACTATCAAACCTATAGGTACGTGCTTCAACGAACTATTCCGTCAGTTCGCGGTGCTTTCATCACTGTGTCACTCCATCACAATTATCAGTAGTACGGGAATATTAACCCGTTGGCCATCGACGTCCCCCTTCGGGTGTGCCTTAGGTCCCGACTAACCCTCAGCTGATTAGCATAGCTGAGGAAACCTTAGTCTTACGGCGGGGGTGTTTCTCGCACCCCTTATCGTTACTTATGCCTACATTTTCTTTTCTAAAAGCTCCAGCAATTCTCACAAATCACCTTCTGCGCCGTTAGAATGCTCCCCTACCACTCACGCAACTAAATGCGCAAATCCATAGCTTCGGTAGTATACTTATGCCCGATTATTATCCATGCTCGATCGCTCGACTAGTGAGCTGTTACGCACTCTTTAAATGAATGGCTGCTTCCAAGCCAACATCCTAGCTGTCTGGGCAATCAAACCGCGTTTTTTCAACTTAGCATACATTTGGGGACCTTAGCTGATGGTCTGGGTTCTTTCCCTCTCGGACATGGACCTTAGCACCCATGCCCTCACTGATGACTATCATTACTTAGCATTCGGAGTTTGTCAGGAATTGGTAGGCGGTGAAGCCCCCGCATCCAATCAGTAGCTCTACCTCTAAGTAACTATCGATCATCGCTGCACCTAAATGCATTTCGGGGAGTACGAGCTATTTCCGAGTTTGATTGGCCTTTCACCCCTACCCACAGGTCATCCGAAAACTTTTCAGCGTTAAACGGTTCGGTCCTCCATTTAGTGTTACCTAAACTTCAACCTGCCCATGGGTAGATCACACGGTTTCGCGTCTACCACTACTGACTTAAGCGCCCTATTAAGACTCGCTTTCGCTACGGATCCATGACTTAATCACTTATCCTTGCCAGCAACGGTAACTCGTAGGCTCATTATGCAAAAGGCACGCCGTCACCCCACAAAGGGGCTCCGACCGCTTGTAGGCGTATGGTTTCAGGATCTGTTTCACTCCGTTATTCACGGTTCTTTTCACCTTTCCCTCACGGTACTGGTTCACTATCGGTCTCTCAGGAGTATTTAGCCTTAGCGGATGGTCCCGCCAGTTTCAATCAAGGTTTCACGTGCCCCGACCTACTCAGGATACCACTATTCTTATCTTCTCTTACTTATACGGGACTATCACCCTCTTTGGTTTACCTTTCCAGGTAATTCTAATTAAATCCGCAAGAAATCTCGTGGTCCTACAACCCCAAAATTGCCGTAACAACTTTGGTTTGGGCTTTTCCGCGTTCGCTCGCCACTACTTACGGAATCACTTTTGTTTTCTTCTCCTCCGCCTACTTAGATGTTTCAGTTCAGCGGGTTCGCCTCCATATTGGATAGTATGTCTTCAACATACTGGGTTGCCCCATTCGGATATCTACGGATCAATTCGTGTGTGCCAATCCCCGTAGCTTTTCGCAGCTTATCACGTCCTTCTTCGCCTCTGAGAGCCTAGGCATTCCCCATACGCCCTTATTTTGCTTATGTGCTTACAATTCTTTCGAATCGTACTTTCTATATATTTCTATATCTTTTTTATTCTTTCTAACTGTTTTGTTAGTTAAGTTTTATCAATATGTCAATGAACTTGTGGCGAATCGCCACTGATAATTAAACCAGCTTTGATATTATGCCGTAGTGGAGAATATCGGAGTCGAACCGATGACCTCCTGCGTGCAAGGCAGGCGCTCTAGCCAGCTGAGCTAATCCCCCATATCTAGTGTTTGGTTAACAGCTTACAGTTAACAGTAACTTTTGGGCGGTTAGTTTAACCTCTAGTATTTCCTTTGAATTAGTAATTTAGTAGTCCCGGGCAGACTCGAACTGCCGACCCCTACATTATCAGTGTAGTACTCTAACCAGCTGAGCTACGAGACTCTGTATTACTTAATTCTTTATTCTTTTTTTGGTATTAACAGCGAGAGTAAAGTATCATACTTCTATAATTATTCTCTAGAAAGGAGGTGTTCCAGCCGCACCTTCCGGTACGGCTACCTTGTTACGACTTAGCCCTAGTTACTAGTTTTACCCTAGGCAGCTCCTTGCGGTCACCGACTTCAGGTACCCCCAGCTTCCATGGCTTGACGGGCGGTGTGTACAAGGCCCGGGAACGTATTCACCGGATCATGGCTGATATCCGATTACTAGCGATTCCAGCTTCATAGAGTCGAGTTGCAGACTCCAATCCGAACTGAGACAAGCTTTGGAGATTCGCATCCTGTTGCCAGGTAGCTGCTTTCTGTACTTGCCATTGTAGCACGTGTGTAGCCCAGGACGTAAGGGCCGTGATGATTTGACGTCATCCCCACCTTCCTCACGGTTTGCACCGGCAGTCTTGCTAGAGTCCCCGCCTTAACGCGCTGGTAACTAACAATAGGGGTTGCGCTCGTTATAGGACTTAACCTGACACCTCACGGCACGAGCTGACGACAACCATGCAGCACCTTGTAAATTGTCCGAAGAAAAATCTGTTTCCAAATCTGTCAATCTACATTTAAGCCCTGGTAAGGTTCCTCGCGTATCATCGAATTAAACCACATGCTCCACCGCTTGTGCGGGCCCCCGTCAATTCCTTTGAGTTTCATTCTTGCGAACGTACTCCCCAGGTGGGATACTTATCACTTTCGCTTAGCCACTCAGTCCGAAAACCGAACAGCTAGTATCCATCGTTTACGGCGTGGACTACCAGGGTATCTAATCCTGTTCGCTCCCCACGCTTTCGTTCATCAGCGTCAATAAATACGTAGTAACCTGCCTTCGCAATTGGTATTCCATGTAATATCTAAGCATTTCACCGCTACACTACATATTCTAGTTACTTCCATACTATTCAAGTTAAGCAGTATCAATGGCAGTGTCTTAGTTAAGCTAGGAAATTTCACCACTGACTTATAAAGCCGCCTACGAACCCTTTAAACCCAATAATTCCGGATAACGCTCGGATCCTCCGTATTACCGCGGCTGCTGGCACGGAGTTAGCCGATCCTTATTCTTACAGTACCGTCAAGTCCCTACTCGTAGGGAGGTTTCTTCCTGTACAAAAGCAGTTTACAATCCATAGGACCGTCATCCTGCACGCGGCATGGCTGGTTCAGAGTTGCCTCCATTGACCAATATTCCTCACTGCTGCCTCCCGTAGGAGTCTGGTCCGTGTCTCAGTACCAGTGTGGGGGATCTCCCTCTCAGGACCCCTAATCATCGTTGCCTTGGTATGCCGTTACCACACCAACTAGCTAATGATACGCATGCCCATCTTATACCGATAAATCTTTATTATCAATACGATGCCATATCGATAAACCATGGAGCATTAATCCGAATTTCTTCGGGCTATTCCCCTGTATAAGGTAGGTTGCATACGCGTTACTCACCCGTGCGCCGGTCTCAAAAAAGCAAGCTCTTTCTACCCCTCGACTTGCATGTGTTAGGCCTGCCGCTAGCGTTCATCCTGAGCCAGGATCAAACTCTTCATCGTATATTTTTAATTTCGTAAATTAAAAAAGTATAATTCCAAATCTTGCGATTTGCCTTACTCTCTTATTTGTATGCTGTCAATCCAATATGTTTATGAACGTTGTCTTCTTATTTCTAAGTCTCACTTGTTTTTCAAAGCGAGTGCAAAAGTAAAAACTTATTTTGAATTAGCAAAACTTTTCTAGAAAATATTTTTCTTTATTTTTTCACTCAACTCCCGTTTTTACTGAAGCGGACTGCAAAGATACTACCTTATTTTTTACTTATCCAAATTTATTTTTGTAAATTTTTTAAAGCTTATTTTTTAGTCGCTCTTGCTTCAATTTTTGTTTATGATCGTCTGCCTCTAGAGTCGTTATTACTTCTCTAATGCGGATGCAAAAATAGTATCTTTTCCCTTACTTCCAAACTTATCTTTGTCTTTTTTTAAAGGTTTTTAAAAAGTATTTCATAACTCATTATTATACCACCTTTTACGATCGAAAGTTTTTTTATCTTTTTTTAAAGGTTATAGCGTTATGGCGTCTCTATACTATATATACGTAAAGAGCAGTACTTAATATTGTACTCTATTATATATATGTAATAATTGAGAATATGCCTTCTTATGCCCTTTCTGTCTACTTCTAAATGTTACTTTATCCTATATAAAGGTGTTTTATCTACTTTTTTGTAGTTGATCTACTTATATAGGTATGCTTTTTTAGAAGAAAAGTCCCTTATTATATGGCTATTATCTTGTTTCGAAGAAAAACAGATGTACTTTTTTTATTCTCATATTGAGCAATTATCCTCACAAACAATTATATACCAGCAAGTAAAGTAAATTACCACTATTATCTTTCTAAAGCCAAAACACTTCTGTATCCCAGTAATAGCAAGCCTTTATGCCTACTTCTTCAACACCGCTTCAACATTTCTCCAAGATTGCTCTATCTGAGCACCTCTTTCTTGAAGCAATATTGAAGAGGTCTTGTCGCACTCTTGAAGAGGGGGCTTAAAATATAGTAACAAAAAAGCCCTAGACTATATGATCTAGGGCTGCGGGTAATACATTCTTTAATGAAAAAAGCTCTTACCTACTGACAAGAGCCTTACTCTATAATTATTTCTTTTCTTTAAAGGATTCAAGCATTGAAGTCATCACGCTCTCATATTTCTTCTTTTTAACCATAGTAGTCCAGCTCACTATTTGATAGTATCTATCTTTTCCTTCTATACAAGCTAGTTTATAATGAACGAGAGTCCCATTTAAATCTCCATCATAACTAGTCAAATAAGCAGGTAGTCCATTCACACTAGTCTGTTCTAGTTCTGTATCTTGTTTTAAATTCAAACTAGAAGCGATAGAAGAATTCGCTAATTCAGCATAAACTTTAAAGTTAGGAGCTGGATTGCCATAAACCTCTTCAACAATCTCTTTAAACTCTACCTTATTATCTTCCACTATCACTACATAGAAATCATCCTTTTTGTTTTCCATTTGAAGGACGGCATCTTTATTCAGATTTTTAGCAAGAGAGAGTTCACTAGGAACCTCAATCGTCCCCAAATCACCAATATTTACTTCTTTTGGCACTGTAGACTCACTACAAGAAATCAAAAAGAAAGTAAATAAGCTCATCATTATAACAATACTTCTTATCATCGTTATTCTGTTATTTTAAATATTATAGGATTGTAAAGGAACAAAACTTTTATTTGTTTTTCATAATCTCTGAAAACAATTCAACACTTCTTATGCGTTCCTCTACTCCATAGATCGGAGTAGTGATCATAATCTCATCAACCTCAATCGTATTAAAGAAATCTGTTAAACCGCTTTTTATTCCTTCTTTGTCTCCTATAAAAGAGAAAAATGTTTTTTGCTTTACAATGAACTCTTCATAGTCTGTCCAATTGCCCTCCATAGATTCACAAGGTCTCTGAAGAGGTTTTCTATCATTTCTAATAATTCCTAAAAACATTTTATAAAATGATGTAGCTAGTTGTTCAGCTTTTTCATTCGTATCTGCAACTATTGCATTCACACAAGGCATAAAATAGGGTTTATCTAATTGTGCAGATGGTACAAAATTCTTTCTATAAATATTAGCTGCTTGTAATAAATGATCTGGAGCAAAATGACTTGCAAATGCATACGGCAAACCTAACTCAGCTGCTAAATATGCACTATCTGTACTAGATCCTAGTATCCACATCGGTATATCACATCCTTCTCCAGGAAATGCTCTTACCTTAGCTCCTTCATTTACTTTAAAAAAACGCTTTAGCTCCTCTATCTGTTGTGGGAAAAAATTAGCTGCATGTACGTCATTACGTCTCAAAGCAAGGGCTGTAGCCTGATCGGTACCTGGTGCCCTACCTAATCCAAGATCTATTCTACCTGGATATAACGCCTCCAAGGTTCCAAACTGTTCAGCAATAACTAAAGATGGATGGTTTGGTAACATCACCCCTCCTGAACCTATTCTCAATGTAGATGTCCCTCCTGCCAAATATCCAATCAAAACAGATGTGGCGGAAGAAGCTATATGTGGCATATTATGATGTTCTGCCAACCATAGTCTATTAAAGCCAACTTTTTCAATATGTTGTGCTACTTTTAAAACATTCTGTAAAGTTTCAGTCGTTGTTTTATCCTCACCTATAATCGCAAGATCTAAGAATGAGAATGGTATATTATGATTCATATAAAAATTCAATTAAAATGATATGACACAAGATAACATTAATAAACAGAATGCTATTCGCTGTTATAAAAAATTAACACCATGAGTTATATTAACTTATTAATAAGCTTATAAACAATAATTTATACCAATAAAAAATCGTAAATTTATAACACTAATCATTACTTAAATAATATGATGCACATACAGAACTTATTAGAGCAGATAGAGTATGGTGAGAAGAAACCAGCTATCAAAATACTAGTGGATAACGACTTTTCTAAAGAAATCAGAATTGTATTCAAAAAAGGACAAGAGATGAAAGAACATAAGACATCCTTCCCTATAGTCGTGGAAATCGTAAAAGGAGCGATAACATTCGGGGTGGAAGGAAAGCCTTATGACTTAAAAGAGGGACACTTAATCGCGCTAGAACCTAATATCCCACATGACCTAACAGCTCTAGAGGATAGCATAGTACGACTAACCTTACATAAATCTGATCAGGTCACAAGAGTGATGAATGTCATCAAGGACTAAGTATAGTTATCTTCTACAAGTATTACTACGCCAATACCTGCTAAAATATATTGCTTATTAGATAACAAAGAATCCTTATAAGTACAGTAAATTTGCACAAATCAGAAAAAAATGAAAAAAATAATATCTAGCATACTGTTACTATCAAGTACATTCTGTCTGGCACAAAATCTAGAAATTATCCCATTAGGAGTCTATGGCGGTGGAGATGAAAGCAACTTATCGTCTTATCTTATCGGAGTAGAAAACACAAATAGCTATATCGCTCTAGATGCTGGTACTATACATAGTGGTATCAATAAAGCAATCGAAGAAAAAACATTCTCAGCAGATAATGGTACGATACTACGCGACTATATCAAAGGGTATTTTATATCACATGGGCATCTAGACCATCTATCAGGACTGATTATAAACTCTCCTGAGGATTCTTCTAAGCCTATATATGCGTTACCATTTGTCATTGATATTTTTAAGAATAACTATTTCACTAATGCTTCATGGGCTAACTTCGGTAATGAAGGAGAAAAACCTATACTAGGTAAATACAAATATACAAGAGTAAAACCAGCACAATCCTTCAATATAGAGAACACTTCTCTATCTGCTGAAGTATTTGAACTTAGTCATGTAAATCCACAGTTAAGCTCAGCTATATTAGTAAGAAATAATGATGAGTATGTACTCTACTTCGGAGATACAGGAGCTGATAGAGTAGAGAAAACGACTAAACTTAACTATATCTGGGAGTACATAGCACCTCTAATCATTAATAAGAACCTTAAGACTATATTAATAGAAGTATCTTTTCCAAATAGCCAACCTGAAGATAAACTATTCGGACACTTAACACCCAAACTGTTAAATGAGGAATTAGGTAATCTAGCAAATCATGTAGGTAAAGAAAACTTAAAAGATTTAAATATAGTTATTACACATCTAAAACCTAGTGGGACAGCTATAAATACTATCAAAGAAGAATTAGCTAATCAAAACGAATTTAAAATCAACTATATCTTCCCTGTACAAGGGCAAAAAATAAAGTTACAATAACCAAAAAAGCCGTCTGCGTAGACGGCTTTTTTGGTTATATACTATATCCTTATCATTAATTTGATTTTTGTTTAAAGAACATCTTGTCTACAATAAACACAAGAAAGAATGCTACTAACGATGGAATCAACCAAGGTACGTCATAACTACTCAATGGCAATGACTTAATAAATTCTGCAGATGACTGAGAATACTCTATAAAGTCATATTTAAAAGCAATAAAAGAGCTAAACTGAATCAATGCTACAACTGTAGTAGTTAAGATTGCTCCAACGAAAGGAGCTTTTCTAGTCACAGATTTACCAAAAGCCACCATATAAATGATCAATGTCAATGTAATAGGATATATGATTCCTAAAAATGGGGCTGCATAATCAATAATACTATCCACTCCTTTGACTGCTAATACTGCAGAAGAAATACAAGTAACTACAACCACAAACTGATAACTAAGTTTTCCTTTCGTTAATTGGCTGAAGAAGGTACCAGTAGCACACACTAACGCAATCGCAGTGGTCAAACAAGCTAAAGCTATACATAATGATAATGCCAGAGTCCCTTGACTACCTAATACTCCATTAGAGATATGCAACAATAACTCTGTTCTCTTTAAATCATCTGTAATAGGGTAACCTGAGGTTGCTCCTAAGTATACTAATCCACCATATATGAATAATAAACATGAGATAGCAACAACACCTGACATATAAGTAACCTTTGTTTTCTCTTTAGAACTCACATAGCCAGCAGCCTTCACTGCAGAGATGATAATACCAGCATAAATCACTGATGCTAATACATCCATAGTCTGATATCCCTCAGCAAATCCAAGTCTAAATGGATCTGGATAAGAAGTATTAACTAACTTAGAAGTATCTAAAGGATTGACTATACCAATCACTACCATCGCTACCAAAAGAACTAACAACATAGGTGTCAAATACTTACCTATAATATTAACTACCTTAGACGGAGATATCGAAAGTAACAACGTAATCCCAAAGAAAATAACAGAAGACCATACTGCACTAAAATCAGGAAAGACAGATAATACCCCTATCTCAAAGGTTGTTGCTGCTGTACGAGGAATAGCAACCAATGGTCCTATACTAAGAATAATAGCTGTAGCTAATACCCATCCTAATGTACTATTGATCCGTTTACCTAAGTCTGTAAATTCGTCTCCAGAAATCAATACAGCAACAATTCCTAAAAAGGGTGCTAGTATTGCGGTGATAGAAAACCCTGTAACAGCCGAGGTCCAAGAACCTTCTGTAAACAATCCAATAATAGGAGGCAAAATTATATTTCCAGCACCAAAAAACATGGCAAACAATGCAAAACCAATAGTTACTGCATCAAAGATGGATTTTTTATTCATTCATTAAATTTTAGGTAGTTAACATTTGTTTTATTCTATAGTAAAATCAGTAAAATTTCTTAAAATTTGTACTTAAAAATAACATTCAATATCTTTAGTTTTACTTAAGAGGAGCACAATATATAAAATAATAATCGGCTTAGATATATACATACCAATATTTTACACCATATTCATTTAGATTCAGTGATAATTTAACACCTTCTAGAATATGTTAAAAAAAACAACACCAATAACCGAATTAGAAACAAAAAAAACTAAAAAATGATTCTTTTTACTACCAATAACTTAAAAATAGAAACAATTCAATTAGGAGAAGACTTAAATGACCTATTAAAGATTCATAACTGTCCTGACACAATGAAATGGATTCCATCTAGGGCAAATCACTGGGATTCTGATGCTTTAAGAAATAAATATGCAAAAAACGATCTCCTCTATTCTCAAGGATTAGGAATCTATAAAATTTCTTTAACTCATAACTCACGAACTAATATAATAGGAGAAATACTCCTCCTTAAATACACAGACCAAGAAGAAAAAATAGAGATAGGGTACATTATATATAAGGATTATTGGCAAAAAGGTTATGGTACAGAATTACTACATGGTATAGAACTCTTCATTCAACAAAAATATGCTTCGAAAATCCTTATCGCGCAACTCTATGAGAGTAATATATCCTCACGTAAGCTATTAGAAAAAATGAATTATTCACTTATAGATAGACAAGAACTGGATAACAACACCTACAAGTTACTCTACCAGAAAGAAATCTTATCTACTCTGTAGGGCATGATACAAATTATCAAATACTGGTATCACTAGTCTAGCTCTCTCTGTAAGAGAGTACTCAATATGCAATGGCTTTTGATTAATTATACTCTTAATTAAGAAGCCATCCTCTTCCAACTCTTTTAAAGCTACAGAGACAGATTGTTTATTAGCACCTTCTAATAAACGCATATAATCTCTAAACCTCCTAGGCTGCTCTTCTGTAATATGAATGATATGAACTTTCCATTTGCCACCAAGCGTTTTTATTAGTTCTTCTGCTGGGCACTTAGTAGTTTTCTCATCGTTGTTAACCATAATTCATATTTATTTAGTTACAAAGCTACACAATTCCCTTTATAATGGAAAAACTAGTGTAATTGATATTCTTTTAATACTACAGAATATTAAAATATAACATCACTTCCAACAATTTCTCATTTCAGACTAAGCAAATGGTCAAAAAAGTCTCATTTTTTGCTTTATTATTTTATCATATAAATTACAAAATAATATGTTTCAAATATTAAATTATAATCAATCATATGTAATAAATCGTAAAAATAAAATACTCATATATATAAATCAAATGAATAAATAACAATTTTAAAACACAATAAATATAATAATCAATTTATTTTAAGTAAAAAAGACAATAAAAAACACTTTTTACACAACATTGATATATTTCATATTATTAATTTTACACTAACAAAACATCAACATATTATTAACATAAAATTTAAATATGATTAGCCATTTAAAAAACACGACTTAGTATAAACCTAATACACAAAACTCACACTCCCCAACCGAGTTTGCGTATTAAAAATCACCTACATCATGACAAGCACAGCATCAAAGATCGTAATTCCAACTAAAATAGTGGAATTTAAGAATCCACCTAAAGATGATTTTATCATTTTTCAACAAGGGGACGAAACAAAGAAAATATCTCCATATAACAAAAGGAGTTATTACAAACTTTCTTATTTAAAATCAAAGAGTAAATTCTTTGATGGAAATAAAGTGATTGAGTTAGAAGGTCCATCATTATTCTTTTCTAACCCGGTATCTCATTATACATTCGAACCAGTATCAGAAAAACCGGAAGGATACTACTGTTTATTTAACAGCAGCTTCTTAGGCTATAAAAGTCACTTATTAAAAAGCATTCTTGCCCACTTACACGAGAATCCTATTTACCTTTTAACGCCACAACAAGATGAGTTTATTTCTTATGTATTTAAGAGAATTGAAGAAGAAAACAATCAAAAGTATGCGCAGAAATACGAATTAATGCGTAACTATATTGAAATCATAATACATCAAAGCAATAAACTAAATGCTACTTATACTGTAGACCAGAGTGTAAATGCACCACAAAGATTGTGTTCAAAATTCTTAGAATTATTAGAAAAGCAATTTCCGATTGAAAAAACAAATACAGTAATCAAATTGAAAACGCCTAATGATTTTGCAAAAGTGCTGAATGTACACGTAAATCATCTCAATCATACTTTAAAGAAAACAATAGGAAAATGTACTAGTGACTGTATCCAAGAGAGACTATTAATAGAGTCACAAAAATTACTAAAGTCTAAACCATGGAGTGTAGCTGAAATAGGCTATTGTTTAGGATTTGAATACCCAACGTATTTTTCTAGCTTTTTTAAGAAATATACTTTACTTACTCCTAATCAATATCGCAAAAATTAAATAATGATACAAAGATGTTTGAATTGTTTTACAATCAATTGAATAACTCAACTTAACTTTGTGGAAGAACATAGAAAACAACTTTACTAAAAATTACAATTGCAGAAAACTGCAAAAACACATTGCTTATCTTCAAGCTAAAAAAATGAAGAATAGTAGCCCTAAATCTTTTTTATTGTTAAAAAAGCCACCTTTTAGAAGGTGGCTTTTTGTTTTGTCACTATTAAAGTTTATTTACTAATTCTACTTCAAATACAAGAGTGCTATAGGGACCAATCTCTTTACTAATATGCTCTTCTCTATAAGCGTATTCTGGAGGTGTGACCATTCTAAACTTAGTGCCTATTGGCAATAATGGAACAACCTGTTGATAGGCTAGAATTAATTTGCTCAGGTTGAAAGAAGCGGTCTTCCCTCTAGCAATAGAACTATCAAAAACTTCTCCATTGATATTAGTACCATGATAATGACATTCTATGCGATCAGAAAGTTCTACTTTGTCCCCTTCACCTAATGCTATAATCTCATAAGCTACACCTGAGGGCAATAAGATCACTCCGTCCTTCTTTACATATTCTTCTAAACACTTAGCTCCTTCTTCTTTATTCTTCTGTTCTAACTGCTCTTTCCTTTTTTTTAATAACTCTGCGACACTCATAAGTATTACTCTATTTTAAACTTACCTGCAAAAATAATAGATAATTTCTATCCTTCATGCTCTTTATAAGTATGTAATTGCCAAATACTAAGGTTATCCATAGCACGTGTACATCCCACATACCATTCATAAGGAGTTAGTTTATTCGGTTTATCCACTACAAGAATAACATTCTTACGTTCTAATCCTTTAAACTTAACTGCTGTAGTATACTGGAGTTTCTTAGGCTTTAATGTAAGATTCTCAACTGTAAGCTCCTCCATTCCTAATTCTAGAATTAAATCAGCAACGTTATTACGTCTCTGCCACACTTTACTTTGTACCAACACAATTACATCCTCAGCGTTTAATGAAGAACTAGGGTCATTAATACTGCGTATCACTTCTTCCATTGCTTCTTTAATCGTCACTTGGTCATAGAATGAACGCAATTCAATTTCATCATACTCTTTCTGATGCACACTCACCTCATCCCAATCATCAGGATGCGTTTGAATATGTTCTGAAATCTGACGAATCTGTGACTTCTGTGCACTTCGTCGTATTTTGTGTAATTTAAAATGAGTAAAATACTCTTTCAAGAAATAAGCATAATCAGAAACATCACGTCCAAAAAGAGAGAAGCTTTGGTCTAGATCATAAAGAAGCATAATATTCCCTTGTTTCATTCCATTATGATTACCACATAACTTATGCATCATTAAGTGAAGATTACGATCAAACAAATCTTGTGCTTCGTCTACAATCATATAATCATAATTAGGAAGCTTATCTATTTCTTCTAAATGAGTAATCGTCTTTCTAATATAGTCTGCAAATTTCTCTGGTTCTATATATAAAAGATCACGCTCAGTAACACCAGGTAAATACTTCATCACAAACTGTGTGAATGTAATGCAGTCTATACGAACATTACTCGCCTTAAACCTCTGTGCATTATAAGCACATAACAAAGAGTTCCAGCACAAATAAATACCGTGTCTTCCCACCTGCATCTCACTATACGCCATCGCCATAGTAGTCTTACCTGTACCTGGCGCTCCTTCTATCATTAAACGCGGGTTTTCAGAAAGAGAGTACAGTATCTCTAAGTTTCGTTCTTTTAGCCATTCTAACGAATTTCTAGATTGGAAGACATTGGTATCCTGAATCATTGGACTGAATGTATTCACAATATTATCCAATTCTGCTTTCGATAGATTATTAAATCTAATAGGGTGTGTATTCTCTAATTTCTGCTTAGAATAATCATAGATATGTAATAGAAATTTCTCTATATTCTTATATCTATTGCGTCGAGTGTAGTCACTAAATATAAGATTCTTATCATAAATAGTATTCTCAATAGCAATTTTAGTAGTTGGAAAGGCCACTGCTTCACAGAATAATATATGCTTAAAGCTAGGGAACACTTTATTCATCAAAGTGTATTTATATCCCTTCACTTGTTCAAAAGGGTTTTGGTTTAGCCACTTCTTACGCTTACCATCCTTAAAACAGAAACGTCCTTGGTCAACAAAAATATTCCCCCCTTTTACTTCTAAGACAATAATTCCAAATTTAGAAACAATGATAAAGTCAAGCTCAGCGTCCGCTTTAGCCCTTTTTATCTTAGAGTTATCATGAAAAGGAAGTTTCATACTATACCATACATACCAATCATGAGGGCTTTTAGACAGGGATTCTACAATATCTCCATATATTAAAAACTCTCCATAAGGAACCTTGTTCCCATTTATAAAAAGTTGCTCGAGCTCATCTAGAGGGTACTCCGGATAAATCTTTAAAGCCATGACTCTACATTTTTTTGATGAACATCTAAATTACGCCTTTTACCTCAACTCTACTCTATATTCTACAATTAAAAAAGGATAAACTAAAAATAGCTTATCCTTCTATAACATTTACATTTAAATTATGAAAAACTCCCTCTTCATCTTCATTATTCTATTGCAAAAATAGACCTAGAGAATGTCATAAGATATCATTCAAAAAATAAACGACTATTTATTTCTAAATAGTCGTTTATAAATATATTATTCTGTTGGAAACTCAGGTCTTCTCATCTTAAATCTACTTCCTGATAGAGATTCTAAGAATGCTACTATCGCTTTTGTTTCTTCTTTCGTTAACTCTAAAGGTTTCATTAAAGGATCTGTTACAGGATATAAAGGATCTTTCGCTTTTTGTTCTGCTGTAGGATCTATCATGTGCATACCACTATTATACATATTTACGATTCCTTCTAGATCGTCAAATAATCCATTATGCATCCAAGGTCTAGTGTTTAAAAGATCTCTTAAACCAGGAGTTTTAAACTTCCCTACATCATTAGGATCTTTCGTTACTTCATATCTACCTAGATCTTCAAACTTGCGTTTATAGTAAGTCAATCCAATATTGTGAAAAGACTCATCTGTCAAGTACTGCCCATGATGACAATTCATACATCTCCCTTTCGTTCTAAACAAATGCATACCATAAATTTCTTGGTCATTAAGCGCTTTATATTTACCGTCTATAAAAGCATCTACTCGGCTAGGCTGACTCTTAATTGTCTTTTGAAACGTAGCTATAGCACCTACAATACGGTCATAGGTAATCTTCTCATCACCGAAAGCTTCTTTAAAATAAGGTTTATACCCTTGTACTTTACTCAATTTGGCGGGTAAATCTACTACGTCCATTGCCATTTCGTTATGAGCAGATAATGGTCCATTAGCCTGTTCTTCTAAACTATTAGCTCTACCGTCCCAAAAATAAGAAGTACGCTCTGCAGTATTATATAACGAAGGGGTATTACGTGCTCCTTTTAAGTGATCATGTCCAAGTCCCACCATACGTCTATCTGTCCATCCTAATTCAGGATCATGACATGAACTACACGATATCTGATTAGACTTTGACAATTTAGGATCAAAGAATAACATACGACCTAAAATTACTTCAGGTTTCGCTTGTTCTGTAAAATAGTCGTTATCACGTTTAATACTTCCCATCTCACTCCATTCCACACCTTCATCTATAGTTGGTGCCGGCCATTGTGAAATAGGCTGCTTATAGCTTTCTATTATTTTTTGATACTCAGGGTTGTCGCTTCCTAAGAATCCTACAAACTTTGGACTAAAACTAAATAATCCAAAAGCTAAGAATCCAGATAATAAAATAACTACCTTTTTCATTGTTTATTTGTTGTTAGTTAATAACTGCTTAGAAAATAACTCCTAGAGACATTCCTATATAGTTATTTGTTTTGTTTATATTATACTTTGTCTGTTCATACTGAATCTGAGCAAACATGGCTGGTATATTACTAACCTTCACATCATATCTGGCTGTAATACCATAAGTCTGATAATTAGCAGTCTGAATCGCTAAATCATGTTGTACCCATTCTGTCATAGCAGGGCTCTTATACGATGTTACCAAATTCACAGTATCCTCCTTAAGATTACGCACTCTAAAATAAGGGCTTACTGTTATGATATTAGATTGATTCAATTGTCGCATATAATCAACTTCTAATCCATAATGTAAATATGTGAATCGCTGTCTAGCCTGAGTATCTCTTCTCTTTTCTTCTGTCTGTTCTACTGTGAAAGAAGGTGAAACTACTAATCTACTAACATCTGTACTATATTGATAAAATAAAGACGTATACACATCACTTCTTACAAACTTATACAGATCTTGCTCTCCTATCTTTCTCTCTAACTTTTCTGTTTTAGAATAAAAAGACTCAATTCCTCTTGATTCACTTAGTAAGTAATTAACTTTTGCTCCTAAACGATGTTCATCTAGATCAATATATTTAATTCCTCCTATTGTATATTTTTTAGTTTTAAGTACAGACATTTCTTTTGAAGGACTACTTCCAAAGTTCTTCTCAATATCAAACTGCCCAAACGAACCTTGTATCAAAAAGTCCTTACCTTTATTCTTAGCTATAGTTCCTCCTACCTCATATCCTGTTCCCTCATAAATCATCTTCATATCTACAGCAGAACTAAAGTAATAATTATAAGCTCCTAAACCTGTCAGGTGATACGCTATGGGCTTCCCTAATAGACTGACAAACTTAATTGTACTATTCTGAGTATATTTATTCCAATTTGCATACACTCCTAATTCGTAGTCCTTATAAACATTATAGTTTACTCCAATGCGCAAATTTAAATCTGAAGAGGTATTCTTAGGTCTTGGATCTATTTCTCTATAACCACTTTTGGCCTGATAACTAACTTCTCCTCCTACTGTCCACTTATCAAATTGTCTAGCCATCCCCCCTGCAAACTGATAAATTTCTTGCTTCATGGTACCTCCTATAGAATCACCTAACACATAAGGTCCTAGGATATGTCTGTCAAGATTCTCATTCCACTTCATATTCTTTTGCTTCTGAGTATTATAAGAAGCGCTTCCCCATAGGACAGTATTATTCTTTAATCGTTGATAAGAAGAGGTATTAACCTTAAAGGCATCTAAGCCATCTCCATCCTGTACCAAATAAGCATCCTTACTGTCTGATAGATAATTCAGACTTAATTCAGAAAAAGACAAAGGACTATACGATGTCATGAAAGCACGATTAGCAAAAAAGTCTTGTCCGAATACGATATTCATATCCCGTTGAGCTAGTCTACTTTCGTATAAATTAGAATCTGTTCTATCCTGAGCTTGAACCTCAACACAAAATAATACACTAATTATCGCAACTATATTTATATATGTATTTTTCAATGTACTCTTATTTTATTTATGATGTATTCCGTCTTTTAGAGACATCTCTGACTGAGGAACAAAATCAACTGAAGAATTATTAGTATCCTTATACACATTGCGACCTTGCTCATTAGGTCCTAAGACTTTTCTTCTGATAGTCTTTCCATAACGCGCTTTATCAGATTCTGATGTTGCACAGTATGAATAGCCGCTATCTAAAGAAGGAGCAGTCACTAGACGTTCAAACTTATCAGGAATACTTCCATTAACAGCATCAATAACCCACGTATTAGGCATTTTATATCTGCTGAACTTCTGTTCTTTCCCTGCAGCTGTCAAATAACTATAATCAAACTTATAATTGGCTAACCAAGTATCTGCATTCTCTCCTTCAGGAAAACGAGCTACGATATATCCTGTCTGTCCACGGTCATGCATAGCGAACATACTAAAGTTTAACTTCGTATAGATCATCATCACATTAGGTACATTAGGATTATCTGGTTGTACATTCTTAGGGTTTTCAGTAATAGGAAATTCAAAATCAGCATTAGATAAATCAGCCCCTGGTACATTGGCTAAGTTATGATTCTGAGCATTATCTGCTATTACAATAAAGTCTCCTGGCTCTACTGGGTACTGTGTACCGTTACCTGGTAACATCATTACAGATTGTAAAACGAAAGCTTCGTTTAATACATCTGGTGTTTCTTTGTTATCTCTAGTCGTCAAAAACTCAGATTGAGCGATCAATAATCCATCTGCATAAAGTACTCTATCAGTATTATTAACTAGTTTAAAGTATTTACCTGTTTGGTATGCTTTTAATTCTGTCGTTTGTAATCCAGCAAAGAATATTTCTTCAAAGATAAAGTCATCGTTAAGTTGTTTGACAAATAAATTAATTGTCATATTTACTATCTGATCTGTCACATCTAGCATTTCGCTTTTACTTCCTAGTCCTACTTCTTCTTTATCTTCTAATACACCTATTCCTTCTGCTGACATTCTATAAGCCCCCACAGGTAGAGCTACAGAGAAATAAAGAGAACCTACTGCTTTCTCCACTATTCTTAAACCTGTATTAACTTCAACAAACTCTACTTCTAATTCTTTTATTTCTTTAATACCTTCTACTTTAAATGCCATAGAAACAGTCGAATTCTGATTACTTCCAAGCGCATTATCATCTGTCAAACACGAGCTCATTAACAAGCTCATTGTCATCATCAATCCGTATAAAAATATATGCTTTAATCTCATTATCTTAAATATTGAAGTTTATTTCCATTCCAAAGTAAGGTCCGCTATCATCTTTTCTATTTACATTCACTCCATTATATGTATATGAAGAATAGTGTGTGAATAATCGATTAACGAACATCGATGCCTTTACTGATTTATATATTCTCTTTGATATTTTAAAATTAGCATTAAATGTAAATGGTCTTCTCTCCTCCATACCATCTGTCTTAGAAACAGGTCTAACTAGATGTTGTAGTAATGGATCATTTGCACTTTCTTCCGTATAAGGATGAACTACATTATCTATTCCCATATATGCATAAGGAGCAGCAACTCTATTTAGATTTAGGTTTCTTCTAAACACATCTCCCTGTAAAGAGGCAGATATATTCATATCTAAGCTAGGCAAATAAGTATCTACAACCACATTGTACACTAGAGATGATCTTCTATTCCCATTGTCATCTGCATAAATACCTGTGTATAAATACTGTTGTCCATTTACAGAGATACCCGGTCTCCAAAGAATAGAAGCGCTATTAGAATATGTCGTTTTAAACCATGCTCCATTTAAAGTAATACGAGTATTAATCCCTTCAAAACGAGGTGAAGAATATCCAAACTCTATTCCTTCTTTTAATGTTGAGCTTCCATTTTCAGTATGTGTATACTGCATCATGTCCTGTCTGTATGAATATGGCGATTGATCTAAATCTGGCTTGCCTAACTCATCATTCCACACTATATCTTTAGACTCGTATCGCTTATACTCAAACCCCATAAACTGAGTCATATCTCTAAACCCTGTTGTCATCTTCTCATCGAAGTAAGTGATATAAAACTTGTGTTTTTTATATTCTAAATCTAAACGAATCTCTTTCTTCGTATTCTTCGCGCCTATCAAACTATGGTTAGCCAAAGGCATTCTGTAAGTATAGAACTGTGCGTATGCATTATTCTGTCTTAGGATCTAGGTAACTTACTTGCACCATATCGAAGTAACGATCTTGTGGATATAGAAGAGCTAAAGTAGGTTTGTTTATACAGTTCTCCATATCCTACTGTAATATCAGTCTTTAGATATTCCCTGTCCCATCTTTAGCTTAGGAAGTCCCCATTGGAAGTTGACACGTGGCTCTGCAAATACCCTATCACTAATGCTAAACTCTTTTCCAACACCTAATAATTTAGACATTCTAACTCCTGCATATAATTGTAAGTGATGTTGACCTAAGTCATATTCCATACGATCACCTATATAAGCAGCTAATATCTGAGAAGCTGGTACTTCGTTAAAAGGACGAGGACGTTTCATAGTCCCTACAGAAGGAGGTAATAAAGGATCGAATAACTCTCCTCTACCGTTGTTCTTTGAGTATCTAAAGTCCATCCCTACTTCTCCATGATGTTTAATCCCAAAAGTAGAAAAACCTAATTCTGACTGTAACTTTGTGTTGATATTTAAAGGACGGCCTTCTGTCTTAGATGTTGCTATGTATGATGTTGGTAAAAATACACCTTCGTTTTCTCCTGTTTCATTTCCAACAGGAATAGCTACACGTCCATTCTGCTGTATAAAGATAGTCTCCTTAATATCTTCTATTCCTTGAGATACATAAGCATTCAAGGTTATATTCTTGAATAAAGCTTCTTTGCCAAAGTCAAGTTTTAGATTGTTACCTAATGAAAAGTACTGCTTTTTATTCTTATAACTATCTGTTCTATCATAACCTGTATCTGGATCAAACTTATCGTTATCAACAGTACCACTATAATCAAAATTTGCTTTCCAACTCAGATCATATCCTCCTACTACAAATGTTCTATCTGATCTCAATGATGATGATACTCTCTTATAGTTCTGAAGGACATCTGTAGGATCGTTCTTAGCATCCAAGAAATCTACACTTGCATTCAGTTTCCATCCTGTCTTAGTATCTATTCCTTTCCCTACATAATACAGTTTGCTAAAACCATCTACTTTAAAACGAGCTTGTAGTGGTGTATACCCTATCTTTCTATTTATCTTAATCAGACCTGAACTCAAATCTCCATAGGCAGCCGTAGGTATACCGCGAATAACCTCAACACTTTCGATATCATTAGTTGCCAAACTACGCATATCCACTCCTATATGAGAAGTCTTAGCTCCTCCTACAGATACCTGCATATCCGCATTAGTATTAATAATATTATCATCTACCATAAACTGTACCCCTAGAGCTCCAGTAGCGTATTTCTCTCCTGGATTATTCTCTCTAATTAAAGCAGCATTTGCTACCGTAAGTTTAGGATCCTTTGCTTGCCCTCCTGGTAATAATTCCATTAAATCAGCAAAGCTTGATGGTTGTAAATGCTCCATCGCTTGACGATTAATCACAGAAGTAGAAGTAAGCCCTTTACTCTCTGTAGCAGTAATGACCATTTCTTCTAATATATTAGAAGTAGCTGTCAATGTAATAGGTAATGTCTGACTTTGAAGTAAATTAACTACAGTAGAAGAACTTCCATAACCAATATGAAAGACCTCAACAGTATAAGTATCAGCTTTCAAATCAAAAATAGCAATACCTTGATCATCACTAACTTTTAACTGTGACTCTTTTGTTCCAGTTACCTGAATACTAGCATTATTAATATTTTTATTTTGAGCATCTTGCAATACGATCTTCAATTGCAACTTAGAAGATTGTGCAAAAACAGAAGAACAGAACAAGACTGTGAAAGTAACAAGTAGAACTTGAATAACTTGATATAAGCGTGTCATTGAATAACTTAATTAATCGGATGCCAAAAGTAGTCAACAAAACCTATATCTTCCAAGTTATTTAGACTTGATTCAAATTAATTCTATATATCTATTTAAGAATGAATGTAAATAAGTTTAAATCTTTATTTTATACAATAATTAAACACAATCATCAAATAAAAACATAATATTACATACAATTCATCAGCACATTATAAGTTACTTCGATATAAATAGTATACTTTATACTACTAATAATATAAAAAGGCTTCTTTAGAACTAACTCTAAAGAAGCCTTTTACATTTAATTAAAGTAAATAAGCGTTACTTCGTTGGAAATATAGGACGTTCCATTTTATAGTAACTTCCTGACATTGATTCTAAAAATGCTACAATAGCTTTTATTTCTTTTTCATTTAATTTTAATGGTTTCATCAGTGGATCTGTTAGAGGAAAGAGCGGATCTAATGCTTTCTCTTCCTCTGTAGGATCTATCATGTGCATCCCACTATTATACAGATTCACTATTCCTTCTAAGTCATCCATTAACCCATTATGCATCCATGGCTTAGTCACTAATAGGTCTCTTAAAGAAGGAGTTTTAAATTTCCCTACATCTTCTGCTTTTTTGGTATGTAAGTACAGTCCTAAATCTTCGTACTCTCTCTTATAATATGTCAACCCTATATTGTGAAAAGACTCATCAGTAAGATATTTCCCATGATGACAATTCATACATCCTGCCTTAGTTCTAAATAAGTGCATTCCATATATCTCTTGTTCTGTTAGGTACTGATACTCCCCTTGTATAAACTTATCGAAACGACTAGGCTGACTTTTGATTGTCTTTTGAAAAGTAGCTATTGCACCCACTATTCTTTCATAAGTCACTTTATCATCTCCGTAAGTTTCTTTAAACAAGGGGTTGTACTCTTTATACTTGCTTAACTTCGCAGGTAGTGATTTGACATCCATATCCATTTCGTGATGAGCAGATAAAGGTCCCATCGCTTGCTCTTCTAACGTTAATGCTCTACCATCCCAAAAGAAAGAACTACGCTCAGCAATATTGTATAAAGAAGGAGTATTCCTAGCTCCTAATAAATGATCATTCCCCAGTGATACCTGTCTATGGTCTGTCCATCCCATTTCAGGATCGTGACAAGAGCTACAAGATATCTGATTAGACTTTGATAACTTAGGGTCAAAGAACAGTGCCTTACCTAATACCACTTCTGGCAAATCTTGTGTCTCATAGTATAATGTATCTACCTCTATTGCCCCAAACTCTTTCCATTCTACACTCTTATCTATTATCGGACTAGGCCAATAGCTTATAGGTCTTTTATATTGATCCGTAATCTCTGTGTATTCAGAAACTGATCTTACTTCGAAATTAGTGTATCCTATGAATAGTAATACCGCCCCAATAATAACACCTACCTTTTTTTTCATCTATCTTCTCTCTCTTTTAAAACGTAATCCCTAAACTCATCATCACACTACTGTTGTTTTGAAACTGCTTATAGTTTTGGAAATAATACTCTCCACCTACAAATACATCTATTACTTTCGGCAAAGCAAAATCATAACGAACCTTAAAGCTTCCTTCCCAATACTCTGCTATCTGAACAGCATAATTATTCAACAGCATTTGATTTATAGCATTGCTATTTCCATAATTAAAAGCAGCCTTTTCTTTAGCAGTTTGTCTTACCTTCCAATTAGACGCTACTGTCAATAGACTTCTATCTTTAAATGTGTACATCCATTGTAAATCTGCCCCTATATAGGTATACTGAATATCTGTTTTAGAATAAGGTTTTTTATAGCGTTCTACCTCTTGAGTTATTCCTATATAAGGTAAGATACTATACACACTATTTAAAGTTTCATACTTAAATACTCCACTTAATCTAAGATTCTTATTCTCGTATTTATATTGTTCTTCTTGTCCTATCTTTAAATAGTTTGTAGCACTCACATTGACAAACAAATTCTCTGTACCCTTTCTCGTCTTCATGTTCCCATCTAAGCGAACACCTAACTGAGTAGCCTGTATATCAAATAACTTCCCTACAGAGAAGAAATGTTCTATATCTTTAACTTTAGAAGCTTGCAAATCATCAAAATCAGACAATAACTTCTCAAAGCTAAACATATTCATTCCTACTGTAGCAAACCACTTCTTCTGATAAGTATCATATACTTGTAGAGAACCGCCATACCTCCAACCATCATAATAAGCCTCTCTTCTTTTTCCTTTCAATAGATTATTGAAGTTTCCCATTCCACTCATCTCATATATCACAGGAAATCCAGTAGGACTATAAAAGTCCATCTTGTGTTTCTGTGTATATTTCTCTATTGAGGTATTTACCCCTATAGTAAAGAGCTCCTCAAATACTCTACTCACCCCTATATTCCCTCCTAATCGAGCAGAGAGATTCTTAGGTCTAGGATCTATATTACGGTATTCCATCTTCGCTTTATAAAAACCAGAGATACCGATATTGTACTTTCCTAATCGTTGGGCATAACCACCAGCGATATGATAATCTTCATACTTAATATCTCCTCCTACGCTATCAGCTACCACATACGGAAATATTAAGTCGTAATCTGCACTCTCATTCCACATTACATCTCTACGCTTACCCTGTTGATAAGTAGCACTGCCCCACACAGCACTATGCTTATCTAATTTATGGTAAGCATTCGCTTGAAAAGACAAATCATCTCTGTTTTTGCCCTCTTGAGCTAAAGTTGTTTCATTCTTACTATTCTGCTTTGCGATTTCGAAAGAAGTTAAACTGTACTTTCTATAGTCTAAATAGTGAGATGGATTGACATAAATAGGTTCTTCAAAATGACGTATTACATCTTGCTTCTCCTTTACTTTTATTGCCAATGAATCTGACTGCTGTCCATATCCCCATACAGTACTCAACAATGACAACAGACATAACCCAAAATGAAAGTGCTTCATACTACACTAATTAATATTTAAATAATGACGGTCTTACTGCTGGTGCAAAGTCAACTGTCGAATTATTAGTATCTTTTAGAACATTGTTCCCTGCTGCATTTTTACCTATTACATGTCTTCTTACAGCCTTACCATATCTTCCTTCATCTCCTACATGTTGTGTGATATAAGTATATCCCATATCTACTGATGGAGATGTCACATTCCACATATACTCATCTGCAATACCTAAGTTTACAGCATCTACTATCCATGAGTTTGGAATTTTAATAGCAGAATCTACACTTGGATATACTTCTCCTCCGAATATCATTTCGTACTCATAATCATATATATTATCTACTACTAACTTCTCCGTTGTCATTCCCTCAGGCATTTTTACTAAAGCATAAGCATAACTTCCTTGAATATTAATCACTAATTCATCGTGAATCGTAATCATTTTAGCAGCTTTTAACCCTACTGCATCATGTACTCCATCTCTAAAATTCTGAAACTCTGCGTTAGTCAAATCAATTGAGTTGCTGTTAAATTCTTTATGGTTAATAGCATTCTCTGCAAAGATTACCGATTTGCCTGGCTCTACTGGGTGGTCTTTTCCTTTACCTGGGAACTGTAAAATAGCTCCAGCAGACAATGCCTCACTCATAATATTAGGTGTATAATCTTGCTTATCGTTTGTCATAAACTTAGATTGTACAAATAACATTCCGTCTAAATACAATACCTCATCAGAGTTATTTGTTATTTTGAAGTATTGGTCATCTGTATACTGAAGTCCTTGTGGTGTCTTAGTCCCTGCGAAAAATACCTCTTCTATTACAAAACCTGTACTACTTGTTTTAAATACGATATCGATAGCCTTAGTCATTTCTCTACCCGAGATCACTACACCTTTAATAAAGTTACCTACTTTACTCTCCTCTACTACACCATTTACCTTATGTGTGATTACACCTTCTACTGTGATATCATAAGTACCTGTAGGAAGTGCTTTCTGTATTTTCTTATCTCCTTCATATACTAACTCTGTTTTCTTATTAGAGTTTAGTTCTGTCAACTTGATAGTCATCTGTTTTATCTCTTCTATCTTCGCACCTTGAGGATCATTAATCCAGAATGTTACGAAAGTCTGCTCATCCCCTGTCATATTGCTATTGTCATCAGAAGAACAAGCATTAAAACCTAATACCACTAGTAGTAAGCATAATGATTGTAAAAGTCGTTTTATCATTTTTATAAGTATTTATAGATTAAAATTTATTTCCATTCCGAAGTAAGGGTCTCTTAGTCCCTTTCTATTTACCTTAGTCCCATTCACAGAATATGGAGCATAGTAGGTAAATAACTTATTAGCGAACATAGACACTGTGATCTGCTTGTTTCTAAAACTCTTAGATAGCTTTAAGTTCACATCCATCAGCATAGGTGTTCTCCTAGATTTATCTGCATTGCTATGTTGTGGGATTACTAATTGTTCTAATAATGTTCCCTTTGCCTCTTCTGCATCATAAGGTCGTAATTCTCCATCTACTCCTACATAGTAGCTAGGCATTCCATTCATCGGTTCATTCTTTGCTAAGTAGTACCAGTTAAACTGAAATGAAGTAGAGAATTGTAAATCTAGTTTAGGGATATAGGTATCTAATAATAGATTACTATTTAGCTGTTCGTATTTGCTCTTAGGTTCCATTTCATCGTATAGTCCTAGGTACGGATAAGGCTTACCATTCACATTTGCATTAGAGTTACCACGTCTATAAGTTGGCAAACTATTGCCCTGTTTAGTTCTAAACCATGCCCCATTAATTGTAACACGAGTATTAATAACAGGAATTCTATTAGAAGTATACTGAAACTCTATTCCTTCCTTATCTGTTCTACTACCATTACGAGAGAAATTGTATAAGAAGTTTTCATTAAATTGTTCAAAAGGAAGATCCTCTTTATTCGGTACACTTGTGATATGATCATGATCTATACTAGAAGTATCATATCTCTTATAATCAAAGATTCCATACTGGTTCATCGTTCTAAACCCGTTGCTCATTCTTTCTTTAAACACCGTAAAAGTCAGCTGATGAAAACCCCAATTCAAATCTAACCTAGCCTCTAGCTTATTGTTTAAGGCAGGAGTCAATGCTTTGTTCTGTGGGTCAAAAACGCTCGTTTTATAATTAACTGTACGATAATCAGGATTACTGTGAAAATAGTTTAACTGCTGAACGTCTCTATAATATTTCTCAGGATAAAGAAGATTTAGGTCAGGGAATAATCTCTGCTGTCCCCATCCTAACGTTAAGTCTACTTTTGCTTCCTTATTCGCTACTACAAAAGAGGGCAATGTCCATTGTACATTCACACGTGGATCGATATACATCTTTCCACTCATAGTGAAATCATTAGACAAGTTTTGCATAATAGATCCTCTCGCACCTAATGCTAATGTTAGACCGTGTTGTCCAAATTTCGCAGAAGAAATATGCTCTGCAAACAAAGCCGTCGTTACATAAGCAGGAATATCCTTATATGCTCTATTTCTATAAGTAGATTTAGGATCTAAAGGCTTATAGATATCATAGACCTGACCTCTACCGTTATTCTTACTATACTGCCAATCAATACCAGCACGTATATCTGTAGAAATAGCAGACATCTTATAACGAAATGCACTCACTACCTTAGCGAAGATATCTAGTGGCTTACCATCTACTACACTCTCTGCAATATAATTAGCCGTAGGAAAAAAACCATCGTACTCACCATCCACAGTAGAAAGTGGTAGTGCTGTAGCTGCCTCTAGCTGTACAAACTTTGTCTGGTTAATCTTATCGAAACGTTGATTAAACGTAGTCTGTAATTCTATACTTCTAAAGAAAGATTCATTTCTACTCTCATAAGTCACTATATTACTCAGACTATAGAACTGATTATCCACTTTATATTTATTCGCACCTGTCAGGTCAATATCTGGATCAGACTTAGCGTCATCTATAGACCCTGTATAACTTAGGTTAGATAGCCAAGAGAACAATCCTCCATTGTTTAAATTCTTATCCTTACTCACACGTACAGTACCTGTCACACGCTTATAACTCTCTAAATCATTGCGAGGTTCTGGTTTAGCATTTAGATAATCTAACCCTACATTTACCTTAAAGCTACTATCCTTAGATTCAAAACCTTTATTAACCGCAAATAGTTTACTATATCCATCTGCTTTAAAACGTGCTTGCCATTTAGAATATCCACTCTTCTTCGTGATCTTTACTACACCAGAAGTAAGGTTACCATATTCTACAGAAGGGATTCCTCTTATGATTTCTACTTTCTCTATTTGGTCTGTTGATATTGTACGCATATCAACACCTGAGCTAATATTGATATTCTTATTAACACCTGACGAAACATTATCCATATAGCCATAAGTATACTGAAGGTTTGCACCCGAGTTCAATTGTGCTCCATCTACTACAAATAAAGTCCCAAGAGAAGAAGTGTCATATTGTTTATTTCCAACACCCCTTATATTAGAGCTTACTCTACCTACTTCTCTCAGCTGTATTTTATTGACACCGCCTAGGTACGGATCTTGTGCTCTACCCCCTGGTACTAATTCCATTAAGTCAGCAAAACTAGAAGGCTGTAGATGTTGCATAGCTCTTCTATTAATCACAGAAGTACTCGTAAGTCCCGTTCCTTCCTTAGCTGTAATCACGACTTCTTCTAATTGATTCGTTTCAGCTTTTAAGACAACTGTAAGGTTATTGTGCGTTAAGGTATTTAGCTTTTGACTATAAAAAGAATAACTGATGTGCTGTACTTCTAAAAGATAGTTATCAGGTACTAGTTTAAAAGTTACTTCACCTGCCTCATTGGTAAGTTCTAAGACAGACTCCTTATCACTTTTTAGCATCACCACCGCTGTAGGAATAGCCATTCCATACTCATTCTGCACTTTGATAGAGATAGGAGAACGAGTATTCTGCCCATAACTGAGAAAGTGAATGAATAACGATAAGATAATAATAGTTAGTTGGGTTGGTCGTGTGATAATAGTAAAGTGTTTGAGCATCACGACTGTATTATGTTTTATGGGACAAATGTATAATCTAAAATCATTCTAAACAATATTATTTAGAAGTAATTTAAATAACAAAACTCAAAATACAGTCAAACAAGCTTTTAACTGACAAAAATTAACATTTAAACTCAAATCAATCTAAATAAAACAATGACTCATTCCTTAATATATCTTCAATTATGGCAGAAAAAGTACGTTATGTGTCATTTATACATCATAAAGCCTTCTTACCTTTGTCTTATCATTAAACATGATAGCAGTATGAATACCCCACTACATCATATCGGATTTCTATTATTACCTCAAGTACAGCTACTGGACTTCGCAGGGCCGAGTGATGTATTCAATACTGCTAATCAAATCATGGTTCGCACAGCTACATCCGCACTTACTCAATATCAAATCCACTTAATCTCTGGAACAGTAGACAAAAGTGTACTTACTAGTGCAGGCATTAGTGTACAGTGTGATTATACCATTTATGACCAGCATATTCCTTTAGATACATTACTCATCGCTGGATCTAAAGCAGACCTAACGCATGAGTATGATCCAGCTGTGTTACATTGGATAAAGGGAATACAACCTACTGTAAAGCGTATAGGTTCTATCTGTATAGGAGCTTTTTTACTAGCCAAAACAGGATTACTAACCAATAAAAAAGTAACTACACACTGGCAATATGCTAAAGTGCTCCAGGAGACTTACCCTTCTATTCGACTGACCTATGATCACTTTTATATCAAAGATGACAATATCTATACTTCTGGAGGAATTACTTCTGGTATAGACTTAGCTCTAGCCTTAATAGAAGAGGACAATGGATATACCCTAGCCTCTGATGTATCACGATATCTAGTAGTGAATCTAAAAAGAACAAACACACAAGAACTCTATAGTACATTAATACCCGCTGATATAGAACTAACTCCTTTAGTTAGAAAAGTAAAACAGTATATCACAGATCATCTAACTCAGCAAGCAGTGACTATTGCAGAACTTGCGGATCATGTCTATATGAGTGAACGCAACTTTTCTAGGGTATTTAAGAAAGAAACAGGAATGACTCCAGGGGCTTTTAATGACTGTGTGAGAATAGAATATGCTAAGCGTCTATTAGAATCTACAACATACTCTATAGTAGAAATAGCTACTCAAATAGGATATACTTCTGATCATGTATTTAGGAAAGTATTTGTCAAACTAGTCAAAGTCACTCCTACTCATTATAGAAGTGTGTTCCAATCTACGAGAATTAACCTTTAGCATTTAGTTTCCCAACTAAATAATCACGAATAACCTAAGACAATACCGATATCGAAGCCAGTCTTCGACAGATCCTCTATTGCCTTTTATCAACAATAAAATATGACAACAACAAACCGCCCCCTTAATGTAGCCTTTATTATTTTTGATCAAGTAGAAGTACTTGATCTAAATGGTCCATTAGATGTATTCGTCAAAGCTAATGTACTTAAACCCAACAGTTATAATCATTACTTAGTCTCTGCTACGAAAGAAGTGGTCAAAACAGAAGCGAACACTACACTAATAGTACCTCAATACAGCTTCGAAGATTGTCCTACACCTGATATCATATTGTTACCAGGAGCTAACCCTGACATCGTCATGAACTATCTACAAGACGAGTATTTTCAGAATACCTATACATCTTGGATAGTGAATCAACATCAGCAAGGTGCTCTGTTATTTACAGTCTGTACAGGTAGTCTACTGATGAGTAATACGGATGTATTCGATGGCTTAGAGATAACGACACACTTCATGGCACTAGAGGCTCTTAAACAAGCTACCCCTAAAGCCAAGATAGTAACTGGTGTGCGCTATGTAGATCAAGATACTGTATTGACTACTGCAGGTATCACAGCAGGTATAGATGGTGCTCTATACTTAGTCAGCAAACAGCTTGGTGAAGAAATGGGACAAACTATTACCCAATTATTTGAATACAAATCATAAAACCAAAAGGCGACTTAATTACTAAGTCGCCTTTTATAGCTTATCAAAAAAACGAATCCAGTCATGAACAATAAAACAATCATGATAACAGTCGAATTAAAATGACTGCCTTACAGTTTCTAATTTTCTTCTAGAATATACCCATTAATTTTAGCAGTATTGATTTGTACATCTAAGACATAATTCTGTAAATCAATAATCTACTCAACAATAGATTCCCTTCTACAATCTTTCTAACAATTAAACTTATTCTTAAAGAACTGTTTAAACAACTTCGCTTCTTCTTTTTGAGAAATAGGTAATTCATAGCCTCCAGTGAAATTCACTATTTTTGTATTAACCTCTGGTACTTCAAATTCTATAGTACTCTTATCATTAAAAGAAAAAGAGAACACAACACCTAACATGATCAATTTAGCTTTTTTTAAATTCATATTCGTAACAAAGATCGGATCTCCATAGGTAGTTAATTCAGAGTCTATAGGTACGATGATAATCTCTCCTGTTCCCTTGTTAAAAGCGATCATATAGCTATAATAGGTAGTACGACTCGCGACTACATAATTAGAATGCTTACTAGTCTTACCATACACTATTGTATACTCTTCTACATCGTCTCGATTAAGTGCTTGTCTTAAAAAAGACTTCATCTTTAATTTCGTTTCTATATTATCTTCTTCATATCCAATAAAAAACTTTTTAATCATGTCCATGATTCCACTCATAGGTTTTCTTTTCTTTTAAATTCATATCTATCTTATGTAAATCCCTTATAGAACAACCTTAATTCTAGTAACAAACCGAATTACCAAACTCTAAAAAAACCAACATAAAACTTATTTTTTAACAAAAAAAACAATCATTTTCTAAAATAAAAACGAAAACAAAAAATAAAACACTTCTCCTTCTTAACACAAACTCTTTATAGACATACTATTACTCTTTCACTACCTACCTTACTATCTTCTTTTTAATGACTTCTAAGTACAACTAATATATATCCATAGTATCTCCGTTATTTAAGTCAAAAAAACGGACTCACTACGGACTCATAACGGACTCACTACGGACTTACCCCAAAACAAAATGCACTCACTCCAAAAGCAAAATAGTCTCTAATACTTCTGCAATAGAAGTACTAGAGGCTATGTATATATTTTAAAAATCCTTCTTATTAATCGTAACGAATCGCTTTTATAGGGCTAATCTTAGTAATCATATACGATGGGATAAGTAATACTAAAAATGCAATGACTACTACTCCTAAATTTAATAAAAGCACATCGCTAAATCGAATCAAGACAGGGGCTTCTCTCACATAATATGCTGTAGAGTCTAACTTAATCAAACCAAAATACTGTTGTATATACAATAATCCTAATCCTATAAGATTACCATAAAGTAATCCTTTTACTATTAGGTAAGTCGCATTGTATAAAAACACTTTTCTAATCGTCCAGTTATCAGCACCCATGGCTTTTAATATTCCGATCATCTGTGTACGTTCTAGTATTAATACTAATAAAGCTACTATCATATTAATAGACGCTACCGCAATCATAATAATAATGATAATCTTTATATTAAAGTCAAACATATCTATCCAACCAAATACATTGCTATACTTGTCTACAATAGTCTTACTGTCTACAGTAGAAGGTAAATTCACATAGAACTCTTGCCCTTTTTGTTCAATCTGATCAAAGCTATTTAAAACTACCTCAAATCCTCCTACCTCATTTGCCTTCCATCTATTCAGGCGCTGTACATGCTTTATATCACCTATTACAATATTTGCATCGAACTGCTGTAATGCCGAATTATATATCCCTACGATCTCAAACTGGCGAACATTTGGAATCTTATTTCCCCATTCTTTCATAAAGTAAGTCGTGATTTTATCCCCTACTTTAAAGTGCATTCTATCTGCTATATATTGAGACAGTAGTACTTCATTACTCATTCCATCAGCCGACTTCGGCAATCTCCCTTCTACTAGGTAATCCTTAATCTCGTTTAAATCATAAAGAGAGTCTACTCCTTTATAAATAATTCCCTCAAAAGAATCCTCTGTTCTTATAATACCAGCCTTAGAGGCATAAGACTGTATTTTCTTTACTCCTTCTATATTCTTAATATCATCAGACTGTACTACACTTACATCTATCGGCTTAAGTGTAATATCTGTAACATTACTATCATAATTAGTTATTACGATATGACCGCTAAAAGCTGAAATTTTATCTCTAATTTTGTATTTCAATCCTAAACCTGTTGCAACAGAGATAAGCATCATAATCATGCCTAATGCAATAGCTGTAATTGCAATTTTAATAATTGGTGCGGATACACTACTTTTATAGTTCTTAGTAGTAACAAGTCGTTTAGTTATAAAATATTCTAATTTCAAAATAAATATGATATCGAATTCAAGTTTCAAAAATACATTATTATTCTTAGTCTGTCTATTAGCACTAAGTGTTAATTTTAATACTTATGCAAAAAACACCTCTAATACACATGATAATAACAATACTATCTCAGTAGGAGCCGAACGATTATCTGCTTACTTTGAATTAGTAAAAGGCAAAAATGTAGGAGTACTGACTAACCAAACAGGAGTGATTAAGAATGCTGATGGTTCTTATACCTCTACAGTGGACTTCTTGTTAGAAAACAAAGTAAATGTAAAGAAAATCTATGCTCCTGAGCACGGCTTTAGAGGTACAGCTGATGCTGGTGAACTTGTAAAAGATGGCAAGGATATGAAGACAGGCTTACCTATCATTTCTCTATATGGAAATAATAAAAAGCCTTCTGCTGATCAATTAAAAAACATTGACATTATGTTATTTGATTTACAGGATGTAGGAGCGAGATTCTATACTTATATTTCTTCTCTACACTATCTAATGGAAGCGTGTGCAGAACAGAATATCCCAGTTATCGTATTAGACAGACCTAATCCTAATATCGCGATTATAGATGGCCCTACACTAGATATGAAGAATAAAAGCTTCGTAGGGATGCACCCTATTCCTGCGATGCATGGAATGACAATAGGAGAATATGCTAAAATGATCAATGGAGAGAAATGGTTAGCGAATGGAGTACAGTGTGACCTGACTGTAATCTCTGTAGATAACTATACTAGACAGATGAGCTACTCACTACCCGTAGCACCTTCACCTAATCTACCTAATGATCAGGCTATAAATCTATATGCTAGTTTATGCTTCTTCGAGGGGACTAATGTTAGCTCTGGTAGAGGGACAGACTTACAGTTTCAGGTATATGGTTCGCCTTTCTTAACAAAAATGCCTTACCAATTCACTCCTAAGCCTAACGCTGGTGCTAAAGACCCTATGAACAATGGTAAGCTGTGCTATGGAGAGAATTTGTCTAAAGAGCATAAGGTGTCTAAAATAGAACTAAAATGGTTGTTAAAAGCATACAATAGCTCTACGAATAAAGATAAATTCTTTACTAACTTCTTTATAAAACTAGCAGGTACTGCTGACTTAAAAGCGCAAATCACAGCTGGTAAAACAGAGAAAGAAATTCGTCAATCATGGCAAAGTGGGCTAGACAGATTTAAGATTACACGTCAGCCTTATTTACTATATCACAACTAACTTATAAACTTCAACAAAAACATTGAAGAACAAAATATTTATATCGCGCAAAACCTTTATGGCAATCGGAATCGTTATTCTAATGATTACGATAGGTGCTATATATATGTTGAGTTCTTCTATTAATCAGAGCAATGAAGACACTTATAAGTATATCACTTCTAAAAACTTTTATCAGAAGTTACGTTCGTTAGAACTAGAGTTTAATAAAATAGATCGTCATCTAAACTCTCTAGACTATATCACTAAAAACACTCCGATAGGTCAACTTTCTCTAAAGTATGAGACGCTTAATCAGATGTATAACCTAGATGGTGTAGTCTCTCTAAACTGGTACTTCAGAGTAAATCAGAACAATGAGATTATAGAGGCTCATATAGGAAGGGATAGAGAGATAGATAAGGATAATATATTCAATAAAATAATCTTAGCGAACCCTGATCATTCTCATAAAAACACTTTTGTAGAACAAAATGGTTTCCAATACTGGCTGATGTATCACAGTACGCCTATCGCCAATAACGAACGACTCATCTACGGTATCGTAGTAGATATGGCACTATACCATAAATACCTAACGAATATAGATGTGACGACACCGAACTACGCTTATATATTCACTAAAGACGGGCTATGCATTTACCATCCAGAAGATAGTCTGATGGGTAAAAATGTATTTGAGCTTAGTAACTTCTCTGCTCAAGATACCGTCCGAAAAACAGATCCTGCTAATCCTCCTATCGTTAACTCTGAGTACTTAAACTTAGAAGTATTCCGGTTTATCAGTCCTTTTAAATCCGAAAACTTCTCTGGTTATATTACAGTCAACTTTCCAAAGTTTAACGTAGATGATAATATCAAACCGATCAGACGCAATACGATTCTTATCTTTCTGACAACTGTAACTATTCTATTCTCTCTGTTTTATATCTTCAGTATGGCGAATAAGAAAGCCTATCTAGAGAAAGAGTTATTAGCTGTAGAAAATGAGAAGATTAGCAAAGAGAAAGCTTTAATTCAATTGCAACAATTAAAGAATCAGATCAATCCTCATTTCTTATTTAATTCGTTGAACTCTCTCTATATGCTCATAGAGCTAGAGCCTAAAACAGCACAGAAGTTTACATTAAATTTAAGTAAAACTTACCGTTACTTAATAACACCTCCTGCAGAAAACATTGTAGACATAGAGAATGAAGTAGAGTTTATAGAAAAGTATATCACGCTACAGAAAACTAGATTTACGAAAGAATTACACTTTGATTTACTCGATCAAAGAACAGAGAAATCACATCAAAAAATCCCGTTTTTAGGATTACAAATCTGTGTAGAAAATGCGCTTAAACACAATATAGCTACTACAGAACATCCTTTATTTATAGAGATATTAATCCATGATGATGAAGTAATTATCACGAATAATTATCAACCTAAAAAGACTACTTCAGAGAGTGAGCTTTTTGGTCTAAAATACTTAGATTCAATCTATAACTATTATAACGTTATCGGATACGAGACAAAATGTGAAGAAGGTAAATTTATTTGCATTTTGCCTTTGATCAAATGTTAAAGTTATCCACTCACTCCCCTATTCCATCCATTCACTCCCAAAAATTTTAAGCATAGAGGTAAGTCAGTTAGTTTTATAGTGACTTAATAATAACTTAACATAACAATGGATAAAAACACGGTTAAACTAAGTATCAGTGCTTTAATATTTTCTTACTGCCTGGCACAGGTACCACCAGCCTATGCTGCTAAGAAAAAGAACACCCCAAAAACTGAAAAAACAGTAACCACAGAAAAAGACTCAACAGATAGTAAAAAAAATAACTATGCTGACCTAATCAAAAAGGGAGTCTATACTAAAGGGATGTTTAATACGATTCAGGTAAAAACTGATATCTATTTTGAAATCCCAGACAGCTTACTAAACCGTCAATTTTTAATTGTTAATAAATTATCTCAGGTTCCTTTAGAAGTGAATGATGCTGGTGCAAATACTGGTATGAACTATGAGAATAAACTGATTACGTTTCACAAAGATACCATTGCAAAAAAAGTATGGGTTAAAACAATCACCCCAAGAGTTTCTTCTCCAGCTGATGATGCAATTACTAAATCAGTAAAAACAAACTTTATAGAATCAGTACTAGAAGTATTCGACATTGAAGCTCAAAGTCCAGACTCTACAGCTACTGTAATTAAAGTAAATAAAGTTTTTGACGGAAATCAAAAAAGTTTTAATGATGTATTAAATGGACTAGGTCTTCCTACGTCTATTAAAACAAACTTATCTTATATAGAGGGAGTAAAGACATTCCCTGAGAATATCGTAGTTAAATCCCTATTAACAACAAGTGTTAATGAAGGTTCTGGAGACTTACCTGTATCTTTAGGAGTAACGAGTAATATCGTATTACTATCAGAGAAACCGATGCAACCACGTATAGCTGATAAAAGAGTAGGTTACTTCACAGAGAAACATTGGTTCTTCAGTGATGCGCAACACAAAATGAAAGAACAAGAGTTCATCACGAAGTGGCGCATGGAACCAAAAGAAGAAGATGTAGAAAAATATTTAAGAGGTGAACTAGTAGAGCCTAAAAAACCAATCGTATACTATATAGACCCTGCTACTCCATCCCAATGGAGAGCTAAAATTATAGCAGGGGTACACGATTGGCAAGTAGCATTCGAAAAAGCTGGTTTTAAGAATGCAATTATTGCTAAAGAACCTACTGAAGAAGATAAAGATTTTGATATCGATGATGTACGCTATTCTGTAATAACGTATGCTGCATCTCCTAAATCTAATGCCATGGGACCATCTGTAATAGATCCTCGTAGTGGAGAGATTATCGAATCTGATATCATCTGGTGGCATAATGTAATGACTTCTGTACATAGCTGGATGCGTATACAGACAGGTCCTATTGATCCTAAGGCTAGAGCAAATAAGTTCACTGATGAACATATGGGAGAAGCTATACGCTTCGTATCATCTCATGAGGTTGGACACACTTTTGGTCTAAAACACAATATGGGTTCTTCTTATGCATTCCCAGTGGATTCTCTACGTTCAAAAGAATTCACTGATAAAATGGGAGGTACTGCTCCATCTATTATGGATTATGCTCGTTATAACTATGTAGCACAACCAGAGGATGGTGTAACTGCTATCACTCCGCAGATCGGTCTATATGACAAATATGCTATCGAGTGGGGTTACCGTTGGTATCCAAATCAAGAAGAAGAAAAAACTGCACTTCGCAAAATGATAGAAGATCATCAGGATGATCCTATGTATTTCTATGGAGAGCAACAAAGTTCACTAAACATCGTAGATCCTCGTTCTCAATCAGAAGATCTAGGAGATGATGCTATGAAAGCTAGTGAATACGGATTAAAGAATTTAAAAATAGTAGTAGATAATATTATTCCTTGGACATACGAAGAAGGAGAGGATTACTATGAAGCTGGTAAATTATACATGGGAGCTATAGGACAATGGCAAATGTATAATCAACATGTGTTAAACAATATCGGAGGGGTTTATTTAAACCATGCAGTATACGGAAACAACAAAAAAGCATACGAGCCTGTCCCTTACGAGAAACAAAAAAGAGCAGTAGAGTATTTGGCTAAAAATGCTTTACAGATTCCAACATGGTTGTTCTTTAATGAAGTAGTAGAAAACACATATAGCTTAAAAGACTCTCCTGTAGGTCCATTCGAATACTCACCATATTCGTTAGCTAGAGAACTACAATATTCTACTCTGTACTACACCCTAATGGATGAGCGTTTATTGCGCCTATTAGAAAATGAAGTACAACAAGTAGAATTAGGTAAAGAGAAAAACTTTACGATAAATGATTTGTTTTCAATGCTTAATAGTGAGATTTTTGCACCCACAAAAAAAGGAAAGAGTTTATCTATCCTAGAGCGTATGACTCAAAAGAACTATGTGGATGCTCTAATCATAGATGTAAACAAGCTATTCGAAAAGACTAGTAAAAAAGGTTTACTAACTGCGCACTCTCTTCAGTTCCCTACTCTATGTAATCATGTAGAAGAGGATAACAAGTTGAGAAACATTAATTACACTGTAATGAAGCGAGTATCAGAAGTTACTTCTTACAAGAAAAGTGAATTAATGAACATCAAAAACATTCTGAATAAAAAGAAAAATAACGGAGATAAAGCTACTCGTGCACACTATGCTGATCTAATCAATAGAATAAACGAAGCTTTAAATCTATAGAAATAAACTAACCCCAATTTTATTAAAGGAAACATGAAAAAACTTTTTCTCCTTTTCTCACTCCTTACTATTTCTCTTGCCTTCGCGCAAGAGAAAAGAGTGATCACTGGTCTTGTCCAAGATAGCGTGGACAAGCTAGGATTACCTGGTGCCTCAGTAATTGTAGAGACACAGACAGTGTCTAATGCTACATCACAAGCAGGTATCGTAGAAAGTACTAGTATTGGTACTATGACTGATTTTGATGGTAACTTTACCTTAGAAGTACCACAGGATACTAAAAGCATTCGTATCAGTTTTATCGGATATGAATCTAAATTAATCACTTTAAATACTAAAGGTCATTATGTAGTGACTTTAGGTGCTGATCCTGATATTTTAAACGAAGTGGTTATCACAGGATACCAAACAATCGAAAAAAGAAAACTTACATCATCAGTGGCTCAAGTGAGTATGGCTGAAATCAACCAAAATGGTGTAGCTAGTGTGGATCAGATGTTAGCTGGACAAGTAGCTGGTATGTCAGTAGTAAATCAAACAGGGTCTCCTGGAGCTCCTGCTAAGATTAGAATACGTGGTACGGCTTCATTAAATGGACCACAAGATCCATTATGGGTACTAGATGGTATGCCACTAGAAGGTAATGACGTACCTAACTTTAATGATAAAGATAATATCGATCAGCTACAAAACTTCTCTATTGCAGGATTAAACCCAGACGATATACAAGACATTACGATTCTAAAAGATGCTTCTGCTACTGCTATCTATGGTGCTAGAGCTGCTAATGGAGTAATCTTAATCACTACTAAAAAAGGTAAAAAAGGTGAGATGAAAGTAAACTTCACTGCTAATACCTTTGTGAATGAGAGACCTGATTTCAAGAAATTGAACTTAATGAACTCAGATCAAAAAGTTGACTTTGAATTAATGTTAGCAGGTAGATCTGATATCTATAACGATCGATCTAATCAAGGTGAAGTAATGCGTATCTTGAATGGAAGCAATGAATTAGATATGTATAGAAATGGTGGCTTTGATGCATTATCATCAGCTACTCAAGCTTCTATAAATAATCTTAGAAAAAACTAACACAGACTGGGGAAAAGAAGTATTTCGCCCTACATTCAACCAACAGTATGGTTTAAGCTTATCTGGTGGTAATTGATGTGTCTGATTATTACTTTTCTCTTGGATACTTTAACGAAGAAGGGACAACTATAGGTACTGGTTTTGAACGTTATAATATTACTTTAAAAAAACAATTACCAAGTAAGTGATAAACTTAAAGTTGGTGTTGGTTTATTCGGTACACAATCTAAAAAGAAAAACTTCGTAACAGATATTGATTCAAGTATCAATCCTGTAAATTATTCTAGAAATGCTAATCCATACTTATCTCCATATAACGAAGATGGAAGTTATATGTATGATAAAGATATCAGTGGGTTCAGTGATAGATATGTACCTTTTAACTTTGCAGAAGAAAGAGCAAATACAAGTTATGAATTAATAAATAAATCATTTAAAGCAGTATTTGATTTAGAGTATCAAATATTAAATGACTTAAAATTAACATCTCAATTAGGTCTTCAATTAGATAAAAACGATACTGAAAAAATATTTAGGTAAAGAAACATACTCTACGCGTAAATTCAGAGAAGGAACTAGGTATTGGGATAGTAATGCTAAGGAATTTAAATACTTCTTACCTGATGGAGGTATTATAGAGAACTTTAATGATGATAGTTTCCAATACAACTGGAAAACACAGGCTACTTATAATGCAATCTTCAACGATATGCATGAAGTAGATGTAATGGCTGGTATGGAAATCAGAAAAACAGATAATACAATTATTAGATCTAAAGGATTTGGATATGATGCTCATACCCTAACCACTAAACCTATTATCTTCCCAGAAGGAAACGTTGATGCTACACAAAAGTTATATGAAACGTACAAAAAAACAAGAAATGAAAATGCATATGCTTCTTTCTTTGCTACTGCTTCTTATACCTTCAATAGAAAATATACAGTATTCGGAAGTGTACGTGCTGATGGATCTAACTTATTCGGTGTTGACCCTAAATATAGATATGTTCCACTATGGGCTGTATCTGGATCTTGGGATGTGACTAGAGAGAAGTTTATGGAAAACTTAGATTTCGTAAGTAATCTACGTTTACGTGCATCATATGGACTACAAGGTAATATTGATAGAACTACTTCTCCTTTCTTAATTGGAGACTATAGTACATCTACTATCTTACCTGGTTATCCAGAAAGCACAATTCAAATTAGTTCAGCTCCAAATGGAACATTGCGTTGGGAGAAAACAACGAATACAAACTTTGGTTTTGATTTAGGGTTATTCAACAATAGAATATCGATAGCTGTAGATGCTTATAACAGAAAAAGTACAGACTTAATTCGGTTTAAGAGCACTTCCTTTAGAGACTGGATTTGAGTGGACAAATATGAACTGGGCTCAAGTAACAAATAAAGGATATGAGATTGCTATTACAACTAGAAATATCTCTACACCAGACTTCTCTTGGACAACTACATTCAACTTCGCTCGTAACAAGAGTAAAGTAGACAAAATACAAGTATTCGATACTGAAAACGTTACCATCAAGAGAAGGATTACCTGTTAACTCTGCTTTCGTTATTAAAACAGCTGGTTTTTGATGATAAAGGGAACTTATTATTCTGGAAAGATGGTGCTAAAGTAAGCGGAACTGAGTTCTTTAAATTAAGTGACCCTATGGCTGACTTTATGCCAGGTTATATGGTTCAATCAAGTTTAACAAATGAAGAATATAGAGACTTATTCACTTATGCTGGTGATAGAGATCCTAAATTTTACTGGAGGTCTTATCAACACAGTAAGAATCAAAAATTTTGATCTAACAGTGTCTGCTGCCTTTAATTTAAAACAAACTGTGCAAGCAACACCTTCATACAATATGGCTAAAGTAGACCCAGGAAGAAATTATACTACTGATCTATTAAATACCTGGACCCCTAATAACCCTAATGCAACATTACCTGGAATTATTGGAAATGATTATTAATGGGAAACTACACAGATAATGACAACTGGGATGTTAGCAAAATGGTTTGATGGAGGTGATCATGGAAGTTCATATAAACATTTAGACATTTGGACTAAAGAAATTAGTTATATCCGAATCAGTAGTATTCGTTTAGGATATACATTACCTAAAGAATTACTTAATAAAATGAGATTAGACAATGTACGCTTCACTGTTGAAGGTCGTAACTTATTTGTATTTGGAACGAATTACAATGGCTATTTCGATCCAGAGACTTATGGTAATATTTATACTCAACCTATTCAAAAGTCGTTCACTTTAGGGTTAAACGTTACTTTCTAAAAAACAGACTAATCATGAAAAAATTAATATTAATACTTAGTAGTTTATTCTTTGGGTTAACAACTGTTAGTTGTGATAGCTTTTTAGATATAGAACCAGAAGGAAAAATCATACCTAAGACAACTGAGGATTACAGAAAGCTGATGACTACAGCATACTTCAACTATCCTAAACATAAATCAACTAGTAATTTCCGTACTGATGAAGTAAGGATAGTTATGGATGAGGGATCAACAAACTTTATTTCTGTAAAAGACATCTACTCATTCCAAGATGTTAATCCTCATAAACAAACTAAGAGCTTTGGTTACTCACAGTTTTATAAATCAATCTTCTATACAAATGATTTGATTAATAATGGAGTAAATACCATGCAAGCTGGAGATCAAAAAGAACAGTTGTTAGGAGAAGCTTACGGGTTAAGAGCTTTAGCATATTTTGACCTTGTAAATTTATATGCAAAACCATATAACAAAGCTACTGCTTCAACGGATTTGGCAATCGTAATATATCTTGAACATGATATTGAAGAGCGCAAAAAGAAATCGACTATGGCAGAAGTTTATGCTCAGATTCATTCAGATATTGACAATGCTAAAAAGCATCTAAAAGTAACTATTTATGAAGCAGGGCAAAATTATCGTTTCACAGTAGCTGCAATATACGCTTTAGAAGCAAAAGTAAATCTATATCAAAAAGAATACGAAGCAGCTCTTATAAGTGTAGATAAAGCTTTACAATACAAAAGTACATTAGAGGACTTAAATAAAGATCCTAAAACGTCTGTTGCTAGTTTTAAATCAGTAGAATCAATATTAGCTTTAGAAGAAGGCCTTGATTCTGAATTAAAGCCTACAGCATTACTTTCTGATGAGCTTTACAATCTTTTTGATAGAGAAAATGATCTTCGCTTTAATGCTTCTTTCGAACTTGCAAAAGGATCTTACATTAGCAAAAAAACGGGGACAGCTGAAATGAAAGCTTCATTCCGTACTGCTGAATTATATATGATTAAAGCTGAAGCATTAGGTCATTTAAATAGATTATCTGAAGCGAAAAGCGCAATTGAGAAATTGATAGTTAGTAGATATAAGCCAGAAGCTGCTGCAAAGGTAATACAGCAACTTTCTGGTTTAGATCAAAAAGGCTTTATCTCTTTTATACTTGAAGAAAGAAATAAAGAGTTCGCTTTAGAAGGTCACAGATGGTTTGACTTAAGACGTTTACATCAAAAGCAAATCATTCATAAATTTGGAGAAGACACGTTTATTTTAACTGAAAATGATTTGAGATATACGTTGCCTTTCCCATTAGAAGCAAGAGAAAACAACCCAAATCTATAGTCTTCGCCAGACTCATAACCAAAAAAAGCCACTCGATATCGAGTGGCTTTTTTAATATCCTCCATCCGTTCTTATAGCCTAGAGCTCTACTTGCTAAGTATAAATTATATTTTATACTTTTGTACAAATTTATCACCACATGAAAATTGCTATAGTAGAAGACGAAAGCTTAGCTTCAAATTACTTAAATTCTTTGCTTCTAAAGCAAGAACACCTTTCTATAGATGATATAGTTATCCTATCATCTGTAAAGGAAGCTACCGCCTTCTTTTTAGCAAATAAAGTTGATTTGATTTTCATGGATATCCATTTAGGTGATGGAAAGAGTTTAGAAATATTCGAACATATAGAGATAAAAACACCTATTATCTTTATTACTGCTTATGATTCTTATGCTATACAAGTGTTTAAGCAGTTCACGATTGACTACATACTGAAACCATTTACTAGTGAAGAATTAGATGATGCTCTAATTAAGTTTAAAGAGATTAGTAAACAATTTGAGATTGCTCCAACATTAGATAGTTTAGCTAAAATAGAAAATGGGAATGATTCTTCAATCAAAGAACGTTTTCTAGTAAATAATGGACATAAACTAAAGTCTATAGAAAAAGATCAAATAGCGTACTTTGTTGCTTCTGGTAAACATTTATTCCTGTATACTTTTGATAACAATTCATACATCTATGATGATACAATAAAAGATATTATTAGTAAACTAGATAGTAAAACCTTCTTCAAAATAAATAGAAAGTATATCATTAATATAAAATCAGTAGCTGATATTATTAAACATAATAGTCAAAAAATAGAACTTAAGATTACTCCAAACCCTGAAGATGAGTCTCCTATTTTAGTAAGTAAAAACCAAATACTAGATCTTAAAACTTGGTTGAGTTAATTATTCCTATACTCATTATTATAAAGGCTAAATTTTCTAATACTTTTAAGATAATTCAGTACTTATAATTGTTATATTTGAGATAACACAATAACATAAACTAAAAAAATATGGATTTAGGTGAGCGCTTAATCAACTTTGTTGATACGATATTAGATATGTTTAACGCTATAAAAGGTTATTTAGAAAATGCTGTAGCTTTTTTTGAAAAACTAAAAAACAAAATCTTAGAACTTCTAGAGTATTTTACTGAACAGGTAGAAGACATCACAGAAGAAAACTTGAAAGCATTAGAAGAAGAGCACTTCTTCATCTAATACTTATTTTAATATAATTCGTCTCTTCATCTCCTCTACTACTTCATAAGCAGCAGGACATATCGCTACATTTTTAAGTGTAAGATTAGATATCTGATTAAACTTCTTTCTATCTGTGTGAGGATATTCACGACATGCTTTAGGTCGAACTTCATATATCATACAGTAATTTTCATTATCTAAAAATGTACAAGGGAGACTCTGTAAGACATAATCACGATCCTCATCGATATATAGGTATTTATCTATAAATTGCTGAGGTTTCATTTTTAAATGCTTAGCGATACGTTCTATATCCGCATTCGTAAAAAGAGGTCCAGTTGTTTTACAACAATTAGCACAACTCAAACAATCTGTTTTCTTAAACACATTGTCATGTATTTCTTGCATTTGATAATCTAGATCTTTAGGTGCTTTCTTTTTTAGTTTATCAAAATACTTTTTATTTTCATTATGCTTATCTTTGGCCAACTTGGGAAGTTGTGAAAGTGTTTTATCCATTTGTATTCTTTTGGATACAAAATTACAACAACTCTACTTTAATTTTAAAAAGAAAGATTAAATAATGAAAGACCTTTTAGGAAAAGCTATTTTAGATTTTCAGACAAATAATCATCCACAGAATGTAATCACCGAAACAGATATCTCTGAAGCAGAAGAAATGGATATTGCTTATCTATTTAGAAGTTATAAAGAGATGCCAAAGATCGAACAGAAGGCTCTTAATCTAGCTAAAGGAAGAATACTTGACGTAGGATGTGGGGCTGGTACTCACTCTTTTTATCTACAAGAAAAAGGAGCTGATGTAAAAGCTATAGATATTTCTCCTAACTCTATAGAAGCTTGTAAACTAAGAGGAATCAAAAATGTATCTGTTCAAAACCTACTACATTTATCACACGAAAAGTTTGATACTATTCTGCTATTAATGAACGGTACAGGTATCTTCGGAAAATTAATAAATACAACTAAGTATCTACAGCACTTAAAATCTTTATTAAACCCTGGTGGGCAAATACTAATTGATAGTTCTGATTTAATCTATATGTTTGATGAAGACGAAGATGGAGGTAAATGGATACCAATGGAGAACAAAGATTATTATGGTGAATTAACCTTTACTGTTGAATACAAAGGAGAAGTTGATGATCCCCTTGAATGGCTGTATCTTGATTACAACACACTCCAAAACGCTGCTCATAGCAATGGACTAGAATGCGAACTTATTACAGAAGGTGATAACTATGATTATCTAGCAAGACTAAGTATTCAATAAATCGAACAATAAAAAAAGCTCTATGTTTTCACACAGAGCTTTTTTTATTATTCTTGCATATACTTCATCATAATACCTTGTAGTCCTACTGCCCACTCCTCACCAACTTTTTGACCTTTTTCAAAAAAGCACTTCACTCTTATCACTAAGTTTTTTTACCTACAGGAGATTCATAAAACTGTATAAGTTGCTTAACATCTTCATGACTAAATTCTGTCATATACATCTCTGCCATCTTATCAACTAAAACAACCATGCTTGCTTTTAATTCTTTTTCAAAATCTGCACGTTTAGTTTCCTCTACATTTAATGACAATTCTTTAGTTAACAATTCAAACGTCTTTAATTGTCCGCTCAAATCCATATACTTTTTAGTATCAGCTTTAAATGCATCTTGTGCAAAAGAAAACTGAGCTACTAATACCATTGCAAAAGCAAGTATTATTTTTCTCATAGTTTTTATTTTTAAACCTTCTTGTAAATTTAAAGCTATTTAAGGAATATCCAAATATTTATGTGTCTGTACAGAAATTTTCCACTTAGGGTTTTTCTTTACATAATCAACAATAAGAGGATTCATCTCAGCGCGTTTACTCCACTCCACTTGTAATAACAACAGTGCATCTTTATTAACTCTTGCTGCTTGCTCTTCTGCAAAAATGAAGTCATGCTTATTGTATATCACTACTTTTAATTCATTTGCTGCGTCATACACACTTTGAGTTGGTAATTTATTCTTTTTAGGAGATAAACATATCCAATCGAAATCACCTGTTAATTCATAAGCACCAGACGTTTCAATATTCGTTTGTAGCCCTGCTTTCTTAAGTTCAGCTGTAATTACATCTAAGTTATACATCAAAGGCTCTCCTCCTGTTATAACAGCTAAATTAGCTTCTTTACCTGCACGTGACACTATCTGTTGAACATCAGTTAAAGGATGTAATTCAGCGTCCCAACTCTCTTTTACATCACACCAATGACATCCAACATCACATCCACCTAATCTAATAAAATACGCTGCATGACCAGAATAAAATCCTTCACCCTGAATAGTATAAAACTCTTCCATTAGAGGTAATATTCTCCCTTCATCTAATGCTTCTTTATCGTAATCTTTCGTCATTTTACTTTTTACATTAAGACAACAAAGATAAACGATAATAACATTCTAATAAGCAATAACAAAAAAAACTCAACTGTAAAATCACAATTGAGTTTTCTTGATATTTAATATTCTATTTATTGTAATGCTTTAATAGTATTCTTTGCAAACTCATTTTGAGGATCCAACTCTAATACTTTATTAAAGAACTTAATAGACTCAGCATTTTCTTCTTGATTTGCATGATAAGTAGCTAAAGAAGTATAAGCTTCAATTACTCTGTCTTTATTATCAGCTTTATCTAAATCACCTGCTTCTGTAAGCTGTTTTATAAAAACCAGAATACGCTTCATATACTTTTTTATAAGCCTCATCGCCTTTAATAAGACGGTTAGTTCTAGCTTTAAAGAAATAAGCCTCCGCTAGCTTTGCATCACCTTCAATAGCTATTGCAAAATATTTATCAGCTTCTTTCAAAGATTGTTCATTATTCCCACTCTCATCATCTCTTCCTAATACATAATAACAATATCCTGCGTAATAATTATCGTACACATAGTTACTTTGTCCTTTAATACCTCCTGAAATCACAAATACATCAATAGCTTCTTTTAGGTTATTCTTTCTGAATAATTCTAGGCTTAATGCATGGAATTCTTCTGCTACTTCTGGATCTACTTTGATAGCTTGTTTTAAACTTTCTATACCTTTAGCATAATATCCATTGTTCTCCTTAGCGATATTCAAGTAACTAACACCTAAATATAGATGATCTCTACCAATAGTTTTTTTCGCTTTTGAAATATACTTTTCTAAACCTTCTACAGCTAAAGCATAATTAGTATTATGGTATCCAGCATAACCTAAGTATCTAAAAATACGGTTATTTACTCCTTCTTCATTTTTAAGAGAATTAGCTAAGCTTTCTAATTTTGTATACTCTCCAGTTACCAAAAGAAAATCAGCATACTTCATTCTTGCCTCAAGAGAGTTATCTGATGCACTGATATACTTTTGAAAATACTCTTCAGCTTTGACCATATTTTCCTCTTTTTTAGAGCTATCCTGAACAGACCATAAATAGTAACTATCAGCAATTTCTCTTAATGCAGGAGCATACTTTGGATTAACAGCTAGAATCTCTTCGCAAGCTTTAATAGCCTCAGCAAAACCACGTCCTCTCTTAGTTATGATAGCCAATTGTAATTTAGCATCTAGCAGTGACTCATCATAAGATATTGCGTTTCTAAATGCAGAAAAAGCCTCATTAAAATTATTTTCAGCCAAATAAGCCTTACCTAAGATATTGTAAGCATTTGCATTAGTATAATCAGCATTAATAACATCTTGAGCTATTGCTATCGCTTCCTTTGGTAATTTATTCTCTGAAGAAATATAAGCTGAAGCAACTAATAATTTTTCATCATAATCCTTTTTTCGAATACTACTTAAAGCTTTATCAAAATTCTCCTTAGCTAAGGATACATTATTTTCTTCCAAGGCTAACTGTCCTAATCCAATGTAATTAAGAAAACCTTTACTCTTAATTGCTATACCCTTCTCAAAATAAGAGCGAGCAGATTCTACTTCATCTTCTAGTAAGAACACATCCCCTAGATAATAGTAGTTCTTACCATCATTAGGTTTACTTTCAACTAAAGACTTTAAAATAGCCTTTGCTTTATCATATTGTTCATCCTGAATAGCCTTCTTTGCCGTTTCTAAATCTTGAGCAAAGCTAGTCGCACTAATTAGAGCTATTGCAAGTAATGATTTTAGATTTCTTTTATTCATAATCTAGATATATAATTTGATTTAACGATTTTTCTTATATTTCTTTTCTCACGTTTAATTCTCTAGGAGGAACTTTAAATGGTACTAGATTTGATTTTAAAACAATTCTCTGTCCTTTATACCCAGCGATATAAGAAGCATATCCAACACCCAAACCAGACTTCCCTTGAATATCTACCACATAAAGATCCCTAATTAATGGATAGGTACCTTCCGCGATATTATTTTGTGATGGCTTATAATACTTACCATCCTTAGCATTCTTAACTGATAGTACTTTTAATTGAGCTACTTTCTCTTCTAATTCTACAGTTGGTTGAGTAAGCCAATTCAAACCAATAACACCTATCGCATCAGAATTCTTACTAACATAATTAATCACACTTTCAGTATCACCAGCAAAATAGGCATAATCCTTTGTGAATTCACTAACACCAGCTTTTTCTTTGAAAGAAGACACTATACTAGAGTTAATATTATCAAAAACTAAGATCTTCTTATTTGCTTTATCTGCAGAACTACTTTTTAAATTATTCATAATCCCTTGATAATCAACAACACTATCATTAAAAACCTTACTTGTTACAAAGACAATTGCATCAGTTGCAAAGTGAGTCATCTTAGGCTTTACCCTACCTTTAAAATGTTCTACTTCTAGATCTGTAAGTTTACGAGGTAACACTGCTACACGAATCGAATCATTCATTAGCATATTCAACACTTCTCCTTCAGATTTCTTAACCAAATCAACCTTTACTCTGTTATACTCATACATAAATACTTCATTCACCTCATTCACTATTGGATAAACTGATTCATCAACAAGAATTCGTGTATAACCAGAAACTGGCGTTTCATCTAATGCTTTATAATCTATCTCCACATTACTCTGAGTAGATTGTACTTCTTTCTTTTTACATTGTATGAAAACAACTGAAAATGCAGTAAAAGCCAAAACATAGCTTAAAACTCTAAAACCTCTTTTTATCATTTAATAAGTAGTATCTAAAAATCTTATTTTATAAAGATAGAAAAAACAAATAACTTCAATTGTTAAGATTTGAACAAAAAAAGAAAGCCGCTAAAAGCGGCTTCATATTTTAAGAATCAATCCTGATTCCAAAGTCTTATAAATCTAAATACTCCATACACAATTAATAGTCCTCCGAAAAGCATTCTATGTGTGTATTCAAGGGCTATAGGCATATTATCCCAAAACAAAAACATGCAACCTAATCCTAAATAAAGTAAAAAGAAGCATAGTCCGAAAACAAACAGAAATCGCTGTACTAGCGATTTCTGTTGAAATTTATTTTTAAACATACCTATTGTACTTGGATAGTAATTGGTAATGTAAATTGTGATCTAACACTTCTATTGTTTTGAATAGCAGGTTTCCATTTTGGCATAGATTTAAGTACACGTACTGCTTCTTTACCAGCACCGTAACCTGGGTCACGAGCAACTTTAATATCTGTTAATGAACCATCTATCTCAACAATAAACTGAACGATAACCTGGATTCTCTTCACTCCTGAGTCGATATCTGGTGTTCTGAATCTACTGATAAATTGCTTGTTGAAAGCTGCCATACCACCAGGATATTCTGCTCTAACTTGTACTGCTACGAATACCTTATTAGGGTCTCCATCTCCAGATACTTCTTGCTTTTTATCTTTATCAGCTTCACCTGTACCTTCTCCCGTTTTGATTTCTCCTTTTTCCTTATCCCCTTTAGCGTCTTTCACTCCAGGATCTGCATCCTTAAGATCTTCTTGAGTAGTTAACTTTTCTGTTACTTCCTCTTTCTTCGCTACTTCTGGTTCAACGAATTTTTTAGTATCATTCACGTTCTTCACTTCCTCTACTGGTGGTGGAGGTGGTGGTGGAACATCTTCTGGTGGTGGAGGTAATTCCTCTACCGGCGGTGGAAGATCGATCTCTTTAATTTCTAAAGGCACATCGTATTTCTCCACATTTTTAACTCCAAAAGTACCTTTTGCCATGTCTATCAACATTGGAGAAGCTATTGCTATTCCAAAAAGAGCCATACCAGCAAACAAAGCTACTGTAGTAACCTTTGGGTTTTCTGATCTTAATTGATAAGCTCCGTAAGATTTGTTACGTCCTTCGAAAACAATATCAATCCAATCTTTTTTAAAGATATTTAATTTTGACATTTCTTTTATTATTTAGACGTTAACTATTTCTCACCTAAGAACTCTAAATCCTTATCAGAGATATCAACGATAGCATAAGTTTTTGTACCTGTAATTGCCATTTCGTCTAAGATATCTACTAGATTACGATAATTTGATTTCTCACTAGCTTTGATAATTACAATTAAGCCATCTTCAGGATTTTGAGAATAAGCCAAAGCTTTTTTGGTATTCTCCATAATTACTTTTCTTATCCCGTTTTGACCGTATGAACTATCTGTAGGTCCCACTAATGGTTCATGAGGCATTCCCATATACCATTTTATTTTATTATCCGCACCGATTAAGACAGTCATCGTACGATTCTCATCTACTTTCGTTTTATCTTCTTTCTTTGCTTCTTCAGACTTGTCTGGCATAGCTAAGTTCATCGACTGCGGTTTATTCATTGATGTAGTCAACATAAAGAAAGTAATCAATAAGAAAGCAAGATCCACCATCGCAGTTAAATCCACTCCAGCATTCTGCTTTTTACTTCTTACTTTTTTATCCTTGTCGCCTCCACCTGTATTTAATTCAGCCATTTACAGTTTGTTTAATGATTAAAAATCCTCATTTCTTAGACCTGTCACCAAATAGAATTTGTTTAGACGTTGCTCCTGCATAACATCCATAACACTTTTCACTTTTGGATAGTTTACAGTTGCATCTGCTTTGATCGCTACTTCAAGAACTTTATTGTTCAAGTCTTTAGCTACAACACGAGCTGTCTGAACCCAATCCTTTAATTGGTTATTTACAGAATCTGTAGGAATCCCAGGTTGGTTTGAAGTAACTTTATTTCTAACATCTGGCGGAAGATTTAAGAAACTTTTCAAATCTTGCATTGGTGTACCAACACCTTCTAAGAATGAAAAAGTCTTTTTCTCTTCATCATTAAATTCTATATTGTAGCGCTCTCCCATTTTTTCAAGAGTTGCGATACGATCCTCTCTACCTAAAACCCCAAAGAAAACCTTTTCTGATCCTTCTTCACCTCCGATAGTAACTGTAGCTAAATTAACCTCTGGTAATTTAGTTTGTACTGTTGAAGATGGAGTATCCACAGGTAATGGTTCTGGCATTTTAGCAGTAGAAGTCAATACGAAGAAAGTCAAAAGTAGGAATGACACGTCACACATTGCGGTCATATCCACTCTCATACTTTTCTTTTTCATTTTACCTTTTGCCATTGATAGTGTTTTTTATAAACTAAACCTGTATTGATTCTAAGTCTACACAGGCTTAGTATTATTATTATTTACTTATTCTAATTACTTTACTAAACCTTTGAATCTTCTGTAAGATTGAGTAATAGCAAATCCTGCTTCGTCAATTGAATAAGTTAATCTATCAATTTTAGTTGTAAATGAGTTATACATAACAATAGCTAATGTAGAAGTACCAATACCTGTTGCAGTACATACTAACGCCTCAGAAATACCTGTTGCCAATGCTGCTGAGTCAGGAGTACCAGAAGTTGCTAAAGCTGAGAACGCTTTAATCATCCCTGTTACTGTACCTAATAATCCTACTAACGTACCAATAGATACTAATGTAGCTAATACGATCATGTTTCTTTCTAACATTGGCATCTCTAATGTAGTAGCCTCTTCGATTTCTTTTTGAATTGCTTCAGTAGCTTCTTCGCTATTGAATCCTTCTTTTTTCATTTCTTCATACTTGATTAATCCAGCTTTTACTACGTTAGCTACTGACCCTTGTTGAGCGTCACATGCATCCATAGCCTCGCTGATTCTTCCAGCATTGATGTTTCCTTGTAAGTCTTGTACGAATTTACCTACATTACCTTTTCCTGATGCTTTAGAAATTACAAAGAATCTCTCGATTGAGAAAACTACAGTCATTGTTAATAATCCAATTAACGCCGCTACTACAATTCCTCCTTTATAAACCATTCCCATGAAGTTTCCTGGTAGTGGATGTCCGTTTTCTGGATCACCGTTTTCAAAGTTAGCTGGGTTACCCATTACAAATTTCCAGATAATGTAACCAAATACAATACAAAATACTACTGCTAGTGATGCAATTACTCTGCTTGCTCCTGAACTAGATCCTTTTTTCTCAACTGATTCGTTTGATACTTTTGTCATCTTTTTAAAAATTTAATTCTTTTTTTTTCAATTATTACTTATTACTTATTTTCTCTTTTAAAACTAATGAGAGTCGCAAATTTATGTTTTTAGATCAAATAAAAAAATTTATAATGATTTTTTTCAACTCTTTCTTTCTTGATTTAACACAGAGGAAATTTAACACCCCGTATTAAAAGGAAATGTTAAGCTAAGGTAAAGATAACAACTCTAAATGAAATAAACTAAAGCATTTTTTACATTACCTTCAAATTTAACATTTCAAATTTATATATAATTTATTTTGCGAATACATTATCTTTGTTAAAGTTTAAAGATGTTTTTTACAAAATGACAACTATGAATAAAGATAACTTCAGCACTAATCTCCAACAAGGCTATTCTTTTAAAGGAGATTATATAACGATAGGTGCAGCAAAATTAGAAGGTGAGATTCTAGCCGATCACTTTATCAATATTCCGCTCAAAACCATTAATAGACATGGACTTATAGCGGGGGCAACGGGTACTGGTAAAACAAAAACAATACAAGTATTATCTGAACAACTTTCTGCTAAAGGTATACCTGTTTTAATGATGGACATTAAAGGAGACTTTAGTGGTATAGCAATGAGCGGTGTAGAAAATGACTTTATAAAAGACAGACATTCTAAGATGAACTTGCCTTTTACACCTTCTGGATTCCCCGTGGAGCTATTATCAATTTCGCAACAAAATGGCGTAAGACTTAGAGCTACCATAACTGAATTTGGTCCAATCTTATTCAGTAGAATACTAGATTTAAATGAAACTCAGTCTGGTATCGTCTCTCTTGTGTTTAAATATTGTGATGACAAACAACTTCCTTTACTTGATTTAAAAGACTTTAAAAAGACACTTCAATACTTAACTAACGAAGGAAAAGAAGAAATAGAAGCAGAATATGGTCGTATTTCTGCAGCTTCAACTGGGGCTATTATTCGAAAGATAATAGAATTAGAACAGCAAGGAGCAGATATATTCTTTGCAGAACCTTCTTTTGACATACAAGATTTAATGCGTATTGACGAGAATGGGTATGGATACGTAAACATTCTTCGTCTAACAGACATACAAGATAAGCCTAAACTTTTCTCTACTTTTATGCTAAACCTACTGGCGCAAGTCTATTCTCAGATGCCAGAACAAGGGGATAGTGGACAACCAGAACTAGTAATCTTCATAGATGAAGCGCACTTAATATTTAACGAGGCAAGTAAAACACTATTAAATCAGATTGAAACCATCGTTAAGTTAATTCGTTCTAAAGGAATAGGAATTTACTTTATTACACAGAATCCTACAGATATTCCGAATGGTGTATTAGCACAACTAGGTCTAAAAATACAACATGCACTACGCGCATTTACAGAAAAAGATCGCAAAGCAATAAAAACTGCTGCAGAAAACTTCCCTTCTACAGAATATTATAAGACGGATGAGATTATTACTTCTATGGGAACAGGAGAAGCTTTAGTAACTGCTCTAAACGAAAAAGGTATCCCCACCCCACTTGCAGTATGTACTATGCGTGCACCTATGAGCAGAATGGATATCTTATCTGATCAAGAAATAAATGACCTCATAACCAAATCTTCTCTTGCTAAAAAGTACAATGAGTATTTTGACAGAGAAAGTGCTTATGAAATATTAAATGCAAAACTTGAAGCTCTAAAACAAGAAGAGCAAAAGACAAAAGAAACAAAAACAAGTACTACTAAAACACAACAAGGAAATAGTGACGTTACAAAAGGAATTATTAAAGTTGTAACTAGTGCTACTTTTATAAGAGGCGCTTTTGGTATCTTAAATAAAATATTATCCGGAGGAAACTCTAAGGGTAAACGCAAATAAATAAAAAAGGGTATATGCAATTGTATATACCCTTCTTCTTTATATTATAGAAGAGACTTTATCTTACTCATTACTTCATCACTATCCCATTTATCTTCGATATTGTCCATCAACATCACTTGATCCATTATATGAGTTTGCCTATCTCCTTCTGCTAAAGCAGAAACATAGCTTTCTGTACTAAAAGTTACTCTATCATATAAAGGCAACCATAAGTCAGGGTATGCTTCAGCAAACTTGCCTTCAATCTTCTTACGTAACAAGAACATATCATCTGCTGTATCTTCACTCATCTCCTTAAAATTTCGATAAGACAGTTCTGCTATAGCATCTCCATTAGGTTTTCTTTCTTCTTGATATTTTTTCAAGATACCCAGCCAACTATCATTTTCTCCTTGGCTTATTATTTGGTTAAGAACATACACATCTTCTAATCCAGCATTTAATCCTTGCCCATAAAAAGGCACTACTGCATGCGCGGCATCACCAATAAGAGCGACCTTATCTTCAGATACCCAAGGATAACACTTCATTGTTACCAATGAATTCACAGGGTTCTCTTTAAATTGTTCTAAATAATTTGGTATCAAAGCATCTACATCCTTAAAGTAAGTAGTAAAAAACTGATTTATTTCAGCATCTGAATTGATTGTCTCAAAAGACACATCTCCATCATAAGGCATAAATAATGTGCAAGTAAAAGAACCATCAACATTCGCCAAAGCAATAAACATAAAGTCTTTTCTTGGCCAAATATGAAATGCGTTCTTAGATAACTGATGTTCTCCATTAGGCATTGCTTCTATACGAAGTTCCTTATATCCTAAATGTAGATATGATTGTTGGTACTCAAATCTACTTTGTTTTTGCATTTTAGCTCTAACCCTAGAATACGCTCCATCAGCACCAAAGATCAAGTCCGTTTTAATTTCATTCCACTGATCACTTTCTTTTTCTGCTGTATATAGAATTCCTTTTTTCAAATTAACATCCCATATCGGAGTATCAAACTTAAATAATACACCTTCTTTCTCTGCAATAGAAATCAACTCCTTATTTAGTCCTCCTCTGGATATTGCCCATATAGAGTTTCCTTTTATACTATAAGGCTGGTATTTAATATCCCCCTCTTCTGTATGAATTGCTCTTTCGGACATGGGAATACCAAGTTCTCTTACTTCATCTTCTATACCCAATTCTTTTAATATCCTCCATCCTCTATCTGATAAAGCTAGATTAATAGATCTTCCTCTAAAGTCTATATTTCGAATATCCTCACTCTTATCGTATACTGTAACCGTATAGCCTTTCTTTTTTAAGCTGATTGCCAACACTACACCAACCAATCCACTACCAACTATCGAGATATCTTTTACCATTACGCTAACTAATTTATTTTTAACAAATTAAAATACATATCCTTTGATTACTTATATTTTAACTCTAATATTCTCTGTACATTTAAGCAACAACACAACTAACAGATTCCCTATGAAAGATTTAATTTGGATCCTAGTGATACTTCTTTTAACAGGGTGGTATCTCTTTTACATCGTATTTAATATAGAACATATCTTAGTCTCTATATTACTATTTGCTGCTACTATACTTTCTTTGTATAATATATTCTTTTGTGACAAACCTATAAAAAAATAAAGAGTCTCGTGAGACTCTTTATTTTTGTTTATTTCTTAAACTCTATTTTTTGTCCTACTGCTAAGCCTTGTGATTTTGCAAATGCTCCACACATATGGAACAATAATCTAGCCCCTACATTTCCATCCCAATCATCTTCTCCTGGCGCTACCTCTACTAAATCCATTCCTATAATTAACTTATTAGATTCTGATAAACGAGTAATCATATAAGTTGCTTGCTCATAAGTTAATCCTCCTGGTACTGGTGTTCCTGTATTTGGACAATACCAAGCTAATAAAGCATCAATATCAAAACTAATCGCTACTTTCTCAGGTAATGAAGCGATGATTTGATCACATTTATCTTTCCAACTCATCCCTTCAAATTCGTCTTTCTTCAAATCTGCATCAGTATGCACCAACACTCTTCCATCTGCTTCTACTACTGTTGCAACTTCTTGTTCACAGAAATCACGAATACCTACTTGCACAATTGTCTTTACTTGAGGTAATTTTAATGTATTGAACATAATAGATGCGTGAGAGTAAGTAAACCCTTCATAAGCATCTCTTAAATCCATATGTGCATCAAAGTGTAAAATACCAAAAGCATCGTGATGTTTTGCTAAAGCATTGTAATATCCAAATGGAGTACTGTGATCTCCTCCTAATAATACTACGCGTTTTCCTTTTGCCATCCAGTAAGATACTTTCTCTTCTACTTCTTTGTGAAACTTATCACATACTGCATTAATTGTATCTAAATCTTTTTGTAATTCTGGTAAGTCTGCAATATTCTCACCATTCTCAAGTGCTTCAATGATTGGCTGAGCCATTTCTTTATATTTTGCACTTTCTACAGCCCAATGTTCTGGAGCCTCATCTATATAGATACCTAGCTTCCATAAATCAGGATATTGTTGGTGTAATAAGTCTACTTGATAAGAGGCTTCTAATATAGCTTCTGGTCCTTCTGATGCTCCTGCTCCGTAACTTACTGTTACTTCCCATGGTGCTGGTACCACTATAATCTCACTCTCCTCAGCTGTAAAAGGTAATCCATATATCGTCGCATCTGCTAATCCTGGCTGAGATGGATCGAAATTATCTATCTTATTTTGTTTAGTTGACATCGTATTTTATTTTTTGCAAATGTAATTTAATTTAAATGATAGACAAATCAGGCAAATTAAATTCTATTAAATAACTATTCATTCCTTATTTTTCTCTACTACACGAATACAGTAATCTATCATACTAATAATCTAAAAAAGACTATCTGCCTTTTTTAGAATCTCTCCGAAACGATATATATCTTCATAAGAAGTATAAAATGGCACTGGTGCTAACCTAACTACATTAGGTTCTCTCCAGTCTACGATTACTCCTTCATTCATTAAATACGAAAACAAATCTTTACCTTTTCCATGAAGAAATACAGAAAGTTGGCTTCCTCTCTCACTTTCTTCCTTAGGCGTAATTAACTCATAATTAGCATTAACAGCTTTAGCTACATCTTCCATTACAAATTCAAGATAAGCAGTAATCTTTCTTTGTTTTGTTATCAAAGCCTCCATACCCACTTCATCGAACATCTCTATAGATGCTAAATAGGGAGCTAAGCTAAGAATAGAAGGATTACTAATTTGCCATCCATGTGCACTCTCTACTGCATCAAATTTTTTCTCCATTAAGAAACGACGTTCTTTATTATGTCCCCACCATCCAGCTAATCTTACTAAATCTTTATCTGTATGGTAACGTTCATGAATGAAACAGCCTGATGCACTACCTGGTCCAGCATTCATATATTTATAACTACACCATGCAGCGAAATCTACATTCCACTCGTGCAACTTCAACTCTATATTACCAGCAGCATGAGCTAAATCCCAACCTACCTTAGCTCCATATTGATGCGCATGGGCTGTGATAGTTTGAATATCGAACACTTGACCTGTATAATAGTTAAGTCCTCCTATTAACACTAAAGCAACCTCTTCTCCTACTTCATCTATCTTTTCTAATATATCCTCTAGTCTAAAGTTATGTTCTCCTGGTCTTTTCTTTAACTCTATAATAGCCTCTTTAGGATCTAGCCCATGTAATCTTACCTGAGACTGTATCAGATATTGATCACTCGGAAATGCTTTTTCCTCACATATAATCTTATACTTACTAGCAGTAGGACGATAAAAAGTAGTCATCAATAAGTGAAGATTAACAGTCAATGTATTCATCACCGTAATTTCTGACGACTTCGCTCCTACTATTCTACTCAATGGTTCACTTAAACGTTCGTGGTAATCCCACCAAGGTTTCTCTGCGTAGAAATGCCCCTCTACTGCTAAAGCCCCCCAATCATTCATAACCTCATTGACATACTCTACAGCTCTTTTGGGTTGTAGTCCCAGCGAATTACCTGTAAAATATATAACCTGTTTTCCATTCACCTCTGGAAAGTTAAACTCATCTCTGTACTTAGCTAAAGGATCTTTTTCATCTAAGCTCTTTGCATAAGCAAGTGTATTTTCAAAACTCATTATATAGGAGTATTTCTGATTAAGTATTAACTGTAAATTTAGTTCTTTTTATACAAATAAGCTCCTAAACATAAGATAAAAGTCCACTCGTGCTATTCATAAAAAAAGCCTTTGAGAATCTCAAAGGCTTTCTAATTTATTTTGATTGATCTATTACAGAATCAACATTGCATCTCCGTAAGAGTAGAATTTATACTTCTCTTCTACAGCTTCTTTATAAGCTTTCATCATTAAGTCATGTCCACAGAATGCAGAAATCATCATTAATAATGTTGACTTAGGCATGTGGAAGTTAGTCACCATACAATCAGCGATACTGAAATCATAAGGAGGGAAGATAAATTTATTCGTCCATCCCACGAATGGGTTTAACGTTTGACTAGAAGAAACAGAACTTTCTAATGCACGCATACTTGTTGTACCGATAGCACATACTCTATTCTTTCTCTCTTTAGCTGCGTTTACAATATCACAAGCTTCTTGATTCACAAACATCTCTTCTGAATCCATCTTGTGTTTAGATAAATCTTCTACCTCTACTGGGTTGAAAGTACCTAAACCGATATGTAATGTTACATTAGCAAATTCAACACCTTTTATTTCTAAACGTTTTAATAAGTGTTTAGAGAAGTGTAATCCTGCTGTTGGTGCAGCTACAGCTCCTTCTTCAGTAGCATAGATAGTTTGGTAACGCTCAGCATCTTCTGGCACTACTTCACGATTAATGTACTTAGGAATCGGAGTTTCTCCTAATTCTTGTAATTTAAATCTAAACTCTTCGTAAGAACCATCGTATAAGAAACGTAAAGTTCTTCCTCTAGAAGTTGTATTATCAATTACTTCAGCTACTAATGAATCATCATCTCCGAAGTATAATTTATTACCGATACGTATTTTACGAGCTGGGTCTACTAATACATCCCATAAACGTTGTTCAGCATTTAACTCACGTAACAAGAATACTTCAATTCTCGCACCTGTTTTTTCTTTATTACCGTATAAACGTGCAGGAAATACTTTCGTGTTATTTAACACCATCACATCTCCCTCGTCAAAATAGTCAATTAAATCCTTGAATAATTTGTGCTCTATCGTCCCAGTTTTACGATCTACTACCATTAGGCGTGCCTCATCTCTGTTCTCTGCTGGAAACTCTGCCAATAATTCTTCAGGCAAATCAAAATTAAAGTTTGATAACTTCATTGAATATGTGTTTTGTTAGAAAATAATACTAAACTAATTTGGAAATCTAAGAGTATAGATGTCCAAATTGAGTACAAATATACAACCTCAGAGTAGGGGTTGTCAAGTATTTAGCCATATTTAATTTTACAGCTCTATTTTTTAACAATATTTACACCGATTTCAGCCAAACAATCCCAGTAATTTATAAATGACTTAGTTACAACCTCTGCTTCTAAAATAGTAACCTCTCCTTTCAGAGATAATGGAGCAAAAGCCATAGCCATTCTATGGTCTTGATAAGTTTCAATCTCTATTCCTTCTCTCATCCCTTTAGAAGGGTGAACAACAATAGATTCTTCTGTGATATCAACCACACCACCTAATTTAGTTAGCTCATTCTGTAAAGCCACTAAGCGATCTGTCTCTTTTATTTTTAAAGTATGTAGCCCAGTCATTTCACAACGAATGCCTAAACCAAAACAAGTCACAGCTATAGTCTGTGCCAAATCAGGAGTCTCTATCAAATCTGCTTTAAACTCAAAGTCTGTCTCTCTTACTTTTTCTAATTTTATGGTATAGTCTTCTAAGTATGTAGTCTCTACACCTAGTATAGTATACAGTTGACTTACTTGACTATCTCCTTGTAAGCTATCCTCTTTATAACTCTTCAGTTGCATAGTCGTTCCTATAGGTGACAGTGCTACAAAAGAATAGAAGTAAGAGGCAGATGACCAATCTGATTCTACTGTAAACTGTTCTGTACTAGCCTTGACTAAAGGTTTTACACTAATGATGTTCCCATTAAAAGAGCTCTCCACTCCTAATTGGCTTAATAGCTGTAGAGTCATCTCTATATAAGGACGAGAAGTAATATTACCTACCAAGTGTAATTCTATTCCATTCTTTAACCTAGTCCCTACTAATAATAGTGCTGTGATATACTGACTACTCACATCCGCAGGTAATTCTACCTTACCTCCTATTGCGATTTGGCCTTTTATATGAAGTGGAGGATATCCCTCTTTCTTACTATATGTGATATCAGCCCCTAACTGTCTTAGTGCTTCCACTAGTACACCGATAGGTCTTTCTTGCATACGACTACTCCCTGTCAGAGTAAGCTCACGAGTACTACACAACGAATAATAAGCTGTCAAAAATCGCATAGTAGTCCCCGCGTGATGTATATCTACTACATCACCCGTAGATGCTAATGCACCTTGCATGGCACATACATCATCAGAATCAGATACATTCCCTATCGTTAAAGATGGAAACAACTCTTGCAATATTAATAATCTATTGCTTTCGGATTTACTACCAGAGATAACAAGCGTCTTGTCATGCTCTACTTTACTTTTTAACAGCTTAATATTCACGTATTCTCTATTTTAATTTTTCATTATTGTGGTGACGGTCGTGATCTCTCTTTGTTTTCAAGTCCATCTTTTTATCAAATGCCTCTTGTAGATTCACACCAGTCTGATTCGCTAGACACATCACTACGAATACTACATCTGCTAGCTCCTCACCTAAATCTTTGTTCTTATCACTTTCTTTTTCAGATTGCTCTCCATATCTTCTAGCGATGATACGAGCTACCTCTCCTACTTCTTCTGTAAGCTGAGCCATATTCGTCAATTCGTTAAAATAACGAACACCGTGTTCCTTAATCCAATTATCAACTGCTAACTGTGCATCTTGAATATTCATAATTACTTATTTTTTGTTTTAAAAATTCTTCCTTTTACCCATTTGTCATAAACGAACATCAGTGCGATAAAGATAATATACTTTACCACAAAACTAATTAAACACTGCTCATCACCTGAAAAAGCACAACCGACCTCATCTGTTAAGAACCACGTCATCATCACATAGATAACCGTGAATAAACTAAACTTTACTAAACTATTCATTATTCTTTATTTTGACTATCTATTACGATTGTTACAGGTCCATCATTTAGCAATTCTACTTTCATATCCGCTCCGAATTTACCTGTTTGTATACGTTTACCTAAATCATTTTCTAACTTATCTATAAACTTCTCATACATAGGTATAGCAAAGTCTGGCTTAGACGCCTTAATATAAGAAGGTCTATTTCCTTTTTTCGTAGAAGCATGTAAAGTGAATTGACTTACTAATAATACCTCACCATCTACTTCTTTTACAGACTTATTCATCACTCCATTCTCATCTTCGAAAATACGCAAATTCACAATCTTACCTGATAACCATTCTATATCTAGTTTTGTATCAATATCCTCTACCCCTACTAAAACTAAAAGTCCTTGTCCTATATTACCAACTACACTACCTTCTACAGTCACAGAAGCCTTTGTCACACGCTGGATTACTACTTTCATCTCTTTGTTCTTTTTTATTCTATTACTTACAAACTTAAAAACTTTCTAAAGTTCTACCTTCATTTCATTAGATTAATTTCTAACAATAAAGTAGAATCAACTACTTCATAAAATATTATTAGGCAGAAAGCTACTTTTATAATAACTTAGAGGCTATATAATTTGTACACAGAACAATCTTCTAATTTTCCTTATTTTATGAAATTAAAATCCATAATAGCACTTTTTGTTGTTAGTACTTCTATCACATTTGCTCAGACCAAACAAGTCCTTATTGAGAATGTAAGAATCCTAGACCACAAGACTGCAGCCCTTACTGCGCCAATGAATGTCTTAGTCTCTGATCAAAAAATAGAGAAGATAAGCCCTTCTTCTATTTCTGTTAAAGGCAAAGATGTAACTAAAATCAATGGCAATGGAAAAACACTTATGCCAGGATTAATCGATGTACACGTACACATGGTATTCGGAGCTTTGACTATGGAACAAATGATGTCTCCTAATGCAACTCCTGAAAGCTTAATGCAAAATGTAGCTGTAGGAGCGCACAGCATGCTTATGCGCGGTTTCACTAGCGTTAGAGATGCAGGTGGCCCTATATTTCCTTTAAAAGCAGCTATTGATGCAGATAAGACTGCAGGCCCACGTATTTGGCCTTCAGGTGCTACTATTAGTCAGACTGCAGGACACGGAGACTTTAGAACTCCTAATGAGCGCTCTAGACGCTTCTTTGGGAAGCCTTCTCGTGCAGAAGAAATGGGGGCTACATTTATAGCAGATGGCCGTGACGAAGTACTTACTGCTACTAGAGAGAACCTACGCTTCGGTGCTAGTCAAATCAAAGTAATGGCAGGTGGAGGAACCTCTTCTGCTTATGATCCTATCGATGTTACACAATATACTTTTGACGAAATCAAGGCAGCTGTAGATGCAGCGGAAGACTGGGGTACTTATGTGATGGTACACGCTTATACTCCTAGAGCCGTACAACGCGCTATAGAAGCTGGTGTGAAGTCTATCGAACATGGACAAATGCTAGATGAAGAGACTCTAAAGATAATGGCTGAGAAGAACATTTGGTTAAGTCTACAGAACCTAATGGACAACAACGATAATATGGATGCGCAACGCAAAGAAAAACGCAAACCTGTACTAGAAGGACAAGACAAAGTATGGCCATTAGCCAAACAACTAGGAGTAAAACTAGCTTGGGGTACTGACTTCTTATTCGAACCAGAATTAAACAAAGAGCAAAATGACTATATCCTGCGTTTACAAAAATGGTTCACTAATGCTGAAATCCTAAAAATGGTTACTCAAGATAACGGAGAGTTACTTCAGTTATCAGGATTGCGCAGTCCATACCCTGGCAAATTAGGTGTAGTAGAAGAAAATGCTTATGCAGACTTACTACTTGTAGATGGAGATCCTCTAAAAGATTTATCTCTTATAGCTAATCCTGAGAAGAACTTTATCTTAATCATGAAAGGTGGTAAAATCTATAAAAACACCATCAATACGAAGAAATAAGAATATCATTATACTATAAGAAGACTGCCTAATAAGCAGTCTTTTTTTGTTTTAGTTATAGCCCATTGTTGCCCATTCTAATTTTAACCTCACTAAGGCTATAAAAATTCAATTATCTTTGCGCAGTTATTTTACGACCTACATGACTTACTTCTTTATAATAAATCAGTACTGTAAAATAACAAGGCTACTATCAAGCCTCCTTAAATTAAAATGTAATTCAAAAATATGAGAACAGAAATTTGCTCTTGTGAAGGCTTAGACCCTTTTTGTGATAAATGCTTCGGAACGGGTCATGCTCCTTTATCAACTTCAAAAAAAACTGTAACTAAACAGTCAAGCAAAGTAAAGCCGATTAAAAAAACAAAATCTTACTTGCCTGAGAAAATAGACTCTTTAACTAAAATAGAAATAGATGCACTCGCAATCAAGATTATCTCTACTTTAGACTTAAAGTCTAAAAAACAAATGCAGATTCTTAATTCTATTCCTTTTAGTACATCTACTTTTAGAAGAGATTATAAAGAAAAGTTTATTGACTTAGAAAATATCGAAACTGAAAAACAACAATTGAGAAATGACTTATTTATTATTGATCAAGAAATAGTATCAAAGAACTATAGAAGCCATTTCACATTCAGACATTTCTTATCTGATAAAGACGTTGATGTAACATCTAATCGAGAACTTAAAGGTTTAATTAGAGAATACAAAAAGCTTAAAAAATAAGCTGTTTTCTAAACCAAAACAAATACATCTGTACAGTTCACCTACAGCCTCAATTCATGTTGTCGCGGATGCCGTAATCCGTGACATTGATTAGAGGGAACACGCAAGATATTACATATTTTCCCACTATGTAAAAACACATACAATAACCTCTATACTTGTGTTATCTCAACTGTTCATAATCTGTATGGGGTGACATAGTTTGGGTGACACACAAAATATTGTGTCTCTACTTTAAACGCATTTAGATATTATAGGACCTCTGCTCCTATTAAAAAACCTTTAAAAGCGTCTTTATACTGGTACTCTGCAAAACACCTTACACAGATAACGCCTAATGACTTATAAAGACTATCTAAAGAAGTTAAATCTTCGTCTTTACTAATCTCATATCTATCTGCTAATTTTAATCTATCCTTTGTCTCTAGACTTAAGACATAACTAAATTCTAGTTTATCCTCTATATCGATATGCATCACTACTTTTATCTTGCACAGACTTGTAGATAGCACCTCTTCTCCTAATTGTATTTTATCTACTAGGTCTTGCCCCATACAAGATAGGATACCACTTAATCCATGTTTAGAGCAACTAATCATTCCCATATATTCTAATTTTAAACATAACACACTACCTAAACACAATAGATAGCTTCAAATCAAAAAGAGCAAAAATAAAACAAATAAAGCTTTATTTTAACAAAATAAAAAACACATTATTTACGAAATTAACAATTTAAACTCATGTATCTTTCTACTGAATTCGTGTTACTTTCGTTCTACCTAAGTCCGTAGTGAGTCCGTTATGAGTCCGTAGTGAGTCCGTTTTTTGGGCTAAAATAACGGACTCACTATATACTCAAATAGTTTCTATCATTCACATATACCTAACATACCACTACAAACCTTCGAGCTACTCAAGAGCTGTATTCTAAATAATCACATCCTATTTAGACATCATTCTAACCTTAAGAATTTCTACATTATAAGAAATAATTCTAAATAAAAAACAACACATAAAAAGCAATAAACCTAATCTCAAAAAAAAATAAACACCTAATAAACAGTAAAATAAGTAAACAAAAAACCTATAGTATAACTAAGCTTACCTTGTAAAAAACTCGCTTATTGTAGTTTTTTAATACATAACTAATCTAAATAAAGTCATTATTCATTTTGAAAAGTAAAAAAACTCTTTACTTTTGCACTTTAATTTAGAATTAGTCTTAATTATAATACACCATTATGCTACTTACTCCACTACGAACTATTACTACTCTCGTAATCAGTTTATTTTGTGCAATTGGAGTCTATGCACAAGAGCCTGTATTCACAGGTAAGATTTTAGATCTAGAAACTAAAAAAGGATTAGATACAGCTATAATCACTGTACTAGCCTCAGGAGATACCTTTTTCACTAATGAAAAAGGAGAGTTCCAAATTCCTGAGCTCTATCACTCTTCTGTTATCATCAGCCATGAAGGTTATGAAAATCTAGAAATGAAATTAAAAAAGGGAAGTCAAACAATCTATCTACTACCCACTACAAAACAATTAGATGAACTGATCATCCGAAAATCGACTAATATCAATGATATCGACATTCGTAATAGTACAGGTTCTGTAATCACAGTAGACATGACACAACTGAGTCAACGCTCAGAGTTGAATATAGCTAAGTTATTAGAAGGACAAGTAGCAGGTCTTACTGTTACTTACTCTGGAGAACTGGGCAAAAAACCAGAGATAAGATTACGAGGTAATTCTTCTTTTAACTATCAAGGAAATGCCAATGAACCACTGTTTATAATGGACGGAATTGTGATTTCGACAGAGACTTTTATGACTCTTAATCCTAATGACTTCTCCACTATTAAGGTATTAAAAGATGCCCCTGCTACCGCTCTATATGGTATTAAGGCTGCTAATGGAGTTATCGAATTAACCTCTAAAAGGGGATTTGATGGTAAACCGATTATTAGCTATGCTATGAAACAAGGAGTAACAATGAGAGGGGAAAGAACAGCTAATATGATGAAGACTGATGAAAAACTAGCATTCGAACGCAGAATGCAAAATCCTGCTACTCCTGGATATCTATACTCATCAGAATATATCAATAGTACATATCAGAACAGTCCTCTTCTAAGGCAGAAACTACAAGAAGGAGAACACAAATTAGACTCCTTAAGAAGAATTAATACAGATTGGTTTAAAGAATTAGTAAAGCCTAATTATTTCCAATCTCATAACCTTAGTGTAAGAGGTGGTACCGAAAAAAACTCTTATTTCTACTCGCTGAATTACAGTAAACAAGGTGGTCGTATACCTGGTAATGATATCAATCAAATAACCGCACGTGCTAATTTAGATTATATATTAGCTCCTAATCTAACCTTATCTCTTAACAATAGTTTTGGGCTTTCGACTACCAATACTGAAAATGGAATGGATAATGATCCTACTTCATTAGCCTTTATGCTTAATCCTTATGAAACAAAGCATTCGACAAAACTAACGAGTTATTCAGATCGCTCTTATGCTGACTTAATCAATCAATACAAACAAAAACAGACTAGTAAAAGATTTAGCAGTTCCATGGTAATGCAATGGGATATATTGCCCGAATTAAACATAGCAGGGGTAATAGGTGCAGACTATTCATTAAGCGAAACTTATAAAAGAATCCTTAGTACTGCCTATAGTCAAAAGCAAAAGCCTAACAATGCCAAAGGCTTTATATCTGACTCTGATAGCAAGAACTTCGATTTTACATATAATCTACGTGCTAATTACCAAAAACAATTAGGCGACCATGATATTTTCTTAGGAGTAAATATGGATTACTATACTACTAATACAAAAGTTATTGGGGGTGAAGGTCATGGAATAGATGATGAAATCAGTAGTCTATCGGGTATCAACAACTCTTTAACAGGTGATTATGCTCCTAAAAACTCAGGAAGCAAAATAAAGAATATACAACTTGGTTTTGGAGCTGCGTTGGGATATACTTATAAAGGAACTTATGATGTATATGGAAGTTTCAAAAGAGATGGTTCTTCCCTTTTACCTTCAAGTAAACGATGGAATGATGCATGGTCTACAGGAATAGGATGGTCTCCTATTCACTATGGTTTTTTCAAGAATCAAAATATACTAACTGATTTGAAATTTAAAGCCTCATTAGGATATACAGCAAGTATGACAGGAATCTCAATAAGAGATATAGAGTCTACTTTTAGCAATCCTAATACATTCTATGGAGACTATAGATTATTAGTGCTACAAGGAATACCTAATAAAGATTTAAAACCTCAACAAACTCACTCTATAAACTACTCCGTAGATTTCGGCTTCTTTGAAAGACTAAGTCTATTAGTTAACTTCTATCAAAACACAACAAAAGATGCTATACTATCTATGCCTATAGCTATGAGTAATGGGTTTAATACATTTACTAAAAATATAGGAGAACTAGAAAATAGAGGGATAGAATTTATGTTAAGTGGAGATGCTATCAGGCTAAAAGATTTTAGATGGAATACTTCTCTTTCCTTATCCTATAACGCCAATAAGGTAAAATCACTTTATGGTACAGATAGAATATATCTAACAGAAGAATCTGTAATACCAGAATACGAAGTAGGCAAACCTCTAGGTATCATCTATGGGCTGCAAACTAATGGTATACATCCATTAACAGGAGTACCAGAATACATAGATAATGATGGTCATGTAATAGATCTAAATCAGCCAAAAAATGCAAATCACTTCAGACGTATTGGCTACAGTATAGCTCCTTATAACGGCTTTTTCAACAACTACTTCACTTATAGAAATTGGGCATTAAATATAAATATCAACTATAATTTCGGTGGTAAGAAAATGTATGATCAGTCTTATGTGAGAGACTATAGCAAATCTCATTTAAATGCCATAGAGGGACAGTTACAAGATAGCTGGTTTGAAGTAGGAGATGAAGATAAGGTTTATCCTATCAAAAAACTACCAAGCAATGCAGAAGATTATTCTCAAAGCTTTGCTAATAATAGAACAATATATAAAACAGACTTTATCAAGCTAAATTACATACAACTTAGTTACAACTTAGGCAATAATAACTTTATCAATAAGTATTTTAAATCCCTACAGCTAAGTGTACAAGCAGATAATATCTACACATACCGTTTTCAGACAGATAGAGGTTCTCTAAATGATGTATTACAGCCAATATTAACTTTCTCTCTTAATGCTACTTTCTAATGATTAAAAAAATATTCTACTTATTTGTATTTAGTTCTCTATGGGGATGCAGTCTAGAAAATAAATCTGAGAACGAAATTTCTGGAAATGATATTATCAATTCACCTATCAAAGCTTATGGAGTACTATCACAGGCATATAAAGCTACACCTATACAACCTAAAGATTATACTTTATATACAGAAGATCTACAGCCATCCTATCTAATTAATTATCTAAAAGGAAGTAGCCTCACTTATAAATGGGATGAAACAACCTTATCGATTAATAGTAGTTCGATATGGAATAATCACTATGATGCCATCGTCCACCTAAACGTACTATTAGAATCAGATCACAACTTCAATAGTCAGGACCCTGTTTGGCAGTACATTAAAGGTTCTGCTTTAGTCTTAAAAGCTTATAATTACTTCGATTTATTACAACTATTCTCTGAACGTTATAACCCTACAGCTTTAGGTATTATCGCTAAAGATAAATTAATCGTAGAAGAAAAAGCTAGACTAACTCAAGAAGAGTCTCTTAAACTAATCAAAACATACTTATCTGAAGGTCTAGATTTAATACAGCAATCTGGTAAACATCAAAACTACTTTATCAAAGAGAAAGGGATCAGGATACTACAGGCAAGGGTCGCTATGTATGAGAAAGAGTATGCAAAAGCAGAAGCTATTGCACAAAAACTTGTAAATGATGGAGCTAAACTTCCAACCTCAACAGAGGATTATCGCAATATTTGGGCTTCAGATAATACTAATATCTACTGGTTATACAACAACCTAGATAATCCTAATCACTACTTATATTACGAAGATAACCAAGGGGATCTACTTTACATCAATGAAGATTATAATTTTGACTTGGACGATATTAGATATACCATATCTCAATATAAACACAGTATGAAAGCGACTGCTGAGGACAAAATAGAGCGTTCTCTTCTAGGTAAATACAAAAGGTCACAACTAGATAAAGACCCTAGAGATGTGGTGATGATACGCAGTACAGAGGCATATTTCATCTTAGCAGAGAGTCTTTTAGAACAAAATAAATTAGCACAAGCAAAAGAAGTTCTCAATACATTCTTATCTGCTATTAATCAGCCTAACATAGAAGATACGCCTAGTCAACAAGAACTACGTCATAAACTTCATTTCGAAAAACAAAAAGAGTTCATTGGAGAAAAGAACAACTTCTTTGATCTAAAACGATGGAATACACCCATAGAACGAAAAAAAGAAGATAGCAATACTATCATTATCAAGATAGAACCTAATGACTATCGCTGGACATGGCCAATACCCATGAATGAATTGAGATATAATAACAATGCTCAACAAAACAAAGGCTGGCCTTCATTCAAATAAACAAAGTAAGATGAAAACAAGTTTTAAACATATAGTAAAGTCATTCACTATACTACTCCTAACTACACTATCTTTAAGTAGCTGTAGTAAAGATGATGGGGTTACTAAAGAATACTTAGGTGAAAATAAAGTTCATCTATCTACCCAAAACACGGTGCTAAAAAACAATGGGGAAGATGAGATCTCCATAGAAGTATTACTAGTTAAAAAAACACATCAGACCATCACTTTAACTTTTGGTCTGGAAGATAATCAAGAGCAAGGCAAAGATATTTTAGAATTAAAGAATCAAACTATCACCTTTGCTCCAGGTGAGAAGAAAGCAGTAATTACACTTAAAAGTAAAACAGCTCGTACTATCACTGAAGCAAAAAGAATAAAACTAAATTTAGTAGAAAACAATACAACTATTCCTTTAGAAAAACCTCTTGTTTTTACAGTATTACCCTTGAGTGTTATAGATGAGCTAACGAAAGAACAGATTGCTTTACTAGACGGTTATAAAGAAAAAGGATTGGATTTATACCCTCTACTAGGAGAAATAAATGTCACTACAGAGGTTAAATATCCTGGAGGGGGCGTACAAGAAGTATTTAACCTACCTTATACTACTATTCTAACAGGTAAGACGATAATAACACTAAGCGAATTAGCCACAACAGATAAACCTGTTCTTAAAATGACCTCTAATGCTATGGGACTGGAGGCTTATTTCTACAAAATGTTTAGAGACTTAACTATTGATGATTTAGAGTTTTGGAATAACCCTGGACCTGATGCTCCTCCACAAAACAAAGAAGTAATGAAATCTGTAGGATTAACACGTACTTCTACAGAGTCATTTGAGGTGACACTTAACCATATCGCCATAGATATTAATACTAAAGAAGTATCTTTTATATCAACACTAAAGAACTTATATAATGATGAATATCTAGCTGTACCTTTTGAGTTTAAATATTCTGCTTGGGATAGGTTTAAAAAACTACTAGATGCAGGAGATTTAATGGCTACTGAAAACTATGAAATGGGAGGTTCTATTAACCCTGCACATCATATCAATGTAGATCAAATAATAGAAGACGATTATGACAATTATACTTGGAAAGAATCAAAAGCTAAACTGACAGATAGTAAGTTTACTTTTGAGTTTATATTCATTCATAACAATGCTGATGGATATATCCAAGTTAAAACAGAATACAAATTAAAATAATGAAACGTACTCAAATACTATATTTCTTTGCTTTAGTACTTTGCCCTCTGCTTGTAGTAGGGCAAGGTACTTTTTCTCCATTGCCTAAAGCAGAAAAAGCAATTTATGGAACATTAGACAATGGGCTAAACTATATCATCCATCCTATACCTCAACAGAAGACAGAATATCGTCTAGTCTTAAATGTAGGATCACTACAAGAACGCGATGATGAGAAAGGATTTGCTCATTTCTTAGAACACATGATCTTTAATGGTAGTGATGACTTCCCAGGTAGACAAGCTATTGATACATTACAGCGTTTAGGCTATCAGTTTGGGAGAGATATCAATGCTTATACTACTTATGAGCGCACCGTATATGATCTGTCTCTCTTAGATATCAAACAACAGGATTTAGCAATAAATATACTGGCTAACTTCCTAGGGAAGTCACATCTCCATAATGAGGGAATAGAAAAAGAAAGAAGAATCGTTATCCAAGAGATTAAAGACTTTGGTACAGAGCCTTTATTTAACCGCAAAAAACTAGAAGGTACTCCTCACTTAGATAGATTGCCTATCGCTACTGAAAAAGAGATTCTAAATCTAGATCCTATAAAGCTTAGAGCATTCTACAAACGATGGTATAATCCTGCTCTAGCTACTGTAATCATCGTTGGTAATGTGAATACTAAAGATGCTGTAGAGCAAATAAACAAATACTTCAGTTCTTTTAAAGGGCAGTCGAATCTAGATAGAAAACAAAGCGAAAACACTTTTAGCCCTGTCTATACTGACCTATTAGAAAAGCAGAGCAATACGACTATAAATTCTAATAAATTAGAAATAGTACGCTTTACAGAAGCACCTTTCTTAGCTTCTAAAGAAGATTACAGACAACAGCTTATAGAACAAATCTATAAACAATGGATCAATAAGAAACTGTCTATGAGCAAGAGCACTGCTACTGCTCACAGTCTATGGTATCTACCGAATAAAAATGAAAATGCTATAGAAATACAGGCTAAGTCAGAAGAAGAATTACAGAACCGCATAAGTTTAGTAGCTAGTACATTAAACACAATGTCTGTAAAAGGTATTCACAAAAAAGAGCTTGAACATTATAAGCAACATCTACTGAACCACTCTGTTCCTTCTGAAGACGAAGATATTGCTTATATCACCAATGCTTATGTTGATCAGGTCGTAGTGAATAGCCACTACTTATCTTCGATAGAAAGACATGCTTTACTAACTGAGTTACTCCCTACTATCACCACAAAAGATATAGAAAGTAAACACAGTAACACATGGTCTACTGATCAAGAGAACCTATATCTACTTACATATAATGATAGTTTGTTCTCCATAGACTCTGCTGATGAACTAAACAAGTATTGGAATGAAGGAAGTACAAAAACATTAGTATTCAAATCTGCTAAACAAAAGAAGACGTACGAAAGACCACGTGGTTCATTCCACTGGAGAACAATGCCTCCTATACAAAAAGCAACAACTGATATAGCTGTAAAAGAACAGCTATATGCGGATATCAACCTTACAGAACTAACATTAGCGAATGGGCTACGCATAGGTATTAAACCAACAAAGGCAACAGATGATAATTATATCATGACTTTGTTCACAAGAAATGGGCTAAATCAAATACCTACATCTGAACAAAAATATTATCAAGATGCTGGATATTTTATAGACTCTTCTTGGATACACGGCTTTACTAATGACGGATATATGCAAGCGGGATCTGATAGAGAGATATCTACACTCGTGAGTATAAATAAGGATGCTAGCATTATCAATACTTCTTCGCGAAAAGGAAATAGCAAAGACCTTTTTGAATGGACGTATAGAAAGTTATATGACTATATCACACCTCAACAGGATTTTAAAGAATATATAGAGGAAAGTGTCTCTTCTATAGATACAACTACTAAGTCTTCTTCTTTATTAGATAATCCTGCTATCAAAATAGGACATCAAATAGAAGAATATAAAAAAGAAGGTAGTTTATTCTCTGAAGAGCTCACAACGATAGAAGACTGGAAGAAAGTTAATCTAGATAGTTTCTTTACTTTATACAATCAATCATTTGCTAATCTAGAAGAAGTGTATGTACTTATCGCAGGGAATTTTGATACAGATGATATCAAGAAGAAGGCGATCGCTTACTTCGGTGCTTTAAATAATACTCCAAAGCAAGTAGATAAAAACGGTGCTAATTCATCTAAGGCATTCGTAAAAGAAGAAATAACACGAGCTACACTAACGAGTAGTGATATCGAAAGACCTGATGTCACAATAGTATTCAATGGAACAATTAAACCTACTCTAAAAGAGAGCATGATGGCTCATATCGTGAGAGAGATGTTTAACAACCAGTTCTTAACACTATCGAGAGAAAAAGAAGGATTAGTATATTCTCCTTATTCCGCTCTAGACGTAGAAGTTTACCCTGAGCCTAGAACTTCTGTTAGTTTATTCTTCTCTACCTCTTTAGATGATATAGATAAATTAGAGACCTTAGCTAAAGAAGTTATTCATTCACTTCAAACACAAAGTATTTCTAAAACAGAACTAGAACAAATGAAATTGACCATTCTAAATAATAAACGCTTACATCTAACAGATACGAGTACATTCCAATGGGTAGAAAAGCTTAGAGAAACTCTATTAAACTTTGGTTCTCTTGAGGACTTTAATAATTATGATGCAATACTAAATAGTATCACTCCTGAGGACATTAAAGAGATTTCAAAATCTATATTTAATACCTCTAACTACGGAGTATTTATACTCACACCTCAATAAAATAACAAGTGGTTATTGCTCCACTTTATTTTTCTCTTTACTAATAATAATTGAATAAGGCTACCTGATTTAGGTAGCCTTATTTTTATTTCTTCTCTAATGTAACTTGTGTTTTTAACTGTTCTAATAATTGAGTATACATATCTCTCACGCTGTCATAGTCTTTTGAAGCAATCACTCCTTTAGCTTTAATAAAAATCAAACTACACAGTACTTGATTGTCTTTTACCTCAAATTTAGTTTGTACTTCTAGACCTGTCTGCTCACTTTTTAAAGTAAAGTTTTGAGGTAGAGTACTTACTTTATACCCTTCTGGAATCACTATGCCCATTAGATAATTGTCTAACTCTGGATACCCTATGTAAATAGGATTGTTTCTATATTCGTTTTTAAATGGATTAGAATACAATGGGTAGAACTGAAATGGATTAATAATATACTTATCATTAAGAAACAATACACCATTCTGCTTACTGAACGAGAATACTGCTCTTACATCCTTCTCATTATTATCACCATTATACACACGTGTACTACTTACATTCATCCCTACGTACTGACTCTCGTACCACTTCCCAAATCTCCATTCACTTCCATCATACATATTTCTAAACTCTAGAGCACGATAGTTTTTATAGTTCTCTATAATCTGACCTGAAATACTTCCATTCAAATTAGGAGTGATCTGATACTTCACTTCTTTACTAGAAATGAACTGAGGCATTAGATTCACTTTAATAATAGCCCCAGTGTCGTATAGTATAGTACCTGTACCATTTAAATCATCTAATGATAAGATATTAAGAGTCGTATACTTATTCGTAGCATCTACTAAATAAATACTATTATCAGCTTCTATAGCAGTAATAATATGGTTATAATAGTTGCGTTGCCAAGCGGTTTTCACACCATTACTTCTAGTACTCAATAATACTGGATTAGCTTTTATACCAACATATCTTAGCATGGCTGTCAATAGTAAGTTCACATCAGCACTATTTCCAGTCCCTTTATAGAAAGTAGTTTTGATACCATTCTGTGTGAAAAGTCCATATTCTTGATTCCACGTTACTCGACTCTGTACTACATTTAATAGTTTTGAAATCTGAGCTTCTATACTTAGTCCCTTATATTCTTCTAGGTTAATTTCTTTTTTAAGAAACTTATCTTGTTTTAATTCTTTACCAAACCCTCTATTTTTAAGTAAGTCAGCATAAAACTCTTTCTCCGTTTGCATTACTTTTTCCGCAGAATTACCTGGGAAATGTACTTGTTGTAAATCGAAACGCACTGTTGAAATATAGTTAGCTGGATTATCTAGATAAGGTTCTACAATAAAAGAAGGTACTAATTGTGCTTTATATGTTTTTTCTATAGCATTGATTTCAGACTTAATCATAAAGCCATTCACTCCACGAAAAGAGACTCTTCTATTATACTCTTGTTCTGTTAGTTTTATATCTCCTTTTTTTATGATGCTATATAAAAAGTACTCTGGTACTACTACTTTATAACTGGCGCTTTCTTTAGGCATATCACTCTGTATATACCACTCTGGTAACTCATCTATATAGTTCGTAGATTTAATATACGAATACTCTATAATATCTCCTGCTTTCGCATCATTATAACTCACACCCTTCTCTCTCCAATTACCTTTATCTTCATCAATTAGATTTTGTTTTGGAGATTTCTGTTTTACCACTTTACCGTCTACTAATCGATATATATTAGACACATTAATAGTCATATCCTCTCTTGCGTACCCTTTAGGTGAATAAGGAACTACGAACTTCAACTTTTCCTTAGCTACCTCATCATATAATTTTATTTTACGTGATACAGTCTCATTTACTCTAAAACCATATTCATCAGAATATTCAAAATCTACTCTAACTTCTTCTTGTAGTATGACTGCTTTATCCTTAGCAAAAGAAGTATTGCTAAGTTCTGCTAACTCAGCTGGCTTTACTTTTCCTAAGAAATCTTGTCCATAAGAAGGTGTCTGTAGACAACATATTAATACAAATAAAAAACAGGCTATTTTATTCATTATCTTATTTTTTGTGGTAGTAATTATAAAGTCAAAATTTACCACAATTATACAACATAGCAAGAGGACTTACACCAAAAAGATTCTTAATTAATCAGACTACTACTTTAAATTCATAAAAAAACCAAGACTATTCGTCTTGGTTTTAATTTACTTCTTTTTAAATATTATCTGGTCTTCTAACTTTTCAAACATCTTTGTGTAGAATGTTTGCACTTTAGAGTAATTCTTAGCTTCAATAAAACTTCCTCTTGTAAACTGTATATTACATATAACATTATTCCCTTCTTTCTGTATTTTATAGTCTAGCCCTAAACCTATCTCTTCATCGTTAAAACTTATACTTTCTGGTAAATATTCTATATCATAATATTGTGGTATAGCTAGAGAGTATTTGTATAAGTAAACTAATGGATAAATGAAATTAATAGGCAAGTTTCTCTCTTTTGCAGTAAAGGGGTTTGTCTGATAATTAAATAAGGCACTTGGTTTTATATATAATTCATTGCCAATAACTGTACCTGCATCCTTTTGAGACATACTATATTTAACAACTAAAGGAGCTTTTGAGTTTTCTTTTTCTTGAACAGATAAATGGACTACCTCTACATTATTAAAGCTCTCTTCAAAAAATTTAATAATAGCATCGTTACTTTTCCCTACAATATCCTTTCTAAGCCATAAAGAAGAGTAATCTCTATACTGCTCTAGTCCCCTACCTATTGCTACTCCATTTTCATTAATACTTAGTGTATAATTTTCCGAGATCAATGAATAAGTATTCGGAGTCATGCTTATCTCTTTAAACTTATCTTTATCTTGTATCAATAATCCATTCCAATTAAGATTTGTAGTTCGAATTACATTAATGGCTCCTAACTTTTCTGTTGCATCTAATAAAACAAGTTCTGCATCCAACAATGCTCCAACTATTACTCTATCATAAGATGTTTTTTGTAAAGAAATACTTGTACCATTATTAATAGAACTAACTAAAACAGGATATGCTTCTATCCCAACATAACGCAACATTGTTAATAAAGTAAAATTTACATCTGCATAATTACCTGTTTTTTTCTCTAAGGCTTTTTTTAAGTCAGATGAATAATAACCATTTTTCTCATTCCATGATATTACTTCCTTAGTTCTAGATAAAACTTTTTCTATTTTACTTTTATTATCTAAATCCTTATAATCATTCAAATTGATATACTTACTAAGCTGTTTTTCAATTTTGAATTGCTCAGCAAAAGAAGGGTTTTCGTATATATATTTAACTAAATCAGCTTCATTAAGTGAAATAATTTGTGCCTGCTCATTAGGAATCCTAATAATAGAAAGGTCGTGTTTAACAGAAGACCTATAATTATCTATATTATCTATAAAAGGTTCTTGCTTTAGTGGCTTTACATCAGTAACACTATAATAGTTTGTAGTTTGCATATAATAAAATGCTACTGCATTATTAGTGTTACTACTTGGTAAAAATATTTTTTTTCTATCAGTCTCCTTTTTAGTATTGATCTTCATATCACCAGTTATTCCAGAGGTATAAATAAAGAATTCTGGTAATTGCACTTCGTAATTAGATGCATGAATAGGAATATTACTTTGGAAATTCCATGTTGGAATATAACTAAAATAATCACTAGTAACTGTATAACTATATTCCACAATAGACCCTTCTCGAACATCTGGTACTACAACTTTCTTTACTTTCCAATTCTCATCTTCTTTCTCATCAAATATAGCACTCGACTTTACTTTAGTTTTTTGAATTTTCCCTTCATTCAAGTTATAAATATACACATCATTAATTCGTACAGACTCAGTCACATTCTTCCCTACATAATATGCTACTTGAAAATCTGCGAAAGACAATCCTTCCTTTTTATATATTTTTAATTTACGATTAACCTCTTTGATCAACTTAAACCCAACAGTTGGAATATATTCAAAATACACTTTACCTGATTCCGCTAATATTGCAGCTTCAGCATCAGGTTCAATAGTATCCTCCATATTATTAAGTTCCTCTATAGTTACTTTACCTAAAATCTTCTGAGCATGAACATTACATACACTAATGCATATTAAGCTACATACTATAATTTGTAAAAACTTTTTCATCTGATTTACTGATTTAATTTCAATACTACTTTCGATTGATCATACTTTTGTATCGCTTCTTTATACTGTTTAAACAATTCATAATCAGACACAGTATAAAGTCCTTTATATGCCAACTGCATTCTAGTATAATAAACTTTATTTTCTTTTACTTCATAAGTAGATTGATATTCACCATACTTACTAGATAAACTAATATTTTCAGGTAGATTATCAATTACATATCCTTCTGGTATAATTAATTCTACAGTATCTACATCTTTCCATGATTTTATAATATAGAGAGGTAGTTTTCTAGTTTTACTATTAGTCATATTTATACTAGTAGCATTCCAATTATTTAGAGAGAGTACAAGGCGATTTCCTAGTTTAGTAGCATATTTTACTCCTATGAAATCAAAGTCTTCTTCTAAAATAATATCCTTATTATTAATTTCTACATTCAAGCGATCAAATTGATGAATAGTAAGAGGTAAAAACATTCGTTTATAGTATTTTTCCTTATCTTTTAAATTCATATAGAAAGTATGTTCCCGATTGTCAAACTGTAAACCTTTTGAAACAATATGAACAGAAGCTTCTAGATCTCCATTAGCCTTTAAAATATATTTACTATTACTATTTTGAGTACTTTCTTCTAGTGTATAAGTTTTAGTATCGACTATTTCACTTCCTTTTTCCTTTATTACAAGAACTTTTCTACTATCCGTAAAACCTCCTATAAACCCAAAAGGTTGCTGATTATTAGTACATTCTACCCATTGATATCCTCCATCTTTTAAAGGTATTGCAATAATCATATGGTTACCTTGTAAACAGATTGACTCCTCTTTTATGTCAATCGGACTAGATGCCCCATATACTACTACAGGAAAACTTTGTACTCCTGCAACTTTTAGCAAAGCACGATAATAATTACTTAGTCCTTTACAATCTCCATAACCTAACTTTTCTACTTCATTTGCCAACATAGGTTTCCAACCTCCAACCCCTAGTTGAATACTTATATATCTAGTATGACTTTGCATATACTCATAAAGTACTTTTGCTTTAGCTATATCATCAACTAAACCATTGACTAACTCTTTCACTTTACTCTGAGTTTCTGGATTTAAATTCTCTGTACCTTCTATAAAATTAGTATGATACCATGTACCTAATTGTTCCCATGTAGAAAATTCTCCTTTAATCCCCTCTAAACTAACTTTCTCTAAAGTTGTAATAACATAAGGCACTAAACTCTTAGCATTAGGAATATAGCTTTCATTACTAATAGCTTTAAAATCATTTATTGTATAAACTATCTTATTTCCTTCCTCTAATTTATTAACCTTTGTAAGGTCTGGATTATATAACAATGAAGATATCGGTATTCCACTACTATTCTCAATAGTAAAACTTGAAGAAAGGAGTGCCTCAGAATAGTACTGAATAGGATGCCATTTTGGTAAAAAAGCAGTATTACGTGATTCTACTATACTCTCATATATAAACACTACCGGATATTGTACAGGTTTAAACTCAAAGGACAAAACTCTAGAGTCAACAATAGACATTCCTTGACTTAAGGAATAATCTTTAAATTCCTTTTTATTGAATACCTTAAGTACTTTGCCTTTTGTATCTAAATGAGTAACTTGAAGAAATTTTATTTTATTACTTTTATCATAAAGTTCACTAAAGTCAAGATTACCTAGCCCCCTTTCTGATAAGACAGTAACTACCTTTCTAGTCTTCTTTACAAATTTATCTATAGCTAAAATATCTACACTTATTATATCTTCATTTACAATAGTATATGCATTCTCTTTAAAACTATTGTCAATATTAGATACAGCATATTTTTCTTGTGCAAAAATTGAGCAACATAAGAAAAAGAAAAAAAACAGATACTTCTTCATTATAATATTGTGAGTGTAAGGTTAGATTCACAAATTACGTTAAAAAAAACTTAACAAATACAAAATATGAAAAATAAAAAAACCAAGACTATTCGTCTTGGTTCTTTCCATCTTTATATATATCTGTTCGATAATGTTCTTCTTCTCCATCTAGAATCTGAATATAAGTCTTATACCTAGACCAGGCTAATTCATCTCTATCCAATGCGTCCTTTACAGCACAGTATGGTTCTTCTCTATGCAAGCAATTATTAAACTTACACTGATCCTTTAAAGCAAAAAACTCAGGAAAATAGTCACCTACTTCTTGTGGTTCCATATCTACCACACCAAATCCTCTAACACCTGGAGTATCAATAATCTTAGCATCGAATGATAAGTCAAACATCTCTGCGAATGTCGTAGTATGCTGTCCTTGTTGATGTTGTTCTGAGATTTGAGCCGTCTTTAAGTGTAATCCTGGTTCTATAGCATTGATTAAAGTAGACTTTCCTACTCCAGAATGCCCTGTAAATGTAGATACCTTACCTACCATTCTTTCTTTAATAGCATCTATTCCTTTCCCTGTGACAGCAGATACTCTTAAACATTCATAACCAATCTGAGAATAAATATATTGCATGTACAACTGCTCATCTAAAGCATCTTCAGAATAAGTATCTATTTTATTAAATACTAATACTGTCTTAATTCCATAAGCCTCAGCAGTCACCAAGAATCTGTCAATAAAACTTGTAGTCGTAACAGGATTATTTATGGTTACAATTAAGAATAGAGTATCAATGTTAGAAGCAAGAATATGTACTTGCTTAGATAAGTTTACAGACTTACGAACGACATAATTCTTACGAGGTTTTATATCATTAATAACCCCCGTAGTAACATCGTTTGTAGTTTCTAGTTCAAAGCGAACATGGTCACCTACAGCAATTGGATTAGTACTTTTAATACCTTTAATCCTAAACTTACCTTTAATTCGACAGTCATAAAATACGCCGTCTTCACCTTTCACTGAGTACCAACTACCTGTTGATTTGTAAACTATACCATTCATATGGCAAATATACTTCAAAAAATATGTTCCTTAAACAGGATTAAAGACAATTCTTAGTTAACCTGATTCATTACTATACAATACTTTAAACAAAGAAAGGGCCTTTACATCTGTAAAAGCCCTTCTATAATTCACATTACCAACTACTATTTGTTGATAATTTTATCTTGTCTATGAATACTCTCTTGGTGAATAGCAGTATATATAGCAGTGATAAACTCTTCTGTAAATCCGATATGTTTACCTTCTTCTTGCATCTTTTCAAGAATTTTCAACCAACGATCTTGTTGGAATACAGCTACGTTTTTCTCTTTCTTCAATGTTCCGATTGCATCAGAGATAGCCATACGTTTTCTCAATAGATCAAGTAACTTACTATCCATATCATCGATTTGGATACGATGAGCTTGTATTTGTTGTAAGAACTCTTCAGTTTCATCCGTTACGTTTCTCACTTGTAATTTAGAAATAATATCTCCTAGTTGATCAGGTGTTACTTGTTGAGCAGCATCACTCCATGCATTATCAGGATCACAGTGTGTCTCTATCATTAATCCTTCATAGTTAAGATCTAATGCTTGCTGAGATACACCTAATATTTTATCTCTATTACCTGTAATATGTGATGGATCACAGAAAATAGGAATATTAGGTAAATGTAATTTTAGATCAATTGGGATTTGCCACTCAGGGATATTGCGATACTTCGTTTTCTCATAAGTACTAAACCCTCTGTGAATAACTCCTAATTTAGTAATACCTGCTTCTGCAAGTCTCTCTACTCCACCCATCCATAAAGATAAGTCCGGATTCACTGGATTCTTTAACAAAACAACTTTGTCAGTACCTCTAAGTACATCTGCAATTTCTTGAACAGCAAAAGGATTTACGGCAGTACGTGCCCCAATCCATAAGATGTCAATATCGTGCTCTAAGCACAATTGTACGTGTTCTGCGGTTGCAACCTCAGTAGCTAATAACATTCCTGTCTCAGCTTTAACTTGTTGTAACCATTTCAATCCAATGGCACCTACTCCTTCAAATCCACCTGGACGAGTACGAGGTTTCCAAATCCCAGCGCGATAGACTTTAACCTCTTTTGGCAGTGACTTAGCGATTCTCATGACTTGCTCTGGCGTTTCCGCACTACAAGGACCTGCAATTATTGCAGGATTTTGTCCTTGGAATAAAGACAACCAATCCTTGTTAATGTTTAGTTTTTCCATTGGTTAATTATTAATTTGTATTTACATATAATGACGTTTTTACAACTTTGGTTTTGTACTTACCAAAACTGTCAAAAAAAGACTCTAATATATTATTTTAAATTATAAAGTTGGCCTTTTATTCGATATTTATTTGATAAATAATTACTTTTAACCACTTAAGAACAAAATAATATAAAAAATGACCTTATTAACTTTCACGCTGATCATGTTCTTAGGAGCATTTGCAGCAGGCTTCATAGGCTCTTTATCAGGACTAGGTGGCGGTATAATAATCATTCCTTTGTTATCTGTATTCTTAGGTGTTGATATGCATTATGCTATTGGAACTGCCTTAGTTGCTGTAATAGCGACTTCTTCAGGATCAGCTTCAGCCTATGTCAAAGAAGGAATTACCAATATGAGATTAGGAATGTTTCTAGAAATAGCCACTACTGCGGGTGCAGTTATAGGAGCTATTATCTCTACGAATGCGAATACTTCTGTCCTTGCAGTTATTTTTGGATTAACTCTTACTTTTTCTTCTATCAATTCTCTTCGAAAAAAAGAAGACCACTTGGTTACTCCTGAGAACTCAAGTAAACTTGCTCATAACTTAAAACTAGTTAGTACATACCCTACCCCTAGTGGTACAACTGTAAAATATGGTATGAAGAATATCATTGGAGGATTTAGCATGATGGGGATTGCAGGAATGATGTCTGGGCTTTTAGGTATTGGCTCAGGTGCTTTTAAAGTAATCGCTATGGACTCTATTATGAAGATTCCCTTTAAAGTATCTACTACGACAAGTAACTTTATGATGGGAGTAACAGCTATTGCTAGTTCTGTTATCTATATTCAAAAAGGATATATAGAGCCCTCTATCTGCATGCCTGTAATAATAGGTGTATTAGTTGGGGCAATGGTAGGAGCCAAAGTACTTCTAAAAGCCAACCCTAAAAAACTAAAAGTATTCTTTGCTTTTCTAATCTTAGCTTTAGCGATTAATATGATTTATAACGGAGTAGTAGGTAATATATAAGATTATGGGAACAACTAAATTTTCAGATACAGACTTACAATCTATAATTGGTAATGTACTGCGATATGGAGTATGGACTGCCCTATCTGTTGCTGGTATAGGAGGCATTATTCTTTTTTCTAGTAAAGGAAGTGAACAAGTAAACTTCACTAATTTTATAGAGAAAGATGATAATATAATCAACGTTATAAACAATATTTTATCAGGTGTAGCCCAGATAGATGGGGAGTCTATTATCTTCTTGGGGATATTACTTTTATTTTTAACACCTGTACTTAGAATATTTCTATCACTTTTATCGTTTTTCTTAGAGAAAGATTGGCTATATGTATTTATTACATTGATTGTAATAGGTATTATTGTATTCAGTGTTTCTTTCGGATTTTCACATTAAATATATACTTTTGTTACTATCATATAAATCAAGATAATGTCACTACAGGTTAAAAATATAAGCAAGTTTTATGGCGAACAAAAAGCCTTAGACAGTATTAGTTTCTCTATCCCAAAAGGTCAAATAGCTGGTTTTTTAGGCCCTAATGGGGCAGGTAAGTCTACACTAATGAAGATTCTAACGACATACATTCACAGTGATGAAGGTCAAGCTTATGTCAATGACTTTAACGTAGAGACAGAACAGCGAAATGTACAACGTTCTATAGGTTATTTACCAGAGCACAATCCGCTGTACTTAGAGATGTATGTGAGAGAGTATTTACAGTTCAATGCTGATATTTATAAAGTAGCTAAAAGTAGAATTGACGAAGTAATTAACCTAACAGGTCTAACCCCTGAAGCGCATAAGCGAATAGGTGAATTATCTAAAGGATATAGACAGCGTGTAGGATTAGCCACCGCTCTTCTTCACGATCCAGAGGTACTTATCTTAGATGAACCTACAACAGGATTAGACCCTAATCAATTAGTAGAAATTAGAGAATTAATTAAAAACATTGGTAAGGACAAAACTGTGTTTCTTTCTACACATATTATGCAAGAAGTAGAAGCTATTTGTGACCGTGTGATTATTATCAAAAAAGGACAAATAGTAGCAGATCAAATGCTTTCATCTATGTTAGAGAATCAAAATGAACAGATAATAGCTGTTGAATTTGACTTTAAAATAGAGGTTCAGTTTATAGATAGAATCCCTAACCTTATCCGTGCAAATCATATTCATGACACACAGTGGGAATTAGTGTTCCCTATAGATAATGATTATAGACCTACTGTATATGACTTCGCTCAAGAGAATGGACTTAAAACACTATCCATGCAAGTAAAAAACAAAAATCTAGAAAGTCTCTTTAGAGAGATTACACAATAAGCAAAAACACCTCTTAGTAGAGGTGTTTTTTTTATACCTCAACCCACACAAAAAAAGAGGTTGTCACGAATGACAACCTCTTACGCTAACTAAAAACAACAACCAAATACCATTCTAAAATGGATACTTTTTTTAAAAATAAATATTCAATTAATTACGAGCATCTAACTCTTCTTGAGGAATGACTAACTGGAAGCGTTTATCCTGTGCAGGAAGAGATACTACAGTTCTGTGATTACCTGTACGAGTGATTCCTCTTAATAATCGCTTAGCATCGAACCACTCTACTCCGCATTCTCCATATAATTCTTTTCTTCTCTCTAATAAGATTACATCTAGTAACGCTGTACCAGTAGCACTTGTAGCTTTAGCTTTTGCATCTCTATTTAGACGAATAGCATCTAATATCTCTTTTGACTTTCTTTCATTGCCTAAATGATATTCTGCTTCAGCTTCTATTAATACCAATTCAGGATATCTGATAACTGGTAAATCAGCTTCGAATGTGAATTTAAACTTAGAAGTCACATACTCTTGCCAATCTCCTTTAGGCTTTTCGTAAAAATTACTAAACAAGTTTCGCACATCTGTTGGGCTAAAATATTTCACAAACTCATCATTGATAAACGTACCGTGATAAGCTACCGCTATATGATCCATCATAGCGTGTGGATGTGATTTATAATACACAGACTGATCAGCACTCTGAGGCAATGCCCATAACCACTCTGTCGCACTCATCGTATCAAAGCCTTTGTTGTAATCTTCTGCATTCAATACTTTTAGTATATTTCCTCCATAAGCTTCATTCGCATTCTTCTTAGCTAGATCCCATTTACCCATATATTGATATACTTGAGCTAAAAATGCTTGAGCTACTGATTTATTGATATACGATTTATTTATTCTACCTCCTCCTAGTCTAGACGAAGCTTCTTCTAAGTCAGTTACTATTCTAGTAAAGAACTCTTCCTTAGTAGAAAATGGATTAGGTATAGTAGTCGGCTCTGTATATATCGGCGGAAATGTTACGTTTTGATTAGATAAATAAGCATCTCCAAACTCTATTGCCAATTGAAAGTAATAATATCCTCTAAGAGCTAGAGCCTGACCTATTAACTCATCTTTATCTTCTTTACTAATCTTTGTACTCTCTTCTACTCCTTGAATAAAGTTATTTACTTGATCTATGATTCTATAAGGCAATCGCCATGAGAACTTAGATCTAGTCCCTGTACTTAAATACACCTGGTAGTCATAATCTGAGCCAAACCAAATCTGTTTTTGTATCAAATCTGCTCCTTTTACACTTCGAGCAAATAAAATACTATGTAATCCAGACGCTTCATCATTAATCAAAGTGCTTCTCTGTAATCTCAAAATTCCCGATAAGAATGAGGTCGCCCCCTCTTTACTCCCAAAGACTACTTCTGGAGATATACTATCTTTTGGTTTTGGATCATCTAAGAAATCTGATGAACATCCTGTAACTGTGCTAATAAACAATACAGCTACGATACTTTTTATTATTGATTTTATCACGTATTTACTCTTTTAGAAATTAATATTTAATCCAACAGATAGGGTTGCAGATAGAGGCACACGATAGTTAGTCACCCCGTTAATTGCTTGCTCTGGATCGATACCTTTATGTGACTGGAAAGTCAATAAATTCTCTCCTTGCACATATACCCTTGCTTGTTTTAATTTAAACTTACCTAAACTTTCGATAGGTAAAGTATACCCAAGTGTTAATGCTTTTAATCTTAAATAATCATTCTTATACAGGAATCTAGTAGATGTTGCAGCAAAGTTATTTGTAGAGTTAATAAGTACTGGGATATCCGTAATATCACCCGGCTTTTGCCAACGATTAACTATATCAGGTGAACTTTGATATCCTATAGACATACCATTCATTAATCCCGAATAATCATTATCATAAATATAACCACCTAAACTAAAATTAAAGAATGCACTAAAATCAAAGTTTTTATAAGATAAAGCCGTATTAAATCCTCCTACTAGTTTTGGAAGAGCAGACTTATTATAGTAACGCGTTGCCTCGTTATAGTCCTTTGTAGTTTCTCTTCCTATCACTTGACCATCTGTATCCACTACATCCTTATACCACATTCCATATCCATCATTAGAATCTACACCAGCCCAATCTCTCAAATAGAAATCATAAAGAGAGCGACCTTCTGCCCATCTATTTAACCCACTGATAAAACTGTCTTGCGTCAGTGATTTAATCTTATTTCTATCAATAGAGAAATTAAGTGAAGTATCCCATTTCCAATCGCCAGAACGTATATTATGAGAAGTCAAGCTTACCTCTAATCCATAGTTTTCTATTGTTCCAGCATTAGATAATATCTCTAAGTTACCAGTAGAAGGAGCTTGTGGAATAGCAAATAATAAATCTATAGAACGCTTTTTATAATAATCAACCGATCCTTCTATTCTATTGTTAAACAAACTAAAATCGATACCAGCATTGAATGAAGCTGTTTTCTCCCATGTCAAATATGGATCAGCTAAATCACCTAATACAACCCCTGGATTATCTAACTGATTATAACCTGTATCAAATAACCTTAAGTAAGGAAAATACTTCCCTGTGATATTATTATTTCCTAGCTCACCATAAGAAACTCTTAATTTTAATAAGTCAATAGTATTATTGTCTACTAAGAAATCTTCTGATGACACTATCCAAGATCCTCCTACTGAGTAGAAGTTTCCTTTTCGAACAGATTTATCAAAACGAGTACTTGCATCACGTCTAAACGATCCTTCTATAAAATACTTATTTGCATAATCATAACTCACCCTTCCTAAATAACTAGTCAATCTATCCTCTACATCATATCCATTGATACCCTCTAATGAGGTACCACTCCCTATCTCTGTATTACCAGGTAAGAATCCTGTAGTAGAAGCATTAAAGAAATCTTTCTTAAATTTATAAGCCTCGTAGATACCATCTACTGCAATATGGTGTTCACCTAATGTCTTATCATAGTGCAATGCATTAATAAAGTTCAATGTCTCTGACGTATCCTTGAATCTAAGTACACGACCATTCACACTAGATGCCTGACCATACTGAGAGTTGTTGTACTCTTTATTGTCATAGTCATACTTTTCATAAGACAGATTAGTTCTGAAATATAACCCCTCAGCCAAATCTAACTTAGCAAAACCATTCCAACTCGTCGTAGATCGTCTAATTACAGTACTATTGTTTTGTAATATCCCTGCAGCATTCTCACCACTCATGATAGGGCGAACACTATTAATATCTTTACTTGAAGCATTACCATAATCATAGATCAGACTTCCTTGAGCATCATATACTACTTGTCCATTTAAGTCTCTTTTATATACAGGATACACACTAGGCATAGCATAGATCCATCCCATTGGACTATAAAGATTAGTACCACTCTGTACAGGGAAGTTTTGATTAGACGCAGAGTACGCAGTATTAGCCCCTAATTGTAACCAATCTGTCACTTGACTTTCTATATTAAGACGAACAGTCGTACGCTCAAAGTTCGAAGTCTTAATCATTCCATCTTGGTTTAAGTAGTTACCTGAAAGAAAATAAGTTGTACGATCACCTCCTCCTGCTACATTAAAATTATATTCATTTCTAAACGCTTGGTTTCTCTGTAACTCTTTTTTCCAATCCGTCTCCCATAACAGCGGATTCTTAACTGTCCAGTTACCATTATAATCCACAGGTTGATCTGTTCCAAATGGGTTATAACCAAAGTAACTGACTAACCCATCTGAAGCCGTTCTACGTGCTGTCTCTTCATCTTGGCCTAACACATACTGATAGTTATTCTTTCTAGCTTCCCATAGATACTGTGTATACCCACGTGTATCTAAAACTTTATGTGTTTTCACAGCATCGAATGCTACTCCAGAACTCAACTTGATATTCACGTCTGGTTGGCTATTTAGCTTACCCATTTTTGTTTTAATCAGGATTACACCATTAGCTCCACGAGAACCGTATAAGGCTGTAGAGGACGCATCTTTCAGCACGTTGATACTTTCTATCTGATCTGCACTTATTGAGCTGATGTATCCTGAATACGGAGCCCCATCTAATATAATTAATGGATCTGCTGATGCATTGATAGAACCGATACCACGAATGCGTATTGTAGGGCTCTCTCCAGGTTGAGAGTTAGAGTTTATGATATTCACTCCAGCTACTGTTCCTTGTAGTGCAGACACTACAGAAGTAGACACTTGCTTATCTAGAGCATCGCTCTTAATCTGACTAATCGCACCTACTACAGCTTTTTGTTTTTGAGCACCATAAGCCACGATTACGATATCGTCTAAGCCTATTACATCCTCTGCTAAGCTAATATTCACTACACGCTGCTTAGTCACGGTGATAGACTGAGGTTTAAAACCTACATATTCGAACTGAAGCACATCACCTTCATTCACATCGATAGTATACTTACCATCTAAATCTGTTTGTACTCCTTTCGTAGAATTTTTAACGATAACTGAGACACCAGGTAGAGAGAATCCCCCTTGCTCTCTTACCACACCTGTCACAGTTACTTGTTGTGCTAAAGCCACATTACACAACAGTAGCAAGCTACTTACTAGTAGCCGAAGTTTAATACTTTTCATTTATACTAAAAATTTTATTATTTTTAGCAGCACACACATTATCTATCGTTTTTTTGCTGCTTAAAAAAACGATACAAAAAAAGGAGGCTCTACCAAAGCCTCCTTTTCTGTTATTAAAACAAAAAATCAATAAAGCTTTTCTTCACATAAGGGTACACACATCTCCTCCATACACATAGAGAAGTTTTTTGCAAGAACAGGTGTACTGCATGATTTCGAAATAGGTTTTACTATCTTTTGTATAATCTTCATTTACTTATTTTTTATCTGATATAACAGTGCAAAGATATACACATAAATATTTTTTCTATAACAACTCTTTAATTATAGAAAAAACAACTAAATATCAGTATTTTAAAAGAAAAAACAATTACTTTTACCTCACTCAAACTTCAGTAAACAGAAAAATTAACTATGCAACATATAGATGAGATTGATAAAAGACTGCTAATCGAACTTCAATTAGACGGAAAACAATCGACAAAACAGCTAGCAGAGAAAGTAAACTTATCACTTACACCTGTACACGAAAGAATAAAGAAGCTTGAAGCAACAGGAATTATTCAAGGATATTCTGCTCAAGTCAACCCAGATTTACTAGGAAAAAAACTAATCGTCTACTGTCAAGTCATACTGATCAGACATCAAGAAAGTCTATTCGAAGAATTTGAGAAATATGTAAAGGGCTTAGACGAAGTATTAGAAGCTTCTTATATAGCAGGGGACTATGACTTCTTTTTAAAGTTATTAGTTGACGACGTACAAGCCTATCAACAATTCGTAGTACACAAAATCTCTAAACTAGAAATTATATCTAATATCAAAAGTTCTTTTGTAATTCAGACGATCAAAAAGACTTCTAATATACCTTTATAAAAAAAGCCCTGAAATCAAATGATATCAGGGCTTTCCTTTATTCTATATTAACTCTAAAATAGACCGTTTATTTCAGCATCTATTTTATTAATTACGTTTCCTAAATCTTCTGGGTTTTCTACGAAATCCAAATTATCTACATCGATAATTAGTAACTTCCCTTTGTCATACCCTTTAATCCACTCTTCATATCGTTCATTTAATTTGTTTAAATACTCGATAGAAATAGAGTTTTCATAATCTCTTCCTCTCTTTTGGATTTGCCCTACTAGATTAGGTACAGAGCTTCTTAAATAGATTAATAAATCTGGAGCCCCTACCAACTCTTGCATCAATTCGAATAAAGAAGAGTAGTTCTGAAAATCACGATTAGACATTAAGCCCATTGCGTGTAAGTTCGGCGCGAAGATATGTGCATCTTCATATATTGTACGATCCTGGATAATCGTCTTACCACTTTGTCTAATTTGTAAAACTTGACGAAAACGGCTATTTAAAAAATACACTTGTAAGTTAAAAGACCATCTGTCCATCTGGTGGTAGAAGTCATCTAGATAAGGATTATCTACTACATCCTCATAATGAGGTTCCCACCCATAGTGTTTGGCTAATAAATTCGTAAGCGTAGTCTTCCCTGCGCCTATATTTCCAGCAATAGCTATATGCATTACGGTAATTTTATAAAGTAATTATTTATTTTCTGTCCGTCAAAAATACTCAATTTTTGATTGCCATAAAAGAAGCCTGAAATGCTTTTTTCTTTTGTATCTAGTACAGAAGTCTTATTCGCTTTTAAATCAACAAAGTATAATTTATCTTTATAAGAATAAAGTAATTTATCTACCTCTAGTATTTGCATTAAATCGTATTCCGTCTCTAGATTATAGGTTACAACCTCTTTTCCTACTAGATCATTACCATGTAATATATTCTCCTCATCTACCCAAAAGAACATATGCGCCAGTGTCAAATATTGTTTAATCTTAGCTTCTTCAGGAAAAGTAAATACACGGTGTAACTCATAAGTAACACTGTTGTATAAATTCACTGATCTGTTGCGCTCATTCACTAACCAATAATTACGTTTAGTGCTCACCCCAGCAAAACTAGTCTCCATAGTCGGAAACTTAACTCCTAATTCGATGACATTGCGTTCTGCTAATTCTCTATTGACTAATACAAAAGCCTTCTTTTCTTTATAGAAAAGCATTAGTTCTAGAGGATTAGTAATATCGATTAAGGTAAGAGAGTCAAAATTCTTACTCTTATAAGAAGTACCACTATATTTTGTGTTCTTTCTAAAAACATCTCCTTCTTTTAGATAAGTACTTTCATAAATATCTTTACCTAAGAACTGCTGATCCTTACCTACATTTTCATTATTCTGAAACTTTAGTCGTAAGGTATCCTTAATGACGATTGGCTCATCCTTCACTACAGTTTCTTTTTTTTGATCTATTGTTTTAGAAGATTCTTGAGCATATCCCAAAAATCCAACTAGAGCAACAATTAAACAAAAAAATATCTTTTTCATAACTTACTTTTTTTAGCTTTTCATATATGTCAAAAAGGTAAACGGATACTGATGTCTTGCATCTTTATCATGAAACTCCTCTCTGACTAACTTCCACTCTTTAGGATCTATAACAGGAAAGAAAGCATCTGCCTCTAATACCGTATGTACACGAGTTAGTTCTATCTTATCTGCAAAAGGAAGTGCTAGATTATAGATTTCTCCTCCGCCTATAATAAAACTCTCTTCTTGCTCTGTTACTAAATCTAAAGCCTTTTCTAAACTATTCACTACAATACACGATGCTGGAGCCTCGTACTCCTCTTGGCGTGTAATGATGATATGCGTACGATTAGGTAAAGGTTTTGGAAAAGACTCAAAAGTCTTTCTCCCCATAATAATAAAATGATGAGACGTTAAGTCTTTAAAATGTTTAAAATCATCTGGCAAATGCCATAACAAATCATTGTCTTTACCTAAAGCATTATTCTCTGCAGCTGCAGCGATCAGTGTCAGCATATTTTTATTTTTTATCTAATTCTGGTGAGCTAGTAGGAGTTGGTTGTTGGATTTGCTCTAAATCTCTCTGTGTATCTACTAATGGAAAATCCTTCTCTACTTTTGCTCTTAATTCTTTGATGCGTTGTTCTTGTAGTTCTACTAAACGTCTTACTTGCTTATCCTCCCATCGCTTACCCATAAAGCGATCTACGATTAACACATTCACAGCGTGTAAGAATACTAACAATGCCCATATCCCGATAGCATACGGCCACCAAATCGTAACTGTAGTCTGATCCTGAACTAAGCCGTTAAAACAAAACATGGCAATACTCCCTAAAACAAATACGACGAAGTGAAAGAATAACATCTTTCTTTGTTTTAATCGTTTGCGTGCATATTCATACATTTCGTAAGATTCATCTCTTTTCATAAGCTATATTTTTATTATTCTGTTTATACAGACACTTGTCCTTTTATAGCAGGATGAGGATCATATCCCTCAAGTGTAAAATCTTCGTATTTAAAACTAAATATATCTTTCACCTCTTTATTGATTACCATTCGAGGCAACGGCTTTGGTTCTCTACTTAGCTGTAGTGTCACTTGCTCTATATGATTATTATAGATATGCACATCCCCGAATGTATGGATAAAATCTCCTACTTCTAGATCACATACCTGAGCGACCATCATCGTTAACAAGGCATAAGAAGCAATATTAAAAGGTACTCCCAAGAATACATCTGCACTGCGCTGATATAACTGACAAGACAGCTTCCCATCTGCTACATAGAACTGAAAGAATGAATGACATGGAGGCAATGCCGCCTTTCCATTCGCTACGTTATCTGCAAAAGAGATAGAAGTGTCTGGCATCACACTAGGGTTCCATGCAGACACCATTATACGTCTACTGTTAGGGTTGTTCTTCAGGGTATCTATCACCTCTTTTATCTGGTCTATCCCTTCTCCATTCCAGTTTCTCCATTGATATCCATACACAGGTCCTAGATCACCGTTCTCATCAGCCCACTCATCCCATATACGCACTCCATGCTCACTAAGATACTTAATATTCGTATCTCCGTTTAAGAACCACAACAACTCATAGATGATAGACTTTAAATGTACTTTCTTAGTCGTCACTAAAGGGAAACCTTCTGCTAAGTCAAATCGCATCTGGTGTCCGAATATACTCTTGGTTCCTGTACCTGTTCGATCTCCTTTTTGTGTTCCTTTATCAAGTACTTGTTGTACTAAGTCTAAGTATTGTCTCATTGTTGTGTTGTCTATATATAGGGTTATTATCTTTTATTTAACTCATCTCTTAGCAAAGCTGCCTTTTCATAGTCCTCACTTGCTAAAGCATCATCTAACATCTTCTCTAGATCTGATTTAGTATAACTAGAAAAATCATTTGCCTTCGCCTCTTCTTCTAAAAACTGTTCTACCTGAGAAGCAATGTCCTCTCCTGAATGTGGTACTCTACGCTCTTCTACTGTTTCTTCCTCTTCTTCCACCTCAGCACTAAGGATGATACCTGCTCTATCAAGAATATCTTTATACGTATAAATAGGGGCATAAAAGCGTATTGCTAGTGCTATCGCATCTGATGTACGTGCATCTATCGTCTCTTCTACTCCATCTCTTACACAGACTAGACTAGAGTAAAACACTCCATCTAATAGCCTGTTAATGATAACTTCTTTGACTATGATACTATATCGATCTGCTAGGGTCTTAAACAGATCATGAGTCAGAGGTCTAGGTGGTTTAATATCATCCTCTATCGCTATCGCAATAGACTGAGCTTCAAAGGCTCCTATTACGATAGGCAATTTTCTACTTCCTACCTCTTCTTCTAGTATAAGTGCATATGCACCATTCTGTGTATGACTATAAGAGATCCCACTTACCGTTAATTTTATTAAACTCATAATTATTTTTTATACAAAAAAAGCAACTAAAACAAAGATATAAATATTCTTTGTCTTAGTTGCCTTATATATTTAAAAGCTTATAAAATGCTTATGCATTCTTAGCCTTAAACTCTTTTAATTTCTCTACTAATTGAGGTACTACTTGGAATGCATCTCCTACGATACCATAGTCAGCTACTTTAAAGAATGGTGCTTCCGCATCTGTATTAATAGCTACTTTTACTTTAGAAGAGTTCACCCCTGCGATATGTTGGATAGCTCCAGAGATACCTACAGCGATATATAAGTTCGCAGCTACAGGCTTACCTGTTTGTCCTACGTGCTCTTCATGCGATCTCCACCCTAAGTCAGATACAGGCTTAGAACAAGCTAATGCTCCACCTAATACTTCTGCTAAGTCTTCGATCATCTTCCAGTTCTCTGGTCCTTTTAATCCACGTCCTCCTGATACTACTACATCAGCATCAGCGATAGTTACTTTTCCAGATACTTTTTCTACTCCTTCTACTTTTAGGCTGAAGTCAGCATCGTTTAACGATGGTGCAAAATCCTCAGCTGCAGCAGCTCCAGAAGCCTCTACTAGTCCGTAAGAGTTCTTAGCTAATGCTAATACTTTTACATCTGTAGTTAATTCTGTATGTGTAAATGCTTTAGTAGAGAAAGAGTTTCTCTTCACTACGAAAGGAGAAGTACTCTCTGGCAAAGCTACCACGTTAGAAGCATATCCAGCGTTTAGAGCTACTGCTACATAAGGAGCAGCGTATAAACTGTCTGTTGTAGAAGATAATACTACTACTTTAGCTCCTTCTTTAGCAGCTGCTTGTTTGATTACATCTGCATAAGCTTTAGCATTAAAGTTAGCTAACTTATCGTTAGATACTTTTAATACTTTATCTACACCGTATTTTCCTAATTCGCTTACGTCTGAAGCATTGATCGTTACAGCTGTCACAGTTGTTCCTAATGACTCTGCTACTTTTTTAGCATAAGAAGCTAACTCTAATGCTACTTTTTTAAATTTTCCTTCTGCTGATTCAGCATATATTAAAACTGACATAATTCTTCTTTTTTAAAGGTTTACAAATAAATGAAATTAGATAACTTTTGCCTCGTTGTGTAACAAGTTGATTAACTCATCTAAGTTATCAGGTGAAATCATTTTACAAGCTGATTTTGGAGCTGGTTTTTCGAATTTCACATCTTTAGTAGTTTCTTCTGCTCCTACTGGTTCTACTACAGCTAAAGCCTTTGTTCTAGCTGACATAATACCACGCATATTAGGAATGCGCAAGTCTTTTTCATCTACGATACCTTTTTGTCCTCCGATTACTAATGGCAATTTTCCAGAGATAGTCTCTTTACCACCGTCTATCTGACGAATCGCTTTCACAGAAGTACCTTCTACTTCTAACCCCTCACATGAGTTAACGAAATCGTATCCTAAGAATGCAGCTAGCATTCCTGGTACCATTCCACCATTATAATCTAAAGATTCCTTACCAGCTAATACTAAGTCAAAACCTCCATTTTTTACTACTTCTGCTAATTGTTTTGCTACGAACATTCCGTCAGTAGGATTAGCATTCACACGGATAGCCTCATCTGCTCCGATAGCTAATGCTTTACGCAACGTAGCTTCAGTATCAGGTCCACCTACATTCACTACAGTAACTGTAGCTCCTTGTTTCTCTTTGAACCAAATCGCTCTAGTTAAAGAATACTCGTCATTAGGATTGATTACAAACTGTACTCCATTTGTATCAAATGTTGTATCTCCATTCGTGAAGTTAATTTTTGAAGTAGTATCAGGCACATGACTGATGCAAACTAATATTTTCATTTTTATATCGTTTTTTGTGTTTCACATTTACTTACCGAACGAAAATAAGAATTTATTTTTGATATTTTACTATGCGTGCATATAAAATTATCAGTCTTATTTAAATAGATTCTAATTAACAAACTTTTACCTCTACCCTTTTATAATGCTCCACACCCCTTAATTATATTGAAATACAAACTTTTTCTTTCCTATTTATGGTAAGGGTACTCCTGTCCTTATCCTATTATTTCTCTTTTAATAACAACTTTTTTAATAAAAGAATTAACACGAATTTGGTTAAATAATCTTTTAATCCCCTTACTTCTACTCTTAGTCTCCGAACAGAATTAGGTTATCGCCACAGACAAATTCAAGTTTTAATCTATGCTTAAAGTACTAATATCACCTTCCTTATAATAGCTATCTAAGCAAAACTCTTTTCTTTTTAAGTAATTTACTAGTTCTCTCTACTTCTTCAACACCGCTACAACACTTCTTCAAGACTTCTTCAACAAACAACGTCTTAACTAGAGCAATCATGGAGAAGTCTTGACGAACTGTTGAAGGAAATAGCACAAAGCCTTGTATACAGTAGTATTAATACTAATATACATCTAACCACCTTAAAAGTCTCTATAACCAAAAACAATTAATTATCAACAAATTATCTTTTAAATATAGTAAAAATAAAGAAAAAAAACATCCTCTCTTTTTTATTATAAAGAGGCTTAAAAGAGGATATAAAGCCATCACAGATAACAAAATTCACTCACTAGGATATAAAACAACCTCAATCCCCCCCTAAAAGGATAAGAATAAGAGAAAAAAAGTAGACAAAAAATTAATAACATAAAAGCTGATTACAATCTCTCATGAAAAAGTAAATAATAAGGAGAGAGGATATACACATTCAAAATACAGTGTTTAGCTAATGCAGATTGCTATAATCTAACTATAATACTAAAATATAGGTATAAACTACAAATCAGCAAGTCTATCTCCTAAATTCTAATGGATTCACTCCTGTCTCTCGCTTAAAAAAGCGCCCCATATAAGAAGGATCTTGAAAGTTTAACTGCTCGGCTATTTGGCTAATATTCAAATCCGTATTGCGAAGGTAATGTTTAATCTCTAATACCACTTGACGATTAATAAGCTCTTTAGGACTATAGTTTAAAAACTGCTGAGTGATCTGTGATAGATAATAAGGTGTAATAAATAAAGTATCTGCATAGAACGCGACATCTCTATGCTGCTTAGCATGATGAGTGATTAGATCCCAGAACTTCCAGCATAGCTCCTCTTGTCTACTGTAATGCTTCTCTATGATTAACTCATCATAATTAACCTGCTCAGATAAACTTAAAAACAAGGTTTGAAATTGGTTACACAATGTCTTTTGAGCATGTATTGATACATTATTCATTAAGTAGATCGTTAAAGACTGCCATAAGTGATAAATACCTATATCCTCCTCTGTAAAAGTCTGTATCGGGAAATAATGTAGATAACTAAACAACTCATTTGGTAGAACATAAGCGATCTCACTAGCAAAATCTCTTTGAATCAAAAAACAATGCATCTTATAGTCTTCTGACGCTTCCTTAAAAGTAATCATATTGTCCTCCCCTACTATGATCAAACTACCTCTAGTCAATACACAATCTTTAAAGTCAAGACTAAGGACAGCTTCTCCATATTCTACAAAAAAAACTGTCAAATAGGCCATAGCCAAAGGATAAGTATTCAACGTATCCTGATCACTAACGCCGTATTCAATCCCAAAACTAAAAGAAATACGTTCTTTTAAATCCATTAAAGCACTTTCCATAAACACATAATAAAACTAGAATACAATACAAATAAACAACTTTAGTTTCTAAAATTACATTTTCATCTAAAATAATCATACAATCAGATTCTAACTATCCATCTACTTTTGCACCAGAATAATAACAAGTACTTCTACTAACAAAAAAAAAGCGGAGTACACAAAATGAAAAGAAGATGAGACTAGAAACAGAAAGATTGATTTTGCGCCCTTGGGAAGAGTCAGATGCAGAGAGTTTATATTTATACGCAAAAGACGAACAAGTAGGTCCAGCAGCAGGTTGGCCTGCACATAAAAGTGTGGAGGAAAGTAAAGCAGTGATCAACAACGAATTTGCACACCCAGAAATATATGCGGTAGCCCTAAAAGACACCAATGAAGCGATAGGATGCATCGGATTATTAATCGGAGAAAACAGTAACTTTGACATTTCTGAAAACGAAGCAGAAGTGGCCTATTGGGTAGGTGTACCGCATTGGGGCAAAGGTTATATCCCAGAAGCACTTAATCGATTAATCAAACACGCATTCGTAGACCTAAAGATGGTAGACTTGTGGTGTGGATTCTATGAAGAAAACGCTAAATCACTACGTGCACAATCAAAATGTGGATTTACATTCGCTTATAAATCAGAAAACAGATACGACAAATACTTTAAAGACGACCGTATCGAAGTAATCACCAGACTTAAATATGAAGATTGGTTACAATCACAGCAATAACACTTCACCCTTCTATCTCTATAGGAGGGTTTCTTTTGATTGGGCATATAGAGATGGCGTAACACCATGAGTTAGGAAATCTCAACGATACAACGATAAACTATAAAAGCTAAAATACTACAACACCTTCAACTAAAGGCGTATAATATTAAAGAATTGTAAATCAGAAATAAAGTAGGTTATAAAAAATATAATAAAAGAGGACGCATAAGATTAAAACCTATAAAACAATAAAACAGATACTCAAGATAAAGATATTTTTTCCTATTTTTGCTTTCGTAAATTAATTACACAAAATAGAAAATTATGAGAACGATTCAATTTAGAGAGGCCGTGTGTGAAGCGATGAGCGAAGAAATGCGTCGCGACGAATCAATATATTTAATAGGTGAAGAAGTAGCTGAATATAACGGTGCTTATAAAGCTTCTAAAGGTATGTTGGACGAATTCGGTCCAAAACGTGTTATCGATGCTCCGATTGCAGAGTTAGGATTTGCTGGTATTGCAGTTGGATCTGCAATGAATGGTAACCGTCCTATCGTTGAGTTTATGACTTTCAACTTCTCTTTAGTAGGAATCGACCAAATTATAAACAATGCTGCTAAGATGCGTCAGATGTCTGGTGGTCAATTTAATATTCCTATCGTATTCCGTGGACCTACTGCATCTGCAGGACAATTAGGTGCAACTCACTCACAAGCTTTTGAAAACTGGTATGCTAATGTACCTGGATTAAAAGTAGTAGTACCATCTAACGTATATGACTGTAAAGGATTATTAAAAGCGGCTATCCGTGATAATGACCCTGTTATCTTCATGGAATCTGAGCAAATGTATGGTGATAAAGGTGAAGTGCCAGAAGGAGAATACACTATCCCATTAGGAGTAGCTGATATTAAGAGAGAAGGTACTGATGTAACTATCGTTTCTTTTGGTAAAATCATCAAAGAAGCTTATAAAGCTGCTGATGAACTAGCTCAAGAAGGTATCTCTTGTGAAATTATTGACTTGCGTACTGTACGTCCATTAGATCAAGAGGCTATTCTTAAATCTGTAAAGAAAACAAATCGTCTAGTAATTCTAGAGGAGGCTTGGCCATTTGGAAGTATTTCTTCTGAAATTACTTATATGGTACAAGAGCAAGCATTCGATCATTTAGATGCTCCTATCCAAAGAATCACGACTGCTGATACACCAGCACCATATTCTCCAGTATTACTACAAGAGTGGCTACCTAACGCTAACGATGTAGTGAAAGCTGTAAAAAAAGTACTTTACAAGTAAAAAAAATAACGTATATTTGATAGACTCCATCTTATGCTAAGATGGAGTCTTTTTTTATGAATACTACTTTACTATGAAAAATAAAGTTAAGTTTCTATTATTATTTCTACTCGTTTCAGCATTTAGTTGGGGACAAACCAAAGTAAGTGGAAAAATAATTGACGAAAACAACTTAGAGGTACCATTTGCTAGCGTTTACTTTAAAAACTCTACTGATGGGGTAATTGCTAATGAATCTGGTAAGTTCTACTTAGAATCAACCAAAACATATAACACTCTAGTGGTGTCTTTCGTGGGTTATAAAACACTTGAAATTCCGTTAGAGGGAAAAACAAATCTAGATCTAAAAGTCGTTCTACAAGATGACAACACCTTAGATGAAGTTAAAATCTATGCTGGTAAAACTTCTAAGAAGAATAACCCTGCCTTAGATATTCTACGTAAAATATGGGAGCGTAAACGCAAGAATGGTTTATATATGTTCTCTCAATACGAGTATGATAAATACGAAAAAGTAGAGTTTGACTTAAACAGTATAGATAGCGCATACCAGAAGAAAAAACTATTCAGAGGTATGGAGTTCATCTTCGAACAAGTAGACACCAACCGCATTACAGGGAAGACATACTTACCTATTTTTATCAATGAAAATATAGGTCAGGTATATGGTGATAATAGAAACGGTAAGAAAATCGAAAAAACCTTAGGAAACAAAAACTCAGGTTTTGATACGAATCAACATATTATCGAATTCGTTAAAGACCTATACGCTGAGTATAATATCTACAACAATTATATCAAGATATTCGATAAAGACTTCGTCAGTCCACTATCTCGTACAGGTATTAATGTGTATAACTATGTACTAGCAGATAGTGCTTATATAGATGATAAATGGTGTTTTAATATCGTATACTACCCTAGACGTAAAGGAGAACTAACATTCAAAGGAGACTTCTGGGTGAACGACTCTACATTCGCAATCAAGAAAATTAATATGGAAGCGAGTAGAGATGCAAATATTAACTGGGTTAAAGAGATTTATATAGAGCAAGAATTCGATGTTCTAAATGATTCTGTATTCCTATTGACTAAAGATCACTTCATGTCTGACTTTGCCCTTTCTAAAAGAGAGAAGTCTAAAGGGGTCTATGGTAAGCGTACTTCTATCTATAAACATCACAAATTTGATATAGAGCATCCTGATGAATTCTATCAAAAGAATGTGAATGTATATGATGAAGGAATCTATAAAAGAGATGAAGACTTCTGGAAAAGTTATCGCTTTGAATCATTAAGTAAAGACGAACTAGGAATCTATAAAATGCTAGATACATTAAAAACAGTACCTAAGTTTAAGTTCCTATTTGATCTATCATCTACTATAGCGAGTAACTACTACAATATCGATAAGTATAAATTTGACTACGGACCTATCTTTTCTACTTTTGGATATAACGATATTGAAGGGTTGCGTTTGCGTGCTGGTGGAAGAACTTACTTTGGTCCGAATGACAGATGGAGATTAGAAGGATATGGTGCATACGGATTTAAAGATAATCAGTTTAAATATGGCGTAAGTGCTAAAGTACTATTGCACAACGATAGTAGATTAATCTTATTCGGAGGAAACCGTAGAGATATAGAGCAAATAGGTGTAAGTCTTACAGAGACAAATGATGTATTGGGAAGAAGTTTTGCTTCGAACTCTTTATTTGCGAGTGGAGATAATACGAAATTGACTAAAATTAATCTTTCTACAGTAGGTTTAGAAATAGAACCTGTCAAGAACTTAAAGTTTAGTACTTCGTTTAATTATAGAACACTAAGAGCGGCATCAGACTTATTTAACCTAGACTACTACGAGGATAAAGAGAATAATATCATCGCTAACGAAACAAAACAGTCTGAGTTTAACCTAACTGCCGAATATACACCTAAACGAAAAACAATAGGATACGGTGTAGATAGAACAGATGTAGATAAAAAATACCTACGTATGTTCTTAAAGTATACACAAGGGTTCAAAGGTGTAATAGATAGTGACTTCGAGTATAAAAAAGTTCAATTCTATGCTAGAAAACCATTATTGTTAGGAGGTTTTGGTACATTGACACCTACATTCGAAGCAGGGAAGACATTCGGAGAAGTACCTCTAGGGTTATTAAGTGTTGTACCTGGTAACCAGTCGTGGTTTAATATCGAAAATACGTTTGCGAACTTAAACTACTACGAATTTGTTACAGATCAATATGCATCATTACATTTAGAGCACAATTTTGGAGGTCGTTTATTCTCTCGTATTCCATGGTTAAGAGATTTCAATTTACGTGAGATCGTAGGAGTTAGAGGAATATACGGAAAGGTCTCACAAGAGAACATCGATTTAAATGCATCAGGACTACAATACAAGGCACCTAGTGATGTGTATTATGAATATTATATAGGTGTAGGTAATATATTTAAAATCTTTAGACTTGATTTAAGTTGGAGAGGAAATTACCTAGATATGCCTGACGCTAGAAAGTTTGCTATTAGAGGATCTTTCGGAATTTATTTCTAATAATTAATCTAAAACTTGTTATAAACAAGTAATTAGAGTACTTTTGCACACGATTTTTAGAAATAAGATTTAAATAAAAAAATATGAATACATTCGAAACTTTTGATGCATTTGTTGAGATTCCAGCAGGCAGCAGAAACAAATATGAGTATGATTTTGATTTAAAAAGATTGCGTTTTGACCGTCTTTTATATTCTAACATGAGATATCCAGCTGATTACGGATTCATTCCAGAAACATTAGCTTTAGATGGAGATCCTCTAGACGTACTTGTAATGTTCACTGAGCCATCTCTTCCAGGAATGGTAGTAGAGGTAAAACCTGTAGGTGTTTTCTATATGGCTGATGATAAAGGACAAGATGAAAAAATCTTATGTGTACCTGTATCTGATCCAATCATGAATAAACTAAACGATATTCAAGATGTAAACGAGCACTTCAAAAAAGAAGTAGAACACTTCTTCAAAGTATACAAAGACTTAGAAAACAAAACAGTTACAACTGATGGTTTTGGAGATAAAGCAGCTGCTGTTCAACTAATCAAAGAATGTACTGAGCGTTTTGAAAAATTAGAAAACAAAGCTGAAGGTTTATTCAGCATCCGTTACTAATAAAATATAGTAAGAGAGCCACTCAAATGAGTGGCTCTCTTCTTTTATATCTACTACTTAATTATTTTTTATCTAAATATCTTTCTAATAAGATATCTATATGGTGTAAAGTATGACCATAGTTAAGCCTACCGATCTCTTCTACAGAGAGTACATAATGAGCCATTTGGTTTTTTAAAGCTAAAGCTTCTGTTGTAAAACCTTTAAACTGATAATACACACTCTTCATCAGTGTGATATATTCTTCTCTTAAATCTTGAGGTTCTTTACATTCCCCTTTTGAATTATCTACATACAGATTCTCATCAAATCCACTTAAGACACTTGTGTCCTGACGTGCGATATGCAAGGCACGATAACTAAATATACGTTCACAGTCTATCAGATGCTGTATCAGTTCCTTTACCGTCCACTTCCCTTCTGCATAAGCATAATCCCATTTATGTTGTAAGGTTACTTTATCCATTACCTCTAAGACAATAGGGATACGAGCTAATAATATCTCTTCTAAAGGCAATCCTTCTAAACGTCGAATGTAATCTGTGTGTGACATAGAGTTTATTTATAAGGTTTAGTCTGGTTATTTGTCTATCCAAAGTTAAAAAATGTCTTCATTAGTTATCGATATTTTTTACAAACAAAAACACAATACTTCACCGAAATAGCTTCATAAATAAAGTAAGATTTAGAAAGAATGATTTTAAATTTAAAAAAAGATAATTTTAACACCTTTCAATACTTAAAATTTTCTTAATTTCCACAAATATAAAACAAGCATATCTCTACTTAATAACAAAGAGATGTACTACAAACACACACAACAAAAAGCACAAACAACACAATGGAAGAAATTATTAAATTACTAAATGACTTAATTTGGTCTAACATTTTTATTGCACTCTGTCTATTAGTAGGACTTTATTTTACGATTACAACAGGATTTATACAGATCAGATACTTTCGCCATATGGTGAAATTACTTTTTACAGAAGGTTCTTCCGATAAAGGGGTAAGCCCATTTCAAGCCTTTAGTATGGCTATCGCTGGACGTGTAGGAGTAGGTAATATCGTAGGAGTAGCTACCGCTATCGCTGCCGGAGGTCCTGGAGCTATCTTCTGGATGTGGGCTATTGCCTTCTTAGGAAGTGCATCTGCTTTTATAGAATCTACATTAGCACAAATTTACAAAGTAGATAAAAATGGTCAATACGTAGGAGGTCCAGCCTTCTACATCGAAAAAGGAATGAAGAGTAAAGCATTTGCCCTATTCTTCTCTATCGTAACTTTAATCAGTTGTGGTCTATTCTTACCGAGTATCCAAAGTAATAGTATCGCCGTAAGTATGCATTCAGCTTTCTCTATCCCTACATGGGTTAGTGGTATTGCTATTTGTTTATTCTTAGGATTTGCAGTATTTGGTGGAGCGAAGAAAATGGGATTAATTGCTCAGATCATTGTACCTTTTATGGCTAGTGCATATATTATCATGGCTGTCATTATTATAGGGTTAAACATACAAGAGGTACCACACATCTTTGCTTTAATATTTAAATCTGCCTTTAACTTAGAGTCTGCTTTTAGTGGAGTCTTCGGTGCTGCAATCGCATGGGGTGTAAAAAGAGGTATATATTCTAATGAGGCTGGGCAAGGTACAGCACCACACGCTTCAGCTGCCTCTGAGACATCTCATCCTGTAAAACAAGGATTAGTACAAGCTTTCTCTGTTTATGTAGATACCTTATTCGTATGTACAGCAACAGCCTTAATGATCTTATTTACAAATTCGTATAACGTGATAGATGAATCAGGGACTTATATAGTAGAAAATATGCCCGGTGTAGAAGCTGGAGCTGCTTATACGGTAAAAGCAGTGGCAACACACTTTCCTGTATTCGCTTCTCAATTCATTGCTATAGCACTAACTTTCTTTGCTATCACTACAGCTATGTCTTATGTGTTCATCGCTGAATCAAACTTCGAATACTTAAGTAAAAAGAAAAACATTATCCTAAGATGGATCATGCGTATCATCATATTAAGCATTGTATTCTTTGCCTCTACTAGTGAACCAAGTATAGCATGGGGAATCGGTGATATCGGTGTAGGAGCTATGGCATGGATTAATATCATCGCTATCTTTATCCTAAGAAAACCAGCATTAAAGGCTTTAAAAGATTATGTAGCACAACGCAAAGAAGGAAAAGATCCTGTGTTCGAACCTAGTAAAATAGGTATAGAGAATGCTTCTGAGGAATGGGATAAAATAGATGAACGAAGAGCACATCAGTAATAATCACGAGTTCTCTTAAACTTTCTTACCTTTGTACTAATTCAAATTAAGAAAAATGCATTATACAATTAGACCTGCAAAAAGAGAAGATTACGACGTAGTTCCAGAATTAATGCTACAAGCAATGGAAGATATTGTCTTCACATTTATCCAAAAAGAAGACATCGAAGAAGCCATTAACTTTCTAACTATTATGTTCCGTAAACCGGGGAACTTATATAGTTATGAAAACACTTTCGTAGCGATAGATGAAGAGGGTGATATCGTAGGTTCTATAACTGGATATAACGGAGATGACTTTATCACGTTAAGAGAGCCTGTACTAGACCTAATGAAGCAACAGTATAATAATGACATGATACCTGAACCAGAAACCACTGGTGGAGAATATTACTTAGACACTGTAGCTGTATCTCCTAAAGTACAAGGTAAAGGAGTAGGTAGCCACTTACTGAAACATGCTGTAGACTATGCTAAGTCACAAGGTCATAAACAAGTAGGACTAATTGTAGATTTAGAAAACCCTAGTGCAATGAAGCTTTATTCTCGACTAGGATTTAAACAAGGAAATCAACTAGAGTTTGCAGGTGGTGAATACTACCACATGTATATCTAACCTCATACAGATAAACCTGAGCATGTGTTCAGGTTTTCTTTTTTTTTCAGATCCCCTATTCTTTGTTTTAGACAATAGATCATTGTCTTTATCTACTTCCTTATTTAAAAAGCATTTATTCTTCATTTTGACACAAAACGAAACTTCTCATTTGGCTTTTAATAATTATATTTGTCAAAAATAAAATACAATGTCAAAAAATATTACTCCATACGAAGGATCTGAATTAGGCAAGAAACAACAAGTCGAACAAATGTTTGATACTATTTCTGGCAATTATGATAACTTAAATAGAATGATTTCTCTTGGTACTGATCAAGGATGGAGACGTAAGGTATTAAAGTTAGTATCTGAACAAAAACCAACTACAATATTAGACATTGCTACTGGTACTGGTGATTTAGCTATTCTGCTATCTAAAACAGAAGCTACTAAAATCACTGGACTAGATTTATCCGCTGGAATGCTAGAAGTAGGTAAACAAAAGATCAAAGCGTTAAACTTAGATAATAGAATCGAAATGGTACAAGGAGACTCAGAAAACTTGCCATTTGCAGACAATACTTTTGATGCTATCACAGTAGGTTTTGGTATTAGAAACTTCGAAGACTTAGAAAAAGGATTGTCAGAAATACTTCGCGTATTAAAACCTGGAGGAATATTCGTTATTCTAGAAACTTCTGTTCCTACTAAATTCCCATTTAAACAAGGATATTTCTTCTATACGCAGAATGTAATGCCGTTCATGGGTAAATTGTTCTCTAAAGACCAAAAAGCTTATAAATATTTATCTGACTCTGCAAAAAACTTCCCTTTTGGAGAAGCTTTAAACAATATTTTAAGAAAAGTTGGGTTTAAAGATGTAAAGCATCTTCCACAAACGATGGGAATTGCTACGATATATTCATCTTCAAAATAATATGAAAAGACTAATTGTATTTTTTTTAATCCTATTCGTTAGCTCACAGTCTTATGGGCAATGGATATTTGGTAGAAACCCGATGCTTAACAAAAGAGATTGGGACAAACAGCGTGTCCATTGGGGCTATTACTTAGGAGTCAATTCATACAATTACAAGTTTGATTATAATGCAGACTATTATCACAAGCTACAAGCATTAAAAGAAAAATACCCAAATGACTATACTGAAATACAAGTAAAGTCTTCTATGGGATTTAATGTAGGACTTGTTGGGAACTTGCGTATCATGGAGCATTTAGACTTGCGCTTTGAGCCAGGACTAACATATGCAAAAAGAGAATTGTCTTTCCCTAGAGCGCTTATCTATGATTATTATGCTACACAGCACAATAATCCAGAACCTTCTGAATATGAATTAAACAGTTCTTCGGTCAAGTCAACTAGTGCTACATACCTACACTTCCCTTTATTATTAAAATTCTCTGCTCTGAGAACTGGAAATATACGTCCTTATGTCTTAGGAGGTTTTTCTTTGGACTTAAACTTAGGAAGTAATAATAAAGTAGATAGCGATAACTATGAGGGAGTCTGGCGAGTAGAGAAGCTTACAGCTAACTACGAAATAGGGGTAGGTATCGACTTTTATTTTGAATATTTTAAATTTTCTCCTTCTATTAGAGGGGTATTTGGAATTAATGATGAATTAATCAGAGATAAAAATGCGCAAAGTCCATGGACTGGAAATATAGAATCAATGAAATCTAGAGGGATATTTGTCAACTTTACCTTTCATTAAAAACAGATATAAAAAAAGGGAACTTACTTAAGTTCCCTTTTTTTATATGCTTAAAAATTATGTCTTCTAAATTCGCTTAGTACAATAGAGGCTGCCATGGCAACATTTAAACTTTCTGTCTGTTGTAAATTTCCATAACGAGGAATCGCTACTCTTTCTGTTACTAAATTTTCAATAACATTCGAAATACCATTAGCTTCATTTCCCATGATGATAATTCCTTTATTCGCCACTGTTTTCTGATAGATATTATCTCCATCCATAAAAGTACCATAAATAGGAAGCTCCCCTCCTGCTCTAATTAATTCTGGTAACTCTCCATATACAAGATTAACACGAGCAATTGACCCCATTGTAGCCTGTACCACTTTAGGATTATAGACATCTACTGTCTCACTGGTACAAATAATATGCTTGATCCCAAACCAATCGCATAATCGTATAATAGTCCCTAGATTACCTGGATCTCTAATATCATCTAAAGCAACGATAAGATCACTATAATCTACAGACTCTTGTTCCGTGCAATGAAATACAGCCAAACAATTAGAAGTCGTACTCAGCGCAGACATCTTTTTTAAATCTTCTTTACTGACAATAGAAACCTTCGACTGAGGAACATTAAACTTCAGTTCTTCTGTACAATATATGTGCTCTAAAACCAACGAAGACTTCACTAATTCTCCAACCACCTTAACTCCTTCTGCAATAAAAAGTTGGTGTTCTTTTCTATATTTTTTCTGATGTAAACTCTTAATTAATTTGATTTGGTTTTTCGTAACCATAAAAAACTGTATTTTTGACTGAAAATTGACTATACTACTTTGAGCAGATTTTTACCAAAAATACTACTATTTCTATTAATGAGCATAAGTTTTTTTGCATGCTCTATCACGGAGCAGGTTCCAAACGACCGTGCTCTATTAATGGATAATACCATTCTCGAAAATGGTAAAAAAATATCTAAAGAAGAGGTTATGGCGCAGCTATACCAACACCCGAACAGCACTTTTCCCATGACTAATATGAGGTTAAGACTATATCTGTACAATCTGGCAAAGCCAAATGCTGATTCACTATATCAAATATGGTTAAAAGAAAACCCTGGTAAAGAAAAGGTAATGGAGAGTGTTCTTTCTAAGAAACAAGTTGACCGATTAGGAGAGTCTTTTATTATATCTGGGATTAATAACTTCCTATTAAAAACAGGAGAAGCACCTGCTTTATACGATAGCCTGAGAACAAACAAATCTAAGATTCGTCTAAAAAACTACTATTTCAACAAAGGTTTTTTTGATACAAAAATTACAACTCAGTTAGATACCACTGGAGTAAAAAAAGTAAAAAACACATATAGCATTACTACAGGAGAACCGTATGTAATAGATAGTATTAACGCTAATATCAGTACGAAAGCTTTAGAAGATCTATACCTTAAGTCTCTATCAAAATCAAAAATCAAGAGCAATACTGTATTTGATGTTAAAAACTTCGAAGAAGAACGAAAAAGATTAGCTACAGACTTTAGAGATAATGGTGCGTATCATTTTCAAGAATTAAATATTCGCTATGAAGTAGATACTATTATCAATAAAAAAAACAGAGCGAATATAGAATTAATCATTGATCCTAGAACAGTAAAGTCAGGGGATTCATTAAAAGAAGTTCCGTTTAAAATATATACGATTAGCGACGTAAATATCTTCACAGATAATAGTTCTAAAAACAAAGAATACGTCTTAGATAGTGTTCACTATAACAACTTTAATATTTATAGTTCTACAAAACTTCAGTATAAGCCAAAGGCACTTACAGATGCTATATTTATAACAAAAGGAAGTACTTTTAGTGACTTCAGAAGAGTATTAACCTCTCGCTCTATCAGTAATTTACGTACTTTTAACTATCCTGTTATAGAATATGTAGAAGATAAAAGAGATACTACTGGACAATCATTAATCAGTAATATCTACCTAACATCTCGTAAAAAGATGACTTTCAACCCATCATTTGATGTTACTCACTCGAATATTCAAGATTTTGGTATTGGTGGTAGTATGGGGTTACTGTTCAGAAATGTTTTTAGAGGAGCTGAGATATTAGAAATCAACTTAAAAGGATCATTAGGTTCTTCTCGCCAAATGAGCAACCCTAATGATGTGTTCTTCAATGTAACAGAATATGGTGGAGATGTTAAACTAACTTTTCCACGACTATTATTTCCAATAAATACGGATAGATTAATTCCTAAAAGTATGTTACCAACAACTTCTATGAGCTTTGGGCATACTAAACAGAAAAATATTGGGCTAGACAAAAACAGTTTAACAGCTATTATAAACTATACGTGGCTACCATCAAGAAGGAATAGCTTTAGTGTGGATTTAGCTAATATACAATACATTAGAAATACCAACCCTAGTAATTACTTCAGTGTTTATAAATCATCTTATACTAGATTAAATGACCTGTCTAAAAACTATACTACTATCAATCCAGACTATTATGATCAGAATGGAAATCTAACGATAGCTGAAGGAGGAAGTAATCTATTTATAAAAGATGCTCTAGATACAAATAATCCTCTAGGTATCTCTGCTCAAGATCATCAAGAGATAAGAAGTATAGAAGAAAGACGTATACGCCTATCTGAAAACAACTTAATTATAGCGAGTAATATCACTTTTACGAATACGACTAGAACTAATCTATTAGATAACAGCTTCTATACGCTAAAAGCTAAAGTAGAGTCTGCAGGTGGTCTTATGAACTTATTAATGCAAAATACAAGTTCTAAAATAGGACCAACAGGAAAAAAAACAATAATGGATGTAGAGTTTTCTCAATATGTAAAAACAGAGGTAGACTTCGTTAAATACTTTGATCTAGGCAAAAAACGTGTTGTTGCAATGCGTGCTTTCGCTGGTCTAGCAGTACCTTATGGCAACTCCAATTCCATTCCATTCACAAGGAGTTATTATTCAGGAGGATCAAATGACAATAGAGGATGGCAATCTTACCGATTAGGTCCTGGGCAAAGTGGAGGTATCAATGACTTTAACGAAGCGAATATGAAATTGTTCTTCAGTACTGAGTATCGTTTTAACATAGGAGGGAAATGGTATGGAGCACTTTTCGTAGATGCCTCAAATATTTGGAACGTATTTGATGATATTAAAGATAATACCTATACCTTTAACGGCATTTCTTCATTAAAAGATATGGCAGTAGCATCGGGATTAGGATTGAGATATGATTTTAGTTTCTTTGTATTCAGATTAGATATGGGATTCAAAACATATAATCCTGCACAAGATAAAGGACAAAAATGGTTCAAGGAGTTTAGCTTAAAAGAATCAGTCTTAAACGTTGGAATTAATTATCCATTCTAATTCAAATAATAATTAGTATTTTTGTACAAAATTTAAACACACAACTATGGCTCATAATATTAAACCAGGAGTTGCTTTTGGCGACCAAGTTCAAGAGATTTTTAGATATGCAAAAGAAAAAGGTTTTGCACTACCAGCAGTAAATGTAACTAGTTCAAGTACTATCAATGCTGTATTAGAAACTGCTGCTAAATTAAATTCTCCAGTGATTATTCAGTTTTCAAATGGAGGAGCATCTTTTATGGCAGGTAAAGGGTTGTCTAATGAGAATCAAAAATCAGCTATCATAGGAGCTATTGCAGGAGCAAAACATGTACATGCATTAGCAGAAGCTTATGGAGTAGCTGTTATTCTACATACAGACCACTGTGCAAAAAAACTATTACCTTGGATAGATGGCTTATTAGATGCTGGTGAAGAACATATGAAACAATATGGTAAACCTCTATTTAGTTCACACATGATTGACTTATCAGAGGAGCCTATTAAAGAAAATATTGAGATTTCTAAACAATACTTAGAGCGCATGGACAAACTAGGTATGACATTAGAAATAGAATTAGGAATCACAGGAGGAGAAGAAGATGGAGTAGATAATACGGATGTAGATTCATCTAGATTATATACGCAACCTGATGAAGTAGATTACGCTTATGAAGAATTATCTAAAGTAAGCCCTAGATTTACAATCGCTGCTTCTTTCGGAAACGTACACGGTGTATACAAGCCAGGTAATGTAAAACTGACTCCTATCATTCTTAAAAACTCTCAAGAATACGTAGCGAAGAAACACAACTTAGGACACAATCCTGTTGATTTCGTATTCCATGGTGGATCAGGTTCTTCTTTAGAAGAAATTAGAGAAGCTATTAGTTACGGTGTAATCAAGATGAATATCGATACAGATACACAATTTGCTTACACAGAGGGAATCAGAGACTATATGTCTTCAAAAATAGACTATTTAAAAACTCAAATAGGTAACCCTGACGGTTCAGATATTCCAAACAAGAAATATTATGATCCAAGAGCGTGGGTTAGACAAGGAGAATTGACTTTAATCGCTCGCTTAGAACAAGCTTTTGAAGATTTAAATAACGTAAATACGTTATAATTCCCCCCTTGCTTTCAAATTAGTATAAACAAAAGAAACATTTTATGGCTTGGTTTAAAAGGAAAGAAAAAGGTATTCAGACGCCAACAGAAGACAAAAAAGATATTCCAAAAGGATTATGGTATAAATCTCCGACTGGAAAGATAATTGATCAAGATCAGTTAGAACAAAATTTATGGGTGAGTCCAGAAGATGGATATCACGTTCGTATTGGTAGTAAAGAATATTTTGAAATTCTTTTTGACAACAACGACTACAAAGAAATAGCCAAAAGCCTTTCTTCAAAAGATATTTTGAAATTTGAAGATACTAAAAAGTATGTAGATCGTTTAAAAGAAGCAATGACTAAAACACAATTAAAAGATGCTGTTAAAGTCGCTGTTGGTCAATCAAAAGGAGAAAAATTAGTAGTTGCTGCAATGGACTTTGCTTTTATTGGAGGTTCTATGGGATCTGTAGTAGGAGAAAAAATCGCACGTGGTATAGACTACTCATTAAAAAATAAGATACCGTTCTTAATGATTTCAAAATCAGGAGGAGCTCGTATGATGGAAGCAGGTTTTTCATTAATGCAAATGGCAAAAACATCTGCTAAATTAGCAATGCTAAGCGATGCTAAAATTCCATACATTTCATTATGTACAGACCCTACAACAGGTGGTATATCAGCTTCTTTCGCTATGTTAGGTGATATCAATATAGCTGAACCAGGTGCATTAATTGGTTTCGCAGGCCCACGTATTGTAAAAGATACAACAGGTAAAGACTTACCTGAAGGCTTCCAAACTTCTGAATTTTTATTAGAACACGGATTCCTTGATTTTATTACACACAGAAGAGACCTGAAAAAGAATGTAAATCAATACTTAGATTTGATCTTAAATAGACCTATGAGATAATCTCTTAAGGTTAGAACATAAAAAAAGGATACTATTTTTTGCAATTAGTATCCTTTTTTATTTCTACTTATTTCTATCCTCCCATTCTAATAGCTTCTACAGGATCTAACTTTGCAGCTGATCTAGCAGGTAAGTACCCAGACAACACTCCTATAAAACCTGATAAAATCAGTCCTACGAAAATATTAGAAAGACTCAATACAAAAGTAAAATCTAATAAACTAGTAACTAGTAGACCTATCCCCCATACCATAACGATCCCCACTAGCCCACCAATAAGTGATAATATAATTGCTTCAAACAAAAACTGAAATAAGATAAAATGTCTCTTTGCTCCAATCGCTTTTTGAATACCAATAAGATGAGTACGTTCTTTAACAGATACAAACATAATATTAGCAATACCGAAACCTCCTACCAATAAAGAAAAGCCACTAATAATCCATCCCACTACATTCATCTGTCCGATAATTTTCTCAATCATATCTAACATCCCTCCAAATACATTGATAAAGAAATTATCATCCTCCCCTTCTTTCAATCCTCTATACAATCTTAATTTCGCTGCTATTTCATCTTCAAACTGTTTAATATCTACATCTTTACTAGGTTTAAGAATCACTACTGTAGTAGATGCTAAACTATTATCGCCAAACATTTGTCTCATTATATTCACTGGCATATAAACACTCTCATCTTGACTCCCTCCAACGCTTATAGATCCTTGCTTTTCAATAACACCAATAACTGTAAAACGCTTACCATAGAGTCGAACATACTGTCCTACTGGATCAAAATCCTCAAATAATGTATTAGCTACTTCATGCCCTATCACTACCACAGGAACACCATTTGTTGCCTCTGATTCATTAAAAAAACGCCCGTTAACCACTTTTACATTATCCAAAAACTGCATATCAGAAGAACATGGTCTCATAATAACTTCTGCATAGTTTGCACCAAACTTCATCTGTTCAGACTTAGTAAAATAATTAAACGATGCATACTCTACATTGGCTAGATTTCGTTTAAGATAATCGTATTCGTCATACTTCATCTTTGGATACTGCTCATACTTCCATTTAGGAACTTCGGTTGGCCCAAAAGAACGATCGAAAACATAAATCATATTTCGATCAAAACCACTCAATTCACTTTTAATATTCCTATCCATCGAATCTACTGCTGCTAAAACAGCTATAATCGAAAAAATCCCAATAGTAACACCTAGAAAAGAAAGTGCAGTACGAAGCTTATTAATACGTAACGCATTAATTGCAAAACTAAAACTCGTGGATAAAAGTCTTAAATACACTCTCATAAGGCTAATCGCTTTTCTTTATAGATATAACATAACTCCCCTAATCTTGTCAACAACACAAAAAACAGAGAGATATTTTTCTAAATTAATCAATATTAGAAATAAAATAAAAAGAAAGTTAAAAAACTTCTTCATTAAACTTTATTAATACCTAGACAATAGTTACTTTTGCGCATTGACAAAAAACACAACATGAGCACAACTAAAAAAATTCAATCAGCCCTAATTTCTGTTTTTGATAAAAATGGATTAGAGCCAATCGTAAAAGAGTTACACAAGCACAATGTAACTATCTATTCTACTGGTGGTACAGAAACATTTATCAAAGAGTTAAACATACCTGTAGTACCTGTAGAAGACGTTACTTCTTACCCTTCTATCCTAGGAGGAAGAGTAAAAACATTACATCCTAAGATCTTCGGAGGGATTCTTAATAGACAAGATCACGAAGGAGATATTGCTCAAATGAAAGAATATGAAATCCCACAAATTGATTTAGTAATTGTGGATTTATATCCATTCGAAAACACTGTAGCATCTGGAGCACCTGAAGCTGATATTATTGAAAAAATAGACATTGGAGGTATTTCTTTAATCAGAGCTGCTGCTAAAAACTTTAAAGATACAGTAATCGTACCTTCTGTAAACGAATACGAACTATTCTTACAGATGATTCAAAAGAATAATGGGGCGACTACTTTAGAAAACAGAAGATTATTAGCTACAAAAGCTTTCCATGTTTCTTCTCATTATGACGGAGCTATTTTTAACTATTTCAATACAGACGAAACAGTACTTAAAATTAGCCAAGCAAATGGAAATGAACTTAGATATGGAGAGAATCCTCACCAAAAAGGTCACTTCTTCGGAAACTTTGATGCCCTTTTTGACAAGTTAAATGGAAAAGAACTATCTTACAACAACCTACTAGATGTAGATGCCGCTGTAAACTTAATGAATGAGTTTAAAGGTGAAGCTCCTACATTCGCTATTTTAAAACACAATAATGCGTGTGGAGTAGCACAAAGAAGCACAATGAAAGCAGCGTACTTAGATGCTCTAGCTGGTGATCCTACTTCTGCATTTGGAGGTGTTTTAATTGCAAATAACACTATAGATGTAGCAACTGCTGAAGAAGTCAACAAATTATTCTGCGAGGTTGTAATCGCTCCTGCATACGACGAAGCTGCTATTGAGATTTTAAAAGAAAAGAAAAACAGAATTATTTTAGTAATAAAAGAAACTGAACTTCCTAAGAAACAAGTACGTACTTGCTTAAACGGAATTTTAGTTCAAGATAAAGACAATATTACAGACAATAAAGAGCTATTAACTAACGTTACAAAATTATCTCCTTCAGACAAGGAAATAGAAGATTTGTTATTTGCTTCTAAAATCTGTAAACACACCAAGTCAAATACAATTGTATTAGTAAAAGATGGTCAACTGTGCTCTTCTGGTACAGGACAAACCTCTCGTGTAGATGCTTTACGTCAAGCAATCGAAAAAGCTAATTCATTTAACATAGAACTAAAAGGTGCTGTTATGGCTAGTGATGCATTCTTCCCTTTCCCTGACTGTGTAGAAATAGCTCACAACGCTGGAATTACAGCTGTAATCCAACCTGGAGGGTCTATAAAAGACGATTTAAGTATCAATTATTGTGATGAAAATAATATCGCTATGGTTTGTACAGGAATTCGTCATTTTAAACATTAATTTACTACTTTTGTAAAGCATTAAAATATTAACTATAAAGCCTTTTAATTATATGGGATTTTTTGATTTTATGACTGAGGATATCGCTATAGACCTTGGAACAGCGAATACCCTAATCATCCATGGAGGAAAAGTTGTGGTAGACAACCCTTCTATTGTTGCCCGAGATAGGACCACGGGTAAAATTATTGCTGTCGGAAAAGAAGCAAGCTTGATGCAGGGAAAAACGCATGGTAATATCAAAACAATTCGCCCATTAAAAGACGGAGTTATTGCTGATTTCGATGCTTCAGAAAAAATGATAAGCCTCTTTATCAAGAGCATTCCTGCATTAAGAAAAAAAATGTTTACGCCAGCATTACGTATGATTGTATGTATTCCTTCTGGAATAACAGAGGTAGAAATGCGTGCTGTAAAAGAATCTTGTGAGCGTGTGAATGGTAAAGAGGTTTACCTTATACATGAACCTATGTCTGCTGCAATTGGTATTGGAGTAGATATTATGCAACCAAAAGGTAATATGATTGTAGATATCGGAGGTGGTACTACTGAGATTGCTGTTATTGCCTTAGGAGGTATTGTATGTGATAAATCTGTTAAAATTGCAGGTGATGTATTCACTAATGATATCATCTATTATATGCGTACACAACACAACTTATTCGTTGGAGAAAGTACTGCAGAAAAAATCAAAATTCAAATCGGAGCAGCTACTGAAGATTTAGAAACTCCTCCAGAAGATATGCTAGTTCAAGGGCGTGACCTATTAACTGGTAAACCAAAACAAGTAACTGTATCTTACAGAGAGATCGCTAAAGCTTTAGATAAATCTATCCAACGTGTAGAGGATGCTGTAATGGAAACATTATCTCAAACTCCACCAGAACTAGCTGCTGATATCTATAATACTGGTATTTATTTAGCAGGTGGAGGTTCTATGCTTAGAGGTTTAGACAAACGTATTTCTCAAAAAACAGACCTTCCTGTATACATCGCAGAAGATCCGTTAAGAGCAGTTGTAAGAGGTACTGGCCTAGCAATCAAGAACATTGACAAATACAAAAGTGTATTGATCAAATAAAAATAACTTATGCAGCAGATAATCAATTTCTTTATAAAAAACAGTACTAAGCTACTGTTTTTGCTGCTTTTAGTCATATCATTCGGGCTAATAATACAAACGCATACTTTTCATCAAAGTTCGTTTATTAGCTCTGCGAATGGTGTGACTGGTTATGTCTATGAAAATGTAAACAACTTTAAGGAGTATATGCATTTAAAAACAGAGAATGATGCTCTTGTTTTAGAAAATGCACACCTAAAGGCCATCGCTTTCAACAATACTACTGCACAAGATTCTATAGAAATTAGAAACTTAATGCCAGAAGAAAGACAAGAGTACTCTATCATAGTCGCTAAAGTAATCCGTAATACTTTTAATACTAAAGAAAACTACCTTACCATAAAAGGTGGTTCTAAACAAGGTATCGAAAAAGATATGGGAGTGATTAATAGTAATGGAGTGATTGGAGTTATAGAAAAAACATCTAAAAACTACTCTACAGTACAAAGCATCTTGAACGTTAAATCTAAGATCAATGCTAAAATAAAAGGTACGAATCACTTCGGTCCTCTAGAATGGGATGGAAAAAACACTGGATATGTTAATTTATCTGATATACCAAGGCTAGCTGAGATTTACAAAGGAGATACTATTGTTACAGGAGGTATATCTACGATATTCCCTGAAAATATTCCTATTGGAGTAATCGAGAAAGCATATACTAATGAAACTTCAAATTACTTTACAATTTCTGTTCGCTTGTTCAATGACATGACGAACCTTGGTTATATATACGTAATTAAGAACAAAGATATTGAAGAAATTAACCAACTAGAAGCTGAAACAAAAGATGAATAGTGTTGCATTTTCAAATATTGCTCGTTTTATTGCGTTACTAATCGCACAGATTCTTATTTTCAATAATATAGATCTTTTTGGTTTTATAAACCCATTTCCATATATCCTTTTTATCATTTTATATCCAACAGACAACAATAAAGCTGTTTTTTACTTAACAAGCTTTTTTTTAGGTCTTATTGTAGATATGTTTGAGAACTCTGGTGGAATGCATGCAGCTGCTAGTTTAATTCTAGCCTTTGCTAGACCATCAATATTAAAGTTCTCCTTCGGGATCAGCTATCAATATCACAATTTAAATATTATCAAAAAAATCACTAAAGATATTTTTAAATCTCTAGAGGTTTTTGGTTATATTTCAATATCCGTTGTTATACATCACATTATTCTTTTTGGATTAGAATTCTTTAGATTTAATTTTATCTGGGAGATTCTTTTAAGAACTGTACTAACAACTATAACTACACTACTAGCGTGTATTTTGATATTATTCCTGATTAAACCGTCGAAAAAATGAGAAAGCTTTTATTACCATTAATTATTATAGTAGTTACTATTGTAGTACTAGCTAGATTATTCTTTTTACAGATTGTAGATGATACTTATATTAAAAAGTCAGAGAATAACGCTTTAAAAATTGTTTATGAATATCCTGAAAGAGGATATGTCTTTGACAGAAACAATAAATTACTTATAGCGAACCAACCTTCTTATGATATTATGGTTGTTCCTAGAGAAGTTAAGAATATTGATACTCTAGCTTTATGCAGTTTACTAGATGTTACTTATGACCAGTTTGTTTCTAAATTAGAAAAAGCAAAGGTATATAGTCCTAGACTACCTTCTATTTTCTTACCTCAATTAAGTAAAGCTGAATATGCTGCCTTTCAAGAAAAAATAAGACACTTCAATGGGTTTTATATTCAAAAAAGATCTCTAAGAGACTATCAAGTATCTTCAGGAGCAAACCTTTTTGGGTATATCCGTCAAGTAAACGAACAAAATATAAAGTCAAATTCATATTATAAATCAGGTGACTTGATTGGTATACAAGGTATCGAACAAGAATATGAAGAGACATTAAGAGGTACTAAAGGTGTAAAATATATTCAAAGAGACCGTTTTAATAGAGAAATAGGTTCTTTTAAAAATGGAATATATGACACTTTAGCCGTAAAAGGAGATGACATTATTCTTACAATAGATAGTGAACTACAGGCTTATGGAGAGTTATTAATGCAGAATAAAAGAGGGGGTATTGTTGCAATCGAACCTAAAACGGGAGAAATACTAGCTTTAATTAATGCTCCTAGTTATGATCCTGCTCTACTCGTTGGAAGAGAACGTTCTAAAAACTATACTGCACTATATAATGATTCACTTGCTAAACCATTGTATAATCGTGTATTATCAGGAGAATATTCTCCAGGATCCCCATTCAAAATACTTACTGGTTTAATAGGTTTACAAGAAGGTGTTATTAATGAACATACTACTTTTGCTTGTAATAGAGGTTTCTATTATGGTAAAGGTGCGTGGATGGGATGCCATGATTCTGGTCATTGGAATTTAAACATCGCTATTGCAAAATCTTGTAATACATACTTCGCTAATACATATAAAAGAGTAATAGAGAAGTATAAATCACCTGCTGAAGGAATCAATAAATGGAGTGAACATTTACATTCATTTGGATTAGGCCAATTCTTAGGATATGATCTACCTGAAGGAAGAAAAGGACATATCCCTGATGCCGACTATTACAACAGATGGTATCCAAATGGAGGATGGAAAAGTACGACTACTATTTCTAACTCTATTGGTCAAGGAGAAGTTATTATGACTCCAATGCAATTAGCCAATGTAATGGCTGCTGTAGCTAATAAAGGTTATTACTATACACCTCATATCATTAAGAATATAGAACATCACGACATAGATAAAAAGTTCACTACTAAAAATATCACATCAATAGATCCACGCCATTTCGAACCTATTATAAAAGGAATGAATGATGTATTTAATATTGGTACTGGTCGTTCTGTGAGAGTAGATGGTTTAGAAATGTGTGGTAAAACAGGTACTGTAGAGAACTTTACTAGAATCAATGGTAAACGTTACCAATTAACTGATCACTCTGTATTCGTAGCATTCGCCCCTAAAGATGACCCTAAAATAGCAATTGCTGTATTTATTGAAAACGGATATTGGGGAGGTAGATGGGCGGCTCCTATTACTAGCTTAATGGTTCAGAAATATCTTCTACCAGAAATAGTAAGAACTGACTTAGAAAAACGAATGTTAGAAGGAAGTTTGAAAAATGAATATGACAAAGTGCTTCATCTTTATGACACGTCAGATAAACCTAAAAAAACACATAGAATTAATATATAGCTTTAGATTAAATCAAAAATGAAAAACGTTAGTGTTCAAAAAAACATAGATTGGATATCAATACTTCTGTATATGCTTTTAGTCATAGCTGGGTGGATTAATATCTATTCGGCTTCTCTACCTGCAGAAACCACATCTATTTTTGACTTAAGCCAAATCTATGGTAGACAACTAATGTTTATTATTTTTTGTATTCCACTTATTATATTGATTGTATCCATAGACACTAAGTTCTATGAGAAGTATGCTATGGTTTTCTATATCATTGGGCTGCTTTCCATACTTGGTTTATTTGTATTTGGTAAGTCAGTAAAAGGTCAAACGAACTGGTATCAAATAGCTGGTTTTGGTATACAGCCCTCAGAGTTTGTAAAAACTACTACTGCCCTGCTACTCGCTAAATTTTTATCAGATAGTCAATCCCATCTAAGTTCTTTTAAAGAACAAATTATAGCTTTAGTTATCATCGGTGTACCTACCCTATTTATATTAAAGCACGATACTGGTAGTGCTATGTTATTCGTTTCTCTTGTATTTGTTTTGTACAGAGAAGGACTGCCTAGTTGGTACTTATGGACTGGATTTATAACAATTATTCTATTTGTCGCAGCACTTGTAGTAAAACCAGGTATCATCATAGCTTCTATACTTGCAATAGCGGCATTACACTTCTATTTAAACAAAAAGATTACTCGTAACCCTTTAATATATATTATACTAGTTGTAATCATGTCAGCCTTCGTATTCTCTGTAGATTACGTTTATGATGAAGTACTAGAACCACACCAAAAAGACAGGATTAATGTATTAATAGGAGAAGACGTTAACTTACAAGCTGAAGGGTACAACCTTAATCAATCCAAAATAGCCATTGGATCAGGAGGCTGGACAGGAACAGGATTCTTAGAAGGAACTCAAACAAAGGGAGGATTCGTACCAGAACAACACACAGACTACATCTTCACTACAGTAGGAGAAGAATGGGGGTTTGCTGGTGCTTCTTTTGTAATCATTCTATTTGTCTGCCTATTTTTCAGATTAATACACTTAGCAGAAAGACAGAAAAAAATATTTAACCGTGTTTATGGTTATTGTGTTATCTGTTTTCTGTTTATACATTTCGCCTTTAATATTACAATGCTTATTGGACTATTCCCTACCATTGGTGTACCCCTACCATTCTTTTCATATGGAGGTTCTAGTTTAATGGCATTTACTGTATTACTTTTCATCTTTCTAAAGCTAGATGCTAATAGAATTAATGAATGGTAAATACATACTCACGAAACAAATATTTAATACAATTCACACAAACAAAACAATGAAAAACAAAATGCTATGTGCTGCTGCAATATTTGTAGCAACAACATCTGTGGTTAAAGCTCAAGAAATTAAAACTACTGATGTAAAAGAGATCCCTACAGAACACACTTCACTTGAGTCATTAATTGATGAAAAGAAACTAGTTGAAGAAAGCTTAAAACTTGAAGAGATTAAACTTCAAAATGAAAAGGATGCTGCTAAAAGATTAGAACAAGAAAAAGAAATAGCTAAACAACAACAAAAAGAAGAACTAAAAGCCCAAAAGCAATTAGAAAAAGAACATAAAGCTGAACTTAAAAGACAAAAGAGTATTATCAAAAGTCAGAAAAAAGTAAGCAAACAAACATTAAAACTTCAAAAAGCAGAAGATAAATACAATGCTAGAAATAGCAAATATGTTCAACTAAATGCTTCAGGTAAACTTACTCCAATAGAAGATTTAAAATTCAAAAAGCAATTACTTGATTTGCAAACTAACATTAAAACCCAAGAGTTAGAACTAAAAAAACTAACAATGGAGTTTGAGGCAATCAACAAATAATACATAAAGCTCACTTCTATGAAGTGGGCTTTTTATTTTCTTCCTATCCTCTCTTCAATCACCAACACAAAGACACACAAGCCCCCTTAAGAACGTTCTTTATACACTTATACATGATTAATCAATGATTAAATACTTCTCTTAAAACTCTTTATTTTAGCAGTGAGCATTATTTTCAAATGTATTTTACTTTTTAGATTGACCAAACTTTTTGCGTAGTCCCCAACTTTTGTCACTGATCCCAACTTTTGTCACTGATCCAACTTTTGTCACTGATCCTCCATTTCTTTTACATCAGGGCGCAAAATAAAAAAAACCACTACTGATGAGTAGTGGTTTTTTGTGGTGCCTCCAGGAATCGAACCAGGGACACATGGATTTTCAGTCCATTGCTCTACCAACTGAGCTAAGGCACCTTATGTTTCGCTTAAGTTTAAATTAGTGGTGCCTCCAGGAATCGAACCAGGGACACATGGATTTTCAGTCCATTGCTCTACCAACTGAGCTAAGGCACCTTTTTTTAAACTATAACAACTAAAAGCTAAATTAGTGGTGCCTCCAGGAATCGAACCAGGGACACATGGATTTTCAGTCCATTGCTCTACCAACTGAGCTAAGGCACCAATTGGCTTTTAGTATTGAACAATCTTGTTCTGTTAAGCGGTTGCAAATATAGAACAGATTTTCGTTCTTCCAAAACTTTTTAGAAAAAAAATCATTTACTACCTTTGCCTAACACAAGAAACACACTATGATTCTAGCAATTGATATAGGCAACACAAGAACCAAATTAGCTATCTTTGAAAAAGATACGCTTTTAGAAACTCATTTTTTTGAAATAAATTTATTAGAAAAAAAAATTAAAAATATTTTAAAAATAAATGACGTAAAGCCTAAAGTTATACTCTCTTCGGTAGGAAAATTAGAATCTACAACTTACAATTGGTTACTAGAAAACACAGAAGTAATCGAAATTAGTCATAAAAGTGCTTTCCCTTTTATGAATAAGTATGCAACTCCAGCTACTCTTGGCATAGATAGAATGGTTCTAGCTGCAGGAGCTACTATACTATATCCAAATTCTAATCGTTTAGTTATTGATACAGGTACTTGTATAACCTACGAATTTATTAATGACAAGGATGAATATCTAGGCGGAGCTATTTCTCCAGGTTTAAGTATGCGCTATAAGGCTTTAAATCATTATACCGCAAAGCTTCCATTATTAGAACCAACTGATATAGATTATTTAATCGGAAATCAAACAAATCAGTCCATTCACTCTGGCGTAATTAATGGAATAACCCTTGAAATAGATGGCATCATTAACCAATACAAATCCTTGTATCCTGATTTAAAAATAATTTTGACTGGTGGAGATACACTTTTTTTGGTCAAAAGATTAAAAAATGTCATATTTGCTAATTCAAACTTTCTACTAGAGAGTCTGAACAATTTATATCAATACACAATTGAAAATGATAAAAAAAATCTTCTTTAGCCTGAGTTTACTATGCGGTACAGCTGCTCTAGCTCAACAAGGCAATGCGTCTCCTTACTCTTATTATGGCGTAGGTAATATTAATTACAACGGTACGAATGAATACAAAGCTATGGGGGGAACAAATGTTTACGCAGATAGTATTCATATAAATTTAAAAAACCCAGCTTCATTTGGTAAGCTTAAGCTTACTACTTTTTCATTAGGAGCTACAGGTACTTCTTATAATTTTAAGACTGATGCTGGTTCAGAAAACGCAAATAGACAAACGATAGACTATGTTGCTGTAGGGTTACCTATTGCTAAGAAGTTTGGTGTTGTGTTCGGGTTGTTACCTTACTCTAATGTTGGTTATAAAATCAATGGAGAAAGAACAAATCCTCAAGGACAAAAGATAAACTCTAGATATGAAGGTGATGGTGGAGTGAACAGAGTATTTTTAGGTACTGGATATGAAATCAACAAAAACTTTGCTGTTGGAGTTGATGCTGGATACCACTTTGGTCATACCAACAATGATCTGTATGAGAACATCACAGATATCGGAGACGGAACATCACTTCAGAATATTACTAGAGAATTGAGAAGATTAGACTACAAAGGATTCTCTTTTAATTTCTCAGCACAATATACAGGTAAGTTTAAAGGGTACGATTGGCAAGCTAATGTAACTTATAGTCCTGAAACAAAATGGACAAACGACAACCTTACGAAACTGCAAGTTTTAAAAGGAAATCAAATCGCAGATCAAAAAACTGTGATTGATGATTCTAGAAAAATTACTAATCCACAAGCTCTTTCTATGGGGCTAGGCTTTGGTAAAGAATTTAAATGGTTCATTGGTGGTCAATATACATTTACACAAACAAGTAAATTAACTGACTCTTGGAATAAAACGAATATTTCTAACTTTGAAAACTCTAATCGTTTTTCTCTTGGAGGATTCTATATTCCGAAGTACAACTCATTTAGCAGTTATCTAGATCGCGTTGTCTATAGAGCTGGTTTCAGATATGAAAATACTGGACTTATCTTACATGACAAAGCTATCAACGATATGGCTGTTAATCTTGGTGTAGGTTTACCTATAGGAGAGCGTCGTAAATTCACTAACCTAAATATTGGTTTTGAATACGGTAGCAGAGGAACTAAAAACAACGGATTAGTTAAAGAGAACTACTTCAGTGTTTATGTAGGATTCTCATTAAATGACCTTTGGTTCCAAAAACGTCGTTTTGATTAATTTGTAGTAAGCTAACAAATGAAATTACTTTCTAAATTCTTAAGCATACTATTCTTTTTCACGATTGCTGTAAGTTTATTTTCTTGTGAAAGTAACTTTAAAGAAATACAAAACTTCAACAAAGTAAGTTTCTTTCCAGCCAGTGAAGTAGAAAATATGCGTGGTCAATACATAGATTCTGGAAGAGTCAAAGCTATTTTAGTAAGTCCAAAAATGCTAGATTACAGCAATGTCAAATATCCCTTTACCGAATTTCCAGTTGGAATTCACTTAACAATATATGACAAGGATAAAAATAAAAATACTGTAATAGCCGATTACGCTATCCGCTATACTAAGACAGACCTAATAGACCTACAAGGAAATGTGGTGATAACAACACATGATGGTAAGAAGCTTGTTTCTGATCAACTTTACTATGATCAAAAAAACGAATGGTTCTTTACAGAAGGCAAATACAGAGCCTCTACTGATAGCGAAAACTTCACTAGAGGAATAGGAATAGACTTTGACAGTAAAATGAGCAAGGTAAAAGCAACTAACAGTTACGCCGAAAGCGTAAAAAACAACGAATAAAATGAAAGCATTACGCATAATACCTTTCTTCTACTTATTTATCGCAGTACTATTTATATACGACGGTGTATCTAAAATAGTAGCTGGTGACACAGGATCTTGGTTGAGTTTCTTGATAGCAGCAGTAGCGATATTCATGTTCTTCTTCCGAAGAAAATTCTTAAAAAAGATGGACGGGTATAACAAAAAATAATACACTACTAGAGGCGAGATACTAAATATCTCGCCTTTATTTTTTTAATAAAACCACGATAACAATCCTCTCTTATCTACTCTATTTCAACATTAATTATAAAAAAACAAATTAATTATTCTGAAATCTAAATAAAAACTTAACGAAAGCACTAAAATAATAGCACTACCCCTTTTATTATTAAATAGATAATTGTATTTTCGCTCACTGAAAAAAATTACACATAATAAAAAAGCATGGCAGTTTTATCAAAAATTAGACAAAAATCCGCTCTGTTAATTGCCGTAATTGGTATTGCATTATTAGCATTCGTTATTGGCGACGTAGTAAGAAGCACGGGAGGTGGACTATCAAGAAACATTGGTAGTGTAGATGGTGAAGAAATTAATACCCAAGAATTCCTACATAAAGTAGCTCAAGCCGAAAAGCAAGGACAGATGAGCAATACTCAAGCAGGAGTAATGGTGTGGAACAGCGAAGTAAATAATATTTTACTTACTAACGAATTTGAAAAGTTAGGTTTAAGACTTGGTAAAGACCAATTAGTAAACGTTGTTAAAAACAACCCTACATTCGCTAACAATCCAGAATTCCAAAACGCTGTTGGGCAATTCGACATCAACAAATTCAACCAATTTGTTGCTATGATGAAAGGTGCTGGTCAAGAGCAATGGAACCAATGGTTAGCTTATGAAAAAGAATTAGAGAAAGTTGGTTTAGAGCAAATGTATTTTTCATTAGTTCAAGGTGGTATTTATACTACTAATGTTGATGCTAAAGCAGCATACTCTAATGAGAATGACAAAGTTTCTTTTGACTATGTTACTGTTCCTTATTCTACTGTGAATAACGAAGAAGCTGCTGTTTCTAATACAGAGATATTAGATTACATGAAAAAACATGCTAACAGATTTAAATCTGAGCCTACTCGTGTATTACAATATGCTTTCCTTCCTAGTCAGCCATCTGCTGCTGATAAAGAAGCTGTAAAAGAAGTTATAGAAGGTTACTTAAAGCCAACTGTACAATACAATGCTACAACTAAAAAGAACGATACTATCCCTGGTTTTAAAACTGTAAAAGATATCGAAACATTTGTAAACACAAATTCAGATATCAAATTTGACAGTTTATACTACGCGAAGAAAGACCTTCCTTTAGAATACCAAGAAGAATTATTCAACTTACAACCTGGTCAAACTTTTGGTCCATACATTATGGGTGACTACTATTGTATCTCTAGAATGATTGATAAAAAAGCAGGTCAGAGAGTTGATGCTTCTCATATCTTAATCGGTTTTGCAGGTTCTGCAGCTCCTGGAGCAACAAGAACCAAGGAAGAAGCAAAAGCAAAAGCAGAAGAAATCTTAGCTAAAGTAAAAGCTAATCCTTCTTTATTCGCCATGGAAGCAATGACGCAAACAGAAGACCCAGGTTCTAAAAACAACGGTGGTAAATACGAAGATATTCCAAGAGGACAAATGGTTAAACCTTTTGACAACTTTATCTTTAACAATGCTGCTGGAACTATCGGTTTAGTAGAAACTGACTTTGGATACCACATTATCCAAGTAAACGAAAAGAAAGAAGGTGCTAAATTAGCAACTGTAGCTCGTAAAATAGAAGTGTCAGACGTAACTGCTGATGACTTATTTACTAAAGCTACTCAATTAGAGCAAGACGCTCCTACAGCTAAAGACTTTATCGCTACTGCTGAAGGATTAGGTTTCAATGCTCAGAAAGAAGTAACTATTCGTCCATTCGAAGAGTTCTTACCTGGAGTAGGTAACCAAAGAAGTATTATCTCTTGGGCTTTCAACAAAGAGACTAAAGAGAGTGCTATTAAGAGATTTGACAATGCTGATGGACATATCATCGTGAAAGTAACTTCTAAAAATGATACAGGTCTTGCACCAGTAGAAGAAGTGAAATCAATCGTTGAGCCAATCTTAATGAACGAGAAAAAAGCAGTTGTAATCAGAAAGAAAATGACTGGAAATACTATTCAAGAAGTATCTAACAGTTCTAAAGCTTCTATCGCATCTGTAACTGATGTGACTAAAGGAGCTCCACTTATCACGAATATTGGTAATGAGCCATTAGTAGTAGGAACAGCTTTCGCAACTGCAGTAAACAAAGATTCTAAGTTAATCGACGGTTTACAAGGTGTGTATATGATCCAAACTAAAAATGTAGCTAAAGCACCTGAATTAACTGCTGGTTACGCTAGTTATAAAGCTAGAGTAGAAAACAGCGTTAGAGGTATGGCACAAATGCAAGTACTGAAAGTATTAAAAGACAATGCTAAGATTAAAGATAATCGTGTAGGTGTTATCCAATAATACAAAAACATATCATAACGAAGCCATCTGTATATCAGATGGCTTTTTTTATGTCTATATGGTTTACTAATAAAAATACCTTATTTTTGCCTTACAAAATTTAAAACTAAACTTATGAAAGCATACGTATTTCCAGGTCAAGGAGCTCAATTCACAGGAATGGGGAAAGACTTATACGAAAACTCACCTATAGCTAAAGAGATGTTCGAGAAAGCAAATGAAATCCTTGGATTTAGAATTACAGATATCATGTTTGAAGGTACTGCTGAAGAACTAAAAGAAACTAAAGTAACTCAACCAGCGGTATTCTTACATTCAGTTGTATTAGCTAAAACATTAGAAAACTTTACACCTGAGATGGTAGCTGGGCACTCACTAGGAGAATTTTCAGCATTAGTAGCTAATGGTACTTTAGCTTTTGAGGATGCACTTAAACTAGTTTCTCAAAGAGCGATGGCTATGCAAAAAGCATGTGAAATCACACCTTCTACTATGGCTGCTGTACTAGGTTTAGAAGATCGCATCGTAGAGCAAGTATGTGCTGGTATAGATGGTGTAGTAGTAGCTGCTAACTATAACTGCCCTGGACAATTAGTAATCTCTGGTGAAACTACAGCTGTAGAGAAAGCTTGTGAAGCACTAAAAGAAGCTGGAGCGAAGAGAGCCTTATTACTTCCTGTAGGTGGAGCATTCCACTCTCCTATGATGGAACCTGCGAGAGAAGAACTAGCTGCTGCTATCGAAGCAACTACTTTTAACACTCCTATCTGTCCAGTGTATCAAAACGTAACTGCTAGTGCAGTGAGCAATCCTGAAGAGATTAAGAAGAACCTTATCCTACAGTTAACTGCTCCTGTAAAATGGACTCAGTCTGTAGAACAAATGATCGCAGATGGAGCTTCTTTATTTACAGAAGTTGGACCAGGTAAAGTATTAGTTGGACTAATCAAAAAAATCAATAAAGAGGCAGAAACTCACTCTGCATAACAAATTGGTAAAACATACAACAATTATATAATAACAAAAATCCTTGGTTGTACACTTCCAAGGATTTTTTTTTAAAACCTATATAGTGGATAAACTTTCAGCACAAGAATGGATCCTTATCTTCACTCTAGTGAGCCTTACTGCATTAGGCCCTTTAGCTATAGATATGTACCTTCCTGCATTCCCGAAGATAGCACACGATCTAAATACTGAGATTAATAGAGTTCAGATATCACTTTCTACATTCTTAGGAGGATTAGCAATCGGGCAACTCTTTTGGGGACCTATATCAGATAAGTATGGTAGTAAAAAACCAATCATACTGTGTCTGTCTATTTTTATACTTTCATCTCTAGCTGTAGTATTTGTAAAGAACATTGAAGTCATGTGGCTATATCGTTTTTTACAGGCCTTCGGTAGTAGTGGTGGAGTAGTTATCGCAAGAGCCATTGTCAATAAAAGGTTTGATAAAGATCAGACACTTAAGATATTTAGTATACTAGCCGTGATCGGAGGAATAGCTCCCATCATCGCTCCTATATTAGGTAATATAGTCTTAAAGTATCTAGATTGGACTCATGTATTTACTACGATGGCCTTGTTTGCTACACTGAGTATCGGCATGACTGTCTTCTGTCTAAAAGAAGACTATACTAATAGAATACCAACTTTAAATGTAGGAGGTATACTAACGAATTATTTTAAGCTCTTTAAGAACAAACTGTTTATAAGATATACTATTATCGGAAGTATAGCCTATAGCTGTCTAATGATCTATATCTCTAACTCTCCTGTCCTAGTGATGGAAGTAGGAGGGTTATCGAGTACCCACTTTAGCTTTGTGTTCATGGCTAACTCATGTGGTCTAATGTTAGGGTCTTTCTTAACCTCTTCTATTTTGAGAAAAAGGCTATCTCCTAAAAATATTATTAAGCTAGGAGCGAGTACACAGTTTATAGCAGCTTCTCTTCTATGGTTATTCATACAGTTAGATTTGAGTATATATATACAGTTAGTACCTCTTTTCTTCTTTGTAATGCCATTAGGACTACTATTCCCTACTACGACTACTTTAGCATTAGCACCCTATAAAGCAGAGTCAGGTATAGCGTCAGCTCTTTTCGGAGCTTCTCAACTAGCCTTTACCTTTATGACCTCTATCTTATTAAATAGTTTGAATAATGGCTCTATGAGCATCGTAGCACTCTCATTAGTAGCATGTGCACTTGTTTCGTTCACATTAATATCTACAACAAAAGAATAACATCAATACATAAAAAAAGCAGACCTTTTCGGGTCTGCTTTTGCTTTATAGTACTATAAGACTATCCTAAGAATGCCTTAATCTCATCTGTGATAAACTTGATTTGCTCTTCGTCTAACTCAGTGTGCATCGGTAAAGAAAGAACCTCTTGTACCAACTGATTAGTCACTGGGAAATCAGCCTCATTATAACGAGGATCTAAATATGCTTTCTGATTGTGTAACGGTATTGGGTAATAGATAGCACATGGGATACCTTTACCTTGTAAGTGTGCTAATAATGCATTTCTATCAGCATTCACGATACGCAATGTATACTGGTGGAACACGTGGCTATTCTCATCTCCTACTACTACTGGAGTAACGATATTAGGGTGATTAGCTAAAGCAGCAGAATACATCTGAGCAGCAGTACGTCTAGCTACATTATAAGCATCTAGATTAGGTAACTTAGCATTTAACACAGCAGCTTGGATACTATCTAGACGAGAGTTCACTCCTACTACATCGTGGTGGTAACGCTCATACATACCGTGATTCACTATTCCTCTTAGCGTATGTGCTAATGCATCATCGTTAGTGAAGATAGCTCCACCATCACCATAACATCCTAAGTTTTTAGATGGGAAGAATGAAGTAGCAGCTACATGTCCGATAGCACCTGTTTTTACCACTTTACCATCAGGATAAGTATAATCTGCTCCGATACCTTGTGCGTTATCTTCGATCACATATAAGTTATGCTTCTCAGCTAGCTTCATGATAGCGTCCATATCAGCAGACTGTCCGAATAAGTGTACTGGTACGATAGCTTTAGTTTTAGGAGTAATCGCTTTTTCGATTGCTTCTATCGAAATATTGAATGTATCAGGACATACATCTACTAATACAGGAGTTAATTGTAATAAAGCGATTACCTCTACAGTAGCTGCAAAAGTAAAGTCAGCCGTGATTACTTCATCACCTGGTTTTAAACCTAATCCCATCATAGCGATCTGAAGAGCATCAGTTCCATTAGCACATGGTATCACGTGTTTAACTCCTAAATATTGCTCTAAGTTTGCCTGAAATGCGTGTACTTGTGGTCCGTTGATAAAAGCAGAAGATTCTAATATTTCTTGAATCGATTGATTCACTTCTTCTTTAATTCCTTCATATTGACCTTTCAAGTCAACCATTTGAATTTTTTTCATTCTAATTGTCTTTTATATCTTTTGAACTATTCATATAATTACCAACAAGTTACCTATATAAATAGCACTTAATTTCGATATTAGTTATCACTACAAAAATAATAAATTCTTTGCGCCAAAGCTCAAACTTTATCAAAAGAAACGTAATTTCGCTCAATAAAGATTTACCTATGTTTTTCCTATATAATATACTGACCTATATTTCTATATTCTTCATCCGTATTATCGCGCTGTTCAACAAAAAGTTAGGCTTATTCGTTGCAGGGAGAAAACAATCTTTTCAAATCTTAAAAGACAATATACTTTCTACTGATAAAGTGTTCTGGATACATGTAGCTTCGTTAGGCGAATATGAACAGGGGCTTCCTGTCATGGAGCAACTAAAACAGAAGTACCCTACGCATAAGATAGTGCTTACCTTCTTCTCTCCTTCTGGATATGAAGTGAAGAAAAACAATACTATCGCTGATGCCACATTATACTTACCTATGGACACACTAGCGAATGCTAAAAAGTTCTTAGCCTTATGTCATCCAGAACAAGTATTCTTTGTGAAATATGAATATTGGCCTAATTATTTAAATCAATTGCGTCAACAGAATATCCCTACCTATTTAGTATCAGGGATACTAAGACCAGATCAAGTATTCTTTAAATGGTATGGAGGGTTCTACAGAACAGCATTAAAGGCATTTACATACTTCTTTGTTCAGAATGAAGTATCTAAGATACTTCTAAATCAATTGCAATATAACAATGTAGAGATAGTAGGTGATACGAGATTCGATAGAGTATCTCAGATATTAGAACAGCACAATGAATTGGCATTTCTAGAAGCCTTTACCTTAAATAAAATGGCGAAGACTATCGTCATCGGTAGTTCATGGCCAGAAGATGAAAAGATTCTAGCCAATTATATCAACAATACACAAGATAATTCTATCAAGTTTATCTTTGCGCCACATAATATCAAAAAGGATCAGATAGATAATCTCGTTCAAAACATAAAGAAACCAACTGTACTGCATAGCCAACATCAAGAGAAAGATCTTAGCCAGTACTCTGTCTATATAATAGATGCCTACTCTATATTGACTAAAGCTTATAGTTATGCAGATATTGCCTATATAGGAGGAGGTTTTGGAGCAGGTATTCACAATATCCTAGAAGCCGCGACCTATGGAGTGCCTGTTATTATTGGTCCAAATTATAAAAAGTTCCAAGAAGCTAAGGATTTGATAACATTAGGTAGCTGTATAGTAGTAAATTCACAATCAGAATTAGACCAAATCTTTGATGAATTATTATACAATGACGCTAAAAGAATCGAATTAGGTAAAACAAGCAATCATTTTATCCTTAAAAATAAGAATGCTACAGAAAAAATAATGAAGCATATACACTAAAAGTAAAAAGGTAAGTAATCAAAGTGGTTACTTACCTTTTTTATATGAATTAATAATTATACTAGTCGTGAACTTTTATATTAAAAGTCTACTCGATCGGATTTTAATCCCGATGTACCAATATAAGACAAAATATTGATTACTGCAACACCACAATCACTAATTATGATTTTTTCAACACACTAATTCTCTTTTTTGTGTTCTCACACACCTTTTTTTCGCATTAGAAACTACTTTTTTGAAAAGATAACACCTCACACAAGACAGGGTACAGTCTCATACCAAAATGGTGCTATATAGACATAATTCCAGCAACACTTAGATACATCACTACAAATTCTACTCCTTATATATACATAGTAGTATAGTTATCTTATTTCTCCCTCTAAACACACCTCTCTATCTATAAGATAAGGTAACTCCACTCCTTACTTACATTCTATCACATAGGTACTTATAATGAGTTTCAATAGAAATGAGTCCGTAGTGAGTCCGTAGTGAGTCCGTTATGAGTCCGTTTTTTTGACAGTTTTAACGGAGTCAATACAGACAGATTACTTTCTTAGTATACTAATATTACGAACCACTATACTCCAACAGTACTATCGCGTATTAACATATTTCGATTTTAGCGTTCCCATGTAATATTGTATCTTGCCAGCGAATTCAATTCTAACTAACACTTTTATGAATAAAAAGATTAAAAATCTATTTAAGGCACTTGTAGTATTGGTAGCTTTACCTATCTATGCACAACAAGGTGGGATGTGGATTCCTTCTCTGCTAAAGGGAATGAATGAAACAGAAATGAAAAGCCTTGGAATGAAGATGTCTATCGAAGATATCTACGATGTGAACCAATCTAGTATGAAAGATGCTGTCCCTCACTTCAATGGTGGGTGTACTTCTGAAGTTATCTCTTCACAAGGTCTTTTACTAACTAATCACCACTGTGGGTATGGACAGATCCAAGCACACTCTTCTGTAGAGAATGATTACTTAGCTAACGGGTTCTGGGCTAAATCTATGGCTCAAGAGCTACCTAACGAAAACTTAGAAGTTACTTTCATCGTTCGCATAGAGGATGTGACTAAAGAAGTAATGGCCGGTGTAGTAGCTAAAGATTCTGAAATAGAAAAACAAGCTAAGATCCAAAAAAACATTACTACAACTGTAGCTAAATTCCCTAAAGAAAAATGGCAAGACAATAAGATTAAATCTTTTTATGAAGGAAACCAATACATCTTATTCGTAACAGAGACTTTTAAAGATGTACGTCTAGTAGGTGCACCACCATCATCTATTGGTAAGTTTGGTTCTGATACAGATAACTGGGTATGGCCACGTCACACAGGTGACTTCTCTCTATTCAGAATATACGCTGACAAAGACAATAAACCAGCAGCATACTCAAAAGATAATGTACCTTACCGTCCTAAGCACTTCTTCCCTATCTCACTTAGTGGTGTAGAAGAAGGTGACTTCACTATGGTATTTGGTTACCCAGGTAGAACACAAGAGTACTTACCATCTTATGCAGTAGAACAAATCGTAAACGATCTAAACCCTGTAAGAATCGGTATCCGTGATAAAGCACTTAAGATCACTGATGAGTTTATGCGTGCAGACCAAGCAATCAAGATTCAATATGCTTCTAAATATGCTAGCACAGCTAACTATTGGAAAAAATGGATCGGAGAAAGCCAAGGTTTAAAAAAGACGAACGCTGTACAAGCTAAACAAGATTTCGAAAAAGACTTCATCGCAAGAGCTAAGAAAAATAAAAACACTAAAGCTTATGCTGATATCCCTGCTAAGTTCGAAAAACTTTATGGAGATATTAAACCTTATGCTATTAGCAAAGATTACTTCGCTGAAGTAGTACAACGCAATGCTGAACTTCTAGCTGCGGCTTGGAGAGTATATGCTTTAGAGACTTATGCGTCTAACGAACAAGCATTCAACAGCAGACGTGAGAACTTAATCAAAGGTCAAGACAAGTTCTACAAAAACTATAGCAAGGCAGTTGACGAAAAAGTATTCGAGGCTATCGTAGAAATGTATGCAAAAGATGCGCCTAAACAATTCTTACCTAAAGAATTAAACGGAGCTAACATCTCAGCTATCACTAAAGATATCTATGCGAATAGTAAATTAACTACTTACGCAGGACTACAAGAATTATTAAAAGGTAATGCTGATCAAGTAGTGAAAAATATCAACAACGATAAAGGATACGCTTTTGCTAAAGCACTAATCGAAAACTATATTCAGAATGTATTACCTAAATACGAAGAATTAGAAAGAGAAATAGCTGCTTTACAACGTACATTTATGAAAGCTCAGTTAGACTTATATCCTGATGCTAGAATATTCCCTGATGCTAATAGTACACTACGTGTTACTTATGGTAAAGTAGATGGGTACTTCCCTAAAGACGCTACGTACTACGAACCTGTAACTCACTTAGAAGGTATTATGGAGAAATATGTACCTGGTGACTATGAATTCGACGTACCTGCAAAATTAGTAGATCTATATAATAAGAAAGACTACGGACAGTATGCAGATAATGGTAAATTACCTGTGAACTTCATCGCTACTAACCATACAACTGGAGGAAACTCTGGAAGTCCAGCTATCGATGCAGAGGGTAATCTAATAGGGTTAAACTTTGACCGTGTTTGGGAAGGAACGATGAGTGATATATACTATGATCCATCTATTTGTCGTAACATTATGGTAGATGCTAGATACATTTTATTCATTATAGATAAGTTTGCAGATGCAAAACATCTAATTGAGGAGATGAAATTAGTAGAACCTAAGAAAAACAAGTAATTAAAACACTGGCTTACAACAACTTATTGATTAAAAAAAAATATTCAAAAAAAGTTTTGCGAACCAAAAAATTCATATATTTGTCACGAATTAATAATTAACTTTTATAATTTAGTAAGATGAAAAAAATCGCATTAAGCATCGCTTTAGTAGCAATGATGGGAGTATCTTTCGTTTCTTGTAAAGAAACTGCAAAAGAACCAGCTGTAGAAGAAACAACAACTGAAGAAGTAGTAACTGAGGAAGCTCCAGCTACTGAAGAAGTTGCTCCAGAAGCTACAGAAGAGGCTACTACTGAAGAAGCTCCAGCTACTGAGGAAGCTCCAGCTACAGAAGAAGCTGCTAAATAATTTTAGCAAAACTGTTCATAAAAAAGACCCTGCTAGGCAGGGTTTTTTTATATCTATACTTTTCTAAGTTACCATCTATCCCATATATCATACATCACTGTATCACCTACAATTACTATCCTTCTTACTTCATTAGTTTAGCTATTAGATATAAAAAAAGCATCCATTAAAATGAATGCTTTGATATAGATTTTACTCTAGTAAGTTATACTAATATACGTTGCATTGATAGCAGTTCTTCTAATAGTGTACGTTCATTAGATAATCGTGGTACCTTATGCTGTCCTCCAAGTTTATTGTTATTCTTTAGCCAATCATAGAATAGATTCTTACGAGCACTGTGTAATACTAATGGATTTAAAGTCATATTATTCGTACGCTTAGCCTCATAATCAGAGTTGAGAGCTTGTAGATTCTTGTCTAGTACTTCACTGAACAATTGTAAATTGTCTGGAGCTTTACTGAACTCTACTACCCATTCGTGAGCACCTTTCTCTTTTCCTTCCATAAATATAGGTGCTACCGTGTACTCAGCTACCTCAGCATTCAATTCAATACAGGTCTTTGCTAGTGCTCTGTCTGTATTCTCTATCATCAGCTCTTCACCGAATACATTGATAAAATGTTTAGTACGTCCTGTTATTTTAATACGGTAAGGTAATAGACTAGTAAAGCGCACAGTATCTCCGATTAAGTATCTTACTAATCCTGCATTAGTAGTGATCACTAATGCATAATTCTTACCTATCTCCACTTCTGATAATGGAATTATCTTTTGATTAGAAGTTCCGAAAGTATCCATAGGAATAAACTCATAGAATATTCCGTAATCTAACATTAATAATAATTCATTACAGTCATTCTGATCTTGGATAGCAAAGAAACCTTCAGAAGCATTATAGATCTCATAATATCTAAATCGATCACTAGGTAGTAGCTTTTTATATTGATCCTTATAAGGCTCAAAACTAACTCCTCCATGGAAATAAACCTCAGCATTAGGCCATAGTTCTAATAAATCTCCCCTACCTGTCTCTTGTATAATGCGATTTAATAACACCAACATCCACGAAGGTACTCCTGCAAAACTAGTTACGTTCTCATTCCTTACTTCCTTAATAATTGCATTCATCTTGCTCTCCCATTCAGACATCAGTGATGTCTTGTTACTAGGAGTACTGCTTAACTCTGCCCAAAAAGGCATATTATCAATTAAGATAGCCGATAGATCTCCAAAGAAAGTATTCTTGTCTTCATAAAGTTGTTTACTTCCTCCTAACCTTAAGCTCTTCCCGGTAAATAACTGTGAATCCTCATTATTATTTAAGTATAAACACAGTAAGTCTTTTGCTGCTTTATAATGACAGTTTTCTAATGCTTCATTACTCACAGGTATAAACTTACTCTTTGCATTAGTAGTTCCACTTGACTTAGCAAACCAACGAATAGGTTCTGGCCAAAAGATATTATTCTCTCCTTGACGAGCACGTTCTATATAAGGCTCGAACTCCTCGTACTTAAATAAAGGCACTCTCTCTGCAAAGTCTCCATAGCTCTTTATACTATCGTAGCCAAACTGCTTTCCCAAGATTGTCTTCTCATTTGTCTTCATTAAATTCAAAAACAAGTCATTTTGTACTTCATTTGGATATTTTCTAAATAGATCTATCTGGTGAATTCTCTTCTTCAATATCCAAGAAGCGATAGAATTAATAATTGTGAATGCCATATCTTATTAATTAGTCAAGTATCTAATCTTTTCATTATGAAAAGTTAGTAATTACAGTCGTAAATGTTTTTTCGTACTTTTACAACTTACCCAAAAATAACAATTTTATCTATGCAATACGAAGGAGTTTTAAACAAAATGCAGACGGAATTTAACACCCCTATTGAATACTATTTAGTATTTAAAAGCAACTTCATCAATATAAATCAGATTCTTGACAGAAACATAAAGATTGAGTTTACAGGATATGAATGTTTAAACTGTGGACAGCACAAAAAAATATTTAGACAAGGCTTTTGTTATGAGTGTTTTTACTCTAGTGCACAAGTAGGTGATTGGATCATGAGACCTGAGTTAAGTACAGCTCACCTAGGGATAGAAGATAGAGACCTAGAGTATGAAACAAAGGTGCAGATACAGCCTCATATTGTATATCTAGCTGTAGCTAGTGATGTAAAAGTAGGAGTAACTAGAAAAACACAAGTACCTACTAGATGGATAGATCAAGGGGCTTCTAAAGCAATAGAGATAGTAGAAGTACCAAATAGATACTTAGCAGGAATCACTGAGGTAGCTCTAAAAGATATGTTTACAGACAAAACGAATTGGAGAAAGATGCTACAGAATGAAGTACTAGAAACAAACTTAGAAGAAATAAGAAATTCTCTAAAAGAGAAACTACCAGAAGAAGTAAGACCTTACTTTGATCAAACTGACTCTTCTATCTTTAATCTAAATTACCCTGTCATACAATTCCCAACAAAGATAAAAAGTCTTAACCTTGATAAGACTCCTTCTTATGAAGGTAAGTTAAAAGGTGTCAAAGGACAATATCTACTATTCGAAGATGGTACTGTATTTAATATCCGTACTTATGAAGGATATATGGTTAATATCGAAGTGATCTAATAACATATATAAAAAAAACGAGCTCCCTTAATTGGAGCTCGTTTTTTTTATACTATTCTGTTTCTTCTGTCTTTTTCTTTTTACCGAAAAGCCCTTTTAAGCCTTCGCTAATTTTGTTGACTGTTTCTTCAGTTTCATTTTTCTTTGTCACATCCTCCTCATTTGGAGTATTGTTTTCCTTTTTACCTCCTAAGATATCTAACAATGCATCTTTACCTTTTCCTACTAATTGATTCTTCTGTTCTTCTAAGATTTCATTTGTAATATTCTTTACTACATCAGCCATATTAGCAGACACCTTTGGGTTGGTAAAGTCACCTGTTACCCCTACTTTCACAGGTATTGCATCAAACTTATTACTAGATTTAGGCCCTAAAGCAGTCAATGCATTAGCAACGTCATTACCTAATAATTTAGCTGGTACTTTAAAGTCCAAAGCATAATTAAGACTTTGATCAAAGCCATGCTCTCCTGATACAGTCACTGCTAAGTCTTTTGTTTTTATATCAAAAGGTTTAAACTGCACACGTCCATTATTAAAAACAATGTGCATCTTTTTATTACTCAAATCTAGATTCTTCAAATCAATGAAGTTCAACGCTCCATCTAATGAAGATAGTAGTTTAGAATTCTGAGCATTAATACTAGCATTCGCTAAATCACCTTTTATATCACCTGACATTGTATTTAAGTCTGGTGATAAATCTGCTGCATTTAACTTTCCTTTCATCACTACAGCTGCATTTACTTTCCCTGACATCACATTAGCAATAGGTGCTACAGCTTTTAAAAACCCTAAATCAGTAAAAGTCTGTTTGATATCTAAACTTTGTAGTCCTAAGTTCATATCAAATGTAGGTATAGCTTCTTTTGTAGATACATTCCCTCCGAATGCTATTTTCCCACCAAAAAGATCTGTTGACATATTCTGAAGACGTGCAGCTTCATCTTTAATCACTAATGTTCCTTTTACATTCTTAAGTGTTAGATCATCGTATACTACTGTCTTTGCATTTGCATTAATTGTACAATCTAAGAACCCTGGAATCTTTAATGGATCAGATGCTTTTGTTGTAGTTGATTTCTCTTTCTTATCTTCTGCTTTCGCAGTGTCTTCTTTTAATAAATCAGCTAATACAAAATTATTAGAGTTTAAATTAAAGTTTCCTTTTAAGGTCTGCTTCTTAAATAAGAACCCATATAGATTATCTAACCTTCCGTCTGCATTTAGATCTGAAGTACCTGTTTTTATAGCAAGTTTATTTAGCGTAACATTACTTGTATTAAAAGTAAGAGCTGCCTCTTGTATCTGCATTGGCTTAGCCATCGCATCTGTACTAAAATTAAAGCCTGTCAAAGATACACTACCACTGTTTTTTATATTTTGATATTGTTCTTTCTCTACAGAGTTCATATCAAAATTAGTAGCTACTTTCGCTTTTAATATCCCTGTCAGTGGTGTATCTAGTTTCACAGGATATGCTTTAGATACATTTGCCAAATTAATAACTCCATCAAAATTCGCATCTACTAATGCATTCTCGCTAATGTTCTTAATCTTTGCTTTCGCATTGAATATATCTTGATCTATCTTAAATGACAATTGGTTAATATCTACATATAGATCTTTCATTATCCCCGTCTCATTCATCACATTAATATCTAATAGAATATTCTGAACTGCTTTAGGAAGATCTGGATACTTAAAGGAAGCATTCTTTGCATTCATATGAATAGCTAGTGTAGGAATAGTCGTTTCTGTCATTTTACCTTTTACTTTTCCTTCTACTTTAAAATCACCTGATGTAGTCACCCCTTTTAGATTACCCGCATAAGCTTCTGGTATTAATCCTAAGAAGTTTTTAAAGTCTGAGTCAGGAGTAGCAAAACTCAAATCAAACTGCTGTCCGTCTTCTAATAACTGCACTGAACCATCAAATGCTAATGGCAACTGATTAATCAATGCTTTATTCTCTTTAAATGAATACAATTGATTCGTCATATCCATTCCGATTAAAGCTTTCAGCGATAAGTTTACCTCATTCAGAAACTTAGTATCCTCCATTACAAACGAAACTTTTGCTTTAGACTCTGTATCTAAATCCAGTATATCATCTGATAGATTACCTGTCCCTTGGTGATAAAACTCGTTAATAGTAAACATCATCTTACTCCCTAAATCTTTATACGTTAAGTTTAGATTGTCTATCTTATAATGATTTAAAGCTAAAGAGAATGGATCCTTATCAGAAGAGTCTTCATCCTCTTCATCCTCTTTTTTTAATGCTATATCATAGTTAGCTACCCCTTGTTCATTCACTATCACGTTAACCTTAGCATTTTCTACTAAGATATCTTCTATACTCATAGGCTTATCCGCCCCATTGAATAACTCCATAATAGACATCTTTAGCCCTATCATTTTGGCAGACACTAACGTATCTCCATCGAATGGCGCCTTATTCACAACAGCCAAATCCTTAATCACTACTGTTGCCTTAGGAAAGTTACGTATAAAGCTCAGGTCTACTTTCTCGAATGTCACCTTCGCATTTAAGTTGTCATTAATAGTTTTAAGTACTAAATCTTGTATTTTTCCCTTAAACAAAATAGGTGTTAGCATTAGTAAGATAAACAATCCCAACACTATACCTCCTGTCCATTTTAAAACCTTTTTATTCATAACTTTTCATTTTATTACAAAATAACAAAAAAAAAGAGTTATCCCTAGTCTAAAAGGATAACTCTTTATTCGATATTAATCAATTTATGTCTTCTTTAACGAAAGCATAAATTTGACTATAACATTATCTTATTACTACTCTATTTTTACTTCAAAAGGCAATATTGCTTGTACACCTCTCATATTGTTGAAATAGTTAAGTCTCTCTATCATTTCATAGTTAGCTTCACCTATCTTTTCTTTGATTAGCTCTTCTTCTGATTTAAATACAGAAGCACCTAGATACCCTCTAAGCATATCTTCGAACTTCATTTTATACTCTGGGTAGTTTACTACTTTATAATCGTCTATCTCTACCTTTTTAGCAGCATAAGCGATAGCTGTATCTAATCCTCCTAGTTCATCTACTAATTTATTTTCTAGTGCATCTTTTCCAGTCCACACTCTACCTTGCGCTAATTCGTTTACTTGTTCTACTGTCATCTTTCTTCCATCAGCTACTCTCTGAACGAATGTCGTATATACATCCTCTATGCCTTCTGTCACCATCATTCTAAAGCCTGGATCAACATCTCTAAACGGACTATAGTTAGCCGCATTATCATGTGTCTTCACTTGCTCTGCATTTACTCCATACTTTGTAGCTAATGCTTTAAAGTTCGGAACCATACCGAATACCCCTATAGAACCTGTAATCGTACCTGGATCTGCGAAGATTCTATCTGCATTACTAGAGATATAATACCCTCCAGATGCAGCTACATCTCCCATAGAAACAATCACTGGTTTCACTTTTTTAGTCAACTCTATCTCTCTCCAGATTAACTCAGAAGTCAGAGCACTACCTCCAGGGCTATTTACTCTAAGTACGATAGCTTTTATCTTATCATCCTTTCTTGCTGCTTTTAGAGCACGGTTGATAGATCCTTCACCGATATAGCTTACGCTACCTTCACCATCTCTAATCTCCCCTTGTGCATAGATTACTGCAATACGATCTTTAGCTGTTTTTGCACTATTTTTCACAATCACATCTTTAACGTAATCTAAGATATCTACGCTATTATAATCTTTATCTCCTTCTACTCCTAATTCATGTTTAATCGCTGCATGGTACTCGTCCTCATAAGCTACTTTATCCACTAATCCCGTTTTTAAAGCTAATTTAGGTGTTCTAGCTCCTAGATTATTTGCTATACCGTTTAAGCTATCTACAGATATCTTTCTGCTCTTAGAGATATCGTTAACTAATGTTTCCCAAATAGACTTTAAGAACACTGTTGTCTGCTCTCTATTCGCCTCGCTCATGTTTTCTTGTAAGAATGGTTCTACAGCACTTTTATATTTACCGTGTCTCATTACTTCCATTTGTACTCCCGTTTTATCTTGTAATCCTTTTAAGTAAAGAATCTCTGTAGACAATCCCTTAAAGTCTAACCCACCTACTGGATTAATATAAATAGTATCTGCAATAGAGTTTAAATAATATTCTCCTTGTGAATACACATTAGCATACGCCAATACGAACTTACCTGTTGCTTTAAACTCTTCTAGTTTATTTCTAATCTCGCGTTTCTGTACTACTCCTAGCATAGAGTTATTATTCAGAATAGAGATCCCTTTAATACGATCATCTGTCTTCGCATACTCTATAGCTGCTAGTACGTCAGACACACCATCTTTTCCAGCTTCTCTAAAGCCGAATTCCTTCATATTATATTTACCTGCATAATCATATTTCACACCAGATAAATCTAAATTAATAACTGAACTATCTTTTACTGTAACAGTATCAGAACTACTTCCCATAGCTACACCGATGATCATCAGTCCAAAAAATAATATTCCGAAGAATATAAACAGACCTACTATCGTAGCTAAAACATTTCTTAAAAACCTCATATTAAAAACAATTTATCTTATTAGTATTCAAATTATAAAAAAAGTTACAGATTATACCCGTAAATTTGCATTATTAACTGATACAAAAGTAACGATTATTCAATTTTCTTTTATTTACTTTGCCCCATGTTTACGCAAAATCAAATAGTATTATCAATAGGTTCTAATCAAGGAGATAAATTATCTAACATAGAGAAATCTATCGAACTGATTAACAAGCATATTGGTACAGTCATAAAAATATCACCTATTTACGAATTTCCTGCTTGGGGTTTTGAGAGCGATCCTTTCTTTAATTGTGCTGTATTATTACACAGTACGCTAAAAGCTGAAACGGTTATTCTAAAGGTACTCGAAATAGAACAAGTACTAGGTAGAATACGTCCACAGCATACAGTGGGGTATAGTGCTAGACTGATAGATATCGATATTATCTCTTTTAACCAAGAAGTGTATAATACTGATAACCTATCTGTACCTCACCCCTTGATGCAAGACAGACAGTTCGTACTACAGCCATGCGCAGATCTAAACTTAGAATGGGCACACCCTATACTAAAGCAAAGTTTCAAAGAATTACTGAATAGCTGTAAAGATAAAACATCTTTTAAGATAGTAGGAGAGATAAAAAGTCCAATTCTTCAATATGGCTTTACTCATGTAAACTTTATCGCCATAGAAGGAAATATAGGTGCTGGTAAGACAACTTTAACCAATCGTATATCAGAGGACTTTAATGCAAAGAATATCCTAGAAGGTTTTGCGGACAACCCTTTCTTGCCTAAGTTTTACAAAGATGCTACGAGATACGCATTTCCATTAGAGATGTCATTCTTAGCAGACAGATACTCACAGTTATCTGATGATTTAGCACAGTTTGACCTTTTTAAAGAGTTTATCATTGCTGATTATTATATCTACAAGTCTATCATCTTTGCTCAAATCACTTTAGAAGAAGACGAGTTCAAGCTGTATCAGCAGATATTTGAGATTATGTATAAAGAAACTCCTAAGCCTGATCTATATGTCTACCTATATCAGAACACAGATCGCTTATTAGAGAATATACAGAAACGTGGTCGTTCTTACGAAAGTGAAATCCCAGGTACTTACTTAGATCAAGTGAACCAAGGTTATTTTAACTATATCAAGACAATGCCTGCAGACAAAGTGTTGATCATCGATATATCAGACTTAGACTTCGTAGCTAATCAAGAAGATTATATCTACATCTTAGATAAGATTCAACATAAACTAGTGAAGCATGACGAATAAACTATTTATGACCATGCTAGGAGTCACTCCTCCAGGACGTCATATAGAACAGCATGATATCTACTTCGGTATAGGCACACAGATGAAAGACCTCATCCCACAGATAGTTGACTTTTGGCCAGAAGCAGGACCTAAACTACACGTAGATGCATGGAGAGAAGTAACGTCTGTACAAGGTCATCACATAGAAGTAGTCTCTAGAGAAGCATACCTACCTAATGATCTAAAGTTATTCTTTATCAATCTAGGCGGTTATAAACCAGGTATTTTTGACGAGTTTCACCAGACGTGTCTAGTAGTCGCTAATAGTCAGAAAGAAGCTATCCAGTATGTAAAGAGTACAGCCTTCTATGAAGAGTATAACCTGCCTCCGAGAGGATATAGTCACGTAGATAATAAGTATGGTCTAGATGTAGATGATATCTATGAGATGGACGAAATCTTAAATGAAAATTTAAAACAGCAATACGCTATCAAAATAACTCCTTCTATAGAACCTCTAACAGATGATCACATAGAACTAGGGTATATGAAGCTAAGCAGTTTCTAACTATAAAGAACGTCCCATGATAGTATATCATGGGACGTTCTTTATTTACTTACTTTGGAGTATGACATAATCAAGTAGCTCTCCTATTATAATCACTAATACTGAGAATGTGAGCATCCCTAGAACATAAGCAAAGAAAGCTTTCAAATAACTCTTTATACGTTTCACTTCAAAGAACTGACCTATTCCCCAAGTACAATAGAGCACTCCTACCACTCCTGCAATAGCCATTAAATTAACCTTTACTATCCCTTGTATTATAGCAAATACAGAAAATATCAACATAGACATTCCTGTCACAAAGCACAATAAAATTAATATCTCAAATAAATTAAAAGAGTGTTTTTTAAATAACACCTTAGCCCATACCGCTATAAACACTCCTATAATTATATTCATATACCCTGAATGAGTGTCTCCCCATAGAAATATACTATCTGCCACTCCTCCACCTCCTGAATGATGGTAAGAAACAAAACTCTCTATGTGAAAATAATGAGCAATAAGGGAATAAATAAGAGAAGCTATAATAATGAATATAATAGGCTTTACTAATTTACTTCTATCCTCAGTAATATACTTCTGAACTGTAATACCTGGTTTTAGCAATAGTTCTTTTATAGTATAGAATATACCCTTCTCAACGTGTAAAACGTGGCTTATCTCATGCAAAACATAGTGACTATCTATTCTCTTTAGCTTAATTGATTCTCCACAATCAGGACAATATCCTGTTGATAAATCTGTATGAGACGTTTTACAACTCATGATTTTCTGTATATTAAGTTCAGTTATTTTATATAGTCACTACATAGTGACTAAGGAAACAAATATAATAAAATCACTTAATTCTCAAATACAAAAAAAGCCTTCAAAGAGATCTCTTTTGAAGGCTTTTGCACTTGTATATTAAAAATTTACATCTATGAAGACATCATTAAACTTTAGCGAACTGTACTTCAGCGAATAACTTAATATCCTCACCTACTAACACTCCACCTGTTTCTAAACCAGCATTCCAAGTCAGTCCAAACTCTTTACGGTTAATCTTAGATTCTAAAGACAGTCCTATCTTAGTATTTCCCCATGGGTCTACTAGTACTCCACTATATTCCGCATTAAATGCCACCTCTTTTGTCTCTCCTTTTATCGTTAGCATACCAGTCACTACATAGTAGTTATCTGTTTTCTTCTGAATAGAAGTAGAAGTAAACACGATATCTTGATAAAGTTCTGTTTCGAAGAAATCTGCACTTTTTAGGTGAGTATCTCTATCTGCATTATTTGTATCTATAGAAGCTACCTTAGCTGTAAATGATATTTCTGAAGTTTCGAATGTTGCATCTACATTCTTAATTGTTGATGTGAAGTCATTAAACTTACCTGATACATTCGTAAACATCATGTGTTTTACTTTAAATCCTATTTCAGAATGTGTAGGGTCGATATTCCAAACTGTATTTGTCATAATAATTCTATTTTTTAAGGTTATAACCACTGTCTTATCAGTAGCGTTTTGTATGAGACAAATGTATAACCATATACACCCTCATACACTTAACCTAAATTAAGAACGTATATAACTACATTTATTCTTCCTCGAACTGATCTTCTACAGATTGAAATATTTTATCTAATAATCGAGGGATTTGGATATGTTCTCCTGCTTCTAGACGAGAGACTACTAAGCTAATCGGAAAAATAACGACCTCTGTATCCTTATACTGTAAGGCGTACTCATAACCTAGGTCACCTTCTACACCTACCCATTCAAAATCGATATAATAATAACGAAGTAACGCCCCGAATAACAATCCTAACTTACCTAGATATTCTTTATCCTTTAGATCAAAGCACTGCTCATCGAATAACCACTGAAGTATGTCCAACGCCTTACCAGAATCAAATACGGATTTTAACTCATATTGATTGGCTCCTAAGAGCGTACTTACACTAGACTCTATAAACTCGAGCTCTTCAGGAGTCAAGGCTTGACTACTATGATCTTCGTTAAGGACTATTCCTACATATTCTATCATCTGTACTGCCTCTTCTAGATAGTCTCTTGCTAACTCAGAATTTACATCTGACTGACTGATGAATAACTGTAGCTCAAAGCGTACATTGTTATACAATACAGAATACTCATAGATATGTAGATCTTCTAGCTCTAGCTCTGTCATATAATAGAACTTATCTCCTACTTCCTTTACCTCCTCTTCTATATGACTCGCTTCAGTAGTAAAGTCTTCTAACACCTGCTCGAAGTCAAAGTCCTCTCCTCCTACTGTCCTTATATCATACACAGAGATATAAGGTAGATAGCTCACTCCGTCTTTAGTCAAGATAAATCCTCCATAATCTGCTAACTCTACATCATACTCATCAGGTATTACCAATACTAACTTCTCTACTCCTAAATCTATATATTGCATACGCTTTACTTATTATCCTTAGATAAATATACCTTTTTTATTGTAGTCACAAAAGTTATATTATCATCTTATAAAAAAAGCTAACCATTACGTTAGCTTGTCTATTTTAGTCTTCTTCTTTCAGTATTTTATAGCCGTTAGGGTACAGCATATTCACTATCCCCTTAAACACCTGATCAGGTACCTGCTGAGCATTACTGCTATAAGCGATAGATACTTCATCATCGGGATTATATACTAGCATCGTATGCGTCCCTAGTGTGTCTCCACCATGCCCGTAAAAACTTACATTATCATAAACTAAATGCATTATACCTCTACCAAATTTACCTTCTATCTTTTGGGGCAACATTGATTCTAACGAGGCTGATGTAATTACTTTACCATGAAATAAATTATAAATAAAGATATTCAACTCTTTAGTCGTCGTGGTCAAATCTCCCACCCCTATAATATTCATCGGGTTGATGTCTATCATTTCTGCCCATTGTCCGTGTTTGAATTGATATGGTTTATGTACATAGATAGGCATCAATTTAGCAGAATATGTACTTTCTAACCTCAATGGATTCACGATATACTGATTGACTAATAAATGATAAGGTTTATCAGTCACCTCTTCTATTATTTTAGTCAATAGATAATAAGCCGAATTAGAATATGCTCGATCTGTATCAGGAGTGAACTTCACTCCTTGTTCTTTAATCAAGTTTAATATCTCCTGTTCTGTCACTTTCTCTGTCACCCACACTTCTCCATTTTTGACTACATAGCTCCCTAGTCCACTACTGTGATCTAGCAGATTCTTAATCGTGATACGATCAGCATTGGGCATATCTGGATAGAAGTCAGATAACTTAGTGGTCAACTCTAATTTGCCCTCTTCGATTAACTTAAATATAATCACAGCAGTATAAAGCTTAGTCACCGATCCTATCTGATACATCTTATTCTCATCAGACGAGGTATCGGGTAAATTCTCTTGTCCAAAGTTTTTATGATAGACTTCTACTCCTTTTTTAAAAATAGAGAGGCTGCCTGCTTCTGTATTATTCTTAGACAATTCGTTTAAATAATGATCTAACTTATATCCTTTTATTTCTTGTCCAAATACAACAGAAGATAACATCATCACAAATAATAGTATCTTGGTGTTCATCCTAATCGTTTTAATGTATTATCATTAATTAGTAGCTATCACACTACGACTGTTACAGTTATATATAAGTCAAAAGAAAGTCAATCTCTTGATGACTATTCTTATTAATAATTATACTCTAGTCGGGTGTACCCTTTATCACGCTCTATACCAGTCTCTATATGCTGTACCACTTCCTCCATTAAGGCTATAACATTGATCTCTACCTCATCTTCTATGCGCTTAGTAATCATCGTAATCGGAAAACATTGCAAGGCGTAATCTTGATACTGTAACGCCAACTCTCTGCCATACTGATCATGTACCACTATCCAATGAAAATCACTGTATCTATACTGAAAACAAGCTCCGAACAAGATACCTAGTGCCTGATGATATTCATAATCATTCACGGCATACTCTCTTAGATTCAGTATCTCCTGTAACTTCGTTATAGCGTCACCACTCTCGTGATAAGCCTGAAGGTCTTCTGACTCTATACCTAATACTTTAGCCGACGCTGTCTCTAGATGTACTAGGTCATCATACTTAGGTTCTAGTAATGGAAACTGTAGAGAAGATAGACTATCTATACTTCTGATCATCTCCTCTATCTCTTCTAGATAGACAGCTACCTCATCACTCCCTCTATCCTCCTTATTTACAATCAATGATGCTATGACAATATCATCACCATACATCACCTCGAATATATGCATATACAGCTCCTCCTGATCTTCATTATCATAAGAGAAATAACTTTTTCCTTTATACGTCACTGCCTCTGTATTCCTCTGATGAGCTTTATCCTTAAAGTCTTGAAGAAGGGCTTTCTGTGTCACTCCCTCAGCTCTCGTAAAAGAGATAACACTAAATCTAATCAGAGGTTCGTCATCATGTTCCCCTCTATATAGTATCACAGTACTATCCCCATCATTACAACTATAATAATGACTCGGCCCTTTTACAATGGTCTGTCCACTTCCTATTTCGAATACCTTCATTATTTCTCTTTTATTTATCTCAAAGATATTATTTAGTCCATTACTATAACGTGATAATATCATTAAATTATACATATTACCCTGCCCTCATTTGGTTATTTTGGCTACTTATGACCATGCTTTCTCTAGCTTATTATCATTCTTAAGTCAATGAAATTCAATATTTATACAAATGTTGTTCGGATACAGTTTTGCTATCCTTCGGTAAAAAGGTGTTTTTCCGAGCAAAACCAATGCTTTACCCAAATACTACCCGAACGATTCTAGTTAAAAACAAAATAAACAACTATATATCAACCAATTAATATAAATCATATTCTCCATACAAGGGCAATAACTCCATGATCACTCATTATCTCCACTAGAGGGCATTATAGGTCAATAATTTCTGTTATATAGACATAAAAAAAAGCTACTTCGTATAGAAGTAGCTCTTCGCTATATAAATATTGATAAGATATTACATCTGTTGGAATAAGTCCCAGATTACAATCCCTGCACTCACAGAGATATTTAAAGAATGCTTCGTACCTAGCTGCGGAATCTCGATCACTCCATCACTTAAGTTTACCACCTCTTGATTAACTCCTTTTACCTCATTACCGAATACTAATGCATATTTCGCTCCTTCTGTCACCTTAAAGTCATTTAGCATCACGCTATTCTCTACTTGCTCTACAGACTGTACAGATACACCACTCTCTTTTAATGACTTCACTACTTCTACTACATCCTTAGCATATTCCCACTCTACAGTTTCGGTAGCTCCTAGAGCTGTTTTGTGTATTTCTTTATTTGGAGGGGTAGCGGTGATACCACATAGATATACTTTCTCAACTAAAAAAGCATCGCACGTTCTGAATACAGACCCAATATTATGTAAACTTCTTACATCATCTAAAACTACAATAATAGGTGTTTTCTCAGAAGCTTTAAACTCTTCTACATTTTTACGATCCAATTCGCTATTGGCTAATTTACGCATGACTTAAAAATTTTAGCAAAAATACTATTTATCAAATGGATTACTCTCATCTAGGTTTTATTTTTAACTAATTATACCTTAATCAATATTATTACACACAATAAAAAAGCAATAGTATTCAAATATAACACACTCGATATTACACTTTTAAAACAAAGATTGCATCAAGTAGTGCTCCCTTTCTTCCTATACAATGGCTAACTTTGTTATAAACCAACAAAGCCACACCACCATGACTAAAAAACTACTCAATCAGCTGGCTCTGCTCACCATACTAAACAATATTGTCTTTGTGGTGATATATCAAGGGTCCCTTATTGCTGACTTTGCTCAGAGCCCTCAATACATACATTTGGTCGAATTGGCATGGATACTATGTCTAACAGGGCTTATTATCTTCCCTACAATTATCTGTACGTTATTAGAATCAAAACAAATCAGTGTTCAAAAATTCCCAATATTAGCTATTGCTCTATCCTTTATCTCTATTATATTTTTTGCATTTGCTAGTATTCCATAATTTTAAACTTGATATAGACTGAAATCTGTAATAGTTTTATTTCACATTGTTTTTGACGATTTTTTAACACTATTACATTCTTTTCATCTGTATAAAAAACAGAAACAAGATATTATTGCAATATCAAATGAGAGTTCCTACCTTTGCACACTCATAAAAAATCTATGGTAAGAACTCTCATAACTAGAATTATAACATCCCCAGTCATTATCTATACAACCAGATGCTTTATCGGGTTTTATATCGGATACCTGCTATTCTTAAAATATCCGAACTATGAAATCCTGTGGACTTTAATCTCGATTATGCTAGTTATCTCACCAGAAGGTCAGAATTCTAAAAAGCTATCTGTAGAACGATTTAAGTCAAATCTAGTGGGGTCTGCTGTCGGTTTAGTTTGTTTAGAAATCCATCCTAACCCTGATTTCTATATTGGTTTATTAGGTGTGTTCCTAACAATCATGACCTGCTACCTATTCAAGATATTAAATATGGCTCGCGTAGCCTTAGTAGCCCTTATCATTATACTTGTACAGCCACATACGGCTAGCTCAGTAGAGGCTACTCCCCTGTTTAGATGCTTAGCAGTGACCTTAGGGTGTGTGATCGGTCTGACGATAACAGTACTTACCTCTATGATCATACGCAGGCTAAAAAGATATTATGGCATACCGCTCTCTTAGAAGTTCATTAAGCAAATAGCGTTTGTAAAATGTATCTGTTATATTTGTAATTTGAAACACAAAACTACATTATGACTGCTAAAGCGAAAGCACCTAAGGAAACTCCATTAATGAAACAATACAACGATATAAAAGCCAAGTATCCTGATGCTTGTCTATTATTTCGCGTAGGAGATTTTTACGAGACATTCGGTGAAGACGCTGTCAGAGCATCTAAAATATTGGGCATTACATTAACCAAACGAAGTGCAGGTACAGCTAGTGAAACAGAATTAGCAGGTTTTCCTCATCACTCGATTAATGTTTACCTACCTAAGTTAGTCAAAGCTGGACTAAGAGTAGCTATCTGTGACCAGCTAGAAGACCCTAAAACAACTAAAACTATTGTCAAAAGAGGCGTTACTGAGTTAGTAACACCTGGTGTTGCCTTAAACGATGAAGTGTTACATTCTAAATCTAACAACTTCTTATGTGCAATACACTTTGCTAAAAAGACAATCGGTATATCATTCTTAGATGTTTCTACAGGAGAGTTTTTGACCACTGAAGGAGATCAAGATTATATAGATAAACTACTACAGAACTTTGCCCCTAGTGAGATTCTAGTACAGAAGAGTAATAAGACACACTTCTTACAGAACTACGGGACTACTTATAATCTATTCTTACTAGATGACTGGGTATTCAAGACTGACTTTGCATTTGAGTCTTTGACTACTCATTTTAAAACTAATTCCCTAAAAGGTTTTGGGGTAGAAGATTTAGTAGAAGGGACGATAGCCTGTGGAGCGATACTATATTACCTATCAGAGACACAGCACACTAGACTAGAGCATATCTCTAATATACAGCGTATCGCTGAAGATGCGTATGTGTGGATGGATCGTTTTACGATCAGAAACTTAGAGCTATACAACAGTGCTAACCTGAATGCGATAACGTTATTAGATGTGATAGATAAGACCTTATCTCCTATGGGAGGTCGTCTACTGAAGCGTTGGCTAGCATTACCACTGAAGGATACTAAGAAGATTACGGATAGACATAATATCGTAGAGATACTAAAAGAGAACAGTGAACTCCTAACACTCTTCCAAACCCAAATAAAGAAGATATCTGACTTAGAACGATTAATCTCTAAGATCGCTACTGGTAAGGTATCTCCTAGAGAGCTAATCTATCTGAACGATTCTCTAGATGCTATTATTCCGATCAAGGAGACTGCCCAAAAAAGTAGTAATGATTCTCTAAAACAAATGGGGAATACACTACATGGGTGTGAGCTACTTAGAGAAAAGATCAGAGGTACCATCAATGAAGATGCTCCTGTAGCGATAGCAAAAGGAAATGCAATAGCAGAGGGTGTACACCCAGAGTTAGACGAACTGCGCAAGATCTCTACTTCTGGTAAGGAACTGCTAGAGGCTATGGAGATCAGAGAGAGTGAGAAGACAGGTATTCCATCGCTTAAAATATCGTTTAACAACGTATTCGGGTACTATATAGAGGTTCGTAATACGCATAAAAACAAAGTACCTGCAGAGTGGATTAGAAAGCAGACGCTAGTGAATGCAGAACGTTATATCACGGAGGAGTTAAAAGAATACGAAACTAAAATACTAGGTGCAGAAGAGAAAATCTATAAGCTAGAGAACGAATTGTTCGAACAGTTCGTAGCTTGGTGCGCCCAATATATCAAACCTGTACAGCTAAATGCTAATCTTATCGCACAGCTAGACTGTCTGAGCTCTTTCGCTCAACAGGCTCTTGAGAATAACTATGTAAGACCACTGATAGATGACTCTTATGAACTAGATATAAAAGATGGTCGTCACCCTGTGATCGAGAAACAACTAGCGTATGACACACCTTATATCACGAATGATGTCTATCTAAACAATAAGGAACAACAAATCATCATGATCACTGGACCTAATATGTCTGGTAAGTCTGCTATCCTTAGACAGACAGCACTTATCGTGTTGTTAGCTCAGATGGGAAGTTTCGTTCCAGCTAGAGAAGTACGCATGGGGCCAGTAGATAAGATATTCACACGTGTGGGGGCATCAGATAATATCTCGATGGGAGAATCAACTTTCATGGTGGAGATGAACGAGACAGCCTCTATCTTAAATAATATCTCTGATAGAAGCTTAGTTCTATTAGACGAAATCGGAAGAGGTACTAGTACCTACGATGGTATCTCTATAGCCTGGGCTATCGCAGAGTACCTACACCAGCATCCTGGCAAGCCTAAGACCCTATTCGCTACTCACTATCACGAGCTCAATGATATGTCTCAGAACTTCGACGGAATAAAGAACTATAACGTCTCTGTCAAAGAACTTAAAGACAATGTGCTATTCTTGAGAAAACTAGTTCCTGGTGGTAGTGCACACAGTTTTGGTATTCATGTGGCGAAGATGGCAGGTATGCCTACTACAGTTCTAAAACGCGCTGAAAAGATGCTAAAACAACTAGAAAAAGGACATGCTAAAGATCAACAACCACTGAAAGCAGTAGAAAATGATCTACAACTAAGTTTCTTTAATCTAGATGATCCTCTATTAGAAGAATTAAAAGAAGATATCCTTGCTATAGATGTCAATAATATCACGCCAATAGAAGCGATTATGAAGATAAATGAATTAAAGAAAAAACTAAAATAATATGAAGAAGGAAGCTCGAATGAGCTTCCTTTCTCTTTTTTGGTAAAAACCTTTGTAAAAAGGCATGAACACAGGCTTTGTAAATCAATGAGTTAAAAAATATCTTTGTTTTTTAGCTGCTTTTTATTTGGATAAACAAAAAAACGTTCTATATTTGCACTCGCAATACAGAAGTAAAGCGAAGTTCTTAAAAAAACATTATGCGAAAATAGCTCAGTTGGTAGAGCGCAACCTTGCCAAGGTTGAGGTCGCGGGTTCGAACCCCGTTTTTCGCTCTATATCACGCTCGAGTGGTGGAAGTGGTAGACACGCTGGACTTAAAATCCAGTGAGCAGTAATGTTCGTGCGGGTTCAAGTCCCGCCTCGAGTACATAATCCCAAGTTAACGCTTGGGATTTTTTTTTGCCCCTTTAGAAATGTCATCCCCTTAGATATTTCTACAAAAAGTAAATTTCTTTAATTTTGTTTCTTAATTGATATGAGTGCATTCGTAATTAGTTTAAAAGATAACGGAAAGTATAAGTACACTTTTGAACACAGAAGAGGTAAAACATTAATGACAAGTGTAGAGTATCCTAGTGTAGAAGCTATTCATTCTACTATATCGTTCCTTAGAACCAACTATGATTCTCTAAACTTCATTAAGTTTAAAACCCCATCAGGTAAGTCTTACTTCAGACTCGCAATAGACAAAAAGATCTATGCCAACAGTAGAAGATTTAATACCGAACTAAGATTCGAAAAGGCAATGGAGGAGATTAAGTCAAACTTTGCTAACGCTGAAATACTAGATTTATCTCTAGATATCTTTGGAAGTTTTCCTTCAGACGATATATTTGACGCAGAGTAAGTATAATCTAGTTATTATAAAAAACTGATTTACAAGACTCCATAGAATAGTTTTAAAAAAACTAAAAAAGTCTTTTTATTTAATGGAAAAACATTCTATATTTGCCATCGCAATCACGAAAAAACGTGTGCAGTCAATGCCAATTGAGCTCGAGTGGTGGAAGTGGTAGACACGCTGGACTTAAAATCCAGTGGGTAGTAATGCCCGTGCGGGTTCAAGTCCCGCCTCGAGTACAAAGAATCCCAAGCTAACGCTTGGGATTTTTTTTGTTATTAAAGTTATATTTATCAACTAGATCAGGATCAGTGACAAAAGTTGGGGACTAGGCAAAAAGTCTAGTTAATCTAAAAAGGAAAAACTTCTTATCTCTAACACCTCTATACATCATACGGAAGTATTTAATTTTGGCATTAAATGATTCCGCAGAAGCATTTGTACTTCTATTAATAAAGTAATTGATGATTTCGTTATAGTGTACATTAAACGTCTTTAAAACAGTACTAAAGTGTTTGAGTGAAGCTTTTTCAATATCATTAAACCAATGAGCTAGCTTAGTCATAGCTATTTCTTTATCTATTTGTAGATTATATATCTGTCTAAGGTTATTAGCAAGTAGATAGGCTTGTTTAATCTCTGGGTATAATTCAAATAGTATCTTAGCTCTTTCTTGTTGGTCAGATGTCCAATTAATTTGGTTTTTATAAAGTAGAGAACGTGAGCGAACTAAAAGTTGCTTCTTAGTATCTCCATTACTAAGTATTTCAGGATTATATATAATGCCTTCTTCCTTAGCCTTTAAAACAGCAGTGTTCTCAGCGTCAAGCTCAGCCCATCTATATTTTATTCTAATATCTTGTACAGCTTCACTTACAAGCTTTTGTACATGAAAACGATCAATTACTTGCACAGCTTTAGGGAAGCACTTCTTAGCTATCTGTTTCATAGCCCCTGCCATATCTAAAGTAATCTCGGTAACTTTATCTCTAAGTTTTTTAGGTAGTTTAGATAGATGCTTTATTACAGTATCTGATTTTGTTCCTTTAACTATCGCTACAATGGTCTTTTTCTGACCTTTACCTGCTTTAGAAGTCAGTATAGTGTACAATTCTCCCATAGATAAACATACTTCATCTATGGAGAGTTGTTCAGTTATATTTTCTGGGTAGAGTAGCCAGTCTTGTGCATGTTCTTGTTGATCCCATTGTTTGAAACCACTAGTTTTATGTTTGTATTGGCGTTGAAACTTTTCACCTTTAACTCCAAATAATTCACCAATAGCCTTACAGCTAAGTACTTTAGTATCGGCCAATTTTTTTTAAGAACTCCGAGAACTCTGTAGTCATTCGTGTTCCTTCTGCGATGATATTCCAATCACGTGATATAATTTCTCCTGTTTGTTTATCTGTCCAACGACGACGTTGTACGTGTAGTTTAACTGATTTACCTCGTAACGGGAAGTCTTCAATAGTAATCATACTATGGAAACCTTTAGAAATAAGCTGTCTTTCAGCACATTGATTTCCGTAATCATTCTTCTCTTCAAAGTAGATATGTAGTTTGGTCTCTAATTCTTCTACTTTAGTAATATTGAAGTGTTCTACTAAGTAAGTAGGTAAGATTAGTTTTAGTATTTCTTGGCTATCCATCATAGCACAAAGATATTATTTTACACTTTCCTCCCCAACTTTTAACGTTGATCCCTAGATCATCTTATAACCTCCCTTCTACTAGCATCAATCTAAAAGTTGTTACTCTGCTTATGTGAAATATAGCCCAAGTAATATTTTTAATGAAAAAGAAAAAATTGTAGACATCATTTCAAATCAAACTAGTCATTCAAGTTGCGAAAAGGCATTAGCAAAATACATATATTAAAAACTCATTAAACTTACAGTAAATGAGTTAGAAGAATGGAAAAACAAAGTAGAATAATTTTCAGTAAAAAACACTCTATTTTTCTTGCACACTAAAAAACAATACTCTATTTTTGCACTCGCAATACAGAAATAGTATCGCAGTCTACAGAAGACGCTCGAGTGGTGGAAGTGGTAGACACGCTGGACTTAAAATCCAGTGGGTAGTAATGCCCGTGCGGGTTCAAGTCCCGCCTCGAGTACAGAGAATCCCAAGCTAACGCTTGGGATTTTTTATTTTATATACCCTGATCTCAATATCGACATCCGATAGAAAACGCAATACTACAATAGTATTGATTTCATAGAGCGAACACTCTTTCGCCTTACTAATTCCAATACATCAGTAATCATGATTAGAATTCAATTTCTGTTTATTAAATTATTTTCAAAAAGAACACTTAATAACCATCTATTAATCAACAAATAAGAATATTTTAATCTTTTTTATTTATAAAAACATCTTTTATTAGTTGTATAGTAAAAAATAATATTCTACATTTGCACTCGCAATACAGAAGTAGTATTGCAGTCTACAGAAGACGCTCGAGTGGTGGAAGTGGTAGACACGCTGGACTTAAAATCCAGTGGGTAGTAATGCCCGTGCGGGTTCAAGTCCCGCCTCGAGTACTAAACGGGAGAATTGAATTTTTTGTTCATTTCTCCCGTTTTCATTTTCAGCTATTTCATTATTTATCAACAGGATAGACCTTACTAAAACATTAATTCTATCGGTTCGATAAATTTCCCCATCAAAAACTACTTTCTCAGGAAAGATTGAACCTATTATTCTCCTTTTCATTGATATATCTGCCTGAGCGTAGAGTGTGCCTATGTTTGCAACTACTTCTATTGCTTTGTTCAATATTTTATTAATGTCAATCTTTACCTTGCTATTCTCTTTCATTAATTGTGTTTCTAACACTTCAAGTTCTGCTTTATTCGATTTTTTGATTTCAAGGTAATCCTCATCGTCAAGTGTTCCACTTAATAATTTTGTCCTTGCCATACTAAGTTGAACGTTTAGTCTTTCTATCTCATTTAGCAGTGTTTTCTTTTGATCAATTGGATTCTTTAATATCTTGTTATAGGTATCTAACAAATGTTTCTTTAAACGGGTTAAAAATGCTTCGTTTAATTGTAATTGATATAATCCCTCTTCAAATAATAAGTTTGCCTTGCTTGCACTATGTCTAAACCCACATGAGCCTATACAGTGATAGTAATAATAACTGTTATTTCTACCCTTTGACAAACTACCTGTTAAGTTTCTACTACACTTAGGGCAAACTAAAAATCCTCTTAGTGGCAAATTCTCATCTGATAGTACTTTTGTGTTTGGTAGTTCCTTTCTTACTTTCCCATCTAACACCTCTTGAACTTTATCAAACAATTCTGTTGTAATTAGTGCTTCGTGTAGTCCATCGACAAAGTGAGCTTCTTCGTCTTTGTGCTTAGGTATAAATATCTTACCACAATATAAAGGATTGCGAATCGCTACGTGAAAAGCACTCTTACTAAGACTACGAGGGCTAAACTTATTCATCTCTAAGCGTATCTGATTAGCGGCTAATAATCCCTTGGCGATTTCTTCAAAAGCCCAGACTAACGCTTTAGCTTCTAATTCCTTTACAGCAATATACTTTGTTCCATCTTCTTTACTCCTGTTTATATATCCAAAGGGAGCTTTACCCATCAATCTTCCTTCTCTCTTAGCTCTTCTCATACCGTGATATACATTAAGTGCTCTACGGTCATTCTCTACCTCTGGAGCCGCTAAATAAATCGCAAGCATTATTTTATTTTCGGGAATTGATAAATCTAAGGGTTGTTCTATAGCTTGTAATTCGATACCTAATTTGGTTAGTTCACTTAGCATTTGATACGCATCACCAGCGTTACGACTAAACCGATCCCACTTGGTAAATAACAACAAGTTCGTTTTATTGCTTCGCTTACGCAATTCTTTCATTAATGCAATCCAAGAGGGACGATTAAAACTTTTAGCTGAATGATCCTCTAAGATAACCTTGCCTACTTGAATATCGTTTGATTGGCAAAAGCGTCGAAGTCGCTCTTCTTGATCTCTTTGAGAATAACCTTTATCAGCTTGTTCATCCGTTGAAACACGGATATACAAATCTGCTATTTTCATAGGTTAATTATTTAATTTAACACAATTGTTTTGGTTGGAAGCGTATAAATATACAAATAACTTACTCTATATCAAAGTATTCCTTAAACACAAAGCGTGTTAATGTGTACATAAACTCCAATACAATAGCGGTTTCTTCTTCTGTTAAATCTATTCCCTCTTTCTTAAAGTAATTCCTCCCCTCTTCTATTGGAATTTTTGGAATTTCAAGTTTCATTGTCATAATATTGTCTTTTACTGAAAAATAGCCAGTGTATTATCTCAGTAAGATTATTTGGCAATCATTGGTTGTACTTGGTGTTATACTGTATCATTATTTCAACGATGCGAATTAAATTTCTATTCTTACAGGATATTTTATAACTTTACCTTTCAATCTTTTTTAATCTTTGGCTTTCTTTTGAGCCTTCTTAATTCTGCTAATCAATTATGGAACATAAAATACATCAAGGAAGAAACATAAAGCGTTTTAGAGAAATGCTTGGAATCAAGCAAGAGGTTCTTGCTTTTGATTTAGGAGATGATTGGAATCAAAAAAAGATATCTGTTTTAGAACAGAAAGAGGTAATTGATAATTCGCTGTTACAACAGATTTCTAAGGTACTTAAGATACCTGTTGAAGCAATTGAGAATTTTGATGAAGAGCAGGCGATTAATATTATTTCTAGCACATTTAATGATAATGCTGTTGGAGTTATCGTTAACAATAATAATCCTCTTGATGCAATTGTACAGCTACACAATGAAAAGATTGCCTTGTATGAGCGTATGCTTAAAGAGAAAGATGAAATGATGAATCGTTTAGAAAAGTTGATTCAAAGTAAGTAGATAAAACTTAATTATACTATAAAAGCTTAACCTTATGTTTAGGTTTTTGTCTTTTATTACCTTTAAAATCAGTATATTTAACGTATAAAAAAAGAACAGAAACTAACTGATATTTCATCTTTAAAAACTCAATTATTTTGGGATACTGATATTAATAAGCTTGATTATCAAAAAGCATATATTCCAATTATAGCACGAGTAATTGAACGTGGAGATCAAAGTGAAATAGATGAAATCGTTCGACTATATGGCAGAGAAAAGGTACTTCTTACAATATGCAAGGAGATTAAGTTTTTACCTAATTACGCTATTGAAAGAGCTATTAGATTTTTTCCAGACCTTCGAAAAGAAGATATGCTTTGTTATCAAAACAGAAAAGACGAATCTTATCATTGGATATAAACAATAAAAAAAGGTAGAATTACTATGGATGGTATTCTACCTTTTCTCTTTTTAGATAGATATTTATCTATAACTGGCTGTATCTCGTATTTGTATTAACAAGCAAGCTTCTAATAATCTGTGAAAAACGAGCATTGATACCTCACTATCATACTCTTTGTTAGATGCATTATTAGCCATTGTTGCTAAAACCAAATTGAAAAAAGAGTTCGTTATGCTATCTAATGTGAACTGCTCAAAAACACTTTTAAAGACTAAGTAAGGATCCTTAAACTCTTGTTCACTTATGTATTTCATTTCTTGTAGCTCTTCTTCAGATATTGTAGAAACAGTAAGTTCTTTCTCTATAAACACATTAGGGTTCAAAAAGATTCGGTAGCTTGCTTTAAACAAGGATTGTAAAACGGTTAAATCGAAAATAACTTCCGACACCTTTGCCTTATCATACATTTTATCACTAAGTAAATACCAACAATAATTGCGAATCTGTTCTTGAAAATAATCTATATGAGCAAGATCAGTTAACCAGTCTAATAGTTCATAAGGACACTCTATATCTTCTTTTGTCCATAAATGAGATTCTAAAGTAAAATCGTACGCTTTCATAATTCATGATTTTTAAGTTCTTCTAAAACTACCTTACTGTAAATCAGTAAACTATTCCTATAAACAGGTAAATTATCCATTTAAAAAAATAGGTAATGTAATTGAATAATGATAAATCCTGAGATTCCTAATAAAAACACAATCGAATATAATACCCTATAACCGAATAGATTACAGTAAATCAAGGTAAGAACTTGCAGTTGTTAACCTTAAACACTGTAAGCTTATGAAAACTAAATTAGAAATCAACGAATTACAAGGTATTCCTCTTGTCGTTCAAGAGAAACTACTCTATGAAATAAACAATGGGAATGTTGAATTAATTTTTGCAACAAGACCGCATTTCTCAGCAATCAAGCAAATAACGGTTGTTCTAAATAAGGATATACCAGATGCTAAAAAACAAGAGCTACAAGAATCTTCGTGGGCTAAAGAAGTGTTTGAACAGTTTGATGTAGTTGTAACGTTTTGTAAACACATTGTATTCCCTTTTGAAAGTGATTTTCACTTTACTTATTTATCTCTCTATCTAAACCCACAGTTTATAATCTATTCTCGCAAAGAAAGTAGTTGGGGAAGCTTATTGCAGAACTTTTATACTTTCTCTAGTAGAAGACAACTTATACAACTTGATAATTGGGTATTGGAGATAAAGCAAAAACACGATGATTACAAAAGTCGCTTTATTGATTCTCTTGTTAAACAGAAGCAATTTCAAGCTGTATTGATTATGTATGTGCATATTATACGCCTTTACCTTCACAGCGTTCAAAGCATGCTGTTTCCCAAAAGTGCTTTAATCTTTAATTCAGATGTAGAGTTATTGGAATCAATAGAAAATAATTACCCAGAACTAAGTCTAATCTTTATTAATAATGAAATTGATAAAGTGTATCTGTGCAATCTATTAAATATTGATAGCAATAGCGAGAGGACAATTGAAGAAAATGATCTTGCTAAAGTTGAAAGTCTATGTACTGTTATATGTGAACAATTCGAGAAAGGAGTCAATAACTTTTTTACTCCAAGAATTGAGTATCTGCTAAGTGATTTAAAGGGAAAGCAAATTTTCTCTAAAGTCGAATATGAACAGTTTATGTTAAATGCTGTGGTTAAAAGACTTCTTCAAAGCTATCGTATTGACTTAATCTATTTGATTGAAAGTAAAATTTCTAATGACTCTATAGAATTCCTCTTGTTTATAGTCGGTACTGATATCAAGATTCAAATGGAACAGCATATGTCAACCTTAATCAGAAATCACTTTAATCAACGAGTTGAAATCACTTGCCTATTACATAAAACCACTTGGACAGAACGTCATGGCATAAAGTTCTTGCCTTTTATCTATAAGCACATCACAGATGATAATGTCGTATACAGTAGAACTAAAAAGAAGCATTCTAAGTTTATTCTTCCTGTTTTTGAACTACCCGAAGATACTGATAGTTCTATTTGGCAAAAGGACTTTTGGAAACTATGTCAAGATAACTTAGAGAGTCAATGGTTACAAATGGATTTGTTCAGTTGTTCTACTTATCAAATCGGACACGTTGTACAGCTAGGAAGTATTTTCAAGCAATTATGCCTTTCATTCTTATATAAGAAGCTAAACTATGTCCCACATTTTGCTAGTCCTCGTTACTTGTGGAAACTTGTGCAATGGGCAGATAGAGACTATAGTAATCATTTAATGAGTACAGAACAATCAGAAGCTCTTTTCTATTTTCTAAATACAAAACTGCCTTACTTCCCAAGACGATCTACCTCTGTTAATACTCCTACACAAGAGCAGTATCTAAATACGCTACACATTTGTAATCACTTCTACAATCAAATCAAAGAATTATATACCAACTAATAACCGTTAAATATTTAAAATTATGGAAACTAAATTTCAATTATTACAAGAACAGAAGTTCCCTGAGAACCTCGAAAAGAAGCTAATAAACAGTGTAATAGATAAACATGTTACTACTATTTGGTATGGTGGTGTTTATACTTCATCCTATAACCTTGAAGTATTCTGGCTTCGCGTAAAAGACAAAGAAAAAGCCACTAAGGTATTTAGTAAAGAGTATACTAAAGAACTCTTAGAAGACAGTAATTTTCATATTGTTCTATTAGATGACAAAGATTTTGAATTACAAGATAAAGCAGGAAGAGCATTTATCAAATTATGTTTAGGTGATACTCTTTTACTCTACAAAGATGATAATATAGAATTGCCAAGCAGTTATTGTTATTCATCTGATGTAGAAAGCTTTAAGAAAAAATACATAGAAACCTATAATCTTTTATCATCTTATAGCAATAGTATGAATAAAGATGAAGAGTTTGGTGTTACTTATTTCTATTTAAAATTCTTTGAACATGATTTAGGTGTCATTGAAACAATGCTCTTCGGAACTATTAATGTACACTATAATCTTACAGAGAGATTGTTATTACTCGAAAGAGTCTTCCCTCAGATAAAAACACTATTTGTGAAAGACAAAGAGAACTTATTCTATATAATAGAAGCAATCGATAGAGATCCTGAATCAGCGCGATTTGATGATTGGGCATTGGCACTCGAGAAAGTTCAAGCGAAGTTACACACAATGGTTATTCAACTGCTTGATAAGTTTGAGTTTGACTCAAGACCTTATAAAATAAAGCCTAAGATAAAAGTAAAAAAGAAAAAGACATTCAAATATATAGACCAGCTATTACCTCTGACTAACACTAAAGGAGTGGAGGAAATCTATAAATTTCATGAAACCGTAACTTTTGAAAATGAAAGGGCAATTACACATTTCTACCTTTTAGTACTAACTACCAAAGAAGATGCTGAGGAAATACAAAAGGTTATTGATACTTTTAGTTGTAAAAATGACGATCTTAAATTTACAATTATTTCGCATACAAGACTCTTTATTCAAGAGTACAGTTTTGAAAACATACATTTTTTTGAAGATGTAGTCAAAGAGGAAAACATAATCTACTCAAACGGGTATTATCCTTCCATTCATTGGATGGACAACTATGATTGCGATTATGGAGAGAGTATATTTAGACTCAAATATCCACTTTCAAAGATTAATAAGTTTATTAAGAAAAAGATTCTTCATGCTAAAAAGCAAAGTTTTATCTCGACTAATAAACTACATAGGTGTCTATATATAAAACTACAGGTGTACATACTCGTTCACACAACCTATTTACCTCATACTTCAAATCTAAATACTTTACTCAGTTTAGCTTTGTATGCAGACAATGATAATGCACCTAAATTAAATGTGTTAATTAATCAACTAGATTCCTTTTTGCTTACTTATACTCAGAAGAATATCCAGCAGAAAGACAATAATTTAATTTTAGATAACTCTACTATTGATTCATTAAAGCAGTTCTTTGATTTTATAGATGCATAAAGTAAATGGGGGATATTTTTATTAAAAAATTGCACAAAGTTAGGCAATGCCTAGCGGTTCGCTAGCAAGAAATTCCCCCATAAATGCTTGACTAAAGTCTTCGCTTTATTGCGTTGCTTCTTGCGCTCGCTAAACCATTACCAATTGTGGCTCCATAATTAATTTAAAAATTTAATATTATGGAAACTACAGTTTTAAACACAGAATGGCTTATCGCATCAGAAGTAGAATTGATTTACAAATCAAAAGTAAAGGCTTCACAAAGACCTCAGATTACATCTTCTTATAGTGCATATCAAGTTGCATTAAAGGCTTGGGATAGTAATAAGATTGAATTATTAGAACAGTTTAAAGTACTTATGCTTTCAAACAACAATAAAGTACTTGGAGTATTAGAAGCTTCCACAGGAGGAATAACAGGAACAATAGTAGATTTACGAATCATCTTCTCAGCTCTATTAAAAGCGAATGCTACAGCGTTCATTATAGTTCATAATCATCCTTCAGGGAAATTAGCTCCAAGTAATGCAGATAGACAAATTACGAGAAAGATTAAAGAAGCAAGTAAGATACTTGATATTACGCTTTTAGATCATTTAATTATAACAGCGGAGAGTTACTACTCTTTTGCAGATGAAGGCATCTTATAAGGTGCCTTTGTTTTTTTTAAGAAGTAAAACTGTAAAGGTGCTTTTACAGTTTTACTTCTTTATTGTTTTATTGAAATGCTTAAAAAATAGGTTTATTCTTTTCATTAAAGCTTGTGGTTATCTCTTGTTCGAATTCGTTGAAGTGATGCTCTAATAGATTATTTAGATAAGTATAGACAGACACCTTATTTTCGCCTATTACTTGAACTATACGGTTTAACTTCTTATGGAACTCTGGGCGAATATAGACCGTTTTGCCATCTTTTGCTTTAGTAGATACTTCTTTTAAAAAAGTATCTACATAATTCTCTATACTCTTAGTCTTTTGTACTTGAGCTGATTCTCTTAATTGATTAAGTTTTTCCATTATAAAATAGGTTTGAATTTGTCATTAAAATATTGGGTAATCTCAGAGTTATACTGCTGTAGATGCTGTTTTAAGATATTGTCTAAATAAGAGTAAAGCGTAGTTTTTTCTTCTTTAGCCAGTTGAGTTATACGAAGTAATACTTCGTGATACTCAGGTCGGATATAAACAACCTTTCCTGCTCTTGATGAAGGAAATTCATTAATTAGAAAAAGCTCTTGGTATTTAGTAGTTGCTATTTCTTTCTTTGGCTTCTTCTCTTTGACTTTTGGTACTTCTTCATGGATTAGAGGTTCTTCTTTTTCTTCTACGATAGGCTTAGCTTGTTCTACAGACTTAACTTCTATATCACCACTCATGATATTCATTAAATAGTCTTCATCGAGTAACTCATTTTGACTGTCTTTTTTTGATGGTTGGTTTACTGTTCCCATATTGTACTTTTTTAAAGGTTTACATTTTACATTATGGATAGTTGTAAGCTTTAGCTTATTGGAAATATTATACTAATACGTTTTTACACCAAGAGCATTTTAAAACAGCTTTAAGACGCTATTTCAAAGACAATTATAAAACTTACCTTACTATCTTACAGCAAAGAAAGTATATATACAGTTTGAAAATTTTAAATGGAATTTTAAGGTTGCACTTGGCACTTTAGTGTCAAATAGTAAGTGATTTCTTAATATGAAATCACTGTGGATTTTACTTTGTAAAATTGGTAGATTTAGTAATCGAAAGATTAACAGCAAGTTATGTTTTGAGGCACTCGAAATTGAGATTCGGGCTTTCAAAACCACTTGCTCTTGCAGAGAGCTGGAAAACTACTCCGAAGTCGTTAGTTTTTAGTTGAAATAATAGATAAACTCAAAATATTTAGTGGTTTACGGATTTCCGTAATAAGATTAAAGAAAACCTTAATTGATTTGAATATAATATAGTAATACTTTTTTCATAGTAAGAAACTAAAGAGTTGTTTTATTTACAACCTGTTTTATTTTAATTAAAGAGAAATTTCAACCTTAATTACGCAGGTCTCAAAAATATCACAAATTGAAGAAAAAAATATTAGATGAAAGTTTTGAGCTAGATATAAAAAATAAGAATTCTATAAACTTAAGGCTTGAATAACGACATCTTATATTCCATTTAAATTTTACATTAGGTATATTTACATCAAACATTTTTAGTAATGGCAGTAAACAAAAACGCTTTAATTAGATACAAAACATTAGATAAATGCTTTTCAAATAGATATCGTCAATTTTATATTCAAGATTTAATCAATGAATGCTCAAATGTGCTTTCTGAATACTATGGTGAAGATTTTAGTGTTTCAAGACGACAAATTTTTGACGACATTACTTTTATGAAAAGTGACGCTGGTTATCAAGCTCCCATTGTTTCAGTTAAAGAGGGGAGAAAAGTATTTTATAGATATGATAATTTAACTTTCTCTATTCTTCATAAACCATTAACAAATGAAGAGCAAATGGCATTAGAAAATACCGTAGAACTTTTATCTCGTATTAAAGGTATACCTGGTTTAATTGCATTAGAAAGTTTACAAACAAAATTGATTGATGTAAAAAACAATCATATAGCTGATAGAAACATTATTTCATTTGAAGAAAATGAGTTTTTAGTGGGATTAGAATATTTAGTGCCTTTATATAATTACATTAAAAATGAACAAACTTTAAATATCAACTATCAAGCATTTACATACAATGAGCAACATACATACTTAATATCTCCCTATCATCTTAAACAGTACAACAATAGATGGTTTTTATTTGGATGGAATCATGAAAGTAAATTTCTTCAGAATTTAGCACTAGATCGTATTAAATCACTTGCACTAACAACTGAAAAACATCAAGATTTATTGATCGATTTCGACGAATATTTTGAGGATATAGTTGGTGTAACCAATGATAACACCAAAGAAGTATTTGATATAAAAATACAATTGTCAGAAAGTATCATACCTTATATCAAATCGAAACCAATACATGGTTCACAAAAAATAAATCAAAATATCTTACAATTAAAGGTAAAATTGAATTATGAATTAATTAGTTTAATTTTTTCATACGCTGAAAATATGAAAGTTATAGAACCTCAAGAATTAGTTGATATATTAAATGATAAAATGAATAAAATGCTCAATAAGTAATAGTGTACTTCAGCTGCACAGTTTATATTTATATTTGCTAAAAAAACAAAGCAACTTGTAAGCAGTAAGAAATTTAATTTATGAATTTCCTTTTGTGACCAATTCAGAAAATGCTATTTAAGGCTATTAATAATAACCCCTTTATTCAGGCAATGATAACTTTTCACTAATCAATTAAATAATACCTAATTTTACGGTCTTAATAAAACAATCATGATAACAGGAGAACTTAAATCTCAAATAGATAAAATATGGAACGACTTCTGGACAGGAGGTATTTCCAACCCATTAACGGTAATCGAACAATTTACTTACCTTATTTTTCTAAAACAGTTAGACGATAAGCAAATCTTAATTGAAAAAGAAATTGCCTTATTAGGTTCTTCTGTTAAAAAGAACATCTATACCGAGGCACAAGCTTCTTTACGTTGGAATTATTTCAAAGACAAAGATCCCGAAATAATGTTCAATATTTTTACACGTCCAAATCCAGAGTTAGATAATATCACAGCTTTCGATTTTATGAAAACTATAGGTGCGGATGGTGGTAAATTTTCAGAATACATGAAAGGTGCAACCTTTATGATTGCAACCCCTAAATTGTTAGACAAAGTGGTTCAACAAATCGACAAATTACCGCTCGATAAAAAAGATACCAAAGGAGATTTGTACGAATACATGTTGTCAAAAATTGCAGAAGCTGGCACCAATGGGCAATTCCGTACACCTCGTCATGTCATTCGTATGATGGTGGAGTTGATGCAACCTACAAAAGAAGATACCATTTGTGATCCTGCCATGGGAACTGCTGGTTTCTTGGTAAATGCAAGTCAATATTTGCACGAGGTACACAACGATTGGTTTTTAGATAAAGAATTCCGCGACCATTACAACGCCAAAATGTTCAACGGGATCGAGATAGATCCATCCATGATGCGTATTGCTACCATGAATTTACAATTGCATGGCATCGATAATCCTATTGCGATAAACGGAAGTGCATTAGCAGAAAGCAACGAACTTACCAATCAGTATTCGTTAATCTTAGCCAATCCACCTTTTAAAGGAGCGTTAGATTATGATGAAGTCGAAAAAAGTTTGTTGCAAACCACCAAAACCAAGAAAACGGAATTGCTTTTTCTTTCCCTTATTCTGCGTATGCTAAAATTAGGTGGTCGGGCAGCGGTTATTGTACCAGATGGCGTTTTATTCGGTAGTTCTACAGCACATAAAAACATTCGTAAAGAGTTGGTAGAAAACCAACAATTACAAGGAGTTATTTCTATGCCGAGTGGTGTTTTCAAACCATATGCAGGGGTAAGTACTGCTATTTTGTTATTTACTAAAACCAATTCGGGTGGTACAGATAACGTTTGGTTTTATGATATGAAAGCCGATGGCTATAGTTTGGACGATAAACGCAATCTATTAATTTCTGAAGAGACTTTAACACAAATTTTCTCGGAACCAGAAAATGTTTTAGACGAAGTAACAGGTAAATCTGATATTCCTTCTATTTTATTAGATTGGAAAAAGCTTTCTACTCAAAACTCAGAACTCAAAACTCAAGACTTTGCAGATCGTACCCAACAATCGTTCTTAGTGCCTAAAGCCGAAATTGTTGCCAACGCTTATGACCTAAGCATTAACCGATACAAAGAACTAATCTACGAAGAAGTACACTACGATGTACCAAAAGACATTATCACTGCCATAAAAGTCTTAGATGTCAAACGCCAAGCCGCTATTGTAGAACTGGAAAAACTATTGGGATAATGATAAATGTAAAATTAGGTGAGTTAATGAATATTAAAACAGGTAAATTAGATGTTAATGCTGAAAATCCTAATGGACGATATCCTTTTTTTACCTGTTCAAAGAATCATACTTATATTGATGATTATGCCTTTGATGGTGAAAGTATTTTAGTTGCAGGAAATGGGGATTTAAATGTTAAGTATTACAATGGAAAATTTAATGCATACCAAAGAACATATGTAATTCAACCAAAAGATAATTTGTTTGGTAAATATTTATATTATTTTTTAGATAATTATATTTATAAATTAAGAGAACAAGCTATTGGTGGAGTAATTAAGTATATAAAACTTGGAAATCTTACAGATGCAGAAATCCCGCTTCCTCCACTTGCCGAGCAAAAAGCCATTGTAGCCAAGCTGGACAAAGCCCAAGAAATTCTCCGTTACAACGAAGAAATTATTGCAAAATACGATGCCCTTACACAATCTTTGTTTTTAGAGATGTTCGGCGATCCCGTGAAAAACGAAAAAGGATGGGAGAAAGTGAAGTTAGGAGATTTAGGAGATTTTAAAAATGGTTTAAATTATACAAAATCAGAAAATGGAATAACATTAAAAGTTTTAGGGGTTGGTGATTTTAAAAATTATTGGAAAATAGATAATTTAGAAAATCTTTCTTTCGTTGAAATGAATATTATGCCTAATAAAGATTTTGCTTTGCAAAATGAAGATTTAATCTTTGTACGTTCAAATGGAAATAAAGATTTAGTAGGTAGATGTTTGGTTATTTACCCTAAAGAAGAAACAATTTCTTACAGTGGTTTTTGTATTAGATTTAGAAAGAATACATCTAGACTAAATGTTATTTATTTAGTACAATTATTACAGAGAACTGAATTTAAGAAACATATTTTTAAAAATGGACGTGGAGCAAATATTCAAAATATAAATCAAGAACTTTTGAATAATGTTGAAATCCAACTTCCTACAATCCAACTTCAAAACCAATTTGCAGAACGTGTTGCAGCAATAGAAGTACAAAAACAACTGGCGCAAGAATCTCTAGCCAAAAGCCAAGAATTGTTCCAAAGTTTGCTAAAGGAGAGCTTTAAGAATTAAAATACTCTAAAATACACGTTATCCTAATAAACATAAAATATGGAGACAAAGACAATTAATGAAATTAAAAGCTACAGAGATCAGATCAGAGAGAAGCAAAAGACTATTGATAAGTCGCTTTACGCATCTAAATATGGATCAGAAAGTGAATATTCTGGTAAAAGTATTTATTTAGGATTAGATTCATTACTTATTGATATTTCTTATCTCCTAAAAGCGCACAATCAATTTATTAAAATATCAACTCATTCTGAACGACAAAGTATTACAAATATTCTAGCTAATATTAATTCATATTTTGACAGACCTTCATCATTAGCGACATATATTGATCAATTAAAAGTAGCTATTAGGGTATATAATGTTGATAAAAATAAAGAACGTTGGGAATTATTTCAAGAGGTTAATAAAAATCTTTTAGAACAACGAAATGAGTTTATAGAAATTTTAGAAAACATTAATAAAACAGATAAAGACATTACTGAAACTAAAAATTCTATAGATTTAAAAGTTGAAGAATTTGAAAAAAAATATTCTGAGTTAGAAAATAAAATTGAAGAAGTAGAAAATACAAATAGAGAAATACAATCTAATGCTCAAAAACTTAAAGAAGTTAATGAAGAATTAGAATCGATGAAAAACGAATCAGAAGAGAAATTAAATACTATTTCTGATAGTTTGTTAGAGGTAAAGAATAATGAAAAAATCATAGATTCATTTGCTCAAAAAGTACATGAAAGAGATAATCGATTAGGTGAATTACAACAATTAACAGACGAAAACACCATTAAGTTGAATGAATATGAAACTGAAAGAAAAGCTATTTTGAATGAAGCTAAAAAATTAATAGAAGATGCAAAAACAGCCTTGCATTATTCTACTGCATCTGGTTTAAGTGCATCATTTGATACACAACATACAAATGCTAAGAATTGGAAATACTCAGTTTTGTGGATAATAGGTGCAGTCTTATTCGTAAGTACAGCCATTGCTCTTGGTGTTTGGATCGCTTGGGAACCAACAAATGATTTACATTTAGTTATTGGTAGAATAGCAATCATCCCATTGCCTATAATAGCAGCTATTTTTTGTGCAAATCAATATGTAAAACAAAAAAATATTATTGAAGATTATGCTTATAAAATGGTTTTAGCAAAGTCGATTGTAGGTTTTTCTGAACAGCTAAAAAAGGATCCTTCAGAAGATAAAGGTGAATATATTCATTATATAAAAGTAGCATTAGAAGAGATTCATAAAGATCCATTACGTAAAAGAAATCTAACTTCATCTAATCCTAAAGTTGTAGAAAAAATAGAAAGTATTTCGATTAAGGATGTTTTAGATTTACTTAAAGTTACTAAAGGTTCAGAATAATTAAATAAACTATTAACGGTTAAAATTCTCTATCAACAAAACATCAGGAAATGAATGATAAATGTTGATATAAAAGAAATTTTAATTCTTAATTTTTCGTTTTTGAAATGTTAAATTATAATTGTATTTTGGTCAAAATACTTATGAATACATGAATACTAATTTTACTTTTTTACAAGCTGAGTTTCCAGAGCTTTACATCGAAATGATCGAAGCAGAAAAATTTACGTTTACTGCTCCTCGACATGCTGCGGTGTTGTGTAGAATCGTATTAGAAAAATCTTTGTTTTGGTTGTATAAAAACGATGAAGATTTAGAATTGCCTTATGATACAAAATTAGCATCATTACTTCATGCCGATTCGTTTAAGCAAATCATCAAGCCTTTCATGTTTTCAGAGTTAGATGTGGTAAGACGCATTGGTAACGAAGCTGCACATGGTAAAAAAGTAAGAGCATTAGAGGCATTAAATGCGTTAAAAAATACGTTCCGATTTCTTTCGTGGTTAAGTAAATATTACAGCGAAACAAATCCAGATATCCCTGTTTTTGACGAACGTTTCATTCCGTATGGTGGCGAAAAAGACAAATCTGCAAAGCAATTAGAAGCTTTAGTTGCAGAAAATGATAAAAAACGTAGGGAAGCAGAGAAAGTTTTAAAAAGAAATGAACTTTTAGCTGAAGAAAACGAAGCACTAAAAGCACAATTAGGAGAGCAACTTCGTATCATTTCTGAGCGTAAACAAGAGCGTACAGAAGAATATAAAAATATCGAGCCTGTACCCGAATTAACTTCGGAACAAGAAACCCGAAAACAACTCATAGATCTATTATTAAAAGAAGCCGGTTGGAATAACTTTCAACAAGGTAGAGATGTTGAATTTGAAGTTTCGGACATTCCACTTTCTACAAATCCATCAGGTAAAGGTTTTGTAGATTATGTGTTGTGGGATGATAATGGTAAACCTTTAGCGGTTGTAGAAGCCAAAAGTACCTTATACGATGCCACAAAAGGAAAACACCAAGCCGTTTTGTATGCCGATGCTTTGGAAGTAAAGTTTAGTCAGCGCCCTTTAATTTTTTACAGCAATGGGTATAAAACCTATTTATGGGATGACCATTTTTACCCTTCAAGAGAAGTGTATGGTTTTTATACCAAAGAAGAATTGCAAGTTCTCATTCGTCGCCGATTAGAGCGTACCGATCTACGTAATTTTAAAATCAACCAACAAATTGCAGGTCGTCCGTATCAATTGCAAGCTATACAACGTATAGCAGAAGAAATGGTAACGATTAATCAAAACAAGTTAAGTGGTCGCCATCGTAAGGCTTTATTGGTAATGGCAACAGGTAGTGGTAAAACACGAACAGCAGCAGCAATGGTAGATATGTTCACCAAATGCAATTGGGCAAAGCGCATTTTGTTTTTAGCCGACCGTAATGCGTTGGTAACGCAAGCCAAAAATGCGTTCAAAGAATATTTACCACATCTTTCGGCAATAGATTTAACCAAAGAAAAAGAAGATACCGAAGCTCGTGTAGTTTTTTCTACCTATCCAACAATTCTCAACAGAATAGACGATACCAAAAATGATGACCAAAAATTGTTTAGCATCGGTCATTTTGATGTGATTATTATTGATGAGGCTCACCGTTCGGTGTATCAAAAATACAAAGCCATTTTCGATTATTTCGATGCCATTTTAATTGGTTTAACGGCTACACCTAAAAAGGATGTTGACAAAAACACCTATCAACTTTTCGAAATTGAAGACGATAATCCTACTTTTGCTTATGAATTAGATGCCGCTGTACAAGCAGGTTATTTAGTACCACCAAAAGCATTTACGGTTCCTGTTAAATTTCCGAGAGAAGGCTTAAAATACAGTGAATTATCAGAAAAAGATAAAAATCATTTCGAAGAATTATTTGGTATTACCACAGGCGAAAACGCTGAATTAGATCAAATTGAAATTCCAAAAAGCAAGATCAATAGTTTTTTATTTAATAAAAAAACAGTCGATTTAGTTTTAGAGTATTTAATGAATCACGGACTAAAAATTGAATCGGGTGATAAATTAGGTAAAACCATAATTTTCGCAAAAAATCATAAACATGCTAAGTTTATTGAAGAACGATTTAATAAGAATTATCCCGAATATGGTGGCTCTTTTTTACAAGTTATTGATAATTATTCAGACAAGACTCAAGACTTATTAGAACGTTTTTGCTTTGATAAAGGAAAAGAAAAAGACCCTCAAATTGCTGTTTCCGTTGATATGATGGATACAGGAGTTGATGCACCTAGAGTTTTGAATTTGGTGTTTTTTAAAGAAATTAAATCGTATGCTAAATATTGGCAAATGATTGGTAGAGGAACACGCTTATGTCCTAATATTTTTGGAATTGGACAAGACAAAGAATATTTTTTGATTTTTGATATTTGTGCTAATTTTGAGTTTTTTGAAGATAAACCAGAAGGATTTAGTTCTAAAACAACAAAACCTTTACAACAACGCTTATTTGAAGTACAGTTAGAAATTATTTTCACAATTCAAATCAATGCAAAAGCATCAGACGATGAAAAAGATTTGGAACAAATGTATATCGATCAATTACACGCTAAAATAGAATCGTTAGATGAAGCTCGTTTTGAAGTACGTAAAAATTGGGAGTATGTAAAAAAATATAAAAATAAAGAAAACTGGTATAACCTAAATAACTCAGCAATACTTGAAATTCAAAATCATTTGTCACATTTGATTTCCTATGCTGATGATCGGGACGAGATGGCTAAGAAATTTGATTTGATTATTTATCAACTTGAATTAGCCATATTGAATAATGAAAAAAAACAGCAAAGTATCATTGTAAACATTGCAAATATTGGAAATTCTTTGAAAAAGAAAATCAATATTCCAGCGATTAAGCAAAGAGAAACTATAATTAATAATGTAACCAATGATCAATTCTGGGCAACGATCACATTAGCTCGATTAGAAAATTTACGTGTAGAACTACGTGATTTGTTGCAATTTTTAAAAGATGAAGAAAAAGAAACACCTATTTATTCAAACTTTGAAGATTTCTTAGACGAACTAAGCGTAAAAGAGTATGATTTATTATCTAGTTATACTACGTTACAAAGTTATAAAGACCGTGTAGAAAGCTTTATTCGGAAAAATAAAAATCATTTGGTAATTGATAAATTGTATAAAAACATACCAATTACAGAAGTTGAACTAAAGCTTCTAGAAGAATTTTTGAACGAAGAAAAGTTTACCGTTTCTCAAATTGAAAAAGAATACAATGGTATTGCATTAGGGGTTTTTGTACGCAAAATTTTAGGATTAGATGTCGAAGTTGCAAATAAACATTTTGCACAATTTATTCAAGAAGAAAATCTGAATGCCAATCAAATGCTTTTCATACAAAAAATTATTGATTATCTTTCTAAAAATGGTGTTTTAGATAAATCCATGCTCACGCAACCTCCTTTTACAGACTATAGTGACCAAGGTGTTATGGGTGTTTTTAAAGACACCTCTAAAATTGTCAAAATAATTCAACTTATTGAAAAAGTAAATAATAACGCTCAACTAGTTTCTTAAAAAAATCCCTATAAAGGGATTTTTTTAATTTAAGCATGTTTTAAATACTGTGCAGTTGCACTGCACTTGTTGATTGTAAATTTGTATTATAATTAAATAAGCCCACTATTTGTAGGTTGTATTCATTATTTTTTAGAAGTAGTCAATTATTAATTAAAAAAGTACCTAAATCAAGACTAAGTTGAAATTCAGTTTAATAATTTGATACTGATTAAATTGATTTTGAATATTAACCATTCATTATTTAAGTTTTTAATAGTATAGCGACATAGTTTGGCATCATAGCGTAATATTTTAGTAAAAATCATTTATAACATTTATAAAAACTATATGGCAAAGAATTATTCTTTTTTAGTAGACCGAGTTAAATCAAGGTCAAATCCAGAAAATCTATCTTACACAAAATTGTTTGGTGAAGATTTTAACAGAGATTATTTAAATGTATCTGGGAACAAAATCTTAGAGTACATAAAACTATCAATGCAAGGTGTAGGTAAAGAATACACTGATAAAAGTTTTCAAGCTGGTGATGCGGTCAAAACTCATTTATCATCCGTACTATCGTCAGTTAATTATGAGTATCAAGGATCAGTAATGACCAACACGCATATTAAAGGAAACAGTGATATCGATTTATTAGTGATATCTAACAGATCGTATTTTTTTGATTATGATATTAAATCAAAATACGAGGAAACAATTAGGTATTTTAATCTAAATGAAAGTCAAAAACAACGAGTTAATGAACATTTAAATGCAACTTCCTATTCAGGTAATACATTACAAGATTTGCGAAATAATCGTATCAATTCTGAGACTAAATTAGAATCTGTTTATACAATCTTTAATAATGAAAAACCGAAATGTATTCAGATAACAAACCAAAATGTACATCGAGATGTAGATATTGTATTTGCTTCTTGGCATAAAACATTTGAAGGTCTTAAAGAAGCAAACAATAAAAAGAATAAGATTAAAATTTATGATTACCATCAGCATGAATTAGGTAGAGTCGAATCTCCTTTTATTAGTATTGATTTAATTAATACCAAAGACGCTTATGTAAATGGGAGATTAAAGAAAATGATTCGTTTCATTAAAACGATTAAAGCCGATAGTGAAGTTGATATCAATCTATCAAGCTTTGATATCAATGCTATTTGTTTCAATATTCCTATTGATAAATACCAAGATAAAATCTACTCCGAGTTAGTAAAAGTCATCTACGATGAATTCTGCAAAATAATTACTGATGAAAATTACAGAAATTCTATTAAGTCTGTTGATGGTAGTGAATTTATATTTTACGGCAAGGAAGATAAACTACTAAGGATAAGCCAAATTGTATCAGAAATTGATTATTTAAGAAAAGAGTTAGAAAAAAACACATTAATAACTAGAATTTATAGCTAATATGAAACCAAGAATATTTATAGGAAGTTCGTCAGAAGGATTAAAAATTGCTGAATACATTAAACATAAATTGTCGGAAGAAGAATTCGATGTTTTTATTTGGACAGATGATATTTTTAAAGCCAATAATAGTGTTTTAGAAACTTTGCTTAAAGAAGCTAGTTTATTTGATTTTGGCTTAATGATAGCAACAAAAGATGATTATACTACAAAGAAGGATATCGAATTCCAAACTCCTAGAGATAATGTTGTTTTCGAATTTGGTTTATTTCTTGGAAGATTAGGTGTTAATAGAGCTTTCGTATTACAAGAAAAAGGTTCTGAATTGCCATCGGATTTGTATGGTATAACTGTTCCTAGGTTTGATTTGACAGATAATTTTGAAAATAACTACACGCTAAACAAAGAAATAGATAAAATTATAAGTTCTATCAAAGAAAAGATTCATTTAGGCGAATTAGGACTTCTACCATCTACTGTTTTAGCAATCGGATATTTTGAGAATTTGGTAAATATTATCTGCGAATCACTAAATATGTTACCTAAATTGGAAGTTAGTGGTAAAGAATATAAAAAATTTAAATTCACTATTGTCATTCCTAAAGATTTAGATGCTAATATCAAAAAGAGAGCTAAAATTTATTTTAAACAAAAAAGTCTAATTGAAATTGAAATACCTACATCGTCAAGAAATTATCCAATACATATTCAATTTGATGAAAACTCTACAGATGATATTTTGCATTTATATGATATGCCTACAACTATAGGAGGTATAGATAAAGCTATTGAAATGTTTATGAGAAAAGGTCATATTGGAAAGACTGATCAACAAAAGTTATTAGAAGAAAGAGAGTTGAGAAATTTTAAAACAACCCTAGAAAATTTAATCGCTACCGATGCATTCGCAAAAGAAATGGTAGAAGTAATTATAGAAGAATAAATCTTATTAATCGTATTACTTTTGTATTAAATGGGATAAAACTTACGTAATCTGTTAAGAAAACCATTGATTTGCAGATGCTAAACCAGTTATTCAATGCAGAGTTTTAGAGTAAACTACAATGAAATTTCAGAAGTAATAGTAATATAAATTCTATATTTGCTTTATAATTAAATGATTCTAATCATAGTTTGAAACTTTCGTAATAAGGTGCTCACAACAATATAAGACCTACACCTAAAATCAAGGTGTAGGTTTTTCTATTTAATATCATTCTTAAAACAATTCCTGAAAACGTTCGACATCTTCAAGAAAATTGTTCGATATTTGTCCCCTCGGGAGTACAAAAAAATCCTAAGTTAACGCTTAGGATTTTTTTTTTGACCATAACTAAAAAGCAGAAGAGTACTAGACGACTCTCCTACTTTTTTGAAAAAAAATATAAAACTAAAAGGGTGAAACACTTTTTGATTTTAAGTAAACCCATGTTTTACTTAAATAAGGCGTGAAGAGTACTAAGATTATAATCACTAATAAAAGTAAACTAAGTATCTCGAAATAATCCATTGCATACCTCAACTCTATTTGTTTGCTAAGATCAGATAACATTATCTTTTCACTTGCTTTCTCAGCTATAGAACTGGGCATACCTCTACTTTTTAACTTCATAGTATTCTGAGTAAGCTTAGTCTCTAGTATAGGATTAGCTATATTTAAATAATCTGAGAAACGACTTAAATGACGATTAGAACTGTACAAACTATAATAATTCATAATCGCTATACTACATGTATAACCAAAGTAGCGTACACCTAAACATACAGCTGCTGCAGAAGCACTAAGTGATACAGGTACTGAAGTAACACAATAAACTATAATAGGCACCATTAACACTCCTACTCCTAAACCTTGACAAAACAAAAGAAGATAATAATCATCTGGATTAGCACTAGGGGCAAACTGCATATACATCCCCACGTGAAACAAAAACAGCGCAATAAATCCTAGACTCCATATAAAGCGCATAGGGCGACGATTAATCAACCAAACACATGCAAGTATCACTCCTGTCACAAGTCCTATTAGATTAAAGCTATTTAGATAAGAAAGGTGTCTCGGGTCTAAATGAAGTGAGTTAATAAAATGTGTATTTGTAATCCCTGATGCAAAACGACAGATATAAAGAATAAACAATAAGAATAACCCTATCTTAAAGTTGCGGTACTTCCATACATGCCAATTAATATAAGGTCTCTTCAGATGCTTTTGTCTCCATACAAAGAAGAATAAGGTAATCAAGATCGTCAATCCTATTAAACGAATATCGCGATCAGCAAACCAATAATACTGTTGCCCATAAATAGTAAGATATCCGAACAGTACTACCACTACAGCAAATAACACAAAGCTCTCCCAATCTAAGCTATACAATGGCAACTTACGCTGGAGACGTACAAAGCGCATAGTCAGCATAATTAATATTAACCCTGGTATAAAAGAAAAAGAAGCTATCTTATACAAAAAGGAATAATCGTACTGATCAACTAAATCTGAAGTAATTAATTGATTAAAGGGTGTTGCACAAATCAAAATACCGTAGAAGCACGAGAAGCTAATCTCCCTAGCTTTAGAACTATCTAAACGGACATATAATGTAGAAATAGATAGATTAACTGTACTAGCAAATAACATTCCTTGTAAAAAGCGAACAGGAAAAACAATGCATAGCGCTTGTACATTATACAGTACTATACAGCCTACTATCTGTAATACATTAAATAGAATAAAGTATTCTTTAGTCGCTAAATACGTAAAGAAACGTCGTTCTAAACTATAAAAAGAGACAAAACCTGCATACAATAGAGATACAGAAAACTGAATGTCTCGTGGATCACATCCAAAGTATCCTGCAGCTGCTGTAGCATTAGCAGCTGGCAGAAAAAACAAGACAATACTCGGCATTAAAAGTACAAAAAGAATGACGTGTATCATCCACTCTGGAATCCAATCAACGAATAACTGAGACGCTTCGTTATTTTGCATTAGATTGTTTTTTAGCTATAAAAACATTGACATTCATCCCCGCTTTTAATAATTCTTCCGAATCAGCAGGTGATATTATTTCTATACGTACAGGAATACGCTGTACAATCTTTACAAAGTTACCTGTGGCATTATCTGGTGGTAATAAAGAAAAACTAGAACCTGTAGCTGGGGCTATAGAAATAACCTTTCCTATAAACTGCCTATCAGGATAGGCATCTGCGACTACCTCTACCTGATGCCCTATCTGTATATTGCGTATTTGTGTTTCTTTAAAATTAGCAATAATCCACTTCGGTGTTTCATCATTAACGATATAGGTAAGCACCTGACCTACAGAAATCATCTGACCTAAGTCAATGCTCCTCTTCCCCATTCTCCCTCTATAAGGCGCAGTGATAACGGTATAACCTACAGTCAGATTCTTATACTTCTCAAGTTCTTGTAATCGAGTAATCTCTTTTAACAAAACTTGTTTCTGTGCTTCAATATCTGCTATACTAGCTGTAGCAGCTCGAGCGTGCTCTACACTAGTATTATAATCACTCTGTCCTATATTTAATTGTGCCTGCTTCTCCTCTAGCATTTGTGCAGTAGCTGCATCTTCTTCATAGAGTTTCTTATATCGCTGATAATCCAACTCCTGTTGATGATATTTAGATTCCCTCCCTTGAATTTGGCTCTTTGCGGCGGCGGCTGTTTGAGACAATGTATATTGACGAGCGTCTAATTCCTTTATCAATGCATACTGTTTCGCTATCTCAGCAGAAGTAGTCGCTTGATCATAAGTGTACTCTCGATTATCCACCACTAATAGGGTATCTCCTTTATTCACTATTTGATTCTCCTCAAAGCGCACTTCTGTTAAGAAACCTCCTACTCTAGAAATAACAGGATTAATATACTCTTGTACTTGAGCATCATTGGTTTGTTCATATTTCCAATACATCCATAGTGTGTGAATTCCCCAAAGACTTCCTATCAAAATAATAATAGAAGCTAGATAGCGCGTAATACGTGTGATTAGGCGATCTGTAATTTTAATACGAGTTTTAATATCCATTATAATAAGCCTTTAGCGAATTGAAGAGTATAGTATTTATAAATGCTGTCTAACTTGGCAGCTTCTAGTTCAAATTGTGTTTGTAAATGTTGTACATCAGCATCTAATAAATCTGTAAGCAAAGAGATTTTATTAAAATAAGTACTCTTAGTAATACGTGCATTCTCTGCCGCATGTTCTTTATTCTTCGTACATACCTCTATCTGTACCAATGATTCTTGATATCTTAAATATGCTTGTTGTACCTCTTCTTTTATTTGATCTTGTACATATTGATGTTGTAACTCCTCTTTCTCATGTTCTAAAGCACGACTGCGAACCTTGTGTACATTCTGATATAAATTAGAAATAGGAAATGATACCTGTACTCCAATAGTCCCTAAACTGTACCAACTAGGATTATACGGATACAAGAATATCTGTGGATTAGCCATAGTGAAGTTTCCTATTAAGCCAATACTAGGTTTAGTATTAGCTTTCACCTTTTTCTGTTCGATTTCACTTAATACCAAGCTCTCCTCTGACAGCAGGTGTTTAAACCCATGTTCTAAGGCAATATCTAAAGCCTCATCATAAGATTCTAAGAATAACTCTTCATTGAAGGAATCTTGTGGTTTAATAAAATCTGTATCCTTACGCCCTGTCAATATAACCAGCTTTTGGTTTTCTATAGAGAGATCATTTTGGAGTTGTACTAAGGTCATTTCTCTCTTCGAGATTTCCATAGTCGCACGAAGAACATCACTTTTTAACACTACTCCATTCTTATATAAATGTTCTATTTCGATTAACTGCTCTTTATGTTCGGCAATATCTTGTGTAATCACTTTTTTAAAACGAGTTAGCTTCGCTAAAGCCAAATAACTCTTGATCGCCTCTAACCGAACTTCTGATTTAGTCATATCTGCCTCAATATTCGCTTTAGCTTCTAAAGTTTTTCGCTCTTCTATTTCTAGATTTTGTCTATTGCCACTATATAGATTTAAGTACATAGACACTCCAGTATTATAGAGCGTATGTATCACATCATGTTGTTCGGGTTTATTAAATATTCCATTTGTATAGACAGGGATATTACTTGCCTTTTCTACTTTACCGAAGGCATTAAACACAGGATATCTACTGATGCGTGCATCATCCGTATTCTCTTTTCTAATCTGTAGTTCTTTGGCTTGAATCAAGCTTCTTTTACTACCAAGATCTGTTTGTTCCCAAATCTCTTGAATACTGAGTTGTATTGTATCCTTGTTGGAAATTGATAGAGTAGTACTCTGACAATACCCCATAGTAACACAGCTGGTGAGTACAGCTAATAAGTGGAAATCCCCAAGTTTCATACGTTGTTTTTAAAATCGGACAAAAGTAAAATGAGTACGATATATCTTGTATTTCTTAAATAGTCATTTTTTTATTCAAAACAGACAAAATCATTATATACTTTTGCGCTCATTAAAAAGAAACACTACAATGAAGATCATCGATTCCTTAGAGTTTATCGATAGTATAGAAGAAGGCGTATTTATCAATCATGAGAAATCGACAAAAAGATATCCTTTACATCAACATCAAAAAGGACAACTCACATATGTAGAAGGAGGGATAACTTATGTGACTGTAGACAATGTCACTTATGTTGTACCAGCGAAGTACTTCTTTTGGATCCCTGAGGGAGTACCACATATATTGAGATTAAGTAACTCTGCTACTGTTCTTCACTCCTTGTATTTTTATATCTCTGATGATGATAAAGATCCTTTTTATACTACACTAGGGATATATGCCGCTTCAGATCTATTAATAGAGATGATAGCTTATACGGTGTGTTGGCATGATAAGATGGTCAATCAAGACACGCCTAATTTTGTTTTTCTACAAGCTTTAAAAAATATTCTACCCACTTTTATCAATAAGAATATACAGTTACAACTTCCATTTAGTGATAATCCACGCATTACTAAGATAACAGACTATCTAGACAGTAGTTTTGGACTTCCATTAACATTGACTGATATCAGTAACAAGTTTAATATGAGTGAACGCTCTGTATCACGCCTCTTCCAAGCTGAATTACAAATCTCCTTCTTACAATACTTAAAAGCATTGCGTATCGTGAAAGCCATAGAACTACTGATGAAGACTGAGCACTCTGTCAGCGAAATAGCCAATACAGTAGGATATGTTACGCTAGGAGCGTTTAGTAATGCCTTCTGTGAGTTTACAGGAACACGTCCATTAGAGATGAGAAAGAATAAATAGTGATTCTACTATACTGTGTTTTTACTTACTTTAGAGTATTCAATCCTTATGAATAGGTTAAAGCAGAAATAAAAATTAAATTCTTTAAATAAATACACACGTTTTAATTTCGTTGTTAATGAATAGGAAAAGAGCGTTTCGCTTGCACTTCTTAGGGGATTGCTAGCACATTCCTAGGGGTTTCCTTGCCTAGAAGGTGCTTTTGTCGAAGGAATGTGCAAGAACCCCTCAAGCAATCCCCTAGCAGATCAAAACAAAACTATCTTTAACTCATCAATAAACACTGATCAGAAATAGAATTTTAAGTACTTTATTTTAAATTCGGTAATGAGAGATTTTATTATTCCGTTGTTTAAAATACTTTTATTTCACTTCTTCTGTACTTACAAAAAGCTAATTATTAATCAAACTTAGGTGATTATGTATCGGAATAATCGGAATCTACAATAAAAAGAGGTTAGACAGTCTTTAGTGATGTCTAACCTCTTTTTTATTTACACTTAGAGTAGATGTATTTATTTAGATGATATTGCGTGATTGGTCTTAAAGACTTACCAGAGATAGGATGTACCCCTGTTCCTGGGTTATTAAAATAATCATGTTTTCCCTCTCCAGTCTTGACAAACCATACCTTCGGTTTTCCTTTCCTAAAAAACTCGGTATCACAATCAACACTTATTTGTTTAAAATTCTTCAGTATGCTTTTATCATAAGGGACAGGCTCATTACTTACCCCTGCAAAACTCTTTATTGTAGCCTCACCACAGTCATAAGCCACATATCTATCTCCTTCCCACTTCATACATTCATCATTTGATAACATACTACTCACTAAACTACCAACACCTAATAAGCCTATTATAATCACTGTGACAATTAATAGATTGCGCTTAAGTTTATTCTTCGCTGTAGTAGTAGGCAGAGATTCTGCAAATGATTGAACAGGTGGTATATGATCTTCAATAGTTTTCTCTTCTACTGCTTCTCTTTTCTCTTCAACAATAATTGAATCTGTTTGTTCATCAGCTATAATCTCCTCTTCTATATCTACACTACTCTTTCTAAACTTGCCATAAGGCCGTAGTTCATAATCATACATTAAGGCCACCATTTCTAGTACAGCATGGTTCTTAGATGTATCAGTTTTTTTGCCTAAAAAACTCTGAATAGGTTTAAACCATCCTAATTCAAATCTATTAATACTCTTAACAATATCATTTAGCTCTGTGCTATCACCTCTAAAAAAATCTTTAAGAATTATTTTATCGTCAGGAGATAAATCTTCTTTACACAGTCCAATACAATAATTTCTCAATTGTGCAGGTGATGGAGATAACAGAACTGTGTACTGAGGTAAATCTTGAACTTTATTAATATGTTTTTTTAAACTATCTGTATAGTCATTAATCGTTAGTAAGGTCATAATTATAATTCAATGTAAAACGGAATTATCAGAATCATCGGAATCATCAGATTTACAACACATTGTACCCTAAAAGTCGCCTTTCCTTTGCTGTGTCGAAAATCAGATACGTGTTGTGATGTTTCAAAAGTACAAAACATTTATATGGGTTGTTTACTCGTGATACTAAAATAACAAGGAAGCCATTTTATGTCACTTAAACAACTCGCTTCCCTCAGCACCACATCTCTTTTTCAGGACTTAACTTTTTAATTACTAAACAATGAAAAAAACAGTAAAAGTAGCAATGCTATTAGGCGTAATCACATTATCAATGGTAAGCTGTGATAAAGATGATAACCAACTTCAAATGAAGAAAGAGGTTAAAGTGAATGGAGTGGATCAGGAGATGGATCATGACTGGGGACATCCACCTATTAAACCTCCTAAAACAAATAGTTTAAATATTGAACAAGAAGTAGATCATGACTGGGGACATCCACCTATTAAACCTCCTAAAACAAATAGTTTAAATATTGAACAAGAGGTAGATCATGACTGGGGACATCCACCTATTAAACCTCCTAAGATTCAATAATAATTTATTGAATAAATAGTACTAAATTCGAAGAATGAAAAGACAAATTCTTACTTTTTATTCTTCGAATATTGCTTTACTAGTAATAATTACATTACTCTTAACATCATGTTTTAAAAAAAACAATGATGTTAAGAGTAATGATAATATAACTTTAGGATACTATCATCAGCATCTTGGAGATAGTTTATATACTAAAAATCAATTAAATAATGCTTTCAAATCTTATTTAACATCCAACAATCATTTTAGTTTAGCAAAGAAAAAAGAAAGCATTACTTACAACAATCTACGCATAACTACAATATATTTAATTATTGGTGACCCAAATAGTGCTCAAGAATTAATTACTCAAGAACTATTTGATATCAAAAATAAAGACGAATCTTTTAAAACATATATTTATAATACATTAGGAATCTGTAACGCTGAATTAGAAGATTATTCAAACTCTATAAAATATTTTGATAACTCATTAAAATTCACCAATTCACCTGATTCTAAAAATATTATTTTAAACAATATCGCATCTAATTATATTAGTTTAAAAGAATACACTAAAGCAATTGATATTCTACAAGACATTCTTTCTTCTAATGTATTTAAAGAAATGCCGTTAGAGCAAGCACGAGTACTTAATAACTTAGGAAAAGCTCTTTACTTACAAGACAAATCACAAGGATTAAAAGAATTAGAAGAAGCCTTAGCTATAAGACTAAACGATATCAATCAAAATGACATCTATAGAAGCTATATCAACCTAGCAGAATATTATACCTTAAACAATAATTATCACTCTGCACACAACTATGCCTTAAAAGCTTATGAAATTACCACAACTAATAAAAATAAAAAAGACAAACTACAAGCTCTTGAATACCTCATCAAGTCTAGTACAGAAAGTCCCTCTAAGTATTATGCCGATTATATAGACCTTTCTAAAGAAATCGCCACTGAGACTCAGCAAGCGAAGAATCAATTCGCTAAAATACGTTATGACTTTGAACAACATGAACAAGAGAACATTAAGCTAAAACTTGATTTACAACACAGTGAACTAGTATCTGCTAGAAGTAAAAATGCTCTTTATATAAGCCTCCTTTGTTTATTAGCAGGTGGAGTGATTACATCTTTTATTTACAGAAGAATAAAACATCGTCATAGAATAGATAAGATTCAACAGTCTTACTTAACAGAAACTAAAATTGCTAAAAAGATACACGACGAATTAGCGAATGATGTATTCAATGCATTAACGTATACACAGAACTTTAATCTTGAAACTCCAGAAACAAAGAATCATTTACTATCTGATTTGGAGTCTATCTATAAAAAAGCAAGAAATATTTCTCTGCAACATAGCTCTATTGCAACGGATGAAACCTTTGTTACCCATTTGACTAATTTATTCAATGAATACACTACTGCCAACTGCCAGATTATCATCTCAGGACTTGACAACTTTGATTTTTCTCTACTTGATAAGAATCAAAAGATAACCATCTATCGAGTAATACAAGAATTATTAGTCAATATGAAGAAACATAGTATGGCCACTATAGTAGTATTCAAATTCAGTGAAGATAAAAAATACTTTAAAATATTCTATTCTGATAACGGCGTAGGAATCTTACAGGAAGATATTAAATCAAAAAATGGGCTTTCAAATGTGGAAAACCGTATTACTAATATTGAAGGAACATTTATATTTGATTCTACTAATAAACTGGGTGTAAAGTATAATATCCAATTACCGAAAAAAAATTATGTTTAAAAAGATATTAGTTGTCGAGGATTATGATAGTATCAATATTGGTATTGTACAAGCCCTAAGTGACAACATTCCGCAGGTCGAAGTATACAGTACTAAATACTGTGATGATGCTTGGCTAAAAATTCAAGGTGCTAAGAACAATAACTCACCGTTTGATTTAATCATCTCTGACTTGTCTTTTCAAGAAGACTATAGAGAAACTAAACTAAAGGGAGGAGCAGACTTAATCAAATTAATACGTGAACAAGATGACAATCTTAAAATCATTGTCTATTCTATAGAAAACAGATTTATAGAAGTAAGTGAATTAATAGATGCTTTAAAAGTCAATGCTTATATCAGCAAAGGGAGAAATAGTATTAAAGAACTACTAGCGGCTATCACCTATATCCAACAAGAGGAAAAACCTTATCTATCACCAGATATCAAGGATGTAAAAGATAATCCTGTCACACTAGTACTTCAAGAGGAAGATTTAACTATTCTCCGTCTACTAGCAGAAGGGTACTCTCAAAGTGAAATGAGCCATAAGTTTAAAGAAGATAATTTATCGATAGCAAGTACAAGTAGTATCGAAAAGAGAATAAGCCGTTTAAGAGTTTCTTTTAATGCTAAAAACACAACACACCTTATTGGTATTGTAAAAGATATGGGGATTATTTAAACCCGGACTCTCCTCCATTAGCCAAATACTGAAGTAAACTCTAGTATTCATAAATATTTTTGACATAAATATTCACTAAATGAGGTTTTCCGTAATACACTGTCATTTATAGCCAGTACTTTTACCTTCCATAAATCATGCTGTATTATGCAAAAATATGTTTATCTATTAGTTATCTCTTTCTTTCTTCTTTTTTCTGGTTGTAATGAAGGGCGATATACAGTAATGGAGCCTACAGAAGAAGATAAAGCTTACCAAGTAGAAATAGACTCTATACTGACTATTTACAGTCAACATGCTTCTATCTACTCAGAAATATACCCGAAAGCGCTATATGGTAATAAAGAGGCCTTAAAAAGATACTCTGATCTCATGTTAGATATTAATGTATTAGATAATAAATTAAATCTATTAATTAATCAGAACAGAATAACATCCAACCAACTTAAGAAATATATGAAATTGAGAAAACAATTTACTCAATAAAAAAAGCAGGAAGATCTTTCCTGCTTTTTTATTATGATGCAACTTCTAATCGTTGCAATAAGTTTTTATTTAATGCCTGAGCCGTGTAGTCTTTATCTACATTTAACTCTTTTACTCCATCTTGGCTAGGTAACTCGTACATAGCGTCTGTTAGAATAGCCTCACATAACGATCTCAATCCTCTAGCACCTAACTTATACTCTAGTGCTTTATCCACAATATAATCTAATGCCTCATCAGTAATAGAGAACTTAATACCATCCATTTCGAATAGCTTTTCATATTGTTTTATTAGAGCATTTTTAGGTTCCGTAAGAATTGCACGCAATGTCGTCTTATCTAATGGATCCATATGCGTTAATACAGGCAACCTTCCAATAATCTCAGGGATTAATCCATAGTCCTTAATGTCCTTTGGAATAATATACTGCATTAGGTTAGTACGATCTACTTGATCTCCTTCTACTGTAGACTTATATCCTACAGCTTGCATATTTAATCGTTTAGAAATAAGTCTTTCAATTCCGTCAAAAGCTCCTCCTGCTACGAAAAGAATATTCTTTGTGTTTACTTCAATAAACTTCTGATCTGGATGCTTTCTTCCTCCTTTAGGTGGTACATTTACTATACTTCCTTCTAGAAGCTTTAATAAAGCCTGCTGAACTCCTTCTCCTGACACATCACGTGTTATAGATGGGTTATCACTCTTACGCGCGATTTTATCTATCTCATCTATAAAGATGATACCACGTTCTGCTTTTTCTACATCGTAATCTGCAGCTTGTAAAAGTTTAGTAAGAATACCTTCTACGTCTTCTCCTACATAACCAGCCTCTGTTAATACTGTCGCATCTACAATAGCTAATGGTACATTCAACATTCTAGCAATTGTTTTTGCTACTAATGTTTTACCTGTACCTGTCTGTCCCACCATCAAGATATTACTCTTTTCGATTTCGATATCTTGATCATCTCCATTCATTTCTTGCAGAAGACGTTTATAGTGATTATAAACAGCTACAGACATTACTTTCTTAGTTTGATCTTGTCCTATGACATACTCATCTAAGAATGCTCTTATTTCCATTGGTTTCTTAAGTAATAAATCACTTGACAAATCACTTAAATGTTTTGACTGTTGTTCTTCTAATACTATACCATAAGCTTGCTCTACACAACGGTCACAAATATGAGCATCTATACCAGCAATTAGAATATTTGTATCAGATTTAGCACGCCCACAGAATGAACATGACATTTCTTCTTTAGCCATAAATTATTTTCTAATTAAAACCTCATCAATCATTCCATATTCTTTAGCCTCTTGTGCAATCATCCAGTAGTCACGATCACTATCATGATGTACTTTCTCCATAGATTGTCCAGAGTGCTTAGAGATGATTTCGTATAATTCATCTTTTAATTTTAATATCTCACGAGCTGTAATTTCGATATCAGAAGCCTGTCCTTGTGCTCCTCCTAATGGTTGGTGAATCATCACTCGTGAATGTGGTAATGCAGAACGTTTTCCTGCAGCTCCAGCACATAATAACACAGCTCCCATTGATGCTGCCATACCTGTACAAATCGTTGCTACATCAGGTTTGATTAACTGCATTGTATCATAGATACCTAATCCAGCATAAACACCTCCTCCAGGAGAGTTCACATAGATACTAATGTCTTTCTCGTTATCTACACTTTCTAAGAATAATAACTGCGCCTGTATAATATTCGCTACATAATCATCAATAGCTGTTCCCATAAAGATAATTCTATCCATCATTAATCGTGAGAACACATCCATAGAAGCAACGTTCATCTGTCTTTCTTCTATAATGTAAGGAGTCATACTACTAACGATTTTATCGTAGTACATACTATTTATTCCTTGGTGCTTTGTAGCAAATTTTTGAAACTCTTTACCAAAATCCATATTCTTCTTCAATTTATTTTAAATACTATATAAAAAAATAAGCGCCTCTCTTTAACAGAAAGACGCTCAAATATACTTATTTTTTTCCGGATATTATTCTCCGTACATTTCCTTAACGAAATCTTTGTAAGATACTTCTTTTACTTCAGCTTTTACTTTATCATTAAATAAAGCTAATACTTTTTCATTCATTACTTGCTCAGAAATACGTCTAACTTCATCTTGGTTAGTCATTACTCTAGCAACAATATCTTCAACTACTTTAGCTTCAGGATCCATTTGTCCAAACTGAGCCATTTGATCTTTAATCAACTTAGTAGTATATTCTTTAATTTCTTCGAAGTTTAATTGTAAGTCATATTGAGACATTACTTTTCCTTCTACTAACTGGTAACGTAAACCTTTTTCTGATTTTGTGTACTCAGCAGCAGCTTCTTCAGCAGTCATTGGAGTCTCACCTGCATCCATTAACCATTTAGTTAAGAAAGCAGCTGGTAATTCAAATGAAGTATTTTCTAATAAATGTTCGTAAACATCATTTAAGAATTTTTGATCTGCTTGACTAGCAAATTGCTTTTCAGCATCTTCTTTGATTTTTTCTTTTAATTGCTCAACAGAAGTAACAACTCCTTCTCCAAACAATTTATCGAATAACTCTTGGTTTAATTCAGCTTTCTCTGTTTCATTGATTTCGTTGATAGTAAATACTACATCAATTTCTAATCCGTGAACTTTATCATGATCAACAGCTAAAACTTCCATTAATTTATGGTCATCTTCGAATAAACCTTTAGTACTTACAGTAACTTGGTCACCTACTTTTTTACCAATAAATTTCTTTTGGTTCGTTTTAGTTCTGATATCGCTTACAGCAATCTTAACTTCATTATTGATTCCCTCTTCTTCGTTAGCGAAAGTACCTACCATTTCTGATGTTTCTTCTACTACCTCTTTAGAGATCATTTTTCCGTATTGTTTTTGAATAAACTCAACTTGCTCGTCAAGCATAGCGTCATCAGCTACAACTTTGAACTTCTTGATTTTATTTTTACCTTCTAAGTCTAAAGAAAACTCAGGAGCTAATCCTAATTCAAAATCAAATTTTAATACATCTGCATCCCAGTTAATATCATTAGCTACTGGTAATGGATTTCCTAAAATATCTAATTTTTCTTCTACAAGATAGTTACTTAATTTTTCTTGCAAAATTTTGTTTACTTCTTCGAACAATACAGCTTTACCATATTGTTTTACGATTAAACTCATTGGAACTGCACCTTTTCTAAATCCAGGAACGTTTGCGTTCTTTTTGTAGTTAGATAAAACGTTATCTACATTACCTTGGTAATCTTCTTTTGCAAGCTCAATAGTTACGATTGCATTAAGAGCATCTACATTATTTCTTGTAATATTCATTTTTGATGTATTTACATATAAAATTGGGTTGCAAAAATATATTATTTTTACAACCCAAACAACTTTTTAAGTAATTGTATTTCAACTATTAATTTTTTTATCCTCTTCTAGGCTCATCTTTTTGTAAAAACCCATTTACTACAGATTGACAAAATGTCAAGACAACACTAAATAGTAATGCAGTCCAAAATCCACTTACCGTAAATCCATTGACAAAATAGGCTGCTAACTGTATGATAACTGCGTTAATTACAAGTAAGAACAATCCCATAGTAACAATAGTCGCAGGTAATGTCATAAACACTAAAATAGGTCTTAAAAACATATTTAATATCCCTAGCGCTACTGCCACCCATAGTCCAGTAGTAAAACTCTCTACAAAAACTCCTGGTAAAATATTTGCTAATAAAACAACTAAACCAGTAGTAATTAATAATCTAATGATAAATCCCATATTTAATTTTTTGTTTAAAATTAAAAAGAATTTTACTTATTACCAACCATTAATGTTGGCCCAGGGTATACAGCAGGATTAACTAATGGTATACTAGCCTTATAATGTTTATTAATAGATCTTAAAATCTCTGAAGCTATAAATGCATATCCTCTTCCATTTAAATGTACTCCATCTAATGAAAACATAACGGTATTTAAATTCCCCATTCCTTGGAAATAATTAGCTGTATAGATTTGACCATCTTCTACTCTAAGTCCAGAAACTGCTTTATTTAAGATATCATTCATATCAGCTACAGCTAATCCTTTACTAGTAGCTGTTGCTTTAATAATACTATTAAATTGAACTGTAGCGTCTTTGATATTTGCTTGTTCTGTAGGGTTAAGTACAAAAGAATCACTGATAGGGAAACTAACTCCTTTTTTCAGCATAGCATCCATTGTAGGATTTCCCGTTGATTGAGGTAATGAAGCTCCAATCTGTGCCTTACTTGTTAACAGCATTAAGTCTTTTGCAGTAGCATGTCTAGCTTGTCCATAAGACATCGCGATAAACTTGATTTGCTCAGGTGTTAATTTTACAGGAAACAAACCTGCCCCTACTACTTGTGTTAACCCTCCTTCTAATAAAGCAGACATATCTGCCAAAGTTTTATCTTGAATCAAAAGTGGGTTAGCTGAAGTTTTAGATATCAACTGAAGTCTATCCCCTTGACCTCCTTTTGCTAAAATTTGCTTTAATAATCCTATTAGACTATTTAGTTGATCTATATTCCCTTCACCGATAAGTTTAGGAGATAATGGATTATAAGGTACTGTAGTGAAAAATGGAATAGCGGTCACATCAGGAATAGTAGCTACTATACCTTTTGCACCTTCAGAAGTTAGTGTATTTGTAATTTGCTCGTATACTTGCTTAAACACTCCTGCATGAGTAATATCATTTGAACCATACATAGCAGGATTAGTTCCCCCTGCTTTATTTTGATCCACACCTTCTCCTCCTGAAGTAGCATATGCTAATACATCATTAGCTCCAATCCAGTTCGTAAAGAATGTCGGTTTTAGGCTCATCGCATCACCTAATACTGTCGCATTATCAGCTGTAGCCGTACGTACAAAGTATGGGTTAGCGGTAGCAGGAGTAGTTAATAACCCTGATGGATTACCATAACCAGGCGCTATTAAATGGAAAGTCTTAGCACCAGGTACACCAGCATTGTGATATGCTTTTTTCTGTTGCTTAGTTGCTTCTATAGTTACTGCTCTATCAATATTCTGAGGCCCTATAGCTTGTCCATCTGCTCCAGGCATCATATTAACAATCATTCTTGTTGGAAAGCCCGGATTCGCTTGCCCTGCAAATAATAAACCTCCGACATCATTCATATCATCTTCAAATGATGGTTGAGTAAACTCGCCACCACCAACTATTTTAAATTGGGTTGCTAATATATTTGGAAATGAGTTCTTCTGTCCTGATTTGAAAACAGTACCGTCCATAAATCCAGCAGTAAGAGAGTTTCCAACAGCTACATACGAACTAAAGTCAGCTTCTCCTGCATAATATGTTCCTCCATCTATTTCATCTTTGATAGAAGGCTCACATGATGCTAATAAAGCAATGGCAGGTAATAATAATAAATATCTTTTTTTCATGATTTCTTTTTAATTAAATTAAAAACTATAGCTCACACCAAGGCCTCCACTAATCACAGAAGACTTATAAGTTCCTCCAAAAGACACATTCTGACCATCTTCCATAAAATAATCATAAGAACTATTTGTATCACTAAAGTGTAAGTAAGTCAATGACATATCGATTGCTATACCATTCTTAAACTTATAACTAAACCCTCCTGTATAAGCACGAGAATCATTACGTGGCGTTTCTGGGGCAAAGTATCCCTCTTGTACAGGACTTTCGTCATAATACCAACCAGCTCTAAGTGTTAACTGATCATTCATTGTATACTGTAATCCTAAACGATATGTACTTGAATCTTTATAATTACGAGGATTTACAGATGTTCCAATTGTAGGGTTATCCACAAATTCTATCTCTAATGCTTTATATGCATTCCAGAATGTTCTATTATAATCAAAAGCAAATAACCACTTATCCCAAGTATAAGATGCCCCTACTGCTAATTCTGCTGGCAAAGGCATTTCTGCTTTAATTTTTCCATTTTTAAACAATCCTTGACCATATCCTGGTACATCATAGAATTTTGACTTACCGCTCTTTTCATCCATGACAATTTTAGAACGATAGTTTAATCCTAATCTTAGATGATCATCTACATTCACCATATATCCAGCTGTCCATCCCCAAGCAGTAACGTTTTTAGCTTCTACTGTTACATTCGTTCTATTTCCTTGCTCATCAGTCATGCTACGAGACAAGTTTTTATTAAATGTCACTCCACCATTTACGAAAATAGGTCCCCCTCCAAAACTGAAGTGTTTACTAACTTTAATAGCTACAGTTGGTTGAAAATAGATTGCTTTTAAATCAATATTATTAACTAAGTGTGAACCTTGCCAATCTTTATCCCATTCTACTTTACTACCGTATGGCGAATAGATAGCTAGACCAACTGTCATCCAATCAGTAGCCTTATAAGTACCATATGCATAGAATGGTGTTCCTGGATTACGAGTTTCATTCTCCCATCCATAAGTTTTATTCTGAAATTTAGTATCAGCGACTAAAACACTAACACCTCCTGAAAAATTAAACTTATCTTCCAAATAAACAGATGCAGCAGGGTTGAAGAATAAAGATTCCGCACCACTACTTATGACTGCTACTCCCGTATGTCCCATTGCAAGTTGTTTATTTCCTTGCATTGCAACTCTATACCCCCCAGCAAAAGCTGAAGTCGATATCAAAGTAAGTAGAGACAGTGATAATATTTTTCTTATCATAATTAACTGTTATTTATAATTCGTTTATTTCAAATATATACAGTTCTATTAGTTTTACAAATATTTAAGCCTATTTTTAACATTCATATTTTCACTTTTTAATTATTATTAAAATATAACTCAAATAAACTCATTTTAATACAATACAATTAACAAATTAAAAGAATTATGCATGCATACATTAACAGCACATATATTTAAAAATCAACAACATCTTGCATTTTTATCAAACCATTGATTATCTAACAACAAAAACAGTCAATAAAAAAGAGATATACACTCGGTATATCTCTTTTTACAATATTTCTTAATTTACATAGACTAAAATTTTCTATACTCCACTATCCCATTATTAGGAACAAATGTTTTAAGAATAGAGGTATCTGTATTACTAAAAAAGTAATTAGTTCCTTTACTTTCTCGTGTTGTAAGTAAGTCTAATTCTTCAAGTATTTTTTTCGTTTGTTTAGCAACTGCTTTACCAGAATCTATAATCTTTATTTCTTTAGGAATAATAGTTTCTATAATAGGAATTAGATAAGGATAATGTGTACAACCTAAAACTAGAGTATCTATTCCTTTCTCTACCATTGGTTCTAAATAAGAACGAAGTAAATCCTTCATCTCTTGAGAATGAATTCCTCCATTTTCTATCAAATTAACTAGATTATAACCTATTTGCTCAATGATTTCTATATCAGGATACATCTTAACCTTAGAAGTAAAGAAGTCGCTTGTAATTGTTCCTTTAGTGGCCAATATACCTATTTTAGAAGTCTTCGTTAGGATAGTAGCTGGTTTAATAGCTGGTTCGATTCCGATAATAGGAATATGACATCTAGCTCTCATCTCGCTTATTGCATTGGTCGTTGCTGTATTACATGCTACTACTACAATCTTACAATTCAGAGAGACTAAATACTCAACATTTTTAAGAGATAAATCTATTATTTCTTGTTTTGTCTTGATTCCATAAGGAGCATAAAGCTGATCACCTATAAAGATAGTATCTTCGTTTGGCATCAAGAGATTAATCTCTTGCCAGATAGTTGTTCCTCCTATTCCAGAGTCAAATAAACCTATAGGGTTGTTCTTAGTCATATACAAATATAAAAAAAACCACTCTTTAACAAGAGCGGTTTTGATTATGATTATCTAGTTAAACTAAAATTAATTAGCTCCTAATTCTTTTTTTACATCAGCTAAAAGGTCTGCACCTCCAGCTAATAAAACTCCAGAACCATTAGAAGAATCTAATACATAGTCAAATCCTTTAGATTTTCCTACTTTCTGAATAGCTGCCAAAGCTTTTTCTACGATAGGTTGAGTTAACTCTAATTCTTTCTTACCGTAATCTTGTTGAGCTGTTGTTTGGAATTGTTGAATTCTTTGTTGTAATTCATCGATTTCTTTAGCTCTTTCTTCATTTTTAGCATCTCCTGCAGTAGCAGCTTCTGCTTGGTATTGTTGAATCTTAGTTTGGTAAGTAGACATCATTGTAGAAATTTCTTTCTCGTATCCCTCACCTATTTTCTTTAATTCAGCATTAGCATTTTTCATCGCTGGTAATTCTGTCATTAAAGCTCTTACGTCGATATGTGCTACTTTAGATTGAGCCATTACCGCTGTAGTACTAACTCCGAAAAACATTGTAGCTGCAATTAATAAAGATTTCATTTTTCTCATCTTTCTCGATTTTTGATTTATATTTTATTGTTATTCTACTTTTTATTAGCTTCTTCAGCTTTCTTTCTCGCTTCTTCTTGCTTTTGCAAGATTAATAACTTTCGGTCCTCTTGTTCCTTTAAGATACGCTGTCTTCGCTCTTCTTGCTTACGTAGAGACTCATCTATTAACTCTTGTCTCCTTTTCAACGCCTCTTCCTGCTTACGCTTTTGCTCTGCTTCTCTTTTTTCTTGAGCTATTCTACGTTCTTCTTGTAATTTCTCGATATCCACAGAAGATTTTTTCGACTGTTGATCTAAAGCTTGTTGTTTTCTTCTCTCTAACTCCTCTTGTATCAGTCTATCTCTTTCTGCTTTACGTCTATCTGACTCAGCTTGTTGCTCCTCCATCATTTTTAGACGCTCTTGAGTTGCCTGCTCTCTGTTCTTCTCATTTTGAAGACGTTTATCCTCTGCTTGCTGTTGACGCTCTTGAATCAACTTCTTCTGAGCTTCGATCTTATCCGCTTTTTCTTGTTTCAGCTTCTCTTGCTTCTCTATCTGCTGTTTGATTTGTTCCTCTTTTCTTCTCTGAAGTTCTTGCTCTCTCTGATAGTTAACATCGTTTGCTAGCTCTTCTTTTCTCTTCTTCTCTTCAATTCGCATGATACGTTCAGCTTCTTCTTTACGTCTCTGTTGCTCTTCACGTCTACTCTGCCTTAGAGACATTGCATCCTCTTTCTGTTCTTCTTCTTCGACAGCTTGTGCTTCTGATTTAGTCATACCTTGCTTTCTACGGGCAGTAGCTAGTCTACGTAAAACTAAGTCGCTAATATCGTGTTTTTTTGTAGCAATCACCATAGTAGCTTCAGAATTTTTATCTAAAACGTAATCAAATTTACGAGCTTCAGCAATATCTTCCACTACAGCAAAAACTTGATCTTGTATTGGTTTGGCCAACATGATCTTTTGTGTAATCAGATCACCTGACGTTCCAAATCTTTTTTGTTGATATTGAAAAAGCTCTTCCTCTAATATTGATATCTCCTCTTCTTTCTCTTCTATCAAATCTCTAGTTAAAAGAATTCGTTCAGCAGCTAAATTATCTTTTAGCTTTTTGATTTCAGCCTTTTTTTTATCAACATCTCCTTTCCACGTATTCGCTCTCTCATCTAATTGGGTAGTAGCCTGTAGGTACTCAGGTGTCTGACTTAAGATATACTCCATATCGATATAGGCTACACGAGCGCTACCACCTTGAGCCACTACTGATACTATTCCAAAAATACTAAATAATAAAGTTAAATACGTTTTCATTCTAAATCAAGTTTTATGATGTAACTAGTACATTAAAACGATTGCCCAAGAATAAAATGTGTTTGGAATCCACTCTTCTGAGTAGTACCTGGTACAGAATCGAATCCATATCCAAAGTCAATACCTAACAATCCGAACATTGGCATGAACACACGAACACCAAAACCAGCAGAACGTTTTAACTCAAACGGACTATAGTCTTTAAATGATGCAAATGAGTTCCCTGCTTCTGCGAAAGTCAACACATAAACTGATGCACTTGGCTTTAATGTAATAGGGTAACGTAATTCTAACGAAAATTTATTATAAATAGTACCTCCGATTTGTTCTCCTCTATCATTATATGGAGTTAATGTCTGATTTTGGTATCCTCTTAACTGAATTACCTCACGACCATCTAATGAATAATTCGCTAGTCCATCACCTCCTACATAGAATCTTTCAAACGGAACTACTCCTCTATTATTGTTATAAGCTCCCATATATCCAAATTCTCCTAGTGCACGAACTACTAATTTATCATAGATAGTTGTATACCAATCTCCTTTGAATTTTAATTTATAGTATTCTAACCAATTAAATTTCTTTTGGTCTACTTTAGCCACATCTGCTGTAGCATCTTCCCAATTATTAACTGGTCTATAGCTAGAATCTAAATAAGTTCCTACAGGGATAGTCGCTCCAGTTACTGGATCTATCGCTCCTGCTTTTGCTCTTAATTTATATTCTTGTTGATCACCAAGATTTTTATAATCCACATTGTTAAACAACGAATATGGAGCAGTAAACTTACCACTAACACTAAAGAATGAACCAAACGTTGGGAAAATCGGGTCATTACCACGATTATCACGTCTTAATTCAATCTGATAAGCTAAGTTACGAGAGTCTCCATCTCCGAATGTAAATAATCCTGTATTATAATTTTTCATATTATAATATTGAAAACTCAAAGTATGAGATAATACAAAGTTATCATCTGGCACACTTAATTGTTTAGCAATACCAAATTGCAATGTTGTAATATCAAATCCTCTACTTCTATCTGTACGACGATTTACATAATCATAAAGATTCTGTGTACTATATGCTACTGTACCAAAGAAGTTAATAGGCTTACGTCCTCCGAACCATGGCTCAGAGAAACTTATACTATAGGTTTGATAGTAAGTACTTCCTTGTAGACGTAGTGATAAAGATTGTCCATCTCCCATTGGGAAAGGCTTATAAGACTTCTTATTAAATATATTTCTCAACGAGAAGTTATTAAATGATAGTCCTAATGTACCGATGAATCCTCCACCACCGTATCCTCCTTGTAACTCAACCTGGCTTGATCCTTTTTCAGTTACTTGCCAATCGATATCAACTGTTCCAGAGTTTGGATCAGCATTTTTCACATCTGGAATAATAGCTTGTGCATCAAAAATATTTAATCCTCCTAATCGTCGGATTGTTTCCATCACTAAAGATTTACTCCATATCTCCCCTGGACGAGTTCTTATATCTCTATGAACTACGTGGTCATGTGTATTATCATTACCAGAAACTGTAATATTATTAAACCTTGCGATAGGTCCTTCCACAATTCTTACCTCGAAATCAATTGTATCATTAGCTGTTCTAACCTCAACTGGGTTTACGTTAGAGAATAAATATCCATTATTCTGATACACATTTGATATATAATACCCATCAGGATCAGTCTTATCATCTATACGTTTATCCAGTAAGACTCCGTTATAAACATCTCCTTTTTCGATACCCAATACCTGTTTTAATTGGCTATTTGTATAAACAGTATTACCAATAAAACGAATATCACCGAAGTAATACTTATTCCCCTCAGTAACATCAATATTTATACTTATTCTATTGGTTTCAGGATTATAACTTGTTGTATCAGCAATTATACGAGCATCTCTATAACCATTCTCTTTATATTTACTAACAAGCTTATCTAAATCCTCTTCATATTTAGCTTTGATAAACTTAGAAGGTTTGAAAATGCGCAATGGATTGAAAGGACTACGTTGCTTAGTCTCCTTCATTGCTTTTTTCAATTTCTTATCACTTAATTGCGTATTACCACTAAAAGCTATCTCTTCTATACGAACTTTCTTCCCCTTATCTATTCCAACTAATAGTTCTACTGTTCGGCCTGTCGAGTCAGCTGGAATAGTATTTAACGTTACTTTTGTATTATAATAACCATCTTTCTTATACTTATTTAGTAAGAAATACTTAGTAGTAGACAGAAAGTTATCATTAACAATTTTACCTCTATTCAGTTTTGCTTCTTTGATAAGAGCTTCAGACTTTGCCTTTTTAAAACCTTTAATCTTTACACTTTTTAAACGAGGCAGCTCATTTAAAGTTAGTTCTAGATTAATAGTGTCATTTACAACAGATGTTTCGTAGAAGTTAATATCAGTAAATGAACCAACCTTCCATAACTTTGTAAGAGCATGCGAAAGCTCTTCTCCAGGCACAGCTATTTTTTGGCCTTTAGAAAGCCCTGTAAAAGTAACTATCGTTTGTGGGTTTAAGCTATATTTTCCTGTCACTGTTATATCTCCTAAGGTATAGATTTTAGGAGCTTCAAAAGAAGGAGCTTTTATACTGTCCTGTGCATGCACATGAGAGTATACTAGACCAGCAATAAACAGTGCAAAAAGAGATGTACCTTTTTGAAACATTAGATTCGTTTTTTATTTTATTTGTTCACTTGTTTTTCCAAACCTTCTTTCTCTATTCTGATAAGTAAGAAGGGCTTTATAAAGTTCCTCTTCCGTAAAGTCCGGCCAGAGTACCTCTGTAAAATAAAGCTCAGAATAAGCGATTTGCCATAACAAAAAGTTACTTATTCGTTGCTCTCCACTTGTTCTAACTAATAGGTCAACATCAGGTAGATCACTCGTGTAAAGATGATTATTTATAACTGATTCATCTATATCAGCCTCCGAAATTAAGTTATTTTTAACTTTAAATGAAATTTCTTTTACAGCTTTTATTAGTTCAGCTCTAGAACCATAGCTCAACGCTAATGTTAAAGTCATTTGAGTATTGTCTTTAGTCTGATCCAATACGTCTCTTAATTGAGCTTGTACTTTTTCTGGTAATAAAGATAAATCACCAATAGCATTAAGTTTAATATTATTTTTCGTAAAAGTAGGGAGTTCCTTTTTTAGTGACTTCACTAATAATTTCATTAACATATCTACTTCCAATTTGGGACGATTCCAATTCTCAGTAGAAAACGCATATAAAGTTAAATGCTTAATTCCTAACGTAACGCATGTGCTAATAGTAGTACGCACGGACTTAACACCATTCTCATGGCCTAGCGTTCTTAGAAATCCTTTTTGTTTTGCCCATCTACCGTTACCATCCATAATGATGGCTAAGTGATTAGGTAAGTTGTCTGTGTTAATCTGTTCTTTCAAATTCATTTAATCTGCACAATAACATGGGTTATTTCCAAAAGTATAACTTATCGATATACCTGAGTAAAAAAACCAATCATTTCCGTTTTTACCAAAACCATAAGACTTTTTATTTGCTTCTGTAGGACTACTTCCATCTAAATTATTAGTGAAAGTATAATGTGCAGCTACTTCAGCATTCAGATTTATCTTAGGCGTAAGTCTTAATTTTAACCCACCCGCAAAAGGTATAGTCATTGAATTTTTCTTACCTCCTTTTACTAAATCTACACTTGTCGACTCAAATCCTTCTACAGGTGTACTTGGTCTAAAGTAAATATCGTTATATCTTATACCTGATACGCCAACAAAAAGGTATGGTGTAAAACCAAAATTCTCTTGGTGTAAATCGAATTCAAAAAAATTAAATTCAATACCTACCGACAATTGTTGAACAGTATTTGTAAAACTATATCCTCTTTCTTTTCGGCTTCCCATATCAGATTTAGCATCATCTCCTCCTATTTTATGGTGAGAATAACTAACTCTAAAAGAGTGCCTAGGGCTTCTATTCCAACGATAAAAAACATTGTACCCCATATCCTTTGGTGCTATATATTGAGTAGAACCAATATCTCCTACATAATTAGAACCACCAAGCCCTACACCGAATTCGTGAATCTGAGCTTTAGCTATAACTGTTGTAAGTAGCAGTAATAGAGATATAAGAATTTTATTCATTCTGTTAAAATAATTTACAAATATAGTAATATAGACCTTTCAAAATCTATTTTTTTCTCACGGATTGCCCAAATGAGGTTAAGCTATTTTGTTCTAAACGTAGAAAACCCTTAAAAAGTATATAGTTTGTTGACTTTTTTAATTTCTCTTATCCTCTCCCCACAGTAATTTATTTCTCAATGTCTTAATAAAACTTTGAGTAGGAAACTCCACTAAATCTACTGTGAAAGGAGCTTTAGTAATAATTAATTCTGTATCGTTGTCCACAGCTTTTGTAGTCGTGTCAAGTGACACTAAGAACTGTTTCTCTCTAGAACTTACTTTTAACTTAATTGTTAAATTATCTCGGATAACCAACGGTCTCACATTTAAATTATGCGGTGCCAACGGAGTTAACACAAAACATCCCGTCTCAGGTTCTATTATCGGCCCTCCACAGCTTAATGAATAACCAGTAGACCCTGAAGGTGTAGATATAATCAATCCATCTGCCCAATAAGTAGCTAAAAACTCATCATCTAAATAAGTTTCTACTGTAATCATAGAGGTTGTATTCTTTCTTGATACAGTCACCTCGTTTAAAGCATACTGAATATCAAAAGCATTATTTTCTTGAGGTAAACAATTTAAGCTCAACAAAGATCTTTTTGATCTCTTAAACTTATTTTCAAACAACAAAGGAATATGCTCCTCTAAATTATCGTGTTGTACATTAGCTAAAAAACCTAACCTTCCTGCATTAATTCCCACAATCGGGATATCCGTATTTTTAATAAAATTAGCGGCGCGCAGCATTGTCCCATCACCTCCCACGCTAATAAAAAAATCCACTTCACTAGTCAATGGATTATTCGTTCCAAACGTTTGGTATTCTTTATCAAGAATATCTTGTTCATTCAATAGACTGTAAAACTTTTCTTCAAATACGACCTCTGTGTTTTCGTATTTTTGAAATAAGTTAAATAACCTACGTACTATATTTTGTACTATAGGTTTGGCAGTCTGTCCATAAATCGCAAACTTCATATTATATGTTTAGATATTTATTAAGGTATTCTGTTCTTTCCTTTAGATCATTAATATGCGTATCTTCAGAAAGTGTACTGACTATCTCATAACCATAACGTCTTAAGTCATCTAAAATAACCTTTGTATTGACACTATTAGTTTTAACTAATAGTTGAGTATTATGATTGTTGTTAGACAATAGTAATAGACCTATCATTTTAGCATTGTTACCTTCTACTATTTGTGTTATTTCTGAGAAGCTGTAATCTAAATGTCCTTTTTCAATGACAAAAGTAGTACCCTTTTCATCAAAAAACATTGTTTTACTCCATTCATTTAACAAATATTCTTTAGAATATATTCCTTTTATTTTACCTTCTTCGTCTAATAGCGGAATAGTATTCGTATCACACTGACTAAACAAATCAAAAAAATCAAAAGGATTCAAATTCGAAGACTCTAAAAGGTAGAACTTATCTAAATCATACATAACATCCTGAATAGTGCTATCGAGATCAGCTGTATAAATATCCTCTGTATTGATATTGCCAATCCAGATTTCATCTTTATTCACCACAGGAAGATGAGAATAATTACTTTTTTCTAGATAAGGAAATACATCTTTAATAAGCGTATTCAATTTACAGATAGGATAATCTGTGAGTAGAAAGAAGTCAGGAGATAACATAATTCAAGGTTATTATTTAGAAGTGCAAAATAATCAAAAATAAAACAATAGACGTTAATTATAGTTTGTATTTTTGTCTTTAAAACTTAATTTTATGACTAAGCTATCTGTTAATATCAACAAAATTGCTACTCTAAGAAACTCAAGAGGAGGAGATGTTCCTAATTTATTGCAAGTAGCCAAAGATGTACAAAAATTCGGAGCTCAAGGAGTAACTATACACCCTAGACCTGACGAAAGACATATTCGTTATCAAGATGCACGTGATTTAGTAGACGTAGTCTACACTGAATATAATATAGAAGGTAATCCTATGGATAACTTCTTAAACTTAGTATATGAGTGCAAACCTACCCAAGTAACATTAGTTCCCGATGCTGTAGATGCACTTACTTCTAATGCTGGATGGGATACCATTAAACACAAAGCATTCTTACAAGAAGTAATTCAAGAGTGTAAATCACGTAATATTCGTACTTCTATTTTCGTAGATCCAGTATTAGAAATGGTAGAAGGTGCTAAAGTTGTAGGTGCTGACCGCATTGAGTTATATACTGAAAACTTTGCTGCTGAATATGCAAAAGGAAATGAAAACGCTATCATACCTTATACTCAAGCTGCTGAATTAGCAAACCAACTTGGATTAGGAATTAATGCAGGACACGATTTAAGTCTTGACAACATTGAATTCTTTAAAAACAATATTCCTAACCTACTAGAGGTTTCTATAGGTCATGCCTTAATATCTGAATCTCTTTACCTAGGATTAGAAAATGTAGTAAATATGTACATCAGAAAATTACAATAATGGCAGATATATTATACTCTAAAATAGAAGGCGAAGGTATCCCTTTAATTGTTATGCATGGATATATGGGAATGTCTGACAACTGGAATACTTTTGGTAAACAAATGGCAGAAGTAGGTTACGAAGTACACCTATTAGATCTTAGAAATCACGGTCGCAGTTTTCATTCTGACGATTGGTCTTATGATTTTATGGTAGAGGACATCGTTCGTTATATGGATTATCACGCTATATGTGATGCTATCATATTAGGACACTCTATGGGAGGAAAAGTAGCGATGAAGTTAGCCACTCGTTACCCAGCTAAAGTAGAAAAACTAATTGTAGCAGATATTTCACCGCGCAGCTACGCCCCACATCATCAGGATATATTAGCAGCGCTTAACGCTGTTGACTTCTCTACTAAACCAAGTCGAAAAGAAGTAGAAGAAACCATCGCTTCTCATATTCCCGAAATCGGTACACGACTATTCTTATTAAAAAGTTTATACTGGGTAGAACCAGGACAACTAGGTTTCAGATTCAATCTGAATGCTTTTAATCAAAATGAAGATGTAGTAGGTGAAGGTGTAGAAGAAGGTGCTGAATACACAGGAGACACGTTATTCATTAGAGGGGGAAACTCTAAGTACATTCAAGAAAAGGATGAAGTTCTTATCCAAGAACACTTCCCTAATGCAATCATTAAAACGATTCCAAATACAGGACATTGGTTACATGCAGAGAACCCACAAATGTTCTTCGATATCGTTAAAGAGTTTCTAGGATAGACAAAAAAATATCACTTATAATAAAGGTCTAATACTTCGTCAGTATTAGACCTTTATTTATATATAAATTATAGTTCTCATTCGCCTTGTTCTCGTTACCGCGACTTTATGTATACTACCTACAACTTGTATATAATTGTACAAATTCTTAATTCTTAATTCTTAATTCTTAATTCTTAATTCTTAATTCTTAATTCTTAATTCTTAATTAATCATTTGTACCAGCTAGAATACATCACATAATTATCTGCTATACGCTCTACCTCACCCCCAAAATCTGATGCACTTATGTCTTTTACCTTTTTAGCGGGCATACCAGCATATATAGAACCTGCCTCTACTACCGTATTCTGAGTAACAACAGCACCAGCAGCAATTATTGTATTACTGTGTACAACACAATTATCCATTACAATAGCTCCCATACCGATTAACACATTATCATGTATCGTACATCCATGTACCATAGCATTATGCCCTATAGAAACATTATTTCCAATCACAGTCGGATGCTTTAAGTAGGTACAATGAACAATAGCCCCATCTTGTATATTCACTTTATCTCCTATCGTAATAGAATTCACATCACCACGAATGACAGCATTAAACCATACACTACACTTCTCTCCGAATGTAACATCACCTACTATAGTGGCATTCTCTGCCACATAGCAGTCCTCAGGTATTTGAGGATATTTTCCTCTTATTTCTTTTATAATCATAATATATCGCAATAAAAAATCCCGATAAATATCGGGATTTTTTTATTATTTAATCTTTTACAGTCGGACAATTACACTCTAAACTTGTACGTTTCGGAAATATATTAAACCCTACTGTAAACTGATGGAAAGCACCATCACCGAAAGTAAGATCTCCCATTAATTTAGTATAAGAGTATGCAAAACTAACATTCTTATAATTTCCTCCTAGCATTGGAGAGATATATTGATAACGTTGTGTTTTAGATTTCCCATTCTCGAAATAGTCTGTTCCATTAAAGTTAGATCTAAAAGACGCTCCAGCCCAAATCTTACCAAAATCAAACTGTCTATAAACCTTCATATTAACATCTAGTGCAAAATCCTCACGCTCTTCAGTATACTGAGCTAATATAGATGGCTCATAGATCCAACCTGTTCCATATCTCGTATTTCCAAATGCATACCCTGCACCTAAAATATATTTTCTAAAGTTATTACTCTCTGTATCCGAGTATAATTTACTAGAACTCGTTACCGCATTCTTCACTGTAAACATAGAGAAGAAATTTTGATAGTGATAAGCAGCACCAAAATCAACTGAAAAATAAGAATCTTTTAATTCTAATCCTCCTGCTACATTAGGGTCAAATCCTCCAAACTCACTCTCATCTAACTTCGTCTGAGCAAAACCTGCACTCAATCCAAATGACAATTGGTTTAAATCATAACGTGATTCACTAAAGGTAATATGGTGAGCATACGTCGCTTTAAAACCAGTCTGTGAGTGATAACCATTCTTATCATTGAATCCGATAATTCCGATAGCTGATTGATCAGTTAGACGAGTACTAGCATTCATCGTCATAAGACGAGGAGCGTCATCTACACCACTCCACTGCTGTCTTACAGTCAATCTAACATTCGTACTATTCTTAATACCTGCCATAGCAGGATGTAAAAGATAATAGTTATCTGCTAAATATTCAGAATTTACCGTTAGTCCTTCTTGTGCAAAACCAATTTGAGAAATCAATAATGCTATAGCTAAATAGCGCTTCTTTATTATATTCATAACTTAATTATCTTTTTAAAGAAAAGTGTCCTTTATAACTTACCTTACGTCCATTCATATCATTCGGAGCTTTAAAATCATTTACAAACTCCACAGTGAACCAATAATCTGTAGACGGCATCGGTTTTCCATTCCATGTTCCATCCCATCCCTCTGTATGTGGGCTTAACTGTTTTAACAATCTACCTGAACGATCATAGATATAAATACGAGCCTCATTGTGTCCTTTTAGACCTGGTATATTCCATGTATCATTATATCCATCTCCATTAGGAGTAAAATACTTAGGATAACCAAACACTGAGAATTTAACTGATGTAGAACATCCTGTTACTCTATTTCTTGCATAAGCAATATGTTCTCCGATTGGTATATTATAAAACTGACTTGAAGGTTGGAATGCACTATTATCAATAGCAAAATCATAACCATCTGTAATAGGACTTGTTCCTCCATCTAATACACCTAAGCGCACCATCGTCTCTCCTTTTTCATCAATCTCCATACTGTTCAGCATTCCTGTTGCATCTACTCCTTCCACTACCGCTACTGGTGGTGCTTTTACTGTCCATACTATCGTCTCTGTTGAACAAGACTGTACTCCAGGATAAGGAGAAGTAGCATAGCTTGCTATTGCTCTATAATTACCAGATTTATCTATCTTAATCGAAGTCTGGTTCCCACTTCCAGGTACTGTATTATACACTATCCACCCATTCTCTCGACTTACTTCATATTGCCATGTTATAACAATAGGTCTACCTTTTACATCCTTATTCTCCACACTTAATACGACAGGAGCTATTTCATTCGTCTCTGTATTAATACAAAGTTGTTGAGTGCTTTCTTTAGGGAAATAATCTATAGCTAATTCTACCCCAAGAGAAACTTTAAAAGAAGAGTAATTATCCGCCTTACAATCGAAACCTTCCGTCATGATCACTCTAGTATAAATCGGTCCTTTTACTTCTCCCATCTTAATAGGGTAAGCCGTTACTTTACTCTCAGGCATACGGTTTACATCAGCTTCTGCATCCTTTTCATTTTCATAATATACAGTTGTTATTTTATCTGTAGGATTTAAGTTTGGTGTATTTGTAATAGAAGTTTTCCCCATTACAGTCCCCTCATATCTTCTTAAATTCACAGTAGATTCTCCTATATTATTTTCTACTTGACAGTAATGAAAAACTTGAGTTGACACTTCTGCTGTCTTTAAATTATCATATCCTAAAGAAGCGTAGAAAAAAGCAGTATTGAAATTCTTATCTTCTAAATTCGTTAAACGAGCCCATATCTTGCGAGTCTCATTTAACTTCACTGTTATCTCTACTCCTACTATTTTATTTGTATTCGCAATTGCATCTTCCTCTGAATTAAAATATCCAATAGAATATTTTCCCTTAGGATCAAATCCTTCTGCTGCTTGTTCTTCATCTGTAGCTATGGTACGCCCATCAGCTATTACTTTTGTTTGACCATCTATAGTCAAACTGTATGAAGCAATCTTACTATCACAATAAGAAACATTCTGAAGAGGAGGAATAATTGGTTTGTCTATTACTTTGAACACTATTTTCTGACTTGTTGATACAAGAGGATTAGCTGATTTAGCCAACTTATAAAAAATGCGTGCAGTAGCATCTGTCCCATGCGCTCCCTCATAAGGTTTAGAGATATCTATTGGATTCTCATTTCTCTGAGCATCATAAGCAGTCTTGTGAAAAGTAATCGTATAATAATCTGGATTTTCTCCAGTGGCTAATAAAGCTGGTATTGTCTTTTTCAAGTCGTAATCACCATATCTATTTGTATCGTCTTTTCTTGTTTCTACAGATTCTAATACTGGGTTAACGCCACTCACCTTTAACTTCTCTACAAAAAGCGTGAACTGACGTGTAGCAGTCTCTCCATCAAGAACAATCTTTGCTTCAATTAATTGGTTTTTATTTGTAGTAAACTTATTAATCTCAGCATCTGTTAGCTTCGTTTTACTAGTACCATCTACTTTGAAAAGCTCTGTATTAGAATTTCCGTAGTACAACTGGTTTTTATCCTCTAACAAAACAAATGTAGCATTACCATCTTTATCAGCATTTTGATATTGATCAGGACGTCCTGTAACTCTATCATTTAATGTAGCTCCTTCTTCTGGCTTCACTTTAATTAAAAATGGGCTAACCGTTACTTTAGTAGCATCTACTACAGATTGCACTCTAAGAAACCTAGTCAATGGTGCTGTAGTAGGATTAAACTTATCTACATAAAGGATTTCTTTTTGCTTATTAGTATTGCGATTAGCTTCATCTTGAGTGTTGTGAAAACTATAGATATATCCTTCAGGAACAATAGCATTTCCTTCAGCATCTACAACTAATCCAGTTGTTTTGTTTTTTATTGCCTCACCTAAGAATACTCTAAAATTCCCTGATGTGCTATTCTTTGGAAGAGCCTGTTCTATATCATGAGGTTTCCCAACTTTCACCTCAGGTTTTGGCTCATCTTGGTCATTATATACCTCAACTATCTCTCTATTAACTAGATATTCAAAAGGGTTTATACCTCCAGCTACAGCTCCTACTGACAGAACTCCTGAAAATACAAATAATGAAAGCCACATTCTTTTGCCCATTTTATCGCTATATTAAATTGTTAGTGCTTACTAATGTTAATTAATTGTTTAAAAATCTTATCTTCGTGACGCTTAGCATTTTTCTTTGCTAATTTTGAAAAAAACTAAATTAACATGTCAAAAATACAAATTCAAAATACGTCAAACCCAACAATTATAAAATTTGTTTTACCAGATTTTATAGCTAAGGGAGAAAACCACGAGTTCAAAAATATTGATGAGACTGCAGAATCACCTTTAGCGAAGGAATTATTCTATCTTCCTTTTGTTAAAACGGTTTATATCTCAAATAATTTTATCGCCATCGAAAAATTTTCAATTGTCGAGTGGGATGATGTAAAAGAAACCGTTGCAGATCAGATAGAACTATTCTTGGCTAAAGGTAAGAAAATCTTAATAGATTCTAAAAAAGAAATAAAAAAGCAACCAATTACTATTTACGCTGAATCAACACCAAATCCTTCAGTAATTAAATTCGTTGCCAATAAATTATTAACAAAAAAAGGTGTAGAGTTTAAAAATATAGATGAAGCTAGTGCTTCTCCTCTTGCTAAAGAGCTTTTTAAACAATCTTTCGTTAAAGAAGTATTCATTGATGAGAACTATGTTTCTATTTCTAAATATGACTCTTTCGAATGGGATCAATTAGTACAGGTTACTCGTGCCTTTATCAAAGAGTTCTTAGAAAATGGTAATCTAGCAGTAGACGAATCGCTTATTCATGATGTTAAAGCAATTGAGGCGGCAGCTGACGAACACTTTGACTCTTTAGATGAAAAGTCTCAACGCATCATTAATATCCTTGAAGAAAACGTAAAACCTGCTGTACAAGCTGATGGTGGTAATATCGCTTTCCAAAAATATGACCAGGAGTCTAATATTGTACATGTACTTTTACAAGGAGCATGTAGCGGATGTCCTTCTTCTACATTCACTTTAAAGAATGGTATAGAAGGAATGCTAAGACATATGCTTAACGATGAGAAAATCATTGTAGAAGCTTATAACGGATAGTAAACAACTAGATATAAAGAAAAAGGTAGCATTATAAATGCTACCTTTTTTTGTGCTTTATTATCTAAGTAGAAGGTAGAAAATCAGAAATCTACTTCATTACACTCCTAAATATCATAAAAACAAAATGAGGTTGCCTAGGCAACCTCATTTCTTCACTTAAATTAAATATAGATTAGCTCATTCTTTTGAATGACTTCCTCTTAACATCAATTTCGAAATCTCGAAACAATTCTAACAATCCAATTGTAGACTTGATTAGATCATCAGTCTCAAATAAAATAGAGAAGTATAACTTACTATTTTTAGGACTTGTCTCTGTCGTACGAATACGAATGATTTGTTTCTGGATTAACTTATCTACAGTAGCGATTAAATCATCTTTTTCCTGTAGGATTTCTTCTATCTCAGAGAATTTTTCTTCTGTAAATAGTACAATTACTTTATCGAATAATACTTGAAGCTTTTTATCTATTAGTTTTAAATCTCTAATTTGATTAAACTTCAGTTTCTTATGGTTATTGTCAATATGCGTATAACTATTCTGAGCAATAAAATTGATAGACTTAATCATATCTTGTAGATACCCTAGTGTCAATACATAGAATTTACTTGCTTCTACAGAAGTTTCATCTAGATTTTTAATAAAGAAGTACACATTACCACGTAAGTTATCCACTTCTTTTTCTAGCTTCTTAAGCTGCTTTCTACTTTTCTTTAATTCTGTCAATTCTTGCAGAGCCACACCATCTATCACCGAAGTATATAATTCATTTGCTCTTGTAATCACATTAGCGATTTGAGAAGAACTTTCTGAAGCTACCCCTTGGATAGTCATAATATCAACGCTATCTAACTTCGCTTCATTATCTGCTTTTTCTTTTGTCTTCTTATTATACATTTTATTACTTCTGTATAATAAAATTCCCACTAGAATTAACATTCCTACTAAAGCGTAGATCTCTCCTATTTTTAATACATAAGCGATCACAAAAGAAGCAATAAATGCTACAATAGCTGTTACGAACCAACCACCTATCACATTAAACACCCCTGCTACACGATACACAGCTGAGTCTCTATCCCATGCTCTATCCGCAAATGATGTACCCATCGCCACCATAAAAGTCACATAAGTAGTTGATAGTGGTAATTTCATAGAAGTACCGATAGAGATCAAGATACTCGCCACAATAAGGTTCACTGAAGCACGTACCATATCGAATGCTGGTTCATCCTTTGGAGTTCTACTCTTTGGTTTCTTAGGAATCTCAAAGCGCTTATCCATTTTGAGCTGTAGTGATTTTGGCAAGAAGTAATTCACTCCCATACCGATTAACACCATACCTCTAACGATAACCTTAGACAGAATATTAGGTGAGAATTTCTCCTCTGTACTTCCTGTATCTTGTCTTGCCAAGCTCATTTCTGTCTCGATTACATTCTTCGCTTTCTTAGATGTCCATAAAGTATACACCATGATAATACCTGCAATGGCTAAAAAATAGAAAGGAGCAACTACACTCTCTTCTGCTAACTTATGCATCATATAAGTATCAGGAGACTGACCCGATGCCATAAAGAACTCAAATGATTGGAATGCTGCAATAGGCACACCTATAAAGTTCACTAAGTCATTACCTGCAAAAGCCAATGCTAATGCAAATGTTCCGATAACGATAATTACTCTAAGTATATTTAACTTAAAGATACTCATCAGTAATTGAGAGAATATAGTCCAAAACACTAAACTAATCCCTATAATAGTTAACTGATTATCTCCAATCCAGTTACTAGTTTCTTTTGTAATAAAACTTGCACCTTTTAATCCTTTTACCAAGATAAAGAAAGTAATAGCAGTAATAGCTACCCCTCCGAATATCGCTCCGAAGTATTTCAACTTTTGTTCCACTTGGAAGGTAAAGATCAACCTAGAAACGTATTGTACTAAAGTACCTAACGTAAAAGAAAGTATTACTGACAGTAATATACTGACTACAATCTCGGTGGCCTTCTCCGTATTGATATAATCTGGCAACATAGACCAGCTATCGTTATTAGATACGATTTTGATTACAGCAAGACATACTGCAGAACCTAATAATTCGAAAACAATAGATACTGTAGTAGATGTTGGCAACCCTAAAGAGTTAAACACATCCAGAAGTAGTACATCGGTAATCATCACCGCGAGGAAGATGACCATCACATCATTAAAGGAGAACATACTAGGGACGAATATACCACTTCGGGCTATCTCCATCATCCCTCCTGAAAATATCGCTCCTACTAGAATACCTAGTGAAGCTACAATCATAATTGTCTTAAAAGTAACCGCTTTTGAACCCAATGCTGAATTCAAGAAGTTCACCGCATCGTTACTTACTCCAACAGTTAAATCGATAATAGCTAATACCCCAAGGGCTATAAGCATTACAATAAAAATCTGTTCCATTTATAAATTCTATTTAAATTAAGTGTGCCGCAAAATTGATTATAATAATTCACACCTATGTTAACTTAACGTTATTAATCCTTCTGCTTCTTTTTATAGTTAAAATACATTTGAGTACTTTTGTTAAGCAACAACAATATCAGAATCTCATCATGAATTTATTACACTTAGAATCAAGCCCTTACTTATTACAACATGCCAATAACCCTATTTATTGGAAAGCATGGAATAAAGAAACTTTAACACGAGCTGAGCAGGAAGACAAACTTATTATTATCAGCATAGGATACTCTACTTGTCACTGGTGTCATGTTATGGAAAAAGAAAGTTTTGAGAACCAAGAGGTAGCAGATATTATGAATCAACATTTTATCTCTATCAAGGTTGATCGTGAAGAGCTTCCTCATCTAGATAACTTCTATATGAAAGCAATCCAAATTATGACGAAACAAGGAGGATGGCCTTTAAATGTAGTTTGCCTACCAGATGGTAGACCTATCTGGGGTGGTACTTATTTTAAGAAAGAAGCATGGATGGATTCATTAGCACAACTACACCGTTTATATATAGAGAAACGCGATACTGTACTAGATTTCGCAACTCAACTACAAGAAGGAATCTCTATTCTAAGTCAAGCACCTATAGCACAAGAGGAATCTAGATTCAATACAGACCTTGTATTAGAGAATTGGAAAAAGAGTTTTGATTGGGAATATGGAGGGTATACACGAGCGCCAAAGTTCATGATGCCTACTAATTTAATATACTTACAGAAAAAAGGAGTATTACACCGAGATCAACAACTATTAGAATACATAGACCTTACGTTGACTAGAATGGCATGGGGAGGTCTATTCGATACAGTAGAAGGTGGTTTCTCAAGATATTCTGTCGATCATAAATGGCATATTCCTCACTTCGAAAAAATGCTTTATGACAATGCACAACTGTTATCTGTATATGCAGATGGATATAAACGTACTCACAATAAACTCTACAAAGAAGTTATTGACAAGACAATTAATTTTATTACTAACAATTGGGCTAATGGTGAAGGAGGATATTATTCAGCACTAGATGCAGACAGTTTAGACAGTCACAACCAGCTGGAAGAAGGTGCTTTCTATATTTGGACAATAGAAGAATTAAAAGAATTAGTCCAACAAGATTTCCCTTTATTCAGTACTGTATTTAATATCAATTCTTTTGGACATTGGGAGAACAACCAATATGTATTAATCCAAACCCGTGAATTAATAGATATCGCTAACGAGAATAATATCCCTCTTGAAGACTTAGAAAATAAAAAAAAGCAATGGGAAACAGCTCTAAGACAGTATAGAGCGAATAGACCTAAGCCACGCCTAGATGACAAAACACTCACTTCGTGGAATGCTATGTACATCACAGGATTATTAGATGCATACACGGCTACTCAAAACACAGCTTATCTAGAACAAGCTAAAGCATTACACCTATTCATCCACAATAACCTATGGTGTGAAGAGCGTGGACTATTGCGTACGTATAAAGATGGAAATGCCAAGATAGAAGCTTTCTTAGACGATTATGCCTTTTATATACAAGGATTAATTTATCTATTTGAACACACAGAAGAACAACAATACATCACAGAAGCCAAAAATCTTATGGACTACTCTTTAGACCACTTCTTAGATCACGAGAGCAAGTTCTTTTATTTTAGCAAGCATAACCAAGAAGATACTATTACACCAGCGATAGAAACAGAGGATAATGTTATCCCTTCTTCTAACGCGATTATGGCTATAAATTTATACAAACTCGGTTTGCTATACGAGAATAGTTACTACAGTGATCTCACAATTAATATGATGAATACTGTACTCTCTACTGTTGATTATCCTTCAGCATACTCACATTGGCTATTGCTACAACTATATTTAGAGCAACCACTTGAGTTAACATGGGTGGGTGCAGATGCTCTTCAACACAATCTATCGAGAAGAGAAAACATAATAACGAGAGCTTCTGTATTCTCAGTATCCTCACCATCGACTGTCCCTTACTTAGCTAAGTATACACCTACAGAAGAGACTTTACATTATATTTGTATAGAGAGAGCGTGCTTAGCACCTGATACAGATCATACACAGATAGATAATTATACTTTATAAAATATGCAAAAATTAGATACTTTATTATCTAGATACATTGAAGATATTATTACATATATACCTGAGATAGTGACTTCACTTATCATCTTAGGTATAGGTCTATGGGTTATTCGCTTCTTACAGAGATTAGCAAAAAGAATATTCTTAAAAAAGAATATAGACCCTACTTTCTCTAGCTTTATTCTAGATGTATTAATCTGGGGAATGCGAATACTCTTATTTGTTATCATCGCCTCAAAGCTTGGTATACAAACTAGTTCTTTTGTAGCCATTATTGGTGCAATGAGTTTAGCCATTGGTCTTTCATTACAAGGATCATTGAGTAACTTCGCTGGAGGTGTATTAATTATTCTATTTAAACCATTTAGAATAGGAGATATTATAGAGGCACAGGGAGAAACAGGTAAAGTACTAACCATACATATCTTCTCCACTCAGGTACTAACTTATCAGAACAATATAGTGTATATCCCTAACGGAGTACTATCTAATGGTAAGATTAAAAATATTACACAGAACAACCTTAGAAGAGCTGAAATAGCAGTGCAAACAACTCTACTTAAAAACACAACAGTCTTTATAGAAAAACTACAAGAGGAACTAGATTCCTATGACAAAGTACTTTCACAACCAAGACCTAGAATATTAATCAGAGAGTTATTAGATACTAAGATTACGTACACCGTACAGATATGGGTAGAGAATGATAACTTTACCGTTGCTACATCTTATGTACTCTTAAAAGCGAGAGAAATTAGTGATGCGCTATAATAGATAATTATTCAATAAATAAGGGCTGCTAATTTATAGATTAGCAGCCCTTATTTATTATTATTTATTTCTTCTTTTGAATGAGAACAAAGTCTTTAAGATAGAAAGGCTCAAAGTAAGCCACATCCACAAACTCTTCTTTCACATACTTATCATAAGCCATCACTCCCATTTCACTTGCAGAAGGATATGTAATCTCAGGATAGTACATAAAACCTTCTGTACCTAATGTTTCCTTACACTTCATTGCTCCATCCCCTATCAGATGTAATTTTGTTCCTTTATATTGATTAAAAGAGTTTTCATCAATAACGATTGCCTCTATTTCACTTAATTTATTATACTCTTTATCAAAGACTGCGGAGAACACTTCCATACGTTTAGCATCTAGCATTGGTACGATCAGTCCTTCTGTCACCTCCACCTGTCTTGCTAATATCTCTAAAGTGTCTAATGCTATTAAAGGAATCGACAATCCATAACAAAGTCCCTTCACTGAAGATACTCCTATGCGCAAGCCTGTATATGACCCAGGTCCTTGACTAATCGCTATAGCCGAAAGATCTTTTAAAGTCTTGTTATTCTCTTTTAATATTTCTTCTACAAAAACGTGTAGCTTCTCAGCATGAGAGAAATTCTCTTCTGCTATCTCCTTACACGCTATTACTTCACCAGTCACTGATAATGAGACAGAACAGTTCTTAGTAGCTGTCTCAATAGATAAAATCGTTATCATTATTATTTTTTACTTTCTACTTCTACTTTATCTCCATGTTGAAGGATTCTACTTACAGTCGAATATGGTCCTGTAATAATCACATCCTCAGCATGAAGCCCTTCTATTATTTGAATATTCGAGTCGTCTTTTATTCCAGTTTTCACAAATTTAAGCTTTGCTGTACCGCCATCATTAACGAATATAGCTTCTCTCATAAGCTCTTTATCGAATATCTTCTTTCCTTCTGTTTTATTCATAACAGTATCAGTAGGTGTTTTCATTACCACAGCACTAATAGGTACCGCATAAATATCATTCTTAACATCAGTAATAATATCTACAGCTGCAGTCATACCTGGTCTAAATGGAGAGTAATTCTCTATCTCCTTTTTCACCAAGTCTTCATATGATTCTGCTAAGATTTTAATCTTTACTTTAAAAGTCGTTACCTGATCAGCTGATACTGTCTGATTAGAAGCAGAATTAGAAATACTAGTAACTACACCTCTAAACTCTTTTTTTAGATATGCATCGACACTGATTCTTGTCTCATCCCCTAATTTCACTTTTACGATATCATTTTCATTAATATCGACTTCCACCTCCATACCACTAAGATTAGCGACTCTTAAGATCTCTGTACCTGCCATCTGCTGTGTACCTAATACTCGCTCTCCTAATTCTACATTCACTCTAGAGATTGTACCATAAGCTGGAGCATATATTGTAGTTCGAAGAAGATTTGCCTTTGATTCTGCTAAAGCAGCCCTAGAACTCTCTACATTATAATAAGCAGAAGACTGAGCTGCTTTAGCCACTTCATACGTTCGCACTACTAGATCCCATTCAGAGCGCGAAATCACTCCCTTGTCATACAGCCTACTATTTCGGTCATAATTAGACTTAGCCTCTTTTAACTGAGCTTCTGCTTGTGATAATCCAGCTTTACTCGTCGCTAACATCGCCTCCACTCTCTCCATAGCAGAAGTATATAAGTCTGGATTAATTACTACTAATAGATCTCCCTTATTAACGACCTGTCCTTCTTTGATTGGCAAATTTATGATTTCTCCAGATACTTCTGAAGATATTTTAATCTCTATTTCGGGTTGTATCTTTCCTGTACCTGATACAGTCTCGATAATATTCGTCTTTTCTAATTCTATCGTTTCTACTTTAGTACGATCTTCTTCTTTACCAAAGACAAACTTTCCAATAAGTAAGACAGCTACTATAAGGATACCAACTACTATGATGTATTTTTTCTTCATCTCTCTAATGTTTAAAAAGTGGGATACCAAAATAATACTCTAGTATCTTGGTTTTAAAAATGTATTCATATTTAGACTTTAATAAATCTGACTGTGCCGTCACAAATAAAGTCTGATTTTGATTTAATTCAAAGATATTAATTAAGCCAACAGAATAACGCTCCTTTGAGTACTCTAGAGACAGCTTCCTTGCTTCAAGACTTGCATTACTAGCCTCATACTTCTGATAAGCACTCTCCGTATCTGTATAAGCCTTAAACACGAGCTGCTCTAAATTCAGTGCAATTACCTCTCTTTCATTCTCTATCTGTTGTAGCGTAAGTTTTTTTAATTTGATACTATTTCGAGTAGAGAAACCATTAAAAATAGGTATCGTTAGACTTAAACCAAAATTCGAATTAAAGTTATCACTAAACTGATTGAAAAAAGAATTAGGACCACCGTATACAGCCATACTATTCTGTCGCAATACACGCTGATTAGATCCTTCTACATACCCTACTTCAGAAGTAGATTCTAATAAGCGATTTCCTACTAATCGATCTTGGTAATTCATATTCGTACCTAGATTATAAAATGCTTGTAGAGTAGGGCTATAAGCAGACTTAGCTATACTTACATCTTTTTCTGCCATCAGCACATTCGTTTCTGCTGTTTTGATATCTGTCAATACTTCAGTAGCTCTATTAGTAATATCTTGAGGGCTATAGCTAAGCATACTTGACTCTGACACTTCATAGTCCGTATCTACAATATCAAAAGATTCATAGGACTTGATTTGAAGCAATTGAGCTAAGTTTAAACGAGCCATCACTAGTTCATTCTGTGAAATAATTAATCGCTGTGTATCTATAGCCACAGTCGCTTTGGCTTCTAACAAATCACCTGCTGGTACAACACCTTCATTCACTAACTCTTGCGTACGCTCCTGCTGACTCTTGTCATATTCTAATTGCGTTTGATTCGTCTTTACCAATTCTTTATTAAACAAAATCTGCAAATAAGAATTAATCACATTCAACGCAATATCCTCCTTCATCTTTTGCAACTTATACTGAGAAGCTAGATGTGATAATCTAGCCTTGACCAACATATTCTGTTTCTTCAGTCCTCCGTATAAATCTACTTTCATACCCAGACCTAAATTTGTCGCTTGAATAGTCTTACTATCTACCATACCCGTAAACTGATCTGGCTGATCTGCAATAGTCCACGAATGGCTTCCAGTTAGATTGACATTAGGCATAAAACTGCCGATCGCGATATCCTTATTAATCTCTGCGCTTTGTTCATCTAACTCATACTGCTTAATACGAATATTATTCTCTATTGCATAGTCAATACACTTCTCTAATGACCATAGAGTACGTTCTTGTCCTTTCACAAAAGAACAATATAAACACAGTACTATACAAGTACCTTTTAGAAAGTAGCGATTAACCATATTCGATATACTCTTCTGAAATTAATAATAAATTATAACTCAAGTATAAAGTAATAAAAAAAACCGCTACTATTAGCGGTTTTCTGTTATGATTTTGTACTTTTTTTGTTTTTATATACTCTATAACTAAAATACATAGCAAAAGCAACAAGCAAATACGGAAATATCATTAGGTACACTATTCCGTCGTTTACAGCTTCTGCTTTCACTCCTCCGTCTTCTGTCTCTAATGTAGCTCGACACATCGCACACTGAGCAAATGCCTCACCCGAAAAGAAAAATACAGAAAACAGTAGACCCCAAACTAACTTTTTCATCATTACTTAATTGTATTAGTTAATATAATAAGGCGAAATCATCAAGTAAACGATAACTCCTGTCACAGCTACATACAACCACATAGGGTAAGTAATACGAGCTAACTTCTTATGTCTCTCATAAGACCCTGATATACCACGTACAAATGTGAACAATACAAAAGGAATAATGATAATAGACAATAAAATATGGGTAATCAAAATAAAGAAATAGATAGGACGTATAATTCCCTCTCCTCCAAACTTCGTCTCAATAGAAGTCATGTGATAAGCCACATACATCGCTAAAAAAGCTACTGAACATGCAATACACAATTTGATTAAACGCTCGTGTAATTGCTTATTTCCTTTTTTAATAGCCATTACTGCCCATACTAATAATACAGCGGTAAGTCCATTAATAGTAGCGTAGATTGGAGGTAAAAATGATAACGGTTTTACATCATATCCTAGTTTCTGTAGATTAACTCCAAATAGGATAGCTACTACCACAGGTATTGCGATAGAAAGTATCCATATCCACTTATTGTACTTTTGTTCAATATTGTTTTCCATTTTAATAATATTATTCTTCTAATAATGCTTTTATATCCTCCTTTAACCAAGCAACACCTTCATCACTGGTCCCATCGTAATAAACTACAGGATTACCATGCTCATCTTTACGAGAACGAATATTCCCTTCCTTATCTATCAGGGCAAATAAACCTGAATGTTCAAAACCACCTGGTGCATCAGGGTTAACTCCTGTGTATAAATTAAACTTCTTCGCTAAATCATAAATATACTTAGCATCTCCCGTCATCATATGCCAATATGGATTCTTCACTCCTAATCCTTCTGCATGAGCATGTAGAGCCTCTACAGTATCACGAGTAGGGTCTATCGTAATAGAAGCAATACCAAAATCTAATTTTCCATAGAATGTATCTTGTATTTTCAACATATTCGCATTCATAATAGGACAGATAGTAGGACAGTTAGCAAAGAAGAACTCTACTAAATATACTTTACCTTTATAATTGTCATTTGTAATCGTTTTATTATTGTGATCCACTAATTCGAACTTAGGTGCAGTACCTATAATTTCTAAATCAGCTTTCTCAAACTTTTTAATAATCTTAGGCACAGCCCAAATTCCAAATATTAAAATAATAAGTGAGATCCAGATATACGACTTGTCTTTCATATTATTCGTTTGTATTAATTCGTTTATATTTTTTTAATGCTAATCGATACTCAGCTAAAAGCACTTTTACATCATCCATCATATCATTATTTAACTCTGCTGCTGATATCGTTGAGTAACCTTCCTTATACTCATAATTCCCTATTTTATTCTCTCCTTTACGCCCACGTACATTTCGGTCTTTATCCACTAGATATACATTGCTACTAGCTAAGTCACTATCTAACTTGCCAACAAGACCCAATGAATTAAAGAACTCTTGTATCTCCTCTGGTTTTAAGAATAGATAATTCCAATTAGACATATCAGAGATCGGGCTTAACTCATCCACTACCTTCTGAGCGGCTTCCTCACTTCCATAAGGCAATACCATCACCAACTGAAAATCTTCAAAATCTTTATATCGCTTATATATCTTCTGATTTAAATTAAAGGCATCTCCACGATCACGGAACAAATGCGCTCCTGGGAAACCTAATACGGTAATCTTACCGTCTAAAGAAGGCATCTTCTCCAAGGACGAAGTTCCTTTCGGAAAATCCTGAACACCTTCAGTAATTATAGGCAAACGCTTAAATTGATTAACACCTGTTGCAAAGAATAAGTATGCACAAATAGGCATCACAAACAGCAACGTTAGAATTAAATATTTTTTCATTTTTACACAATGTTGACTAACTAACAAAAATAAAAAAAGGCGGTCAATAAACCGCCTTTAAAATATATAATAATATGTTATTAAAATATCCACTTATATTGTGAGTTTTGGAATACATCGAAGATGTAATTACCTTCTGTCAATACTAAAGTGATTAAATACACACATAAGAAAGTAAGAACTCCAGCTACAGACCATCTGAATGCCGATTTCTCTTGTTCTAAGTGCATAAACGCCCACATAATGTAGTATGCCTTAACAATCGTTAAGATAATGAAGATATAGTTCAATAAACTCAATCCAAAAATATGTACGTGATGTAGAGATTCTGGTTTAATAATACCTAAGATAACCTCTACTAGAGTAACTACAGACATGATTACGAATACTGTCCATATTCTCTTTGTATTTGAATGATGTGCTCCTTCTGCTGCCATTTTACTTTATTTTTAAAATTAAACTAAATAGAAGAATGTAAATACGAACACCCATACTAAATCCACAAAGTGCCAGTATAATCCTCCTTTTTCAACCATTTCGTAAGAACCTCTTCTTTGGTAAGTTCCTAATAATACGTTGAAGAAAATTACTACATTAATTAAAATCCCTGTAAATACGTGGAATCCGTGGAATCCAGTAATGAAGAAGAAGAAATCTGCAAATACTTTATGTCCGTACTCATTGCGGATTAAGTTAGCTCCTTCTACTACTAATACAGCATCTTCTAAACGTTTAACTGATTGCTCTCTAGTTAAAATTTCTTTGTGCTTAGCATCTGTAGTTAATTGAGTTCTAATTCTTACGTTAGGATTAGCTTCAAAACCTGCTTTTACTTCTGCTAAAGAATATGTAGGTGCATTCTCTCCTTTTACAAACCAAGTAGCTTTAGCTCTTGTTAAAGTAGCCTCATCTCTGTTTGGATCTACTTTTGCAAAATCACCTAATGCAATCTGTTTACCATCTTCTCCTACGAACTGTAAGATAGATCCTCCACGAGTCTCTACTGCTCCGTAAGTTCCGTTAATAAAGTTTTTCCACTCCCATGCTTGTGATCCTAAGAATACTAAACCTCCTATGATCGTTAAGAACATGTACACTGCTACTTTATTCTTTTTCATTTGATGTCCAGCATCTACAGCTAATACCATAGTAACTGAAGAGAAAATTAAAATAAAAGTCATCAATGCCACATAGAACATCGGCGCATCTACACCGTGTAAAAATGGAAAGTGATTAAATACTTCGTCCGCAATCGGCCAAGTATCCATGAATTTGTAACGAGTAAACCCGTATCCTACAAGGAATCCACAAAAAGTTAATGAATCTGATAATATGAAATACCACATCATCATTTTACCATAGCTTACTTTAAGAGGCTCATTTCCTCCACCCCAAGTAGTTTCTTTAGTAGCTGCTGTAGTAACTGTCGCTCCCATAAAATGTTGTTAGTTATAAAGTTTTCAAATTTAGTTTATTTTTTTTATTTAAAGAATGTAAAAAATAAAAACAAATAAATCCACAATAAATCCAAAAAGTGCCAAAACCATGCACACAATTCAATTCCAATATATTGCTGTGAATTATACTTTTGTTTAAAATGATTATAAATTACATACAATAGTGATAAAACCCCTCCAGCTAAGTGAGCGATGTGCACTATTACGATCACATATAAAAATGATGTCGTAATCGTACTCTCACTCCCAGTGAAGAAATATCCCATAGATATTACCTCATTAAAGCCTTTGAACTGCAAAAAAACGAATAACAATCCTAATATCAAAGTAGAAACTAGATAAGTAGTTGTTTTATTGCGATCATTTTGTTTTATAGCCTTATATGCTAAGTGCATAGTAACGCTACTTATTGCGATTGCTAATGTACTATATAAAAAAGAATTTGGCAATTGAAACTCTGCTAACCAGTCTGGACGTGACTTACTTACTACATAAGCACTCGTTAGACCAGCGAAGACCATCATAATACTACCTATCCCGAAAAGCATCATCACCTTTAATGCCTTTCCTTTTCTTTCGTATTGTTCTTGAGCTGTTATATCCATTTATTGTTATCTTAAAATTTTATCAAGTATATAGATTATCTGTATTAGCGAAATATACGTCACACTCACTAACATCAGTGAACGTGCTGCCTTATCTGTTCTTTTCTTATACAGTTTTATTCCTGCCCATAACATCCATAATCCTGCTAATAACACTAGTACAGCTGATACAGGTGTTAGGTATAATCTACCTGTAACTCCAAATGCAGGGAATACAGATGCAATGATTAACCAAATCGTGTATAAGATAATCTGTGTTGCAGTCTTAGAATCCTTCTCTCCTGTTGGTAACATAGAGAACCCTCCTTTTTTATAGTCATCGTATAAGAACCATCCTATAGCCCAGAAGTGTGGAAACTGCCAGAAAAACTGAATAATAAATAATGTTCCTGCCTCTATACCAAAGTTATTAGTAGCCGCTACCCATCCTAACATGAAAGGAATAGCACCTGGGAAAGCTCCTACGAAAACTGATAGAGGGGTAATAGTCTTTAACGGTGTATATACACTCGTGTACAAAAAGATAGAGATAGCACCGAACATAGCCGTCTTAGGATTCACTACATAAAGGATAGCGATACCTAATACTGTAAGCGTACAAGCTAAAATAAAAGCTGCACTAGGCTTAACTCTTCCAGACGCGATAGGACGATTCATAGTACGAGTCATCTTCGCATCTAGCTCTCTCTCTATAATTTGATTAAATACATTAGAAGCACCTACCATACAGTATCCTCCTATAGCAAGAGCTAGTACTGTAAGAATGTCAATACTTCCTAAATCGGGTATAGCTAAAAAGTAACCAGCTATGGTAGAAAAAACTACGCTGAGTGCCAACCCCATTTTAGTCATTTCTTTAAACTCCGTCAACACAGAAGTTGACGTATTTTTTTCAGACGATAAATTCAAAGCTGTTTTCATTTGTTTTTAATGATGTGCAAATATAGTTCAATTTTTAAAACAATACCTAAAAACAAACGTTACAGCCTTTAATATAACCTTTTTTTAAATATCCTCAGTCTTTAGTGTTCTAAAAAAAAAACATTCAAATAAATCAGCACTTTCACAAAAGAAACATTGATGATAATCACAAACAACTAAGATTGCTATGACTATCAAAACGAATTAAATACGTTTTTTAACAATTCTTACTCTTATACCAACAACTACTAAGTCAATTTAATGCAATTCACAACCAAAATAATACAACTTGTATTCTTCTCTTTTTCTAAATTCCAACACTAAAATATAGAAACAAAAGGATAATCCTCTTCAAAAAACACCCCATAAAACAGAACCAAAGTTATCTCCTTTCTGACTAAAAAATAAAAACTCTACAAGGCATTATAGTTATTCAACAACAATAAAATAGAATGCAACCATCCCATCAAAGTAATCCTGATAACAAAACACCTTTTTAGAAAAAATACAACGCTATTCATTCCAACATTAATACGCTATGCAGCTTTATTATCAATTCAAAAACAGGCATAAATAAACAGCATTACAAAAAAAACAACAATCCACTTATTTACAACTTAAACCTTTCTAATCGGCAGTTATCGCATAGTGGTCGCATAGTGTTGCCATACTGCTCGCATATTTTTGGCTAGTTTTAATGCGATCACTACCCTATCATTATTCCATAACCATCTCATCGTACCCATAATGATTCCTTATGCATATACGATATTATAACTCTCTTCGCTATTTCTAATCAAAAACAATAAGTTTAAAAGCCTATCTAAACATTCAATGCCCTTACCTAGTACTTGTGATAAAACTCCTTAAAATCGCAAAAAAGCATCTCACAACAAGGCACAAAAAAAGAGCATCTAAACTAGATGCTCTTATATAGAACTAAAATGTAATCTTAGTAATTATCTACTGTACCTGATCCGTCAACAATGATCTTAGCAGAAGAAGTTCCTAGACGTTTCACTCCTAAATCAATTAATTTGATCGCGAAGTCTTTATCACGTACTCCTCCAGAAGCTTTTACAGGTAGAGGCCCAGCGTTCTCTAACATTAAAATCATTGCTTCTAGTGTAGCACCATTCGGCTTACCACCTTCTGTTTTATAGAATCCTGTAGAAGATTTTACAAACACTTTATCATAATCTTTCTCATTGAACTTTGATAACACTACATTTTTAATCAATGCTGTCAACTGTACAATTTGATTATCTGTCAAAGCAGCAGTCTCTATAATCCACTTCACTACTTTTCCAGCATCAAGACCTAGCTTCGTACACTCTGCTACTTCTTTTTTTACTTGTTCTACTTCTCCTTTTTGGAAAGCAGTATAATCAACTACATAGTCGATTTCATCCACCCCATCAGCAATGGCTTGTTTAGCTTCAGCTAACTTCGCCTCTAGACCGCGGTTCCCTTCTGGAAAATCTATAACTGTACCGATCGCCACCTTTGAGTTAGCAGCATCCACCATTTTTCGTCCCATCTTTACTTGATCAGGGCGAATCATTGCTAATTTAAATTTCTCATCAATTGCTTCTTGAATTAAATCAGCTACTACCTGATTATTTTCTACTTCAGTTAAACCAGCTTGATCAGCTAATTTTAAATAAGTAGAATCCATAAATTCCCTTAAGTCTCTCATAATCTAAATATATTTAAAACAAAAAAAATGACCCCATGATGGGGTCATTTTTAAATCTTATTTCTTTCTTCTAAAAAGAGTCAAACATAGTAATACCCCAAATAAACTACCTAGACAGTTTGCTAATTCGTCAGCCCATTCTGCACTTCTCGAAGAAGTGAAGTAATACTGTAATAACTCTACAGTGGCTCCCATTAAACTAGCAATAGTAAAGATAAGAATACTTACCCAAATTCTAGACCTATTTGGCTTACTTTTCACTAAATATACAAACCAAATTATGGAAAATACAAAATAAAAAGTAAAATGTGCTACTTTGTCTTTATATGGGATATCAAATCTTGGTGCTTTTGCAATAGTATCACTATCCAACAGGCAACCTGCTAACACAAGACCTGTCCATAGTATTCCTAATACAAAAAAAGTTTTACGCCCCAATCAATTCTTTATATTGTGCATCTGATAATAAAGATGATACTTCATCCATATTAGACACTTTTACTTTAATCATCCATCCTGCTCCGTAAGGATCAGTATTCACTAACTCTGGCTCTGTATCTAAACCTTCGTTAAACTCGATCACCTCTCCTGACAATGGTAAGAATAAGTCAGAAACGGTTTTTACTGCTTCTACAGTTCCGAAAACTTCATCTCTATCTAAAGTTTGATCCAATGTCTCAACTTCTACATAAACGATATCTCCAAGTTCTCTCTGAGCGAAGTCAGTAATTCCAATTGTAGCAACATCTCCTTCGATAGCTACCCACTCGTGATCTTTAGTGTACTTTAAATTAGCTGGTATATTCATTATAATAAGTTTTTAGCAAATGTATAATATTATTACATAATGTGGAACCAATATCCGTTAATTTCCAAAATTATATCGCATTGTAAAACCTGCTCGAATATTCGTGATTGGATACATAGTCGAAATAACGGCTTTAGAGAATGAATGGTCATAGAAGAAGATCGCTGTAAGGTTCTTACTCAACATATAATCTGCTGTCAATCTTAACGACCACATATCTTGTCCTCCACCAGTCTGGCTGTTTCCATAATCTAAATAACGCACTACTGTCTCTCTCTTCGTCAATGTGAAGTCTGCCTTAATATTAATATCACTAGCGATTCTTCCTCCCATTCCATTGTTAGCATACATCGAGTTAAATCCTACGTCTTTTACACGGTACCCCAGTCCTAATACAAAGTCATTTCCATTCGTCTCTGTCAATAAATTGTTGTCAAAGCTCAACGATAGCATTCTATCTTTTCTCATCTCTAAAGACATTCTGATCGAAGATTTCGTCTCAACATCAAAGCGAATCAAAGGATTAAACTGCTCAAATAATGTAGCGTTGTTTACAACATATTCACTAGGATAATTACCAAATTTATTTACTTCATTCGGAGCTTTATAATACTCCGTATTATAACTGTAAGACCCCAATGTATAAGAGGCTCTATATCCATGGTTAATAGAGAAGTTCTTGAAATTATCTTTAAACCATCCTATTCTCATCAGTCCTCTGTACTTCAAGTTCCAGTTAGGCAAAGGCATTCCTTTAAACAATCCTGTCGAAACCTTATTTGCATCTTTACCTGTATACGCCGCCACAAAAGATGGTAATAATACAGACTGACTTCCTTTACTATACCCTATAGGGAATCCTTCTCTATCTAAGTTGGCTGGATTAGTAATATCAATACCGCGCTCTACAGCTAATCTATTTGCTACGATAATACGATTATCCAACATTCTGTCAAAAGTAGCCGAACTCATTAAGTCACTACTAGAGAAAGCTGTACTTAACATCACCGTAGACATACTGAAGTTTCCATAACTATAAGGTGCCTGTCCTATATACTCATTGTTCTCTACCACGAATTGTTCTGAATAGTTATCAGACTTCATACGTTCAGCATAAAGATCAATAGTCAAATCAGGTATTAAAGATACTGAAGCATTCAGGTTAAGTGTCTTATTACTAATCGTAGTATAAGGTTGATTCATCTCTGGGTAATCTGTTAAATACCCTTTGCGAGCAGCATCATATCTAATATCTACTTGGTTACCGAATACGAACCCTAAATCAGGTTTAGACGTACCAAAGAAACCTACAGTAGGTAAGAAGCCTGGTAACATCGTACCACTATTCTCAGAATAATTAATCTGGATATTCTTAACAGATGTTAATACCCCTATTAATAAATCTTTCGTAGCAGTACCAAATGCAGATGGCTCCCCTTTCTCCTTGTTGTCTTTTTTCTTAGTATCTTCTTTCGCTTGTACTACTTTCTGTCCAGGAACGATAGTTGCTTTTTTCGCTTTAGAAGGCGTTCTTCTGCGATCAGAGCTTTTCACCAACCCTAAATAACGATACAAAGTCTCCATACCTAAAGTAGTATTCAGACGTTGTGTTCTCGCATTCTGAATCGTGTTCCCCAAAGAATAATTAATACCGTCTATGTCAATATTAGAATAAGCGTCTGATGCACGTTGCCAGTTAAAGCTACCTGTATAAGCATAGTTAGAACGGATAAAAGACAATACTGGAATCTTACTAAAAGGCAATTCATAATTCACCGTTAACTGTTGGGTAAACTGATTAGGCTCACCAATATTAAAGTAATCATCCCATATTGTATTCGTATTATCTACGATTCCATTTACACTGTCATAATAGTTTCGAACGATATTATTACTACCCCCGATATAACTTAGACGAAGAGATTTAGTCAAGTCAAAATTGAATCCAAAGTTATAATTGAAGAAATAGTTTCTTCTATACAATGGATCTAAACCTATCCCTTCTACATCTATTAGTCTAAACTCTTGTCTATTATACTGACGCATAATATTAGAACTAAACGATATATTAGTCGGTAGATAATTAAAGTTAAAGTCTCTCAATAGTCCCCAATATTGCCCTTTCATAAAACCTATGTTTTTAAAAGGCTCTACAGACTTCGTTTCGAAAGCATAAGTATAATCAAGTGATGATCTCACTTGTTGTTCTAACATTGACTCTATTTCAAAATCGTGGTGTCTCACCTCATTATACGAGTGAGATACTGTAATATTCTCTATATCATAGATACGATTCTTTTGTTCTGGTCCTCTCTGCTTATTAACACCAATAAAGTTTATACTCTTACGCTTCGTGTAGTCCATCGCTCTCTTCTCCGCCTCTTCTGCCTCAGCTGATGTCTTCGCTCCAGACTTGATATAACTAAGCTTTAAATCAGGATTCATCGGATCGTACTCAGGTGTAATAAACTCTTCACTGATAACATAATTAAATGGCAGTGTGATTCCCCAACGTTTAGGTAACAGTTGTCCTAAGTTTACGTTAGTCATAACACTATACGACTTTCTATCTTCACGACTGCGGTCATGAGGTCCTTGTTCTAATCCTCCAAAACCAATAGTAGACTTCATTCCTGTCAAAGAGATATTGGCAAAGTCAGCTATATTAGCATCAATAGTACCTGTAGCTGCCCATCCTCCTTTATTATCCATGTCTGACATACGTAATTCATCAAACCAGAACTCTCCTGATAAGGCTTCTGCTCCTGGCGAGATATTACGTATCCCTATCATCATCATCCTTACTTTTCCAAAGTTTGGATTCCCTTTTATCCCTAGTCTTACTTTATTAGGTTTATCTCCTGCACTTGGATTTAACTCCTCTTCATTCACATAAAATATCTTAGAACTGTCAAAACCAGGACGAGATACTTCTCCCATCTTCATCACTTTTAACTTCGCAAGTAAGTCTATAGGAAGATTTAGTTCATTCTCTTCTGGCCAAATCGCATCTGGATTAGTTTCTCCACCATTTGTTATTTTTAGTGGTATCTCTACTTCATAGAAGTTTTCAATAACATCACTACCTATACGGATGAATGCTGCCATCTCATAATCTTGTAAACGTCTCGATGCGCCACCTTCTAATGACTCTCCATGGATAAACATTCTCAGCTTTTTATACTGACGCATGTCTACATTAAAATTCTTAAACACCCCTCTAGCATCATTCGAAAGTAAACCTGACGGATAAGCATTTAAATCTTTTGGATATATCTTTAATGAAAGTGATTGTTCATTCTGATTAATCAATGTATTATTCATATAAACCTGTTCTCTTCTTACTCCAGGAGGAGTTACATAAGGAATAGGTTTACGATCATAATTATCTGTTAGATTCACAGAAGACACATCGATTCCTGTATTAGAGTACCTCTCATCATTAGTCCCTGAATTATCTTCCATAAGGTTTCTGTCATATCGCTTCCAATCCGATCGAACTAAGTTTAAAGTTCCAAAACGAAGTGTTACTTGTTTCTCGAAACCTGTAAGATACATTCTCATAAACTTCATTGATCTCGTATCTTCTATAGCTCCTACTTTTTTCCCTTTAGTGTCAATTGGAATTTTGTACTGAATCCATCTTACATCAGATACAGATCCATCAGGTAACTGTACTTTAGTTTCTCTGACATCTGTAACATATTTATCACCTACTATAGTATTAGGCTTCACTTTTACCTTATACTCAAAGTATGCATCAATAGTATTCATGGTATTATCCCCATCGATATCTTCTGCATCAGGCTGATTATTTCCTGCTCTCCCACCGCCTGCTGGGCTGTTATTTTCTAATCCATTATAATCTCTATAACGTTCTAATATTCCACCTTGAGCATCTAAATAATGTACAAAGTTATCTGCTGCTGGATCACTAAATCCTGCAAAATCTTTAAAGAAAGCTCTTTCTTCTTCGTCATTTAAACCATCAAGTCCAACGTCTTGTAATCTTCTGTTCTCAGCATTATTATCAAATGCATAAACTAGTGAAGGAGCTGAAGGTACTTTCCCCCAAACAGTATTAATCGTTGTAACAGCATTAGCTCCTGTATCAGGTAGTCCGTTCTCATACTGCTTATGTCCATCTCTTAAAATATCTTCAGAGATAAAACCTAAGTTTAATCTAAGCTCTCCTGTATTCTGAACAGTCAATGCATCACCACTCTTTCCTACATAAGGATCCATTACCCAAAACTCTACAAACTCTATATTCGCTTGTTCAAAGTTGGTAGTCGTTAAACCACGCATAATACCTGCCCAGTTTTTTCTAGGTGTTAAAGAGCGAGGATTCGTTAGATAACTTCTATTAAAGTTATAAGGTCCTCTCTCCTCTGGATAATAAGTCAAGTCTAGTGTATTAATCACTCGACTCTCTCCATAAGCAATATCTTTGTCAGGGAATAACTCCTCACTATAAATTCTACGTGTTCTATTAGATGATAAATCATACTCACTTACCCCATCTGGTTTGCTCCCTACATAGAAAGTAGGGTCTATCGAATACCATGACATCTTAGATCTTCTATACCCATCCTCTAAAGAATATGCTGGTAATGTAACAATGTCCTTATCTACATCACTATCTAGTTCATTCAGCCCATGGAATCCTACTGGTACACTCGACAACTTCCATGAAAGAGGTGACTTAACATCAATAACAGATTGCATTCCTTCAAAATCATCAATATAAGAAGTCGCTTCACCATTCATCTGATCTAATTTAGATGAACCTGGTTTTAAATAAGCAAATTCTCCTCTAAACGAAATTCTAGATTCTACATCTGTATCTATATTAGGTAGTTTATTAACCATTCTAGTTAAGAAAGGTACTTCAGTAGAATACTGAGCATTCAGTCCCCAGATTGTATTATTCACCGCTTCTTGACCATAACTCGACTTATGAGTAAATGGACGTTCTGACATCTGTAAGAATGTACCTCCTAATATAAAGTCTTTGCTAAACTTATGCTCTACGTGCATTCCAAAGAAACGCTTAGTCTGCTGACCAAACATCGTATTATTCTCTACAGAAACTTCGATCGGTGTATTAGATGCTTGTAATCCTGGATCTAATATCATCACTCGACCTCTACTGTAATCTACTGTATAATCTACTCCTTCTACTAATACTCTACCTGCTGCTCTTACAATAACTGATCCTGGAGCGACATTAAATGATCCAATAGGAATACCTTCTCCCATTGAACTCGAGAATTTACCTTTTAACTGGAACTTATTCTTCTCGTTTTGGCTTCGTAGAGCTTCTGCTTTAGTAGTACGATACATACTTCTAAAGACATACTTTGATTGGTTCTTATTATACGAACTAGATTGGTTATAATCTTCACTTAACTGATTCGTTGAAAGCTTCTTAAATAAGTGCTCTCCAAAAGGCTCGACAGTCGTAAAAATAATACGACCATACATTGGGTCTATCGTAATCCCATCAAATGTATTGCTGTTGTATTGGTTATTATTATTTCCGTATCCTCCACTGTTGCCATACCCTCCATTATTCCCGTATCCGCCGTTATTTCCAAAACCACCATTGTTTCCAAAGCCTCCATTATTACCGCCATATCCTCCATTACCACCATAGCCACCATTGTTATTATTACCATAACCATTATTCATATTACCTGCATTAGTAGGATCAAACGTGTTTTGCATTCCTCCATTAGGCAAAAAGTCAAAGAAACCATCTCCTCCTTGCTGAGGGTCATTCGTATAATTCAATCGGTCTAAATGGAATACTTTTAATAATGGTGTGCGCTCTACATCTGGAGGCAATGGCTTTCCATCCACAGAACTAATATAATTCAGTGGACTCGGATCTGTATAAAGAATATTGAATCTAAACTTATCTTGTGAGATATACATCGCATTCGGAATCTGATAGATATTCTTCATCATCAGTTTCCATACTGGTTGCCCTACCAAAGTAAAATTACTTTTTAATAACTTCAGAATAAGCGATTGGCTCTGTGGCACATCTGGGTTTGCCTCATCTACACCAGGAGGCAATACCGTCATACCTCCGTCTGTACCAAACTCCCCCACTTGATATATCTTATCTCCAATAGAGTACTGGAACGCTACAGCAAGAACTTCATCATTAGAAAGTTTTTGTTGTAATGATATGTATCCTAACTGAGGATGGAATGTAAACTCATTGGCACTTAACTTACGTGCTCCCTCTAAACGTACAAAATCTCGTCCTTCTTGTACAGATACATTAAATCCACTTGCACCTGATGTGTTTAATCGAATAGAGGAATTTAAATAATTACCCCCAATATTTCCTGGGTCATATTGGTTATTCGCATTATCAGGGTATGCATTAGGTACTCCATTAATAGTAAAGAAATCAGGCTCTGGTTTAGAAACAACATCTGCATTAGGTCTTCCTAATTTATTCTGTCCTTCTCCTAAATCCTGTATAGCTATAATATTACGTGCATTATTACCTGTTTGATTAACGCGTCCATATCGATTGGTTATCCATACTTCTACACGAGTAATACGTACTCTACTTTTTATAAATGGATATTTCTCTAAAGCCTCATCATAGTTATTTCTAAAATAATGAGATAAAAAGAAGTGTCTATCCTCGTCATAATCTAACGCATCTAATTCAAACTCTTCTAATGTTCCTGCACCGTCAGCACGAATAGAAGTCGTCTGAGACTTCTGCTCCGAGAACACTCCTGTAATAGTGGTTCTACCGAATTGTAGTTCTGTCTTTACTCCAAATAAACTCTGTGCTCCTCTAACAAGTGAACCACTAATAGGCATACTTACATTACCTACTTCTACTTTACGTACGATATCATCTTCGTCTGGTGCGAAAGATAATTTCATCATATTCTGGAAGTCAAAAGTAGCCTGGGTATCATAATTAATATTCACAGCTAATCTAGTACCCACCATACCTTGTAATCCCATACTAATGCGTTGATTAAAATCAAACGCCATATTCTTACGATTACGCGTAGATACTACAGGGTTATCCTGTTTACTATAACGAACTCCCATATCAAACTCTACAGATCCTGTAGGTTTAACATCAATAGTATTCGATCCAAAAATAGTACTGAACAACTTCGAATTCACATAATAACGCGGTAACATATCACGCTTGATCTCTTCGTTCTCCTCACGTCCATGCATTACATTAAATCGCTGCTGAAAATACTTACGCAACTCTGCACGCATAATAAGCTCTTCAAACTCTTTACGAGTTAATACAAGAGGATAATTAACATTAAATCCGTCAAAGGTTTTAGTAAAGTAGTAACTATCCGTTAAAGGATCATAGGAATATGCTTCCTTAATAAGATTAGGATCAGGTATGACAATTTTCCCAATATCATATTGAGTTTGTAAACTATCAGCTACTTGTTCATCTGGATCTTGAGCATACATCCCATGTACGCTCAAAAAAAGAACAACTAGCCAAAAAAAAATTGACTTTGATATAGGAAATTGCCCCCTCAAAATTTATAAGTTTTTTAAAGCTTGCTTAATGATGAATTCAACAGATGCATCAGGTGTTTGCTTCATAATCTTATCAACAACTTTCTCAGCTGATTTACGTACAAAACCTAATACCTCTAAAGCTGATAACGCTTCATCTGCATTTGTATTGTTAATAACAGGAGAAACTTCATCAATATTATACAATTTTATTACCTTTTCTTGTAAGTCAAGTATAACACGCTGAGCAGTTTTAGCACCAATCCCTTTTACAGACTGGATCGTTTTTACATCAGCAGAAGCAATAGCTTGTAGAAGCTCTTTAGGAGCAATAGATGAAAGCATATTACGCGCAGTATTACCACCAATACCAGAAACTGATATCAATAGTTTAAATAATTCACGTTCTATTTTGTCTATAAAACCGAACAGAGTATGTCCGTCTTCTTTTATTTGTAGGTAAGTATATAATCTCAAATTTTCTGAGGAACCAATTTGAGAAAAAGTATGCAGGGAAATATGGATAAGGTATCCTACTCCCCCGCAATCTATTACCACTTCTGTGGCTGTTTTTTCTACTAGGCGTCCTTGAATATGTGCTATCATTATTATATCAAATTTTACTTCAAAAATAACAATAAATATTAACTATTTACTAACAAATAACTAATCGCACAACTACTATTCAGAGTACCAGTATATTATTTCTTTTTGCGATTCTCGCGTACTTGAGCATCTACTACAGCTACAGCTGTCATATTAACCATCTCATCAACACTAGCACCTAGTTGGAATACGTGAACAGCTTTATCTAAACCTAAAATAATAGGACCAATAGATGTCGCTTTATTCAATTCTTTCAACATTTTATAAGTGATATTAGCAGAATCTAGGTTAGGGAAAATAAGTGTATTTACTTTCTTATCTACTAACTTAGAAAAAGGGAATTTCTTCTTCAACATTTCACTATTTAAAGCGAAGTCGATCTGAATTTCACCATCTACAATCATCTCTGGATGTTGCTCATGTAAGATACTAACTGCCTCTTTCATTTTTGTTGGAGAAGCATTAGGTGCAGACCCAAAGTTAGCATATGATAACATTGCAACAACAGGTTCCATACCGAACATACGTACAGTCTTCTCTGTCATCACTGCTATTTTAGCTAAATCTTCAGCTGTAGGATCAGGGTTAATAGCAGTATCTGCTAAGAACATTGGACCTCTCTTAGTCATCATTAAGTTCGTTGTAGCTACTCTGCTTACACCTTGTGCACGAGGTATTAATTCTAAGATAGGTTTAACTACATTAGGATAACTACGAGAATATCCTGTCAACATAGCATCTGCCTGTCCTTCATTCACTAACATAGATGCAAAGTAGTTTCTTTCTAACATTAGTTTACCTGCATCGTATAAAGTAACTCCTTTGCGCTTTCTAGTTGCCCAATAAGCATTAGCAAAAGCAGCTCTTCTTTCTTTTTGCTCATCAGACTTAGGATCAATAATTTCTACATCATCATTAAACTCTATTTCTTTCTTAAGCTCTTGAATAGTTTCTTTATCTCCTAATAAGATTGGGGTCACCATTCCTTCTTCATAAGCAATCTGAGCAGCTTTTAATACATCTAAATGGTCAGCTTCAGCATATACCACACGTTTTGGTTCAGTCTTAGCACGGTTGATTAACATACGTACTAATTTATTATCTGACCCCATTCTTTCTTCTAAAGAAGATTTATATTCTTCCCAATCTGTAATTGGAGCAAGTGCTATTCCACTTTCCATTGCTGCTTTAGCAACTGCTGGAGGAACAACAGATATCAATCTAGGGTCAAATGGTTTTGGGATAATATACTCTCTACCGAAAGTAAACTTAGTCTCTCCGTAAGCAATATTTACTTGCTCTGGCACTGGCTCTTTAGCTAACTTAGCTAAAGCTACTACAGCAGCCATCTTCATTTCTTCGTTAATCTTAGTAGCACGTACGTCTAATGCTCCTCTAAAGATATAAGGGAAACCTAATACGTTATTAACTTGGTTAGGGAAGTCAGAACGACCAGTAGCCATAATAACATCCTTACGTGTAGAAGTTGCAAGGTTATAGTCAATTTCAGGTCTTGGATTAGCCATCGCAAACACGATTGGGTTATCTGCCATCCCTAAAAGCATTTCTGGTTTTAATACATCCGCAGTAGACAATCCGATAAATACATCAGTCCCTTTTAAAGCATCTGCTAAAGAAATATCATTATCAACAGCAAACTCTCTTTGTAAATCTGAAATACGTGTATCGTCTTTCTTTAAAACACCTTTACTGTTAAACATTTTTATATTCTCTTGTTTAACACCAAAAGCTACATATAACTTAGCACATGCAATAGCAGCTGAACCTGCACCTGAAACTACCATCGTAATTTCTTCCATCTTCTTACCAGCTAACTCTACTGCATTTAGCAGAGCTGCTGCTGAGATAATAGCAGTACCATGTTGGTCATCGTGCATTACAGGAATATCTAACTCTTCTTTCAATCTTCTTTCGATTTCAAAAGATTCAGGAGCTTTGATATCCTCTAAGTTAATTCCTCCGAAAGTTGGAGAAATGTTTTTTACAGTTTCGATAAACTTATCTACATCAGTAGTATCTACCTCAATGTCAAAAACATCAATATCAGCAAAAATCTTAAACAGCAATCCTTTTCCTTCCATTACTGGCTTAGATGCTTCAGCTCCGATATCTCCAAGTCCTAGTACAGCAGTACCGTTAGAGATAACAGCAACTAAATTTCCTTTTGCTGTATATTTATATACATTATTTACATCGCTTGCAATTTCCAGACAAGGCTCTGCTACACCTGGTGAATATGCTAAGGCTAAGTCTCTTTGTGATGAATACTTCTTCGTAGGAACAACTTGTATCTTACCAGGCGTTGGTTCAGCATGGTATTTAAGTGCTTCTCTACGTAAACTATCTTTATTCATATATTTACATTTAACGTGATGAACAAAGATAACCTTTTTGTAATATAATTCGGATTTACGAAATTCACTCCCCTAAAAATTGCATATTTCGCAACAAGCCCTCATATTTCGTCCTTTTAATTGCGGATTTTTTAAAAATTTCATTAAAAGTCTCCTTCGTAAGTTCTTTCCATTCGTGCTTTGAATACTCTATTAACGCATTATTAGGAATAAATCTTTGCTCTTTATGGGGAGATGCAAAGCGATTCCACGGACAAACATCTTGACACACATCGCAACCAAACATCCAATCATCTAATTTCCCACTAAAGTCGGTTGGAATATCATCTTTCAATTCTATGGTGAGATAAGAAATACATTTACTCCCGTTTACAATATGAGGACTTTCAATTGCTTCTGTAGGACAAGCGTCTATACATTTAGTACAGGTTCCACAATGATCAGTAGTAGGGCCGTCTTCTTCTAATTCTAAATCAATTATTAATTCAGCAATAAAAAAGAAAGAACCACTTTTCCTATTAATCAAATTGTTATTCTTACCTACCCATCCTAAGCCAGCCTTAGCTGCCCAAGCTTTATCTAAAACAGGGGCAGAATCAACAAATACACGTCCATCTACAGCCCCTATTTCACTTTCTATAAAGTGCAGAAGCTCTTTCAACTTATCTTTAATCACATGGTGATAATCCTCTCCATAAGCATACTTTGATATTTTATAACTATCGCTAACCTGCCTTTCTTCTGGATAGTAATTTAAAGTTAATGACACCACACTTTTTGCTCCTTCAACAAGTAGTCTAGGATCAAGGCGTTTATCGAAATGATTCTCCATATAAGACATCTGCCCATGCATCTGTTTATTCAACCACTGCTCTAAACGAGGAGCCTCTACTTCTAAGAAATCAGCTTTAGAAATACCACAAGACGAAAAGCCAAGGCGTTTGGCCTCGGCTTTTATAATATTAGAATATTTACTTTTATTTTCAATCATTTAATCACTTCTATGACCACTACATATCAAAAAGCCCACCTTGTGGATGAATTCTTTCTCTACCTAAGTGTTTATAAGCTTTGTCAGTTACCTCACGCCCTCTTGGAGTTCGAACAATAAAACCTTCTTGAATTAAATAAGGCTCATAAACTTCCTCTATTGTTTCACCATTCTCAGAAACAGCAGTCGCTAAGGTAGATAATCCTACTGGTCCTCCCTTAAACTTATCAATAATCGTACTCAATATCTTATTATCCATTTCATCTAATCCAAAAGAATCTACATTCAATGAATTTAAGGCGTATTTAGAAATCTCGATATCAATATCACCATTCCCTTTTATCTGTGCGAAATCACGTACACGTCTCAACAATGCGTTTGCAATACGAGGTGTTCCTCTACTTCTTCCCGCTATTTCTATAGCAGCTTCTAGATCAATATGAACACCTAATATAGAAGCACTACGTTCAATAATAGTCGCTAATAGTTCCTTATTGTAATACTGAAGGCGACTTTGAATACCAAAACGAGCACGCATAGGTGAAGTCAATAAACCAGAACGAGTAGTCGCACCTACTAATGTAAAAGGATTTAAATGAATCTGAACCGTACGTGCATTCGGACCAGACTCTATCATAATATCAATCTTAAAGTCCTCCATAGCAGAATACAAATACTCTTCTACTATAGGGCTTAAACGATGAATCTCATCAATAAATAAAACATCACGTTCCTCAAGATTAGTTAATAATCCAGCTAAATCACCTGGTTTATCTAAAACTGGCCCAGAAGTGATCTTAATTCCCACATCAAGTTCATTAGCTAAAATATTAGCTAACGTAGTCTTACCAAGTCCTGGAGGTCCATGAAACAAAGTATGATCTAAAGCTTCTCCCCTTTGATTAGCAGCTTCAACGAAAATCTTTAAATTCTCTAATACCTGATCTTGCCCAGCAAAATCATCAAAAGACAGCGGGCGTAACTTCTTCTCAACATCTAATTCATCAGAAGAAAAGTGCTTATTAGTTGGGTTTAAATTCTCATTCATAGTACAAATATAATTCAAATATCAGAGTCTACACTAACAAAAAAAGTCATCCTTTCGGATGACTTTTTAATATCTATAAGAAATATAATCTTAGTGATGTAATTCCTCTTCACCTGCAACGAATGGCATGTTTTGAGGAGCGTAATCTTCTGGTAATCCAGGTTTACTATAGTCATAAGGCCATCTGTAAACAACTGGTAATTCACCAGGCCAGTTACCATGAATATGTTCAACTGGTGTAGTCCACTCAAGAGAGTTACTTCTCCAAGGGTTCTGAGTAGCTTTCTTACCATAGAAAATACTATAGAAGAAGTTCCATAAGAACACTAATTGGAAAGCAGATCCTACTAAAGCGAATACTGTAATTAACACGTTTACATCGTAGAACTCATCAAATAATGGGAATGCAGTATTTGAATAATAACGACGTGGTAAACCAGCTAATCCGATGAAGTGCATTGGGAAGAATACTCCGTAAGCACAAACTGCAGTTACCCAGAAGTGGATATAACCTAAGTTTTTGTTCATCATACGTCCAAACATTTTAGGGAACCAGTGGTAGATACCAGCAAACATTCCGTAAAGAGCAGAAATACCCATTACTAAGTGGAAGTGAGCAATAACGAAATATGTATCGTGAACGTTGATATCTAATGTTGAATCTCCTAAAATAATCCCTGTTAAACCTCCTGTAATAAACGTAGATACGAATCCAATACAGAATAACATTGCAGGGTTCATTTGGATATTACCACTCCAAATTGTAGTGATATAGTTGAATGCTTTTACTGCAGAAGGAATAGCAATCAACAATGTAGTAAATGTAAATACAGATCCTAAGAATGGGTTCATACCAGATACGAACATGTGGTGTCCCCATACAATTGTTGATAAGAAAGCAATACCTAAGATAGAAGCAATCATCGCACGGTAACCGAAAATTGGTTTACGAGCGTTACAAGCAATAATTTCTGACGTAATACCCATCGCTGGTAAAATTACGATATATACCTCAGGGTGACCTAAGAACCAGAATAAGTGCTCATATAATACAGGAGAACCTCCTTGGTAATGTAATACCTCTCCAGCTAAATAAATATCTGATAAGAAGAATGATGTTCCAAAACTTCTATCGAATAACAATAATAAAGCTGCTGATAATAAAACTGGGAATGATACGATACCAATAATAGCTGTAGTAAATAAAGCCCACACTGTTAATGGTAATCTTGTCATAGACATTCCTTTAGTTCTTAAGTTAATTACTGTAGCAACATAGTTTAACGATCCCATTAAAGAAGATGCGATAAAGATTGCCATAGATACTAACCATAATGTCATCCCCATTCCTGAACCAGGAATAGCCTGTGGTAATGCACTCAACGGAGGATATACTGTCCATCCAGAAGATGCTGGTCCTCCTTCTACAAATAATGAAATAATCATTAATACTGCAGAGATGAAGAATAACCAATAAGATAACATATTTAAGAATCCTGAAGCCATATCACGTGCTCCAATCTGCAATGGAATAAGTAAGTTCGAGAACGTACCACTTAATCCAGCAGTTAAAACGAAGAATACCATTATGGTACCGTGCATCGTTACTAGGGCAAGATAAGCATCATTTTTCATAACTCCATCAGGAGCCATTTTATCACCTAAAAACCATTTGAATACTGTGAAAGATTCTTCTGGCCAAGCAATTTGCATTCTAAATAACAGAGACATTCCAATCCCGATGATTCCCATAATAATACCTGTAATCAAGTATTGTTTAGCAATCATCTTGTGGTCTAAACTAAACACATATTTAGTAAAGAAGTTCCCTTTATCGTGATGATCATGATCATTTGAGTGATCGTGATTGTTTTCGTGTCCTTCTACTGACATAGTTATAGATTGATTTTAATATGTGAGTTTTATTTTCCTACTTGAGCGATAGCTTCAGTTTCAACTTCTTCAACTGCTGCAGGAACTTCCTCTACTGCTGGAGCAGGTGCGTTGCTAGCTTTTTCAGCAGCAACTTGCTCTTTTAATGTAGGAAGCTCTTTTAACCAAGATTCGAATTCTTCAGGAGTCTCTACAACAACTTTCATTTGCATGTTATAGTGAGAAGCTCCACAAATCTTATTACATAAAATTAAATAATCAAATGAATAAGGTTCTAATGCCTCTTCTCCTTTAGCGATTAACTCTTGGCTTCTTTCAGCTCTAATATCGTTAATATTACTAACTTTTTTTACAATCGCCTCACGCTCTCTCATTTCTGCTGTAGTAACAGTAGGAACGAAAGCAAACTGAGTAACCATACCAGGAACACAGTTCATTTGTGCTCTAAAGTGAGGTAAGTAAGCTGAGTGAAGTACGTCTTGAGAACGGAATTTCAATACTACTTTTTTACCTTTTGGTAAGTGTAATTCTTTTGCCATTTTATCATCAGCAGCATTCGGGTCAGACATATCTACCCCAACTAAATTGATACCTTCTATAAAACGAACGTTAGCTTTACCTAAAGTGTTATCTGTTCCAGAGTAACGAACATCCCATCCGAATTGTTTAGCATATACTTCAACAATAAGAACGTCTTCTTCTTCATCTACAAACATAATATCATTCCAAGCAAATAATCCATAAAGAATTAAACCTGATAATGTAATTACAGGAATAATTGTCCAAAGAGCTTCTAACTTATCATTATCTGAATAGAAACGAGCTTTTCTACCGTTTATTCCACGTCCTTTGAATGCAAAGTAGTGTAATAAGAACTGAGTAAAAATTTGAACAACAAAAATTAACCCCATTGAGATCCACATTAAATTGTCAACCTCTTTTCCGTGCTCTGACGCAGGGTTATCCATCAAAGGAAAGCTTCCATACTCAACTAAACAGAATATAGTAAAGATATAGATGAATCCTAAGAAAGCGAAAGTCAAATAACCATTGATGTTATTATCCTTCTCATTAGCGATCTCTGTAGAAATATCATCAGGGTGAGAACCTACTTGAGTTAAATCAAATATTTTCGTCAATTGCCATACAGCAACTCCTAATAATACAACCGCAGCTAATATTAATAAACTTGTCATTTGTTTATTTTTAAATATTAATAGTGAAAATGTTTACTCTCTTCAATCAATGGGTTATTCTTAGCTAATAATGGCGCTTTAGCAATTGCACTAAATCCTACATAGATAAATAATCCGATGAAGAAAATAAGTGAAGCTATCTCAGAAACACCAATAAACCAAGAACCTCCAACTGTACCAGGAGAGATCATCATAAAGAAGTCAATATAGTGACCTACGATGATACAAGATCCTGCCATTACAACAATCCAAGTTAAACGTTTGAAATCTGTATTGATCAATAATAATAATGGCAATAAGAAATTCAATACTAACATTCCGAAGAATGGTAAGTTATACTCTTGAATTCTGAAGATGAAGTAAGTTACCTCCTCTGGAATATTAGAATACCACTGTAACATGAATTGAGAGAACCAAAGATAAGTCCAGAATATACTTAATCCAAACATAAATTTAGCTAAATCGTGAATATGACTAGTATTAACATATTCTAAGTATCCTTTGTTCTTTAAATAAAGAGTAACAAAAGCGATAGTTGTAATAGCTGTTACGAAGAAACTAGCGAATACATACCATCCGAATAATGTACTATACCAGTGAGTATCAATCGACATAATCCAATCCCAAGATGCCATAGACTCAGTAACAATAAAGAATACTAAGAAAGCAGCTGAAGCTTTAAATATCTTTTTGTAGTAAGTTTGATCACCACTCTCATCTAAAGCTAAAGATTGTTTACGAGCATAAATTCTATAAAAGTTCCATCCTGCTAAATAGATAACTGTTCTAATTAAGAAGAAAGGCACGTTTAAGTATCCAGCTTTTCCTTGAATAATTGGATCTGCATCAACTACTGCTTGGTCAGCCCATATAAATAAATGGTTTCCTCCCAATACAGAAATTAATAAAATCACGAAGAATATAACTGATCCTGGTAATACATAAGCAGATAATCCTTCCATTACTCTGAATAATACTGGAGACCATCCAGCACTAGCAGCATTGTTAATAGCATAAAAAGTTAAAATACCAACAGCTACTAACATAACGAAAATACAAGCTACATATAACGCTGTCCAAGGTTTATTTTGCATTTGACCAAGAACATGTTCTAAATGTTTTTGATGTTCAGCATGATCAGCGTCAGACACAGAGTGGTCTGCAGCAGATACATGATGCTCACCACCATCATGATGAGCTTGCTCAGTTAAGATCTGCTCTACTTCAGCAGTTGTCTTAGGGGCACTGAAGAAACCATATGCAATCCCTACAAGTCCAAGAACCATAAGGACGATTGCAAAAGTCTTCAAATTTTTTGAAAATGTGTACATATCTAAACTTTCAAATAAGTTTTACAATTTATTATTCTGATTTCAATTTTAATACGTAATCTGTTACTAACCAACGTTCATGTTGAGTTAATTGGTTAGCATGAGATCCCATTGAATTCAAACCATAAGTAATTACGTGGTAGATTCCTCCTTCTGTAAGTTCTCTATCTTTATAGTTAGGAACCCCTAAGAATTTTTCTTTCTTCACTAAATTACCTTTTCCATCCCCAGCTCCTCCGTGACAAACTGAGCAGTAAATTGTATATAACTCTTTACCTTTTTCTAAATCTTTCTCCTCAGCAGATAATGGTGATTTTAGATTTAATCTAGCCATTGCTAAACCTTCTGTAGTATTCTCATACTCCTCAGGTGAAAATCCGCGTGGTATAGATCCTTCAGCAGGTAACTGACCTTCTTTACCATTTTTAAAAACTGTAGTAGGAACTTCAGAATATGTCTCATATGCAGATGACTCATACATATTTGGCATGAATTGATAGTTTGAACGTTCTTTATTAAAACAAGAAGTAGTCAAAACTGATACCCCTACTAAAGCTACTATTTTATATATCGTTTTCATTCTACAATTGCTTTTCAATTACTTTAACTTCAACTGCTCCCGTTTGTTTGAAGAACTCAATCGCTGCTGCTTCATCAGTTTTCAAAGCTACTTCCATTAAGAAGTGATCATCTGTAGTTCTTACATCAGGATTTTCAGCTTTCTTGAAAGGCCATAATTTACTTCTCATAAAGAAAGTAAGAACCATTAAGTGAGCTGCAAATAATACAGTCATCTCAAACATAATTGGAACGAATGATGGCATATTCTGAATGAAGCTAAAACTTGGTTTACCTCCAATATCTTGTGGCCAATCTACAATCATAATATAATACATCATGAATGTACCAAAAGAAAGTCCAACTAAACCATACAAGAAAGCACAGATAGCTAATCTTGTAGGTTTTAATCCCATAGCCTTATCTAGACCGTGTACTGGGAATGGTGTATAGATTTCTTCAATATGATGATGAGCATCTCGTGTTTCTTTTACAGCATGTAACAACACATCATCATCGTTGTATAGTGCGTGAATTACTTTATTACTCATAATATATTAATGATTTAAAGATTGATGATTCTCTTTGCTGTCTCTTTCTTTTTTGTAAAACTCTCCTGAAGATTTCAAGATTGTTTTTACCTCTGCTTGTGCAATTACAGGGAAACTTCTTGAATATAATAAGAATAATACGAAGAAGAAACCAATTGTACCGATGTAAATACCAGCATCTACGAATGTAGGTTGGAACATTGTCCATGAAGATGGTAAGTAATCTCTGTGTAATGATGTAACGATAATTACGAAACGCTCAAACCACATCCCCACGTTTACTACTAAAGAGATAACAAACGATGCTAAGATATTAGTTCTAATTTTCTTGAACCACATTACCTGTGGAGAAATTACGTTACAAGTCATCATTAACCAGTAAGACCACCAGTAAGGTCCTGTTGCACGGTTTAAGAAAGCGTATTGTTCATACTCTACTCCTGAATACCAAGCAACCCATAACTCAGTAATATATGCTACCCCAACGATAGAACCAGTGATCATTACAATGATGTTCATTAATTCAATATGTTGTACAGTAATATAATCTTCTAAGTTAGAAACTTTTCTCATGATGATAAGCAGGGTATTTACCATTGCGAATCCAGAGAAGATAGCTCCTGCTACGAAGTATGGAGGTAAGATTGTAGTGTGCCATCCAGGAATAACTGAAGTGGCAAAGTCAAAAGATACAATCGTGTGTACAGAAAGTACAAGAGGAGTAGCTAAACCAGCTAATACTAATGACACTTCCTCAAAACGTTGCCAGTCTTTTGCACGACCTGACCAACCAAATGATAAGATTGAGTATATTCTTTTTGTAAATGGCGTTATAGCTCTATCACGTAACATAGCGAAGTCAGGTAGTAAACCAGTCCACCAGAAAACTAATGATACTGATAAATACGTAGAAATCGCGAATACGTCCCATAATAATGGTGAGTTAAAGTTAACCCATAACGATCCGAACTGGTTAGGAATAGGTAATACCCAATATGCTAACCATGGACGTCCCATGTGAATGATAGGGAATAAACCAGCCTGAACTACTGAGAAAATTGTCATTGCCTCAGCAGAACGGTTGATCGCCATTCTCCATTTTTGTCTAAATAATAATAATACTGCAGAAATTAACGTACCAGCGTGACCGATACCTACCCACCAAACGAAATTGGTAATATCCCAAGCCCATCCAATGGTTTTATTTAATCCCCAAGTTCCAATACCTGTACCTACAGTGTAAGCCATACAACCTACTCCCCATAGAAACGCTAATAAAGCTAAAGTAAAAACTCTCCACCATAGTTTATTCGCTCTCCCTTCTACAGGTCTAGCCACATCCACAGTTATATCGTGATATGATTTCTCACCAATAACTAAAGGTTTTCTAATGGGTGCTTCGTAATGTGACGACATAATCCTTTATATGTTTCTTTAATTAATAATTCTTTTAACTAGATATTTCTAACCTTAACGTGATAGAATACATTTGGTTTTGTTCCAATGTGCTCTAATAAATGGTAAGCTCTATCTGACTCAGCTAATTTAGTAATTTCTGACTCTTTATCATTTACATCACCAAATACCATCGCTCCACTTGAACAAGCTGCAGAACATGCAGTTTCAAATTCATTTGGACGAATTGCTCTACCTTCATTCTTAGCTTTTAAGATTGTAGATTGAGTCATTTGGATACATAATGAACATTTCTCCATTACCCCTCTTGAACGAACTACAACGTCTGGGTTTAATACCATACGTCCTAAATCATCATTCATGTTGTAATCGAAAGCATCGTTCTGAGAATATAAGAACCAGTTGAAACGTCTAACTTTGTAAGGACAGTTGTTTGCACAGTATCTTGTACCAACACAACGGTTATAAGCCATATGGTTTTGTCCTTGACGACCATGAGATGTAGCAGCTACTGGACACACAGTCTCACATGGAGCGTGATTACAGTGTTGACACATTACAGGTTGGAAAGCCACTTGTGGGTTTTCAGCTGGATGTTCTAATTCTTGGAACACTTCACGGTATTCTCCGAATCCACTTGCATTAACTTTTTTCTCAATATCTCCTGCGAATGTATCTTCTGAAGAGTAGTATCTATCGATACGTAACCAGTGCATATCTCTACTTCTTCTCACTTCTGACTTACCTACTACAGGTACGTTATTTTCAGCGTGACAAGAGATAACACAAGCACCACATCCAGTACATGCATTTAAATCAATTGATAAGTTGAAGTGATGTCCAACTGATCTATCAAATGATTCCCAGATATCAATAGTAGAAGCTTGTACAGTCTGGTGATCGTAAGAAACCACAGGTTTAATATTCCAGTCTTCAGCATCTTTTGTATTGAAGATCTCTAATGTAGTATCTTTTAAGATATCACCTCTACTCATTAAAGTGTTTTGTAACTGAACACAAGCGAACTCGTGATCACCACCTACTTGAGTAATTGCAGCACCTTGTACTCCATTACAGTCTTTGTATAATGTGTAAGCATTAACACCTACTTGCATTTCTTCTTTTAATGCAGCTTTTCTACCGTAACCGAATGCTAAACCGATAGTTCCTTGAGCTTGTCCTGGTTGGATAAGAGCTGGCACTTTTTCTAATTTAACACCGTTAGCTTCGATAGTCACATAGCTACCATTAAGACCTCCATTAGCAACGTGGTAGTTCTTGATTCCTAATGACTCAGCATCAGCTTGAGCTACAGTTACGTAGTTATCCCAAGATACACGAGTGATAGGATCTGGGAACTCTTGTAACCATGGGTTATTAGCTTGTTGTCCATCTCCCATACCAGTTTTAGTATAGAATACTAACTCTAAACCATCTACTTTCTTAGCAGAAGCTAATGCAGATGCAGCAGCTGAAAAATCAGCAGAAGCACTTACTTTAGAGTTTGTTCCAACAACAGCAAAACCATCGTGTACTAATTGATTCCAAGTTTTATCAGCTACATAAGACTTACCTACATTCTTAACATAGTCATAGTATGCAGTATTGCTTCCTGACCATAATAATAATGAATCTTGTAATTGTCTAGTATCAAACAATGGACGGATTGTAGGTTGAGTTACAGAGTAGTGACCTTTTCTGATCATTACATCCCCCCAAGACTCTAAGTAGTGTGGAGCTGCTGCAGCAACAGTAGAAAGTAAAGCTGTTTCATCTTCTTTCAATGAGAAAGAAACTGAAGTTTTTACTTTTTTCAATCCTTCTACGAAAGCAGCAGAATCAGCTAAAGTATACACTGGGTTAACACCTGACATAATCAACGTGTGAACTTTACCAGCGTTCATATCTTTTACTAATTGTCCTACTTGAGTAGCATTACCTTGTCTAACATATTTTGTTTGCTCTGGTAAGAAAGCTTCTGACTGTAACGCTTCGTTGATTGCAAATACTAATAATTGAGCATTTACATCATCAAGACCTGTTACAACAACTCCTTTATTTCCAGCAGATTTAAGTTGACTAGCTGCTTTTTTAATAGCATCTTCGTACTTATCTACAGCTGGAGCAGAAGCACTTCCTCCTACGATAGCATTGTATAACTTAACTAAAGCAGCTTTTTGATTAGCTACAGTTAATGGAATTCTCACGTCAGCATTAGCTCCTGATAAAGACATATTTGCCTCCATTTGGATATGCTTAGACATTTTTCCATTTTTAGGAATACGTTTTTGAGCATAAGCTGAATCGTATCCTCCACCTTGCCAATCTCCTAAGATATCAGCACCTACAGAAACGATTACATCAGCAGCACCGAAATCGTAATCTGCTAATCCACGTACACCATAAGCTTTCTCATAAGCATCTGCAGCAGCAGATGAAGATACAGCATCATATACAACGTGTTTAGCCGTTGGGTTAGCAGCGATAAACTCTGCTATAATTTTATCAGTAGATGGGCTAGCCATTGTATTCGTTAATAATACAACGTTTCCTCCATTTGCTTTTGCATCTTGTAGACTTGCTCTAACTTTTGCATCTACTTCATCCCATGAAGCACTTTTACCTCCGATTTTAGAACCTTTCAAACGAAGGCTATCATACATCGATAAAACTGATGCGTTCACACGAGCGTTAGCTCCTGAGTAAGCATTAGCTAGTCTGTTATTATCAACTTTGATTGGACGCCCCTCACGAGTTTTGATCAGAACGTTTACAAAGTCAAATCCATCAGCAATAGTTGTTGCATAATAATCTGCAACACCAGGAATGATCTCCTCTGGCTGTACTACATACGGAATAGATTTCACAACAGGTCCCTCACATGCAGCTAAAGTTGCTGCTGCAGTAGAAAAACCTACATATTTCAAAAAGTCTCGACGAGTAGTTGATGAAGAAGACAATTTACTTTGATCTCCAAGAAATTCATCAGTAGGAATTTCTTCAACAAACTCATTGTTTCTTAGCGACTCAACAATAGAACTATTTTCATTCAGCTCCTCAACACTTTTCCAGTATTTTTTGTTTGATGCCATTGTATATATATATTAGCTTCTTATTCTTAATTTATTAATAGTGACATTTACCACACTCTAAACCTCCCATTTGAGCTACAGTCAATTTCTCAACTCCGTACTTCTCTGATAATTCTTTGTGAATTTTAGCGTAGTACTCATTGCTCTCTAACTTAACGTCAGTTTTTCTGTGACAGTCAATACACCATCCCATTGTTAATGGAGAGTGTTGTCTCATAATTTCCATTTCTTCAACTGGTCCGTGACAAGTTTGACATTCTAAACCTGCAACATTTACGTGTTGAGAGTGGTTGTAGTATGCGAAGTCAGGAAGATTGTGAATTCTAACCCACTTAACTGGTTTCTCTTTTCCAGTATATTTATTTGTCGAAGGATCCCATCCTACTGCATCATATAATTTTTGAATCTCTGCAGTATAGAATTCTGGAGTGTACTTACCGTAGTCTTTTCCAGCTTCACCTGTAAACTCATTGATATTCTCATGACAGTTCATACAAACGTTCAATGAAGGAATACCTGAAGTTTTACTAGATCTTGCAGCAGAGTGACAGTATTTACAGTCAATACCGTTATCTCCAGCGTGAATCTTGTGAGAGAAGTGAATTGGTTGTACTGGCTCATACCCTTGGTCAACACCTACTTGCATCATCCATCCATACGCGAAGTACGATCCGAATAACACTAATACGATAACAGAAACAATCACTAAAAATTTATTTTTAACGAATGCTGTACACAATGGAATTGATTTACGTACTTCAGGAGTTAATCCATTAACCTCTACTACTTTGTTTAATACTCTCTTAACGAAGAATAACATAGTTACTAGAAGCATCAATACAACAACTAAAGCTCCTAATACAATAATATTAGAAACACCATCATTGTTAGCTTGACTAGTAGCTCCACCTTGCCCATCAGTTGGAGGTGCAGGAGCAGCTTTCTCTTCTGAAGTATAAGCTAAGATATTATCAATGTCTTCGTCTGACAATCCAGGGAAGTCATTCATAACAACCTTATTCCAGTCGTTAAATAATTTAACAGCAGCAGCATCTCCAGATTTAATCAATGAAGAACTACTTTTAATCCACTTGTGTAGCCAAGCTACATCATGTCGTTCAACTACTCCACGAAGAGCTGGTCCAGTAGAATTTCCATCCAACTTGTGACATGCCGCACAGTTAGAGTTAAACAATTCCTTACCTTTTGCTACATCTTGAGCAAACGAAATTGTAGTAAACGATAGCATTAACGCTAAACAAAAGAATAAAATCTTTGAAAACGAATTATGGTTACCCACTTTTTTCATAGTTATAAAATGATTTTCAACTAAACTTGGTCTTATTTAACAGCCAATTAGACCGCTATCTTATACACCTTATTTACAAACTCCGACAAAAATACAATTTATGAGTTACTCTTAAAACCTTTACTATGCTTAAAATACAATTTATATACGTTCTAAATAACATACGATTACCTCATTATCAAGATAATTTGTAAATTTGCCATAAACATTATTCATTATGAGATTTTTAAGAAATTTTCTTGTCTTAATTCTAGTTCTATTTACTAATCACGTAATTATAGCTCAATCGTCTAAAACCACTTTAAACGAACCCTCAGCCATAAAAGAACTACTAAATAAGAAGAAAAATACAAATACGTCAACAACTGTTAACGATAAATACAAAATTCAGATTTTTTACGGCAAAAACGCAGAAGCGAGAGTTGCCTTAAACAACTTTAGAAGACTTTATCCAGATGTTAATGCTACGATAATTTATACCAATCCTTCTTACAAAGTTTTAGTAGGAAATTATAAAACTAGACTAGAAGCAGAACGCAACCTGAGAGCTATTCAAAAAGACTTTGAACTCTCACTTTTATTGCGCCCAGGCAAATAAATCACACCATATAATACAAAGGGTTATTAGTTAAATCTAATAACCTTTTTTTAATTAAAAAGAAAGCCCCAACATCACTGTTGAGGCTTCTTATTTATCTGTGATTCTAAGTACACTTTAAGACTTAAATCATTCCGTAATTTATCCAACTAAGTTAATAATCTTACCAGGAACAATAATTACTTTCTTAGGCTCTCTACCCTGAAGTTGAGCTACTGTTCTTTCGTCTGCTAAGATGATTGCTTTAATCTCTTCTTCTGATAAATCTAATGGTAACTCAATCTTAAATCTCATCTTTCCATTAAACGACACAGGATACTCTTTTGCACTCTCTACTAAGTAAGATGCATTGAATTCTGGAAACTCTGCATACGTCACAGATGTAGTATGTCCTAACATAGACCATAACTCCTCTGCAATATGTGGAGCATAAGGAGACACCACAATTGCCAATGGTTCTAAAATAGCTCTGTGATTACATTTTAGCTGTGACAATTCATTTACACAAATCATAAACTGTGAAACTGAAGTATTGAAAGAGAAATTCTCTATATCCTCAGTCACTTTCTTAATCGTTTTATGAAGTGATTTATACATCTCTGCTGTTGGTTCATCATTCGTCACGATTACACCATTATCATCAGCATATAATCTCCATAATTTCTTTAAGAAACCAGCTACACCTGAGATACCAGCTGTATTCCATGGTTTAGCTTGTTCTAATGGTCCTAAGAACATTTCGTACAGACGAAGTGTATCCGCTCCATATTCATCACAGATATCATCCGGATTCACTACATTGAAGTACGACTTAGACATCTTCTCTACTTCGTGTCCTACGATATACTTACCACTCGCATTTAATACAAACTCTGCATTTGCATAATCAGGTCTCCATGCTTTAAATCCTTCTGTATCTAATTCTGATGAAGAATTAACTAATCCAACATAAGCATATAGCTGTTGAACCTTCTCATCCTTGATCATATCTTTAGAAATGAATTTATTTGTGCCCTCTATTCTATAAACAAAGGCAGAAGTACCTAAAATCATTCCTTGATTAATCAATTTCTTGAAAGGCTCTTCTGTGGGAGCTACTCCCATATCTTTTAAGAATTTGTTCCAGAAACGGCTATATAATAAGTGTCCAGTAGCATGTTCACTACCTCCTATATATAAATCTACATTTTGCCAATACGCTAATGCTTCTGGAGAAGCGATATCTTCTGTATTCTGAGGATCCATATAACGCATCCAGTACCAAGAAGAACCAGCCCAACCAGGCATTGTATTTAACTCTAGAGGGAATACCGTTACCCCGTCTATCTTTTCATTTTCTACTACTTTATTATTAGCAGTATCCCACGCCCATACAGCAGCATTACCTAAAGGTGGTTGACCATCTTCTGTAGGCAAATACTTTTCTACTTCAGGAAGAACGATTGGCAAATATTTTTTATCAATCATCTTAGGAAGGTTATTCACATAGTACACTGGGAATGGTTCACCCCAATAACGCTGACGTGAAAATACCGCATCGCGCAAACGGTAGTTTGTTTTCCCCTTTCCTTGTCCTATTTTCTCTAATGCCTCGATAGCCTTAAGAGTAGCTTCTTTAAATCCTAATCCATTTAAAAAATCAGATTCAATTAATAAGAAACCTTCTTTCTCTGCATACGCCTCTTCTGAGATATCTTGGTCAAAGATATTTTTGATTGTAATACCAAAGTGTTTTGCAAAAGCATAATCTCTTGTATCACCAGATGGAACAGCCATTACCGCTCCTGTACCGTATCCAGCTAACACATAATCACCTATCCAGATTTCGATAGGTTCTTTCGTGAACGGATGCTCAGCATACGCTCCAGTAAACACACCAGAGATAGTCTTCACATCAGCCATACGGTCACGCTCACTTCTCTTAGAAGTAGCATCTATATACGCTTCTACAGCTTCTTTTTGTTCTGCAGTAGTAATCTTTCTTACTAAATCGTGCTCTGGAGCAAGAGTCATAAAACTCACCCCAAAGATAGTATCAGGTCTAGTAGTGAACACTTCTATTGTATCATCACTTTCTTTTAAGTTAAATACTACAGATGCTCCCACAGATTTCCCTATCCAGTTTCTTTGGCTCTCTTTAATACTCTCTGTCCAGTCGATATCTTCTAGCCCTTGAAGTAGACGTTCTGCATAAGCAGAAATACGCATACTCCACTGCTTCATTTTTTTTCTAACTACAGGGTGTCCACCTCTTTCAGACAGACCATCTTTAATCTCATCATTCGCTAATACCGTTCCTAAAGCAGGACACCAGTTTACTTCAGTTTCTGCTAAGTAAGTCATTCTATATTTTAATAGAATCACCTCTTTCTCATCAGCTGATAACGCATTCCACTGAGCAGCGCTAAAGATCTCGATTGCATCATCAGACACAGCTTGTACATTTGCATTCCCCTCTTTTTCGAAGATAGCTACTAATGTATCTATAGATTCTGCTTTATCACTTACTTTATTATACCACGAATTGAACAATTGGATAAATATCCATTGTGTGTGTTTATAATAATCCGCATTCGAAGTACGCACCTCTCTACTCCAGTCAAATGAAAAACCGATCTTATCTAATTGTTCTCTATAACGATCAATATTTACTTCTGTAGTCACAGCAGGGTGTTGTCCTGTCTGGATAGCATATTGCTCAGCTGGCAACCCGAAGCTATCATATCCTTGTGGATGAAGAACATTAAAACCTTTTTGACGTTTATAACGAGTAAAAATATCCGAAGCTATGTATCCGAGTGGGTGCCCCACATGTAATCCTGCTCCAGATGGGTAAGGAAACATATCTAATACGTAATACTTAGGCTTGTCAACATTATTCTCTGTTTTGAAAGTTTGGTTTTCTTTCCAAAATTTCTGCCATTTAGCTTCAATTTCGTTTGGATAATACTTCATACTATTATATATATCAATTTTTATACTTTGGTTAGTTCTTCGATCACACTGTAATAATCTAGAAAACTCATCTTGAATCCTAAATAAACAAAACTAATTTTCTAGCACTATTCTAAGTTTGACAAAAAAAACCGTCAATTCAGGCAAAAATAAACTATATTTATAACAATTAGAAAACTTTAATCGTTATTGTCTCAATAAAAACATTTTTGTTTGTTATTTTTACGCACTTAAAATTTGATATATGGCTAGCTCTTATGAAAAATATCAAAAGCGAAAACTAATTTCGTCTTATTTTTCAGTTATACTTAGTATTTTCTTGGTCCTATTCCTATTAGGATCGCTAAGTCTATTCGTTATTAATTCTAAAAAAATCTCTGACAACTTTAGAGAGAATATACCTATGACTATATTCTTTGAGAAGAATACTTCTAAAGCTGAATTAGAGAAATTTGGAAAGAAACTAGAAAAGCACACCTATATAAAGGAACATCGTTTCGTATCTAAAGAAGATGCTGCCAAAGAACACCAAGAGACATTAGGTGAAGACTTCGTCGATTACTTAGGATTCAACCCGCTACAAGACTCTTACGACATTCACTTAAAAGGAGAATATGTCGTTAATGACAGTATAGATATTATCCTTAAAGAATTCAATGCTAATACAGCGATAAGCGATATAAAATATGACAAACAACTAGTAGATCTAGTCAATGAGAATGTAGATAAGATCACGAAGTGGGTGCTTATTATAGCAGCTTTTCTTACGGTTATATCTATGCTATTAATCAATAGTTCTCTACGTCTATTAATTTTCTCTAGTCGTTTTACGATTAAGACCATGCAAATGGTAGGAGCGACAAAGCGCTTCATCAGACGCCCATTTATCAGACATAGTATGAAGCTAGGGCTAATAGGCTCTCTGCTAGCTATCATGGCTATTACTGCCCTAACATTCTATGCAGACAGTAAACTACCTGATCTAAATATCAACCCTAAAGAAGATTATATGCCTCTAGTGATCGTATCCTGTGGAATATTAATCTTAGGAGGAATCATCACTAGTATCAGTACATTCTTTGCAACACAAAGATTCTTAAACCTAAAATCAGACGAACTTTATTAAATATGAAAGATCAAGATCAAAACCAGAATGTACTTCTTTTTACGAAGAAGAACTATATTATACTACTGGTAAGTATAGCCTTAATTGCACTTAGTTTTTTCTTAATGGCTGGTGCTACTAACGATGTTCCTACAGAGTTTAATGAAGACATCTATAGCTTTAGACGTATTCATCTAGCTCCTACAGTATTCTTTATCGGGATAGGGGTAGCAGTTTATGCAATATTTAAAAAAGACAATAAATAATATAACTACATTAAATGGATTTAATACAAGCTATCCTCCTAGCCATAGTAGAGGGATTAACAGAGTATCTACCAGTATCTTCTACTGCACATATGATATTCGTAAGTTCTGCTTATGGTATTCAAGAAGACGAATTCGTAAAATTATTTCAAACAGCTATACAGTTTGGAGCTATTCTAGCCGTAGTGGCACTATACTGGAGAAAGTTCTTTGACTTCAGTAAACTGAACTTCTATAAAAAACTAGTCTTAGCAGTTATCCCTGCTCTAGTATTAGGTAAGCTATTTGACGAAGCCATTGACAAGGTATTAGGAGAGACTATCTATATCGCGATTATGTTGATTATTGGTGGTTTTGTATTAATCTTTATAGACAAATACTTTAAGAACCCTAAGACAGTTCGCGAAGAAGACATTACTGTTAAACAAGCTGTTACTATTGGGTTTTGGCAGTGTCTTGCGATGATGCCAGGTACGAGCCGTTCTGCTGCATCTATCATTGGAGGTATGCAACAAGGACTTTCTAGACAAGTAGCTGCAGAGTTCTCATTCTTCTTAGCTGTGCCTACGATGGCAGCTGTGACTGTGTACTCTATTGTACTAAAAAAATATGAATCAGGAAGAATCGGATATGAGATACTACTTGACAATCCTGATAATATGAAGTTATTCTTATTAGGGAATGTATTAGCTTTTATTGTATCAATTGTTGCTATTAAATTCTTCATCGGAATCATTAAAAAGTACGGTTTTAAACCTTGGGGATACTACAGAATTATAGCTGGAGCTATACTATTATTATACTTCGGATACCTTAAATAAGAATGATACAATACAATACAGAAGCCTTTCAGAGTGGGCAAATACTATTAATAGACAAACCGCTGCACTGGTCATCATTTCAGGCAGTAAACAAAATTAAATGGCTATTAAAAAAGCACTTTGACTTAAAAAAGATTAAAGTAGGACATGCTGGGACTTTAGACCCTTTAGCCTCAGGACTTCTTATCATCTGTACAGGTAAAGCCACAAAACAAATCAGTGAATTACAGGGACAAATAAAAGAATATACAGGGACGATCACACTAGGGGGTACTACTCCATCTTATGACTTAGAGACAGAGATAGACCAGACCTTCCCTACAGAGCATATTACAGAGGCTCTACTAGAAGAAGCTAGACTATCCTTTATGGGAACTACAGAACAGCGTCCTCCTATCTTCTCTGCACTTAAGAAAGATGGTAAACGTCTGTATGAGCACGCTCGTAAAGGAGAAGAAGTAGAGATAGCGACTAGACCTATCACCATAGAAGAGTTTGAATTAACGAAAACAGCTCTTCCTAATGTTGATTTTAGAGTTATGTGTTCTAAAGGAACTTATATCCGTTCTCTAGCTTATGACTTTGGAAACAAAGTAAACTCTGGAGCTCACCTAAGTGCCCTACGCAGAACCAAAATCGGGGACTTCGATGTCATCAACGCAGTCACTCCAGAAGAGTTCGAAGAACAAGTATTAAAAGCAATTGCTGACAATATATAATCAAAAAGCTACAAGATATCTTGTAGCTTTTTTGTTTTTCTGTGAAATCGTATTTCTGTAAAACTGTGAAATCGTTTTTTTTTATCGTTTAATCTACTATATTAATCATTTAAGTACATGATGCCCAAAGGGCAAAACTGTAAACCGTAAACCCTCTACTGTAAACTGTCAACCAAAAAACTCACACTTTAAGTCCTCGATATTGGTTAGGTGTCATATCAGCATAACGTTTAAAATAACGACAGAACAACGTCGTCTCCTTAAAGCCCAATTCTTCAGATATCTCATTAATACTCATCCTAGAAGACTTCAACAGTGACTTCGCATACAATACAACAGCTTCACTTATCCAATACAGAATAGAATGCCCTGTCTGTTTGCGAATAGTGGTTGTCAAATAAGCAGTCGAAATACTTAATCTATCCGCATAAAAACTTACCGCCTTCTCCCTCTTATAGTGTTTATACAGCAACACAAAGAAATCCTCTGTAATACACTCTGCACGACTACTACTTTTTGCCTTAGATGTCAGGGTTTTCATTAATTGACTAATCTGAATAATCAATGCATAAAGCAAATGTTCTAACACATCATGCGGAGTAAAATTAACTGTGTCATAATAGCATTGGCTAATCAGCTTATAAAGTCTCTTTACAACACTATAATTTGCCTCATTTAAAGTAATCACTGGAGATTTATACAGCTGTAGATCAATACTAAAATCGTGTATCAAAGCGAGTGGAGCCACAAAGTCAAAAGTAAACATGATAGACTTCATCTTTAGATCTTCTGTAAAACTAATCGGCACCACTATAGCATTAGGCGGCAGTACGATTAGCATTCCTTTCTTTAGATGATATTCTCTCAAATTAATACTTACTTGTGCCTCACCAGCTGTCACTAACCCAATAACACAAGCATCTATACTATGAGGAATAAGCGCAAAATAGTCTTTTATATCTTCCTCTCCATTCGTTATAAAGACGCCAGACGCAGTTAAATCTGTATGATTCTTTATTATCGAATTAAAACTATATCTCTCTATTTTTTTCATCTTACTCAAATATAAATCCCATAACTACAAGATAACAAATTGCATATTATTAACCATTATATTGTGCATTTCTTTTCTAATTATCATCTTAATTTTGTATTACAAATCATTTAAACATATAGCTATGAACAACTTAAAGAAAAGAGGAAGAGTTATCCAAAAACAAAGGATAAAAGTCTACGAAATAGCAGATAATGTATTCGCTGCTATATCACCATACAGAGGAATAAGTTGGGCTAATGCTGGTTTCATTAACCGTGGAAAAGGTCTGGTATACGATACGTTCTTTGACCTATTTCATGCACAAGAAATGAAAGAGGCATATACCGAAATAAGTAATAATAAAACTCCTGCTTATGTAGTAAACTCTCACTACAATAGTGATCATACATGGGGAAACAAGGTATTTGAAGACTCGTGTATCATTATGCATCACAACGCAGTACAAGAGCGTCTGACAGAGAATATTCAATGGATGGATGCTGTCATTAAACGCGGTAAAGACTCATTAGAGTCTACTATTGGGGAACGCTTCTTCGCTGCCGAATTTGAAGGTTTTGATTTGACAGGAGTTGAATGGATAAATCCAGATATACAAATAACTGATGACACGATTATCAACCTTGGCAACACTGAGTTACAATTACTAAATGTAGCTCCATCCCACTCTAATAGTGATGTACTCTTATGGATGCCAAAGGAGAAAGTACTCTTCGCAGGAGATGTGGTATTCAATGGATGTTCTGCTTATAGTGAAAAAGGCATCATAAATTGGGTAAAAGTATTAGATCGTATTATCAATGAGATCAAACCCGAAATAGTAGTTCCTGGTCATGGCGCTATATGTGGCGTAGACTTTGTACAAGAACAATACAGTTATCTAATGAATATTCTAGATACCATAGACAAACACTACACGGAAGATATTGATGCTCTGACTATGTCTAAACTAATCGACATCACTCCTTTTACTCATTGGATACAACCAGAGCGTATCTATGCTAGTGTAGATGCTATCTTAAAAGGCAAACGCAATCAATCTGCAATACCCAACTGGAATGAAATACCAGAGAAATTAAAACTAATGCAGGCGTATCAAAAAGAAAAATATGGAGACAGCCTAATAAACTGGAATCCTAAGTCTACATGGGAACACGAGTATTATGAGATATAAAGTAGAATGGAGAACGCCTCACTTAATTAGGAATTAAGGATATTTATCTTCGCCATAATGTACTGAAATGACGAGACAGACTAACTATTGATATGATAGGCTAAGTGACTTATATCTAATCTCTAGTTTATGACTTTGGAAACAAAGTAACCTCTGAAGTACCTCTGAGCGCCTTACCCAAAAGCAAAATCAGAGACTTTGATATCATCATTCAAGTCATTCCTAAAAAGTTCGAAGAACAGGTATTAAAAGCAATCGCTGACAATATATAATCAAAAAGCTACAAGATATCTTGTAGCTTTTTTTTGTATCGTATCGTTTACACCTATTGTATTTCTGAGCCTGCGAAGAATCCCATCCTACATGATTGTAGCGTTACGTGTGAGACCCTTCCTATCGTCAGTGTGACATAGATAACGAATGAGTAAACTTAAATCACTGACTTACAGAATTAACTCAATAGACTCGTTGGCGCGGATTTATAATCCGCGACATCACATTACCCAAAAATTTAAAAACACTTTTTCTCTTTATCTCTCTGATTACAATCAAAAAATAAGAATACCCTCTCTAATTTCTCTTCTTTCCTTCATTGGTTTCCATTTAGAGAAGGGCAATCCTACTAAAGGTTCCTTTTTTCTAATTTTTTTTAATTACATAAAAACATTACAACCTGTATATCAATCATTTATTAAAAATCCTAATTATACCAACCATTCGACAAAGTCAGTAAAACTACACCATAGAAGCCTTTCCTTGGACAATTATAGGACAATACTAGGATGATAACGGGGGTAAAGCAATTTTTGCCCAATAATACTCCTTTTATACTTCTTCTATTCTTCTTTTATGAAAACGATAGGTGATCATAAGATATTCAAAATAGGTTCTATAGAAGGCAAAATCACTCTCTTTGATATTCTTCATTTTAGGTTCTCATTTTTATAAAGTGTGATGTACACTATGATGGCTTCTTTTATCGATTGTTTGAACAGTTAAATAATCATGTATCAGTATTTTATACCTTGTAATAACCAAAAAAAGAGATAATCATGGCAGAAATCAAAGAAGGAATATTAGGTACTGTAGTAGGAAAGGTAGGAACCGTAGTAGGGGTACTCTGGAGAGGGAGAAATATACTCCGCGCTAAGCCGCTAAAATCAAGCAAAAAAGCGACAGAAGCCCAGCTAAAACAATGGGATAAGATGAGTCTCGTATCTACCTTTGCTAGTAAATTCAAGGATTTTGTCAATGCGCATTGCCCTGCGGTGTACAACGGAGAGAAATGGATGACAGGAAAAGAACAAATGATTTCTAGACTGATGAAACAAGGCATCGCAATGCATGAAGGAGAGCAATATGTACAAATAGACAAGGTGCTACTCTCTATCGGAACTCTTGCTCCTGCTGTGATTAAGAAAATAAGTAGACTCAAAACTGGAAAGCTAAAAGTACAATGGGATAATCATCTGATCAATCCGCTAACGCTCGATACAGACGTACTAACAATCATGGCGTATCACGAAGAATTAGACCAATTCACAACCATCCCTACTATCGGGCAACGCAAAGATAGATATGCTCACTTCTCTTTACCTAAGGAATGGCAAGAAGGAAGAGTCTATCTGTGGAGTATGTGGAAAGCACAAGACGGTAGCGTACATAGTACAAGTTGTTTTCATGGGATCTTAGAAGCAGAAAACAGGGAACAGAAAACAGGGAACGAGGGAACTGGATTTGAGGAAACGGGAAACGAGGGAACGGGAAACGAGGGAACGGAGAGTATGGAAACTGGGAACCGTGGAACAAGTAACAAGGGAACAGAGAATGAGAAAAATGAGAACAGAGAAACTGGGAATAGGAGAACTGAAAACGAGAGAACACTTGTACCTACAGCAGATAATATAATTGAATCTTCACCTCCTAGCTCTCTTATGGAAGAAGAGTCCACAACTAAAAAAGAACTACCACCTGGGCTCATCCGTCAAGTCAGAAAGAAAATCATAAAAGAAATAAAGCCAAGAGAATATTCTTCGAGTAATAATACGCATGAAGGGGTTATTTATGGAGCGCGGTCTGTCTTAGAAGCACTGAAGGCTGAGGAGAGATAGAGGGAGTGATAAAATGAATATTCCTACCTACTTTACTACGATCCTATAAGTTGTAATCATCTTACAGTTAAATCATCATGCCTTTTACTCTTCTCTTTTAAAAGCAAGTTGATAGACATTACCATTGGTATCCATGCCTAAAAGACCTCCTTCCTGAGAGCGTTCTATCTCGATATAAAATCGAATACCTAGACTGTCACTCGCTATATACCCAGCACCGACATCTCCTTTTAGTTTTACTTCACCAGTATAATGCAAGCCTTCGCGATCCATCCCTTCCACAAGAAAGAATGATAATTCACTTTCTTTTTCATTTGGGGTATATTCCATTTTCTCTAACTTCTGGTAATCATCAATTCCTTTAGGATCCTCTTTTACTTTTTTGCAGCCTAATAAAAGAAAAAGCCCTAGTATAGATAAAACACACTTTTTATTATTTATAATCAACGACATAACATTTTTTTCTTAGCACGAAAATAGGCATACTAATACTCTTCACCCACCACAAATAAGTAAAGCATGGCTTTTTCTTAGTAAACCATTCATACTAATGGTTAAAACGATTTGAAAATCAGTAATGTTCCACCTATCTTTGCCTAAAACCAAAATAAATAATAGATAAATAGCACTAACTAAGTGTATCCTATCCTGCTTTTATCACCTCTAATATCACATTAGAACAATGATAATAAATAGTCATAGTTACACCTCTGCCTTTATTTACTATCTGTTTTGGGTTAAAAACATAACTTATGCGTAATATACTTTTCCTATTTATTTTTATCACACAACTATCTTGGGGACAAAAAACAGAATATCAAGAAGGTGACCTTATTTTTCAAAACATAGATTGTGGTCCCTTATGTGATGCTATTAATGAAGTAACTTTTGGTTATAATGATTTAAACTTTAATCATATGGGGATGGTTATAGAACACGAGGGTAGTCTACAAGTCATAGAAGCTACTTGGCCTGAAGTATGTATTACGCCGATGGAAGACTTCCTAAACAAAACAAAAGAACCTATGTACATAGGTCGTCTAAAAGGTAAACTGACTAAACTAATTCCTGCTGCAAAGGAATTTGCTATAAAACAAGTAGGTGTTCCTTATGATGTCAATTATCTATATGCTAATGGTAAATACTACTGTTCAGAACTTATCTATGAAGCCTTTAAAGCATCTAATAAGAATAAAAGTTTTTTCTATCTATACCCAATGACGTATAAGTCAAAGTACACTAAAGAAACATTCCCTGTATGGGCAACATACTTTGAAAAATTAGGACAGACTATACCTGAAGGAGCACCTGGATGTAATCCTGCTGGAATGTCATTAGACCCTAGGCTAAACATCATAGGCCCTATCATTAGATAGTTTTACACACTGTATTGATGACATTATATAATAGGCTATAGATAGCTTCTGTCATACTGAAATCAAACAAAAAACGCTCTTTCAAAAACTTGAAAGAGCGTTTTTTTAGTTATTATTCAAAAGAAGTCATTAACTCGATTACTTCTTTTTGTACTTCATGTCCTTTATCTTTCGTGTACCACTTCTGTAGTTCTACTTTACCAGCTTCGTCTACTACACCATGAGCAGCTTTATAATCTGTCACTACTTTTTGTCCTAAAGCAGGTCTTGGTCCCCAGTGTCCTAATACTTTTAAAGTATCTTGTTCTACAATGATCATCTTTGGGATAGCTCTACCTCCATTCGTTAAGAATGCATCCATCAGTTCTAGATTCTTATCTCTCAATACTAATCTCATCTCAATATTAGGAGTTACTTCAGCCATCTTATTAAGAATAGGTACGATCTGAGCGGCATCTCCACACCAACATTCCGTTATCACTATCCAAGTGTACTTTTTCTTTAAGCTAATTAACTTATTAGCTACTTCTTCTTCTACCTTCATGGTCTTGTCTAAACGGTGAAGTCTAGCCTCATTCAGCTCTGCATAAGCTAAATAATCGTCGCTTAGCTCTAGAGAAGCTTTATCATTAGTCAGTGCATCAGTAACAAATTGTCTAAATTCAGTATAACTAAAACTTTTGTCAATGTATTTTGAATCAATGTTTATCATTTTGTGTACTTTTATTGTTTGTTATTACCAAAGATAAACCTTTTACAGTAAATAAAATGATGACAAAAGTCAGAGAGGTAATTTGTCCAAGCAAATTTAACACCTAAGTGACATGTTTAGACCGTTAATAGCTTAGGGTAACGTATTTCTTAATAGAATAGATCATTTTAGACGTGCTTAATAATTTAAATTATGATACATAAAACCAAAATCGGATTAGTGTTATCAGGTGGTGGTTATAAAGGAATAGCCCATGCAGGAGTATTACAGTTTCTAGACGAACAACATATCAAACCAGACTATCTAGCAGGTACTAGTGCAGGCTCTATTGTCTCATCCTTATACGCAAGAGGCATAGAACCTAAAGAGATATTAATGTTCTTTAAATCTGTCAATATCTTCAACTGGCAACACTTCACTCTAAAGAAAGCAGGGTTAATGGATGTAAACGCATTTGATAAATACCTAAACAAAGTATTTGGAGACTTAACCATTGGTGAATTAGACATTCCTGTATACATTAACGCTACTGATATCGTCAATGGAAAATTGCACGTATTTAACAAGAAGACAAAGGTAGTGGATGCAATCCTTGCCTCTAGTGCCTTTCCAGGTATATTCTCACCTTATCAGATAGGTAATAAAATATATAGCGATGGAGGAATTATCAATAACTTCCCTATCGAGCTCCTAAAAAGCAAATGTGACTATATCATCGGAAGTAATGTGACACCTATTCAACAAGTAAGTGCTGATAGTCTAACGTCTATACGATCTGTAACCTTCAGAGCATATGAACTGATGACAACGATCAATAATGCTAAGTTAAGCAAACTATGTGACTGGCTTATAGAGCCCAAAGAGCTTACACTCTACTCTACCTTCGAACGCAGTAAAAAGAAAATGGATGAGATTTATGACTTAGGATATCAAACAGCGAAAGAGACATTCGAAGAGAATCAACATATTTTTAAAAAAGCTATTCCATAGAAGCATATAATCTTTATATTTGCAAAACTTTAAAAATATCTTTCAATGAAGTACAAAAGAATTCTACTAAAATTAAGTGGAGAAGCCTTAATGGGAGATCAACAATATGGTATTGATCCTAAGAAATTAGCAGAGTATGCTGCTGAAGTAAAAAAAGTTCACGATTTAGGTGTTGAAATTGCGATTGTAATAGGTGGAGGAAATATTTTTAGAGGCGTTGCTGGAGCAAATGTAGGAATGGACCGAGTACAAGGTGACTACATGGGAATGCTTGCTACCATTATCAATGGTATGGCATTACAAGGAGCATTAGAAGCTGCTGGAATGTTAACTAGATTACAAACTGCCTTAAAAATAGAGGCTGTAGCAGAACCTTATATCAAGAGAAGAGCTGTTCGTCACTTAGAAAAAGGAAGAATCGTAATCTTCGGTGCTGGTACAGGTAACCCTTACTTCACTACTGATACAGCTGCTGTATTAAGAGGAGTAGAGATTAACGCTGATGTAATCTTAAAAGGAACAAGAGTGGATGGTGTATATACTGCAGATCCAGAAAAAGATCCTACAGCAGTTAAATTTGAAAAAATCTCTTTCAGCGATTGTTTGACAAAAGGACTAAATGTAATGGATACTACAGCATTTACTCTAAGTAGAGAGAATGAATTGCCTATCGTAGTATTCGATATGAATAAACAAGATAATTTATTAAAAGTTTGCCAAGGAGAAGATTCAGTAGGAACTACTGTATCCGTAAACGTTAATTAATCTATAGTTATGACAGAAGAAATCAATTTAATAATCGACGCTGCCAAAGAGTCTATGGACAATACTGTAGCTCACTTAGAAAAAACATTATTAAACATCCGTGCTGGGAAAGCATCTCCACAGATGTTAGGAGCAGTATTCGTAGACTACTACGGATCACAGACTCCACTATCTCAAGTAGCGAATGTAAATGCAGCTGATGCACGTACATTAACAGTTACCCCATGGGAGAAAAACATGTTACAACCTATCGAAAAAGCGATTATGATCGCTAATCTAGGGTTAAATCCGATGAATAACGGAGACAACATTATCATCAATATCCCTGCATTAACAGAGGAGAGACGTAAAGACTTAGCTAAACAAGCTAAATCTGAAGCAGATGATGCTAAAGTAGGTATCAGAAATGCGCGTAAAGACGCAAATAACGATATCAAAAAAGAAGAGAAAAACGGAACATCTGAAGATATCTGTAAAGATGCTGAAGAAAGAGTTCAGAAATTAACTGATGGTTACGTAAAAAAAATAGATGATATTCTTGCAGTAAAAGAAGCAGAAATCATGAAAGTTTAAAAAAATCCGCAAGTATGCGGATTTTTTTTTGTCATATACTTTCTAATTAGAGAGTTGTTATTGCGATATCCTTATTTTTATTGGAAACAAAAGTTACCACACTCATAATCAACACATTTTACTTATCTTTATAGATAACTAACACCAAAATACATTGATTATGAATACAACAATCTATTCACCAGAAGAGCTCAAAAAGATAGCACCTGTATTTGGTCAACTATCCTTTGATAATCACGAGCAAATCATGTTCTGCCATGATAAAGATTCTGGTTTAAAAGCAATCATCGGTATACACAACACTACATTAGGTCCTGCACTAGGTGGAACTAGAATGTGGAACTATGCATCAGAGTGGGAAGCACTAAATGATGTGCTGCGCCTCTCTAGAGGAATGACTTATAAATCTGCTATCTCTGGACTAGACTTAGGAGGAGGAAAAGCTGTAATCATGGGAGATTCTAAAAAGGATAAAAGCCCAGAACTCATCAAAGCTTTTGCTCAATATGTCAACTCTCTTAGTGGTAGATATATCACAGCTGAAGACGTAGGGACTACTACTGCTGATATGGATCTAATCCATACCATTACACCTCATGTGACTGGTATATCAGAAAGTCTAGGAGGATCAGGCAACCCATCACCAGTGACTGCTTATGGCGTATTTATGGGATTAAAGGCTGCAGTACATTATCAGTTCGGATCAGATAACCTAGAAGGCAAAAAAGTGCTAGTACAAGGAATAGGTAATGTCGGCGAGACATTAGTAAAACACTTAACTGCTAGTGGAGCTATAGTTACAATCACAGATATCAATGAAGAGAGAGTAGCTGAAGTTGCTAAAAAATACAATACTAAGATATTTACAGGTACAGACCTATACTCAGAAGAAGTAGATATTTATTCTCCTTGTGCCTTAGGAGCAACTATCAATGATGATACTATCGAAAAAATCAAAGCAAAAGTAATAGCAGGAGCAGCTAATAATCAATTAGCAGTAGAAGCTATACACGGCAAAAGACTACAAGAACGAGGTATCGTCTATGCTCCGGACTTTTTAATCAATGCAGGAGGAATTATTAATGTTTTTGGTGAGATTGTTCATTATGGCTTAGATGAAGCTTTAAAACGCACTGAAAACATCTATAACACCACGTTAGAAGTTCTTAATTATGCTAAAGAGCACAATATTACTTCTCAACAAGCTGCTATGAAAAAAGCGGAAGACAGAATCAACAAAAAGAAAAACGCTAAATAATCGTTTAAAAAGCAGTCTATGGTTAGGCTGCTTTTCTTTTGCTTCTCCCTTCTAACACTCGTTCATTACATAGTTCTCTACTCTTCACTACGATTAGAGCACTTCTATTCCTTATCTATAATCGACGAATTCTTTATTCTCTCATAATTATTACCTCATTATGACAATTTCTTTATTCCATAATACACAATATTTTACTATTTTTGCAAGTATTTGAAATTGTCTAAATAAGACACTGATTATTAAAATTATAAATCACGATGAAACATACGAAAATTAACGATCTACTGGCAGGCAAAGGTCTACTCCATGAAGTTAAAGCAAAAGGATGGGTAAAAACGTTTAGAAATAACCAATTTATCGCCTTGAATGATGGATCTACGATTAACAATATTCAATGTGTTGTTGATTTAGATAAGTTCCCAGCAGAGTTGTTAAAAAAGATTCACACAGGAGCTGCAATCTCAGTTAGAGGAACATTAGTAGAGAGCCAAGGGGCTGGTCAAACTGTAGAAATACAAGTTGAAAATCTTAAAGTATACGGAGAAGCAAATCCAGAAGAGTATCCGATACAACCTAAGAAACACTCTCTAGAGTTCTTACGTGAGAATGCTCACTTGAGAATCCGTACAAATGTATTTGGAGCGATTATGAGAGTGCGTAGTGTTTTATCTTATGCTGTACATAAATATTTCCAAGAAAATGGATTCTTCTATTTCAATGCACCTATCATTACAGGATCTGATGCAGAAGGAGCAGGAGAAATGTTCAGAGTAACGAACTTAGACTTAAATAATCTACCTCGTACAGAAGAAGGAAAGATAGACTTCTCACAAGATTTCTTTGGAAAGACTACTAACTTAACTGTATCTGGACAATTAGAAGCTGAAACTTATGCTATGGCATTAGGTTCAGTATATACATTCGGACCTACTTTCCGTGCTGAGAACTCAAATACATCTCGTCACTTAGCAGAGTTCTGGATGATCGAACCAGAAGTTGCGTTTAATAACTTAGACGACAATATGGACTTAGCAGAAGACTTTATCAAATATGTAATCAACTACGTATTAGATAAATGTGCTGATGACTTAGCTTTCTTAGATAAGCGTTTACAAGATGAAGAAAAAACAAAACCTCAAGCTGAACGCAGTGAAATGAGTCTATTAGAAAAACTTCGCTTCGTAGTAGATAACAACTTTAAACGTGTTAGTTATACTGAGGCTGTAGATATCTTAAGAAACTGTAAGCCTAATAAGAACAAGAAGTTTAAATATATTATCGATGGATGGGGTGCAGACTTACAAAGTGAGCACGAGCGTTACTTAGTAGAAAAACACTTTAAGTGTCCAGTAATCTTATTTGACTACCCAGCTGAAATCAAAGCATTCTACATGAGAATGAATGAAGATGGTAAAACAGTAAGAGCAATGGATATCTTATTCCCTGGTATCGGAGAGATTGTAGGAGGTTCTCAAAGAGAAGAGCGCTACGATGTTCTTTTAGAGAAAATTGAAAAAATGGGCATTGACAAAGAAGAACTTTGGTGGTACCTAGATACAAGAAAATTCGGAACAGCTCCTCACAGTGGGTTTGGACTTGGTTTTGAACGTCTTGTATTATTTGCGACAGGAATGACGAATATTAGAGACGTAATTCCTTTCCCTAGAACACCGCAGAACGCAGAGTTCTAACATCATAATACCTTTATAAAAGTGTTTACTTTATCACATATTTTCATTAAATTTGAAAAAGATTATGTTTTAAAGTAAACATTTTTTTTATTTGTAATTAATATTCAAAAGAATGCTTAAACAAAGTTTACAACTCAAATTATCTCAAAAATTATCTCCTCAACAAATCCAGTTGATGAAGTTAATACAATTACCCACTTTAGCTTTTGAACAAAGGCTGAAGGAAGAGCTAATTGAGAATCCTGCGCTAGAGACTGGTAAAGAAAATGAGTCTACAGACGTAGATGAATTTGACAATGACTTTGAAGATTATGACAATGAACGCATAGAAGCAGAAGACATCAATATAGATGAATATCTAAGTGATGATGAAACTCCTGACTATAAATTACAAGCGAATAACTACAGTAAAGATGATGATGAGTACGAAATGCCTATCATCGCACATGAATCATTTCATCAAGATCTGTTAAATCAATTAAACACCTTCATGTTAAATGATAGCGACAGAAAGATTGCAGAGTTCTTAGTGGGAAGTATCGATGATATGGGATACTTAAGACGTGAAACTCAAGATCTAGTAGATGACTTAGCATTCACTCAAGGTATCTATACTGACGAAGAGACTGTAGAAAGAATATTACTAATCGTACAAGAACTAGACCCTGCTGGTGTAGGCGCTAGAGACTTACAAGAGTGTCTTCTGTTACAGTTAAAACACAAAACACAGTCAGATGCTGTAGATCTAGCTACGGAAATTATAGCAGATCAATTCGATGCTTTTACAAAAAAACATTACGATAAACTATTACAGAGATATGGTGTTTCTAAAGAAAAACTTAGAAACGCTATCGATGAAATAGAAAAACTAAATCCAAAACCAGGAGGAGCTTATATCGGTAATGAACGCACTATAGAACATGTAGTGCCCGACTTTACAATTAAGATTAATGAAGGTGAACTTGAGCTTTTATTAAATGGAAGAAACGCACCTGAACTTCACGTCTCTAAAGATTATCAAGAGATGCTACAGTCGTATAAGGAATCTGCAAAATCTTCTAGTGCACAGAAAGATGCTGTACAATTCATCAAACAAAAGCTAGATGGTGCTAAATGGTTTATCGACGCAATAAAACAGCGTCAAGAAACATTATTTGTAACCATGCACGCTATCGTTGAATACCAAGAAGAATACTTTCTGACAGGAGATGAGACCAAACTAAAGCCAATGATCTTAAAAGACATTGCTGATTTAGTAGGACTAGATATCTCTACCGTGTCAAGGGTAGCTAACAGTAAATATGTAGATACACCTTATGGTACTAAATTAATCAAGAACTTCTTCTCTGAAGCAATGGTTAATGATCAAGGTGAGGAAGTCTCTACATTAGAAATTAAAAAGATACTACAAAATATCATCGGTGAAGAGGACAAGAAAAAACCTTATCCTGATGACAAGCTAGCAGAGTTACTTAAAGACAAAGGATACCCTATCGCTAGACGTACAGTAGCTAAATATAGAGAACAATTAGACATTCCTGTAGCGAGAATGCGTAAACGTATTTAATACTGATTATTAAATGAAAAAAACAGCGAAATTATTCTCTTATATTTTTCATCCAATAACAGTCCCTTTCTTAACGACTTTATTGTATTTTTCATTGGCTCATTTCTACTTTTCTTCAGTAGAAATGTCTATTATATTAGGGCAAGTTCTAATTACAACCTGCCTATTGCCTATATGTATTTACTTTTTGTTGAGATCTCTTAAGCTTGTCAATACTTCTGTTATGGTCAGCTCAAGAAAAGAGCGTATCATCCCTTTTATCATCAACATTGTTTTACTGTTTATGCTAAAGGATTATATTCTATATAACAATAGTGCTTATACAATACGCTTATATATTTGGGGGTTAATGAATAGTTATCTCCTACTTCTATTATTTGGGTTACTAAAACAGAAGTCAAGTGTCCATATCACTACATTAGTTACTAGTTTTATGTTTTACATTTATGTACTAGTGGAACTACAACAACCTAATATTATTGGGGTAATTCTTTTCGTCTTTTTAATCGGGATAGTTGCTTGTTCTAGATTACTACTTAGAGCACATACATCTAAAGAAATTATTCAAGGTTTTTGTATTGGGATTATACCTTCACTAGTCTATATTTTTATCAACTATAAAATATAGAACATTACTCCTACATTTAGAAGTCTTAGTTTATTAGAATCCCACTTCAATACCTCATCTTTATATACATTATTCAATCCATAATACATATAAACATTCCATGTATTAAATCCTGCTGATAGATAAACTCCATACAACCATTTATTCACATTAGGATCCCCCTTAAATGTAGCAGAGTAATCACCTGTAGTCGTTTTCGTACGATCTCCGAAAACATAACTAGCCTTAAATCCTAAATAAACACGCCAAAACTTATGACTATATGGTGTTGAGTTTCTCCAACGAAGTTCAATAGGAAAATCAATAGCATGTAATGATAAACTACTTTTCTTATAAGAACCTAAAATAATATGTTCATTCTCTGCTGTAATTCCCAGATTACCTCTTAAGTTTAGATACGAGTATCCTACTCCAGGTGCTATAGCCACTGTTCTAGATTTATTAATAGGAAAATCTCTTAAAAAACCTCCATTCATTCCTATAGATACAGAACTTGGAGAAAAGCCAGCAGGTTTATCTTGCATTAAAGTATGTGTGATACCGAAGTAAAACTGATCTTCTCTATATTTAAAATCAACTGTTTTTAAAGAATCCTGAACAGCTTCATTTATATTTTCGTTTGACTCAATGTATTCTTGTCCATGAGCCATAAAACCGCTCAACAATATAATACCTATAACTAGTAATTTTCTCATAGCTTCTTAGAATTAAAACGCGTAAGTTAATCCTACTCCTAAAGTTTGTTTAAACTGCAGCTTAGGACCTTCCATAACCTGCACACCATCCCTCATCACTTTATTCTTTACATTATCATCATAAATCATATACGTTCCTACATTAGCACGTACATAATCATTAACCTTAAGGTCTAACTTCATTTCAAACATGACATTTACATTACCAAAGTTGTTTAGATAATCACTATACAAAGTTAGTTTATGTTGATAAAACATATTTTTAAATATCTCTCTCTTCCATTCACTACTCAATAAAAAACCTATTTCTGCTTTATGATTAGATCCACGTCTAATAATATTACCTAAGTCATCTTTCTCTGCTTTAGTCACACCGAATGCTCCTTGATCTGCTAATGTCTGATCTAAAACGAATGTTGCTTTATGCGTTAATGGTGAAATATAAAACTTCATCTCTGTCTTAGGATCTATATACTCCGCTCCGACCCCGACGAATAAGTATGCAGGCGCAAACCAAGCTGATACAGGATTATCAGTGTCAGGATAATTATATCCGTTGGTAAACTGCGTTTTAAAGTTTAGCTTCGCTACATAATACCAATCAGAAATTGCAGAAGACTTATACCCAAAAGCAGAGTTTAATTCTAATACATCATCTGTCTTACGAGATTCTCTTCCAGACTGCTTATTAAGCCCATATCTCACATTTAAAGTATTCTCCCACAATAAACGCCCCTTAATATACTTACGTCCAAATTCTCCTTTTAAAAGCCCTGAAATAGAGTTATCTCCCCCAGCACTCCAATTGACAAAAGCAATCTGATTAAAGTCTAACCCTAAGCGGTTTTCTTTTTCCCAATAGCCAATTATTTCATTGTTAATAGGTAAAAGGCTTAAATTTATATTAGGATTATAATTGGTCTTTATCTTATTCATTTTAGGTTTCTTTCTCTCTACATACACTGCAGGTTTTAAGAAAGGCTCTCCTCTATCATTCTTATCGTATATAATCGTCCCTCCACTATAATCTTTATATGGAATCACTCCCATCAATGGATTATATGGGTTCTCTTCTATACGCAAAGTATCTTTCTTTACATTTTGAACATTCTTATTTTCTGGTTGTTTACTTTCTGTCGTTTCTTGTCCATACGTCTGTAAACAACTCCCTAATACAACTAAACCAAGTAAACCTTTCTTAATCTTTCCCAAAACTTAATTCTTTATTATTGCAACTATACTTTCTATATCTATTCCACATAACTGTTGTTGTTCTAACACAGTTGCATGTTCTATAAATGTATCTTTTATTCCTAATATTTCTACCGCAATATGAGGATAATACTTGGTAACAAACTGGCTTACTATACTACCAAAACCTCCTATTACAGTTCCATCTTCTAATGTCACTATCCTTTCATGCTCCTGACAGATACGATGTAATACCTCCTCATTCAATGGTTTTACAAACATAAAATGATAATGTGACCACTCAGTACTATCACAAAACTCTATTGCTCTAACTACATTATTACCAATAGTTCCTGTAGAGATAAATGCAAATTTATTTCCTTTTTTGATTTGAGAAACACTTCCTACATTAATTTTCTCAAATGGCAATTTCCAAGAATATTCAATAACACCTTTTCCTCTAGGATAACGTATTGCTATCGGATGGTTTAGACCTAATTGAGCTGTGTACAATAAATTACGCAGTTCTAACTCATTTAAAGGTGCTGCAATAATCATATTAGGAATGCAATTTAAATAAGCAATATCATACACCCCCTGATGTGTAGCACCATCCTCACCCACTAATCCTGCCCTATCTAAACAAAATATAACAGGAAGATTTTGTAAAGCTACATCATGGATAACCTGATCATATGCACGTTGTAAAAAAGTAGAATATATAGCACAGAACGGTATTAGACCTTCTGTAGCCATACCTGCAGCTAATGTTACTGCATGCTGTTCTGCTATCCCAACATCTATTGCTCTATCTGGATAAGCGTCCATCATAAACTTTAATGAACTACCTGTAGGCATCGCAGGAGTAATACCTACTATCTTCTCATTAGCCTCTGCAAGCTCGACCAAAGTCAATCCAAAAACATCTTGAAACTTAGAAGGAAACTCACTTTCTTTTTTAGGTATTAACTCTCCTGTGTCTTTATTAAACTTACCAGGAGCGTGGTATTTCACCTGATCTTCTTCTGCTTGTTTTAGCCCTTTTCCTTTTGTTGTAATAACATGTAGAAACTTAGGCCCTTTTATATTCTTTAATCTTTCGAGTTCTTTTATCAATCTAGGTAAATCATGGCCATCTATTGGTCCGTGATAATCAAAGTTTAGAGACTTAATCATATTATTTGCCCGTGGATTACTTCCATCCTTTACTGCTGTCAAATAATCTTTTAATGCGCCTACACTAGGATCTATACCTATAGCATTATCATTAAGCACCACCAGCATATTAGTATCTGTCACACCAGCATGATTCAATCCTTCAAACGCCATTCCTGACGCAATAGACGCATCACCAACAACGGCAATATGACATCTATCTTCTTCCCCTTTTAACTTAGCTGCGATAGCCATACCTAAAATAGCAGAAATAGCAGTAGAAGAATGTCCTACTCCAAAAGCATCATAAACACTCTCCTCTCTTAAAGGGAATCCACTAATACCACCTTTTTGTCTATTGGTATGGAATGCTTGTTGTCTACCTGTTAGTAGTTTATGCCCATAGGCCTGATGCCCAACATCCCAAACTAAATTATCGACAGGAGTATCAAATACATAATGTAGTGCAATCGTTAATTCTACCACTCCTAAGCTCGCTCCTAGATGCCCTTCTTTACTAGCAACTATATCAATAATAAATTCTCTCAACTCCACAGCTAATCCTTTCAATTCTTCAATTGTAAGTTTCTTTAAGTCAGCCGGAGTATTAATATGTTCAAGTAAGTTTTTAGACATTCTAAATAAAATAAAAACAAAATTACAATTTTGTTTTTACTTTTGAGTTTGCATTTATGTTAACACAAAAGAATGGATACATTTTTCAATGATGAATATTTTATGCGCATTGCTTTAAGCGAAGCAAAAGAAGCGTATGATAAGGGAGAAATTCCAGTAGGAGCAATCGTAGTTGCCAATAACCAAATTATAGCTAAAAGTCATAATTTGACAGAGCTATTACACGATGTAACTGCTCATGCAGAGATACAAGCTATCTCTTCTGCTGCTAATTACTTAAACGCTAAATATTTGAAAAACTGCACTTTATTCGTAACTTTAGAACCTTGCCAGATGTGTGCAGGAGCCCTTTATTGGAGTCAAATAACCAAAATTGTTTATGGTGCATCTGATGATAAAAGAGGATATAAAGCCATAGGAGGACAACTTCACCCTAGAACAGAAGTAGTCTCAGGTGTTCTTGAACAGGAATGCACTGCTTTAATGAAATCGTTTTTTGAAAATAAAAGAAAATAAAAAACTGCTTATAACTATGAAATTCAGAAATCTACTTATCCTCATCTGTTGTGCATTTATAGCGCTCCAGTCTTGTAAAAAGAATGGGGATTTAAATGTCAACTTATCCAACCCTAAGCTTTTTAGTGAATATATACTTGCTTTTACAGCAGGTGTTATCTCTACTAAAGATCCTATCGATATCAGTATCCCAAAAAACTGGAAAAACTGGGCTCCTAATGAGGAGTTGGACAGCGACCTATTTACAATCACTCCAGCTGTAAAAGGAAAAGTAGTCTACTTACCTACAGACGTGATCCGTTTTATCCCATCTGAGCGATTAAAACAAGATCAGAGGTATAATATTACTTTTCATTTAGACAAAGTTACAGAGACAGAAGATGCACTAAAGAACTTCTCTTTTATGGTGATGACTGTACCTCAGACATTCCATACACAGTTATTAGACCTTCAGAGCGTATCAGATACAGAATATGTACTTAATGGCGTACTGACTACAAGTGATTGGTTAACTACTGCTGATGCTAAAAAAGTATTAACAGCAGTACAAGAAAAAAAGAACTTAGATCTAAAATTTGATAGTGATGATAAAACAGAAGCTAAAGAATTTAAGTTCACAATCAATAAGATTAAGAGAACCCCTTCAGAATCATCGATTGATATCGTTATCAATGGTAAACCTGTAAATAACGCGGCTAAAAGCACTGAAGTACACACGGTACCTCAACAGAATTACTTTGATCACTTTAAAGTTGAACCTGTAGCTGATGACGCACAAGCTTTTTGGATTAACTTTTCGAACCCTCTTAAGAAGAATCAAGACTTTAATGGTTTAATAGACTTAGAGAATAACGATGCAAAACTAACTTTCTCAACAGATGGAAACGTATTAAAGGTATTTGCAGACAAACCGTTACAAGACAAAATTAATATTAGAATCAGTTCAGGTATTGAAGATAACAAAGGAAATAAAACGCTGACTACAGAAGTAGTAGAGCTAAACTTCGGTATTCCTAAACCTGATGTACAACTAATCAACAGTGGTACAATATTACCTAGCTCAGAAAACTTAAAAATAAACTTTAGAGCTACTACACTAAAAGCTGTAGATGTAAAAGTTTACAAAATATACGAAAATAATATTCTTCAATTCTTACAAGAGAATAATATAGATGGGAAATACAGCCTTAACAGAGTGGCTGATCCTATCGCAAAAACTACGATTAAACTGACAAATGCGAATCCTAAAGCATTAATGCAGTACAATACTTATGCCTTAGACTTATCTACTCTTATTAGTCCTGATCCAGGAGCGATATACAGAGTGGAGTTCTCTTTTGATCGTTCGTATTCATTATATGGGTGTGCTGAGAGTCAAGACAGCGAGACTACAGATGAGGATATAGATGAAGATATAGATGAAGAACTAAATCAAGATGATGAGTATTATGATGATGATTACTACTATTACTATAACTGGAGTGAGAAAGATGACCCATGTTCTCAATCTTACTACTACTATCACGAGAAAGCAGCTACTAATGTATTAGCTACTGACTTAGGTGTAATCATTAAAGGTGGTAATAATAATATCTATACAACAATTGTTACGAATCTGATTACAACAGATCCTGTTGCGGCAGCTACAGTAGAATTCTATACGTATAGACAACAATTAATTACTTCTGCTAAGACTGATACTAACGGTATTCTTATTGTTAACCTAGAGAAAAAGAAACCTGCCTTTGCTATTATAAAAGATGATAGAAATACAACTTATGTAAAAATAGATGAGGCAAACTCTCTATCTATGAGTAACTATGATGTAGATGGTACTACGTTACAAAAAGGTATCAATGGATATATCTATACTGAAAGAGGAGTATGGAGACCAGGAGACAACATTTACCTAGATTTCATTCTTGATGATCTAGCTAATCCTCTACCTGCTAACCACCCGATCAAACTAACTTTCTCTGATCCTTACGGGAAAGTAGTAGATCAGATAGTACAGAAAAAGAATGCTAATAATCACTATGCTTATGTCTTAAAAACAAACCCTGAATCTCTTACAGGGAATTGGCAGGCAGTTGTAAGTGTAGGAGGTGCTAAATTTTACAAGCAAATTAAAATAGAAACGATAAAACCGAATCGTTTAAAGATTAAAAACACAATCGAAGGCAAAACTGTTTACAGCAATAGTAACAGTGCTAGAGTCGACTATAACGTACAGTGGTTACAAGGAAGTGTTGCTAAAAACTTAAAAGCTGAAGTAACCCTAAAGTTACTTCCTCAAACAACAACTTTCTCTAACTATAAAACATATTCGTTTAGTAACAGCTTGAGTTCTTATGGTTCTCAAGAGATAAATGCTTTCTCAGGATCAACAGACTTTGAAGGTGACTTTTCATTTTCTGTTAATCTAAATAATATACCAGAAAACACAGGAATGCTAAAAGCAATCTTTACTTCTAAGGTATACGAGAACGGAGGTGATGTATCTACTGATGTATCTACAGCTACGATCTCTCCATACAATACCTATGTAGGGATAAAGGCACCTGATGCTAATAAATACGGATATTATCAAACAGACGAACCACTTAAATTCTCTTTTGTTACTGTGAATGCACAAGGGGCTCCGAAGCCTCATGATATCAACGTAACTGTTTATAGAAAAAAAGGATATTGGTGGTGGAGCTCTAATAACAATGGAGCATCTAGTTATAGTAGTTCAGACTACTACTCTGTGTATAAAGATGCGGTAGATTATACTACATCTTCTAACGGTACAGCTACTATGTCTCTGACTATTCCAGAACAAGACTGGGGTACTTATGAGATTGTAGCGCGTGATAAATACGGTAAACATATTGCCTCTTCTGTGGTATATGTAGACTACCCTTATTGGTCTGGTAAAACAAAACATTCACAAGGAAAAGAAGCTACGGTATTAGCCCTAGCTACAGATAAAAAAGATTATAATACAGGAGAGAAGATAAAGCTATCTTTCCCTTCTAGTGAAGGTGGTAGAGCATTAATCTCTATAGAGAATGGATCTACTGTATTAGAGACACATTGGGTGAAAACTCAAAAAGGAGAAACGACATTCGAAATCGCTACTACAGAAACGATGTCGCCTAATGTATATATCAATGTATCTGCTATACAGCCACATGCTTCTACGTTAAATAACTCTCCTATACGTATGTATGGAGTAGCTCCTATCAATGTATACAATAAGAAGACTAAGCTAGAACCTGTTCTGACTATGCCTGACAAACTAAAGCCTGAACAAGAATTCACTGTTCAAGTAAAAGAAAAGGCAGGTCAAAAAATGACTTATACTATAGCGATAGTAGAGGACGGTCTACTAGATCTAACACGTTTTAAGACTCCTAATCCATGGGATAACTTCTATAGCAAAACTGCCTTAGGTGTGCGTACTTGGGATATCTATGACAACGTTATTGGAGCTTATGGTGGTGCTATTAATCAAGTATTCAGCATAGGGGGAGATGAAGACCTTGGAGCTGGTCAAGTGAAGAAAGCAAATAGGTTTAAACCGGTTGTTATCCACTTAGGTCCATTCGTTCTTGATGGAGGCAAAACTGGAACTCATAAAGTAAAATTACCTAAGTATATAGGATCAGTTCGTACAATGGTGGTTGCTTCTAATGTAGCTACTAAAGCATACGGAAGTGTAGAAAAAACGGTCAAAGTAAACAACCCTCTGATGATATTAGGTTCTCTTCCTAGAAGAGCTGTACCAGGAGAGAAAGTGACGCTACCGATCACGGTATTCGCTATGGAAAGTCATGTGAAAAATGTAACTGTGAAAGTAAAAACAGATGACAAGTTTAAGATTCAGAATAATGCTACACAGGAAATAACATTCAGTGAACCTGACGAAAAAGTAGTATACTGTGACCTAGAAGTACAGCAAAAAACAGGTATCTCTAAGATAGAAATAGAAGCTATCTCTGGTAAAGAGAGAGCTACTTATGTAGTAGAATTAGATGTACTAAACCCTAATCCTATCACTGTAAAGACAGAAGATATTGTATTAGAACCGAATAGTACAAATAAAATCGAATGGGAGAAGTTTGGGGTGACAGGTAGTAATAAAGCTACTCTAGAGCTATCTACTTTCCCTGGTATTAATCTAACATCTAGATTAAACTTCTTGATTAAATATCCTCACGGATGTAGTGAACAGGTGACTTCTGGAGTATTCCCTCAGATCTTCTTAGAAGACTTAGTTTATGTAAGTAAGAGCAAAAAAGAAAGTCTACAGCGCAATATCAACGAAGGGTTAAAGACATTAGCTCAACGTCAGATGGCAGATGGTAGCTTTAGATACTGGAGCAGTGATTCTTATTCTGATGACTGGACTACTTCATACATCTTACACTTCTTAATCGAAGCTGAGAAAAGAGGCTATGCATTACCTATTGGAAGTAAAGCTAATGCAATCGCTTATCAACAAAAAGCTGTAAGATCATGGTCATACAGCAGTCGTTATAATAATGATATTGCACAGGCTTATAGATTATACACACTAGCACTAGCTGGTAATGCTGATTTAGCTTCTATGAACAGACTAAGAGAGACTACAGGTATTTCTGCTGATACGAAATTACGTCTTGCAGCAGCCTATGCTTTAGCAGGTCAAAAAGAAGCTGCTAATAAACTAATAGCAAGCTCACCTATTATAGAGAATAATCAATCTCAGTATTACTATTATGGTTCTTATGAGAGAAGATTAGCAATGGCATTAGAGACACTTATTCTGACTAAATCGAATAATAAGTTAATGCATGAATACGCTAACACATTGGCAAAAAGATTAGGTTCTAATACGTGGATGAGTACACAGAGTACAGCATTCGGACTGAACGTGATCTCAGCTTATGTAAAGAATAATAAATCAAAAGAAGGTATCAATGTAGACTTCACAAATAATGGAACGACTACAAATGCTACGACAAAAAACAATATGTATGAGTATGACTTTAAAACGATATCTTCTACTAATGAAGTTAGTTTAGTCAATAAGAACACATCTACTGTTTATGCTCGTGTGGCTTATAGTGGTATCCTTCCAGTAGGAAAAGAATTGACAGACGAAAGTAATATCAGTATTCGCACCTCATTTAGAGATGCAAGTCAGCAAGTAATTAACCCTACTCAACTGAGCCAAGGAACAGAGTTCTCTGCTTATATTACGATTACGAATACCACTGTTAACAGCATTGACAATGTTGCATTGACACAAATTATCCCATCTGGATGGGAGATTGTAAACCTGAGATACACAGATGCTAGTGAGGTAAGTAATCCTGTACAACACACAGATATCAGAGATGACCGTTCTAACTTCTACTTCAGTCTTAACCCAAGAGAGACAAAGACATTAAGAGTAGTGTTAAATGCATCTTACTTAGGTAAATATTATATGCCAGGAGTCTATGCAGAAGCGATGTATGACAATTCATACAGATGCCGTACAGCAGGACAATGGATAGAAGTAGTAAAATAATAAATTGACAATCATTAAATAAATACAGGGAAACAAAATTCCCTGTATTTTTATTTTATATGAAACTGAAACCTAACTTAAACTGGAAAACATGGTCTTTAAAGAGAAAAGTGATGACGATCATCGCTTTTATTCTCTTAGTACTCTATTACTTTTCGCTACCTAGCGAATTGTTTACTAAGCCCTATTCCACCGTAATAGAAAGTAATGATAATAAACTTCTCGGTGCACAGATAGCGACAGATGGGCAATGGCGTTTTCCTGAAGTAGACTCTGTACCTCATAAGTTCAAGGAGTGTATTATTACCTTTGAAGACGACTATTTTTACTACCACTGGGGAGTTAACCCAGTTTCAATGATAAAAGCCTTTAGAGCTAATCTTCAGTCTGACAAGGTAGTCAGAGGAGGAAGTACACTTACGCAGCAGACTATTCGCTTATCTAGAGATGGTAAGAAAAGAAACTATTCAGAGAAACTTATTGAAGCGATACAAGCTACTCGTCTAGAGTTTAAGTATAGTAAAGATAGAATATTAAGCCTATACGCATCACATGCCCCTTTTGGAGGTAATGTGGTAGGTATAGAAGTAGCTGCTTGGCGTTATTTTGGGACAACACCAGAACAATTATCTTGGGCAGAGAGTGCTACATTAGCAGTGTTACCAAACGCTCCAAGCTTAATATACCCAGGAAAAAACCAAGAAAGATTACTTAAAAAAAGAAATGCTTTACTTAAAAAACTACTAGACAAAGGCACTTTTGATGAGAGCACCTATCTACTAGCATTAGAAGAGCCTCTACCTCAGAAGCCTCATGAGCTACCTCAGATAGCACCTCACCTATTACAGTATGTAGCTAAGACAAATAGTCAAGAGAGAAATCATACTACGATAGACTATAATATTCAACAACGTGTCAATGATATCGTGAAGGGGTATTATTTTAATTATAGTCAAACAGAAATCTATAATATGGCTGTTATCGTCATAGATGTAGAAACACGTGATATCATCAGCTATGTAGGAAATACCCCTACTACAGTACAACATAAAAAAGACGTAGACATCATCCATGCACAGCGCAGTACAGCTAGTATCATTAAACCCTTCTTGTACGCGAGTATGCTAGATGATGCAGAGCTCCTACCCAAAACATTAGCTGCTGATATACCTGTAGTGATATCGGGCTATAAACCTGAGAACTTTAATAGCTCTTATGAAGGAGCAGTACCAGCAGACGAAGCCTTATTTAGATCACTAAATATTCCTTTTGTATTAATGCTTCAGAAATATGGTATCTATAGATTCTATAATCAATTGCAAAACTTGGGCTTTAAATCTATTTCTAAACACCCTAATCACTATGGTCTATCCCTGATATTAGGAGGAGCGGAGAGCAATCTATGGGAGATAACGAAAGCATATACAGGACTAGCTTCTACCCTTAACTATTACAATAGAACAAAAGGTCAATATAGAAGTAACGAAATACAAGATCTAAACTGGAATAAGAACGTTCAACTTGACTTTGGACAGGATAGCAAAGAGAAAGCACATCTTGGTGCAGGAGCCATTTACAATACTTTTAAGGCACTTACACAAGTTAATCGACCAGAAGGAGATGAAGCATGGAGATACTATGACTCATCGCTTAAAATAGCTTGGAAGACAGGTACAAGCTTTGGAGGTAGAGATGCATGGGCAGTCGGTGTTAATAAAAAGTATGTAGTAGGCATCTGGGTAGGGAATGCCTCAGGAGAAGGTCGTCCATCTATCAGTGGAGTGCGTATGGCTGGTCCTATACTATTTGACGTATTTAATTTATTACCACGTACGAGCTGGTTTGAACAACCGTTAAACGACATGGAAGAGATAGAAGTATGTACCCAATCAGGATACCTAGCTGGCCCATACTGTGACAAGAGAACAGAACTAGTACCTTATCGTGCTAAAAAGACGGAGCTATGCCCTTATCACAAACTTGTTCACCTAGATCAGTCAATGAGCTATCAGGTCAACAGTATGTGTGAACCCATTGACAATATCATGAATCAGCCTTGGTTCATCTTGCCTCCGACTATGGCTCACTTCTATAAGCGACATCACAGTGATTATAAGGACTTACCTCCTTATAGACCTGACTGTATAGATTATAGCACACAGAATACGACAGAGTTTATCTATCCTAAGCACAATGATCTAATCTATCTAACTAAAGACTTCTATTCTAATGTGCAGCCCTTTATAGCTAAAGCAGCGACTAGCAATCCTGCCAAAACACTATACTGGTACCTAGATGAAGAATACTTAGGCGAGACTTCATTATTTCATGAGCAAGCTATACAGGCAGATCCAGGCATACACTATTTAACCATAGTAGATGCTGATGGAAATACTAAAACGATTCAAATCACATTAGAACTCAGTAGCCCTAAATAAAATAGAGGAGCTAAACATAGCTCCTCTACTCATCACTCGCACTCAAAACAGCTTCTCTTCTTCTTTTTCTATTTTATATCTGTATGCTTATTCAGGATGATAAAAATTTCTAAATCATACGAGTAAACGACAAACACTTATAGTAAAACCTTTTATATGACTAAATTACTTTTTTAAGAGTTTAAAAAATTATACAAAGCAAATCATAAGATAGAAAACACCACAAATAAACTACTAATAATAAACACAATAGCTAGAAAGCAAACATTCTTCTACACTCACTGACAAAAATTATTATTTAAAAAACTATACCTTATAAGTATAACGCTGGTATTAAAAAAGACAAAAAGTGACTTCGCACAGTTTTACACCACTTTTTTAAGAAAAGAATATTTGATTATTAAAAGGCTAGTGTCCCATAAAAAGGTTAGAAACAAAAAAACCACTAATCTCCGACTAGTGGTTTTTTTGTTATTCTGAAAGTTCATTTCCTTTATCATCTAAGAAATGGTATTCTAGATACGTGTAAGCGTCACGTGGAATTACTTTAACCCATTTTTTAAACTCTAAGTACCACTTAGCTCTAATAGATGGAATTCCTTTAGTTAAATAAGCAGCAACGAATGGATGCGTATTTAAGATAATTTTTTTCGACTTATCTTTCGAAATAATATTTTCTAGGTCAGCCTTTATTTTGTCAATAACAAGAATAGGAGCTTCGATTTCACCGTGTTCATTCGGATCTTCTTCTCTTGTTTCAATATTAACTTCAGGTCTAACACGTTGTCTAGTGATTTGAATTAATCCAAATTTACTAGGAGGCAAGATCTTGTGTTTTGCTTTATCATCACTCATTTCTTCTTTTAAGAAGTCGTATAGTGTCTTTCTATTCTCTGGGTTCCCCATGTCAATAAAATCCACTACGATAATCCCACCCATATCTCTTAATCTAAGCTGTCTAGCTATCTCAGCTGCAGCGATAAGGTTAACTTCAAGGGCAGTGTCTTCTTGAGACTGAGCTTTGTTTGAGCGATTTCCACTGTTTACATCTATGACGTGTAACGCCTCTGTATGTTCTATGATTAAATAAGCTCCCTTACTCATAGAAACAGTTCTACCAAAAGAAGTCTTGATCTGACGTTCGATATTATACTTTTCGAAAATCGGAACTTCTAATGATTGATAGTGCTTCACAATAGAAACTTTCGAAGGAGCTATCTCTTGCAAATAGTCTTTCGTTTGGTAATACATATCCTCATCATCAGTCATGATACCCGTGAAAGTATCATTAAACACATCCCTAAGAATAGATGATGCTTTATTAACCTCTCCTAATACTTTAGAAGGATGATGAGCTACGCTTAATTTTTTGCACATATTGTTCCAGCGAGTCATTAGGTTCTGCAGATCTTTTTCGATCTCAGCTACCTTCATTCCCTCTGCCACAGTACGTACTATTACTCCAAATCCCTTTGGTTTGATTGTTTGAAGAAGTTTCTTTAGACGTTCTTTTTCTTCTTTAGATTCTATCTTTTGAGAAATAGAGATTCTATTAGAGAAAGGAACTAAGACTACATAACGTCCTGCTATAGAAAGTTCAGAACTAATACGAGGTCCTTTAGTAGAAATAGGTTCTTTAACAATCTGAACTAATAAAGACTGATTAGCACTTAATACATCACTAACCACTCCATCTTTATCAATTTCTTCCTCAAAAGGAAAGTTCTTTAAGGAGTAATCTTTTAATTTACCTCCGCTTACAAGTTTAGTGAACTTCAGTAAAGTTCGAAGATTAGGACCTAGATCATGGTAATGCAAGAAAGCATCCTTCTCAAAGCCTACGTGAACGAATGCAGCATTAAGTCCTGCTACAGGTTTTCTAATCTTAGCGATAAAGATATCGCCAACTTGAAAACCATCATCTTCACTCTCTTCTCTCTCCCTGTGTAGTTCAATTAGTTTTCCATCTTTTAATAAGGCAAAATCTACTGTATCAGAATTCGACCTAACAATTAGCTCTTTATTCACACTGTACATTTTTATCCATACTCATCCATTACGATGTCTAAAAGACCAAATGAGTTTGTATAGATGGATTAAACATTAATACAGATATTTCTATCTGGAAAACTTACCTTTTGCAAGGCAAGTTTTTTCAGTATCTTTTTTCTACTAAAAGAAAAAAGTAGTTTTAAACTACTTTTTCTTTTTGTGACGGTTAGCTCTCGCTCTTTTTTTACGTTTGTGCGTCGCTACCTTATGTCTTTTTCTTTTTTTACCACTTGGCATAATGTGTGTAATTTAGAGATTAATAAATTATTTTACTTTTACTTCTGTGTTTGACTTTACGCCTTCTACAAACACCTTAGCTGGTTTGAATGCTGGGATATTGTGTGCAGGGATTCTGATAGTTGTGTTTTTAGAGATATTTCTTCCTGTTTTCTCAGCTCTAGTTTTAATAATAAAACTACCGAAACCTCTTAAATAAACATTTTCACCAGCTTCTAAAGATCCTTTTACTTCTTCCATAAAAGATTCTACTGTTGCCTGTACTTCACCTTTTTCAAGCCCTAATTTTTCTGAAATTTTAGCTACAATGTCTGCTTTCGTCATTTTAGATATAAATTATTTTGTTGTTGTCTGATATTTTTAGAGTGTGCAAATATATTAATTTATATCCCAATAATTCAACCTTAATTGATTAAAATTTAAATATATAAAGTTTTAAGTTTGCGTTCAATACTTTTTACAATGATTTTTTCTAATAAACTCATTACTTGGTACTTAGAAAACAAACGTTTTTTACCTTGGAGAGAAACTAAAAACCCTTACGCCATTTGGTTATCAGAAATAATACTGCAACAAACGCGAGTAGCGCAAGGTTTACCCTATTTTGAAGCCTTTTTAACCACTTATCCTACTGTAAAAGATCTAGCAGATGCACCCGAAGATGATGTAATGCGCTTATGGCAAGGACTTGGCTACTACAGTAGAGCTAGAAACCTTCATGCAACAGCAAAAAAGGTAGCCTATGAACTAAATGGAGTATTTCCTCCTAATTATAAAGAACTACTTACATTAAAAGGTGTAGGAGAATATACTGCTGCTGCCATAGCCTCTATCGCTTATGATGAAGTAGTACCTGTAGTAGACGGCAATGTATTCAGAGTATTATCACGTGTGTACGGTATCACTTCTGATATCTCTACCAATACTACTAAAAAAGAATTTCAAGCACTAGCGGCTACTCTAATTCCTCAGCATGATCCTGCGACCTTTAATCAAGCGATCATGGACTTCGGTGCGATACAATGCACCCCGAAGAGTCCTGACTGTCCATCATGCCCTTTTATTAAAGAGTGTGTAGCCTATCAGACTAATCAGGTGGCTGTACTCCCTATCAAACTAAGCAAGGTAAAGGTAAAAAAACGCTATTTAGACTTCATCATCTTCATTGATAAAGATGGTAATACACATATAGAACAACGCACAGCTAAAGATATCTGGCAACAACTATACCAATTTCCAGTATTTGACAGTTTCACTCATCATATAGAAGACATAGACTCTGCACTGAGAGAGCGATACGACACCTTATATATAAAGGAGATAAAAGAACTGACGACTGACGCTATCACACACCAGCTATCACATCAGAAGTTACACATCAAGTTCTGGTGCGTACAAATAGAAGCAACACCTTCTGTACAAACGAGTTGGGAGGATTTAAATAAATTTGGTTTTCCGATTGTAATTCATAACTTTATTACATCCTTAGATTTAAAAACACTAATATCCTAACACTATGAACGGTACCCTTAACAAAGTTACATTAATAGGTCACTTAGGTGATAACGTCAAGATGCATTACTTCGAAAATGGTAATTGTATAGGTCGTTTTCCGATTGCGACTAACGAAGTTTATGTCAATAAAACATCCGGAGAAAAATATACTTCTACAGAATGGCATAATCTAGTCGTCAAAAACAAAGCTGCTGAAGTGTGTGAGAAATATCTATCTAAGGGAGATCGCATCTATGTAGAAGGGAGAATACGCACCCGTCAATGGCAAGGAGAAGATGGCATGAATAGACAGACAGTAGAGATTATGGTAACAGAGTTTATGTTCTTAGATACCAAAAAAGAAAATGACTACAGACAAAAAACATCTTTTGAAGAAGAAAAAAAAGAGGCTGTAGACAATTTTAATATCCCTAAAGAGACTAATAATGACAATTTGCCGTTTTAAGTAGGTTACTACTTTGTAAACCTTAATCGAAATAAGAAAGATGAAATTCCAATATATAAGCACTTTACTATTATCTGTAGCCTTCTTCGCTGCCTGCAAAGAGGATACTACTCCTAAGCCAAATGCTTTCTTAGCTCTAGACTATCCTAATCAGGAATATAAGACTTATCAAAACGAAAACGGTTTTGAGTTTAGTCAAAATCAATGGTCTACTATTAAAGAGGCTAAAAAGAATTCACTAGAAATACATTATCCACAGATGAAGGCTACCATCTTCATCAACTATAAGCCTGTAGAAAACAACTTAAATCTACTGCTAAAAGACGCACAGAAGCTTACTTATGAGCACTTCGTGAAGGCTGATGAGATTATAGAACAACCTTATATCAACTCTGATGACAGAGTATATGGTATGCTATATGATGTACAGGGAAATGCTGCTACGAATGTACAGTTCTACGCTACAGATAGTATAAAAAACTTTATCGTAGCCTCTCTATACTTCTATGCTAAACCAAACTATGACTCTATCTTACCCGCTACAGAATATGTAAAGAAAGATATGAGAACACTACTAGAGACACTTAAATGGACTAGTAAACAGGATGCAAACACACCTATTATAAAATAGAATACATCTCGATTTTTATATTCCGATGGAGCTAGTCTGTATAGATTAGTTCCATTTTGTTTTTATAGGAGTCTTCTGCGTCATGCGAACTATATTTCTACATCATCAGTACATCATGACTCCGTTAAATCATCCAAAATAACGGACTCACTACGGACTCATAACGGACTCACAACGGACTCACTCGCATTAAAACCAATAAAAAAAGCGAGTATGTATCAACACACTCGCTTTAGATCAAATATTTAAACAGATGAGGAATGCCCCTACTCTTATATTGTTCTTATTATTTAGTAGCACTAACGCTCTCTACCTTATAAATCCCATTAGCGATCTTCTCTACAGTACCTACTAATGACTCTACACTCTGCTTAGATTCATCAAAGTCTATCTCTGCAGTCTTAGTATCAAAGTCCACTTTAGCTAACTTCACTCCGTCTAGCCCTGCTAACTTACCTTCTATAAGCTTGGCGCATCCTATCTCACACGTCATTCCATCGATCTTAAATGTAGTGTGCTCCACATTACCAGCTACTTCTGTAGATGCAGTAGATACTGACGCATCAGCCGTCTTCTCTTCATTCTTACACGATACTACTAATATAGCTCCTAACATCATGAAGCCTATTGACTTTACTATTTTCATCTTTGTGGTATTTTAAAATTACATTCTTGATGGTACAAAAATAAAAAAAGCAACCGATAAATCAGTTGCTTTTTCAATTCTATTATTTAGATAATCAATTATTTAAAATCCTCGTCAGTAACTCCTTCGTTGATTTTAACATCTGTAACGATATTAACAATCTCTATTCCTACATTTAATACTTGTTTAAAAGGTATTTTTACCCCTTTCACTTCTTTATAATCCTCATACTTAGTAGTCATATTCATTACTTGGCCACCTTGCTCTTGAGTCATTACAGCACCTACTTTAAGTCCAGTAGTCAAGTCATAATAGTAAACAGACTTACCAACTTTAACACCTACAGCATCTTTACCATTAAAAGACTCTACACCAGTAACAATAGCACTTTTATTAGCTTTCATTTTTAACTCAGGAAAAATTGTTGCTTCACTTTGTACTTCAGCTAATTTATCACCTGTAAGTTCCAGTTTTTGGCCTTGTTGCATTACATAACCAGCTTTTGGAGTCACTACTTGCTTAGATAAAGTATTCCCCATCATCTTCTGCTCTACTAAGATATATCCCTCTTTCATTTTAGATATAGATTCTAGTTTCATCCCTTGTACTTCAGCAGTACTAGTTATGGCAACAGATTTGATCTCTGCTACTTTCTTCTCTCCACCGATAGCGTTCAAATATTTATCTACTACAGAATTAACAGTTACTCCAGCAGGTACTGCTTTACTAAAGCCTGGCTTACTAGCTTCATCAGCCTCTTTAGTATAGTACTTAATAGGATAGCCTAATTTCTCTAATCCTGATAATACGTCGCTACCTTTACCTACGATAACGATACGCATATTATCCTTAAGGAAATACTTCTGAGCAGCTTTCTGTACATCTGCTATCGTTACAGCATTGATATTCTTAATGTAGTTCTCATAAAAATCTACTGGAAGCTTATACAGCTCTTTATTAAGAGCATATCTAGCTACAGTAGCAGGTTTCTGGATTTCCATCACGAAGTCCCCTACATATTTAGCTTTCGCTAACTTCAGTTCATCTTCTTTAACAGGAGTCGTACGGATAAGGTCTATCTCTTTTATAAACTCTGTTACAGCGCTATCTGTAACCACGTTACGCACTGCAGCTGTGGCTCTAAATTTACCAGGATACTTACGAGATGGACTTATAGAAGAGTACGCTCCATACGTCCAACCATGTGCTTCACGCAAGTTTAAGAAAAGACGACCTTCTCCTCCTCCTCCAAGAATTTGGTTAGCCAAAATAACAGCAAAATAATCTTTGTCAGTCATTTTTAATTCCACCTCATTCACTAGCGCTATTTCTGACTGAACAGCGTTAGGCATATCTACGAAGTTAATCTCTGTAGCGCCAACGTTCCCTTTATAAACAACATCTTTATACTGTGTATTCGATTTATTCCAAGCCTCAAAAAGCCCCTTAATAGACTTCTCTGTCTTTTTATAATCAATATCTCCTACCACTACTAAGTATGCGTTCTCAGGAGAGTAATACTTCTTAAAGTATGCTTGAACATCAGCAAAAGTTACATTACTTAATGTCTTCTCCGTTTCGAATTCTCCTACTGGAGTATTCTTCCCGTATAGCACAGCGTCTTCTACTCTACGAGCAATATTAGTCACACTGTTCTCACCAGCCTTTACTCCTTCAATAGCTTTTGCCTTTGCCTTGTCGAATTCTTCTTGTGTCAGCACAGAGTTGATTACTCCATCAGCTAGTAAGTTTAGAATAGTCTCATTGTGTTTAGACAACCCATTCGCTGAAGCACCACCTGTATGGAAATTAATTCTAGCTCCTAAGAAGTCTATTTCTTCTAAGAACTGATCTTTATTCATCTTCTTCGTCTCATTCCCCAACATTTCAGATAAGATAGAAGCTACTCCTGCTTTCTCCCCATCATAGATTAACGGATTATCAATACTCAATGTATAAGATACTCGAGGTAACTTCGTATTCTGAACAACCATCACCTTCATCCCATTCTTTAATACAAAAGAGGTAGGCTGTCCTACATGTACTACTGGCGCAGGCCCCGCTACAGGCTGTTTTCTATCTTGAGCTTGTACTTCTAAAGCTGCCAAAGCAAACACTACACTTGCAGCATAAATATATATTTTTTTCATTTCTAGTCTACAGTTAAAATTAGTTATTAGCTTTCTTTGTAGGGATATAATCCAAAATTAACCTTTGATTTTTATTCAGGTATTTTTTAGCTACATCGCGAATCTCTTCTCTAGTGATACTTCTATAGATATCTATATTCGTATTAATTAGATTAACATCACCGTACAATAGGTAATAAGAAGCAAGATTCTCAGCTAATCCTTCTACATTAGAGTTAGAATCAACATATTGCTTTTCGAAAACGTTCTGAAGTTTCTGGAAGTCACGCTCTGAAATCAACTCAGTCTGTAATTTCTCGATTTCTTCATCAATCTCTTTAATTAAATCAGCCGAAGCAAAACCTTGCATCGGAATACCGTAAATAAAGTAGATTCCATAATCTTCTTGACTTAAGTTAAATGAAGCCATTTCTAAAGCCATCTTCTTTTGGTCAACTACTTTTTTATACAATCTAGAACTTTTCCCTCCTGATAAAATAGACGAGATCATATCTAACACACGAGCATCACGAGTCTTCATAGATGGTGTACGATATGCTTCTACTAACATTGGAAGTTGAATATTCGGATCTTGAAACTCAGCGTGAATTTCTTTTGTTATAGGAGCTTCCTCAAATTTGTTTTTTACAACAGGACTTCCTTTAGCAATAGGTCCAAAATATTGTTTAATCCACGTTTTTGCTTGATCTTTCTCAAAATCACCAGCTACAACTAAAACAGCGTTATTTGGTAAATAAAACTTCTTGTTAAAAGCTAAGAACTCATCTAAAGTAGCAGCATCTAAATGTTCCATAGATCCAATAGGTGCCCAGCGATAAGGGTGCTTAACGAATAGATTTTTCTTCACCTCTGAGAATAATTGACCATAAGGCTGATTATCTACACGTAGTCTCTTTTCTTCTTTTACTACTTCATTCTGAGTAGTTACACCTATCTGATTAATGATAGGGTGCATCAGACGCTCAGACTCCATCCAAAGTCCAAGCTCTAAATTATTAGAAGGGAATACTTCATAATAATAAGTACGGTCATCAGAAGTATTAGCATTATTATTCCCCCCATTAGCAGTTACTATCTTAAACCACTCACCGCGCTCGATATTCTTCGTTCCTTCAAACAATAAGTGTTCAAAAAAGTGAGCAAATCCTGTTCTATCAGGGTTTTCATCTTTAGCCCCTACGTGATACATCACTGATGTCACTACTACAGGAGCCGATTTGTCTTGATGTAAGATAACGTGTAATCCGTTATCTAAAGTGTACTGCTCGAATTCCACTTTTTGAGCTAAGGCAGATATTCCGAAGAATAATGAGCCTAAAACCAATAAAGATTTTTTCATTCTACAATATTTTGAAATTAGGTTATAACCTAATAAGTAGCCATATTTTAAATTATGTTACACTATTTCTAAAATATTTTTATATTTTATTAAATAAACAGTCCAATACACCACCAAATTGACATTCATCGACAGTACTAAATAAACTTCATCAAACAGATAACACCGCCATCAAAGGCATAGATCTACTACTAATGATCTATCACACCTCGCCTTAAGCAAACTTTATAAGATAATGAAGTATAACAGAACTAACTCATTTACACCAAAATAGAAATAAAAAATATTCTAAATGGGAGGTGTAAAACTTTTGTAAATAAGAAATTAAATGTATATTTGCACCCTTAATAAACATTTTAATTTTTTGTTATGTACGCAATCGTAGAGATAGCAGGGCAACAATTCAAAGTTAGCAAAGACCAAAAAGTGTATGTACACCGTTTAGCAACTGAAGAAGGATCAAAAGTTACTTTTGACAAAGTTCTTTTAGTTGATGACAACAACAACATCACTCTAGGCGCCCCAGCTATAGAAGGTGCTTCTGTGGAAGCTAAAGTTTTACAACACCTACAAGGTGACAAAGTAATCGTTTTCAAAAAGAAAAGAAGAAAAGGTTACAAAAAGAAAAACGGACACAGACAAGCTTTAACTCAAATTGTTATTGAGGGAATCAATGCAGGAGGAGCTAAAAAGAAAGCAACTAAAAAAGAAACTGCTGAAGCAGCTGAGTAATTAACAAACTAAATTTAAAACGTCATGGCACACAAAAAAGGTGTAGGTAGTTCTAAGAATGGTAGAGAATCAGAATCGAAACGTTTAGGCGTTAAGATTTATGGTGGTCAAGCAGCTATCGCTGGAAATATCATCGTTAGACAAAGAGGTTCTAAGCACAATGCTGGTGAAAACGTTTACATGGGGAAAGATCATACTTTACATGCAAAAGTTGACGGTGTTGTTAAATTCCAAAAGAAAAAAGACAACAAGTCTTACGTTTCTATTTTACCATTTGAAGCTTAAGAATCAAACTTATTTATTTGTTTAAGACAAATAAATAGAAAACATAGAGAAGGCGCTATAATTAATTATAGCGCCTTTTTTTGTGCACTATAGTCTCGCATCTCACCTCCTTACTTTCTTTGCTCTTCAAAAAAACTAATAAAGCTCTTTAGATTATCTATTTTATTTAGATTCATTACAATAAACACCATCCACTAAAACAACATAACAAACTATAAATCAGTACTTAATATTAATTATTTAGACAAAATAAAAATAACTATTGTAGAATTAGATATTTTATTTACATTTGTTCTAAATAATTAAACAATCTAACTTATTAAAAATGAAGATTAAAAAAGTACTTTCGTTATTTGCAATCACTGCATTTTTGTTGACGAGTTGTTCTAGTGATGATAACGAAATCATCAGACCAGAACAAAAAGATCAAGTAGAGGTTGGTACATCATTACCTATCACTGGTTATTATGTATTCCCACATACACCAACAATGCCATTGCCATTTAAATTTGAATCAGATAAGATTACTATATTCTTTGCTGATAATGATCAGGCAACAAATGAAGTTTATAATGTAGTAAAAGTTTATAAAAACACTGCTAATGTTATCAAAGCTGTAACTACTCCTAAAGATGGTAAAGGATATAAAACATTCTTCTTTAGAGAACAAACAGAAAATGGTGTACAAATCCATATGGATTACACTTTTGATACTGAAAGTGAAGCAGTAAATACTGCATATCCAACTGATAAGAAAACTACAACTAGAAATGTTACAATTAAAGCTGACAATCCTCATGGAAGTATGAAGTTTGGTTGGTTACAATTAAACAAAGAGCAAGAGAAAGTACAGAACATGGATAAACTAAAAGGAGTTTATGGTTCTGAAGTTATCTTAGACAAAGACAACAAACCACAAGCTCAGTATGTATTCAAACTAAATGATAAAGATGAGGCTTTCCTTTTTAGAGCAAATATGGGGAATGGTTTCGGTGATTCAGCGTCATTTACACTTAAAAAAGTAGCTACAGACGAAACTAAAGGACAAATAATCTATGAAGTAACTGGTTCTACTGGTTATTATTCAGGAAGAACTGGACAATTCCTTACTGTATACGTAAAAGATATTACTACAGATGGTTCTAAAGCAACTTTTGCCATTGCTACTAAAGACGGAGGTAATTCTGTAGCTGGTAGTAAAGGTGATATCGTAGGTAAGACTATAGAAGAAGCTAAAGAAATCAAAGCTCCTGAAGCTGATAAAGTTTGGGAAAAAGATATGATGAAATACGCACATCTTTGGATACCTACTACAAGAGAGTAATTTAATTTCACTGATATTTTAAGCTAAAAAAAGAGGTAATAGTTAAATACTATTACCTCTTTTTGATTGTATTATAAAAGATATGATTTTATCTATCGTTTCCCTTGATCATATTATACAACTCTAAAGCTTTACCATCAGTCAGCATAGAGATAAAGTGACATATATTCATTAAGCGCACATACACACTATCATTCTCTATTCTATACTTATCTGGTAATAGAGACATAATCAATAGATCATACTGGCTCTCCTCTCCGTAATAGACGTTATTTACAGCTGATGTAAACGCTTCTAACAGAGCATTGATTACCTTATACCCTACTATCTCTTTCTCTATCACTTCACGGCTCTGGTATACTTTATTAATACTCACAGAAAGAATATCTTTCATCTGAGCGATATAACTACACTTCTCCGTTAAGGCATAAGGATACTCACCTGCTAATATCTTATCTTCATTCTCTAAGAACACTCTACACACATCCTGTATCAAGCTACCAATAGCTAAAGCCCTTAAATAACTTACTCTATCCTCCTTAGAAGCTAACTGAGCATAAGTCTGGGGGTTAATACTGTTCTGAACAATCTTGATTAAAAACTCTAGAGCGTGCTCTTCTGGTATCCATCCGAGATTAATACCGTCTTCGAAGTCTGTTATAGTATAACATATATCGTCTGCTGCTTCAACCAAGAAAGCCAATGGATGTCTAAAATATGCTGCTTCAGTACGATCGTCTTTAGATATAAGACCTAGTTCATTCGCTACATCAATAAATGCCTCTTTATCCTCTTGAAAGAAGCCATATTTCTTATCTGAGATATCTCTAGTCAATTTCTTAGGCAAACTCTCTTTAGGATACTTCATAAAGGCTCCAAGAGTAGCATAAGAGATTCTCAAACCACCTGCCATACCAGGACGACTCTTCGTCAGTATAGCAAAACCATTTGCATTACCTTCAAAGTCAATCAAGTCTTGCCATTCCTTATCTGTTACCTGATCTCTATACTTAGCTCCTAGTCCTCGTTTAAAGAAGTCCCCTATCGCACGTTCACCAGAGTGCCCAAATGGAGGATTACCAATATCGTGTGCTAATGAAGCCGCTGCTACTATAGCCCCGAAGTCATTTACTGTATATCCGTATTCTTCTGCTAAATAAGTATATTTATTTAAAAGACTAGAACCTACTATTCTACCTAAAGAACGTCCTACCACAGACACTTCTAAACTATGTGTCAATCTAGTGTGAACAAAGTTCGTCTTAGACAGAGGGATTACTTGTGTTTTATCTTGTAAACTTCTAAATGGTGATGAAAAGATGATTCTATCATAGTCCACCTCAAACCCTATACGAGTCTCTAGTTCATCTAATCTATTTCTAACAAAAGTGTCACCATACTTCTTTAGTGATAGTAACTTTTCCCATTTCATCATAAGCAAATGTTCAACTAGTTATTTTGATCAGCCTCTAATAATAATTGGCTATTTATAATATTATCTTTTACTGTTTTGAATACATGATTCTTTGTCTCTGCATAAGAAACGTCATATATTCTCGTTAATGTTCTATACTCTTCTGGATATTCCTTTAGCAACTTATCGTAATAGAAGTCAAGAGCCTCTTTATTCGGAGCTGTATATTCTAACTGTAACTCAAAGCGTCTAACTAAAGCTTCATCGATCATGTGTATCTGATTCGTAGCTGCCATAAGAATAGACTTCTGTGGTAGATTATCTATCAACTGTAAGATAGCATTCACTACACGTTTCATCTCACTGTTATCCTTATTGTCATAATCTCTAATCTGGCCTAATGAGTCAAACTCATCAAAGAATAGGACAGAACTCTCGTATTGAATTTCTTTAAATAAACTCTCAATATTCTTAGCCGTTTCTCCTAGCTTGGAAGAAACAATAGTAGCAAGATTAACAATGATAAGTTTCTTATCTAAATGTTTAGCAATAGCCTTAGCTGTCATGGTCTTACCACATCCTGTCTTACCATAAAGTAATATCTTATTACTAACAGGGAGATTATACTTCATCAGTATATCACGGTATTTATACTCTTTTAGAAATTGAGTAATCTCAGCTTTTACGTTGTCATTAAACATGACATCATCTAAAGAAATTTTAGTGCGATCTATATAATATAAAGAACTCATATTAAACAATAAATTTGTTGTGTGTTAAACCACAAATATACTGCTTATATTCCTCGATTAACTCCTCCAGAAAAGAGAAAAAAAGAACATTTTAGTATATTTACAACTAATCCCCTAAATAAAACCATTCCGCCTTGATTAGAAATAATGAGCGCGAATAGTAATCTGATAAAGCGTCATTCCGCCTTCTTTATTTCTATAGAAATCAAAGTGATTAGATCTCGTCTGCTTACCTTTAACTTCCTTTATATTTACACTAAACGCAGGAAACTCAGCACTTCTCCATTTGCCTTCGTCATCTAAATATAATTGTCTGTCTTGCTCAGATGTGATTTCTGTATCATCAGTTATCACTCCATCTTCTATATAATAATCTATGTGATAACGACTGCTATCTCCGTTTCTTATTAAGTCAAATGCTTGAGTTATTAGTTCCCTCTTATCTTCTAACAATTCCTTTTTATCGATAACTATATAATCACCTATATTATCATTATCTATTTCTAAGTTCACTTTCAGATTATCTGATAGATACTTCTCCCATTTACTTCCTTCTGTACTTGGTAAGAATACCTGTTCTGTGAAATACTGTAAATACTTCTCTAATTGAACGAAGTTATAATACTTACCATTCATCCCCTTTAAGCTAACATAATAACTATCTTCTAAAGGTTCATCAGTAATTTTTAAGCTAAACATATCCAAATCAATATGAGGTTCAAGCATATCTTCAATTAATACCTCCCCTTTAGTATTTAAAAGATAGGTATCTCCTCCTAGAAGTACATTATGTCTATCACCATTCCTCCCTATATTATCTTTTACAGCACCTTTTAGAGCATATAGCATACCATTATGTACTTTGGTTAATCCCGAATATATAGGTTCTATGACCACTTGTCCTTTATCATTATATAGACCAACTAACTCTCTGTCTTTATCTGTAAAACGAATGTAATTCTCACTAGAATAATCAGGAGCGACTACGTCATAATAATATACATGATCTATTCTTATATCTTCTCCATTATCTTGTTTGATTAGATAATATATATCTAATCCTATATCTTTCTCATCTATTATAGTGCGGATACGATTACTATTTTTTACAACTTTAGGTTTAGAAGGGTAGTTGTTCTCCTGATAATAATTCTGATACACAAAAACACCAATCCCCAATAATAACAATCCTCCTACAATAGAGAATATCTTTCTCATAGCTTATTTCTTTAACAGTAAATATAACGATTATCTTACAGAACATGAACAAAAAAAGGAGTGACTATTCATCACTCCTTACCTATTCTTATCTATAGTTCTGGTATAACTCCGTCTCTATAATCTTATTCTTCACCTGCTAAGAAGAACTTCATTGACTTCATTGGGTAGTCTTCTCTACTCATATTACTAGGGTTAGCAATAGCTTTCTTAATGCTAATCACATCACCTACTTTGAAGTTTGCTTCTGTATATTGGTAATCTAATAAATAAGGCCCACAGAAATAATTTCCTTTAGCATCTTTCTCTATCGCTCCTTTAAAAATACCTTTTTTAGTTTCTTTAGACATAGTATATAACTGTTAATGGTACAAAGATACAACAAAAAAGGTAGCTCAGAGAACTACCTTTTAATATCAATAAAGTATGTTCTTTAAGAACCACACATTTCACAATCTTCATCATTATTAGCAGCCATTCTAGCACGCTGTAACATCGCTTGATAGTCTTCTACAGACACCTGCTCTACTTCTTCTATAGCATTTGGATTAGCTTTCTTCTCATTATTTAAAGTAAACTTGATCGCATCTACAGCAGACTTCGTACGCAAGTAATACATTCCTGTCTTTAACCCTGACTTCCAAGCATAGAAATGCATAGAGGTTAACTTAGCATAGTTCGCTCCTTCCATAAACAAGTTTAGAGATTGAGACTGATCAATAAAATATCCACGTTGACGAGACATATCAATGATATCTTTCATACTAAGTTCCCATACCGTTTTATACAACTCTCTAATATCAGCAGGTATAAAGTCAATATGTTGAATAGAACCATTCGCACGCATGATCTCTTGTTTTAAATCTTCATTCCAAAGACCTAACTCTACAAGGTCTTTCAATAAATGTTTATTTACAACAATAAACTCTCCTGATAACACACGTCTAGTATAAATATTCGATGTATAAGGTTCGAATGCCTCATTATTTCCTAAGATTTGAGAAGTAGATGCAGTAGGCATAGGAGCTAATAATAAAGAGTTTCTCACTCCATTAGCCATTACTTCTTTTCTCAAAGAAGCCCAATCCCATCTTCCACTTAATTCTTCATCTTTCACACCCCACATATTGTATTGGAACTCTCCTTTAGAAATAGGTGATCCCTCAAACGTAGAATATGCTCCTTCCTCTTTAGCCATCTCCATAGAGGCAGTTAAAGCTGCGAAGTATATCGTTTCGAATATCTCTTGGTTTAATTGCTTTGCTTCTGGACTAGTGAACGGCATTCTCATCATGATAAATGCATCTGCTAATCCTTGTACTCCTAACCCTACAGGTCTATGACGCATATTAGAATTATACGCCTCTTCTACAGGATAGTAGTTTCTATCGATAACACGGTTTAAGTTACGTGTAATACGCTTCGTTACATCAAATAAAAACTGATGATTAAATTGACCATCTTCTACGAACATTGGCAATGAGATAGATGCCAAATTACATACCGCTACTTCATCAGGAGAAGTGTACTCCATAATCTCAGTACATAAATTAGATGATCTAATCACACCTAGATTCTTCTGATTTGACTTCGCATTAGCCGCATCTTTATAAAGCATATAAGGTGTTCCTGTCTCTATCTGAGCCTCTAGAACAGCTTCCCATAACTCACGTGCCTTGATTGTACGTCTACCTTTACCTTCATTCTCATACTTCAGATAAAGTTGCTCAAACTCCTCTCCATATACATCACAAAGACCAGGGCACTCATTAGGACACATTAGAGTCCATTTCTCATCAGCCTCTACACGTTGCATGAATAAGTCATTGATCCATAAAGCAAGGAACAAATCACGTGCACGCATTTCTTCTTTACCGTGGTTTTTTCTCAATTCGATAAAGTCAAATACATCTGCATGCCATGGCTCTAAGTAAATAGCAAAACTACCTTTGCGCTTACCACCACCTTGATCTACATATCTAGCCGTATCATTATACACACGTAGCATAGGCACGATACCATTAGAAGTACCATTCGTCCCTCTGATATAAGATCCTGTCGCACGTACATTGTGAATAGATAGACCTATACCTCCAGCCGATTGAGAAATCTTAGCAGTTTGTTTTAAGGTATCATATATTCCCTCAATACTATCATCTTTCATTGTTAATAAGAAACAAGATGACATCTGAGGCTTAGGTGTTCCAGAATTAAATAACGTTGGCGTAGCATGTGTAAAATACTTCTTAGACATCAATTCGTATGTTTCTATAACAGAATCAATATCATCTAAGTGTATCCCTACCGCTACACGCATAAGCATATGTTGAGGACGCTCTACTATCTTACCATTAAGCTTTAATAAATAAGAACGCTCTAGTGTCTTAAACCCAAAGTAATCATAGTTAAAATCACGTTGATAAATAATAGTTGAATCTAATCTCTCACTGTGCTTTTTAATCACCTCATACACATCGTCAGCGATAAGTGGAGCTTCCTGTCCTGTACGAGGGTTGACATATCTATATAAATCTTCTACTGTTTCTGAGAAGACTTTTTTAGTATTCTTATGTAAATTAGATACTGCTATTCTAGCTGCTAACAGCGCATAGTCAGGATGCGTCACAGTCATAGAAGCCGCAGTCTCTGCTGCCAGATTATCTAATTCAGAAGTAGCTACTCCATCGTATAATCCTTCGATAACTCTCATCGCTACCTTTACAGGATCTACGAACTCATTTAGCTCATAACACAGTATTCTAATTCGGTCTGTAATCTTGTCAAAACTTACAGGCTCTCTTCTTCCGTCTCTTTTTATTACGTACATCTACTCTTTTTCCTTTTTAAGTTAACAATTAAAAATCTGCGTCGAAGCTAATCTTATTACCTCCTTCTTCTTTAGAAATAACCCCAGCTTTTTGATATTCAGACACACGCTTTTCGAAGAAGTTTGTCTTACCTTGTAGAGAGATCATATCCATAAAGTCAAAAGGATTACCTACATTATATTCTTTCGCACATCCTAACTCCACTAATAATCTATCTGTCACAAACTCTAAATACTGAGTCATCAACGTAGAGTTCATACCAATCAAACTAACAGGTAAAGACTCTGTAATAAACTCTCTTTCTATATTTAAAGCATCCACTAATATTTCTCTAATGCGCTCTTTAGGAACTTTATTAATCAAGTGGTGATTATGTAAGTGTACAGCGAAGTCACAGTGTACTCCTTCATCTCTAGATATTAACTCATTTGAGAAGGTAAGTCCTGGCATAAGCCCTCTTTTCTTTAACCAGAAGATAGAACAGAACGCTCCTGAGAAGAAGATACCTTCTACAGCTGCAAAAGCAATTAAACGCTCTGCAAACGAATCAGACTCTATCCACTTCAGCGCCCATTCAGCTTTTTTCATAATAGCAGGGAATACCTCTATAGCTCTGAATAATCTATCTTTTTCTTCCTCATTCTTCACATATGTATCGATAAGCAGAGAATAAGTCTCACTGTGAATATTCTCCATCATAATCTGGAATCCATAGAAGAACTTTGCCTCAGCGTATTGTACCTCATTCACGAAGTTCTCTGCTAAGTTTTCATTCACTATACCATCAGATGCGGCGAAGAAAGCAAGAATATGTTTGATAAAATAACGTTCATCTTCATTTAGCTTATTGTTCCAATCAGATAAATCTTGATGTAAATCAATCTCTTCTGCTGTCCAAAAGCTAGCTTCCATCTTCTTATACCAATCCCAAATATCATGATGTTTGATAGGAAATATTACGAATCTATTTTTGTTTTCAGTTAAAATTGGTTCTTGAACAGCCATACTATATTGAATATAAAAGATTAAAATATCACGAGAGAATTCTCCCTCTCTTTTACAAATATGATGTTTTTTTTGCTCTATAAAAAATTAGTGTACAACCTAGTTATTCACAAACGGTACAAGTTATTAACAATAGCTAGCAATCAACAACTTACACAAATAACTAATTTACAACATCTTACAAAACAAAATATTACTACACTAAACAGTCTCACCCTACTACCATTAAGGGATAAGGGCCTAATCTACATAGTTAATTCATACATTACTTACTGTAAAATGTAAATCAAGTATTTTGTACAAAAAATCATACTATCTAAAAATATAATACAAAAAAAACGGCAACTATAAATAGTTGCCGTTTCATATATTTCAAAAGTTTCTAACTACTAAAGTTCGAAAGCTTTTTTAGGATTATTACCTAATAATAATTCAGTTGGGTTCTCTAAAGCTTCTTTAATAGCTACTAAGAAACCTACTGACTCACGTCCGTCGATGATTCTGTGGTCATAAGATAACGCCACATACATCATTGGGTGAATCTCAACTTTTCCATCTACAGCGATAGGACGCTCAATGATATTGTGCATACCTAAGATAGCAGACTGTGGAGGGTTGATAATTGGAGTAGATAACATAGATCCGAATACACCACCATTAGTAATAGTGAATGTACCACCTGTCATCTCATCTACAGTGATTTGTCCATCACGAGCTCTGATAGCTAAACGCTTGATTTCAGCCTCAACACCACGGAAAGATAATAACTCAGCATTTCTCACTACTGGCACCATTAGACCTTTAGGTCCTGATACAGCGATAGAGATATCAGCGAAGTCAAACTTGATTTGGTCTTGACCATCGATCATAGAGTTCACGTCTGGATATAATTCTAAAGCACGAGTAACCGCTTTAGTGAAGAAAGACATAAACCCTAATCCTACACCATGCTTAGCTTTGAAAGCGTCTTTATACTCAGCTCTTAATTTGTTTACGTTAGTTAAGTTAACTTCGTTGAAAGTAGTTAACATAGCAGTCGTGTTTTTAGCTTCCACTAGACGCTCAGCTACTTTACGACGTAACATAGACATTTTTTTGCGCTCTTCTCCTCTAGGTCCTCCAGTTGGTGTACCCATAGAAGCTTTTGCGTTTACTGCATCTTCTTTAGTGATTCTACCATCTTTACCAGTACCAGTTACAGTAGCTGGGTTGATGCTTTTCTCATCTAAAATTTTCTTAGCAGCTGGAGATGCACTTCCAGTAGCATAAGTAGTAGCTGCAGCTTGCACAGGTTCAGCTTTAGGAGCTTCTGCTTTAGGAGCCTCTTGAGCTGGTTTAGCTTCTGTAGAAGCACCTCCTGCAGGTTTTGCAGCACTCATATCGATTAAACAAACTACTTGCCCTACAGCAACAGCGTCACCTTCTTCTGCTTTTAAAGTGATAATACCACTTTCTTCAGCTGGTAATTCTAAAGTTGCTTTATCTGAATCTACTTCAGCAATAGCTTGGTCTTTTTCAACGTAATCTCCATCTTTTACTAACCATGTAGCGATTTCAACTTCAGTAATTGATTCACCTGGCGAAGGAACTTTCATTTCTAAGATGCTCATCTGTATATGCTTTAATTAAATATTGTTATGTAAAAATACGTTTTTTTCTATTATAAATTCTTGTCGAACACTTTTGCGATAGCTTCTGCATAACGTTTTTTAGAACGTACAGAACTTCCTGAAGCTGGTGCACTAAATGCTTGGTTACCTGCATAACGCAATGGTTTCAAGTCAAAGTTCATTAACATATGCCCATAAGCACCCATGTTACGTGGCTCTTCTTGACCCCATACGAAGTCGTCTGCATTAGTATACTTCGCTAATACCTCAGCAATTTGTTCGATTGGTAATGGGAATAATTGTTCGATACGAACAAATGCAATATCCTTTCTACCTAATTCTTCACGCTTAGCTACTAAGTCGTAGTAGAACTTACCACTACACAATACTACTGATTTTACATCTGCAGCATTTACATTAGCATCGTCTATCACGTATTGGAATTTACCATCTGTAAAGTCACTGATAGAAGATACCGCAGCTGGGTGTCTTAATAAACTCTTAGGAGACATATTGATTAATGGCTTTCTAAAGTCAGTGATCATTTGTCTTCTCATTAAGTGGAAGAAGTTCGCTGGAGTAGTTACATTCGTTACGAACATATTACTTTCAGCACATAACTGTAAGTAACGCTCTAATCTAGCAGAAGAGTGTTCAGCACCTTGATTCTCATATCCGTGAGGTAATAACATCACGATACCGTTCTGGTTGCTCCATTTATCTTCAGCAGCAGAGATATATTGATCCATCATAATCTGAGCTCCGTTAGAGAAATCCCCGAACTGTGCTTCCCAGATAGTTAATGTATTAGGATTAGTCAATGCATAACCATACTCAAAACCTAAAACAGCGTACTCAGCCAATAGAGAGTTGAATATTCTCATTTGACCGTTTTGCTCTTTTAATTGGTTTAATAAGATGATTGACTCTTCTGTATCTTCTGTTTTCACTACAGCATGTCTGTGAGAGAATGTACCACGCTCTACATCTTGACCTGACATACGCACATCGTATCCATCTGTCAATAATGTACCATACGCTAATAACTCACCCATAGCCCAATCTAAAGCATCTTTCTCGAAGAACATAGCTTTTCTATCTCCGATAAGTCTTGTCACCTTATTGATGAATTTTTTATCACCAGGCAATGCAGTAATTACTTCAGCAATTGCAGTTAATTTCTCTTTAGAAACTTTAGTGTCGTAGTCAGCTACCATTTTGTCACGACCTGCGATGTGGAATCCATCCCAGTTCTCTTCCATAAATGTTCTAACCTTAGCAAATTCTTTTTCACGAGAAGTGCTTAACTCTTGTTCTAAAGCATCTTTATATTGTTTCTCTAAAGATTTAACGAAAGCATCATCTACCACTTTATCCTCTAATAATCTAGCGTTATAGATATTACGAGAGTTAGGGTGTTTAGAGATTAACTTGTACAAGATTGGTTGAGTGAACTTTGGTTCATCTCCCTCGTTGTGTCCGTATTTACGGTATCCAACTAAGTCAATAAATACATCTGTACCAAAATGCATACGGTAATCTAAAGCGAATAAGAATGCTCTTACTGCAGCTTCAGTATCGTCAGCGTTAACGTGTAATACAGGAGATTGAGTTACTTTAGCAACATCTGTAGAATAAGTAGAAGAACGACCATCAGAATAGTTAGTTGTAAAACCAACTTGGTTGTTTAATACAATGTGAATTGTACCTTCTGTCTTATACCCTCTAAGTTTAGCCATCTGTACAATTTCATAAACAATTCCTTGTCCAGCGATTGCAGCATCTCCGTGAAGAGCGATAGGTAAAACTTTAGATGGTTCGTTTACAAAGATAGTATCTTGTTTCGCTCTAGCGATACCTTCGATAACTGCCCCTACAGTCTCTAAGTGAGAAGGGTTAGGAGTTAAGTTAACATGGATCTCTTTTCCAGAACGAGTCTTACGTGTAGATGTAAGACCTAAGTGATACTTAACGTCTCCGTCAAAACCTTCAACAGCATCATAATCTTTACCGTCAAATTCAGCAAAGATATCTTGTGCAGGTTTATGGAATACGTTAGCTAATACATTAAGACGTCCACGGTGTGCCATCCCTACTACGATCTCTTCTACTCCTTTTTCAGCAGCAGCGTCCATCATAAAGTCCATCGCTGGTATTGCAGCTTCTAGACCTTCTAGTGAGAAACGTTTTTGTCCAACGTATTTTGTGTTTAGGAAGTTCTCAAAAGAAACTGCTTCAATTAACTTGTGCAGAATTTCTTTCTTCTCTTCACTATCAAATTTTGCCTCTGTAGCCTCATAATGATTTTGAATCCATTGTACAGCAGCTTCATCAGTGATGTACTTGTACTCAATACCTAATGTAGTACAGTAAATTTTCTCTAATTGGGCAATGATTTGTCCCAATGTAGTAGTTGGTAGTTGTATTGTTTTTGCAGCCTCAAAATTAACATTCAAATCTGCTTGAGAAAGACCAAACTTCTCTAAACTCAAATCTGGATGCTCTACTTTTCTGTCTCTTAATGGGTTTGTTTTAGTCAATAAATGCCCATAAGTTCTGTAAGCGTCAATTAATTTTAATACAGCAAACTCCTTTTGAAGTTGCCCTAACTGCGCTGAACTATCTACACCAACACTATTACTTGACGTATAAGCTTGTGATAATTGCTCAACAGGCCCACCATTGTATTCATTTGCAAAGTCAAATCCCTGAAAGAAAGCTCTCCAGCTTGGCTCTACGCTATCTGGGCTTTCTAAATATTGATCATATAAATCTGCAAAAAATGCAGTGTGTGCCGCATTTAAAAAGGAATATCTATCCATAATTTCGTCTAAAGACCTTTTGTTTAAATATTATATCTACAAAAATACAACTCTTTATGACAAAACTATAAACTTTTGCTTATTTTTATCTTATAATTATTTTATAAAATTGAAATGAAAAGATTTAACATCAACTATTTACTGTTTTTTTTATCAATATCATTTTTTTTAGGTGGCTCTTTTTCCATTCTTGCACAAGATCAAGGAAATAGCTCCAAAAATTATGATTTTAATAAAAGGTGGAAATTTGGTGGAGGCCTTGGAGTTGGCTTCGGAAGTGGTTACACTGATGTGATGGTTGCTCCGAGTGCATTATACCAGGTTAACCCTTATTTTGCAGCAGGTGTAGGACTACAAGGAAGCTATATCAGCAGTAAAAACAGAAGCTACTACAACAGTAGTGTTAAAGAATACAACTCTTGGTTATACGGAGGTAGTATAATCGCACTGTCAAATCCTATACCTGAAATACAACTTTCGGCAGAATTAGAACAACTAAGAGTAAACAACACCTATAAGTATCACACAGGAGAAAAACTAGATGACAACTTCTGGAACACTGCTTTATTCTTAGGTATTGGATACAGTAACGGACCTGTTACAATCGGTGTTCGATACAATGTCCTATATAAAGAAAAAGACATGGTGTATGGAAGTGCCTATATGCCTTTCGTTAGATTTTACTTCTAACCATTATAGTATAAAACAGAAGAAGTACCCTTATGAGGTACTTCTTCTGTTTTATACTTACAGTGTACTTCGTATATACACCTTTTGATATTCTCGTTTTAGGATTAGAAAAGTCACTTGCTTTAAGTAATCCTCTATATCTACACTCTTAATAGCCTTGATATCTGCCTCAGCGATATCTATTCTATACAGTAGACTAGAGAACTTAGACACTGAAGTCTGTGTGACTATTTTATGCAACTGATTGTAAACTTCATAGACTAACTTAGAAGGGGTGTCTGCCACTATCTCTATAGAAGGATCCACAGTCATACGGAAGTCTTTCTCGACTTGCTTTACTAATTCTCCCAGTAGATTATACTCACCTACCTTCTGTTCTATATACAGTACAGCCTCTTCTATCATGACCTAGTCTGTTTATACTCTTCTATCCATTAGTTCATGACTAAATGTTCTCAATTGCTGTTTTTTATCTTCCGCAATATCCATTTGGTCTAAGATAGCTAATGCTTTAATCGTGTACTCCTCGATTAAGTTTTTAGAATCACTCGCAGACCCCGTCTCTATAAACAACTCTTTCACACGAGTTACTTTCTCCTCTGCATTCTGTTCTGTACTAGAGAAATAGTTTACTAGTTCCTCACGTTGTGATTCATTTGCATTCATTACTCCTTTTAGATATAAGAATGTCTTTTTGTTTTCTAAGATATCACCTCCCACTTGTTTACCAAATGTAGCTGCATCACCGAATGCGTCAAGATAATCATCTTGTAACTGGAACGCAACCCCTAAGTTAATACCAAAGTCATAGATATCCTCAGCATTCTTCTGGCTACTACGTGCTACGATAGCTCCCATCTTTAAGGCTGCTCCTACTAGTACTGCAGTTTTAAACTTAATCATCTGAATATACTCTGGAATACTCACATCATTTCTATTCTCGAAACAGATGTCCCATTGCTGTCCTTCACATACTTCAATAGCCGTTTTACTAAATAGTTTCGCTAAATCACGGAACGTATCGCTCTCATAGTTTTCAAAGTACTGATATGCTAATATCAACATCGCATCCCCTGACAAGATAGCCGTATTGGTATTCCACTTCTCATGTACCGTCTGATGCCCTCTTCTCAGTGGAGCATCATCCATGATATCATCATGCATTAAAGAGAAGTTGTGAAATAATTCGATAGCCGTAGCTGCGTGAATGGCTTTCTTAGGATCAATACCAAAAACATCAGCTGCCATTAAAGTCAATACTGGTCGAATTTGTTTTCCCCCTAATGATAATATATATGATATCGGTTCGTAAAGTTCCTTTGGAGTACCTGATAAAGAAATTGAATCTATAAATTCAGAAATCTGCTCTTTATACTTAACTATTGATTGCATTACTTAAATTATTTTGTGTAAAAATACGTGTTTTTTTCGAAGATAGTCATCTATATGCCTTTTTTAAACGGTTATCACTAATGCTTACGTATAAATATCATTCTGTCTACCTCCTTCTTATTTCACTATACAGGATGGCAATTGTATTCTTAATATATGTTGATTATGCTATTTAATCCTCTTATCTCCTCCTAGCAGTAGTACACCTATATACCTAACTTTAGTACAGAACGCCACGACTATATAGACTATTCCCTAGTTATCCGTCATCAGCCTTTCTTCCGTATCAGGCGCTATACGATGCTCAAAGCTAAAAGGGAGTGAGGTAACCTCAGCTCGTTTATACACCCTGATCATAAGCTTCTCTATCGGATGAGCAAATGCGATATACACCTGATCCCTCCCTTTATGAGGTATCCCTTTTTTTATATTTTTAGTTTCTCCAGTTCTAGAGATATCTCTTATGACCTTATTCTCTTCAGATATTCCATAGACTACCACATAATAATCGCTGTTATAAGGCAAATCTAGCGTCACTTCATTCTCATCTGCTTTCAGTAACTTTACTTCACCTATCTCTGTCTTTATTAATGGCTCCTTACCACTAATCTCATACGTATTGTGCTTTAGCATATCTATCGTACCATTATAGACAATAGAACGTATAGGCCTTTCTACGAGATACCCGAATACATTCACAGACTCATCATACACTTCCCATACTTTCAGTTCTAGTTGGGTTATTCTTTCTTTATCTAGATCTGTCAGTACATTATCTCTTTGGCGTTCTTCACTACTAATACGTTTTGTAGTTACATAGATTCCTGCCGCCTCACCAGAAGTACCATCGACATAATTAATTTTATGAGGAATCAATACTGGTAACAATTCAGGATTATCAAAAAAATAGCGCCTATCAGGCACACCTAGTACTTGATTTAAATCTATCATTTGTTTCTTAAATCTAGTAATCACACCTAATATACTATCTGTAATCACCTCCACCTCTTGTCCTGCGTAGAGTGCACTTAATCTAGCTTTCTTCTCTTCTGTAGTTAACTCTATTAACTCCCAACCAAAATTAGTCTCATCCATAGCCTCAATACTCTCCATCATCACCTCCTCTATAGAGGTATCAATAACCACCTGCTCTTCATCATCCTTACAGCTACTAAACAGCAGTACTAATGAGATCATGTTTATTAATAAAACTCTATACATATCTATATCCTATTCAATAATTTAGTAGCACCTCTACATTTATTTATATAACCCTAAAATACAACACTTTATTATATTTAATTAATATTTAAACAAATTAATCACTCCCTAATTAACAAAAAGCAATATCATTTTTATTCTATCTTATCTATTTAAGTGCAATTCTAAACTTTGGAGCTCTGTCATTTACAACCTGACATGACACTAAAAGACTTAGTTATTAATAACTAAGTCTTTTTAATTAAGCTTATTTTTCAAGTTTCAACCCTAACCCTAATCGAACCCTAATTTCTAAAATTCATCAGTAAAAAATAACTAATCAAGTTGTAAATACTTAACTCGCAAACTATAAATCTCCATAATAGTCTATTATGGTGATAATGCCTACTTATGGATGTATTGCCCTACTATGACTAGCACATATAATCACAACTCACTAATACTCAAAACACAACATATATTAACTCCCATACCCTTCGGATAGTGTTCGGTAATATGCAGTATTTACTAGGGGTAAAAGGTTATTTACCGAACTATATTCATCTCACACCCGAATCATCTCATACTAACCAACCAAACACCTCCTACTATATTATTTACCTTCCTATAGCGATGGTCATTTTAGTGTCCCTATTATCACAAATATTCCTTTCGCCCTACTCCAATCTCAAATGCCTTGTTACTATCGCAATCGTAGTTTGATAGCATAGTGATCGCATAAAAAACAGCCTTAATTATGTGACCACTATGCGATAAGTATCCGATAACTATGCGAACAGTGCCCAAAAATCAAACGCGACGCAGTACTAACAAAGGTTTCAGTAGTAGATAGCATTGCAGTACCTCTAAAGATGAGTATATCTTCTAAGCGAGACAATATTGTTCGTAAATATGATCGTTATAACCTATTCTTCACTTTGTTTAGAAACTTTTTTATATCAAAAAGTTTTCTCTAGAAAAGAACATTACACACTCATATACAATATTTTACAAAGTTTAAAAAACTAATACATACGTTAAAGTTTCCCTAATTAGCATGGAAACGAATTTATTATTAACGTTTCCAAACTATATTTGCCCTACAAATAATTAAGAACATGGAAACCCAAATATTAGAAAAAGCAACCCAAATGTTTCTTAGTCAAGGTTTTAAAACAGTGACTATGGATGATATCGCAGCAGAATTAAGTATCTCTAAAAAAACAATCTACCAACACTATGCTTCTAAACCAGAATTAATAGAAAAAGCACTAGCGAGTATAAATGCTAAGTTTCTAAACACAATAGAGCAGACGCTAAAAGAGGGTAAAGAAGCTATCCCAGAAATACTAGCTGCACATGATGACATCAATGAGACCTTCTTAATAGACTCTTCTGCTTGCTTCTATCAGCTGACGAAGTATTATCCTAAACTAGCGCAAAAGCAAAAGGTATTTCATGAGAAAAAATATGTACGCCTTATAGAACAGAACCTTGAAAAAGGGATCAAAGAAGGAGTATATCGCTCTGAGATAGACATAGACTATGTAGCTAGATTTCACATCGCATCCTTAGTGGCGATAGAAGACCTAGACTACTTCCCTGACTCGGGCTATAGTCATCTAGAGATACATGCACTACACCTAGAGTATCACATACGCAGTATCGCTACGGATAAAGGATTAAAAATATACAAAGAATTAACCCAGAAGAATAGATAATGAACAGCTTTAAAATAACGCTTATTACACTATTAGCGACTTTTATTGTAAATGCACAGGAGCCTTTAAGTCTTAAAGATGCACTGCACTATGCCTTACAGCACAAAGCTGAGGCTAAGCAAGCTAGCCTGGATATCGAGAACAGTCAGTATCAGATAGAAGAAGTCAGAGCGAATGCACTACCTCGTATAGATATAGAAGCGAACTTACTGAACAATGTGAAGATACAGGAGATGCCTCTAACGATGGGTGGACAGACACAGATGATTCCCTTTAATCTAAAGTGGAACTCTAGTATCACTGCTACAGCGTCACAAGTACTGTTTAACCAAGCTGTCTTCATGGGGCTTAAAGCGGCACGCACTGCTAAAGAATTTTACATTATCAATAAGGAGCTTACAGATGAGCAAATTATAGAGAAAGTAGCGAGTACATACTATCAGGTATATCAGACGAAAGCTATGCTGAAGACGATAGAGACTACGATAGAGAGTACTACGAAAATAAAAGATATTATAGAGAACCTACACAGCAATGGACTGGCTACACAGATAGACTTAGACCGTACTAAGGTGAGCCTTAGTAATATCAAAGCTACTAGACAGAAGATCGTCAATGCGATAGACTTACAAGAGAATGCACTAAAGTTCTTTATGGGAATGGATGTAAACACGCCTATCTCGATGCCAGACACGACTTTCACAGTAGATGACAGTGGTATACTAGCAGAGAATAGAATAGATGACAGAACAGAAATACACCTATTAGAGAAACAAAAAGACCTACTAGAGTACAAGAGAAAGTCTATCGTTGCGGACTATTATCCATCGTTAGCAGCCTTCGGAAACTTCGCTTATCAAGGGCTTGGAGACAAACTACCATGGGGAGGTTCTACAGCAGATAAAGTGTATTGGATGAATACCTCAGCAGTAGGATTACAACTAAAGATACCTGTGTTTAGTGGGTTCGCTACACGCTCTAAGGTGAGACAAGTAGAAATCGAACAAAAGAAAGTGGATGTACAAATACACGATGTGAAAGAGGCACTATCACTAGACTTTAGCAATGCGCAGAAGTCCCTAGAGAATGCTCTAATCACCATAGATATTCAGAAAGATAATGTAGGTTTAGCCAAAAGTATACTGTCTAATATTCAGAATAACTATAAGCACGGTCTGGCTTCACTAACAGACTTACTCAATGCTGAGAATGCCTATACGGAGGCAGAGAATAACTATACTACATCTATGCTAGACTATAAACTAGCACAGATCCAATTAATAAAAGCTCAAGGAGAGTTAAAGACATTATTAGATTAATCGTACAAAAAATCTAACATCACTATCATCATGAAAAAAATTATTATCGCCTTAGTACTAGTCGTTTTAGGAGGAGGTCTTGTCTATATATTATCAAGTAATAAAGCTAAGAATGACCGCGAAACAGCTATCGTGGCTGAGCGCAGTGCAGAGGTAACGGTGAGAGCAGAACAAGCTAAACTGCAGGTATTCGATGCTTCCTATAAAGCCAATGGAAACTTCATGCCAGAACAAGAAGTTACAATTTCCGCAGAAACACCTGGACGTATCCATAAACTATTAGTAGATGAAGGGTCTCGTGTACAGAAAGGTCAAGTATTAGCACTGGTAAATAGCGATCAGATCAATGTACAGATACAGAATGCCGAAGCAGCCTTAGCTACTGCTAAAGCTGACGCTACTCGATTTGAGAGTGCTTATAAGACTGGAGGAGTAACTCAACAACAGTTGGATCAAGTGCGTCTTATGCTAAAAAATGCAGAGGCTAACCTGAAGTCTGCTCGTATCACGGCAAGTGATGCTAATATTAAGGCTCCTATCAGTGGTATCATTAATAAGAAACACGTAGAGTTAGGATCTTTCGTAGCGCCAGGTGCTCCACTATTTGATCTAGTGAATGTAGCACAGCTTAAGTTAAGAGTGAATGTAGATGAGAGCCATGTGGCTAATCTAAAAGAAGGAGATATCATCCCGGTAAAAGCAAGTGTATTGCCTAATGACACCTTCCAAGGTAAAGTGACATTCATCGCTCCTAAAGCAGATGCTGCGCTTAACTATCCTGTAGATTTATTAATTGCTAACAACCAAGAAAACAAATTAAGAGCAGGTATGTATGGCTCAGCGCTATTCGATGGAGAGAAAGATGCTGGTACTCCTATCCTATTAGTACCACGTAATGCATTCGTAGGTAGTGTTAGTTCTAATCAGGTGTACACTATCGTACAAGGCAAAGCAGTATCTAAGAAAGTAATAGCAGGTCGCAACTTCGGAGACTTCGTAGAAGTACTAGAAGGTCTTAAAGAAGGTGAGACTGTTATCACATCAGGACAAATCAACCTAACAGAAGGTGCGCCTGTATCAATCATTAAATAACATCCTCTAAAATCAAAGGATCGACTTATGAAAATAGCCGAAATATCAATAAAACGTCCTAGTATCATTATCGTAATGTTCATCACATTACTACTAGGTGGTTTATTTAGTTATAAAAATCTGAGTTACGAATTAATTCCTAAGTTTGAAGTAAACGTAATTACAGTAGCCACAGTCTATCCAGGAGCTTCACCTGCTGAGATAGAAAACACAGTAACCAAAAAAATAGAAGATGCTGTAGCCTCGCTAGAGAACGTAAAGAAAGTAGAAGCCATGTCATTCGAGAGTTTGTCTACCGTGATGATATACTTAAACTCTACTGCTGACGTAGATCTATCTCTTAACGATGCGCAGCGCAAGATCAACGCTATCCTAAAGGACTTACCTAAGGACGTAGATCCTCCTTCTCTACAGAAGTACTCACTGAGTGACTTACCTATCCTTACACTAAGTATCACGAGTGACTTAACAGAGAAAGAGCTATATGACTTATTAGACAAAAAGATACAACCTATCTTCTCTCGTGTGAATGGAGTCGCTAAGGTAGAGCTTATCGGAGGTGAAGAAAGACAGATACAAGTATTACTAGATCCTAAAAAGCTAGAAGCCTATGGTCTGAGCGTACCTATGGTACAGCAGATCATCTTAGGGTCTAACCTAGACTTCCCTACAGGTAACGTAAAGTCGAATGACAAACAAACCATCATCCGCCTAGAAGGGAAATACAAGGATGTAGAGGAAATGAGAAAGCTAGTCATCGCTTCTCAGGGGGGTATAGATATTCGCTTAGGTGATGTAGCTGATGTACAGGACGGTATTAAAGAGATCGAAAAGATCGCCCGTCTAAATCAGCAATCTACTATCTTAATGCAAGTCATCAAACAGTCTGATGCCAATGCGGTGACTGTATCAGAGCTAACACATGAGACTATCACAGAAGTAGAACGCAACTACAGTGACCATAACGTTCAAATCAAAGTAGCCAATGACTCTTCAGAGTTCACTCTAGAGGCAGCGAATGCTGTAATGTTTGACTTATTCTTAGCGATAGTCTTAGTGGCATTCGTGATGTTGTTCTTCTTACACAGTTTGAGAAACGCAATCATCGTGATGGTGGCTATCCCACTATCTTTGATTGCAACATTTATTGGGATATACTTATTGGGGTACACGCTAAACTTACTGAGTTTACTAGCTCTATCCTTAGTAGTAGGTATACTAGTAGATGATGCCATCGTAGTGATAGAGAATATCCACCGACACATGGAGATGGGTAAAAACAAAGTACGCGCATCGTATGATGGAGCTAAAGAGATTGGGTTCACTGTTACTGCTATTACTTTAGTAATCGTAGTTGTATTCTTACCGATCGCGATGTCATCAGGTCTAGTACCGAATATCATTAAACAGTTCTGTGTGACTGTAATTATAGCTACTATGCTATCCTTATTAGTATCATTCACTATTGTACCTTGGTTATTCTCTAGATATGGACGTATAGAAGTGATTAAGCCCTCTACCTTCTTTGGTAAGATTATACATGGATTCGAAAAGGGGTTAAACTCATTCACACATGGGATTTCTAATTTACTAGTATGGTCGTTAAACTCTACTCGTAATACAATCATTGTTATTGTAATCGTAGCGATATCCTTCTTTGCATCGATCGCCTTATTACCGATGGGGTATATCGGAGCAGAGTTCTTCCCTAAGACGGATAAAGGAGAATTCTTAGTACAATTAGAACTAGATAAAGATGCGTCGTTACAACAGACAAATAAAGTGACTCAAAAGGTAGAAGACTTCTTAAGCACTAAACCTGAAATAGTAGATATGATCACTACCGTAGGTCAATCTTCTGAAGGATATGGTGGAGCACAAGCTACTAAATACAAGTCTGAGATACACGTAATCCTAACAGATAAGAAAGAGCGTAAAGAGAACTCATTCGTATATGCTGCACAGCTAAAGAATGAGCTAGCACCACTCATCGCTGAGGCAAAAGTAAAGACTGTACCCGTAGGACTAATCGGAGCTGAAGAAGCACCTCTAGCCTTAACAGTAACAGGATCTACCTTAGACGATGCGATGGACTTCGCCATACAAGCGAAAGAACTATTAGATAAAATACCGGGTACGATGGAGACAAAGCTGACTACGGAAACGGGTAGCCCTGAGATCAATGTACAGGTAAACCGTGATAAGATGGCTGCACTAGGTCTAGATATGTACACAGTAGGGATGACCATGCAAACAGCGTTCAACGGGAATACAGATGGTAAGTTTAGAGCTGGAGAATATGAGTACGACATCAATATCAGATTTCAGGAATATGCTAGAACGACGATAGATGATGTAAAAGAGATCAGCTTTAAGAATAATGTAGGGCAAGATATAAAGCTAGCTCAGTTCGCAGATATTAAGTATAGTTCTGGTCCCTCTATCCTAGAGCGTAGAGATAAGAGTCCGTCTGTGACTATTAAATCTCAAACGATAGGACGCGCTCCTGGTGCGATAGCAGAAGAGTGGGTACCACAGTTCGAACAGTTAACCATAAAACCTGGTGTTAAATACTTATGGACTGGAACGATGGAGGATCAAGAAGAAGGATTTGGTACACTAGGAGTAGCTTTATTAGCTGCTATTATATTAGTGTACTTAGTAATGGTAGCGCTATATGATAGTTTCTCTAAGCCATTCATCGTAATCTTCTCTGTACCGCTGTCATTCATTGGAGCATTATTAGCATTAGCGATAGCAAATATATCACTGAATATATTCACGATACTGGGTATCATTATGCTAATCGGTCTGGTGTGTAAGAATGCTATCTTACTAGTAGACTTTGCTAATCACAGAGTAGATGCTGGAGATAGTGTACACGATGCATTAATTGCCGCTAACCATGCGCGTCTACGCCCAATCTTAATGACGACTATCGCGATGGTGATCGGGATGGTGCCTATCGCATTAGCAAATGGTGCAGGTGCTGAGATGAATAACGGGCTAGCAGTAGTGATCATCGGAGGGCTACTATCCTCTCTACTACTGACCTTAGTCATCGTGCCTATCATCTACTCTATCTTCGACAAGATAGGAAGCCGATTCTCTAAAAAAGAAAAAGTAGATTATAATGAGCTAATGACTGCTGACTATGACTACAATGAAGGCTTTATCGATGAGTTCACAGCTAAACATATAGATAAAAAATAATAGAACATTCATAACAACAAGCAGAAACCTCTGGGAGATATCATATTCTCTCAGAGGTTTTGATTTTATAGCACTTATGTATAGCTGTTTTATAGATAGATAATAATCAAACTCTCTCATACGTTTATTAATCTATATTAACTTCTATCTACAATCTAATCACTAATTTTAGAAAATAATTAAAACTGTAGATTCATCGTGGATACTTCATATATACAAGTCTATTCTCTAAGCGATATAACGCATCGCTATAAGAATGTTCTAACGGACAAAAGATTAGCTATACTAGATATAGGCCCTAAGCACAAGCAGTATTTCGTTATTGATAAACCTTATCAGTTTACCACCTTTGGGTTAATCTTAGTGACAGGGGGTAGATGTGAGATTACGATTAATCTAGAACCTACTATCATTAAAAAGGATGACTTACTAGTAGTGCTACCTAATCAATTCTTTGAGATCAAAAGACTAACAGAAGACTTCTCTGTAAAGACGGTATTCATTGACCCAGACCTATTCTTAGAAGCGGGGTTTCACGTCAAATCTCATAGTTTGGTTTCTTTCTTATCTTCTGAATACCCTAAGATTATCACCTTGACTAGAGAGGTGTTTAGAGAGTTTAAAAACAATATCAAAAGGCTGACACAACTGTCTTATAACACAGATAATATCTATGCTAAACAACTCATCATACACCACTTCTCTATACTGATGTATGAACTAGGCAACTTCTACAGCAAAACTGTATTACAAAAAAGTAATACTAAACTGATGAGGAGAGAAGAGTTGGCAAAAAAATTCATTTACCTTGTTTCAACTCATTTCAAGAAAGAGAGAAGTGTACAGTTCTATGCAGAATCCATGTATATCAGTAGAAAGCACCTTACAAAAATCATAGTAGAGGTGTTCCAAAAAACGCCAAAACAAATCATATCTGAAACCATAATCTTAGAGGCTAAGGTACTCCTTAGAAATCCTAAATCATCTATCACAGATATCATTAATGAGTTGAACTTTACAGATTTATCCGTGTTTAGTAAGTTTTTTAAAACGCATGCAGGAGTATCTCCTACTGATTTTAAAAATAATCTATAAAGTTTATTTAGAAGCCTTTGGTATAAAAACGTCTTTTAGACAATTATTGCCGTTTAATTATCTATTATAAAACAAGTAATAATAACGATATTTGATGCATAAAATCTAAAGATAGCAAGAGTTAAGAAGATTTAACTCACTTGAAATAAAGACGCATAACAATATGATAAAAACAACTACTCACAAAACTATATACGCAAATATCACAGCGATCGGTGGGTATGTACCTGAGCAAAAAAGAACGAATGAGGACTTAGCTAAGGTAACAGACACGTCTGATGAATGGATTACAAAAAGAACAGGAATAAAAGAGAGAAGAATACTTGAGAAAGGACTAGCTACTTCTGATATGGCTGTAAGAGCCATAGAAAATCTAATCACTACCTATAACAAAAAACTAACAGATATAGACGCTATCATAGTAGCTACGTCTACACCTGATATGCCTATGCCTGCTACAGCAAATATTGTATGCGAAAAATTAGGGATAGAGAATGTATGGGGATTCGATGTCAATGCTGCCTGTTCGGGATTTTTATATGCATTAGACCTAGGAGCTTCTCTAGTAGAAAGCCAACGTTATAAAAACGTAGTAGTCATCGGGGCAGATAAGATCAGTGCGTACGTCAATATTCATGATCGCTCTACGAATATACTATTCGGTGATGGTGCAGGTGCAGTATGGTTAGAGCCTTCTACAGAGATAGGTGTTATGGATGCACTAATGCAGAGTAATGGCCAAGGAAAAGCATTCTTAAATATAGAGGGTGGTGGTTCATTATATCCTAATACTGATCTAGAAGAGGATGATGACAAAAAATATATCAAACAAGATGGTAAAGTAGTCTTCAAACAGGCTATACAGTCTATGAGTGATGCTTGTCTAAATGTTCTAGAAAGAAACAACCTTACAGTAGAAGATGTCAACTGGCTGGTACCTCATCAGGCAAACAAAAGAATCATCGATGCTGTAGGGAAGCAAATAGAAATACAAGAAGAGAAGACATTAGTCAATATCGCTAACTACGGTAATACTATTGCGGCAACTATCCCATTGTGTATTTGGGAAAATACAGATAAGATTAAAAAAGGAGACTTAGTGCTTCTAACAGCATTTGGAGCAGGGTTCTCATGGGGAGCTAGCTTATTGCGTTGGTCAATATAATCACCTTTGTAAATACATAAAAAGTCCTTCGAATAACACCATATTCGAAGGACTTTTTTTATATCTCTTATTTCGGTATAAACTCTCTTCTTAATGAAAGTTTGTTCATCTATTTCTTAGATATACTTAGCTGGGTATTCTATCCCTTTCGCATCTAAATAAGCTAAAAGCTCATTATGCTTATTCTCTATATTAGAGATACATTCACAAGAAATAGGACAAATAGCTGCTGGAGATATTTCTAAAATCTTAGCGATTTCATACAACACCTCATTCTTTAGCTTTGTTTTTCCACTCTCTATATCAGAATATGCCTTTTGCGAAATTCCTAATCTTTCAGCGACATACTCTTGTGAATAGCCTGAATTCTTTCTTATACTCTTGATTCTTTCAATATCCATAGCATTACTTTTAAAGACTGACTTCCCGTAAAACACTAATTTTACACTAATCTATGTAACAAAAGTACCACTTTTCTGCATATAAAGTAAAACATATCAAAAATATACTTAATTTTGTAGAACAAATTTTCATAAACAACAAGCCAGTCTAGCTCAAAATGATTAAAACTTCGATTTGAAATTCATTAATCATATAATCTAGCCTAAGAAAACTGCTTCCCCAAGCAGTTTTCTTTGTTTATAGACCTATCAATTCGTACAACTGTACAACTTTTTTTACTTCTACTGAACATTACTGACCTTTGGTGTTCAAAAAATGTTCATTTTCAGAAAAAAGCTGTTCGATAATGAACAGTACCTTATTTCAACACAAACTCAAATAACTAAATAACAACACCTTACAATATATTTAATTTATTGGCACACAAATAGAATTATACTTTACAAACAAGTAAACTATAAAACTCAATGAAAGCATTATTTATCTCAACTGCTTTATTCTTAACTGCATTAAGTGTAAATGCACAAAACACATTAAAAGGGTCTGTACAGAATACAGAAAAAGCTCCTGTGGACTTTGCAGAAATATACTTACTAGACACAAAAGGTAACTTAGTACAATCTGCCTTCACAAACGAACAAGGGACTTTCGAGATACACGATATAGAAAATAATACATACGCATTCCAAATCCACAGTTTCGGAGTAAAAGCCTATGACAAAAATATAGAAGTAAACCAATCTTTAGATTTAGGAACTATCACGATACAACAAGATACTAAACTAGACGAGATCGTAGTAGAGTCAACTAAGAAAGTATTCGAGCGCAAAGTAGACCGCACTGTATTTAATATCGAGAACTCTGTACACGCTACGAATAACGATGCTGTAGATTTATTAAAACTAACTCCTAGTCTTAAAGTAGATAACGAGAATATCTCTATCGTAGGTAAAAGTAATGTACGTGTAATGATTAATGATAAACTAGTACAGCTAACTGGTGAACAACTACTACAATACCTAAAAAGCATTCCGTCTGACAATATCAAAAAAATAGAAGTAATCACTACACCTCCTGCTAAATATGATGCTGAAGGAAATAGTGGATTAATCAATATAGTCTTAAAAGAAGCTCTTCCTGATGCGTGGAATAACCAAATCAGTGCAGGTTATAAACAATCGACTAAGAACTTATTCAGAATTAGTGATGTGTTTAGTTATAATAAAAATAAAGTATCGCTAAAAGCAGGAATTACTGGCAGCAAGGGAGGGTTTAATGTTGTAGAGAACTCAACAGTCTACTATCCAACTGAAACTTGGAATGGAAAAAGTACGCGCTACAACAATAATGACTACTTATCAGGTAACTTCCAGATAGATTATCAGATCACTGATAAAACATCAATAGGAGCTCAATACAATGGAGGAATGGGAGATCCTAAGTTTGATGATGGTGGTCTTATTACTGTTAATAACCTTGTTAATAACCCTGTGAAATACGTCAAAACTAACGCTAAAAATGACGGAGTTAATAACACTCACTCTGCTAATATAAATCTAGTACATAAGATTGATACTCTAGGAACTAAGTATTCAATAGACGTTGACTACTTCAACTATGTGAACAACAAAGAGAGACTTTTCAACACAAATACAACAACTGTTGATAACTCTGTTAACAATATGTTCATAGCAAACTCTACGGGTAATCAAAAAATAGAAAACTTCAGCGCTAAGATAGACTTCGAACAACCCTTAAAATGGGCTAAATTATCTTATGGAGCTAAGGCAAGTTTTGTTGTAACAAATAACAAAACAAACTTCTTTAATCTATCATCTGGTACACCAATAGAAGACTTGAAACAAAAAGACAACTTTGAATACAAAGAAAATACACAAGCTTTATACATTAATGCTAGTAAAGAATTTAATGATAAATGGACTGCTCAAGTAGGATTGAGATTGGAAACAACGCAGACTACTGGAACATCTGTGGTATATGACATCAAGAATAAAAAGAACTATGCGAAACTATTTCCTACTGTCTATATAGCTTATAAGGTAAATGATGATAATACAGTATCGATCAACTACAACAGACGTATCTCTAGACCTGCGTTCTGGGAGTTGAATCCTTTTAAATGGTATATCACGGAGTACAGTGTAGCTGAAGGAAACCCTAAACTACAACCAGCCTTTACAGACAAAGTAGAGTTTAATTATAACTATAAAGGTAAACTAGACTTTAGTATGTCTTATTCGAATACGAAAGACGAATACTCTCAGTATCCAATAGTAGATATAGCAACTAATAAAACACTTTATCTACGAGATAATATATTAGATTATACAAGATATAACGCTGGAGTGAGTTATACATTTAATACGTTCCCTTGGTTACAATCTCAAAATGGTTTCTATGCATTCTATGCTGAATCTAAGCTTAGTAAAGATGTAAAATTAGACATAAACAATGGAGGTGGTTATTACTTCACATCGAATAATACAGCTTATCTAAACTCATCTAAGACATGGACTGCTCAAGTAGACTTCTGGTACCAACCAAGTTTAAAAGTAGGTATCTGGGAAGTAACTGAGGTCTATGCATTAAACTTAGGAATGAAATATGCCATGCTTGACAAAAAGTTAAACCTATCAATCTATGCTAATGACATCTTTAAAACTGGTTCGCAGACAGCTTCTACCAATACAAACAATGTAAATCAAAAATACTATAACTACTACGACCAACGTTATTTCAATTTAGGTGTAAGTTACTCATTTGGAAATAGTAAGATCAAAGTAAGAGATCACCAAGGTGGTAACGCTGAAGAAAGAAACAGAAAATAATATAATACAACCTACTACAACTAACTAACGATGAAAAACTTATTCACATTACTTTTAACTATTCTATGTAGTCAATTCATACTAGCACAGTCTTCTATCAAGGGGACTGTGGTAGATCAAACGAATACCCCTGTAGATTATGCGGAGATACAACTATTTCGACCTAATGATACTTTTGTAAAACAGAGTTTCTCTGACGAAACAGGTCTATTCAGTATGGAGGATATTGCCAAAGGAGATTATGTACTTAAGATATTCCACTTAGGTCAATTAGTAAGTGAACAACAATTAGCAGTTCAGAGTGATGTCGATCTAAAAAATATCTCCGTAAAAAATGATCAACAACTAGATGAGATCGTTCTACATGCTGAAAAAAGATTAGTAGAACGAAAAGTAGATAGACTGGTGTACAATACAGCAAATAGTATCGCTTCTCAAGGAATGGACGCTTTAGAAGCACTAGCTACTACGCCAATGGTCAAAGTACAAAACGACAAAATCAGTATCAGTGGTAAAAACAATGTCCGTATCATGGTAGATGATAGAATGCTAGAACTACAAGGGGATGCACTAACAAATTATCTGCGTACACTGCGCTCTGATGATATCGAAAAAATAGAAGTAATAACAACTCCTTCTGCTAAATATGAAGCGAGTGGTAATGCAGGTATCATCAATATCATCTTAAAAAAGAATAAACGCATGGGAGTATATGGAACAGTGAGTTCTAACTATTCATATAACAACTATAATTCTGGTGGTGGTAATGGTAGCTTAAACTATCAAAATAAGAAATGGAGTGTAATGCTTAAAGGTAATATCAATAATAGTAACAATTCTAACACCAATGACAACACTTATCAAGATGACAAGAGATACTTAGGGAATAACTCTTTAAATGAATCTTCTTATAAAAATAGAGGTGCTAGTATTACTACTAACTATCAGCTGACAGACAATGCTGTTATAGGTGGTTCATACAATTATACTAAATTCTCTGGGGATCCTAGAGCATTTACAGCTTCTACTTATAAAAGTTATCCTTTTACAGCAACTGACTCTATTATTAATTCAGTAAACCGATCTTATACTAAAAACAACTATCATACAGCTAATCTATTCTTTGATCAGAAACTAGATACATTAGGGAGTAAAATAGCTATAGGTGCTAATTATTTCTCTAATTCACCAGACCAATCATTTGATATCAAAGAATTTGATAATAGCTCTGTACTTAGAAGATATAATACCTATACTAATACGCTTAAGTATAGTGTATATAGTCTAAATGCGGATTTAACTTATCACTTGCCTTGGGCAGAAGTAGAGTTTGGAGCAAAGTATACTACTTATGACAATAAAGCTCAAGTAACTTATTTTAATATCAAGAATGGCAATGCTACATTAGATCCTCTAAAGAGTAATCGATTTAACTACACTGAAGATAACTACGCTGCATACCTAAGTTTTACTAAACAGCTAACAGAGAAGTGGAGTGTAAAAGGTGGAATGCGCTATGAGCAAACAGAGGCAAAAGGTCATCAACTAGATAATAACGAGAAGTTCACGAAGTCTTATGGTAAGTGGTTCCCTACAGCGTATGTATCATTCACGCCTAATGAGACACACTCATTTAGTTTTAACTACTCTAAGCGTATTAATAGACCATACTCTAATGTCTTAAATCCGTTTAAGTATTATTCTAATAGCTATACATATCATCAAGGTAATCCAGAACTTAATCCTTCTTATACAAACAACTACGAACTAAGTTATGTATATAATGGGGCACTATCTGTGAATCTTAATTACTATCATATGACTGATCAGTTTGATTACATGAATAAATACATAGACGGTGTATTCATGAGTTCGACATACAATATGCTTAACAGTGACAACTATGGTGTGGATGTATCTTATAACAATGCGATAACAGCCTGGTGGGAAACAAATTCAGGATTAGAATACATAATATCTTCTCCATATTACAGAAATGAAGCAGCAACACAAGTAGGACTAAAAGGAAACTTATTTGATTACTATTCACAGAACACATTCTCTGTAAATAACGCAAAGACCTTAAAACTATTACTTAACTGGTATCACCAAATACCACATAAGGAAGATAATACAAGATACAGCTCATATAGCTCACTCTCATTTGGGGCTAAGCTAGCTTTATTAGACAAAAAACTGAATGTTAATATGACCATGCAGGACATCTTCAATACTGGTAAGAGCAATGGTACTTCTTATTACAAGGATAATGTACAGTCTTTCAAGAACTCTTGGAACTCTCGTAGATTCAGTATAAGTGCATCCTATACATTCGGTAACTCTAAGAACAAGAAAGCAATACAAGAAGCAAATTTCGAAGATAAAAACAGAAGTAATTAAATGAATTGAGTTAGTTAGAACAATTATTACTTAGAGGGGCTGTTTCATTATAGAATGAGACAGCCCCTTGTCTTACATAAAATCTCAAAAATAAATCAGTTATAGTTCAGCATTTCTACCTACTATCTCATTATTCGTTTTAAGTTGTTTTAGGTTATCTAATGTAATAAAGGCTATCTGAGTCAGTGCTTCATCTGTAAAGAAAGCCTGATGAGCAGTTACTAATACATTTGGGAACGAAGTCAATAATTGTAAACGTTCGTCCTCTAATATTGTACCTGATAAGTCTCTAAAAAACACCTTCTCTTCTTGCTCGTATACATCTATTCCCAAAGCTCCTATTTTCTTTGCTCTTAACCCTTGTATAATAGCGTGCGTATCGATCAGTTTACCTCTACTCGTATTAATCAGCATTACTCCATCTTTCATTTTACTAATCGTATCTTCATTAATCAGATGCATCGTATCTGGTGTAAGTGGACAGTGTAGCGAAATAATATCAGACTTCGTAAATAGTTCTTCCAACTCTACATAACGAATCCCTTCAGCTTCTAATTGTTCATTTTTATAAATATCATAAGCTAGCACTTCAGTACCTAAAGCTTTCATCATGCGACAAAAAACCGCGCCTATATTACCCGTACCTATAATTCCGACTGTCTTTTTATAGATATTCGTTCCTAACAATCCATTTAAAGAGAAGTTTTGTTCTCTAACGCGATTATACGCCTTGTGAATCTTTCTATTAATAGTAAATAGCATAGCTAGTGTATGCTCTGCTACTGCTTCTGGAGAATACGCAGGTACACGACAAACTCGTATATTATGTTGATGAGCAGCATCCAAATCTACGTTATTAAACCCTGCGCAACGAAGAGCAATATACTTAACATCCTTTTTAGCTAGATTACTAATCACCTCAGCGTCTACTTTATCATTTACGAATACACATACTACATCAGTACCTTCTGTAATCACATTCACTGTTTGTTCATCCAAACCTGTTTCAAAGTATTCTAATTCAAAGCCAAATTGTTTATTCTCCTTATCAAAGAATGTCACATCATAAGGTTGCGTAGAAAAAAAAGCAATCTTCATATCTTACTATTTTTAATATTATTATTTCTGTCTCTATGAGGCAAGGTGTTTGCCTTGTTTCACTTATTAAAGTTACTGATAAAAAACCATTAAACCACGTAATGCGACTTCTTTTCCCCAATAAACGTAGGGTTAAAAGCAATCCTTTGAATAACACTTTTATATATCTTCATTTATCTTCAAAATCTTATGAAGTAAACTAAGAAAAAAAGGACACTACAAAAACATAAAACTAAACAAATCAACTCATTACAAAAACAACTATTTATTCTAGTCTATAAATCCTCCTAACCCACTCCAATTAATAATATTTTCCCCTAAATACGTAGCACTTACAATAATTTTTCATTATTTTGTGAACTTTCTTGAACGTAAATAAACAAGCCTTTTTCACGAATAAAATGATTGCAAAAATTCAACTTAAATTAAATAATGACGTATTGCTTACAGTCATCAAAATGGTTAAGCATACAGATGACTATATTGTAGAGAATGTCACAGACGCATTACTAATAAGCATCAAAGAAGATTTAATCAATAAGTTAGAAGATAAAGCAAAGACCATACAGAAACAAGTTTCTATTCTTGATCATAATAAAAAGCATTCATTAGTATTGAAATACCATGAAGCGTATTCTATGTATAAGCTTTTAGAGGCTGTTCACGAAAAAGAATTATTCAATGATAACCTACATATCAAAAAGATAAAAAGACTTATCTCAGAGCTACATAATAAACTAGACATCTTCGCTAAAGAAGAAGATATCACTATCATAGATGAAGACTTAGTAGAAGATAACCCAATAGAGGTTACAGAGACTAAGCCTGAGAGAATCTTAGTATTAGAAGGTGTAGAAGACGCTCATACAGTAGATCCTAATCAAGTAGAGATCCCTATTCTATTTGATATGACAGATGCTTTTAGTGATCATGAAGAAGAAATAAATATGCCTAACGAGGAATTATCTCATGAAGTAGTATCTACTATGCCTAATACCTTAGAAGAGTTATTCACGCCTTCTGTAGAGGAAGAAATAATCCCTGATAACGAACTCCCTTTAGATCATAATTCTTATCTAGAGAAAGAAATGGATGTGACAGAAGAAACAATAGGTTCTACAGAGGAATCTAATACAACATCTGAAACATTCCCTACTCAAGAAACGATCTACAGTACAGAGGAAGACTTATTCATGACGAGTATACCAGAAAGTCAACCTAAATTAGATTGGGAGAGAATTACTACAGAAGACCCTTCACCATCTTCAGAGAAAAAGAATACAGTAGAACAAGTAACCTTTAGTGACCCTAAATACAACGAGTTATTTAATATTGCTAAAACTGGTATAAATGTAGATGAACAAGATCTTATCAATCACGAACCTATCATCTCGTCACAGCCAGAACAAGAAATGAATACCCTGCTTACTGAAGAAGAGGACATTCCATATAGTCAAGATGTTATGCAAATAGAAATATTTGATGTAGAAATGATCGAGGTTGAACCTAGTGAACAAAAAGAAAAGAAAGAGAAGAAAAAAGAAAAGAAAATAGTCAAAGCTGAACAAGACGGACAGATTAGCCTATTCTAACGATACAGCCACTCTCAAAAAGAGTGGCTTTTTTTGTATAAAAAAAGCAAGACCTCATATTCTGAAGTCTTGCTGTAAATATCTAAAGTCAATAAGCACGTTTAGTTTAATGCCTTATCTACTTCTTGTATAAAATTAGTATTGTGATTGCGTTGATCAAATCTGTTGGCATAATCATAAGCCGTATCCTTAAAGTAAGTATACAAATCAGATAGCTTATACACACCTGACTCTTGATAGTAAGGTAATAGTGGAGATAAACTTAATGTCACTTCTCCTTCCCCTTTCATCAACGGAGCCATTGCCTTAGCAAAATTATAGATATGTATATCTTCTGCTCCTAACTGCCACTCACAGATACGAGAGAAGAAGCTCCACATCTCAGGGTGCTTTGTCTTTGCCATATACGACACTAACTCTCCCATAGAGTATCCTACAGAACTATCGTATTGATCATGTGCGTGATATTCTTCTAATGCTTTATCGAAGTAGATAGAAGCTCTATCATCACCCGCATCGTACAACTTATTAGCGAAACTACAGAAAGTCTGGAATGGCATTGAATAACACGTCAACTTCTTATTGATCAAGTCTTGCGCCTTTACTAATGATTCATCTATATGACCTAGATCCAATAAAGTCTCTACTTTAGTATCTAACTCACAAGCAGGACAGTTCGCCATATCGTCTAAGATCTCTTCATCTGCCAAGCGAATATACTCTTGTGCTAACTTATAATCTCTTAGATGCAATGCATATCCAGTCATTACATTATAATATGCTCTATCACTATATCCGTTCTTTGTAAGACGTCTTCTTAGGTCATCCCCTATTTCTTTAATTTGCTCTAAAGAAATAGAAGCATTGCGGTAAGCAGAACAAAACATCCACTTATACTCCCATAAGAACTCTGACTCGTCAAAATAATCTTCGTTAGAATCACTTGCATTAAGTATCCAGGCAAAAGCAGGAAAACTCTCCTCACACTTAGAGGTATTTCTCTCTTTTTGAATTAAAGTCAATCTTAAATCAAACCCCCAGTCTAAATCATTGTGCTTATCTGCAAGGGCAATAGCCTCTTTTAATGCCTTTACTTTATCACTAAAACTAGGTAACTCTTCTACCTTTAATAAGATCTTCTGTATTTCTAAATTATAATTCATAATTATACTTTTATTCCATTCATCATTTTTAACTCTTTGTACTCCTTAGAACAAAAATCTGAGCCATTGCGCGAGTCAAACTGTAGTCCTAATCTAGTCGCTATATTGTCATAATACTCGTATAACTGTGTCAAATCATACTTGCCGTTAGGCTCATAATATGACAACCTTGGGGAAAGGTCTAACGCTATCACGCCTCCTTGAGCACATATTAAAGCTGCATGTCTACTCAACATAAACTGCAAGTCATCTTCTGCATCTATCTCCCAATCAGCAATACGCTCAAAAGTAGACCACATCACACTATCTTTTAGTAAATACATAGCATACATCAGACGTGTCATACTGTATAGCATAGAACTGTTTACTTCCCTTAATGTTTCAAAAGAAGCCTTTGCTTTTTCTAAATAAATAGACGCTCTTACATCCTCAACCTTCGCCATACAATAAGCCATCGCACAATAGGTCTCAAAAGGCAAAGCAAAATCACTTAACTTTTTTAACTCCACCTGCTCCATTAGCACAATAGCCTCATCAAACCTTCCCATTAAAACCAAATTCTCTATGCGATAATCATACTCCATTATCTCTATATTCTCATCGTCATAAGGTTCTTGCATCGCTAGTTTAATGTATTCTTCGCCTTTCGCATAATCACCTATATTCTGCACATACTCCGCCATAGTGAAGTAATATCCTCTTTTGCTGATATGGTTGCGCTCTAATCTTGCATACAGATCATCCGCTACTGCTAGAATCTGTTCTGTAGACAGTGAAGCATTACTATATGCAGAGCACAACATCCACTCATATTCTAACAAGAACTCTGACTCGTGAAAACGCTCAGGGTATCGATCACAGACATCTAGAATCCAAGCAAAAGCCAATACACTTTCTGTACATCCAGAAGTAGCGCGTTCTTCGTGTATTAAACTATAACGCAACTCTACGCCCCAGTCTAAATCATTGTGCTTATCTGCAATCTGAATACCTTGACGAATGAAACTTAAACACAGTTCTTGATCATCTAGGTTTTCATCAATAGCCAATAACAGCTTTTGTATTTCTAACCGATACATACTTAAAATTTAGGTAAGAAATTAGACATTCCTAAGATCATAAACTGATATAGAGCATCGTTGAAGGTATCCATTTCTCTTTTATTAATAGTATACCCTCCTAGCATAAGAGCCTGTACATAAAGCACATTAATTAAAGCTTCAAACAACTCATCATCATCGATAAGCATTACTTTCTCTACTAACTCACTCTGTTGATTAAAACACAGTGTCGGCATTACTTCCTCTTTCTTTTTAAAATGCTGTAACGTACTTGCAAAAGGATTAGACGTCTGAGACAGACTCTGAATGTTTTTAGAAGTCAGAGCATCCTCATTAGCGATATATATTGCTGTCGTATCTTTTGGTTCAAATCTCTTCACCTCTGCTCTACAGAAATGTCTCTTTAATATCTTATTCGCTTTATCTATAAAGTTCTCTATACGTTGACTATCTTCTATTGCATCTTCGAATTCTTCTAGAATATCATTAGGTGCGATACGTTCTAACTTTAACTCTGCATGAGAGCGTTTAAGCTTTTCTATTAGATCCGTTTCATAGCTATACGCTGCATTAATCACTAACTTATTCTGAGAACCTGCTATACGACGTATTTGTCTATAATCATCTAGAGAAGGTGTATAGTATATATTCTTATAAGTCTCTTTAATCTCTCCGAAAGCCATCATTCCCTGATTTGTCTCAAAAGGAAGGTAATCTTCGAACATAGTCATAATCTCGTTATCAGATGCCGCCAATGCCTTAATAAACATATGGTGAATACTAATAATCTTCTCTAGAATCTCAGGATTAGTAATAGAAAGAGTCTTTAAGTAATCTTTAAAACACTCACTTAACTCCTTTTTAGACTCTTGTAAGACCGCATTATTCATTAATGACTCTCTAGAAGCTGTAGGTTGTAACGCATTCGAATTAAAAATACAACGCACAAAAGAAGTCCACTCAGGCAACAGATTAGTAGCCTGGTCACATAGATACATCTTTTTCAGAAATATTTTATGTTCTTTAGTAGCTGTAGTATTCACCTTATTCGGGATAATATAAGCTACTCCTTGTATCTCACCTGCTTCAGAATATAGTCTAAACACGTCTAAAAACTTCGTTTTAAACACTTCCTTACCATACTCTAATAACTGTTCTTTTGAACTTTCATTATCTAACCAAACAGGATTACCATCTAAGCATTGTTCTACTTCTCCTTTTTCGATTAGGTTCACTTCTATAGGCAATGCGCTACCATAAAACAGCACATTCTGTTTCACCTCATCACGCTTAAACAGACTACGCCAAGCTTTCTTTGCATCTAAGATTACCTTAGTACCCACTTCATCTAATAGAGGGATCATTTCTACTTCATACGTACCGTCAGCTCTACCTGTCCATCTTACAGACTCGTCTTTATATAGCGAACGCGATTCTACGACAATAGCTTCACTCACTACTAAACATGATAACAACCCAATACCGAACTTACCAATTAAGTCTTTATCAGCTAGTTCTCCACGTTTAGAGCTTTGCCCGATAACAGATAAGAACTGATGCACATCATCTTGTGTAAGCCCTACTCCATTATCCTGAAAGATTAAACGATCTCCTTCAAAGGTGATATTGATCTTTCCCTTAAAGCTTTCATCGATGCCTTTTCGGACTGTCACCGCATCCATACCATTCTGTAGAAGTTCTCTGACGAATACTGTTGGAGAGCTATATATATGCTCTGACAACAGTTCTATCATTCCCTTCATATTCACTTGAAACTGAAATTGTTTCTGATTTTCCATTATCTTCTTCTTTTACGAGGACCTCCTACTATCTTCTGTGCATCTTCATTGCCATTCTCTGCAGCCTGTTGATACCATTCCATAGCAGAGTCATCACTCTGAGGAACCCCCTCTCCTTTTAAATAACAGTTAGCTAACTCGTATTGTGCCATATCAAAACCTGCTTCAGCAGCCTGAATCAAATAACTCACACCATATTCAGGATCTTTCTCTGCACCATCCCCTTTCACTAACATTAACCCTACATAACTAGCAGCATCCATATTACCTCTATCAGCTACTTGCTTTAAGTAATGGAATGCTTCTACTAGATCTCTCTCAGTACCATTACCATAGAAATAACATAATCCTAGACGGAAAATAGCAGAATCATACTGTCTATCAGCAGCCAATTTATAATAGTGGAATGCCTTAACCTCATCTACCTCTACTCCTAATCCGAATTGGTAACAAATACCAAGTCCTTCAGAAATATAGTTTCTCTCTTCTGCTGCGATATAGTATTCAAAGGCTTTATCATACTCCTTCTCTTCACCATACCCATATAGATAATAATCCCCTAATGACAACATCCCTAGAGGAGAACCACTCTCTACTGATTTTTCAAACCATTCTTTACCTAGTTCTACATTTGTTTCTGCTAAATATCCATAAGAGTAATAAACTCCTACTTTATACTGTGCATAGTTAAACCCTGCCTCTGCACCAACTATCATATATTCAAAAGCCTTTTCATAATCAGGCTCTCCACCGTTAATACCTTCTTCATAGAACAGAGCGATATCAACATTAGCATCTACAAAACCTAACTCTAATGCTTTAGAAAATAACTCAAATGATTTCTCTTGGTTCTCCTCACCTCCAGTACCATATCTATAACAGCGAGCTAAGTGATACACACCCTCAGCCATATCTTGTTCTGCAGCTAACTCGAAGTGAGCTCTTGCTTTAGCATAATCAGGTTCTCCTACACTACCTTCTTCATAGATAAACCCAAGACGAATAGCCGCATAAGTATACCCTTCATTCAGCGCATCTTCATATAAGCGAGCTGCCTCAGCGACATCCTGCTCTATACCTTCTCCTCTCTCTAATAGCATTGCTAACTCTACCTTACAGTAATTAGAGTTAAAGTATTCTATCCCTCTTTGGTAGTAGCTAACTGCTTTCTCTAGATTAGGTTCTCCAGCATACCCAAAACGGTGATAACGACCCGCTAATTCTAATCCTGATAAGTTATTTCGCTCAGCTGCTAACTCGAATAGATATAACGCCTTTTCATAATCTGCCTCTTCTTCAAAATCAGCATTCTGATACGCTAGTCCTAATCGATAAGGAGCATAATCATTACCTGCTGCCATAGCTTGCTCTAACATTGCTTTTCCTCCTTCTACATCGCGCTCTACCTCTTCGAAGTCTAATAAAACAAAACCTTTTTCAGACATTGCTCTATCGTATTTATACTCAACTCCTCTATCTAAGAACTCCATCCCTTTAGCAATATCTTTAAAATCTTCATTATACAAGTAGATAATAGCTAGCTCTAGTGTAGCCTCACTAGAATAGTAAGCAATAGCTTTCTTGAACATTTCAATACCCGCTTCTTGCTTAGCTTCTAGTCCTTCTGTTCTAGGATAGAAGTAAGAATACCCTAGTACATATCCTGCATGTGTGATACCATAGTCATAAGCATCTGCTAGTAACTCTCTACCTTGCTCTTCTGTATAACCTAATTCTTCAAAACGACCATTACAAGCCATCATTCCTAACAAGTACTTACAGTAAGCACTATTATTCGCAATACCATCTTTTAAAGCAGCTTCAGCACTAACGTTATCATCTTCTCTTAGATAATAATCAGCTAAGATATAAAGCCCTCTTTTCTTCACATTGATTAGTTCAGAGAACTTCTCTACCACAGCTTTACCTTCTTCTCCTGAAGTACATCCTCTAAACTCAATGTTTAACAAAAACAGATTAGCGATATTTGCTCTCTCTCCATCTACAGCCATTTTTAGAATTGTTACTGCTCCCTCTTCATCTTTCTCATACCCTTGTGTACCATAATACATAGCATATCCTACATAACATTTACACAAGTCATCTCCTAATTCCACACCTTTCTTTAGATAGCCTACAGCTCTTTCTTCATCTCTAAATCCGTATCTAGAGTTAATGAATAATTCATATTGATATGCATAAGCATGTTTATATCCTCTATCTATAAATATGTCATTCAATGCCTTCACATCTGTAAACCAGTCTGCATAATCCTCATCACTAAGACTCATACTACTATGAAGACAGTTAGAGTCCTCATTCAGCTGATCATACAGCTTCTCCAGCACCTCATTATTCTTACCTATTTGTTCAGCCAGCATACAGATTGCATGCGCTTTATACCACTCATGTGGATTGCTGTAATCATTCTTATTTAAAAACTCTTCAGCATGTGCTGTAATAGACACACTGTCATTTGCAAATTCTCTAACGTAATTTAAATATTCCATAGTAAACTGTTTCATAACTACCTTGTAAACAAGCTGATTTTTTTAGTTCTTTTTCATTTTATAGCAAATGTAGGAAAATGGCAATTAATACATGAAATAGTAAATTCCTAAATCACACACATACCACCCTCAAACAGTTAATTAAAATACTACCAATATTTCAAAAAAACATGCTTTTTACTTAAAAATAACAGAAAAAAAAGAAAAAAAGACTCTTTTAGAAAAACACTCACAAATAGTAGAAGAAGTTAGTTATAAAGTACACATACTGTAATTTAAAAACAGCTTACACTCACCCTATCAAAACATTAGCACCGTAATTAAGTCAATAAATAAGTAAAAAAATCAAATAAAGAATAGGCAAAAACCGTTCGACTAACTTTCGAACTAACAATTTCCTTCTAAAGAGGAAGGCAAATAAATTATAATTTTAAATAACTATTATTTACTCTTGACGAAGAAACAAGAGAGGCTAACAAACCTAGCACAATAATAGATACGAGTACAACGAAGATATTTACCCAGTTAAAAGCAACTGGATAAGCAAGTCCTTCTCGGATAGAAATAAACCCAAAAGCAACTTGTAACGAAACAACAATACCACCTAACACCAATCCTATCACACTCCCTAACACACAGATAATTAATCCTTGGAATAAAAATATCTTGCGCAGGTCGCTCACAGGTACACCTATTTGGTTCAGCGTTTTAATATTAGGCTGTTTTTCAAGAATGATCATAATCATAGACCCTACTAATGTAAACAGAGCCATAATCACCACCAATACGAATATCAGATAAACAACTAGATTCTCCATATTCAACATACGGTACAATCCATCGTTTAGCTGTGTTTTATTTTTTACGATATACTCTTCACCGAGTACCTCCTTAATCTTCTGAATAGCTTTACCTTCAGATACTCCTTCAGCAATAGCCAGCTCTAGATTAGTCACCTCAGTAGTAGGTATATTCAGTAGTGCACGTGCATTATCTATATCGACGAACACATACTTATTATCTAGATCATCATTACCTAGTACATATACTCCTGTAGGATTTAAATGTCTTTTAATAAAAGCATCCTCAGGATTTTCGATAGTTCCTTTACCAGGTTTTAACGCCAATGCTTCAAAGGCATTCTCTGTATCGAACAGTCCCATAGATAATAAGTGAGACATACCCACTCCCACTACTGCATCATCCGTATCAGGTTCTAGCCAACTACCATACTCTACCTTTTCGTCAAAGTCCGTCACATTAACGAAGTCTGAGTCAATCCCTTTAATCATAGAGACTGCCTGCTTATCCTTAAACGAAAACAACAAGCGATCCTCTACTACCTTAGCTACACCCTTAAAATAACCTGACTCTTCTAAATCCAGAATCTGTCTGTCTTCGACTACAAAGCTTTTACCCTTTGGGGTAAAAACTTTTAAATCTGGATCTAAATCATCAACGAAAGAAAGACTATACGCTTTTAACCCACTGAATACCGATAACACGATAAACATAGCCATAGCACTCACCACAATACCTACAGAAGATATTGTCGTAATAACATTAATTGCCTTGCTTTTACTTTTACTAAAGGCATAACGTTTCGCTATGTATAGGGAAAACTTCAATCTATTTTTTCTTTCTCTTTTCTAATAAGTCAGGATTAGCGATAGGGTTTTCATCACCCGTAAGCGCTTTGTCGATTTGATCGATATACTCTAAGCTATCATCCACGTAGAACAGTAAGTCTGGCACCTTTCTCATTTGGTGTTTTACTCGCTGTGCTAATTCGTGTTTAATTAACGGAGCATTAGATTTTATCCCTTTAAGTAGCTCTTCACCTTTATCGATAGGGAAGATACTTAAGTACACTCTCGCTACTGATAAATCACTTGTTATATTCACTTTAGAAACCGAAATAACTAAGTTAGTTATCCCGTTCTTACGCACCTCACCTTGCAAGATATCCACGATATCTTTTTGCAATAAGGCTCCCATCTTCTTTTGTCTATTAGTTTCCATGATGCAAAAATACAATTTTTTGAATAGCAAACTTTTTTATCTTTGTTTATATAACCCAAAACACTAAGAAATGCGAAAAATAGAACACATCGGAATAGCTGTAAAAGACTTAGAAGCGTCTAATGCCTTATTCGAAAAACTATTCGGTGCTCCAGCTTATAAGGAAGAAGCTGTAGAAAGCGAAGGAGTAAAAACTTCTTTCTTTATGAATGGCCCTAATAAGATAGAGCTATTAGAAGCAACTAACCCTGATAGCCCTATCGCCAAATTCTTAGAAAAAAAAGGAGAAGGCATCCATCATATCGCTTTTGATGTAGAAGATATAGAAGCTGAGATGAAAAGATTAGCAGCAGAAGGATTCACATTATTAAACGAAATTCCTAAAAAAGGAGCTGATAATAAATTAGTTGCCTTTTTACACCCAAAAACAACCAATGGGGTGCTTATAGAATTATGTCAAGAAATTAAATAATTTCTTTTAAAACTCTTGCATGAACCAATAAAAAACCATAATATTGCACCCGTTAAACACGTTTTAACTGGTCCTATAACTCAGCTGGTTAGAGTAGCTGACTCATAATCAGCAAGTCCCTGGTTCGAGCCCAGGTGGGACCACCACGAAATTTTTCGCTCAAAATGAGCGGTCCTATAACTCAGCTGGTTAGAGTAACTGACTCATAATCAGTAAGTCCCTGGTTCGAGCCCAGGTGGGACCACTAAAATTTCAGAGAAGCATCTATTGTAAAATAGGTGCTTTTTTTTTGCCCTTTTTTCACCTTTTTTTTCATCAGTACAACAAAAGTACAACAATTTGTTTTACCCTATAAAGATAGTAAAGTTTTCATTTTCTTGCAGTTAGTTATATTTTTAGTACTTTTATTACTAACCAACAACAAGACACTATGAATACTATTATTGAAACTCCGTTTTTTTTCTTTCACCAGAAGCTTGAAAAGCTAAAATCTGTAACTCTTTCCAAGAAGTTCACTTACATAATTGCCGCATTATTACCAATAATATCCCTAGTAACATCTACTTTTCAATTACCATATTTTTATAGTATATCTAAATGGTATATCCTTTTGCCTTTAACAGCATTGATTTGCTCTATATTATTATTAAGTGCTGCAATTAATTTTCACAAAGGGCAGAACATATTTTTAATCAGTCATCTAAGTTTGATATATAAAGAATCTTTTAAATCATTTAAAAATTCTAAAGAGTATCTACTAATATCTCCTTCTAAAAAAACAATTACAATTAATATCACTACTCCTTCTAAAAAGAAACAGGAGCAAAAGAAAGACAATGTATTTGTTTTTAGCACAGCACATCAGGCTATCATTAAAGAAACTTTGTATGAATTAAAGAAAGAAGTTATTAATGATGACACAACAATGGAAGATTTTAAAAGAGTTATAGAATCTTGTATTAGTAAAAAAACAGATAATCCTGATTCTTCTATTAAGTTAGAACTTCAGTCTCAACATTGTGCCATGTTCTTAGAAGCTTTCTTTATACCATTTGTACATTTATTTACTTTACACAAAACCACACTAAAAGAAAGTTGTCGCTACTTTAAATATGCAACTGTAGAAGATTATTCAGCTATAAACTATGATTCAATAAATAAAAAGGGCAGAAAGTTAATTACAAATGCTCATAAAGAAACTTATGCTAAAATCTTAGAAAATGTAAAAAGTCAGTTATCTAAAAAACTGTCCTAAGACTAAAATTAAATGTCAGTTAACTGACAAACAACCATTTCAAGTAGCTTCATTGCAATAGTTTAGCGTCATAATTCAAAAAACATTTATTATGACAACGCTAAAAATCATTCAAGAGCTTAACGAGATCAAGCTAATGATTACTAAAGGTAATCAGTTTCAAAAAGAAATCTTTACTATTAAAGATTTGATGGCTTATACTGGCTTTTCAGACAGTACTATTCATAAGTTAACTTCTAAAAACTTAATCCCTCATCACAAACCTACCAATGGCACCTTATTCTTTGACCGCCTTGAGATAGTTGAGTGGATTAAACAATATAGAGTCTTTACCGACCAAGAAGTTCTATCACAATTTTCAAAACAGTTAAAAAAATAAAAGCATTGATAGCCCTACTATCAATGCTTAAATAACTATTTCTATAACAAAAGAAAACAGTAGTAAATATAACTACTTCTTTCTGAAAATTTTTTGATATGAATACAACTGCAACAGAATATATTCGAATAGGAACAGAGTACTATGCGATAAGAAAGAAGAACGTCAACGGTAAAGAAATCATTGTTGAACGTAAACTGTGGAGAAAGTCTGAAATCATCACTGACTTTGGAAAGGATATCATCAAAGAGTTACCTAAATTCTTTGGTTATAAATGTGAACCTAATCACATTCATTACACTCATTTTATAGGAGATTACTTTAATTCCTACTCTCCTATTCTATATAACATTGACACTACTTCTGAACTTTCATTAAATTCACTTAAAGAACAGATACCTATTACTTATTATTTTCTACAACACATCTTTGGAAATCAATATCTACTTGCAATAGATTATTTTAAAATTCTATTATTCTATCCAGAACAAATATTGCCAATTATAGTGCTTGTATCTAGGAATCGTGAAACAGGAAAAACCACATTTTTAAATTGGATAAAAGAAATCTTTGATAAAAATGCTGTTTTTGTAAAGGCAAATGCATTTACAGAAAAATTCAATAGTGAGATGGATAGTAAACTTCTCTTATTAATAGAAGAAGTAAAATCTGAGAACAAAGATATTGTTGAAGCAATCAAATACATTTCAACGGCTATGTATCAATCAATTGAATACAAAGGCCAAGAAAAAGTTGAGCAGAAGTCTTTTCTTAAGATTATCATGACAAGTAATCACGAGCATAATTTTCTAAAGATAGATAAAGAAGAAACAAGGTTTTGGGTTATTAAAGTCCCTCCGATAAGAAAGAGATCTACTGAATTTTTCACCAAACTCATTCAGGAGATTCCTATTTTCTTAAACTATCTCTATAGAGTTCCTTTCACGACTGAAAAGAAAACCCGAATGTGGTTTACTCCAGAGACTCTACACACAGAAGCCTTACATAAACTAAAACACGATGTAGATCTTCAAAACAAAAACCTGGTGCTTGACATACTTGATATTATTTTCAATGAATTTGATATGGATCAAATAGACACCACTCCTTCTGATATTAATGCTCTTCTGAATTATTATAACAGAGGTCATAATATCACAATGAGAGAGATACAAACAATACTTGAAAACATAGCTTTAGTTAGATCAACTAACTCAAATAATTATGAACGAGTCAAGATAGAGGATAGTACTTTAAAACGGACTATTCACAAGGGTAAATATTACAGGATTTCAAAAGAAACACTTTTAAATCAGATGACAGATGAAATAAATAACTAATAAACTATTTACCAATAACTTAAGTATTAATAAATCATAAACTGATTGTCATCTACGATTCATCTGCGCTCATCTAAAGAAAGTAATTCACTATTAGTACAATTATGATCAGATGATCAGATGACAACTAAATGACATACAGATATTACTTTAAACACTATAAATCAATAACATACAATTAAACAACCCAAATTATGAATACTCAAGAAGCAAAAAACATATCGATTATTTCTATTTTAGATAGCCTTGGTATAAAACCAACTAAAATCAATGATAAACAAGCCTGGTACCATTCTCCTTTTAGAGCAGAAAACACCCCTTCGTTTAGTGTTAGTGTAACTAAAAATGTATTCTATGACTTTGGTGATAGTACATATAAAGGAAATGTAATTGACTTTGTAATGCTATATTACAAATGTGATATAAAAGAAGCTCTAAAAATCTTAGCAAACAATTCTTTTTCTGTTCACCAGCAACTTTTTAATCCACAGGTTAATCAAGATGAGAAAGATTATGAGATTACAGCCATTAAACCTCTGAGAAATAAATACCTTATATATTACATCAAGCAAAGAGGCTTATGCATTAAAACAACTCAAAGGTATTGTAAGGAAATACATTATATCCTTAAAGATAAAGCTTATTATGCAATAGGCTTTCAAAATGAACTTGATGGAGTAGAACTCAGAAACAAATATGTTCAAATGTGCTTTGGCTCCAAGTATCCTACCTATATAAATAATGATTCATCTACCGTATTTTTATTTGAAGCCTTTATCGACTTTTTATCCTTTATAACTCTTAAACCTAATTTAGAACATAGGTTTGATTACATCATTTTAAACTCCGTTAACACTTTAGAAAGTACCCTTATTCAATCCTCGAACAAGTTTTTATATAAAACCTTAGACGATTCAGAAACATTTGAATCTAAATATAAAACCATAGTTGCTTGTTTTGACAATGATACTGCTGGAGATAAAGCAACTGAGAAATTAATTGCAGCATTTCCATTAATTACAAAAGATGCAAGAGCTAAATATAAAGATTACAAGGATGTCAATGATTATTTACTGAGTATTAACCGCGATAAACTGACGTGAGAATCATCGAGATGTGTCTTTGTCCTTACAAATTGAAAATTTGAACCGGAACAAAGACCACTCGTTTTTCTCCCGAAGGTCGCAAAATTGCTAAGACAATGAAAAGAGAACACAAGATAGAATTTAGAGTTACCCTTACTGAATCTCTGCTTATAAAAAACAAAGCAAAGAAAATTGGTTGTAGCGTTTCTGAATATTTACGAAGTACTGCCCTGGGATATTCTGTAAGTTATAAACTAACTCAAGATGAAATTGAAACTTACAAACTACTAAACAAATTTGCTGATAACTTTAGAAGAATAGGTAACCTTTTTAAACTTGGAGATACCACTAAGGTAAAAGAATCCACCATTGAAACAGCAAACTTAATTAGAGCTCACCTTGAAAAACTAAAGTAATATGATAGCTAAAGCAAAAACATGTATTGGAGGAGCAGCACTTTTTAATTATGTAATTAATCCAAACAAAGGTTATGAACTTGCTAGAAACAATCTTTCGGGGGAAACTCCGAAAGATATGTATCAAACCATGCAGATTCTACAAAATCAAAACACTCGCTGTAAAAACAATACAATCTCCGTTGTTATATCTCCTACTATTGAAGATAGTAGAAAAATGACAGACCAAGATTTAGAAAATCTCGTAAAAGATTTTTTAGTTGGTTTAAAATTAAATCCCAAAGACGCGCAATACATCGCTTACTTACATACTGAAAAAGAGCACAAACACATTCACATTTTGATTAACCGTATTGATGAGAATGGAAAAGCACTAAAAGATAACTATATCGGATTTCAAGCACAGAGTATCGCTCACGAAATAGCCCTAAAATACAATTGGACTTCAATAAGACAAGAAAATATAAATAGAAAAGAGCTTTTAAAAACTAATCAGAAACAGACAGCTGAAATAATAAAAAAGGCTCATTATTTTGTTTTAAAAGAGCGTCCTAAAAACTTAGATCAGTACATCAATATGATGCTAGCACATCAAATAGAAGTAAAACCAACTGTAAACAAACAAGGTAATATTCAAGGCTATAGATTTATTCATTTACCAACCAACACGAACCTAAAAGCAAGTGAGGTTGATCGGAATTTAAAACTGAATGAACTCTTTGAAAATAACATACCAAAACCAAATAATGATTTATTTCATACTGTACTATATAAAGACCAAGACAAACAAATCTGTTTTGAAAATTGGAATACAAATACAGTAAGTCTATTTAGTTTTTTAAACGCTTATGGAAATTACTATGAGGATTATATGCCTGATATAACTAAAAAGAAAAAACGAAAACAAACACAAACATTAAATCTTTAACTATGGCAAAGAAACAACCTACACTCACAGAACTCACTGAGTTACTATTTCAGCAGGTAGTTCACTTGCAAGAAAAACTCAAGCAAAATATTACTCTGCAAACTCAGCTTTCAAACAGGATAAATAATATTGAAGTAAAAGTAAATGTGTCTGAATTACACAAAATTGAGTCAAATAATAGACAAAGATTACAAGATGATTTCACTGCATTTCAGTCCACACTTTATGATACTAAAGAAGACCTTTTAAAAATATATAGGGCTATTAGTCATAAGAAGATGTTCTACATCATAGCCCTTAATATTTTTCTTTTACTCACAAGTGGTTTATCAATTTACGTTGCGATTAAAAAATCAATTCATTACTCTGATTATAATCAGTTAATAGAAAATAATAAGAAATCGAATCTTGAATTAATGTATCTGAATCAGTTCTTTAAAGAGAATCCAAAGAACTTTGAGGTATATAAAAAGTGGAAAATCTCTTCTGAAAATAACACAAAAAAGCCTTTATAGTACATTGATTTTTAGTTTTATTTTTTATTAATAATTACACAAAGTTAGGCAATGCCTCGCGGTTCGCTAGCAAGAAAACCCCCATAAATGCTTGACTAAAGTCTTCGCTTTATTGCGCCCGTTTCTTGCGCTTGCTAAGCCATTACCAACTGTGGCTCCATAATTAATTTAAAAATTTAATATTATGGAAACTACAGTTTTAAACAAAGATTGGCTTATCGCTTCAGAAGTAGAATTAATTTACAAATCAAAAGTAAAGGCTTCAAAGAGACCTCAAATTACATCTTCTTATAGTGCATATCAAATAGCATTAAAGGCTTGGGATGGTAATAAGATTGAATTATTAGAACAGTTTAAAGTTCTTATGCTTTCTAACAACAATAAAGTACTTGGAGTATTAGAAGCTTCAACGGGAGGAATAACCGCAACAATAGTAGATTTAAGAATTATTTTCTCAGCTTTACTAAAGGCTAATGCTACAGCTTTTATAATTATTCACAATCATCCATCTGGAAAGTTAGATCCAAGTGATGCTGATAGACAAATTACAAGAAAAATAAAAGAAGCAAGTAAGATACTTGATATTACTCTTTTAGATCACTTAATTATAACCGAAGAGAGTTACTACTCCTTTGCAGACGAAGGCACCTTATAGGTGTCTTTGTTTTTTTATATATTCTTAATTACTCTAGTTTTCACTTTTGTATTTGACTCAAATGAATTTTACTTAGAAGCTAAAAATCCCCTTTATCAAATAACCATCAAATAAAAAAACAACTGATTTTAAGTAGTTTAACTTTTAAAACTAGGTTTGTATCAAATAACCATCAAATAAAAACTGTACCTCAAACCGAACAAGATACCTGCAAGATAAAGCAAATATAAAGAGGTATATAACCTTAGTGTATTACAAAAAAAGTTAAAAGAGCAAACAGTATATATATTTCTTTTTTAGGCCATTTAATTACACAATTTAAAAAAACGCCAAAAGTTCACTACTTTCATACAAATCAGTTTGATTACAAAAAGTAGCACTTTTATGTAAGCAAAAAATATTGATTACAATTTTTGAAGACTAACTACTTTGATTACAAAAAACAGCACTTTTATGTAAGCAAAAAATATTGATTACAATTTTTGAAGACTAACTACTTTGATTACAAAAAATAGCACTTTTATGTAAGCAAAAAATATTGATTACAATTTTTGAAGACTAACTACTTTGATTACAAAAAACAGCACTTTTATGTAAGCAAAAAATATTGATTACAATTTTTGAAGACTAACTACTTTGATTACAAAAAACAGCACTTTTATGTAAGCAAAAAATATTGATTACAATTTTTGAAGGCTAACTAGTTTGATTACAAAAAACAGTACTTTTATGTAAACAAAAAATATTGATTACAATTTTTATACTCTAACTAATTTCATTAAAGGTTCAAAAGAATACATCGCAGCTCTACGCCCTGATGATTCTTCTCTTAAAACTAAATAGCCATTATCAACTAATTTTTTAATCATTAGTACTGCTGTTGCATTCGGGATCTTTGTTGTACTAACAAATTTATTATTTCTAAATACTGGATAAGTAAATATAAAATCAAGTATCTCTATATTCCATTTTGAAGATAGTAACTCAGAGAATTCAGTTTTTGTAGTTTCGTACAAACTCTTTATACTCTCAGCTATTTCTAAATTTTTAATCGCTTGATTTTCTACTGCTTTTAAGAAAAAAAGAATCCATTCATTCCAATCCTTTGTTTTGGAAACATTACGCATTTGTTCTATATATTCATCTTTATTTTCTTCAAAATATCCACTAATATAAAAATGAGGTTCTGAAAGAATTTTTTCTCTCCATAAGTTCAGCGTAATTAACATTCTTCCAATTCTTCCATTTCCATCTTTAAAAGGATGCAATGCTTCAAACTCCAAATGCATAATAGCAGTTTTAATTAACGGAGGAAAATCACTATTTTCTAGAAACTTAAAAAGCTGCTCTAATCCATCAACTAGATTTTCAGGCCTAATAGGAATAAACTGAATTTCTCTTTTTAACCTATCTGCCAAATAATTTTGTTCTTTCTTAAATTCACCAGGAGATTTATTTGCTCCTCTACCTAAATATAACAACTGTTGATGCATTTGCTTAAGAAAGCTTAATGAAAAATCATAGCCACTTTCAAGTGCACTTTGAGCATTTTTCAAAGCACGTTGGTATAAGATAGTTTCTATTACATCGGTTTTAGCAGTAGTGATATCCTCACCTTCATGATCAGCCTCATATTGAAGTATCTCATCCATTGTGCTAATTGTACCTTCAATTCTAGAAGATATTACCGCCTCCTGATTTCTTAAAGGAGCTAATAAAATTTCAGTGTTATGTAGGTTTTTTAACATTTGATCAAAACGTGCCAATGCATCAGTAGCCCTCACTAATTCTTGAATAAAAAGAGTATAATCAATACTCTTTGGAGGAAAAACACCATAATGATAATCTACCGCTTTCTCTAAATTATAATCCATACATTTTTATTTTGATTACAAAAATACAAATAAAAACAAAAACAAAGATGTTTGATTACATAAATATAGATATTATTGTAATCAAAATATTTTTTATTAAATTATAATGTAAAACAGAAACAGATAAATCTCTATTAAAAATCAAATAAGCTTCCCTCTTTACAAAACACGTTTTATCAGTCCCCACAAACATAGTTAAAACAAATTCTCAAATGCCTGATCAAGCTCTTCTCTATTAAAATCCTCTACATAAGCTTCAGTAGTTTTAATAGATTGGTGCCCAAAGGCCTGTTTAAGCATATATAAGTTCACCCCTTTTTTTAATGATAGAGTAGCGAAAGTATGACGAGCTGTATAAAAGGTAATCTTTGTTTTAATCCCACATTCCTTTGCAATGATATTTAACTGCTTATTATAATAATCCCTAACACTACTTTTTCGTGCTCTTAGTTCTTCTTTAGTATATAGGCTTAGATCTTTATCCAGGATTGAAAAGATGTAATCTGTATCAAATGGCCTATAGATTCTGAAATAGTTTAAGATAGTATCCAAGTCTTTATTCTCTGGTATCTTTACATTAATAGCCACGCCTGTTTTATTTCGGATATAACTAAAACGATTAGAATTTATATCATCCCATTTTAATTCAGCGATATCAGTAAAGTTCATTCCTCGACAAAAGAAACTAAATAAATAAGTATACAACACCTTAGCTCCTTCAGTATTTTCTGAAAAGTCATAATCAAGTAGCAGCTGTAACTCTTCTTTTGTAAGCGCTTTTTTTATCTTGGTAGATTTCAACTTAGAAATCACATAGTCTCTAAATGGATAATTCTCCAAAGATGCTATTTTTGATTTAATAGCAGAATTATAAATAGCACGTATATTACGCATATATATACCTATTCCTCCATTTGTACAGCCTCTTGATCTTAAGTCTGCTTCAAAGGCTACTAAAAAAGAATAATCAATTTGTGAAAACTCATATTTGATCACCCCAGGCTTAAAACGTTTTAAAGCCTTTAATGAATCATTATATGAACTTGCTGAACTAACTTGACCTGCTTCTTTGAATTGCTCAATCCTATTTTGAAAAAAAGCAACAAATTTTACAATCTCAACCTTCTCTGGTCGAAGTAGAGAATCAAATACTTCAAGTGTAAATTCTTTTTCTTGTTCAATCATCAAATCCAATACTTTTGACGCATCTTGTTTGAGCGTACTTAATATTCTATTGGCTTGTAAAAAATTCGGGAACTTAGAGGTAAACTCCCCCACTTTTGCATTCCAAAATTTAGGTGCAGTACTGTAAGGTGTTTTATAGAATTTAGACCTCCTATTAATAGTAACTCTAAGATTAATTGGGTAAGTTCCATCACTTAATTTTGTCTTTTTTAATACAATTTTTAAACTCGTTTTCATCATAAATAATTTTAAAGTACAACATACGTACAACAAATCGGTACTTATCGTGCAAATAGATGAAACAAAAATATTTTAAAAATTTTACAACTAACTAAAAATCAGTTAGTTTGAAACAAAATGCAATTAAATACAACATTCATTTCTCCGGCTCATAATCAGCAAGTCCCTGGTTCGAGCCCAGGTGGGACCACAAAATAACCCCTCATTACCTTGGTAGTGAGGGGTTTATTTTTTTATGTCTATTCCTATCAACATATAGATATCATGTTTTACAGGTGTACCATTCACCCTAGTCGGAAGCCATGTAGCTAGAGACTGCACCATCTTGGTCAATTCCTGAGTACTGAGCTCTATCTCTTCCACTAAATTGGTAAGTATAATATTGCTCAACTCTCCTGACTCATCTATAGATATATCTAGTCTTAATGCATACTCTCTTCCTGCTACATAATACTTAGTCTTCATAAACGCCTCTCTAAAGAGCTGCTTAAAACTATCCGTACCACACTCTGCCATTGCATGGCTTATATATCCATACCCACTCTCATCCGCTAATTCACGCCATCTCATAGGCACCTCTGTCTTGCGCATTATAATCGGTAAAGTGAATCGACTGCGTACTTTATTATTATTCTGTATAGCAGGCTTCCACCTATTCACAGTACTCATCGTGCGCGCAGCCTCTGCCCCTAAGCCATAGCCAGGATCACGTACAACCATAATATCAGAGAAACTCCCATCTGCCTCTACCACAAACTGAAGAATACACTGAAATGCCCTCTGCCTATCTAGACCTTCTATCGCCTCCTGTGATATCATAAAACGATTTGTAAACTCATATTCAAAACTGCCCATACCCCTTACAGGTGAAGCTCTCACCTGTACAGCTACATAAACATAGTTCGGATCCTGTTGCGGATTATTAGGCACAGTATTAGACTTAGACACTTCCGGGATTATGACCTCTGTTGTTGTATTCTTTTGAGCATACCCCATACAACTAAGACATAAGACACTTATTATCCATATTATATTCCTCATAAGCAATATTTTTTATACAGAGAATTACAAATAGCATAAAACTCTTCACTAATCTACTTAAATACTTCTAAAATACCACATTGACATTAACATTTTACTCCTCTACAATTATATACCTACTAGGTATAAAACATTATGTTTCTACCCTATCCCTAAACAATACTCTCTACCTATTTAATTACGACTATCTATAGAAAAGCTCATCTTCAGTCCTAACTCATTAATTACTTTCAACAAAGTACCTATCTTCACATCTACAGTGTCACTTTCTATTCTCTTAACTTGTGCTTTAGACACTCCTGCTAGACGAGCAAGTTCTTTCTTGGTCAAGCCTTTTGCTTTGCGCAACTCACTTACCTTCATTCCAAGCCTCCCTATTTCTACTCGTACCTCAAAAAGATCGCGCTCTTTAGTACCCTTTTTACCTATATGCTCATCTATGATTTGATCTAATGGAAATGTTTTCATCTAGTTCAGAAATTAAATTTATATACTTTTATTACTCTATTTTTTAAGCTCAGCCAATACTGCCACTTTACCTAATACTGTATCTCCCCATTCCACATCATCTATATCCACTATGATGGTATTAAATCCATACTTCTCTCCTTCTCGTTGTACACCTGGAGAATCATCTACATGAATATCTATCTCAAACTCAGAAGGTAGCTTAGACACACTTTTGCTCTTACTTCCTAATATTTTTTCATGTAGCTGTTGATTGATGATATAGTCTATAGATATTCCATAGCACCAAAACATCAATCTTATTTTAAAGGCGCTCCTATAAGATGTAGTATAGACATAAATCTTATGTCCATTATTTCTCAGCTCTTTAAACAACGCTATAGTACCTAATCTTACCCTTTCCACACCGAGTATCTTTGCCCATATAGGTTCTACTTCTAAGGGGAACCTCATATTCGATATCATAGTATCGTCTAGATCAAATGATATTATCATTGGTTTTCTTTCTACATATTAATATTCTACCCATAACACATTATCGCAGTCGAATGACTAAAAGTCACCTCATAATACTTAACTACACCACTAGATACTACCTTCAGATATAGCTTCTTAAATACCATATTTTCAGCATGCATCCTACCAATGTTTAAGAACATCGGATCTCTGAAGTTATCATTATAATCCTTGAGTATAAACTCATCAAACTCTTTAATAGTAAGTGGTTGTATACTTTGTATAGCAGGTGATATAAGTACCTCTTTCACTATCGTAAATTCATAAACATCTATCTTATCACCTTGCTGACGTTTAAAGCTCCATACCTCAGCAGAATCCATCACTTAAAACTCTCCAAGCCCTTTCTCATTGATATCTATCACCATCGGTTGTTTTATAATAGACTTCGCTTGTACACTTACTACAGAAAGAATGAATATCAAAAAAAATATAAATCTTCTCATACTATATTAATTAGTAAGCAATTTAAGAAATTCTCTATTACAGCAATCTTTTAATTACTACATACCAAAAAATTAAAGCTTATAAACCAACACACCACTTTTGAATTCGATTATTATCAATACAATAAGAATGTTTCTCTTGCACTTTCTAGGGGTTTGCTAGGAGATTCCTTGGACTTTCCTTGCCCAAAAGGCGTTTTTGTCGAAGAAAGGTGCAAGAAACCCTCAAGCAATCCCCTAGCAAGTCTGAACAAAACTATTTTTAATACATCCATAAATATGGATAAGAAATAAAGTTACTACATGATTCTTTTTAAATACGGCATCCCTTATCTACACTAGAAAACTTATTTTCTATTTAAGTTTTGTTCGGGGATGGTTCGGGTCATGTTCGGTAATCCTTCGGTAAAAGGGGTGCTTTCCCGAACAAAATCAAAACAAACCAATGATTTAGAATTATAAAAAAAGCATCTGTAAGACTACAGATGCTCTTCAACAAAACACATTTACACTAACCTAATATATCATTAGACAACCCTATATCTACAGGTCATACTTACTCTTTCCATTGATCATACGAGAGACTATTCCGTTCTCTGAACTCAGCTCAGCGAATAGTACTCCGATAAAATGGATAACTAAATATGTCACGAAGTAATATATAGAGCCAAAATGAATACTCTTTATTTCATTATTATAAGCTGTCTCGATATCTAATGCTAAGACGACTCCAGATACTACAGAGATAACCACACAGACATAGAACACTAAGTATATAACTGCTCTAATACGTGTATTAAGTGTAATTCCTCTCTTAAACGGATCTAAGAACGGTACTCTACCCATCATCCCTAGTATGATTCTCACGAATACTAATCCCATCAAGGTATAACCCAAGTAGACATGCCACTCCCACATAGGAGCACGTAACCGCTTAGCGAGTACGATGGCTTTCTCTTTAGTCATATTAACCTCCTGAGAAGTGCTGTACTCCATAATGATCTCACTCATGCCTTCTTTATTCAGCCAAGTATAACGCAGCAGTATAGTGATAAGCATACCTAGCATCACGAATGCTATACTCCAATGCAAAACCCGAAATGCCAAGCTATAGCACTCTCCTCTCATTCTCATTTTAATATTTTTAATAAAATTAAATTACCAAATATGTTAATTTAAAATAATTATAATAATCAAATATAGAAATAACAATCAATAACTTCTAAACAAAAGTGAACATAATTTGAAAAAAGTAAAAAAATAAGTTTTCTATACAATATCAAATAATCCAAAACGTTATATAATCAGCTAATAGAATGCAGAAAAAATGGATTAACTCTATTATGTCTATTTTTTAAAGTATGTTTGTTAGTCTGCAATAATTTTTTGAAATAAAATATTAATATTTATCTTAAATTTGCAGAGTGAAAAACAAATTGTTATTGAATCAAAAATAAATTGGAATGAAAAAGATATTACTCTTGTTTGTAATACTAATGTCAATTAGTACTTCTTATGGTCAACGAAAATCTAAAAAACAGGAAGAACCTGTGAAGAAGATTGAGTACCTAGACATTGTTCAAATTCTATCAAATAAAGATGAGCTTAAATTAACTCAAAAACAGGTAGGAGCCTTGACAATCAAAAATGAATACATTAAGCGTGACTTACAGAATCTGAATTCTAAAACAAAGATGCAGGAGGTAGAAAAGAACATGCACCAACGTCAATTATTCGCTGGTTATGACAACTTCGTAAATAGAACACTGAATGAAGACCAATTAGAAAGTTGGAATGTAATTAAAAAAGAAATAGCTGCTAGTGAAGAAGAGAGCACGGATCTAAAAACGGAGATGGCTGCACTAGACTCAGCTTATAAAGCAGAACTAAAAGAAGTATACAGAAAGTACAGCAAAGATCGTAAACTGTACTACGCGAGTAGAAATGTAGTGAGAAAACAATACGATGCAGATAAACTTCGTATCTACAAAAAATACAACCAAGCTGTAGAAGAAGAAGGTGAAGAGGGAGATAAAGTATTAACATTAGAAGAAATCGCGAACTTATATAAAGAATACGACGATTACTACAATGAACCGACACAAGCGAATCCATTAGAATACTTAGATGTAAAAGAAGAATATTCTAATGAGACAGAAGAAATAACATCAGAAGAAGAAGGAGAGTATTAATCTCCTTCTTTTTTTTGTATTATTTAAATACATTAAAGTACTTTAACAGCCAAAATGTCCGAATACTACCAAAATACAAGTATATTAAGCGCAAAGCTTTCAGTTTTTTTAAGTTACTTTGCATAAAAAATAAATTATGTCTTATATCAGCAAAGTTATTAGTGGAAAATGCCCTAACTGTGGTAAAGAGCACATATTCCATGACAAAGGAAATCCGATTACATTTAAGATGCCGAAAATGACGAAAGAGTGTGGATCTTGTGGATATAACTTCCATAGAGAAACAGGATTTTATTTTGGGGCTATGTATATGAGTTATGCACTTACAGTTGCTGAAATGGTAACGGTGATGGTGCTTCGTCTTATCATCAATCACTTATTTGATTTGAATATCACGATGTTACACGCCTTTATTGCAATTGTCTTTGTAATCTTTATTCTGTGGACATTTAACTATCGCTTATCTCGAATCATGTGGTTAAATTTATTTTATAAAAAAGATGAGCAATAGTCTAGGTTTATTAAAATAAAAGTTATTATATTTGCGCCACCTAACAGAGAAACGGGTGTAGTTCAAGGGTAGAATAGCGGTCTCCAAAACCGTTGATGGGGGTTCGAATCCCTCCACCCGTGCAGCGTAAAAAAAGCTCCTTAATATTTACATTAAGGAGCTTTTTATTTTTATATCATTCTCTTATTTTACACATACTTTTTAAGGAACTCTTTCGGAGAGATACCAGTTCTCTTTTTAAACACCTTAGAGAAGTAAGAATAATCATCGTATCCTAGCATCATAGCGATCTCACTAAAGCTTTTGCCTGTATAGATAAGCATACGCTTAGCCTCTAAGACGATTCTGTCTATAATGATATCGGTAGTAGTCTTATCTAATAACGTCTTGCACACGCGATTTAAATGCTTTTGTGTCATATTCATCCATTCTGCATATACCGCAGCCGACTTCTCCGTGCGAAAGTTCTTTTCTAATAGGTTCTCGAAGTGATGTAGATGTTGATTATACTGCAAGTTTGGTACAGCACTAAAGGAGTTCCCTTCTAGTAGCTGTCTATTGCATTCTATATAGAAGAGTGAAGCTAGATTCACGAGAGAGAAGTTCTTCTTCCAGTTGGGCTGGCTTACCTCATCCGTCATTCTCTTCATTAGATTCTCCACTAATACGCTACTCTCTTCATTTAGTAAAAAACCGTTCGGGTAATACGCTGATCTAAATACAGGATACTCGCGTATCGTCTCTCGGACAAAGAATAAATCAAAATACTCTTGAGTGTGAAAAAAGATATAACCATCTATATCCTCTGATAAGATCCAACTATGCGTCTGCCCAGGTGCTAGCATGAATACCATACCAGGCTGTATCTCATAGCTCTGAAAGTCTATCTCGTGGGTACCACTCCCCTTGGTAAAAATCATACAAACATAGAAATCATGTCGATGTGGTTTTTCCACATGATCGTGATTTGTGATAAGGTGTTGTGGTATCGTATTGGCATAAAAATCAGCTCCTTTAACCTCCTCAGTCAAATCTCGCATTTGTAAAATAGTAATATCTTTCATCAATCTAATATATGGTCAAACAAAAATAGTATTTTTAGTTTACACTAAATAATTCTTATGCTAATGGCTTATGTCCTAGCTACTGTTCTACACTATCTATTTAAAAGACAAATAGTCTCTATAATACGCTAGTACACACTTGATCAAGAACTAAGCGTGAATATTATCCAAAAAGTCTACTGTACAACAAACAAAGTTTTGAGTAAACTTTACTATCTTTAGCACTCGTTAAAATAAATAATTGTTATGAAATATATTCTACCTATTCTTATGGTATTAGGGCTAGCCTCATGTGGAGGTGGCGAAACTAAAAAAACAGATCTTGAGACTATCGATAAACAATCTGCAAGAGAAGTAACGATCAAGTCTGTAGTAGCAGGAGATAGTATCCTACATATCACAAGTCAAAAAATATGGGCGAATAGTCAACTAGTAACACAAAAAACGGACACAATCAAAACAGCAAAAGAAGTAAGCGCATGGGGAGATACTAAACCTACTTCTCTAGTAAAAGTGCCGATTTATGTAACTGTAGAATAATAATATCATGAATAGAAAAAGTAGTAAAGCAGTGAGTCTAGTACTTATCACAGCAGCATTAGCTTCATGCTCTAAGACTCCTGATAAACAAGAAGAACAAGAACAAGCACAGAAAGTATATATGAGAGCAGATAGCTCTGCACCGTATACAGATGTGACTCAACAATATAACCAACAACGCCATCACAGTGGAGGTGGTATGGGGAGTGCGCTACTATGGTACATGGCCTTCAGACCACTAATGGGTGGAGGTATGGGATATGCTAGTAATGGACTCTCTCACCAAGCTAATGTAGGTACGAATACATCTAAATCTAATGCTGTAAAGACACATAAGTCTGCTAGAGGAGGTTTTGGTAATACTTCTAAATCATCTACTGTTAGTTCATAATCTATGAGAATAAAATACCTAACAGCTGATGCAAATTGGCAAAAAAGATTAGAAGACAACGGTTTTGGATTTCACACGGATGAGAATAATGTCCCTTATTGGATAGAGCACTACTATTACAGTATAGAGCCAGCATTCGCTGATGAGATATACAATGCCACTACTGAGCTATGGCAGATGTGCTTAGAGGCAGTAGATCACGTGATCACGCATAATCTATTTGATCAATTTCAGATTCCGATCTTCTTTCACGATCATATAAAGCAGTCATGGGAGAGCGATGCTCCAAGTATCTATGGTCGTTTTGACTTTGTCTTCGATGAGAAAAAACAACAACTGAAAGTATTAGAGTTTAATGCAGATACTCCTACTTCTCTGTATGAAACAGGAGTGACACAGTGGCAATGGATGCAACATTACTTCGGTGAACGCAAAGACCAGTTTAACTCTGTACACGATCAATTAATCGCTTCATGGCGTGATCTAAAGCCTTATCTTAAAGGGGACACACTACACTTCAGTTGTATGCGTGAGACCTTAGAGGATCTAACGAATATAGAATACCTAAGAGACACTGCTATACAAGCTGGTATCAACACAAAGCTAATCTTCATAGATGATATCGGATGGAATGGGGTTAACTTTACAGACCTAGAAGAAGAGACGATAACTGATATATTTAAGCTATATCCGTGGGAATGGTTGGTATATGAGCCATTTGCGCTACATATACCGAATGACGAAGCACAAGCGAACTGGATAGAACCGTCATGGAAGATGATCTTATCTAATAAGGCTATCATGGCTGTACTGTGGAAGCTGTATCCTAACCATCCACTACTACTAGAGACCTACTTCGATACACCTAATGGGATGCGTGACTATGTAAAGAAACCTTTACTCTCAAGAGAAGGCGCTAATGTAACGCTATACCAGCATGGAGCTATCGTAGAAGCTACTCCTGGAGATTATGGAGAAGAAGGCTATATCTGTCAAGAGTTAGCTCACTTACACCAAGAGTCAACAGGATATTCTATTATCGGAAGCTGGATCATAGGTCAAGAATCATGTGGGATTACATTCCGAGAAAGTAATAATCGAATCACAACAGACAAAAGCAGATTTATACCTCATATCATAGAAGAACCATAAGGATAAATCTTTATAATATTATATCTTGCTACCGTATATGGATAAGTTCTATATACGGTAGCTAACTTTTAACACCAGACAGATGACTCCTGAATTTATATACGACAAACAATACAGTAACACTGTATTTAACTATAACGATATCTCATTTAAAGAATTTGAGAATTGTAAGTTTGAAAACTGTGATCTGAGCGCTTGTTCATTCTTAGCTACTCTTTTTATAGACTGTGATTTTATCAACTGCAATTTTAAAGATGCAGAGGTGAACTATGTAGGACTGCGCAATGTCAACTTTACAGCTTGTAACTTTACGCGTGTAAACTTCGCCATGATAGACCAGACTATATTCGAATTTACCTTTACAGACTGCAATTTAGAATTAACTCAGTTCTATGGATTAAAGCTTAAAAAGCAACTGTTTTCTAACTGTAGTCTAATCAGTGCTGATTTCTCTGATACAGATCTGAGTATGGCACTATTTGACAACTGTAACTTACACCGTGCAGTATTTCACAAGGCCAATGCAGAGAAAGCGGACTTCTATACGAGTTATAACTATGATATCGACCCACAGTTCACTAAGATTAAAAAAGCGATATTCTCTATGGATGGATTAGCTGGTTTACTAACAAAGCATCAATTAGTCTTAAAGTAATTCATAATAATTACAAAAACATAAAGATAAATTAGTACTTTTAAGTATTAATTTATCTTTATTAAAAAATGAAATTATCAAAACGTGTCAAAATCCTTTTAATAGTTGGTGTCAGTCTACTAGGGCTATATCAGATAGGAAGGTATGCATTAAATCGTTTTATATATAAGCACTTACCAGAGATCATCGCAGAGAAGAATGATACTCCTTATGATCTAGCGTATGAGGACATCAGCTATTATCCTGCATTAAGAAGACTAACTGTCTCTGGAATCACAGTCACTCCTAAAGATACTACTACTCACCCTAGTCTTACTTATATCAGTGCAAGACTAGATAAAATAGTGATTCAAGGGGTAGCTATCAAAGAATTACTACAAAACAAGAATCTACGTGCAAACAAAATCAAACTAAGTCATCCTAGTATAGTGATGATTAAAGGAGATAGTGTCGTAAAGAAGCAAGCTAAAATAAACGTAAAAAATGATATAGATATAGAATCTATTATCGTAGAGCATGCTCATGTCTTAATAAAAGACAGAAAGAGTAATACAAGACTAAATGAGGTCTATAACTTCAATGCAACAATCAGAGGAGTACATTTCGGTGAAGAAGTCGTAGAGAAGGCAATACCTTTTAGTTATGACTCTTATGTGATGACTACAGACTCTATCTATAGTAAGTTGAATGAGTGGCATAAGTTCACCATCGGTAAGATTATCATAGAACCAACAGCGCTAGAGATGCACCAGCTATCTGTAAAGCCCTTCTCAGAGACTGTCGAGTCAAAAGAATTAACTAAGAACTTATTGTCTGTAGATATCCCACAGCTAAAGCTGACTGGGACAGACTGGGGGTATAAAAATGAGCAAGACTTCTACCTTGACATTGCTTCTATAGAGACGGACTCTACAGCGATCACTATCAAAAACAACAAACTCAAACAAGATATCAAAGTAGCAGAAAAACAACCTGCTAAAAAAACTAAAAAGCAGAAAAAGCAAGAGGTGGCAGTGGTATATGATACATTGCCTGCACTAGTCCCATTTGCTTTGAAGATAGGCGACATTAAGATTAACAAATTATCATTAGATGCATTAGACACTTGGAATACGTCTAAGACTAATATAGTCTTAACGGATATCAACAATAAGGTAGGAGAACAACTAAAAGTAGCTAAAATAGCGATAGACTCTCCTGTTATCACCTATACTCCTAATGATGTAAAGAGTAAACCTAAGACTACTGCTAAGTTATTGTCGGATTATATCACATTAGATTCATTAGTGCTGCGCAAGGCGGCTTTCCAAATACACGATAGAAAGACAAATAGCAACAGCTTAAAGGTGAATAATATCAATGCTGTGATAGCAGATATACGCATTGATAAAAACACTGGTGGAAATAAGATTCCTTTTACTTATGGCAAGACTACGCTATCCTCTGGAGCGATTACATACGATACGAAGAAATATTATGATATAAGTGTAGACTCTCTATCTATCGATAATAAAGAGCTAAAACTGGCTAACTTCAATATGAAGCCAAAGTACTCTAGAAAGAAGACTGTAAGCATGTTTAGATATGCAGATGATATCTTCACATTACAAGCAAAAGAGATAGCTTTAAAAAATTATAACTACGACTTCGATGCCAAGGGAACTCTACTGTTTAAAACAGAACAGATTAACATCAATCAACTTGATGCTAATATCTTTAGAGATAAGGCTCCTACATTCAATATGAGTATCAAACCCATGTTTAGTAAAAAGCTAAGAGATCTAAAATTCGGACTAGAAGTAAATAATGTAGCAATACGCAACTCTAAACTAGTCTATGAAGAGACTGACCCTAAAGCAGTAGCTCCTGGTAAGATTATGTTCCACAACTTCAATGCGACTATTAAGAATATATATAGTGGATATGGTGTGACTAAAGTACCTACTACTACGATAGCTGTCAATGCGAGGTTTATGAATGCAGCTCCACTACGTGTAGACTGGTCTTTCAATGTACTTAACAGAAGAGATAACTTCAATATACAAGGTAAGATTACGAACTTCCCAGCTAATTCTATGCGCCCGTTCTTACAGCCGTATGTCAAGGCTAATACAGAAGGTAGTATCAGTCTAGTCACTTTTAACTTCTCTGGTAATAATACTTCTGCTACAGGAACCTATGGTATGCAATATGAGGATCTAAAGGTAACTATCTATAAGAAAGATGGGCAACAAAAGAAAAAGTTCTTATCTGCTGTGGGGAATATGTTTATCCGAAAGAACACTAAGGATGAAGTCAAAACAGTTAATATTAAAAAAGTAGATAGAGTCCAAGAGAAGTCTTTTTTCAATTATCTTTGGTTATGCATAATGCAAGGTTTAAAACAAACCGTCTTATAGTACAACACCACAAAACAAAAAGATATGAAAACAGCATTCATTACAGGAGCAACATCAGGTATAGGAAAAGCAACAGCGCAAGCATTAGCTACTAATCACAGACTAATCTTGTGTGGGAGAAATAAAGAGAACTTAGCGGCCATAGAGCGTGAATTAGCAGAGCAGACAGAAGTGCTAACACTAACCTTCGATGTAAGTGATAAAGAAGCTACCTTTAAGGCAATAGCCTCTCTTCCGACTGCATGGCAAGATATAGATGTGCTAATCAATAACGCTGGGAATGCTCATGGATTAGCTACTTTCCAAGAAGCTTCTCTAGAGGACTTAGAAGCTATGATAGATATCAATGTAAAGGGAATAATCTATGTGACCAAAGCTATTGTTCCTCTTATGATCAAAAGACAATATGGACATATCGTCAATCTATCTTCTATCGCAGGGAAAGAGTCATACCAAAACGGTACAATCTACTGCGCTTCTAAGGCTGCTGTAGAGGCATTCTCTAAAGGACTGAGATATGATTTATTATCTGATGGAATTAAGGTAACTAATGTAGCTCCTGGGGCAGTAGAAACAGACTTCTCACTAATCCGATTTAAAGGAGATAGCGATAGAGCAGCAAAGGTATATGAAGGGTATACTCCATTAGTAGCAGAAGATATAGCGAATGCTATAGCTTATATCGTCAACCAACCTGAACATGTGCAAATAGCTGATATTACAGTATTTCCGAAGGCTCAAGCTGGTGCAACAACCATTCATAAAAAATTGTAAAAATTAACCTATTAATCATCCCAAAACTAATACATTTGCAGAGGAATTACAGTACGTTAATCTTCTATTAGAATGAAACAAATCTTAGCAATAAGTCTCTTATTAGGACTGAGTTGCACATCTAGTTGGGCTTATAAAAGTACCTACTCACACATCAATGTACAGTTAGAGGAAAGTGTAAAACTAGACACCGTCTATCTCGACTTAAAAAATGACCCAGACTTTAAGTTTCAAAACAACTTAAGATGGTATCAAGATAAGAAGTTAGAGTTGTTTGGAATCAAAACCAATAAGAATGAAATCTTCATTGAGCCTCTTTTCTATCAGATAGAATCTTTTATAGAAGGAATATCTATTGTGTCTATGGACAACTTCCAAGGCGCAATAAATGATAAAGGAGAAGTGATTATTCCTTTTGCTTATGAAGAACTACAGACGAGTAGTGAGTACAAAATAGCCTTCTTAGAAGGTGGCAAGTGGGGATTCTTCAACACAGAAGGTAAAAAGATTATCTCTGCTCAATATGATTATGTAGGAAGCTACTCTGATGGATTAGCATTAGCTTCTAAAGATCAATTGTTTGGTTATATCGATCACAAAGGAAGAGTAGTCATCCCTTTTCAATATGACTACGCTAGTAACTTCGAAGATGGACAAGCACAAGTAGAACTAAAGTTTGAATCATTTACGATTGATAAAAAAGGAACTAAGGTATCTTATTAAAATAAAAAACGGTAAGCTGTACAAGGCTTACCGTTTCTGTATACTAGAATTTCATAGCAAAAAAGCGTATTCTAAGTATTTGTAATAATTGATTCATACTATTGAAACTACCCCCCACGATAATCAAAACAGTACTTAGTCATCTGAAAACTCCAACTAACCAATTTATATATTAAAGTCCATTAAACTTCACTCCTAACATAAACCATCTACCAGGCATAGGTACTGCACCTGCCTCTATATAAGTAGTATCAAATATATTCTGAGCATCTAGATAGATACTATATTTCTTTAGATTATAGTTGATTCTTATATCTGTAATCCAGTAATTCTTATAACTAATACGCTCGTTAAAACGATTAGCTAGTGTAGCACTAAGCTTATTATAAGTATAATTAATAGTTCCTACTAACTGATGTCTTAAACTCTCTATCGCATACTTAGAGATCTTATCTTCTCCTTTATTCTCCACTTTTGGAGATAAATAAGTATATGATAATCCTAAGTCCCAATAAGACTTTTCTGATCCTAGTTTATACTTTAAAGCTGTATTAAATCCTTTAGTCTTATTCTTAGAAGCATTATATGGCTGATATGGCACTGTCGTATCTACTCTTATCCAATCAATAAAGTCATCAATATCTCTGTAAAAAGCAAAAGCCTCTGCTCTAAATCCTTTATTGACATACTTCCCTCCTAATTCTATCTGATACGCTTTCTCAGGTAATAAATATGGATTACCTATATTACCTGGTCGTTGATCTAAATACAAATCTGTAAAAGAAGGTATTCTACTTGCTGTACCAGCATTAAACATCGCTTTCCAATGTTCATTAAAGGTATAACTAGCGTCTATCCCTGGGAAAACTTCCCATCCATACTTCGTATTATAATTAACATAAGCCCCTAGATTTACATCTAATCGATCAAAGAACTCACGCTGTATCTCAGCGTACAATCCGTAGTTACTCTTACTGTGATCCCCAATATTAGTTGAGTTAATCTCTTCATACCTCATCTCTCCTCCAAAAGATATCTTACCAAAATCTGCTAAGTACTCTCCTCTAATATTACTAGTAATCGCATGTGAGTAATGACGGCTACGTGCCTTACTTAACTCATGTCTGAAGTAACGATAATCATCAAAGTTATATCTGTAAGCTACACTGGGCATTAATGTAAAACGGTCAGTTAAATAATGACGTGAACTCAGATTTAGCATTGATGTAGATACTACTTCTTTTGACTCTTTATCTCCAGGAGCTGCGTAGAATCCATTTGCTCCAAAAGAACTTCTAGCATGACCTGCAAGTACCATAATAGCATTATTCTCATTAGGGGTATAGTTCCCTTGATAGAAGATTTTATTGTTATTAAAAGCAGTGTTATAACGAGTACCATTACCTGAGTCATGGCTACCGAATAACATATGATTATCTTTTTTGCGTACAAGTGTACCTCCTAATTGAATACCTCGGTTATTAAATAACTCTCCATGATCGCCTTCTTTATCTTTCTTTAAGCTACTTCCGATATACGTATTAGCAAAAAGACCATCTTTTTTAGGGTTCTTCGTTACGATATTCACTACTCCTGTCAGGCTGTTCACACCATATAGACGAGCAGAAGGTCCGCGTACTATTTCTATACGTTCAATCGCTTCTAAAGGAATTGGTACATTAAGGCTATTATGGCCTGTCTGTGGATCCGAAATCTTCTGTCCGTTTAATAACAATACATTCTGCTCAAAGCTACCTCCGTCAATACTAAAGTCTGATTGAGTTCCAAATGGCCCTCTCTGACGAATATCAACACCAGTAGCATAAGTCAACAACTCATTAATAGACGACACAGGTAATTGTTTTATCTGTTCTTGATTAATAAATGTAATATTTCTATTCTTCAACGAACTTGGCAATTGTAATCGTTGATTATAGATTACTATTTCTTCTATTTTATCTTCAAGGGTATTTTCTGTCTTAGTTTGTCCTTGTGATTGCACTGTAAAAAGAGTACTTAACAAGGCTAAAATGACATAATTATTCTTCATTTCAGGTAGTTTATTTGTGCAAAACTATTCTTATTCCTCTCTTCTATACTAGTCCACTTTTAAAATAACAACTAGTCCGGCCTACAGTACTCCAAAACGAGGTTTATAGAACATTTTAAGAATAAACAATAAATTATTCACTATATTATATTAAATTCGCAGTATAATATATAAAAACATGAAACATTTAATCTTCAGTTTTTTGAGTATACTTGTCCTTACTTCTTGTAAAAAGGCAAATACTATGGCAGAAACTTTGATTCTCAATGATACCATCAAGGTAGACCCTATGGAGGATCAAATAAAGGTACACGTAGATAGTGCATCTATAGTTAGTCTTCCAAAGGATATCCAAAAGTTCTATGTAGAGAACCTATACCAAATCGGTTGGGGAAGAACAAGTAACCGAGAACAACTTCTAAAAGTACTTGACGAAGCATATTTAGATGGAATCAATAACTCAAAGTACAATACTGAAAAAGTTCATCAATTTCACAAAGATTATCAAAGGCTATCAAACCTAGATAAAATACAAGCAGATTTTCTGTTCACTAAAGCATTTTTTAATGCGAGTAAAGACTTGTATAATGGTGTACAAAATCCTAGAAGATTATACAATGACTGGGATATGTTTCCAAAAGAACTAAATACAGCTGCTACAATGCAACTCGCTTTAAGTAGAGGAACAATACAGACGACCTTTGATAGTTTAAGATCACCTCATAAAATATATGTCAATCTAAAAAATAAACTATCAAACCTATATCAACTGAATCAAGATACAATCAAAGCTGTGACAGCTAAGTATAAGTTAAATGATACAGTACCTGAGCTAGTGAATATTAAAAAACATTTAAACTTCTTGAGTTATTACCCTGATAGCCTATCAAAGGACTTTATCAATAACGAAGGAGTCGTAACTGCTTTAAAACAAGTTCAAAAAAATAGTAAACTAGTCGAGAACGGTGTTGCTGATAAGAAAACAATAGAGGCCATCCTAAAAGAAGAAGCTACTGTAAAAGAAAAGCTAGTAGTCAATCTAGAACGTTGGAGATGGTTCCCAAGAGATTTAGGTGATAACTATATCTTAATCAATATAGCTGATTATAGTTTAGTTGCGGTGAAGTCTGGTGATACTGTAAAACAACACAAGGTAATCGTAGGTACGACAGGTCGTAAAACGCCTATACTGAGCTCAGTTCTAAAGACAATTGTGATCAATCCAACATGGACAGTTCCTCCTACCATTCTAAAGAATGACTTAACACCTAAAGCTAGTGCTAACTTAAGTTACTTCTCTAATGCTAGATTTACAATCTACGATAAGAGCACAGGCAAAGTAGTAGCTCCAGAAAACTGGGATTCTAGCAAAGCTTCTTCTTATAGATATGTACAGAAAGCCGGTGTAGGTAACACATTAGGTCGTATTAAATTTATGTTTGATAACAATCACGCAGTGTACTTACATGACACTCCTAATAAAGCTAACTTTAATAGAGCTCAGAGAAGTTTAAGTTCTGGATGTATACGTGTAGAAGATCCTTTTGACTTAGCACAGTTTGTATTTGATATTCAACAGAACGAGATTACTCAAGAAGAGATAAAAAAGATTCTTGATTCTCAAAACACTAAAAATATCACAACTAGTAAAGAAGCTGTACACATCCATCAATTATACTGGACTATCCAAGTAGCTAACGATGGTAAGATAACTCAGTTTAGAGATGTCTATAAATTCGACAATGACTTATATACTAAGCTACAATAATAAAAAAACACCCATTAAGAATAAAATCTTAATGGGTGTTTTTCTTTATATAAAAGGTCTTACTAAACAAATTTTGACTTTAACTCATACTGATTACTTGGATAATAAATAAACAATAGAGATTTGTCTTTAATCATTTCTATTAAATCATCATTTACTTCTACAGGCACAGCTGGGCAACCATAACTACGTCCCAACTTCCCTTGAGCGCGTACTAAATCAGGTGAAGCATAATCCGCTCCATGGATTACAATCGCTCTTTCTCTAGCTTTATCATTAATCCCTGCTTCCAATCCATCTAATCTAAGAGAGAATCCATTTCTTCCGTTATACGTCTCTCCTGTAGTATAAAATCCTAAGCTACTCATATGTGAGTTCACACGATTAGAAAACGTAGTTGCGTATTCTTCTCCTGTCTTCTTGCCATGTGCTACAAGTGATTGTAACAGAACAGCATTCTCTTTCATATCTATCACCCATAGACGAGGCTTAGCTGACGATAAACTAAAGTCAACGATAGTCAACTTCTCATTCTTAATCTTACCTGTTTCTAGCATTTTATAATACCCTTTCAGTGCAGCAGTATATACTGCTCTAGCAGGAGCATTATAATGATTTAATTCTAAACTAGAATACAAACTCTTAGCCGTACTTTCAAAACTATATTCTTCAGAATCCACTGTGTTATCTACAGTTTTTTCAATCACATTTGTATATTCATTCGACGTTGGTAAAGTATTACTTCCTACTACATTCCCAAAAAATGCCATTGAGGCAAATAACCAATAAAAATTCTTTTGTTTCATATAACCTTCTCATTTATAGTCTTTAATTCTAATTTTAGAAACGTAAATTTAAAAAAAATATTATACGACCAAAGGAATTTTTAATAATAAAAGTATTTAATGCCATTATTTCAAGAATCAAACATTGCCTTTTTTGAATAAGTATGCGTAAATTTGTATAACACAACTAATAATATTTAAAGTTTCACTATTATGAATAAGAAAGTAATATTAATGATTCTAGATGGCTGGGGACAGACTCAAGATCCTAAAGTATCAGCTATCGAGCACGCAAATACGCCATTTATAGACAGTCTATATACTAAATATCCTAATACATTTGTACTTACTGATGGACTAAATGTAGGTCTTCCAAAAGGGCAAATGGGTAACTCTGAAGTAGGACACATGAATCTTGGGGCAGGTAGAATCGTCTATCAAGACCTTGTAAAAATAAATATGGCAGTAGAAGATAACACTATTGCTAAAGAGCCTGCATTACAAGCAGCATTCGAATACGCAAAGACAAACAATAAAAAAGTACACTTCTTAGGACTGCTATCTGATGGTGGAGTACACTCTCATGAGCAACATTTATATGGTCTAGTAGATGCAGCATCAGCTGCAGGAGTATCAGATATCTGTATTCACGCTTTTACAGATGGACGAGATGTAGATCCTAAATCGGGTGCAAATCACGTACAACAACTACAAGACAGACTGAGCTTATCTACTGCTAAACTAGCTTCTGTAATCGGAAGATACTATGCAATGGATAGAGACCAGCGTTGGGAAAGAGTAGCAAAGGCTTACCATCTGTTAGTAAACGGTACAGGTATTCACTCTACTGATGCAGTAAAAAGCATTGAAGCAAGTTATTTAAATAATGTGACTGACGAGTTTATTGAGCCTATTGTAATGGTTGATGAAAACAATCAGCCTGTAGGAAAGATTGAAAATGACGATGTAGTGATCTTCTTTAACTTTAGAACGGATAGAGGAAGAGAACTAACACGTGTATTATCTCAAGAAGATCATTCAGATCATGACATGAAGAAACTTGACTTGTACTTTGTAACGCTTACGAACTACGATGATACTTATAAGAATGTACATGTTGTCTATGACAAAGAGAACTTACACAACACATTGGGTGAAGTACTAGAAAAACATGGCAAGAAACAAATACGTATTGCAGAGACAGAAAAATATCCACACGTGACTTTCTTCTTCTCTGGAGGTAGAGAACTTCCATTCGATGGAGAACAGCGTATCTTATGTCCTTCTCCCAAAGTAGCTACTTATGACCTTAAGCCTGAGATGAGTGCTTATGACCTTAAAGACGCACTTATTCCTGAATTGAAAAAAGGAGAAGCTGACTTCGTATGTCTAAACTTTGCTAACGGAGATATGGTAGGACACACAGGTGTAATGGAAGCAGCAATCAAAGCATGCGAAGCAGTAGACCAATGTGTAAAAGAAGTAATCACAACTGCTCTTGATAATGGATACACTACGATAGTGTTAGCAGATCATGGTAACTGTGAGGTAATGATTAACCCTGATGGTACTCCCAACACAGCACATACTACTAATCCTGTACCGATCATTATCGTAGACAATGATATCAAAGAGGTAAAGGATGGAGTACTGGGAGACTTAGCTCCTACTATTCTTAAACTAATAGGCATACCTCAACCAGAAGAAATGACTAGACACTCTCTAGTATAATATACAAAAAAAGCCACTCGATGAGTGGCTTTTCTATTTTATATCATAGACATTTACTTTCCTGTAAGCATCTTTTTCTTCATTTTACTAAAAAACTCAGGAGTAACCCCTAAATAAGAAGCTATCTGCTTCTGTGGTAGACAATACTTAATCTCAGGGAAACGCTCTAAAAAGCGCGTATAACGCTCTTCTGCAGGTAGTGATAAGTTGTCCATCAGTCGTTGTTGTGTAGCCACTAGTGATCTCTCTATAAGAACTCTGAAATAACGTTCTATCTTAGGTACTCTATCAAACAAAGCTAACTGATGATCTCTACTCAAAGTCATTACTATCGCATCTTCTACTACTTCTAAATAAGAGTTACCAGGTTTTTGAGATAAATAACTATACATATCAGCTATCCACCATCCTGATGCTGCAAAGCTAACAGTATGTTCTACTGCTTGATCATCTAGACAATAGTTTCGTACGATACCCGAAACGACAAAAGTAGAATTAATACATACTTCTCCTGCACTTAACAGCTTTGTTTTAGCAGGGTAACGAGTTACAGTAAATGACTCTAATATAATCTGTTGTTCCTCTTTAGTCAGAGAAACATGTTTAGCAAAACTCTGTAATAATATATCCACGATAATGAACTTTTATAAAGTATAAAAATAAGAAATAATGCTCATGATAACTAAAAAAAGCCTTATTTCTAAGGCTTTTTTTAACTATTATAACTTACGCTAATGCTTCTTTAATTCTTTTGAATGCTTCGATCAACTGATCTTCACTAGTCGCATACGACATACGTATACAATCAGGATTCCCGAATGCCACTCCTGTTACAGTAGCTACGTGTGCTTTCTCTAACAGATACATAGATAGATCATCCGCATTATTAATCTTTACACCTTGAAGTGTCTTTCCAAAGAAAGAAGATATGTCTGGGAATACATAGAATGCTCCTTCAGGTACATTAATCTTAACTCCAGGAATCTCTTTTAATAACCCTACTACTAGATCTCTTCTATTCTTAAATGCCGCAACCATATCTTTTAATACACTAGGATCAGCCTCTACAGCAGTAATAGTAGCACGCTGTGCAATACTATTAGCACCAGACGTTACTTGTCCTTGCATCTTAGTACATGCCTTAGCAATAAACTCAGGAGCACCAATATATCCGATACGATATCCTGTCATCGCAAATGCCTTAGCAATACCATTTACAGTAATTGTACGGTCAATTAAATTACCAATAGTTCCGATACTGCAGTAATTACTTGTAAAATTGATATGCTCATATATCTCATCTGATAGGATAAAGATATTTGGATATTTCTCTAATACTTTAGCTATAGCTTCGAATTCCTCTTTGCTATATACAGAACCACTAGGATTACATGGTGAGCAGAACCATATCATCTTCGTCTTAGGAGTGATAGCGGCCTCTAATTGCTCAGGAGTAATTTTAAAATCACTCTCTATACTAGTAGGCACTTCTACAGGAGTACCCTCAGCCATCTTCACGATCTCAGCATAACTCACCCAGTATGGAGCAGGAATTACTACCTCATCACCAGGGTTGATCATGACATGAGCTACATTGTATAATGATTGTTTAGCACCAGTAGATACAACGATCTGACTCGGTGAATAATTTAAATTATTATCTCTCTTAAACTTATTGCTTATTGCCTCTCTTAGTTCTTTATATCCTTCTACAGGTGGATACTTACTATAGTTATCTTTTACAGCCTGAATAGCAGCTTCTTTGATAAACTCAGGAGCATTAAAATCTGGCTCACCTAGACTCAAACTAATTACGTCTACGCCTTGTTCTTTTAACTCTCTTGCTTTCGCAGCCATTGCTAAGGTCTGTGAAGTAGTCAAATTGTTTATTCTATTAGATAGAAGTTGGTTGCTCATCTTGTTGTGATTTTAATGAAACTTAATCCCAAAGGTAATTATTATATCTCTATTAATCTGTGTTATCTTTTATTTATTCACGATAAAAAGCCTACTTTTGTCAAAATTTACGACATGGAAGAAATCTTAAAATATTTCCCTAATTTAACTCCTGAACAGATTGCTCAATTTGAGAAATTGGAAGAAGTATATACGGATTGGAATGCTAAAATTAACGTTATTTCACGTAAGGATATACATGAGCTATATACGAAGCATGTATTACATTCATTAGGTATCGCTAAGGTTATGGAGTTCCTTCCTGGAGCTAATATACTAGATGTAGGTACTGGTGGAGGTTTCCCTGGTATTCCTTTAGCTATATTATATCCAGAAACTAACTTTTACCTAATCGACATTATCGCGAAGAAGATACGCGTAGTTAATGAAGTAGTAAAAGCGTTAGACTTAAAGAACGTTAAAGCAGAACAAAAACGTGCCGAAACTATAGACGAGAAGTTTGACTTCATCGTAAGTAGAGCTGTTACGAATATGCCTGACTTCGTAGAGTGGATTAGACACAAAACGAAGAAAGAAAACAAGCATGAGTTTGACAATGGTATATTATACCTAAAAGGAGGTGACTTAACAGAAGAGCTTAAGGACTTCCCTAAAGCTGTTCAGTTTGACCTGACTAATATCTTCTCAGATGAATTCTTTGAAACGAAAAAAGTGGTGTACTTACCCTTAAAATATAAAGGATAAAAAGAAAGGGCTGTCTTATAGACGGCCCTTCTTCTTTTATTTACTGTGCTTAACGAATAATAAGCAAGTATTCGTATTTCTGTGTAGTAAATGATTCGCCACACTACCTAAGAATATCTCTTTAAATCCTGTAGTACCCTTCACTCCCAGTATCAGCATATCCGCCTTTTTACTGCGCGCATAAGCGATCAAGGATGCTGATATATTGCGCTCTCCAGCAGGCACTATATCAATATCAGAATAAGTAGCGTACTTCTTATTCCATTTCTCTTGTTTTTCTTTGATATCATCCTTCGTTACTTTCTCTAATTCTCTATTCGTCATCGTAGGATAGAACCCCATATAAGACTTAGAGATATGTACTGCAGAATGCTCTATCTTTTGCCCCTTCGAATTATTCTTAAAACGATCTGCCCACATCATAATATCACTCGTATATCGAGAGAAGTCTATCGCATCAATTACTGTTGTGATTGGTACTTTAAACGTATCTGGTACTAATAATAATGCTGAAGGGAATATACGTACCAGCTTATCAGCCAGCGCACCAGTACCCTCTAGTTCCTGTTTATTACCTAATACCATCAGGTCATACGAAGATTTCTTAGCTATATTCATAAAAGCAATCTCTGTATAACTCTCTACCGATACCAAGATTTCGAAATCATAACTCACTCCTGCTTCTGTGAAATACTGAGTAAGCTTATTCTTTATCTTCTCCTTAATAACAACAATGCTCTCTGGTTTAAGTAATTCCTTAGGTAACTCACCTACTTTAAGGTTGTGCACATACGTTACCTTATTTATATCTAAAATCTGGTCTAGCACTTGCATATATTGCAACAGATATTGATCCATTGTAGACAAGTCTAAACCAACTATTATATCTAATTTTTTATTTTTATCCATCCTTATTTGCTTTGTGGTTCATCTAATAGTTCTGCTATAATCTCTTTATAGCTCTTTTCTTCTTTTGACTTAGCCTTCTTAGACGATTTAGCTAACTCTTCTTTTAACCCTTTTTGTAAACTATAACACATCACCAGTAATATCACTGCAAAAGGCAGTCCTGTAATAATAACCGCAGTCTGTAGCGCATCCAGTCCTCCTCCCCATAATAATACGATAGCAATAATCCCTTGTGCAAAAGACCAAAAGACTCTCTGCCACACAGGAGACTCTCCATTACTACCTGAGGTAATATTATCTACAACTAATGAACCTGAATCAGAAGAGGTAATAAAGAAAGAGAAAATCAGAATAATCGCCACAATAGAAAGGAACTTAGTAAAAGGGAAGTTCTCTAAGAAGACAAATAATGCTGTAGACACATCAGCTTTAACTGCTGCTATCATCGTCACATCACCTGATAAAATAGTGTGCAATGCACTACCTCCGAAGACATTCATCCATAATAAGGTAATCAACCCTGGTACAATCAATACCCCTAATACAAACTCTTTCACGGTACGTCCTTTAGAGATACGAGCAATAAAACTTCCTACAAAAGGAGACCATGCAATCCACCAAGCCCAATAGAATATAGTCCAGACATTCTGCCAGCCAGAACCTAAGTAAGTATCATTCCATGTACTTATATCAATAAAATTAGCTAAGTACGCTCCTGTATTCTCAACATACCCTTTCATGATAAATAGAGTCGGCCCAAGAATAAAGATTAGCAACATAAAACTGGCTGCGATATACATATTGGCATTACTAAGTATCTTAACTCCTTTATCTAATCCTGAAAAAACAGAAATAGTAGCGATACCAATCACAAACAGAATAATCCCTGCTTGCATCATAGGACTTATCTCCCAACCATATAAATACTCTAAACCAGCTGTAATCTGTATTACCCCTAATCCTAAAGATGTAGATAATCCAAACACTGTAGCTAAAGCCGATAATATATCGATTATGTGTCCCCACCAGCCATGTATTTTCTCTCCCCAGAATGGGTAAAAAAGAGATCTAAAGGTCATAGGTAACTTTCTATTAAATCCAAAAAAGGCTAAAGCTAATCCAACCATCGCATAAATACCCCAAGCGTGTAATCCCCAGTGCAAACTCGTAAATTGCATAGCTTGTACAGCAGCTTCTATGTCTGTATCTACTGGTCTAGGCGTATTAAAGAAATGAGATACAGGCTCAGCAATACTAAAGAACATAATACCGATCCCCATACCTGTACTAAACAGCATGGCAAACCAAGATGCCTTAGTAAACTCTGGTTCTGCATCATCCCCTCCTAACCGTATCTTACCGAACTTACTAAAAGCAAGGTAGATAGCAAATATTAAAATAACATTCACTGTCACGACAAAGAACCAACCAAAGTTAGAAGTTACCGCTAATTGGGCAGCAGGAAACCAAACCCCTACCTTTTCAGGAAAAAGGACACAGGTTAAGATTAAAGCTACTATTAATAATATTGAAGTGATAAAAACAGGTGGATTAATCACCAAGTTTTTGTTATCAAGTAATTTTTTAAACATGAGTTATACTATTTAAATTAATAATTATAACCCAGTACTTTAAAGATAAAAAAGGATCATTTTTCAGTAATCGAAAAATAATAAAAGCAAAAAGATAATAGTTTTTACTCAGTCGTTTTATAAGTGTTATTGGTAAATAGTGTTCTCTTAAAAACGATCCTAATAAAAAGGGACTTTTTTCTGTATTCGAAAAAAGATAAAAGCAAAATAGATAGTGTATTCTTACTTAGTAGTATATCCTGAATGACTCTTATCATGTCATTCTTCATCGGTTATACATTCCCAATAAAAAGCACTGAATTGTATTCTAGTGTAAATTAAAAAAGGCGGTCAACTCTTTTGCAACCGCCTTTTTATTATAATTTGATTATCCTAAGAAAGGATATTTATAATCAGTTGCAGGAACGAAAGTTTCTTTAATCGTTCTTGGTGATACCCAACGAAGTAGGTTAAGGATAGAACCCGCTTTATCATTAGTACCAGAAGCTCTAGCCCCACCGAATGGTTGTTGTCCTACTACAGCACCTGTTGGTTTATCATTGATATAGAAGTTACCAGCACAGTTTACTAATGCTTCTGTAGCCTCTACGATAGCATAACGACATCCAGAGAAGATAGCTCCTGTTAATGCATAGATAGAAGTCTCATCCACTAATTTTAATGTTTCAGACCATTTAGCATCTTCGTATACATAGATAGTTAATACAGGACCGAATAGTTCTGTTTCCATCGTTGCATACTTAGGATTAGTAGTTAAGATAACTGTTGGTTCGATAAAGTAACCAATAGATTTATCATATTTACCTCCTAAGATAACTTCTGCGTCAGCATCAGCTTTTGCTTGATCGATAGCTTTCGCTAATTTGTCAAATGAAGCTTCTGTAATCACAGACGAAACATAGTTACTTGGATCTTCTGGAGAACCCATTTTAATAGTAGCTAAATCAGCAGTCATATATTCTTTCACTTGATTCCATAATGAAGCTGGAACATAAGCTCTAGATGCTGCAGAACATTTTTGTCCTTGGTATTCAAAAGCACCTCTTGTAAGAGCTACTGCTACCTCTTTAGGACAAGCTGATGGATGAGCTACAACGAAGTCTTTACCACCTGTCTCTCCTACGATACGTGGGTAAGTTTTGTATTTATCGATGTTTTGACCGATTTGAGCCCACATACTGTTAAATACTCCTGTAGATCCTGTGAAGTGGATACCAGCGAAGTCAGGACTTGCTAATAACGTATCAGTGATCATTCCAGAGTTACCATATACTACGTTGATAACACCATCAGGTAAACCTGCAGCTTTAAACACCTCTACGATTACTCTAGCAGAGTAGATTTGAGTTGCAGCTGGTTTCCATACCACTACATTCCCCATCATAGCAGGAGCAGAAGGTAAGTTACCAGAGATAGCTGTAAAGTTAAAAGGAGTGATCGCATAGATAAATCCTTCTAATGGACGGTGCTCTAATCTGTTCCATACTCCATCTACAGAAGCTGGTTGTTCAGAATAGATCTGAGTCATATACTCTACGTTGAAACGTAAGAAGTCAATAAACTCACATGCAGAGTCAATCTCAGCTTGGTGTAATGTTTTTGCTTGAGCGATCATCGTAGCAGCATTGATCTTAGCACGGTAAGGACCAGCTAATAATTCAGCAGCTTTTAAGAAGATAGATGCTCTGTGTTCCCATGGCATTGCAGCCCATTTTTTTCTAGCTTCTAAAGCAGTAGCAATAGCTTTCTCTACTAACGCTTTATCAGCTTCGTGGTAAACACCTAATTTATGTTTGTGATCAAATGGAGGGAACAAATCTTTTGTATTTCCTGTTCTGATTTCTTCTCCACCAATGTATAATGGAATATCAACTGTTGTGTTGTATTGCTCTTTGAACGAGTTCAAAGTCAATTCTCTTTCTTTTGTTCCTGGTGCATAAGACTTAACTGGCTCATTGAACGCAGTTGGAACTTGATAGAATCCTTTTGACATATTACGCGTATTATTTATGTAGTTTCTAAATGAATAAGTACAAATATAACGAAAAAAATTGAAACCACTTTTCTCTAAAACAGTAAAAACATCTCCTTAACGATTTCAAAACATTGACTATCAATAGTCTTTTTACCTCACTACATTCTTCTAACTATCTGTTATACTTTACACTGAATACAAACCTAAGTGCGATTAATAATTAGTTTTTACAATCACGCCAGAAGTAAATCAAAATATTTTTATGTAAATGAATCACACCCCATTAATATTCTTTAGAAAAAATAAAAAGCAAGTACAAAATCTATTTCAATTCAGCATGTATTGATCCACCACAGATAGTTTTGTACTGATTTGCTAGGGGATTGCTTGAGGGTTTCTTGCACCTTTCTTCGAGAAAAACACCTTCTAGGCAAGGAAAGCCCAAGAAAACTCCTAGGAATCCCCTAAGAAGTGCAAGCAGAAGGTTATTATCTCATTCATAAATAGTAATCAAAATCAACACTCTCTTATCAGTTTAAAAATTTCAACAGCTACTTATGCTTTAGCCCATATATGCATATTGATATCGCGTTAAAATAATACCATTAGACACTTATAGAGTAAGATATTAAAACAACTAAATACCTCCTCTATCCTATTCACCATTTCTCACTATTACCTTACCACCTTTAACTTATAAAAAAACCACCTTTATGTAATTGCATAAAGGTGGTTGAAGCATTTTATTTTTAGTATACTAGCCACTCTATAAGAGTGCGTTCTTTATTATTTCTAATTCAATACGAAAGGGGCTACTAGCTTAAAGTTTGGGATTTCTACATTAAAATAAGTTTGGTTCGCTAGATTAAGTACCTCATAGAATCCCTGCATAGCTCCCATAGATGAATTTAAGACACATCCACTACTATATGTATATTTGGTACCAGGCTCTATGATAGGTTGCTCACCTACTACACCCTCTCCTTTTACTATCTGTACACTATTCAGCGCATCATATATCTCCCATAGTCGTCCTTTCACCTGGATATAATCAGTAGAGTTATTTTCAATTGTTATTTTATATGAAAAAGCATAGCATATCTTTTTTGATTTAAAAAAATTGCCTTCATATTCAGTATTTACAGATATTTTTATTCCCTTCGTCGTTTGTGAAATCATCTTTTCCATCTTAATAATTTACTATAAAAAACACATTGAATTCTTCGTTTTATCACAGTGTCTAATACACTATGTTCTCTGCACTTGCCTCACCTATACCAATTACTCTATCGTGTAAATCATTATTACCACGATAATAAACTAAAACTTGGTAGCGATTCGTTGTCATTGCATAGTTCCCATCTGGTGCAATGCTTGGATCAACAACACCATTTCGAACTGCTGTATAACTAAAATTAGTAAAACCTTGTTTCACTAAAATGATTTGTTCATAATATCCCTTCTCTTCGTTATACGTCATTTTGTTAGCAGGTACTAAGGCATAATCATTAAATAATCCTGTCACATAATAATCTATTCCTTTCTGTACATCCTCCTCTGGACGATAACTGAAATATACCCAACTATACTCCGCTTCTATATTCGGGTTTCTCCCATTGATATTTCTAGGATAGAAACTTCCATTAATATCAGGAAAATAGGTATATCCTTTACTTTTTCGGCTCTCGTTTGTATACAGATACGTGTTATAAATACCATTATCCGTAGTTACAGAACCGATCATATTATTCACTTGCTTAATATCACTATTGTCAAAGTTTAAGAACTGATTCCCTGCCCAGAATTGAGTCTCATTCTCGTACTTATAGATAAGGTCATTACCCATCGTGTACTGAGGCTTAATATTCGTCAGATAAGAGTCCCATCTCCCATTCTGAAAGATCGCTATCTTTATATTCTGAACTGGATTCTGGTATAACGCATCTCCTAATAACACACTAAACTCTACATTCTGTTTCGTCTCTATGACATCCAGGTTTCTAGTACGCTTAATCTGAATCGGTACATTGACCAAGCTCTCATATAAGACGAACTTCCTTCTAATTACTACTTCGTCGTCTTCATTATAAATTTCCAATACATAATTACCACTCTTCAATATTCTATAACGTTGAGCAGGAAGCGTCAATCGATAGTTCGTATAATTCTGCAAAGTATTAAACGAGTTTTCATACGTCATAATACGCTGTCTATCTAATCCATCTATATACTCGATCTGTTTTAATTTCGATGGAGTCCAGTCATAGTTATAAGCCTTAACTCGATAGAAATAATTACTATCATCTCCATATAAGTCATCAAAAGCAAGCGTAAACTGATCCCCTATTTGAAAGAACGGCGTTACAGCTCTATTATTACTCATAAACCCTACTGACTTAATATAATCAGCAGTATAGTTCTGTGGAGATTGTGCCAATACGCACCCTACCCAAAGAAAAAAAAGAATAATAGACCAAACCTTATTTCGCATAATGACCATTTTAAACTAAACCGTTACTTCGTGCAAAAAAGATACAATATTTTCGTTTAAAAATATCATACTTTTCAATTTAAAGTCAGCAATATCAAATCTTTCTTGTTCATACTGTAAATGATCAGGTATGGCTACCACAGTCATCCCTGCATTTTTACCAGCTGTAGCTCCTGTGAACGAGTCCTCTACTACTAGACACTCTCTAGGCTCACTCCCTAGGTTATGAGCTGCTCTTAAATACACATCTGGTGCAGGCTTACCGTGTTCTACATGATCTACAGAAACTATGGTTTGGAAGTAATCACGAATACCTAATCTCTTTAAAACAGTATTAATCAAAGATTCTGGAGAATTAGTAGCAAGACCTATCTTCACTTTTCTCTCTTTTAGAAAATTCAATGTCTGAATTACCCCTTCTTTTATTTCTCCTTCTGTACTAATTAATTCATCGACTCTATCAATCACCATTTGCTCCACCTCCTCAATACTCTTTCCTTCCCATGGAAACAGGCTATACCACAGCTCGGTCACTGCTCTAGTCGTTTTGCCTTGTGTTTGGATCGCAATCTCTTCATCCCAAGTAGCCCCCATAGAAGTAAACACCTCTTGTTCTGCTTGTTGCCAAAAGCCCTCTGAGTCTATTAAAACTCCATCCATATCAAAAAGTACAGTAGTAATCAATGTATTCTTCATAATCTTTCTAAATAAATACGAAGATACACAATAGGATATAGATAGGGTAGCCCTTATAAGGATACTTTAACTAATTCTCTAATCGAGCAATTAAATATTATGATTACTCTACTTAAAACAAACTGGGATAATCTCACCCTCTGCTAGACAGTATTTAGTTACTTCCTCTGAAGTAAGTTTATGAATAAAGTCTTCTTCTACTACAGTGAAGCCGATAGCTCTTAACTTATCAAAATAATCACGTCCGTATACACGTACATGATCGTATTGACCAAAGATAAGTGTGCGCTCTTTAGGATCTGTTATAGTATCATCCTGAAAAGTAGTTTCTCTAGACATATCTTGTGGGATTTGGAAGATTCCCATACCTCCAGGCTTAAGAATGCGATACAGTTCCTGCATGGCTTTCGTATCATCTGGAATATGTTCTAAGACATGATTACACAAAATCATATCAAAACTATTATCCTCAAAAGGTAAGTTACAAATATCCGCCTTCACATCTGCCAAAGGAGATTCTAGATCGGTAGTTATATAATCTAAATTAGGTTGTTTTTTAAAGCGTTTATAAAACGCCTGCTCAGGTGCGAAGTGCAATACTTTTTTAGGAGTACTAAAGAAGTCGGTCTCGCGCTGAAGATAAAGCCATAATAGGCGGTGTCTCTCTAGTGAAAGTGTACTAGGAGAAAGGACATTATTGCGTTGCTTCGCATATCCATAAGGCAAGAAAGTCTTGAAACTTTTACCATCAATAGGATCTGTATACACATCCCCTTTTAGGTACCATGCCATCATAGGTCGAACAACGTAACTCAACCGAATTAATATCGGTCGAGGCACAATGTTCAATATTGTTTTGAATAACTTCTTCATTAATAGAAATGAGTAATTACAGAACTAATGGTTTAGCTCTAAACTCATCTTCTTCATTGCTAGTGATACCTAATGCTTGATAGATATATTGGTAAGTAGATAACAATTCTGGTTTACCATTTACTAATGCTACATCGTGTTCGAAGTGAGCAGAAGGTTTTCCGTCACGAGTCACGATAGTCCATCCGTCATTCAGTTGTTTGATATTACGAGTACCTAAGTTAATCATAGGCTCGATAGCTACCACCATACCTTCTACGAACTTCTTACCTTTACCAGGCTTACCGTAGTTAGGCATTTCTGGAGATTCGTGCATCTTACGTCCTAGTCCATGACCTACTAGCTCACGTACTACCGTATACCCTTCTTTCTCACAGTAGCGTTGGATAGCACTACCTACATCTTCTACTCTATTTCCTAATTTGAATTCTCTAATACCTACGTAAAGAGATTCTTTTGTAATCTGTAATAACTTTTTAGTAGCTGGATCTACATCACCTATCTCGAATGTATAAGCGTGATCTCCATAAAATCCATTCATCACTGTTCCACAGTCCACAGATACAATATCTCCTTCTTCTAAAGGACGATCTGTAGGTAATCCGTGTACAATCTGATCATTCACACTTGTCAACAAGGTAGAAGGACAACCATAAAGGCCTTTAAATCCTGGTACTGCTCCGTGATCTCTAATAAATTCTTCAGCTTTTGCATCAAGCTCTAAAGTCGTTACTCCTGGTTTTAGCTCTGTAGCTATCATACCTAATGTTTTAGAAACAAGCAATGCGCTTTGTCTCATCAACTCGATTTCTTCAAGAGTTTTTGGAATTATCATACCTTAAAATTTTATATCCTACAAAATTACACTATTACAGTTAATGAAAAAAATGATTAGCCACACTTTTTACTTGCCTTATAAAGACTAATGCTTTACTTTTAAGGAAACATTTGTCTAAATACACAAAATTACACACAAAATGAATTACACAACAGCACAAGAAGCAGCTAAGCTGATCAAGTCAGGTGACAGAGTTTATGTACACGCAGTAGCTTGTACACCTAATCACATCATTGATGCTATTGTAGAAAGATCGTCCGAATTAAGAAATGTAGAGTTCTGTCACATACATACTTTAGGCAAAGCCCCTTATGCTGATCCAAAATATAGAGAAAGTTTCTTTGTGAATTCTTTCTTTACTGGTGGTAACGTTAGACACACTATACGAGAAGGTAATGGTACTTATACTCCCGTATTCCTAAGTGAGCTACCGATGCTGTTTGACAGTGGTCTTGTTCCCTTAGACGTGGCATTAATACAAGTTTCTCCTCCTGATGAGAACGGCTTTTGTACGTTAGGAACTTCTGTAGTTGCTGCACAAGCGGCTATTCGCACTGCCAAGATAGTTATAGCACAGGTCAATAAATTCATGCCTCGCACTTTTGGAGATGCGCTAGTACACATCTCTAAGATTAATACATTAGTACAGCATGATACACCACTTCTGACAGAATACAGTTCTGACTTTAGTGAGGTAGAAGATAAAATAGGACAATACATTGCTTCTATGATAGAAGATGGTAGTACCTTACAGATGGGGATTGGTTCTATACCTGATGCCGTTCTTCAAAAACTGAAAGGGCATAAGAACCTAGGATTACACACAGAAATGTTTGCAGATGGTGTTGTTGATTTAATTGAAGCAGGAGCCTTAAACTGTTCTCAACAAACTACTTCTAATGGCAAAGCTATCTCTACTTTCTTTATCGGAACGGAGAGGCTATATAACTATGTAGACAACAATCCATTCTTTGAACTTAGAGAATGTTCATATACGAACGATCCATTCGTGATCCGTCAGAATCCTAAGATGATAGCGATTAACTCTGCTGTAGAAATAGATGTTACAGGACAAATATGTGCAGATTCTATCGGAGCGAATATCTACTCTGGTGTAGGCGGACAAGTTGACTTTATGAGAGGTGCTACGCTAAGTAAAGGAGGAAAAGCTATCATAGCACTTTCTGCTACTACTAAAAAAGGAGGAAACAAAATAGTTCCATTCCTTAAACAAGGAGCAGGAGTGGTAACATCTCGTGCACATGCTCAATACATCGTTACAGAATATGGAGTAGCTGACCTAAGAGGTAAATCTATTATAGATAGAGTACACGCTCTTGCTAATATTGCTCATCCAGATTTTAGAGAAGATATTTTAAGAGAATACTTTGACAATACTAGAAACAAATAACTGACATTTATAGATGTACGCTATTCTTAACCTACATTAAGCAGTGGAAATCAGCCTATAACGTATCTTTGTAGTATTAAAATCATAAAGCTATGAACACAAAAATTATATACACAGCAGATAGTAGAGGATATGCTAACCACGGATGGCTAAAATCTCATCATACCTTTAGCTTTGCTAACTATCGAAACAACGAAAGAATACACTTCGGTGTGTTACGTGTACTTAACGATGATCACGTAGCTGCAGGTATGGGATTCGGTACGCATCCTCATGATAATATGGAGATTATATCTATTCCTTTATCAGGAAGTCTTTCACACAAAGATAGTATGGGTAATGGTACAATTATAAATGAAGGTGAAATACAAGTCATGAGTGCAGGGACAGGAGTTCAACACAGTGAGTTTAACCCTGATGAGCATAAAGAGAGTAAGTTCCTACAGATATGGATATTCCCTGATAAACTAAATGTAAAACCACGTTATGATCAACTAAAATTAAACAAAGAAGATCGCGTGAATCAATGGGATCAAATCCTTTCTCCTCATCCTGACGATAAAGGAGTATGGATTCATCAGAACGCATGGTTTCACATGGCTGATTTAGATCAAAATAAAGAGCTGTCTTATGAATTAAAAGATAAGTCTAATGGTATCTTCTTATTTGTTCTAGAAGGAGATATTACTTTAGGTGAAGATACGCTACATAGAAGAGATGCTATTGGTTTTGATGGAGAAGATACTTTCACGATCAAAGCAAATGAAAAAAGTCAAATATTAGTCATGGAGATACCTATGGAACTCCCTAGTTATCTTCAATAAATACCAATAAAAAAGCTCGCTATCATCTAGCGAGCTTTTTAAATATCTATATTAACCGTTTTTAAGGTTTCTTACTTCCTCATCCGTTAAATGTCTCCATTTACCTCTTGGTAGATTCCATTTTGTCAACTGACCATACATCACACGGTCAAGTTTAATAACATTATATCCTAAAGATTCGAATATAGCACGTACTAACTTCACATTAGATGCTTTTAGCTTAATACCGATCTCTGTCTTAGGCTGATCATCTACATAAGATACTTCTTCTACGAATACACGACGCTCATCGATATAAACTCCTTTTTTAATCTTTTCTAGATCTTCATATTTAAGGTTCTTATCTAATGATACATGATATAATTTAGAAGAACGTGAATCAGTAGAGTTTAACTTCTGTAATAAGTTCGTATCATTCGTGAATAACATTAGACCAATAGTAGTCTTATCCATACGACCGACAGGAGCTAAAGGATATTTAGAGGCTCCTTTTAATAAGCTTAATACATTCTCAGCTGATACGATTGGCTCATTAATAGTAGCAAATCCTTTCGGTTTATTTAATAATACGTAAGTCAATTTTTCTGGAGTCAATACTGTTCCATCAAAATTAACGATATCCGTTTTCTTTACTTTATAACCTAACTCAGTAACTACTACTCCATTTACAGTCACATTTCCAGACACGATATAGATATCTGCCTCACGACGTGAACACACTCCAGAGTTACCAATATATTTATTCAGACGTACTTCATCTGTTTCTTTAGGTGTATTTTTTACTCTTGGTTTACTATCAAATTTCTTTGCAGTATTAGCACCATACGTTTTATTTCCTTCTTTATTATTGTCAAATGATCTTTTCTTGCTATCATTTCCCCCATAAGTCTTTTTAGCTCCATCCTTAGAACCAAAAGACTTCTTTCCCGCTGCATTTCTATTTCCTGAGCGATTCGATTTATTATTTCCTGAATTCGACCTACCGTTATTCATATCTAAAGATTTTTGCAAAGATAGTTTTATTCTATGCATTTATTAATATAACTCTAAAAGTTTACACAACTTTTAATACTATAAAGTTTCTTCTAGCAGTACTTTGCCACTAATTACCACATCTGGGTCTATTAGCATAATCGAGAATACTCCTAATAAAATCAACAGTTTTAAACTAATATGTAAACTGTGATACTGTTCTATTTCCTTTGATGTCCATAATCTGTATAAGAACATGATTAATACAATAATACTTAGATAGAAGTAATATACCATGTACCCAAGGTTCTCTTTATTGACTAAAAAATAGATCGGTATCAGTGTCAATACTGTCACGACTGTGATTACCTCTTTCGCTACTCTATCTCCAAATCGAACAGGAATAGTCTGATAATCATTAGCGAAGTCTCCTTTAATATTCTCCATATCTTTTATCAACTCCCTGATCAGAATAACTAAATACAGAAAAGCTGCATGTATGAAGATAGAAGGATAATAAAACCTGAAATGCATCAAGATACTAAAGAAAGGTAATATCGCTAATAAAGAAGCAGTAAGGTTACCTATAATAGGATACTTCTTAAGCTTATGAGAATAAAACCACAACAGAAATATATAAGCAGAAAAGAATGCTGACACATGCCAAGACACAGGAAATACAATCCCCACAGCCAAAAAATTCAGCGCAAAATAGACACGTAATTTTGTAGCTTGACTCACTAGTCGATCTAACATAGACTTAATCGGCCTATTGATTAAATCTTTTTCTGCATCATAAAAATTATTAATGATATACCCTCCTGCGATAGCTAAGGAAGATCCAAAGATAATTAGAAAGAGTTTCCAATCTAAAATCACGTCTAACGCCCTAAGTTCAGGTGCGAATATAAAGATAGACGCTAAGTACTGTGCTAGTACTATAATAAAAATATTATAACCTCTCACAACAGAGAACAAGCTGAATATTTTAGCTAAGAGTAGTTTATTTTTCCTAGATAACATTATCTCTTGTTTCAATTTTATATCGCTACTGCGAAAGGTTATAATATCTATTTTTTCATATCTGAATTAGAATTGATATACAACTTCTAATTTATAATCTTTTAAAGACTCTTTTGCCTTTTCGATATCAGCAGTAAATCCTAAGATATAACCACCTCCACCAGAGCCACATAATTTTAAATAGTAATCGTTAGTCTCGATTCCTTTTTGCCATACACTGTGGAATTGCTCTGGAATCATTGGCTTAAAGTGATTAAACACTACATTAGACAATAACTTCGTATTACTAAATAGTGATTTCACGTCTCCTTTTAAGAAGTTCTCTACACAAGCATCAGTATATTTCACGAACTGATCTTTCAACATCTGACGGAAACCTTGATCTTTTAGGTTCTCCATAAAGATCGTAATCATCGGTGCAGTCTCTCCTACGATACCCGAATCTATTAAGAACACAGCTCCTTTTCCATCTACGCTTTGAGAAGGAATACCTGCTGGTTCGATATTATCTTTTGAATTGATTAGGATAGGCAGGCTTAGATAACTGTTTAGTGGATCTAACCCTGAACTCGTTCCGTGGAAGAATGCTTCCATTTTTCCGAAGATTCCTTTTAACACTAAAAGCTTATCCTTAGTCAAGTTCTCTAGAACAGTAACTTTATCATAAGCATACTGATCATAAATAGCAGCTACTAATGCCCCACTACTTCCTACTCCGTATCCTTGTGGAATACTAGAATCAAAGTACAATCCTTGCTCTATCTCAGCGTTTAAACGCTCTAGATCAAACTGTACTAAAGTAGGTTCTTGCTCTTGCAAATCATGTAGATATGCTGCAAAGTTTTTTAAACTCTGATTAGACTTTAAAGATACTCCTTCTAGATTCTCTTCCATCTTTAATGCTCCCTTATAGAAATTATAAGGAATAGACAATCCTTTAGAGTCTTTAATAATCCCATATTCCCCAAAAAGAAGAATTTTTGAATAAAATAATGGTCCTTTCATAGCTGTTATTGTAAATTCACGTTGCAAAAATACACATAATATTCTCACACCGTCTTTTTTACTACTTTATTTTTATAAATATCTGTTTTTAAAGCCATAAACACAATGTCTACACCCATTTTGGCAACACTGTCCTTTCATTAAATGATACAATTCTGTGAACACAAAATACTCATTTTCCATGTAATAATGCACTCCTTCTTCCATCTCACTTCTGCGCTTAGGAAAAGGCTTCCCTTTTGAAGAAATAACCATTTCATCAAACTTAGACAAGCAATTATTACATAAACATTTATGAAAAGAGCCTGCTAAAAAGACACGTGTATCATTAGATATATTCACCTGAGTACAGTCACATTGTTTGATATCATCTGTATTACAAATTATCTCTGTCTTACAATGCGTACACACTCTATTATTTCCCATACTTCTATTACTTCATTGTTGCAAAATTATAGAACTGCATTTTTCCAGTACCTTCTATTTCTACATTATGTTCCACACGTTGACCATTTGCTCTCTCTAGTGTCATCTTGATTTGATTCTGACCTAACTGTAATGGTATTCTAGCATAGTTAACCTGTGCAGGTAATGTCTGCCAGTTACGCGTATCCGCTTTTTCAGAGAATAGATTAAACAACTGTATTCCTAAGCCGATAGCTTCTAATGCTGCATTCGGATCTCCATTTTTACCATTAGACTTCGCGACAGCTTTTACAGAATATTCAGCAGCTTTCTTCACTGCTACTCTAGTCAATATTTGCCCTAATTCTTTACCTGCGCGTTCTTTTAGTGTTAGTACGGCAAGCGCGTCTATATCTTCTGCTTTTTCGAATCTAGTATTTGAAGCTCCATTAGCCTGAATCTGAGCACTTGTATAAGGTGGTGGTTGTACGATATACTTAGGATAAGCGATATTCACACTGTGTATATCATTTAGGTTAGTCTTACCTGCAATACCAAAATCTAATGGAATCACAAAACCTAACGCATTTGTAAACACTAGACTACCACTGTCTCCTTTAGCTAATGTAAAGAACATATTCTCAGCCTCCTTAATAGGTGCACGTCCATTTTCCCAAAAGATAACTAATTCTCCTCCTGGAGCTTTAGCTTCTCTTGTGTACTTTAGATTAAACTGCTTCTCGAACTTTGTTAAGTCCCCTCCGAAGCCATTTGCATCAGCCATACGCATCACATCGTACTGCAGATTCTTAGGCATTGCTACACCATAATATGTACCATCCTTAGAACTCTGGTATACTTCTACGGCATTTCTATATGCAATAAAAGCATCGTTATAATTACCACTATACTCATAGATCAGTCCTTGCAGATTCAGAGAGAAAGCATCCTTAGAATAACGTGTTGCTTTATCCTTATACTTATCACCCTGAGAGTAGTTCTGTAAAGAAATACGTCTAGCCTCTACTATCGCATCATCTATTCTTCCCAGATGCATATAGTTAAGTGCTTTGTAGTAATGAAGCATAAAGATCTCAAACTCTTCTCCTTTATAATTTTGAGACATTGAGTTAAGGAATAATCCTACAGCGATATCCCCTGTAGTTGACAATCCGTCTTCTACTAGTAAATCTGCTTGGTTAAAATATTTATTACTAGACTCATAGTCTCCTTTTAGGTGTGCTATCCTCCCTTTCTCCATATAAAACAGCAATAGATTTCGAGGCTTTTGTAATAAAGCATTTTTATCTAATGCCTTTTCAGCTAGATCATATTCTGAGGCACCTACCTTCTGATAATAGTCTGTTATACGATCGTGATAGGTAGCACATCCAAACACGAAAAACATCACTGCAAAGAACAATGATGTTTTTATAACAGAATATATGGCTCTACTTGAAACCATCTATTTTACTTTAAATTAGTTTTTTACGTACTTAGCGATTTTCTTTTCACCAATCCAAACCACTTCACTTGTTTGAATATTTGTCAACTCTAAGTTAACTTGGTAATAAACCACTTTTTTCTTTTTGTGAGAATCTACGATAGAATTGATAGAACCTTGTAACATAAAGTCAGCTCCTTGTTCTAAACCGAATTGTTTCATAGATGATGCTGATGCATTCGTTTGTTGATCTGCACGTTCACCACGTAATTCCTCACGTTTTTTACCACCTTGAACTAAACGTACTCTTTGAGAACGAATAAATGCTTGTTCCACATCTTTTACGAACGTCTCAGCTTCAATATGCTCATGACTCTTATTATAAACCATACCTACAATAACCACAGGCTTCTCTCCTTTATTCTCTTCACGGAAGTTAAAGATCCATGGCTCTTCTAATATCTGCTGAGTCATTTGGTCAGCTACTTCTCTAGAGTCAGAGTTATTCCATCTTCCACTAATGTCGATAGTTTCTTCTGTACTTACTCTAGTTACTTGACGTCCACATGATGTAATAGCCAGTCCTGAAACAGCTAATATTGCAGCTAATGCTATACGTTTAATTTGCATAATCCTATTATTTGTTTTTCTTTATGTTTTTTTCCTAATTCTTAAATAGAGAACCACCAGTTACCAGTTCTAAAACCAATATTAGGTCTCCATGTATTCCAGTTATTCCATCCAGAGTAATATCTATTATAGTTACCATAATACCCATTGTCATAGCTATAGTAACTTCTACCATATTTAGCACGAGCCATGCGTTCTTCATGTCTCCATTGCTTTTTCTGAGCTTTGCGCTCCATCTTAGCCTCGTACCAATCGTACGCTTTATAAGTATCCTGTACAGTAGTACTTAAAGTCGCAGTCAGAGAATCTTTCTGTGCCATATACTTTACCATACTTACTCTATAATTCGGGTTTTGATCTGGTGCTAACTCTTGTGCATAAGTTGCTTGACTAAATAGTAAGCTACCTAGTGCTAAACCAAAAATTGTCATTAACTTTCTCATATCTTCAATATTTATATTAGTATATGCAATTAGCATACCGTAGTATAAAGTTACAAAAAATTATTTAATTATTTCTGAACCGAATCCAACTTTATCATCTATATACTGTTCATTCTGACAGAACTGCGCCAATTCTTGTCTTATAAATGTCTGTACAAAGTCTTTGTCCCCTTCTGGGTATAGAACGTGTACATTTGCCCCAGCATCAAGTGTAAAGCACACATTGATTGATGTTTTTTCTCTAAATGCCCAAATTTTCTCGATGATCTGAAGCGTATTTGGCTTCATTAAGATAAAATAAGGCATAGAAGTCATCATCATTGCATGCAGAGTCAATGCTTCGCTTTCTACTAACGCTACAAACTCCGTTAAATTACCTTCTATTAATATTTTTTTCAATCGAGCTAGGTTCTCATGAGCTTGTTCAAAGCGTTGCGCTGCATAAGGATGATTGTGCATCAGATCATGTCCCACTGTGCTAGACACTTTTTTCTCTCCTTTATCCACTAACAAGATAGTATCACAATACCCCTTAAAGATAGGGTGTACGTCAAAAGGAAAATTCACTCCATATAAATCTGTACTTCCAGGTATATCGTGTTGTTCTCCCCATACTACTACACTACCTGCTATACTTCTACATGCACTACCTGATCCAAGACGAGCTAAGAAAGAAGCTTTCTGATCAAAATAGTCTTCCGTCATATCCACATTCAACTTTCTTTCTAATGACATAATATTCACTGCCATCGCTGCCATACCAGACGCAGAAGAAGCTATCCCTGAGCTATGAGGGAACGTATTTTTAGTATCTATCGTGAAGTGATAATACTCGATATAAGGACAGTATTTTAGAATTCTCTCAAAAAACTTCTGAATCTTCGGCTTAAACTCTTCTTTAGGCTGTCCTTCAAACAAAAGATCAAAACTGATCCCTCTATCCGCTTTCGCGCTATAGCTTAATGTCGTTTCTGTCTTACAATTGTTTAAAGTAAAACTCAAAGACGGGTTAGCAGGAATCTGATTCTCCTTTTTACCCCAATATTTAACTAAAGCGATATTACTAGGAGAGCTCCATGAGAATGTCCCCTCCTTTACTTGATTAACATCTATATCTTGGCTAAAAATAAAGTCTTCTATATTCATTGTTCATCGATTTCTAAACAACAAAAATAACATCTTTTATTAATAGCCCCTCTATTCTTTAAGAAACTTCTCATTTTTTAGAACAACACTAAAATAAAAGAGCTAATGATTTACACCTATATCATTAGCTCTTTACTTATACTTAACTTCCTTTATCTATAAATCAAATTCATAATCAAAATGACCACAACGGCTATCCAATGAAACAAGATCGTATACCAGAACTTCTTCTTGCTAGGGTTCGCCATTTCACGAATAGCCTGAATCACTCTATCTTTTATAATCTCACGGATATTTAACTTCGGATCGTTAAAAGGGATATCATCTACCTTCAGCTTTTTAAACCCATAAATCAACAATTTCTTCACCCATTTATTCTCACTCTGATTTTTAATATTATTGATAATCTGCATTTGTATTAAAGAGAAATCAAACCCTTTTTGCATCCAGTTTTGTTTATCAGACGCAGATGTATCACTAATAACTTTATCTAATGCTCTATCTATTAATGGATACAACAGACTTTCTCCTTTATCAGTCAATAACCTATTTGCAACCTTTTTAACAGCATGAGAACTAGCCATAGAAAAAACAAAGTAATTACTAATCGCTATAACAGTTAATAACACACTCTGGATAGGTGCAATCATAAAGACCACGAATATAGCCATTATACCTGCCGAACCACCCAAATTACCAGGTTGGTTATAAGGCCCATACATAAATAACAAAAGACCGATAGTAAAAGAAAACACTGCGCTTAATGATCCTACCGCATATACCTTAAAGAAACTACTCCCACCTATAAAAGATAGTTTAGCTGCATACTTTACTTTATCTAACATCGTAAAAATATCGTTATCTTAAAAATGAAATAATCAAGATAACTATCCAATGGTAAGCGACTATCATCCAAAAGAATTGCTTATCAGGTGTCGCAAAATCTTTAATCACTTCGATCACTCTATTCTTTATCTCTGAACGAACATTAAACTTCGGATCACCGAATGGAATATCATCTAACTTCAATTTAGAAAATCCTAATACAAGTAAATACCTCAACCATTTATTCGTAGTCTCTTGTTTAACAGTATTAATCGTTTGCAGCTTCAGCACTGAATAATCAACTCCTCTTTGTAGCATATTCTGTCTCTCTGTCTCTCCTATTTTTCCCATCGTCTTATCCATCACCTTATCCATAATAGGGTCTAATAGCACCTCCGCTTTATCATCTAAAATACGTCTAGCCACCTTTCTGAAAGCGTACTGTGTCGAAAAAGAAAACACAAAATAAATACTAATCAAGGTGATTAATAGTAACACTGATAGATAAGGATAGTCAATAATAAATGTTCTAAATGAACTATGACTAACTTCACCTAATTTGTTTGTATAACTGCCATTAGATAGCAAGACTATACCTATAATCAAACTCAACACCGCACTAAATACTCCAAACACAGCGATCTTTAAAAAACTAAACGCTCCATAACCAGAGATTTTTAGCCCATACTTTACATTATCTATCATATAATAGTTAATTAATTTACAAACAATAAAAATAAATAATTTTGTTAAATTAACGATTTAAAATTTTATTTTTAAACAATATAACCCTACAATAAATGCTCAAGTAATAATTAATCAGAAATAAAGATTATATCCTCCGAAAAACTTATTATCAAACAGTAAACACCTCATATTCTAAATTTGGAATACTCGTCTCTAGACTATTACCTCAAGTCTTTTACTTAAAAAGCTACTCTAAATAAACAACATATCAACTCCTCAATCACATAGAGTCATCACACTATAGTACTTTAATTTATTATCATACTCTCTATCACTATTCAAAGAGCATAAAAAAACTCCTCAGCAATTATGCTTAGGAGTTTTTCTAATTTTTATCTTCATATAAAATACATAACATTTTATAAAATATAATTAATTTTAAATACTCCAATAAATAAAGTCAATCACTAAATCAACGATATATACATTGAAGGTTTTAAAAATATCAAATCATAATGACGATTATCAATTGTACTTACAGTCATATATACTTCATCATGCTCCACATTAACAGCAACAATCATACTAATTATACCAAAATTACTTTCTAAGTTATCAAATTTAGAATTAGGACATAATCTAGATAATGCCTTACTCCAACTTTCAATAATTAGAATACATTTTCTATCTATCCCTTCATCTTTTTCTAAATCATAGAAACCATCGAAGCTTAATTCTATCTTTTTTTCATCTATAGCATAAACAAACTTACTTACAACTTCATCATCAAAAGTATATAGTAATTTATTATTTCTAATTAAATTCATATTCTTCTTAATTACTTAATCCTAATGCATGTATCAGCACTTCCTAAATTTACTGGTTACATCATTCATCAAATCTCCTAATACACCAGCCTGCACTAAGAACTGACTTCCTTTATCTAATAAAATTAATCATTATTCACTCAAAATAATAACATTATTCAAACACTATAAAAAAAGAAACCTCCTAAACAGTATTATTCAGGAGGTTGTATTGTATATGATAGGTTCTCATTAAAAAATTATCAATAATTACTTATAGGCACACTCTTAAATAGAATTTAAGAACGAGACTATTTTATATGCTATTTCCTTTCCATATTCAATTTCTACATCTTCGATATTTAGAATATACCATTCTTGATTCTGAGCATGTACAGAATAAACATTTATAAATATCTCTATTTCTCTTTGTTCCTCCACATTTCAATTAGATATACTTTCTTTCATTAATAGAAGCCTCTCACTCCATCTATCAAATTTATAATACTTTCCAGAAGTATTAATTTCAACATTTAATAAATTACAATGATCGCTAAAAGTCAAATCATGTAGTTCAGCATTGACAAATGAAACATTTTTCATCTCATTTTTCTTGGGAGTACCAAACTCTTTGTTATCTGATTTTAAAGGAAAACCTCCTCTAAACCATATGTCATTTAATTGACCTTCAAAATCACATTCCTCAAATGAAGAAGCATTAAAATCAAGACTTTTTATACGAGAGTTTTTAAAAAAAACATCCACAAACTCTGGTCGTATAAAAATTGCTTTTGTAAAATTGCATTGAATAAACTCACATTCTAAAAATTTAGTCCCATCATAACCTACAACTGCACCGTTAAATTTACAATTATTAAAGACACATTCTTTAAAAATATTCCCATGATCTGAAAAGCTAGAAAAGTCAACTTTTTCAAAGTAACATCTTTCAAACAAAGATTTTTCAACCCAACAATCGTTAAACATTGAGAAACTAAAATCAGCATCACAAACTTTTAACTTACAAATAGTTTTAGTTTTTAAATCTAATCCTCTTAAATCAAGTTTTCCTTCAACAAATTCAATAGAATTAATAATTGAAGACAACTCTCCTCCTTTTAACAACAACCGTTCTATTTCTTTCATAACAAACTGTAAGTATTTATGCTTAATTCTATTCTATTAGCAACAAAAAATTACTTGTATACACCCTAACTAAACTCCAACCGTTTCTTATTCCAAATTAATCAATAGTATCATCTACAGCCAACAATATATTTTATATAATATCATTCTGTTATAATCAGCTTACAATTAACTCCAATTCTCTCAGCTTCATTAAAAAACTCTTGTGCTAAGTCCATATCATCTACTTCTATAATTACCTTCTCTCCATCTAAAAGAGAATCAACATTGCCTTTAGCCTCTGACAATGACTTTCCAAGCATACTCATTTGAATTTTGCTTAAAGAAACTTTAGCTATACCTCTTTATTAAAAAAGAATTCCATACCCTGCCTTCGGATATAACAGGTAGTAAGAATCCTTCTTTCACTAATTCTTTTAGTTTTTCATTCAGTTTATCAACATCAATATCAACATGATAATAACTATCAATAAAATCCTTTAATTTTTTTGAAGTAAATTGATAGGTCAAATCATCAATATAGTGTGTAAAATTAAAGTCACATTCTATATTTCCTTTCTGGATGAAACACCCTCCCCCATGGTAATGGTATTCATATCCATCAATGTTACCATGTTTATAATTTTTAGTGCCATTTGAATTAATATTAATCTTATAAATCTCCTGATATATATCTTCTTCAACCAAATTCAAACTACTTCTTATCACTTTTTCAAATTCATGAATAAATCTAACATATTCATTCAAATATTTCTTTATATCATTCATAATTGATCTATTTTAAAAACATAATTAATGCTGAAATACTTCCTGACACCACCCACCAGCAATCATTACTACTTTTGTTTAACTATCACTAAGTATACCTTCAGTAACCACACCATTAACATCTGTCCCAGCTGATAATTTACCAACTATTAACACTATTTAAAGACTATAAAAAAACTCCAAAAGCATATCTTTAGGAGGTTAGGGTATTATGTCTTCCTATCAATAGTGTCTAATAAAACTATTGATTCTTTTTAATTCTTTCTTGCTCTTCTAAACATTTCAAACTTTGTAACTCACCTATTTTATGCTTAGCACGAAATACTGTTCTTAACGAATCTATATAGTTGACTAAATCATCACTATAATAAAAATCAAAAGTCTTTCTAAATGTCATATGCCCAATTAAATTGGGATTATCCATAGCTGTATATGGATAATATGTTTTCTCTACCCATTTACTTATTAAGTTTTCATAATTTTTATTTTCATACGATTGATGATTATCAGAATAAAAATCAACTACTAAACAATATTCATGATAAAGTTCTGATGCAGAAATATCTACTAAAAAATCTTCTATAACTACGCCTTTTTCTTTTCTAATTTTATCTAAAGATTTCCTATACAGATCAATAAAAGCATATTCTCTATGAATCAAAAGTAACTTTTCTATATTTTGTTCTTCTTTACTATCTTTCTCTGGTTTAAGAGATGTACAATTAACACTTAGTATTAATAGCATTACATATATAATCATTCTATTCATAATTAGTAAAATTTATTAGTTGAATCTAAGTTGTATATAATATTATTCTGTTATAATCAGCTTACAATTAACTCCAATTCTCTCAGCTTCATTAAAAAACTCTTGTGCTAAGTCCATATCATCTACTTCTATAATTACCTTTTCTCCATCTAAAAGAGAATCAACATTACCTTTAGCCTCTGACAATGACTTTCCAAGCATACTCATTTGAATTTTGCTTAAAGAAACTTTCTCTAATCCCTCTCTCCAACTACCTAAAACAATTTTGGGCATAATATTTCCTACTTTAATTATCATTGCAGAAATACGAATAACTTAAGTAATTCTAACGTTAACATCATTATATTAAACAACTATACTCATAAATCTTTATTTAAGGTACATAGCATTTTTTCCTTTCTGTTACAGAGGTCTAATTTCTTCTAATTCATTTGGATTAATCTTATAAATCTCCTGATATATATCCTCTTCTTTAAGGCTTAATTTATCTCTAAGCATTTCTTCAAAATCATGAATAAACCGAACATATTCTCTCAGATATTTCTTTATATCATTCATAACTAATTTATTGTATGTAGTCTCTTATCACTTTATCCATTCTTTATCCCCACTAACACTTTAACGATCGCCTCATTCTCAAGAACTCTATTCATTAATAACAAACTTTAGCTATACCTCTTTATTAAAAAGGAATTCCATACTCTACCTCCAAATATAACAGGTAGTAAAAATCCTTCTTTCACTAATTCTTTTAGTTTTTCATTCAGTTTATCATCATCAATATCAACATGATAATAACTATCAATAAAATCTTTAAGCGCAAATGACGTAAAATTATAGGTTAAATCATCAATATAGTGTACGAAGTCAAAGTCACATCTTACATCTCCCTTTTGAATAAAACATCCAGCTCCATGATAATGGTATTCATATCCATCAATGTTACCATGTTTATAATTTTTAGTACCATTTGAGTTAATATTAATCTTATAAATCTCCTGATATATATCCTCTTCTTTAAGGCTTAATTTATCTCTAAGCGTTTCTTCAAAATCATGAATAAACCGAACATACTCACTCAGATATTTCTTTATATCATTCATAATTAATTTATTATACATAACCTTTTATCTTTCTTGCCTAATGCTAAGCATTACTTCTCGTTGAATAATTATTACATTATCACTAATCAGTAGTTCACTTCACTACAGTATCGTCATGCTCACTAAATATTTTATCTACATTCTCTTTACTGTTCAAATCCCAATACCACCATTTATTAGGATTATTTCTCTCTAATAAAAAACGTCTTTGGTAAGCGACTTTAAACAACTCTAGAAAAAGAATAAAAACATTTACTAATTCATAATCTGGCAAATTAATTATATTCCTGAGGCTATACTCTTTTACATCTTTGCGAAGCATCACACATGGAGTACAAGTCTCTTTAAGCCCACTATTTTTAATCACAGCATCCACATCTGTAATTAAAGGTTTAGATTGTTGTATTAAAAAAACGAGGCTCTCTAAAAAAAGCCTCTTACTATCTTCTTTATTAAAGAGCTCTGTAACGACTTCTATCCCAATTATAGATTGTCCATACCTATTTACTATTACTTCCTTCTCTTTATTCATTATTTCTTCTAGCTTTTATTACTATACAACGTCGATTAATATCTCCTCCTTTCTCCGAAAACATCTATCTTTCTAAGAATTCTATCAGTTGCAATTTTTGCTCCTACAAAAAAGGATTCTTAACCTTACTAATCAACGGAAGTATTGTACACCTAGTTGAAAGTAAACTGTTTTTGTATTTAAAATTACTTGTACAGCGTAATAAAGTTAACTATTATTCTCTCAACTCTCTATCACTATTCAAACACCATAAAAAAACTCCTAAGCAATTATGCTTAGGAGTTAAATTTCACATCCCTAAATAAAAACCACACCACCTCCCTAGCCTTAATCACAACTTGACAGGATACTGCTCCCATAGTGATCGCATTAAAAACAGCCTTAATTATGTGAGCACTATCCCATAACTATGCGACCAGTATGCGATAAATCAAAAATAAACCAACGAAAAAGGCAGTAAAACCGAGGTTTTACTGCCTTCTCTGATATTTTTTATTTTTCTTTAAAACGATCGTTTCTATTTTCGATATTGTGCTATTGCCTTCTGTATTGCAGGCCTAAACTGTACGCTGATATAATCTTCACTAGTAGGGGCACTAAACATAAACATTGGATTCTCAGGAAATCCCTCTGTCGTTCTAAATAAGACGAAATAACTCTTACCTGCTTTACCCGCATTCATCCATTCGTCAAATTTATAATAATCAGCTACAGAGCGTCTCTCTCTCACCACGATCAGCACATCGTTTATCTCATTCCACTTGAGTTGCTTCTCTTTGAGTAGGCTTTTATACGTCACTCCTTCTACGTCTATACTTACTTTGATAAAAAAACATTTATAGACAAAAACGACGAATAGAAATAACATAACAGCACTAAGAGACTTGGCTAATCCATTGCCAACTTGTAGAAAGAAAATAGACATCCCTAAAAAAGGAAGTAAACAAAATACGAATAGCAATATCTTACTCGTCAAATTATAATAACTAAACCTCATCTTATTTATGTTCTATTTTAGTTGTTATTGCTAATGCAGCAAGGTATCCGTTCGTCCATGCATTCTGAAAATTAAACCCTCCTGTGATGGCATCTATATTTAAAATCTCCCCTGCAAAGTACAAATTATTGTGCAATTTACTTTCCATGGTTTTAAAGTTAACCTCTTTTAGGTCTACCCCTCCAGCAGTAACAAACTCGTCTTTAAACGTGCTTTTACCATTGACTTGATATTCTCCTTGAGTCAATTCCCCACATAGTATATCTAACTGCTTATTAGTCACATCTGCCCATTTGGTATCTTCTGCTATTCCTGATATCACGACCATGCGTTCCCATAGTCTATTAGGCAAATCTAATTCTATACGCTTAATCACATTCTTTTTTGCATGATCTTTACGGATGCGTTGCAATTCTTCTTTTAGAGACTCGAAGCTGTGCTGTGGCATCCAATTTACTGTGATATGAAACTGATATTTCTTGTCTGCTAATATTCTAGCACCCCAAGCAGAAAGACGCAATATACCAGGTCCACTCATCCCCCAGTGGGTAATTAATAAAGGCCCTGATGCTTCTAACTTAGTCCCCTTAACACTTACCTCAGCAGGTGTAGCTACTCCCATCAAATCTTTGATGCGTTTATCATTGATATTAAATGTAAATAATGAAGGTACTGGCTCTACTATCTTATGTCCTAATTCGGCTACTGTATTCCACATCTTAGGATTACTCCCCGTAGTCATGATTAGATAAGTCGCTTCGTAGTTACCTGTTGTGGTATCTAGCTTCCAACTGTTCTCTTTCTTAAAGATGCCCTGTACACTACTACTCGTGATGACTTCTATCTTCAGCTTCTGTACTGCCTTCATAAAACAGTCTATAATAGTCTGAGAAGAGTCTGTATCAGGGAACATTCTACCATCCTCTTCTATCTTTAATGTCACGCCATGTCTATCAAACCACTCAATAGTATCACCTGAACAAAACTGATGAAAAGGCCCTAATAGCTCTTTTGCACCACGAGGGTAGAACTGCGTTAATTCTTTCGGATCAAAACAAGCATGAGTCACATTACATCTTCCTCCTCCTGATATTCTTACTTTAGAAAGCACTTCTTTTCCTCTCTCGATAATCGCTATTTTTAGTCCTTTATTTTGTTCTGCAAGATTAATTGCAGTAAAAAAACCTGCTGCTCCACCTCCGACTAATATGACATCATAATTCATTGAAAAACCTATTTTAACGTTTAAGACTCTCTTCTAGAGTTTTTTTATTGAGTGTAAAAAATTATCTTTACGCCAACAAAGATACTTACTTACGATCGCACCACTATCATTGTTAAATTAAGAATATGAAAAAATTACCTTTCTTAGCTTTAATTGTCTTGTTCTCTATGTGTAAATCTGCTTCTCACGTAGCCACGAAACCGCCTAAAGAACTGACAGTAGATGAGCGTATCGAAAAAATCAAAGAGGAAGATAGACTTCCTGAAGAAGATGATGTAATGGATCTACCTGATTATGCTCAGGTGAGAGATGACTTTAGATCCGTTACTGACAAAACGAAAGCAAACTACCTTAGAGGAATGAATGCTTCTGCTGATAACTACTCTGTAGTCATCTTAACTAAAGGCTTTAAAGGAGAAAATATCTCTATCAAAGGAAATAGCAAGACCTACTACTACGCCATGACCATGAGTGATCTACGCTCTGGTATAGCGAAGTCTATCCGTGTAGACAACACGCAAAATATAGTATTAAAAGACAGTTATACAGGAGGCTCACTGACGATAGAAAGTGACCATGCTAAAATGTTTAAATTCATCTATGTGATGAAAAACAACGCAAATAAGGAAACTCCTTTTAAAGTGACATTTAGCAATACGCTACGTCCTGTTCGATAATCTTCAATAATGGAAAAAAGAGACCTTGTCCTTAGAATGATACAACAAACGGCTCAATTACTTAGAGCCGTTTTTAATTCGCTTCCTATCGATGACTTCGAGACCGAACAGCAAGTACAAGACTTCACCTCGTCTCTTAAGGAGAACTTACATCTAGATCTAGACAAATTTATCCTGCTTACAGATGAAGAAGTTCTGACTTACTTATTAACCATAGAGGGAATGGATATCGAAAATATAGAATCACTGGCTGACATCCTAAGACTACTAGCTCTCAAAACTCAAGATTCTTTAAACGAAAAAAGTGCTCTCCTAAATAGCAAAGCACTTCTGTTATTTCAATATGTATCAGATACATCTAAGACCTACGACTGGGGAAGAGAGAATAAAATTATCACCCTAAAAAGTCGTCTAACTTAGTTCTTAGAAGCTCTCTTTTCTTTAGCTCCGATCACTAAGGCAAACAACAATACTACTACTGCCGAAATAAGCAGAAATAGCCCTATCCCAAAGTTTTGCATTGCTATTAGACTTGTACCTATAGATATCATTAATAATCCTACTATTAATAACCCTTTACTTCTCTTCATTTATTTTTATTTTATTTAATATCCAATTACAATTGCACCTCCCAAAGCTTCACCACTCGATTCTAAATGGAAGTCAACATTATCTTTTGTTTTACCTACTCGTACCTTCACATCATTCATCCCAACAAAACTTGCAACTATTGTTAGTCGTTTATTATTATACTTTTCAGGAATAACTAATTCATATTCTCCTGCTAGATTACTCTGCGTACCTATATAAGTCCCTTTTATTATAATACTTACACCTGGTAATTCTAATCCACCCTCATAAGCCTTTCCTTTAATCACTCTTGTATTCTCATTCTTAGTTTCATTCTGAACTAACGTTGGTAAAGGAGTACTTGTCTTAGTATCTTGACATACAGATTCCACCTTAGGTTTCTCTTGAGCTACAGCTGTACTTATAGTTGTTAGTGCTAACAAATTTACCATTGTAGCCACCATACCATTCAGTCCAAAAGACTTTCTGATTTTCTCTTCTTCTAAGTCTGTACCTATATACTGACGTGGAATACGTCCGCATATTTTTCCCTCTTTCTTAATATAATTGATGATATCTCGCTTACTTGCTTTAGAGAAGTCAACGACTACCTTATCACATACAGCACAGTGTCTCCCTTTATCTTGAGGAGCCATTTTATCCCAATCTTCATGACAGGGTTCTGGTATTTCGATTCTGTATTTCATAGTTACTAATATAGCGAATGATAACACAAACATAAATAATAAAAAACGCATAGTGGTATCTATGCGTTTTTTATTATTTAAAACTATTAGCTATTTTCTTCCAGCCTTCTTCTACCGACTTAGAGAATACTTTCTTTGTCTTATCTGCCTTTTCTACCACAGGTTTATCTACTTTGCCCTCGCTAGGTATAAATGCTCCTTTGGCTAGAATATTCTCTTCACCATTAAACAACATGACTTTTAAATCATATTCTCCTTTCTCTCCATCATTACAGCTCGTCACATAAGACACGATTACTTCAGTCACTCCATCATTATCTAAATCAGTAACAACTGTCCCCATAGGTACATATCCTATATATGGTGCAGGGCTTCCTTCACCGCAGGGTACGACATCATACATCTTCATCGTCATCACATAGCCATTATCATCGTCTTTATTCGTGAACATATACATATAGATTTCACCTTTCGTTCCAGAAGAATACTGACCAAACCCTTTCTGAGACAAGTCTCTATAAGGGAAATACCCCGTAGTCGTTAGGATCAATATTTTCTCTCCTTCTTTATCTTTCCAACTAATAGATTCCATTACAGTTCCTCTAAAGTCAAAGGTCTTCGGAATATCGTTATACAATAGCGTCTTTGCCTTAACAGGAGACTCCTTGTCGTATATCTGCATCTTCCATTTAGGTTGTAAGGTACGCTCTAAGTTTCTTGTATTTTGTCCCATCACAACAGAAGAGATAAACAAAAAACTACAGCACAAAAAAAGTAATCTTGTCATTATATACATTATTAGAGTTTGATTTTTTCTTTATCCCATGATACCACTACAACACCTTTAGAATAATGTTGTGCAATCACATCAGCTTCTGTCAAGTGCAGATCGCCTATACTATAATCAAACTCCATTGTATCAAATTTTATTGTTCTAATAGGCCATTCTTTATGGTGTATCTGATATCGAAACAGCTCCTCATGTACATATACATACAGACAATAACGCTCTGTCAACCACAAATCTAATGTAGTCTTATCCTTAACTTTCTCCCCTTTTTGATATTCAAGTTTTAAAAAGAAGCGTTTCTTTTCATTCAAAGACAAATAAGCATTTTTCTCACGAATTATATCTGACTTCTCATAAGGCAACCCAGATATCGTACGAGATACAAATGCAGATAGGCTCTTTCCTACTTCTATATTGATAAAATAAACTCCAGGTTTTCCGTCTATCACAACATAAGTACGCACGTTGATCTCATCAAAATCAGATACCACACCCACTGCAGGTAGACGACGTGGACGAATATTCTCCATCGTGAACGGCACGATAGACACATAGTACTTCCCGTCTAGGCTATCCAGTTCTAAATCTTCTGGTACTAAGGGTCTCAGTACCTCTAGAGGCACTTCAAAATGTAAAAAGATAGCTCTATTCCACTCTTGATAGAACTTCCATGGTCCTTCAGGCAATGCCCAAGGGCGATGGGACACTGAACTTAACACATCATCTATTTGGCTCATATTGTATTTTTTTACTAAGCAATTTACATAAATAAACACAACCTTCTTACTATTTAAAGACAATTAATCTCAATCAAATATCCTCAAACCGTCAAAAGCTGAATAGAAGCTACCTTATCACTATATTCATTAATTCACTTCAGCTGTCCACTCAATCCCACTGATATCTATCAGTCGAAGAACAACACTCTGTTTAGGATGCTCAACACTTGGCTCAAAAGTAAGATCAGCCTTCGCTCCTAAAGGAATAATCAAACTGTGTTTGCCAGGAGCTATTTTAGCTACATAGCGATTACTGATTTGTTCTTTACTCAGTTTAGAGAGTGCTTCACCATCCCACTTCTGAATAACCTCTCCTTCTATTGTCTCTAATTGTACACCTATAAGGAATGATCCATATACATCTGCACCTTCTACACGATATACTTCAAACTTCAACTGTCCTTCTCTCCAAGTCACATCTGCCAACTCTAGCTTAGGCTTAACAGACTTATTGTGTAGAGTACCGAACACTCCTCCGTGGAAAACTTGATTCGTATATAACGTCAATAATAACACTGCAAAAGATCCTACGAATACTACAGGCTTAAGATTCTTAATAGGTAGTTCTCCTGAGCCTAAGAAACCAAACCACTTCTTAGTCGTAAATGCCTTGCCTTTCTTTGCAAAATAATAGTCTAGAGAACCGTATCCTCCTCCTGTCAAGAATAACATAAACCCTGTAGCTACACCTAGCACTCCTATCTGCCATTCGTCTAGACATGTAGTCCCTATCCAGCCAGAACCTAGTAAGATTCCCATCGCCAAAAAGAATACCCCTACAGACATCAGCCTAGTGAATAGACCTAACATAATAAACAATCCTACAATAGCCTCTACTATTGTAAAAATAACCATCGCCCACCATAGCATATCAGGATTACTCACTAGATATTCTATAAGCGGTTTTATACCTAAAGCATTTGGCAAAAAATGATTAAACTTCGCACCAATATATCCTGCTTCTTCTTCTATTAATTTGTTCTCTAATATTAACCTACGCCAAAAAGCAGAGAAATAAGTCCATCCAACTACTAAGCGAATTCCAAGTGTAAAAAATCCAGCCGTTGTATACGACTGCTTATTAAAAATTTGCATGATTTTAAATTAAAATAGTGTAATCAATTTGTTTTAACTCATTAAAATACAAACCCATATATCGTTATTCCTTCGTTCATTCTAGAGAATAACAAGGCTTAGGTACGTATATAAATCCTTACGCTATAGCTAATTTAAACTGCTGATATAATATATATTTAGGAGGGTCGGTTCCTGCTATATTAAGAATATAGTCTAATTGTACTCCCTTACTGTGGTGAAATAAAGCCAAGTCTACTCCCGTTGTATAAGCCAACGAACTCAACGATATTCCTTTTACTTTTTGTTTTAACTGCTTTGAAGAAACAGTTACAGATGAAGTCTCTACATCACAAGAAATCTGATTAACGCCTAATGCTTTATTTGCATTCAAGGAACGTTCTACCTGAAGTCCTGATACCTCAAAAAAAGCCTTCTTAGCAGAACACCCAACTGTAGTAAACATCAAGAGTGCTATCCATAGATAACACTGTATTTGTACCGCTACTTTCTTTTTTAAGGTTAACATTTAATATATACTCTCATCATTAAAGGCTCAAAAATAGCCCTTTAAGTTTAATTTTAACAATTACAATTGACAAAGTATTGTTAAACTAAACTTGTTAGATGTACAAGAAAGTTCTCTTCATCTACTCCTTCAACCTTAAAACGAGCTACTGTACCAGGACACATCTTCTCTCTAGACAATACAGACAGGCACTGATGATAATCTGCTAAGCCATAAAAAGAGCTTCCTAGATAGACCATAACACCTTGTGGATAAAAACAGACTATCTCTCCTTCTACCTGATCACCTAACTCCTTTTTAAATACAGCCCAATGCTCTTCATAAGGTACTTTACTCTGTGACCATTGATCGAGAAACTCCTCATGACTTATTTCATTTAGAAATTCTTTATCCTCTTCTTCTAACAACGCTTCAGGCAAAAAGAACTCTTGATCTCTTATCTCAATATAACTATTCGTCCAACAGCCATTATGATTAGTCACACTGCGCAGATAATAGCCCTCTTCAGACACCTCATAATAACTGATACAGCCTTCCACTCCCTCGAGTTCTAAATGGTCATAACTATAATATGCATTCATATTTATTATTATTAATGAGGTATAAACTCATAAGGCATACACAATACCCTTTCTAATCTTCGTATCAACTCTTCTTCTGTATCTGCATACGTAATATGATGTTCTAACATATTGTTCAAGTCCACATTGGTTGTTCCTTTAGAAACAGGGTGTTTAAGCTTAACCAACGATACTTTAAACTGATTATCTATCCAGATCACCTCTATAAACAGTTTATCATTACTAGCGAAGTATAGTAGTTCATTGGGTTGATAACTCTTCTTTCCTCTTATCAATTTATGAACGACAACATACCAATACCCATACTGAACAAACTGTAGCAAATCCTGATCTGTCTGATTCAATATCTTTTGTACAACTTCTTTCACACTTCCCAGATCATGACTTTGACAAAGGATTTCATACTTCCTAAACTCCCCTTCATAATCCCAACTACCGAGCACACGATTATACTCCATATATTCTACTTCATACCCTACCTTATCATTACTATACATCACATATATACCTCTACCATCCTTTATATTCTCAGCCGTAAATAATAAAGTATCTTCTAGATACCCCTCTCCTATTGGATTATTAATGCCTACAGACCAATGTTCAGACACTGCCAATGCCCATGACCACTGCGTGGACTTTTCTATTTTCTCTATAATTTCTTTCTGACGCTTATAAAGTTGAGCCAAGTACTTACTATCACTTCCTTTCTTCTCATCTCCTTCTATATACGATAACCAACCTTTTAAGAGATCAATAAATACCAACTTCCCTTCTGCTGTTAGATCATCTTCATATAGAACGACTTCACGATTCAGCATTCCATATTCATCAAAATTACTTGAAGAAACAAGACGCTTATTCTCAACAAAACTCAACAAGGTCACAATCCCTTCTTCGGGAACTTCCTTGTGATTTGCTAAGTACTCGTTTATATTGAATATGTCTCTTCTCATATTATTCTTTTTATTATGCTAAGCGATACTATCTCTTACCATTCTTATACGGTGTCAAAAGTACGAAAGACTATAATAATACTTTCTACCTATGACGATATTGCCTACTTATGCCTACTAATAAACACTTATGGTCACATAAAATGGGACACTATACAATAAAAAAAGAGGCTATCCTACAACAGATAACCTCTCCAGATTGTCATTCTCTCCAACTTGCTCATAAAGATTCAGACTTTCTTTACTTAAAACCTACATTAAGCATTAGTAAAACCTTATGGTCAACATCTCTATTTAATTAAATCAGTACTCAAAACATAGCACTTATGCTTCTTCTTTAATTAATGATAGTCTCTTTGCGATATCAACCTAAGCACCACTAATGAATCCAATAGATTTTGTTTTAAAAATACTATATTATGAAAGGATAAATATAAAGCATTAAAATCAAAAATAGTAGTTAAACTTCTAAAAAAGAATCATATTCTCAAAGTTTACTATTACTTCATATCCTTTAGAACTAAAATACTCCAAAGGGTCATTTTTAGAAGCGACCATCACAAAATCTCCTCCCCAGCCTCCTAGACTTTTGATTGATCCGTCGAAGTCCGCAAATAAACTTTGCTTCACAGTAGCGACTCCTAACACCTCACTCATAATCTGCTCATGCTCTTCCATTAGAGCACAGAACGCCTCTAATGTAGAGCTAACAGACATCGCCTTACTGATCTCTGATATACGCTCTACCTGATGGTGAATACCATGACGTTTCGCTTTAAAATTAGCAATAGCCTCTTTACTGCTCTTCTTCTGATTTAGATATACGAAATATAAATACTCTTTAAAAGACGGGTTAAAAGACACCTGCTCTACCTGCGGATGGTTTACATCCGTCAGGGTATAAAAGATTCCTTGATCATAACGCGCACAGGCAATATCATATCCACTACCACCGAATGATTCCTGTAATAGTTGATATGGATTAATATTAAACCACTGCGCTACATTATTAATCCAAGTAGAAGAAGTCCCTAATCCCCATAAGCGAGGAAAAGTTAACTCAGATACCACCTCATACCCTAGAGAATGTTCTAGGATAGAAGGATTCTGTCTATGTGCAGCACGCAGTACATCTACTAGCGTTTTATAATACTCTGATTGATGTTCGATTTCATGCGTACCTAGTACATCTTGAAGAGGCACTACCTCACTCATCCAGATACTACCGTCCACATCATAGCTCGTCCAATGAATACAGTCACCTTCCTTCTCCTTTACCTTCAGTGATTGTCCATACTTAGTAGGCAAGGCAAAAGCCTTAGCCCCTTCTAGCACGACATACTCTCCTGAGATAAGCAGTTTTCCGTTACTATAATATTCTTTCACCATTATTTGCGAAGGCTTTCTAGCAGTTCTACTACTGCACTATGGGATACTACATTCTTTTCGAAATGAGCTACTACTTTTACTCTTTCTGCATCTGTTGCCTTGAACTGGTTTAGGATATTCATTAAGTGCATCTTCATGTGTCCTTGTTGAATACCTGTCGTTGTCAATGATTTTACAGCAGCGAAGTTCTGTGCTAATCCAGCTACAGCTATGATTTGCATTAACTCAGTAGCAGAAGGACTCTGAAGCATCTTTAAAGCTACCTTTACCATAGGGTGTAATGAAGTTAATCCTCCTACAGTTCCAAGTGCTAGTGGCAAATCAATCCAGAATTTAAAGATACCATTCTCTATACTAGCATGAGATAAACTACTATACTGACCACTGCGAGCAGCATAAGCATGTACTCCTGCCTCGATAGCTCTGAAGTCATTCCCTGTAGCGAGTACCACAGCATCTACCCCATTCATCACTCCCTTATTATGTGTTACTGCTCTAAAAGGCTCTACCTCTGCGATACGCACAGCTTGTACAAATTTCTCTGCAAATAACTGCGGTTCTTTAATATCCTTCCCTTTCAAGTCTTCGATCGGACAGCTAACTTCAGCTCTTACCACACAGTTAGGTACATAGTTAGACAGAATGCTCATCACTACATCTACTGCTTTCTCCTCTTCTGTAAACGCTGTACAGTTCATCGCCTCCGCTTTTAGCGTTTTAGCGATTTGCTCTAGACAAGAGTTAATGAAGTTTGCCCCCATACTATCTTTTGTCTCGAATGTCACATGCAGCTGATAATAATTATCCACATCAGCAGTCTTATCTCTTAGCTCGATCGCTGAGATACCTCCACCGCGTTTCTGCATATTCTGTGTGATAGAGTTCGTATCTTCATAGAACTTGCTATCTATATCTTTAATAAACTGAACTAGTTTACTCTTATCTCCTTTGTATATAAAGTGTACTTGTCCTATCTTCTCTGTCCCTAGTATAGTAGTCTTAAATCCGCCTCGTTCTGACCAGAACTTAGCAGCCTTAGAAGCTGCAGCTACTACAGAACTCTCTTCTATCACCATCGGAATAGTGTACCATCTATCGTTAATTCTAAAGTTAGGAGCTACACCAAAAGGCAAATAGAAATTCGTAATCGTATTCTCTATAAACTCATCGTGAAGCTTCTGTAATTCCTCATCTGAATTCCAATATTGTTCTATCAATTCTACTGTATCAGCAGAATTAGAAAAATAGGTTTGTGCTATCCAATTGATTTTGTCTTGTTTACTCAACTTAGAGAATCCATTAATATTACCTTCCATCTTTATTTTTGTTTATGCCACAAAGATAACTCATTCTTACAAGGTTAAAAAAACTAAAAAAACAGCTATTAGTACTTTTTGTTTATGATATTATGATTTTTATTACCAAAATAGCTTCAACAGAATTAGACTTTTTTTGGTTTATTCGAAAAATAAATTGGTGTAAATCATATTTTTTCATTAAAATTGGAAGTTTTTTCGATTAAATAGATAATGAAACACCTTAACCTAACCCTACTATTTTGTATCATAGCTACCCAAATTGGGTTGGCTCAGAAACAAATTGCACAAGAAGAAATTTGGAACGGCACATTTAGAACGAAAGTAATGCAATCCGTTAATTCGATGGAAAAATCGAATCAATACTCACGCATTGAGCGCGTTGCTAAAGACCACCAAGAAATAAATCTTTATAACTTCGAAACACTAGAAAAAGCAAAAACAATCTTTTCTACTAGTGCGTTTAAAGATATTAAATCGATAGATACTTATATCTTCGATCATAAAGAAGAACAATTATTAATAGGAACGAACACCACTCCTATTTATCGTCGTTCTGCTTTAACTGATTTTTATTTGTTCAACCCAACTAAAAATTCACTAGTTAAAATAGCAGATCACAAAATATCTGAACCAACATTCTCTAATGATGGTTCTAAAATAGCTTATGCGTATCAGAATAACTTATATATCTATGATATCGCTTCTCAAAAGACACAACAGATAACACATGATGGTAAGAAAAATCATATCATCAATGGTATCTCTGATTGGGTATACGAAGAAGAGTTTGGTATTGTACGCATGTTTGATTGGAATAAAAATGGAGATAAGATAGCTTATATCAAATTTGATGAGACTGACGTTCCAGAATATTCAATGGATGTATATGGAACAGGACTTTATCCTACTCAAGATAAGTTTAAATATCCTAAAGCAGGAGAAAAGAACTCTCTAGTATCTATCCATATCTACGATGTGAAGTCTAACCAGACAAGTAAAGTAGACTTAAGCGAGTTCAACGATTTCTATATCCCTAGAATCAAATGGACAAATGACAATCAATACTTAAGTGCTCAAATCATCAATAGACATCAGAATGACTTAAAAGTATTCTTCATCGATGGAAATACATTAAGCAAAAAACTGATTCTAAATGAGACAGATAAGGCTTATGTAGATGTAGCTACGCTTAGCTTCTTAGACAACAACGATTTCGTATGGCTAAGTGAGAGAGATGGTCATAACCACTTATACTACTATAACAAAGAAGGTAAATTAGTAAACCAAATCACTAAAGGGAATTGGGAAGTAACGGATTACTACGGTATCGATACTAAATCTAAGAAACTTTATTTCCAGTCTGTAGAAGAAGGTTCTATCTATAGAGGAGTGTATTCTATAGACCTTAATGGAAAAAATAAAAAGAAACTATCTGAGAAACTAGGAACGAATAGAGCGATATTCAGCCCTAACTTCGAACAGTTTATCAATGTGTACTCTTCTAGTACAGTAGCTCCTACTTACACTTTACAACAGTCTAAAACAGGTAAAGTGGTAAAAGAAATTCTAAACAATAAAGAATTAGAGAGCAAATTAGTAGACTATAACTTACCTACTAAAGAATTCATACAGATTCCTACAGTTAACGGATTACAGCTTAACGCTTGGGTGATGAAACCTAAAGACTTTGATCCTGCTAAGAAATATCCTGTGTTTATGTATCAGTACAGTGGGCCTGGATCACAACAAGTAGCTGATAAATGGCTAGACTCTAACGACTATTGGCATGCTATGCTTACTCAGAAAGGGTATATCGTAGTGACTGTAGATGGTAGAGGAACAGGATTCAGAGGAGCTGAGTTTAAAAAAATGACACAAAACCAATTGGGTAGATATGAAGTAGATGACCAGATCATCGCTGCTAAATACCTAGGTCAACAATCTTATGTAGATGCTAGCAGAATAGGTATCTGGGGATGGAGCTACGGAGGGTTTATGTCTTCTAATGCTATCCTACAAGGAAACGACGTATTCAAACTAGCTATCGCTGTAGCACCAGTGATTAACTGGAGATACTATGACAGTATCTATACTGAGCGCTATATGACTACTCCACAGGAGAACCAAGCTGGATATGATGATAACTCACCTATCACACATGCTTCTAAACTAAAAGGTCGTTACCTACTAGTACACGGTACTGCTGACGACAACGTACACGTACAGAATGCTATGACTATGATAGAAGCGTTAGTACAAGAGAACAAAGACTTTGACTGGCTAATCTATCCAGATAAGAATCACGGTATCTCAGGAGGAAATACAAGATTACAATTATATACAAAGATGACTAATTTCATCTTAAACAATTTATAAGCCAAAATAACCTTACACCTAAAACCAACCAAAGTACTATATCACCAATAAGTACGAACTAAAACAAACTAATATTTACTTAAATGTCAGCAGAAACAGCTACAAACTCAAACCTGTTTAAATCTAATGTGCTTGGGCACCCAGCAGGGTTATTCGTTCTTTTCTTTACAGAGATGTGGGAGCGATTCTCTTTCTACGGAATGAGAGTATTGTTAATTCAATTCTTAACAGCTAAAGTTATCTTTGGCGATGCATTCTCAGGGTGGGGATGGTCAGCAGAACAAGCAGGTGCACTATACGGTACTTATGCCATGCTATTATACTTAACACCTATCTTGGGTGGAGTTATTGCAGATAAATATATCGGTTCTAGATGGGCTGTAATTATCGGAGCTATCATCATGACTTTAGGTCACGCATCGATGGCTGCAGAAGGAATTTCTAAACTATGGTTCTTCGTAGGACTTGCATGTCTTGTGATCGGTACAGGTTTCTTTAAACCAAATATGCCTTCTATCTTAGGAGAAATGTACAAATCATTACCAGACAAAAAAGATGCTGCGTATACCATCTTCTATATGGGTGTAAACTCAGGTGCTTTCTTCGGAATGATGCTATGTGGATACTTAGCAGAGACTAAAGGATGGCACTACGGATTCGGATTAGCAGGTATCTTCATGCTATTAGGTACAATCCAATTCTGGTTAGCTAAACCATTAATGGGAGACTTAGGTGAGCTTAAAAAAGTAGACACTACAGTAGAGAAAACACCAGAGCAAATCAAAGAAGATCAAGATACTAAAAACCCTTACACACTAGTAGATTATATCTTAATCGCTATCGTATCTGTAATCGGTTTATTATATGCTTTCAATGATCCATTATCTAAAAACGGAGTACTAGATCTATTTGCATTCTTAGATACAGAAGCATTAAGAGGACAGAACATCATGGCTATCCTAGCCCTTATCACGTTCTTATACTTAGTGATCTCACGTATCTTACGTTATGGAAAAGTGATTAGAGACAGAATGTTCGCTGTAATCTTATTAGCGTTCTTCTTAATGTTCTTCTTCATGAGTTTCGAACAAGGGGCTACATCGTTAGTACTTGTAGCGAGAGACTATGTAGACAGATCGTTAGAAGGAACTGCATTAATGGCTTTCAACATTATCAATACATGTCTTACAGTGATTCCATTGTTAATCATCTCATGGGTACTTATATTATTAGCAAAAGCTACTTGGTCAAAAATCGCGATGTCTAATATTATTTTATTCATCTGTTTTGCTGGTATCTGGGCTATGGCTATCTATATGTTGAACGCAGAGTTTAATAAAGAAGTATCTGAGATCACTGTATCTTGGTTCTCTATCTTGAACTCATTCTTCATTATTTCGTTAGCATCTACAGTGTCTAAACTGTGGGATTCTAAGTATAATCCATCGGCTGCATTTAAGTACGGTATCGGATTAATCTTCGTAGCTATCGGATTCTTAATCTTAGGTTTAGGATCTATGGGAGCTACTGACGGAGTAAAAATGTCGATTATATTCCTAATATTAACGTACTTATTCCATACCTTAGGGGAATTATTTATCTCACCTGTAGGACTGTCTTATGTTTCTAAACTAGTACCTGGCAAGATGCTTGCATTCATGTTCGGTATGTGGTATTTAGCCTTAGCTATTGCTCAGAAATTTGCAGCCATCTTAGGGGGACAAATCGAAAATATTAAAGAAGAGTACTCACTTAGTCACTTCTTCTTCCTATTCACATTAATACCTTTTGCAGCAGCAATCATGGTAATGCTAGTGAACCCATTATTGAAAAAACTAATGCACGGTGTTCGATAAGAACACAGTGCATTGCACAATAATAAATAACTAAAAAAAATGAGTCAACAACAGACATTAGAAGAGATTCAGAATTTCTCAGGTAAATACCCTAAGCAAATCTGGAGCTTATTCTTCTCAGAGATGTGGGAGCGTTTTAGCTTCTATGGAATGAGAGGAATGTTGGTTTTCTTTATGATCGACCAACTACACTTTGAAGAAGCACAAGCTAACTTACAGTATGGAGCTACACAAGCATTCGTTTACGCATTCACATTCTTAGGAGGTATTTTCGCTGATAAAATCTTAGGTTTCCGTAAATCTCTTTTCTGGGGAGGCTCGATGATGATCTTAGGTAGTATTATTCTAGCTATAGATCCACACGCTTACTTTTTCGTAGGTATTGCATTTACTGTAATTGGTACAGGTTTCTTTAAACCGAATATCTCTACTATGGTAGGATATTTATACAAAAAAGGGGACGAACGTACTGATGCTGGTTTCTCATTATTCTATGCAGGGATTAACTTAGGAGCACTTATCGGAGGATACTTATGTATCGCTATCGGTAAAGGACACTTATTCCAAGACTCTATCGCTGTAGAGAACCGTTGGAGTGTAGCTTTTGGTTTAGCTGCTTTCGTGATGTTAGTGAGTTTAATCAACTTCATCTTTACAAAACGTCATTTAGGACCTATCGGACTACAGCCTATGCAAGTAGCTAAAGATGGTAGTGAGACTAAAATGCCTTTATGGAAAGAAGTAGGGACATACATCCTTACGTTTGCGATGGTACCTGTTATCGTATTCATGATTGATAACACAGACTATACTGCATACTTTATGTACACAGTAGGACCATTAGCATTAATCTACTTATTCTATGAAATGACGAAGCTGACTAGTGCGGAGCGTAAAAAGATTATCGCTGCCCTAGTATTTATCTTCTTCTCTATTCTATTCTTCGGTATCTATGAGCAAGCAGGAGGATCATTAAGCATCTTCGCAGCGAAGAACTTAAACTCTGATTTACTAGGTATGCACTTAGATCCTAACGGAGTGAATAACTCAGGAGGAGCTTTCTTCATCATCTTCATCGCACCTATCTTAGGTCTATTATGGATCTGGATGGCTAAGAAGAAAATAGAGCCAAATACAGTAATGAAGTTCGGTTTAGGATTTATCCTATTAGGAGCTGGATACTATGCATTATTTGCTACACGTCTATTCGCTGACGCAGCAGGTATGACATCATTAGACTTCTTTACTTTTGCCTTATTGATTATTACTTTAGGGGAGCTGTGTTTATCACCGATTGGTCTATCAATCATGACTAAACTTTCTACAGCTAATCTACAAGGGATGATGATGGGTATGTGGTTCTTAGCTAGTGCTTACGGACAGTATGTAGCAGGTATCTTAGGAGCTGCTATGTCTAAGAGTCGTTCTGAAATAGCTACTGGTAACCATCCTAACTATGATGCTCTATTAGCGTATACTGATGGGTATAAAGATTTAGGATTATATGCAGTAATCGCAGGGGTAGTGTTAATCGCACTTTCTCCACTTATGAAAAAACTTATGCAAGAAGTTAGATAGTTCACTATCTATTCTAATCTAATATACAAAAGCGTCTTAGGCAACTAAGGCGCTTTTTTTATGCAATACTTTCAATAAACAAATAAAAACAATAAAACGAACCAGCTTTCCTTCCTTAGTTTTTAAGATTTAATTAATAATATTTACAATATCTGATCTATACACAACGTTCTAACAAGAACTAAAACTTAGATATGTATAAATCAACCTATTACTTATTTATTATTCTATTCTTATGTGTTATTGGATATGCCCAAGATACCAATTACGGCATCACTTATCTAAAGACAACAACTTCTGATGCTCATATCATCTCAGCAGAAGACAAACTATACATTAGCCCTAAAGAAGATAAAAGTCTATACATTAATGGCAAATACAAATTCACTAAAGAGCCTCCCAGAGAGCCAAATGAAATAGTGATTTACGATAAACAAGAATTTGAAGAGTTCTTCTACTTTGACTTTAAGAAGAACCTGCTCTATTCAAGAATAAAGCCTTGGGAAGCGCGATACTTTATCAAGGAAGATATTCCTCAAATGGATTGGCAACTACACGATGAGACCAAAACCAATGCAGAACAAATCGCACTTCACAAGGCTACATTAAGCTTTAGAGGGAGAAACTATACGGCATGGTACTCTACTGACTATCCTGTACAAGTAGGCCCTTGGAAGTTCAATAACTTACCTGGTTTAGTATTTGAGCTCTATGATGATGAACACAGATACCATTGGAGCATACAGAATATAGAAGTCAACAAATTCAAGATATTACCTTTTAGATATGACGTTAGTCGTGCCAACGAGTCTATCCAATCATTTCAAGAGAAATACTACAAAGAGCTTGATAGACTAGTCAATGGCCCTCATCGCAATCCTTTTGGCAATATACCTGGCGTAGAGATACTCGAGGTCATGACAGATCCTAATCAATTTGAACGTTTAAAAAACAGTGAACTCGAACGCAAATATGAGTGGGAAGAATAACATAACTTTTATATTACTTGTTCTGTTTACTTTAACTACGCAAGCACAGCATATCTCTACACGACTACTAGATAGTCAGGGTGTAGAGATAATCCGTGCAACAGTATTTCTACAAGATCAAAACAATAAAACCTTAGCGTATACCTCCTCTAACAATGAAGGACTAGTAGAGTTTAAGAATGTAGTGAACCACCCTACTGCCTCTCAACTTACGATACAAAAAATAGGAATAGAGAAAACGACTATTGCCCTAGATGCTACTAAGAACAACTATGGCCTAGACACATCCCTATACCTACTCTCTTCTGCGGAAGTACTCAACGAGATCACCATTAAGGCTACTTCACCCATCACAGTGAAGAAGGATACTGTAGTCTATAATGTCAAACAGTTCTCTAAAGGAGATGAACGCGTCATCGAAGACCTACTCAAGAACCTACCAGGGCTAGAGATTAGTACTGATGGGAAGATCAGTGTCAATAATCAAGAAGTAGAAAAGGTCATGGTAGATGGCACAGACCTCTTCGATAGAGGATACAGAGTGCTGACTAAGAATATGCCTGTCAATCCGGTAGAAGAAGTAGAACTATTACAAAATTATTCTGAGAACAAACACCTGACAGATCTAAACCCTGCTAAGAAAATAGCACTTAACCTTAAACTCAGTGAAAAGGCTAAGCGTGTATGGTTTGGCAATGTCGAGGCGGGAGCTGGTGTACGTGATAAAGAGGTACATGGTGTAAGATCAAACATCATGAACTTTGGCAAAAAGACGAAGTTCTACTCTATCTTACAGTCTAACAATATTAGCTATGATGCTACGGGCGACCTTAGCTCGTTTCTAAATAGTAATAAAGGGGAAATAGCAACTCCTACTGCCCTATCTAATCCTATCAATATTGACAATATCTCACTAAGCCTCAGAAACCATCGATATAAGGATAACAATAACCAGTTTGCTTCTATCAACACGGCTGTGACTCTATCTCCTAAAGTAGAAGTGAAGATATCAGGACTGTTTAATAAAGAGACTCTACTAGGCAAAAGGTCTATGGATCAGACTCTATATACTCCAGATCATTCCTATCACAATATAGAAATGATGAACAATAAGAACAGAAGTAACTTCTCGTTTCTAAAAGGAGATATGGTCTACGATATCAATAAAACCTCTACACTGAAATATGATCTAAAAGGCAATATCTCAAATAGTAAAATCAATAGTGATGTACGCTACAACGATATTTCGAATAATCAAGCTCTAGATAATCAGAACAAAAGAGTAGAACAGAACTTAGAGTACACCACTAAACTATCTGATAGAGAAGCTTTAGTGCTTAGCTATAAGAATATCTATGAGCAGAACACTCAGGATTATATCAATACACCTAATATCTATATACAGGATGCGACAGCCCCATTCTGTCAACTCGTTCAGAATAAAATGAACTATCACACTATACAGGCTAGTTATAAAGGAATGATGAAAGGTAACCACCTACTTCACATCACGCTAGGGAATACGAACACGAACACACATCTCTACAGTCTAAACAACTTAGCAGATGATGACACCTATACTAACAAGAATAACTCAACCTTAAAAGTAAACGAACTCTATGCAAAAGCATTGACGAAGATGACATGGGGTACGTGGAGTATGGGGACAAGTATCTCGGCTTCCTTATTTGACAATAGACTGAAATCAATAACTACGAATAACAGCCTTCAGAAGTTAGTCATAAGCCCACACTTCTCTATCGAGAAAAGAATTAATGACAAGAACAAAATAGACATCTATTATAAATACGGTTATACCAATATCAATGCTGCCAAAACCTATGATGGGTATATACAGACATCGTATAGAAGCTTCTTAAGAGGAGCTACGAACCTTGATCCTTTCACAAATAATGCAGTAGGTCTAACCTATACATTAGGGAACTACCATGATAGGTCATTCTCTACGGTGACGATATCGTATAATAAGTACAACGACTTTTATACACAGAATAACTATATCTATCCTAATCATACGAAGAGCCATATATCTACTATAAAGAACAATGAGAGCTACTTCATACTAGCCTCTACAGAATATTACTTCCAAAAGCTAAAACACAACCTAAAACTGAGTCTAAACACCAATCAAGCTGACTTCTATAACACACTAAATGATTCTGACACGAGACGGGTCAGAAGTACATCACTTACCTATGGAATAGAACTGAAGTCTAACCTTAGATCAAGGCTTAACTATGCCATAAGTACGAATTGGTTTACTACATATATGAACATCATTAGCACTGAGCGCTTTATAGACACAGAAACTAAACTGACTGCTAAATATAAACTGAAAGATACCTTCTTCTTAAACCTTATCAGTGAGTTATATTCTTTCGATAAGGTGGCACCTACACGTAAGTATTATACCTTTTTAGACTTTAATATTGCGTATATCCCTAATAAGTCGAAGTGGAACGCTCGTCTAGAGTTAACGAACCTCTTTAATACTAAGACGTATGCAAACTACGCCTTAACAGACTACAGCAGTACCTCTACGACCTATAAGCTATTAGGAAGACAACTACTACTCAGTGTAAATTATTCTTTTTAAACCAAAATTTGCACTAGACATATCAACGAAAAGTAATTATACAAAATAGGTCTGAATTAGCGAGACAAGCATACTATAGTATGGTTTTAGAGCTAATGAAAGAGCTATGAAGTAGAATGGCTTTGTAGTATTTGACTAATGTAGATTTTGGTTTAATATAATAAAAGCGCCTTAGTTGCCTAAAGCGCTTTTTCATTTCACTATATCAAAGAACGAATGAGAATAATCTCAGGACAAACTTATCACATCCTCCTACGTTGATTTTAAATACTGATTATTTTGACTCTTGATGACTACTATTGCCCTTATATGGTAGTAGAAAGTGGGACACTGTGCTAACTGTATACAGTTCCTTTACATTCCATATTTAACAGAGATACACTGTATTCTACCCCTAACCTATAACCTAAGACATGGACATAAATACAGCTCAAAACCACAGCCAAACAAAACACAAAAAAACATTGGCTAACTAAAATTTACCCTTTAACTTACACTCCTCAATTAAACTACCCTAACAATTATGTCTGAGAATAATAAATCATTCGTTCAAACACTACTGTCATTCAAAAAGAATTTCTGGATAGCCAGCTTTATGGAGTTGATGGAACGCTGGGCATGGTATGGGATATACACCCTATTAGGGTTATATCTAGTAGGTTCTACTGATACAGGAGGACTGGGCTTTGACCACGTACAGAAAGGAAATATCATGGGGAATATAGTAGGTATATTATACTTCCTACCGCTCCTATTCGGTGTGATAGCAGATCGTATAGGATATAAACTATCTCTAATGATCTCCTTCATCATCATGATCACTGGATACTATCTACTAGGAGAAGTAAGTAGCTACTGGAGTGTATACCTAGTATTCCTACTAGTAGCAGTAGGTGCAGCCTTCTTTAAGCCTGTAGCCTCAGCTATCATCGCTAGAGATACAGATAAGTCTACGGGTACACTAGGTTTCGGTATATTCTACATGATGGTTAATATCGGAGGGTTTATCGGACCTGCGATGTCATCAGGCTTACGTACTACATATGGATGGAGAATCATCTTTATCCAAGCTGCTATCGTGATCGCGATCAACCTAGTAATCCTATTACTATTCTATAAGGATCCTAAAGTAGAGAAGCCTAAAGATTCTATCGGTAAAGCGATTAAAGATTCTGTATTAGGGATCTTCGAAGCGCTAAAAGATGTACGTCTAGGAATACTATTATTATTAATGATTGGGTTCTGGACGATGTTTAACCAACTGTTCAACACACTGCCTAACTTCATCGAAGACTGGGTGAACTCATCATCTATCAGTGATTGGCTAAACGAAAACATTCCGTTCTTAGGTACTCTTATGACTCAAGATGGACAGGTAAAACCTGAGTGGTTCACTAATGTTGACTCATTCATGATTATCATTTGTCAGGTGACGATCTCATTCTTCGTGACGAAGATGCGCCATATCAACGCAGTAATCAGAGGTGCTATAATCGCGAGTATAGGAGTAGGACTTACGTTCTATACGCACAATCCACTGTTTACTATATTAGGTACGATGATCTTCTCTATCGGAGAGATGATGTCTAGTCCTACTGTATCATCATTCATCGCGTTAATTACTCCTAAAGGAAAAGACGGATTATATCAAGGGACTTACTTCTTACCTGTGGCAGCTAGTTACTTCGTGACAAGTTTTATCTCAGGAAGTCTATACCAATCATGGTCAGATAAACTATCACTACTAAAACGTGAGATGGCTACTAGAAGCATCGAAATGCCGGAAGTGGTAACACATGAACAATTTATAGAACAAGGATCAAAGACTCTAAATATGTCCCTATCTGCCTTCGAAAAACAGTTTAACCTTAAAGCGGACAGCGTAGATTGGTCACAAGTGGCTACCTCTTTTAAAGAATACGCTATCAATAAAGGTATTGACATTAGCCAAGTACACTTCCCATTCTCTAAGAATGAATACTTCGCTTTAGCAGAACAGAAGTTAAGCATGTCTCACTGGGAGATGGTAGATATGCTATGGAGCACTTATAATCCAAACAAGATATGGTATGTGGTATTCGGTATCGGGATGTTCTCTGTGGTCACACTAGTCATCTACGACAGACTAGTCATCAGACCTCTAGAACAGAAAAAAGCAAATCAATAAATACTCATATAAACGCCTTAGTAATCTAAGGCGTTTTTTTATGTTTATACATTATCTAGTTCTCTATACTAGCGTGTGCTAAAGAGGCTCCATATCAACTTCTATAAACACAACTAACAACAAATCGTCTACTAATGCCCTCATTTGGAGTTAATGACTCCATAATCTCTTATTGCCCTATTCTGAACGTTCAATAAAACATTAACAACCTCATATTCAACCACTATCATTAAACAAAATGAAGTAACTTCGGAAATCATTCGGTAATAACTAATAACTACAAGGGATAAAAGGTACTTTACCGAATGATACTCTATCTCTACCCGAATAATCTATATAGAAGTATATCATCATGATCTCAATATAGTTATATGCTGACGAAGTTAGGATCAACTCTTCATTACAGATTAGTATGCTAAATTTAGCATAACCGCAAATTACTTTATTTTACAACAATTACTATTTTATATAAAAACACTTAATCTGATTATACTTTATTCTATCATATCGCAATATGAACCAATAGAATTAAGAATAGTGAATAAAAACGAACTATAAATACTAATCTCTCACTAAAAACTATTTATATTTTTTAGTAAAACAATTAATCTTAAGTTTATTTTACTATTTTTAGCCTTTATGACATGAGATTATGTCTTAAACACAATCTTATAACTAACCACAAACTAGACTTTTAAAATTACATTATGGAAAACTCTACTACTGACCGGCCGAACTTCTTCGACAGTAAAGTTCTGGGACATCCTTCAGGATTATTCGTTCTCTTCTTTACAGAGATGTGGGAGCGATTCTCATTCTACGGAATGCGCGTATTATTGATTCAATTCTTAACCATGTCTGTCATAGGCCTCAACCCTGGATGGGAAATGAGTGTAGTAGATGCAGGAGCTATATTCGCTACTTATGCCATGTTATTATACATTACCCCTATCTTCGGAGGTATCCTAGCAGATAAATATCTAGGTTATAGATGGGCTGTAGTAATTGGTTCACTAATTATGACGCTAGGGCATGCCTCTATGACTTTTGAGACAGAGTTCTTTATGTATCTAGGATTAGTACTATTAGTAGTAGGTACAGGATTCTTTAAACCAAATATGACTTCTATCCTATCAGAGATGTATAAATCATTCCCTGAGAAAAAAGATGGAGCTTATACAATCTTCTACATGGGAGTTAATGCAGGAGCATTCTTTGGTATGATGCTATGTGGATATATCGGAGAGCGTATCGGATGGCACTATGGATTTGGTTTAGCAGGTATCTTCATGTTACTAGGTACACTACAATTTTGGTTTGCTAAACCTATCTTCGGAGCTATAGGTGATGTTCCTAATACATCTACAGAAATAAAAGAAGACACACCTGTAGATACGAAAGACTTAACACCTGCTCAACAGGATGAACTGAAACGCAATCCATTTACTACATTAGACTACATACTTATAGCTATTACTACTATCATTGGATTCTTATATGCATTTAGTGATGTATTCTATATCGTAGGTAAGATTAGATTATTCCCTGCTGAAATATTCGGTATGGATGGTCAGGCAGTAGTTGTTGTCACAGGACTATTAATATTGATGTGGTTAATTATATCACGAATAATGAGATATGCTAAAGTAGTTAGAGATCGTATGATAGCGGTTATCATCTTTGCTTTCTTTACGATATTCTTCTGGATGTCGTTTGAACAAGGAGCTACATCGCTAATCATCTTCGCACGTGATAATACACAGAGAATTCTATCTGGAGACAAAGCATTATTATTTAATATCTTCAACTCATTACTGACGATAGTGCCCTTACTAATTATCTCTTGGGTACTTATTTTATTAGCAAAACAGACAATTAAGAAAGCGTTACTATCTAACATTATATTAGCGATTACTTTTGTGGGAGTATGGGCATCAGCTATCTGGATGCTTAACAGAGACTGGTCATTACATGCATACGAAGTTACTTATGATGCAATCCAAGTTCAAAAAGTAGACAGAGAAGGTAAGCCTATTCTAGATAAGCACAATGAGCCTATCTATGACTATAAAGCGATACATGCTGCTAACCAACCTAAAGAAGGAGATAATGTGGTCAAACATACTGCTGTAGTATCACAGTTAGCAACATTAACGAAAGGGGATAAAGTAGAAATCTTTCAAGAGTTAGGTAACTTTAATATCCTTGATAGTAAACAAAAAGAACATCTAACTAAACAGTTTACTGAAGCAAATAAAGAAACTGAAATAGTACAAGCAGAGATAACAGAAATAAAAGATAATCAAGTAGAGATAACAGCTTCGTGGTTCTCTATCCTTAATTCATTCTTTATTATTGCATTAGCGTCTCTAGTATCTAAGTTATGGGATTCTAGATTTAACCCTCCTGCATCTATTAAGTATGGACTAGGATTAATTATTATGGCTATCGGATTCGGAGTATTAGCATATGGATCACATGGAATTACAGAAGGTACGAGAGTATCTATGATGTGGTTAGTTTTTGCTTACTTCTTCCATACATTAGGAGAATTATTCTCATCACCTGTAGGATTATCGTATGTTTCTAAATTAGTTCCTGCAAGAATGATTGCACTAATGTTCGGAATGTGGTATCTTGCAATCGCAATTGGAAACAATTTAGCTGCCACATTAGGTGGACAAATAGAAACTATTACAGAACAATACTCATTATCAGTATTCTTCTTAATCTTCACTATAGTGCCTATTGTAGCGGGATTGTTAGTTATTGCTCTTAACCCAGTGTTGAAGAAATTAATGCACGGGGTCAAATAATAACAATATTAAAAGAAATATGAAAAAACTGTTTTTATTACTTACCATTACTTTCTTAGGATTAACAGCTAATGCTCAAGAAATAAAATGGATGTCGTTTAACGAAGCTATCGCAGCACAAAAGAAAGAAGCTAAACCTATCTTTATGGATGCTTTTACTGACTGGTGTGGACCTTGTAAAATGCTGGACAAAAATACTTTTAGTGATGCTAAAGTAATCGAGTATATCAACAAGAATTACTATGCTGTGAAATTTGATGCAGAAGGTAATGAAGAAATAAACTACAAAGGAACAAAGTACACAAACCCTGGATACAACAGTGAAAGAAAAGGTAGAAATGCTACACATGACTTCACGATGTTCTTAAGAATACCTGGATACCCTTCTATGGTTATCTTCGGTACAAAAGGTGATGTGACTAAAGTAATCGTTGGGTACCAAACCCCTCAACAACTATTACAACAGATTTAAGATCATTATAATAAAGAAGACCAATATCCCTTTTCATACATATCATGGAAAGGGATATTCTTTTTTACACATATATCAATACACTTTCTCTTAAACCAAAAAGGGACTGAATTATGAAAGATCACTAATTTAGGTAACCTCACTTCTAGCATTCGCTCAAAGTTAATATTAGGTTGCCCAGAGAATAATACAACAGAAGCATCTAATACTCCATTATACGCTATCCTATCAGTATCTATAATTAGCAATTTGTCTTGAGTATTCGGTACGATCCCCTCTAATGGATGGTACATGACTTTATCTAAACCATACTCTTGTACATATTTATCTAAATCACGTAGATATCTCTGGTCAGTACTATCAATAAGATTCATTAATACATGTACAGTATCATAGTCTCTAATCCATATTGATCTATTATTCTTATTAGACATGAATGGAACCACAATTTCAGTATCCAAAGTATCTTCTTTACTCGATCCTAAAGTAGCACCTAGCTGTAAAGCACTACATAGTAATACCCCTACTACTATATATCTCAATTTCTTCTGATAATAAGTAAGTAATACTCCTCCTATAAGAATCAAGATTAAAGACATTTGTGTAAAGCCTATCTGTACATTCTGATAAGAGAAATAATCCAAACGATACACTAGTTCTATTAAGCGGTACATTAGATCCGTTAACACATTAAGGCAAAAACCAACTGCTATAGATATACTTTCAATCCACATCACAATCAAATAGACCATCCCTAAAATAATAAGTACTGTTATTAACGGTATGACAATTAGATTAGCTAATAAAAACAGAAAAGAAAACTGCTGAAAATAATATAACTGAATAGGTATCAAACCAATCTGTACACTTATGGAGATATAAATAATTCCTTGAATATACTGGATTATTTTATGCTTAGAATAATGCTTCTTAAATAGAGGGTGAATATAGACTATACTAATAACAGCTAAATAACTTAACTGAAAACCGAGATCATATACCCAATAAGGATATATACATAGACTACAGAATAAGGCTAAACCGATACTGTGCTCTAAATTCTGATTTCTTCTTAGGAGTTGACTAACAAGGTAAATCGTAAACATGAGGACCGCTCTAAATACTGAAGCTGAGAAACCTGATAAAAAGACAAAGAACCACAGCAATACAAGTATCACAATACTCCTTATCTTCTTAGGTAAAAAGAATAAACTTCGGGCAAGAACTAAGTAGATAAGTCCTACATGCAATCCTGAAATAGCTAATACATGCATAACACCTACTTCCTTAAACTGATTAATAATAGTAGAGTCTATATATGACTTTTCCCCTACTAACAGAGCCATTAATAGACCTTTAGTATTCTCGTTAAGAACAATAAAGTCGCTATATATCTTGTCTATTAAATACCTCCTTATCTTTAAAATTTCATATCGCCAATGTACTCCATGTCCTACTACAAAGTAATCTCCTACAAAACTTTGAATAAAGATTCCCTTACCTTGCATATACTTTCGATAATCAAACTGGCCAAAGTTCTTCGGTTGTTGTATACTCCCTACCCTGCCATAATAACTAATGACATCTCCTACTACAAGTGAATCTTGACGCTCATTAAAATAAAGAGCAACCTTATTACTGCACACTGTATCACCTACTCTAATCAATTCTCCTATAAATCGTTTGTTCGTTTTATTACTAAGAGTCTCTGTTATTTTTATATCTATTCTACTATTTTTAGGCTTATTTAGATATGTCTCTATTTTTAGTAACTCAGAATCATATTGATTCTTAACCAAACCTTTTAACCCAACACCTAAAAAGAAAAAGAGACTGACAAATAATACAATATCCTTACTCCCCGTAAACCAAGACGGAAAATGTACATATCTATTCATTAATGACATTGTCAATACAAATAGAAGAATACATAAAGTGGCTATCACCCAAAAAGTACTTATAGGTAAGTCTAAGTATATTCCCAAAAAAAGGAATAGAGAATAAAATAAAAAAGAGAATTTAATAGGCTTCATACTTACAATAAGTATCAAAACCCTTTCCAAAATAACTGATTCTTTGATTAGTATCAGCAATTCTAAAAATATAGTGAATACCATAAAAAAAGCCCTATCCTGATGGATAGAGCTTAATATTATTTTTTGAATTCTTGTAATCTTAATTCATACTTTCTAGAACAACACGGTTAATCTGTGCGAAAGTTCTACTATAGTAATTTTCTTTTGTTGAAGACACAATTACTCCTTTACTAGTTGAAGAATGAATGAACTTAATTTCGTCATCTAATACTTCAGTGATTATTCCTACATGACTAATTCTATTGCCACGAGTTTTAAAGAAGATCAGATCACCTGTCTGTGCTTCTGCTTTTCTCACACGTTCACCTACTTGAGCCATTTCACTTGAGGTACGTGGCAGATTCACACTAGTATCTCCGAAAGCAGTCATCACTAGACCAGAGCAGTCCATACCTTTTCTACTCATTCCACCATATCTATAACGCACACCTTCATAATCAAAAGCGGTATTCAACACTTGACTAGTCAAATTATCGAAGTACTCCCCCTTTGCTTCTTTTGCCTCCTCCATAAAGTCACCTAATAAAGCGTCTAATTCTGCTTGTATTTTATCATCTACATTTTTACTCTCAGCGATAACGGCTGTAGGTTTCTTTTTAACAGGGCTACTATAAACAGCTTTACTTGTTGTCTTCGCTTCTATTGTATGGAAACCAGAAAGGCCCAAAACACTGATTAATAATAATGTAAACTTTTTCATATTGGTTATTTTGTGGTGGTTAACTAACTTCTTTTTGTCATATGATTTTTTATTATTTCATCCGCAACATAATCACTCGCTCCTTGACCGCCTAAATTACGAATTAATTCTTTATATTTTAACAATATTTCATTTCTTTTTTCACCTTGTATGATTTTTGCGAATTCTTGCTCTATTCTCACAGCATTACAATCCCCTTGAATCAACTCTACAACCACATCGTCATCCATAATTAGGTTTACGAGAGAAATATACTTTAATTTTATAATTCGTTTAGCTATTTCATAAGATACTTGATTCCCTTTATATAAAACAACCTGTGGCACACTAAACAATGCTGTTTCTAACGTTGCTGTACCTGAAGTCACTAATGCGGCATGGGCAATATTCAATAAAGCATACGTTTCATTAAATACAAACGAAATATTTTGATCTTTTATAAAAGTCTCATAGAATGAAGCTTCTTGTCCTGGAGCACCAGCTATTACAAATTGATATTGTGGGTAATGATGTATTACAGAAAGCATTTCATTTAATAATCTACTGATCTCCTGCTTTCTACTACCAGGTAATAACGCAATCACTGGTCTATCATCTAAATTGTGCTTTTTTCTAAAGTCCTCATGCTCCTGTGCACGGTAATTTGCAATAGCATCAATTAATGGGTGTCCTACAAAGGTTACAGGGTAATTATGTTTCTTCTCATAAAAATCCTTTTCGAAAGGCAGAATTACATACATAAAATCAAAATCTCTTTTGATATCATTGATTCGATTCTCCTTCCAAGCCCATATTTGAGGTGAGATATAATAATGTGTTTCTATACCTATTTTCTTTGCCCATTTAGCTATTCGCATATTAAAGCCGGGGTAATCAATAAACACTAATACATCTGGATTAAAAGATGCGATATCTTTTTTACAGAACTTAATATTGCGCAATATTGTTCCTAGATTTTGTACCACTTCAACAAATCCCATAAAAGCAAGATCTTTATAATGCTTCACGAGCTTACCGCCTACCTGTTGCATTAAATCTCCTCCCCAAAAGCGTATCTCTGCCTCAGGGTCTTTCTTGTATATAGATCGCATAAGATTAGATCCATGTAGATCCCCTGATGCCTCTCCTGCTATTATATAATACTTCATCTACACTAACTGTGTTATTATGGTTAAAATAATTACGGCTAAAATACAACCTCTAGCCATAAAATCTAATCTGCGATTAATAAAAAACGTAAACAATAGCAAATTAAGTAAGCTCCCTATCGCTGTTATTCTTCCTACCAACCCTATGTTATTAATGAAACTAAAATCACTAAACAACTCATAGTTAGTAAACAACAACAAATAAAGCTCTATACCAACTACAGTAGCCACTACGCCTCCAACAAAACCGATTAGAATATGAACAATTCTATCTTTCATCTACAGATCCCATCTATTAATACGTTCTAATACTTGATGTGCTGTTAAGTCAAATTGCACTGGTACGATAGAGATATAGTCATTTCGCAATGCCCATTCATCTGTATCTTCTCCTTTATCCTGGTTAACGAATTCTCCTACTAACCAGTAGTACTCTTTTCCATGAGGGCTAACTCGTTTATCGAAGTTCTCCACCCATGTAGCCTTAGCTTGTCTACACACTTTTATTCCTTTAATATCTTCAGTAGCTAACTTTGGGAAGTTTACATTCAACACCACGTCTTTTGGAATCCCATGTTTAAGTGCCTCTGTTGTAATCTTTTTTATAAAAGGTTTTATTTGTTCAAAATCTGCACTCCAACTAAAATCTAATAAAGAGAAACCTATTGCAGGTATACCACTCATCCCTGCTTCTAGTGCAGCACTCATCGTTCCTGAATAAATAACATTGATAGAAGAGTTAGAACCGTGATTTACACCAGACACACACAGATCAGGTGTTCTTTCTAGTATTTGTCCTAGCGCTATCTTTACACAGTCAACTGGTGTACCTGAACAAGCGTATTCTAATTCTATCTCTGGGTCGATATTTACTTTTTCTAACGTAAGCGTATTATTGATCGTTACAGCATGCCCCATTCCAGATTGAGCACTATCTGGGGCAACTACCACTACTTCTCCTATCTCTTTCATCACACTTATCAAGGCTCTCATTCCTGGTGCTGTGATACCATCATCATTTGTAACAAGTATTAAAGGTCTTTGCATCATATATTTATTTTAATTACATTCGCTAATGTAAGGATTATATGTTATTTTGTTTGTGAAATTACTTAGTTTTAACCGAAAATACGTGATAGACATATAGACGAAAAGTAATTATACAAAATAGGTCAGAATTAGTGATACAAGCATACACTAGTATGGTTTTAGAGCTAATGAAGGAGCTATAAAGTAGAATTACTTTGCAGTATTTGACTGATGCGGATTTTGGGTTTAAGCATATAACAACTACGGATTTTTATACGATTATGTGTTTTAACAAATAATTATCGACCTTATCGTATAAATATTTACTTTTTTAACTACTTTAGTTCAAAACTAATTAATGAATACTTTTAAGCTATTTATGAAAAGAAATTATAAGGTTATACTTCTACTTATCGGAGTGTCTGCTCTTCTGTGGAGTTTTATGCCTAAACAGCAAAAAGATACGCCTGAAAAAGATCAGCTTCTTTTAGAATTAGTAACGTATATATTAGAAAACACACATTATAATCCAGCAAAGATTGATGATAAATTCTCTGCTACTGTATATAAAGAATATCTAAAAGCATTGGATCCAATGAAGAGATATTTCTTACAATCGGATATTGATGAGTTTTCTAAATATGAGTACTTAATCGACGACATGATTCAGTTAAAGGAACTTTCTTTCTTTGACCTGACTTATGAGCGTATTACTCAACGTATGAATGAAGCTAAAGGTATTTATACGGAAGTTCTTGAACAACCATTCGAATTCGAATCAGACGATGTATTAAATGCTGACTATGACAATATCGGCTACGCTAAAGATGCGGAAGAATTAAAAGAGCGTTGGAAAAAACTACTAAAACTTAATGTCTTATCTACCATTACTGACAATCTTAAAATACAAGAAGGTAAAGTAGAGGAAGAAGAAGAGTTTGACGAGTTCGGAGAGCCTATCATTAAAGAAGAAAAGAAAACAGATAAAAAAGCAAAAGACAAAAAGCCTGTTGAAAAGAAATCTTTTGAACAGCTTGAAAAAGAGGCTCGTGAAAGTGCTTTAAAATCGTATGATGAAGTTTTCGAATTCATTAAAGACCTTGAAAGAAAAGACTGGTTTGCTATCTACTTAAATTCTATTGTAGAGCGTTTTGACCCGCATACTTTCTATTTTGCTCCTGAAGACAAGGAGAAGTTCGATGCTAGCATGAGTGGTAGCTTCGAAGGGATTGGTGCTGTTTTACGCAAAAAATCAGAAGGTGTAGAGATTAATGAACTTGTACCAGGTGGACCTGCTTGGAGAGGTAAAGAAATCGAAACTGGAGATATTATCCTTAAAGTTGGTCAGACTAAAGATGAAGAGCCTATCGACATCGTAGGTATGCGTCTAGACAACGTTGTAAAACTGATCAAAGGGAAAAAGAACACTACAGTATTCTTAACGATTAAGAAAATAGACGGAACGATTAAGGTTATCCCTGTAATGCGTGAAGTTATCGAAATGGAAGAAACTTACGCTAAGTCAAGTGTTATCCAAGATGGTGATAAGAAATATGGGGTTATTCATTTACCTAAATTCTACATTGACTTTGAGAACAAAGACAGTCGTAACGCATTTACAGACGTTGAAAAAGAAATTAAAGAACTAAAACAACAGAACATAGACGGTATCATTATGGACCTTAGAAACAATGGTGGAGGTTCATTAGAGACAGTTATCAAAATGGTTGGGTTATTCTCTAAAGAAGGTCCTGTAGTACAGGTGAAATCTTCTAGAGGAAAACAAAAAGTACTAGATGATAAAGATACCCCTATCGTATGGGAAGGTCCATTAGTTGTATTAGTGAATAACTTCTCTGCTTCTGCTTCTGAAATCTTTGCAGCAGCTATCCAAGATTATAAGCGTGGAGTTATCATCGGTAGTAAACACACGTATGGTAAAGGAACTGTACAAAACTTAATAACACTTAATGACCTATTAAGAAAACAACCTTATGGCGATTTAGGTGCTTTAAAAGTAACACTACAGAAGTTCTACCGTATCAATGGTGGTTCTACTCAACGCGAAGGAGTACTGAGTGATATCGTATTGCCAGACAGATATTCTTATATCGACATGGGAGAAAGAGATATGGATAACGCAATGCCATGGGACAAGATAGAAAGAGCTACTTATACTCCGTATAACAATGATTTCTCTGCTGTTATCAAGTCAAGTAAAGAACGTATTGCCCTTAATGAGCAATTCAAATTGATTGACGAGAACGCGCAATGGATCAATGAAAGAAAAGATGAAAAAGAAGTTCCATTAAGCCTTGAGAAATATCGTGCAAAACAAAAAGAAGTAGAAGAGAAAGCTAAGAAATTCAAAGCTATTTCTAAGTATAAAAACGAATTGAAATTTACTTCTTTACCTAGCGAATTAGCTAGAATCAAGAACGATACAATACTTGAAAGCAAAAGAGATAGATGGCATGAGATGCTAAATGGCGATGTCTATATCGAAGAAGGTGTGAAAATCTTAAAAGACTTAGACACAAAGAAAATATATAAAGTAAGTGGTGATAAAAACAACGTAAGTTCTAAATTATAGAATGTCTCACACTAGCAAATCATATACACAGATTGCGCTCCAAAAATTCAAACAAGATTTTTGGGGCGTTTTGTGTTTTTGGATTATTGTAAGTATTGCTATCGTAGCAGCCTTTGCTTACTTCATTATCCCTGACAACTCTAAGAACGCTAACGCAGGAGACCTTGCCCTTCGTTCTCAGAGCCCAGGTTTTACAGTATCTACTATCACTATTCTTACAGACACGAATCGCACTTGGAGTGAGCTTTGGTTTGGAAGAGAAGAAGCTACTAGATTTATCCCTATTAGTGAATATCACATTACTAACGATACCCTATTCTATAAGGGGTATAGTAACCAACCACAACTAGAAGAAACTAAAAGCATAGCGCTGAGTTCTTTAAACAACGCTAAAGAATCCGAGATTATCAAACAAAAGAAATATTGGCTAGGTACAGATAACCAAGGAAGAGACTACCTAAGTAGACTAGTTATTGGCGCACGTGTATCTTTATCTATAGGCTTTGTAGCTGTACTAATCTCTCTAGTGATAGGGATCACATTAGGCGCTATAGCAGGTTACTTTGGAGGAAAGATAGATGCCTTTATTCTTTGGTTGATTAATGTGTTTTGGTCTATACCTACCCTACTGCTAGTGATTGCTATTACTTTAGCCTTAGGCAAAGGTTTTTGGCAAGTATTCATCGCTGTTGGACTAACGATGTGGGTAGAAGTAGCTCGTGTAGTTAGAGGACAAGTAATCAGTGTAAAAGAACAACAATACGTAACTGCTGCCCATGCTTTAGGCTATTCTAACTACAGAATCATTACTAAGCACATCTTGCCAAACTGTATGGCTCCAGTCATCGTAATTTCAGCTGCTAACTTTGCTTCTGCCATCCTAGTAGAGAGTGGACTAAGTTTCTTAGGATTAGGAACACAAGTACCTACACCTAGTTGGGGTGCCATGATTAAAGAAAACTATAACTATATCTTATTAGGCAAACCTTATTTAGCCTTATTACCAGGCTTTGCTATGTTTGTACTAGTGATAAGCTTTATGCTGATAGGCAATGCCTTAAGAGATGCCCTTGATGTTAGAAAATAACATCACATCCTTATTTTTCCCATATTATCCTGGAATAAGTGATAGACATATTAACGAAAAGAAAGTATACAAAATAGGTCTGAATTAGAGATAAAAGCATACTATAGTATGGTTTTAGAGCTAATGAAAGAGATATGAAGTAGAATTGCTTTGCAGTATTTGACTAATGCTTAATCTGGGTTTAACTAACGCTGATTCTAGGATTATACACAATGTCAAAGAACATACTATAAGTCATTACTTACAGTGTATCCAATCTAAATCAGATACAGCACAAAAGTAAATAACCTTATTTATGTTCTTTTCAATATTGCTTATAACGCCCTATTATGACGATAATGAGTGTATATGGTAGCAGAAAGTGGGACACTGTATACCCTATCTAGAAGATTAAACCCAAAATACGCGATAGACATATAAACGAAAAGTTATTATACAAAATAGGTCTGAATTAGTGACACAAGCATACATTAGTATGATTTTAGAACTAATAAAGGAGCTATGAAGTAGAATTGCTTTGCAGTATTTGACTAATGCGGATTTGGAATTAAAAGCACTTTAAGGCACGAGTAACTCTCGTATATCTGCCTTATTTCCATTATAGATATTTAAGTCCACCTTACCATCTATTCCATTGATAACACCTTTCTCTGTAAATTGCCAGAAATGCCAGTCAGGCTTTATTTCTTCAACAAAGAAATTGTAATTAGCGATCCATAACACATGATCAGGAAACCATTCCTTAAGATGATGTGTATAGTAATTCTCTCCCGAGTACAAGATCGGTTTTACTTTGTAATGCGCTTCCACTAGCTTGATCCAGTTCTGCAGTCCTTTTCTAAGGTTCTCCATAGACTGCTCTTTAGGCATATCCTCTATATCTAATACAGGAGGAAAGTCTCCTTCAGATATTTTCACTAGTTTGATAAAGTTTTCTGCTTGCTCTGTCGAATTTTCATCAGGACGATAATAGTGATATGCCCCTCTAATAAAGTGATTTGCTCTAGCACCTTTCCAGTTTAGATGAAAAGCCTTGTCCTTGCCATCTTTACCCATAGTCGCTCTAATAAACACAAAGTCAAGAGAAGCTTTACCAGCTACAGAATCCACCACCTTCCAATCGATCACCCCTTGATAATGGGACACATCGAAGCCGACTAGCATACTATCATGTCTATTCAACACCTCTACAGTACGCACATCATAGATAGACTTGCCTTCTGACTTGTCATCAGAGCTAAAGAAATAGCGTATTCCCTCTCTAAAATGTAACCCAAACCAAATACCTATTCCCACTAATACCACGATGATGACCACCCACTTCACAGTAGTCCATGTAGATGATTTAGTACTCTTCTTTCTAGAAGGTTTTCGTTTTGTTGGAGGTTTTCTCTTTGGTCTAGCCCCCACAGCAGACATAGGATTTGAATTAGTTTTATTAGAAGCCATCTCTCTTTAGAAAAAAGCAAAATTAATCCTTTTATTGATATTGAATACTTCTAGAAGCTATAACTTTTACACAGACTCAGCACCTTGTTTTAATTTGAGTACAGGCACAGGTAGTTCTATATTATTCGCCTTAAATTTCTTGTCTATCTCAAAGCGGATCTCACTACCGATGCGATCGTTATCAAAAGCGTTATCTATAAAATAATACAAGATAAAACGGATAGAAGATTCTCCGAACTCATCTATAAACACTATAGGTTTAGGTGTTTTTAGCACCTCATCATTATCCTCTACACATGATAATAGCACCGATTTGACTAACTCTACATCCGTCCCTATAAACGCACCTACATTAATCCTGGCACGTATCACAGGATCCTCATGCGTCCAGTTATTCATAATATCGTCTATCAGTTTTCTATTCGGAATCACGATATCTTTTCTATTACGTGTCTCAGCGATAGTACATCTAAGGTTAATGACCTTCACACGAGCCACCTCACCTCTGATCTCTACCACATCACCAACGTTCAATGTCTTGTCAAACAAGATGTAAATACCTGCTATCAAATCTCTAAAGATATCTTGTAGTGCAAATCCTAAACCAACAAATAGAGCGGCTGAAGTAGTCAAAAACATACTGATATTTATCCCTACTACATTCAGGATAAAGAAAATCATAATCAGGTAAATAAAGTAATTAATAAAATTAAAAACACTCCCTAGCCTAGCCGCTACATCAGGAGTAGCCATACGTATAAATGCTTTTTTCAACAGCCTCACCCCTACATTAGTAATCATAAGCGTGAATGCGATGAATAATAAGGTACCTATCGTAATACTGATAGACTTACTCGTATATAACTCAAACTCTAATACAGTTGCCAGCAAATTTTTTAATTCCATTCCTTTTTCCTTGATTAATCCTTAGACATTATAATTTAGACTCCACTTCACACAAAAGTCACACCATTCGTCTAAATTCAATATTTAAAGAATGAAATTTACAAAAAAAGATGATACATAATTTCTAATCAATGATAATATCAAGAAACATATTCTCTAAAAGCTAAAACGAATACGAGTAGGTCTATACAAAATAATTGTGTAAACTCTCACACTACCTATATAGTGTTTGATTATTGTATTGCCACAAAAAAATTAATTAAGCCACAACTTTACACCAATAAAAAAGCCTCTTCGTTTGAAGAGGCTTTTCTGTGCGGGTAAAAGGACTCGAACCTTCACACCTTGCGGCACCAGATCCTAAGTCTGGCGTGTCTACCAATTTCACCATACCCGCGAATCAGTGGAACATCCTGTTCCTTTAAGACGTGGCAAATATAATAGATTTTTTTGCTTAAAAACAAATCTTAAATAATAAAAAAATCATTTATTTTTAAAACTCTTATACAGAGACTTTTAAAAATAAATGATTCCTAAAATAATTCCATAAAAAAAGCCTCTTCAAATGAAGAGGCTTTTTGTGCGGGTAAAAGGACTCGAACCTTCACACCTTGCGGCACCAGATCCTAAGTCTGGCGTGTCTACCAATTTCACCATACCCGCGAAATCTAGCGGAACATCATGTTCCTTTAAGACGTTGCAAATATACAACAGGTTTTTTTATCTGCAAGAAAAAAATTGTATTTTTTTATTCTTAGCTTTGTGAGTAACAAAATCAATGTATCCTTTTATATTATGAAAGATTCAAAACAATTTGTTCAAGAAAACAAGCAACGTCTTTTAGATGAGCTAATTGAACTATTAAAAAAGCCGTCTATCAGTGCTGATAGCGCTTATTCTCAAGATGTAATCAACACTGCTGAAGCAGTAAAAGAAAGTTTAGAAAAAGCAGGATGTGATATAGTAGAATTATGCGAAACACCTGGTTATCCTATCGTTTATGGTGAGAAAATCATCGATCCAGCTCTTCCTACAGTATTAGTTTATGGACACTATGATGTGCAACCTGCTGATCCTATTGAGTTATGGACTTCTCCTCCATTCGAACCTGTAATCAAAACAACAGATCTACACCCAGAAGGAGCAATCTTCGCTCGTGGAGCTTGTGACGATAAAGGGCAAATGTATATGCACGTAAAAGCGTTCGAATACATGATTGCAAACGATGCATTACCATGTAACGTGAAGTTCATGATCGAAGGAGAAGAAGAAGTTGGTTCTGTAAGTTTAGGATGGTTCGTAAAAAGAAACCAAGAGAAACTTAAAAATGACGTTATCTTAATCTCTGATACAGGAATGATCTCTAATGAGCAACCTTCTATCACGACAGGATTAAGAGGATTGAGCTATGTAGAAGTAGAAGTAACTGGACCTAACAGAGACTTACACTCAGGATTATACGGAGGAGCTGTAGCGAACCCTATTAACGTATTGACGAAGATGATTGCTTCTCTTCACGATGAGAACAACCATATCACAGTACCAGGATTCTATGATAAAGTAGAAGAATTATCTCGTGAAGAAAGAGACGAAATGGCTAAACGTCCATTCTCTTTAGAAGACTACAAACAAAAACTTGATATTGACGATGTATACGGAGAAGCAGGTTATACGACGAATGAGCGTAACTCTATCCGTCCTACATTAGATGTGAATGGTATTTGGGGAGGTTATACAGGCGAAGGTGCTAAAACAGTTATCGCTAGTAAAGCTTTTGCTAAAATCTCTATGCGTCTTGTACCAAACCAAGACTGGGAAGAAATCACGGAACTATTCAAAAAACACTTCGAAAGCATCGCTCCTGCAGGAGTACGCGTAGAAGTAAAACCTCATCACGGAGGACAAGGATATGTGACTCCTATCGACTCTATTGGATACCAAGCTGCTTCTAAAGCATACACAGATACATTCGGAGTAACACCTATTCCAGTACGTTCAGGAGGAAGTATTCCTATCGTAGCGTTATTCGAAGAAGAATTAGGTTCTAAATCAGTAATGATGGGATTCGGATTAGACACTGATGCGATCCACTCTCCTAACGAACACTTCGGAGTATTCAACTACCTAAAAGGTATTGAGACTATTCCATTGTTCTACAAATACTATACTGAAATGATGAAGTAATCCATCATTAACTATAATACTAGAGCGAGTAAGAAATTACTCGCTTTTTTTATGCCTTTTTTCTTCCCCTTCATTCTACTAGTAGAGAAACAATAGAGTCACAATCGCATACTGATCGCATTAAAAACACCCTAAAATATGCGACCTCTATGTAATCACTATCCGATAACTATGCGATAAGGGCATAAAAAATACAATAACGAGTACCCTAACAACGTCTTCTGTGTTCCATTAGTTTATGTTATATTAATGTCTTTTTAGGGGAATTATATAAAACTACTAGGCGATACACCGAACTTCTTTTTAAACATCATAGAGAAGTGTGCATAGTTCTTATAGCCAACTGATCTAGCTACTTCCTCTATACTATAGGTCCCCTTAGAGAAAGACGTTAATAAACGATATGCCTCATTCATTCTCATCTCTAATACATACTCGTGAATAGTCATCCCAAAGCACTGCTTAAACCCTGCTTGCAGCTTCGTACGATTCATTCCTATGCGCATCGCTAATTCTTCTATGGTATGTTTTAGATGACTCTCTTGCTCTAAGAGCGTCTTTAGGTCATATAATCTACTTATATCTTGAGCATGTATGCGCTGAGCGTGTTTTTGGTTTACATCAGATTGCACCTGATTTAACTGTAATGCCAGAAGTAACATTACTTTACCCTCGATAAACAAATCTTTTACCATACCCGTATAAGGACACTTATTGATTTCATAAATGAGCTGTTTCATCTCAGTAGTAATTGTGAAACTATCGTCTCCTAATACGGCGATTTCACTGAGAGACATATTTTTTAAGAATTGATAACTCTCCTTAGACTCCTCTTTCAAGTTGTGGATTAACCAATTTTCTCCTATTTCGATCTCACAGCTTATAGCACTATCACATACAGGATCATATAGATAACCATCTAGTACAGGCAGATAAAATAAGGTACACTTCCCTACTTCTGTATAGATAGAAGACTTCTGTTGATATCGTGCCTTGTACTCCGTATATCCCTTATCCAGCTCATAATGGAGCTGTATATAAGGCTGTTCCTTATACACATACGTCTTACTCGCAGTCTGTTGAGTACTTTGATAAAAGTGTAGATCCAAGTCTTCTGTACACAATTGTCTATGCAGCTGTACATACCCTTCTCCACTTCTATAGTCATCAAATCCTAATCCTACTCTCATACACGATCTTATTATTGCAAAAAACGAACATCATACTGCAAAAACCAGATGTATACCTCTTTAGCTTTGCTTAGTTGTTTTTACTAATTCTAAATAACAAAGATAATACTTCTAAAATAGACTCAAATGAATAAAATAAACTTAGCTCAAGAATCAGATTCTTTAAAAGACTTTTGGCAACTAAAGAACTTAGGAAATATCAATGATCACACCATCAATTTAATTAAGCTACAAGGAGAGTTTGAATGGCATTCACATGACCATGAAGACAAACTATTTATGGTAGTAGATGGAATCCTAGAACTTCACTTTAGAGATAAAGTCATCACTCTTCATCCTAACGAATGCATTATTGTCCCAAAGGGAGTAGAAAATAAACCTGTGGGAAAAGAAGAAGTTACTCTGATGCTTTTTGAACCTAATAGAATGTAGTAGATAGCGAGTTGTTGTCGCGGATTTTTATAGTCCGTGGCACGCTATCTACTCGTTTTCTCTTGTATCCACATCCCAAAGAATTTACTACTCTGTACACTGTGATGTCTTAGTACTTCACTTATAAAATTGGCTCTACGCGTCTCTTTTAAATTGCTAAACATCGTATTGACAGTCCTATAAAATAAGTCTCCATAATACTTACTATCATAATTCGCCTTGATAAGCTTCACACCATATTCTTGCTTCTCTTTCCATAAAGATTCTGTTGTATAAAGCTCTACTGCTCTATCTACGAATTCTTCTACATCATCTGTGATAAAACCGTTCCATTCATATTCCCCACGCATTGCCTCTCCACCTACAGACGAAGACACAGAAGGTGTACCCACTCTCATAGCATCAATAAACTTCCCTTTAATACCTGCTCCAAATGGTATAGGAGCTAACATTACTCTAGCATCACTAATGACCTCTAGGGCATCATCTGCTCTACCGTGTACTAAGAACTTCTCGCGCTCATTGTGTAGTTGTATCACTTTAGGAGAAGGGTAAGCTCCATAAATATGCATTCTTGTCTGTGGTAACTTCTTGCGCAACAGCGGCCATATTACCGTCTTTAGCTTCAAAACAGTTTGCCAATTCGGCTCGTGAATAAAGTTCCCTATAAACACAAAGTCCTCTCTCTCCTCATATCGTTTCCAATTACCAATATCCTCTGATGTAACCTCTTCTTCCATAAAAGGGATAAACAACAGCGCATTCGGTAATATATGAAACTTCTCTACCAATAACTTATACTCATATTCTGAAATAATCAAAGTCAAATCACATCTCAGTATACTAGCCAGTTCACGTTTAGTACGTTCACTGTATAAATATTCTTCTATATCCTCTCCTCCTTTTTTCTGCATCTCCTGACGACCAAATCGAAGGAAGTGTAAGTCTTCCGTATCTAATATCGTCATCGCATCAGGACATTGTTCTGTCACACGCCATCCGAACTGCTCCTCTATCATAAAGCGGTCATACATCACTACATCAGGCATCAGATCAGCTAATACCTCATCTGTACGCGCATCATTTAACCACAGCTCTACTTCAGTCACCCCATAACAAGACAAATCATCACTCACCTCAGACTTTTTCGCTGTACTCCCGAAGTAGATCTGCATCCCCCAATCTTTAAAACATTGCAGCAGCTGAAGCATGCGCTTCCCCGCTGCAGAGGATTTAGACTCTGGCCATACAGGTCCTATAACTAATATTTTCTTTCCGGATAAATTGTGTTTCATAAACTATTGCTTAAGCCTTTCTATCTGTGTATGTATTGTAAGAAGATAATCTTTCTTTAAATCCTCTGATAAGAACGATTTATTGATAAGCTCCACTGCTTTTTTATTCCATTCTTCTATTCTAGAAAACACATTGTTTACCTGTTTTTTATTCAACTTCAATACTTCTGCAAAGCGTTCAAAGTATGCTCTATTTTGATTCTTCTTTTTACCTCCTAAGTTTAAAGCAAAGTCATCCTTATCTTTAGGCAGAACTATTTTAACATTTAGTAAATCATACGCAGGTGATAATCCCCACACATTATCTATACATAACATAGAAAAATTCTTTAAGTGCATATCATTGTTCCCTATAATAAAATTAAAAACAGCCAACTCAAAGAAACGCAGTTTATCTAATGCTGTATAAGATGACAACTCTCCTATCTCCTTACCCACTTGCTCCATTGTACCAAGATACTTATCTTCTAATTCTAGAATCTGCAAGAAATCTATCATGTGCATTTTTTTGCTATTTGTAGTTCTGTCAACTCTTTTTGTTATATAACACAACTCTCCTGATGCCATGCTAATTAAGCTAGAAGGCACTACGTTGATATCAAACAACTCTGCCAAACGCATAGACAGATGTTCATTCTCAGGCATCTGTATATAGTTTTCGTTCTGTGGTTTTAATATGTAGAGTCCCTCTAATGCATCCAAAATAGTCATTCTTCCTGACTGTCCATCACCTATGTTTTTTTCTACAACACCCATTGATAATTTTGGTTGTACACCAGGAACGGTCACAGATCGCTCTACAACATTTTTAGCTAATTGTGCTATTTCACTCATCTCGTAAGACAAAACAGGAGCTACTACAGTTCCAAAAAAGTGTTTAGCACAGGTATCGTGATATTCTTGTTGAGTTTCATCACTAAGTACTTCATAACAATATAAACATCTACTCATCTTCTTCATTTATTATAGGATGTACACTTACGGCACCAATACAATTTTGACAACATGCTAATAAAAGCCCCATACGATCATTACTCTGTATTTTCCAACTTTCAGTAGCAATGTTTAATAGCCATCCTTCAGGTATTAACCCATCAAAAAAAGGAAATAATCGATTACTTCTATAAACTTGTTTACGAACAGGCATCTGAAAGGTGATGAACTGCTGCCCATACTTCTCTATATACTCTGCTAGATATTCGAATACATATTCTCCCTGATCAGTCTCCGTTAATACTCCTGCATTAACAGAATCATACTTAACTAATGCCCTTCTCATAATTCCTTAGTATTTATAGGCCCTAGAGTATGTCCAAACATGATAAGTACTTCATTTACCTTAGCTAAGCTTAAATTATCTTTCCCTTGCTCTATCTTTCTAATAACAGTCAATGCAACTCCAGCCTTATCAGCTAACTGCTCTTGTGTTAAACCAACCCTTTTGCGGTGTTCTTTAACAAACTCTCCTAATGATGTGCTCATATACTCCAGAATTAAATACAATGAAAATCTTAACTCATATTATATGCAATAACATATAATTATACACAAATATACAAAACTATATGCAATTACATATAATATACCTCTAAAACATCATTTTATATGCAATAACATATAATATAGATAAAAGCAACTCTCTTATAGTGATAGGATAATCCAATAATACAGTATGTTACTATCTAATAATTGCTATTTTTGCATAAAACGAAAAGGAATTATGCTTGGATTAAAACTATTAACAGACCCTCGATGGGCAGATATCGCTGAGTCTAACTTAGAAGAGATATTAACAGATCACTGCTGGTGTGAACAAAAAGCGGCTACGAATGCCATCACACTGATTACGTATAACTCAGAGCACGAAGACTTAGTGACTGCGATGACGGAGATTGCTATCGAAGAGATGCAACACTTCCAGATGGTACACAACATCATTAAAGAACGTGGATACACACTAGGCAGAGAACGCAAAGATGACTATGTAGGTCAACTGTACAAATTCTCTAAGAAAGACGGTAGCCGTAATGAGTGCTTCATTGATAAACTATTATTCGCTGCGATGATAGAAGCGAGAAGTTGTGAACGTTTTAGAACACTATCTCAAAACATCAAAGATGAAGAACTAGCGAAGTTCTATCATGAACTGATGGTATCAGAGGCAAATCACTATACTACATTCTTAAAGTTCGCTAAGAAATACACAGAGAAAGTAGATGTAGACAAACGTTGGAAAGAATGGCTTGAGTTCGAAGGAGAACTAATCCAATCTTACGGAAACAAAGAACACATACACGGATAATAGTAAAGAGCTTCAGCTAATAAACTGAGGCTCTTTACTTTTACAATATCTAGAACCCCATTTTCAACTTTGGATATACACTATCATTCCCACTAAGGCGTATTTTGATATTCAGATTAAAGCCTTTTATTACAGGTATCCTATCCTCATTAAAGGGGATACCGTATCCCAGTCCTATATCCATCAGATTCAATAATGATATCCCTACTTGTGGCTGTACATGTTTGGTAGAGGCTTTTGCCCCGTAGAACAATAGTCCATTACTCTTTGTAACATCCACATACGGCAACCAATGCCATTCCTTGTGATAAGGAGTAGCCAATACACCACCACCTATGAAGAGCCATCTCTCATTAGAACTCAATACATCATACTCCACTCCTAGCTGAATCATGCTATGTGTCCCTTGATTATATCCTACATTAAATATAGGCTTATAATCAGAATAACTACGCTGCCCCCAGCCTACTACAGTCATAAGGCAAACTCCTAAAACAATACTTAATTTACTCAGCATAAGAATTCTATATTTTTAGAAAACATCAAATCAATTATACACTAATATAACGACTAAAATAGTATATTCCCTTTTGCACTAAATATTTTGAAATACAAAAAGAAAATTAATAATGACTAACGTTCTAAAAAGAACTCAAATATGAAAAGAACTATTTTCTTTTTATGAAAACACAGCATATATGCAAAGATAAAGAAAGCCTGAGTTATCCCCAGGCTCTTCTTTATTTATCCTCACACAGCCTACACTACACTTAAGAAAGCACTTGTACTGCTATACTTTTTAGCTTCATCTACTATGATTAGCCACACTGAGTTATTCTTAGCCCACTCAGCAGGGATATTAGCAGAGATAGTCCCTGCCTTACGATTAGCCTGATTCTCTATCACGTAAAACTGGTTAGCATCTTGATTATACACCACGAAGACCATATCATCTTTCTCCTTTGCCAATCCTATTCCCACATCAGACTTCCAATTCACAGTAAGTTTAGCATTCTCTATCTTCACATCGCTTACGATAGGCACAGGCAATACCCCTTTAGTGATCACTACCTTAGCGTAGTCTATTGCTAAGTCACCATCTTTCTCTATTACCGTTTCTAATAACTGATAAGACATCGCTAAGTTGGTTCTAGACTTAGCCCCTTGATACTCTCCGAAGTACTTCCCTGTCAATTGATTCAACGGAGATAAGAACTCTGCTACTAGTTTAAACTTTGCACGTTGTTTTAACTGTCCTTCCGTTGCAGGTTTACCACTCTTTTTTGGCAAGCTTCGGATAATGTTTTTACCTCTCCAGTTTACCCCTACTACAGTACCTACTTTTCCTTGTACTCCTCCTAAAATTCCTTTTTTAATTTCTGCCATGATTTCTAATTTTTTAAAATGGTTATTAATTATGATATCAGATTATTACTCAGTAGCTACTCTATCGCTTAATCTTCTGATACAAATCTATTTCATATCAAAAACTTTATTTTAAATCATGACTTTTTTAACCACACATGACCTATTCTAGTCACTTATGGTCGCATATAGTGGGACACTATACGCCACTTCTTACATCAGATCTACACCTAAACTAGTAGATACAGAAAAGCCTTACTAGTATAAAACAGTAAGGCTCTTCTTCCCTTTAAAAAAAATGTAAACAATTCTTCTTTCTATAACGTTACTCTCTTAGAATTTCTTAACAGCTTCTGTTGTAGTAAAATATCCATTAAATAATAACTTCATCTCCTTATCGCCGAAGGCTTTAAAATCAAATACCCCTTGACTCTCAACACCTTTCTTTCCAGCACCAACCCCATTATTTGGTATTACTAATCCTTTCGTTTTTAATGTAATATCAGTCAATCGATTTGCATTCACTTCATATGATTGGGCATCTTCCCCTTCTAACATCAAAAACACACTTCTTACGATCCATTCACTTGAATCACTTAAAGAAACACGTTGACCGAAATCAGTAATTTGATTCTTACTATTCACCTTAATCGTCGGGTTTGGAATCCAAACTGTAATACTCATGTTATTAGCAGCTTCTCCATTTATATTCCAAACATTGATTTCTACAGCATTCATCGTTTTTCCATTTAAGAGATACACTCTGTCTTTAACCCCAGATTTATACTTATACTGGCTTACGTCAAAGGTTAACTCATGAATCTCATAATTTTTACCCCCTATCCAGAAGTAACTCGTGTCAGCTAACACCTCTACAGTGACCTTATTACTCTCCTTATAGCCTTCGCCCCCACGTGCTACGAAAGTGTATACACCTATCTCTGTCGGAGTATATTCAGTTCCCTCTATCTCTGTTCCGCTCTCTACATGGTATATTTTAGCAGCTACGGTCTCTTTAGAATCATTTAATACGTCGAATACGATTTTGTTTCCTACGATTACCTTGCTCTCCTTTACCGATAGATTTATGTTTACATAAGCTTTCACTTTAATATCTACAGCCTTGCTAGAAGTATACCCCGCATTCTTCGCTACTACTTTAAAATCTCCTGGTTTCATAAACTCATATAGTGCATTCACCTGTGTCTCATTGATGAAGATTCTAGCACCTTTCACTTCTTCCCCTTTTTGGCTTTCTACCTTTATAGATACCTTATCACCTACATAGTAATTCTTCTGTTCAATTTTTACGACTAACTCACCCAATTTTTCATCATCTACCACAGCATTATCATCGCTACTACAGGAGGCTAATAATGATAGACCTAGAAATAAAAATAAAATTCTCTTCATAACTTTTTTAAATAAATAATCTTAATTACAAATTAACAAAATTCACTTTTTATTAACTAAAACAAATCAAATATGATACATACCAATTGCGTATTTTTTAAACAAACCTCTCTAATTGATAGAATTTTAACGAAAAGAAAAACTCTAGCAGAGAACAAATAATAACACTCATCACATATATCAGAACAATTAATTATACTATTCAAATATTTTACATACTACTTCTAACCGACAAGCAGTCAAATTCTTCTTTAAGAAAACATTTTAACTACTATTAATCAACTAATTAACAACTAAAAAAACTCTTTAAACCCTATTTTCAATCATTGTACTTATTATCATTACTTTCATTAGAAAATGATGAAGATAATTCCTATCTTCATCTAACGATAGAGCCAATAATTACTTACTTTTGTTATAATAAAACATTACTAATTCACCGATTATGAAGTTTATCCCTCTAGCAGAGATAAAGCACTTATTACCAGAGGACTGTTGGTATAAGCATGAGAATCTAGACTTGCCGATCTTATATTACGAAGGGCACCAGCAGTGGGAAGACCCGCTAAACCTAGATACCATCTCTGCCCAACATTATACTGATGATCTTATCCCGTTTATTCTTATAAATGGCAATCTTACTGTACCCCAAATTTTCAATGCTAATACAGAGATTTCTACAGGACTAGTGGTACTAGGTAGCCTTACTACTAATAATATAGCAGTAGGAGGACAAGGTATCTATGTCAAAAGAAATCTAAAGGTAGCAGAGGTATTCTGGGGAGATTATAATCATGGAGAACTTATCGTAGGAGGTACCATACGCGCTAGACTGTTTATCAATACAGACTATGGTGTAGACGACTATCGCTTCAGTATGAAAGATCGCATAGAGATAGACTTCTTGCTAAACCATGACTTAGAACGAGACGTAGCAGAGCCTACAGTCCTATTCCATTTGATCAAACCAGAATTCTTATATAAACGAGAAGAACTAGATGACACCATATATTCTTGGGCAAATTGGTTGCGTACTGATGCTATTTTACAATCATTCGCTCAGAACCAATCCATTCTACTAGAAACGCCTAATCCTGCCTATGCAGATGAGAAGTACCCATTTGCTTTTGCGAATAAGGAGGTGAACCTAGACAACCTAATGAAGCTAGCAGGTGGTAGCATCTTTAATCAAGATCATATCCCTACTGGAGAAGAGATCGTCATAGACTATGCAGAAGAAGATATGTATAAGCGTATCTCATTTACGAATGGGAACTCGTACACTACATCTGTGTACTTCCAGTACCAAGACTTATACGCAATGCTAGTTACCATAGAGAAGAAAAAGTCTCTACTTCCATTCTCTAAAGACTACACCTTACAGACCTTCTATAGATACCCTACAGAGCTAGATCAGACTTGGCAACCGATGGTGAATACCAGTATAGCCGAATCACTGACCATCGAATGGGAGAAACTATTAGTAGAATACAGTGATATGATCGGTATCTATAATAAGAAACAGAAGATCATCACCGTAGCCAACTTTAACGATATCATGAAGCGCCCTGTCGTACAGCGACTAGGTCAGCGATACTATGAGAAGGAAGACTCTACGATATACTACTGTGGACAGCAGTGGAGATTCAGACTAGAGGACAGAGCTGCAGGTCATGCTCCACGTATCACCATACAGAACTACCTCGGCAAAGGCAAAAATGGAGAGAACCAATACGAGTACTTCCACTATGAGCTAGAGCAAGACCCTGACCCAAAAGGCAAGCCGTACATACAGCTGTATTACCAACGTGAGATCAGCCCAGATGCAGATGTATTCTTCTTAGAAGTATCTACCCGCAGACGTATGCTAAAAGCGATTAACTACTTCGTCTATCTACAGAAGTACATCGAACGCGTATGGATAAAAGAAGAGGTCATCCTCACTGATGAAGAAATAAAACTACGCGAAGCTAAAGAGAAAGGTAACACCTATCTTAAAAGCATCCTAGGACACCGATAACAAAAAACGAGACCAGTGGTCTCGTTTTTTTGTTGTTATTCTTTTATACTAAAATCTTATTACCTACTGCTAGGTTATCTATCATATTCTTGTTTTCAACTTCTACAGCCACAGGAGTATAAATATCCACATCTACTTCAGGTGTTTCAATAGATATAATTAAAGAGTATCGCATACTATCGTCATATCTTTTTTTCTTTTTAAGGTTTTTCCACCATCCTGAAGCCTTTGGAAAAACAGTTAATTTATTACATCGAGCTATATCAGCAGCATTACCTTCTATAAAATTACTGTGAATAGACCCTTTAAAATTCGAGTCATAATACCATCGACCATCACTATACCAATACAACTTCTTGAACACACTTATGCTTGCCCTCCTTTTTTGGTAGTCCCCTTCATTTTACTCAGTCTATCTCCTTTTTTAGCTTGTTGTTCTAATTGGGAGATTGTCTTTAGATAAGCGGTCTCTACCCCGCTTAGTGTTTTTGCCTTATACTTTTTATATTCGGCAGTTGCTTTCTCTTTCGCTGTAGCACTTGATATCTTACCTGCATTATCCAATATTTTACGTCCTGTAGAACTCAAGATATTATCTAACTCACGGATGTAGTCTTCCATACGCATCTCGCGTTCTTCGATAGCATTTAACTCTGCCAAATCAAAATATGCTGCAACTAAGTTATTAAGCACTTTTAATTCCTTTTCTTCTAAAAAGTTTTTCGCCACTAGCGCTTCTGCCTGTATAGGCTCATCTCCTTTAAAGGTGGTTAACCCTGCATAAGGCTTATCACTATCTACACGCATATAGATTACCTCACTGGCTGTATGTCCATGAGCTGCATAGTGTAATTTGTTTTGCACAATCTTAAAGAAAGTAATACTATCCTTGCTATTAGGATCGTAGTCCATAGCAGTCGCATATAGATCCAACACCTGACGATACATCACTTTTTCACTTGAGCGAATATCGCGTATGCGATCTAACAGCTCCTTCCAGTAGTTGCTACCCCCTAAGCCTTTAAGACGATCATCGTCCATAGTGAATCCTTTAACAATATACTCCCTTAATCGGGTAGTAGCCCACTGGCGAAAGCGAGTTGCTACCTTAGAATTAATTCTATAGCCTAATGCTATAATCATCTCCAGATTATAATAGTCTATCTCACGTGATACCTCACGACTACCTTCTATTTGAACTGTTCGGATTTTCCGAACAGTTGCCTCTGGCAGTAATTCTTCATCTGCGTATATATTTTTAATATGCTCACTTACAGTTGACTTAGCAGCTTGATAGAGCTCTACCAATTGTTTCTGTGTTAACCATACCGTTTCATTCTCCAGTTGAACATTAATCTTTGTCTGTCCATCTTCTGTTGTATACAATACTATCTCACTCATACTTCTATCTTTTTATGACGCTAGTGATAGAATTTCTAAACACACTTATCTTCTCATTGTCTAGCGTAATAGCTACATAATCTATATTCTCTTTCTTGTCAAAGATGTCTATAATGTGCTCATCTTCTAACACAGTGTTATTCTTCATTTCCTTAAAAAATCTCACTGATAAAACGATAGCACAAGGTTCCTAATACAAAATTCTTAAAATCCCATCCACCAAACCAAGCACTTCATTAACGATCTTCCATATCTTATTTTGCAATTCGGTTCTTTGCGCTGTACTTATCATCTTACACCTATTAATTTAATTATCAATTATATTATTCACTTAATACTTGAAATTCTATAAGTGAACTTTATTAGAACGAAGTTACTTAATTATACGCAAACCTTCCTCTATCTTATTCCATAATTCAGTCCTCTTTTACAAAGAAACCTTCTTTTACTATAAGCAAAGTATATAGGCTCTCATAACTAAATTCATTGTGGTAGACGCAAAATATTGTGTCTCTACATACCTATAGGATGAAATAATAAATGCCGTAGGCACACACTCCTAATTCTTAATTTTAAATTCCTAATTATAATGTGAGACCTTTCCTATCGTCAAGGTGACATACGGTATGGATAAAGAAAGGTGTCAATACATTGCGGTAGACGCAAAATATTGCAAGGCGTATCAATGTGGAATAAACAATATCTGTCTATGGCATGTGTGCATACATTATGTGACACGGATGATAATCCGTCTCTACTTTGATATACAAGACGTACATTATTCCTCATTATTCAGTATCATTTGTCAATTGTTCATCACGTATAGCTTCACGGTCTATGGCATGTGGGCATACCTTATGTGACACGGATGATAATCCGTCTCTACTTTGATATACAAGACGTACATTATTCCTCATTATTCATTGTCAATTGTTCATCACATATAGCTTCACGGTCTATGACATGTGGGCATACATAATGTGACACGGATGATAATCCGTCTCTACTTTGATATACAAGACGTACATTATTCCTAATTATTCATTGTCAATTATTCATCACGTATAGCTTCACGGTCTATGACATGTGGGCATACATTATGTGACACGGATGATAATCCGTCTCTACCTTTATATACAAGACGTACATTATTCCTCATTATTCATTGTCATTTGTTCATCATGTATAGTTTCAGGGTCTAACGCATGTGGACATACATTATGTGACACGGATGATAATCCGTCTCTACCTTTATATACAAGACGTACATTATTCCTCATTAAAACTAATTTCCTTTCATCACGTATAGCTTCACGGTGTATTGCATGGGGATTTTCTTACCTTTTAGAGAGGCAGGTTCCCAGGCGTTCATGGTTACTTTATCGATTAGTTGGATAAGGTGGACTTCCATTACCTTGTCGAAGTCACTACGCACCACTTCTATATAAGACGCAGTACCGTCAGGCTCTATCATAAAGTCAAAGATAACTGAACGGTCATAGTCCACAGCATTAGTAGGAAATTTCTCCTTAAAGGCTTTGGTCAGATTGCGAGATAGCTGCTCGATACTGATGCGAGAGCGCACAGGAGTAGCCTCCTTACTATAGCTCTTGGTAGTCTGATCGCGGTTAGGAGGAGTATTATCCTTCTTCACTTGAGCAGTGATATCAGCAGTAGTAAGTAGTGCAAGTACAGTAGACACTAGTAGTATTTTCTTTTTCATAAACAATTTGTTACGTGCGATTTAGCACTGTATTTTTATTTCTTTTTACCAATACCTAATTAACTGTGATATCCCCTATTTATTATATCGCAATTGAACATTCTCAGTATGTCCTTATTAAATTAACAAGACAAACACATATTTATATTCGCGATATAGCCTATCTTTAGCTTTACATACATAATCAAACACAACTATGAACAAGCTTATCCTACTTATCGCTACACTATTCTGTACAATATCTTATAGCCAGAAAGTCAGTGACACACCTCTATCAGAGATCACGGCTACTTATCTAGAGGTAACCGTATCTGGAACTCCTCTATCAAGTAAGCACTATGCCAACATAGACTATGGACAAAAGGCGAATAATAAGCAACTCAAGAATGACGATGGTACACCTATGATTTTTAATTCTGTTATAGATGTGATGAACTATCTAGACAGTAAAGAATATGAGTTGATTCATATCAACAGTAATGTTGTTGATGGATTTACGAGAACCAACTACTTTTTTAGAAAGAAGAAGTCCTCTGCTTGTACATGTACCTCATCTACTCCTATGATGCCTGCATTGGGATAGCCTAATCCTACCTAATTCTCATCTCCTCTATCTCTAGGTGGAGCGATGCGCTATACCTATAAATAAACCGATATGGAGATAATGACTCTAAAATCCCTTTTTGCCTCAGTATGTCTGACTGAAACTAAAACAACACACTGATAATCAAACCACAGCAAGACTTCATTTTTATCTCGTTCGGAAACTATTCGGAGAGTAGCAGTGATTACTTGGATTAGAAGGTGTTTTACCGAACTATAGTAAATCTCTATCCGAACCATCTCCTTACTTCATCAATAGTTGATCTGAACCATCTACACCTCATCACACAAAAAAATAGCGATATAGGCTCTCTTCTACATCGCTATAGCCGTCTCTTAGTACCTACTGATCGCCTCTAGCACCTCTTGTTCATCTAGATTCGTATACTCACAGAACTCCGTGTAGCTGACATAAGCTTCCTTAGGTTTGCGGTAGACTGTCTTGATCTTTCGCAGCAGTCTTAGGGACGTCGAATAACTCTTACCCGTGATAAGCATAACATCTTTTGGGTAAATACAAAATCTCGTTGGTTTTCTTCTCATAACATTTTACTTTTTTGATGGGTTTATAATTAGGGCACAAGATAGCATAAGCGGTCAAAAAGAGCAGATGAGTCCAGCTCTAGTCCATTTATTGAACCACGTAACGAAACAAGAACAATGTTTCGAATACAAATGCACTTCTCTCGCTTTTGACAATATTTGAATAGTTACATTAATCCGTTTTTGAACGGTATTTATCCTTTTATTTCTTCTAGTAAAACAAGCCTTATAACTGATTAAATAAGGTATTGTAACCATTTATAAACTACCTAAAACCAAAACCCCTTGTAATCGAAACTTTGTTTATAAAGTATATTTTTAAATGGATTCTCTTTTTTAAATTTGATACTATTCTAAAGCTATTTATCAACTTAAAAAAGACAATATGAAAAACATCAATTACATCAAGCATCTCAACTTTTGGTTCGAATTACTAAAGGATAATCCTGCTGTAAAACCAACCCATGTTAGCTTATACATCGCCTTATTCCAGCAGTGGAACCTCAACCATTTTACAGAAACATTTATTATCAACCGTCCTGAACTAATGAGCTTGAGCAAAATAGGGAGCAAGACTACGTACAGTAAGTGCCTCCAAGAGATGGTGGACTGGGGATGGATAGTCTATACACCGTCTACGTCTAGCTATAGCAACTCTGTGATGAAGATCATCTATACTCTGGATATCATAGAGCGACACAAGAAAATAAAGAAGGCTAAGTCTGACACGTCTAGTCCAAAAAATGGTATAGTGCACCAGTCCACTACTTGTCCCGAAAGTGGGGCACTAGAGGAGGTCAGCACTTGTCCCGAAAGTGGGACAAGTCGTGGACTAGTAGTGGGACACATATATAAAACTATAAACAATAAACAAAAACATATAAATATAAATAATTCAACAATTTCAAAATATGATGAAGCGCTATAAAACTAATTTAGAAGACACATACGATTTGGTTGAGAGAACGAAGCAGTATGATTTTAATACCTGCTTATCTTATATCCTCGAAAGAGGAAAAAAGTTATATGGGGAAGAGTTTATCATTAATCCGTTTCACAAAGATGCACTGTACAAAGTGCTTATCTATGCCATAGAAGATCACGCTACACTAGAGAGATTAGATTTATCGCTAGATAAAGGATTGCTCATCATGGGGGCTCCTAGTAGTGGCAAGACTGCTGTGATGCAGTTGGTCAAACCTTTTTTCTCTAGAAAGAAACAGTATGATATCAAGACGTGTCGCTCACTCGCTCATGATTTTATGCAGAGAGGATTCGAGACGACTACGCGATACGAAAACATCAATGCGAAACCATTCTGTCTAGATAACCTTGGCAAAGAACAAGTGGCAAAACACTACGGGTACGCCTGTGAGGTAGTTACGAATATCATCGAGAGTCACTATGAGCAACGCTTTGATCAGACGTACCCTCGCATACATATCACTACCTCACTCTCTCCTACTGAGATAGAGGATAGATATGGACAACACTTTCGCAAGATGCTACAACAGCTCTTCAATGTTATCGTGATAAAGTGATGGGAAATAGGGAATGGATATTTGGGAACAGGGAACCGACAAACAGGGAACAGACAAACAGGGAACAGACAAACAGGGAACAGACAAACAGGGAACAGACAAACAGGAAACAGACAAACAGGGAACAGACAAACAGGGAACAGACAAACAGGAAACAGACAAACAGGAAACAGACAAACAGGAAACAGACAAACAGGGAACAGACAAACAGGAAACAGACAAACAGGAAACAGACAAACAGGGAACAGGGGAACTGATAAACTGGGAACACCCCATGGGTAGGTAAAAACAATACATTATGTCAACTACAATGTGTTGATATCAGCATTCCTTATCTATACAGGTTGCCTTCATGACGATAGTACAATTCATTTGTGGAGTTAGAGAGATAGTAAGTTTAAGTTGAATTCGTTAAGAAACAAAAAAGCCAAAAGGAGGTATCCTTTTGGCTTTTCAAATGTTCAAATAATTAATCTTATCACTTACACTTACTATATGAACATTAGATAACAAACTTACGATAATCAAACGAGTCTAAACTAATAGTACCTCTATCTTTCAGACAATGAAAGATTCTTTTTCACAGCAATAATAATTTTAAAAATGCTAATATAGACATATATTCAAATATATTTTAACATTTTAAACAAAAAATAATTATTTATTTAACATTATAAAATAATTAATTCAGTATGAGGTATTTATGTTTATAATCTGTGATACGTTGTGTGGCTATATATTGTCGGCTGTATGTAATACAGCCCTACGATGGGGTTGAATGGATGTGGTATGCTTACTGTGGTAGTAATTTCACTAAAAAAAGAAAGCGTGATATACTAAGTATATCACGCTCTTATCTATTATTAATACATTTATTTTTTCAGTACTAATGTTTCTTTCTTGCTTTCTTTATAATCTTTAAACTTCAAGTCATATTCTATATAAGGATCATATACTCCTTCTAGTTTAAAGCCGTACTTTCTAGAAGCCCCATAACGAGTATCTTCTATATCATTATTCTCAAATATTACTTTACCGTCTTTACTAAATACACGTACTCGTGTAATCTGAAACCAATTAGGATTATCATAAACAAAACCAGCATTAATACTATTATCTTTAATCTCTAGTGTAGCATGACCATGTGCTGCTCCATCTACATAATTTAGTCCTCTTACTGTAGTAGAAACTGTTATTTTATCAAAAGGAGCTATTACATTTAGCTTTGAGCTTGAATTTATACTTGGATCTTTTTTACTAGAAGCAGTGATAGTCACAGTTCCTTTTTTATTAGCAAAGGTAGTCACTACTCCTTTCTCATCTACGGTAGCAATAGAAGGATTACTAGAAGTAAACACTAACATACCTTCTTCTATTCTATTTGGAATAGTTAATACTTCTAATTCGAAAGTGGTACCATATATAATATCATATTCTTTCGGTAACATAGCAATATCTGTAATATCTGGTTCTATAACCTCAACCTCAATAGTTTGCTCTTTTCCATTAGGAGACTTCACACTTATTAAAACACCACTTCCTAATGCTAATGGCTCTGCTAGTCCTGTTGAACTAATCTTAACAATCTTCTCATTAGAACTACTCCATATTAATCCAGTAAGCTCTGCGTCTTGAGGATAGGCAACTGCTTTTAGTTGTTCTTTTTTATTCAATATTAATACTCCATCTAACCCTACAATTTGCAAATCGCTTATCTCAGCTGGTTTAACAACAACCTTAATAGTAGCTTTGACTTGTTTATTAGTTGCAGCCGCTGTAATGTTCACTTCCCCTTTAGCAAAACCTGTTACTACTCCATCTTTTATTTTAGCAAAGTCATTATTATCCAATGTCCAAGTCAGCTCATCTTTCGCCACATTCTCTAAGGTTAATAATTCGTTTAGATCAATAGTATTTCCTCTGTGAACTTCTACTTTCTCTTGCTTGAAAACGACCTTAACATCTGCGACTATCAGCTTTAGGGTAGCTTTCTTATCACTGTTCTTTACAGACGCAGTAAGTGTAGTCTCTCCTTTAGCTGTTGCTTTAATCGTAGTACCTGATAAGTTGACAATCTTATCATTATATCCAGTCCATTGAATAGTCTTAGTATCTGCATTCTCTAATATTAATTCATCTAATAAATTAAAACTTTCGTTGACTAAAAGTTGTTTCTCTTTTGTTTTGAATTCTATTTTACTTGGCTTAGTTGGTGTACCTCCGTTATCATCACTAGAAGAGCAATTAAACAGAAATAAAGAACAAGCTACAAATAGTATACTCTTTAATTTCATAATAATAGTGGTGTTTATATTAACTGTAAATTAACATAAAAAACTCAAGACTAAAAAAACATTTTTTAGACATTCATTTAATAAACCACACATTAATCTCCTCCGCCTCCGCAACCTCCACAGCTACTACCACATGAGCTACCTGAGTCGCTACTATAGGTGTTATGAGAGCTACTACTAGAGCTACTAGAGTCTGTACCCCAACTATTGCTAGAATCAAATACATTATTGTGCTTACTATTCGATAATATAACTGTGGTAGTTAGAGCTGCTCCTAGAGCCGCCATACCTCCCTCTACATAAGACCACTGCCAATTGTTCTCTTTTGCTTTCTTAGGGATAATTCTTGACTGATAATAGGCTAAAATACCTTTTTCGATTAAGCTAGATGATACTGCACTTATAGTAGAGATGGTAGTGATAATCATCACGATAGTCAGTATAGAAATAAGAAACACAGGCTTATCTCTACTAATACCAATAACTATACGCATAAAGGCTAAAAAAGACATTCCGCCTAATGTAACAAGTAGTTGAATAATCAATTGGTTAATTTTATTTGAGTTACGGATATAACTAAACAGTGCATCTATAACAATCTTGTTATTCATAAAGACGGGTTTAGTCTTCAGCATATTCACTAAATCCTCATAATCTCTTATATCTGTTTCTTCTATACCTTTTAGTACAGCAGCCTGTTCACGGTTTTTCACAATACGACTCTGTATCAATCTAATTCTGCCTTTAGGTTCTAGCTTTAAATTCTTCTGTTCTATCAATTCGTGAAATGTTCCTATCACACCTTCACTAACTCCTCTATTCTTTAGATACATCACTTCATACGGATGTAAATTAAAGATAAATGACTCGTAACTACTATCTGTAATAATCTCTTGAATCCTAGTCTTACAATGGCGAACCATAAATATATATAACCCAATAAAGATGATTATACAGAATGGTAAGAATACTTCACTACTAATCTCTCGATAAATAGCACGCAAGGGATAAAATAAAATAATAGAGAGTGCTATAACAAGTACTACTGATATCCCTAATAGTCCATTATCACTTAGCTTAGATTTCTTTAATCGAAGGCTGTCATACATCGTACGATACTCCCATATCTCTTTAGGTTGTTCTCCGAATGCTTTAGTATAGAGAGTGGTAGTCTGTTCTTTTGCTTCCCTGAATTTGTCTATCTCAGTACGGTTATGTGTAGAAGGGATATGCTGTATATCCTTTCCTAACAGCTTACAGAAGCGATTATAGCTCTGTGTGAAGATAAGGTGCTGATGCCATACGATATCGACAATATCTGATGGGGAGACCATCTGATTAGAAGTGGCAGCGAGATACATAAACTTCTTGTATTCTAGTATAGCTGATTCAGTAAAGTGCTTAGTCCATAAGTTCTCTTTCGCTAAGCGCAATACGAACCCGTACTCATCTGTCCATTTATCTAGTTGGAACGCTTCTATCTTTGCCCAAAGTTCTTTATTCATTCTCTTTTCGAGTTTAAGTAATATAGAGTTGGGGGCTTCTATATGTGTTATCAGAACTAAATGTAAGAAGAAAAAGTTAAACCCCTTTCTCTAATCACAACAATCTAACTCATATTCTAATAACCTTTGTTAAAAAACAGATAGACTAGCAAAAGAAAAGTGTTACTTTGCAGCTAGTAAAAAACAGACTCATTATGGCTAATAAACCACGTATAGCATTGTTTATCGGAATAATATGTATCTCTATATTCCCTGTGATTGTGAAGTTAAACTTGACTCCGAGTCTGGTATCTGCCTTCTATCGTATGGCTATAGCTGCAGTATTCGTAGTGCCTTATGCTATCTTTACGAAACAGATCAAGCTATACGATGCTAAAACAATGATCTTGATTGTGCTATGTGGAATATTCTTCGGGTCTGATATCGCTGTATGGAACTATGCGATACAAGGGTCTTCTGCGACACAGGCTACATTACTGACTAACCTCGCTCCTGTATGGGTAGGTATAGGTAGTTATTTATTCTTAAGTACTAAGCCTACGTCTAACTTCTGGATAGGAACAGTATTCGCTATTCTAGGGATGGTGGTTCTTATCGGATTAGAAGTGTTCATGGATTTCTCTTTTGACCTGCCTTTTGCCTTCGGGATATTGTCAGGGATATTGTATGCATGCTATATCTTGATGAGTAAAAAGGTGCTATCTACTGTAGGAGTTATCCCATTTATGACATATAGTTTACTGGTCTCATCTGTGTTCTTAGCGATAGTGAATCTAATAGCAGGTTCGCCTTTTACGGGATGGTCTACAGAGGGATGGGTGACACTAGTGATACAAGGTATTATCTGTCAATTGTTAGCTTGGTTATTAATCAGCTACTCTACTCAGCATATGCGAGCTACTCGTGTATCGCTAAGTCTTCTTAGTCAAGCACTGCTAGCGGCTATACTAGCTTGGGTATTCTTAGATGAGCAAATCACGATACAGATGATGATAGGAGGTGCTGTTATCTTATTAGGTATCGGAATTACTTTTATAGAAAAACCGTTATTAGGAAGTAAAAAATAAAAGACAGTCTATATTTAGAACGCTTATTTTTGTATATTTCAACTAGTTAACTATTAAAAAAAATATTATGAAAGTTGATTTATACACTAAAGCTATACTTACAGTAATAGCTGCATGCCTAGTAGTGATAGTATTTAAAGATATTTCTATCATCACTCCTGCACAAGCGAATACTCCTGCTAACTTCACTCCTAGCGCTAATACAAGCTATGGATTAATGCCTCTAAATGCAGATGGTAGTATGAATGTACGTGTCAATAACTTCGACGAGTACGCAAATGATGTAAATGTCCGTTTTAACGATGAGCTAAAAGTGCGTATCACTAATTCTGAAATCAAGACTCAAGTATCAAGTGCATGGAGAGAAACATTCAAAGTAAAAATAGAACAATAGTACTAAGTTCAAATACTTAGTAGTAGACGCAATGTGTTGCTATATACGTTTAGCGTGTCACCTTGACGGTAGGAAAGATCTCATACAAGAATTCTTATAGTATGGGATGCTTCCTTCGTCAGTATAACATTGCTTTTGGATAAATAATTGACCACTATCTTAGAACCACACTGAGGCGTTGTTCCAAATAATCTTTATCCCTAAACCTATAAAGATGATAGAGACTACTACTTTCATAAAAGTAGAAACTAAAAAGCCGATTAGTGAGCCTGTAGCTGCTCTTAATGCTCTTCCTTTTTCTTTGCTATTATAGATCAACTCTCCTACTAAAGCTCCGACAAATGGCCCTATGATAAACCCTAATGGAATAGGTGCAAATATCCCGACTACTAGTCCGATATTGGTTCCCCATACGCCGTACTTACTCCCTCCAAATTTCTTAGTGCCTTGTGCAGGAATGATATAATCTAAAATGGAAATCGCTATCATCACCACAAAGCTAACCCACAGAATAGGATGATCCATCTCTACTCCCTTAGTCAAATATAGACATAGAATGCCTACCCAACTCAAAGGTAATCCTGGGAGCGCAGGTAGCACACTTCCGATAAGTCCTCCTGCTAATAATAAGATACTGATTAATAATAGTACATATTCCATCTGTATTTTTTGTATTTTTGAGAATTAAAGATACAATAATCCAAGCTATGAAAAAATTACTCTTTTCAATTTTCTTATCGATAGTATTACTAGGTTGTCAGAATAAAGCGAATTATCAACTAGACGAAGAGGCTTTATTAAAAGAGGAATTAGAGAAGATAGACTGGAGTAAGGTAGATACTTATCCGTCTGTAGAATCATGTGATTCTCTAACAGATAACCAAGCTAAAAAGGATTGTTTCTTTTCATATGTTACCCAAAATCTACAGTTAAGATTAAATGCAGATACTATTCAAGGCAACTTCGATCAACTAGACACACTCAAAATACTGGTGACTGTACAAGCAAATTCTAAAATAGACTTTCAGCTATACGAGATTCCTGATAGCCTAAAAGGATTGACTAAAACAATAGATGATATCTTACACAAACAAAGTCAAGATTTCACTACAGTACATCCTGCTCTAAAAAGAGGTGTTCCTGTGAAGAGTCAATTCGTGGTTCCTGTTGTCTTGAGTAAGCAGTAATATGTACTGTATCTCTGCTGTTGTTATCTATTTTTTTACTTTAAATGTCAATACAAAGTAACTTCCGATACTGATCGGCAACACAATATTCAGTAACCATATCAAGGTAGCAACTAAAGCAACAACCCACTGATTAACATCTAAAGCAGTGAAGATAAACATGGCAATACTCCCTTTAACAGCAAACTCTAAAAACTGAAAGTTAGGCAATGAAGAGGCCATCAGATAAATAGCAGATACTGCACATAAGAGTTCAAAATAAGGTATATCTACACCAAATAGATAGTACAAAATCACATACTGATGGGTAAACGATGCATAGCGAAGTAGGGCTAAGAATAGATTCTTGCGGTGTTTATTCTTTGGTATCTCATTTAATAAATTGAGAATAGTCTGTATAGAATAGCCTTTTATAGCGAAGTTTCTGATAGAGAATAACAACGTAAATACAACTGCTATCACAGCGTATACAATGTACAGATACGTATTGGGGATAATCTCATGGAACTGATTCAGAATAGTCAACCCAATCAACCCAAAAACAATAGCGTAGATCACCTGCACCCCGTTACACACCATATTCAAGAATATAACACGAGGGGCATCTTTCTTCTCAAAATAAAGTGCCTTACCAGCGTACTCTCCTATTCCATTTGGGGTAAATATTCCAAGTGTCAAAGCACTCAATACTTGCTTAGCCGCTTGTCCTACTGAGACTGGTTTGATTAACGAAGATAGACTCTGCCACTTCAGAATCTCTACAAAGCGGTTAGAGAATGTCAAGAACATCAACGCAGCAATAGCAAGGTAATTCTTAGGATCACTCACTACTTCTCCTAAAATATGGAAGTCCAGTGTCTCATCATTTGACAGCTGATTATAGATGTAATAAAAAGCAGCGCTTACTACTAATATTTTAATTAGAAGTACGAGATATTGCTTAGTTTTGTCAGATAGTATCTTCATTGCTACAAAGTAAACGATATTTTTAGTGTGATAGTGTATCTAGTGCAAAAAAGTGACTACAGCTCTTATACAAAAGCTATGTTGCTAAGGTTTATAGCAAAACTGAACAGTTTTTTGGAGTAGTGTGGATTTCGTATCATCTTTGCATAGATATTAAAAACAAGAATAGATTGACAGTAGATAGAATCATATTAGGTATAGACCCTGGAACAACGATCATGGGATTCGGCGTAATCAAGGTGGTGAATAAAAAGATGGAATTCCTTCAACTGAATGAATTGCTATTAGCTAAGTATGAGGATAGATATACTCGTCTAAGATTGATATTTGATAGAACTATTGAATTAATTGAAACTTTTCACCCTGATGAGATTGCTATCGAAGCTCCGTTCTTAGGTAAGAACCCTCAATCTATGCTAAAGCTAGGACGTGCTCAAGGGGTAGCAATGGCTGCAGCACTGTCTCGCGATATCCCTGTGACAGAGTATGAACCTAAAAAAATAAAGATGGCAATCACAGGTAGTGGTAATGCAAGTAAAGAACAAGTGGCAAAGATGCTACAACAACTATTACCTGGACTAAAAGAACTACCTAATAATCTAGATAGTACGGATGGACTAGCAGCGGCTGTCTGTCACTTCTTTAACAGTGGGCGAACATTGGCTACTAAAAGTTATAGTGGCTGGGATGCATTCGTAAAACAAAACCAAGATAGAGTAAAGAAATAATGGCAGGTATCTATATACATATTCCGTTCTGTAAACAAGCGTGTCACTACTGTGACTTTCACTTCTCTACTTCATTAAAGAAGAAAGAGGAAATGCTAGCAGGTCTAAAACATGAGATGGCACTGCGCCAAACTGAACTAGATGGTGAAATCATTGAGACAATATATTTCGGTGGTGGTACGCCTAGTATTTTGGAGGTAGATGAGATTAATGACCTAATACAGACAGTCTATAATTTATTTGAGGTTAATGAGAATCCTGAAATCACATTAGAGGCGAATCCTGATGATCTAGATAAAGCGACCTTATACAAATTAGCAGAATCTAGAGTGAACCGATTAAGTATCGGTATTCAGTCTTTCTATGAAGATGATCTGAAGATGATGAATAGGGCTCATAATTCTACTGAAGCTATCGAATGTCTAGAGATAGCTACAAGTCTCTTTGACAATATCTCAATAGACCTAATATACGGTATTCCGAATATGAGCAATGAACGATGGTTATCTAATGTACAGCGTATCTTAGACCTTGGTATTCCACATATATCGTGCTATGCGCTAACTGTAGAGGAGCGTACAGCCTTAAATAAGCTAATCAAAAAAGGGGTTATCCCTAGTCCTGAAGAAGAAGTAGCTCATCAACATTTTATGCTGTTAATAGAGACTCTAAAATCGAATGGGTATATCCACTATGAACTGTCTAACTTCGCTAAACCGGGGTATTATTCTAAGAATAACTCAGCGTATTGGTTAGGTAAAAAATACTTGGGTATTGGTCCTTCAGCACATAGCTTTGACGGAGTACACAGAAGTTGGAATATAGCGAATAACAGCCTTTATATCAAAGATATTTCAGAAGATAAACTACCTAGAGAAATAGAAGAGCTCAACCTGACGGATCGATATAATGAGTATATCATGACAGGACTGAGAACGATATGGGGAGTAGATCTGACTCGTGTAGAAAGAGAGTTCGGTAAGACTTATCACGATTATCTAGTCAAACTTAGCACTCCTTTCTTAGAAGAGCAACTCATGCATAAAGAAGGTGATATCCTTACAATCACAAATAAGGGAAAATTCTTAAGTGATGGTATTGCATCTGATTTATTTTATTTAGATTTGAAATAAAACAATGAAAGCAACGATAACCTATTCAGATACAGACTATCAAATCGACTTCTCTAAGCCGATAGATATCTCTATCCCGCTTATCAATACTGACGATAACCCTATCGCATGGTATCTAGATAAGCCTGAGATATCTCCTGTAGTCGTAGAAGACTGGGTAGGAAAAGTAAGTGATGGGAAGTCTTCGACTAACTTTAATAATATTGCCTTCAACCCTCATGGGCATGGGACTCATACAGAATGTCTAGGACATATCACGTATGACTTCTACAATGTCAATGAGAGCTTAAAAGAATATTTCTTCTTTGCTCAACTTGTGACTATCTCTCCAGAAGTACAACAAGATGGAGACTGTGTAATCACATTAGCACAGGTAAAAAAGGTATGGACTGCTAATCATCAAAAAGCGATTATCATACGTACTACGCCTAATGAGCTAAACAAAAAACATAGAAAATACTCTCATACTAATCCTCCTTACTTATGTGCTGAGGCTGCTACCTTCTTAAGAGAACAAGGTATAGATCATCTACTTATAGATCTGCCAAGTGTAGACAGAGAAGAAGATGGCGGGCAACTACTCGCTCATAAGGCGTTCTGGAATGTAACAGATACTCGCCATCTGAACGATGATGCAAGACTAGAAGCTACCATTTCAGAAATGATATATGTGGATGATGAGGTAAAGGATGGGTTCTATTTTCTGAATATACAACTAGCTTCTTTTGTCAATGATGCTAGTCCTAGTAAACCTGTATTATATAAAATCATATAAACTATGGAACTAGATGAATTATACGACTATTGTTCTTCTAGACCTTACGCTACAAGTGGTTTTCCATTTGACGAAAACTTAATGACATTCCAAGTTGGTGGAAAGATATTTGCTATGATTGCCATGCACTTTTGGGAACAGGGTGATCGTAATATTATCCTCAAATGTGAACCTCAACTTGCAACTGAATTAAGGGAGGAATATGAAGATATTACTTATGGATATACCATGAACAAGAAACACTGGAATACGGTATATCTCAGAGGTAGATTTACACCTGATCAAATCAAAGAATGGATAGACCACTCTTATGATTTAGTCTACGATACTCTATCTCGCAAAGAACTTATACAACTCGGTAAAACACCACTATAACTATGGATGTACATATACTCTATGACTACTGCCTAAACAAAAAAGGGACAGTAGAGGACTTCCCTTTTGATGAAGAAACCCTGACATTCAAGGTGGGAGGTAAAATATACTTACTCCTAAACCTAACGAAATGGGAACAAGGGAACTGTTTTATCAATCTGAAGTGTGATCCTGAACGTGCAGAAGAATTACGTGCTGATTATAGTGAAATCACACCTGGGTACCACATGAGCAAAAAACACTGGAACAGTGTACACTTAGGAGGTTCTGTACAGTGGCCTCTATTAAAAGAATTAATAGATCATTCGTATGATTTAGTATTCAACAGCTTAACTAAAAAGGTACGTGAAGAGATTAACCTATAGTATTACTCTTCTACAAACAATAAAATAAATAAAACAATGAAGGTATTTATAGAAACAGATAGACTACTGATTCGTCAATACAAAGAAAGTGATCTAGCTGACTTTATAGCTATGAATCAGAATGATCAAGTAATGGAATTCTTCTTAGACAAGAAAACAGCTGAGGAATCTACACAGGCATATAACAATATGAAGAGTAAAATAGATACTCAAGGATATGCATTCTTCGCTGTAGAGGAAAAGAGCAGTGGAAGCTTTATTGGGTTTGTCGGGTTATTAGATATTACCTTTGATGTGGACTTCGCTCCAGGAGTAGAGATAGGATGGCGTATGCTACCACAGTTCTGGGGTAAAGGTTATGCTACAGAGGCTGCTAAAGCGTGTCTAGCCTTTGGTAAAGAAACTTTAGGGTTAGATAAGATCTATTCATTCACTACGACACAGAATAAGCGTTCGTATAATGTAATGGAGAAAATAGGAATGTCTTATGTAAAGAACTTTAATCACCCATTAGTTCCTAAAGACCATCCTCTAGTAGAGCATGTCTTATATGAGATCAACTTATAGAAATCTCAGCAAGGTAATCTTCTATTAAATGACTCTGTAGTAAGTCCATAAATTCGTATAAAAATAAAGGACTTACTACAGAGATATTATTACACCAATAAAAAATCAATAGGTTTACATTCTTCAGAGATATAGTTCTATACCAACAGATCGTTTACTCTTTATTTTTCTCTAATAACTTATTTAAATCTGCAGGAGTCATAATAAAGTCACTCTGCTTAATAACGAAAGGGATTGTTACTTGAGATTTGACATGCTTTCCTTCTTTTACCTCAGGATTCCAAGTTCCTACACTCATCGCAATCGTCTTCATTCTTTCCTTGACATTGCTATTATCTACACCAAGAACGATGACTTCATTCACCTCTCCTGTATCAGTCAATAACAAACTAAGAACAAACTTAAATTCTGCTCCATTAAATACAATCTTACCACTCTCCTTAAAGAATGCCCTTAAGAAGTCTTCTTTAAAATCTCCTTGATACGTAGCTATCGTATCTTGAGGTGTTGTAACAACTTCTGTTGTGTGTTTATTCTTTGACTTTTTATTTTTTCTCTGAGCTACACTATACTGAGTACCTAATACAAACAAGGTAAAAACAAACACTAGTCTTAAGATTCTATGTATCATTCTGTTTTCTTTTTTAGCAAGTTCAAGATAAACAAAAAAAGAGAGCGATATGCCCTCTTCTTTGATTTCGTTATACTTCTAATATGGATACATTATTGGTAAATGTAAAGTTCATTTTACTACGAATCGGTTTGCCATCATACATAGCTGGGAACCATTTGGTCATCTTTCCTACTATATTCATAAACTCCTCTGACACGTTCTGTTGATGTCTATCATTATCAACTCCTTTAACTTGAGGACTTGTCATTGTGCCATCCTTCTCGATAGTCACCGTAATTGTGTATTTCAGTCTATCCCCAACAAAATTAGCTTCTCCATTGGGCCCTCTTTTCTTATTATACTCTTTCCAAAAAGCGTCTATACCACCTGGATAAGTTGCCATCTGATATAAGCTATCCTCTTTCTTTGCATAATATACTGGCTTACTATTACCCGATTTAACATCTGATAAATTAATATAAAAAGGTACTGAATATCGTGATGCTATTGCTGTTTTACCCTCTATAGCAGGCTTCCACTTCTTTAGAGACTTCACTGTACGGACAACCTCCTCTGATATAGATGAGTCTGTAATACCCGGCACAGTAATATTATCTACTTGTCCTGACTCTGTTACTGTAAAGTTAATAGTAAAACTAAGCTCTGTCTCTTCTGTCTCTATCTCTTGGTTATTCTTGTAAAAGGCTTTTACAAAATCATTCATAAAATGACCTGGATACTTAGCGTGCTTTTTATCTGTCAGAACAGATACTTCATTCGATAGGTTATTTGCTACCACTTTATGCATCCCTCCTCCAAACCAAAATAAGGTAGTAGATACAAATATTAGTATTACTTTAGTTGTCGTTGTATTGAACATTATAATGTGCTTTTTATTAACAGCTAACTAAGATATCTCTTATAACTATAACAAAAAAGCCCCTACATCACATTGACACTAAATTTCATTAACATCTGCTAATAATATAATTGGTAACGTATACTGTGAAGTAATCTTCTCTCCTTTATAAGAAGCTGGAATCCACATATCTGCTGTTATCGTATAAATAATCTCTTTTAGCCTATCGTTCTCTTCTGATGTAAAGTTACTGCGCAACACACTGACACCATTAATAGAGCCGTCTTTCTCAATAGTTAATTCAAAAACAAGGCTAATATTATTACTCACCTTCTTATCAGGAAATGCTTGATAGAAGTGCTTAGAAAAGTTTATAGATAATTGCTCAGCACTCACACGAGAAGAAGCAGGTTTAAACTGCTTATTATGCGTAAATTCAACAGTATCTGTATTGGACCTAGCACATATCAAAGCAGACTTAGGGATATGCTCATGAATAACTACTCTATCTTGTGCAAACGAGTCCATAACTAAGGTAACGATATAAATAGTGAAGAGGTACTTAAAATAATTAGTTCTCATTTTTTGTTTTAAAAATACAAATTATTCAAGTGCTAGTATAAAAAAACCTGTCTTTTAACGACAGGTTGGATATAAATTTATTCTAATTACGAAGAAAGTACAAAAGGTAATACCTCCTTATTCAGATCATATTCATCTTCTAATAACTCTTTCAGTTTATCACTCTGAAGCATCTGTATAAAAAGAGCACCCTGAGCACGAAGCAATCTTTCTTCTTTATCAATACCAAGGTTTAACTTATAAATACCCCTTATTGAATCTATAAAGTAATTATACACATCATACTGTTCATTTCTAAGATTCTTCATAATGGCATTGAAAGCAAAAGCTTCTACAAAGGGCATACGTATAGCTTCAGTATTTTTAATACTATTTAGCCCTACACATATCCTCGCCGTGTACTCTCCCTTTGGGGTAATATTCTCTATACTAAAGAACTTAACTGCAACATTAAGTACTTCATCCATAGAGATCGTATCTTTTTTACTATTCTTTTTAATTACTTGAGCGTTATACTTCTTTACTAACGGACTAAAAATAGTATCCGACACCATCATAGATAGAACGCTATCTTGTGACAAAGTAATCTCTTTATTCGAAGCAAATGTATTCTTCTCTAAAGGCTCTGAAAAATTCACTACAAGGTAGTTCCAAAACAAACGATGCTTATTAATATACTCTGCTCCCTTCACAGTAGAGTCTACTTCTTTTATAGTTTTATGAAGACGTATCTCGCCTGACGAAAGCTCAACTTTCTCAAGTGCAAGAAAGTTACTGTAATCCTCTAATATCTCTTGTCCCATACTTGTTAGTACACCTCCTAATAAAGTCACTACGCAAGTAACATATAGCTTAAATGATAATAATACTGTTGTTATTGGTCTCATGGTGTTGCTCTTTTAAAAGTTATTGGTAAAGTAAACACTGTGCTTACTACTTCTCCATTCTTCTGTGCAGGAAGCCATTTTGGCATCGTCCTTAAGGTCTTTACGATCTCTTCTCCTACTCCTAGCGGATCTCTTAAAACCACTATATTCTCTAACGTCCCATCCGTTTCTACTGTAAACTGTATTACTACTTTAGCTTCACTCTCTTCTGAATAGGGATATGGATCTGTAAAATTTAGAAGAAAGTCATTAATAAACTTATTCATTCCTCCTGGATATTGAGCTCGCGTATCTGTCGCTTGGAACGGTCTACTACTTGTATCTGACGTCACTTTCTGATTAGTTGACTTGGCTTGAATAGCAAGTGTACCCACTAATAAAAAAAGAATACAAGACAAACTGATCCCTACTCTATTTCTCCATGGACTATTGTTTTTTGTAATCATGATGAATCGCTTCTTTGTCAAGTTAAAGTTGAAAGAGCTCGTTACTTGTAACTCATGCTGTTTATAAGTCTGAGCTAATAATAACTGTAAATATGCTCCTGCTTCTTCTTGAGAAGAAACGCTCGAGTCATCAGCTAAAAACTCATGATTTAAGGCAATACACGTCTTATAATAATAGAATATTGGGTGAAACCAAAAGAACACTTTTAACATCTCTATTAATAGAATATCTAAGCTATGTCGCTGCTGTACGTGTACTATCTCATGTTGCAATATTTTATTGTCTTCTGACACTTCTTCTGTTATAGGAAAGTACACCGTATTTCCAAACGAGAAGGCATTTGTGATTTGACTAGATAAAACTATAGCTACATCATTGAACTCTATACTTGTTCCTTCTTGTTTTAACCTTCTAATTTTGATAGTTTCGACTACTAACTTAGATAGTGAGAATAATATACCTATCAGATATAACACCCCTATTCCATAAGACCAATCTATAGTAGAATTAACCTTCACCTCCTGTTTAGGAGTTTCCATAATGACGTCGTTTAACTCTTCTAAAGTTTGATTCCATGATACCATCTCCACATCTGTAGAAACAGTAATAAATGGTAAGAACAGTCCTATAAGCAATGTCCCTAGTAGGTAATATCTCTTAAAGTGATGTGCTTTACTATTCTCTAATACCAGCTTATATATCACTATTGAAGCAATGAGAATAAGTGTGATTTTGGATAGGTATAATAACATAGCTATTTCGTTTTTAACTGTTCATCTACTATTTTTTTTAATTCTTCTAATTCATGTTTACTCATCTTACTTTTTCTAGTAAAAAAAGAAGCAAAACGCAAAGCAGAGTTATCAAAGAAGTTCTCTACCATGACGTTAAGATGTTTTTCAAAGTAATCGTCCTTCGCTATTAAAGGGTAGTACTCTCTAGAGTTACCATAAAGTTTATAATCAATAAACCCTTTGTCAACTAATCTTTTTAATAACGTTGCCACTGTTGTTTGAGCAGGTTTAGGCTCTGGATACTTTTCCATAATATCCTTTGTAAATGCCTTCTCCATATCCCAAATATATTCCATTAGTTGTTCTTCTGTTTGTGGTAGTTTTATCATTCTCGTACTGTTGTAATATGTTCTAATATTCCTTTTTTATAATGCTTTACTTGTATTAATCTCCCTTTTATATCATAGATAAACCAAGATCCTGTATAGTAATAATGCAAACCTTTATTAGTTTTGACCAATACCGTTTTACCGATTGCTTCTACCTTATGATTAGGGTGATAAAAAGTAGTGTGAGCTATAGAATCTCGTATCACTTCTTTTTTATACAGCTTTCCATCTCGCTTATACCTCCAGGTTCCTTTCTGAAAACCCTCATTGTCGTATTTTCCACGTTGTACTTCCTGCTTTCCCTCGACTGTACTTTTAAACACCCAACGTCCTACCTTCTCTCCTTCAACCTTCTGATTAATCTTACAAGAACTGAAAGATACAATTATTACAAGACTAAGAATGAATACACTATACTTCATAACACTGATATTTGTAGATGTTGTTCTACAAATATAGAACACTTGCTTAGAAAAACAAATATTCACATCATTATTTTAAAAATAAGTACATAAAAGATCTATTTCTTATTAGTGTTTATTTCTAAACTAATGATCGTTTTCATTTGATTTGCTAGGGGATTGCTTGAGGGTTCCTTGCACCTTTCTTCGACAAAAGTACCTTCTGGGCAAGAAAACCCCTAGGAATCTCCTAGGAATCCCCAAGAAAGTGCAAGCTGAGCGTACATATCTATTAGATAGATGCTAATGGTATCACGCTAAAAGAACACGATTAAGTTCTAATACACAAAGTCTTTTTAATCGAACTAGAGGTATAAATAAAAAATGAACCATCATAAGATGGTTCATTTCATTGTATATCAACATTTTTTAAAAAAAAGAATATCCCAAAATAAATGACATATTGCCATAAGATGAATCCCAGTATGAATAATCTTTCAATACATCTCTTTTTGTACTAACTCTATACTCTACACTAAATCTATCATACTTATAACCAATACCGAATACTGCATTATTAGCAGATTTAACATCCAGGCTTTTATATGCTTCTGTGTTAGCCTTACTAAACTTAATACTTGTACTAGAAGCAAAATTAAACTGATAAGAAGCATTAATAAATATTCTTGACTTATCATTAATAAAGAAATAATATCTAACTCCAAAAGGTAGTTCAAAAGAATTATAATTCATTTTAATCTCTACTTCACCCTTTTCCTTAAAATTCACATTCTTAAAGGTAGGTTCTACTATTAAGCTCCATTTTTTATTATTAAATGGAAGCGTATACTCTAATTCTACACCGACTCCAAAACCAACTTTACTTCCTAAATTATGACTTTCATTACTAACACTATTATCAAAATCAAAAGTAGAAATAGATACCTGTGGACGCAGACTTAAATGAAGATTATTGCCGTCTTTCTTTTTCTCAAACAATTGTCTTTCATCTCCTTCACAATTATTATATTCCTGAAAGTACTTCGTTAATGGTTTAATTTTATACTCTAAATATTTAATTCTCTTCTTTAAGTCAGTATTACAACTAACGTCCATCCATAACTGACGTTTATAACTATCATTAGTAGCAATATTTCCATTTTCTTTACTCACCTTACTATTTTCCTTAATATACTTCTTATATACTAATGGAATAATCTCTTTATCCTCTTTTTGATAAAAGAATTTACTCTGATTATTATAGTATGTATACAATTTTGCCTTACCATCTACTAATAATTTTAAGAAGACCATTTCTTCCTTGTAGATTGGTAAAGAATCACTAGTCATATTTTGAAGTTTATCACTTGAAATATCAACGTTAACTTTATGTCTTTCATATTTACTCTTATTGAGAATAGAGAACTCTTTAGCATCCGCTAAAAGAATGTTCTCACTTCTAGCATTCTCATCTGCTTTATATAGAAAACTAGTAGGATTATTCATCCAATCAATATTTTTGATCAATCCCTCTACCCGATTACCATTATTATCAACATAATAACCTGGCTCAAAATTAATCTGAGCAAACCCTACTAAAGAAGTAGCTAAAAACAGAAAAACAAATAGTTTACGCATAATTCACACACTTAATAGATTGTTAAACAAATCTAAAAGTAATCAAAAGAAAATAATTACTTATTAACATTTTCAAACAAAAACACAAACTTATTTATATTGTCAAATAATAACAGTAGTAATTTCCATAAGATTAGTAAGTTTACTCATTGTTTCTATTCATAAATTAAAAAAGTCGAGAGGATATCATATTAACTATAAGTGTAATCAAACAAAAGTATATCTTTAAGACTTACTAAACACTTACAAATTATGATTAGAAATATTACTTTTTTCACTTATTTATTAGTTGCAATAAGCATAAGTAGTTGCTCCTCAGACAATACAACTGAAAACAACAAAACAATCACTGTATTAGAATCTTACAAAAAAATTACAACAGAAAACAACAATATTTTAATCTCCGAAATAACTTTTGAATACAATAAAAATGGTAATGTAATAAAACATTATACTGTAGATTATTTTAAGAAGAAAGGATATGAAAAGTTATTCTATCTAAATAAGTCAGAAACAAACTATACTTATAATACCTCTAACAAGCTTCTTCACTTAATAGAAAAAGATTCATTAGGAAAAATCAAAGAAGATGATGCTTTAGTATACAATGACAAAGGAATCTTAACTAAAGTACTTTCGAATAAGTATAGCAACTCTAACTATGAATACAAAACGAACAGTAATAATCAAATTTACTATGTATATCCTATAGCTTCAGAAAATAAAAGTAATATAGAATACTTATATGATACAAAAGGCAATGTAACCAGTGTCAAATTAGAGGGTTCTACTCTACCAAGAGAAGAATTTACATATGATGAAGCATATAATCCCTTTAAGGATATGCCTTTAAACTTATCAGTATTAGAATATCGTACTGCATTTTCTCCTATTAGATATAACTATACCCCTTCTAACAATATAAAGACATATAAAGGTGTTTTCTATCCCATAGAGACCAAGGAATATCAATATAATAAAGATAATTATCCAACATATACTAAGAAAATAAATCACAATGAATATATAACTGAAGAGTTTTTTAACTATAAAGCACTTACAGTAGAAAAATAATATGAAATAAAAGAGTTTAAATTTTCTAATGCCAATCATTTATAAACATAATAAAACGATAGATAAATATCATTAAATGCTACCTCATTACTATATAGAACAACTAAATAAAATATTAGGAAACTGTATATCTACTAGTATCTCAGATATACAGTGGGGTATAGAGAAAAATGATTATAACGCTTGTACTTTTACTCTAAATGATAAGAAATTTATATATAGAGAAGCTAAAGTAACACCTAAAAAGGTAGGTTATTTCGTAGCCATTTGGCAACGTGATTATGAAGGGAAGACTATTCCTTATCATATTAAAGATGATTTTGACTATTTTATTATATCTACTCAACAAGGGTACTTTCTATACCCCAAAGAAGAATTAGCTAAACTTAATATCATCTCTACCGAACAAAAAGAAGGCAAAAGAGGAATGCGTGTCTATCCTAATCTAGAGGCTGAAATGAATAAGCAAGCTTTAAAGACTTATCAATCTCACTTGCCTTTTTGGAATAATTTTTAAAGATTCTATAATAAAATACCATTAACAGAATAAATACTTTCCATTAAGCTTTTTTTATATATTTGTAATCAGACTGGTTATCATTGTGATACGAAAAAGGGAATTAGGTGCAAATCCTAAACAGACCCGCTGCTGTAAGCTCATAAATAATAACGAATCTAGTTATCCACTGTCGCATAGATGGGAAGGATATTCGTTATGAGTAAGTCAGAATACCTGCCATTCTAAAATAAGTTTTGATGTTTTCGGGGGATGAAACATAAGGCGTTCTATGATATAGTCATTGGCAACAATGATTTTGACGCATTTATATCTACTCCAAATGTCAAAATCAACTAGCCAAAAACTAATATGACAAAAACAAAATTACTAGTACTAACCACTGTGTTATGTATGGCGAATACTGCTATATATGCGCAGACACCTAAAGACAGTATCACTGCTCTAAATGAGATCGTGATACAAAAAGAAGTCTTTCGAGATCTTATACCTGTACAGACACTAGACGGAGCTAAACTTCAACGCCTTAATAGTTATAGCGTAGCTGATGCTCTACGATACTTCGCAGGAGTGAAGATCAAAGATTATGGTGGTATGGGAGGGCTAAAGACTGTAGACGTTCGTAATATGGGTACTCATCACGTAGGGGTATTTTATAACGGGGTACAAGTAGGCAATGCGCAGAATGGAATCGTAGACTTAGGTAAGTTCTCTTTAGATAATATTGAGACTGTAAAACTATATAATGGTCAGCGCAGTGCCATCTTCCAATCTGCTAAAGAGTTTGCGTCTGCTTCTACTGTATATCTACAAACTAAAAAACCTATCTTCCAAGAAGGAAAAGACGTAAATATATCAGCTAAATACAAGGCGGGTTCTATCCAATTAGTCAATCCTTCTGTGCGTACAGACATCAAAGTAAATAACAATATTAGCACCTCTATCAGTGCTGAATATATCTATTCTAATGGTGATTATAAATTCAGACAAAAACGCCATAATATAGATGGTTCTGTAGCTTATGATACTATTGGTCATAGACAGAATAGTGATATAGAAGCCTATCGAATAGAGAATACATGGTTTGGCAAAACAGATAAAGATACTTGGCAAGCTAATTTATATTACTATCAGTCAGATAGAGGACTACCTGGTGCTGTTATTAAGAAAAGTGATGTTACTCTTGAAACAGAGAATATCAATGAACGTCAACAAGACAAAAACTTCATGGCACAAGGAGAATGGACTAGATTTGTTTCAGACAGATATCAATTCCAACTCAAAGGAAAATATGCTTATGATGAAATGCATTACTTATCGCGTAAGACGGTAGGTTTCGAAGGAGAAGAGGTAACTTATAATCCACAGTTTGACAATACTTATTTTCAACAAGAATATTATCTATCTGCAGCACACCTGTACAAGCTTACTGATATATGGGATGTATCTTTATCTACAGATTTACAATACAATAAGTTAAACGCAACACGTAAGGGTCAAGGAACTCCGTTCTCTTATCCAGAACGCTATACATTCTTGACTTCACTTGCTACTTCTGTAAATCTAGGTAAAGTAAAGGCTCAGGCTAATATACTAGGAACATTTACAAAAGAGAAAGTACGTTATAACTTTGAGGCACCTGATCGTCAGTTTTGGGCACCTTCTGTGTTCCTAAGCTATAAACCATGGGATAATGAGAACTTAGTCATTCATTCATTTTATAAGTATATTTATAGACTACCTACATTTAATGACCTTTATTATACCCAATTAGGTACAGCTAACTTAAAGCCTGAAGCATCTAGACAGGTTAACTTAGGTTTTACTTATAACAAACAGTTTCAACAGTCTCTTTTTGAAGAAGTACATCTGTCTGTTGAATCTTATTATGCTAATATTACAGATAAGATTATCGCTACTCCTACTTCTAGTATGATGAGATGGATGATGACTAACCTAGGAAAAGTAGAAAACTACGGAATAGAAACTAACTTAGGTACTACTCTAAAAATCATGGAGGACTTAAAGTTAGGAGTAAATCTAACTTATGAATATACGGTTGCCAAAGACAAAAGCAAGACACTATATGGGACGCCTTCTTATTACGGAGATCAGATACCTTATGCTCCTTGGCATTCAGGGTCATCTATTGTTAGTCTAGATTATAAAGATTGGGGGCTTAACTATAGCTTTATTTATGTAGGAGAACGCTATAATGGAAACAAAAACAATATCAAGCGAAATGAAATACAGCCTTGGTATACGCATGATATCTCCTTACTTAAAAGCTTTAAATGGCGACAATACCACTTTAAAGCAAGCATAGAGGCAAACAATATTGCTAATCAATATTATGAAGTTGTGAGTAACTTCCCAATGCCTGGACGTAACTTCCGTTTCACTTTAAGTTTTGACCTATGAAATTAAATAAAATAATATTCCTTGCTTTAGCATTACTAACATTAGTAAGTTGTCGCAAAGATGAGATGATATTCTTATCCGATAGTTCACAAGTATCTATTCCTGTTTCCACTAATAAATTCAGTGGTTTTTACCTGCTTAATGAAGGTAATATGGGAATGAACAGAGCGTCTATAGACTTATTTGAATATCACAACGGAACGTATACTAGAGATATCTTCTCAGAAAGAAATCCAAACATTACTAAAGAACTAGGTGATGTAGGTAATGATATCAAGATATATGGTACTAAAGCTTATGCTACTATTAACGTATCAAACTTCATAGAAGTATTTGATGTAGAAACAGGCAAACATATTAAGCAAATACATGTACCTAACTGTCGTTATTTAGCTTTTAAAGATGGTAAGGCGTACGTTAGCTCTTATGCAGGAAAAGTAGAGATTAATCCAAATGCAGAACGTGGTTTTGTAGCGGAGATAGATACCTTATCCTTAGAAGTAACTAGACGAGTAACGGTAGGTTATCAACCTGAAGAAATGGTCATTAAAGGAAATAAACTATATGTGGCTAACTCTGGAGGATACCGTGTTCCTAATTATGATACTACAGTATCAGTGATAGACATTCCTTCATTTACAGAAACCAAAAAGATAGATGTAGCCATCAACTTACATCGTATGCAAATTGATAAAGCTGGAGACATCTATGTTTCTTCACGAGGTGATTATTACAGTATAGAGCCTAACTTATACGTAATAGACTCTAACACTGATCAAGTGAAACAGAAGCTTGACATCCCTGTATCTAATATGACTATGGACGATGACAAGCTATACTACTACGCTACTTCTTATAAACATAACACAGGAGGTAATAATGTGTCGTATGGTATTCTTAATACATTGACTAAACAGGTTATTACTGATAACATCATCACTGATGGCACAGAAAAACAAATACAGATACCTTATGGAATAGCAGTCAATCCTGAAACCAAAGAAATCTTCATGACGGACGCACAGGATTATATAGGTACAGGATTTGTTTATTGTTTTTCTCCTGAAGGAAAACTTAAATGGAAGACAACTGGAGGTAATATACCAGCTCATATAGCATTCATTAAAAAATAAACCAATAACTAAATATGAAAACAAAAAGATTAAAACTAAGCCTAATAGCTACTCTATGCTTATCAGCTATTACTTTTTATAGCTGTTCGAGTGATGATAACACTCAAGAAGAAGAATTTGTTGACTCTATATCATATAACTATAGTGACGTAACTAAGGTATTAGACTTTCTTCCTGCTCCAGGTCAATTTGTAAATGACTTACCTAAATATGAAGTAGGTGATACTCAAGAAATAATGAATCAGAAAGCATTGAAAGCTATTTCTGGCGACAAACTATCTATGGTATCACTTGGAGGTTTTGGAGGATATATTGTAATGGGGTTTGACCATACCATACCTAATAAGGATGGCAGAAGAGACTTTGTTGTATTAGGTAATGCTTTTAAGAACAGTTCAGAGCCAGGTATTATCATGGTTGCTTTTGATAAAAATAAAAATGGTAAACCTGATGAAGATGAATGGTATGAAATAGCTGGTAGTGAATATAAGAACCCTAACACTATTCCACATTATGAAATAACATTTCACAAACCTTCTCCTGAGTTAGATGCTAAAAAAGGAGATTTTGACAAATACATTTACTTTGAAACTAATCAAGGTCAAAAAGGTTATAAACCTAAAAACCAATTCCATGACCAAAGTTACTATCCTCTTTGGATAACCGATAAAAAGATTACATTCAAAGGATCTAGACTACCAAATAATGCTTCTGACACTAGTGGAAAAGGTACTTACTGGGTTTTACCAGAATATGAATATGGTTACGTAGACAACCAAGTTAATAGCCATATAGATGCAGCCATCGATATTAATTGGGCTGTTGATAAAAAAGGTAGCAAAGTAAAGCTTCCTGGAGTAGATTTCATTAAAGTATACACTGCTATGGATCAAGAGGCTGGTTGGTTAGGCGAAACTTCTACAGAAGTAGCAGGAGTAATTGACTTACATAAAGCCAAACTAAACGTTCCTACTAGATAAAATAATTAACCATTACAAATTATGAAAAAACACTTTACTAAGTTAAGTTCTATACTATTTTTAGGACTAACTTTACTAACAGCATCTACATTTACGAGCTGTTCTAATGATGATAATGCTCCTTATGTAATACCTACGTTTAATGGAACAGTTGAATCTGTAACTTTCGATGAAGTTACCATAGATCCACAACTGAACATTGCTAATGCTGTCTACAGATGGAAAGACAACGCTTCAGGAACTATTCTATCCAATGAACAGGTATTAAAGTACACATACAATACACCTGGAACTAGAGATCTAGTTTTAATAGTAGAACAAGGAAATTCTCATCGTTATTATACCTATAAAGTTGATGTAGCTAAAAGTTATAATTATAACTATGTTACACTTGACCTTTCTACTTTCAATCTAGCTGATGGTCAAGCTACTACAGGAGGTAAAATCTGGAAAGACACTTATACAGAAGATGCTGAACTAAAAAGTGATATTTTCAATTTTAAACATATTGCATATACTGACTATAACACATGGATGGGGTTCACTGTGTCTAATAGTACAGATAATAGCAATCAATACAAAGGTGATGGTTGGTTAGATAATCAGTGGGGAACAATGCCTCAAGGAGGAAGCGCAGGTAAAGGCTCTCCTTTTTTGGTATCTTTTGCTGATCACAAACCCCACCCAACTCTTCTAGATCCAAATAAACCATTTGCTATTGATAGATTCTCATCTGTGATAACTATCGAAGATAACAACAATTCATACAGAGCTATAAGTGCTAACTTCGCAATAAGTCCTTGGCCATACTATGGAATTTTAGAAGGGGATGATTATGCTAATAAATTTAAAAAAGGAGACTACTTCGCTATTCATATTTATGGAGTTAGTAAAGATAAAAAACTTACTACTGCTAAACCTGTGACTCATTATTTCGTTGATTTTAGAGAAGGTATAAATGAAATAAATAAAAATTGGAATAAAGTAGACCTATCTTCATTAGGAGAAGTTAAGTACTTAGTATTTTTCTTAGAAACTACTGATGTAGGACAGTGGGGAGCTAATACGGCATTATATTTTACTATGGACAACCTAACAGTCGATAAAATAGACAAATAATTAACTAAAGAACAACTACTAGAATAGTTCTTTAAATCTTTAAATAAAAAACTATGAAAAAACATTTCTTAAGGTTAAGCACCTCTTTAATATTAGGGCTTACACTTCTTACTGCTACTACATTTACTAGTTGCTCTAGTGATGATAATAGCATACCATTAAGAGAAAGAGAATCATTAAATCTTTCTTCAGTTCCTTTAACGCTAGATACAAAAGATGGCAAAATATGGAGAGAAACATTTGAAAACACACCTCTAGTTGTTTCTCCTTATACATTCAGTCATAAAGTAAATGATTTTAGTGGTGTTAAATATTGGAATGGCTTTACTGTATCCAACAGTACAGATAAAGAGGATCATAATGACAACTTTCCTACTTACATGTATGGTACAATGGCTGATAACACTACACCATTCTTAGTTGCTAACACTTCAGGAGTTCCATCAGACCTAAAGAAAGGGGATATTATAGATACTGATAAAGCATTAACAGTAGTTACTCTTAAAGAGAGCTACTCTGTAGAATCAATAGAATTAGCATTAAGCCCATACACATATCACTCAACTCAAAGAGGAGATGCTTTTGCAAAGAAGTTTGTAAAAGGAGATTTCTTTAAAGTACTTGTTTATGGACTAGATAGTAATAAAGCTATTGCTACAGAACCAATAGAACACTTCCTGATTGATTATAGAAAAGAAGTTGACAAAGTAAATATGGACTGGCAAAAAGTAAATTTAGAAAAACTAACTAATATAAAATACCTGGTGTTTTATATAGATTCATCTGATAAAGGAGAATGGGGAGTTAACACACCTGCATACTTTACAGCTAAAAATCTTACAGTTTATAAAACCAATTAAACATCATTAAAAGGACTATGTACAATAGTCCTTTTTTATACCTTGTTCTATCCTTTAGATTAACACACCTAATAATGAACATCCAGATAATACAGTCACTAACTATGACTACAGATATAGAACAATTACTTACAGAATACAATAGAGCTATACAAGCAGATTTAAGGCCATTAGACAACTCCATCAGCATAAGTCCTAACTCAAGTACAGATAACGTCTCTAATGAAGCGTTACTATATATAGCTAAAGTGAATGGTACACTAGCAGGCTGTATCGCCATGCACAGACTTACTGATACGACATGTGAGATTACTAATCTATATATACGCCCACAGCATCAAGGGCTTGGTCTAGGAAATAAACTATGCCAGCAGATCATACAACATATAGAGGATCAACGTTAAAAGTTGGGGAGGAAAGTGTAAAATAATATCTTTGTGCTATGATGGATAGCCAAGAAATACTAAAACTAATCTTACCTACTTACTTAGTAGAACACTTCAATATTACTAAAGTAGAAGAATTAGAGACCAAACTACATATCTACTTTGAAGAGAAGAATGATTACGGAAATCAATGTGCTGAAAGACAGCTTATTTCTAAAGGTTTCCATAGTATGATTACTATTGAAGACTTCCCGTTACGAGGTAAATCAGTTAAACTACACGTACAACGTCGTCGTTGGACAGATAAACAAACAGGAGAAATTATATCACGTGATTGGAATATCATCGCAGAAGGAACACGAATGACTACAGAGTTTTCGGAGTTCTTAAAAAAAATTGGCCGATACTAAAGTACTTAGCTGTAAGGCTATTGGTGAATTATTTGGAGTTAAAGGTGAAAAGTTTCAACGCCAATACAAACATAAAACTAGTGGTTTCAAACAATGGAATCAACAAGAACATGCACAAGACTGGCTACTCTATCCAGAAAATATAACTGAACAACTGTCCATAGATGAAGTATGTTTATCTATGGGAGAATTGTACACTATACTGACTTCTAAAGCAGGTAAAGGTCAGAAAAAGACCATTGTAGCGATAGTTAAAGGAACAAAATCAGATACTGTAATAAAGCATCTATCTAAACTACCTAAAAAACTTAGAGATAAAGTTACCGAGATTACTTTAGATATGGCAGGGGCTATGAAACAGATAGCTAAGAAGTGCTTCCCTAAAGCTGTGCAAGTAATTGATCGTTTTCATGTACAAAAGCTTGTAAGTGAAGCTGTACAAGATATTAGAATAAAATATAGATGGGCTGAGCTTGACGCTGAGAACACTGCTGTTTTAAAGGCTAAGGAAGAAGGCATTATATATAATCCTGAAATACTTAGTAATGGAGATACTAAGAAGCAACTTTTAGTTCGCTCACGTTCTCTACTTTATAAAAACCAAATTAATTGGACATCTGACCAACAAGAAAGAGCTAAGATACTATTTGAATTATACCCAGAGATTAAACAAGCCTATCTACTTGCTAATAACCTTAGACAGATATATAATCTACAAATAGATAAAGAAATAGCTATGACTAAGCTTGCTCATTGGTTTAATGATATTGAAAAAGCTTCACTCAAACACTTTAGTACTGTTTTAAAGACGTTTAATGTACACTATAACGAAATCATCAATTACTTTATTAATAGAAGTACAAATGCTTCTGCGGAATCATTTAATGCCAAAATTAAATACTTCCGTATGATGTATAGAGGTGTTAGAGATAAGAAGTTTTTCCTTTTTAGATTAACTAGACTTTTTGCCTAGTCCCCAACTTTTGTCACTGATCCCATATAGAATCACTAAACTACAAGAGAATTTATGTAACTACTAGTAAAGCGCAACAGGGCCAGAACGCTATCTATAGAGAATATGGTTTTACCAAGTGTACACCTTATGTAACAGTGCCACATCCTAACGCCATCTATATGGATTATATATTTGTCAAAGATGATTATATCCAGAATAACCTTTTAAAGGTAGCCTTAAGAATTTTTAAATATCGTAATAGAGACCAATACAGATAAGGATATAATAACAAAAAAGCTCTCCCGCACTAGGAAAGCTTTTCATTGGTCTAACTACTAAACCTTTAGTGCTTTCGCACTTAACAACACAACTATTTTTAGCTCCTCTAATGTTAAACATTTAGAGGCCAAAAAAAACCTCCCAACTTCATGAGAGGCTCTTTTTTATTGGCGGTCTGGACGGGACTCGAACCCGCGACCCCATGCGTGACAGGCATGTATTCTAACCAACTGAACTACCAAACCAATATTCAATATTTTCTACGTGTTATTATCAAAAGTCAACAGTTGATTAAAAAAAGCTCTCCCGCACTAGGAAAGCTTTTCATTGGTCTAACTACTAAACCTTTAGTGCTTTCGCACTTAACAACACAACTAATCTTTAGCTCCCTAAAAAACTTTAGAGGGCAAAAAAAGCCGTCCCACGTTGTGAGAGGCTCCTTTTAACTGGCGGTCTGGACGGGACTCGAACCCGCGACCCCATGCGTGACAGGCATGTATTCTAACCAACTGAACTACCAAACCAGTGTTTTTTGTATTAAAGCTTAATTCTTTAACGGCGACAAAGGTAACTCTTTTTTTAAAACTTCCAAACTTTTTTTAAAGTTTTTATTTTTTAACGAAGAGTGGATAAAAAAGCATCTCTATATTTCAAGAGATGCTAGTCTCCCCTTTTGCGGTCTGGACGGGACTCGAACCCGCGACCCCATGCGTGACAGGCATGTATTCTAACCAACTGAACTACCAAACCTTCGTCGTTATTGCTTTAATGCGATGCAAATATACAACCATTTTCTACAGTACCAAATGTACTTTTAAAAAAATTCAAACTTTTCTCCTTATTAAATTTGATAAAACTGAGTATCAACAATATAAAACACAAACTTTTTTTCATTTTTTTTACTCCATATTCTCTGCTCTTTTCATAAACAACAAAAATCATACTAATTCCACGTACTATTTAGCATCAGCACCTCTTATAATCTCCTGTTTTTCTCTAAAAAAGTATTGTGATTATTTAAAAAAACAAGCCATCAAATCAAAAAACACAACAATCACCAACGATTTACAAACCAGAAAATACAATATCTCCTATCTGACAACTCGCTTTTCTACTCTTAAAACAAAAAACTGAGTAATCCTCTCCTCCATAAAAGAGCCATTCCTAACATTATTACTCTCTTATTAATACAATATGTCAAAGAACCTATGAACTATAATTCACTGACAAAACTACACGATCATACATTCTTTATCTTACATACTGCTTATTATAATCACTTCTGCATTATTTTGCCCTATTATGGTCGCAACTATTGTGACACTATACTCACTTCTCTAGAATAAAGTCAAAAAAAAAGACCCTCATTACTGAGAGTCTTCCTTAATACTATATATATCGAGGATTATAATAATCCTTCAATGAAATCTACATAAGTTTTCTTAGGTGCAACACCTACTTGACGTTGTACTACTTCACCATCTTTGAATACTAATACAGTAGGGATATTTCTAATACCGAATTTAGCAGCGAATTCTTGATTTGCATCAACATCTACTTTACCTACTACAGCTTTTCCTTCGTATTCTGAGCTGATCTCTTCGATTACTGGCCCTAACATTTTACAAGGTCCACACCATACTGCCCAAAAGTCAACCACTACGGGTTTGTCTGATTTTAATACTACTTCCTCGAAAGTAGCATCTGTTATTTCTAATGCCATTATTCTTTGCTTTTTATATTATACCAACAAACTTAATAAAATTATTATAGTAATCGACCTACATACAATTTTTTTTATCTATAAAACCATTATCAAATAATATTGCTTTTACTAGTTTAATTTAAAATCTACTTGTAAGGCTTCCAGTTCTTCTAGTAATTCTGCTGTGATATTCACTCTACTATTGCGACTGGTAAACTCTAATCTATTCACTACTCTAAACTCTGGTACATCCACCGCTATAGGCTCATCCATATCAAAGCTTTCACTAGCACCATCCTCTTCATCTCCTTCATTCATTCTTAGCTGTGGCACTGCTACAGGAGTAGCTTCTTTCTCTATTCGTTCTACCTCTAGTACCTCGAAGTTTACAAAGCTATCCCCTTGATATCTACTAAAAGCATCTTTGATTAACTCCGCTTGCCTAGAAGCCACATCTTTTACGTTCATCACTACAGTAAGTTTCTTAGCATAAGTAGGGATTACTTCATGTAATAACTTCATTTCCAAAAACTGAATACGAGGCTCGCTCTTCTCTCCTGTATCTTTATTTACCCAACCATCCTTAACTAATATCTTAATGTATACAAATGTATTGTTTAATAAGAAATGTCTAAACTTCAAGAACTCCTCATTGAACATTCTGAACTCAAAGCTCTCGTCATAACCTTCTATAGTAAACATAGCCCAATCTTTCCCTTTAGCAGAAGTACGGAACTGTACATCACTAATCATTCCTCCGAACATCAAATTGCGCCCTGTGAAAGGATTTAAGTCTGTCAACTCCTCTACCTTCACATTACAGAAATATCTCATCTCAAACTTAAAGTCATCTAAGGGATGTCCTGAGATATAAATCCCTACTACCTCTTTCTCCTTCGCCAACTTCTCCATCGTACTCCATTCCTCACAGATAGGTAATAAAGGCTCAGGTATTTGTACTTCACTACTCTCCCCAAATAGACTAAACTGAGAAGAATTATCGTTCTCCTGAGACTTAGCCCCATAGCGTATAGCTTTCTCTAAGAACACGATATTATCACTTGGGTCTGTGTGGAAGTACTGTGCTCTATGTGTGTTTTTAAAACAGTCAAAACCTCCTGCTAAAGCAAGATTCTCAAAAGCTTTCTTATTAGCAGATCTAAGGTCTATTCTCTTCGATAGATCGAATACTGAGGTGTATAACCCATCTTTTCTATTCTCTACGATAGTATTTACAGCCCCTTGTCCTACTCCTTTAATTGCTCCCATACCGAAGCGAATCTCATAGTTATCATTTACTGTAAACTTGTAGAATGACTCATTCACATCAGGTCCTAATACTTGTAGTCCCATGCGCTTACACTCTTCCATGAAGAAGGTAACCGACTTGATATCATTCATATTATTAGACAGTACAGCCGCCATATACTCCGCAGGATAGTGTGCCTTCAGATACGCTGTCTGATACGCTATCCATGCATAGCAGGTCGAGTGAGACTTGTTAAACGCATAAGAAGCAAAGGCTTCCCAGTCTTTCCATATCTTCTCTAGTGTAGTAGCATCATGTCCTTTAGCAGAAGCCTGCTCTACGAACTTTGGCTTCATCTTATCTAGTACATCCTTCTGTTTCTTACCCATCGCCTTACGCAGTACATCAGCCTCACCTTTAGTGAATCCAGCCAACTTCTGCGACAGAAGCATCACCTGCTCTTGATATACCGTAATACCGTACGTCTCCTGTAAGTATTCTTCACATGCATCTAAATCATATACGATAGGCTCTTCCCCATTCTTACGACGAATAAACGAAGGGATATACTCTAGTGGCCCTGGACGATACAGTGCATTCATCGCTATCAGATCGGCAAATACAGTAGGCTTCAGTTCACGCATATACTTCTGCATACCTGCAGACTCGTACTGAAACACCCCGATAGTCTCACCTCTCTGGAACAGCTCGTAGGTCTTCACATCATCGATAGGTATCTTATCTGGGTCTATATCTATACCTGTACGATACTTCACTAGTTTAATCGTGTCCTTAATAAGGGTTAATGTTTTTAACCCTAAGAAGTCCATCTTTAGTAGACCTGCACTCTCTGCTACCGAGTTGTCGAACTGCGTTACATATAAGTCTGAGTCTTTAGCTAGAGTTACTGGAACGAACTTCGTAATATCATCAGGAGTAATAATTACCCCACAGGCATGAATACCCGTATTACGCATTGACCCTTCTAGTATCTTAGCTTGCTGTATAGTTTCTGCAGCTAATGATCCCTCTTGAGCTAAGGCTATTAATTCTTTTACTTTATCAAATTCTTCTGATCGAAGCACTCCTTTTATAGCGTTCTCATCCTCTGTTAAGAATCGATTCAGATTCCACTTAGATGGCATCATACCTGGGATAAGCTTCGCGATTCTATCTGCCTCGAATAACGGTAAGTCTAACACCCTAGCCGTATCTCTAATCGCAGACTTAGTCGCCATCTTACCATACGTGATAATCTGTGCTACCTGATTAGCTCCATATTTATTGATTACATAATCCATTACACGACCACGACCTTCATCATCGAAGTCAATATCGATATCGGGCATCGATACACGGTCAGGGTTAAGGAAACGCTCAAAAAGCAAATCATACTCGATAGGATCTAGATTCGTAATTCCTAGACAGTATGCCACAGCCGAACCCGCAGCCGAACCACGACCAGGACCTACAGACACTCCCATCTCTCTCGCTGCTGCGATAAAGTCTTGTACAATCAAGAAATAACCAGGATACCCAGTTCTCTCGATAGTCGCTAGTTCGAAGTCTAGTCGCTCTCGGATCTCCTCTGTCACCTCAGGATATCTCGCCTCTGCCCCTTTATAAGTAAGGTGTCTTAAGAAGTTATTCTCTCCGCGTTTACCACTTCCATCTCCTTCTAAATCTCGCGCATCTTGAAATTCCTCTGGTATATCGAACTTAGGTAGTAATACATCGCGGTGCAGCACGAATGGCTCCACCTTATCCACTACCTCTTGTATATTATAGATAGCATCGGGCAAGTCTGAGAACAGCTCCTTCATCTCCTCAGTAGACTTAAAGTAGTACTCCTGATTAGGAAGACCATATCTATAGCCTCTACCTCTACCGATAGGAGTAGACTGCTTCTCACCATCCTTCACACACAATAGAATGTCGTGTGCATTCGCATCTTTTTTATCTAAATAATAAGCATTATTAGTCGCTATCAGTTTCACATCGTGTTTACGTGCTAGCTCTATCAATGCCTTGTTCACGCGATTCTCATCCTCTTGATTATGTCGCATCAACTCTACGTATAGATCCTCGCCGAACTGCTCTTTCCACCATAGTAGGGCTTCTTCAGCTTGGCGTTCACCTACGTTTAATATCTTACCAGGTACCTCCCCATATAAGTTACCCGTCAGTACCATCACATCTTCTTTATACTGCTCTACCACCTGCTTATCGATACGAGGTACATAGTAGAACCCGTCTGTATAAGCGATAGAAGCCATCTTCGCTAGATTGTGATACCCATTTTTATTTTTAGCAAGTAATACTACTTGATATCCATTGTCTTTTTTAGTCTTATCCGTATGATTCTCACAGATAAAGAACTCACATCCCACGATAGGTGTCAGTGTCTGTAATGGTTCCTCTCCATTCTCAGCGCGCTCTTTATTCTTAGCCTCTATCCCCTTATTATGGTTATTCACAGCCATCACGAAGTGGAATGCTCCCATCATATTACCGTGATCCGTCATCGCTACAGCAGACATATCACAGTCACCAGCCTTCTTCACTAGATTATTAATCGCTATCGTAGACTGTAAGATAGAGAACTGTGTATGCACGTGTAAGTGTGCGAAGTTCGCCTGATCTAATAATTCTTTCTCGTGATCAGACACTTCTTCAGATGCTCCTCCTTCTAGTTTTGCCAGTCGCTTGCGAATCTCTTCAGACGCCTTCTTTAAGTTAATATGTTTAAGACCAATCAGCTGAAATGGCTGAGGGTTAGCCTCGCGGTAACGCACGATATACTCCTCATCCTGCTGTAACTCTTGAGTAGAGAATGTTCCATGCTTGATTAACTCTAAGAAACATCGAGTAGTCGCCTCCACGTCAGCAGTAGCATTATGTGCCTCAGCGAACTTCTCACCAAATAAGAATGTATGCAGCTCTGTCAATGTAGGAAGCTTATATCTACCTCCTCTACCTCCAGGTAGCTTTAGCATCTCAGCCGTCACCTCTGTACACGTATCCAGTACAGGTAGCTCTGACATAATACTATTCACCCCCTTACGATAAAACTCACATCCCATAATATTCACGTCAAACCCAGCATTCTGACCGACGATAAACTTAGTCTTAGACAGTGCAATATTAAACTTCTCCAATGCTTCCATTAGAGAAATACCATCTTGCTCTGCTAATTCTGTTGAGATACCATGTATGCGCTCTGCATCATAAGGAATATTAAATCCTTCTGGCTTAATCAGATAATCTTGATGCTCTATCAGCTTACCATACTCATCGTGTAACTGCCAAGCGATCTGTATACATCGAGGCCAGTTATCAGTATCGGTAATGGGCGCCTGCCAACTTTTAGGAAGCCCTGTGGTTTCGGTATCAAAAATTAAATACATACTTGATTATAAGAGTTTTAACCTTAAATAAGGTAGAATAGTGTAAAAAACAAAGTTACAAAACTTTCACGAAGTGATGCTGTGATGTCGTTCTTTTGTGTTTTTGTGATGTCGTGATGTTGTATTTATGTTGTTCTGTACATTGTCATAGACTTGAATACATAAAGTATATAAAAAAGACCACTCATAAAGAGCAGTCTTATATATCTCACAATGCCGAAGGCAAAAATTCGTAATTCGTAATTAATAATTCGTAATTATTTACCTACGCTCACAGACATTTTATACACCACACCATCTTGGAAAGACTTCATATCCCTAAGTGTATTCTTATAGTACTCTTTCTGTTTCGTAGTTAATTTATAAAACCCTGGCATAGTATCTTTCTTCATATTCGCAAAGAACTCTGCAGTGACCATTCCAGGCACTTGACTATCCTTATCCGCAAACGTAAATTCACCAGTATTAGTGATATTATTCGCTGTTTTATAGATAGCGATAGGCACTTTAGTTACTTTATCATAAACGATATACTGTGCGAAAGCTGTCTTTAGGTCAGACACATCTACTGGCACTACATCCCCAAAAGCAAATGTTCTTTCTTCAGGTACGTCCGAGAAAGCATAAGGAACTCTTAAGGTAAACATCGTTGTATCCGTTTCTGCCTTTAGATACAGTATATTCTCATTAGCCACTCTTAAGTCAGTATACTGAGGTCTCCATGTTTCGAATTTCACTCCAGTTGTAAATTCTTCATTATTAACCATCGCAATAATACTCGGATCAGCAGTCTTCGTCTCATTCTCACATGCGATGAATCCTAACCCTAATACCATCAAAACTATCCCTATAACCTTTTTCATATTTTTAACTATCTTCTTTAATAACAGCAAATACAAAAATATAGTATTTTAACCACACAAAAAAGCTTTATTTTAATATAATATTAACTTTTGTATTCTCTCCGTAATTTACTAAAAGTAATTGCCTTTAAAGTTAGTTTACCCACCTAATTTCATTAATACTTCACTATAATATCCCTTCTTCATAACTATATTTATCTGCCCTCTTATGACACTAATGCCTCAATATTCCCTTTTTGCACAATAATGAAGACACACTCCTACCCTAACCACCTCACCATCAAACAACAAGGATAATTCTATACTAATTCCTTCGGATACCATTCGGAAATAACCAGTATTTACTTAGGGTAAAGAAAGGTTTACCGAAGCGTTCTAATTCTCTACCCGAATGATCTACAGACTAGCTCAGTTTAGAATAGTAGAAGAGAATTGATTTAATTACGTCATAGAACACACAGTGTGTCAGATAGATAGAAAATAAAAAAAATCAATATATTAACGAATCACTTCAAAATAAATATTATCTTTGCACCTCAATTTTGAACCGAGGTCGGGTACCTCAACTAATTAAATTAATTATGTCTGTAAAAATTAGATTACAAAGACACGGTAAAAAAGGAAAACCTTTTTACTGGGTAGTAGCTGCTGATGCACGCGCTAAAAGAGATGGTAAATTCTTAGAGAAAATCGGAACTTACAATCCTAATACTAACCCTGCAACTGTAGAATTAGATGTTGATGCTGCTGTTAAATGGTTATTCAACGGTGCTCAACCTACAGATACTGCTAGAACATTACTTTCTTACAAAGGAGCAATGTTAAAACACCACTTACAAGGTGGAGTTAAAAAAGGAGCTTTAACTCAAGAGCAAGCTGACGCGAAATTCGCTGCTTGGTTAGAAGAAAAAGCTGCTAAAATCAACGCTAAGAAAGAAGGATTATCTTCTTCTAAAGCTGCTGACAAAGCTGCTAGATTAGCTGCTGAGAAAGAAGTAAACGCTAAGCGTGCTGCTGCTGCTCAAGCTAAAGCTGCTGAAGCACAAGCTGCTCCTGCAGAAGAAACTGCTGAAGCAACTGAAGAAAGCAACGAAGAAACTCAAGCATAATTTACTAGCGATATGCGTAAAAAGGATTGTTTCTATTTAGGCAAAATCGCAAAGAAATTTAGCTTTAAAGGGGAGGTGCTTATTTATTTAGACACCGATGAACCTGAGTTATACGAAAACTTGGAATCAGTGTTCGTCGACTTCGACGGACAACTGGTTCCTTTTTTTATGGAACAAGCTTCATTACATAAAAGCGATTTTTTAAGAGTTAAATTCGAGGAGTCTAACTCTGAAGAAGATGCCGACCGATTAGTCGGATCAGAGATATACCTACCACTGACGATGCTTCCTAAACTAGAAGGAAACAAATTCTACTACCACGAAATCACTGGTTTCGATGTAATAGATACTAACGAAGGTGAAATAGGTCAACTAAAAAGAGTAAACGATAGTAATTATCAACCTCTATTCGAGATAGACTTTAACGGAACCGAAATATTAGTTCCGATGATAGATGAACTTATCCATAAAGTAGATCGTGAGAATAAGAAGTTATATCTTAATGTACCTGTTGGGTTATTAGATATTTATTTAGGTAGATAATACATCATACAATACAACCTCGAGACACTTGTTTCGAGGTTTTTTGTTTTTATATTTGTCGATTATGGTAGCACTACATGACTTAGGTAATCGCATCTGCATCATTGGACTTAGCTCCTCTGGAAAGTCTACTCTAGCACAAGCTTTAGGGAAGAAACTGAATCTAAATATCCTGCATTTAGATCAGATAGCACATATCCCTAATACAGACTGGACACCTCGTGACAAAGCGCTTATGACAGCTGATCATCAGGCATTCTTAACGGATCATACAGACTGGGTGATAGAAGGCAACTATAGCTTCTTAATGCCTGAGCGATTTAAAGAGGCTACCTGTATTATCTGGTTAGACTTCTCTCCTATCGGAGCACTGTATAGATATATAAAGCGCAGTATCACGCATAGAGATACTCGCCCTGGCAACTTAGATGGTGCCAAGAGTCAATTCAGTATGAAAATGGTCAAGTATATCTTATTCGAAGCTCCTAAGAAAAGCCCTAAGTATGTAGATCTGATTAATAATAGTTCCGCTACCTTCATCCATATCAGAAGTTTTAAAGAACTGATGAAGTGGTATAGAATGTGGGGATTGTAAATAATCTATTCTGATAGTTGTTAAATTGATTTAAAATTCATTTATACCCTTTATAATACCTATAACTTACTTTCCACATTATCTCTTTATTCTTTCCAAGGTTCTTTCAAGCCTCTACCTCCCCTTTTGGTTATTCCTTGACTATAAATTACGCTTAATCATTTTAAAAAATATATTCTAATTTTTTATCAACAGCACAAATAAAAGACCTCAAAACATAATTAATAATCTGTATATAAGTTAAATAAAAGAATTATATTAGATTCATAAAAACCACAATTATGAAAAAGTATCTATTTTTATTATTGATTATGACCTCTTCTTTTGCTCAGAATACCTCTGAAGTAGAAGTGATGAGATACAGTTATAAAACGAGTATTGCCAATGGGTCTAAAAAGCTTGTCCGTGATGGTAATGCTATACTTGATATAAAAGATAAAGAATCTAGATTTACAGATCTGATGAACTATAGTTTTGTAACCTCTCAAAAAACAGACAACCCTGAGAAGGGAAATCAAGCTACCTTTAAATGGACTGTATATGCTGATGGAACTAATACTTCGTTCTATGATAAGATAGGATTAGACCTGAGCTATTATGAGGAAGATAAGAATAGTATAAAGTGGACTATACTTCCTGAGGTTAAAGACTGGAATAACTATAAGGTACAAGAAGCAACTGCTACTTATGGTGGTAGAGCATGGACAGTGCTATTCATCCAAGATATACCTGTACAGAGTGGACCTTATAAATTCATTAATCTACCAGGCTTCGTAGTGAAGGCTTGGGATAGTGAGAATCACTTTGTTTTTGAACTACTTGACAGTCAGAAAGTATCTACTTCATGGGATATTGTCACTGATGATAAGTATGCAAAATATTCGAAAGACCAGACAAATAAAGCACGTAAAGTAGCGGCTAGTAAAACGTATGCACAACTATTAGAAGAAAAAGGTACTGTCCTGGACAAAGTTACTGCTGAATATTTCAATAGAAAAGTAGGTGACAGTGAGAACCCTATTGAACGTGATTTTTAACTTAAATCTTTTATTCTACCTTACACTTCTGTACAGCTATACATTAGGTCGCTAAACGTCCTTTTTGTACTTTTGCAAAAAGACTAAGCAAGATGTTTCAATTTAAACAGTTTACGATACAGCAGGATAAATGTGCGATGAAGGTAGGTACGGATGGAGTACTATTAGGAGCATGGACACCGATAGACAATAATCCTTACAATGTGTTAGACATAGGATCAGGCACAGGACTATTAGCCTTAATGATGGCGCAGCGTACAGGTGCAGAGCAGATAGATGGAGTAGAAATAGACGAAAACGCACATGAGCAAGCTGTAGAGAACTTTGAGAACAGCCCTTGGGGTGATAGACTATTCTGTTACCATGCCGATTTAGAGACCTTCGCTAATGAGATGGAAGAAGAATATGATCTAATTATCTCTAATCCTCCCTTCTATAGTGAAGATTATCACACGAATGATAAGCAGAGAGATACTGCTCGTTTTCAGGATGCGATGCCTTTTGATTTATTAATTGAGGCGGTAGAATATTTCTTGTCTGAGAAAGGTGTCTTTAGTGTAATTATTCCAGCCAAAGAAGAAGAGACACTGATGAGATTAGCAGCCGAGTTTGGTATCTATCCATTCAAGGTAACTCGCGTTCGAGGGAACGAACAAGCTGAAATCAAACGTAGCTTAATTGCTTTTTCACGTCAATTAGTGGAGAAAATCCCCTTAGATGAGCTAACTATCGAAGTAGAGAGACATCAGTACACTCCAGCATTTGAGGCACTTGTGAGAGATTTTTATTTAAAATTATAAAAAAAGTTACTTTTATTTTGTTTATTCCAAAATAAATTAATGATATTTGTACCAACGAAAACAAAGAAGAAAAAATGAATACAGTTTATACAATGATGATGACAATGATGATGTGGAGAAATCCGCAGGGCTTGTTATTTGCATAAACTTAAATTCTAAATAACATATATAAAGCCCTTGCAATAGCGAGGGCTTTATTTTTACACCAAACCAAACAGTATATAATTAGATAAATATAAATACCATGATTTTCAATACTAACACAATGATGATGGCAATGATGATGATGAACATGATGATGTTCACGACGCCCTATTGCCTAAAGTCAACGAGTTAGTTATAATCTAAACAAAGAGATTAAAATACTTGAAGTCCTTTTGGCAATGCCGAAAGGACTTTTTTTATGCCCTTTACTCAGCAGGGTTAAGTACTGAGAAAACAAAAAAAGTAACTAAAACATTAAAAAAATATAACCATGAGCAATCTAAATTTTTCAACACAAGCATTACACGCAGGACACAATGTACAATCTACAGCAGGAACAAGAGCAGTGCCTATCTATCAGACATCATCGTATGTATTCGAAAATGCTGATCATGCAGCAGGAGCTTTTAACCTGTCTATCCCAGCGTATATCTATACAAGATTAAACAACCCTACTAACGATATCTTAGAACAACGCTTAGCTGCACTTGAGGGAGGTATCGGAGCAGTAGTAACAGCATCAGGAGCATCTGCTATCTCTACAACGTTCTTAACATTATTAAAAGCAGGAGACCATATCGTATCATCTAATAGCTTATACGGAGGGACTTACAACTTATTTAATGTTACTCTTCCAAGGTTCGGTATCAACACCACTTTCGTAGATCCATCTGATGTAGAGAACTTCAGAATAAATATTCAAGAGAACACAAAAGCAATATTCGTAGAGAGTTTAGGTAATCCTAAGTTAGACATCATTAACCTAAAAGCAGTAGCGAAGATTGCACAGGAGTTTAAGATACCTTTCATCGTAGATAACACTGTTGCCTCTCCTGCTCTACTTAACCCTATCGAATATGGAGCTAATATCGTAGTACACTCGCTGACTAAGTATATCACAGGTAACGGGACTTCTCTAGGTGGAGCGATTATCGATGCAGGGACATTTGATTGGTCAAGTGGTAGATTCCCAGAGTTCACAGAACCATCACCAGGATACCACGGACTAATATATCACCAAGCATTAGGTAATGCCGCTTTCATTGCCAAAATCAGAGTAGAAGGATTAAGAGATTTAGGTGCAGCACTTAGCCCATTCAATGCTTTTCAAATCATCCAAGGATTAGAAACATTACCTATCCGTATCCAAAAGCACAGTGAGAATGCTCTTGCATTAGCAGAGTGGTTAGAGAAACAAGATGCTGTAGCATGGGTAAACTATCCAGGACTAAAATCAAGCCCTTACCACGACTTAGCAAAAGAGTACTTACCTAAAGGACAAAGTGGAGTGGTAACATTCGGATTGAAAAAAGGATTTGAAGCAGCGAAGACAGTAGCGAACGAGACAAAACTATTCTCACTACTTGCCAATATCGGAGATACTAAGTCCTTAATCATCCACCCTGCTTCTACTACACATCAACAATTAAGTGTGGCTGAACAGAAAGCAACTGGGGTAGCACCTGACTTAATCAGACTGTCAGTAGGAATAGAAAACATTGAAGATTTAAAAGCCGATTTAGCTAACGTATTTAAAACATTATAAGATGAGTACCCAAACAGATATACTAAAACATATTCCGATAGACCCACACACAGGAGCCATCGCCGTACCGATCTATCAGACTACGACATTCGCTCAAGAAGCACCAGGGGTAAACAAAGGATTTGACTACACACGTACCAACAATCCTACTCGTCAAGCCCTTGAAGAATTAGTTGCCTCTTTAGAGAACGGCGCAAAGGGGTTTGCCTTTGGAAGTGGACTTGCTGCAATAGATGCTGTATTTAAAACACTGAGTCAAGGAGATGAAGTAATCGCAGTAGCTAATATATACGGTGGCACCTATAGGCTATTGAATGAGGTGTATGCAAAGTTTGGAATCAAGACTCATTATGTAGATACAACAGTAGCCGCTAATGTAGAGAAAGCAATCAATGACAAAACAAAATTGATATGGATAGAAAGTCCTACTAACCCTACACTGCGTATATCAGATATACAAGTTATCACGAGTATCGCTAAACAACACAAAGTTTGGGTATGTGTAGATAACACCTTCGCTACCCCAATAGCACAAAAGCCGCTAGACTTAGGAGCTGATATCGTGGTACACAGTGCTACGAAGTATATAGCAGGACATTCTGATGTAGTAGCAGGATTAGTAATAACCAAAACAGAAGAAATAGGAAAGGTCATTAAGTTTCACCAAAACTCAACAGGAGCTATACTAAGTCCCTTCGATAGCTTCTTAACCATCAGAGGCATTGAAACACTCTTGTTGAGATATAAAGGTTACTCTGAGAATGCTATCCAGATTGCAGAATACCTCAGCACGCATCCAAAGATAGACAAGATATATTATCCTGGATTAAAAAGTCATGAAGGACATGAGCTTGCTAAGAAGCAACAAAAGTATTTTGGAGGAGTCATCAGCTTTGATCTAAAAGAGAATACGAGAGAAGCTGCCTTACAAGTCATACAGAGTTTAAAACTCTTTACCCTAACAGAAGGTTTAGGAGGTATAAAGAGCTTGAGCAATTATCCCTTTGAAATGTCTCATGGCTCAGTACCTAAAGAGACTAAAATACAAGCTGGGATAACAGAAAGTCTAATACGACTATCTATAGGATTAGAAGAAACAGAAGATTTAATAGAAGATATCAAACAAGCATTAGCACAATAAATAACAATAGAATACCATGAGTCGCTTACAAGAAATAACAATCACTAATCACACACTACCAAACGGAAGTACACATACTTTTCACTTCACCTATCAGGTGGTGGGACAACCTTTACACAGTGCTCCTATCGTATTGGTTAACCATGCTTTGACAGGGAATAGTCAAGTAGCTGGAGACAACGGCTGGTGGAATAGTTTAGTGGGTTATGACAAAGTAATAGACCTCAACAAATACACCGTTATCGCTTTTGACATTCCAGGGAATGGCTATAACCAACAAGAGACACACCTCATCCAAGATTATAAAGCACTAACGACTAAAGTTATCGCTGAAGTGTTTTGGAAAGCCTTAGACCGATTACACGTAAGTCACCTTTACGCGATCATCGGAGGAAGCTTAGGAGGAAGTATCGCATGGGAGTTAGCTTTTATAAGACCTACGGCAGTAGATCATTTAATCCCTATTGCGACAAGTTGTAAAGCATCAGATTGGTTAATAGGTAATGCCTTAGTACAAGACAGCATACTGAACAACTCATCAAAGCCGATAGAAGACGCTCGTATGCATGCTATGCTACTCTACCGCACTCCTGCATCGCTCCAGCAGAAGTTCGCCAATGGGTATAAAGAAAGTGAAAACCAATATGCGATAGAGAGTTGGCTTAAGTATCACGGGCAGACTTTAGAAGGTCGATTTAAGCTACAAGCTTACAAGCTAATGAATCACCTGCTAAAAACAATAGGTCAAGAACAGACACAAGATAGTCTAAAGGCTTTTGCTCAACTAACAAGTGCACAGATACACTGTATAGCAGTAGATACAGATTATATGTTCACAAACAAAGAACAAGAACAGACAGTCGCTTTATTAAAGGACTGTTGCAAACACATTACATACCAAGAGATTCAATCAATACACGGCCACGATGCCTTCTTAATTGAATACGAACAATTAAACAATTTATTAAAACCATTATTCTAAAATCAGCACATCATGAAAATAGTAAAGTTTGGAGGAAAGTCTCTTGCATCAGGGCAAGCTTTTGACAACGTAATCAATATCATTAAGAAAAAGGTAAACGAAGGACCTATTACCATAGTAGTTTCTGCTATCGGAGATACAACAGATACCTTAGAGAATATATTAGACTTAGCAAAGACTAAACAAGATTATACAACTGCTTTTGAAGCGTTCAAAAACAGAGCATATCACAATGAAGCAGATATACATACAGAAATAGAAGTATTGAGCAAATTATACGAAGGAGTTTCTTTAATTGAAGACTACGGGTTAAAAATTAAAGACCAAGTATTAGCACAAGGAGAATTAATATCAAGTAAGATATTAGCTGCTCAGTTAAATGCCAAAGGGATAAAAGCTATTGCTGTAGATAGCCGTCAATTCTTTATCACAGATAACAACTTCGGTAGTGCACAAGCATTAGATGAAGTATCGAAAAAGAAGACACAAGCTTACTTTGCTACCTTAGACAAAGGGACTATTGCAGTAGTAACAGGATTTATCGGTGCAACTGAAAAAGGGGAAACGACTACACTAGGTCGCAATGGTAGTAACTACTCAGCAGCTCTATTAGCTAATTTTATCCAAGCAGATGAATTGCAAAACTATACTCACGTAGACGGTATCTATACTGCTAATCCTGATTGGGTAAAGAACGCTCAAAAGATAGAAGAACTTCACTTCGATGAAGCAAATGAGTTAGCCAACTTCGGAGCTTCTATCTTACATGCTAAAACGATATTACCTCTAGTAGAAAACAATATACCTCTGCGTATCTTGAATACATTAAACCCAGATAACAAAGGAACATTAATCTCAAACAAGACTACTGCTAAAGGAATCAAATCTCTTTCTGTACAGTCTAATGTTGCCTTAATACAGTTTGAAGGACGTGGGTTATTAGGTATCGTAGGAGTTGATGCTCGTGTATTTACAGCATTAGCAAATGAAGGAATTAGTGTAGGTGTTATTTCTCAAGGTTCTTCAGAACGTGGATTAGGTTTTATCGTAGAAGAGAAAGATGCTGATAAAGCAGCAGAAGCTCTAAATAGAGAGTTCTCTAATGATTTCTATACTCGTGATGTGAACAGCATCTCTATCATTCGAGATATAGCAGTGATCTCTATCATCGGTCAAAACCTAAGCACATTTGACAAGCCTTATGCTGCATTGGTGAAGAATAAGATCGTTCCTATTCTATTCAACAATACGGTAACAGGAAAGAACGTAAGCTTAGTTGTTCGTAAAGAAGAAGCGAAGAAAGCATTAAATGTCATCCACGGACAGATATTCGGTATCGCGAAGAAGATAAACATCGCTGTATTTGGACACGGATTAGTAGGAGGAACTTTAATCGACCAGATCTTACACTCAGCTCAATCTATAGAAGGCAAAAAGAATATAGCTCTTAACATCTTCGCTATTGGTAACTCTAAAAAAGTATTGCTAAACGATGGAGGTATTAACTGTAACTGGAGAGAAGATCTAAAAGAAAAAAGTGTTGCTTATAATATCCAAGAAGTAATCGACTATGCGAATGCTAACCACTTAGAGAACTTAATAGCGATAGATAATACAGCTTCGGGCGAGTTTATCAAGAATTATATTCCGTTAGTAGAGAATGGTTTTGACCTTATCTCATCAAATAAGATAGCAAACACCATCTCTTATAGCTTCTACAAAGAGCTTCGTCAAACATTAAAGGCAAACCACAAAGAATATCTATACGAGACAAACGTAGGTGCAGGTTTACCATTGATTGATACGATTAAACTACTTCATTTATCAGGAGAAAATATCACAAAGATAAAAGGAGTGTTCTCAGGAAGTCTAAGCTACATCTTCAACAACTACTCTATCCAAGATAGACCATTCAGTGAAGTACTGAAAGAAGCGATAGAGAAAGGATATACAGAGCCAGATCCTCGTGAAGACTTATCAGGTAATGATGTTGGACGTAAGTTATTAATACTAGCTCGTGAGTTAGACCTACAGAATGAGTTCGAAGAGATTAATATCCAAAACTTAATTCCAACAGACTTACAAGCTGTGGATACACCAACGTTCTTAAACAGTTTAGAGAAGCTAAACCCTTATTTCGATAAGATAAAACAAGGCTTAGCACCAGATACAGTACTTCGCTATGTTGGAGAACTATCAGGTGACTTACAAGAAGACAAAGGAGTATTAGAAACGAAGCTAATCAAAGTACCTACTAGCTCAGCATTAGGACAGTTAAAAGGTTCAGACAGTATATTCGAAATATATACAGAGAGCTATGGTGACAACCCTATCATTATCCAAGGAGCTGGAGCTGGAGCATCTGTTACGGCACGCGGAGTGTTTGGAGATATCTTAAGATTAGCTGATAAATAAATTGGTTAACGGTGGACAGTTGACAGTGAACAGTTCTTGCCTTCGGCATTGTGTACACATAGTATATCAATGTAGAGACGGATTATCATCCGTGTCACCCAAGGTTCATCAAGTTTATTAAATCTATAAACAGAGTCGTTGTTGTGGATTTAGGGAACAGTAAACATTTTTTTGCCTTCGGCATTGAGTACACATAGTATACCAATGTAGAGGCGGATTATTATCCGTGTCACCCTAGGCTCTTCAAGTTTACTAAATCTGTAAACAAGGAAGTCATTGTCTTGAATTGATATTGTGGATTTGGTGGACAGTGAACAGTTCTTGCCTTCGGCATTGCGTACACATAGTATATAAATGTAGAGACGGATTATTATCCGTGTCACCCAAGGTTCATCAAGTCTATTAAATCTGCAAACAGAGTCGTTGTTGCGAATTTGGTGCGCAGTTTACTGTTTTTGCCTTCGACATTGTGTACACATAGTATATCAAGGTAGAGACGGATTATTATCCGTGTCACCCAACGTTCATCAAGTTTATTAAATCTGTGAACTGTAAACCAAAAACTGTGAACCGCTATAGTGTCCCACTTTATGCTACCATTTAATACTATAATAATCATATTAGATCATAATAGTCAAGTATGTAAAAAGACTTTATACAAGCGATTACTTTTGATTTGTATTTGATATATAACTATTACCCAAAAACTAAAGACTAACACCGTTAACTGTCCACTGTGAACCGTAAACTAAATAAAGATGAATACAAGAAACAATGAAGAAGGCTGTTGTTTTGAGACACAAGCCATAAGAACACAGACAGAGCGCTCCCAATACAATGAGCACTCTACACCACTATACCTAACCTCTAGCTTTGTCTTTGACGATGCAGAGAATATGCGTGCTGTATTTGCAGAAGAAATACAACAATACTCTTACTCTCGCTTTACTAACCCTAACCAAACAGAGCTGGTTGAGAAGATACGTATATTCGAAAAAGCAGAAGCAGGTTTTGCCTTTGCTACAGGTATGGCGGCTGTGTACTGTAGCTTGTTCCCATTATTAAAAACAGGTGACCACATTGTTTCTTGTTCTAATATTTTTGGTTCTACGAGAGGGTTATTCAGTAATACCTTTCCAGAGTGGGGAGTTGAGACGAGTTACTTTGACCTCAATCAAGTATATGATGTAGAGCGTTTAATCAAACCTAACACTAAGATACTATTTGCAGAGAGCCCGACTAACCCAGGAGTAGATGTATTAGACTTAGCTTACTTAGGAGAGATAGCAAAGAAGCACAACCTTATTTTTATCGTTGACAATACCTTCGCTACACCCTATCTACAGAACCCTATCACCTTAGGAGCTCATATCGTAGTACACTCTGCTACGAAGTTAATTGACGGGCAAGGTAGAGCATGTGGAGGAGTGACCGTAGGATATAAAGAATACATCCATAAGATATATCTGTTTGCCCGTACCATAGGCGCTAGTATCTCACCTTTTAATGCTTGGGTATTATCTAAGAGCTTAGAGACATTAGCCATACGAGTAGATAGACATTGTGAGAATGCCTTGACCATAGCCGAGTATTTAGAAAAACATCCAGCAGTGGAGTTTATCAAATACCCTTTCTTGCCAAGTCATCCACAATACGAAATTGCTAAAAAACAAATGAAACAAGGGGGCAACATCATTGCCTTTGGGATTAAAGGAGGACTGGATGCTGGTAGAACATTCTTAGATGCTTTACAGTTATGTAGTCGCACTGCTAATCTAGGAGATAGTAGAACTATCGTTACCCACCCTGCTTCTACCACACATAGTAAGGTTCCTGCAGAAGAAAAAATAGCCACAGGTATTACAGACAACCTGATACGTCTATCTGTCGGTTTAGAGAATACAAAAGATATTATCCGTGACTTAGAACAAGCTTTAACTGCTGCACAGTAAAACAAGTTCAAGACACTTCAAAAACATTGATTAAAAGAGAAAATTATGTCAACAACACTTATACATACTGATATCAGAAGCCTATTAAAACAAAGAACATTAGTACTCGATGGAGCAATGGGTACAATGCTTCAGGCTTACCGATTCTCAGAAGAAGACTTTAGAGGAGAGCGCTTTGCTGATTTTGCTCATCCTTTAAAAGGAAATAATGACTTGTTGTCTATCACTCAACCTGACGCTGTAAAAGAAGTACACAGACAATATCTTTTGGCAGGAGCTGATATTTTATCTACGAATACCTTCTCGGGTACTACCATTGCTATGGCAGATTATCACCTTGAAGATATAGTATACGAACTAAACTACCAATCGGCTAAGATAGCGCGAGAAGTAGCAGACGAAGTAGAGGCCTTAGACCCTAATAAACCTCGTTATGTAGCAGGAGCTATTGGTCCGACGAATAAGACAGCGAGTTTATCTCCTGATGTAAATAATCCAGAATACCGTGCCATTACTTTTGAAGAACTACGCATAGCGTATAAACAACAAGCAGAAGCATTATTAGACGGTGGATGTGACTTACTATTAGTCGAGACTATATTCGACACACTTAATGCTAAAGCAGCTTTATTCGCTATAGACGAGATACAAGCAGAACGAGGTATCGATATTCCGATTATGATTTCAGGTACGATAACTGATGCTTCGGGGCGTACCTTGTCAGGGCAGACTGTTGAGGCTTTTCTGATTTCTATAGCACATATCCCTTTGTTGAGTATAGGGTTTAACTGTGCTTTAGGAGCAGAACAATTAGAACCGTATGTAAAACAACTAAGTCAACACGCAGCAGTGAATATCTCTGCTCACCCGAATGCTGGTTTACCAAATGCCTTTGGAGAATATGACCAAACACCAACAGAGATGAAAGAACTAATCGATAGCTTCTTGAGTCAAAACTTGGTACAGATTATCGGAGGTTGTTGTGGTACTACACCAGAGCATATTAAGTTAATTGCTCAGGCAGTAGCAGAACACAGTAAAGATAGACAACCAAAGCAATTCAACCTAAAGCCCGTACTTGCCTTATCTGGATTAGAACCACTATATGTAACTGCCGAGGCTAACTTTATCAACATAGGAGAGCGTACCAATGTTACAGGTTCTCGTAAGTTCCTGCGTTTGATTAAAGAAGAGAAATTCGACGAAGCCTTAGCTGTTGCAAGAGAACAAGTAGAGGGTGGTGCTCAGGTTATAGACATTAATATGGATGAAGGGCTGTTAGACGGTGTACACTGTATGACTAACTTCCTTAATCTTATAGCCTCTGAACCAGATATTGCGAAAGTTCCTATTATGATTGATAGCTCTAAATGGGAGATTATCGAAGCAGGACTACGCGTAGTACAAGGTAAAGCGATTGTGAACTCTATCAGCCTAAAAGAGGGAGAAGAGTTATTTATCGAACACGCTAAATTAATCAAACGCTATGGAGCTGCCTCTGTAGTAATGGCATTCGACGAAAAAGGACAGGCAGATTCCTTAGAAAGACGTATAGAGATCTGTCAACGTTCTTATGATATATTAGTCAACCAGGTGAACTTCGCACCTCAGGACATCATCTTTGACCCTAACATATTTCCTGTTGCGACAGGAATGGAAGAGCACAACAACAATGCTTTGGACTTCTTTAATGCCACCAAATGGATTAGAGAGAACCTTCCTTACGCCAATGTAAGTGGTGGTGTAAGTAATGTTTCTTTCTCGTTTAGAGGGAATAATAAAGTACGTGAAGCGATGCATGCAGCCTTCTTATACCATGCAATACAGCACGGTATGAATATGGGTATAGTGAATCCTGAGATGTTAGAAGTGTACGATGAGGTAGACAAGGATCTAATGGAACACGTAGAAGACGTGTTGCTAAATAGACGTGATGATGCGACTGAACGCCTATTAGACTTTGCTGAAAGTATTAAAAATGAAAGTGCTATTCAATCAACCGAAATCAAAGTAGAAGAATGGCGTTCAGGTAGTATCCAAGACCGACTAACACATGCATTAGTAAAAGGAATAGAGACTTATGTCATAGAAGATACAGAAGAAGCTCGTCTAAGCGTACCTCAACCTATCCAAGTCATTGAACAATACCTAATGAATGGAATGAATGTAGTCGGTGACCTATTCGGAGCAGGTAAGATGTTCTTACCACAAGTAGTAAAGTCTGCACGTGTGATGAAGAAGGCTGTAGCCTATCTACTTCCGTTTATTGAAGAAAGTAAAAAACAGAATGCAGAAGCCTCTGTAGGTAATGCTGGTAAGATACTTATGGCTACTGTGAGAGGAGATGTACACGACATCGGTAAGAATATTGTAGCTGTGGTATTGGCTTGTAATAACTATGAGATTATAGACCTTGGGGTAATGGTTCCACCTGAGAAGATTATTGAAACAGCTATTAAAGAACAAGTGGATATCATTGGGCTAAGTGGTTTAATCACACCTTCTTTAGACGAGATGGTACACTTAGCTAAAGAATTAGACAAGGTCAATAGCAATATTCCAATCATGATTGGTGGAGCAACTACTTCACGTGTTCATACAGCCGTGAAGATAGCACCAGAGTACAAGAATTGTGTTGTACATGTACACGATGCCTCACGTTCAGTTACCATTGCTAATCAGTTATTACAAAAAGAAATTGAAGCAACATTTAAAGATAACATCAGAGAAGAATATGATCAGCTAAGACGCGATTACTTAGGTAGAGCAAGAGACAAAAGCTATATCACAATAGAACAAGCAAGAGCTAACAAAGTCAAGATAGAATGGGATGCTAAAGACATTGTTAAACCCAACTTTATCGGTACGAAAACCGTAACAGTAGAGTTAGACGAATTATTGCCATTTATAGATTGGGCACCGTTCTTCCGTTCTTGGCAGTTGTATGGTAAGTTCCCTCAGATATTAACAGATGAGGTAGTCGGGCAGACAGCTACACAAGTATATGATGATGCCTTGATTATGTTAGACAAGATTATTAATGAACGTTGGTTCGAAGCACGAGGTGTCTTAGGTATTTTCCCTGCAAATCAAGTTAATGATGATGATATCGAAGTGTACAATGAACAAGGAGAAACATTAGATAAGTTATTAACACTGCGTCAACAATCATTAAAGAATATCAAGGCTCCGAATATTGCCTTAGCGGACTTTGTTGCTCCAAAAGAAAGTGGATTAGAAGACTACATTGGTTTATTCGCAGTCTCAACAGGTTTTGGAGTAGATGAAATAGCAAAAGAATACGAAGACGACCTTGATGACTATAACGCTATTATGGTGAAGGCATTAGCAGATCGTTTAGTAGAAGCCTTTGCAGAATATCTACACCATCGTGTCCGCAAAGAAATATGGGGATATGCTTCTGCAGAACGCCTTAGTAATGAAGAACTGATAAAAGAAGCGTATCAAGGTATCAGACCTGCACCAGGATATCCTGCTTGTCCTGATCATTTAGAAAAAGGTACAATATGGAAACTCCTACAAGTCGAAGAACGAATAGGTGTTAGTCTAACAGAAAGTTATGCGATGTTCCCTGCTGCTGCAGTATCTGGTTACTACTTCGCCCACCCACAGAGTAGATACTTTGGGTTAGGTAAGATAGAACAAGATCAATTAGAAGATTATGCCAATAGAAGAAATATATCAATAGAAGAAGCTGAACGTTGGTTATCTCCCAACTTAGCACAAAATAATAAATTAACGACGAACGAATCATGAAAGTAACAGAACATATCCAAAAAGCAAACGGTAAAACACAATTCTCTTTTGAGATATTACCTCCCTTAAAAGGACAAAATATTCAAGGAATATTTGACTCTATCGAACCGCTAATGGAGTTTGATCCTCCTTTCATAGACGTAACGTATCATCGAGAAGAATATGAGTACAAAGAAGCTGGCAACGGACTGTGGGAAAAAAGAACAGTTAGAAAAAGGCCAGGAACTGTCGGCATTTGTTCGGCTATCCAAAATAGATTCAAGTTGGACGCCATACCGCACATCTTATGTGGAGGATTCACCAAAGAAGACACCGAAAACTTCCTCATAGACCTTGATTTCTTAGGTATTGATAATGTTGTAGCCCTTAGAGGTGATGCTGTGAAGAACGAAACTTACTTTAAGCCTGAACCTAAAGGAAATAAGTATGCCTCTGATTTAGTTACCCAAATAAGTGAACTTAACCAAGGTATCTATTTAGACCCAGAGCTTGAGAATACCAGTAAGACTGACTTCTGTGTTGGAGTAGCAGGTTACCCTGAGAAACACATGGAAGCACCTAACTTTGACACAGATCTTAAATACCTAAAGCAGAAGATAGACAACGGAGCAGAATACATCGTTACGCAAATGTTTTTTGACAACAGTAAGTTCTTCGCCTTCGTAGATAAATGTAGATCTATAGGTATTGATGTGCCGATTATCCCAGGACTAAAGCCTTTAGCTACCTTAAGCCAACTCAACCTATTACCTCAACGTTTTAAAGTTGACTTACCAGATGATTTGGTTGCTGAGGTACTCAAAGCAAAAGACAATACTGCCATCCGCGAGATCGGTATCGAATGGTGCGCACAGCAGTCAAGAGAGTTGATAGAAGCAGGAACCCCAATAGTACATTACTACTCTATGGGTAAATCTGACAATATCAAGAACATCATTAAGCTTGCAACAGTTTAGAGAACAGGGAGCGGTTGACCATTTGTAGACCGCAAACTAATAAGCTCGTTATTTATAATTTTTTGGTTGTGATAAACCTCTTGTCTTAAGGCAAGAGGTTTTATGTTTTTATACAAATCATAACTCCACAAAAAACAAACCATCTATATCATGCTGAAGAATGAACTTACGTATAAAGCTCCACAAGATACATAAGGTAGAGACGCAAAATCTTGCGTGTCAAACACAGTAACCACAATAAAATTTACACATACAACTCCACAACATACATAAAGTAGAGAAGCATATCTTGCGTGTCAAACACAGTAACCACAACAAACATCTACCATCAATGTTGCACAATAAAACTTACGCATACAACTCCACAACGTACATAAAGTAGAGACGCATATCTTGCGTGTCAAACACAGTAAACACAACAAACATCTACCACCAATGCAACACAATAAAAATTACGCATACAGCTCCACAACGTACATAAAGTAGAGACGCAAAATCTTGCGTATCTTGCGTATCGCACACAGTAACCACAATACATTCAAATGTAAACAACAAAACAATATTTCAAAGAACAGCCTCTAAGTGAACTTAAAAGGTAACTGATACACTATCAATCACCCTCCAAAAGTACTTCTCTTATCTATTGTTCTTTTTAATACTGACTATTCTGACTATGAATGATATCATTTAATCACTTTTAGTAGCAGAAAGTAGGACACTGTAGCTAATAGGACAATATAAAACATCCCTAATTGTCCATCCCCAATTAAACTCCTCCCTATAATCAGTGATTTAAAACAATATTTTCAACCTCTAATAGGTTATATATTAAACCATCTATTACATTTGTTAATGTAAAACAATAACTATGAAAAAGACACTCAAACTATTAACCCTAATGTTATTCATAACATTGGCCTCTTGCTCTAAATCAGCAGAATACGGAGAAGCCTCTGCTGTTGCTTTAGAAGATATCAGCACAACAGATGCTGCTGCAGAAACCACTACTGAAGCACCACAATCCACAGATTCTACTCAAGATATCACTGTACCTGAGCGTATGATAGTCAAAGAAGGGAATATACGTTTCGAAACTTCTAATGCACAAGAAACTCGAGCTAATATCGTAGCAAGTAGCAAAAAACTCAACGGATATCTATCACAAGACACATCAAATGTCTATGGCAATCGCACTGAACATACCATTGTGATTCGCGTACCAGCAAAGAACTTCGAAACCTTGTTAGAAGGAGTTACCCAGACTGCCACTAAAGTAGATAGCAAAAATATCAATGCCCTAGATGTAACCGAAGAGTTCATCGATATAGAAGCGAGAATCAAGACGAAAAAAGAAATAGAAGAACGCTATAAAGAACTACTTAAACGCGCCAATACAATAGATGATATTCTAAGAATAGAAAGAGAACTAGGGACTCTACGTGCAGATATTGAGTCATTCGAAGGACGACTAAAGTATCTAAAGAGTAGAATATCACTAAGTACCCTTACGGTAACTTTCTATGAAAAAGGAGAATCAACAACAGGCTTTGGATATGAAGTATCATCTGCCTTTGGTTCTGGATGGAGTAATCTTTTATCATTTGTGATAGGGCTATTCTATATCTGGCCATTTATCTTAATCTCAATTGGATTAATCTTGATCATCAGACGTATCAGAAAACGCAGAAAACAGAATAAAATAAACTAACATAAAGCAAAAGTCCTACTGTGACAGTAGGGCTTTTTATATTTCTTTAATTGTATAACTACCTGCTTTATGTGACACGCAAAATCTTGCGTCTCTACAGCAACACCCTACCTATACCTAATGCCACAGGCAAAAACCGTAAACTGTGAACCATTAACCGTAAACCAAACATTCCTAATTCTAAATTCCTAATTCCTCATTAGAAATCTCTTCCTTCATCTCTAACAGATTCAAATCTCCATCGTATAGAGCATGGAATACAAAAGGCTTATTCTCTAAGATGTATTTATAGATAAACCAATCTGTTTTCGGAGTAGGTACATTCAGCAAGTCCTCATACGCTATCCACTCTAAAGTTCCCTCGTTACAGTCAGGAGGAGTGACAACATCGATATCTGCTACATACACATAGCTTAGCCAATTATACTTCACAGGAGAAGTCTCTGTAAGTATTCCGCAGAACTTCACCTTATCTACTCTTATCCCTGTCTCTTCAAATGTCTCACGGATCACCCCCTCTTCAGGAGTTTCGTAAGGTTCTATCTTACCTCCCACAGGAGTATACGTATCTTTATTGGGTTCTTTTAAACGTTTTAGAAGCATAAAGTTATTCCCATTTCTCAACACACACAGTGTTGCTATTCTTTTTATTCCTAACGGAACAGCAGTTGTACTCATCCTATTGCTCGTTTAATAATTCTTGAAAGCGTTCTACGAATTGACTAACGTGATATCCATCCATCAGTGCATGGTGTCCATGTATAGATACTGCCATGCGCTTACGACCATTCTCCTCCATTACTTTTCCAAAAGAAACCTTAGGACAACTATCTGGGAAGTCAAAGTTACGTGCATGACTCATACTCGTAAAGTCTAGCCATGGCAAAGCTGAGATATGTAATACATTCTCACTATTCGACGCAGGTAATAATGAAGTTGACTGCTGTACACTCTCTATTTCACTTTTTGCCTCTGCGAAGAAAATCTGCTTATCAGCGTAATAATTCATATACGCAAACCCAAAAGTTCCATTAGGTCTATTGATGGTAGGTGATGCGTGCACCTCATCATACAGATATACCTCGTTATCCACTATTCTATATCTAAACACCTCTACCTCATTCGCTGCTCTAAGTGCATCGTGTAGATAAGTAAGGAAGAAAGAATCCTCATTCGCTTTAGCTCTATTATACACCGTAGTACAATCTACTTGCACTGTAATACCAAAGAAAGGTTCTGTAAACTGTTTAAAAAAAGCATACTGCTCCCCTCTCTCCCATTTAGTGGTATCAATCTTAGTTCTCATTTTGTTGTGTTGTTTTATTCACAGCGAAAATATATGTAATCTTCTTGATGGTAAAAGACTTTTGTCCTGTTGATATTTAATAGATAATCATTCTTAGATACGTCTATCTTAAAACTTCAAATAAAGACGCATTATAAAACAAAAAGCACGGGTATATTCCGTGCTTAGTATACTTAAATTACTCTATCTCTTCTAATATAATCGACTTAAGGTCTGCCTTAGATCCATTAACTTCTTTTATAAACTTCCCATCAGGGCTAAATAATAAATAAGATGGAGTACTCATATTTCGGTACATAGCCATCATAGGGTGAAGGTCTCCTTCTTTATTCCAAATTATGTTTCCTTTCTTTCCTTTTAACTTATAATACTCCTGTGCTTCTTTCAGATTATCACCTGTGTGATAAGTCACATACATTACTTTATCCTTTAGCTCTTCAGCTATCAAAGCAGTCTTAGGAGCCGCCATATAACAATATCCACAGTTAACATGTGAGAAATCAAGCAATACATACTTTTCTTTAAAGAAGTCACTAAACTTAACTACCTTACTTTTCAAATCTAATGCGGTAAAGTCATAATATATATCTCCTACTTCTAATTGTTTAGAATCACATAAAGTCTTTAAAAACTTAATCTCACTTCTATCCATATTTATAGGATCCACTAAGCTATACAAAGTCTTAAACTGTTCTTCTGTAAATTGATCTACATAAAACCTAATTAAATGTCTACCATAATCAGTATTAATATGTTTCTTAAGAAACTCATACTGACGCCCAGCATTTTCTTTTCTAATAGCATCTAATTCATCTTTGTACTTAGCGTATGCTACTTGAGGCTTAGCCCCCTCTCCGATTTCCTTTTCTATAATCTCGTTAATATCATTGCGCTTCTTATCAAGATCTTTACTTAATGAATAGTTCTCATATCTCAATCCATCATACTTCGAATTTTTAGCAACTACCTCATTAGGAAAATTATCAATAGAAGCATCGATAGTCACATCTTCATTGCCTAAGAAAAAAGAAGTATATTTTATAGTCTTATCATAAAACACTGTGATAAATACAGAAGTAGGTGCTTCTTTTAGATCAACCTCTACATCTATCACACCATCCTTTAGATAGAACTCCTTTTCTTTCTCTCCTCCTGAGATACTAAGTTTAGTCTTATTATCTATCCCTGTAATCTTACCTGTTACGTGTAGTTTATCTTGCGCCATTACTCCTATAGAGAAGAATAATGCGATTAACATCATTAGTTTATTCATCATAGCTTACTATTTAATCTCTACAAGATAGGTAATTCAACTTATACAGAACAATATTATTCAAAGAATAACCTTCTCCCTCTTTATGATTTCAAATAACCTCTGCCCCCTCATGGAGATAATGACCTCATTAGCTCTTTTTGCACAGATATGCACTTTCTTATTACACATAGATAACTGTGGTTCAATACATTAATGCTTTTGCATTTATTTTTATTCGGAAGCTATTCGGTAACACCCAGTATTTACTTGGGATAAGAGGTAGCTTACCGAACTGTATTCAGGTTGTACCCGAACCATCTACTATAGATTAAGATAGAAATAAAGCATTATTTGTATAAAAATGATACTTATTTGAATTTTTTTATTCTCTTTTAGAGGTAAAAATTGGTCAATTCGAAATAATGTCTATTTTTGTTATACAACCACAAAAAACGATATTGATATATGAGACCAGATTTGTTTCAGGCACCTGATTATTACTTATTAGATGACTTGTTAAGTGATGAACACAAGTTAATTAGAGATACAGCGAGAGCATGGGTGAAGAAAGAAGTTTCTCCTATTATAGAGGACTTCGCTCAACGTGCAGAATTTCCAAAACAATTAATACCAGGGTTAGCCGAGATAGGTGGATTCGGTCCTTATATCCCTACAGAATACGGAGGAGCAGGATTAGACCAAATTTCGTATGGACTAATCATGCAGGAGATCGAGAGAGGAGATTCTGGTATTCGTTCTACCTCATCAGTACAGTCTTCACTCGTGATGTACCCTATCTGGAAGTACGGTAATGAGGAGCAACGCATGAAGTACCTACCTAAGCTAGCGACAGGAGAGTATATCGGATGCTTCGGATTGACAGAGCCAGATCACGGTTCTAACCCTGGTGGGATGCTGACTAATTTTAAAGATATGGGAGACCACTACCTACTAAATGGGGCTAAAATGTGGATTTCTAATGCTCCATTCGCAGACATCGCTGTAGTATGGGCTAAGAATGAAGAAGGGCGTATACACGGGCTGATCGTAGAGCGTGGAATGGAAGGCTTCACTACTCCAGAGACACATAATAAGTGGTCACTGAGAGCTTCGGCTACAGGGGAGTTAATATTCGATAATGTCAAAGTACCTAAAGCTAACTTATTGCCAAACAAATCAGGGTTAGGAGCACCTCTAGGCTGTCTAGATTCTGCTAGATATGGTATCGCATGGGGAGCTATTGGAGCAGCTATGGACTGCTATGACACAGCACTTCGCTACTCGAAAGAGCGCATACAGTTCGACAAACCTATCGGTGCGACTCAGTTACAACAAAAGAAATTAGCAGAGATGATCACAGAGATCACTAAAGCACAGCTATTAACCTGGAGATTAGGCGTGCTGAGAGACGAAGGAAGAGCTACTTCTGCACAGATCTCTATGGCTAAACGAAACAATGTGGCTATGGCATTAGACATCGCACGTGATGCGCGTCAGATGTTGGGAGGTATGGGTATCACTGGAGAATACTCTATCATGCGCCACATGATGAACTTAGAATCTGTAGTGACCTATGAAGGGACACATGATATCCACTTGTTAATAACAGGTATGGATGTGACAGGATTCCCTGCATTTAAGTAATAAATATCTTTATAGATAAACTTTATACAAAGAGCTTCGCCTTTCGGTGAAGCTTTTTTACTTTTGTACTAAATTTTAGAAGATATGACTATTCAAGAAATCAATGCACAGATAGCTGAAGAAAGAAATGCGTTACTTCAACACCCTCTTTATAATAAAATAAAGACTATCCCTCACTTATGTACATTTATGGAAGGGCATGTATATGCGGTATGGGATTTTATGTCATTGCTTAAAGCGTTACAACAACAATTGACTTGTACTACGACTCCTTGGTTTGCCTCAGAGTTTCCACAGACACGCTATTTGATCAACGAGATTGTACTAGCAGAAGAGTCAGACCTAGCCTATGATGGACAGCGTCTGAGCCACTTCGAGATGTACTTAGATGCGATGATAACGGCTAAAGCAGATACTACTGCTATCGAAGCACTTATCCGCACTCTTAAGTCTGGTACACCTATCTTCGAAGCGATAGCACAGACAGACTTAGATGAAGGGGTAAAAGAGTTTTTAAACTTCACATTCAAGACTATCGAAGGAGGTAAAGCACATGAGATCGCAGCAGCCTTCACATTTGGTCGCGAAGATTTGATACCAGATATGTTTACTGAGATCTTAAAAGGTTTTCAACAAAACTTCCCTGAGACAGACTTGACAAAACTAGTGTATTACTTCGAACGTCATATCGAACTAGATGGAGATGAGCATGGTCCGATGGCGATGAAGATGATCTCTGAGCTATGTGGAGATGATCAACAGAAATGGCAAGATGTCATCGCAATCTCTAAACAAGCACTTATAAAACGTTATAACTTGTGGAATTCTATCGAAAAATTTATAAAAATCAAGTAAGTTTAACGTTTACAAAACACTAATTTCTCATTAATTTACATATATTTACACAAAAGCATTAAAAACATGAAATTGAAAGGTAAAAACGCAATTATCACCGGAGGTGGAAGAGGATTAGGTAAAGCTACTGCTATTGCTTTCGCTCAAGAAGGGATAAACGTTGCTATTACTGGTAGAAACGAGAAAACATTACAAGCAACTGTTACAGAGTTAGAAGCATTAGGAGTGAAAGCTACTTATGCGGTATTCGATGTGACTGATAAAGCAAAAGTAAAAGCTGAAATAGCTAAATTAATAGAAACATTAGGAGGAGTAGATATATTAGTGAACAATGCTGGTATATCAGAATTCGGAAAATTTACAGATATGTCTGCTGAGCGTTGGGAAGAGATCTTACTTACTAACGTGATGGGAGTCTATAATGTGACTAGAGAAGTACTACCTCACTTAATAGATCAGAATGAAGGAGATATCTTCAACGTAGCTTCTACAGCTGGTCTTAACGGAAATGCAACTACGTCTGCATACTCTGCGTCTAAATTTGCAGTGATCGGGATGTCTGAATCACTAATGAAGGAAGTGCGCAAAAACAACATTAGAGTATGTACACTAACGCCAAGTACTATCGCATCAGATATGTCTATAGAATTAGGGCTTACAGATGGTAACCCTGATCATATCTTACAGCCAGAGGACTTCGCAGAGCTTATCGTAGCTACATTGAGATTACCAAGAAGAGCAATGGTTAAAACAGCATCGCTGTGGACAACTAATCCTCAATAAAATAGAAGGAGAGGTTTGACTCCTATTCTTTCTTATTACTTATTATGATTACAACCTAAACTCGCTATTTTAGCGAGTTTTTTATTGTATTATTTTTTTATTTAGCAACCGTTTTTTTATTTACTTTTGCGCCGATTTATATTCATTCTTTCGTCATGATACGAAAAATAACACGCTTCTTTTTAAAGCTAGCACTTCTCTTTTTTGGACTGAGTATTTTCTCAGTACTAGTCTTTCGTTTTGTCCCTGTACCTTATACCCCACTGATGTTTATCAGACTGTATGAACAGGTCAAAGACGGCAAACCAATGACACTACAACATAAATGGGTACCTCTAGACGACATCAATGTCAATCTACAGAAGGCAGTGATCGCTAGTGAGGATGGACACTTCTTGACGCATAATGGTTTTGATTTTAAAGCCATAGAGAAAGCAATGAAGAACAATGAAAAAGGCAAAAAGATCAAAGGCGGTAGCACCATCTCACAACAGACTGCTAAGAATGTGTTCTTATGGCCAGGGCGTAGTTATATCCGCAAAGGCTTTGAAGCGTACTTCACTGTACTGATAGAGTTCTTATGGCCTAAGGAGAGAATCCTAGAAGTCTATCTAAATAGTATAGAGATGGGTGATGGTGTCTATGGAGCACAGGCTGCGGCAAAGCATTGGTATAATAAAGATGCTAAGAGCTTAACTGCTAATCAAGCAGCAGGTATTGCGGTCATCCTACCGAGTCCGAGACGATATAAAGCCAATAACTCTGGACCATATATCGCGAAAAGAAAGAATACAATCACACGTTATGTGAACAACTTCGGTCCTCTCGATTTTAATAAGAAAGGAGCTAATAAAACAGAGAATAAAAAGAAGTAATCCTATTTTAACTATTTAAATTACAGTATTAACATAGTTTTTTTATAACTTTGTTAGGAACTAAAATAAATTCCTATGAAAAAAGTATTGTTATCATTCGCAGTAGTTGGATTATTATTCGCTACTTCATGTAAGGACACAAAAGCTGAAGAAACAACTCCAGCTGTAGAAAACACAGAAGCTACAACAGAAGAATCAGCTGCTGTATCAGAATTTGAAAAAGCTAAAACTGAAGCTGAAACAAAATTAGCTGATGCTAAGAAAGCAGTAGAAGAAGCTGTTAAAAAAGGAGACAAAAAAGCACAAGAAGAAGCTAACAAAGCTTTGGAAGCTGCACAAAAAACTTGGGATGACGCTAAAGCTAAATTCGAAGAAGTAAGCAAAAAAGCTGGTGATGCAGTAGAAAACGCTAAAGATGCTACTGAAGAGAAAGCAGAAGAAGTAAAAGAAGCTACTGAGAAAAAAGTAGAAGAAGTAAAAGAAGCTACTGAAAAGAAAGCTGATGAAGTAAAAGGTGCGATGAAAGACGCAGCTGACAAACTAAAAAAATAGTATTTATAGAATACGGAAAGGAGCTCATGACGAGCTCCTTTTTTTGTTTAGTCTTATAAGGATACTATAAATTTTATAGATATTTTTAATATCTTCATAAATATAAACAATTACGTATCAATGGTATTACCTATTTAATTTTGTACATTTACATAGTAATAAAAAATCAGAAATACTATGAAAACAAATATCGGTCTTACAGACAACGCACGTCAATTCAATGCAGAAGTACTATCTAAATTATTAGCAGATGAGTTTATCCTTTACACTAAAGCGAGAAATGCTCATTATAACGTAACAGGGGTAGACTTCCATTCTAAACACGTATACTTCGAAGAACTATATACAGAACTAGCAGTGAATGTAGATGCTGTAGCAGAACGTATTAAAACACTAGGACACTATGCTCCTTCTTCTTTAAAAGATTACTTAAAACTAACTCACTTAACAGAAGAGAGAAAAACTACAGATACAGATAGTAAGTCTTGGATTGCAGAATTATTAATAGACTATGAGGTAATCGTATCATTCATCAGACAGAATATAGATGCTATCGAAGAGTCTAATGATAAGAGTACTGCTGACTTCTTAATCGGCTTAATGGAAGCGCATGAGAAAACAGCTTGGATGCTACGTTCTCACTTAGGATAATCAGTGAAACAACATTATATCAAGGTTTGCCTTTTTTGGGCAAACCTTTTTTGTTACTTTTACCTCAAACAACAATAACCAATATGAAAAAGCTATTTATGTTGGGAGCAGTATTATCCCTACTAGTATCGTGTTCTCAGCCTAAAACAGATATAGAAAGAGCAGAGGTATTCCAAAAAGAACTCAACAAAGAGTTTAGCGACTCTAAAACATCTCCATTACCTAAAGATGCGCTAAAGAAGTTTAAAGGACTTGATTTCTTCCCTATAACAGAAGATTATGTTGTAGAAGCTAAACTAGTTCGCACACCAGACGAAAAGCCTTTTACGATGCCTACAACGACTTCGAATAAGCTGAATTATGTCAAATACGGAGAACTACACTTTACATTAGACAAAAAAGAACATAAAGTAGATGTCTTTCAGGATCTAGATATTCTAAAAAAAGAAGACTATGCTAATCATCTATTCTTACCATTTACAGATCTTACTTCTGGAGTGACTACTTATGGTGGAGGTAGATATATAGATTTAGAAATACCAGAAGGAGACCTTATCACTCTAAACTTTAATCAGGCTTATAATCCATTCTGTGTGTATAACCCTAAGTACTCATGCCCTATACCACCTGAACAAAACTTCATAGAAGTAGAAATAAATGCTGGTGTAAAAAATTATAAATACGAATAAGCAGAGTAGCAAGAAACGGATTGTGAGTGAGTAAGAGTCAATATACTTTTGGGTTTCTAAATACAATAAAATGAAACTAAAAGGTAAAATAGCGCTTATCACTGGTGGAACTAGTGGTATCGGTAAAGCAACGGCACTCTTATTTATCCAACACGGTGCGCAGGTCATCATCACAGGTAGAAATAAACATACTGTAGACAGTACAGTAGCAGAACTAGGTCATCAGACTATAGGTATCGTCTCTGACGCTGGTAATATAGTAGATCTAATGCATCTAAGTGAACAGTTACGTCAATATACTACTCGTTTAGATATCGTATTTGTCAATGCTGGCTTTGGCAAATATGCTCCACTAGAGCTAATAGACGAGACGCACTATGAAGAGATGTTCAATACTATCGTTAAGGGGACTCTATTCACTGTACAGCAGGTCTTACCTCTTATGTCTAGTGATAGCGCTATTGTGCTAAACACTTCTATTGTCACAGAAGTAGGGATGCAAAACTCTAGTGTCTATTCTGCTGCTAAGGCAGCTGTACAATCGTTCACTAAGACCTTTGCATCAGAATTAATCAGTAGAGGAATACGCGTTAATGCTGTATCTCCTGGTCCTATCCAAACGAATTACTTCGACCGATCAAACTTATCCAAAGAACAGGTCGAATCTTTCACGACTTCCTTCGCACCACAAGTGCCTATACAGCGCTTCGGTCTAGCATCTGAAGTAGCAGAAGCAGTCATGTTCTTAGCTTCTGATGTAGCATCGTTTATTGTAGGTACAGAACTAAGTGTAGATGGAGGCTTTCCAAAGATAAAAACATCATAAAGAAAAAGGCGATAAATTAAAAAGGCGAGTCAAAATATTGACTCGCCTCTATTTTATTTAAAAACTGTTGTTTCCTATTTCTGTTTCTTGATACCCATATTGTATAATGTAAATGCTTGTAAGTCTCATTCACTTGTATTGAAAAAGTTGCATCAATTTGTCCAACTTTTTAAAGTCAGTCCAAAGACTTTTTTGCACTTTTATTTCTTTAAAGTGAAAGTACTTATATAGACTTTGTAAAAAACAAGAAAAAAATTAATGAGATAATTGAACAAAATAAGAACCTTCTTTCGAAGCTATTAATTTCTTTCCTTTAAATAACTCTAATTTTATATATGGTGATTTAACTTTGTTATCAGGATTATTGGAAACTAAAACCTTTATTTGTGTAGAGTGGTGTTTTCTTTGTTTAATTTCTATTTCACTATTACCTTCTATTTCATATCTATTATTACCTCCCACACCTTCATAAGTTAATATTAAATATGTCTCTTTAGGATTTGTTGTTACTTTTAATCTGTAAGTACTAATAGGGTTCAACTCTTCGTCTTTTGAACAAGAATTAAAACTCATAACACACATTAATACTATAAATATAGCTAATAATTTTTTCATGTTTTTGTTTATAATTTCCACAAACATACATTTTAAAAGTCTAAAATATATGTCAAGATATGTCTTGTTTGTTACAAATTGAGAATTTCTATTTCACTTTTAATCTTAAGAAAGCAAAATTGGTAAAGTGAGAGCAATATAAATTATAGGTATGCATCTGATATTGTGATACTAGTGACATCTATATTTTCTAGAATCATTATTAATCTAATAGAGAAACTGAATCAATAACATACTGGACTGAACTATAACTAAACGAATAAAAATAGGTCTCTTAAAAAAACAAAAGGCGAGTCAAAATATTGACTCGCCTTTATTGGATTTAAAAACTGTTGTTTCCTATTTCAGTTTCTTGATACCCATATTGTATAATGTAAATGCTTGTAAGTCTACGTGCTCTTGTATTTGTTGAGCAATAGATTTACCAGCACCATGTCCTGCATTCGTTTCAATACGAATTAACATAGGGTTATTACCTGTATTTTTAGCTTGTAACTCAGCTGCAAACTTAAAGCTGTGCGCTGGTACTACTCTATCATCATGGTCTCCAGTAGTTACCATTGTAGCAGGGTATGCTATAGCTTTCACATTGTGTAGAGGAGAATATCCTTTTAAGTACTCGAACATCTCTTTACTATCTTCTGAAGTACCATAGTCATACGCCCATCCTGCACCTGCTGTGAATGTGTGGTAACGCAACATATCTAATACTCCTACTGCTGGTAAAGCTACTTTCATAAGATCAGGACGTTGAGTCATAGTAGCTCCTACTAATAACCCTCCATTAGATCCACCTTTAATAGCTAAGAAATCAGATGAAGTATATTTATTGTCAATTAAGTACTGACCTGCAGCGATAAAGTCATCAAATACATTTTGTTTTTGTAATTGAGTACCTGCTACGTGCCATTCTTTACCATACTCTCCACCACCTCTAAGGTTTGGTACAGCATATACACCACCATTCTCTAACCAAATAGCATTAGCAATGCTAAATGAAGGAGTCAAGCTAATATTAAACCCTCCGTAAGCATATAGCATAGTAGGATTCTTACCATCTAACTTAAGACCTTTTTTATGTGTAATGATCATCGGTACTTTAGTTCCGTCTTTAGAAGTATAGAATACTTGTTTAGACTCATATTGAGAAGAGTCAAACTTCACTTTAGGTTGCTCATATACTTTAGACGTACCATCTACTGGATTGAAAGCATAGATACTTCCTGCAGTGATATAGTTCGTGAAAGAATAGTACAATGTAGTATCTGATTTTTTACCACCAAAACCACCAACAGTTCCAACTCCTGGTAATTCTACTACTCTCACTTTCTTACCTGTATAGTCATACTGCTCTACATACGCTACAGCATCTTTTAGGTAGTTAGCGAAGATATATCCAGCTCCTGTTGAAGGTGTCAATACATTCTTCGTTTCTGCGATAAAGTCAACCCAATTCGCTTGTCCTGGGTTCTTAGCATCTACAGTTACTACTCTTGTGTTAGGTGCTTTATAATCTGTTACGATATATAATTTACCATCTTTACTATCTAATACTCCATTACTACTGTCGAAGTTATTTACTACAGTAACAATAGGGCTATTCGCTACAGTAAGATCTTTCACATAAAGCTCATTTCCATAAGTAGAATTAGCAGCTGTAATAATTAAATATTTATTATCACTAGTCACTCCACCACCTACGTAACGTCTCTTCTGATCTTTTCCGAAGATTAGAGCATCCTCTTTCTGAGCCGTACCTAATTTGTGGTAATATAATTTATGTTGATCTGTCTTCGCAGATAATTCACTACCTGTTGGTTTATCATAACTAGAGTAATAGAACCCTTCATTACCAAACCAAGAAACGCCACTAAACTTCACATCTACTAATGTATCACCTATCACTTGTTTTGTTTCTGCATCTAGAACGATAATCTTTCTCCAGTCACTTCCACCTTCAGAGATAGCGTAAGCCACTTTAGAACCATCCTCAGAAAAATCAATACTTCCTAATGATGTAGTACCATCTTTAGAGAATGTATTAGGATCTAAGAATACTTCTTCTTTACCAGCTTCATCTTTGCGGTATAAAATAGACTGATTCTGTAACCCGTCATTTTTAAAGAAATAAGTGTATTTACCTTCTTTAAATGGAGCACCGATCTTCTCGTAGTTCCATGCCTCTTCCATTTGTTTCTTTAGGTCATCTCTAAAAGGAATCTGAGCTAAATAATCAAAAGTAACTTGGTTCTCTGCTTTTACCCAAGCAGCAGTTTCTTCTGATCTATCATCTTCTAACCATCTATATGGGTCAGCTACTTCTACACCGAAGTAAGTATCTACTACCTCACCTTTTTTCGTGTCTGGGTACTTTAGTTCTACATTTGCTTCTTCCGTAGCTCCTTGCTTACAAGAAACTATGATTGTAGCAACTAGTAAAGTCATAAGTGTTTTTCTCATAAATGTTTAAGTTAGTTATTGTTTTCTTAAATAATAAGTTAGTAAATATATCCATAAATATATAAAGAGCAAGGAGGAATCCTCCTTACTCTCTATATATTAACATTATTTCCTATTATTAATGTGCGTGATCGTGGTCGTGATCATGATCTCCCTCTCCTGGGTTTACAATATTCACAGTTCTAAATTCCATAGCTTGGTTACCCGCCTTATCTAATACTTTTACTACAAAGTGGTATTCACCTCTCTTTGCCTCTTTGTCTATTAGAATCTCGTGGTGATGTATATGTGCATTTCGCTGTCCATAGATATCATCCCAGCTATTTTTATATTTAAACGATTTGCGGTGTGCGTTCTCTTCATCATCGTGATCATGGTCATGATCGTGGTCAGCATGTCGTACAGATACACTGTGTGTATGCGTATGCCCCTCAGCTGAGTGAATGTCAATATCATAAGACCCTAAGGCGATATTATCTGATACATCCATATCAAAGTGGATAGTCTCTCCTGCTTCTAAATTAGCTCCTTCTTCTGGTGCGTTTAACACGATCACAGGTTTTTGAGTATCTACATCTGAATCACTCTTCAGACATGATGTAAATAATATACTACTTAATAAAGTTACGCTTGCTATATATTTTAATTGTTTCATTTTTTTAATGTTTAAAAATCCAGATTGTGACTTTATACTTAACCTAGCACAATCTGGAGAATGAGTTAAATGTCTTTGTTCTTACCTAGTGCAAAATGAGTTAACTCTTCTGCAGGTGGTCCTCTTAACCAATAAAAAGGAAACAGACACTCTTTATAGCTGACTACTACCTCGATTACTAATTCATCGTGTACTCTCTCGACCCATAACACTAGTGTGGAGACTATGTGTTCTATAGCATGTGAGAGCTTACATATATACTGCTCACAGTAGTGAATCGTATTACTATCTACATATTCTAATTTAGCTGACTTCTGCCCAAAGTGATGATCAATGATGACATAGTGAAGAGTATTGTTCAGTATAGGTACTAAGAATAAAGTACACCATAGCGAACATACTATAGCACGTATGTTCTTATCTGTCATATCAGAATGGTACTTGTATCATCAATTGTATTGAACGTCCTAACTCAGGTATACCTAATGGTCTGTAGAAGCTCGTATGATTTAATATCTTCGTATCGAACATATTTGAAATAGACAGTGTAGTACGCGCCTTAAACTTACCAAACTGTACTGTAGAAGACACTCCAGCACCGAAGCTCTGACTACTAGGTGTCACTTCTTCTCCCTGTGCAATACGTTCTTGCTCAGCATACCACTTCCCGTTAAAGTACACTTCTGACTCTTTAAACAGATCCGTATCTCTAAAGCTATATCTAACCTCTCCGAATACATTCATCGGAGGAGTGAATGGCAATGGATAAGCTCCGTTCTGCCCATTAGACACTTGCTGATTATAGATATACTCAAGTACTGCTGATATATTTAGACGATCAAAAAAACGTTTCTCTACTTTCCATTCAAAACCGCTAATGATAGCTTCTGACTGGGTATATTCATAAATCTGCCCACTATCTGGTAGTATAGAGAACTTACCTGATGGCTTTAGGTAGATATAATTAGAAAAATAATATAAATAAGGGCTAAACGTCGTATTAAACGTAGGAGTCTTAAACTCTGCTCTAAAGTCTAATGCAATCCCCTTCTCTGGATCAAGATCAGGATTCCCTTTCTCATGTCTAAAAGCTCCGTGGTGAACACCATTAGATGCTAACTCAATAGCAGTGGGGAATCTAAAGTTCGTACCCACGGTAGCTCCAAAATTAAAGTTGTCGTTTAGCGTATACTTTGCTCCTACCATTCCATTCACACTAGTGAAGTCTCTATCTGTAGTCGTACTTCTCTGTGCATATTTATTAGCTAGCTGATCTGCATATCCCTGTTCTTTTAAATAGTCAAATAAGAATTGATCATAAAACGGCTTAACATGTACACTTGCATAGTCAAAGCGTGCTCCTCCTTCTAAAGTCAATTTATCATTCACGAAATACTCATACATCCCGAATACACCTGTACTCTGTCTATTAAACTTGGGTAATAAGAATCCGTATCCGTCAATGGTATTGTTCTGAAAATTCTGTTGTACTCCTAATGTCAACTTATGGTTGTTATCAAATAGATGTTCATACTTCACAGAAGCATCTACTGTATTTAATACAAACTGTAACTCTAGATTAGGGTTAGAACTTGGTGGTGTTTGATCATCGAAGTGAGAGTGAAACAAACTGTGCTCTTGTCTTCTATTATTTTGATAAGCGACCATAAAAGTCCACTTGTCTTGTAATGAACTATCCCATGTAGTCGTATTCACTACCTTAAAGTGATTGACGTTCTGACGTGGGTATTCTATATTGCGGTGATTCCCGTCATCTGCTACAGATGCCACATTAGGCAATCCGTGAGATCCTGGAAAGAATCCACTCTTGTCATAAACATTACTAATGCTCAGGATATTTTTAAAGTTATTATCCACATATCCTATTTGTCCATATAGCGCAAAGTTCTTAGAAGCAGTATTCTTCATTCTATTGCCATAGATAGGAATCACAGTGTTTAAATAGTTTATCTCAGACACAGGTACACGATAGTCCCCTGCATCTTGACCTGTTGCTTTAAACTTATAGAAGAACTTCTCATCTCTTCCCTTTACCTGTACAGAAGCACCATACGAATCGTTAACTGTCTTGCCAAACATAGTGGCACTGCCACTAAACGAGTGTACCTCTGGTACCTTCTCATTATTAATCTTGATCACACCTCCGATTGCATCACTCCCATACTCAATAGTACCTACACCCTTTATCACTTCTACTTCTTCAGTACTGAAGGCATCTATCTCTAATCCATGGTCTGCTCCCCACTGTTGACCTTCTTGTTTGGCTCCATTCTCAGCGACAGCTACACGGTTAAATCCAAGTCCACGAATAATAGGTTTAGAAGCTCCTGCCCCTATCTCCATAGCATTAACCCCTGGTACTGATGTCAAGGTTTTAGCAAATGAGCCTGAAAAACTCTCTACTAGTTGCTTATTACTAACTACCTCAGTATTCGCAATCGTCTTTAGCCCATGTGTCGATACAACTACTTGGTCTAGCAGTGTATTGTCCTCCTTAAGGTGCAAATCTAAATACATATCAGACTTCACTGTAAGCAAGGTATCAACAGTCTTATAACCAAGATATTCAACTAATAAACGGTGTTGACCTGCAGATACAGGTGTAGATATAAATTGTCCTTTCAGGTCAGTTCCAGACTGTAATCCCGAAAAAGTTATATTACTCCCTACTAATGCTTCTCCATATATGTCTGATACCTTACCCTTTACAACATATTGTTGTGCGTAAGTACCAATAGAAGCCACTAGTGAAAGCATAAGAATAGATATTCTCATTTAATCGCTAATAATTTAATTGTACATAAATAATCTATCCCTTTGCAAAGATTGCAAAAGACTTAAACAATAATTTATGCTGATACAGGGGGTGCCCTAAGGGAAAAGAATACCTGAGAAAGAGGTATAATAGATAGTGATACAATATCCTGAACTGATCTGGCTACATCATAAGTAATGAACTCTACAGACAATACATCTGAAGTGATAGCAGGGTTAAGTATAGTATCACAGACAAAACACTTGTCTAGCTGACTATGTGCTTCCTTAAAAGTAAGTTGATCCGATAGATCTCCTCTACTTTCATTAAAATGAGCATGTGTACTGTGTTCTTTTTCATACTCTACTGAAGAAACAATATGCTCAAAACTATGCATAAACTGAAAAACGATGGTAAACATAATGGCTACCACCAACAATATTCTTGATATGTTTTTCTTTGCTTGCATACTGCAAATATAGACAAGAATGCTAGAAATAGACAATATGAATGATAATATTTAATAATTAGTTCATATTGAGAGTCACCCTCTTTCTAATTCTTATTCGATTAATCTCTTTTATAAACAAGGTATTTATTCATTTTCCTACTCTAAAACAATACTTCTTACAATTCTAGCTTTCTCAATACATAACATATTTTAAATCAGAATCATAAACTAAAATCAAATATTCTAACAACAATAAAACAACCTCCTTCCTAAAACACTGTAATCAATATTAAACCACTTCAGTCCTTCGATAGTATAATAAGGTAACACTAGTATACTGATTCCATAGTGATCGCATACTTTTAGCCCTTTTTTATGCGAGCAGTATCCGATAACTATGCGACCACTATGCGATAAGTCCAATTAGGGTTTGTCTCGTCCTACTATAGCTGTACAGTTATTGTTTACCCCATATCTCTAACTGTGTAAATGTGTTCAGCTTAAAGCAAAAATTATTGTTTGTGTTTTGTTACCTTTGTTTTTCATAAAAAATCATTAATAATGAATAGCAGACTATTAGGTAGTATATTAATTATAGCGGGTTCTTCTATCGGTGGAGGAATGTTAGCTATGCCTATCACATCAGCAGGAGTAGGCTTTATAGGGGCTACTTTACTGTTATTTATCATTTGGTTTGCGATGTGTTATACAGCATTGTTGATGGTTCGTATTTATGATTTTAATAGTCCTAAAGATGGCTTTGATACCTTGACTAGAAAGTATGCAGGATTCACTGTGAACAGAATAGCAGGGCTAAGTCTTATGTTCCTAATCTATGGGCTAACAGCTGCATATATGTCTGGCGGAGGGACAATCCTAAAGACGAATATAGACCTTCTCCTAGACACTAATCTAGACGACCGCTTAGCTGTGCTTATCTTCTCAGCTATATTCAGTACTATTGTGATTATTGGGACGAGATGGGTAGATTGGTTTACTCGTATTCTTTTTACAGGTAAGCTTATCTTCTTAGCACTATTAGTGATCGTTATGACTCCGCTGATAGAAGGAGCAAATCTACTTCACATGCCCTTATCACAAGGTCTAGTGATTATGTCTATCCCTGCGATATTCACCTCTTTTGGTTTTCATGGAAGTATCCCTAGTATCGTTGATTATCTAGAGGGGAATAAGAAACTATTAAAAAGAGCCTTTATACTAGGAAGCTTACTACCCTTAGTGATTTATTTAGTTTGGCAGATCGTTATATTAGGAACTTTAGATCAAACTGTCTTTATGCAGATATTGCAAGAACACTCTGAGGTAAAAGGGTTATTACTTAGTATACGAGAGTTGTCGCACTCTACGTATATAGAGACTTTATTTAGTTTCTTTGCAGCAGCAGCATTAGGTACCTCTTTCTTAGGAGTAAGTATTGGATTATTAGATTACTATAAAGATTTGTTTAAAAATAAGTCAAAAAAATTAATCAAGCCTCTAGCTGCTATCTGTACATTCATACCGCCACTACTATTTGCACTCTTCTATCCAGAAGGTTTTATCTTGGCATTAGGATATGCAGCGATAGCAGGTGTTATATTAGCATTAGTTATTCCTGTGGTGCTGTATTTAAAGGCAATGAGATTTCACAAAATCAAAATTTCGTTGTTACAATATTTCATTATCAGTTTTATATTAATACTTTCTTTAGTAATAGTATTTGCACAACTATTAGTCGTTAGCAAAAGCTAAAACCTAAATGTTTTATAAACTTTCTAAAAGTTAGTTAAGAAACGTTTTGTATCATTTTAATTTAGGACTTTACGAGATTCAAAGACCTAGAAATTGCGTAAATTTGCAAGCTTAAATTATTATATGATAAACAAATACTTACTAACAACAATATTCGTTATCACACTGATAACGAACACCGTATCTTTTGCACAACAAAGTGTAGAAGTCATCTCTAATGAAGAGCAACGGGATAGCACGGCAGCAAAACAGAAATTTTTTGAACGTGTAGTTTCTTATTTTGAAGAAGCTAAGAAAGATAAATCACAGAGCAAATTTGACCTTTCATTCATAGGTGGGCCGAGCTACTCTGTAGATACTAAACTAGGACTAGGGATAGTCGCTTCTGGACTATACAGAGTAGATAAAGAGAACCTAGACTTACCCCCATCTGATCTCGCTATTTATACTAACTTTACGACAAGTGGATTCTTCGCTATCGGAGTAGAGAACACGACGATATTTCCTAATGATGATTACCGATTTCACTACGATATGGCATTTAAATATATGCCTAGTAAATACTATGGTATAGGATATGAGGCAGGTAGCCAAGGAGACTATGTGAAGTACGATGAATATCACTTAGGCTTGAAATTTGATGTATTGAGAAAAGTGTTGCCGAATACGTATGTAGGATTAGTCTTTTCTGCTCAGAATATTCAGAGTAGAAACTTCAGAGATATGGAGGTGAGACCTGATACAGACTCTAAAGATACGGCTATCGGAGGAGGATTTATCGCGTCATACGATAGTAGAGACTTTATCCCTAACCCGAGTAAAGGAATCTTTATCCAATATGAACAGACTTTTTTCCCGAAAACACTGGGAAGTAATAAGCACTTCGGAAAGATTAACTTTACAGCACGTGCATACCAGCAGGTGTGGAAAGATGGTCTAATAGCCTTCGACCTAAACGGAGAGTTTAACAATGGTGAAGTGCCATGGACAATGCTTTCTAAGCTAGGAGGAGCTAGACAGATGAGAGGGTACTACAGTGGGCAATATCGAGATAGAAAACAGATCAATACACAGGTAGAGCTAAGACAAAAAATACATAACCGACATGGTGTAGCAGTATGGGGTGGTGCAGGTAATGTGTTCGAGAATATGGACAAGTTTGACTGGAGCCACACCTTACCAACCTATGGTATAGGATATAGATGGGAGTTTAAAAATAGAGTGAACGTACGTCTTGACTATGGTTTTGGTAAAGGACAGAGTGGATTCTATTTTAATATCTATGAATCGTTTTAAGGGATAAAATGACTGAACAATTAAATAAAAAAGGATTCTTTAGTAGAATCATAAATAACCCGATTGCCTTGTTTTGGTTCTATATTGCTGTCAATATGGTTCCGAGCATTTATTTTGTCTGTACACAACCCGTGAATCTAATTGGAAAAATCGTAGTCATACTGTTTCCTTTAGGGTTGTTCATGACAATATTCTCTTCGTTTAAAAATTCGGGAGCCTGGTTACTACTATGCTTTCCATTCCTGTTTTTGCACGCTTTCCAGATCGTGTTATTCTACCTATTCGGAGAAGATGTGATAGCCGCAGATATGTTTCTAAACGTAGCAACTACGAATACTTCAGAAATAAATGAACTACTAGGTAGTCTATTGCCTTCTATCGCCTTTGTGTGTTTCTTATACATTCCACCTATCGTATTCGCTATACTTCAGTGGAAGAGAAAGAACTTCTTAGACTGGAGCTTTAGAAGACAGACTCTATTACCTGCAGTACTGTTATTAATAGCATCACTAGTATTATCATTCTTCAGTGCGAATAAGAACACAGGTACATTTGCCTTTAACCAAGATGTGTATCCTATCAATGCGTTACACAACTTAGGGTTCGCAGTGAATAAATGGGATAAGGTCAATCGATACCCTGAGACCTCTAAAGACTTTACCTTTAAAGCTACTAGAGACAGCATCTCTACTGATAAAAGACAGATATATGTACTAATCATAGGTGAGACGAGTAGAGCTGATAACTGGTCTCTGTATGGATATGATCGCGAAACCAATCCGAAGCTAAAGAATGAAAAGAACTTGGTCGTGTTTAAAGATGCGTTAACGCAATCGAATACGACACATAAGAGTGTCTCGATCATCTTATCAGAAGCAGAGGCAGAAAACTATAATTCTATCTATGTCAAAAAAGGTATTGTACACGCGTTTAAAGAAGCTGGCTTTACCACGATATCGCTGTCTAATCAGGCAGAGAACTCTTCGTTTATAGAATACTTCACTAAAGAAGCAGATATCTATAAGACGATACGTACTACTGATAGCCATACCCGTATGACGGAGAATCACTATGACGAAGAGTTGGTAGACTTAATGCAAAAACACATACAGGAGACTACTGGAGATCTATTCATCTTATTACATACCTATGGGTCACACTTTAAGTATATGGAGCGCTACCCTGAGAACTTCAGACAGTTCACTCCTGATGAGATAGGTGGTGTAAAGAAGTCTGAGAAAGAACACCTAGTCAATGCGTATGACAACTCTATCTTATACACAGATCACTTCTTATCTAAAACGATAGAAGCCCTGAAACAGACGAATGAAGAGGTAGCTATGCTATATACTTCTGATCATGGAGAGGACTTATTCGACGATGATAGAAACAGGTTCTTACACGCTTCGCCAAGCCCAACCTACTATCAGCTAAGAATACCATTTTTAATGTGGTTCTCAGATGAGTATATTGATAACAATGAAAAGAGAATCACTGCGGTACAAGAGAATAAAAATAAGCCTATCTCTACGAATGCAGTATTCCATACGATGATTAATGCAGCACATATTCGTACTTCTTATCTAGAAAAGGACTTATCGTTAGTCAATAGAGCTTTTAATGCAGAAGCTCGTATGTACTTAAATGACCACGATATCGCTGTTCCTTATACTAAAATGAACTTGAAGAAAGAAGATTTCGAAATGCTGAAAAAGAATAATATTAAAGAATAAACAACAAAACAATGATACACAAAACTAAACTAAAGATACTAGCACTAGCCATGTGTGCTATGCCGCTGCTAGCTACGGCGCAAAGTGAGAAAGTAGAGTCTATAAAACTAGGTAATATGGATCACTGGATGGTACGCGAAGTTAAAGAATCGTTTATCATCGGAGGTAATACACAATACCTATACGAAATCACTGAAACAAAAGATACACTAAAGGACAATACGCCTTATAAGAATAAAAAGTCTCCATGGGCGACCTCATCTGTACTAGCTACTGTAAGCGGTATAACGAAAGGGAGTGTAACTGTATTTCCAGAAAAAAGAGATAATGGGTACGCTGCTCGTTTAGAGACTCGTATAGAGAAAGTGAAAGTACTAGGAGTAATTAATATCAATGTACTCGCTAGTGGAACAATCTTCTTAGGGGAAATGATAGAACCTATCACAGATACTAAAAACCCTCAAAGTAAACTAGTAACAGGTATTCCTTTTACTAAAAAGCCTAAAGCACTACAGTTCGACTATAAAGTAACTACTGGTGGTCCTTCTAAACGTGTGAATGGTATGGGAAGCGGAACTGATGCTAAGCGAAATGACAAGGCCGAGATACAGATTCTACTACAAAAGAGATGGGAAGACAAAGATGGTAATGTACATGCTAAACGTATAGGTACGGGATGGGAACTGATGGATAAGTCTGTAAAAACGTGGCAAAACAAACACCGTCTAACTGTAAACTATGGCGATATCACGAAGCAGAGTTACTATGGTGCACATATGGCACTTAGAACAGGTAGCAATGCATACTACACTAGAAATAGCAAAGGTAAGATGGTGCCGATCATAGAAGAAGGTTGGGGTACTGCAGATGACGAGGTAACTCACCTAATCGTACAATTCTCTTCTAGTAATGGTGGTGCGTATATCGGTAATACGGATAGTCGTTTATGGATAGATAACGTAGGATTGGTTTATTAAAAAATATCAATACAAAAAAAAGAGGTAGTTTAATCCAGATTAAACTACCTCTTTTTTTTATCTTATTACTTCACTCTAGTACTATCGTGGCTATGAGTTTCTATTCCTCCGTTCCACAAAGTCAGAATGTCTGTAGCTACAGCAGCTCCACTACCAGCAGCTATTGCTAACTGACTCCTATGTCCTGCTAATGTTCCTGCCACATAAACTCCTTCTGTTACTAAGTGATCCTCGTTTCTCAACTGGATTCTATTCTTAGCTGCTAGTGACTTCTTATGTGGTATTACATATTCCATTAATCCTTCTACTTCAAAAGTAGGGCTAGAATTAATAGCTACTACTACAAGTGAAGCATAGTATACTTCCTTATTCGTCTTGACTTCAAATACTCCATCTCTCTTCTGTACAGAAATAACCTTCTCACCTGTGATTTGGTCAATGTGGTTGTAGTAATTTAAGTCTTCTATAGACTGTTCTAATAGGTCTTTTCCTAAAGTCCCTTGTTTTATACCATAAGCATTATAGAAGATAGCATCTTGAAGCATTGAGCTCTTCTGATGCATAATAATACCTACTTTCTTATCTGTTACAAAAGATTTCTTTACAGCACTACCAATAACTTGCGCACAAGAAACTCCTGATACACCTCCCCCTATGATTAGTACATCGAATACTTCCATAGGTCTTATTTTGTTTTATCGTTTATCATTTTAGATGTACGGTAAATCAATAAGATGCATACTGCACAAAGCAATGCTACAATACCAATTAATGCGATTAGACTATCCCCTTGGAATAGGTTATTAAAATCTAACATTGTGATATTTAATACAATCAATGCCGCAACAAATGCTATAACTATGTAACTAAAAATTTTCATTTCGAATGATAAAGAATTTGATTTTACCATCCGAAAGTACAAAAAAACCACCACTCGGACAATCCTTTAACATTACCACTATATATTTTAACAACGAGATATAAAAGTCATAAAACGTGGTTTTTCACTATTTTTATCAAGAACTCATCACTATTCTTGAATCACACATCATAGATATAAGCGCTACAATGAAATAATCTAAAAAACATTAACATGTAAAATAATAGCGTAATTAACACTATTCTACTGATCTGGTACAACTATCTTATATTATGAACTTTATATTCATCCTAAATTACTTAGTGAAAAAGGTTAATCTAAAGGGTGTTACTCTTTATTACATAAAGATTTGTAATTTTGCAGCCAATTAATTATTATATTCAGATGTTTCAAATAGGAAAAACAATCGTATCAGAAGAAGTTCTAGAAAAAGAATTCGTATGTAACCTTTCGGCTTGTAAAGGGGAATGCTGTATAGACGGAGATGCAGGAGCGCCTGTAGAAGATGATGAAGTAGAGATACTTAGAGCTGTATATGATAAAGTAAAACCTTTCTTACGTCCTGAAGGTATTAAGGCAATAGAAGAACAAGGTACATCTGTATATGGTGATGATGATGAGTATGAAACTCCTCTAATAGAAGGGGGAGAATGTGCTTATGTAATCTACGAAAATGAAATGGCACTATGTGGAATAGAGAAAGCGTATAACGAAGGTCTAATCGACTGGAAAAAGCCAATCTCATGTCACTTATATCCTATACGTATCAAAGAGTTCTCTTCTTTCTCTGCTGTGAACTATCACAAATGGCATATCTGTAGTGATGCTTGTACCCTAGGTCAAGAGTTAAGCGTACCTGTATATAAGTTCTTAAAAGCCCCTCTAATCAGAAAATATGGTGAAGACTGGTATAAAGAATTAGAACTAGTAGCAGAAGAGTGGAGTAAATCAAGACAATAGATTTATTGTATATAGAGCACTTGCTCTTTATAATCAATAATTGCATTCCCTTGTAGTAATACATCTGAGCCAATAATCCCGTGTACAGTCTTTACTTTATACTCTATTAAGGCAACATTGACATGAGTTAAATCTATAATTACTAGGTTAAAATTCTTGTTATGCCAACGGCTCATTTGTAAATGATTATGATAGGCTACTTGGGTATGCATTCCATTAGCCCCTGCTCCTGAGGCTTTTGTAGACGAATTCTCAGGAATAATATTAAAATGGTCTATATGACTAAAATCAATACAGCTATTAGATGCTCCTGTGTCTAGGATAAAGTCCCCTAGTATTCCATTGATTTTAGCTTTGACAAAAAGGTGGTTCGTTTTAGATATTTTAAACTTAATTTTCTTATATCCTCCCTTTTTTAATATATCTTTCATGTTTTCCATCAATCAAATGTAGTTTAAATTCTTTTTAAAAGGTACTTTTGTAGCATTAATCTAACATTATAGAAAAATACAATATTAGAATGATATTTACTGACACGCATACACATTTATACTCAGATGCTTTTGCAGAAGATCGTAAAGAAACAATAAATCGTGCAATATCTAGTGGAGTTACGCGTTTTTTTATACCAGCGATAGATTCAAGCTATAGCAATGCAATGTTTGAACTAGAGCAAGAGTTCCCTAATAATGTATTTCTTATGATGGGACTACATCCTACTGATGTAAAACTAGAGACGTATAAAGAAGAGTTGGCTTATGTAGAGCGTGAACTCGAACGACGTACTTATTACGCTATAGGAGAGATAGGCATTGACCTGTATTGGGATAAAAGTACTTTAGCCATACAGCAAGAAGCTTTTCAATATCAAATTCAATTGGCAAAGAAATATAAATTGCCTATTAATATACACTGTCGAGATGCTTTTGACGAAGTGTTCGAAGTACTAGAACGAGAAAAAGGAGAAGGCCTTAGAGGGATATTCCACTGCTTCACAGGTACAGAAGAACAAGCGCTAAAAGCTATTTCTTATAACCTAAAGCTAGGTATAGGTGGGGTAGCAACGTTTAAAAATGGTAAAATAGATCAGTTTTTAAACAAAATACCACTGGAGCATATCGTATTAGAAACTGATTCTCCGTACCTTGCACCTGTTCCTTTTAGAGGAAAAAGAAATGAAAGTGCATATATCGTGAATATTGCAGAAAAATTAGCCGATATTTACGCGCTGTCTCTAGAAGAGATAGCAAAACAAACTACAGCAAATTCAATAGCTGTGTTTGGAATTTAAAACACGAAAACAACATAACTTGTTTATAATAATACATTACACTAATGTCTAAGTTTGATTCTATACGCCACTACCACGATCACGAGGTACACGAAGTCTTACAACAGATTTCTAAACACCCAATGATAAAAGCGTTAATGGGATATACTTTTCCTAATAAAACGGAAGAGGAATGGATGAATGCCTTAAAGGAAGTAAAGTCTATTCAACAATTTCAAGATGATTTTGCTTACCACTCTATTCAACGAATCCTAGAGAAAAGCTCTAATGGTTTGACCACTTCGGGGTTTGACAAATTAGATCAAGACACAGCTTATCTATACGTATCTAACCATAGAGATATCCTTATGGATACTTCTCTTCTCAACGTTGCTCTTAAAGACAATAAATTAGTTATGACAGCCTCTGCTATAGGGGATAACCTAGTGCAGAAATCATTTTTACTAGCGCTAGCTAAAGTAAATAGAAACTTCTTAGTTAAACGTGGATTACCTCCTAGAGAACTATTAGAAAGTTCTAAACTAATGTCTGAATATATACAACATCTTTTATTCGAAGAGAACAGATCTGTGTGGATAGCACAGAGAGAAGGACGTACTAAAGATGGAAATGATGCAACTCATCAGGGAGTGCTGAAGATGATAGGAATGGCTTCTGATGAGGCTAACTTAATGGACTACTTCAAAAAAGTGAAGATAGTACCTGTATCTATCTCGTATGAATATGATCCTACGGATGCACTTAAGATGCCTCAGCTATTGGCTAAAGCGAATGATGAAGTATATATCAAAGATAAGAATGAAGACTTTATCAACTTATATAGTGGAATCATCGGTCAAAAGCGTGGTATTCATATCCATGTAGGAGATGTTCTAGACCAAGAATTAGATAATATTAAAAACACTGTAGATAAGACTAATAAGCAAATGCAAGCTGTAGCTACAGAAATAGATAAGTCTATTATCGCTAACTATTTCTTATGGCCTACTAACTATATTGCTTATGATATCATGCATAACAGCAATAAGTTCGCGGATAAATACACAGAAAAGGAGAGGCAATTATTTGAAAGACGTCTTGAACTACGTGTAGATAAAGAGAACAAAATAATCGTAGATGGCTTCTTAGCTATGTATGCTAATCCTGTTATTAATAAACTAAAATTGAGTGATGAACAATAGTCCTGCTATTCTTTTAATCTATACTGGTGGAACTATCGGTATGGTAAAAGACTTTAAGACAGGTGCTTTACGTGCGTTCAATTTTGATCAGTTAGTAGAGCGTATACCTGAGTTACACATGTTAGAGTGTTCGATAGAGACCTATTCATTCGAAACACCGATAGACTCTTCTGATATGAGCCCTGCCTTATGGGTGAAGATGGCAAGTGTAGTAGAAGAGAACTATGATAAGTTTGACGGATTCGTTATTCTACACGGATCGGATACGATGTCATACTCAGCATCTGCACTGAGCTTTATGCTTGAGAACTTGCGCAAACCTGTTATATTAACAGGTTCTCAGCTTCCTATTGGAGACTTGCGTACAGATGCTAAAGAAAACCTTATCACAGCTATTCAGGTAGCTGCTGTACAAGAGAACAACACTCCTGTCATTCAGGAGGTATGTTTATACTTTGAATACAAATTATATAGAGGAAATAGAACTTCTAAAGTAAGTGCTGAATTATTTAATGCGTTTACCTCTCCTAATATTGCCCATTTAGCAGAATCAGGAGTAAACCTGCGTATCAATAAACCTCTACTCAACTATACACATACTCAAGAACCATTACTTGTACACAAAGAGATGTCTAGTAATGTAATGATTCTAAAGATATTCCCTGGCATACAGCAGAATGTCTTAGAGGCTATCCTAAACATTAAAGATCTAGAAGGAATCGTACTTGAGACTTATGGCGCTGGTAATGCACCTACGGAGGCATGGTTCTTAACAACATTAGGACAGGCTATTAAAAAAGGACTTAAAGTAATCAACGTTACTCAGTGTTCTAGCGGCAGTGTACATATGGGTAAATATGAGACAAGTACAGAGCTAAAAGAAATAGGTGTTATCTCTGGTAAAGATATTACGACAGAGGCTGCCATCACTAAGCTGATGTTCTTACTCAAACAAAAAGACTTAACAGACTTTAAAACTGCTTTCGAGACTCCTATCTGTGGAGAAATGGAAGAATAACAATACTAAAAGCTCTTGGAACTACTCTAAGAGCTTTTTTCATACAACTGATTATCTGTAACACATTTTATTACAAAAATAATCACATCACTTATCCAACTTACATAATATGAAGCAAATCATAGCACTACTAGTCTTAGTATGCACAACTATCTCAATGAACGCGCAAGAACAAGAACTTAGAGAAGAAATTGTCTTACAAGGATATCCTTTCAAAATATATACGCAAATCATCAAAACAGATACAACTGAAGAAACAGACTATATCATAGTAGGTGACATATCTAGAACTGCGCTACCTGCAGAAGTTCGCGATTTAACTACGAATACAACTACCACTAATGGTATCTACAGAAAGAACGATACTGAACTACATCATATCGAATATGATCTTATAAACAATAAACTACACCATAAGGTCTATACGCCTAATGATAAAGGGATATTAATGAAGGTAAAAGAAGTAAGAGATCTAACAGAACATCCTGCTGAATTACCTCCTAAGTTTAAAGACAACAAACCTATAGCTCCTGTATTCCCTGGAGGAGATAGAGCTCTAGTAGAATGGACTTATCACAATATCATCTCAATACTGAATGAAGAAAATATACAATTAGCTTCTGATGCAAAACTGACATTAAGTGTTAACCTAGATGGTACAGCAGAACCTATCAATATGTATTTACTAGAAGTTCCTTCAACTATCGAAGAAAAAATACTTCAACAGGTTAAGAATATGCCTCTATTTATCACTAAAGTACAAGGCTATAACGTATCAGGTATGGTTATCATCCCTATAGGTGCATTTATGCAAGATTAAAAACAAAAGCTCTTAGAGAATCTCTAAGAGCTTTTGTTTTATCATATTATTTTAGTCCAGGGATACTCTCTAGCATACGTAGGTAGAACATCGCATGGCCTTCTGTTAGATTTTTGTCATATTCATTAAACAACTTATCAACAACATACATCCCTTCTTTATCAATAGAAGTCTTCATCATAAAGCCAGTTGTTAAAAACACATCTGTATAACTATATATAATAACTCTATCAGATTTAAACTTTAAAGTTGCTTTTACTTGCTTATTTACATAATTACCTTGAACACCATCTTTAAAATCATCAGTTCTCAAAACAAATTCATCATTTAAATTTTGTTTCTGATATTCTTTCCAAGCCTCATTCAAGCCTTTCGTTTCTTTAAATACATTGTAAAAATCTCCATAAGTATAAATATTATTATCAAAATTATCTACAACCTTTTTTCCTCTGTTCTTCTGCAATTTTTAATAATGTAGGACTTAATATAGTTGTATAATCACTCCATACAGAAAATTCTTCTTGATTCTTCTTTTTAAACAATGTTTTTGGTATTCTAAGATAATTAATTACATATTCTAATTTCTTTTTATATGACTCATTACTATAAATAAAACCATCCTTCCCATGAAAAAGAACGTACTTCTTCTCCTTCTCTAAATACCTAAAGTAAAAACAATAAACATTGCCATCCAATACATAAATAAGACTATCAGTATCATAATAATAGATTATATCAACGAACTTTCTATAATATGCCAATACATCATTCATTTTCAAATAATCACCATCTTTATACTCAAAAAAAACCATACTAATAATTGGAGACATGGCTGTTTCGTCAGTCAAATTACTGCTGAATCTGTAATAGGGGTGTTCTCTGTCTTTAATAGAAATATCTCCTATGTCCCAAAAAGAGACATTATTTCCTAATTTAACTTCTTCATAATCATACAAAAAAGGTATTTGAACCTCCATTCCATCCATAAAAGCAGAATAAGTGGGGTAATTACTTGATAATAATTTAGATATATCTAATGAATCTAACTGCATTTGTTCTTTATACAATGCTGCCTCTGTTTTCTTTATACTATCCCATAAAACAGCTTCTTCTACTACATTACTTTTATCTTTCTTACAACTCATTAAAAAGAAAGTACTTCCAACCAACGTTAATACTACTTTCAATAATGACAATACAATTTTATTCATCTTATAGCTTTTGAAAAACAATATTTTGTTAAAAATAATCATTATATGCTAATTGGTGATCACTAAGAGTACTTACTTAAAACAAAAAAAGCAGCTTATCACATTGGACAAACTGCTTTTAAACTAAAATCGATAACTAAATAACTAACTTTTTATACAAAAAAAGCTGTACTATTATACATTACTAGTAGTCTATGGCTACTCTCTCTGTTACTACTGATTTAATAAAATCAACTACTTTTAGATGCTCAGGGTGTTTTGCATAAATATCTAAGTCTTGAAGGTTCTTAAATGTTGTATGTAAAATCACTTCAAAGTTTTTAGGGTCTGCTTGAGGATCATTAAATGATACAGCGATAGACTCTAGTACCTCTATCTTTCCTTTTAAATCTTCTAATAGTCGTTTTATTTCTAATTTATTGGCTTCCTTATTTTCATCTTTCAGCCTCCACATCACTATATGTGTAATCATAATCTCTATTTTTTATTGAACTAACAAGTTAATCAAAACTGCTTTATATCAAGCACTATCTACTTATTTTTTCAATTTATCCTTTATGCGATTAGCCTCAGCTATAAAACCAGTTAACCCCTTAGTATCACCTGCTTCTAAATATGTCTTGAACTGAGTTAACTTCTCTAGATATGTATCTAAAATCGGCAATACATGTTCTGCATTCTGTTCAAAGATAGGCAACCACATATCTACAGAACTCTTCGCTAATCTAACTGTAGAAGCAAATCCTCCTGCAGCTAAATTAAAGATAGCTGTGTCATCTTTCTCTTTGTCTAAGACCGCTACTGCTAGCGCATAAGATATCGCATGAGATAGATGAGACACATACCCCACATGTTCATCGTGCGAGTCAGCATCCATTAAGATCATGCGCATCTCTAAGTGATAATACAGTTCAGAGATTGCATTTAATGCCTTAGGATTAGACTTCTCTGGATTACAGATGATCGCTACCCTATCTTTAAACAATCCTTTAAACGCAGCTTCAGGTCCACTAAACTCTGTACCTGCCATCGGATGTGTAGCTACGAATTGTCCTCTTCTGTTATGTCCTTCTATCTCTTTATCTAATAAAGACTTCGTAGATCCCACGTCCATTACATACTGCCCATCTCCTATTCTGTCTAACACATATGACACCAGTTTTACACTCGCGTTCACAGGTGTCGCTATAATGATAATATCTGATTTCTCTATTAAAGTATCTAGTTCTACGATCTCATCTGCGATACGTAGTTCTAATGCCTTACTAGCATTGCGCTCAGATAAATCTGAAGCCAATACCTTCGTTACAAACCCTTTTTCTTTTAGATCTAAAACAATAGATCCTCCGATTAGTCCTACACCTACTAATCCTACTATTTTTGCCATATTACGTCTATTATGATAAACAAAGCTATAAATACCTACTTTGTTTCAGCATAATTTCTTCCCTTTTTTTAAACTTTTCTAACTTTTGTTCTCGTTTGTGTTTGATCAACACCTAAACTAACTAACCTTTATAACCGATATTGAGAACAATGTTACTACAGTTATAACATAGATGTAGGACACACAAAGTCTGTATGGTCTAGTGTACTCTCCTTACTTATTGCGTTGTATCCCCCTAACACATCCACTAGATTCGTAATTCCATACTTATATAATATCGATGCAGCCATCATACTTCTATACCCTCCAGCACAGTAGATGATATATTTCTTCTCTTTTGACATCACATCTATTTTATCTTCTAATTCATTCAGAGGAAGACTCACCGAATCTTCTAAATGCTCTGATCTAAACTCATTTATCTTACGTACGTCTAACAATACTCCTTTATCCTCTAGATACAGTCTATCCATCTCTTGAGGCGTTACACGAGTAATAGTATGAATAGGCTCACCTGCATTCTTCCAAGCTTCTATTCCGCCTTCCAGGTACCCTATCGTATTATCATACCCCACACGTGATAGACGAATCATACTCTCCTCTTCTTTCCCTGGCTCCGTGATTAAAACAATAGGTGCTTTTATATCTTTTATCAACTCACCTACCCAAACAGCGAACTGACCGTTTAATCCGATATTAATACTACTAGGTACAAAGCCCTCTGAGAACGCCTGTGGCATACGTGTATCTAACAGAATCACTTCTTTCTTCTTCATCTGTTCCTTCACAGCCTCTATACTCATCGGTGTTTTACCTCTATCTAAGATTGTATCTAGCTGCTCGTACCCTGTGATATTCATCAACACATTTTTCGGGAAATACTGAGGTGGTGTTGCTAATCCTGTTAATAACTCTACTACGAACTCATCTTCTGTCATATCAGCACGTAGCGCATAGTTAGTCTTCTTCTGATTACCTAAGGTATCTACAGTTTCCTTACTCATATTCTTACCACAGGCAGACCCTGCACCATGATTAGGATACACGATTACCTCATCTGGTAGTACCATGATTTTATTGCGAAGTGATTGGAATAAATGCCTAGCCAAAATTTCTTCTGTAATCTCAGATTTGACTAATTGCACTAGGTCAGGACGACCTACATCTCCGATGAATAGTGTATCTCCACTAATAATAGCGTGCTCTTTGCCCTCTTCATCTATAATAAGATAAGTACTACTCTCCATCGTATGCCCCGGAGTATGTAATACTTTTATCTGAATATCCCCTAGCTTAAACACTTGATTATCTTCTGCTATAACAGCCTCATAACTAGGAGCTGCAGTAGGTCCGAAGACAATCTTAGCTCCTGTCTTCTCCATAATATCAAGGTGTCCACTCACAAAGTCTGCATGAAAGTGTGTTTCGAATACATACTTAATTACTGCATCATCACTTTTAGCTCTTTCTAGATAAGGCTCTACATCTCGAAGAGGGTCAAATATAGCTGCCTCACCATTACTCTCTACATAATAAGCAGCATGTGCAATACAGCCTGTATATATCTGTTCTATTTTCATATCTTACTTTTTTTTTCGAGATTAAAAGTACTATTGATCACTTAGTAAAAAAATGACAAATATCATAGATCCAAATAATTACAGATAAAAATAAAAGAACGATACCCTTTAATAAACAAAAAGCACTCCATACAGAGTGCTTTTTTATTTCTTATACGAAACCTTCTTTTAGTACCAGTTGTATTAGATTAGCGGTATCTGACACTTCGAATACATGCTTCATCTTTGCTAATCTTTTTTTGATAGCAGGATTAGAGAGAGGAATATGATTTTCTAATTCTTGTAATTTATATCCTTTAGATAACAATACTAGAATCTCTCTATTGTAATCATCATACATTACTTCCTTTCTTACTATTTCATTTAAGCAGTGCTTCACGATATCACTCTGATAACGATCGCCTGTTAATACGCGTTTAACGATATCTAATAAGTTATCAGGTGTAATCTCATGCTTGCTTACTAACCCATCAGGCCTAATGTTTTTAACGATATTGTAAATCGTTATCACTTCTGTATGACCAGTCAAGATGATGGTCTTACAGTAAGGCATTTCTTTCTTTATATAGGCTACTATATCTCCTCCATCTCTTAGTAGTGCTCCTTCCTTACTTGGTAAAGAAAAGTCAACAATAGCAAGATCAAATAAATCACCTCGTTCAACGGCAGCATCTATAGTTTCTTTAGCAGTCAAACAGTCAAATGACTTTTCAAAGACAACCTCTCCGAGTCCTAATTTATCTTTAGAGAGAGCCAATACATATCCTTCTACGATAAGAGGATGGTCATCTACTAACAGTATTCTGCACATAATAATCGAGTTTTGAGAATCATACTACAAATTTAAACATTAAACTAGTATAAAAATACTTATTTGTGATAAGTTACAACTTTTTATACACAAAATATCAACAATCTACATAAAAGTACAAAATGATAAGATTCAATATACAAAAAAAGCACCAAGTAATACACTTGATGCTTTATATATCTTTATTTTAATAGATTATACAAGCTTATTAGCCACTAGGTACTCCGCAATCTGTACTGTATTTGTTGCAGCTCCTTTTCTAAGGTTATCTGCTACGATCCACATATTCACAGTGTTTTTTTGGCTCTCATCTCTTCTGATACGCCCTACGAACACATCGTCTTTCCCCTCTGCATATAGTGGCATTGGGTATGTATTTGTATCTGTATTATCTTGTACAGTGATACCAGGAGTCTGGTGAAGAATCTGTCTAATATCTCCTAAATCAAAGTCTTTTTCAAACTCTATATTCACAGTCTCACTATGGCCTCCCACTACAGGGATACGCACAGCTGTAGCCGTTACTAATACAGTATCATCTCTAAGAATCTTCTTCGTTTCTTTGACTAACTTCATCTCCTCTTTAGTGTATCCATTATCTTCGAACACATCACAGTGAGGGATAGCGTTACGGTGAATAGGATAATTATAAGCCATATCCCCTTTTACATCCTTATACTCATTCTCTAACTGTTTTACAGCTTTCACACCTGTACCAGTAATAGACTGATACGTTGATACTACCACTCTCTTAATCCCGTATTGTTTGTGTAAAGGAGATAATGCCATCACTAACTGAATAGTAGAACAGTTAGGGTTAGCAATAATTTTATCTTCTTTAGTCAAAGAATCAGCATTAATCTCTGGTACGATTAACTTCTTCGTTGGATCCATTCTCCATGCCGACGAATTATCTATAACTGTAGTACCTACCTCAGCGAACTTCGGTGCACACTCTAGAGAAATACTTCCTCCTGCTGAAAATAAAGCAATATCCGGCTTCATCATAACAGCTTCTTCCATGGACTTTATGGTATACTTCTTACCCTTAAATTCCACTTCCTTACCTACAGACTTCTCAGAAGCCACAGGAATTAATTCTGTTACAGGAAAATTTCTCTCCGCTAATACTTTTAGCATGATTTCACCTACCATACCGGTAGCGCCTACTACTGCGATTTTCATTTTTTATAAAATTAGGATTGATAAATAGTTTTAATCAAGGATAAAAATAACACTTTATTCAATTACCAAGACAACTGTAGGTCTTTTATTTGCAATTGAATAGTAGTTTTATTTCTCCAGTTGTTCTCCTCGATAGAATAAATGATGTCTACGTGCTGCTTATCCTTCACATTCTCATACTGAGCACCTAGGTTAAAACCTATTGCACTAAACTTATATCCAGGATTTCTTCTCTGCTTAAAGCTTACTTTTAGATGTTCTCCTCTTGCTCCTGCTAATTTTGCATATCCTGTATCGAAGACCTCTTTCGTCAAGAAACAAGGACTAGGATTACCAGGGCCAAAAGGTTCAAACTGCTTTAAAATACGCAGAAATTTATCTGTAATCTCTGAGAACTGAATCTTAGCATCTATTTCGATCTCAGGTATAAGGTCAGTCTCCTGAATCGTGTTAGACACTACTTCTTCAAACTTTTGTCTAAAAGCTTCTAGATTCTCTTTCTTTATTGTCAACCCAGCAGCATACATATGCCCCCCGAACTGAATAAGATGTTCAGAGCACTTCTCAAGAGCCTGATAGATATCAAAGTTCTTAACAGAGCGCGCTGATGCAGCTAGGTAATCCCCACTATCTGTAAATACAATAGTCGGTCTATAATACGTATCGATAAGACGAGAAGCCACGATACCGATCACCCCCTTATGCCAAGATGGGCTATACACTACGGTACTCTTTGAGTTAATTAATTTTTGATCGATGATCTGTTTAAGCGCTTCTTCCGTGATTCCTTGATCTAGCGACTTGCGCTCTTCATTGATATTTACGATTTTCTCGACAGTCATATTTGCTCCTTCTTCAGTAGCTTCTGTCAATAGATCTACAGTAAAGTTACCGTGTTCTATTCTTCCAGCCGCATTGATTTTAGGGGCTAACTTAAACACAATATCTGTCATCGTATATATAGCTAAGTCATATAACTTCATCAGTGCTTTTATACCAGGACGTGGGCTTTCATTAATCACCTTTAGTCCATAGTACGCCAATACTCTATTCTCTCCTGTGATCGGCACTACATCTGCTGCGATAGCAGTAGCTACTAGATCTAGATAGTGTTCTATAGAGGCGAAAGGAAGTCCCTGAATCGTATTTAATGCCTGAATCAACTTAAATCCTACACCACATCCACATAACTCCTTATAGGGATATAGGCAGTCTACGCGTTTAGGATCTAACACGGCTACTGCATCAGGAATAATCTCTCCAGGTAAGTGATGATCACATATTATAAAATCAACACCTTTCTCTTTAGCATACTGTATGTGCTCTATAGACTTTATACCACAGTCTAGAGCTATGATTAGATGGATACCTTGCGTTATAGCATAATCTATCCCTTGATACGATATACCATATCCTTCATTATATCGATCTGGAATATACGTATCTACCTGAGCACCTAGGCTCTTTAAATAGGAATACATTAAGGCGACAGACGTAGTTCCATCCACATCGTAATCACCGAAAACCAAGATAGATTCTCGATTCTTAATCGCGTTTAGAATGCGATGGACAGCCTCTGTCATATCTGCCATCAGAAAGGGGTCGTGCAAATCTTCTAAAGAAGGTCTAAAGAATTTCTTAGCAGCTTCGAAGGTCTCTATCCCACGCTGTGCTAATAACCTCCCTACTATAGGACTTACACCTAAAACTTCTTGTAAATGAGCAACTATTTTTTCATCTGGATCTTGTTTTAAATACCAGCGCATTAATTACTCTTTATGATAATGAATATTGGTTTTAACTTCTGCAAATTCTTTAAACATATCCATTACTCCACAATACTTCTCGATCGATAAATCAACTGCTTTTTTTAGCTTCGCCTCGTCTAGATTAGCTCCATAGAAGTGATAATCTACCATCACAGTATGATAAGTAGCGGGATCTGTCTCTGTAAGTAGTCCTTCTGTTTCTATTTTAAAATCAGCAACATCTAATCTCATTTTCTTAATCAGTGATGCTACGTCTAATCCTGAACATCCTGCTAGAGCAGATAGCATTAATACTTTAGGTCTTAGACCTTTATTATCTCCTCCATTTTCAGGGCCTGCATCTATTCTAATCGTTCCTCCACTTGGATTAGTTGATTCGAATTGCATGTTTTCTATCCAACTTGTAGTTACTTTATGTGACATAATGTTCTGTTTTTATCAAATGTATCAAAAAAAAATCAATGTTCACTAGTTAATGAAGACGCAAAAAGAGAATCTAATGCCCAACCTTCCTCTCACTATCTGATATAGCCTAACTATTTCTCCTTACAACAAAATTATTCGCTAAACAGATAAATTCTATACTACACTTCACTACATACAAGACAATATGTACATAACAAGATAAAGTACAACGCTATAAACAGTCCTTTATATGCATATCCCTTTTTTTAGTCTAAAACACTTTCTTTGACTAAATATCCTCTTTTATTACCTCAAAAGAAGCTATTTTGCTTAATAGAATGTCTTTTATGGGTAATTTTTAATCAAAAAACTGACTACAAAACCGTATCAAAGCAAAAAAACATAAAAAAAGGCTCACTTTTTTACACCTCATACTGTGAACAAAATCAAATATCAACCTAACAATCAATACATTAACAAATAATCAGATTATAAAACAATCTAACGTCTATTACTACTCAAGTCACTGAATACAAGCATTACTAGCATTCTCTTCAACACTTCTTCAACATTTCCCCAAGATTGCTCTAGTTAGAAGCCTCTTTCTTGAAGAACTGTTGAAGAAATCTTGTAGCGGTATTGAAGAGGTTGCTCTTTCTTATCAGAAACTAAACTATTAGACTAAGTTCACCACAAAAAACATCACTCGTTTTTAAACAAAAAAATTGCCCATAGCAATCTGCTACGGGCAATTCTCTATACTGTAATAACCTATCTGCTAAGGCAGGTGGTTATTTATTATTTACTTTTTCCAGCTACGATCACTACAATCTCTCCTTTAGGAGGCTTCGCTTCGAAGTGCGCTAACACTTCTACCACTGTACCTCTTACAGTCTCTTCGTGTAATTTAGACAATTCTCTAGAGACAGATACTTGTCTATCTTCACCGAAGTATTCTTTAAATTCTCCTAAGGTCTTTACTAACTTATGAGGAGATACATAAAGGATCATCGTTCTCGTTTCTTCTGCTAGAATTAGATATCTCGTCTGTCTTCCTTTCTTGTCAGGTAAAAACCCTTCAAAGACAAACTTATCATTCGGCAAACCACTATTCACTAATGCAGGTACGAATGCTGTAGCCCCTGGTAGACACTCTACTTCTACACCCTGCTCTACACACGCACGTGTCAATAAAAATCCTGGATCAGAGATAGCTGGTGTACCTGCATCTGATATCAGTGCAAAGGTCTCTCCTGCTTGCATTCTCTTTACTAATCCTTCTACAGTCTTATGCTCATTATGCATGTGATGACTAAACATCGGTGTAGAGATTTCAAAATGTTTTAATAGTTTTCCACTATTACGTGTGTCTTCTGCTAAGATATAATCTACTTCTTGCAATACTTTTATTGCGCGATACGTCATATCTTCTAAATTTCCAATTGGTGTAGGTACCAAGTAAAGTTTCCCCATAATTATATAAAACGTTTTTCTACTAACGTCATAAAGCGTTCTTCGTATTCTTCTTTTCCTTCCCAGTTATTGTATTCTGGTTTTACTAAATGGTCTATTAAGCTATTTGCCTCATCAAAAGAGCTCACTGTATTTAACTGTGATAATACTCTATTAAAATCTTCTGCACTTCCGTTAAACAAATGTCTTTCGAAAGCGATACGGTCATTCAAGCCTACTACGATAGTAGAGCTATAAATATCATTAATAGACTTTGGTTTATTGATCTTTGGTTCGCGTACAGAAGTGTGCTCTACATTAAATAATGTGTTCTGTGGCACAGGAGTTTCTACAGTTGGCTCGATGTGTTGTTCTACAGGAGCGATAGGTTCTGGTTGTGTAAAGCTAGCTTCTACAACAGGTTCTTTAGGTACAAACTCTGTATTGAACTTCTGTACCTCTTGTTTATCCACATCTTCTACTCTCACAAACTCTACATCACTGAAGTCGAATCCAAAGAAAGGATCATCCGTATTTGGTTTATTCTCTGTTACTGTTTTTACTTCTTCTTCTACCTTATAGGTAGAAGTAATCGTAGTTTCCTCTATTGTTTCTTCTAGTTTAGCAGGAGCGAACTGTTCGTTTATATTTACTAATGCCTCCTCAATGCTCTCCTCTTTAACAGCTTCTACAATAGATGGTATTGGTGTTTCTATCACTTCTTCCTTTACCACAACTTCTTCTTCATAGAAAGTAGTTACTTCGATATCATCATTTTCGTCTTCTTCCTCTTCTTTTACTTCTTGCTCTACTACAGGTATTTCAGCAGTGATATGCGCTACTACCTCTTCTTCTACCACAGGATTTTCTACTTCGATATTAGCGATTACCTCACGTTCATCTAGCTGTTTTAGCATAGCCTCATGTTGATCTAAATAATGGTGAAGTTGAGCATCATCCGCTTCATTAGCACTATCATCTATATACACCTCTGTAATAAATGGTTCGTCATAGACTACAGCTTTCTGAATAATAGAAGGTTCTTCTACCACTTCAGGTGCTATTTTATTCACTTTATCCGCAAGAAGGCTATCATCTATAGTATTAATTGCCTCTTTTTCAGTTTCTGCAACGATAGGGTATTCTTCTTCCACTAGATCTATAGGCATCTGGTGACGTACTACCTCATCTACAGTATTTGAATTCGAATCATTAATCGCCATGGCTTTTAGCGCATCGTCCAATTGCTCAGGAGAAACTTCTTTGATTAATCCTGCTTCAAAATGATCTTGATAGAATTTTAAGATGGTAAGCTTCTCATATAATTCTTTAGCTTCTCTATATAAACTATCTACTTCCTTGTCTTTCAATTGTAATACACGATGAGCCAGACTTAACAACTCTCCTTCTAAGACTTTCTTCATAACTTTTATTTTGCATTAGTAAATTGACGAGCTTTTTTTGATAAATTTGCTCCATACAAAAATAACAGAAAAAACCGCTGGTTTCAGCTTGAAATTTACAAAATGTTTCTCGAAAATCCCGTTAATAACAAAGAACAATTTGGTTGGATCGAAGTTATCTGTGGTTCTATGTTCTCTGGTAAGACTGAAGAACTGATTCGCAGACTGAAAAGAGCCAAATTTGCCAAACAAAAAGTCGAAATTTTTAAACCTGCTATCGATACAAGATATCACGATGAATTCGTCGTATCTCATGATTCTAATGAGATTAGGTCTACGCCTGTACCCTCTGCAGCACATATCAGATTATTAGCTGATGGATGTGATGTGGTAGGAATAGATGAAGCCCAATTCTTCGATGAAGAAATTGTCAGAGTATGTAATGACCTTGCGAACTCGGGTATCAGAGTGATCGTAGCGGGGCTAGATATGGACTTTAAAGGAAATCCCTTTGGACCAATGCCTTACTTAATGGCTACTGCAGAGTATGTAACTAAGGTACATGCTATCTGTACTAGATCAGGAAATCTAGCTAATTATAGTTTCAGAAAGGCAGCTAGTGAGGATATCGTCATGCTAGGAGAAACACAAGAATACGAGCCGCTGAGTAGAGCAGCTTTTTTCAATGCACTGAGAGGTGTAGATATATCAAAATCAGAAAAACAAAATACAATACCACCAGAACAAATAGAATAATACTTTAACGACTACCACACCTATGAAAAAAATAGCTCAAATCTATATCGACTCTTACAAAGGTCTATCATCAGCATCGTGGATGCTAGCAATTGTAATGTTAATCAATAGATCGGGGTCCATGGTATTACCATTCTTAGGTGTATATATGACGAAAGAACTTCACTTTAGTCAAGAACAGACGGGGTATGTATTAGCTTGTTTTGGGGTAGGTTCTATTATAGGAACTACAGTAGGCGGATGGGTAACTGATAAGATAGGTAACTATAAAGTACAGTACTTGAGCTTAATAGGTAGTATTCCAGTATTTATCATGTTACCACACTTCACGTCTGTAGTCAGTCTAGCACTGATGATGTTATTACAGAGTGCAGTCAGTGAAATGTTTAGACCGGCGAACTCTGTAGCCATCACCATGTATGCTAAACCTGAGAATATCACCCGTGCCTTCTCTCTAAATAGAATGGCAGTGAACTTAGGGTTCTCTATAGGGCCTGCTATGGGAGGTATTCTAGCTGCGATATCGTATGCGCTATTATTCTACGTGAATGCTACTGCGGCGTTTCTAGCAGCTGTCGTATTCATCTACTTCTTTAGAAATAGAAAGACGAACAAAGAATTATTATTAGAACAGGAAGATATCACTGAGCTGAATGAGATAGAAGATGTCTCTAATAAATCTCCATATAAGGATAAGATGTTCTTAATATACAGTGTATTCTGTACTTTATACTCTATTGCCTTCTTACAACTATTAAGTACACTACCTATATTCTATGAGAAAGCTGTAGGGCTGGATGAAGTAGAAATAGGGCTTATCTTAGGGTACAGTGGTCTACTTATCTTCTTAACAGAGATGTTATTAGTACATGTCGCAGAAAAATTCTTTACGATCAGACAGACTATCTTCTACGGGGTTATGATTAGTGCCTTAGGATACGGAATGTTAGCTTTTGACCACAGTTATATCTCTATCTATATATCTATGACGATCTTATGTGTCTCTGAGATGCTAGCAATGCCATTTACCTCTACGGTGACAGCGATGCGTGCTGGTAGTAAGAATAAAGGTGCTTATATGGGCGTGAATGGGTTGACCTTCGCTATCGGATTTATTATTTCACCTATCCTAGGGACAAAGGTAGCTTCTACACTAGGATATGATGTCTTATGGTTAGGTACAGCTGCATTAGTAATCATAGCTGCTCTAGGGCTAAACTATTCTGTCAAAAAAATGGCAGAAGAATAAACATTATAGTTTCTTCTCCATTTTTAAGAATGTATACAGCCCACCATTAGTATAATTCTCAAATTTACCTACGCTAGCGTATCCAAGGTTTTGATAGAAGTCAACTCCTAAAGTATTAAACTTCGCTACAGCAACAGTTATTTTCTCCACAGCTTTTCGCTTGTGTAGAGCTTCTTCTGCATACTGTATAATCTCCCTTCCATATCCTTTATGAAGGTGGATTGGGTTGATACCTAATATGACTTCTGCTGTATTATGATCTACTAAGTCATAATAGAAGTAGGCTATAATATCCTTCTCTCGTGGAGTACGTACACTGAAGGTATTCTGTCCTCTTACATTCTCGTCTAAAAAATCGTGTAAGTCCTCTAAATCTGAGGTCATATTATAAAAGCTCAATATTCCTTCATACTTCCAATTATAAGCTATTTCTACTGCCTCCTCTTGTGTTAAGACTTCAAAAAATAAAACTTTCTCTTTCATTATTCAAAATATGTTAAAAAACCTTTCTTATTTAACAACTGTTCTATAAAGTAATCTAGAAACAAATATATTTGTGACCAGATGAATCTTTATAACAGACATATAGCCTGGCTACTCATTATCATTTTTGCCTTATTCGGCGCAGAGAAGATAAACTTCGCTGTGGAGCAGACTTGTGACAAAAAATTAATGTACTGTCCTACTGCTAATATGTATGTGTACACTGTGTATAAAAACACATCACACTCATCTAATCCTGATACGAAGGATACTGATACACATAAAGTAACTACAATAGCCTGCGAAACTTTCTTTATTAATCAATTAGAATTAGCAGTCTATACAAAACAAAAAGTTACTTATCACTACAGTCCCTTCTATTATAAACATGTCATCCATTCAACACCATATATACCCTTAGTAGATCCTCCTCCTATAGTATAGTGTTCTTTATTCTTATATAACGACCACATTTCTATTATATACTATACAAAGATAAGCTTAGGCACATAGATTAAAAAGATACTTTTTCTTAACAATTTAGTATAATAATCAAATATTTAACATACAGTATCCTTTCTGATATTATTTGTTTTACTACATTATCGCATTCTTCTGTATTCTACAACAAAAAAAAGAGCCAAAACACAATGTCTTAGCTCTCTCTAACTACGGTAAGGTAATATAAAAAATCTCAACAATATTTCTATTCATTGAATTAGTTTATTTCTAAGTGGAGGTATCCCGTTTTCTTAATCATACTAGATCCTCTATCATCTTTATACTCATAAGAGACAATATAGAAATAGGTACCTGTCGGCAATAGTTCATTCTTCTTTATCGTCACTCGACCATCAGAATAGCCTCTAAACACGTTACCATTACTATTATAATTTGCAGTCTCGTATACCTTGCCCCCCCATCTATTAAATATTTCGACACGGTTATTTGGATATCGTTGGATATTGTCTATTCTGAAGTAATCATTATCTCCATCACCATTCGCACTGACGAAGTTATAGATCACTACATCTCCCTTCAGCATTTTATCAGTTCTCACTGTCCCTAGTGTAAAGAAGCCGTACTTCTCTAATGACGTAGGTGTAGTCACAGTCTTATTCTCTAAGTCTACTATCCCCCCTTCATCTACCCATAACTGCTCTATGGCATCCCATCTCAAAATATGCAAATTATCAGTTGCATGCTCATAAATCTCTTTAGGGGTGGTACGCTCATCCCAAGTCAGCGTAAGCACAATATTACTCGCTGTGGTCTGTGAATGTTCTATCAGCCAATACTCTCTCGTATTAATCTTATCAACTATCCCAGAACCTGCCTTACGGACTTTGAAGAACTGCTTATCGTCTAAGCTATATTTTCCCACGAAGATATCTTTCTGATGCTTAGGAGCAGATATTATTGCTTGTCTATAGAATCCTTTATCTCCTTTAGGATAGGTGAACTCCTCATTTCCTTCTTTCTCTACTTCTCCCTCGATATGAGAGGCATCACTGACATGAAGAACCTTAGATTTATTTAAGAAGGTAAAAGCTCCTTGAAGAGAATCTACCTTAGCAATACCCTGAGTGAACTCAACTGCACCCGCAATACTCACAGATGTCTTGATATCAAAAGCTCTTTCCTTTATAGGGTTATTTAGAATCAAAGTATTAAAATGAGTTCCTGCCTGTCCTTCTATAGTTTGTTTCGCAGTTCCGATAAGAAAGGTCTTCCCCTGAGGAATATTTCCTTTATAGTCAAATATTTTACCGTTATTAACAAGGTCACGATGTAAGTAAAGTTCACCGTTATTTCTAAAATCTCCTTCTCCTTGGTTCTCCAGCGTATAATATACAGAGACCATAGAACCCGGTTTAATATAAAACATACCTTTATTCACTGCCTGACTATAAATTATAGTCGGTAGCATCACCATACACAGTAATAATCTCAAATATATCTTCATTTCTTCTATCGCTAGTATTAGTCTTTCACTACGAATATGATATTCATAATCGTACAGTCTGTAGCTGCTGCCTTTACATCATAAGTCATCACACCTTCTTTAGATATTGACTTTATCGTAAACACATCTGTATCATAACTCGTCACATAATAGTATAAGTCTGTCGGCTTCTCAAAATAAGGGATACCTGTAGTAGGAGCTCCTTCACTGACAAAGTGATTACTGTTCTGTAAAGAGAATTGCTTCTTATATTCTTCAAATAAGTTTATCGTTTGTCCTATTCTGTCTTCTGAAGTATCAAATACAATAGAAGGCATATAGAAGAACTTCACTGCCTTATAATCTTTGGTTACCATTTGTTGCCATTTCGTTCCATCATTATAATAGAACCCCACGACTACATCATTAACTGCCTTCGTATTATACACTGTCATACCTGCTACGTGAGCACTTAAAGGATTCGCTAGTGTAGTGGATGTAAGCTCTACTCTAGGTAGTAATAACCCCTTATCAGCAGACTCTACTTCTAGCATGGCATCCTTATTTATATCTGGCGATGTACCAATCTTAGTTTGTGCAAAACTTAGAGCGCTGAATAGCACAGCAAGCATTGCGAAATATAATTGCTTCATCATTTATCTTTAAGTAATTGAAAAAAAAGTGCGAGTCTCAATACAAGACTCGCACAGTGTGGTGTGAGTTGTTTGATTATTGTTTGTTTGCTTGTCTATATTGTATATAACTATTCTGTAAACTCTACAATTACATTATAGTTCCCTTCTCCAATCATGATATACTGGTTACCAGATCCGATATTAAAGTTTAAGGTACTACCACTCACTTTAATATCCGTAGTAGCTGTAGTCTTCAACATTTCTCCTTGTAATACTTGGATGCTTACTACTGCCCCTACTGTAGCACCTGCAGGAATAGCCACACCTGATGTTCTAGCGGAGTTAGCTTTAGCGATATTAGTAGTCCCTATGAACTTATATACCTTCTTATTATTAATCGTATTCCCAGTGAAGATTACTTTACTATTATGAACATCGATATGATCACCTAAGATATTCTTGATCTTATCCACATTATTCGTAATATAGTTCGTGATAAAGTCAAAGCTGATTTCTTTCTTCGCTCCGTTATCTTCAATCGTATAGAACACTTCTTCTTTATCGTCTGCTATCTTTCCGTAGTACACATTCCCCCCTTTATTAATAAACTTAGAGATTAGATCCCCTACCTTATAAGTAACATCACCCTCTTTTACCTCTTGGTTTAGAATATCACTAAAGTTATTTACGATATCACCTACTACATTTACTTCTGTACCTCCTGTAGTATCTCCGGTAATATCAGCAACAGTCTTACCTTCATTACTAGCCAAGAATGCCTTTACAGCTTCTTCATTGAAATATTTATACCCTACAGTCTTTCCATTTTTCACTACTGGTACTACTACTGTAGTCGTCTCTGTATCTGCTACTAAATCTTTAAGGTTAATAGTCTCATACTTGCCATTGTTATAAAATTGGAACTCCCAATTAGCATTCGTACTATCTCCTGTATTCTTATAAATAACATTACCATCTACCTTCGTAGAGATATTCTTGATTAACTCTTCTATAGTATAGTGCTCGCTAGTACTTCCTTCTTTTAGGACAGTCGTTTTACTATTAAAAAAGTTCGATACATTAGAAGCGATCTCTCCTACTACATCTATTGTAACTACTCCATCTGCGTCATTAGGCACATCGATCTCAGTCTTTCCTTCATTTCCTTTCTGAGCTAACCAATTCTGAATCGTCGTCTCTGAGAAGAAAAGGAATTTCTTTGTCTTATCAGTATCAGATACTGCTACTTCACGGAAGAATGTTTTAGTCTCTTCTTTTAATACTAGATCTTCAAAGTCTACATTCGCTGTCTCATACTTATTATCAACTGTGTTATAAACCACATATTTAAACTCATTCTTCACTGGATCAAACACAATAGTAGAATGCCCTTCTTTAGCAGCATCTTTATTGTCAGGATTAGTAGGTACGATATAGTTGATTACATTCTGGATGTTCTTAACGTCACCTTCTAATTTTGTCACATTATTATCTAATCCATTGATAACTGTAGTTAGTTCCGCTTTGCTCACTATTCTATTCCACTGTCCTCCATCTTCTGTTGTCCAGTAATAGAATCCTTTTAATATCTCTTTAGAAGTATCTTCATTAAGGTTATAAATCAATAAACTCTCTACTTGAGTTCCATCTATCGGTGCAAAAACATTTAAGTCTGATAAACTTACACGTGGAATCAATACCCCTCTGTGGCTAGAAAGAATTTCAAGTTCAGCTGATGTTTCAGGATCTGGTGTACCAATACCTACCTGTGCTGATGCTGTATAAAACGTTCCTAAGAAAGCGGCTAAAATGATAATTTTCTTCATGATTATAAATTCTATTTAATATCTGTATTGTTTTGTTATTTTGTCTTTTTACTTGGTAACATCGGGTTAGAGAATATTCCTTCTCTAAATCCTCTAAGAAAAGTAAGATCATAGATTACAGATGTACTACACCCCGTCAAATTAGTTATGGTTAATCTCACTTTTCCTTTTTTATTGTGCCAGTTCTCTCCATTAACTTTGGCATCTTTAGGAAAGGCTATTATTAACACACCTGTTCCATGTTTGGTAATAAATACTCCTCCCTGCTGTTTAATAATAGGCCTATCGTTCTGATCAAATATTACCTTGTTATCCTTATCTCTTTCTAATATTGTTGATCTAACCTCTACTTCTGGATTATCTACAGTAGCGAAAGGAAACGCCTTCCACTCATTCTCTGTATCTAATAAATATTCCCAGTCATATCGCTGTATCTCTCCTGACACTATAGAGCTAAGTTGTAATGACTGCCCTCCTTTAATCATTACTTGATCTACTACCGTAGTCTGTTTTCCTTTGTGATCCTTAGCGATTACACGTTCTACAGAAGGCAGACTGTTTATCTTAATCTTAATCGGAGTTCTAGAGCCAATGGTACAGCCATTTCGAACAGCCTGTACATATACTGTAAACTCATCACCTGCTTTATAGTTCTTAGACAAGTCTATCGTAAACATATCTTCTAAAGCAGGTAGTCTAGTCGTTCCTTTCTCAGAAGTGTACACTTCATAACTCGTACAGTGACTATTCTGTGGTTGTATCCTCAACGGTTCTCCTTCACATAACTGAAGAACTTGTTCAAGTTCATAACCGTACTGATCAGTCTTTATCTCCATACCTACTTCTACTCTAGGGACTAGATCTACATTATAGATATGAGTAAAATCTCCTAATACTCCTACAACTGAGCCATACGATATCTTCACTCTATCAAAAGGTTCTGTAGAAGGAGCTACTATAATTCTGTATCTATCTCTACCTCCTATCCCTAATAATCTCAAGCGAAGTGCTCCATTAGATTCTGTAAGTGGTTCGCCCACTTTCTTATCTCCTAAATAGCGTTGAATCTTAAACCCTTTGACTAATTCTAAACTTAGCACTCCTGGGTTCTTATTTTCTGCTGTAATATGCAACTCATCTCCTGGTAAAGCAGTTTGTTTAAACACTACGGTTAGACTTGCCATATTCGCTACTGCTACCCCTCTTGCTATTACTGCATAACTGTTAGGATCATCATCCACTGCATTCCAAGGATGGCTAACAGAGGCTGTGGCACTCGCTACCCCTAGTCCTATATCTTCTACTCCATGGAGTACGTCTAGTACATTGGGATTAATATTAGGTAATACAGCTGCACAACTAGGGTTATCAACAGTCTTAGTCACATAAGCTCCATACACCTTAGCGTTCTGAGCTACACCTACTGTAGATCCTAAGACAACTTGTACTCCTCTATATTTCTGCGGCCCTTTCTTATTCGATGGTACGAATGTATACTCCAACACATTATCTGCTGCTAATAGATCTACTAGTCCTCCATCTACTCCTTGTAACGTTCCTATCTTTTTCCCATTTGCATCAAGTCCTACTACTGTAATACCGCCTAGGGCAACTAAACCACTGTATTCTTTACCTAACTTCACTGTCACAGGAGTTCCTGCGGCTTGGTCTTCTTTGAAGTAAATATTCTGCCATGTAGTACCTAATCCTAATAGTCCTAGTCCTACTGTGATTGTAGAATAAGTATCTGGTCGTCCATCAATAGCATTACTCTTATTAGATACTCCTCCTGTCAGAGCAGAATACCACGCTGTATAATCTGTTGCCCAGTATCTCTCGTAAGTCGGTGGACAGTCTTCGTTATTAAATACATTGACTTGAATATTCTTGATATCCGAACATCCATTAGCATTCTCAGCAACTACCGTATAGTTATATACTCCTGCTTGGTTAAATACCTTAGGACTCGTTCTATCTATAATCTCTTCTCCATTTGTGTCGTACCAAGTGATTACATCTCTAGCATTATCAGTTATCATAATTGGCAATACAAAAGAATCTCCTACATTCAAAGTATAGCTTAGAACATCAGAATTATTCTTCAGTTTTAGCTTAGGTATAGGATTTACATTAATCTTCACTATAGCAGATTCTTCTGAGCTCACACCATTGATAACATATACTACACTGTATTCTCCTGGCTCTGTAACTCTAATGCTCTCTATAGGCAATAACTCCTCGATTATTCTATCTTCTAAGTCATCTCCTACTTCGCGTACCTTAAATAAATTACCGTCTTTAAACCAGCGGTAAGACTCTACAGTACCAATAGTAGTCAATGGCTTTTTAGCAATTAATATCGCTTCGTCTCCTTCACATATTACGCTTACATCTGATGAGATAGAAGGCTTAGGATGTGGTTTGCCTACAATATTCGTATGTGCTATAGAACGAATCTTCGTAGGATCTACATACGGTAATTTTAGATTACTTACATCTAGATAAGCTTCATTAGATAACACTCCTAAACCAGGGTAGCCTATCACTGTTCCATTAATAATGACTCTAGATGAAGAGTGAGCGTCTAGGTTCACTTTCCAATTCTCAATACTCTTCGCACTATATATACTAGGAATATTAGAAGGAGGTGTCAAGGTGTTTTTATAATTACCTCTATTATCAAAGAAGATCTCATCTACTCTAAAGAATTCTTTTATCGTGGATAAATAATCATTTAGTTTGAAGTCTTTATACAAATCAGATGAATGGTTAGACATCTCTAGAGTGTAACTTAACTTATCTCCTTTCTTAGCTTCTAATAAATTGACAGATTTGTTAATCATTAATCCTTCAGGAGTTGTGACATTTAAATCTCTTATCTCATGAATATTAACAGCTGCCCCTGTAGAAGCTGCAAAACCAATCTTCAGTGTTTCGTAAGGCAACTCATCATATTTATAGTCTAATACTTCTACAAATCCCCCTTTATGTTCTGACTGTAAGCGTACTTTGATATGGAATTTCTTTTTAAGAGCGTAACTTCCATCGGGTTTCTTCTTGCTTCTATCTTCTTCTAAGATAGGTTTCATCTCGATCTGTACTCTTCTATAAAAGTTATAGTCATCAGGTCTAGAGTATATAAATTCAGAATTATCTATATTTTTACCTCCCGGTTTCTTTATATGTGTCAGATATCTAGCTGTTGTTCTGAGGTCATTTGTAACCTTTCCTCTTAATACAACACTTTGGGCAAACGAGCCATTCGTATTTGGTCTTCCAACAGCTTCATGAGTAAAATTACCATACTCATCAAGTCCTACAGCTATATATCCCCCCGTTACACCATATGTATTATTGCCAGACCCATACCCTAATGAACCTCCATAACTACCTAATCTAAATTTTCCCTTAGGAATACTCCCATCGTATAGAAATACAGAGATACCATCTGCTCCACCTTTTGTATTTCCGTCTCTTCTACGCCATGATTTATATTCAAAATCAATCAATACTCCTCTATCAGAAGGAAAACTCTCTTCTATAATAGCATACCCCTTCTGATTCATTCCATCAGAAGTAAGTCTTAGCCATCCTTCTCCAGAACGATCTAACCCTTGTGAAGCTGTTAGTATAGCATGATCCCCTAATACTACTTTGCTATTCACTGTTTGATGAGTAAAACTTTCTTGTATTGTAAACTGTGCATATAAAGGAGATAGCTGCCCTAATAAAACACATAGTACAAACGCTAAAACATATCTATACTTCTCTAACATATTACCAATAACAATCACATTTACAATAACATAATAAACAAAACACTATTTTTTTAGACAAAGATTCCCTTGCTGATATTCTACATGACATCAGATATTTAGAAAATAGAAGTCCACACCTTTTACAAAGTGTTTAAAATCCCATTAAACTTGATTGTGATTTACAACTGAGAAATAGTTGTTGTTTTTATGATACTATTATTCTTTTTCCTTTTCTACTCTTTTTATTTGAGAATATATTCTCAAATCAATTACTTAAATCTTAAATTAATAATATAAAAAACAAATATTACTAACCGTCACTATAGTTAAAAACAAATATTAAGCCATAATTGTTTTTTTGTGAAAAAAAATCACCTATTGTGATATATTACTTTCTTCAACAACCGATAACTATCTGTAATAATGCTTATTACAGATTATAAAAAACACTCTATTTTTGTGCAAATTTACTCAAAACAGTTCATCATCCTAACATTTAATACAACACAAAGCAGAATACAATTCCTTAAAAGCAAGTGAAAAATTACTATTTTTTGATAAAATATGATTTAATAATTAAATTATAAGAAAGTGAACAAGGTATCATTATCCATAAGCTCTTTTTACTGCTAAATTAAAACACCTAATATTCACATTATGTGACTGTTAAATTTATATCAAAGAAAGGAAACTCAGAAAAATAAGGCATTCTAATCTTTATTTACTATTTTTAAAATAAAATTATTAACCATGAACCAAGACCATAATACACCTTTTATAACAGAATCTATTCAAGATAAAGTAGCAACTATATCATTTTATAGTCCAGCTAGTAACTCATTTCCAAGTTCACAATTAGAAAAGCTAACTAGTATTATTACTAAACTTAGTAGCAATACTCATATTAATACAATCATTCTAAAAAGTGAAGGAACAGGAGCCTTCTGTGCAGGGGCGTCTTTTGATGAATTACTTTCTATTAAAGATACTACTACAGGACAGGCTTTCTTCTCAGGTTTTGCTAATGTTATCAATGCAATGCGCAAAAGTCCGAAGATATTTATCGGTCGTGTCCATGGCAAAACTGTAGGAGGAGGAGTAGGACTAGCAGCTGCATGTGATTACTGTTTTGCAACAACGAACGCTTCTATTAAACTATCAGAACTAGCCATCGGGATAGGGCCTTTTGTAATCGAGCCTGCGGTCTCACGCAAAATAGGTAAAACAGCCTTCACAGCAATGTCTCTTGCAGCACACGAATGGAAAACAGCTACTTGGGCACAGAATCACGGATTGTATAGCGAGGTATATGATACTGTAGACAGACTTGACTTAGAAGTAGAGACTTTCGCTACTAAGATAAGTTCATATAACCCAGAAGCGCTATGCGAAATGAAGAAAATATTCTGGGAAGGAACAGACCATTGGACAGAATTATTACATCAACGTGCTGAAATATCAGGTAGACTAGTATTATCAGAATTTACAATAAATGCGCTTAACCAATTTAAAGCTAAATAACATATCTCATCCTTCTAGAACAATATCTCTAGAAGGATTTTTTATATATAAACACCATTATTCTTAAAAACAAAACACAATACATCAAGATTAAATAAAAACATGTCAATATAAAATCTTTTTACTTACAATAATCATCTCTTTATCAATAATGTTAATTTTAATTAACTCATTGTACTATATTTGCTAAAAAATATAAAACTATGAAATCACTAAAGTACTTACTTCCAATACTTTTAATCGCTTGCAAAGCTGTTGCTTCAGAACCGCTAAAGCTAGATGATTACAGAGATAAAGGGAGGTACAGTACCTCACATTATGAAGGAGGTTTTCTAAGTCATTTAAATATTGCTGCCGGAGTTTCTACATTAGGATTTACCATAGAAGCAGCGACTCCTATTAATTCAAGTTTAAAACTTAGAGCAGGATTAGATTATTTTGAGTTCAATTCTAAGAAGTACGATGTAAACTTTGATGATCAAGAAGGAATACTACACGAAGCCTTTGGTTATACACCTACTTATGAAATGCATGGTAGTATAAAAGCTATTCATGGACACGCACTAGTAGATTATTACCCTTTTAGAAAAGGAATATTTCATCTTACTGCGGGTTTCTATTTAGGAAGTACTAAACTTGAAGCGGATGGACTATTAACAGATGGTAATGGTACCCCAGCTGAACTAAAACCTGGTCATGACTGGCCTATAATAGAGTTCGATGGCAAAGAACTAGCAGTAATAGATGGTAAGATAAACGCAGAGCTAACATTAGGTCAAGTAATCAAACCATATATAGGTATTGGATTAGGAAGAGCTGTTTCTAAAAAACGTTTAGGAGTTAAGTTTGAACTTGGAGTATTATACCAAGGAGACTATACTTTAAAACAAAACGGTAGAACAGTTGCTTCTACAAGCGACCTTAATGCTTCAATAGAAGATGCAGATAAAGTAACCAAATGGCTAAAACTATGGCCAATGGTAAACTTTCAAATTAATTACCGAATATTCTAAAATATCATGAAATTAAAGTATATCACAACAGTCATCTTATCTTGCTTATTTATCTACTCTACAAACTCTTACGCACAAGAAGAACCCACTGAGAGTACAGCAGTAAATACTGTAGAAGAAGTAAGTCAAGAGAAAACAACAGATCAACAACAACCTAAAGAAGACAAAAAGAAGAAAAAGAAGTCAGGACCTCCTACCTTACCTCCCAATAATTCTACAGCTTACTTACTACATGTAGGTGAAGACGAATTCGTGAGAGATAATATAGCGAAGCACTACTCTGACCAACGCTTCTATGAATGGACATTAAGTGCAGGAGTATCTACGATGGGGCTAACGCTTGAAGCATTGACTCCTATCAACAGCTATTTAAAACTTAGAGGAGGTATAAACTTATTCTTCTTTAACTCTAAGCACTATGACGTTGGTATTGATGATCCTCAAGGGGATTTAGTTCGTCTTTTTGGTTATAAACCAAATCTTGCTATCAAAGGTAAAAATCATATGATACATGCTCACACCTTAGTTGACTTTTATCCTGTACCTGATGGTCTATTCTTCCTTTCAGGTGGTTTCTACTTTGGTCAAAATAAAACAGCCTTAGATGGATATCTAATCAATCATCAAGGAGATAGAGCAAAACCTCTATATGGAGAATGGCCAGAATACTTAGATTTTCAAGGGAACCAAATCAAGTTAAATGAAGGGAATATGGAAGCTGATGTTACACTCGGTAGTATTATCAAGCCTTATCTAGGGATAGGAATAGGAAGAGTGGTAACGAATAAAAAGCTAGGCTTCTCATTCGAGCTTGGGATGATGTACCAAGGGGACTATGAACTAAAACAAGATGGAAGCAAAGTGCTTTTCAATCTCCAAGACAGTTTTGAATACAACGAAAAAGGAGAGAAATGGTTAAATCGAATTAAATGGTGGCCTAAAGTATCCTTCCAAGTTAGATATAGATTATTCTAAACGAAGTCATCTCTTTAAGGATAAAGAGAAAAGGCTACGCTAAATATAGGAGGTCAACTATATTTTTGTGTACCTTTGCCAAAATTTTTAGTTATGCCTAAGATTAGAATTACAAAACAATTCACATTTGAAACAGGACATGCCTTATATGGTTATGATGGTAAATGTCGTAACGTACACGGTCATAGTTATAAGCTAGCTGTTACAGTTATTGGTACTCCGATAGAGGATACTAATAATGTGAAGTATGGTATGGTTATAGATTTTGGAGACTTAAAAAAAATAGTGAAAGGAGATATCGTAGATGTATTCGATCACGCTACTGTTTTCAATAAAAATACCCCTCATATAGAATTAGCAAAAGAACTAGAAGAACGCGGACACCACGTTATTCTTGTCGATTATCAACCAACTAGCGAGAACATGGTTATTGACTTCGCTCAGAAGATAAAAAGCAAATTACCTGAAGGGATAGAACTATATTCATTAAGATTACAAGAAACAGAATCATCATACGCTGAATGGCATCAATCAGATAATTTATAGGACTTGAGTTTTACAATTAATACAGATAAGAGTATATACTTCGCTTCTGATCAGCACTTCGGAGCACCTAGTCGAGAGAAAAGCCTTCCTAGAGAAGAGTTATTCTTACAGTGGCTACGCGAGAAAGAAGATGATATGGGCGCCTTATTCATACTAGGAGATTTATTTGACTTCTGGTTTGAGTACAAGACTGTAGTACCTAAAGGTTTTGTAAGAATACTTGGTAAATTGGCTGAAATCAAAGATAGAGGCATTCCTGTTTTCTTCTTTGTAGGAAACCACGACTTATGGATGGATGACTATTTTCAGACAGAACTAGGAATACCAGTATATCACGAGCCTAAAGTATTTGACATTAATGGTAAGAAGTTCTTTATCGGACATGGAGATGGACTAGGACCTGGAGATATGGGCTATAAGAGAATGAAGAAAGTCTTTACTAATCCTTTCTCTAAATGGCTGTTCAGATGGTTACATCCAGACATCGGCGTTAGACTTGGTTCTTACCTATCTGTTAAGAATAAACTGATATCAGGAGATGAAGATATTAAATTCTTAGGCGAAGATAACGAATGGTTAATTCTATATGCTAAACGCAAATTAGAAACCACTCATTACGACTACTTCGTTTTTGGGCACCGTCATTTACCAATGATTATTGACTTAAATGACCAGTCTAAATACATCAACCTAGGAGATTGGATTAGCTACTTCACCTATGGTAAGTACGATACTAGTCTACATCTAATAGAATATAAGAAAGAGCTTGCTGAAGCTAAACAATAACAAAAAACGCATACTGATCAGTATGCGTTTTTTGTTATCTCTTTTATTCTAAAAAGGCTTCTCTAATATCCACTCACAGTGCGTAAAGTAATCCCAACCCACAGCTCCTAAGTCTACTTTAGGATCTACGAATTGACTTAAATCACGTTGATTAATGGATACATAACTTTCAGCATATACTGCCACGTCCTCTCCTTTTGCTTCATATTCTTTTTTGATATATTGTGCCATCTGCCAGATCATATCTGGAGAAGACAGGCGAGCCATCTGTTTATTAGTTAGCACATCTTCTATATCGTAATACTTTCTATCCCCTGTTTTTTTATTTTCTACTATATAATTCGTATAACCACTCCTTGATCTAAGCATCATACGCCAGCTAAGACGATGAGCTTCATCAGTCCATAACACATCTCCCTTGATAAAATAATGTCTTAGAGGAAGCACTAATTGTACAAACATAAATGCCAATAAGAAATACTTCACTTGAGGAGAGAAATGCCTTGCCACAGCTTGTTCTTCTTTTAAAGTATCCTCATCTAAAGGAGTTTTCTTCTTAAAGAACCAACTTCTTACTTGCTCTGGTTCATAGAAAAACACAGCAAAACTCAATGCAAAATAAGGGAATATACCGATATGTAAGGTGATAGAATTAAACAAGTGAAATACCAATGAGGCTATAACGGCTAAAGTACGCGTGCGTTTATACAACAATAAGAACACTACTAGTCCATCAAATATAATCCCTAAATAAGCAATAGAGACATAGAACCAATCCTGTGTAAATACTTGCTTAAACACATCAGGAATATTAGCTCCTTGATACATCAACTTTGTAAACGTACCATCTAACCAATCTGGATAGAACTTAGCCACAGTACCATAGACATAAAGCATGAATACCTGAAAGATAAATAGCCAAGAGATGTAATAAGGCATGGAGTGTTCTTCTGTTACCCTGTTGCTTTTTACATCAAGAGAAGCATATCGATTAGCAGGTACGAAACACATATACACACAGATCACTAATAACATATAGTAGTGATTATTATAAGATGTCTTCTGTATAAAATAAGCGCCTGCCCATAATATCGTTAGCAGTGGCATAGTCCACTTATATCGATACCCAAGCATAACAGCCACTGACACACAGCCCATCACAAAAAAGTAGACATACATCTGAGGACCTACTAGCACCTGTAGAAAGTCCATATAGATATGGGAGAATGTAATCTTTACATCGACTAGATTATCTCTTACCCAACCTGTAGCAATCGCGCCGAATGACTCACAAGCGAATAAGAAACCAAAGAATATTCGAAAGATAATTAACGGAGAATTATCTATCTGACGGTACAGTTTTTCCTTCATAACGACTGAAGAACTCTCGAGTCACACGTTCGTCATCTTTTAACTTCGCGATTAACTCATCAAGTCCACTAAATTTTAATTCATCTCTTATTCTGTCTAAGATACGAACTTTTAACTTTTGGTCGTATAAATCACCATCCCAATCTAAATAATTTACTTCTATCGTATAAGGATGGTCTGCAAAGGTAGGGTTAATACCTACACTCATCATTCCCATCACTTTCGCTCCATTTAACTCAGATTCTACCACATACACACCGTTCTCAGGAATCAATTTATAATCTTCGTCCACAACAATATTCGCTGTAGGAAAACCTAACTTACGGCCTAATTTCTTACCGTGTACTACTGTACCAGAGAAATAGTACTCATACCCTAAGAACTCATTCGCCAACATCATATTACCGTCTTCTTCTAGAGCAACGCGTATCTTAGTAGAACTAATAGAGACATGATCTATTTCTTGAGCAGAGATCTCCTCTACTTCAAAGCCATATTTCTCACCGAATGCCTTTAAATCATGAATATCAGCAGTTCTATTTTTTCCGAAGCGATGATCATAGCCTATAATTATTTTAGAGATATTAAATTTATCTACTAATACCAGCTTTACGAACTCTTCTGCTGATAACTGAGCGAACTCTAAGTCAAACTTTTGAATGACTAGATTATCTAATTCTAATCCTTTTAAAAGCTCTTTCTTCTCTTCTATAGTATTCAGTAATCGAATACTGTTATCCTGCTTTAAAACCATGCGAGGATGAGGAAAGAAGGTCAACACCAAACTCTCGCCACCATTAGCTTTAGCAGAATCAACAAGCTTTTTGATAATCATCTGATGTCCTACGTGTACTCCATCAAAAGTACCTAATGTAGCAACTACTTTTTTATCGCAATTAAAATCAGCTATAGAAGAAAATGTTTTCAATTTTTAAAGTTTATATCAGTTACATTACTATTTTTGTGCCCCTTTATTCCCAATGACTGGGTAGAGAACAAAACTGCGTAAAAATACGTCATTTTTATAAATGCCTCTTTATAAAATGACTATAATCTAACGCCTTTTAACAAAATTCAATATGCCTAACACTAGATTTTTAAAAGCCTTAACTTTATTTATTATCACTCTTATTGTTTCTTTTTCAGTTAATGCCCAAGTTAAAATAATGACTTGGAATTTACTTAACGTCGGAAAGAATAAATCACAAGAGAATATAGAATACATCGCCAAAACGATTAAACAAACAGACATCATAGCTATACAAGAGGTTGTTACTAACCCTACAGGCGCACAAACTATTGCTAAGATACACGAAGAACTAAACAGATCCTCAGGGGCCAAATGGGACTATGCGATAAGCGATCCTACTGTTAGTTCACCATATCGCTCAGAACGCTATGCTTACCTATGGAGAACTAGTAAAGTCAAGCTAAAAGGCAAACCTTTTCTTGAACCTACTTATCAAGAGGAAATAGAGAGAGAGCCTTATATGGCTACATTTATTTATAAAGGAAAAGAAATAACGATAAGTAGTTTACACGCACTACCAACTAAACATCAGCCTGAGAAAGAAATCAAGTACCTCAAATTCTTTCCCGAACACTATCCTGAACACAACCTTATCTTCTTAGGTGATTTTAACTTAAGTGAAAGCCACAGCGTATTTAATCCCTTAAAGAAACAAGGGTATCTACCTAGCTTCTCTACACAGAAGACGAGCCTTAGACAGAAATGCCTTAAAGGTGACTGTCTAGCATCAGAGTATGATAATATCTTTTATCACCCTGATAAGAATGAACTTATCAGTGCTAAGCCTATCTACTTCTTTGAAGACTTTGAAGAAATTAGCATAGCAAGAAAAGTATCTGATCACATCCCATTACTCATCACGTTGAATATATTATAACCCAAAAGACCTCTTTAGCAGAGGTCTTTTTTATTATCTTCTATTCATATAGATCATTACATAGTACAGTAGCGTACCTAGTGAACTTATCGCAGCCACTACATACGTACGAGCTGCCCATTTCAACGAATCTTTAGCTCCTGCATATTCTCCTTGAGTCACTATATTCTTCGCTTGTAACCACTTTAACGCACGATTACTCGCATCGTACTCTACAGGTAACGTTACAAAAGAGAATATCGTCGTCATCGCAAACAAAATAATCCCGATTAATAACAACTGCGGAAATGTATTAATCATTAACACACCTCCTAATAATACCCACGTCACTATATTAGACGAAAAGCTAACAATAGGAACTAACTTAGAGCGCATAGTCAGCCAGTGATATGCCTCAGCATGCTGTACAGCGTGTCCTACCTCATGGGCAGCAACAGCAGCCGCAGCAGCATTGCGCTCATTATACACAGCCTCACTTAAGTTGACTGTTTTATCCATTGGATTATAGTGGTCAGTCAGCCTACCTGGAGTAGAAATAACTCTTACGTCTCTGATCCCATGATCAAACAACATCTTCTGTGCTATCTCTGCACCACTCATCCCATTCTGAAGTTGTACTTTAGAATATTTCTCAAATTTACTTTTTAAGCGATAACCTACTAACCAACTAGCACCCATTATCGCAATCATAAAAATCCAAATCATACTTAGACGTTTTTCTTTTTTAATTAAATCTACAAATTATAAGCCAAACTAAAAATAAGACATTTTGACATAAAAAAAGGGTTACATCCCTGTAACCCTCTCTTATTAACTATATTTTATACTATTTAAGTTTCTTTTTAACCTCTACTTCTTGGAAAGCTTCGATTACGTCATACTCCTTAATGTCGTTGTAGTTTTTAATCTGAATACCACAATCATATCCTTTAGAAACTTCTTTAACGTCATCTTTGAAACGTTTAAGAGCAGTTAACTCTCCAGTGTAGATTACTACACCTTCACGGATTAAGCGGATTCTAGAGCTACGGAATATCTTACCATCTGTAACCATACATCCAGCGATAGTTCCCACTTTAGAAATTTTGAACAACTCACGGATCTCAGCAGTACCAGTAACCTCTTCTTTAAGCTCTGGAGATAACATACCTTCCATTGCATCTTTAAGGTCATCGATAGCAGCATAGATGATAGAGTAGTTACGGATATCGATCTCTTCTTTATCAGCTAATACTTTAGCAGATGCCATAGGACGAACGTTAAATCCGATAATGATCGCGTCAGAAGCAGATGCTAACAATACGTCAGATTCTGTAATCGCACCAACTCCTTTGTGGATAATGTTGATTTGAATTTCTTCTGTAGATAATTTAGAGAATGAATCAGATAATGCCTCAACAGAACCATCCACGTCCCCTTTTAAGATAATGTTCAACTCTTTGAAATCTCCTAATGCGATACGACGTCCAATCTCTGCTAACGTAATGTGACGTTGAGCACGTACAGATTGTTCGCGGATCAGCTGAGTACGTTTAGATGCAATTTGTTTTGCTTCTTTTTCTTCTTCGAATACGTTGAATTTATCACCTGCAGTTGGCGCACCATCAAGACCTAATACAGAGATTGGAGTTGAAGGACCAGCTACTTTAATAGACTTACCACGCTCATCGTGCATAGCACGTACTTTACCATGGTTACATCCTGCTAATAAATAATCTCCTACACGAAGAGTACCAGCTTGTACTAATACAGTAGATACATATCCTCTACCTTTATCTAAGAATGCCTCTACTACAGTACCTACTGCTAACTTATCTGGGTTAGCTTTCAGCTCTAACATTTCAGCTTCTAGCAATACTTTTTCAAGTAATTCAGTCATACCAATACCTTGTTTAGCAGAGATATCTTGAGATTGGTAAGTACCACCCCATTCTTCTACTAGCAAGTTCATTGATGCTAACTTTTCTTTAATCTTATCAGGGTTAGCCGTTGGCTTATCTACCTTATTGATCGCGAAGATAATAGGTACACCTGCCGCTTGAGCGTGGCTAATAGCCTCTTTCGTTTGTGGCATGATGTCATCATCCGCAGCGATTACGATAATAACGATATCCGTTACTTGCGCACCACGTGCACGCATCGCAGTAAACGCCTCGTGACCTGGTGTATCTAAGAAAGTAATCTTTTGACCATTTTCTAAAGTTACCCCATACGCACCGATGTGCTGCGTAATACCTCCTGACTCACCAGCGATAACGTTAGCTTTACGAACGTAGTCAAGTAACGATGTCTTACCGTGGTCAACGTGTCCCATTACAGTAACGATAGGAGCACGAGATTTTAAATCTTCTGGTCTATCTGGAGCCTCTTCGATAGCCTCTTCAATAGCTGCAGTAGTAAAGTCTACTTCGTATCCGAACTCATCAGCCACGATAGTCAATGTCTCAGCATCTAGACGTTGATTCATTGTTACCATGATACCTAATGACATACATGTACCGATAACTTTAGTAATAGGCACATCCATCATAGTAGCGATCTCACCTACAGTAACGAACTCAGTAACTTTTAATATTTTACTTCCAGCTTCTAATGCTTTTTGTTCGTCATCCGTTTTCTTACGGTGTACATCACGTTTATCACGACGGTATTTAGCAGATTTAGACTTATTACCTTTACCTTGAAGACGTTCTAGTGTCTCCTTGATTTGGTTTTTAACTTCTTCTTCTGTTGGCTCAGCCTTAACTACAGGAGCTTGTTGGTTACGTCTTTGGTTTCTATTACCAAATTTGTTTCCACCAGTATTGTTATTATTGTTGTTATTTCTTTGCCCGCCACCTTGGTTTCTGTTATTGTTGTTGTTATTACCACCATTAGCATTATTGCTATTGTTATTAGTAGTATTACCACCTTCAGCAGTACCTGGTTTAGCTATACGTTTTCTCTTATTCTTATTAGCGGCATTACCAGCACCTGGTTTCGCATTGTTACCAGCGTTGTTACCACCTTTTTTAGGCTCTTCTTTTTTCTTTTTAGGCTTATCGAATTGAGATAAATCGATAGTCTGTCCAGTAAAAGTAGTACCAGAAAGTTTTTGATAATTAGTTTTAATCATCTCCTCTCCTGCGTTTTCTTCTGTCTTAGCAGCCTCTTCCGCTTTGTTAGACTCTGCTTTTTTAGAATCCACTTTGTTAGATGAAGCATCCTTACTTCCTGCTACAGATTCTTTCTGTTTTGGTTTTTCCACCTCTTTTTTAGCTTCCACTTGTTTATTTGAGTTCGTTACTTTAGATGCTTCCTTATCAACTACAGGTTTAGCGACAGTCTCTTTCTTATCCTCTATAACCTCATTAGCTTGTTTTTGCTTACTCTCTTTAGCAGGAGCTTTGGCATCTTTTTCAAAAGATTTATTTTCTTTATTAGAATCGTCTGAAGAAGCTTTAGTTTTTTTAGGCTCAAGATCGATTTTACCCACAGTTTTGATAGCTGCAATTTCTTCAGCTTTAGCTCGGATAATTTCTTGTTCACGCTTAATACGTGCTTCCTCTTGTTTTTTCTTCTCCTCTAATTCTTTATCACGCTCAATTTTCAAGGCCTCTTTCTCTTTCTTTTTCTCTTCACTTACTTCAATAGATGCCTCTTTCTTACCTTTATCAGCAGAAAATTGTTTACACAAAACACTATATTCTTGATCAGAAATTTTAGCATTAGGTGTTGCGTCGATATCGAAACCTTTTCCTTTTAAAAAGTCAACGGCTCTATCGAGAGAAATATTCAATTCCCTTAAAACTTTATTAATTCTTATTGCTCTTTCTTCAGACATATTATCCTTTTAGTGTATTAAATGTGTTGTGTTGTTAACTTGTAATTAATCCTCGAATTCTTCTTTCAAGATTCTAAGTACATTCTCAATTGTTTCATCTTCAAGATCAGTACGTTTCATTAACTCTTCAACACTTAGGCTTAAAACGCTCTTAGCCGTATCTAAACCGATTCTTGCAAATTCTTCAATTACCCACTCATCGATTTCGTCTTTGAACTCTTTTAATTCTACGTCATCGTCTTCTGGGTTTAATTCACGCATAACATCAATATCATATCCAGTTAACATACCAGCTAATTTGATGTTTTGTCCACCACGTCCTATCGCACGTGATACCTCTTCTAGAGCTAAATAAACATTTGCTTTTTTAGTCTCTTCATTCAGAACTACTTTATTTACGTTAGCAGGTGCTAAGGCACGCTTAACGAATAATTCTGTATTATTAGTAAAATTAATTACGTCTATATTCTCATTTCCTAATTCGCGAACGATACCATGGATACGAGATCCTTTCATACCTACACACGCTCCTACTGGATCGATACGATCATCAAAAGTATCTACTGCCACTTTTGCTTTTTCTCCAGGGATACGTACTACTTTCTTAATAGTGATGTGTCCATCAGCGATCTCAGGGATTTCTTGCTCGAATAATCTTTCTAAGAACTCAGTAGCAGTTCTAGACATGATGATTTGAGGTTTAGATCCTTTTAATTCTACTGCTTCAATGATTCCTTTTACAGTATCACCTTTTCTAAAGAAGTCAGATGGAATCTGTTTATCTTTTGGTAAAACGATTTCATTTCCTTCCTCATCCATCAAAATTACAACTTTTGGACGGATGTGGTGCACTTCTGCTGAATAAACTTCTCCAATAATATCTTTGAACTGTTTGTATAAAGTAGTATTATCGTGCTCAGTCACTTTAGAGTTTAAGTTTTGGCGCAATGCTAAAATAGCACGTCTTCCTAACTCCTCTAATTTAACCTCTTCTGAAACTTCTTCTCCTACTTCAAAATCTGGTTCGATCTTGCGTGCTTGAGATAATGAAATTTCATAGTTATCATTCTCTACTTCCCCATCATTTACTACTACACGGTTTCTGAATATCTGGCAATCTCCTTTATCTGGGTTAACAATGATATCAAAGTTATCATCATTACCAAATCTTTTTTTCAATGCATTTCTAAATACATCTTCTAAGATGGCCATCAGCGTTACACGCTCAATATCTTTTTCGTCTTTAAATTCTGAGAATGAATCTACTAAATCTCTATTCTCCATGTGCTTTTTTTATTTTAAAATGAAATTATAACATTCGCTTCTTTAATATTCTCAAAAGGAATCACAGCTTCTTTCTCTACTGTCACCTTCCCTTTTCCTACAGGTTTAGGCTCTCTAGCCTTCCACTTTAGGACAATCTGATTATCGATCACATTATCTAGAGTAGCCTCGTATTTCTCTTGATCTAGCGTCACCACTTTTAGCTTTCTACCAATGTTCTTATGGTATTGACGAAGTAATTTTAAAGGTGCTGTTGCACCTGCTGATGCTACCTCTAGTGAGAAATCCTGCTCTTCTCTATCTAAATTATGCTCTATAGCTCTACTAAAATTTATACAATCTTGTAATGTCACACCTTCATCACCATCTATAGTTAGAGTGATTTTATTGTCAGCAGACACCGTAAAATCTATAATAAATATAGATGTATGCTCTTCTAAAGCCTTATCTATTAATTCTTGTACTTTACTTTTTAATGTCATATGCTATAAAAAGAGGGGACTACTTTGTCCCCTCATTATTTAACTTTTTTAATAAATAACTGTGCAAAGATATTAATTTTTTTATTACAAATAAAACTTTTGCCTATTGATAATTATATTCTTAACTTTAAATCATGTAATTAAATCAAAATAAAACAACAAATATCACTATGAAAAAAATACTAGTCCCAACAGATTTTTCTACACAAGCTTATAACGCTATCAAGGTAGCTGCTTGTATAGCTAAAAAAGGAGATGCAGAAATACTACTATTACACATCTTGGACTTGCCACAACAAGGAAATGATAGTATCAATAAAGGTACTCCTGCTCCTGAAGTAATGTTCTTCAAGAACGCTGCTGAAGAGAAACTTAGAGAATTAGCCCTATCTGACCTATTCGAAGGCATTAAGGTATCTACTAGTCTTATCCTAGACAGAACGGCTTATGGCGTGACTAAGACAGCAGAGACGAATAAAGCAGACCTTATCGTAATGGGATCTCATGGAGCGAGCGGAGCGAAAGAATACTTCGTAGGTTCTAATACTCAGAAAGTAGTAAGAACATCTGACGCACCTGTATTAGTAATTAAAGGAGAAGGGGATGACTTCAACGTGAATGATCTTGTATTCGCTTCTGACTTTACTGATAATATGAAAGAACCTTTTAAAAAGATTCTACGTCTACACCAGATGTTCGACACGAAATTACACCTACTGATGGTAAACACTCCTAATAGTTTTAAACCTACTCATGTAGCAGAACAGGTATTAGAAGACTTCTTAGAAGACATCACAGATACAGAATACGACTTATCTATCTATAATGATCTAACAGTAGAAAAGGGAATCCTTAACTTCTCAAAGAAAACGAATGCAGACCTAATCACGATCGCTACACACGGACGTACAGGGTTAGCTCATTTCTTCAACGGAAGTATCAGCGAAGATTTAGTAAATCACTCGCCTATCTCAGTATTGACGATCAAGATAGACTAAGCACTATCCCTATATAATACAAAAAGCTGATTGCTATTCGCAATCAGCTTTTTTATTTCTCCTATTTTATTCATTTACTCTCTTCTTTGCTTTTAGTTCCTAGCAGATTCCTTCGACTATCCTTGCACATTTCTTCGAGAAAACCCCTCTCTGGGCAAGCAAACTCGAAGAAAACCCCTAGAATACCCGAAGAACCCCAAGCCCAAACACAATATACCTCTATAAATCAATACTCTGTAAAAACTCAGTCCTTCATAATAAAACAAAAAGAGCAACCAAAGTCATAAACTCCATATCTAGTCAAAAAGAGCGGAAAGAAAATAAAAAAACAGCCTTATTCAACAACTGTAACCTTAGAGAACAACTCTTAATCCAAGATACTAATACTAAAAAAGGCGAATATCATGAGAACATTCGCCTTTTATTATATGCTAATAGCTACTGCTATATAAATAATCTATTTTATTATCTCGATATGACTTTCTGATACTTTAGCTATCGGTAGATAGTGTTTCTTCCCTTCTACTAACAGACATAGGTAGATATTATCTATAGAGATCACATATCCTTCTAGACCATCGATACGCACTAGCTGTCCTAACTCTAGATTCTTACGAGCGTAAAAAGAGAACAATAGTCTAGTCACAACATCTTTAGCCCCTAATCCTAATGATAAAGCTACAGTCAATAGGATAGCCCCTACGATAATAGAGATATTATTAGTAATAATATCTGTGTTTATACCCATCTGATTCAATGTAGTAATAAACACAAAAACCAAGATTAGATAGAATAAGATATTACCTATCATACGTGCTCCACTAAAGTCAACAGCCTTTAGCACTTCCACAATAGCTTTCTTTACCCATGTAGCAAAATACAATCCTCCTACGAAGATCAGTAGTGCAACAAACACTTTAGGAATATACAACATCAGGTTTCCAATCTCTCGAGAGACAATAGCTAGACCAAATAACTCAGCTCCTACTACTACCATTAAGAAGATTAAAAACACCTTTACAAAGAATATTAAGATATCAGACACACTGATCTTAATATTCACCTTATTCAAAAAGTCATTTTCGCTTAATAGATTTTGTATTTTCTCTAAGCGAATAACCTTAAACAGCTTCTTTAAGACATAAGAACATACCTTAATTATTAACCAAGAAATTAAAATATAGCCTACTAAAAAAACAAATCCTATCAATCCTTGTAATAACGAGCTCATTACAGAGTTAATCATTTGACTAGGATACTCAAAGTTATAACGTTCCATCATCCTTACTATTTTTAATTTTATTGATTATTTCATTTTCTTTTTTTACATCTTTTTCTCCTATCAGGCTACCTAATGCCTGAGGAACCTTAACAGTATAAAGTTCTGACACATCTAGTGATAACTTAATAAAGTTGAGATTATCTATTACCCTATCTTTTAAGTAATCTGGTAATTTTTCGTCCTGAAGAATTTTTTTAAACGGATTATCCATAATTACAACGAGTTATAAATTTCAACAATTTTTTTCTTAGCCCTGTGGAGTCGCATTTTCACCGCACTCTCTCCTAAATCCAACAGGGTGGAAATCTCCTTAATAGACTTGTCATCCTGATATTTCATCAACAAAACAATCTTGTCCTCCGGATCCAACCTTACTAATGACTCTTGTAACCTATCGACACTCAATGAGAATATCTCCTCATCCGAAATCTCGTCTTCTACAGATAATGCGTATTGATTCTCATCATCCAATGTTTCTTCATTTCTCTTCTTCTTAAGAACTAACCTGGAATAATTAACACAATGATTATACGCAAAAGAATACAACCACGTAGAAAATTTAGAATCACCTCTAAAGTTCTTTAGGTTTAAATACAACTTCACAAAAATATCTTGTGTAAGGTCTTCTGCTACATCCCTAGACTCAGCAAAACCAATACACTTCGCATAAACTTTCTGTGCGTACCGATCATAAAGTATCCCAAATAAGTTAGTATTGCTACTATGAACAATGAATTGTACTAACTCTTCATCCGTCATCGCAGCAAAATTACTATTTTGCGAATTAAACTTCATATACTTTTTTTTCAGGTGCAAAGTAAAGTCTTTTACACCAATAGTCCCATAAAAATACTAAATATTTACTACAAACTTCTCAATTGCACCAACTTAGCAACATACTTCCCAACAACATCAAACTCAAGATTAACCACGGTTCCGACTTGATAATGTTTAAAAATAGTATGCTCTAAAGTATATGGAATAATCGCAACTTTAAAAGTATTGATACCAGAGTCTACAACAGTCAGACTCGTGCCATCTATAGTAATAGACCCTTTCTCTATCGTCACATGCTGTGACGTCTTTTTATATTCAAACCCAAAATATGTACTACCTCCCACTTCTTCGATACTCACACAAGTAGCGATATGATCTACGTGTCCCTGTACGATATGCCCATCTAAGCGACCATTCATCAGCATAGCTCTTTCTAGATTTAGCTCCTGCCCTACTTGCCACTGTCCTATACTTGTCACATCTATCGTTTCTTTAATAGCAGTAACAGTATATTCACCATCTGCCAGTGCTACTACTGTCAAACAGATACCGTTATGTAAAACGCTCTGATCGATCTGTAACTCACTAGCAAATGCAGATTCTACTGTGATATGTAAGTTTTCTTGCTCTTTTTCTATTCTTTTGATATTTCCGATGTTTTCAACTATTCCTGTAAACATAACTCCATTTATTTTATTAAATTTGCTTTCAAAAGTAGGAATAATTTAGACGAAACTATGAGCCACAAAGAAGAAATTATAAAAGTAGGGATCTCTATCGGAGATCTAAATGGGATAGGTAGTGAAGTTATACTCAAATGTTTCGAAGACAGTAGAATGCTAGAAATCTGCACTCCTGTTATATTCGGAAATTCAAAGCCTCTATCATATATAAAAAAAACGATTGATAATAATACACCAATACAAGGAATAGACAATCTAAGTCAAATTGTCCCAAATAGATTAAACGTACTAAATCTATGGAAAGAAAACGTTAATATTTCATTTGGTAAAAATGACCCCATCGTTGGAAAATATGCTATCAAATCATTTGTTGCAGCAACTGAAGCTCTAAAAAATGGAGAAATAGATGTACTTATAACAGCTCCTATCAATAAATATAATAGCGTAGACGACGAGTTTAAGTACCCTGGACACACTGATTATTTAAATGAACAATTAGATGGACAGGCTCTTATGCTACTAGTAAGTGAAGATCTAAAAATAGGGTTATTAACAGATCATTTACCAATACAAGATGTAGCGAAAGCAATCACTCCTGAATTAATCGAACAAAAAGTAAAAACGATAAACGATACTTTAATTCAAGATTTCAATATATTTAAACCACGCATTGCTATCTTAGGATTAAACCCACACGCTGGTGACGGCGGTGTTATAGGTAATGAAGAATTAACAATCATAAAACCGACAGTAGAAAAACTTAATGATGAAGGTATTCTAATTTCAGGCCCATTTCCTGCAGATGGTTTTTTCGGATCAGGAACACACAAACACTTTGATGCAGTGATAGCGTGCTACCACGATCAAGGTTTAGCCCCTTTCAAAGCACTTTCTTTCGGTCATGGTGTGAACTATACTGCTGGTCTAGATAAGATTAGAACTTCTCCTGACCACGGAACTGCTTATGAAATAGCTGGAAAAGGCATTGCAGACGAAACTTCTTTTAAAGAAGCACTATATCTAGCTATTGATATTTATAACAATAGAAGTAGAAATATTGAAGCAGCAGCAAACCCTTTACAGCCTCAAGAAAAAGATTTTAGCACAAAAAAATTTGATAACTAGCTTGTAATTATAATAATTTTTTATCTTTGCACGCTCAAATCATGTATTCCATGAATATTGAAAAAGACTTTTTAATACCTTTTACAGGATTAAAAAACGGAAAGCATTCGTTTGATTTTAAGGTAGATGACCGTTTTTTCGAAAACTACAACTACAGTGATTTCAATCATATTAATGCTGACATAAACGTTCTTTTAGACAAGAAAATTAATCTATTTGAGTTACACTTCACTGCAAAAGGTATAGCAAATGTACCTTGTGATGTGACAAACCAAGATTTTGACATGCCAGTAGAGAGTGAAATTGATTTGGTAGTTAAATTTGGAGATTCATTTAATGATGATCACGATGAGATATTAATCATCCCATATACTGAACATCAAATAAATGTAGCTCAATATATATATGAAATGATCGTTCTAGCTATACCTCAAAAAAGGGTTCATCCTGGAGTAAAAGATGGGACATTAGATTCTGCAGCATTAGATTACTTAGGTTACGTTAATGAAGAAGATGAAGACGAATTTGACAGTCTATTCGATGATGAAGATGACGAAATCTTCGACTTAATAGACGACCTAGAAGATGATGATGTAGAAGAGGAAGAAGAAAATACAAATAAAGATATTGACCCTAGATGGGCAGAATTAAAGAAACTATTAACGGATAAATAATATAGTAAAATGGCACATCCTAAGAGAAAAACCTCGAAAACAAGAAGAGATAAGAGAAGAACTCATTACAAAGCTGTAGCTCCAACAATCGCTACATGTCCTGTAACAGGAGAAGCTCACTTATATCACAGAGCTTACTGGCATGAAGGAAAAATGTACTACAGAGGGCAAGTTGTAATCGACAAAACAGCTGAAGTAGAGGCATAACTTTAGACAAAGTACAAATTAACTCTCACAATGTGTGAGAGTTTTTTTTTGGTATATAGCCCAAAAAACGTACTTTACGCCTCCAAAGAACCGTTAATTCGTTTTTTTTTTGTAATTTTCGCTTCTTTTTGGAATGTTTTTATAAAGTAAAGCAACACCATATGACAAAAATACACGCAGCCATTACAGCGATCGGATGCTACCTACCAGAGACTAAGTTAACCAATACAGACTTAGAGACGATGGTAGATACAAACGACGAATGGATAACTAGCCGTACAGGAATTAAAGAAAGAAGAATTCTTAAAGAACCTGGTGAAGGAGCTTCTTATATGGCTATCAAAGCCGCAGAAGATTTATTACGCAAATCAGGCACAGATCCTAAAGATATCGATTGTATAATCTTATCAACAGCGACACCTGATATGCCTGTAGCTTCTACAGGAGTTTATGTTGCAACAAAAATTGGAGCAACGAATGCATTTTCATTTGATTTACAAGCAGCTTGTTCTAGCTTTTTATATGGTATGTCAGTAGCTTCTGCATATATCGAATCAGGTAGATATAAAAAAGTATTGTTGATCGGATCAGACAAGATGTCTTCAATCATCGATTATACAGATCGTGCAACTTGTATTATCTTCGGAGATGCTGCTGGAGCAGTATTATTCGAGCCTAACACAGAAGGCTATGGAGTACAAGATGAATACTTAAGAAGCGACGGTGTTGGCCGTGAGTTCTTAAAAATCGAAGCAGGTGGATCTATCTTACCTGCAAGTGCAGAAACTGTTGCAAACAAACAACACTATGTATTCCAAGATGGAAAAACAGTATTTAAATATGCTGTATCAAACATGGCTGATGTAAGTGAAAAAGTTATGCAACGAAACAATCTTTCTCATGAAGATGTGACTTGGTTAGCTGCACACCAAGCGAACAAACGAATCATTGATGCTACAGCTCACAGAATGGGCTTAGATGACTCAAAGGTATTAATGAATATCGAAAGATACGGAAATACAACGTCTGCCACTTTACCATTACTACTTTGCGATTATGAAAAACAACTTAAAAAGGGTGATAATATTATTTTTGCTACTTTTGGAGGTGGTTTCACGTGGGGTGCAATGTACTTAAAGTGGGCGTACACAGCGAAATAAAAACAACTAACCAATACATTAGGTATGGACATTAAAGAGATTCAAAACTTAATTAAATTTGTAGCAAAATCAGGAGCTACAGAAGTAAAATTAGAAATGGATGATTTTAAAATCACCATTAAAACAACTGAAACAGGTAATACTGAAACTACTTACATCCAACAAGTACCAGTAGCTTCTGCTTTATCTCAAACTCCTGTTGCTCAACAAGCTGCAACTCCAGCTGCACCAGCTGCTGCTGCAACTGAAACTGCAGCTAACGAAGATTCTAAATACATCACTGTAAAATCTCCAATCATTGGAACATTCTATAGAAAACCAGCTCCAGACAAAGAACCATTTGCTGAAGTAGGAAAAACTATTAAAGCAGGAGATGTAGTATGTGTAATCGAAGCAATGAAATTATTCAACGAAATCGAATCTGAAATTTCAGGTAAAATCGTTAAAGTATTAGTTGACGATGCTTCTCCAGTAGAATTTGATCAACCATTATTCTTAGTTGATCCATCTTAAGAAATTTATAACACACCAATTTTTACTTTCTAACGAAGTAAACTCACTAAAGTTAAATTAAAGTTTCAAGAGATGTTTAAAAAAATATTAATCGCTAATAGAGGTGAAATTGCCTTACGTGTTATCAGAACATGTAAAGAAATGGGCATTAAAACTGTAGCAGTTTACTCTACTGCGGATGCAGATAGTTTACACGTTCGTTTTGCGGATGAAGCTGTTTGTATTGGACCTGCTCCAAGTAACTTATCGTATTTAAAGATTTCAAACATAATAGCTGCTGCTGAAATTACAAACGCAGATGCTATACACCCTGGTTACGGTTTCTTATCAGAAAACGCTAAATTTTCTAAAATCTGTCAAGAGCACGGTGTGAAGTTCATCGGAGCTGGACCAGAGATGATTGAAAAAATGGGAGATAAAGCCACAGCTAAAGAAACAATGAAATTAGCTGGAGTACCTACTGTTCCTGGTTCTGATGGTTTATTAGAATCACTAGAACACGCCAAAAAAACAGCTAAAGCTATCGGTTACCCAGTAATGATGAAAGCTACTGCTGGTGGTGGTGGTAAAGGTATGCGTGAAATCTTCAAAGAAGAAGAGCTAGATAGAGCATGGGAAAGTGCACGTCAAGAAGCTTCTGCAGCTTTCGGTAACGATGGTATGTACATGGAGAAACTAATCCTTGACCCACGTCACATCGAGATCCAAGTAGTAGGAGACTCTTATGGTAAAGCATGTCACCTTTCTGAGCGTGACTGTTCTATCCAAAGACGTCACCAAAAACTAACAGAAGAAACACCTTCTCCATTCATGACAGATGAATTGAGACACAAAATGGGTGAAGCTGCTGTAAAAGCTGCTGAATTCATTAAATACGAAGGTGCTGGTACTATCGAATTCTTAGTAGACAGAGACAGAAACTTCTACTTCATGGAGATGAATACTCGTATCCAAGTAGAACACCCTATCACTGAACAAGTAATCGATTATGACTTAATCAGAGAGCAAATTTTAGTTGCAGCAGGCACACCAATTTCAGGTAAAAATTACTTGCCTAAAATGCACTCAATAGAATGTCGTATCAATGCAGAGGATCCATTCAATGACTTCCGCCCATCTCCAGGGAAGATTACAACTCTTCACACACCTGGTGGACACGGTGTACGTCTAGACACTCACGTGTACTCTGGATACTCTATTCCTCCGAACTATGACTCTATGATCGCTAAGTTAATTACAACTGCTCAAACAAGAGAAGAGGCAATTAACAAGATGAGAAGAGCATTAGACGAATTCGTAATTGAAGGAATCAAAACGACTATTCCATTCCATAGACAATTAATGGATGATCCAAACTATATCGCTGGTAACTATACAACCGCATTTATGGAAAGTTTCACAATGAAACCTTTAGAGGATTAATCTATATCAGATATCTCAAAGGGCTATTCTTAATCGAATAGCCCTTTTTGTTTTTAATAGCACTCTCCCCTACTACCACAAAAAGCAAATTGCGCTGGAAGTAACACAAACTATTCGAAATCTATTATAGAATTGAAAATAAAAATCTCCTCATCAATTAAATAAACATTAATTTTTAAAAAAAAATCAAAAAAAACTAAACTTAGTTCGAAACAAACATTATATTTGAACATAATTTTATTTATTTCAATACAATGCATACAGGCGTAATTAAGTTCTTCAATGAAGACAAAGGATTTGGCTTTATCACAAATGAAGCTACTAAACAAGACATTTTTGTTCACATCACAGGTTTAAAAACTAAAAGCATTAACCAAGGTGACCGCGTTTCTTATACTGAAGAAAAAGGTAAAAAAGGTTTAATCGCTGTAGATGTAGAAGTGATAGGAAATTAATTTTTTACAATATAAATTTTCAATTACGAAGAAGCTATTCATTTCAAAAATGGATAGCTTTTTTTATTACTTAGCATTCTATTTATAATTAATCCAAATACATATTAAGCCATTAGAGTCAAACTAGGCAACACCTAGAGTACCAAAGCTTTGTAAAACGAGAACTCAAATGTATATTTGTATGTTGTATTAATATAAATACTTTAGATATGCAGGCAAGTCAACTTGATTTCATCCCAATCTTAATGCAAATAGCACTAGCTGCTGGGTTTGTATCCATGACAATTTGGGTTTCTAGTAAATTAGGTCCCAAAAAATCTTCTAAAATTAAAGACAGTACATGGGAGTGTGGATTAGAGTCACTAGGTAGTGCACGTATCCCATTCAATGTAAAATACTTCCTTGTAGCAATACTATTCGTATTATTTGATGTAGAGGTAATCTTCTTATACCCTTGGGCAGTTAACTTCCAAGAGTTCGGTTGGGACGGTTTAATGAAAATGGGAATTTTCTTATTCCTAATCATTATCGGATTACTATATGAATTCAAGAAAAAAGGACTAGAGTGGGATTAATAAAATAGATAGAGATGAGCGATAAAAAATATAATACAGTAGAAGCTCCGGAAGGATATGTAGGAGAAGGATTCTTTGCTACTAAATTAAGTTCAGTAGTTGGATTAGCACGTGCTAATTCAATGTGGCCTCTACCTTTCGCAACTTCTTGTTGTGGAATTGAATTCATGGCAACAATGGCAGCTACGTATGACGTAGCTCGTTTTGGTTCTGAGCGTATGAGTTTCTCTCCTAGACAAGCAGATATGCTAATGGTTATGGGAACTATTTCTAAAAAAATGGCTCCTATCTTAAGACAAGTATATGAACAGATGGCTGAACCTAAATGGGTTATTGCTGTTGGAGCTTGTGCTTGTTCTGGCGGGATTTTTGATACTTACTCTGTACTACAGGGAATAGATAAAGTAATCCCAGTAGACGTTTATGTACCAGGGTGCCCTCCTAGACCAGAACAAATTCTAGATGGTGTACTTAGACTACAAGAAATTGTAAAATCTGAATCTGTTAATCGCAGAGGTACGAAAGAATATGATGAATTATTAAATTCTTACAACATAAACAAATAGTATGGCATTAGATAATACTACATTACAAAAAAGGCTAATTGAAACATTTGGTATGTCAGTTAGTGAATTTCATGAACAACATGGAATGTTGTCTTTTGAAGTTGCAACTAATGCTTCGCACGATGTTCTTAAGTTTTTAAAAGAAGATAGTGAGATGAACTTTAACTTCCTTACAGATGTTTGTGGAGTTCATTATGCTGACTTACCTTCGGAACGTCAATTAGCGGTGGTATACCACATGCACAACTGGACAGATAATATTAGAGTTCGTTTTAAAACCTTCTTAGATATCAAAAACCCAGTTGTAGAGTCTGCTACAGATTTGTTTAAAAGTGCAAACTGGCAAGAAAGAGAAACATATGATTTTTATGGGATTATCTTTAAAAATCATCCTCAATTGAAGAGAATATTAAATATGGACCAGATGGAATCTTTCCCATTAAGAAAAGAGTTCCCAATGGAAGACGCAGGTAGAACAGACAAAGATGATAGATTCTTTGGTAGAACGGTTCATAATTCTTAATACTTAAAGGAACGAGACTATGTCAGATTTATTATTACCTCCTGAGCAACGATATGCTAAACTTATTGAAGAGAAATTTCAAGAAGACGGGACAGAATTACAGATATTAAACTTAGGACCTACGCACCCTGCTACACACGGTATCTTTCAGAATATCATCTTACTAGATGGAGAGAAAGTACTAGATGGAGAAGGTACAGTAGGATATATACATAGAGCATTTGAGAAAATAGCTGAGAACAGACCTTTTTATCAAATCAACGTATTAACAGATCGTCTAAACTATTGTTCTTCACCAATCAACAATACTGCTTGGTGGTTAACTGTAGAAAAGGCATTAGGTATTGAAATCCCTAAAAGAGTTCAATATTTAAGAGTTATCGTAATGGAATTGGCTCGTATAGCTGACCACATTATCTGTAGCTCAGTAATGGGGGTAGATACAGGAGCTCTTACAGGGTTCTTATATGTATTCCAGTACAGAGAAAAAATATACGAAATATTCGAAGAAATTAGTGGTGCACGTTTAACTACTAATATGGGAAGAATCGGAGGATTTGAGAGAGAGTGGTCTCCAAAGGTATTCCAACTAATCGAAGAATTCTTAAGAGAATTCCCTGCAATCTGGTCTGAATTCGAAGGGTTACTTACGCGTAACAGAATCTTTATGGACAGAACAATAGGTGTAGGTGGAATCTCTGCTGAAGAAGCTATTAACTTCGGATTCACAGGTCCAAACTTAAGAGCGGCAGGAGTTGACTATGACGTACGTATTGCTTCACCATATTGCTCTTACGAAGACTTTGACTTTGATATTCCAGTTGGTACAAGTGGTGACTGTTACGACAGATTCTGCGTTCGTAATGCTGAAGTATGGGAAAGTTTAAAAATCATCAGACAGGCATTAGACAAAATGCCAGAAGGTCCATACCATGCTGATGTTCCAGATTATTACCTTCCTCCAAAAGAAGATGTTTATACTAATATGGAAGCACTTATCTACCACTTTAAAATAATCATGGGAGAAGTACCTGTACCAGTTACAGAACTATACAATCCTGTAGAAGGTGGTAATGGAGAATTAGGTTTCTACTTAATCACTGATGGTAGTAGAACTCCTTATCGTTTACACTTTAGAAGACCATGTTTTATCATCTACCAAGCATATAATGACATCGTAAGAGGTGGTATGTTATCAGATGCAATTATTACACTGTCAAGTTTAAATATTATCGCAGGAGAATTAGACGCTTAAGATTATGGAAGTTAAAAAATACAAACAAAACATAAATATCACACCAGAGTTGCAACAACGCATTGATGAGTTGATTAGCCACTACCCTGCTGATAAAAGAAAATCAGCGCTATTACCAGTCTTACATGAGGTACAAGATGCTCATGACAACTGGTTAAGTGCAGAACTAATGGACAAAGTCGCTGAAATGCTAAACATAACTCCTATCGAAGTATACGAGGTAGTTACATTCTATACAATGTACAACCAAAAACCGGTAGGTAAGTATATGTTCGAATTCTGCTTAACATCTTGTTGTGGAATTAGAGGTGCTGATGATATGATGGAATACGCTTGTGAAAAGCTAGGCATAAAACCAGGAGAAACAACTCCTGATGGAATGTTCTCTATAGCAGGTGTTCAATGTTTAGGTGCTTGTGGATATGCTCCAATGATGCAATTAGGAGATTTCTATAAAGAACACTTGACAAAAGAAAAAATAGATCAAATCATAGAAGATTGTAAAGCTGGTAAAGTAATTCTTCACGACAAATAGTAATATGGCAACAAAAATATTATTAGATAAAATCAATATCCCAGGGATTAAGTCTTATGAAGTATACCGTGAAAATGGTGGTTATGCTTCTGTAGAGAAAGCTATAAAATCTATGACTCCTGATGAAATCACGGAAGAAGTAAAAGCTTCTGGTTTAAGAGGTCGTGGAGGTGCTGGATTCCCAGTAGGATTAAAATGGAGTTTCATCGATAAAAAGTCAGGCAAACCAAGACACTTAGTTTGTAATGCGGATGAATCTGAACCAGGTACTTTTAAAGACCGTTACTTAATGGAACATATTCCTCACTTATTAATAGAAGGAATGATTACATCAAGTTTCGCTTTAGGGGCTAACCTATCTTACATCTATATTCGTGGAGAATATATGTGGGTTTTTAAAATACTAGAAAGAGCTATAAAAGAAGCTTATGCTGCTGGATGGCTTGGTAAAAATATCTTAGGGTCAGACTATTCATTAGATCTACATGTACACTGCGGTGCAGGTGCATACATCTGTGGAGAAGAAACTGCTCTTATCGAATCACTAGAAGGTAAAAGAGGTAATCCTCGTATCAAACCACCATTCCCTGCTGTAAGTGGACTATGGGGTAATCCTACAGTGGTAAACAACGTAGAGTCTATCGCTAACGTTCCATGGATTGTAAACAACTCTGGAGAAGCGTATTCTAAATTAGGATTAGGTAGATCAGCTGGTACAAAACTTATTTCTGCTTCAGGGCACATCAAAAAACCTGGAGTATACGAAATCGAAATGGGTATTACTGTTCACGAATTTATTAACTCAGAAGAATACTGTGGTGGTATGATAGATGATCGTCCTATCAAGGCATTAGTTCCTGGGGGATCTTCAGTACCAATCTTACCAGCGCATTTAATCTATAAAACAGCTAATGGTGAAGATCGTCTAATGACGTATGAATCGTTATCTGATGGAGGTTTCGAAACAGGATCTATGTTGGGTTCTGGAGGATTCATCGTTTATAATGATACAGCTTGTATCGTTAGAAACACCTGGAACTTCGCTCGTTTCTATGCTCATGAAAGTTGTGGACAATGTTCTCCATGTCGTGAAGGTACAGGATGGCTTGAAAAAGTATTACACCGTATAGAGACAGGTAACGGAACTATGGATGACATCGATTTATTATGGAGCATCCAGAGCAATATTGAAGGAAACACTATTTGTCCTTTAGGAGATGCTGCTGCATGGCCAGTAGCTGCAGCCATAAGACATTTTAGAGAAGAGTTTGAATATCACGTTTTATATCCAGAGAAAGTTAAAGATAGAAATCACTATGTGAATGAGCCTTTCTCAACAGTAAAACACTTGATCAATAAATAATATACGCTGACTAAATATTCAGCTTAAACAAAGCACAGTTTATGAAAGTTACTATAGACGGACATGAAATAGAAGTAGAACCAGGGACATCCATTCTACAAGCAGCAAGAATGATAGGAGGCGAATCAGTACCTCCTGCAATGTGCTATTATTCAAAACTAGAAGGTACAGGAGGAAAATGTAGAGCATGTTTAGTAGAGGTATCTAAAGGTAGTGAAGCAGATCCACGTCCTATGCCTAAGTTAATGGCTTCTTGTAAAACAGGAGTTATGGATGGTATGGAAGTAAAAAGTATCTCTTCTCCAAGAGTACTAGAAGCACGTAAAGCAGTTACTGAATTCTTATTAATCAACCACCCTCTAGACTGTCCTGTATGTGACCAAGCAGGTGAGTGTGATTTACAAAACCTAGCTTTCGACCATGGTAAAGGTCAGAAACGCTTCAAAGAAGAAAAAAGAACATTCGCTCCTGAAAATATAGGAGACAATATTCAACTTCACATGAATCGTTGTATCCTTTGCTATAGATGTGTAAAGACAGCAGAACAACTAACAGACGCAAGAGTACACGGTGTATGTGGACGTGGTGATCACGCACAAATATCAACTTATATATCAGCTGCAATTGATAATGAGTTCTCTGGAAATATGATAGATGTATGCCCTGTAGGAGCATTAACAGATAAAACATTCCGCTTTAAATCACGTGTTTGGTTTAACAAACCTTATAACGCACATAGAGATTGTCCTACATGTTCTGGTAAAGTAACAGTATGGATGTTCGGAGAAGAAATCCAAAGAGTAACAGCTCGTAAAGATGAATTCCACGAAGTAGAAGAGTTTATCTGTAACAGTTGTCGTTTTGACCACAAAGACACAAAAGACTGGGTTATTGAAGGGCCACGTAAGTTTGAGAAATTCTCTGTTATCAATCAAAACAACTACACTAAGAAATTAGATAAAGTAGTAATGAAAACAGAAAAACATATCTTAGAAGGACGTGACCAAGACCGCGTTAAAATTAGTATGAAGGAAATTCCTTTTACAGATAATGAATCTAAAGAATAAATCGGCATAAGTATGGATAAAACTATTATTATAGATAAGGCAGTTATCATTGTAGTTGTGTTTGCAGTTACGATGCTTATGGCGATGTATGCCACGTTAGCAGAACGTAAAATTGCTGCCTGGATACAAGACCGTCTAGGTCCTAACCGTGCTGGTAAAGGAGGTTTATTACAACCACTAGCAGATGGTTTAAAACTATTCGCTAAAGAAGAGACACAACCAAATACACCAAATAAGTTCTTATTTAAGTTTGGACCTTTCCTGGCGATGACATTAGCATTAATGACTAGTGCTGTTATTCCTTGGGGAGATAAGTTTCATTTATTTGGAAGAGATATTATATTACAAGCTGCTGACTTAAATGTTGGCTTACTATATATCATCGCAGTACTTTCTGTAGGAGTATACGGTATCATGATTGGAGCTTGGGCATCAAATAATAAATACTCTTTAATGAGTGGTATTCGTGCTGCTTCTCAAATGATTTCGTATGAAATCGCAATGGGACTTTCACTAATATCATTACTATTAATGACTCAGTCATTAAGCATGCGAGAAATAGCATTACAACAACAAGGAATGAACTGGAACGTATTCTACCAACCAGTTGGTTTTTTAATATTCTTGATTTGTTCATTTGCTGAAACTAATCGTGCACCTTTTGACTTAGCAGAATGTGAGCAAGAACTAATTGGAGGATTCCACACAGAATATTCTTCTATGAAGATGGGATTCTTCCTTTTCGCTGAATATGCAAACTTATTTATCTCATCAGCTATCATCTCTGTACTATACTTCGGAGCGTATAACTATCCAGGTATGTCATGGGCTGTAGAAAACTGGGGAGTGAATATTGCAAACGTAATAGGTATTTTCGCTCTATTCGTTAAAATATGTTTCTTCATATTTGTTTATATGTGGGTACGTTGGACTTTACCACGTTTCCGTTATGACCAATTGATGAACTTAGGATGGAAATCATTAATTCCATTAGCATTGTTGAATTTAGTGATTACAGCTATTGTAATCTTACTAGTAAAAAGTTAAGCATGTCGACAAATACTTATTCATTATCAGGAAGAAAAAAGGAGGTTTCTAATAAGAAGCTGACTTGGACAGAGAAGATCTACTTAGTAGCTATCTTCAAAGGAATGATGGTTACCTTAAAACACATGTTTAAGAAAAAAGTGACTATCGCTTATCCAGAACAACAACGACCTTTCAGTGATGTATATCGCGGAAGACATATGCTAATGCGTGATGACGAAGGTAGAGAGCGTTGTACAGCTTGTGGTTTATGTGCATTATCATGTCCTGCAGAAGCGATCTCAATGAAAGCGGCAGAACGCAAACCTGAAGAAGCACATCTTTATCGCGAGGAAAAATACGCTGAGATATACGAGATCAATATGCTTCGTTGTATATTTTGTGGTTTATGTGAAGAGGCTTGTCCAAAACAAGCAATTTACTTGACTACATCTAAACAAATTGCTAAAGCAGATGTTACTCGTGAGAACTTCATCTTTGGAAAAGACAAATTAGTTATGCCACTAGATGTAGCAATTGAAAATACTAAACAACAGAATCAAGCTTAATCATGGTAGAAATATTATTTTATATTCTTTCGACTATAACACTCGGAAGTGCAGTACTTACCCTATTGAGCAAAAACCCTATCCATAGTGCTCTGTGGTTAGTGGTTAGTTTCTTTTCAATAGCTGGTCACTACATTCTATTAAACTCTCAGTTCTTAGGAATGGTACATATTATGGTTTACTCTGGTGCTATCATGATTTTAATGCTATTTACAATCATGTTAATGAACTTAAATATAAGCCATGAAGTCTCTAAACCTTTTATCACTAAAGTTGTTGCTACAATAGCTTTCTGTTTAGTAGGTTTATTATTGCTTTCTATTACTATGCGTGGAGCTCAAACTTATGAATTGCAATACGCAACTCATGGACAAGACTTCCAATCAGTACAAGTACTAGGTAAAGTATTATTAAATGAATACGTAATGCCTTTCGAAATGGTAGCTGTTCTATTATTATTATCTATGATAGGTGCAGTACTAATCTCTAAAAAGGACAAAACCGATAAAGAAGCATAATTATGGAGAATGTAATTGAAATAATTGGTATAGACAGATACATTTACTTATCGATCATATTATTCTGCATCGGAGTATTTGGTATTCTATATAGACGTAACGCAATTGTAATGTTTATGTGTATCGAGATTATGTTGAACTCTGCTAATATGCTATTAGTAGCGTTTTCTACATATCATCAAGATGCACAAGGACAGGTATTCGTATTCTTTACTATGGCGGTAGCAGCAGCAGAGGTTGCGGTAGGACTAGCGATATTAGTAACGATATACAGAAATATTGGATCAATTGATATTGATAAATTAAAAAACTTAAAAGGATAATTCCGCATGGATACGAACGTAATTTTACTTTTATTACTGGCTCCTTTATTAGGGTCACTAGTTAATATTTTCTTCGGAAAGAAATTAGGTAATAGTGCTGGAATGATTGCTACCCTTGCAGTTTTAATTTCATTCATTATTACAGTAATAGCATTTGTACAAGTAAACGGTACAGGTGAACCAATACAAGTTGACTTATTTAATTGGATGTCAACAACGAGATTTGATATCTCTTTCGGATTCTTATTAGATCAACTTTCATTGTTATGGTTATTATTTGTTACAGGTATTGGTACACTGATACACTGGTACTCTACTAGCTATATGAAAGGTGATGAGAACTATGGAAAGTTCTTTGCTTACCTTAACTTATTTATCTTCTTCATGATTTTATTAGTTACAGGTAGCAACTTACTAATCACATTTATTGGTTGGGAAGGTGTAGGACTTTGTTCATACTTACTTATCGGATTCTGGCATAAGAACCAATCATATAACGACGCAGCTAAGAAAGCATTTATCATGAACCGTATAGGAGATTTAGGTTTCCTAGTAGGGGTATTCATTTTAGCATTCTTATTCCAGTCGTTAGATTATATGACAATTAAAGAAGCTATTCTAAGCGGAACTAACCACCAAGTAAATACTTGGATTGGATATGCTGCTTTAGCTCTTTTCATTGGAGCAGTTGGTAAGAGTGCACAGATACCTTTGTACACTTGGTTACCAGATGCGATGGCAGGACCAACTCCTGTATCAGCATTAATCCACGCTGCTACGATGGTAACTGCAGGTATATTCTTAATCACTAGATTAAACTTTGTATTTGATCTTGTACCTCATATTCAAAACATAATCGCTATCGTTGGAGCATTTACTGCTTTATTCGCAGCAACTATTGGTCTTGTACAAAACGATATCAAAAAAGTACTTGCTTACTCTACAGTATCTCAGTTAGGATTAATGTTTATGGCTATTGGTTTTGGAGCTTATGAGATTGCTGTATTCCACGTAATCACACACGCTTTCTTTAAAGCTTGTTTATTCCTTGGATCAGGATCAGTTATACACGCTATGGGCGGAGAACAAGATATGCGTAAAATGGGTGGTCTACAACCATTCATGAAAGTGACTTACTTAACGTTCTTAATCGCTACATTGGCTATCTCAGGATTCCCATTCTTCTCAGGTTTCTTCTCTAAAGATGAGATCTTATTAACAGCGTTTAAACACAATACTGTATTATACATTATTGGTTCATTAGCGTCTATTATGACAGCTTTCTATATGTTCCGTCTATTCTTCTTGACATTCAAAAAGAACTTTAGAGGAACTCAAGAACAAAAGAACCACTTACACGAAAGCCCTGCTGCTATGACTACACCATTAGTAGTATTAGCTGTACTTTCTATTGTTGGTGGACTTATCAGCTTACCTGGTAATGGAAACTCTTGGTTAAACGAATATCTTAAACCTGTTATCGTAAATACAGTGACTAAACACAGTCATGAACTAGGTACCTTAGAATATGTTTTAATGGGGGTTGCTACTATTGGTTTCTTAATCGGACTAGGTCTTGCTTACTCTAAGTACATTAGTAAAAATGAAGTACCTCAAGAAGACGAACAAATCGTTGGTTTCCATAAAGTACTTTACAACAAATACTACATTGATGAAATCTATCAAAAAGTAATTGTAAACCCTATCTACACACTAGCTACATTCTTAAGAGATGTAGTAGAAGTAGCTTTATCAGGAACTATATTTGGTTTAGGAAAGATAGCAGACGGATTATCTCTACAAGGTAAAAAAGCTCAAAACGGTAATATCGGATTGTACTTATTTGCTTTTGTATTCGGAATCTGTTTGATTTTATATTATTTATTCATTGCAAGATAACTTAGAGAGATGAACGTAACTATATTATTATTAACGTTATTAGTCGGAGCTATAGCGACCTACTTAGTAGGTAAACAATCAGCTGCTAAAGTAGCCTTGTTATTCGGACTAGTTGCTTTTGTAGAAACTTTAGTTCTAATCTGTTCACATAATTCTGGGGTTGACACAGGATATGTAACGCAATGGATGACTAACCCTAATATTCATTTAGCCTTTAAAGCAGATGGTTTAGGATTAGCTTTAGTTTTATTAACGACAGCATTAACTCCTGTGATTATATTATCATCATTAGGAGATCACATAGAGAAATCTAATGCATTCTATGCATTAGTAATGTTTATGTCATTCGCTATGACAGGAACATTCTTAGCATCTGATGGATTCTTGTATTACATCTTCTGGGAGTTATCATTACTACCTATTTACTTCATTGCTTTATTATGGGGTAATGACAGTTTCGAAGCACGTAAGAAAGCAATCTTTAAGTTCTTTATTTACACATTTGCAGGTTCATTATTCATGTTAGTTGGATTTATCTATCTATACCAACGTGCTGGTAGCTTTATGCTAATCGACCTGTATAATGCTAAACTATCAGCTACAGAACAGTACTGGATCTTCTTAGCATTCTTCATTGCTTATGCGATTAAGATTCCTGTATTCCCATTCCACACATGGCAGGCTTCTACTTATGAGAAAGCTCCTACAGTAGGAACAATGTTATTAGCTGGTATCATGCTTAAGATGGGGTTATACTCTATCATCCGTTGGCAATTACCAATCTCTCCAATAGCAGCAAAAGAAGTAATGCCTACTATCTTAGTACTTTGTATCATTGGTGTAGTATATGGTTCTATCGTAGCATTAAAACAGTCGAATATCAAAAGATTCTTTGCATATTCTTCATTAGCTCACGTAGGTCTTATTGCAGCAGGAGCATATTCATTGACATTAGACGGATTAAGAGGAGCTGTTTTACAAATGATAGCACACGGATTCGTTATCGTAGGTTTATTCTACGTAGCAGAGATTATTTACAAACGTTACCAGACTAGAATGATTGGTGAAATGGGAGGTATTAGACAACAAGCTCCTAAATTCGCTTCATTATTCATGATCTTAATGTTTGCTTCAATAGGATTACCAGGAACATTCAGTTTCATCGGAGAATTCAACCTGCTTTTAGGATTATCACAAGTGAATATATGGTATGCCATCATTGGGGGTACCTCTATTATCTTAGGTGCATTCTATATGCTTAGAATGTTCCAAAAGTCGATGTTAGGAGAAACTAATACTAAAGTATTCGCTGATGTAAATACTAAAGAAGTAGTGATCTTAGGCGTATTAGCAGTAGCTGTTATATTCTTCGGAATATTCCCACAGCCATTATCTGACTTGATCACACCTAGTTTGGTTGAAATAATGTCTTATATTAAGTAATAAATAGTAAGGAGTCAGTACATAACTGATGAATTTAATTCCAAAATAAAACAAATGAATACATTAATAGCAATTGGAGTATTAGCGGTTTTAGTACTTGTACTAGAAATCATCAATTTGCGCAAAGTAGTCATTCCTGCGACACTTTTAGGATTACTAGGTATCTTGGGATATACTGTATGCAATATTGATGTGGTGCAAGCATATTATAACAATATGTTTGTGAGCACTAAATTTTCTACCGCATTTTCATCTTTATTTATAGCCTTAACTATTTTCTTAGTAGCATTAAGTAAAGATTTTTATAAAACAGAATTCTCAAAGATATCAGACTATATCTCATTAAAACTTTTCCTTTTAATGGGAGCGATATGTATGGTAAGCTTTGGTAATATGGCTATGTTCTTCCTAGGACTTGAGATCCTTTCTATCACATTATACATCTTATGTGGTACAGATCGCAAGAACATTAAGAGTAACGAAGCTGCGATGAAGTATTTCCTTTTAGGATCATTCGCTTCAGGAGTAGTATTATTCGGTATTGCTTTAATCTATGGAGCTACAGGGTCTTTTGACGTAGTTAAAATAAAAGAAGTAGCACTAGCAGGATCATTACCGATATGGTATGCACTAGGAACTACGATGATTATCATAGGTATGTTATTTAAGATAGCAGCTGTTCCATTCCACTTCTGGGCACCAGACGTGTACCAAGGAGCACCAAGTCTTACGACAGCATTGATGAGTACATTAGTTAAAGTAGCTGCTGTAGCTACGCTATACAGACTAAGCATGTACTTATTAGTAGATATGCCAAGTCAATATATCAACGTAATCGTAGTAATCGCTATTCTAACGATGACGGTAGGTAATATCATGGCTATCCGTCAAGATAATATGAAGCGTCTATTAGCATACTCTGGTATATCACATGCTGGATTTATGATGATGGCACTTACAGCATTAGGTACAGCATCAGCTAACCTATTCTACTATGCATCAGCGTATGCTGTAGCAGGTATAGCAGCATTCACAGTATTAATCATCGTGACAAAGAATAAAGAAAACGAACAAATATCTAACTTCAATGGGTTAGCGAAGAAGAATCCTCTTCTTGCTATTATCCTTTCTGTAGCGTTATTATCTATGGGAGGTATACCTATTTTTGCAGGATTCTTTGGTAAGTTCTTCTTATTCTCACAGGCGATAAGTAATGGATTTATAGCATTAGTTATCTTCGGGGTGATTAACTCATTTATCAGTATCTATTACTATCTAAAAGTAATCATTGGTATGTACGCTTCTACAGAAGAAGATACAGAGCACATCCAAGTACCGTTAACTTATAAGATCGTTGGGGTTACAGCCATCGTTATTAACATCGTTATCGGTCTATGTCCATCGATACTTTTAAACCTATTCAATTAGAACAAAATAAATAACAACTCGATAGATTACCCTAAAGGTGGCGTTTTATTAATAAAACGCCACCTTTTTTTATAACCCACATCACAATCAGTGTGATACAACCGAAAACCTCTAAAATATAAGTGATCATTATTTTGTTTAATTTTCATTTAAAAGACATTTAATTTTAAAAAGCACATCTTTTTAAGACATTTCTATCTAATTCCGTATAACTTCAAAAAACTAAAAAAACTCGCATTTTATCACGTTTATTTTATTCTAAATCAGCACTTGTGACAATTATCTAGACTTAATAAAACTTATCACTAGCAATATCTAATTATAAGCATTAAAACAGTTAAAAAGCACAAAAAAAACAAATGCTAAATCCTTCATAAAACAAACATAAATACAAATAAACACATTGAAATACAACAATTTAACTCCTTTAGTTTAATAATTTCGTTTCCTAAGTATTCTTTATCTTTAGTGCTTAATTGTAATTACTTTTTATATGAAGAAGTTGAAAGTAAATGCGATAATACACACTCAATATCAAAACCTTAAAAAAGAACTAACGGAAATCATTGAAGCCTATGACGAAATAGATACTTATATCGCTAAAGGAACTAGAAATAGTATCAAGCTTGTAGAGCTATCTACTGGTCAGAAGGTTGCTATTAAATCCTTTAAGAAACCTAATCTTATCAATAGATATGTATACCGAAATATACGTAAGTCTAAAGGTCTGAGATCATTTGAAAACGCTGAAAGATTACACAATCTAGGAATCAATGCTCCACATTCGATTGCTTATTTTGAATACGTCTCTAAAGGCGCATTAAGAAACTCATACTACATATCAGAATTTATTGATACAGATATCACTTATAGGGATCTAGCACAAAACCAAGATTGTCCTAACAGGGAGAGAGTCCTTGAGGAGTTCGTTGAATTCTCTTTTAAATTACACGAGAATGGTATTAATTTCTTAGACCATTCACCAGGTAACACTTTGATAAAAGTAAGAGAAGATGGTTCGCATGAATTTTATCTAGTAGATATCAACAGAATGAAGTTTGATCAAGAAATGAGTTTCTCACATCGAATGAAAAACTTGTCACACTTGACTACAAACATTCAAGATATCGAGAAGATGGCTACCCATTATGCTGAGCTTATTGGTAAGAGCTCACGTGATGTGTTTATAAAACTTTGGTTAGAGACTATCAAGTTTCAATACAGGTTTTATAAAAAGAAATCCATAAAGAATAAAGTAAAAAAAATGTATTATCAATAGCGTTTAAAACACCTCAGTATCATCTAGAGGTGTTTTTTTATATCCCTTCTGCAGTTATTTGGCTCATAATGCCTCCTTATGCCCTTATTGATCTCCTTTGCTCTTTTTGCCTAAGATTGCACCATCTAAAAACACTTAAACAACTACTTATCAAATCATTAAAACAAACACAATCCAAATCCTTCGGAAGCCATTCGGTAACTATCAGTATTTACTTGGGATAAGCACCCTTTTACCAAACCGTACTAAATCTCTACCCGAACCATCTACTAACTAGAACCTCATCACTTAAAACTTCTAAAACCAACATTTCTTACCTAAACTAAAAAACCTTATCAATACGCATATACCAAATAGAATATAACTAACGTTATTTATCTTCAACAAAGATTTTTGTACCTTAGTAAAGTCTAATTATATATAAGATTTATCCTTTATGTCAGATAATGCAAAAGCACCTATAGTAGTTTGTTTTGGTGAAATACTTTGGGACATCTTCCCAACGTATAAGAAGATCGGCGGAGCGCCCTTAAATGTAGCTTATCACCTACATAAGATGGGAATAGACTCACACATTATTACCAAATTAGGTACAGATGACGCAGGTCAAAAGATTATTTCTAGACTAAAAGAAGTAGGTGCATGCACATCCTACATACAGACAGATACTACCAAAAAGACAGGTACAGTATTCGCTACATTCGATGATCACAATGAAGCGAGTTATGAATTTTTAAAGAATAGCGCTTGGGACTTTATCGACTTTAAGCAAGAAGATTTTGACCTAGTAGCTAAGTCAGATGCCTTTGTATTCGGTACCTTAGCGAGTAGAACTCCTCATACTAGAGAAACATTACATAAACTGCTAGATGTAGCGAAGTATAAAGTCTATGATGTCAATCTTAGACCTCCTCATTATGAATTAGAGTTCGTAGTAGAACTCATGCATAAAGCAGATCTACTAAAGATGAATAAGTTCGAACTAAAAGAGATTCTTGAGTATCTAGAAGAACCCTATACATCAGAAGAAGATGCTATTAAGTTTGTTCAAAAACACTTTGACTGTGATGAGATTATCATCTCTAAAGGAGATAAGGGAGGACTTTATTTAAATAAAGAGATGCTTTATAGCTATCCTGCAGTTGATATCGTGATCAGAGATACGGTAGGTAGTGGAGACTCTTACCTTGCAGGTTTCTTAGCAGCTAAGTTGAACGGACATGATCCTATTCAGATTATTAAAACAGCAGCATCACTAGGTGCTTTTGTTACATCACATACAGGTGCTAATCCGGAGTACGAAAGAGAAGATTTTGACATTTTCTACTATGAAACGATCTTTAAAGATGAATTAATTACGAGTAAAAACATCTTAGAAGAGCCGAAAACACCTGAAAAATAAGAGAAAAACAGCTTTTTTGAAAAAAAAACACTTTGATATTAAAAAAAAGTATAATTTAGCACCTATAACAAAAGACGAAAATGAATACACAATTTTTAAATACTAATTGGTGGTGGCTAGCTAAATCCTATCAGGGTTCGGTTGGTCGTACTATGTATTTAAGTTGTGATTAGTTATAGATAGAATTATATACACATATTATATAGATAAAGCCTGCTAGGAACCCCTAGCAGGCTTTTTTTTGCTTTAAACTCAAATATTTACAAGAAATGAAACTTCACATCAATCACAAAAAGATACTTGGAGACCTATACACTCCTATCGAAATATACCTCAAACTAAGAGATAAGTTCTCTAATAGCTTCTTATTAGAAAACTCTAGTAACCACTCGAGAGAGAACAGTTGTTCTTACATCTGTTTTGAACCGATGATGTCTTATATCGTTACTACAGATACGACTACAGTACAGACCTTAGAGAACACCACGACATATCCTACAGCAGATATCAATGTTCTAGATCAACTACAACTGTTCATCAAAGAAATCAACGTAGAAAATGCAAATCAATATGATTACTTAAAGGCAGGTGTCTATGGATATACGAGTTATGACAGCATCCCACTAGTACACGATATACAGTTTAAACCAAGTGATAACAGCCTTCCATTAATGCAGTACCACTTCTTTAAGTACATCATAGTATATGATCACTATAAGAATGAAATGCACTTAGTAGAATACACGCTTACAGGAGAAGAAAGCCAATTAAATAAAATACATGCCTATCTAAACACCAATAGCATTACTCCTTACCCTTTCAAAATGGTAGATGCTCCAAAGACACCTTACACAGATGAAGAGTTTCTAGAGATTATAAAAAAAGGAAAAGAACACTGCTACAGAGGAGATGTATTCCAGCTGGTACTCTCACGTAAGTATAAGCAACAGTTTACCGGAGATGAGTTTAATGTATATAGAGCTCTTCGTTCTATTAACCCTTCTCCTTACCTATTCTACTTTGACTATGGAGCATTTAAGATATTCGGTTCATCTCCAGAAGCACAAGTAGTCGTTAAGGAGAATAAAGCGTATGTCAATCCAATAGCAGGCACATTTAGAAAAACAGAAGACAAGGCTCAGAACGAGATACTAACACAGCAGTTACTTAATGACCCTAAAGAGAATGCAGAACATATCATGCTAGTAGACTTGGCTAGAAATGACCTAAGTATCACAGGAACAGAGGTCACAGTAGAAGAGTATAAAACGGTAGAACAATACTCTCATGTCATCCATCTAGTGTCTAAAGTCAGTGCTACCATAGATATGCAGAAAGATAGCCTTAATGTATTCGCCAATACCTTCCCTGCAGGGACACTATCAGGAGCGCCTAAGCACAGAGCGATGGAACTAATCAATCAGTATGAACCAGAGAGCAGAGGGTTCTATGGAGGTACGATAGGTTTTATCACCTTAGACGGAGAGATTAACCATGCAATCTTTATCAGATCTGCTCTAAGTTATCAGAACGAGTTACACTATCAGGCAGGATGTGGTATCGTGACCAAGTCAGATGACTTGTCAGAATTAAAAGAAATAGAAAACAAACTAAGTGCTATCACACTAGCTATCCGTGAAGCCCAAAACATATAAGTTATGAAAGTATTAGTAATCGACAACTATGATTCCTTTATCTACAATGTGATACATATCCTGAAAGAACTAGGGATAGAAACAATAGATATCATTAAGAATGACAAGATAGCACTAGAACAAATAGATCAGTATGATAAGATTATCCTTTCGCCAGGGCCGGGTATACCATCAGAAGCAGGCAAACTAATGGAAGTGATAGCCTATGCTGCTAATCATAAAGACATATTAGGTATCTGTCTAGGGCATCAGGCTATAGGTGAGTACTATGGACATTCGTTAAAGAGATTAGAAACACCCTTACACGGCATATCATCACCTATACAGCTAGCTGCACCTGATGAACTGTTCCAGTCTATGCCTGACCACTCGCCTATCGCACACTATCACTCGTGGGTAATAGAAGACAAGAACAGTGAGCTGACAGTCACAGCCTATGACGAACAACAGAATATCATGGCTGTGAAGCATCGAACACTTAATGTCAGAGGAGTACAGTTTCACCCAGAGTCGATATTGACCACGTATGGAAAAGAGATTATTAAAAATTGGATTAAAAACTAACGCTATGAAAGAGATATTAAATCACTTAATACAACATAAGACACTTACTACAGAACAAGCAAAAGAGATAGTCATCAATATGGCTAATGACAAGTATACAGATGCACAGATGGCATCTATACTGACTACATTCATCATGAGACCTATCACATTAGAGGAGTTAAGAGGGTTCCGAGAAGGAATGTTACAGCTAGCTAATAAAGTAGATCTATCCGACTATAACCCTATGGACTTATGTGGTACGGGAGGAGATGGAAAAGACACTTTTAATATATCTACACTGTCATCCTTTGTGACAGCAGGAGCAGGAGTACCTGTGGCTAAACATGGTAACTACGGAGTGTCTTCTATCTCAGGATCATCAAGTGTCATGGAGAACTTAGGTATTCATTTTAAAAGCACAGAAGCAGAGCTAAAAGAACAATTAACAGAAGCAAATATCTGTTTTCTACATGCTCCTTTATTTCACCCAGCCATGAAGAGAATCGCCCCTGTGAGAAAAGCACTTGGAGTGAAGACGTTCTTTAATATGCTTGGTCCACTGACTAATCCTGCTCAGCCTAAGGTACAACTAGTAGGTCTGTTTAACCTTGAGCTGTTGAGAATGTATAAATACTTCTTGCAGGCAGAGAATACACAGTACAGCATTATACATGCCTTAGACGGCTATGATGAATGTAGCTTGACTAAATCGGCTAAGCTAATCAATAACAAAGAAGAGAAACTAATAGACGCTTCTTACTTTAATAGTCCTGTCATCCGTGAAGAAGATATCAAAGGAGGAAAAACAGTAGAAGAGTCAGCTTATATCTTCTGGCAAATACTTAAAGGTAAAGGTACCTCTGCTCAGAATAATGTAGTCCTTGCTAATAGCGCTTTAGCTATTAATACCTACTATCCTGAACTAAGCATCTTAGAGGCAAAAGCAAGAGCAGAAGAATCTCTACTAGGAGGAAAAGCAAAAGAGAAGTTTGAAATACTAAAAGAATTGAGATGAAGATATTAGAACAAATAAAGGCACATAAACAAATAGAAGTAGCACAACGCAAAACTATAAAGAGTATTGCTGACCTAAGAAATGCTCCATTATACAACAGAATACCGCTTGATTTTAAGTCTGCTATACTTGCTAAGAACAACAGAGCGATCATCGCAGAGTTTAAGAGACAGTCTCCTTCTAAAGGAATCATCCATCCCAACGCGAATATCACTGAGATAGTAAAAGGATATGAAGCGAATGGAGCTGCGGCTTTATCAATTCTAAACGACAGTCAATTCTTCGGTGCTCTACCCACTGACTTTGCTAACGCACGTGCTTCAGTAGACTTGCCTCTATTACAGAAAGACTTTATCCTAGACGAGTACCAGATAGAAGAAGCTAAAGCGATAGGTGCAGACGCCATTCTATTGATCGCTAAAATGCTTCCTATCGAACGTGTCAAAGTATTGACTGATTATGCACATCAGCTTGGTTTACAAGTATTATTAGAGACACATACTGAACAAGAAATACGAGACCATTTACATACTGAGTTTGACCTCATCGGGATAAACAATAGAGATCTGAACACCTTTGAAGTAAATATTCAGCACAGTATCGCTCTAGCTAATCTATTACCTCAGCAGGCAGTGAAGATAGCAGAAAGTGGTATACAGAATGCCGCTACGTTATTAGAATTAGCTGACAATGGATTCTCAGGGTTCTTAATGGGAGAATACTTTATGAAAATGGCTAATCCTACTGAACAATTAAGGCTATTACAACAAGAGATTAAATTGTAAACAGCGATGAAGAAGATAAAGATCTGTGGGATGTTTGATATAGACAATATTAATTCTGTTGGGCAAGAGCACATTGACATGATGGGATTTATCTTTTATCCGAAGTCAAAGCGATATGTAAGTACAGATATTAACAAGGCTGTTGATAACCTACCTCATCATATTCAGAAAGTAGGTGTATTCGTCAATGCTACAAGACAAGAAATAGCACAACGCATAAAGCAGTATAAACTAGACTATATACAACTTCACGGTAACGAAAGCCCAGAAGATTGTGCTTACCATAAAGAGCAAGGAATAAAGGTAATCAAGGCTTTCTCTATAGGAGTAAAGGAGGATTTCAGTCAAATAGAACAATACGAAGCATACTGTGACTTATTTGTATTCGACACCCCTACTCCAGAGTATGGAGGTAGTGGATTATCATTTGATTGGGATGTATTACAGCATTATCAAGGTAGTACCCCTTATCTACTAAGTGGAGGATTAGGATTACACAACATACAGTCCGCTTTGCTATTACGAGATGATAGATTAGCAGGCTTTGACCTCAACAGTAAATTAGAAAACGATCAACATCATAAAGACATAACACTAGTGAGAAAACTAGTAAAAGAAATAAGAGACTATGAAAGAATTTAACCCAAACGAACAAGGATATTACGGAGAGTACGGAGGTTCATTTATCCCTGAGATGCTGTATAAGAACGTATCAGACTTACAAGAGAGCTACCTAGATATCATACAGACAGAAGATTTTCAACAAGAACTAAATAAGCTACTTAAAGATTATGTAGGAAGACCTACTCCTCTATTCTATTCTGCTAACTTGTCTGCTAAATATAAAGCAAAGATTTATCTGAAAAGAGAAGATCTAAATCACACAGGAGCCCATAAAATCAACAATACGATAGGACAAGTACTCTTAGCCAAACGTCTAGGCAAAAAGAGAATTATAGCTGAGACAGGTGCAGGACAGCACGGGGTAGCTACTGCTACTACTTGCGCACTATTAAATCTAGAGTGTACTGTATTTATGGGAGCACATGATATCGAACGTCAGAAACCTAATGTAGAACGCATGCGTATGCTAGGGGCAAAAGTAGTAGCTGCTGAGAGTGGGAGCAAGACTTTAAAAGACGCTACAAATGAAGCCATACGCGAATGGATCAATAATCCACAAGAGACCTATTATGTGATTGGTTCTGTAGTAGGTCCTCATCCTTATCCTGATATGGTAGCGAAGTTTCAATCTATCATCAGTAAAGAAATAAAAGCACAGCTCATAGAGCAAGAGAATACTCCTAATCCAGACTATGTAGTAGCATGTGTAGGTGGAGGAAGTAATGCGATGGGCGCCTTCTATCACTTTATAGATAATGGTCATACAAAGTTAATTGCAGTAGAAGCGGCAGGTCTAGGAGTAGAAACAAGACAGACTGCAGCTACTATCGCCTTAGGAAAACAAGGTATTATCCACGGTAGTAAGACTTACCTTATACAGACTGAGGATGGACAGATTATAGAGCCTTATTCTATCTCAGCCGGATTAGATTATCCTGGTATAGGACCTGCACATGCCTATCTGAGTGATACAGGTAAGATCACTGTAGGTAGTATCACAGATGATGAAGCGATCAAAGCTGCTTTTGAATTAACGCGTATAGATGGGATTATACCTGCACTAGAATCAGCACACGCCTTGGCTTACCTAAATAAGATGGAGCTAAAAGAAAGCGATATCGTAGTGGTAAACTTATCAGGACGAGGCGATAAAGACATGATTACTTACTCTAAATACTTTAACCATGAATAACAGAATCAACACACTCTTCACCGAGAAGAAATCCAATATACTTTCTATATACTTCACAGCTGGTTATCCTGCTATAGAAGACACCATGACCATCTTAAAGAATCTAGATAACGCTGGTGTAGATTTAGTAGAAATAGGCATGCCTTTCTCAGATCCACTAGCAGACGGGCCAGTTATACAGCACAGTAGTGAGCAGGCTTTACTAAACGGTATTACAGTCTCTAAGCTATTCGAACAATTAAAAGAAATGAGACAGCACATTACTATACCTGTTGTCTTAATGGGGTATCTAAATCCAGTACTAAGATATGGTGTAGAGGCATTCATAGCGAAATGCGCAGAAGTAGGTGTAGATGGTATTATCCTTCCAGACTTACCTATAGACTACTACTTATCACATTTCAAGACACACTGTGATAAACACAACGTCAGTAATATCATGTTAATAAGTAATGATACTTCGATAGAACGCGTGCGCCATATAGATGAGCAGACAGATGGTTTTATCTATTTAGTTTCTTCTAATGGAACTACAGGCTCTAACAAGTCTTTAGAAGAACAACAAACATACTATAAACACATTCAAGATTTAAAGCTTAAAAACCTAGCACTTATTGGCTTTGGGGTAAGAGATAAACACACCTATGACCTCACGAATCAATATAGCTCAGGGGCGATTATAGGAACAGCCTTTATGAAGCATATTAATGAACATGGTATTAGTGAGGATAGCATTCTTAACTTCGTCAAGAGCATTAGGTAAGTATAGCCCTAATTATGGCGAATTCGCCACATTTAAGATTTAACGATATATACTAAACAAAATAGGCAACTCGCCTGAGTTGCCTATTTTGTTATTTTAAAGAATGGTGATTAAGAACATCCGCAGCTACCTCCGCCACAAGAACCTTTCTTATTCGTTTTATTCTTCCAAAAGCCTTTTTTAATGATGTACCCCAATGCAATAATTACAATTGCATAGGCAATTATTTCTTGGTAACCCATAATTACTTTATTTTAAAAGTTGATATGCTATTAAAGCTGCGACATACGCAAAAACAGTCATAAACACTAATTGGTAGATAGTCCATTTCCAAGACTTAGTCTCTCTTTTCACGATTGCTACTGTAGCTGTACACTGCATCGCAAAAGCATAAAAGAACATTAGTGACACCCCACTGGCTAGCGTGAAGACTGGTTGTCCTGTATCAGGCCATATCTCAGCTGCCATTTTTTGTTTAATACGTCCATCTTCATCATTCTCATCCCCAGATCCTACATTATAAATAGTTCCAAGTACTCCTACAAAGATTTCACGTCCTACGAAAGAAGACAATACTGCGATACCTACTTTCCAGTCATACCCTAGAGGTTTAATTACAGGTTCTATTGTTTTACCTAGAATACCAATATAAGAATTCTCTAATTTATAACTAGCGATATGCTCACTTAATTCTTCTTCGCTTACCTCTTTATCTTGATATACTTCTGTAATATGTTTCTCAGCATTCTCAAAGCGTTCTCCAGGTCCATGAGCACCTAAGAACCAAATGATGATCGATAATACGAATATAATCTTACCTGCACCTACTACGAATGCTTTAGTCTTCTCATACATATTCACCACTACGTTCTTAATAATAGGAGTACGGTAGTTTGGCATCTCGATTACGAAGTATGACTTGCGCTCGCTCTTAATGTATTTACTCAATGCCCAAGAAGACAATAAAGCTGCTAAGAATCCTACTAGATAGAATAACGTCAATGTCAATCCTTGTATACTTAAGAACCCAAATACACGTGTATCAGGGATTACTAAAGCAATAATGATAATATATACTGGAATACGAGCAGAACACGTAGTAAACGGTGTTACAAGTATTGTAATCAATCTTTCTTTAGGGTTCTCAATATTACGAGCAGACATAATCGCCGGAATAGCACATGCATTACCAGAGATAAGAGGCACTACTGATTTACCACTTAATCCGAATGGACGCATTAATCTATCCATTAAGAACACCACTCTACTCATATACCCTGTCTCTTCTAAGATAGAAATAAACATAAATAGAATAGCAATCTGAGGGATGAAAGGCATTACCCCTCCAATACCTGGTACGATACCATCCGCTATCAAATCTGTAAGTTTACCTGGCTCCATCGTATCATGTACCCAAGAACTAAGATTAGCAAACTGCTCATCTATCCAATCCATCGGAATACTTGACCACTCAAAGATAGCCTGGAAGACCAACATCATAATCGCAAAGAAGATTAGATATCCATACACTTTATGGGTAAGTATTCTATCTACTTTAGAGCGAAGATCTGTAGCTTTATTGACATCACGTGAGTACGTTTCTTTTAAAACGTCGTTGATAAACTGATATCTCTTGATTGTCTTTTTATGTTGAAGCTTTTTGATTTCACTTTCTGACAACTGAACTCCTTTAGCCTCTATCTCTTTCTTCCCTATATTCCCGATCTTGATGTCTTGTGAATAGATCATCCACAATTTGAATACAGAAAGGTTAGGGAATGTCAAAGCAAGTTTACTAAAGAACTCTGTGTCTACAGCTGTAGCATTCACACATGGTTCTATAGAATACGTTCTATAATTTAATATTGCTTGTTTTAACTCTTGAATACCAAGTTTTTTCTTCGCACTGATTAAAACAATCTTTGTATTTAATTTCTTTTCTAACTCAGCTATCTTCAGACTAATCCCCTTCTCGTCCATATGATCAGCCATATTAACAGCTAATATCGTAGGAACACCAAGTTCTTTAACCTGAGTAAATAGTAATAAGTTACGCTTTAGATTTTCTATATCAGCTACTACAACAGTAACATCTGGAAAGTCATCATTAGTAGGATCAAATAATAAGTCTAATACAATGCGTTCATCTTCAGAACTCGCATTAATACTATATGTTCCTGGTAAGTCGATAATAGTAGCATTTACTTTATCATCTAACTTCGCTACTCCAGATTTTTTATCTACAGTAATACCAGGATAATTTCCTATCTTATGGTTAAGACCCGTCAGGGCATTGAATACAGAGGTTTTCCCTACATTAGGATTACCTATTAGGGCAACTTTTATATCTTTTTTCATCAACTATATGTAATATCTTAATCTAATTAGCCAATTAATTCTACTTGTATCTCCTTAGCTAATTCTTTTCGAATAGATAAATGCGTATCATTAATACACAGATATATTGGGTCACCTAGAGGAGCTACCTCTAGAAGTTCCACAGCATTACCTGGTAGACATCCCATCTCTAATAGTTTTAAAGGAACCTTGTGCATATCGAAGTCTGCTATCACTCCTTTTTCATTTCTTTTTAATAAGTCTAAAGTTGTACTCACCTTATTTAGATTTAATTCATATTGCAAATTTAGTCAATAAAAAAGATTATAGAACTATATTCCTAATAATTATCAGTATTAATACTACTATAATTACCGCACAACCTTTTCATTATTAGCTTATTTTGATTCATAACTTAGAAACAGAAATATTCATATATAAGAAATCCCTCTACATCAACTAATAAATGTAGAGGGATTATACTGTATAATAACTTGACTATTTAGTCTTATTTTGCTCATGTTCATACAGCCATTGGATATCTTCCCATAACTGTTGCATATTCTTAGTTTCTTTATCAGGTGTATCTAGATTAGTACCATCATAGAACCCTCTAATACGGCCATTACCATCTACTAATACAAAGTTTTCGGTGTGTACCATATCGTACATCTCTTCTGGAGATCCTGTCTTCACTGCTAAGTAAGAGTTACGAGCGATATAATAGATATCTCTTTTATCCCCTGTTACTAAATTCCATATCTTATCATCAGCACCTTTGTGTAATGCATATTCTTTTAGCACAGGTACACTATCGATATCAGGAGTTACTGAGTGTGATAATAATTTAACGCCTGGCAGAGTCTTAATCTTATCTTGAAGCCAAACCATATTATCACTCATGATAGGACAGATCGTAGTACATGTTGTAAAGAAGAAATCAGCTACATAGATATGTCCTTCATAATCTTTATTCGTAATTGTATCACCATTCTGGTTTAAGAACTTAAATGCAGCTATCTTGTGCTTCTGTTTATTGGCCTCATGTTGGATTAAACTATCTACCATTTCAGGGTTCACCATAGCTGGTGTATATACTGGTAGTGATTTTCTATACTTCAGTGCATTGTAGAACATCACCATGATTCCTGCACATAAAAGGAAGAAGAAAATAAAAAAGTATTTATATTTCTTGAAAAAGTGTAACATTTTGAATAGAGTTTCGACAAACTTACAAAATCCCTTTTAACCTGAAGGTTAAAGACATGATAAATACAAGATGTCTTATTTAAAGTAGAGAAAAATACGATTATAAAAGATATTTTCTATTTTTGTTAGAATATCAATAGGAACAAAATTAATTATATACTATGAACAAAAGAGTTTTATTAACCTCTGCCTTCGCTGTAGTATCATTAGTAGCTTGTAAAGATGCTAAGAATACTACAGAGCAAGAAGATCAAGTAGCTCATGGAATCAACCTAGAATACATGGATAAAAATGTAAAGCCTGGTGATGACTTTTTCCGTTATGTAAACGGTGCTTGGTATGACAAAACAGAAATTCCAAATGACAGAACACGTTGGGGAAGTTTTGATGAATTAAGACAAAACACTGATAAGGATGCCCTTGCTATCCTTAGAGAGGCTGCTGAAGACTCTAAACTTGATCCTAAATCTGATCAAGCTAAAGCTGTAGCTGTATTCCAAACTTACTTAGATGAAGCTAAGAGAAATGAGTTAGGAGTAGCTCCTCTTAAACCTTACTTAGATAAAATCAATGCAATCAAAACTCCAGAAGATGCGACTAAACTAATCAACGAATTAGTAGCTGAAGGAGGATTAGGATTATATTCTATCTACGTATATGCAGATGCAAAAAGCTCTCAAGAAAATACAGTATACATCAGTTTAGGTTCTTTAGGTTTACCTGATCGTGACTATTATGTATTAAAAGATAAAGACATCACTGAAAAACGTGACCAATACGTAGCACACGTAGCGCGTATGTTAGAATTAGCTGGTGAGCCTAAAGAAGAGGCTACTACAGATTCTAAACGTGTATTAGCGATCGAAACTAAAATGGCAGAACCTCGTCTTACTAGAGTAGAGCGTAGAGATAGCCGTCTTACTTATAACCCTATGACAGTAGCTGAGCTTCAAAAATTAACACCTGCTGTTGATTGGAATGCTTATATCGCTGCTACAGGATTAAAGAACGTTGAAAAGCTAATTGTATCTCAACCGAAATACATGAAAGCACTTAACGAAATCCTTTCTGCTAAAAATATCGAAGATATCAAAGCATATATGAAATGGACTTTAGTGAACAAAAACGCTAGTTACTTATCTACTGAGATGGAGAAAGCGAACTGGGAGTTCTACTCTAAAACATTAGAAGGTGCTAAAGAACAAAGACCTGTTGACGAAAGAGCATTAGCTGTAGTTAACGGTACTGTAGGAGAAGCTTTAGGACAATTATACGTTGCTAAAAAATTCCCTGCTGAAGCGAAAGCAAAAGCTCAAGCAATGATTAAAAACGTACTTACAGCTTTCGGTGATCGTATCAAAGCATTACCATGGATGGCTGAAGAAACTAAAAAAGGTGCTTTAGAAAAATTAGCAACTACAACAGTGAAAATCGGTTACCCTGACAAATGGGAAGATTACTCTGCTATGGATATTAAAGCTCCTAAAGACGGTGGTAATCACTTCGAAAACATGAAGAATGCTACTAAATGGGATTTTGCTAAAAACATGGAAGACTTCGGTAAACCTGTAGATAAATCTCGTTGGGGAATGGCTCCACAGACAGTGAACGCTTACTTCAACCCTATCTATAACGAAATCGTATTCCCTGCTGCTATCTTACAACCTCCATTCTATGATTATAAAGCTGACGAAGCGATTAACTATGGTGGTATCGGAGCTGTAATCGGACACGAGATCTCTCACAGTTTTGATGACTCAGGAGCTCGTTATGATAAAAACGGAAACTTAAACAACTGGTGGACTGACGCTGACTTAGCTAGTTTTACTAAATTAGGTGATGCTTTAGCTGCTCAGTACAGCGCATTAGAGCCTCTACCAGGTGTATTCGTAGACGGTAAATTCACTTTAGGTGAGAATATCGGAGACTTAGGTGGTGTTAATGCTGCTTATGACGGATTACAAATCTATTTAAAAGAAAACGGTGATCCAGGTCTAATCGACGGATTCACACCTGAGCAACGTTTCTTTATCTCTTGGGGAACTATCTGGAGAACTAAAGCTCGTGATGAGGCAATTAAAAACCAAGTGAAAACTGACCCTCACGCTCCTGGACACTACAGAGCGTATGTACCTCTTCAAAACGTAGATGCTTTCTACAAAGCATTTGATATTAAAGAAGGTGATAAATTATACATCAAACCTGAGGAAAGAGTTAAAATCTGGTAATCAGAACACAATAAATAACGATAAAGGAGTCTCAATGAGGCTCCTTTATTTTTTTATCCATACGACAAGGCTAAGCCTACACAAAACCCAAACAACAACCTCAACTTCAATACCATACATTCAAAAACAGCGCTTCGCTATATCAAACCTAATTGGACTTATCGCATAGTGGTCGCATAGTTATGGGATACTGCTCGCATAAAAAAGGGCTAAAAGTATGCGACCACAATGCTATCGTTATCCTTTGACTGTTCTATCATAGACTACAAGAAATAAACAAGTAACACTATATCCCACAAAAAAAGCATTGTGATAATCACAATGCTTTACTATTAGTATTTTGAGTTCTTCCTAACTATAAGGTTTTCTCGTCTATCTTTTTAATCATAGGATCTACTTCTAACATCCATAGATAGTAATCCTCACTAGTGTATAATTGACTTAAAAACTCTCCGACTAAGAATCGCTTCACAATCTGTTTTCGCTTATCTAATTTGAAGAATAGTTTATTGCCTTCTAGATGTTTAATATAAGCTTTAAATACTTTATCAGAAGACATCACATAGTCTATCACCTCTTCTTTAGACATATTAGTAAACTTCGCTCTTTCTTTATCGATCTCTTGGAATACAAAGAAACTCACAATACCCGATTTCATCAGAAGTACCACAGTGTCATCTCCATGCTTATTCCCTATCGGAACAAAGATATCCGGTACTATACCACCACCTCCATAGACTACACGTCCTTTTAAGGTTTTGTACTGTAGGCTATCGGCTACTTTTATACTATCAGCAGCATATAACTCTCCATGTGCATATCTCGTTCTAAAATCGTTATTATACTCTTCTACCCCCATCGTATAAGGCTTCTGTATAGATCGTCCAGAAGGAGTGAAGTAACGAGCTGTAGTCAATCTAATAGCAGAACCATCCCCGAGCATCAATTCTCGTTGTACAAGTCCTTTACCGAAGCTTCTACGCCCTACGATAGTACCTCTATCATTATCCTGTATCGCTCCAGCTATAATTTCACTAGCAGAAGCAGAATTCTCATTAATCAATACATAAAGAGGCTTATCTGTAAAGAGACCACTTCCTTTAGACTTTGTGACTCTCTCTTGACCACCTTTATTTACAGTCTTTACGATTACCTGATCTTTCTTTAATAAATCATTTAGCATATTCACTGCTTGATCCATATACCCTCCTCCATTATCTCTCAAATCTAGGACTAGGCTAGAAATATCTTGCGTAATCAGATCCTCTAACGCCTTTTTAAACTCCTCGTAAGTTGTACTAGAGAATCTATTGAGCTTAATATATCCTCTACCGTCTGATAACTTAAATGCAGCATCTACACTCTTGATAGGAATAGGCTGTCTATTGACCACAATGTCTAGCTTCTTACCTACAGTCTTACGATAGACTTCTAATTTTACATCAGTATCCCTTTCCCCTCTTAAGTATTTAGCGATACTATCAGAGGTCATCTCCTTTCCATACAGATGCTGTCCGTCAGCACTTATGATACGGTCACCCGGCTGTATACCAGATTTAAAAGCGGGGCCATCTACGATATCTTTGATTACAGCGACACTATCTTTATAGTAATAGTAGTTCACCCCTATCCCTACGAAACTACCTTGCATAGACTCTGTCACAGACTGTAGCTCACTCTTGCCGATATAGATAGAGTGTGGATCTAGTTGTTCTAGAATAGTAGTCACCGTTCTATCGACGATAGAGTCAGTATCTACATTATCTACATACTCCTTCTCTATAAAATCAATTAGCCGATTTAATTTAAGCTTATTGTGATTGGTATAAAAACCTGTTTTTCCACGATAAGAAGCAGATACAAGAAAGCCTCCTAGTAAAATACCTAAGGATAAAGAAATCGATATAATCAGAGGCCAAAAAAACTTTTTCATCTACAGTGGATATTAATCAAGGTCAGGAAGAAATACGACATCCACCCCTGCTTTTTCTAAAAAGTCTACCCCTTCTGTATCACGGTAACCTTCACTGTACACCACTCTAGTAATCCCTGCCTGATGGATAAGTTTACTACAGTCTCTACATGGAGACATCGTGATATAAAGTGTAGCCCCTTGACAACTCTGTGTAGAACTAGCTACCTTCAAGATAGCGTTAGCCTCAGCATGTAGCACATACCAGTGCGTAGTATCGTTTTCGTCTTCACAACAATTCTCAAAACCAGTAGGTGTCCCATTGTATCCGTCAGAAATAATCATTCTATCTTTTACAATAATAGCGCCTACCTTTTTTCGTTTGCAATACGATAGTTGTCCCCATTCGCGAGCCATACGCAAATAAGCCTTATCATATTTAGTTATTTTTGATTCATTCATATCAGAAATATTTACAAAGTTCTCTATCCCTTTGATCTAACAAAAATACACAAACCTTTTTGTTAATACACCAATCTTAGAATAGGAACTTACTTCGTTTATCTAATTTACTATCCAAACGAACAATCTATTATAAACTCACTACTAAAAACACACTTCATTATGATAAGCATAAAAATATCATAAAAAAACTATAGACTCCATAATTTATCATTATATTAGATATAATAAACTGAACCAATTTACTAACCAAAAAACAAACAAAAATGTCATACTCAGAATTATTTGATTTAGGATTTAGAGAGAGAAACAAAGGCCACTTTGCTTCGATAGTACGTGTGGCGTTAGCGAATGGACATTGTAGTACAGAGGAAAAAGCTTTTTTAGATGAACTAGCTATTCGACTAGAAATCAGCGACGAGGACTATGCGAATATATTAAAGAACCCAGAGAGCTATCCTGTCAACCCTCCCTATCTAGAGACCAATCGTATCGAAAGATTATACGATTTGGCAAGAATGGTATATGTAAATCACGTATTAGGACCAAAACAAAAAGAGATATTAAAGAAATTTGCTGTTGCCTTAGGTTTCACTAACAATATAGATTTCTTAGTAGATAAATCTCTATCATTATTAGTCTTAAATGTGGATATAGATACCTTCATAGAAGAAATTCACAACCTTAAAAAATAAAAAAAGTGAGCTAATCCTAAAGATTAGCTCACTTGTTATTTTATAGAAATACTTCTTATTTCTTCATAAACTCTTCAGCCTTTTCTACCATGTTTTTACTACCACAGAAGAAAGGAACACGTTGGTGTAACTCCGTTGGCTCTATCTCCATGATACGAGTATAACCATCAGATGCTCTACCACCAGCTTGCTCAATGATGAATGCAATAGGATTACACTCATATAACAATCTTAGTTTACCTTTAGGAGCTTTAGTACTAGTAGGGTAAATGTAGATACCTCCTTTTAGAATATTACGGTGAATATCAGATACTAAACTACCGATGTATCTAGAAGTATATGGTCTATCATTCTCTTCTGCTTGACAGTACTTTAAGTAATCTTTTACCCCTTGTGGGAAGTGTACATAGTTCCCCTCATTGATAGAGTAGATATGCCCATCCTCATTAATCTTCATATTCGGGTGAGACAAGAAGAATGTACCGATCGCTGGATTTAATGTAAACCCGTGTACTCCATTACCTGTAGTATAAACTAACATCGTAGAAGAACCGTATACAATATATCCTGCTGCTACTTGATTCTCTCCTTTTTGTAAGAAGTCTTCTTTTGTTACAGGAGTTCCGATAGGAGTCACACGTCTATAAATAGAGAAAATAGTACCTACTGATACATTCACATCGATATTAGACGAACCGTCTAGTGGATCCATTAGCACTACATACTTGTTCTCGTTGCTGTTATCTCTACCGTGGATAGAAATAAAATCATCCTCTTCTTCAGAAGCGATACCACATACGATTTCTCTATTGATAAGTGTTTTAATGAATACTTCGTTTGCAAAAACATCAAGTTTCTGCTGTTGCTCACCTTGTACATTTTGTTTTCCAAAAGCACCTACGATGTCAACTAAACCTGCTTGGTTAACTTGGTGACTTACTACTTTAGCAGCTAGTCTAAGAGAGTTAATTAATCTTGATAACTCACCAGAAGAGTATTTAAAGTCTTCTTGTTTTTCAATGATAAACTCTCCTAAAGTTTGAGATCTTTCTGTTGTCATTTTCAAAAATGATTCTTAAGTTGTGTATTTTACAGTGCAAATATCGTTAATTTTGTTGTCTAACCGAAGACATTAACCATTAAATCAATAACTAAAATGAATATTAGATCTGCAACCCCTCAAGATATGCCTAATGTATTAGCATTAATACAAGAACTAGCAACTTTCGAAAAAGAACCTGATGCTGTCGTAGTTACCGCTGAAGACCTAATCAGAGATGGTTTTGGAGCAAATCCTTTATTTAATGTTATTGTTGCTGAGCTAGACACTAAAATCATCGGCATGGCTTTATTCTACAATAGATATTCTACCTGGAAGGGTAAGACGATTCACTTAGAAGATCTTATCGTCACAGAAGCTGCTAGAGGTACAGGAGCGGGATATGCACTGTATGCAGAAATAATGAATATCGCAAAGAAAGAAGGTGTACGAAGAGTAGAATGGGTAGTTCTGAACTGGAATGAACCGGCTATTAACTTTTATAAAAAATCCGGAGCGACAGTATTAGAAGATTGGTATACTGTACAAATGGATCAAAACGGAATAGAACAATTTAGTCAATCTAAGTAAATGAGAGTATTCAAATTTGGAGGAGCCTCAGTAAGAGACGCAGAAAATGTAAGAAACGTTTGTAACGTATTAAAAACAGTGGGCTATGAAGATAGCCTAATCATTGCTTCTGCAATGGGTAAAACGACGAATGCCTTAGAAGTAGTCGTACACAACTATTTTCAGAATAGATTTGACTTAGCAGAGTCTGTTGATGTAGTTAAAGATTATCACTACACGATCGTTAGAGAATTATTCCCTAATGAAGATCACGATATCTATGCATCGCTAAAAGAGCTATTTGATTCTATTACTTACTTCTTACTGAACAATAAATCTCCTAATTACAATTTCGTTTATGATCAAATCGTAAGCTATGGAGAGATTATCTCTACGACTATCTTACACTATTACCTACTAGAATCAGGTATAGATAATACTTGGCTAGACTCAAGAAACTTAATCAAAACAGATACAGTCTATAGAGATGCTGATGTAAACTGGGATATCACGATAGAGAATATCAAAAAAGAGATTTGTACAAAACAATTATTCATTGTACAAGGATTTATTGGCTCTGACTACAACGGTTTCTCTACTACATTAGGCAGAGAGGGGTCTGACTACTCAGCCGCTATATTTGCTTATGCCTTAGACGCTGAGAGTGTAACGATATGGAAAGATGTACCAGGGGTACTGAATGCTGATCCACGTTATTTTGAAGATACGACTCTACTACAACATATTTCTTATCAAGAAGCAATAGAACTAGCATTCTACGGTGCGTCAGTCATCCATCCGAAGACCTTACAACCATTGCGTCAAAAAGAAATACCCTTATATGTAAAGTCATTCTTAAATCCATTATTACCAGGAACGAATGTATCTAAAGGAGCACCATTGACTCCTCATGTTCCATGTTTTATTGTGAAGAAGAACCAATTATTAATATCACTATCTTCTAAGGATTTCTCTTTTATCATGGAGCAGAATATCAGCGATATTTTTAAATTATTCGGAGAGTATAATATTAAAGTGAATGTCATACAGAACTCTGCTATTAGCTTCTCTGTATGTGTAGAAGATAAGTTTAATCACTTCGAAGATGTAAGACTATTGCTTACAGATAAATTTAAGGTGAGCTATAATGAGAATGTGTCTCTATATACCATAAGACACTTCGATGATCACTCTGCACAGAAGATACTTGGTGATAAAACATTATTATTAAAACAAGTGAATAGAGAGACAATGCAGATTGTCACTAAAGAATAATATCACAAAGGCTGTCTCACGAAGACGGCCTTTTTAATATACTATACTAAATAACCATACATTGACCATAGTTATAAGACTCATTGTCTAATCTTCTTTTTACCTAATCTACAGGTGTGTAAAAAGAACTTAGCCACTGCATATATCAGGATATAGATTCCCCATAATAGCAACCCGTGTATATAGACTATACCCATTAAGACTTTCTTCATAAGCTATTCATTAAAACCAAATATTAGCTATAAAGCAAGATAAAACAGCACCCACTCAAAGGCTAATGCGATGATAAAGCTACCTATAAAAGCAATGATATACTGCACTTTAGTCACTTCTTTCTTTTTAATATCCTGTATTACTTTATACAATATAGCACCGAAGACACCTATCACAATACTCGATAGTATCCATACCATATAAAATCTACTTTCATAATCTAAGTCCATATCTACACTTGCTTTTAATAATCACGTTCTATAAAGATACGCAACTTTAACGAATAGTTTTTCTCTAATGAAATAAATAGCACTTTAAAAAACAGTATTTTTAACTCCTAAACATCAAGCTATGCCGACCATCACAAGAACCGACTCTGACAATAAAGACTTTCTAAACCTCATCATAGAACTAGACAAATACCTCAAAACAACTGATGGTGATGAACATGACTTCTTTGATCAATACAATAAAGTAGATCATATCAACCATGTTATTGTTATCTATGAAGATAATCATGCTATAGCCTGTGGAGCTATCAAAGAATATGACTCACATACTATGGAAGTTAAGCGTATGTACACTGCTCCTATCGCTAGAGGTAAGGGTGTCGCTTCTATTGTACTAGCTGAACTAGAAAAGTGGAGTCTGGAGCTAGGTTATACACGCTGTATCTTAGAGATGGGTAAGCTACAGACACAAGCAGAGATATTATACAGAAAGAATAACTATACTGTTATCCCTAACTACGGTCAGTACGAAGGTGTGGAGAGTAGCCTGTGTTTTGAAAAGATGTTGTAGATCTATTTATTTGATAATTATACTTATTCCTATATTCTCTTTTAAAATTAATAACTCTATATAGCACAAAAAACATAACTTAGTAGAAAACAAATAATTATGAATAAAAAGATATATTACTTTTTATGGGTTTTGCTAGTTATTAACCTACTTTGGTCTTTGCTAATTGACAGAAAAGACTTTATTAGTTCTTTGTTGTATAGTCTATTTATGTTCTTGATATTAGGTATATACTATATTTTTGAATCTAAAAGAAATAAAAAACCGTCTTAGTATTTCCTAAGACGGGTTTATATCATTCAACTAATTTGGTTTCCATGCTATTATCTTCTGAATAATACCATTCTCAGACATAACAGTTTTTAATACACCATATATTCCCGCGATCATAAGCAAAATAACGAAGATTAATACTAATGACATTCCTGCTGATACAGCATTACTATACAATAGTGTATAGATAAAAGCAAACATTAAAGACAACATACTTATAGGAATGACAAACAGAAACAGAAGATAAGTTCCTACCTTTTTATACTTCATCATAGGGGCACCAATCGCAAAACTAAACATTGTCACAAATACAAAAGCGATAAGAATAAATACTATACTAAATCCAGTAATCACAATCACATCACTTGTATTTAACGTTGTTATCTTTTCTGTCTTAGGATTATAATAGATTACATAGCCTTGTCCTTTAATAGGCATATCCCCTACAGAAGAATCAAGGGTATGAGTTATACTCACTTTATCCTTAGTTGTAAATGTAACTATTGGTTTATAATTGATACTTCCACTTCGACTCCCTCTTTTACTTCGACTCCCCTCAGTCTTATATGTTGTATAAGACACTACCTTAGCCATGTACTTATCACCATTACTAATAATATTAACTTTATTAGACACTACATTGTACAATAATGAGCCAGTACTATAAGTAACCCACATAATACCCAACAATATAAAATAAGTCCCCTTACCTAGGTCCTTTAACATAGGAAGTGAGTTATATCTCTGACATCGTCTATTAATTAATTTACCTAATATTATACTAATGACTATCCCTATTATCACAGGTAATAAAAACATTAATTCTCTCTTAATTATATCCATACTTCCCGTATTTATCCCCTTCTCGTTGTATTCCCAAACCTAGTGTTATCTACTCTTCTTATTCCCTTTCTATTCATCCCCATATTCTTTAGACCATCTCCATAGATATTTTTGAGATAACCCCAAATAGCCAATGTCAGTACCAAACTAAAAAACACTAAGATGATATTAACCCAAAGCGGTTTATCCTTACCATCAAATAATGCCCATATCATAGCTCCATCAAACAAAATCATAATCAAAGGCAATACTATAGCTAGTCCTAAGAATGCTCCTATCTCTTTATATCTATCCATAGACCAATTCATCGCATATATCACCATACCGACAAAAAGATATACGAGTATAACGATCATCACCCCAAAAGCGAGTATCAACGCTACTGTCCCTATCCCAAAGGTAGTTACACGCTCATTAGCCTCATCATAATATACCGTGTGCTGATCGCCTACGGTAGGCATACCACTACTAGAATAGTCAAGCTCATATTCTACCACTTCACCTCCTCTGGTAGTGAAGTGTACTGTAGGTGTATACATCGTGGTATAGCCATTATCATCAGAGTTACGACTCTCATAGCTAGTATAGGATACCACACGCGCCTCATATTTATCCCCGTTATATACAGTCTGTGTCTTCGTAATGATCATCATCGTCAAGGCTACAGTCCCACCTATCGCAAATGAAGAAATAGACGCCACGATAAGATAGATATACCCTATCCCTAGACATCCTGTTTTGGTTCCATTATGAGAAGAACGCTTTATTATTTTATAAGTCAGCCATATTGTATACAATATCCCTAACCCAAATGCCAACTGATTAATTCTGATTTCGTCCATTACTATCTTTTTTTACGTCTATTACTTCTGCGCTTCCACTCGTCATTATGAGGATTAGGCTTATTCGTGCGCTGTGTACTTCTATTGCTTTCTTGTCTAGAGTGATTAGCAGTCTGAGACCTTGTCACAGATTTATCTTGTGTTATTCCTTTTGTCTTATTCTCCTTACTTTTACTAGCGTTCTTTTCTTTTTCTATTAAGTCTGTTATCTCTTCCCTGATAATCTTCACATACAGTATAATCCCGATTAACAAGATCAAGATAAATACCATTAATAATACAGAAAGGGGAATATTGTATATATTAATAACAAGTGCGTAGATCAAAGCCCCTTCGAATACAAGCATAATCAAAGGAACTAATACTCCTAGTCCTAATAATCTAGCCAATCTATTATATCGGCGCATATCTCTTCCCATACCATAGAGCATAACACCTATAAATGCGAATACTAGCACCGCTACCATCGTCCCATAACAAATCAACTCTGCAAACAACTCAATACTGAATACTAGAGTTCCGTTAATTAAGCTAGATAGTGTACGAATAAACATACTTCCAAAAGCAACACTCCCGAAAACAGTCAATCCAAACAAACCTCCGATAATTAAGAATACGCGTATTACATCTACACAACCCGCTTTTTCTTTTCGCCCTTTCGTAGTACGTTTCACTATTCTAGACGTTAACCAGCCTGTATATAATAATCCTAGTATTATAGACCACTGATTATAAATCACATCTTCTATCATAACTATTTTTCTGTTATCTAGATATTAATCACCTCAACTTAAACTCTTCTATTCTCTGTTTTATAGTTGACCTTAATGCTCTTATTGTCAAATATGTTGATATAATCAGATACACTACAATCATCACCCAAGAATAACGATATCCACTAAAAAAAATCAAACATATACACAACTGTATAATACTAAAGAATACTATAGTAAGAACCGCATAAGCTAACTCAACTCCTACCCACTTATACTTTATATGATTAGGCAATACACTATATGCAAGTAACCCTATAAGAAAGTATACAGCACCTATTAAAATTATGGCTATCAAAACTATACTAATCATCATCTGTACATCTATTACATAAGCTACTTTATCTACTTGATTATAATAGATTCTAAAATGACTTCCTTCAATAGGTTTCCCCATTGATGAATTTTTGGCTTTATATTCAATACTATCACCTGACTTAGTCACAAATTTATAAACAGGAATATATGCTATAGTTTTCATCTTACCACTCCCTTCTGTCACTGTATTATATCCAGTAAGTACAGCAGTATATCTATCCATACTTTTAAACTCTTCACTTTTTATTTGCCACTGTTTAGTAGCATAATTAATCATTCCAAATGCTACAACGGTGATAGACAAAATAAACAGACGTGTCCCACTGGCGCCTTCTTTAACATATACTCCTTTGTTTTTATGTATAGTTGGTACTCTATACATTAACCATCCTATTATCACAATACCTATCAGTACTAACATTTCTATCAACTTAACTTCTAAACTTAAACTCCTTCAATACCAAAAAATAGTATCAAGACTGCACCTGTTAAAAACAAATAACGCAAGACTATACTCATATTCTTTTTCTAAATCCTCAAACTACTTTACTAAACCTACTGCAATTGCAACTTTACTTTCTACTCCCTCTAAACAACGTTAAATATTAATGAAAATTTTAACAAATATAGTTTTCTTAAAAGTAATAAAGCACTGATATAAAATATTTTATCAACTCTATTTTTCTATCTACTTTATTATCCGTAACTTAATATATAATTTCAAAAACAACACAATCATGAAATACGTAAAAGAATTTTCAGCCTTAGATTTTGACAATGACATACTAGTTGTTGACTTTAAAGACCACCAAATAGAGAATCCTATTGTACAGGTATCTGAGATTATAGATGAATTTGTCTACCAAGTAAAACCTTGCAAGATATTTATCTCTAAAGCTCATAATATAGATATAGCGACTGATGTTCCATTTAGAGGAAGAGTGGTTATACGATAATTAGAGTGTTATTTATACTTCTATAAAGCAAGGAGGCCTATCGAGAGAAGGTCTCCTTATTTTATTAGATATATCCTACTTTCTCCATACAATCCTTCATTATAGATCCTTCGGATACAGTCTGAATCTCGTTCGCAAAGCAACCTCTAATCCCTAGTAAACACAGGTTATTTCCGAATAGCTTCCGAACAAAATCACATCAAAAAAATACAATAAATTAAATCACAATTACTTACAATCAAAAAGACACTCCATATTAAATCAAAAAGACCATACCCGATCAATATCTCCAGATAGAGGCAGAATAAGGCAATATGAGTAGTGAAATAACACAGTATTCATAACATAAAAAGAGATAAATACGCTTGATATTGTTTATTTTTACTCTTTTAAACTTATGCTATGATTTCTAAATACTCCCTTTGTTTTCAACCTGATGAAACTACACTCGAACTAGTAAAGCAAATGAAGCTACAGCTAGCCGATGAGATAGGATGGTATAACAGTAAGAATTCCTTAGCACATATCACTATTTCTAAGTTTAAAACTGACCTGAATGGTATCAAAAAAATAGCCGAATTAGTCAGAACACAATGTAGTACATTCACTCCTGTACAAGTACTATTTAACGACTATGGTCAATATCCTAACGGAGCGTTCTTCTTAGCAGTAGACGAGTTCTCTAAGCCTATTCTTCAAGAATATGCAAAAAAGGTAATGCGCAAAGTCGTTTTGCCCGAAATCTATAAGAGTAACGAACCTCATATGTCTATCGCGCGCAAGCTAGACCCTGAGCGATTAGAGCGTGCATTAGTTTATTTTCAGAAACCTGCTATCTCTTGTCTGTGTAATCATATCGCCTTACGCCAGTTTAATCCTGACAGAAGACAATACGATATCATCGCTACCTTCCCTTTCTTAGGCTTGCCGTCTAATGAACCAGAGCAGTTGTCGTTGTTTTAAAGCTATTCCTGTTAAAAGCAAATGAGCTCATCGTTTTTATTTTATTTTCCCTATTTTTGGAATTAATCACAAACCTAAAACATGGAAAATAACAACAATACATTGACTTGGGATGAGTTTTCTAAAGTAGAAATGAGAGTAGGTACTATCGTTGAAGCAGAAGTATTCGCTGAAGTGAGAAACCCTGCTTATAAATTAGTAGTGGACTTCGGAGAAGAAATCGGAAAGAGAAAATCTTCTGCTCAGATTACTAAACTATATACGCCTGAAGAGCTGATCGGTAAACAAGTAGTAGCTGTAGTAAACTTCCCTCCTAAACAGATAGCTACTCTAATGAGTGAATGCCTAGTAATGGGAGCTGTAGAAGGAAAAGAGGTTACGTTAATGACTATGGATAAGCCTACTAAAAATGGCTTAAGAATAGGGTGATTTAGTTAACGGTTGACCGTTTACAGTTTACAGTATTTGCATACAATACATTGATGGCAAATAGTTGACAGTTTATGGTTAACGATTAGCAGTTGACAGTATTTGCCTACAGTACATTGATGAGAAATAGTTGACAGTTTATGGTTAACGATTAGCTGTTGACAGTGTTTGCCTATGATATATCATATATTGAATATGGGCAGTTGGCGGTTTTTCAGAGATATCAATGTTTTGCATCCCTCAGTCCTATAACAATAAAAAAATTACGGTTTACAGTCTGTGAACTGTAAACCGTAAACTATTAACTAAATCCCTAATTTCTTTAAAAAGGCTTCTTCTGCTTGATTAAAAGCGTACATAGCTGAGTGAGTAGAGGTAAAGTTATCCGTCAGCTTTGATCTAAAAGCGCTATACTGTGTCTTACCATCTTCTTTAAAAAAATCAACTATAGCCGTATATTCTCCTGTATCTATATTATGTAGAATACGTGCTTGATAGTTACTCGTCTTATCTTTTCTACCGAGTTCTCTATACTTCTGATCATTATACATATATACATTAAAGAAGTAATCACTTACATATCCACCATCTATACGCTCTGAGGCCATCCCATTACTCCCTATTAACTCTATAAATAGTCTATTAAAGCGCTCTGCTACAGTATCACTGAAGTCTTTATAGACAGAGAATACACTCTCTTTTAGTAACGTTTTGCCCATGCGCATCGCTTCTATGATGTCATCGTCATCCGGAAAGTATTCACCCCAAGTATGCTCTTCTTTTATCTCGTCTATAAACACATCTCGTGTACGGTGTGTAGTCGGATATATATTAAGCATAAAGAAGGGTAGTCCGTCTTCGCCCTTTACTTGATCTAGAGCATGTACAGAGTTGTCTGAAATAATACTAGTAATTCGAATCTTATTAATATAACATGGCATATCTATAGAGACAATACATCTCACATCTAAAGTTCCCTTCACATGCAGTTCACCATGGTTATACTTAGCATATACTACCTCACCATAGACACTACCTCCTATATAATGTGTGTTCCCACAGAAATAAGCGTTCTTCACAACCAAATCTCCCATCACAATCAACATCGGAGAAAAGTCTAGTTCCTGACAAAACAAAGAATCTGTTACCTTTAGATCGCCTAAGAATATATATCCCTGTATGTCTATCTCATAGTCTTCTATGAAGTTAAGCACTTCTAGTTCTTCTAGTTCTGCATCATTATCCACTACTAAGAAGAAAGAGTTCTCATCACTTAAGTCGTACACTAAATTATCTAGTGTAAATAACTCTTCGTTCTGATCATTTACTCCTTTTAGCCCTTTAAGTAGATCTAGTCCAGTGCGTATACTGACTACGCGATACATAATCCCATTGTAGAATATGGAGTCTATCTCTGGCTCTTGATTAATAGCCTCTATGCTAAACATCTGTGCGTGCTCCACCATATTAGCAATCTTGTCATCGAACTCAAAAAAGTGATTAACAGAATACAATAGATCACATACACTACTAAACCAATCTACTGCTCTACTCTTATGCATCTCATCTTTAGGAGTAAGCAATGATAACTGATCATTATAAGCATTGTGCTCTTGGTAGAATACAAGTACATCACTTACATCCATCCCTACTCTGCGTATAAAGTAGTGATACATCTCTGCATCCTTTTCTCCTTCCCCATTAATATAATCTCGAGAGATAACGATACGAGTATTGAACTCATCTTCTTGAAAATATATAGCAAACTGATTACTCGTTTCCTTATCCTTACCTATCACATCAAAAGCTTCTAAGAAATCTTCTACATTCTCATCATCTCTTAATAAAAGCCATCTATTATAATATAAACTCTGTACAATAGATAAGCTGAATATATTCCTTACTGCCTCTACAGATAGGTCTCTATCCTTATCCTCGATGCTAAACATTTCTCTTAATGTCATACTACTTCTATTGTGTTTTCTTATTTATCTACTATTAAGGTTACTGGTGTATTAATGTGTACAAGGCAAAAGTACCTAACCAGTGACTACCCATATAATCGTCTCCTGTAATATTGCCAAACGAATTATTAAAGTGTTGAACTGACAACGCATTCAGATTAGGCGCTAACTCTGGTAATGCCTTCCCTATTTCTTTAAAACAAGTAGCTCTACTAAAGTTCAATCCATCTAAATGTACTAAATGTCCGTCTGATCGATCAGATACCTTAGCTACTTCTATGGTAAAGTTCTGATCAAATAACTGTGGTAAGAATGCCTTAGTCCAAGTGCGATACTCATCTTGATTCATTACTTGACTCATCAGACGAGCTTCCTCTAAACATGGTGATAAAAAGTCATGTCCACTAGGTTCGAAGGCAATATTACACCCCTTATCCTCACCATACAGGCGTTTAGCATTCGTTACTATTAATTGCTCAAATGCTTTATTACCCATCTGACGTGCATAATCTAGTGATAGTGATAGCCCGAAAGCAGTATTGTCATGTGTACCTGTGCGTATTGGGTATAATAGCTTAGGTAAGTACTCCGCATAACGCTCTTCCATAATCTTCGCTAATGGCTCTATCGTCTTCGCCCAGCGTTGCGCATCAGCATCTTGCCATTGGGTTAAAGCTCCATGAAGCTGAAACAACCATGCCCAACCATACGTACGTTCAAAGTTCTTATTATTAGGGTCATGGAAAAAAGCTAACTCCACTGCTACATTCTCATCTGTAATCAGATTATTTAGTCTAGTGCGTATCTGTCCATCTGCGTCTAACTCCGGAAACTTCTGTAATAAAGTAACAATAGACCAAAAGCCGTGTACTGAAGAATGCCAGTCAAAACATCCATAAAATATAGGACGCAATGCCTTAGGATTCTTTAGGTCATCATTACTGCCTAGTGTTTGTCCCAGTCGATTAGGATATTCTAATTCTATACAATGTAAAGGCAACTCTATAATCTTCTTCGCCTCAGCTACTGTAAGTGTTAATGCTGGTTGGTCTTCTGTATTGATTGGATTATTTGATGACTGTTGTTTCTCTGTACACGAAAACAACAATACACTCGCAAATAACAAACTTCCTATTTTTCTCATATTACTCTATTCTTTATTCCTCTAAAATAGTAAAATACTCCTATTTATAGGTGTTCTTTAAAAAAAGAAAACAAAAAGTCTTTGTTCGCATGGATGAAGCCTTATTTTTGTAGATAACATAAAAAACAAATAAACTACTATGACTAAAAAAATTTTGACTCGCTCACTAGTTTTTTCGCTTCTGGCATTAACCTTTGCTTGTAGCTCTGACGATAATAATCAAAATGAAGATGGTTTTAGAATCATCCCGCCTTCTGCACCTACTCCTCTGATACAACCTAGTGGTTTCTATATCGCTAATGAAGACTGGTTTGGAACAGATAAGGGAAGTGTGAATTTCTTAGACTATGGTTTAAATAGAAAATATAGAATATATAGAGAGGCTAATAATGGTAATACTTTAGGAGCAACAACTACAATGGGGGTAGCGTTCGGTGAGAATTATTACATTATCTCTAAACAAGAAAATAAATTAGTAATCACAGATAAGGACTTTAAGGAAGTAAAAACTATAAAAGAGATACCTGGTGCTCAGGCGAACTCTTTCGTAGGAATTTCAGATCATAAAGCATACATCGCTACGACTAACGGAATCGTTATTCTAAATACCAATGACAAGGTGGTTAGTGGTAATGTAGCAGGTGTTACCTCAATGACAGGTAATATGGTCTATGTAGATGGTAAAGTATATGCGGTAGTACAAGGTAAAGGCTTAACAATCATCAATACGGATACAGATACTATAATCGATACAAAGGCAGGTGGATATACACAAGTAACTCTAGACAAAAACGGTATCGTATGGGCAGGTAAAGGCAGTGAAATAGAACGTATCAACCCTAAAGACACACAAGACATTAAAACTTATAATATTGCAGTTGCTCCAATCCAAGGTAAATGGGGTGCATGGAATCCTGGTTCTATGTCTCCAAGTATGAAAGAAGATGCTATCTATTGGATAGCAAATGACGGGGCTTGGAACGGTGGAAACAAGGTAGCTAAATTCGATACCAAAACAGGCGAGTTAAACAGTGAATTCTATGAACTAGGTCAAGATGATATGGGGAATAATCTAGAGTTCTATGCTGCTGGACTTAGAGTAGATCCTATCAAAGATGATTTAGTATTATTAATAAAAAGACCAGGATGGGGGAGTAATGGAAGTTATAACTGGACTAGAATAGTATCTAATACAGGTGCTCTAAAAGGTCAAGCCTTCATGGAAGGTGGAAATCAAGAATCTTCTTCTTATAATGACGTTAATGGTTATTTTTGGTTCCCTTCTGTACCTTTCTTCCAAGATAATAATGCTCCTGAAATCTTAGTGAACCAAATAGTATTAAAACCAAACAAAGAATTCAGAGTAGCGCTTAAAGATATCGTAGTAGATCAAGATAGCCCATATAACTTAATCGAAAAGTCTGTAAAGAACTTAGAAAATGAGTTTGGTTATGCTACTATAGAAGGAGATGAATTAGTCATCAAAACAAATGAAAAAACAGGAAAAACATCAATGAATATGAAGGTTAGTTCTAATGGAAAGAAACTTCAAAAAGATGTTGAAATCTGGGTAAGAAACTAAATATTACTTAAGCATAAATAAACTAGAGGTCGCTGTATAGCGACCTCTTTCATTATACATAAACACCTAATATTCAAACGACAAACATTTTTAAAATAGTTATCCATATAATCTCTTTTTTTGTACTTTTGGTTAAAATTTAAGCTATGAAAACAAGAACAATGCTTACTACATTATCACTATTTTTAGTGGTATTATTGAGTAGTTGTAACAATAAGGATATTACTTCTTCTAAAGCTCTTGATACTATAGAAGCTCACTTAGAAGACAAACCTGAATTTGAGAGTACAACAATTCAACTAGGAACTAAGAAATTTAGAAAGAAAAAAGACAGCCTTCAGATCAATCAATACAAAATATTGGAAAAAGAAGGTTATATAGAATTTGAGAATGAGTCTGCTAAGAAAAAATGGTTGTCTAAAGACTCTATCTGGAATGTAACGGTAAAGCTAGCTGAGAAAGCACACCCTTATGTAATCAATCAAAAAAGTGATAAGATAACTGTCAAAACAATAGAATATACATTAGATAAAAGCAATAATCTACAACTGAATAACAGAAGTAAGAAATCTGCTACTGCCTCTGTCATGCTATCTAAACAGTATACTCCTTTTATCGTTTTCTCTAAAGATAAAAACCCGAATACCAAGTTTATTACTAAGAAGTACAAACTTCGCTATAGTGAAGAAAACGGATGGTCTATTAACTAGAAATAATGGGAAAGAATATTACTATTTTAGTATTTATACAGCTTAGTCTAGCGATAATATCTGCTGTACTTATCTCTAAGATGTCTTTCTTAGGAAGAGTAGGTATTTCGCTAATGTATAAACAGTACACTGTATTTAAGACGCCTTGGAAGACTGCATTAATTATATTTGGTATTCAGGTAGCGCTAATTATTATCTTAGCTCTATTTAAGTATTTCTCTTCAAGACCGATTGCTAATATCGTTACAGTAGTTTTACTTATCATAGGAGTTATAGGCGCTTACTATACGTATATCGACTTTACTAGAACTTCGCACAAGCATATGAAGTTTTACTTCCATCTAGGAGGTTATATGTTTTGGTTTAACTGCATCTTCAGTTGTCTATTCTTCTTTTGTTTAAAAGGTAAAAGAAAAGCTTTACCTTTATCAACAGCTGAATTAGATCAATCTGACATTCAACCCAAAATAGATTAGATTATATAAAAACAACAATACTACTCACACCATGAATAAACACATTATACTAATGGCTGCTATGGCAATCATGACTGTAGGCTGCAAAGAAAACAAAGCCACTACTCCTGCCGAATCAACATCAATAAAGTCTTCTACTACGAAAACAAATGATGACAATGGTACAATGGCTATACCTATGCACGGTACTGGAGAGAATAGTTCTTCTGCTACTAATGGAAGTTTCAAAATGGATGAGAGTATGAAAAAAAATATTCAAGAACAGAAAGCTCAGGAGTAAAAAGCTTTCTTCATTTGATAAATTAGTAAGGCCTTAGAATTATTTGACTAGTTCTAAGGTCTTTTTAATTTAAATTCAACAATAGATAACCTATCGCGAATTAAGCTCAAAAATAAATAGTCGTAATCCGTTACTATTGTTTATTTTTGCATTCTTATTAAATTCGTTTGATATTAACAGTAATTGATATATGATACAAGAACCTAAAAGATATACTATTACAGCAGCATTGCCTTATACGAATGGACCTATCCATATCGGGCACTTAGCTGGTGTATATGTACCTGCTGATATTTATGCAAGATTCTTGCGTTTGCAAGGAAAGGACGTAGCGTTTATATGTGGAAGTGATGAGCACGGAGTAGCTATTTCTATGAAAGCTAAAAAAGAGGGAATTACTCCTCAACAAGTAATTGATAAATACAATGGTATTATCAAGCAATCTTTTATGGATTTCGGTATCTCTTTAGACAATTACTCTCGTACTTCATCTTCTATTCACCACCAAACAGCTTCTGAATTCTTCAAGAAGTTATACAACGAAGGTAAATTCATAGAAGAAGTTACAGAACAATTATACGATGAGAAAGCTGATCAGTTCTTAGCTGACCGCTTTGTGACTGGTACTTGTCCTAAATGTGGTAATGAAGAGGCTTATGGAGATCAATGTGAAAAATGTGGTACTTCATTAAATGCAACAGATTTAATCAATCCTAAGTCTACTATCACTGGGACTAAACCAATCTTAAAGTCAACTAAACACTGGTTTTTACCATTAGACCAATACGATACATTCTTACGTGAGTGGATCCTAGAAGGTCATAAAAATGACTGGAAACCTAATGTATACGGACAAGTTAAGTCTTGGCTAGAGGATGGGTTAAAGCCTCGTGCTGTAACGCGTGACTTAGACTGGGGTATCCCTGTACCTGTAGAAGGTGCTGAAGGGAAAGTTCTTTATGTATGGTTTGATGCTCCTATCGGATACATCTCATCTACTAAAGAATGGGCTCAGAGAGAAGGTAAAGACTGGGAACCATACTGGAAGTCTGATGATACGAAGTTAGTACACTTCATCGGTAAGGATAATATTGTATTCCACTGTGTAATATTCCCTGCGATGTTGAAAGCAGAAGGAAGCTATATCTTACCTGATAACGTACCTGCTAATGAGTTCTTGAACTTAGAAGGAAACAAACTATCTACGTCTAAAAACTGGGCAGTATGGTTACACGAGTACTTAGAAGATTTCCCTGGAAAACAAGATGTATTGCGTTATGCCTTGACTTCTAACGCTCCTGAGACAAAAGACAACGACTTTACTTGGAAAGACTTCCAAGCTAGAAATAACAATGAATTAGTAGCTATCTTCGGTAACTTTATTAACCGTGTGGTAGTATTGACTAATAAATATTACGAAGGTGTAGTGCCTCAACCTAATGAATTCTCTGATGTTGATATCGCTACATTAACTGAGTTAAGAGCTTATCCTAGTGTAATCGAAAGTTCAGTAGAACGCTATAGATTCAGAGAAGCATTGTCAGAGATGATGAATGTAGCTCGTCTAGGTAATAAATACTTAGCTGATGAGGAACCTTGGAAACTAATCAAGGAGAACCCTGAAAGAGTAAAAACACAGATGTATGTAGCCTTACAAATAGCTGCTGCGTTAAGTACTTTAGCTGAACCATTCTTACCATTCACTGCTAACAAACTGAAATCTATTCTAAAAATAGATACTCCTATCCAATGGAGTACTATCGCAGAAGACAAAGTATTATTACCTACAGGACACACTATCGGACAAGCTGAGCTATTATTCGCTAAGATAGAAGATGAAGAGGTGCAAAAACAATTGGATCGCCTAGAAGCTTCTAAAAAAGCAAATGCCGCTGCTGCAAAAGTAGTAGAGCCACAAAAAGACACTGCTACTTATGAAGACTTCGCTAAGTTAGACTTACGTGTAGGGACTATCGTAGAAGCTGAGAAAATGCCAAAAGCAAATAAGCTATTGGTATTAAAAGTAGATACTGGTATGGATGTGCGTACTATCGTATCAGGTATTGCTGAACACTTCAAACCTGAGGATATCATCGGTAAGAGAGTGACTGTATTAGCGAACCTGGCTCCTCGTGCGCTAAGAGGGGTGGAGAGTCAAGGTATGATCCTAATGACTGAAGACCAAGATGGTAAGTTAGTATTCGTGAATCCAGACGACCAAAATGTAAAAAACGGAGCTACGATTAATTAATCAGAGCTTTTACAATAACAAAAAGGCAGACTTTTAAAGGTCTGCCTTTTTATTTATTTTGAATTTCCTGTCTATTAATATTCACTCTCTTTATCTAATAGAGCTATCTCTTCTACTGATAACTTTATCTCTGTAGAACGGATCAAACTTTTTAACTGAGAGCTCGATGTAGCACTAACGATAGGAGTACTAATAGAAGGTTTGTGTACTTGCCATGCTATAGCAATCTCTGCAATAGTGGCATTGTGTTGTTTTGCTAATATCTCTAGTTGATCTATAATACGCATTCCCCTCTCATTAATATACCCTTTCACCATATCCTTTCTAGAACTACCTTCTATATCATCTAAGTTTCTATACTTTCCACTTAAGAAACCACTTGCTAATGCAAAATAGCTCATTACAGCAAGTTTCTCTTCTTCTACTAAAGGCAAGTATTCATGCTCATACTTCTCTCTATCATAAAGGTTATAAAGGGGCTGTATAGCGATATACTCTGCCCATCCCTTTTCTCGTGCAATAGCATTACTTGAATCAATGCGTTCAACCTCGAGATTAGACGCTCCTAAATATCTTACTTTACCAGCCTTAACTAAACTATTAAAAGTCTCCATCGTTTCTTCTTGTGAAGTCTCTAAGTCATCATAGTGAGAGAAGTATAAATCAATATAATCTGTATTCAATCTCTTCAATGAAGCGTCCACACATCCTTCAATGTACGCTTTCTTAAGTCCTTTTGTTCCATCTCCCATAGTACCACCTACCTTAGTAGAAAGAACGATATCGTGACGCTTCTTACTCTCTTTAAACCACTTTCCTATTATTGCTTCAGATTCACCACCTACATTACCTGGCGCCCAATGAGAATAGTTATTAGCTGTATCTATAAAAGTTAGTCCATTGTCATATAACTCATCTAACATCTTAAATGATTCTTTCTCATCTAAAGTCCATCCAAACACATTACCTCCGAAAGACAAAGCTGGAACATATAACTCCGACTTTCCAAATTTATATTTTGCCATAATTTCAAATTTCTATTACAACCCTAAATTTAAGCAATAAAAAAAGGAGACCATAAATGATCTCCTTTTTTGTATATATTTTGTGATAACTTATTAGAAGTTATAACGTAATGTAAAGTTCCAAGTTCTACCTGCACCTAACATAACTTCATTTCTCTCACTAACACCTTTCCAAGTAGCTTCTCCAGGGATAGCCTCATAATTAGTTCTAGCTGAAGAAATATAAGTTGTATCAAATACGTTATTTACGTTAAGACGCATAGTAACTGAATTTGTTTTCTCTTTTCCAACAGGTAATCTGTAAGAAAGACCCGCATCAAATAAATTGAAAGCTGGAAGTTTCATTGAACCATTTTTACCAGCTTTATCTGCTGTATCAATTGCCAATGATCCATAAAAGTTATCATTATATCTATAGTTAGCATCTACTTTAAGACCTTTAACAATTTCATAATTAGCCCCTAAGTTAATAATAAATTGAGGAGCTCCTCCTACTTTTGCTCCATCTATATACAACGTCTTCGTTTGAAATCCTGAAGCAGGATTTCCTGGTTCAACATAAATAGGCTCATTATTATCTTCATTATAGAACGAACCTGTTACATTTGAAGCATATTTCCAATCACCCCATGAGAATGACCCAGTAATATTTAACTTGTCAATTGGATTATATAAGAAATCCATTTCAACTCCAGTATGAATTTGCTCTACCCCAACTAAAGTAGCATAACCATTAATCTGAACAGGTTTACCATTTGATCCTATTTCACCACTGTCAAATCTACCTGTTGCTCTAGTTACTCTATCTTTCCAAGAAGTTCTGTATACGTTAACATTTGCTCTAACTTTTTCACTTCTGAAACCATAACCAGCTTCTAAACCAAATACTTTTTCATTAGTAAGATCAGGATTAAGTTTATTAGTGTTGTTTAAATAAACTCCATTATTCATAAATGGTTGACGTGAAAAATAACCAGCGTTAACAAAAACATTATGATTCTCGTTAATATTATAGTTAGCTCCCCCTTTAATACTACCTCCTAAGATACTTTCCCAAGATGTTTTTTGGTCTCCTGATTCTGCTTTATAATTAAAGTAATCAACTCTTTGCATCCATTGATTAGAAATAGCTCCTTGAACGAATACCGAAAGATTATCTTTTGAATATTCAACTTGTCCAAATCCTCCTAACCATTTAACATTACCATCATTGTGATATCCAACTTTCTCTCTACCATTCCAATCAACCCAAGGGTTCATAGTAGCTTTAGCGGCATACGTTTGATTTACAATATATGGTTTCTCAAAGTTCTTATTATTACTAACTTGGAATCCATCTGCCCCCATTAAATTATCCAATAATTGATAGTGATATCCTTTATAAATACGAGCATCTAAACCAAAATCAACATTCCAGTTCTGATTTATCTTAGCATTCATATTCATTACAGTTCCATACCAGTCATGTGAATTAATACTAGATCTTCTAGCCCATCCACCATCACCAGCATTTTTATAATTTGTATCTACATAATAGTTACCATCTGCGTTAGCGATATTACTTGAATTGTTCCAGTCAGCAATTTTTTCTCCTCTATTCCATGCAGCAATATCATCGAAACGCATATGTCCATTAATATCTCTTACTTCTGTACCAAAGTCTCTGTAACCATTAGGTCCTCCTCCAATTGTTCCAGTTCCTCCTCCACGTCCCCAAGAAGCATAAACTACAGCTCCAAAAGTCCATGTTTCATTAATATTGAAATCATAGTTTACTGACATAACTGGTTTATTATAATAGTTAGATCTAAAGTTAAATCTATCTCCATTATAAAATCCTGTATCTGGATTATACCTTTTGTTTAACTCACCATTATTAAACTTCTTAATGTTCGCAATTGACATTGAAGTACTACGTTGATCGTGATCTTGTTTTGCTCCAGTAAATGTAAACTGTACATTATGGCGGCTATCTTTAGATTTATACCCTAAACCTAAATAGTAGTTCACCCCTTCGAACCCTGTTCCTTCAACATAACCATTACCTCTAGTATAACCTAATAAGATAGATGCAGAAAGTCCATTTTCTAAAACACCTGTATTATAAGATGCTAATCCCTTAAAGTAATCATTATTACCAACACCTGCAGAAATAGATCCGCCTTCTCTAGCATCAGAAGTACGAGTTAAAACATTAATAGTTCCTCCTACTGAAGAAATAGCAATTTTAGATGATCCTAATCCACGTTGAACCTGCATAGCTGAAGTAACATCTGCTAAACCAGCCCAGTTAGACCAATACACAGCGCCACCTTCCATATCATTAACAGGCATACCATTAATTAATACAGCAACGTTTCTTTGATCAAATCCACGAATATTAATATTAGAATCTCCATAACCTCCACCTCCTTTAGAAGCATACACAGATGGAGTTGTGTTTAAAATTTCAGGAAACTCTTGAGAACCAAGTTTCTCTTGAATTTCAGCAGCTTTAATTGTAGAAACAGCCACTGGAGTTTTACGATCTTTTGCTACGTCTGCAACACCCATAATAACGATGTCATCTAACATATTTTGATCAGCAGCAAGTACTACAGACCCAAGATCTACTTTCTTATCAGCGCCAACTTTGAAAGCTACAGTCTTAGACTGATATCCAATAAAAGAGATAACAACTTCTCCTTTATCCTCAGAAACATTCAGTTCGAACTTACCATCCATGTCAGATGATGCGCCGTTCAGAGTTCCTTTTACTATGATTGCCGCTCCAGGTAATCCCGATTGGAATTCACCATCTATAACAACACCAGTAATTTTGTTTTGTGAAAGTGCAGATACTGAGGTAAATACCATTACCATCATCAGCATCCAGTTCTTCAAGTTTTTCATTTTGTAAGTGTAAGTGATAAAATTATTTTCGCAACAAATGTACAAAAACATCTATACTCAATGTTACCAAAACATTAAAATTAACGTTTTATCACTATTTAGACTTATTCTACAACTCTATTTTTCACAAAATAACGCAATAAAAAAGCAGTTGAACTATCATGTTCACATATATTTTTAGATTTAATTTCATTTTGTATATTCTTTGCCAAAATCTTTCCGTACTCTACACCGAACTGATCGAAGCTATAAATATTCCAAATTACCCCTTGAACAAACGTCTTATGTTCATATAGTGCGATTAACTCACCTAAACTTTTAGGGGTTAATTTGTCAATTAAAATTGTATTTGATGGTTTATTACCACAAAACTCTCTAAAGTTACTTAAAAAAGGTCCTCCATCACTTTCATACTCTTCCCCTATCTTTCCGTTTAGCAAAGCTTCGCTTTGACCAAAGAAGTTAGACATCAATATATCATGATTAGTGCTCTCCTTGAAATGAGGGTTTACAAAACCAATAAAGTCAATAGGAATTACCTTAGTTCCTTGGTGAAATAACTGAAAGAAAGCATGCTGAGCAGAAACTCCTACTTCTCCCCATATTAGTGTACCTGTTTGATAATTGACTGGTGCTCCACTTCTATCCTTATTTTTACCGTTACTCTCCATAATCATCTGCTGTAAGTGAGCAGGTAACTTACCAAGTAACTGACTATAAGGAACGACAGCTTCTGTCTCATATCCATAGAAGTTATTATACCACACACTTAGAAGAGCCATTACCACAGGTAAGTTATCTTTAAAATCAGCTTCTTTAAAGTGTGTATCCATAGCATACGCTCCTTCTAGAAGTTCTTCAAAGTGATCATATCCCACAGCCAAAGCAATAGAAATTCCAACAGCACTCCACAGAGAAAATCGTCCTCCAACAAAATCCCACATAGGATAAATGTTCTCTCGTTTTACTCCAAAGCTCATCGCCTCTTCTATCGCTACAGAAACACCTACATAATGAGCACTCAAATCAATAGTTCCAAGATGACCTTCTAACCAAGATTTAATCTTCTTTGCATTCTCTATTGTCTCTTGAGTAGTAAATGTCTTAGAAACAATAAGAACTAAAGTAGTCTCAGGATTAAGTTTATTTAATACTGATTGTAAATAATCATCATCAACATTAGAAATATAATGCATTCCTAATTCAGTACGATAGTTAGCTAATGCATGTACTACCATTTTAGGACCTAAGTCTGACCCCCCTATACCTACATTAATAACATCGGTAAATTTCTTACCTGAATGAGAAGTATAAGAACCATTTAATACCTTAGCAGTAAATTCTTTAATTCGTTTGCGAGTATCTTGTATCTCTGTTAGAACGTTCTCTCCATGAACAAGAACAGAAGAATTAGGAGACAAATCTCTTAAGGCCGTATGCAATACAGCTCTTTTCTCAGTTGCATTAATAATATCTCCTTTATACATTGCTTGAATTGCTTCTTTTAGATTCAATTCATTAGCAAGCTCTAACAATATATTTATTGTTTCCTCTGTAATCTTATTTTTTGAATAATCTAGCAAGAAATCTTCCCACTGAATATTCATTTTATTAGCTCTTTCAGGATCCTCAGCAAACAATTTTTGCATCTGAACAAACTCCATTTGACCGTAATGCTCCCTAAGCTTCTTCCAAGCTAAAGTTCCAGAAGGATTTATACTCTCTAACATCTCTACAACTAACTAACTTTTATTCTCCTTTAAATTTTTCGTTTAATGCTTTATCTAATTCAGCTTTAAGTGGTGTAATATACTCTTTGAATGCTGGCAAATCTCTCTTTTCCATTGGCACAGAGTTAGGTAAAGATTGACTCAATGGATCTACCTGTACCCCGTTTTTCCAAAAACGGTAACATACGTGTGGTCCAGTCGCTAGACCTGTACTTCCTACAAGTCCTATTGTCTGTCCTTGATCTACTCTCTGTCCTACTTTTACAAGTATTTTAGACATATGTAAATATTGAGTAGAATATGTACCATTGTGTTTTACTTTTACAAAGTTACCATTTCCTGCTGTATATCCAGCTCTTTCTACTACACCAGATGCAGTAGTCATGATTGGCGTTCCTGTAGGAGCTGCATAATCTGTTCCATTATGAGACTTCCATTTCTTCTGTACAGGGTGAAAACGATTTTTTGAATATTTTGAAGTAATTCTAAAGAACTTCAAAGGAGCCTTTAAGAACATACTCTTCATTGGTCGTCCCTCTTTATCAAAATATTCAGTAGCTTTAGAATCTTGTCTTTTATAAGGAAAAGAATACAAATCCTTCCCACGATATCTAAAGTAAGCAGCATCTATCTTAGACACTCCTAAATAAATAGTATCATTAATATACTTTTCCTCTATTGTAAAAGCAAATCTGTCTTCTGGTTGTAATTTAAAGAAGTCAATAGACCATGCAAAGATCTGTGACATTTTAGTCGCTAGAGATTGATCTACACCTTCTTTACTTAAACTTAATGAAAGCGATCCTTCTATTTCTGAAGCAACTGTTCTACGCTTAATAGTTACTGGATAAGTAATTGTGTAAGCACTAATCGAGTCACGCAAATCGATAACCTGATATCCAGATATATTAGGATGATAGATAAATGCAGCTAACTTCTCTTGATCCTTTCTATACTTAACCAAAGCATAAGGTTGACCAACGCGAATATTACGTACATTGAATGTATCTTTTACTTGCGTAACTATATTATGAACTTCAGTAGAACCAATATTATTATTCCCGAAGATCTTCCCAATATTATCTCCACTTCGAATAGTATCTTCTACTAAAACGTAATCTTTTAAATCAAAACCATATAATTCTCCTACAATCTCTTCTACATGCTCTTTTTCTGGTTGGGCTTCTATAGTAACCTCTTCCGTTTTTTTACATGAGATAAGTGCTGTAGCGATTAGTACACTATAAATAAATTGCTTCAAAACTCTAAAATATCTTTATTTTCAACTTCTTCTCCTTTACTATTTCCCCCAATTCGCTTTTTCTTCCTCACTCCATAACTCTGGAAAGAATATGCGCTTCTGATATTGTGGCAACATATACTTTTTCCAATCACTTCCTCCAGTAGCTTCTTTTGTTTCTCCTGGATGACTTTCAAGATACTTAAGTGCAGCTTCATAATGCCCCATTACCCATACAACATTAACTGTTTTATCAAAATGGCGCATCGCTTCTATCAACCCCTTATCTGATTTGGCTTCTAGGGGTAATTTCACAAATTTCTGCCATAAATTTGTTTTTTCATAATCTTTCATGGCTTTAACAAAAGTTTCACAATATCTGTTTTCAAACTCTTTCAATAGATATGACTTCTCTCCTGTCTTATAGTCTTTACCTGCTGCCTGCCAATACATATATTCTAACGCCTCTTTTTCAGAAATATTTTGTGGTAAATCATTTACAAATCTCTTATCGATTAAATTAATCCAATCTGTACAACCAAACTCAATTAATCGATACTGACTACTCTGAAATCCACTTGCAGGAGCTAAAGTATTCCTAAATTTCAAATACTGTTCTACCTCCATTCCATCTTTCATAATCGTAAACGAAGACGTAAGCATATCAAAATAACGACTTATTCTAGCTAGCCGTTCTTTAAAGAACTCTACTGTTAGGCTCTCATCATTACACTCACTTACCTGATTCAGCTCCCACAATATCATTTTAAATAATAGCTCATTCACTTGATGATACATAATAAACACCATCTCATCGGGCAAGACGGTTCTCTGAGTCTGGAGATTTAGCAATGCATCAGTTTGGATATAATCCCAATACGTAATAGGTTTAGCATACAACATGCCTTCTATTTGAGTTTCTGCCTTAATTCCTAAATCATTAAAGCGATCCACTACCTCAGAGAATTTTTTATCGATCATACTTTTATTAACTAATTATTTTACGAACTCTAGCTTCGTCACTAAATTCTTATACTCCTCTAAATCAGCTTTTAGAGAACCTACTGCAAGGCTGGCTTTGATACGTACTGGCACTTTATTAGCATCAGCACTTACCCAAACTGTCAAACTTTCCTTCTCTTTAAACACACGGCCTGCCATCACATAAGGACGAAACTTTAAAGTTTTCAATTTACCAAAATTTGTCTTTAAAACTTCCTCTCCTAGATATTTTAATTTAAATTTAAATATTTCTCCATCGAAGAACATATCTATCTCTACAGACTCACCTACTTTAAGATCATTTAACCCAGGATATTTACGCAAATAGTAAAAGGAAGATACGATATCTTGCACGCTTTTAGTAACTGTATATTGCTTCTCTGTCTTCTTCTCATAATCCTTTACAGTGACTTTCATATTCTTGTAGTTAAACCACCCTTCCTGGTCCTTTGTATAGCCACCTTCATCTATTTTTCGAATAAAACGATGAGGAATTACCTCTTTCTTTTCAAAATAACTCTCGTAGTTATCATATACTTTAAAAAACATCTTAGGCACACCTGTAGTATAACCAATTCCTTTAGCATGGTAAACAGGGACGCCATTCTGGACAGTATCTGTCAAACGCAAAGTAGCTATACCAGCATTTAATAACCCATAACTAATTCTAAATTTCAGGAATTCACCTTTATCAAAAGCCTTCACAGAAGATTGTGAGTACAGAATACTTGTGGTAAACACACACACAAGTAATATTAGAAGATTCTTTTTCATATTGGTTGTTTTTTATTCAAAAATAGCAAACAAAAAAACCCAGCCAAAGAAATGACTGAGTTTTTATGCTATTAACCAACCAAAAAACTATAAATTATGAAAAATTTATTACACTCAAATAAAGCTTATGACGACCTTATTTTTGCGAGTGCAAATGTATAGCTTTTTACGGACTATTACCACCCTAATTGGTTTTTAACTTTTATTTAACCAAACAAGTCTCCAAAAGACCTGTTTTAATATTTAATTAACTGAATCTTAAAGTGTTCCTCTTTTCTCTTGTTCACGCTCTATTGACTCAAATAAGGCTTTAAAGTTACCTGCACCAAATCCTCTTGCTCCCATTCTCTGAATAATTTCGAAGAATAAAGTCGGTCTATCCTCTACAGGCTTCGTAAATATCTGTAATAAATATCCTTCTTCATCGGCGTCAATCATGATACCGAGCTTCTGAAGTTCTTTAATATCCTCCTTCATCATATCCATATGTACCCCTAGTCGAGCAGGTATCATATCATAATATGCTTGTGGTGGAGCAGATAAAAACTCAACTCCTCTATCTTTCATAGCAGCTACAGTCTTAATGATATCATCGGTAGCTACAGCGATATGTTGTACTCCAGGACCATTATAGAAGTCTAAATACTCTTCTACTTGTGATCTTTTCGCACCTTCTGCAGGCTCATTAATAGGGAATTTAATACGCCCATTGCCATTAGACATTACCTTACTCATTAAGGCAGAATACTCCGTATTGATTTGTTTATCATCGAAAGATAAGAAGTTTACGAATCCCATCACATCCTCATACCACTTTACCCAAGTATTCATCTCATTCCATCCCACATTACCTACCATGTGATCTACGTATTTTAATCCAACCGGAGTAGGGTTATAATCACTCTCCCATTTTTTAAATCCTGGTAAGAATGTACCTGTATAATTCTTGCGTTCTACGAACATATGTACCGTCTCACCATACGTATAGATACCTGCACGCACTACTTCACCGAACTCATCTTTCTCTACAGTAGGTGCCATAAATGACTTTGCACCACGACTAGTTGTTTCTTCATACGCTTTGCGAGCATCTTCCACCCATAATGCCACCACTTTTACACCATCACCATGTTGTACGATATGGTTATTTAATTCTGACTCTGCCGTTAAAGGTGTAGTCAATACTATTCTGATTTTATCCTGTACCAACACGTAAGACGCTCTATCTCTTACTCCTGTCTCTAATCCGGCATACGCCAAAGATTGAAAACCAAAAGCTGTTTTATAAAAATGAGCCGCCTGCTTAGCATTTCCTACAATAAATTCTACGTAATCTGTTCCTAATAGAGGCAAGAAATCTTGCGCTCCTTCAAATATTTTTTCTAAGCCAAATTCAACTGACTTTACTTCTTTACTCATAATATATAGTTTTTAGGTTGTTGTTTGATTCTTATTTCTCAGGTTCTAACCACGATTGGTAATATTGTTCATCTGCTATCTTCATCGCCTCTTCAGTTACCATAAGAGGTTTAAAAGTATCTACCATCACTGCCAATTCTTGTGTTTCAGTCTTACCTATCGAACGCTCTGCTGCACCAGGATGTGGTCCATGAGGTATACCTGCAGGATGCAGAGAGATATGCCCTGGAGCGATATCATTACGACTCATAAAGTCTCCATCTACATAATACAACACCTCATCACTATCAATATTACTGTGGTTATAAGGCGCTGGAATAGAATCTGGATGATAGTCATATAGACGTGGTACAAAAGAACACACTACGAATGCATCTGTCTCAAATGTCTGATGCACTGGTGGTGGTTGGTGAATCCTCCCAGTTATCGGTTCGAAGTCATGAATAGAGAATGCATATGGATAATTATACCCATCATATCCCACAACATCAAAAGGATGTGTAGCATAGACCATCTCAAATATCTCATCTTGCTTTCTTACTTTAATAAGAAAATCTCCTGTCTCATTAAAAGTTTCTAATACATCCGGGCGCCTGATATCACGCTCACAGAATGGAGAGTGCTCTAATAACTGTCCAAACCAATTGCGATAGCGCTTAGGAGTATAGATAGGACGTCTAGACTCTACGATAAATAGTCTATTATCTTCCGTATCAAAATCGATCTGATAAATAATTCCTCGAGGTATCAGCAGGTAGTCACCATACTTAAAAGTAAGGTTACCTAACATCGTACGCAATGTACCTGTCCCCTTATGAATAAAAATTAATTCATCAGAATCCGTGTTTTTATAAAAGTAATCTCTTAATGATTGTTTAGGTGCCGCTAATACAATGGTACAGTCACTATTGGTCAAAACTGCTTTTCGGCTTTCTAAATAATCATTCTCAGGAGCTACCTGAAAACCACGTAAACGATAAGATTGAATGTGATTAGACTTTGCTATTTTAGGCGCAATACTATACTGTCCTAAAATCTTCTTTACCTGAGTAGGTCGGTGCTCGTGATACATATTGGTATACATACCATCGAAGCCAATTGTACCAAACAATTGCTCATAATATAAGTCCCCATTTTCCTTTCGGAATACGGTGTGACGTTTAGGGGGAATACTCCCTAAGTGATGATATAAAGGCATAATTACTTAATATTTTTGGTTGGTGATTCAGATTCCTGATTAAACATAAAAGAATAGACAACGTCAAGCATACAAGGCAATGCATCTAAAGATATCTTGTGAAGTCAACCTCAACAGAGCTGCCAGGTCAAAATGTATAGAAAGGTGTAGCTATAAAAGTCATAATAAGCTACTACACTACATACACTAGGGTACATTACAACATTTGGCTAATGTTTAATTAGGAATAATATAAAAAGTAAAAGTACTCATTCAGGCTTGCGCTTGATGAGAAACTTTAAATAAGCCAATAAACCGTCCCATTGTGTTTTCATAATAACACAAATATCGAAATAAAAATGAATTATACAATTTTTTGTCCAAATATATTTTACATATCAACAACAAAATACAAATTATATACACATATCAACAAACAACGTCTTCACATTCTGAGACAATAAAAAAACGGGTATAGTAAAACTATTCGTTTTACTATACCCGTTTTTAATCTAATCTTACTCACCTAGAACCAGAATCCTACTGAGAATATAGTATAAGTACTACCTGTCTCTGGAGAATACGTAAACTTAGCCTCTATAGGTCCTATCATACTCTGCATTCCATATCCTACTGCATACCCAGAATACTTCGCCTTAGTGAACCAGTCTGAACTTGAAAAAATCTTCTCTCCTGCATTCGCATAATTAGCAGTAAAATTAATATGGTGCTTCTTGAATATTTCATAATCAAAAGTAATACCTCCCATAATGAAAGAATCTCCTCCGATACCTAATAATTCATATCCGAAGAAAGGAATAACGTTATCTCGATCTGCAAATCCATATCCCCCTAAAGCATATCCAAATCCAAGACTTGGAGTAGTTCCTATCACAGTTCCTAACCTTGATTTGATATCTACTGCTAACTTATCTGTGATACGCGTAGCATATCCTATTTGTCCAGTTAGTGTCGAAAAGTTATCAAATTCATGTGGAACATAATTCTCATGTTCTGTTGAATAAAAATAGTTTTTATACTCTCCCTTAAATAAGAATCCTTTGCGTGGAAAATACTTATTGTCATAAGTATCCATCGTTACATTCGCAAACCCACCTAAATAGTGATTCCTATCAAACTTTGAGTTAGGTAAATTTAAAGTCTTACTTCTAATATCTAAGAATCTGTGTTCAAAACCTATATTCAACAAATACTTCTGCTGATAAAAAGTCTGGAAATATAACTTATTTTCTAAATCTGCATAATCTACCCCAAACATAGCAGGCGCATTCTCTATATTCATCTCTCCTCCACTAGTCCCAACTAACATGGTATAAGGCAGATCTCGACTAAACTGATTATATTTAGAAGAAACTCCTACACTCCAGTAGAATCCATTATCGACAAAATAATTGAAGTTATAACGAACATTATCTCCTAATGCTAAATCTAATGAAGCAACATCACTTTTCGTAAAAAGATTCTTCTGAGTAACATTCACTAAAGCTGCTGCTTTATATAATCCATCATAGTGTACACCGAGTTTTAGATAACGATTAACAGGATTCTCCACTAATTCCATTTTCATCTTATCCTTATCTCCATCTTCTTCAAACTTGTAGGTCATACTACTAAAGTTCTCAGTACCATTTAGCTGTGTGATACCATTTGCTAGTTGATCAAAAGAAATCTTACTATTAGGTTTAAACCCTAATTTACCATGTATATATCTACGAGTATACTTGTTTAACCCTTTAATATCAATACTAGTAATTGCTATTGAATCTGACTCTTTCGGAACATAATGATCTTTCACTACGTTCTTATCTCCTCCTAATAATTTTAAGTCTACAATAACCTTATTCGCCGCATTAACTCCTCTCTCAATAATAGGTTCTCCCTTATCAAATGACACCACAGTATAACCAACAATATCAGGCTTAATGTACACATCTGTTTTAGGAAGTTTATTCTTCATCTGATTAATCGTAGAGTAATTCGATATCTGTAATAACAAATCTGGAGCTCCTTCTATTTCTTCTATTGTTTTAAGGTCGTCTTGTACATCAACACCTATTACAATATCAGCCCCCATTTCTCGTAACTGATCGATAGGATAGTTATTCACAACTCCTCCATCTATTAAGTATTTTCCATCTATCTTCACTGGAGCAAATAATGAAGGGAACGCTCCACTAGCTAAAATAACCTGTGGTAAATATCCCTCTTTTAAAACAACTCCTTCTCCTGTCTCTAAATCAGTTGCAATACATAAAAACGGAATCTGTAACTCACTAAAATCTCTAACATGACGAACGTGAGCTAATAGCTTATTCATCAGGTTATAGTTATACATCCCTCTAGACAACGCTTTTGGAAATCCTATTCTAAACTTATCAAAGGGTAAAGTCAACGCATAAATCTCATCATTCTTTTTTTCATAAAACGATTTAGAGATACGAGGAATATAATCCTTTATCAAGGCCGATACATCAATACTATTAAAAATAGAGTCTAACTCTTTTGCAGTATATCCAGAAGCATATAATCCTCCTACGATGGCTCCCATACTAGTACCAGCGATATAATCTACTTTTACTCCCTCTTCTTCAAGTACCTTTAGCACTCCGATATGAGCTAATCCTTTAGCACCACCTCCACTCAGTACTAAACCTACTTTTGGCCTATCTTTCTCTCCCTCTGAAGCATAACTATTTGATGCTAAAAGGATAGAGCAAAATACTAGTAATATTATTCTATGCATCACTATGTTAATTTTTCCTCTAATTTACTTGAAAAAAATCAAATACAAGCTTCCCTTTTGACTTTCCTATTACTTTTTCTAAGTCTTCTAAGCTAGCTTCTTTGATTCTCTTTGTTGATTTAAAATGATTCATCAGTGTTGTTTTAGTTTTCTCCCCTACACCACTGATTCCATCGAGCTCACTTGTTATTGCGTTCTTACTGCGTTGGTTTCTATGAAATGTCAAACCAAATCGGTGTGCTTCATCTCTAAGATGTATGATCACCTTCATCGTCTCAGATCGCTTATCTAAATACAGAGGAACACTATCTCCTGGATAGAAGATTTCTTCTAATCGCTCTGCTAAACTGATAATAGCCACCTTTCCTCTGATGCCTAATCGCTCAAGACAATTAACCGCAACACCTAACTGTCCCTTACCTCCATCTATCACGATAAGATCAGGTAATGGTTGTCCTTCCTCTATCACGCGCTTATAACGTCTATACACGATCTCCTCCATCGTATCATAGTCATTAGGCCCATCTACAGTCTTCACATTGAAGTGGCGATAGTCTTTCTTACTAGGTTTTCCGTCTTTAAAGACAACACAAGCAGACACAGGATTAGTCCCTTGTATATTCGAGTTATCAAAACACTCTATATGACGTGGCTCTACATGCATACGCAAGTCCTTCTTCATCTGTGTCATGATACGGTTCACATGACGCTCAGGATCCACTATCTTAATCTGTTTAAGCTGATCTATTCTATAATACTTAGCATTGCGCTCTGATAAGTCTAGTAATTTCTTCTTGTCCCCAAGCTTAGGTACAGTCACATGTATCCCTTCTTGTACCTCAACATCGAAAGGAACGATAATCTCTTTTGAATTCAAGTGAAAGCGCTCTCTTAATTCCGTAATCGCAAGCTCTAATAACTCTTCATCTGTCTCGTCTAATTTCTTCTTCAACTCCATCGTATGCGAACGAATGATCGCACCATAAGACACTTGTAAGAAATTCACATAAGCAGCTCCTTCATCCGAGATGATAGAGAACACATCTACATTGCTAATCTTAGAGCTAACAATAGTAGACTTAGACTGATAATTCTCTAACAGATCTATTTTATCCTTGACCTTTTGTGCTTCCTCAAACTCCATATTAGAAGCCAACTCCATCATATAATCCTTAAACTCCTTTAAACTCTCTTTAAAATTCCCTTTCAAGATATCTCGGATAGCTCTGATCTTATTGTCGTATTGCTTATCACTCTCGCGCTCTTCACATGGCCCACCACAGTTACCGATATGATACTCTAAGCATACCTTATACTTCCCACTGCGCACATTACTAGTCGTCAAATCTAGATTACACGTACGCAACGGATACAATTCTTTAATCAAATCAATCAGCGTATGTACAGTCTTGATACTCGTATAAGGCCCGAAGTACTCTGATCCATCCTTCACCATACGACGTGTAGTAAACACTCTCGGAAAGGGTTCTTTCTTAATACATATCCACGGATAACTCTTATCGTCCTTTAGCAATACATTATAACGTGGCTGTAACTGCTTGATCAAGTTATTTTCTAGCAGTAATGCATCTGTCTCAGTAGGCACAACGATATGCTTTATCGTCACAATCTTCTTCACCAACACATTGGTCTTGGCGTTATCATGTATTTTATTAAAGTACGAACTAACCCGTTTCTTTAAGTTTTTAGCCTTACCTACATACAGTATCTTATCATCCTTATCATAGTATTGATATACTCCTGGCTGATCTGGTAATGTCTGTATCTGTACTGCTAAAGAAGGTGAAACCTGCATAAGTAAATATTATACTCACAAAAATACTAAAACTATTTCCTTTGCTAAAAAAACTGTTCAGTTTATACAAGACGCTACGCTTAATTAGGAGTTAATAATCAGTGCCTACGGCATAATGAAATATAGAATATGTATTCTCATATAGCATCACACACGATATTCCACCAGACATATAAGGTACAGATGCAATTAAACCAACATGCCTCCTCTCACATTCACTAAAAACATCTACTAGACATTTTTTGAATACTCTATCCTATGTCACACAGCGCGCCAAACCATAACAACAATCTATGTCATGCTGACGAAGGAAGCATCTCACAAGTAACTCAAAGTGAAGATATTATTTTTCGCATATTTAAACTCCGCACGAACTGTATATGAAAGAAAGACTATACACAAAACGTTACTCGGTATCTCACTAAGCTTTATTACTTCATTACATTCACACTTCAACTTAGACATACTATATCATTTTTTAGTTAATAAAAGTCTAAACACAACCACATCGCCTCCTTCTTAAAGGTAATCTCATACTGTTGACCATCAGTAGTACAAACAACCATATTAACACTATCTTCAACTACACTGATGGACAATATATTACTTATGACAGCGAGATTAGCGCTTAGCCCCTCATTCTTTATAGAACAATCTAATTTATTTTTCACTTCATCCCATTCGTCTATAATTAATAAACATGAACTATTAATCTCTTTCCCTTTTACAGAATCATAATAACCATCAAAGCTTAACTCCATACGTTTCTTTTTATTATCATATACAAACTTTGTCACCTCCTTATCTTGAAAGGCACGCAACAGTTTATCGTTCTCGATTAAGTCAATCTTTTGCTCTTTTAACCAATCAGCATAGTCATCAACAAAACCTTCAAAATACTCTTGTTCAAAATTGATATCTGCATTCATCTGTACTAGGAGACTCATAAATTCTTTATCCATATAATAAGATGGTATAATCCCATAGTTTATATCCGCTATTACATCTAACTCCATCATTAAATCATTCTCTTGAATATACTTACTGATAATATCCACTTTCGTCCCAAAGCTTTCTTTGAACAAATCTACTAATGGTGCTAAGTCTCTTGTTATTAAATTATCAAACTCATATTGCCAACAAGTCTTCTTACGTCCTAAACTGTATGGATATTGTGTTGTATCATCACCCTTCAACCAAAAATTAGTAGGACTAATACCCACTAATTCTGAAAAACGTGCACTATCTAGCTTATCCCCTGTAACAGTAACAACAAGCTTTAAACAAGTCGGATACTCTTCTTGGTTCAGTGTCAAGAAATAATTAAGTTTTGCACAATAACTTCCTTTTTCTATTGCTTGCTTAAAATAATCTCTTGCTCTAGTGATATTATTCTTAACACCATCATGACTACTAATGAGAGTACCTATTCCATTGTACCCATCTGCATATCCCAATTGCCCCGCTCTAAAATAAAAGTATAAACTTCGAAAACTATACTTATTTGGTTCTTTATCATTAGCTTCATCATAATATAATGCAAGATCATAATACTCCTCACCTGTATTAGCTCTAAATGCTTTTTCGCGTTTTTCTAATTCTTCTTCCTTATTCATACTGTTCTAATTTATTATACAACATTCCATACCTACCACTACTATCAAAATAAACCTCATCATCTATATCGTCATCACCATTATCCATACGACAGATATAAGATTCAAATGAATATCTCTCCTTAACAAGATCTAACCTACACTTTAGAATATCTAATCTCTCTTTATCTGTCCTTCCTTCAATATCTCCTAAAGCGAAAAACATCAATAACTCTATCTTATCTTCATCTTTAGTAATATCTACAAATAAATTGGGAATACAGTACCCATCAAAGACAACCTCTTCTACACCAAAACCAAAATTCAGATAAGTAGCCCGATTCAACATATCTATATCAAAGTACATTGCTTCTATCTCAACGTTGTCATATATCACACAACTAAAATTACGAGACTTTTCTAATAACAATGACACGAGCTCTAACTGTCTCTCTCGAAACGTCCCATAAAATACTACATCAATTAATTCTGCTGACTGCATACTAACTCTTTTAAGTTTAGCCCTACGACAACCCGCAGACCCCATTTTTACATATTTTAATCTGGAACATTAAAAACTAATCAAACACCGAGTCTAACACTCCATAAACCTCTTCACTACACTTAAATACTAGAGTACGACTACCTTGTATCTGTATAGATACCCTCCCCTTATGATAAACAAAGTTCACCTCCTTTAGATCAATACTCCCTTTTCCGAAATAGCGTCCTCTTCCGATATGATAAGTCATGCGTCTACTGCTCTTTGAGATAAAAAGAGTACCACATTCTTCACCACCTTTCAGGATAAGAAAAGAGACTGCTTCATCATTCACACTAGAATGGATTAATTCATAACTACCGAATAAGTGACCGAGACCAAACACCATTATTATCTAATTTAAAACACATTAAATGTACTCATTTATCTCTTCACAAAACTCAATTATTCAAACATATAGCTCACGTTTTCACAGTAATCCGTGACACATCTCTCCCTATCATCCCGATATGCTCCCTAGTTGATAGGCTAGTGATAGGCTTATTTATAGCACTTATTAGCCGAGCACATGCCTATCATATACCGACCACAAGCCGACCACCCCTAAAAAAGCACTAAAAACACCACTAGTAACGATTTGTCTCTTTCGATTAAAACACGAATGCGAAACTTTTAATATCTTCACAGTTCCAAAATTGTTATAAAGATGACTATACTAGATGAAACAATACATCCTGGTGAAACCAAGACTTTAAACCTTGAAATCGCAAGATTACACACAGCTACTAAACTTAAAATACCTGTTATCGTATCTAGAGCTAGACTAGACGGTCCTACCGTATTACTCTCTGCTGGACTACATGGTGATGAGTTGAATGGGGTGGATATCGTACGTCAGATAGTACATCGTGGGATGAATGTTCCTAAGCGAGGTACGATTATTTGTATCCCTGTGATTAATATATTTGGTTTTATTAACCAATCTAGAGAGTTCCCAGATGGGAGAGATATGAACAGGGTATTCCCTGGTAGTAAGACTGGTTCACTAGCAGGGCGCTTTGCCCATTATCTCGTGAACTATATCTTGCCTCATGTAGACTATGCTATCGACTTTCACGCAGGAGGTGCAAGTAGATTTAACGCTCCTCAAATCAGAATCGCTCCAGAAAACCTAGAGTTAGAAGAGTTAGCGACTATCTTTCACCCACCCTTCTTGTTGTACTCAGCACAGATAGCAGGTTCTTTTAGAAATGCGTGTGCTAAGAAAGGTATCAAAATGCTATTATTCGAAGGAGGAAAGTCCTTAGATATTAACTCTGATGTATCTGAAATGGGAGTAGAAGGTACCAAGCGATTCTTACACTCTTTTGATATGCTGAAAGATGAGTTTAGCATCTGTCCTCCTAAAGAGGATATGACCATCATCACCAACTCTATTTGGGTACGTGCTAAGCGTTCTGGATTATTACACGATCAGGTAAAAATAGGTTCGTATGTAGAAAAAGGAGCTGTGCTAGCAGAGGTATCTGACCCGTATGGAAAAGAAAACACAACAATCAAAGCACCGAATGCAGGCTATGTAATCAATGTAAATGATGCTCCTATAGTCTATCAAGGAGATGCAGTATTTCACATCTCAAAAACATTAAAAAAATGAATAAAGAAGAATTAAGATTAAAATATAAAGCTCTTCGCGATAACTTAGACTTAGATAGAATAGATGACCTCAGTTTAGAAATCGCAAATCAAGCACTACAGTTACCGATCTGGGATAAGGTGAACTACCACCTGTTTCTAAGTATTCGAAATAAAAAGGAAATAGATACAGAATACCTACTTCAGATACTAGCGGGTAAGGATAAGAATACTATCTTATCTAAATCTGACTTTAAGGAGGGAACATTATCACATTACCTCTTGACGGATAACACTACGATTAAAGTCAATAGTTATGGTATTCCTGAACCTATAGACGGCATTCAAGTAAGCGAAAAACAACTTGATGTAGTCTTCATTCCCTTATTAGCTTATGACAAACAAGGGAACAGAATAGGCTATGGCAAGGGGTTCTACGATAGATTCTTAGCAGAATGCAAGCCCGATGTAGTTAAAGTAGGGCTGAGTTTTTTCCCACCAGAAGACCATATCAGTGATGTGAGAGAAGGAGATATTCCTCTTGACTATTGCATCACACCCACAGAAGTATATCGATTTTAATACATATAGTACGAGGCAATATTGAGGTATTGTCTCGTTCTTTTTATAGGTCTATTTGAAGACACACTCCTTGCTATTAGGCTTCTGTCAACAGTTAAAACTAAATTAGGATTAGTGAGTTAGGGAAAATATTTTTATGTTTATTAAAAATATTAACCAATGATCAAAAACACTATCACCTTACTTACACTTTCTCTTGTAAGTTTAGCATGGGGACAGCAATCACCTAAATTTGCTTCTACCCCATCACTAAGCCCTGATGGAAAGACTACTTACTTTAGCTATAATGGCGATATATGGCAAGCTCCCACAGCAGGTGGAGAAGCTCTAAGAGTAACTGCCTTAGAGGGCAACGAGACTAACCCTCGTGTATCTCCTGATGGAAAATGGCTTGCATTCTCTTCTGACCAATACGGCAACAGAGACGTATTCTTAATGCCTCTAACAGGGGGACAAATCACACAACTTACTTACCACCAAGCTTCTGAAGATGTAGAGAGTTGGAGTTGGGATAGTAAGACGATTTACTTCACTTCTAACGCAAATAATAACTTTGGTTCTTATACTATAGATATCAATGGTGGCACTCCTAAACCACTGTTTACAAACTATTTTAATAATACAAATGGATTAGTTGTTACTCCTGCTGGTGAATACCTATTCACTAGTTCTATGGAGAGTGCTAGTCAGACTACTCGTAAACGTTATAAAGGAGAGAACAACCCAGATATACTAGGTTATAATCCTACGACTAAGGCATTCAAATCTTATACAGATTATGAAGGAAAGGATTTTAACCCTACAGTAGATAAAAATGGGAAGATATACTTCATCTCAGACGAGAACAATGGTAACTATAACTTATACACCTTCGAGAATGGAAAGAAAGTAGCCTTGACGAACTTCGATACTTCTATCAAGAAACCTTATGTGTCAGCTGATGGTAGCAAAGTCGTTTTTGAGAAAGATTATATGATTTATGTACTTGATACAGCTACTAAGTCTATAACACCTCTAGCTACTTCTGTTAACACAAATAAAGCTATCGAGAAAGATCAGTCTTATGCTGTAGAAGAGAATATGGAATACTTCGATGTATCTCCTGATGCCAAGAAGATTGCATTCGTTAGTCGTGGAATATTATTCGTATCGGATATCGAAGGAAAATTCGTACAAGCAGTATCGGATGGTAAAGAACGTGTAATGGAAGTAAAATGGTTAAAGGACAACAAGACGCTACTATACAGTCAGACTTATAAAGGATACCAAAATTGGTTTAAAAGATCTGCTGATGGCAAGGGAACAGTTACTCAATTAACTTCTGATAATCGCAACAACAGAGACATTACTTTAAATAAAGAAATGACTAAAGCTGTATACCTAAGTGGTAGAGATGAAGTGAGATTATTAGACTTGACGACTTATACTTCTAAAGTAATAGTAAAAGACGAAATATGGGCATTCCAAAACTCTACACCTTCTTTCTCTCCTAATGGGGAGTATGTGTTATTCACTGCTAAGCGCAATTTCGAAGAGGACATCTTTGTACATCATATCGCGAAGAATGAGACAATTAACTTAACGAATACAGGTGTAGCAGAGTCTAGTCCTTACTGGTCTCCTAGTGGTAAGTATATCTACTTTATGAGTGATAGACTTAATCCTTCTTATCCTCTAGGAATGCAAAATCCTAGTATCTACCGATTCTCTGTAGATTGGCAGACAGATGCATTTAAGTCTGATCAGTTTGACAAACTATTCGTAGAAAAGAAAGAAGAGGATACAAAAGATACTAAGAAAAAGGACAAAAAGAAAAAACAAGACGATACCCCAAAAGTGAAATCTATTAAGATAAACACAGAGGGACTACTTGACCGTATAGAACAGGTAAGTGACCGTTTTGGTAACCAATATAATCCTATCGTATTCGCTGATGATAAGAAAGAGGTAGTGTTCTATAACACGAATCAAGAAAACGGAAAGGGCAATTTGTACAAAACAGTTTACGAAGACTTCGAAGATAATAAAAGTGAGAAAGTATTCGATAAACGCGCGAATCAGTTACTTCAACGTGACAAAAAAGTATATGCACTAATCAGTGGTAATATCTATAGCTTTGAGTTAAGTAAAGGAAAGCCTGAGCAGATTAAAATCAAACACAGCTTTACTAAAAACTTGGCAGATGAGTTCAACCAAATGTATTATGAGACATGGGCTGGTGTAGAGGAGAATTTCTATGACGAAACTTTCCACGGTATTGATTGGAATAATATGAAAGAGCAATTCGCTCAATATCTACCAGATGTTAATAGCAGAAATGACCTGCGTATCTTACTGAATGATATGTTAGGAGAATTAGGTTCTTCTCATTTAGGGTTTAATTCGTCTGGAAGTGAAGAAAAGACAAAACTAAGCTACAGATCTTATGAGACTGGTATCGTATTCAATACAGATAAGCCTTATCAAGTAGAGCGTATCGTACGTAAATCTCCTGCTTATGCTACAGACATAGATATTAAACCGGGGGATGTATTAACCAAAGTGAATGGGCATAAAGTAGATGAAAAGGCAAATAGAGATACTTATTTCACCTTCGCTAATAGTCAAGAAGAAATAAGCTTAACATTCAATAGAGGAGGAAAAGAGATTAATACAAAGCTACACCCTATCTCATTTGGAGACATGAAGTCACTACTGTATGACGAATGGATTTATACGAATAAACAACGTGTGAACAAGCTAAGTGATAATCGTATCGCATATACGTATATGAAGAATATGACATCACCTGAGTTAGACAGATTCTTACTAGATATGGTAGAACAAGAGGCTAATAAAGAAGGTGTAATCTTAGACTTGCGTTATAATACAGGAGGGAATGTACATGACAAGGTACTGAACTTCTTATCTCAAAGACCCTATCTACAATGGAAGTATAGAGAAGGTAAACTAACAGTACAGAGTAACTTCACCCCTAGTGGTAAGCCAATAGTATTGCTTATCAATGAATCGTCTCTGAGTGATGCCGAGATGACTGCTGCAGGGTTTAAAGCCTTAAAACTAGGTAAAATCATCGGTCAAGAAACGTATAGATGGATTATCTTCACTTCTGGTAAGAGCTTAGTAGACGGCTCATCGTATAGATTACCATCATGGGGTACTTATACATTGGATGGGCAGAACCTAGAGAAAACAGGTGTTGCACCTGATATCTATGTTAAAAACACATTCGTAGATAGATTAAATGACAATGATCCTCAATTAGAGAGAGCTATTCAAGAAATCTTGAAAGACATTAAATAATACAGTAAAGGCTTCCCTCAGGAAGCCTTTATACTTTTATAACTTAGTCTATAGTGAACACTCCTACTCTACAATGTGCTTAAAGATTGATTTAAGCAACGAATGATCTACATCTAACCCAATCCTCTACATATAAAAAAAGGCTCCCTAAAAGAGAGCCATATTGTTAGTTTTTAAAAACTTTTTTACTAAATACGATTAAGATACCTACTCCTACTGATATAGCTACATCCGCAATATTAAAAATAGCATTGAAGAAAGTAAAGTAGTTTCCTCCCCAGATAGGTAACCACTCAGGTAGATATCCTTTCCAGATAGGGAAATAGAACATATCTACTACCTTACCGTGAAACCAACTACCATAAGGCTGATCTGAGAACATCGTTGCTATCTGCCCAGGTGTACTCTCATTAAAGATAACTCCGTAGAATATCGAGTCAATAATATTACCTAATGCTCCTGCCATAATTAAAGCAATAGCGACAATAAGATAATTAGAAGCTTTCTTCTTGAAAGAATCATTTAACCACCATGCAATACCACATACAGCCACTATTCTGAATAATGTCAAAGCAAGTTTACCATAATCTCCTGGTAACTCTACCCCCCAGGCCATACCCTCATTCTCTATAAAATGAATGCGAAACCAATCAAAAACGACTATCTCATCATTTAATAAAAAATTAGTTTTAATATATATCTTCAATAGCTGATCTAGTATCAATACTATCAAAACAAGTAGGTAAGCTCTCTTTAACGACATTTTTCTTTATTTACAAGGAACAAATGTAGTTATTTTATCACATAAAAAAAACGCTCCATTAGGAGCGTTTTTAAATTTATTAAAGATTAACGTTGCAGATTCTTTGCCTCGATACTCATAGTAGCATGTGGAACTAATTTCAATCTTTCTTTATCGATTAGTTTCCCTGTTACTTTACATATACCGTAAGTCTTGTTTTCAATACGGATTAATGCATTTTTTAAATCACGAATAAACTTCTCTTGACGTATTGCTAACTGAGCATTCGCTTCTTTAGACATTGTTTCGCTTCCTTCTTCAAACGCTTTGAATGTAGGTGATGTATCATCTGTACCATTATTCAAATCATTCATATAGGCGCTTTTAATTAATTCTAAATCTGCTTGAGCTTTCTCAATCTTAGCCGATATTAACACCTTAAATTCAGCTAAATCTGCATCAGAATAACGTACAATTTCACCTACTTCTTTCATAATTTTAATTATTTTAAAATTAACACTCGCGTTTTTAGCTCATCAAACTCTACATCTACACCCTCGCTCAACTCAATCACGAATTCTAATGTGTGTGTTAGTGTTTCAGACTTGATATAGTCCTCATTCGCTAAAACAGCCTCTTTTATTTCTTTTTCTTCTAGTATTTTTACTACAATCTTATCAGTAACTTCAAATCCAGAGTCTTTTCTGATGTTCTGAATTCTATTTACTAACTCTCTTGAGATACCTTCTTTTCTCAATTCAGGACTGATAGTTATGTCTAATGCCACTGTTAGTCCAGCTTCGTTAGCAACTAGCCACCCTTCAATATCTTGAGAAGTAATCTCTACATCTGCTACTGTTAAAGTAACACTTTTTTCTGATAGTTCTAATGTAATCTCACCATTTCTTTCAAGTAATGCGATTTCTTCCTGCCCAAAACCTTGTATCTTATTCGCAATCAGCCCCATATCCTTACCAAATCGTGGCCCTAATGTTTTAAAGTTAGGTTTGATCTGTTTTACTAAGATACCTGAAGCATCATCTAGTAATTCGATTTCTTTCACATTAACCTCAGCTTTGATTAGATCAGCGATAGCTAATATCTCATTTCTTTGGTTATCATCTAATACAGGAATCATTACTCTCTGTAGTGGTTGACGTACCTTAATCATTTCTTTCTTACGAAGTGATAACACTAATGAAGAAATGATTTGAGCTTTTTGCATTCTGCTTTCTAATGCTTTATCAACGAATTCTTCCTTGAATTCAGGGAAGTTAGCCAAATGTACAGATTCGAAACTTTCTCCATGTGTCGCTAAAGTTAAGTCTCTGTAAAGTTTATCCATGAAGAATGGAGCAATAGGAGAACCTAATTTAGCTACAGTTAATAAACATGTATACAATGTTTGGTAAGCTGCTATTTTATCTTGTGCATATTCACCTTTCCAGAATCTTCTTCTACATAAGCGAACATACCAGTTACTCAAGTTCTCTGTAACAAAATCAGTAATCGCGCGGGCTGCTTTCGTTGGCTCATACTCTGCATAGAACTCATCTACACGTTGTACTAAAGTATTTAACTCAGATAAGATCCATCTATCTATCTCAGGTCTTTCTGCTAATGGAATGTCTTGCTCTTCATACTTAAATCCATCGATATTAGCATATAACGCAAAGAAGTTATAAGTATTATATAATGTCCCGAAGAACTTTCTTCTTACTTCTGTAATACCATCAAGGTCAAACTTCAAGTTATCCCATGGATTCGCATTCGAAATCATATACCAACGCGTAGCATCAGGTCCGTGCTCAGCTAATGTATCGAATGGATCAACAGTATTACCTAAACTCTTAGACATCTTCAATCCGTTCTTATCTAACACTAATCCGTTAGATACTACATTCTTATATGCTTTAGTATCGAATACTAATGTAGCAATAGCGTGTAATGTATAGAACCATCCACGTGTCTGGTCAACTCCCTCAGCGATAAAGTCTGCAGGATATGATTTATTATTGTCTATTAAATCTTTATTCTCAAATGGATAGTGCCATTGTGCATAAGGCATAGATCCAGAATCAAACCAAACGTCAATTAAGTCTGCCTCACGACGCATAGTTTTACCAGAAGGAGATACTAATACGATATTATCCACTACATTTTTATGTAAATCAACTTTATCATAGTTCTCTTCACTCATATCTCCTACTACGAATCCTTCAAAAGGATTAGCTGTTTGGATACCAGCAGCCATAGATTTATTAATCTCATTCATTAACTCTTCTACAGATCCTACTACAAGCTCTTCTGTCTTATCTTCAGATCTCCAGATAGGTAATGGAATACCCCAGAAACGAGAACGAGATAAGTTCCAATCATTTGCATTCTTAATCCAGTTACCAAAACGTCCTTCTCCAGTCGCTTTAGGCTTCCAGTTCACTTCTTCGTTTAATTCGAACATACGCTCTTTTACCTCAGTGATCTTGATAAACCAAGAGTCTAATGGGTAATATAATACAGGTTTGTTCGTTCTCCAACAATGTGGGTAACTGTGAACATACTTCTCTACTTTGAAAGCTTTGTTTTCTTCTTTTAAACGAATAGCTATTTCTACGTCTACAGAGCGCTCAGGTGCTTGTCCTTCATCATAGTATTCATTCTTCACATACTTACCTCCTAAGTCACCAAGCTCTTTAACAAAACGACCTTGTAAGTCTACTAATGGAACTGGGTTCTCATCAGCGTCAAGGATAAGCATAGGTGGTACTTCTGGTGTAGCTTCTTTAGCTACCTTAGCATCATCTGCACCAAAAGTAGGAGCTGTATGTACGATACCTGTACCATCTTCTGTAGTAACGAAGTCTCCAGAAATTACTCTGAATGCGTTCTCAGGGTTTTGGTATGGTAATACATAAGGCAATAACTGCTCATACTTAGCTCCCACTAAGTCAGCACCTTTAAATTCCTTAACTACTAAGTAAGGAATCTTTTTATCACCTTCTTTATATGCGTTTAATTCTTCTTCTGTTTCTACAGCTGCAAACTTACCAGCGAACTGCTTACCAACTAATGGTTTACCTAATACTACATTAATCGCCTCACCCGTATATTGGTTAAACGACTTCACTAATACATAGTCAATCTTAGGTCCTACAGTCAATGCTGTATTCGATGGTAATGTCCATGGAGTAGTCGTCCAAGCTAAGAAATGAATAGTACCGAATCCTTTTAAGAACTCAGGTAATGTCTCATCAATAGCTTTAAACTGTGCTACGATAGTTGTATCTGTGATATCTTTATATGCTCCAGGTTGGTTAATCTCATGTGATGATAGACCTGTACCTGCTTTAGGAGAATATGGTTGGATAGTATATCCTTTGTATAACAAGTCTTTATCATAGATTTGTTTTAACAACCACCATACTGATTCCATATATTTAGACTTGTATGTCACGTAAGGATCGTTCATATCTACCCAATACCCCATCTTCTCAGTAAGGTCATTCCATAGATCTGTATAACGCATTACAGTACGTTTACACGCTTGGTTGTATTCTTCTACTGTAATTTTAGTTCCGATATCTTCTTTCGTGATTCCAAGTTCTTTCTCTGTACCTAACTCTACAGGTAGTCCATGCGTATCCCATCCAGCTTTACGCTTTACTTGGAACCCCTTTTGAGTTTTATAACGACAAAAAATATCCTTAATAGCACGAGCCATCACGTGGTGAATTCCTGGTTTACCATTTGCTGAAGGTGGGCCTTCGAAAAACACGAAAGGTTTATTATCCTCTCTAGTACTAATACTTTTTTCGAATATTGATTGTTCTTTCCAAAACTCTAGCATCTCCGATGCTACCCCTGACATGTCAAGATTCTTATATTCTGTAAATTTAGTGCTCATCGTTATTATTATAATATTTTTTAATCAATTTTGCGAATTTAAACAAATTACTTCAATATCTCCCTAATTAATTGGTAGGAAAAACATTAAAATATTTAGTTAGAGAAGACTTCTTTTAAAACTTCTAAAGAATTAGGCTTTCTGAAGTCATTTAGGTGCTGTTCATAATAACTAATTATCATGGTTAACAGTCTCTTCCGATCCTTATTATTAAAGACTTTCTGGTCACTAGAGAAGCCTAATTCAATCAATTTTCTAAACAAAAAGGTCGGTTCTTCATCAAAACAACAGGGAGAAAAGTGATCAGTAAACACTCCTTCTTCCCAGTTAAAATAAAGCTTACTTTTTCCTTCCGATGCAGGGTAAAACCCAAAGTACTTCGTCAATTCTACCATCAAAATCAAGTGGAAATTAGCTACCTCATCATGGGTATCAAACCACAGTAAAGCCGCTTCTAGAAAAGTAAAGAAATCCTTATCTACAACAGGCTCTCTAAATACTGAGTGCAATACTTCTCCGATAAAGATAGCGATACAATTCTTGTTGTAATTATAATAGATATCTTGATATACATGAGCTGTTTTAACCTCCTTAAAATACTCTAGCCCTCCTTTATTCTTATAAACAAAGTCAATATCTAATATCGTCAAAGGTTGAAAATAAGCTATTTTCTGTGCAGACTTCCCTTTGGCAAAAGCATTGCGAACAAAGAAACTCACCATACCTGCCTCTTCTGTAAAGCACTTTACGATTAAGCTCTTCTCTTGATATTTTAAAGCACTAAGTACAATTGCTTTAGTCTTTATCTGCATCTATTCTCTTTTAATAATCTAAAATACGTCTTCTTCATCTAATTGTGTGCAAAAGTACTAAAATAAAACAGACCTAACATATAAAGGCACTGCTTCAACTGGCTCAAAATATCTCCCCTAAAGCATTATAATACAGTGCAAATACATCCTAAAAAAGAGACTAGCGAAATCTTACAATATGAGACTATAATCATAACAATTTTCATAGCTTTGCACATACCTATGAAAAAAAGCATGAAAAAAATCTTACTAATTCTATTCCTTTCAATAGCTGTAACCAGCTGTATGAAAGAGAAGAGTTTCTCTTTTGAGGAAAAAGTGTACCAGAAGATACTACTAGACACTTGTGTTGAGGAGGACTGTACTGAGATTAAGATTACAACAGCAGAGATAGTCGATCCTCAAAATGAAATAGCAGACAGAATCAACAAGGATAACCTCTCTATCATTAATGAGATTCTCTCTTTTGAAAATGAGAAGAAACAGGCTACTAACTATGACAGTATTGTAATCTCGTTTACGAATGCTTATACCAATATGGTTAAGAAATTTCCTAAAGCGACAATACCTTGGCAAGCGAAAGCGAATAATATCGTAACCTTCTACGGGGACAACTTAGTCAGCTTTGCCTTAGATTACTATATTTTCACAGGAGGAGCTAACGGATTTCAAGGAGAGAAAACGATGCACTATAACCCTGCTACAGGAGAACAATACAGTAAGGAGCAGTTGTTTAAAAACTATGGGGACTTCAAAAAACTAGTGATCAACAAGTTAAAAGAATTAAATGATAACGGTAAAGAGAAGGCTACTAATATAAGCGAACTATCACTAGAAGAAGATTCTCTAGAGATGCCAGAGAACATCTTTATCTATGAAGATAGTGTAGTACTTAACTTTACTACTGCAGATGTAAGCACAGTTGCAAGCAAGGTAATCACCATCTCATTCACACAAGAAGAAATAGTCCCTTACCTAAGCTTTGAACTAAAACCTAAGCCAAACACAAATAAATAATACCCGCTAAACAAAGAGTTGTGAGCATTTATAAAAAGATATTTAAACAAACGGCTATCTACGGATTAGCAGCAGTATTCCCTAAAGTAATTGGGTTCTTCCTAGTTCCTTTTCACACAGACTTGATGCAAAATAACGACTATGGTCAGTATAGTGTTATTTTCTCTATTATGATGTTTCTAAATGTGATACTTTCATTTGGGATGGAGACCGCCTTCTTTAGATTTTATAATAAACAAGAGGATAAGAAAGAGGTTATTAATAACAGTTTATTATTCCTTGGATGCACCACTTTACTATTCGCCATAATTAGCGTATTGACCTTAGATTTTTGGGCTTCTATCCTTAGTGTATCAAATGAACTATTATACTATGTACTCTTTATTTTAGTACTAGACGCCTTAGTTATAGTTCCTTTTGCTAAGCTTAGAGCAGATCAGAGACCTCTATACTACAGCGCCATCAGGATAGCGAATGTATGTATATACACTGCTCTTAATATATTCTTCTTATACTACCTACCTAAGCTAAATAACGCTTATCCAGATAGTATATTCAACACTATTTATAAAGAGGGAAATCAAGTAGTCTATATATTCATTGCTAACCTTGTTGCTAGTTTATTCACTTTTTTAGTCTTTTATAAGGACTACTTCAGAATCAAGTTTAAATTTAATAAAGAACTGAATAAACAGATGCTTACCTACAGTTTTCCTATCATGGTAGGAGGACTTGCATTTGCTGTTAATGAAGGTTTTGACAAGATATTATTAGAACGACTATTACCAGCTGATATCGCACTATCAGAAGTAGGAAAATATGCTGCATGTTATAAGTTAGGATTGTTTATGGTCTTGTTCAGACAAGCTTATACGCTAGGTATCGAACCATTCTTCTTTAACTATGCTAAGAATGACGACGCACCTACTAAGTATGCTACCATTACTAAGTACTTCACTATTTTTGGTAGTATGATTATGTTAGGCGTTATCGTATTTGCAGATATATTGAAAGTCTTGTTCATTAGAAATGAGTCTTATTGGGATGCGATGATTGTTGTTCCACTTATCATCTTAGCCAACTTATGTATGGGAATCTATACCAACCTATCTGTATGGTATAAACTAAGGGACAAAACTGCTATAGGAGCGTATATCTCTATTATGGGAGCTGTATTCACTCTTATATTTAACTACCTACTTATCCCTATATGGGGCTATATGGGATCAGCGATAGCTACTCTGATAGCTTATGCATCTATGATGCTAGTCTCTTATGTGATGGGACAGAAACAGTACCCTATCCCTTATGACAAAAAAGCTATAGGAGGATACCTAGGAATATCTATACTCCTAAGCTTTGTATACTTCTACTGTTTTAGAGAAAACTATTTCGTTGGAATAGCCTTTATACTCGTATTCTTAGGTGTTATATACAAATTTGAAAATACCGTTATCAAAAAAATGATCAAACGATAAATATAGAATCCATTACTAGTTAGTAATGGATTTTTTTTAACATGTATTTAATTGTCTTATATTTAATACTCTAAAAAACTCGCTATGACTAACGAAATCTTTTTGAGTATTACTAAAGACAACAGTTCTATTACACTCTTTGAAGAGAGGCTATTTTTACCTTTCTTCTGGATTTGCCTACTAGACCATGAGATGATAAGTAGTAGAATACCTCACTGGGAACAAGCTTATAGATTCGTAGATTTCGATCTGGAATATGAGAGAGATGATGAGAGTATAGATAATACCGCATGTACAATCACTATCTCTAAAGAAAAATTTCATACCAATTCCGCAATAGCTAGAGAAAAGATAGAGAAACAACTCAATCAAGCATTACCTCTATACGATGATTTTATAGCTTGTATAGAGAGTCACCTCTCTCAAGGAGGTGTGATTAATTTAGAGATACTATACTATATTCGCTGTTGTGACTCACCACAGGACTTCATTAAGGGTATAAACAGAGAGATAACATCCATAAAAAAACAGGAACTTTATCCTATACGGTACTTCGACCCAATAGACTTAATAGGTACTGGAACAGGTATAGCCTCGATAGACAACAAGGAATTTAAAGAATTAGCCCCCTATAAGCACGCTGATGATAACAGATACAATGATAAACCTGACCATGATCCTAATTTGAGGCAAAAGAATATTCGTAAACTAATCTACTTCTTCATCTCCCTTATAATCATAGTTGTTTTATTCATTATAAACCAATAACTCCTTCTTAGATAATGACAACACATCTCTCTTGTCACTAAGGGAACATAGTATTATCTAAGCTATGAATACACCATGAGTACAAGACCCCTTAATAAGATAACCACACAAATGAGAATACTAGCACTATGCCAAATAGCGCTAGTGGGCTTATTTATCTATCACATTAGTCTTAAGAATACGTACAGCAGCCTTATATTCGTAGATGCACTTATATTTATCTTACTAGGTGCTTATATAAAACATCTCCTTATCGTAAAAAAACCTAATCAAAAGAAAAAGAGGAAAAAAAAGAAAAGATCAAGATAACCGTATATCAATGCTCTCTCTTAGCTATTCTCAATCTCCAGACAACATGAATTATTCTACTGATTAGCACTTAATTCTAAGCAACAGATCTTCATCGCCATTTACTTAAACATTTCACATCAAGCGCTACAAACTGTATTGCTATAATCAAATGCTACCCTATCCATCTATTTCTTAAAATAGCATAGAACCTCTGCCCTTTCTTTCCCCATTCTTTCTTCTTGGGTAATACATGATCAATACTAAAAGCATTCTTCGACTACTATTTCTCTAGTCCACTATTTACGACCTATTCTCCACTAACTGTCGAGCAAATTAAGATGAAGATAGATATACTCTAGGATAGTGATAAATACACCTAGAAGAGAAAAAACACAAGAAAAACACAAACAACTAAATAACAACAACTTACAATAATTACCTATTAAAAAAAATATATCCTTTTTTTTAGAATAGCCCTTCATTAGTACCCCTAAAACAGCATTTTTTAAAAAAAGTGAAGTATGTTTTTTAATACATATATGAAAGCTAGTATAAGTATTTCATCAAAATAGGCTTAGACACTTATACATAGAAACAAAAAAAAGCCACTTCTATACAGAAATGGCTCTTTATATTGATGTTTAAACGACTATTTCTTAACGTCTTTTTTGATTTTATCTTCGATGCGTTTTACACGCTTCTCACTATCAGGGTGAGTAGAGAATATTTTAGCTTTAGTAGATTTATCAGCTCCATATTCTTTCTCCATATCAGCAAACTTTTGGAATCCATCTGCTAACGCTTGAGGATTCTTACCATTCGCTACTAAGAATTTATAAGAGTAATCATCTGAATCAGTCTCTTGTCCTTGAGAGAACTGAGCTCCAATAAGTTTCTCTGTTAGAGCCCCTAGGTCTCCTTTCATTAAGTCACCTACTGTACCTTGAGTTGTACCAGCAAATTGTACAGCTGCTTCTGCTAACAATACTTTTCTATACCCGTTTAAAGAGTGCTTTAATTTTACGTGTCCGATCTCGTGACCGATGATACCTAATAGCTCATCATCACTCATAATATCCATCAATGAAGAGAATACACGTACACTTCCATCAGGACAAGCAAAAGCATTCACGTCTGTAACGTAATATACTTTATAGTTTAGATCTAGACCATCATAGTTCTTATATGGCCCGAAGATACGCTCTAAACGCTCTGCATATGCTTTCTTCTTAGGATCTTTATCCTTCACTGTACACACAGGGTTATTCTCATCCATCCACTTAACAGCAGCGGCAGCAGACTGAGCTACTTCTTCATCACTTACTGTAAATGCCTTAGCTGCTTTTAGACCAGCTTCGATCTTCTTTGGGTTTAATTTACCAAACTGTGCATTAGCTGTTCCTATTGCAAAACACACTAAACATGCAGATAATAAAACTTTTTTCATAATGTTAATATTTTTTTACAAGAACAAATGTACTCTTTTATTTTAAATTCACTAATCGAACCTTAAACATTCATAATCAACCTATAACAACGCTATTAGATTCTCAAAAAGACCTAAAAACATTCGTATTTCTCCATTAAACCATTCAAAATAAAACGCCCAATATCCAACTACTTAGACGTATTACCCAACTAAAAAAGAGCTCCTAAGAGCTCCCTAAATAATATGAAATACAACAACTTATTATATCACAACTGTTTTTTTAGTTTGTACTGTATAATTACTATTAAATACAGTGTCTACAAATCTCCACTCTGCCTTAGCACCAGATGTAGTGTAATCAATATATAAATATCCTCTATCTGTTAGATTCACATAGTCTAGTTCATCTATTAATAATGGCATTACTTGTTCTAATTGTCTAGCCTGACTCGGATCATTTGATATTCCTAAATACGTCTCCATACCAGGTGAACTAACCGAGCTAGTTGCTAGCTCATATCCTACCACCTCTCCTGTCTGTGTCTTCATCTGACTATACCATGCATTATGAGTATCTCCTGCTAGTGTCATTACCTTTTTTCCCTTGCATAAGCTATACAGCATCTCTCGCTCCACCGCATACCCATCCCATGCATCTAGATTATATGGCAATACAGTAGTCACTCTAGCTTTCTCCTGTGCTGTAAGTGTAGGATCTCCTTGCAGTAAGCGAGTTTTAATCACTACTAATTCTCCTACAGCCTTTTGTAAAGCAAGCATTGAGTTAGCAGAAGCACTTCCTCCTGCCTCTATCTCTGCCATGATCTGATTAACAATCATTAAAAACTCAGCAGGAACAAGCATCTTCGCCATTAAGATCTGTTGTCCTAACACCTGCCATGTAGCCCCACTAGAGTTCATCTGACCAGCTAACCACCCCAACTGTTCTTTCCCTAATAATTGACGATTAGGGTTCATATAATCTTGCATAAACTTAGCTTGATCAAAGCCGCTAGCCGTCATATAATTGCCATAACTCAACTGTTTATCTCTAGCAATAACACGAGTATCTAACATATGTAATGAAAGAATATTACCGAAGTCAAAACTTCTATAGATACGAGCGTCTTTACCAGTCTTTAGTGGTATAAACTCACTATATGCCTGTAATGCTGCTCTTTTTCTTGTTTCAAAACTACCTTCTGTTTCTGGCTGATGATTCTCTGCACCATCCTTATACGTATCATTAGCTATCTCATGATCATCCCACACACAGATGAAGGGCTTCTTCTGATGTGCCAACTGAAGGTTAGCATCACTTCTATACTGTCTATATCGCTCTCTATAATCCTCTAAAGTAACGATCTCTTTATTCGGTTTATGAGCTCTGTTAAAGGCTAACGTACTTGCATTAGTACCATATTGTCCAGGAGCATACTCATAGATATAATCCCCTAAGTGGATAATGACATCTGCATCTGACTTAGCCATCTCACCATAGACATGAAATAGACCCGCAGGATAATTAGAACACGATGCTATGGCTAACTTCACATTACTCACCTGATCTGATGTAGCAGGTAGTGTGATGGTCTCCCCGATCACAGAAGTATCTTTGGTAGAAGTATTATAGAACCTATAATAGAACTTACTATTAGAAGGTAGGTCTTGTATTTCTATAGCGATTGTATTATCTGAAAGAGAGGCAACAGTCACTTTGCCTTGACGAACAATATCTTTAAAATGAAGGTCTTTTGCTATTTCCCATACTATTTCAGTATTAGCATTGGCATAGCGAGTCCAGATGATTACACTAGTAGCAGTTGGGTCAAAACTAGCTACACCATAGTCAAAGTTTTTGATCTGAAACTGTCCATCTACACCATCTGTGTTAGGATTACTTGAATCGTCATTAGAACAACTAATAATTATAGGAGCTAAAAATAAACTTCCTGATGCTAATAAAGAAGTACGCAAGAACTTCCTTCTATTGAATTGTGAATTATCCATACTTTAAAAACTTTGTCACAAAACAACTCTTCTTGCATTATCAGAGAATTAAAACCAGGTTAACAATCCGTAACCATTAAGCGCTATATGTTAATTTATAGTGCTTAGACTGTTTGGTGTTTTCCCTTGCGCTTATGAAAAGTCTCTTTATACTACCCCTCATTATCTTTAGCGATAATACTGATGCTTCCGTTGATTTCTAATGTTGCTAATTTCACTTGTTTGAAGTACTCTACACCATGTTCATGCATAGCCTCAGTCAGCTCTTCTGAGGTAATGCCTAGCTGTGTAGCTTTAGCGAAATCAACCACACCGTGCTGGATAATGACTTCAGGCTTCTGCTGGAGTAATCGATTGACAAGTTTGTTGTGAGCGATCAGTCGTTTCATTCCGTAGTTTAAAGAGAATAAAACAAAAGCAGCTAATATTCCTCCTTCTAAGCTCGTATTAGAGCCAACCATAGCATTCTGTACTGAATTGCTAATTAAGAGCATTAAAACAACGTCAAATGTGTTTAACTGAGACAACTGCTTCTTGCCAAACACGCGCATCGCTATAATCATAAATAAATATACAGCCACACTTCTCCATACGATATCTAAATACTCCATAAATACTTGCTTTTACTTCAAATTTAAACAAAAGCTAAATACAAAAACACAACTTCTAGACTATCTCATCCTCCTATACCATGAAATAGAAGGGCAACCTCAAAGAGAATCTTATTAGTTCTATTCAACAATAACACTTACCTTAGATGTTATCAAAAGCAACTAGACTAATGTTTGATTATTTATTCAACGAAGGAGAAACTCCTAAATATCCAATGTTATTGGCATTACTAGCCATGACGATATTTGGTGTAGGTATGTACTTCCAAAGCAGTGAAAATATGTATACTCTCAATGATAAAGAATTAGAAGAAAACCTAAAGAGAGAGTTTAATGCTTCTGTAATCTATAAAGGCATTGAAAAAAATAATAGAAATATGGAGTACTATCAGCTAGATAACAATATGAAGTTCTATACATATCACCCTATCTTTAACTTAATAGATGTAGGGGATAACCTGATCACTAAGAAAGATTCTTCTACATTAGAAATCAGAAAACAAGATACTATTATCTATATAGACTATAAAACAGATATCTGGGCAAGATTACCTAGAGGATCTAACTTTTATAAATAACAGCTTACTATCACTACTCTACACTTCTATGAAAAACAATTGGTTTAAAGATGGTCTTGACTTCGAAAACATAAGTATAAACCCATTTATACCTATGCTAGCTGTATTATGTCTTATCGTCTTAGTCGCTTATAAATGCGGAGGAGAAAATGCCTACACAGAGAATGATAGACAACAAAAAAAAAAATACACTTAAAGAGTTTAAGGCTGTTGTCATCAGTCAAGAAGCTAATAAAGGATCTAGAGCAGGATCTTATTACATACTAGACAATGATATGCGATTCTATGAGAGAGAATACCTCTATAAGGTAATAGAGATAGGAGATACGCTAATCACTAAACAAAATTCTACAAGACTAGAAATTATCAAGAAAGACACTGTTCTGACGATAGATTATTTAGAAGATATATGGACAGCTAAAGACCGTTCACTGAGATATAGGCATTAGAATAGCCTTATAAAAAAAGCAGGAGTGATAGAATATATCACTCCTGCTTTTTTATTCACTTGCTATAATCTTATAAGTTTAAATTTTGATTCTTATCATATCTCACTTGGTATCCAAAGCGAAGTGATTTACTATCATTTCCTTTCAGTCTAAGGTCCCACTTCACAAGCCCTTTCTCTTCATTAAGCTTTCCTGATGAAGTCTCTGTTAATTCTACTTCTATATCTTTATTAGAGCTAATAGGATACTGATCTTCTACTTGTATATCTATCTGCTCAGCTTTGTTATTGCGAATCGTAATATCGTATACGAAGTTTTGAGACTTTTTAGAAGATAACATCTTAGTACCTGATTTATCTTTTAATAAAATACGAGTAACTGCTACTTTAGGGTCTTTACCCATATTTAGTTTCATTTCCTCTTCTGTGTTTGCAGGGTTCAACATAGTCTTACCAACATATACTCCATCAAAGATTACGTTTGCCTCTCCTGCTAATAAGTTATAATTACCATAGTCCTTAATCGTTGCTACTAAATAAGCATTTAGGTCAAGCTTAGGAGCTACATAATACTTATACTCTGCAGGAATAGAAAAGTCGTTAAGTGATACACTATGTGACTTATTATTAGACATCACCGTGTACGGAATATTTATATCAAATGATACGTTTAGTTGTGATTCATTGACTTGAGTAAAGCTACTCATTGTACTTTCCTCATAGACTATTGATTTTTCAGCTGTAGAATAAGAAGCATTAGCTGTAGACATTTCAAGAGCAGCACTAGCATTGACTTTCTTCATACCTATTCCCACTCCAGGCTTTCCACCACCATATCCTGATGACATAGCCCCCCTATAATCAAGAAACCACGTTCTCCAAGTAGGAATAACATTACTCTGATTAGCTACACCACTTGTCAAACTTAGATTCACACCTCTCCAATCGATACCAGAACTCTGTTTCACATCCGCTTTATAAACTACTTTTACAGGAGAGTTAATTTTCTCTACTCTTAGGTCATAAAAAGGCTTCCATGACGCAGCATTCGTTAAATACTTAATCTGAAAAGGCACTTCACCCTCTCTGTCATTCATTACTTGTATAATCAGTTTACCCTTACTAGACTTTTCACTTTTGCCTTCATTAAAAGCAAGCTTATCTTGTAAGTTCGTTAACCGAGTATTAAGGTCATCCTTCTTCTCGTTTAACTTATCTAACTCTGTACTCAGCTGTAGTCTCTTCGTTTTATAGTAGTCTACCATCTTCATCACTTCTGCTGTAGTTGTTCCTTGTTCTCCACCTACTTTCTGATTAGAGTCTAATAAAGCAATTGTTCTACTTTCTACATCAATAGCATTATTCACCTTCTTTAATTCAGTTTGAACTAATTTAATACTATCTCTTACAGGCTTCAACAATGGAGAGTCTACTGCACTATCATATTCTTCTACATAGCGATTACTATATTGTATAGCCATTACTGTAACCTCAGATATAGATCCGATCTGTATAGTAGATTCGTTTAGGTAATCAGCTACATTGGTGATCACCACCTCTGAAGTTCCCTTAGGCAACTTCACTTTGGCCTTATGCGTTAATTCAGCACTGTTAAAGTACACTCGGGCACTCTCTAGCTTAGCAGGTATAAACACAGGCTTCTGTGCCCATGTCATAACCGTAGTCAAAGCTAATGCAACAATCGTTAGATTCTTTTTCATAGTATTCAATTTTAAGTTATCCGAAGAGGTATTCTACTACATCTTCAATCTTAGTCACTAGAACAACCTTAATTCCTCTACCAGTATGACTAATCTTATTATATTTTGAAACAAAAATAGTAGAGAAACCAAGCTTCTCTGCTTCTTGTATACGTTGGTCTACTCTATTTACAGGTCTAATCTCACCAGATAGCCCTACCTCTCCAGCGAATGTAAAGTCTTTGCCAATAGACATATCTTGATCTGAAGATAGAATAGCAGCAACCACCCCTAAGTCAATGGCAGGATCATCTACTGTAATACCTCCTGTGATATTTAAGAATACGTCTTTTTGTCCTAATCTAAATCCAGCTCTTTTTTCTAATACAGCTAAGATCATATTCAGTCGTTTCAGGTTATATCCTGTTGCACTACGTTGTGGAGTACCATATACAGCTGTACTCACAAGGGCTTGTACCTCTACCATCAGTGGGCGCATCCCTTCTAAAGTAGCAGCGATGGCTGTTCCTGATAATTCTTCTTCTTTATGTGATATTAATATTTCAGAAGGATTAGACACCTCTCTAAGACCACTTCCTTGCATCTCATAAATACCAAGCTCTGCTGTAGAACCAAAACGGTTCTTATTCGCTCTTAGTATTCGATATACGTGATTTCTATCACCTTCAAACTGTAATACAGTATCCACCATGTGTTCTAACATTTTAGGTCCTGCTATACTTCCATCCTTTGTTATATGTCCAATAATCAATACTGGAGTTCCAGTTTCTTTAGCGAATTTAGTTAGCTCAGCTGTACACTCTTTAATCTGAGAAACAGTCCCTGCAGAAGATTCAATATATTCTGTATGCAAAGTTTGAATAGAGTCAATGATTAATACATCAGGCTGTATCTCCTCTATTTGACGAAAGATGTTCTGTGTATTGGTCTCCGTAAGAATATAACAGTTATCATTAGCAGGGTTAATACGCTCTGCCCTCATCTTTATCTGTTTCTGACTTTCCTCTCCTGATACATAGAGAGTCTTGAAAGGCAAACGCAGAGATATCTGTAATAATAATGTACTTTTTCCTATCCCAGGCTCACCACCTAAAAGCACCATAGAGCCAGGTACCAGTCCACCTCCTAAAACACGATTAAGCTCACCATCCATAGTATTCATACGTATCTCCTCTGTACTGTCTATCTCTCGTACCTTTAGAGGCTTCGCTACCTTCTTCATGGTATTAGGAGAACTACTTACTGCTTTCCACGCTGTCTTTTCTTCTTTTTGGATTACCTCTTCTACAAGTGTATTCCACTCTTTACAAGCATTACATTGTCCTTGCCATTTAGCGTATTGTGTACCACAACTCTGACAGAAAAAAGCCGTCTTTACCTTTGCCATTACTTTCTATTTAAAATCTTCTTACGAAGATACGATGTTATCATTAGACAATAATAACTTGATAAAAACTAATTACTCCACAAGAAATAAATTATATTCTATAATAACATTTATATTTACTACAATAAAACACACTATTAACACATGAGAAAACTAATTTACACAGCTTTAATAGCTACACTAACCTTAAGCTTTAATGCTGTGCATGCACAAGAACAAAAACTAGAGAAACGCTTTGAAGCAGGAATACACCTACTTGGAGTTGGAGTTAACTATGAATACCCAATAGTAGATCAGTTAACTGTACTAGGGAAAGTACAATACAACGTAGGTTTTTTTGGCAACTCTGATTATGTAGATTACATCGCTTCTTTGTCCTTAGGAGTAGAATCTAGATATTACTATAACTTTAATAAAAGAGTTCGAAAAGGTAAAAACACAAAGAATAACTCAGCTAACTTTCTTTCTTTAGGCTTTGATTATATGCCAGATGCTCTTACAAGTACGGATTCAAAAGACAACATTAAGGTAGAAAAATCATCTCATCTATCTCCTATGTGGAATATAAGACGAAATATAGGTCAATCTAATTTTTCTTACGAAGCTGGTATTGGTATTGATTTTTATAGAATACATTATGATTATAGACCAACTGAAAAAGAAACAGGTTTAGCACTAAGATTAAGTATCGGCTACACCTTCTAAATATAGAACAAAAAAAAGACCTACTCAATGAGTAGGTCTTTTTATATTTCTAATCAACTAATTAGTTAGCTAATATAATAATCTTATTATCGCTTAATTCGATAGTTCCAAGACTGATAGGTAAATGATAAGTATCATTACTTACTTTCTCGAATTTAGAACTAAACTCTGGTGCAATAGAAATGTTTTGCCCTGTGAACTTTACACTTCCTTTTGTTAGGATAGAAACAATAGGAGCGTGATTATTTAACATCTGAAACTCTCCATTTGCTCCTGGAACTGAAACTGAAGTAACTTCTCCAGAAAATAAAGTAGCCTCAGGTGATACAATTTCTAATCTCATGTCGATCTCTTTAAATATTAATTAGATTATATTTCTGCAAGCATTTTCTCTCCAGCTGCAATCGCTTCTTCGATTGAACCTTTTAAGTTGAAAGCTGCCTCTGGTAAGTGGTCTAACTCACCATCGATAATCATATTAAATCCTTTGATAGTATCTTTAATATCAACTAATACACCTGGGATACCAGTAAACTGCTCAGCTACGTGGAATGGTTGAGATAAGAAACGTTGAACACGACGAGCTCTGTATACAGCTTGTTTATCTTCTTCAGATAATTCTTCCATACCTAAGATCGCGATGATATCTTGTAATTGTTTATATTTCTGTAAAATCTCTTTTACTCTTTGAGCACAAGCATAGTGGTCTTTTCCTAAGATCTCTGGAGTCAAAATACGAGAAGAAGACTCTAGTGGATCAACTGCTGGATAAATACCTAACTCTGCAATCTTACGAGATAATACTGTTGTAGCATCTAAGTGAGCAAACGTTGTTGCTGGTGCAGGGTCAGTTAAGTCATCCGCAGGAACGTAAACCGCCTGTACAGAAGTAATAGATCCTTTTTTAGTCGAAGTAATACGCTCTTGCATAGCTCCCATCTCAGTAGCTAATGTTGGTTGGTATCCTACTGCAGAAGGCATACGACCTAATAATGCAGATACCTCAGAACCAGCTTGAGTAAAACGGAAGATATTATCTACGAAGAATAATACGTCTTTTCCTTGGTCATCACCAGCTCCATCACGGAAGAACTCAGCAATAGTTAATCCTGATAATGCAACACGTGCACGTGCTCCTGGTGGCTCATTCATCTGACCGAATACGAATGTAGCTTTAGATTCTTTCATACCTGGTTTATCTACTTTAGATAAATCCCATCCTCCATTTTCCATAGAGTGCATGAAGTCATCTCCATATTTAATAATACCTGACTCTAACATCTCACGTAGTAAGTCATTACCCTCACGAGTACGCTCTCCAACTCCAGCGAATACTGAAAGTCCACCGTGTCCTTTAGCGATATTATTAATTAATTCCTGAATCAATACTGTTTTTCCTACTCCAGCACCTCCGAATAAACCAATTTTACCCCCTTTTGCGTAAGGCTCAATTAAGTCGATTACTTTGATACCTGTGAATAATACTTCAGTTGAAGTAGATAAATCCTCAAATTTTGGAGCAGAACGGTGAATTGGTAAACCATTAGAACCTTCTTTTGGTAAGTTTCCAAGACCATCAATAGCGTCTCCTACAACATTAAACAATCTACCAAATACATCTTTACCAATTGGTACTTGGATTGGAGATCCTGTAGATGCTACTTCATATCCTCTACTTAAACCGTCTGTAGAGTCCATTGAAATTGTTCTTACTGTATCTTCTCCAATATGAGATTGTACCTCTAGGATTAATTTAGTACCATCTGGTTTTGTGATTTCTAATGAATCATAAATCTTTGGAAGCTCGGCATTTGCAGTGTTGAATACTACGTCAACTACTGGCCCGATAACTTGCGCAACTTTTCCTGTAACTTTAGACATTGCTTATGTATTTATTTAACAGCTATTTACGTTTATCGAAAAATTCTACTTTTTCAGAGTGCAAAGATAGTTTTTTTCTCTGAATATTAAAACTTTGAAATTTTATTTTAAATAAAAAAAAAGCGAGTCTTAAAAAGACTCACTTTTCTACTATTATTCAACCGTCACTGACTTAGCCAAGTTTCTCGGTTGGTCAACATTACACTCTCTTAAAACAGCGATGTGATAAGATAACAGTTGTAATGGAATTGTCGTTAATATTGGAGTTAAAGCCTCAGAAATACCAGGTACTTCGATAACGTGATCAGCTAGTTCTCTTACTTGCTTATCTCCTTTTGTTACCACAGCAATGATTTTTCCATTTCTTGCTTTAATCTCTTGGATATTACTCACTACTTTATCATAGTGATCTTGATTAGGTGCAATTACAATAACTGGCATATGCTCGTCAATTAAAGCGATTGGACCGTGTTTCATCTCAGCAGCAGGATATCCTTCTGCATGTATATAAGAGATTTCTTTCAGTTTTAACGCCCCTTCTAATGCCACAGGATAGTTATATCCTCTACCTAAGTATAAGCAGTTAGTTGAGTCTTTATAAACCTGAGAGATTTTTAATATTTCTTCATTTTGAGTTAACGCTTCTTCTACACGCTCAGGTACTAGCTCTAATTCATGTAAATATTTTAAATATTCAGAATTAGGTAAAGTTCCTTTTGCTTTTGCTAAACGAAGAGCAATTAAAGTCAATACTGTAATCTGAGTTGTAAATGCTTTTGTAGAAGCAACACCGATCTCAGGTCCAGCATGTGTATAAGCTCCAGCATGTGTCTCTCTAGAAATAGAAGATCCTACCACATTACAAACTCCGAATACGAATGCTCCTTTTTCTTTCGCTAATTTAATAGCGGCAAGAGTATCTGCTGTCTCTCCAGATTGAGAAATAGCAATCAGAACATCACTAGAGTCAATAATTGGGTTTCTATATCTAAATTCAGAAGCATACTCTACTTCTACTGGTATTCTTGCAAACTCTTCGATTACATACTCAGCTACTAAAGCAGCATGCCAAGATGTACCACAAGCAGCGATAATAATTCTCTTTGCATTTAAGAATTTATCGATATTATCTTCGATACCTGCCATTCTGATCAAACCTTGATCAGCTAATAAACGACCTCTAAAAGTATCTTTAATTACCTCTGGTTGCTCGTATATTTCTTTTAGCATAAAATGGTCATAACCATTTTTCTCGATTTGCTCTAAGTTTAATTGTAACTCTTGAACGTAGTGCGTAACTAATGAGTCATCTTTAATCTTGCGAATGCGCAATGGTTTGTGCAGTCTAATAATAGCCATTTCTTCATCTTCTAAATAAATAGCATTATTAGTATACTCGATAAAAGGTGATGCATCAGATGTAATGAAGTACTCATTCTCACCGATTCCGATAGCTAGTGGACTACCAAGTCTAGCAGCTATTATTTCGTCTGGTTTTTTGATATCCATTACAGCGATAGCATACGCTCCCACTACTTGATTTAAAGCGATCTGAACAGCTTTTCCTAACTTAACACCTTGAGTCTTTTGTACATCCTCGATTAAGTTAATTAATACCTCAGTATCTGTTTCAGACTTAAATGTATAACCTCTTTTAATTAATTCTTGTTTAAGAGAATCATAGTTCTCTATAATACCATTGTGAATTAAAACTAACTCACCCGAATTAGAAAAGTGAGGGTGTGAGTTCACATCATTCGGAACACCGTGTGTAGCCCATCTAGTATGTCCTATACCTACAGTTCCTTTTTTTATTGTATCTGTACTTTTTTCTTCTAAATCAACAACTTTACCTTTCGTTTTACAAAGATTGATTGTCTCTCCATCGAATATAGCAAGACCAGCAGAGTCATATCCTCTGTACTCTAATCTTGTTAAACCTTTAATAATAACAGGGAACGCATCGCGATGACCTATATATCCAACTATTCCACACATACTTGTTTACTTTTTAGCTTTAGTATAAAAAATCTCTAACTTCATCTTCTTATTGTCCAGCGTAGTATTCGCTCCATGAAGTACAACTCCGATTGGGCAGCTAACAGCATAAGCTGGAACAACATTCACGTTAGTAGGTTCGTTGTTTATTTCGTTTTTCAATTTCTGATTAACATACCCTCCTACTGCAAAGTTATTCGCAACAGTCAAGGCTAATTTAGGGCTCACGTCATTCTTACTTTTCAGAAGACCTCTTATGTGGTCAGTGATTTTAAACTTATAATAATACCCTTCTTTTTTATTCTCTTTATCTTCTTTTACGAAGATACCGTTATATCCTTGTTTGATATACTGAGATGTACTCACCGCATCATTAGCAAAGTCTGACAACGCAATACTGTTGTCATAATCGTATAAGAACAGACGCTCAGGGATAGGTTGCCCTTGCATACGCTCCTTGTCCACATAGATCGTTAAGTAAGCTTCGTTCAGCAATACGTCCTCTTTCTTAAGTGCTTTTAACTCTTCAAGGTTATTAGACTTCAGTAGATCGATAACTGCTAAGCTACCTTGTCCACCTTTTATGTAAAGGCTTTCATCACCTTGCACTTTATTTGCATTAGCCACCTCTGATTGGTAAGTTCCGTCTAGAAGTGTACTAAACATATTCACACTAAATTTCTTAGTTCCTACCGTATTACCACTTAAGCTAAGTGTAACTTCTTTTCTTTCGCGTGTAATCACTTCCTTACCATCTTCTCCTTTTGTCTTTTTATCAACATGGAATATAACTACGATTTTACCTTTAGCAATATCTAATAATCCTGTAGTTCCTTTACTTCCGTTTCCTTCTGCTCTTAGATATAATCCCTTAAACAACTCACTGAATCCATTCGTTTCTGACAACTTCGCTTTGTTTTCAGTAATAAATTTCTCAAAGTAATTTTTATCTAAGTCTAACCACATTCCAGGGATAAGACGTTCTTTAATCTGATTATCTCCTGTATTTGGATCTTTAATAGGATTACCATCCTTATCTGTCTTATAAGTAATGATTTCTCTATTTGTAAAAGTAAAATTAGTATTCTGAGACGACTGTCCCGAAGTATTTAACTGTGTATTAATCTTATTTTTATCGATTAAAGCACCTGTTTGATCAGTATAGTATTTAGATGCAGAACCATCTGTTAAGTCTACATCCATCAAGTGATAGTTATTCTGATAAACTTTTAAGTCTATAGAACCTTCACCATATACATTTTTAAGTTTGTAGTAATTAACTTTATTATCTACTTTGTCAAATTGAGAAAAGTAAGGCACATACACATATACAGAGTCTACCTTTACATTCTCACCAATATCTCCAGCAACTGATGTTGAGTTAGCTAACTGAACAACCAAATCACTGCTAGTAGCACCAAATAATCCATTGTCTAGATACCCAAAAGGGACTTCTCCTAATCTACTTCCATCTACTGCTCCATAAGCTTGATTATAAGCTTTTATATCCTTTACGTTATACGATTCGATATCGAAGTTTCCTCCTCCTATTATATCGCTTCCCGTTTCTGTAAAATCACTCTCACAAGCTTGTAAGGCCATAAAGCCTAATACAAGAGATATTCCTTTTAATATATTCTTTTGGTTCATCTAGTCAATCCAATCTATTTGGGTTATTACTATTCTATTCTGATATAGCTATTAAAAAAACTTCTGATAAAATTCAGTATAAGCTTTAGCAAACTCATCTTTAGCTACGAAAGGTAAAAAAGGTTTTTCAGAAGACTCTATAAATTTTGTTAAATTTGAACTTACCTCTTCTGAAGCAACGATAACACCATCCGAATTTTTGATAGCATTCATCATGATACTTTCATAAGTAGGGTTCTCGAAGTCATTCACTACGTCTTCTGGGAAGCCATCGAATGCTATTTTTTCTTTCATAGTAGCATCTAAGACACCGCTAAATCCTTCGCTAAAAATAGAAGTAACTACTTTCGTATCAGAGAAAATAGCTTCATCTTTATAATAATGTTTTAAATAAGCTGGCAGCAATGAAGCCATCCAACCCTGTACATGTATCACATCAGGAACCCAGTTAAGTTTCTTAACCGTTTCGATTACACCTTTTGTAAAGAAAATAGCTCTTTCATCATTATCAGGATACAATGTTCCATCCTCATCTGAGAAAGTAGATTTTCTTTTAAAATACTCGTCATTATCTATAAAGTAAACTTGAATACGCTCTTTCGGGATAGAAGCTACCTTAATGATTAGTGGCATATCCATATCATTTACGACTAGATTCATACCTGACAATCTAATAACTTCGTGTAATTGATGTCTTCTCTCATTTATGCTACCATATCTAGGCATAAAAATTCTTATCTGTCCTCCTTGATCATTAATCATTTTAGGAGCATCATAAGACATTAATGAAACTTCATTTTCTGCTAAATAAGGTACCACTTCAGATGATACATATAATATCCTCTTTTCTTTCATCTTCAATTATAATTTCTGTGTTTGAAACAAATAAACATTGCAAATTTACAAAAATTTATGCAGTTATTTTCTAAATAACTAATTTTGCCATTATTTTAAACACGAAGCTAATGTTTCTTTTTAGTACAAAAGCCGAATTACAAGCGTATTTAAAACCATTTCGCGACGCTAATAAGGCAATTGGTCTTGTACCAACAATGGGGGCCATTCACAATGGGCACCTTTCATTAATGGAACAATCATTAAATGAAAATGAATGTACTGTAGTAAGTATTTTCGTTAATCCTACGCAATTTAACAATGCAGAAGATTTAGAAAAATACCCTCGTACTTTAGAAAGAGATCAGGAGATCATTAAGTCTCTTTCTGAACAAATTGTAATATTTGCACCGTCTGTTGATGAGATTTACGGTGGAAATACTGTAGCCCAATCATTTGATTTTGATGGACTAGAAAACGAAATGGAAGGTGCTTCGCGCCCTGGCCATTTTGATGGAGTAGGAACTATCGTGAGTAAACTTTTTGAGCTTGTTACGCCTAACAAAGCTTATTTTGGAGAAAAAGACTTCCAACAATTGCAAATCATCCGCAAGATGGTAGATAAGCTTCATATACCTGTACAGGTTATCGGAGTGCCTATCTTCAGAGCTACGGACGGCTTAGCGATGAGTTCTCGTAACGAACGAGTATCTACTGAAGGATTAAAAAAATCGACTTTCTTATATCAAGTATTGTTGAAAGCCAAGGATTTATTCAAAAGTGAAAGTATTTCTAAAGTTAACGCTTTTGTTGAGAATGAATTTAAAAATAATCCTAACTTTGAACTCGAATACTTCACTATAGCAGAAGAAGATACTCTAAAAACAGCTACATCTAAAGATGAAGCTCACAGATACAGAGGATTCTTAGTTGCTCATATCGAAGGCATTCGACTAATTGACAATATATCTTTTAACTAAAACTCACGCGAAATGCAAGTTGAAGTAGTAAAATCAAAAATTCACCGTGTAACTGTAACTGGAGCAGACCTACACTACATCGGAAGTATTACGATTGACGAAGTTTTAATGGAAGCTTCTAACATCATAGAAGGAGAAAAAGTTTCGATTGTTAATATTAACAATGGAGAACGCTTTGAAACTTATGCTATCCCTGGACCTCGTAACAGTGGAGAAATCTGCTTAAATGGTCCTGCAGCACGTAAAGTACACAAAGGGGATATCATTATCATTATTACTTATGGAATTATGGATTTCGAAGAAGCGAAGACATTCAAGCCTTCTATCGTATTCCCTAATGAAGAGACCAACACCTTAACATAGCCTCTTATTGAAAAAAAATATCAGTAAATTATTGAATATATTACTCCCACTTTTGTTGGGAGTTTTTTTGGTTTATTACGCCTATAATCAGTTTACTGAAGACCAGATAGAGGAGATGAAATCTCAGTTTAGAGATGCTAATTATAACTATATTATCATCTCCTCTTTCTTTTCTATTTTAAGTCTGTGGGCACGCGCCTATAGATGGAAGTACGCCTTGCGCTATATGGGCTATCCCGTATCCACATTCACTAACTTTATGGCTATCTCTATTGGTTATCTTCTTAACCTGACAGTACCTAGATCAGGAGAAGTATCTAGAGCGATCGTCTTGCAGAAATATGAGAAAGTCCCTTTTGACAAAGGCTTTGGATCTATCGTTTCAGAACGAATTATTGACCTTATCTGTTTATTGCTTTGCGTATTTTTAGCCTTAATTTTACAGTATGAAGTACTAAAAGACTTCTTATTAGCCAAGGTCCCAGTAGAGAAACTAAGTATATTAGCTATCATCGCATTCGTAGGCTTATTAGCCACTATTGCCTTATTTTATTATAGCAAATGGAAAGTGATTCTATTTATTAAAAATAAAATCAAAGGACTTACAGAAGGAGTCAGCAGCATCTTTAAGATGCCTTATAAAGTTGGTTTCTTATTCCACACTTTTCTTATTTGGTTTGGCTATATCGCTACATTTTACTTCGGTACACACGCCATAGAAGCCACTAGTACACTAAGCATTCCTATCGTTATGTCTGCCTTTGTAGCAGGTAGCTTTGCTGTATCATTTACTAATGGAGGTTTTGGAGCATTCCCGCTAATCATCGCAGAATTATTGTCTATCTACAGCATCTCTGCTGTCGCAGGTACAGCCTTTGGGTGGATATTATGGACCACACAAACCGCTATCGTAGTCATATTAGGAGCACTACCCTTCTTAATCTTACCCCTGTATTATAATCAAAAGAAAAACTAATCACGCACTACCTCATCATAAAAAAAGCACCTATCTAAAATATTAGACAGGCACTCTTTAATAGTACAAACCAGTAAATTGGTATAATGATGGTATAAACAGCGCTATCAGTTATCAATCATTATTTCTTTATAGGTTACTTTGTGGGGATAATTGTTGTTGTTTTAATATTGTGCTATTAAATAATTGATCATATCTGTAGTTGTCACTATTCCTTGTAGTACATTATCCTTATCTACTACCGGAAGTGAGTGAAACTGCTGTTTAGAGAAGATCTCAGCTACATCTTTGATATTAGTATCATCCATCACCACGATTGGGTTCTTCGTCATTACATCTTCTAACTTATAAGCGTCATAAATAGCGTCTAATGCACTTTGGTCTAAATCATTTGCTCCATATCCTATCTTTAAGATATCGTTGCTACTGATGATCCCCACTACATTCTCTGCTTCTATAACAGGGATATGTCTAATATTATATTCTACTAATAATTGGTTTACTTCACTTAACTTTTTATTAGTTGGCACAGCTATAAGTGCTTTAGACATAATTTGAGATACTGGTACTCTTTGTTTCATAGTGCTATAGTGTTTTATTGTTCTAGTACAAAGATTGCACTTACATACCTCATAATACATGATAAAAAGCAGGTTTTACTAAATAATAATGTCGTAATTTATATAGCAATGTTGTATTTATAGAACACATTATTCACCATAAGTGAATATACCACAATCTCAAAACTCTCCAATCCCTTGCCAATACTCGAAAAATAAAAATTGTGACAATTTATCTCAAAACAGTTTATCCAAAAGCCTGTTTTTTACCTAAATTGCTTCATAATTAACTACTTAAAAAATTATATCTATGGCAACAACGAACACTTATCTAACCTTCAATGGCAATTGTGAAGAGGCATTTAATTTTTATAAATCTGTATTTGGAGGAGAATTCACTTACCTCGTTAGATTCGACAGCATTCCAGATAGCCCAGAATTCGTAGTATCCCAAGAGGACAAGAACAAAATCATGCACGTCTCACTTCCTATCGGTAAATCTGTCTTAATGGGTAGTGATACTTCATGTGGCGATCCAACACCTATTGTACAAGGGAACAATTTCTCGATATCAGTATCCACAGATAGCCAAGCAGAGGCAGATGATCTATTCGCTAAGATAGCGGTAGGTGGTACTGTGATCATGCCGATCGAAGACATGTTTTGGGGTGACTATTTTGGAATGGTATTAGACCAATTTGGCATCCAATGGATGATCAACTTCAGTAGAGACGGACAGTACTAATAAGACCTTACCCCCTGATCATCCCATCCCAATAGTAGCCTTCTGTTGGGATTTTTTTTCTAATTACATCACTTTATAAAAGACTAACTTTAAATAGAACTAACTAATATTATCCAACACTGCTGTTGTAGACACTATATAATTATCAATCCCCTAATAAGAGATCTTATTAGGGGATTTTCTTTTTATACCTCCTAGACATCTTCTATTATCGTCCTCTACACAAATGAGACAATGTTTTCACTTGCCTTCGTATGCTCCCTATTTGATAGCATAGTGATAGGGAGGTGATAGGCTTATTTATAGTACTTTTTAGCCGACCAAATGCCCATCACTAGCCGACCACATGCCGACCACTCCTAATATTAATGTAAAAAAGATAACAGAATACGCTAGTTCTAGCACCTATTAATCGTTCTAAAAAATGGAATGCAAGCGAATATTAACTTGATATCGATAGAATTAAAAATGAAGAAAAGCTTATGCTCTAGTAGATGAACAGGTAATAAAATGAAGATAATCAACCCCCTTAAAGACAAGAATGGAATAGATATCAAATAAAAAAGCCAGTCATAAGACTGGCTTTTGTTTTGCTCCCCCTCTTGGGCTCGAACCAAGGACCCTCTGATTAACAGTCAGATGCTCTAACCAACTGAGCTAAGGAGGAAGGTTATATTCTACCTTTATTGCATTGCAAATATATACATTTTTAATCAAATACCTCACTGTTTATAGGCTTTTTGAGCATTTTGTGTCAAAAAAAATGAAGCTTGAATTAAAACTATCTGATTATGAGATAGAAGAAAAATAAATATTTTTTATTTTTTTTTAATCACAAACAGAAAAAGGTTCTATTCAACCTGCTTAACGATTATTCATTAACGAGGTTACTTGATATTATTATTAAAAATAGCCTCTACACTTCTATCTAACTACTGTAAATAAATGATAGGGTAACTACCTAAAAAGTATAAACAACAAATATACTAAGAGTAGTTCTTTAGATATTCACTAAAAAAATAGTAAAACAAAATAAAAAGATAGCTCTTAAAAACACAGACTAATAATATACTACAAACAATAATATATCTGCTATAATTAAATCATACTGATAGATAATAACACGCTACCTATCCATAATTTCGTACATTTATACTAAACTTAAACCCTTTAAGCTATGATAGTTATTAGTCCAACTGATTTACAAAATGAACAGAAAAAATACTTAGAGTTAGCAGAGACTGAAAAAGTAGTTGTTAAACGCGGAGATAAGTTCATACATCTAGTTGTATCTGATAGAGCATTCCTTGATGATGCTGCAGAACAAGGGGTCATAGGAGATGAGTTAAAAAAACGTGTCTTTAAACACATTGATACACTTTTTGAAAAATAGAAGACTAGTAACTACTGACCCCTATGATAAGAATAGTTTATGATTCAGAGATAGAAAATTACTTAAACAAACTCGTTACTATCTTATACGAAAATAAATATCTTAGTTCGAAATCGACAGCATACGATTATGTTAGCTAGATCATCGACACAATAGAAAAAGAAATAAGTGTAAAACCATATAAACCCGCTCCTCCTCATTTTGATCAATACGGAAAAGATTTAGTTTATGTTGTTTTTAAAAGGAATAACAATACTCAATGGTATGTCTTTTTCAAGCCTATAGATGATATATTCTATATCCGATATATAGGAAACAATCATACCTGCGCACAGTATATCACAGAAGACAATATATAAAGAGAGTATGTACTACAGTAATAACGATAGAGAAGTGATGTCAATAGTACACCAAATAAAAAAGCCAGTCATAAGACTGGCTTTTGTTTTGCTCCCCCTCTTGGGCTCGAACCAAGGACCCTCTGATTAACAGTCAGATGCTCTAACCAACTGAGCTAAGGAGGAAGGTTATATTTTACCTTTATTGCGGTGCAAATATATAACGATTTTTAGTATCTGCAAATATTTAATTTAAAAAATTAAAACTTTTTTATTCTTCACTTTTTAAGGTCGGAAGCCCCAGTTTATAACGATTTGCTATCAAGCGAATTACAAAAACGGAAGCCGCACAGAATATTTGTGTAAAAATTATACCTACACTGAAATAATCAAGTAGATAGTATATCATCACACCGAATATACAGGTCAGCGCATACCACTCCTGTTTAAAAATAGCAGGAATCTCGTTAATCATTATATCCCTAACGATACCTCCTACTATCCCAGTGATAGTCGCCATGATCACTACTACCCAAAATGGGTAGCCTAGAGACATGGTCTTCTCTGTACCTACCACAACAAATAAACCTAAACCTATACTGTCAAACCATAAGAAGGTACTGTTTAGATGCACTAATTGTTTTCTAAAGAGTACCACGAAGAATAATGCTATTACCGTACACCACACATACACACTATTTAACATCCAGAAAGGCGTAACTCCTAATAGTAAGTCACGCAGAGTCCCCCCTCCTGTAGCAGTGACAAATCCTACTACTAATGCACCGAACCAATCAAGGCTCTTCGCTGAGGCCATGCGGATACCCGAAATAGCAAATGCACAAGTCCCAAAGAACTCAATAATGTCTACAAAGTGTATTGTAGTCCAAAAATCAATAAATTTATCTAGCATAACACGACAATATATGTATAAAAACCGCCTTATTTAATTACCACTGACTTCTTATTTACGAATGATAATAATCCTTCTTCTGCCATTTCTCTTCCTATTCCAGAGAACTTATTCCCTCCGAATGGTACTCTAGGATCAGAGATTACCATCTCGTTTATAAATACAGCTCCTTCGTCGAACTCGTGAACCTTAGATTTTAAGAATTCGACATCTTTACTAAACATCGCCACACCTAATCCGAAGCGAGAATCGTTGCTCATCTCTATCGCTTCATCGAATGTATCATAGCCAACGATAACCGCTAGCGGGCCAAAAGTCTCTAGCTTAAATGCAGGCATATCTGGTGTGACATCTGTGATCACAGTTGGCTCGAACTTCGCTCCATCGCGTTTACCTCCCACTGCGATCTTCGCTCCCATCTGTACAGAATCATTCATAATCGTCTCTAGTTCTATCGCTAAATCTTCTCTAGCCATCAACCCGATACCTGTATTATGATCCATTAAGTCACCGAATCTGATCTCTCTGACTGCGGCTACAAACTTATCTGTAAATTCTTTAATAATAGCATTGTGGATTAAAAATCGCTTTCCTGCTATACAGCTCTGCCCAGTATTCTGAAATCTAGCATTGATAGCTGTGGGGATAAGAGCGTCTATATCCACATCTTCTCTTACGATAAAGGCATTACTCCCTCCTAGTTCTAACACTGTAGGCTTAATCAATTCTCCTGCTTTCTTCCCTACAGAGCTACCTGCTGCCTCACTCCCTGTAAGAGATACTCCCTTGATGATAGGAGACTCGATGATCGCATCTACTTCTCTACCTGCTACAGTTACATTAAAGTACACTTGCTCATACCCCTCTACTCTAAAGCAGTCTTCTAATGCCTTCGCACTAAGAGGTACATTACTCGCATGCTTCACTACTACCGTATTACCTGCTAATAAAGTCGGGATAGCAAATCTAAACACTTGCCAGAAAGGGAAGTTCCACGGCATCACTCCTAGAATGACACCTAAAGGATCATTCACCGTATACGTCTCTGTCCAATCTGTCTGTATAGTTCTCCCTTTTAGAATCTCTTCTCCATGCTCTATATAATAATCTATTAACCTCGCACTCTTCTCTGCTTCAGCTACAGCTTGCTTAATAGGCTTATGCATATCCAATGTCATACATTTTCCATACTCCTCTACATTAGTAAGTAAGTTCTGCTTAACTTTCTGAAGATAAGCTACTCTATCACTCACTTTAAGTTTCTTCCAATTTAGAAATGCACTATTGGCATTATCTAAAATATCTGTTACTACTTTGTCCATAGTTTGAATGTTTACATTTTCTCTAAAATTAATAATTGTTTTACAAACCTCCTTAAGCAACGAGATAAAATTTGACAACTCAGTTAAAATAGCTAAATTAGTATCATCCTAAAATGAAATGACTATGAGTAGAAATCAACTAATTTTTCTAATCGGCATCGCATTATTTGCCCTGTCATTTATCTTATTTTACTTAAATGTAATAGGCGCGCAGTTAGCTTACTTTGTGCTTCTGATATCTTTTGTTATGATTGTTAGCCCATTAGTGATCTATCTATTTAATAAGTTAAACTAAAGTTTTACTTTTGTCAAAAAAAACAAAGATGGATAAAAATGTAAAGTTATTGCTCTTAGGGGCTTTCCTTTTTATAATCACTATAGTACTTCGTTCTATGACAGCTATCAGTAGTAGCGTTATCCTAGCATTAGCTATAATATCGCTAGTCATCGTAGTAGTACCACTGTATAAACTAGTCTTTAAAAAACTACGCAAATAAAAAAGCCAGCTTATAGCTGGCTTACTTTTTTATCTCTATTCCCTACTAACAGATAGGCTATAGCGCCTAATACTGGAGCGAATATAATGATGAGGCACCATATCACCTTATAATTATATTCTAACGTTGATCTTCCTACTTTATACAAGCTATAAATTATTAGCCCAATAAGTGAAAGTAAGAAAAACTGCCAAACATAAAGAATCATTTTATTATTATGTAGTTTAGTTATATATCACAAAGAACTTTTCTTTCTATACTAAAAGCTAAAGTACAAAAAAAACCAGCTATAAGCTGGCTCTTCAGAATATTTAAAGTTCTATTTCTTTAATTCTCTTGTCAAGTTTTCTAACATTACTTCTGTCATAGAAGATAAGTCATACTTATGATTCCATCCCCAGTCTTGCTGTGCAGAAGTATCATCTATACTAGCTGGCCAGCTGTCAGCGATAGCCTGTCTAAAGTCTGGATTATACTCTATCGTAAAGTCAGGGATATGCTTCGTGATCTCAGCTGCTATCTCTTCTGGCGTGAATGAGATACCACCTAAGTTATAAGAAGAGCGAATCTTCACATCTTCTTTCTTCGCTTGCATAATACCTACAGTCGCATTCAGAGCGTCTTCCATATACATCATTGGAAGTGCTGACCCCTCAGATAAGAAACAGTCATAGTGCTTATCCTCGATAGCCTTATAGAAAATATCTACTGCGTAATCTGTAGTACCACCACCTGGAGGTGTAGTCCAAGAGATTAACCCAGGGTAACGGATACTGCGTACGTCTACTCCAAATTTGTTATAGTAGTACTCACACCAGCGCTCTCCTGTCTGCTTAGAAATACCATATACTGTACTTGGCTCCATCACAGTGTACTGAGGTGTCTTATGTCTAGGTGTAGTAGGTCCAAAAACAGCTATTGATGATGGCCAGAATATCTTTTTAATTTTACCTTCTTTAGCAAGGTTTAATACGTGGAACAACGAGTTCATATTTAAGTCCCAAGCAAAAGCAGGGTTTTTCTCTGCAGTCGCTGATAACAATGCAGCCATTAAATATACTTCCTCTACTTGGTGTTTTTCTATAACTGCCGCAACAGCGTCAAACTCCATAGCATTTAATGTCTCGAAAGGTCCCGAACTCATAAGAGCTTCATTTCCTTCTCTAATATCAGAAGCGATCACATTCTCACTTCCATAAACATCTCTTAATTTAAGCGTTAGCTCAGAACCTATCTGTCCGCAAGCTCCGATTATAAGAATTTTGGTTCCCATTGTTTGTGTATTTAAAAAGTACACAAATATAGTTTAAGTCCTATTACAAATCAATTTTCACCATCAAGATTCCTATAACTTTATAACTTATATAACAATCTGACAATCTATGTGGTATAAAATAGCACAGAACTTTGTAAATTTGACCTCTAAATCATAAGAACAATGAAAAGCAATTTATATATACTTCTACCTCTTTTATTCTTCGTATCTATCGTATCATTCTCGTGTAAAGACGAAGAGAAGTTCGCAAAAGAACAAGAATTAAAAATAGCACAACACAATGACAGTGTGTATGACTATCTAACGAAGAACTGGAATCTACGTGTTCCGGCTGCTTCAGCAGAGTTAGACGTTATCCTAAAAGATTGGAAACCTTGGCAAGAGTTTGCACAAGAGGTAAAGTTAAAACCTGTGTCTACTATAGGGGCTTTTCAGAAGAGTGCTAATAGAATAACAGAATTACTACAAAGCCTTACTTACCAACAATATCCTAAGGAGCTAGACTTGCCAGACATCAAAGCTAGAATGGCACTTCTACAAACTTCTCTAAACAACTTAAATATGTTCTTAGAAGTGACTCCGATAAGTATAGAAAAGTTAGATCAAAATCTAAAGCATACCAACACTGCGCTAAGACTACTTCTAGCTCAGATGGATGAAAATATTGTCAAAGCAAAATTACCACAAGAAGAAGGTGAAGCTGAGATGCTAGAGGCTATTAACGAAGAAAGAAGGGCTAACCCAACACCAGAAAACGAATAGAGCATGGATATTAAACAACGCTTTCAAGAGTCTTCAAAAACAAAACAACTCCTCCAAGACCTACAATCTAGAGGTAATAAAATATATCTAAAAGGATTAATAGGCTCGGCTATCTCATTTCAGATAGAAGCCTTATTCCGAGAAGCTGATGCTCCTTTTTTATTAATATTCAATGATAAAGAAGAGGCTGCTTATTACCTAAATGATTTAGAAACACTAGTCAATAAAACCGATGTTCTCTTCTACCCAGGTTCTTATAGAAGACCGTATCAGATAGAAGAGACAGATAATGCTAATGTACTACTACGTGCAGAGGTATTGAATAGAATTAGTTCTCGTAAAAAGCCTGCTATCATTGTTTCGTATACAGAGGCTATCTTCGAAAAAGTGGTTACTAAAAAGGTATTAGAAAAGAATACACTTAAAGTACATCAAGGAGATAAACTCTCTATAGACTACATCAATGAGGTATTGTTTGAATACAATTTTAAACGAGTTGATTTCGTAGCTGAGCCGGGAGAGTTCTCTGTAAGAGGAGGGATTATAGACGTATTCTCTTTCTCTAATGACAATCCATACCGTATAGAGTTCTTCGGAGACGAAATAGATAGTATCCGTACCTTCGACGTAGAAACGCAGTTATCTGTAGATAAACAAAAGAAAATCACTATCATCCCAAACGTAGAGAACAAGTTCTCTGCAGAGGTAAGAGAGAGCTTCTTAGATTATATCTCTGAGAAGACTGTTATACTAACGCAGCATACTGCTATGACAGTAGAACAGCTAGACCGTCAGTTCGATAGAGCTGTAGATACCTTCTCTAAACTTAATAAAGATTTAAAGCACAAGGAACCAAAAGATATGTTCTTAGACGGACAATCTTTCTTACATAAGCTAGAGCTATTTACGCTACTGGAGCTGAATGATACCAAACTGATGGATGTCAATAAGACCGTTGAGTTTCACATCAAACCTCAGCCTTCGTTTAACAAACAGTTTGACTTACTGGCTCGTAACCTGAATGACAATACAGACAATGGGTTCTATAACTACCTATTCTGTTCTAATGAGAATCAGGCTAAGCGCTTCAAAGATATATTTGAGTCTCTTAAAGAAGATGATAATCACAAAGTAGTACAATCATTCAAGACAATCGTGATGCCGATCTTCGAAGGATTTATCGATGAGGAAAAGCAAATCGTCTGCTATACTGACCACCAAATCTTCGAACGCTATCACAAGTTTAGTATCAAGAATGGGTATACTAAAAAGCAAACGATCACACTAAAAGAGCTAAACTCTCTTTCGGTAGGTGATTATGTAACGCATATAGATCATGGTATCGGTAAGTTCGGAGGGTTACAAAAAATACAAGTAGAAGGAAAAACACAAGAGGCTATCAAGCTAGTATATGCTGATAATGATATCGTCTATGTAAGTATTCACTCTCTACACAAAATATCAAAATACAATGGTAAAGACGGGGCTGTACCTAAGATCCATAAATTAGGTTCGGCTGCATGGAAAACCTTGAAGAATAAAACAAAGGCTCGTGTTAAGCACATTGCCTTTAACCTTATTCAACTATATGCAAAACGCCGTTTGCAGAAAGGATTCCAATGTGCTCCTGATAGCTATTTACAGCATGAGCTAGAGAGTTCGTTTATCTATGAAGACACTCCAGATCAGCTAAAAGCGACACAAGAGGTAAAGGCGGATATGGAACAAGAAAGACCAATGGATCGCTTGGTATGTGGGGATGTAGGTTTTGGAAAAACTGAAGTAGCTATTAGAGCTGCCTTTAAAATGGTTGATAATGGCAAACAAGTCGCAATACTAGTCCCTACGACTATCCTAGCCTTTCAACATTATCAGACATTCACAGAGCGTCTGAAGGATATGCCTGTACGTGTGTCTTATATCAATAGATTTAGAACTGCTAAACAAAAAGCAGAAATACTAAAAGACCTAGAAGCTGGTAAAATAGACATCCTTATCGGTACACATCAGTTAGTGAATAAAGGCATTGTGTTTAAAGATCTAGGATTATTAATTATAGATGAAGAACAAAAGTTCGGAGTAGCTGTAAAAGATAAGTTGAAAACGATATCAGAGAATGTAGATACACTTACACTTACTGCTACACCTATTCCACGTACACTACAGTTCTCTCTGATGGCTGCACGTGACTTATCTGTGATAAGTACTCCTCCACCGAATAGATATCCTATCGAAACAAATGTAGTAGGATTTAATGAAGAGGTGATTAGAGATGCTGTGTCTTATGAAATAGAAAGAGGTGGTCAAGTGTACTTCATCAATAATCGTATAGAGAATATTAGAGAAGTAGCGGGTATGATACAACGTCTCGTACCTGATGCTAAAGTAGGTATCGGCCATGGTCAGATGGATGGTAAAAAGTTAGAAGAACTAATGCTCGCGTTTATGAATGGGGAGTTCGATGTACTCGTTGCTACTACCATTATCGAGAGTGGACTAGATGTACCTAATGCCAATACGATATTGATTAATAATGCTAATAACTTCGGGCTATCTGACTTACATCAGATGAGAGGTCGTGTAGGACGAAGTAATAAAAAAGCGTTCTGTTACTTCATCTGTCCTCCTTATTCTGTTATGACAGAAGAGGCGAGAAAGAGAATACAGGCACTAGAGCAGTTTAGTGATCTGGGTAGTGGTCTAAACATCGCTATGAAAGACTTAGAGATCAGAGGAGCTGGTGATATCTTAGGAGGCGAACAGAGTGGTTTCATCAATGAAATAGGATTTGAGACGTATCAAAAGATCATGCAGGAAGCTATCGAAGAGCTTAAGGCTAACGAGTTTAAAGACCTATACGAAGAAGAGAATAAAGAAGAAAACAAGGTATTCGTAAAAGATACTCAGATAGATACTGACTTCGAGATATTGTTCCCTGATGAGTATATCAATAATATCACAGAGCGACTAAACCTGTATAACGAACTGAGCTTAATAACGAATGAAGAAGTCTTGCAGCAGTATGAACAGCGATTAATAGACCGATTCGGTGCACTGCCACGTCAGGCTATTGCTTTATTAAATAGCTTGCGAATCAAATGGCATGCTGCTAATATGGGAATAGAAAAGATCGTGATGAAACAAGGAAAGATGATTTGTTACTTCTTAGGGGATCAACAGTCAGACTTCTATCAATCTGCCAAATTTAGAAAGGTATTAATCTTCATACAACACCGTTCTAATATCTGTGAGATGAAAGAGAAGCAGACAAAGAATGGACTGAGATTATTGCTAACATTCAAAAATATAAAGTCTATCAAACAAGGGTTAGAATACATTGAACTTTTAGATTCAGCTGAAGCTTAACATAAACTTATAACGCCTGATATTGTATTAATATCAGGCGTTTCTATATAGTCTATCATCAAAACTTAAATAGAGACATTTACAGCCATTAATCTTATTCTGATATAATAAGTTACTATACATAGCTAATTCTCTCTATAATAAAAGAAAAAGGAGCTTTGCACTATATGCAAAGCTCCTTTAGTATATAATTTAAAACTTACTATTAATAACCGAATAAGTCTTCTAGGCTAAGTTCTTTTACTTTACCCATTTTCTTCACAGCTTCCCAGTCTAAGTTCTCTTTCTTACCTAATAATCCTACGTTGAAAGTTTTTCCTTTTACGTATTTATCGAAGTAGTTAACTAGATCAGTCATCTGCATATTCTGTACTTGAGAGTAGATATCTTTATTAATATCATAGTCAATACCTTTCTCTTTTAAGCTTAACCAGTAAGAGAATATCTGTGCTTTAGTATAACGCTGTGTAGCGATATTCTTAAGAACAGTATTTTTAGCATTTTGGAATTGGCTTTCTCCTTGAGGCATAGCATTCATTAATTCCATCATTGCTTCTACTGCTTGTGGTAATTTATTCGCTTGTGTACCTACATAAGCCATTACATAGTTATGTTTGTCAGCTTTTGCAGCATTCATATAGTATGCATAAGCTGAATATGCTAATGATTTAGACTCACGAATTTCTTGGAATACCACTGAAGCCATTCCTCCTCCAAAGTAGTTATTAAATACAGAGCTAGTCGCTAATAAGTCTTTATTAAACTTACCTTCTCTTGCTCTATACGTAATCTCTGCCTGAACCATATCATAAGGAGCAAAGTACAATGTTCCGTCAGTAGCTGGTTCTGGATATACTTTAGCAACAGGTATTTTTTTACCTTTTCCTAAGTTATGATGCTCTACGATTGCTTTCTTCGCTGTTTCCTTATCATTACCATAGTAGAAAACATCATTATTGTAATCGAAGAAGTTATGAATTAATCCAACTAATTCTGTTGGTTTAATAGTCTTTAATTCATTCTCACTTAAGATATCTTTAAAACGGCTTAACTCTCCATTAGAAACGATATAGCTATTCAATGCTCTTTGGATTCCTCCTTTACTTGATTTAGCATCTAAACGTCCTTTTAAGATCTGATCAACCATATTAGCATAAGCAGTATCATCAGCCTTAGCATCTGTTACTAAATGCTCTAATAATTTGATACCTGCAGGGATGTTTTCTTTCAATCCTTTTACAGTGATATAAGTCTTATCTGTACCTGTACTAATACCATAAGAAATACCTAACTTATAGAACTCTTTCTTAATATCAGCAGCAGAATACTTACTAGTACCTAAATAATCTAAGTACCCAATAGCTAATGATAACTTATTATCATTATCAGAACCTACTTCTGTAATATAAGTTACAGTTGCTAGATCATTTGTAGTATTCTTAATAGAATATAATTGACTATTCGTTTTACCAATCTTCTCTTTTTGAATAGCGCTATTGAAATCAACAAACACAGGAGCTATTTCTTTAACTTCTATTCCTTTTAGACGTTTATAGAATTCTGATTCACTATCTCTATTGATATCAATAGGTGTAATACCTGGGTTTTCTACACGTACTAAGTCTTTATTCTCTCCTTGACGTTTATAGATAACAACATAGTTGTCTTTATAATTTGCGTTCACGAAGTCGATTAACTCTTGTTTAGTCACCTTAGACATACGCTCTAAATCAGAAACAGCTTGTTCCCACGTACGCCCATGAATAAATGCTTGGTACATTTCTGTAGCCATTGCATCATTACTTTCTAAAGCCTCCATAGAGTTCTTACGGAATTCATTGACAACTGCGTTTAACAACCACTCATCAAACTCTCCTTTTTTAAGTTTCTCTATTTGAGCTAATAATAGATCCTTAACTTCTTCTACAGTCTGTCCTTCATTAGGCATACCTGTCAATTGGTGTACAGAGTAGTCCTTCATTACCATAGGTGAACTAGACGCATACAATGCTTTTTGTTGCTGATTTACATCTAAATCTATAATACCTGCCTGACCATTGCTTAACAACATATCGATCAAGTTAAGATAAATAGCATCTTTCGTCTTAACTCCTCCTAAACGGAAACCTATTTCTACACGCTCTGCTTGTGGGCTATAGATGTCCTTAACTTGTATCTTAGTTAAAGGCGCCTCTTGAGCGATATATTCTTTAGGTTGATTTGCTTTTTTCATTGAACCAAAGTAAGCGTTAACTAACTTAATTGTAGGTTCAAACTCTAAATCACCAACTAATACAACAGCTATATTATTTGGTACATAGTATTCATTAAAGTAATTATTAATAGCTACCATAGAAGGGTTCTTCAAGTGATCTGAAGTACCTATCGTAGTCTGAGTTCCGTAGTGTGTAGTTGGGAATAATAACTTCATCATTGCTTCATGTGAAGCCCAATAATCATTATCCTGTCCTCTATTAAACTCTTCATATACTGCTTCTAACTCTGTGTGGAATAGACGCAATACTAGTTCTGAGAAACGCTCACTCTCTATCAATAAGAATTTCTCTAACTCATTAGAAGGAATTACGTTCTTATAAACTGTCTCATCAAACCAAGTATGCGCATTAGTTCCTGTAGCTCCGATAGAAGCCACAGCTTTATCATACTCATTTGCAACAGCGTACTGAGATGCAATTTTAGAGATTTCATCTATTTTTTTATAAATAGCTTTCTTTTTCTCTACGTCTTTTTCGGCTTTATGTTGCTCATATAAATCAGAGATTTGTTTAATTAACTCTTGTTCTTTAGCCCAGTTTACAGTACCTAATTTAGAAGTTCCTTTAAACACCATATGCTCTAAATAGTGAGCTAGTCCTGTACTATCTTCTGGATCGTTATTAGATCCTGTACGAACAGGAATATACGTCTGTATACGTGGTTCATCATGGTTCTGAGCTAAATATACTTTTAGTCCATTTCCTAAAGTATACACTCTTGCTTTAGCTGGGTCATTCTCTACGTATTCGTAAGTAAATCCATTAGCGTCTTTTGTAGTAACAGTTTTATACTGTGCATGCATTGAAGCACTTACAGAGAAAATAAAACCGAACAGTAAATACCTTTTTTTCATTTGTCGGTGTTTTTGTGTCTATCTTCCAAAGCTATAAAATAAATTTCACACTCTTTTATTAAAATTCAATCTAAATTACAAACACAAAAAAAGGTCAGTTGTAATATTACAACTGACCTTTATATTTACTCTAATAATATGCTTATTTTACATCTACTGCTTCATGAATAGGTGTACCTATATTTCCATTAGGAGCTTCTATTTTTAAGATCTCTGCAATAGTTGGTGCTATATCTGTCATATGAGTCTCACGGATAGTCTTACCAGGCTTAACCCCCCATCCCATAAAGACAGCTGGTATATGAGCATCATAAGATCCCCAAGTTCCATGAGTTGTTCCTTTAGCATCTTTTCTTCCACTATACCATTGTGGTTCTAATATATACTGAATCACTCCACTTCTCTTGATATTATATCCATTAACTATACGCTCACGTATCTTAGCAGGAATAGCTGCTGTAGCCGCTTTATCCATATCAGTTACAAAAGCAATGCCTTCTATTTTCTTTAGCTCCTTAACGATAAACTCGCGAATATCATCTTCTTCTAAGTCTTTCTCTTGTACCAAAACATTGTTTAAATGAACTTGGTAGTTAGTTAAGCTCTTGATGATTTCTTTCTCACCGAACTTTTTCTCTAACTTTTCGTTCAATACTTTTTTTGCTTCAGCTGTATTAAAATAACCTGAGTTACCTTTTTGATCAGCAAAATACTTAGGATTATGTGCTGCTCCGTGGTCTGCTGTTAAAAAGAAAGTATAATTTCCTTTACCAACTTTCTTATCTAAATAAGTTAAGAACTCAGCTAAATCAGCATCTAGTCTTAAATATGTATCCTCTACTTCAATCGAATTAATAGCAAATTGATGTCCTACATAATCCGTAGACGATAAACTTACAGCTAAGAAATCTGTAACTCCAGCAGGATTAGCTCCTAATGCTTCACTATCAATTGCTACTTTAGCAAAGTCAAGAGTTAGAGAATTTCCAAATGGTGTAGCTTTAATTAAGTCATACCCATTGTCTTTTTTTAGCTTAACTAAATCACGTGGAAATACAGGTTTATCTTCACCTTTAAAAGGTTCTTCATATACATTATCATCAGCAGTACTTAGTACATACGTATCTATAGGATACAAAGTATTCCATCCTTTCTTAAAGTATTTATCTGCTAACTTCTCTTTATTAAATGACTTTACCCATTTAGGTAAATCATTCATATAAAAAGAACTTGTAATCCAATCACCAGAAGCTCCATCTAACCAATAAGCAGCATTAGCAAAATGACCTGCAGGCAATATTCCTCCTCTGTCTTTTATAGCAATACCTACTACTTTTGATTGGAAATTAGTAGCTAGTTTTAACTGATCTGTCACAGTAGACACTAATAAATTCTTAGGTGATTGTTTTCCTACTTTACCTACACCTCCTACTGCTTCTACACTATCATCTTGAGTACAGTACATACTCTCACCTGTTGCTTGAATGATAAAATCATTACCCGCTATTCCATGTACAGCAGGTACACTACCTGTATAAATAGTACTATGCCCAATAGCAGTATAAGTTGGGATATAATCTATTAGTGTGTTTTCACTTGAAAAACCTTCGTTTAATAAGCGTTTAAATCCATTATCTGAATAGCGATCATAGTATTTATAAAGGTAATCCCATCTCATCTGGTCTACCACTACTCCTACTACTAACTTTGGTTTCGGTAATGTTTCACCAGCTAAGGCAGAAAGTGAAAACATACAGCCTACTGCTGCAAATAAGGTTGTTTTAAATTTCATTTATTTAAGATTAGTTTTGTTTAATAAGGTCTCTGTCTACAAAACTATTAAACTCAGAGACTTTACAAACATATAATAGACAAAAAACTTCAATATTAACATTTAAAGTTATCTAGTTCAAAAGTAAACTTACTCCTTAATTCCAAGATTAAGAGAGTGTTATTATTTTGAATTCTTGAAAATAATAAAGGCTGTTCATTACTGAACAGCCTTTAAGCTAACTAATTCTTTAATATTTGTAAGCTAATTATATGTTTGGATTAAAATCTGATTCTTTTTTAGGTATTCGCCATGTCCATTTGTTATTCATTTCCGGAGTAAATTCCTTTGCAAATGTTGGACTTGCATTTCCTCCGTCAGATCCTAACTTTCTACTAATAGTTCTATTCCAACGTTTGTAATCAAACCAATCAAATCCTTCTCCCCATAACTCAATACCTCTGTACTTAACTATCTCCTCAAATAACTCTTTACCAGACTTAGAACAAGTATAGTTTGCATCTCTACCAGAACTTCTAGTTAATTCTTCTAATAACTTTGCAGCTTCAGAATCACGTCCTAAGAAATGCAATGCTTCAGCTTCTATTAAATACATCTCTGAAGAACGGAAATGATTTATATGTCCTACCCCTGGATTAGCGTTATTCTTTATTTTCACTTGCATATAAGCAGCTGTTCTAGCATCAGAGGCTATATCTGGAAACTTAGAACGAATATCCAAGTCTAATGAACTCTTAGTTACAGTTAATCCACTATCAACACTAAAATCTTTATCTGAATATCCAGTAGGATCCATAAATAACCCTTTACGAATATCTGATGCTGGAATAGTTTCATAAAGCTCTTTACTAATACGACTTGGAGAGTTTCGTACTGCACTAGCGTTTGAATTATATCCTATATAAGCTCCGTAAGAAAAATAATGTAACTGCTCATCAGTCGCACCATAACTACTCCATATCCACTCTTTATTAGGGTTTGAAAAACCACCTTTATAATCTGCTACAGACATTAAAGGATACCCTTTCTTTGCAAGTCCTGCTTCTCTTAATGCAACAGTATAATCCTGTTTATTTAGTGCTGCTCTAGCATAAATAGCATGAACTACGTTAACATCTATCATAAAATTATTAGCTCCACCTCTCTTATAACCACTTTCTTCAAACAATTGAATAGCTAAATCTAAATCCTTATAAATCTGAGCGTACACCTCTTTTAAAGGCGACAATGGCATTTCTTTAGGATCATCAAGAGTTAATCTTAAAATAACGGATTTAGTTTCTCCCTTATTTGAATCAACCCATCGATTTCCATAAAGTTGAACTAGCATTGTATAAGCATATGAACGATAAGCTAAAGCTTGTGCTTTTAAATATTTTTTTTCGTTAGCAGGTCCTTCTGCACCATCTACTTTGTCAACTATTGCGTTAGCATTAGTAATTAACATATAGTAATAATGCCAAGGGTAAGAATTATGTGCATGGCTTGTATTCTCTAAATACTCAAAATTAGCTACCGCAGATAATATATCTTTTCTTGAATTATTTCCAGGTATTTCACCATAATGTAATTTTATTGTTCCTTCGCCATTATACCCTTGTGCATTATGCTGGGCTGTCATAATTTTTGCTAATCCATTCACAGCCATAGCAACAGTCTCCGTAGTTTTAAATACATTTTCAGGAGCTGTTTGATTAGTTGGAAGAGTGTCTAAATAATCTTTACTACATGAGCCTAAAGCTAATACTGTAGAGAATAAAGCATATTTTATATATTTAATTTTCATCTTAATCTAGTTTTAATATTAAAATCCTAAGTTAACCCCAAAAATAAATGTTCTTGCAGTTACCCATGCATCTTGGCTATAACCACCAAATGATTGTTGTGGGCTCATTCCTTTTAATTTAGTAAAAGTAGCTAAATTGTCTACTCCTAAATTCAAGCTCATTTGACTGATTCCCATTTTTGTCAAAACAGCCTTAGGCATATCATAATTCAATGATATATTCTTTACAACTAAATAATCTCCACTCTTAACAAATCTATTTGATAGAGCATTACTTTGTGATCCCACAGTACCAAATTGAACTATTGGTAATCCATTAGGATCAATTCTATCAGGTGATGTTGCTGTCATTCCTTCTGGTGCCTCTTTCCATGATCCTAAAATATCTTTGTGAATTGCACTAGGAGTTGAACCAACTGTCATTAAACTTAAATACGAATAATCAACCATCTTCCCTCCTAAAGCATAAGTAAATAATGCTGATAAAGAGAAATTCTTATATGAAAATGACGTTGTAAAACTTCCCTCCATTTTTGGCAAAGCATTACCAGCAAACTCTCTCTTACCATACGCTGAAGCATTAGTAGTATAAGTTACCCCATTTATAGTTACTAAGTTAACAGCATCAATCTCTTCTTTCCCTGGCGCCGAACCATTTACATTAAAGCTCTCATTATCTACAACGTATAATGATCTACCAGTTAACTGATCAACTCCAACAAATACTGGTAACCAAAATTCATATATACTTTTACCCTCTTTTCTTAAAAATGGTGCAGAAGGAATTCCAAATTCTCTATTCTCTGCAGGAAGAGTAACTAACTTATTCTTCATCCATGTGGCATTAACTCCAAAATTCCATTTAAAATCTTTATTACGGATAATATCTACATCAAATGAAAGTTCTAATCCATTGTTAGAAATTGTTCCTACATTACTAGTGACACTAGAAGTCTGAGATCCTGTACTAGTTGATCCATTTGATAATGGCATACTTAAATCAAACAATAAATTTTGAGAGCGTTTATCAAAATATTCAACTGTAAAGTTAGCACGGTTAAATAATCGCCCATCAATACCAACATTCACAGATGAAGAAGTTTCCCACTGTAAATCAACATTACCATTTTGATTTTTATACATTGCAGGTTTACCAGCATTTTTAACGATTGCATATAACGATTGATAAGCGTAAGTATCAGCTCCTCCATCATTTCCAACTTCTCCATAAGATGCTCTTAATTTTAAATAATCAATTTGTTTCACTTTAAAGAAATCTTCTGCACTAATAATCCAGCTACCTCCTATAGACCAGAAGTTACCCCATCTGTTATCTTTATGGAACTTTGAAGATCCATCTCTACGAAATGATGCTTCAGCGAAATATTTATTAGCATAATTATATTTCACTCTAGATAAATACCCTTCAGTTCTATACTTAACTGTATAGTCAGTTAAACTTGTAACATCGCTGAAGTTAACCCACTCAGGAATACCAGGGAATGTTTGACCTGCTTTTAATCCATATAAATAACTATAATCAGTATTATAGTTCTCATGACCTAATAACACTTCTAAAGAGTGGTCTCCAAAACTCTTATTCCAATTTAATAATTGCTGTGCAGAGTATGTCTTATATCTATAAACATCTCTTCTAGAACGTCCACTATTTCCTTTTCCATCACCAATAATAGCATTGTCATACTTTCTATTCTCGCTATTGCGTAAACTTAAATCTCCTTTAATTGTAAACGTAAAGTCTTGCAAGAATTTAAAATCTGCATAAAACTGTCCATTAATTGTATTACGGATAGATTCATTACTATTTAATTCATTCTCCCAAATTACGTGACGTCCATTAAACTGCTTACGAGAAGAGTCTCCTGTATCAAACATCTTATTCCCATCACCATCATATAAATAATCTCCTGTTTTTTGATCATGTACATGCACAGGGTAAATAGGAGCAATGTTACGAGCATACATAAATGGATTTGTATAAAGCCCTGTGTCACTAGTTGTCGCACTTAATCCATTTGACATTTGATGAGAAGCAGCAATATTAGCACCTACCTTAATTGCATCATTTACTTTATAATCAGCATTTACCCTTCCTGTAAACCTCTTAAAATCACTTCCTTTAAAGTATCCCTCATTATTTAAGAATCCTCCAGAAAAATAAGCTCCTCCCTTATCATTAGCTACACGCCCACTCATATTAATATCCTGATACATACCAGTTCTTTCTATTGGCTTATACCAATCTAAATCATCAGAATATCCTGCTAATATTTTAGCATTTGGATTCAATTTACCATTTTCTACAAATAATTGATCACCAGGCAGGTTGTAAATATTAGTCCACAAGATATCACTTACTAATTTCTGATTAGCCATTAAACTAGCTTGTTCGTAATTAACCTTGTTACTAATTAAGCTGTTTCTATATCCAGTCCACATTGTTTCCATAAACTCATCTGGTCCTAATCTATCGTAATCTTTCATACCACGAGTAAATAAACCTTGCTTCATATTAACCCCAAAAAAACCTTTTCCTTTAGAAGCTTTCTTAGTTGTAATTAAAACTACCCCATTAGAAGCTCTATTTCCATATAAAGTCGAAGCAGATGCGTCTTTAAGAACAGACATATTCTCAATATCATTTGGATTGATATCAGAAATATTTCCTCCAAAAGGAACTCCATCAACTACAAGTAAAGGTGCATTATCTCTCAATGAAGAAAACCCACGAATACGAATACTTGGCTCTGCACCTGGCTGACCAGAAGCATTATTCACACGAATACCTGGAGCTGCCCCTTCTAATGCACCAAGAGCATTTGTTGCTGGTCTTTTGGCAATATCATCACTGCCTACTACAGCGATAGCACCTGTTACAGATTCTTTAGTAGCAGTACCATAAGCTACTACTACTACATCCTCTAACACCTGACCATCTTCTTTTAATTTTATGTCATAATGTGTTTTTGATGTTAATCTAATTCTTTGTGTTTCATAGAACACATAAGAAACAACTAACACATCGCCTTCGCCTGCATTAATTGTAAATATCCCATGATCATCTGCACTTGTTCCGAAGTCAGTTCCCTCTAGAACAATAGTTGCACCAATCAACGGTAAACCGTCAGTGTCTTTTACACTTCCAGTTATTGTCTTTTTTGCTTGTGCAAAAACCACACTTGTTAACACAAGCATAGAAAACGTTAAGTAAAGTTTTAATTTCATAAACATCTTTTTAAGATTATTTTAGCATTGTCAAAAATATAAAAAAAATAACATGAAAAAACAAATTACATACTTAATCAATAAATAAACACAAAATTACTTAAAAAAATACACCAAAATCAAATATATATCTAATCATTTTAACATAAAACAAAGTATTTTACAAAGAAATAATTCACATATTATGAATAAATACAAAGCAAAAACATCTATTTATTAAAATAAAGTTAATACAACCTTAACATATAAAAATTACAACACATTTTATACTTTAGTACACTCTCAGCACCTAATTTCATCCCTTTATCCCTTACCTTTACATAACTAAAACTAAACAACATGACAAAACCATTTAAAGTTGTTGCTTTCGATGCGGATGATACCCTATGGGTGAATGAACCTTTCTTTAATGAAGCTGAGAAAGCATTCTGTATCTTAATGGAAGATTACCTAACACATCAAAGCATCTCACAGATATTATTCAAAACACAAATAGACAACCTACCTCTATACGGATATGGAATAAAAGGCTTTACCCTATCCATGGTAGAAGCGGCTAACATAATCTCAAAGGGGACTGTAAGCCCAAAAGTAATCAGTAGAGTCATTGCTATAGGAAAGGATTTATTAACCAAGCCTGTGGAACTATTAGATGACGTAGAACAAGTACTAAAAGAGCTTCAAGGAAAGTATAAACTAGTAGTCGCAACCAAAGGTGACTTAAAAGACCAACACCGCAAACTGCACAAGTCCGGTTTAGGAGCATACTTCCATCATATAGAAGTCATGACAGATAAAGAAGAAATAGACTATCAGAAGTTATTAGGTCGTTTAGATATCAAGCCTGAAGAGTTTATTATGATAGGTAATTCTCTAAGATCTGATGTACTTCCTGTATTAGAATTAGGAGGTCACGCAGTACACGTCCCTTTCCATACTACATGGTTACACGAGCATGTCGATCACGAAATAATACATCCGAACTTTACTTCTATAAAAAAACTATCAGAGATTAAAGAGATACTACTATAAATAAAAAGAGGCTAGTTGATGATCAACTAGCCTCTCACTTACACCTATAAACAATGTATTCTTTGATTAGAATCTATATCCTACGAATACATTAAAACTCTGATTATATATCTTTAGATCCTTCACACCAGGATTTTCTTCTAACCCAAATGTATTCGAGTTATCGAAGATACTGGCAAACCCTCTACTGTAGTTAGCTCCTACTAAGAACCCACAGTTAAACTGGTACTCAGCACCTACTACGATACCGTAGTCCATCTTCTGTAGATACTGTCCATCTTCTTGATCATCTTCTATACTACCGAAGATACCGTGATCTTTATATGTATTCCCCTCTTCGTCTACTGCTGTGATAGAAGAGTATAATAACATATTCACATAAGGTCCAGCGTATACTTGTAGCCCTCCCACTTTAAACACAGCACTGATTGGATTAAGGCGTAGACTGTGCATTTGCAATTTAGCATCTAGTGTTACCCCATCTTCAGTCTCTCTATCGAAGCGACCACCATACTGTTGATAAAACAACTCGTGTTTCAGCCCAAAATATTTTCCTAAACTATTATCCACACTTACTCCCACGAAGAAGTTATTGCGATTACTCACTTTACCATCTATAGCTAAATACTCTAGATCATCTCCTTTAAGCGTAGACTGTATCCAACCTCCTTTTACACTAAAAGTAGTATTCCCTTTTAAATCGTGATTTACATCTTGTGCTATAGCTGTACCTGATACTGCTAACACAGAGCATACACTTAGTAATAAGTTTTTCATACCTCTCATTCTTAAAAATCAATATCCCAAATACCCACTGCGTTCTCTAACTCCACTAGAGCAGATGCATAGCCAAATAGCGTCTCTGCATAAGCCTGTTGTGTTTCGTTATAAGTACGTTGTGCATCCAACACTTCTAATAGGCTACTCGCCCCTCTTTGATAGCTATACTTGATCCCTTCGTATACCTGTTTAGCCTCTTCTAACATTCCTTTTTCAAACCTATTGATCTGCTTTTGTTTCGTTAGATAGTTACGATATGCTTGAGTAATCTCTTTCTCTAACTCTAGCTCTATAAAGTCATATTCTAGATGAGCTTGACGTTCCTCGTATAATGCAGTTTTTAATCCTGATTCTTTTCTATTAGAGAACTTCAGCGGAATAGAAAAACCTGCTTTAACCACCGTATTACCAGGTGTAGGAGCAATAGCATTCTTCACAAAAGAGTTGTTCTCTACCCCGAAGTTAAGTCCTAAATCTATCGCACGTTCTGCTTTAGCTAAAGAGACTTGCTTACTCGCTACCACCTTATTCTGTCTAGCGACAAGGAAGTCAGCTCTATTGTTCTGAGCAGTCACAATCAAGTCATCTAAAGAGAATAATCTATCAAACTTGTTGAAATCTCCCTGAGGCAAATAGATTGTATCGTTTCTCTGTTTACTGATCACGTTTCTGATCTCTATCAAGCTATTCTCCCAAGCGTCATCTGCATCTTGTAACTCATTATACATCCCTTTAGCTTCTAAGTTACTTTGGATAGCATCCACTTTACTGATCTGCCCTAATGTATAACGAATACTATCAGACTTAGCTACTTGCTTCATAGACTCATAAGAGTCGCGTTGTATATCGAACAACATCTTATTCTGCAAGGCTTCTAAATATAAGATAGTAGACTCTGCACGCATAGTCTGGAAGAACTCTTGTAACTCTAATTCTGCTAATGTCTTCTGATCTGCAGCTAAATTCTTTCTTGCCTTGCGCTTACCACCTAATTCTAAATCCCATGATAACTCTGCTTCAAAGCCATATCCCATCTGCATACGCTTCTGTTGATTATCAAACCAACCAAAGCTCAGCTCAGGGTCTGGAAACATCTTAGCTGCTTGTACCTCAGCTTCTGCAATATCTATATTATACTTCGCTGCTGCATATCCTAAGTTGTTCATTGACATCTTATGAAGATACTCCTTATATGTCAATGCTGTCTTATCACTTACATTGTCTGTATGAAGTTGTGCTACCACAACTTCATTACAGAACAATGCTAATAATCCTACTAGTATATATTTTCTAATAACATTCATACCTAATACTAATTTTCGTCTGTTTCACTTTTTACGAAGTCGCTATCACTACCCCATTTGCGTTCTACCATATAATACAAGGCAGGTAATACAAACAGTGTAAGAACAGTAGCGAATAATAGACCATAAACGATCACAGTAGCTAGAGGTCTCTGTACATCCGAACCGATACCTGTAGCTAACGAAGCAGGGAATAACCCTAATACCGCCACTGTAGCCGTCATCAACACAGGTCTGAAACGCTCTTCTGCACCTGTCAGTACCGCTTCTTTTAATGCTATACCTCTTCTTCGGAGATCGTTGATATGGGAGATCATAATCACCCCATTCTGTATCGCGACTCCAAACAACGCAATAAATCCTACTGCTGAAGATACGTTCAATGACATACCTCTAATGTTTAAGGCTAACATACCTCCAAATAAAGCTAACGGTACAACGATCATCAGCAATCCAGCTTGTCTAAACTGTCCAAAAGCTCCGTATAGTAATACAAACATTAAACACAAAGTCAAAGGAACAATTACTGCCAGACGGCTATACGCTCTATTCTGATTCTCGAACTGTCCACCCCATTCGATATGGAACTTTTCGTGATCATACGTGATATTGCTTTCTATCTTTTGTTGCGCTTCTTTTAATAGTGACGCTAAGTCTCTATTACGCACGTTTAGTTTTACAGTTAAGTGACGTCTATTCATCTCACGAGTGATCGTACTCTCTCCTGTACTCGTCTTAACATCTGCTACCTGAGACAGCGGAATCTTAGCACCTGTACTAGATGTCAACATTAAGTTAGCGATCTTCTCTGGTGTATTTCTACTCTCTTCAGTATATCTAGCACTGATATCATATACCTTATTTCCGATGAATATCTGTGATATAGCCTTACCCCCTATAGCTACCTCAATAAGTTCTGCAACATCAGATACGTTTAATCCATATTGAGCTATCTTATCTCTATTTGCATGGATCTGTAGCTGTGGTAATGGTGGCTCTTGATCTATCGCTAAATCTACCGCTCCATCTACCGTACGCAGTGTACCTAACACCTCATTCGCTATACGTCTAGTCTCGTGAAAATCTTCTCCATATACCTTCACTACCAATTCACTATGCGCTCCAGATATCTTATCCATTACCCCATCGATCATCGGCTGAGCGAACCCAACTGTAAATCCAGGTAATGACTCATACTCTGCTGCCAGCTCTTCGATTAAGTCATCTTTAGTCTTACCACGAGGCCATTCTTTATAAGGCTTGATACCTACCGAACATTCGAAATGTGATGGAGTAAATGGGTCTGTTCCATCATCATTACGCCCAGACTGTACCATGATATACGTTACCTCATCATACTTCATTGTTCTAGCACGTAGTGTATCACTCATCTCTTTTGATTTCTCTAGTGAGATACCAGGAGGTAAGGTTACTTGAAGCCAGATAGAACCTTCATCTAATGGAGGTAAGAAATCTTTACCTACCTTCATTGACAATCCTATTGTAATCGCTAAAACAACTAATAACGGTACGAATACTTGCTTTGGCTTATTTACAATCTTGATAATTCTATTGTGATATACATTCGTTAGTTTCTCTAACCACTTATTGTGATAGATCTTTCTCGGTTTTCTATACACCGCATACGCAAGACCTGGAATCAAAATCAAGGCTACTAATAACGCACCTATCAAGGCATATCCTACTGTAAACGCCATCGGTGTAAACAACTTCTTCTCTACACGTTCAAAAGCGAATAATGGTAAGTATGCTGTGATAATAATGATTGTTGCGAAGAAGATAGGCTTAGCCACCTCTTTAGTACGCTGTGCTATAGACTTCTCTTTTAGTTCTTCTTCCGGATTGTCCTCCCTCTTCTTCAGTATGGACTCCATCATCACGATGGCACCATCCACTATAATACCGAAGTCTATTGCTCCTAACGAAAGTAAGTTAGCAGGTATATCTGTGAAGTGCATCATGATAAATGCAAACAACAGAGATACAGGGATTGTAATCGCTACTAATAGCGCTCCTCTCCAACTTCCTAAGAATACAATCAATACAATCACTACTAAACTAATTCCTTCGATTAGCGTAGTAGACACAGTATGTAATGTCGTATCTACTAAATCTGTACGATCTAAGAAAGTATGTATTCTAACACCTTCTGGCAGTAAACCATTGTTCAGTTCATCTACATATTGGTGTATCTTATCTAATACTACAGATGGGTTTTCGTGTTTTAATAACAGTACAATCCCCTCGATACTATCAGAATAATCTCTTTCTCTATCTGTAAAACCAAGAATACCTTTGCGCTCTACATTTCCATATTTTAAGCGGCCTAAATCGTTTAAGAATACAGGTATACCATCTTCTGCCTTAACAACGATTTTACCTAAATCCTCTAAATCTTTAATCAACCCGATACCTCTCACCACATACCCAAGGTCTCCTCTCGTTAGAACACTTCCTCCTGCATTGACGTTATTCTCTTCTATCGTCTCTGTCACATCGCTTAGCGATAGACCATATTGTTCTAATTTATGTGGATCTAATTCGATTTGAAACTGAGTAGTGATTCCACCGAAGTTAGTTACCTCAGCTACACCAGGCACTTGATTAAGCTTAGGGATAATCACGAAGTTTTGTAAATCCGTTAATTCTCTAAGACTATATCCATCTCCCTCTATAATATATCTATATACCTCACCGATAGGCGATGTCAGCGGATCTAACTCAGGAGTCGCATCATAAGGCAACTCTACATCGTTTAATCGCTCTTGGATTCGTTGACGAGCGAAGTAGTCATCTACTCCATCAGCGAATACTATCGTGATCATAGACAGTCCGAATGTACTGTTACTACGCATCACGTGCATTCCAGGCATACCATTAAGAGCGCGCTCTATCGGAATGGTAATCTGTAATTCTATCTCTTCTGCTGCCAGCCCTGGCACTTGTGTTACTACCTGAGAAGTAGTATCTGCTATATCTGGATAAGCTTCTATTGATAATTGTTTCCAAGAATAATATCCAAATATACACAGCAAAGCAAACAACGCTGCTACAAGCCATCTTTTGTGAATAGCTGTATCTATTATACCTTTCTTCATTGTATTATTGTTTATTATTAAATAGCTTGTGGCAAGTAGATTCCTCCTTCACTTACTACCTCATCTTGTTTGTCTAATCCTGATAGGATAACGGTCTTATCTCCAGACACTCCTCCGATCACGATGCTCTTCTTAGCATACTTATTCTCTCCTACCTTCACGAATACGAATGAGTTATCTTCACCTTGTAAGACTGCTCTAGAAGGCACTAAGATTACTGGTTCTGGTTGATCGATAAAACGAACACTCACATACATACCCGGTTTTAGAATTCTCTTCTCATTATCCACTTCTATCAGTACATCTATACTTCTAGTCTCCTCATCCACGATCTCATTGATATGATAGATAGTACCCGATAGTGGAGCATCAGGATATGCTGCAAGTTCCACTTGTACTTTGTTTAGTTTAGCTAAGTGATTGATATCTTTTTCTTTCACTTTACCTACTATCCATATTTTACCTAGTGAAGCGATCTTCACTACTGGGTCAGCCTCATCGTTAATGAACTGTCCTATCACTAGGTTGTTCTCTAAGACCTCTCCAGCTATAGGAGAGCGCACTGTCAATGCCTGTCCTAGTACTAGTGAGCTAGCATCTACACTATATATCTTTAATGCTGCACGAGCGTTATCATAAGCCGCCTTAGCGATAGAGTATTCTGTCTCTGCCTCTTCGAACTCCTGTCTTACCCCAACACCGTTGTTCAGTAAGTCTTCTTGTCTTTTAAGGTTTAGAGCTGCTTGTTTAAACTCTTGTTTTGAATCGAAGTAATCCTTTTGAGCCTCAAAATAGTCAGGTGAAGACACTTCAAATAAAGGAGTATTCTCACTCACTTTTTGCCCAAGTTTGATAAATGATTTGACTATTCTCCCTGAGAAAGGAGATGCTATTTCTGCATAATGGTTGGGAATAGCTTTCACTACCCCAGCAGTAACTAGATCGAAAGTAAAGTCTTCTTCTGATACCTTACTTGTTTTTATTCTGTCTTTTAGATTTGAAGTTTCAGTTAGAGTGATAATCTTATTTTCTACTGTAAACTGAGCACTATCTGCTGCCTGCTCCTTCTTCTCAGAACAATAGCTCAATAATATGCTAACTCCTAAAATACCTGCTAGTTTTAATGTTTTAGCCATTATGTTTATTTTTAATTAATACCTTATTTATTATTTTACTAAGTTTTTATCTTAAAAACACTTTAAAGTTACTTCATAATACGGAGATTCCATATTAAATAACGAAGCATTTTATGAATTTTTATTATCCTTCTGCTGACAGATCGCATCGAGAGCGTAATTTTTGCATTCCTTTTTATATAATTTATGTTAAGTATATTCTACAATAATCATGCTACTTTAGGTTAAAAAAATGAGCTGCTATACTGAAGTAAATCAGTAACCCCGATATATCTACGATCGTAGTGATAGCTGGGCTAGCTGCTACTGCAGGGTCTCCATTAAACCTGCGAACCAACATCGGTAACAAAGCTCCTATTATCGTAGAGGTAATCACCTGTAGCGACAGGGCTAACGCGATCACTCCTCCTATGGACGCTAGGGTATAACCTGTCGGAATCTCTGTCCCCCAGTTTAGAAACACTACGATACCAAAAGCGACTAAACCAAGAAAACAAGATAACATCAGTGCTATCCTTAGCTCTTTCCACAATACCTTTAGCCATGACTTTACTGTAATCTGCCCTAGTGCCAGTGATCTGATCACTACTGTCGCAGATTGACTCCCTGCATTACCTCCTGTAGAGGCTATCATCGGCATGTATAAGGCTAGAATCATCAGCTGCATTAATGTCGCTTCATAACTGTAGATGATCATCCCTGCTCCTATCCCGATTACTGCTAGTGTCACTAGCCAAAACACTCTCTTCTTAAAATGATTGAATATACTCGTCTGATTATAATCAAACTCCTCATTCGTACCAATGATTCCCATGAAGCGTTCCATATCTTCTGTATGTTCTGCTTGTATCACATCTAGTGCCTCATCATGTGTCACTATTCCTACTAGCTGTTTCTTATCGTTTAGTATCGGCAAGGCTACTAGCTGATACTTATCTATTTTCTTCGCTACTGACTCACTGCTATCACTTAAAAAACCAAATACAAACTCTGTATGTAATTCGTCCTTAACTAATACATCAGGCTCAGCTATGATCAAATCTTTTAAAGTAATAAAGCCTACTAAAGTCTTATCCTCATTCACTACATATACATAGTATATCGTCTTTTTAGAAGGAGAGTCTTTGCGCACTTGTTGTATCGCTTCGAAGCACGTCATGTCTTTAGACACTGTAGCGAAATCTGTAATCATAATTCCACCCGCTGTATGCGCAGGATACGAACTAAGTGCTAGCACATTCTCACGTATATTCTTCGTCAGATAAGGCAGTAAGTCTACCTGCTCCTGCTGTGTCATCAGCTGAAACAGATCTGCTCTAGCGTCTGATGGCATCTCTTCGAATATCCTAGCGAATAGCTTCTTACTCACTCTCTGAAAGAATCCTAACTGCTTCACCAACGGAAACTCTGCAAAAATCTCCCCTTGCTCTGCTATTGTAAACTCATTAAACACAAGAACCAAATCATCATTAGCCACTCTACTCAGTAGCTCGCTGATGTCGATAATAGGCATCTTCTTGATCACAGGCAGCATCATCGTTATCTTCTCCATACTGTTCATATCAGTTGCTATCTTCTGTAGATTTTTTAAATCTCTGTTATGCATTCTCATAATACCTCAGTTTTTAATAGATTAATACGCTGTCAATTCCCATGTCACTTCTGATACTCCATATTCTAAAGACACTTTACTCGTGATCTGCTCTAGAATATCATCTTTCTTACCGATACATAGTATCTCAAACTTCAGGTAAGAAAAAGCAGGATTGCCATTATCTGTACTTTTTAATGAACGTAGCTGAAGGTCTTTCTGAGCACGTAGATTCTCTAACACCATTACTCTGATATGATTCTCTACTTGCTCTTTACATCCTACGATAATCTCGTAATGAACCTCAGCCGAATCTGTCTCACTCTCAAAAGAGAGTTTATTAATCATATTACCAATAGGTCTAAGCGAAATATGTGCTAATAAAATCAATACTGTCATCGCTATCGCTTCCATCCATAAGCCTACTGCACACATAGACCCTACTGAAGCCGAACACCAGATCGTAGCAGCAGTGTTCAGTCCACGGATACTGAATCCGTCTTTCATAATCACTCCAGCTCCTAAGAATCCGATACCACTTACTACATAAGAGGCTACTCTACCCACAGCCATATCTCCGATGGTATACGCCATCAACACAAAGCCTGCTGCACCGATACTCACTAGCGTATTGGTTCTTAGACCCGCACTTTTTTGTCTCACTTGTCTCTCTGCCCCGATAAGAGCTCCTAAAATAAAAGCAAGAGCTAATCTTCCTATAAATACTGTAATTAACATGATAACTATTTTTTTGCTCTTTCTGAGCTACATTGTTATCATGCATATTCAGAAAGAAGATTTAACATTTCCGTTTAACTAATGTGGATTCTGTTTCCATCTCTTATTTTTTTTGACTTGGCAAAAGTAGGTATTACCCCACCTAGAGGCTATTAGAAAGCTTTTAGAAAAAAATTAGAATCCTATTAGAATACCCACATATAGTGTTCCAAAAGCGATTAAATCATCACCCTGCTTGACATTATTTCGTTTTAAGTTCACTTGCTCCCCTAGTGATAAAAGTATGATAGGCTAGTGATAGGCTATTTTTGGTACTTATAAGCCGACCAAATGCCCATCACTAGCCGACCACATGCCGACCACCCCTATCGAAAAAGCACAAAAAAGACATTCAACAAGATCAGAACAACCTCTAATAGCTAATCATAAGAAGAAACAACACCACAAAAAAAAGCACCCCTACTAGGAGTGCTTTCTACTATTATATGGTTGTACTATAAGGTTATCGTAAACTCTGTACCTTTATTTATCTCTGAAGTGACTGTAATAGTACCTTTATGTAAGTCAATAACTTTCTTGGTCAATGAGAGTCCGATACCATTTCCGTCTAGGTGTTTTCCGTTCTCACCTCTAAAGAATGGCTTAAAGATCCCGTCTAGATCCTCAGCACTCATCCCTAATCCTTCATCTGCTATCTTGATCACTACAGCATTATTCAGATTAGAAATACTCACCCTACCGTGATGATTATCGGAGTACTTACACGCATTCTCGAGCAAGTTAATAATCGCTACTTCTAGTAAGTAAGGGTTTGCTCGTACTGTCACTAGCTCTTCGCTGTCTATCTCTTCGTCTATCATAAAGCTGAAGGTATATCCAGCATTTCCCCTCTGTATCTTCTGACAGGCATCTAATATTACCTCATCTATTCTAGTAGGCTTGAATACAATCTCGGTAGGATCATAACTCGCCTTCGCAAAGTCTAGTAAACTATTTGATAATCGTACCAATTTCTTCGCATCTGATAAAGCGTTCTCTATTGTTCTGATATAGCTAGCGGTGTCTTGTTCTTTAGAAAGTGATAACTCTAACTCTGCTATCACTGCTGCTAATGGAGTGCGTAGCTCATGTGAGATATTCGACACGAACTGCTTCTGCGAATCAAAAGACTGTTCTAGTCGGTCTAGCATCGTATTAAATGTATTTCCTAATCGACTCAGCTCATCCTGATTAGCCTCAGTACTCACTCGCAAATCTAGATTAGTAGCCGTGATATTATTAATCTCTTCATTCATTAGCTTCAATGGACGTAGAACACGCTCTGCAAAGAAGCTTCCCACAAAGAAAATAACAATCAAGGACACAATGCTCAACACGAGTATCGTCAGAAAAAGATTGTGCAGCTTCGTATATCCGTACTGATCTAGAGCGATGGCTGTGATTACATAGTCCTGACCTCCACTGTTATACACTATACCAATCACCTGCCAGTCATCTTGGAATAGGTGTACACGTCCTTGTGAAGCGATCTGATCGATCATCTCTTTAGTCTCCTTGACACTATCGATTTCTTCTGCATCGTGGTATAATAGATTAAAGTCAAAGTCATATACAGCTACCTGTACCTCATTGATGACTTCATTATTATATCTGTATATCTTATGTAGTGTAGATGACTTTACCTCTGTCTCTAGATATAGCTTAGCCTTAGTGATGGCTTCCTTCTCTAACTCTTCAAAGAACTCCACTTCCCTATTCTTAGACGATGACCAATACACTACTACAGCAAATACTAATAATATAGATGCCACTAATAAGGTAAACAATAAGGTAAGTCTAGTCTTAATTCTCATTACTCTTTAGTATAAATCCCATACCAGATTTGGTATGAATCACTTTCTTAGAAGGGTCTATTTCTATCTTTTTGCGCAGATAGTTGATATACACATCGATAAAGTTAGTTCCTGTATCGAAGTGTGTATCCCATACTTTCTCAGAAATCTCTGTTCTAGATAGTACACGCTCAGGATTCTCCATCATATACTGCAGTAGGTTAAACTCTTTAGGAGTCAGATGTATCTCTTGTCCGTTTCTCTTAAATACCTTTTCGTTTAGGTCTAATTCTAAATCTGCATATTTTAAAAGATGAGCGTCAGTAGACTGTATATGTTCGAAGCGCTTAAGCAATGCACGTATACGTACGTAAAGTTCTCTTAGCTCAAATGGCTTGACTAAATAGTCATCTGCCCCTGCATCGAATCCCTCTACCTTATCATCTGTAGTTCCTAGTGCTGTAAGCATAATGATAGGGATATGAGGTAAGGTAGCCTTTATCTCCTTACACAGATCGATACCATTGATCTTTGGTAAGATTACGTCTGTTATGATTAGTGCATACGGTTTCTGCAAGGCAAGTTTCTTCCCTAAGTATCCGTCATAAGCTACATCTACTTCAAAGTTTTGTTCCTCTAGACTGCGCTGAAGTAATTCTGCTACGCGAATATCATCTTCGATAACTAATATTTTATCCACTGTATTACTACTTAAATTATACTGTAGCAAGGTAAGGCTTTTTTAAAAAATGAGATGTAAGACTTTAATTATAAAGTTAAATAACACTGTACTAAATAGTTGCTAAATCCCACTCTACATATTGTCTACAAAGGATTAACACCAAAAAAAGTCGCTCAAAGTTCTTGCGAATATTGAGCGACAACAGAAATAATAAAACTTTACTTACTGCCTAGAAAAACTAATTCTGAAACAGCAATTTCGGTAACATAGCGCTGATTACCATCTTTATCTTCAAAGCTACGATTAACTAACTTACCTTCGACAGCAATTTCTTTTCCTTTATTAACAAACTTTTCAACAATGTCGGCTAGCTTCCCCCAGACCGTAATATTATGCCAATTACAAGATTCTACTCGCTCTCCTGCATCGTTATAATACACATCGTTTATCGCAAGTGAGAAGGTAGCACGCTTTTTATTCGATTCATACATTTTCACTTCTGGGTCTTGTCCAACCCTGCCAATTAATTGCACTTTGTTTTTTATTGAACTCATAACTGTTTTTTTTAATGGTTAATATTTTATTACATATAGCTTTGTTCAATAGAAACAATATCAAAAAAAGCCCCGTTTTTTAACACTTATTTGAATATTTAACCAAACTTCTCATTTACTTTGTTTTCTTTTATTCGTAAATTGCAAACAAAAAAATTCATTATGGAGACTACTATCAATAAAGTAGAATTAAGAAATTTATTAATTGACGATTATTTAGAGCTAAAAAAATCAATGCTCGAATCATACCAAGGGCTAGAAGATTCGTACTGGAACAAAGATGAAATCGAACAATTATTAGAAGTCTTTCCAGAAGGACAGCTTGTCGTTTTAGTAGATGGTGTTGTAGTAGGGTCAGCTTTGTCACTTATTATTGATGAAAAACAGGCAATGGCTGCTCATACCTATGAGCAGATTACAGGGTATTCTACCTTTAGCACGCATAATCCGGAAGGAAATGTACTATATGGAATAGACGTATTCATCCATCCTAAGTATAGAGGACTAAGATTAGGAAGAAGGTTATATGATGCACGTAAAGAAATGTGTGAACAGTTAAATCTGAAGTCTATCGTATTCGCAGGCCGTATCCCTAAATATTCTAAATATGCTGATGAGCTAACACCTAAGCAATATCTAGAAAAAGTAAAAACAAAAGAAATACACGATCCTGTGATGTCATTCCAGATGGCTAACGACTTCCACATGGTACGCCTAATGCGCAATTACTTAGAGGGAGACACGAGTTCTAAGGAATATGCAGTACTTCTAGAGTGGAATAATATCTACTATGAGAAAGATGTACAGCTGATCAATGCTAAAAAAAGTGTGATCAGACTAGGACTAATACAGTGGCAGATGAGACCGCTAAACGATCTACAAGAGTTCTTCGATCAGGCAGAATTCTTTATCAATGCGGTATCTGATTATGAGAGTGACTTCGCTATGTTCCCAGAGTTGTTTACAGCGCCACTTATGGCTGACTATAACCACTTATCAGAAGCAGATGCAATACGTGAATTAGCGAGATATACTGACTCTATACGCAAGAAGTTTCAGGAGTTCGCTATCTCTTATAATATCAATATCATCACAGGAAGTATGCCGTACTTAGTAGATGGTATCTTATATAACGTAGGATTCTTATGTAAGCGAGATGGTACATACGAGATGTATTCTAAGATCCATATCACTCCTAACGAAGTACACTACTGGGGTATGAGAGGAGGATCTAAGATACAGACCTTCGATACAGACTGTGGTAAGATCGGTATCATGATATGCTATGATGTGGAATTCCCAGAATTGTCTAGATTACTAGCAGATCAAGGGATGGATATCTTATTCGTTCCATTCCTTACAGATACGCAGAATGGATATACTCGTGTGAGAAACTGTGCTGCTGCTAGAGCGATCGAGAACGAATGTTATGTAGCAATAGCTGGATGTGTGGGTAACCTACCAAAGGTGAATAATATGGATATTCAGTTCGCTCAGGCAGCTGTACTTACTCCATCTGACTTTGCCTTCCCTACAAATGGGGTGAAAGCAGAAGCAACACCTAATACAGAGATGACACTTATCGTAGATGTGGATGTAGACTTACTGAAAGAACTACACGAGCACGGTAGTGTACGTATCAAAAAAGATAGACGCACGGATCTATATCAAACTAGAGCTCTGAAATAATACAATCCAATATATACTAACTAAGGGATGATCTGAATGGTCATCCCTTTTTTTATTATGCAAAAACCTAATAATCATCACATTAAAACAGGTATAAATACTAACTAAAAAATCATCTTTTAGATAAAAAATCAGAACAATATTTTTATTTTTATCTCGATTATGACGGAGGATATAGGGTATCTAAATGAAGAAGACATCATACTAAAACTAACTGTGGCAAGAATATTGTTATCCCAATAAAAAAGACTTATATGAAACAATACATTAAAGCTTTGCTCCTATTAACTCCATTAATCATCTCTTCTTGTATAAAAGACGAGGAATTAGATACGAATGCAGATATACTGGAGGCTTATATTCCTACTGAGTATCTAAAGACAGATCCTATCATCACGAATACGTCAGTAGAGTTTAGGGTAAAAGCGAATGTTGATTTAGAAAAACAAACTCCTTTCTTTATCATCTCGCCTAATGCTACTATGGATCCTCCTAATGGAACAACAAGGGACTTCAGAAATAGTCAGGAAGTCATCGTAACAGCACAAGGTCAAAGTTGGAAAAAGAAGTATATCATTAGCTTCACGAGTGATGAGCTAAGTACATTATACACCTTTAACAATGCAGAACTTACAAATAAAAACAGATACTATAGATTCTACGAAATAGGCTCTAATGGGGATAAAATATACGACTGGGATAGTGGTAATGAGGGATACTCTACTGTAGCAGGAAACACTCCTCCAGAAGGATACCCTACTACGATAGCACCTGGTAGAAGAGGTGGGCTAGCTGTAAAGATGCAGACGGTCTATACTTCTAAAACGGGACAGATAGCAGGTAACCCTATAGCTGCAGGTAACTTATTCCTAGGTACTTTTAAACTCAACCCTCTGTTTCCTATTAAATCTACCAAGTTTGGACTACCCTACACAGGTGAGCTACCTAGTAGTCTAAGAGGTTCGTTTAAATACACTGCTGGTAAGATTGTGACAGACAGCAACTATAATGAGATACCTGGTGCCAAAGACACTTTTGATATCTATGCAATCTTATTTGAGACACAAAAGAAAAATAACTTCCTAGCAGGTGATCACGCTTTTAAAGATCCTAGAAATGTAGCTATCGCTAGAATAGAAGCTAAAGATAGAATAGAGACAAACTTGTGGACGGAGTTTAATGTCCCGTTTGTGCTAGTACCTGGTAAGACCTATGATCCACAGAAAGATTATATACTCGCTATCGTGATGACATCTAGTATAGATGGAGCGGACTTTAAGGGCGCAGTAGGCAGTACACTGCTAGTAGACGAGATAGAGTTAGTTTATGAAAAAGATAATAAGGAATAAGATGGGATTACTACAGAGATATAGTATTTGTTTAATCCTATTGATAGGAATAAACACAGTGTCTTTCGCTCAAACTAAAGACACAACAGGATTTAAAGCTTTCTTTAAAGAAAATATAGAATATCAACTAAGAGGACAATTCAGCATAGGAGGAAGTACTCCACTTGGTATGCCTGCTGAGATACGAGAGATCAATAGCTATAACCCTACGCTGCAATTAGGACTAGAGTTAAACGTCACTAAATGGTTTAGCAATGACCACAAATGGGGAATCCGTACAGGGCTGCGCATGGAAGGTAGAGGTATGAAAACAGATGCTCGTGTAAAGAACTATTATACTCAGATAGATGGTGGTGATGGAAAACAAACCAAAGGGTACTTCACAGGAAACGTAAAGACTACGATGAAAAACTCTTATATAACCTTTCCTGTATTAGTAGCCTATAATGCATCTGAGAATTGGAATGCCTATGGAGGACTGTATCTATCAGGCTTAATAGACAAGGACTTTACAGGATATGTGTATGATGGAGTGTTAAGAGAAGGTACACCTATCGGTACACCTGTAGAATTCGAAGGAGATGCTAAAGGCGACTATGACTTCTCTGAGGATCTAAACAGATTTCAATATGGAGTACAAGTAGGAGGTGAATACAAGCTAAATACACATTTCCGCATATTCTCAGATCTAAACTGGGGACTGAATGGTGTCTTCAAAAAAGACTTTGATGCTATCTCTTTTAAAATGTATAATATTTACTTAAATCTCGGTTTTGGATATACGTTCTAACGTTAAAAAAACATTAAACTATGAAGGTCAATCGTATAGATTGACCTTTATTATTTAAAAACCATTTGAAACATTCTCACAGTGTTTTTCATTTTCTCAATGAATAGGCAAACTTTAAGAGTACAAAAAACCGAATCACTTACAATAATATCAAAACAAGAAGTTGTCCTCATATCTTTAACGTATTTAAAGGAAACGACTATTAGAGTGATAATCCTTATCTTTGTATGTTCGTTTGTTATTTGACAGTTAATTAAACATTAAGTTATCATTAAATAGCAAGCAATAATTTTATATAACATAAATAATACAATACTTATGAGAATAAACTACTTATTATTCGCCCTATTAACAACCATAGGGATCACGTTCTCTTCTTGTATAAAAGATGAGGCAGACACAATGGAATCAGACATTACTTCTGCAACAATTGAAGATGCAAATAAGTTCTTACTTACTACTCCAACAATTACTAATAATAATGTGTTCTTTAGACTTCTTCCTGACGTAGACGAAAGAGAGTTTGCACCGCTATTTAAATTATCGGACGGAGCAACTATCACTCCTGAAAATGGGTCAAAACAAAACTTCTCTAAAGGTCCAGTACAGTACGTTATTACATCACAAGATGGTAAATGGAAAAAAGCATACAATGTAAGTTTCTTGACAAATACGTTTATTACACATTATGATTTTGAGAATGTACACACAGAAGTGACTGAAGGGCCAGAAGGACAATACCACGAATTCTTCGAGGTACTTCCTGATGGTATGACAAAATACGACTGGGCTAGTGGTAACCAAGGCTATAATATGCTAGCAGAAACATTACTAGAAGACGATCAAGAGCTATCGCCAGCAGTATACCCGACTTTCTCTATTAATGATGGATACAAAGGTAAAGGAGTAAAAATGGTAACTAGAAGTACTGGACCTCTTGGTAGTATGATGGGGTCTCCTATCGCAGCAGGGAACTTATACTTAGGTACTTTTAATTTTACATTCCCAGCTATTAAATCTACAAGATTTGGTATTCCTTATAGTACAGGAATTAATATGCCTAAAACATTAAAAGGATACTATAAATATAAAGCTGGAAAAGACTTTACAATCACAAGCAAAGAAGGATCTGCACTAACTAAAGATGCATGGGATGCATATGCTATTATCTTTGAAAAAGGAGATAATCCTAAAAAAGAATTCTTAGCAGGTGACCACAAATTCTTAGATCCTAGGATGGTTGCTATCGCAAGATTAGACGATAAGAACAGAGTTGAAACTGATGAATGGACAAAATTTGAAATCCCATTCCAAATGGTAGAGGGGAAAACTTTTGATCCGAAGGCTAACTATATGATTGCTATCGTATTCTCTGCAAGTGTGGAAGGAGATATCTTCAATGGAGCTGTTGGTAGTACTCTACAAATTGATGAAGTTGAATTAGACTTCGATAAGTAATATTAGTACAATACATAATTAAGAGACAATGAAAAAAATAATATATACGTTAATATTCTCATTAGGAATACTGACTACTACTTCTGCACAAAATCAAGAAGAATCAAAAGCATCAGACAAAAATTCTTTTGAAAAGTTCTTTACAGAAAATATGGATTACCAGATAAGAGCACATTTTAGTATCGGTGGTTCTTCTCCTCTAGGTCTTCCAAGAGAAATACGAAAAATCAATAGTTACAACCCAGGATTACAGTTAGGATTAGAAGCTAATGCTACGAAATGGTTAACTGATGACAAACAGTGGGGAGTTCGTTTAGGTCTGCGCTTTGAAGGAAAAGGAATGACAACGAAGGCAAATGTAAAAGGTTACTTAACAGAGATTATACAAGACAACTCTAAAGTAAGAGGTTACTTCACTGGAGATGTAAAAACGAAGGTGAGAAACACTTATCTAACCGTACCTGTAAATGTGGTGTATTCTATCAATGATAACTGGAATATCTATGGAGGGCTATATTTCTCAGCTTTAATAGACAAAACATTTGATGGATATGTATCGAATGGTCATCTAAGACAAACTGACCCTAATGGTATTAAATTAACTTTCGAGGATGATAGCAGTGCTCCTTATGACTTCTCTGATGAAGTACGTAAATTCCAATGGGGTACTCAAGTAGGTGCTGAATGGAAGATGAATAATCACTTCTTTTTACTAGGAGAGTTATCTTATGGATTTAATGGAGTATTAAATAGCGATTTTGACGCTATATCATTCTCTATGCACAATATATACTTAAACTTAGGGTTTGGATACCAATTCTAATTGAAGTGTCTTAAAACACAAATAAAAAGGCTTGTAGAGTTTTCTACAAGCCTTTTCTTATTTCAATAGAATAGATTATTCTGACTATTTTACTAATACTTCTTTAGCTACTTTATCTGTACCGTCTATTTCTTCTGTAATCTCTAAACCTAATATCTTAGCGATAACAGGATATACATCGATGTTCTCAAATGTTCCTATTGTCTTCCCTGATTGAAACTGTGGACCTTTAGCTAAGAAAATAGCATGCATCTCCTTAACAGAGTTTGGGTCAAAACCATGACTTCCTGCTAATTTTCTGTTAGTGAAATAGTATGGAGCTTCCGCTGTTACCACGATATCCCCTATTCTACCAAAGCGATCATGCTCTTTGCTAAAATGAAACTCTTTAGGTAGATCTTCTGTTTTATACACTTTCATGTGTTTAGGGTTACTCGCTTTTTTAATCTTCTTATAGTACTTGTCTATCTGAGTCTTATCATTGATAAAAGCACTTATATAAGTACCATTACTCGCTAGTTTCATCTCATCTCCTTTTAACTTTAAAGGAAAGCTCAATAGCGTTTCTTGGTCAAGTGCTAGCATTCCGTGATCAGAGACAATCACATAGTTCACAGGTAAGTTTAACTTATCTACTGCTGCTACAAGTTTCTCTATAGATTGGTCAGCATAGTGAACTGCTTCTTTTGTCTCTTCTGCATCTGGTCCGAATCCATGACCTGCATGATCTACTTCTGGTAAATAGAAGGTAATGAAGTGAGGTCTTTTCTCTTCTGGTAATGTCAACCAATTCACTACTTCATTAATACGTCCATCCATATCAAACTTCTCAGAGTAAGCATAGTAATATGATGGTAAAGTCCCTTTAATAGGTGCTTCAGATCCAGGCCAATAGTAACATGCACTCAACATTCCTTGTTGCTCTGCTAATACCCATAATGGTGTACCTCCATACCAAGCAGGGTCGTGTACAGCTTTAGCATTTCTAAGAGAATATCTCTCCTCTATCTTTGGATCATACATATTATTACCAACTAAACCATGGTGTGAAGGATATAGTCCTGTCGCTATCGTATAATGGTTAGGGAAAGTAACTGATGGATAAGATGGTTGCATAGACTCTGCTCTCACACCTTCTTTTCCAAACTTCTCTAAAAACTTCGTTCCAAACTTCTCGATATAATCGTAACGGAAACCATCAATAGAGATCAAGATAACATAAGGTTTATCTACTTGTTTACTATCGTTAACTCGATTTTCTACTACGATTTGTTTTTGTACTTCTTGAGCAGAAACAGTGCTAGACATTGTCAAACACAACCCGAAAGTTAATAAGGGGAATAGTATTTTCTTCATGTTGTTTTGTTTTTCTTGACCAAATATCCGTAGATAAATTTATCCTTACAAAGTAAATTCCTATTTTTATAACTATTTTAAAAATTACACCACTTAATATGAAACATATAAGCATACTCGGTAGTGGATGGTTAGGCACACCATTGGCCGAAAATTTAATAGAAAAAGGATATCACGTCAAGGGCTCGACTACTACTCTAGCTAAAATGAATATCTTAGAGGAACATCAGATCAAACCTTACCACATTAATCTATATGAAGATAATGTTCAGTTTTTAGATTCATTCATTGGCAATGCTGAACTTCTTATCATTACTATCCCTCCTATTAGAGATGAGCCTCAACCAACGTATGCTGAGAACTTTAAAAAGTTACTTCCTTATATTCGTAAACACAATATCAAGAATGTTATCATGATGAGTTCTGTATCTGTATATGCTCCACAAAACGAAGAGATCACAGAAGACAATCAACTATTCTCAAATGAACCTACAGCAGTACAGATTAGAGAAGCTGAAGATGTACTATTAAATGAAGATGGAATCAACACTTGTATCTTACGCTTAGGTGGATTATTCAGTGAAGAAAGAAGACCAGTAGACTACATCGTTCGAAGAAATATATTAGAGAACCCTGAGTTGCCTATTAATATGATTCATCTTAATGATATTATCACGCTATCTACTGCCATTATAGAAAAAGGATTCACAGGTAACCATATCTACAATATCGTATCGCCTAAGTATAAAAACAGGTTAGATTATTACACACAAGAGGCGACTAAACACAGTCTAACTTTACCTCCTATAGGAGAGAATAATAGCGCTTTTTACAAGAAAATCAGTGGAAATAAAATCGCTATGGCTACTGATTTATCGTATAAATTTTAGATAAAAAAAAAGCAATTATTCAAATATATGTTCTAGATTTTTCTAGTTAATCAATAGAAATGTATCATTAATTCTATTGTTATAAAAATAATTTACCATCATTTTTTTTAGTATCTTGTATGCTACAAGAAAGTCTTCTATTATGAAAAAGATATTATTTCCAACTGATTATTCAGAGACTGCAAACAATGCTTTTAAATATGCACTGCAGTTAGCTAACTATAGAGAGGCTGAGCTCTATGTATTACATGTCTATGATCCTCCTATTATATCGGGTGGTATCAGTCCACATCTAGTGGAAAATGTTATTAAGAAAAACGATTTTGAGAAACTGGAACAATTACATGCGAATAGCCCTGCACTTATCGAAACAAGACGTGAGCTAAACTTAGAACATGTACCTGTATTCTTTAAAGTAAAAGAGGGATTACTAATCCCTGAAATACTGAATGCTATTGAAGAAAATCACATTGACTTTCTAGTAATGGGTACTGATGGAGCGAATGCTAGTTTTCACAAAAAACTATTAGGATCTAATACTATCAATACAATTACAAAGGTAGATATACCTGTATTAAGTATTCCTAAAGAAGCTCATTTTAGAGATCTAAATAATATCATCTTTACTTCTCGCTTTGAACAAGAAGAGGAAGCTACGCTTGATGACCTTATTAAAGGTGTTGAAGCCAATAAAGCACATTTAAAAATAGTTCATGTTAAATCAAAAGGGTGTGTCTCATGCGAAGAGATATATAATAAATGGAAAGAGAAGTATAAAGATGCTCCTGTCAGCTTCCATATATTCAATGCAGAAAATATAGAGAAGACACTACTTGACTTTATAGAACATGAACCTGTAGATCTAGTAGCAACGATTAAAAGAAACAAAACTTTTATAGAGAATATCTTATCTAAGAGCGTTACACAGCACTTAGCTAAACGCTTAAAAGTTCCTTTCTTTGTGTATAAATCTAAGAAGTAAATCGCTTTAAAAGTAAAGAGGTTAGCCAATGGCTAACCTCTTTACTTTTATACTTACTCTTTATTTTCTTCTTCTATGTTTATCTTTTCGGGATAAGTCTCTTCTCCTAATAAATACCCCCAAGGTCTTAAACTATCTACGCGATCACATATAATCTTCATTATTGCTAAAGTAGGTATGGCTAATAACATACCTGATATTCCCCATGCCATCTCTCCTAAAATAAGTCCTACTATCACGGCCAAAGAATTGACTTTAACTTTAGAACCAACTATTTTAGGCATCACAATATTACCATCAATAGCATGGATAACAACAAAGACTATTAACACAAATAACACCTTGGCTCCAGAAGCTGACGCAAATGTCACTAAAATAGTAATAACTAAAGCGATTAGAATACCGATATAAGGTAATACATTCAATACTCCCGTAATCAATGCTAGCATAAACGAATACTTAATATCTAGTATTAAAAACGCTATAAATGCTAATGTAGTAACGATCATCATCTGTAACATCAACCCTACTAAATACTTCTTCACCATATTCTGAATCGCATGTATCGTATCTAACACTTTATCCTTGTGATCACTGTGAAATAACATTAATACAAAGCGTACCAAATGTCCCCTATAGATCAATAGGAATACTGAATATAAGAACGTGAATACAAGAAACATTAATAAAGTAGACAAAGAACTCATAGCGGCTCCTAATATATCTGTACCTGTCTTTAGTGAATTAGATGCAGCTGATTCTAAGTAATTCATTTGATTCTCCTTCGCAATACCAAACTTACTATACACCCATTCTTGGATATTAGAGACTCCTTCTAACAACTGCTGTTGGAATGCTGGCCAATCATCTTGTAAGTGTGTTAATTGCATTCCTATCAGCAATAGAACACTACTCAAAATAAGCAAAGCTAAGACTACAACTACTATAGAAGCAATACCACGAGAAAATCTAAATTTCTTCTCTAAAAACTCACTAAAAGGAACTAATAAAGAAGCTACCAATACACCTAAAAACATAGGTACAAATATGTTCTCAAGTAAAATAGCGATATAACTAAATACAACCAAGCTAAGTAAAACACAGGTTATCTTTAGATACAAAGGGAATTGGACAAACTTATTCATGTACATTTTTTATATAAAAATAAACAATTACAGACTTAATCAACATATATACATTCAGAAATAAAGAAGCTTAAATAAAAAAAGAGCTCTTAGAGCTCTTCTATTTAATTTTTATATTGTCATTTCAGGAATATCTCCCTCAATGATTAAAGTAACCTCAGTAGCCTTTATAATGTCTTCTACAGATACTCCTGGTGCTCTTTCTAATAGCTTAATACCTTGATCTGTTACTTCCATAACAGCTAACTCTGTAACTATCTTTTTAACACACTTCACACCTGTTAAGGGTAATGTACATTCTTTTAATATCTTAGACTCTCCAGCCTTATTCACATGCATCATCGCCACAATGATATTCTCTGCAGAAGCTACTAAATCCATAGCTCCTCCCATACCTTTTACCATCTTCCCAGGAATCTTCCAGTTCGCAATGTCTCCTTGCTCTGATACTTCCATAGCTCCTAGAATAGTTAAATCTACATGTTGTCCACGTATCATCCCAAAGCTAGTTGCCGAATCAAAAAAAGACGCCCCTGGTAAACTCGTAATCGTTTGTTTACCTGCATTAATTAAATCCGGGTCCTCCTCACCTTCATATGGAAAAGGCCCCATACCTAATATACCGTTCTCACTCTGAAACTCAACATTCATACCTTCAGGCACATAGTTTGCCACTAATGTTGGTATACCTATTCCTAAATTTACATAGAAGCCATCTTTAACTTCTTTTGCTATACGTTTTGCAATTCCTACTTTATCTAACATAACTTAAGTTTAAAAGGTGATTAATTCTTTGAACGAACTGTGCGTTGCTCAATTCTCTTCTCATACTGTTCTCCTTGAAAAATACGCTTAACGAATATCCCAGGTACATGTATTTCATTCGGATCTAATTGTCCTGCAGGAACTAATTCTTCCACTTCTGCTACAGTTATCTTAGCAGCTCCAGCCATACAAGCATTAAAATTACGCGCTGTTCCTTTAAAAACTAAATTACCTGCCTCATCACCTTTCCATGCTTTTACGATGGCAAAATCAGCGTCAAAGGCTAATTCTAATATATGTGGTTTACCTTTAAACTCTCTTACCTCTTTACCCTCTGCTACCTCAGTACCATACCCTGCTGGAGTATAAAAACCAGGGATCCCCATCTGAGCAGCTCTACACTTCTCTGCTAAGGTACCCTGTGGAGTAAGCTCTACTTCTAACTCTCCAGATAACATCTGGCGTTCAAACTCAGCATTCTCTCCTACATAAGAAGAGATCATCTTCTTTATCTGACGCTTCTGTAATAACAATCCTAAGCCGAAATTATCTACACCTGCATTATTAGAAATGCACGTTAGACCACTTACGTTCTTCTTTACCAATTCGGCTATGCTATTCTCAGGAATACCACAAAGGCCAAATCCTCCTAACATGATAGTCATGTCATTCTGTATATCTGCTAAAGCTTCTTGAACATTAGCTACCTTTTTATTGATCATAATATTTGGTTTAGTAATATGTTCCTAAAATACAAAAAAAAACGCCTTTAAAAAAAGGCGTTTCTATTATTAAAAATCAAATTCTTCTGTATCTAAAGCTCCTTCAGAAACATCATCCGTTTCTGGTTGAACAATTTTCGTACAATCTACTCGTATAGATAGGTGTTCTGGTACAGGGAAGCCTGACTTAGCTACCTCTAAACTCTTATCAGCATAACACTTATTCATGAATATACCCCAAATAGGTAATGCTAATGTTGCTCCTTGTCCATAAGTCATCGTTCTAAAGTGAGCTGCTCTATCATCGTTACCAACCCATACTCCTGTTGCTAAATTTGGTACCATACCGATAAACCAACCATCACTATTGTTCTGACTCGTTCCTGTTTTACCTGCAATAGGGTTAGTAAACTTATAAGGGTGACCTGTTACACGTTTATAACCTGCACCTTGCCAAGTAGTACGTAATCTTACCCCTGATCCTGACTCAGTAACCCCTTCTAACAACTTAATGATAGCATAAGCTACATCCTTACTCACTACATCCTTTGTCTCAGGTATAGCATTGAATAAAATAACTCCATTCTTATCAGCTATGCGTGTAATAAAAATAGGCTTCACATAGATACCTTGATTCGCAAATGTACTATAAGCTGCCACCATATCACTAACAGTAATATCAACAGCTCCTAATGCAATCGCTGGACTTTGTGGAATATCTCCTGAGATACCTAAATCTCTACACATATTCACAACAGCCTTAGGCCCTACTTTATCCATCAACTTAGCTGTTATAGTATTTACCGACCCAGCTAAAGCTTGTTTCAAGGTCATAATACCTCTATATGAACGGTTTGAGTTCTGAGGACTCCAGTCTCTAGAGATACCATATCTACCTTTAGGCATAGTGAATGGTGAATCTATAATAGAGTCACATGGAGAATAATGCAATTGCTCTATAGCAGTAGCATATACAAATGGTTTAAATGTAGAACCTACTTGTCTCGCTCCTTGTCCTACGTGATCATACTGGAAGTGTTTGTAATTTATACCTCCTACCCATGCTTTAATATGTCCTGTCTGAGGCTCCATTGCCATCATACCCGCTTGTAAGAAATGTTTATAATAACGGATAGAGTCCTTTGGAGTCATAACAGTATCTCTTTCTCCTTTCCAAGAGAAGATTCTCATCTCTGTTTTCACATCAAATGATTTGATGATATCACTTTCAGATTTACCTTGCTCCTTCATCTGTCTCCAACGCTCAGAAGTCTTCATTGCTCTCATCATAATATTATCAACCTCTTGTTGGTTAATTTTATAAAATGGAGCCATCTTATTATTCTTCTGATCTATAAAAAACTCTTCTTGTAAGTTAGCAATATGTGCTTCTACAGCTTCTTCACCATACTTTTGCATACGCGAATCTATAGATACATATATCTTTAATCCATCGCGATAAATATCATAAGTAGTACCGTCTTTTTTAGGATTCTCTTTTACCCAACGGCGCATATAATCACGTAAATACTCACGGAAATAAGTAGCGATACCTTCTCTATGACTTTCTGGAGTAAAGTTTAATGCCAGTGGTAACTCTTGTAGTTTTACACTTTCTTCTTTTGAAATAAAGCCATTACGAGCCATCTGGTGCAACACTACATTACGTCTTTTATGTACTAACTCAGGTCTACGAACAGGATTAAAATAAGCAGGATTTTGTAACATTCCTACGAACATAGCAGCCTCATCTATAGTAAGATCTTTAGGCTCTTTACCCATATAGATACGAGTAGCAGAGCGAATACCTACTGCATTATTAACAAAATCAGCTTTATTTAAATACATCGTAAGAATCTCTTCTTTTGTATACTGTCTTTCTAGTTTCACAGCGATAACCCATTCTTTTGCCTTTTGAGTAATACGCTTAGGCAAACTTCTTGACCCTTCTCCGTGAAACAATAATTTAGCTAACTGCTGTGTGATGGTACTAGCTCCACCACTACTTCCCACAGAAGTAATTGCTCTAAGTGTACCACGAGCATCTATACCAGAATGCTCTTTAAAGCGCTCATCTTCTGTGGCTATTAATGCATTAACTAAATACTCTGGTAAATCTTCATACTTAACAGGTACACGATTTTCTAAATAAAATTTACCTATCGTTTTACCGTCTGAAGAGATAATCTCAGTCGCTACATTGCTAGCAGGGTTCTCTAACTCATCGAAGGTTGGCATCGGCCCAAAAACTCCCCATGATGCGCATAAGAAAAAGAAAATAACTGCGGCAACCATTCCTAAGAATAGAATCCAAAACGCTTTTAAATAACCTCGCAAACTCTTTGGTTGCTTCTTATCCCCTCTTTTGTTTTTACTTGAACTCATAAAGTCTATAATACTTATAAATCTATTATTCTATTATTGTTTTTCTATACGAAAGCCTACTTCTGAAACCCCTTCTAAAGAATTAACTCCTTCTACTTCTCCTAATTCACGAACAACTTGTTCTATAGTAAACTTATAGCTTCCCTTAACAGGAAAAGCAAGGTCTTCTTTCAATTCTAGTTTGCTCTCCTTTACATCAGAAAAACCATTTCCTAATAACGTCCCATCTGGATTAGCCATTTGGAACTGTAGGGTGTCTATCACGACATCTAAATTAGGTTGATGCATTTTAAAAATAACAAATAAATTACTATAAGGATAGTTCTTATTCACTCTTATATTCAAATAAAGATTATGACGCTGTACTGTATCATGCACGTCATACACAAATGTTTTTACATCTGTTCTATCCCAAGCACCTGAAGTCTTCTGATATTGGTCAAAGACCATATTCGTATCTCTCTGACAAGATACAACAAAGAGCATCACAGCACTTAACACCAATAAATAACTACTAATTCTCTGCATTAGAATTGTCACTATTATTATCTTTTTTAAATCGTTTATTTCTATTTGGGCGGTTGCCTTTATGATGTTGTTTTGCCTTAGCAGTCCCTTCACCATCAGTACCTCCTTCATTAGATCCCTCTACAGGTTTCTTCTTTTCCTTAAAATGAGGTTTGCCCTCTCGCGGCCCCTTATTTTCATTTCTAGGTTCTCTAGGACCTTTCTGTTCTCTAGGCCCTCCTTTTACCTCTTTACGAGTATTTTTTTGTTCTCCCGTATTCTGTTTCTCAAGATTTACACCTTCTCTCTCTTTATTTCCCTCTGCTCTATTCTTGTTTCTATTACGAGATTGTTGCTTATCTCTAGGCTCTCTTTCACCTTGTTTAGGTTGCTTATTATTACGTGCCTCCCCATTAGATGTTTTCTCGCGAGATGTATTAGGTGCCTGAGTTTCTTGTCCCTCTCTAGCCTGCCCATCCTTCTTCTTATTATTTCTAGATGGCTTTTTCTTACGTTTAGGCTGATCAAAACGAGTAACGCTATCTTGTTCAGATGCATTGTTAAAGTCTATCTCCTCGCACTCTACTTCCAGCATATAACTCTCTAGCTCTTGTCCTTTCTGATCTTTTCTATTCAAAGCAAGAATCTCTTTCACCATCTCAGTAGACAGTACATACCAATTTGCAGAATTATTAATATAAGCAAACCACATTTGTCCTTTGAATATATCTATCTTCTGACATATTGCTAATCCTTTTACAGTCATTAGTTTTGTATCAGAATCAGGCATATCTTTTAAGGCTTCTAGATACGTATCTAGCTCAAAGTTTAAACAACATTTCAATTTACCACACTGTCCTGCTAACTTTTGCGGATTAAGTGATAACTGTTGATAACGTGCTGCAGAGGTATTTACACTTCTAAAGTCAGTTAACCAAGTAGAACAACATAATTCACGTCCACAAGACCCCACTCCACCTAGTCGAGCAGCTTCTTGTCTAAACCCAACCTGCTTCATCTCTATACGAATGCTAAACTCTCTGGCAAAGTCTTTAATTAACTGTCGGAAATCTACACGTTCACTCGCTGTATAATAAAAAGTAGCCTTAGAAGCATCACCTTGAAACTCTACATCAGAGATTTTCATCTCTAATTTTAAAGCTATAGCAATCTCACGAGCTCTAACTTTAACGGTCTCTTCTCTATTACGTGCCTCTTGCCAAATATCAATATCTTTTTGAGTTGCTTTTCGGTAGATTTTTAAAACCTCTCCATTAGGATCAGCTTTTTTCTTTTTCATCTGCACTTTCACTAACTCCCCTACTAATGAAACAATACCAATATCATGTCCAGGAGAAGATTCTGTAGCTACGATATCTCCCATAGAGATTGCAATCTCTTTTGGGTATCGATAAAAATCTTTTCTACCATTCTTAAAACGAACCTCTACTATATCATATATTTCGGTGCCATTAGGATAAACCATATTTGACAACCAATCAAAAACTGCTAATTTATTACAGCCGTCTGTTCCGCACGTCCCCTTATTCTGGCATCCCTTCGGGAGCCCACTACTATCTTTTTCTGTTGAACAATTTGTACAAGCCATCTAATAATTTTTATATATTGAATCCCTTTCGGGAATTATTGCATTTATTTACTCGCTGTAAAGATACTATTTTTACATCTCTCTTAAATAATTTTTTATTATACAACTATTTCACATCCTATTTCGCTTAATTATCTTATTTAAAAAAGACTACAGCGCACATCTACACCTTACTTTACATTGTATTTTGACCTTGATTTGTCCTAAAAAAATATCTTTTTAAACATCAGAAATGACAAGATATAAAAAGAAATACAACTTAACATGGTTATCTTATCATTAAAACATTCTTTTAATAACTCTTTATAAAAATTATCATACCTATCTCAATGCATAATTCGATGGCAATTATAATTGTATTCTTGCTAAAAAACCTACTATTAACCAGAATATTGCACGGACTCTACATGTATTCGACAAGGAAATACACTACTTCAATAACTATCAAAATAGGTTGCATATAATTTTCGTAATTTTGGTTACTCAAAATAGTACTAAACTTATGCACTCAACAAATACGATAGGTATATTAGGGGCAATTCCACAAGAAGTAAATGGAATTATCACTCAACTAAGAGATAAAACTGAAAGAAAAATAGGTAATCGCACTTACTATGAAGGTTATATTAATAACCAAAAAGTAGTTATAGTCTACTCTCGCATTGGTAAGGTAGCAGCTGCTGCAACTGTGGCAACACTTTTATTAGAGTTTAAAGTAGATCGTATTGCTTTTATTGGTGTAGCTGGCGGTATTCACCCTAATGTAAAAGTAGGTGATGTAGTCGTAGCAAAGGATTTGGTACAATATGATATGGATGCTTCTCCTCTAAGACCAAAATTTGAAATACCTCTACTAGGTAAAACGTATTTTGAAACTGATACTGATTGGTCAAAAGAGACTTGTAAGCATATAGAGAATATGTTTGGGCTAGAGAATCTACACCAACTAATTACACCATCAGAGTTAGCTAAATTTAATATTACTAAACCTACTGTTCATTATGGCACAATAGCTAGTGGGGATCAATTCTTCTCTACATCTGAACAAAAAAACAATCTTCAGTCACAATTACCAGAAGTATTATGTGTAGAAATGGAAGGAGCTGCAGTAGCTCAGGTTTGTTTTGAGTTTGGAGTACCGTTTATTGTGATACGTACAATCTCCGATAACGCAAATGAAGAGGCAAGCTTTAGCTTTCAATCATTCGTTGAAGAAGTATCTCTGGTTTATGGTCAAGAGATCATCAATAAGATGTTTTAGTCCTATTCTAAAACAATAATTCTAGAATACACTCTAAGTAAAGAACATAAAAAAAGCTCGGCATAGCCGAGCTTTTTTATTTATAAATCAGAATTTAACTACTTAATGAATTTAATATCATCAATATTAACTCTAAGTCTATTTTTTGTACTTCTTACAAAAGAAGCATTTTGTATTTTGATAGATACTTTATCAGTTGCTTTTGCTGCAATATCAAAAGAAGCAGTAATTAACTCACCTCTTTTTCCAACTTTTTTCCCAACTAACTTCCATGTTTTACCAGAATCTATTGAATAAAAGAACTCTACTGCAATCTCTTTGTCTGCGTCAGGATCTTCTTTAAAAGTAGCCCCACCAAATTGGAACTCTACTTTTTTCAAACCTGTAACAACAAACTTTGATTCTAAAAAAGCTTCTGCTTTATCGTTTCCACGAAATCTTATTGATTGTTCTCCTGAAGATTTTAAATCATTAGCGTCCGAATAAACACCACTATCAGAGAAAGACCATTTTCCGATTTCAAAATCTAATTCCTTAGCATCATAACTACTAGCTCTATCTTCCTTAGTAAATTTCTTTTCAAAATTTTCTACAAGTGCTTTTGCTTCTGGTAAGTCACCAGCAGGAACTTCTGGCTCAGTTGTACCTCCATCTCCAGGTGTACCATCCTCAAAACGAATTTCATCAATGATTAAATCATATGCTTGTTCTTTTCCAACCTTAATAGCAAAGAAATTACCAACTCCTGAAGTATTATATCCTGAACCTTCTGGAGCAGAAGTCAAGTCAAGAACAACTTTTACCCATTGTCCTTTAGTGTCGATATTACCTTTATATTCTGGAGTAGTATTATTCCCTAAAGGTGTAGTATTTGCTTTAACAACTCTATGCACAGATAGATTTCCTACATTATAAGCTACATAAGATTTTCCATCAGCTTTATACATAAGTGGTACTAAAGAAGCTCCAGCAGTTCCTTTTACTAAGAAAGATAATTTAGTTGCTCCCGTAGGTACATTCTTAACTTTTTCTAAAGTAAATAAGAAATCATTACCACTAGGAGTAGCTTTAATGCTCATTCCATTAGTATTATTCCATCCCTGTTTTTCAGCTAAAGCAACATGCTTCAATCCATAACTATTCACTACAGATGTAAAGTCCTCCCATTTATCAAAGTTAGCACCAGGGAAAGCAAGATATTTTCCTAACTCTAATTTCATATTAGGATCATCATAACTTCCTTCTTCACTACCTCCAGTATTCCCTTTGAAAGGGTCTTTATCCAATCCTACTAAGTCAACCATAGTACGAGGCACAAATTGATAATCTTTAGAGAATTTAGTCATTACCCCAGTCATAGTACCGCTCTTAGCAGGAACCTTATGATTTTTAAACCCACTAGACTGCTCAGCTACTCTAAAAATAACATTAGCAGTAACACTTTCTTTAGATTCAATTTCTACATTTGTAGCTTTATTTGTAGGAGACACTAAATTATTTTCATCCCAAAATGGTTTGTCCCAGAATTTTTCCTTGAACTGTACATCCGTAATTGTAACTAGTTTACCTAAATAATTATCAGTAATCGCTTCTTTTAAACTAACAACGTGATTATATGTCTTATTAAAGTCATCTCCTGTAATTGTTTTACAAGATCTAAAAATATGCTTAGGTATATTAGTTATTCCTCCAGTATAATTAGTTGCAGGATCATTAATACCAATAGCTAGTACACCATTATCTATCTGAGTAAATAATCCATTCAATCGAATATGAATTACTCTACCTACAGGATAAAGTCCATATGTTCCTCCTCTATTAATTTTTACACGAGCAGCAATACCTCCATCTATTGTTTCGATATATAAATCTTTATAGAAGTTACCTCCTTCATCACTAGAAACAACTACTCCAGAGATAAAATCTTCTGTTGAAGACTCATATGCTTTTTTAGTAGTAGAAGAAAGTTTAAAAATTTCCTCTATCGTTTTATTTGCTTTTATCTGAGGCTCATCACAATGTGTAGCATCAGGTGTCGTAAAATCATCATTTTTAGCACAACCTACAGCAAGAAGGCTGGCAAATGATATATATAAAATTGATTTAAAAATTGTTTTCATTGTTCTAAGAATTAGAAGTTGTAATAAACATTTACAAAGAAATTACGTCCATAAGCGTACCAGTACTTGTTTCCGAAAGTATTATATCCATGACCTTCGTTTACTAGTTGCCCATTATTAATAATTTCTTGCTTATAATTAGCATTTCTTGCTTGTTCAAACCCACCAGTTTTATAATGTCTATTGAATACATTATTAATACTAGCAAAGAAACCAATTAGGTTTCTATTAGGTAATCTCCAAGATTTTCCTCCTGTAATATTAAATACAGTAAAGTCCGCTAACTTCTCTTGTTTAAGCATTCTATCCACATCTGCTTGATTAATATCGGCAAAAGATTGACCTGGATACAACGGTTCAGTAGCAAAGTTATCTGTTCTTCTTAAAGCAGAAACATTCGTATATGCATTATCCATATAGTTAACATTTGCTCCTACCCACCAATAAGCTGGATCTCTATATTCCAGTCCTAAAGACAGTGCTGTCTGAGGTCCATTCGCTACTTTATAATTTTTTAAATAAGATTTACCATAGTCGAAACTCTTAGCTACGTTATCAGAATTTAAACGAAGAGTAGGATCATTTGTGTAAAAAGATTGTCCTATAGCTGCTGCAGCTGTTGCCTTTAATGTTTGAGTTAACTGATATTCAGCTCCAAGCTCTAATCCTATATTACGCTTATTCACTCCTGTTAATATCTCTGATACGAATGTTGAACCATTTCCATTATACAACTCTCCTTCAGCATTCATAACACCTGCTCCATCAGCATAATAGAAATTAACTTGAGTACTATTCTTAATCTCAGATAAGTATCCAGAAACACGAGCTTTTAACTTAGGTGTTCTAACAATATAGCTACCATCAACACTAAATATATCTTCATTCGTTAAGTCTTTAGTAACTAAATTATTTACACGTCCATTAGCAAAAGTATTTCTAATAGATGGTGCTTGATTATAGTACGCAACATTCATATTAAGAGCATGACGCCCAGTAATATGGTAAGTAGCTCCTCCTTTAAATCCGAAGTTATTAAAATCTACTAAACCACCTTTTCCATAAGAATTGTTAGCATAAACACCATTTTTATATTTCCCATCTCTCTCATAAGAAGTATATCCTATCTTCTGTGCTATATAGAAATCAAACTTATCATAATCAAAATTGAACTGTGTAAATACATCTATAATATTTGAATCTACAGTATAGTTGTATCCGAATTTATCACCTTCACCAACTTTACGATTACGATTATTTAAATCACTATGTGCATTATCTCCTTTTTGATATGTATCAATATCTAAATAGTAATCTCCTCCTAATAAATCAACTAACTTTTTATAATAAGATGAATGTACTCTTCTATAATTAAACCCTGCATCTAAAGTAACATGATCAGATAATACAGACTTTAAGTTAGTATTAAAAGAAAATGTTTTATCATCTTGACGGTCTTCATACAATACAATTCTACTACGACTATCAGCATAATTTTGGTTTACTCCATAAATCCATTCCCAATCTAACTGTCCATTCCCTATAAAATAATTAGCAGCTTCTCTTGCACCATCTCTATCTGGAGTCCATTTTCTGATATCATCTCGATCCGTCTTGTTTAAAGCGAAACTTGGCATTCTTTGATAATATGTAGGATCTGGATTTAAATTATCTTGGTATCCTAAACGACTGTTAGCAATATGTCCAAATTGATAAGAAGCAGTTGTCGTTAAGTTATTTAACTCATCTATTTTCCAATAGTGTGTCAATTGGAAGATTGGTTCAGAAACATCTTTATAACGAGAATTTCTTTTATCTCCATTTTGATATCCCCAGTATGAATTGTATTTAAAATCTTTTAAATCAGCTTGCTCATCTGTAATAGGAGAGTTTTTCCCTCTTTTATTTTGAGCATAAATAGCTGTAAAGTTTAAACTGTGATTATCATTAAATTTCTTTTCAACGGCAGCGAATAAAGATAGTGCATCATAATTCGTTCCATCAAAATAACCTTCTTTAGCTCCTCTATAAGATGCAGATAAAGCAAATGCCCATCCATTCTTATCTAAACCAGAAGAGTAAATAACGTAAGGTCTCCAAGTATAGTTCGTATTAGAACCAGAGAAACCAGCTTTAGCACCTTTTCTGATTTGAGATGCTCTTGTAGTGATGTTTTGTGTTCCTAAGATTCCACCAAAAGAGAAATCTGAAGGAGTAGATCCTGAAGAGAAAACTTGGTTACGAGTAGCGTCATTTAGACCTCCCCAGTTCCCCCATTGTGGGCGACCATCATGAACTTTGTTCATCACCACCCCATTGATCATTGTCTTACCATATTCGTTATCAAGTCCACGCAATCTGTAGAATGCAGACCCCCAGTTATAAGCTGCTGCTTGTTGGAAAGGGTCTTTTGTAGCTTGTAACAAACCTGATGAAGTGTCGTTACTAGAGTCATCATCACTTAGGTCATTCTCCGTAAGTGTAATAAGCCCTAAATTTGCAATAGAAGCGAAATCCTCGTCTAAAGAAATTGTACCAAGGTCGATGATGCCATCACCTACCTCTACAGGTAAACGCTTTGTTACATATCCCACATAAGAGATTACAACATCATGGTTACCCGTTTTAACATTTTCTAAAGTGAATCTTCCTTCATTGTCTGTTAAAGAGGAAGTGGTAGTAGCTTGTACTCTTACAGATACCGCATTCATCGGCATCTGAGTGGTACCATCCACAACTTTCCCTTTAATTTCCTGAACTCCTTGTGCATAAGATATAACTACCTGCAACACAAAGAACAAACTAAATAAAAGTTTCTTCATAAATTAAAAATGATTAAAGTGCTATGTTAAGAAACACCGTAAGGTTATTTCTAATACAAAGGTATGTTATTATAATAATATTAGCTATTTTTGTCAAAGAAATAAGACAATTCTTTACTTAAATTAACCTAGTCATGCACATCAAACTTCAAAGAATCATTTTGTTGTTTGCTCTTATCACAATGGGAGCACAAGCACAAGAGAAAAAGTATGAGATTCAAACAATTGCGTTCTACAACTGCGAGAACTTGTTTGATACAATTAGAGACCCTAAAATTTATGATGAAGAGTGGACTCCTACAGGAGCACAAGCTTGGACATCTAAAAAGTACCAAAAGAAAATCCACAATCTTGCGAAAGTTATGTCTCAGATTGGTACGGACGAAAACACTAAAATGCCTGCAGTAATAGGCGTTGCTGAAGTTGAAAATAGAGCAGTTCTAGAAGACTTAGTACGCGACCCACAACTTGCACCTGGAGATTATGGTATAGCGCACTTTGACTCTCCTGACAAGCGTGGTATTGATGTAGGATTGTTATATCAGAAAAAACACTTCTCTGTAACTAATGCGACTCCGCATCCTCTTTATATCTACGATATGAATAAAGTAGACAAACATACAGGAGAAAAAGGTACTCGTATCTACACACGTGATCAGCTGTTAGTAACAGGTCTTTTAGATGGAGAGGAAGTACACTTCATCGTAAATCACTGGCCTTCTAGAGTGGGTGGAGAGAAAAGAAGTAGCCCATTACGTGAAGCTGCTGCTGCATTAAACAAAAAAATCATCGATTCATTATACACTATCAACCCAAATGCGAAAGTAATCACTATGGGAGATATGAATGACGGTCCATACAATAACAGTATGAAAAAAGTACTGAAAACAGCTGGTAAAAAATCTGAACTTACTCCACAAGGTCTTTTTAATCCAATGGAAAAAATGTCAAAAGATGGATTAGGGACATTAGCTTACCGTGATGCATGGGATGTTTTTGACCAAATGGTAATTAGCGAGCCTTATGTTAGAGATGATTACTCATCATGGGCATACTGGAAAGCGAAAATCTATAAAAAACCATTTATGGTTCAACCAACAGGACAATATAAAGGTTATCCTCTTAGAAATACTAATGGAGAACCAGGTTACAGTGACCACTTCCCTGTTTATATCTATCTAATTAGAGAATTAAAATAACATTACTTAATATAAGTATAAAGCCGTTTAAGACATCTTAAACGGCTTTTTTATTGACTCTAACTAACTAACTAACTAACTAACTAACTAACTAACTAACTAACTAACTAACTAACTAACTAACTAACTAACTAACTAACTAACTAACTAACTAACTAACTAACTAACTAACTAACTAACTAACTAACTAACTAACTAACTAACTAACTAACTAACTAACTAACTAACTAACTAACTAACTAACTAACTAACTAACTAACTAACTAACTAACTAACTAACTAACTAACTAACTACATTAAAAGCTTTCTAAGCTCTTTTCCGTCAATCGACAAACAAACAGACAGCACATGTCAAAAAACGTCTTAAATCTATTAATAACACAAAAAAAGGGATACTCAGACGAGTATCCCTTTTCTAAAAGTATAATATTCAGATTAGTTGTTTAATGCCTCAGCACCACCAACAATTTCTAGAATTTCATTTGTAATAGCAGCTTGACGAGCTTTGTTGTAACTTAACGTTAATTCATCACGTAAGTCTTTAGCGTTATCAGTTGCTTTGTGCATTGCAGTCATACGAGCTCCATGTTCAGAAGCTACAGAGTCTGCAACAGCTTTTAATAATTGAGTTTTTAAAGAAAGAGGAATTAATGTATTAATAATCTCTTCTTTAGAAGGCTCATAAATATAGTCGGAACTAGCATTTTCACTAGATTCCACTGGTAACAATGGTAAAAACTGCTCTGTTACTACATCTTGTGTAGCAGCATTTTTGAACTGATTGTAAACGATCTGAATTGAATCATATTTCTCTTCAACGAAAGCTTCCATCATTTGTTCAGCTATAACAGCACAATTTGCAAAATCTACATGATCAAACAAATCACTTCTATTCTCAATTACAGTAAAAGATTTACGTAATATATCGTGACCTTTTTTACCAATTGTCAATAAATCAACATTAACGTCTTTATATTGAGTAGCTTTAAGTGTATTAATTTGTTTAATAATATTCGCATTAAAACCACCACACAAACCTCTGTTTGAAGTAATAACCACAAGAAGAACATTCTTAACCTCTCTAGTTTGAGAATATACTCCTGAATTATCACCCTCTAAAGTTGCGCTAACATTTTGAATCAATTCAGTCAACTTTTCTGAATATGGACGCATAGCCATAATAGTATCAGTAGCTTTTTTAAGCTTAGCTGCAGATACCATCTTCATAGCAGATGTAATCTGCATTGTTGATCCAATTGATGAAATCCTATTACGTATTTCTTTAAGGTTTGCCATTGTAAATTGTATATAAATTTATCTACAAGTGAAGATAATCAACACTTGTAGACAAACATTATTTCTTAATATTTTGCAGAAATTTCTTTAGCTACTTTCTCAAGCACAGCAGTAATTTCGTCTGTGAATTTACCAGCTTTTAACTGATCTAATACATCTCTATGACGAGAGTTTAAAGCATCTAAATAGTCTTTTTCAAACTCTTTTACTTTAGATACTGGTACGCTTCTAAGAAGGTTTTTAGAACCTGCATAGATAATAGCTACCTGATCCTCTACAGTATATGGATCGTTAACAGCTTGTTTTAAGATCTCAACGTTACGTTGTCCTTTAGAGATAACGTTCATTGTAGCAGCATCTAAGTCAGAACCAAACTTAGCGAAAGCTTCTAACTCACGGTATTGAGCTTGGTCAAGTTTTAAAGTACCAGCTACTTTCTTCATTGATTTAATCTGAGCAGAACCTCCAACACGAGATACAGAAATACCAACGTTAATAGCTGGACGAACACCTGAGTTAAATAAATCAGACTCTAAGAATATCTGTCCATCAGTAATCGAAATTACGTTAGTTGGGATATAAGCAGAAACGTCACCAGCTTGAGTTTCGATAATAGGTAAAGCAGTTAATGAACCACCACCTTTAACGAATGGTCTGATAGACTCTGGTAAATCATTCATGTTCTTAGCGATTTCATCATCACCGATAATACGAGCAGCACGCTCTAATAATCTTGAGTGAAGGTAGAAAACGTCTCCAGGATAAGCCTCACGACCTGGTGGACGACGTAAGATTAATGACATCTCACGGTAAGCTACCGCTTGTTTAGATAAATCATCATAGATAATTAATGCAGGACGTCCTGTATCACGGAAGTACTCTCCGATAGCAGCTCCAGCCATTGCAGCATAAACTTGCATTGGAGCTGGATCCGAAGCATTTGCAGCTACGATAATAGTATAGTCCATTGCACCTTTATCTTCTAAAGTTTTAGCAATTCCTGCTACAGTAGAAGCTTTTTGTCCAATAGCTACATATATACAATATACTGGTTGTCCAGCATCGTAAAATTCTTTTTGATTTAAGATAGTATCGATACAAACAGTTGTTTTTCCTGTTTGACGGTCACCAATTACTAACTCACGTTGTCCACGTCCGATTGGAATCATGGCATCAACAGATTTAATACCTGTTTGTAACGGCTCAGTTACTGGTTGACGGTAGATTACCCCAGGAGCTTTACGCTCTAATGGCATCTCATATAAATCACCTTCGATAGCACCTTTACCATCGATTGGAAGACCTAATGTATTAACAACACGTCCTACCATTTTCTCACCTACTTTAAGTGAAGCGATACGACCTGTTCTTTTTACTGTAGATCCTTCTTTAACACCAGTAGGAGCTCCTAACAATACAATACCTACATTATCCTCTTCAAGGTTCTGTACCATTGCTTCTAGTCCATTCTCGAATACAACTAGCTCTCCGTATTCAGCATTTGTTAACCCGTATACACGAGCAACACCATCTCCTACTTCAAGTACTGTTCCTACTTCTTCTAAAGAAGCCTCTGAGCTAAATCCAGATAATTGTTTCTTTAAAATCGCTGATATTTCAGCTGGTTTAATTTCCGCCATTTTTATCTATGTTTATACACGAACATTCGTGCGGTGATTTTTTAATTAGTTAATTCTCTTTTTAAAACTTGTAATTGATTCGCTATTGAAGCATTGTACTGTTTATCTCCCATTTTCAAGATAAATCCCCCTAAGATAGAAGCATCTACTATATTTGAAACAACAATTTGTTTTCCAGGAGCTAAACTTTGAACTTTAGATAAAACTTTACTCTCTAAAGCGGCATCCATTGGAACAGCCGTAGTAACTACAACTCTCTCTATACCTTTCAAAGCTTCGTATTGCTCTTGAAACTGTAAAGCGACCGTACCTAAGATTTCAAATCTATTGTTCGCTTTAAGCACTTTAAACAATTCTTTAGTACTTTGATCAACATTAGCGAATACTTCTAACAAAGCATTTAATTTAATCTCACCACTCACGATAGGATTAGTTAAAAACACTTTTAAGTCTTCACTTTGAGATACTGATTCAGAGATCAAGATCATATCGCTATTAATAGCCTCAGCATTTCCTTTTTGACCAGAAACTTCTAGCATTGCTTTTGCATATCTTGCAGCTGCTCTAGTGCTTACCATAATGATCCTTTTATTAGTTTAATTTAACTTCGTCTAACATCTTCTCAACCAATTTAGATTGAGCCTCAGTGTTAGCTAATTGTTCTTTTAATAATTTCTCAGCAATTTCAATAGAAATAGAAGAAACTTGAGTTTTTAACTCAACGATAGCAGTAGCTCTTTCACTTTCGATAGCAGCTTTTGCTTGAGCAATCATTTTTGCTCCTACAGCTTCACCTTCAGTTTTAGCGTCAGCTAACATTTTTTCTTTAATCTCACGAGCTTCTTTAATTAAAGCATCACGCTCAGCACGAGCTTCTGCTAATAATTTCTCGTTATCAGCTTTTAAATTAGCCATTTCTCTTTTAGCATTTTCAGCAGCTGCTAATGCATCAGCGATACCCTCTTCACGAGCCTCTAAAGCATTTACAATTGGTTTCCATGCAAATTTTCCTAGGATGAATACAATCACCAATAAAATGATGAACTGCCAGAAAAATAATCCAAAACCGAAATCGTTAATTAATTTATCCATTATCTAAAATTATACTTTTTAATACCTATGTTGTTTAATTAAGAAGTTTATCTGCAACCAACCGTTACAGATAAACTCTTTTACTTGTCTTGGATTATTTACCTAAGATTAAAGCACCGAATGCTAAACCTTCCAATAAAGCTCCAATAATGATCATTGCAGTTTGGATTTTTCCAGCAGCTTCTGGTTGACGAGCGATAGCGTCCATTGCAGAAGATCCGATTTTTCCTAATCCGTAACCAGCTCCGATTACGATTAAACCTGCACCAATAATGTTTGGTAATGTCATAGTGATTGATTTATATTAATTAAACAAATTTTATTTTTATTCTAATTTAATTCTATTAATGATGAGCCTCATCATGTTCGTGCTCTGCAACAGCCATTCCGATAAACAATGAAGATAACATTGTAAAGATGAACGCTTGTAAGAACGCTACTAAGATCTCTAATACAACTAAGAACGTTGATAAGAAGAATCCTATCCCTACTGCTCCAGCAGTACCTAAAGCTTCTTTCATCACGAAGATAATAGCGATAAGTCCAAATACTACTGAGTGACCTGCTGTAATGTTAGCGAATAAACGAACCATCAATGAGAATGGCTTAATTAATGCTCCTAATACTTCGATAGGTGCTAACATTAATTTCATTGGTGCTGGTACACCTGGCATCCAGAACATGTGCTTCCAATAATCTTTGTTAGCAGAGAACTGTGTAATTATGAATGTAAAGATTGCCAAACACGCAGTTACCGAAATACTTCCTGTAACGTTGAATCCTAGTGGAGTCAATCCTAATAAGTTCAATAAGAAAATTAAAAAGAATACTGACAGTAAGTATGGCATGAACTTTTTGTATTTGTCCTTTCCGATATTTGGAATAGCCATCTCATCACGAACATAAAGCACCATTGGTTCTAAAGCTCTTGCAAAACCTTTAGGCAAGTTGTTCGGTCCTTTTTTGTATGTCTTAGCCAAGCTTAAGAACATAAGGAAGATTAATACTGTAGTAAATAATAATGAAGCCACATTTTTAGTGATAGAAAAATCTAATGGCTTTTCATTTGTAGGATGATGTTCAGCATCGTACTCGATAGTACCAGCTGCATCAGTTTTGTATATCTTACTGTGATATAACTTGTAGTGTTGTCCATCTTTTTCAACTACTTTGTTACCGTAGTCAAATTCTGATGACATAAATACTTTAAGACCATTGTCTATTAAAATAACTGGCAGTGGAAACCCGTAGTGTTTACCAGTAGCCTCGTCTGAGAAGAATATGAAAGAGTAATCATCTGCTAAGTGGTGCGTGATGTGATCTTGCACTTTTTCAGCTTGTGTTTTCTCTCCTTCTACATGCTCTGTACCTTCTACAGCAGCGATTGTTTCTTCAATTGACTGCTCTGTTTCTTGAATAGATTCTTCAAGCTTCTGAGCATTACTTTGTGCGTACGAAAATACCGACGATGCTGTAAAAATTACAGCTGCTAATAAATTCAGTGATTTCTTCAGAGTCACCATACCTTAACTTCTTGAATATTTATGGTTCTTAAAATTTTGTGCAAAAGTACAATAAATCTTAGACTTTCATACTTTCTTGCGAAACTTTTTTTTATTATCTTTTTGTTAACTAACCTTCTTATTTAAAATACGATATGCAATAAATGCATCCCCGCCTAGATAAATCAAGACAACTAACAGAAAATTATACTTAAATAGTTCATCTACATTCTCGCTGTCTAATCCTTCTCTTACGAATAGGTAACTAGCCAATAATCGAACTGTAATAAAGCCTAAAAACACGTATCCTAAGCTATTAGGCATACTTGTTTTTATTCCTTGCATAGCAAATAACATTCCTATAGAAAAAATAAATTCAAAGCCATAAAAACCCGCTAATGAATAACCTAATTCTACAAATGACTGACCAAAATCAGTATATGTGAAAAGTGCAAAATGAATTGCAAATATAACTGCTAAAACCCCAAAAAGTTTTAAACTTAAACTTACTGTTTCCTTATCCATTAATCTTTATTTAATTGATTTACTTGTTTTATAACTTGGTACAAAGCTAATCCTACTCCAATTAACGTACAAATTTTATTTGCTAATCCGTCAACTAAATTATATTTATCATCTAACCAAGTACCTAACAAGTGAAACAAGTAAATAGTTACCCCCATCTGAATAGGGATATTAATTAAACTTAACCAACGGTTTGGCCCTGAATTTTTTTTCACTCCTACTTATTTTCCTTTCTTACCTGAACCTTGTTCTCCGTTTCCTGCTATAGCCATATCGCATTTCACTTGAATTTTAGCTCCTGGTACAACCGAAAGTCTTCCTACTAATAAGTCTCCCTTTACATCTGCAGTCTCCTTGATATGTAGTAAATCTTTCACCTTCAGAACACCCTCTACTAGGCCCTCTATATCAGCATTTTCACACTCCACATTTCCGATGATTTGGGCTTGAGGCCCTACAACCACTCTTCCTTTTACTTTTAGATTACCGTGTAAGACACCATCTAAACGCAAATCCGTCACTGCTTCAATATCTCCTTTAATTATTGTAGCCTCAATAATTCTATTTGTTTTACCTAAATGATCTATAGACCCGTCATTCTTCGTTTTTTGGAACATAATTTTTACTTTTTTTCTTCAACCTTATTCTGATGGAGCAATATATTTCTCCCAATTTTTCTTTATCTGAACGATTACGTAGTTATCAGTACTTATAGTGACAGCATTACTATCCACACTTCTTGCTGCATAGACTGCATCCTCCTTATTCTTAAATCCATGTAATACAAAGAATTCTCCAACACCGATATACGGGTCTTCAGAATACTTTATTCCCTTACTACTATTAGCAGTTGCAAACTGTATAAATCTACGGCTTATCAACTGATTACTACTCGACTCTTTGTCCTGAACTAGTAACACTACTTTCCAATTATTTGATTCCCCTGTAGAAAATTCTCTAGCTTCTAACATCGGAATCGTTGTCTTTAACAACTCCTCTGCTTCTCTTCCTTCACGAGAAGAGCTATAGGTCAGAGCCACAAAATTCAATGCTTCTTTATATGACTCGATTCCCTTCAATCGACCAATCACATGTGCTTTTAACAACTCCAGTTTACTCACATACCCTTCATCATCGAATCGCTCTAAGGCGCGATCTATAGTTCGCAGTGCATTGTTATAGTCCGTCCCATCAGCATACACCTTATACGCCTGCGCATAAATCTGTTCTGGTGATAAGTCATCGATTTTATCCATTGACATATTCTGCAATAACTTAGCGTATCTAGAATTAGGATATTGACTGATAATTCTATCCTTCATAGCTATAGCTTTTGCCATATCTATTTCTTGATAAATCTTGTAAAGCTTATACATACTTGGTAAGATTAATCTCTCTGTAGGATCAAAGGTCAATAACGTCTCTAATCTCTGACTAGCCAAATCATATTTCTTAAATCGATCTGCATACATAGAGCCCAGTTGGAAATAAGCAAAGTCTCTATCTTTCTTGATAGACGCTATCTCTTTTTCATCTGTTGGAATCTTAGAAATATAGCTATTGATATCATACCTCGTATCATTAAACTGCTCTGTGCTATTATTTTGATTTGCATTCTCAGCTACTTGTTCCTCTGCCGCAGCATTATTCTGCGCTTCTTGTATATCAGCCGCCCATCTCCAGTTATCTACAGAAGGTCTATTCCCCCATTTTCTTCTAAACTCTGTCTTTCCAAAGGCAGCTGCTTGAGTTGAGTAGAAGTAGAATGTAGAACTACCTCCTGTCTGCTGATTATTTGTACCAAAAGCAACATCTATAGCCTCCCCGAAAGTTGCCATATTAAAATAATTCTGATTTCCTCCTCTTTGTTTTTTAAGTGTTGCCTGTAGCTTTCTAAAGTCTTCTTTTCTAAGATCATCTACATACTTCTGAAAATAAGCTATCCGCTGATCATCACTCATCGCTACTAATCGAAGTACACTATCATTGACATGAGCTACTCTTTCATATTTCACCACATCTCTTAATGCATCACGTCTCTTGGCTATTCTAAAGCGCTCCTTAGCCTTAGCAGGCATAATAGACAACACACTGTCATAATACTGACCTGCCAACGCATAACCAGCTTCATTAAAGTAAATTTCGGCTATACTCAAGTAGTTTTTAGACTTTAACTGCTTATCACCTTTACTTAACTTAACAGCTCTTTTTAGCGATTTTAATGCCTCTTTTGTATTGCCACTACCTTCATAGAACAGCCCTACCTGACGATGTAATACATCTAAGTAATCTCTGTTCTCTCTATCTCTAATTAATCTTTTATACTTCTTTAAGAACGCTACCGAATCTTTAGCCTGAGTAGGCTTCAGACCAAACTGCTGCGCATGAGACTGTATCACATAAGATCGAGGGCTCTTTCGATTCATATCGATTACGATACCGAATGCCTCATTCGCTTCCGTCTCCTTGCCTAACTTAGCATATAGCTGTCCAAGGATAAAAGTATAACGTGCATACTCCTCCTTATCCTTAGTGTGTTCTATAGCTATCTTTAGAGGCGGTATAGCAGAAGCATATTCCTCTATATTGATATAAGCCTGAGTAAGCGTAGCATTCGCATCTGCCACCTGTTGCTTCCTTAGTTTATCTTTTTTATCTCGAAGAAATTCATTTAAATTTTTAATTGCAATATCATCATAAGTAAGGCGCACATTAGATTTCTCACGCCAGATGATTGCATCATTTATTAAGCTCCCGTCTGGGTACTTATACAGAATATAATTAAAAGCCTCTAGTGCTGGTACAAAACGTCCGTCATAGTACCTAGCCTGTCCTAACATCAGATAAGCATCATCAATCTGGAAGTTGCGCTCACGCCCTTTTATGTACATAGAGTGTTTCTGAATGGCCTTAGCTGCTTTATCTTCAGCTCGTCTAAATCCTACCTCTCCCTGTTCTTCTTCACCTGTAACATTGGCTCCATCTACTTGCACATTGTCTAGAATAGATCCTTTTTTAGACTCTAGTGACCTACCTCTCTCGAACTCACGTGTAGAGTCTATCTTAATGTCGATACGCTCTACAGGAAGTATCTCCCAAAAGTCATCATAATAATCCTTTTTTAAAGAAATTAAAGCCTCATCATAAGCCAATTCTCCGTTATATAGAATATTATACCGAGTAGTCATCGCGTGATACCCTCTATTCAATAACTTATCTTTCTTTACAGAACAAGCCGCTCCCAAAAGAAGTAAAACTAAAAAAATCAGATATTTAAAACGAGTATTCAACACAATGAGCTTTACTTAAAAACTACAAATTCACTATTTTAGTATATAACAAAACGTAAAAATACATTACTTTTAGTAATACTTCTACAGTATTTTAAAAGTTTTTAAAGTTCTACAGAAACAAAACCTATAAAAGTAATTTACACTACTTATCGCAATATCTCAGTCAATTTATAGCATCCTATAGAAATCTAACCACATATCACTAAAACATTCACAATATCCTATATTTTCTATTATTCTACTTCTTGGGAATCTTAGGCAATAACTATAAACACAAAACTCTAGCAAAATAGATTCACTAGAGTCCCGCTAACTAACCAATTAAGTAATATTCTCCTTTTTCGTTCGATTAATAATGAGTTTTTTGAATTCACACAATAAGCAAAAAAATCTCAAACTAAATCTAGTCTTTATCACTGTCTATTTATAAACCAAAGGTATTTTGATACTGATTTACTAGGGGATTCCTTGAGGGTTTCTTGCACCTTTCTTCGAGAAAAGCACCTTCTAGGCAAGAAAACCCCTAGAAAACTCCTAGCAATCCCCTAAGAAGTGCAAGCGAAACGCTCTCCTCTTATTCATCCATAACGAAATCGAAGCTCATCTATTAATATTTCTATCTTTATTTTAACCTAATCCCCTCAATCTAAAACAATCTCATTATACCATCATGCATAAAGCCATTGTAATCAAACTGAAATGAAAAAGAAATGCATTCTATCATACCTGAAAGAACTCTTCTAATGCATCAAATGTGATATCCTGCGTCAAGACATCTTTCATGATTTGTCCTTTTTCTAAGGCGATCACTCGATCAGACACCTCATAAGTATGTTGAAGATCATGACTCGATATAATAATCGTGATCTCTCTATCTTTCATTTTTTGTTTTACCAATTCTTTTAATCTCAACTGTGTAGTCGGATCCAGATTAGCAAACGGTTCGTCTAAGATAACTAACTCAGGTTTTCCCATAAAGGCCGCTATAATACCTACCTTCTTTTGATTTCCCTTAGAGAAATCACGCAAATATTTACGTTGATTCAGCACTTCTCCATTGAAGAAACTTACATATTCATTTAGAAAACTCTCTATATCAGTACGAGACATCCCTCTCAGTTCTCCAACGAAATAAAAATATTCTTCAGGTGTCAAATACCCGATTAAGAAAGAATCATCAAAGAATGATCCTGTATACTTTTTCCATTCTTCATTTTCATTAACTACATTCCCTTTATTAGAAATATTTCCTTGAGTAGGTTTTATTAAATCTAGCAGAAGGCTGAAAAAGGTCGTTTTACCAGCACCATTATTCCCAACTAATCCAACACTTTGTCCTTTTGTTATTTCTAAACTAGGTATTTTTAAAACAGTCTGTTGACCATAAGACTTTACTAAATTATTTACTACTATCATATTACTTAGATTTAAAAGCCTCTATTGTGCTATATTTTTCTTGTTTATAAATTTTCTCTATGTACTTAAACGCCTGATTTTGGAAGAACATTCCTATGATCCCTATTCCGGTTAACAAGGTAAATCCTCCCCAAAAACCATATACCCAAAACCCGATATAATAGATTAGAATAGGCAAAAAGAGCTTAGGTAGCGAGATCAGCATCACCCTAAGGTTAAATGCATTCTTATCTGCAAATACATTCTTATTCGCTGTTAAGTCGACAGGGCTTTTTAGATAAGCACCTCCCCATAATACGATATAACCATTGATACCAATATTAAACACTCCATTCGCAATGATTAAATACACTAGATCCATACTCGTCCAGATATACAATACCGCCGCCAACATAGACACGCCAGTTCCCAACGCAATAATTAACCATTTAGACTTTAAATAATTCTTATACGTGATATTCTGAGTCATCATAAAAGAGTAATAAGAAGAATCCCAACTAGGCACATACTGTCCAAACATCATTAGGAAACCACCTGATACAAAGAAGGCAACGAAGATTAACATAAAGGTCGGATACCCTCCCATTTCTGTTGGACGAAGTATAAGGAAACCGTAGAACATAAATAATACGCTCATAAGCACCGTAGTACGTGCTCGTTTATTTCGAGTAATCAATCGCAAATCATTCTTAAGAAAAGAAGCATACGTCCCAAATCCGTCTAAACATTTCATCTCACGTGTAGTAGCTACTTCTACTTTGACCTTTAGCAGATCATCCATATACATATTCTTAACGTAGTAACGCACGGTCATCTTAATAGCTAACCACAACACTCCACCGTAGACAAGTACTAATGCAGGATATTCATACACACTATACAGTAAGTGCTGTGTGTATAAAGTACTGTCAAATAATTGGTAATACTGAATCGCGGCTAATAATCCGAATACTACTATAACAGCTATAAAAACAGATTTATATGACTCTATCAGTATATTGACAAAGTGCATCGTACACACACATAAATAGACTGCTATCATCCAAGCAATTACTCCTAAAACAGAATATCCCTGTACCATACTAACTATCGCAAATGGAAGAATAAATAGTAACTGAATAAAGTTAAACGCACTGATGAAAGAACTTCCTATATAGAAGTTCACGATCTTAATCTTAGGAAAAGGCAGTACGAGCAACGGTTTTATAGTAGCAGTAGGCAACTTCTGAAGGGTAAACCTCATAAACATCTCCATCACCATATAATACATCCAAAATCTGCTAATCACCTGTATAGGTGATCCCATACCTAGATTCATATCTTCGATAATAAAGAAACCACTCATCCCCATTACCAAAAACAGTAAACCAAAATACACTATCGCTATCCACTTAAAGACAACCAATATCGTATTCATGGTCTTATCATTGCTTCGAGACAATCTTTTCTTTTCTAAAAAAACAAACAACTTACGCATTGCTACAAATATTTATTATAACAATTAGTACTCTATTTAGGTATTTCGTTACAACTAAAACAGCATTATTTTAAATTAACCACTTTATTACTAAAATAAAAACAGAAACACATCAGCACAAAAACTATAATTAACCTAAAAATTAACACTTAACCACTTATTTATACCACAATATCAAACCAACTCTGCCTCACTTCAATCACTACGATATTTAGGACAAAATCATTTATCTTTGCCCAAAATATTAATACAATGAAAAAAGACATAGAGATTCCAGTAGTAAAAGATATAGAGATTGCAATCATAAAAGAATATAACGAAGAATTCTTAGCAGACTCTTGGTACGCATATCTATTCAATAACTCAGATCAAGAAATGGAAGCTATCCTAGTAGTATCACAAGCGATAGGTGAGATAGATGGTGAAGTAAGAGGTACAGGAGTATTTAGACATGCATTCAAATCTCTTGCTCCAAAAGAAAGTGTAAAAATAGAATTGTTAGATGAATCTGTTTTTAAACTGAGTAATTCATTTATGCTTACTTTCTTCCAAGGAGGAAAATTATACGACAAGACATATACCTTCATTCAGGACTCTCTAGGAGATGCACATTTACAGACATTGCCATTTACTACTAAAAAAGGAATATTAGCAAAATAATTTATTCTCCTATCTATCAATACCTTAATTTATAATCAATCCAAATGTTAGTTTGCTTAATTTGGTAAGCACAACTTAAAAAATAGATGATTATGAAAATTAAAAACGTATTGAGCATTTTATGCTGTTTGGGGGTATTAGTAACATTATTTGCTTTTAGCTCGTCAACACTTGTAACAGAAAGTAAAGCAGGAGACATAGAATGGAAAAACTTAAAGGTATTGCCAAAAGATATTTCTAATGACAGCCTTAAAGGACTAATGAGAGGCTATAATGATGCATTAGGAGTGAAATGTGGATACTGTCACACTACAGTAGAAGGAACAGATAAACTAGACTTCGCTGCAGATACAAAAAAAGAAAAAGAGTTCGCTCGACACATGATCACAATGACTCAAAAGATCAATGCTGAGAACTTTAATTGGCAGAATCACCCGAAACCAGAGACCATCGATGTAGTATCATGTGCTATGTGTCATAGAGGTACTGCTAAACCTTCACAGTCTTTAAAACTATAGATGTCACTATTGATAAGATATAAGAAAGCCCTTCTGTTAGAAGGGCTTTCTTATTATATATTTGATATACTTTTATTAATCCTTTTTAGGAGGAAACATAAATGATGCTACCACTGATAATACTAATACACCTCCTATAATACTTAATGACACTAATGATTCTACATGGTAGAATGGAGATACTATCATCTTGATTCCAATAAAAGATAAGATAATAGCTAAACCATATTTTAACTTAGAGAACCTATCCATAAAGTTAGCTAATAAGAAGTATAATGATCTCAATCCTAAGATCGCAAAGATATTAGATGTATATAAGATAAATGGATCATCTGGTGCGATAGCAAAAATAGCAGGTATACTATCTACTGCAAAGATCACGTCTGTGAACTCTATCACCATTAATGCTACGAATAATGGCGTCACCATACGCACTCCATTCTTAACTGTAAAGAACTTCTCTCCATCATACTCATCACTTACCTTAAAGAACTTATGCACCATACGTACAGCAAAATTCTTAGATAAGTCTTCATTCTCATCGTGTTCCTCTTTTGCAAACCAAGACTTAATACCCGAAATCAACAAGAAGATACCAAATATGGTCAATACCACATTAATCTCTACTGTTCTACCAAATACTTCCATCGCAGGTAGATATGTATGATTAATAATCTCTACACCCGCAAAAATGAAGATAGCTCTAAAGACTAAAGCTCCTAAAATCCCCCAGAATAACACTCTGTGGTGTAACTCTTTTGGAACCTTAAAAAAGGTGAACACTAGTATAAATACAAATAGATTATCTACTGATAGTGCTTTCTCTATCCAATAAGCTGATTGAAACCTTGCAAAGTTTTCGAAGTCGAGGTAATAATAAATAACTCCACTAAAACACATTGCTAAGCCTATCCACACAGCTGTCCAGATCAGTGCTTCTTTTGTTGATACAGTGTGACTGTGTTTATTAAATACTCCTAAGTCTAAAAGTAGCATGATAATAACGACTACTCCAAATACCCCTAATAAAGCAGGGTGATTGATTAAATGATCCATCTTTTAATTTTTTACTTGACAAAACTAAATGGAATAATCTCCCCCAAGAGAACACTCCTTAACTAACATTAAATCAACAAATTACAAACAAACTTTTGTATCTCAAAATTACAGCTAAAAAAAATAACTTATTGAAAAACAACAAGTTATTTTATATTTTTAGAATAAAACCTAAACACGGCTAAATCTATATTTTTTTAATCTAATTTCTCAGTAAGTTTTCTGAATACCTTTTTAGGATCCTTTCCATTGTATAAAATATCATATACTGCATTGATTATCGGAGTCTTAGCACCATATTGCTTATTTAGTTCATAAGCACTCTTAGAAGCATAGTACCCTTCTGCGATCATATTCATTTCCATTTGAGCTGACTTTACAGTATATCCCTTACCTATCATATTACCAAACATACGGTTACGAGAGAACAGAGAATATCCTGTTACTAATAAATCTCCTAAATAGGCAGAGTTATTAATATTACGTTTCATTCTATGCACTTTCTTAATGAACTTCTTCATCTCACGGATAGCATTACTCATCAGTAGAGCTTGGAAGTTATCTCCATAGCCAAGACCATGAGCGATACCACATGCTACAGCATAGATATTCTTTAATACTGCTGCATACTCTGTACCGATAATATCATCCGTTGTTTTCGCTTTGATATAATGACTGCTTACACAGTTAGATATTGTCTTAGCATACTCTTCTGTTTGACAAGCAATCGTTAAATAAGATAGGCGTTCTAGAGCCACCTCTTCAGCATGACATGGACCAGTGATTACTGCAATGTTCTCGTATGGTACATTATAAGTTTGATGGAAGTGTTCTCCTACGATAAGACTCGTCTCAGGGATAATCCCTTTAATCGCAGATACGATAACTTTCCCTTCTAGGCTAACATGTAATCTACTCATCTCCTGTGACAAGAACGCAGACGGAATAGCGAAGATTACATAATCCGCATAAGAGATTGCTTTGTTTATATCATTCGTCAACCTTAATTGTTCTACATCAAATTCTACAGAACTTAGGTAATTAGGATTGTGATAATTAACTTTTATCTCTTCTAATGCAGATTCGTTACGCATATACCAAGCAATCTCAGTTAGGTTTTCGCTCAACATTTTTACTATAGCAGTAGCCCAGCTCCCACCACCTATAACTGCAATTTTCGGATATTCATTCATACACTAAATTTATTAGTTGGTCAAAAGTAAGTAAAAAACACATTGCAAACAATTAGAACAACAATAGCTTAAGCTGAAAAAACACATCATTTATTCAACAAATATTGAAATAAATCTAAGTTTAACTCAGAAACAAGCCGATAAAAAACACTTTTATTTACATATTCGCATTTTAGTTTAATTAAAAACAAAGCATATACCTTCACATTCCGTGACCGATTTTAGATTAAATTAACAGTATATAAGATATACTGCTAATTATCAACTCCTTTAAACATAAAAAAACAAAAGCACATTCACCATTACAGTAAATGTGCTTCTCTATAGAATTATAAACTTAGTTTGACTATTTCTCTTACTTTGTCAATTGTTATATTTTTATTTTCTCCCATTGCTAGCCATCCTCTTTCATTAAATCGTTCAGCAATCCACTCTACAGCCTTCTCTCCTTCTTCAGTATAATCACTCAGTTTAGTAGCAACTCCTAGAGAATGAAAGAACGCTATCATACGCTCTATAGCCAGTCTAGCTACCTCATCATCACTCCCTTCTAGAGTAAATACTCGTCTACCGAACTGCGCTAATTTCTCTTTCTTCGTATCGAACATCACACTATATAGATTAGGGCCAATAATAGCTAATGTACGTCCGTGATCTATACCATATAACACAGTTAATTCATGACCAATAGCATGTGTCACCCAATCTTCTTTTACTCCTTTTGATATTAACCCATTTAGAGCCATCGTACAGCACCACATATAGTTCATCGCCGCATCATAATCAGTAGGATCCTTTAGTATCTTAGGGGCTATTTCTATTAAGGTCTGTAGGATACTCTCCGCAAACCTATCTTGTAAAGGTGCACCTTGAGGGAAAGTAAGGTACTGTTCTAACACATGGACGAAAGCATCTGTTATACCATTAGCAATCTGCTTCTCAGGCAAAGAAGCAATCACAGTAGGATCACATACAGAGAACACAGGATATAATACCTCTCCTGAGAATGATAATTTCTCTTGTGTAGCCTCTATCGTTACCACAGCACCACAGTTCATCTCACTACCTGTAGCAGGCAACGTCAGTATTGCACCATAAGGCATAGCCTTCCAGTTTACATTTAGTTTTTTCTGAATAATATCTATAGTATCTCCTTCATAGTACACAGCTGCAGATATAAACTTAACCCCATCTATCACACTTCCTCCTCCTACACCTAAGATAAAGTCTACCTTTTCTTTCTTAATCAGATCAACAGCTTTCACTAATGTTTCATATCGAGGATTAGGTTCTACTCCCGAAAACTCAACTACTTCATACCCTTCTAAAGCCTTTATCACTTGATCATAAACACCATTCTTCTTAATACTACCTCCACCGTATACGACTAGTACTTTACTTTTTTTATCGATTAGATTAGCTATCTCACCTATCTGTCCTTTCCCGTACAATAAACGAGTAGGGTTATATAATTCAAAATTCAACATAACTACTTTCTTTTATCTTATAAAATTAAAAAAAGGAATGCATTTGCATTCCTTTTATAGTATTAAATTCTATTTAATTATTTCTTATAAAACAAGTTGTGGTCTATATACTTCCACACTTCTTTATCAAGTAGAGGCATAATATTCTTACCCTCTTTAATGGAGTCTCTAATAAACGTAGCAGATATCTCCATGATTGGAGCATTCTCTACTAGGTGTATATTAGGATGATCTAGAAGAGGATTAGTCTCCTCTTTGCCACTGAATATACGAGGATATACATAGATAGGGTAACGTTCTAATAGCACCTCGTAGTTCTTCCACTTAGGTAGACTATCTAGATTGTCTTGTCCCATTAATAAACTAAACTCGTGTTTAGGATATCGCTCATGTAGATGCGCCATCGTATTCACGGTATAATTAGGTTGTGGCAAATTAAACTCTACGTCAGAAGGCTTGATATAATCATAATCAGCCGTAGCCAAATTAACCATATGTATCCTATGAAAATCCTCTAATAGACCTTTCTTTTTCTTTAAAGGACTATGAGGGGTTACCACCATCCATACTTCATCTAGGTCCGTGTACTGCACCATATGGTTAGCAATAACTAAATGACCGATATGAATAGGATTAAATGTTCCAAAATACAACCCTACCTTCATACTTATCTTCTTACTTTATAAAGTTCTTTACTAACTCTACAGCCTCATTCTTCGCTGTATCTAAGTCGTAATTCTTAATAATCATATCAAACTGAGGAGCCGTAGCCAACTCTACTGAAGCTTTAGCAATACGCATATTGATCTTATCTTCACTCTCTGTAGAACGCTTTTTAAGACGAATCTTCAATTCATCTATACTAGGTGGTTTCACAAATACAGCTAAAGTCTCATCTGGGAATTTACGCTTAATACGAAGACCTCCTGCTACATCGATATCGAATATTACATTCTTACCTTCTGCCCACAGACGCTCTACTTCACTACTAAGTGTACCATAGAAGTTATCTCTATATACCTCTTCCCATTCTAAGAACTTCTCTCCTTTTATGTTTTGTTTAAACTCTTCAAGAGAAATAAAATAGTAATCTTTACCATTCACCTCTTCACCTCTTGGTTCACGAGATGTACAAGAGATAGAGAACGCTAGGTTCAGATCTTCTTGCTCTAATAAATGTCTTACTATTGTAGTTTTACCTGAACCAGATGGAGCAGAGAAAACGATTAACTTACCTCTTTGCATAATAATATTCTGTCGTGTTGTATATATAACCTAAAGTACGTTTAGTACTTGCTCTTTTATTTTCTCTAATTCATCTTTCATCTTTACCACTATCTTCTGCATCTCAGCGTGGTTAGATTTAGATCCCATAGTATTAATCTCACGTCCCATCTCTTGACCGATAAACCCAAGTTTACGACCATTAGCCTCAGCTCCTTCAAGTGTTTCGATAAAGTAATCTAAGTGTTTGCTCAGACGTACTTTTTCTTCTGTGATGTCCATCTTCTCTAGATAGTAGATCACCTCTTGCTCATATCTATTCTCATCGATATTTAACTGAAGTTCTACTAAGTTCGCACGCAATCTTTCTTTTACAGTCACGATACGCTCTTTGTCTAATACCGATACCTCATCCATATACTTGCGGATGTTACCGATACGCAGTCTGAAGTCTTGTTCTAATGAAGCTCCTTCACTAGCTCGGAATTCCTTCATATTAGCGATAGCCTCAGTGATAACCTTTTCTATCTCTTTCCACTCATTCTCATCTAGCTCAGCACGCTCTACTTTTAATGCATCAGGCATACGCACAGCCATCTTCATAAGCTCTGTAGCATCTGCATCAGGGATAATCTCCTTCATTTGATCAATATATGCCATCACGATAGGGCCATTAATCTTATTAGAAGTTTCTTCTGCTGTAATCTCACTATATAATGAGAAGTCTACTTTACCACGCTCTAATTCTTGTGCAACAAGGTTACGAAGAGGTAGTTCTTTCTCTCTATACATCAAAGGCAATCTAACATTTAGATCTAAGCTTTTGCTATTAAGCGATTTTACTTCTACTGTGATTTTCTTTGTTGGTAATTGCAAACATGCCTTACCAAATCCTGTCATCGATTGTATCATATATTAAAAAATAATAGCTACAAAGGTAACAAAATCATTACTAACTGACTTATAAATAGCACAAAATACTGCTTAATAAGATTATAGATTATCTCTAAGTCAAGATGCCCATGATAATGCAGCTGTTTATCTTCTATAACTCCAAATAAAACCTCTTATAGTAATAAACACATTCATACCCAAAACAATAAAACATAAATTATAAATAAACAGAACCTGTAAAACACTAATAATAGCTTCTATACTTTTTGTCTTAATACTTAATTGATATAAAACGGATCAACGTTAAAAGTTGGGGAGGAAAGTGTAAAATAATATCTTTGCCTTATGATGGATAGCCAAGAAATACTAAAACTAATCTTACCTACTTACTTAGTAGAACACTTCAATATTACTAAAGTAGAAGAATTAGAGACCAAACTACATATCTACTTTGAAGAGAAGAATGATTACGCAAATCAATGTACTGAAAGACAGCTTATTTCTAAAGGTTTCCATAGTATGATTACTATTGAAGACTTCCCGTTACGAGGTAAATCAGTTAAACTACACGTACAACGTCGTCGTTGGACAGATAAACAAACAGGAGAAATTATATCACGTGATTGGAATATCATCGCAGAAGGAACACGAATGACTACAGAGTTCTCGGAGTTCTTAAAAAAAATTGGCCGATACTAAAGTACTTAGCTGTAAAGCTATTGGTGAATTATTTGGAGTTAAAGGTGAAAAGTTTCAACGCCAATACAAACATAAAACTAGTGGTTTCAAACAATGGGATCAACAAGAACATGCACAAGACTGGCTACTCTACCCAGAAAATATAACTGAACAACTCTCCATAGATGAAGTATGTTTATCTATGGGAGAATTGTACACTATACTGACTTCTAAAGCAGGTAAAGGTCAGAAAAAGACCATTGTAGCGATAGTTAAAGGAACAAAATCAGATACTGTAATAAAGCATCTATCTAAACTACCTAAAAAACTTAGAGATAAAGTTACCGAGATTACTTTAGATATGGCAGGGGCTATGAAACAGATAGCTAAGAAGTGCTTCCCTAAAGCTGTGCAAGTAATTGATCGTTTTCATGTACAAAAGCTTGTAAGTGAAGCTGTACAAGATATTAGAATAAAATATAGATGGGCTGAGCTTGACGCTGAGAACACTGCTGTTTTAAAGGCTAAGGAAGAAGGCGTTATATATAATCCTGAAATACTTACTAATGGGGATACTAAGAAGCAACTTTTAGTTCGCTCACGTTCTCTACTTTATAAAAACCAAATTAATTGGACATCTGATCAACAAGAAAGAGCTAAGGTACTATTTGAATTATACCCAGAGATCAAACAAGCCTATCTACTTGCTAATAACCTTAGACAGATATATAATCTACAAATAGATAAAGAAATAGCTATGACTAAGCTTGCTCATTGGTTTAATGATATTGAAAAAGCTTCACTTAAACACTTTAGTACTGTTTTAAAGACGTTTAATGTACACTATAACGAAATCATCAATTACTTTATTAATAGAAGTACAAATGCTTCTGCGGAATCATTTAATGCCAAAATTAAATATTTCCGTATGATGTATAGAGGTGTTAGAGATAAGAAGTTTTTCCTTTTTAGATTAACTAGACTTTTTGCCTAGTCCCCAACTTTTGTCACTGATCCTATAAAACTCTTAAACAGGCTAATAAGAAATAACAGAAATACATAAAAAAAGAGAGCCATATAGCTCTCTTTTGTGTTTTATACTCCTATTATTTGTTCGTTCCATCGCCTAGAATAGGAGATAACCAAAACAACCATAACTATGAACTATGCCTTCTAAGTCCTTATTTAGACCACCACAATCTACAAAGTCAGCAATAGTAAAAGTCGCGATGAAACTATGTGAATTAAATTTTTTACTAAAACAACCTAACCTTAACTCTTCTGTTTTAATTTAACCCCCAAACACTTAAAACTTTTTCTTTTCTTTTTATAAAGGAATTAATAGCAATTCTTCCCTTTCGTCTTCGATATTAAGACAACAAGCATCGCATTTGGTCACATCAAAAAAAGAATATTTTTTAAAAAAAGAATTTAATCAACAGATATACAGATGTTTGCGTGTGTAAAAAACATACTTAAAAATACTAACAAACTTATTTTAATGGAAGTCAATCAGCAAAAGAACAATTCATAAACTACTTGATTAGGCTATAACATAATTGTACTAATCCTGATTCAAAAGACTTTGTATTCTCTAACTTTAACTTAGACTCTGGTATACCGATATCAAATAGTCTAGTACCTTCACCTAATAATACAGGGATAACAGATATTACGATCTTATCTATGAGTCTATCCTTCAATAATCTGTTGACTAACTGTGCTCCACCATCGCAGAATATATCTTTACCCTCCTGTGATTTCAGTCTAGATACTAATTCCTTTAGATCACCATTATAGAAAGTCACATTACCTTCTGTAGGTAAATTTTGTCTAGTCATGACATACGTCTCTTTATCTGCATGATGAAATCCATATCCTTGATTTACTACCCAGTCATACGTACGCTTACCGATCAAGACTGTATCTATAGTTTCTACAAAAGCGGTATAACCATAATCTTCTCCTTCTCGCTGTACAGCATCCAAGAAACTCAAGTCATCCCCTGGCTTAGCGATATAACCATCCAAACTACTCGAAATGTATAATACTACCTGTCTCATATATCTTTGATCTTAAAACACAAAATTGCAAACTTTTATCCTCCTATAAACAAAAAATTACCTCAGCAGGTAAAAAACTTATCTGAACCGTTTATATAATTCATTGCATTAATGTTTACCTTATAACAAAAAAGAGCCAGCACATGCTGACTCTTTTTCCTTACTATTTATTCTTTACTTGTTCGATAGCAGCCTCGACTACTTTCTTACTATTCCCAACATAAATGTTACCGTCGATAAACATTACTGGGCGATTTAGAAAAGTATATTGCTCTAGAATAAGTTTTTTAAAATCATCTTCTTGAAGATTCTTGTCTTTTAACCCTTCACTTTTATACAGTTGAGCTCGCTTATTGAATAGTTTTTCATAGCTACCCACTTGCTTATACATCTCTTCTAACTGTGGCTCTATTACAGGGTTCTTCTTAATCTCTTGTAGTTCAAACGTATCTAATTCCGGCATCTCAGCCATGATACGCTTACATGTTGTACAAGTACTTAAATAATATATCTTTCTCATATTATACATCTTTTACGGTAATGATATGTACTGGACAAACTTTTTCTGCTTGTTCACATGCCTCTAAAATAGTATAATCTGGCGACTTAAGCGTATGAAATCCTTTATTATTCACAGATTTCAACAAAACAGTCTTTCCATCTTTCTTAGACATCTGAAACTGCTGAGGAGCAACCTCAACACAATAATTACATCCGATACACTTATCTCGTTGTAGCGTGACTATGACCATTATGCCTCTACTATTTTATACAGCTTATCAGATAAGCGAATTCTAAACGGAATCTTGATAGTACAGTCATCTCCTTTAGTCGCTTTCTCTACCTTCTGCTCATTGACGAATAATTCTTCTACGATTAACTCTTGTGCTCCCGTACTAGGTCCTGTGATAAGAATCTTATCTCCTACCTTGATATCATAAGCTTCTATTTTAAACTCTCCGATAGATGCTTTCTGGAAGTAGTGAGCAGCTTTACCTACATACACTTTTTTCTGAGTTGCATTACTACCAGGGTTATCACTCCACTCTCCCAATTTCTGTCCTAAGTAATATCCACTCCAGAATCCACGGTTATACACCGTTTCTAAAGCTTTCATCCATTCTGCTACTTTCTCTTGAGAGTAAGTACCATCAGCGATAGCATCAATAGCCTCACGGTAAGTACGAATCACAGTTGCTACATACTCAGGAGCTCTACCTCTACCCTCTATCTTCAGTACCTTAGTACCAGCATCGATCACTTGATCTAAGAAATCTAAGGTACATAAGTCCTTAGGAGACATCATATACTCATTGTCTATCTCGATCTCAAAACCACTCTCTTGATCTATTACCGTGTATTTTTTACGACAGTTTTGTTTGCATGCTCCTCTGTTTGCAGAAGAGTTATGTGAGTGAAGGCTTAAGTAGCACTTCCCTGATACTGCCATACACAATGCTCCATGACCGAAGATCTCTATCTCTACCAAATTACCAGAAGGCCCTTTCACCTGTTCTCTTTCGATAGCTTCTGTGATCTTTTTTACTTGTCGCAAGCTTAGCTCACGAGATAATACGATAGTATCAGCGAATAAGCTATAGAACTTAACAGTCTCAATGTTCGTTACATTTAGTTGAGTAGAGATATGTACTTCTAACCCGATCGCTCTTGCAGATGCAATAACTGCCTGATCAGATGCGATTACTGCTGTAAGCCCTGCCTCTTTTGCCTTATTCAATAAAGTTTTCACCACTGATAAGTCGTGGTCATAAACGATAGTGTTTAACGTCAAATAAGTACGTACATTCTTCTCTTTACATCTTCTCGCAATCTCTTCTAAATCATCAATAGAAAAGTTCACCGTAGAACGCGCACGCATATTTAACTGGTCTACTCCGAAATATACTGAGTCTGCACCGTTATCTAATGCGGCCTGTAAAGACTCGAAGTTACCTGCAGGAGCCATAAGCTCTACTCTTCCTGAAACTGTCATATTCTTTATGCTTAATCTATTATTTTATACAATTGGTCGTTTTTACGAATACGAAAACCTAATTCCATAGTCATCTTATCTCCATTATTAGCTGTACTAACTTCCACTCCATTTACCATCATCTTCTCTATAGTTAGTCTCTCATCACCTGTAGTAGGTCCTACAATAGCTACTTTATCTCCAACATTTAACTCCTTGTCAACAATAAACTGCCCTACACTAGCTTTAGTAAAGTAGTGTTGAGCTGTCCCGATTAGAACTTTTCGCTCTGCTTGTTTCTTGCGGATTTGTGTTACTGCACTTACCTTCACTGCTTTGATCTCATCAGTAGCACTGCGTTCTCCTTGGAACTTTAATGCCTCTGAGCGTCCTTTCTTGAATACTAAGTTTCCTTTTTGTACTCCTTGACGTAAGCGTTTTTGTTCATCTTCTGGTAACTGAATGATATCTAAACACTCATCAGAACAGCATCCATGCATCTTCTCAGCACACTCATCACACTGAATAAACAATAAGTGACATGCTTCGTTAGCACAGTTTACGTGAGTATCACATGGTTTACCACACTGGTGGCAGTTAGAGATAATATCGTCTGTAATACGCTCTCCTAGACGGTGGTCAAACACGAAGTTCTTTCCGATGAACTTACTCTCTAATCCTTCAGCCTTTACCTGACGAGTGTATTCAATAATACCTCCTTCTAATTGGTATACATTCTTAAACCCGTTGTGTTTAAAGTAAGCTGATGCTTTCTCACAGCGGATACCTCCTGTACAGTACATCAATAAGTTTTTCTCCTCTTTGATGTCTTCTAATTGGTCTTTAATGATTGGCAGTGATTCACGGAATGTGTCCACGTCTGGAGTGATCGCTCCTACGAAGTGCCCTACTTCACTCTCATAGTGGTTTCTAAAGTCCACTACTACCGTATTCGGGTCTTCTAATAATTCGTTGAATTCTTTTGCCTTTAAGTGAATTCCCTTATTCGTAACATCGAATGTATCATCGTTTAGACCATCAGCTACGATCTTGTGTCTAACCTTCACTGTTAGCTTTAAGAATGATAAGTCATCTTGCTCTACAGCTACATTCAGACGGATTCCTTTCATGAAATCATACTGCTCTAAGGTCTCTCTAAATGCATCAAACTTAGATGCAGGTACAGACATCTGAGCATTGATCCCCTCATGAGCTACATAAGTACGTCCTAAAGCGTCTAATGCATCCCAAGCTAGGAATAAATCGTCTCTAAATTGTTGTGGGTTTTCTATTTTGGCGTACGCATAGAAAGATAAAGTCAAACGGTTCTCCCCCGCTTGCTCGATAAGTTCAGCTCTTTCCTCTGCGCTTAATGTGTTATACAGTTGCATGCTATATACTTTTAAGTGTAGATTATATATGTTTGAAATCCTAAATGGAAGAATTTCGGTGCAAAGATAGTATTTAGATTTAAAAATGAGAATTGAACCTTATAAAATTTACATAAATAGTTAACTATCAAATTATTCAATCCTTTTTTTAGAACCTCAGCTTCTATTTTAAGCATCTCCTCTACAAAAGGTATTCTGTAAGAATACTTGACCTTATAGATTTATCTTTTGTTATGAATTGAACGCGATAATACACTACTTAAATATCCCCATAAACAGCCATTTTTGCGAAATAGACAAGTCTAAACAATAATATATGAGACAATTATACAGATATTTGTTTCCAATAAAACTCATAAAATGGACAATAAAACTTTATCAATCGTATCATACATCACATTAATTGGATGGTTAGTAGCATTCTTTGTAGGAAAAGAAAAAGCAAATGATTTACTAAAATACCACCTAAGACAATCATTTGGTGTATTAATCTTAAGCTTCGTTTTATCACTTGTTATACGAGTAATAGCAGGTATATTCCCAATCATTGCAGGCATGATAGCACTAGTGTTATACTTAATTATTCTTTTATATATGATTATGGGAATACTTAATGCAGCAGGAGAAAAGAAAAAACCATTACCTCTTATCGGTGAATGGTCAGATAAGACACTTAGCTTTATTAAGTAATACACATGTATTATCTAAACAAGAAGGGGGCTGTCTCATTGCAAAAAGAGACAGCCCCTTTGTATTTCTTATGGCTTCATTTTATAATCAGTAAATACCTTACCATTCATAATTTTATTAAGCTTTGTACCTATCAACTTTTTAGTCAATGAGCTTAATCGATCTGTAAATAACACCCCTCTCGTATGGTCGTACTCATGTTGTATAATACGCGCTGTAGTACCGTGGAACGTCTTAGTATGAGGTTTAAAATCTCTATCTAGGTACTCTATCGTGATAGACCATGGACGCGTAACGCGCTTAAAAATATCAGGAATACTTAGACATCCTTCTACCTCATCCCATGTCTCGTCAGATTTACCGATAATACGTGCATTGATAAATGTCTCGCGCATCCCTGTATCTCCCTCTGCGAAATTAGCTTTGCGCTCATCCTCTTCTGCATTCTCATACATCACGATACTATCTACTACGAATAGCTGTTTAGTCTCTCCTATCTGAGGAGCTGCTAGCCCGCATCCATAAGCGTTCTCCATAGTCTCCCACATATTATCGATCAGCTTATTTAGGTCTTCAGAACTGCTATCTATCGCATCACAGTCTACCTTTAATGTTTTATTTCCGTATGCTAATATTGGTAATTTCATTGTGTTTCTATTTGTTACAAAAGTCGGGATAAGTTACTTCCTACACAAAAAACTAACCTTAAATAATTTAATAACACTTACCATTACGTAAGTCTATATAGAAGTATTTATCATCTTGACGCACCTTTACATAATGCTCTTGTTCTATCTCGAAGATTACATCGTAGGCTATTGGTAATACGATATCACCTTTTTTATTCAGGATTCCCGTCTTTGCCATCACAGTGGTATACACTAGTCCATGACCTACTGATAGTATAAAGTCACACTCCTTACTGAACAACGTCTCTCCCGAAGTATTAATACAATGAAAAGTATTAGAATCATCCTCTCGTACGAAAGCAATTCCATCTTTAAAATCACTTGCATCTACATATTTATAGTCGATAACTACCTCTCCTGTCTTATTTACATAACCATAAGCATCTCTATTACGTATAGGAGCTAAACCATTTCTAAAGATTCCGACATAACCAATTTCTTCAGAGAAATGCTTGAGAACATCTCCTTTATCATTGATAATAACACGACTGTTATCGTCTAGACTCATACTAGCTAATCCCTCAGAAAATTGTGTCCCAAAAGAATACTGAGGCTCTATAACCCACTCTCCTTTTGGGTTAATAAACCCATAGTGATTATTACTACCAACTAATCGATAACGGTCATTCTCAAAAATAGTATCAGACTCGATAATCATCTCCAGAGTAGAAGTAATCTTATGGCCTCCCTCATCATATATCGTAGTCTTATGGTCTTTTTGTGTCATGAAATATTTCGATCCACGTCTATCCACATGAGTGGTGATGATTAGATACTTTGGTTCTACCATCCACTCTCCTACTGTGTTTATAATACCATACTCACCATCACTTACACTCGCTACAGCCATACCTCTACTAAACATCCAAGCGTCGGCATACTGAGGTTCTATCACCCAATTCTTATCCTCATCTACATATCCCCACTTTCCATCCTTATCTTGAGAAGGAATCAATATAACGTCTTCTGTACCCTCTATTGCGTTACTTATTACTAATCTATCTCCTAATAAACCATCACAACTAGAGCATGAAAACAACACTACTAGAGTGAACAGCAATACTTTAAAACACTTTTTTACCTGATCCATATATTATCCTAATAACGCTAAAATTAAGTGCTAAAAATACATAATTCTAAAATAGTATAGACCCCATCACTTCTCCACACGCTAAAATCAAAACCTTACTATAAATAAGCCTTACTACAAATGCAACACCACACACTTAAACTTACATACTATCTCCTAAAAGAACGAAGCCATCATGTCTTATTTTTCCAATCATAATTGAGGTGGTCGGCTTATGGTCGGCTTGTGATGGGCATTTGGTCGGCTTAAAAGTGCATAAAATAGCCCATCACTAGCCTATCAAATACTGATCATTCCCTTATCACTCAAAACAACGTCTAAATCTCATTACCCATTGTCTAAACCTTATCTTAGGGTGCATTCACCTAAAATTCAAAACCTTATTTTTAGGATTATTTCTCCTACATCATACTATCACAAGGACGAGGTTAAAAACAACACATTGCTATAAATTATATCATAACAAAGAGATCACACTCACCTGCTATAATTCATAGCATAATGATACTACTCTCTTGGACTGTAATTAAATTATATTACTTTTACATCAGTAAGAATCTAATTTTTATAAAAAATGAGTGCAGATAAAGAAGCAAAATTAAAAGCGTTACAACTTACACTTGATAAGTTAGACAAAACTTATGGTAAAGGAACAGTAATGAAGTTGGGAGATACTGCTGTAGAAGAGGTAGAAGTTATTTCTTCAGGATCACTAGGTATTGACCTTGCATTAGGTGTAGGAGGATTCCCTAGAGGAAGAATTATAGAGATATACGGTCCAGAATCATCAGGTAAGACGACTTTAACTTTACACGCTATCGCAGAAGCACAAAAAGCAGGTGGTATCGCAGCATTCATTGATGCGGAGCACGCTTTTGACCGTTTCTATGCACAAAAACTAGGTGTAGACATCGACAACTTAATTATATCTCAACCAGACAATGGTGAGCAAGCATTAGAGATCGCTGAGAACTTAATTCGTTCTGGAGCTATTGACTTAGTAGTAATTGACTCTGTTGCTGCCTTAACTCCAAAGAGTGAAATCGAAGGAGAGATGGGAGATTCTAAAATGGGATTACACGCTCGTTTAATGTCTCAAGCTTTGAGAAAGTTAACTTCTACTATTAGCAAGACTAACTGTACTGTATTCTTCATTAACCAGTTACGTGATAAAATCGGTGTAATGTTCGGTAACCCTGAGACTACTACAGGAGGTAACGCATTGAAGTTCTACGCTTCTGTACGTCTAGATATCCGTAAGTCTACTCAGATTAAAGATGGTGAGAATGTGATCGGTAACAGAACGAAAGTAAAAATCGTGAAGAATAAAGTAGCACCTCCTTTCCGTACTGCTGAGTTTGATATCATGTATGGTGAAGGTATCTCTAAAGTAGGTGAAGTACTGGATATGGCTGTAGACTATGAAATCGTGAAGAAAAGCGGATCTTGGTTTAGCTACGGTGATACTAAGTTAGGACAAGGTCGTGATGCTGTGAAATCAGTGATTAAAGACAACCCTGAACTAATGGAAGAACTTGAACAATTAATCAAGGACGAAATCAAAAATAAAGAAGCTTAATTGTTTCTATCCTTAAATATGAATCCCTTACAATAGTATTGTGAGGGATTTTTTTATATATCAACCTATAAATCCTGCTAGTGCAGCATATCATAACGTCAATACTGCTATATACATAAAACCAATAACATAGAGTTTTACAAGGAATTAGAAAAACTCCTTTACCTTCTGCAATGATAAACAAAACAGAAAGGCCTAATAGCATAGGTAAACTACTAAATATTCCTCTCAACACAATTTTCTTATGCTGTCTATCTAAAGCCATATATCTATTAATCAACACATAATAACGTTAAATAGTACAAAAAAAGTATCTCAACAATACCAACGCCTTTTATATAATAATCCATTAACACTAGGCACTAAAAGGAGAATCACTTAATTTTGTAATTCAATAAAACACAAAACAACAATATGAAATTACGATTATTAGCACTATTGCTAACAATTATGACCTTTATTAGCTGCGACGATCCGTTTAAAAGACATGATTTTTATCTGTCTAACCCAACTGATAAAGAGATTACAGTATCACTAGATAATCAAAAATATACCCTAGCCCCAAATACCTTTGAGGTATTAAAACTGGAGAATGGTGTACACGAATTAGACTACAATGGACAAAAAAACAAGTTCAATGTATTCAAACAAAACTCTGGTGGTATCATCAACCCAACTTTAGAACCACACTATATCTTCTCGATGGTATATGCTACAGAAGGAAACTTTGACAAATTTGGTTCTACTGCGAGAGAAGTAGTTATTGATGATGTACTTTATACAAATAATATTAAATCGACTAACGCTCTATTTATAGATAATAACCTATACAGATGTACTTATTTCTTAGGTGAAGAATATCCTGAAGAGCTGGTTACACATAATAAGAATGCTGTTGGTAACTTCTACAATAAATTCTTTACTAAAGCTGAATTTATCACTTTTTATGAAGAAGAGTTCTCAGCAGAGAGCAAAGGTTTTCACCAACAGAACATGGTTGCAGGAGGAGCGTGTACGATTACAGAACCTAATGCATTAGAGCTAAAGCTACCAGACGTGCCACAAGAAGATGTGATTGCTTCTTATAAACAAGAGATGGCACTAGTAGAAGAGTTTAAAACTTCAACTGATGCAGGCCGTCAAAAAGAGATTCAAAAAGAACTATTTGATTTATCAATGAGCCGTTCTAAACTTGATATTAATTACAGTAAGCTATCTACTGAACAAAACCAATCTATGAATGACTTCGTTCATGCTAGTGGTAGAATTTCAGGAGCAGGTATTATACAACTGTGAATCCATAAACCACACTATAACTAAAAAAGCGGTGAGATCTTCGTTGTCTCACCGCTTTTTGCATTATTACGCTTTATATTCCTTCTCCCATTCTAGCACAGGATCATATAATAGATTAAAAGCCATATCTCTTACTTCTTTTTTATTCTCTAAGGTCAGCCCTTTCGTTTCTATACAAGGGAATATCTTGACTGGTACCACTCCTGGGTGCCCTATCCCCCATACAAAAGGGAAATAATGTCTCAACCTACCAAACGCTAAAGGAGCTATCGGTATCTGATGATCTATAGCAAGCCGAAAAGCCCCATCCTTAAAGCTGTCTAGTATGATCGTTCTATCATCTGTCACGCCTCCTTCTGGAAAAATGCAGATGCTCAGCCCTCTACTTAAACGCTCTTGTGCACTGTCGAACACTTGCTTCTTACTTCTTGCATCCTTTCTATCTACTAAAATACAGGCACGCTTATAAAAGAACCCAAACACTGGAATACTCGATAATTCTTTCTTACCTACAAAGACAAAAGGATTGTCCTTTACAAGGATAAGCATCATCATAATGTCTAACATCGAAGTATGATTAGCAATAAACATATAGCTCTTCCCTTTCTCTAACGGAGTCTCCTCTTCTATCTTATACCTCATCCCTATTCCATAAAATACGAGAATAGCCCAGATACGAGCTACTTTAAAAAACTGAGGATATGTCTTCTCTGATCCAATCGTTATCAATAAAAAAGGAGATAATAGTAAAATAACAATTACCATCCAGATATAAAACCACAGTCGCCAAAGTGAACTGAAAAACGCACCTATACTTTTTATCATTTGTATTACAAATTCTATCTTTTACTAACTTCAAAAATAAACAATTCTATCGCCATATAACCACATTAGCTAGTAAAAACAAGGCAAATAAACTTCAATTCCCTTATCTTTGCTTTTTAAATAATTAATATCACGCAATGGCTAAAATTCTAACAGGAGTTCAAAGTACAGGAACTCCACACTTAGGGAATCTTTTAGGAGCTATTCTACCAGCAGTAGAAATGGCAAACAAAAAAGAGAATGAGTCTTTTATTTTTATTGCGAACTTGCACTCTGCAACGCAAATTAAAGACGCTAAAACTTTACAAGAAAATACCTATAGTGTTGCGGCTACTTGGCTTGCTTGTGGTGTAGACGTTAATCATGTAACTTTTTACCGCCAGTCAGATGTACCGCAAACAACTGAACTTACTTGGTACTTAAGTTGCTTCTTTCCATACCAACGTCTAACATTAGCTCATTCGTTTAAAGATAAAGCAGATGTTTTATCTGATGTTAATGCAGGGTTATTTACTTACCCAATGCTGATGGCTGCAGATATCTTACTATACGATGCAGAATTCGTACCTGTAGGAAAAGACCAAATGCAACACTTAGAGATCACACGTGATGTAGCATCTCGCTTTAATCACCAAATGGGAGAAACTTTTGTATTACCAGAGGTGAAAATCCAAGAGGAAGTAATGGTAGTGCCTGGTACAGATGGAAACAAAATGTCTAAGTCTAGACACAATACCATCAATATCTTCCAAACAGATAAGGTATTGAGAAAAGAAGTAATGGGCATCGAGACAGATAGTACTCCTCTAGAAGATCCTAAGAACCCTGATACTTGTAATGTATTCACGATCTATAAACTATTAGCTACTCCAGAACAAGTAGAAGCGATGAGAGCTAAATACTTAGGTGGTAACTATGGTTATGGACATGCAAAACAAGAGCTTTTCGAACTTATCGTTGAGAAGTTTAAAGATATTCGTGAGAAATACGAGTACTATATCAATAACTTAGAAGAAGTAGATCGTCTACTAGGTATTGGTGCAGAAAAAGCGTCTGTAATTGCTACAGGAACTTTAAATAAAGTAAGAGAGAAACTAGGTTACGGAAGTGCTAAATAGTCTTCTATAACCTTTCTTTAGATATCTTATAAGCCTTACCTCAGTGTAAGGCTTATTTGTTTATCATCACTATAGTAGTTCAAAATACTTCCCTGGCAATGGTCTTACTACTCCTAGCATTTCTAAATTAAGCAGGATACTACTTACCTTATAAATCGGAAGTGAACAACTGAGTGCTATAATATCAAGTAACTCACGTTCGTGCTTACTCAAAAAATCAACTATCGATTGTTCTTCAGGATTGAGATCAAGAAATAGTTGGGGTTGAATAACTTTAGGAGCTTTAGCTTGAGCATCCCAGTTTAAGGTTTCTACAATCTCCTTAGCAGAAGTTAATAATTGTGCTTTATTTTTTTGAATTAGATGATTACACCCTGCACTCATAATATCACCAACTCTCCCAGGAACTGCAAATACGTCTCTGTTATAATCATTAGCAAAAGTCACCGTAGACATAGAGCCTCCCTTAATAGCACTTTCTACAACGATAGTCGCTTGAGACATCCCAGCTACAATGCGATTGCGCTGAATAAAGTTCTCTCTATCTACCTTACTACTTACCCAAAACTCAGATAGACAAGCTCCACCCTGTTCTTCAATACGCCTAGCTACAGCTGTATGAACATCTGGATAAACTCTATTCAACCCATGTCCAAGAACAGCATAAGTATCTAAACCATTGTCTAAAGCAGCAACATGTGCAGTAATATCTACTCCGTAGGCTAGACCACTCACAATAATAGGATTATACGGCTTCAGATCACTTATTAATTCCACACAGATATCCACACCTCTTTTGCTTGGATTACGAGTACCTATGAAGCTAATGACCTTTCTATTGTCTAAACTGATACTGGGTCTTGTACTAAACAACAGTAAGGGACTATCCTCACACTCTTTCAACAAGGAAGGGTAACAACTATCTGTATAATCAAAACAAGACAGGTGATACTTCTCGATATTTCTTAACTCTTGTTCTGCTCTTTTTAAGACGTTGCTATCTTGAAGATTGCGCCATAGCATATTACCAATGCGATGTACAGCAATTACATCCTTCTCTTTTGCTAAAAAGACTTCTTTAGGAGAACCAAAGTAATCTAATAATCGCTTAGCTGTTATCGGCCCTACGCCCACAGTAGATTGTAATGCCAACATATAAAATAACCTTTCTTCTTCCATAGATAAATTGGTAATCAATTATAGTATTTGTATCTTCACATCACAGCCTCAAAAACCTATCCAACATCATGTCAACCCGCGATATTCTTTCATTTGTTTTAGTAATATAACTTACTAGATATAAAAAAGTTATCGATGGTTAAAAATAATAGTGAATATTTTTTTGATTAGTTATTGTTTAATGTAATTTTGTCTTTATGAAGATCGAAAAATACATATCAGCTTTGCTTTATCGATACCAGTGTGTAATCATTCCTGGTTTTGGAGCTCTATTGACAGAAATCAAGTCATCATACTACAGTGAGGAGAAACAATGTTTCTTCCCTCCACAGAAGAGTCTTTCTTTTAATGCGAATATTAAGCATAACGATGGGTTATTAGCTAATCATATCGCTGTAGAAGAGAATATCTCTTATGATGAAGCTGTTCTTTTAATCAATCAGAGTATTAAAGGATGGGAAGTAGAGTTGCGCAATATCGGTAGTTTAGAACTACTGAATGTGGGTATGTTCCAAACTAATTCTGAAGGCAATCTAGTATTCGAACCTGCTTCTAATAGTAATTACTTAATGACCTCTTTTGGTCTATCTACAGTAATGGCAAAGACGATAGAGCGATCTCCTATCATCCCACTTGCTGAAACTGTAACTGTGCCTACTGTTAAACCGAATAAGAAGTACACATTCTTTAAATATGCGGCTGTAGTGGCTTTATTTATAAGTACAGCTGGAGTCTTTGTAAACAAAGGATATGAAGCGTATTTAAATGATGAAGCGTACACTGTAAGTAAAAATGTTCAGAGTAGAGTGGAGAATAAAATTCAACAAGCTACTTTCATCATAGAGCCTACTGCTACTACTATCTCTATTCCTGTAAAAGAAGAAGAGGTAGTCTTAGAAGAGACTGTAAGTACCCCTTATCACGTTATCGCATGTGCTTTTAGATCAGAACAAACTTCGCTGTCTGAGGCTAAGAAACTTCAGAAAAAAGGGTATGAAGGTGCAAAAGCACTATCTCGTACGAAGTATGGAGTGTATCCTGTCTCTTATGGTAGCTATACGACCCAACAAGAGGCTCAACGAGAAATGAGAAAAATACATAATACTATCAATATTGATGCTTGGATTTTAGTACAATAAATAGTTAAAACATATATCCCGAATCTGAAAAGGTTCGGGATTTTTATTTAATGTGCCTATATTTGTCGAAAATAATAACAATGGAAGCAAAATTAGTATCTGAATCAGCTACTTTAATGACAGACTTAGTTCTACCAGGAGAGACTAATCCACTTAATAATATGTTCGGTGGAGAATTATTAGCTCGTATGGATAGAGCTGCTGGTATCGCTGCTAGAAGACACTCTCGCAGAGTATGCGTTACTGCATCGGTGAACCACGTCGCTTTTAACAGACCTATTCCTCTAGGAAGTGTAGTAACTGTGGAGGCTAAAATATCACGCTCATTTAACTCGTCTATGGAAGTGTACTTAGATGTATGGATCGAAGACAGAGAATCAGGAATAAAGAAAAAAGCAAATGAAGCTATCTATACATTCGTAGCTGTAGATGATACAGGTCATCCTGTAGCTATCCCTGAGCTAATCCCTGAAACAGATTTAGAGAAAGAAAGATACATCGGAGCCTTAAGACGTAAGCAGTTAAGTCTAGTTATCGCAGGAAAGATGAAACCGAGTGACGCTACAGAACTTATAGCTCTATTTAACGAATAATATTATGAAGAAATTATTATCCCTATTTGTAGTTGCATTCTTTGCATTACAGACAGCTAATGTATTTGCTTGGGGTACTACTGGTCACAGAGTAGTAGCTGAATTAGCAGAAAGAAACTTAAGCAAAAAAGCTAAAAAACAATTAAAAGAAATCATTGGCAACCAACAATTAGCGTATTGGGCTAACTGGCCAGACTTCTTAAAGTCGGATCCTTCTTGGAAGTTCGCAGATAGCTGGCACTATATCAATATGCCAGGTGATCTAGATAGACAAGCATTCGATAAAGAACTAGCTAACTCTACAGATGAGAACTTATACAAAAGAGCTCTTATCCTTATCGAAGAGTTAAAAGACAAGAATCTTCCGTTAGCTAAAAAACAAGAGAATCTGTACTTTTTAATCCATATCATCGGTGATGCTCATCAACCACTACACATCGGTAGACCAGAGGATCTAGGAGGAAATAGAGTAAAAATAGAATGGTTTAGAAAAGCAACTAACTTACACAGTCTATGGGACTCTGCTCTAGTTGACTTCGATAAATACAGCTATACAGAATATGCTACTGTACTAGATGTACACGGTGCTAACTACAATCAAAAAATCACTTCTGGTACATTAGAAGATTGGATTTATGATTCGTATACGATGGCTAATAAACTATACGCTAGTGTAGAGCCTGAAGAATCTCTAAGCTACAGATACCACTTTGATCACAAAGACAACGTAGAAAGTCAATTACTAAAAGGGGGATTAAGATTAGCTAAAATCTTAAATGACATCTTTAAATAAGACAATTCTAAAGCATATAAAAAAGGCGAAGTAATGATACTTCGCCTTTTCTTATTTATTGCTAAAATTAGCTTATTTACTCTTTTAATTATCGACTATAACTAGATCTAGACGATGATGAACTACTGCTTCCTCCTCTACTGTAGCCTGATGAGCTACTTCCAGAAGATGAACGGCTATAGCTACTACTAGGGTAAGAGCTACTAGACGAGCGACTGTAGCTACTGTTACTAGAACTACTCGGATAAGAAGAGCTGCCTCTACTATAACTAGATCTTGAAGATGAGTTACTTGGATAAGAAGAGCTACTAGAAGAACGGTTATAACTACTATTACTAGAGCTACTAGGATAAGATGAGCTTCCTCTACTATAGCTAGATCTAGAATAAGAGGAATTATTAGACGATGAGTTCGTATTATTAGAAGAGTTACCTCTACTGTAGCTAGAACGAGAATTGCTACTTCCTGTATTCGATATCGCCTCTCCTCTATTATAAGAACCAGAACTAGTATTATCTGTAGAACTACTACCTCTGCTGTAGCTAGAACGAGAGTTGCTGCTTCCACTATTCGCTATCGCCTCTCCTCTGCTATATGAACCAGAACCATTAGTATCTGTAGAACTACCTCCTCTGCTGTAACTAGAACGAGAGTTACCACTTCCATTACTAGATGTGCTACTATTATCCGTATAAGCAGATCTTCTATAATTTGGATTTTGGTTACTGTCCACTAAGTATTCACTACGTGAGTTAGAACTACCTCTTGTATCTGTTAGATCTTTTCTATTGTAGAAACTATCTTCTCCATATCTAGTTCTAAACGACTGGTTTGGATTCTGGCTTTCATAAGAGTTCTGAGCTACATCATAATACATTCTTTGTGCACGTGTACTATATCTATTACTAGAATAATAATAATTATTATAATGATTAATCTGGATGTGTACATGACTCATATATCTGTCTGTACTATAAGGAGAGTAATAATAGTAATAGTCAGGATAATATCCCCAACCCCACGATGAGTGATAAGCTCTATAATTATTCGTCCAGAATAAAGTAAACATAGGAGGTCTACTTAAATAAACAGGCTCATAAATATAGTTAGGTCCATACAGATAAGAGTTCCCTACTACTTGCATTAATACTACATTTTCTCTAGTATCTTTTTCTACTTCAATAGTTGCAACATCTTGGAAAAGATCCTTGCCTAATACTGCCTGAATGACAATAAGGTGTGTTCTTCCTTCCACTAATTCCACAACTCGTAGATAATCTACATAACCATCTCTATTCAAATCGAGGTTATTGATTCTCAAGTTAGGGTCATTCAATCTAAATTCAAAGTCAGCTAAATCCTTAGACTCTCCAAATATAGAAGCTACAGCCTGAAGGTCTAGATTATCACTAATGTCATAGTTATTAGCTGTTACGACAGCTCTCTGACCAAAACTTAAAGCCCCAGTAAGAGAAAAAATAACTAAAAATATATATTGTATTGTTTTCATTTCAAAAAGTATAAAATGTTATCACTTCTTCTATAATGGCAAAAAATGTACCATAACAATCTATAGCAAGATACTGAAAAACAAAGAGTAAAAGTTATTTGATTTCATAAAAAAAGCAAATGTTTTCATAATATTCCACGTTTTAAGGGTAGTGATAACAAATTAAAAGACAGTATTTTAAAGTATCTTCTTATTTAGTCTTACAATTTTAGTAATTTTGCACTATAATATAGTTTATATGATTGATAGAGAAGAAATAAATTTTGAACGTTCTGTAATCGTTGGAATCATTACACAAGATCAAGATGAATCAAAGCTAAATGAGTATTTAGACGAATTAGAGTTTTTGACATTTACTGCAGGAGGACAAGTATATAAGCGTTTTACACAGAAAATGGACAAGCCGAACCCTAAGACCTTTGTTGGTACTGGGAAGATGCAAGAAATTCATAATTATATTGTAGAGAACGATATTCATACCGTGATATTCGATGATGAACTATCGCCTGCTCAACAAAAGAATATTTCTAGGGAGCTAGACTGTAAAGTACTAGATCGTACTAACCTAATCCTAGACATCTTTGCGCAAAGAGCACAAACTTCGTATGCAAGAACTCAAGTAGAGCTAGCACAATTCCAGTATTTATTACCTAGACTATCTGGTATGTGGACGCACTTAGAAAGACAACGTGGAGGTATCGGAATGAGAGGTCCTGGAGAGACAGAGATAGAAACAGATAGACGTATCGTACGTGACCGTATTACCCTTTTAAGAGATAAATTAAAGGTAATCGATAAGCAAATGGCTTCTCAAAGAGGAAACCGTGGAGCAATGGTACGAGTAGCCTTAGTAGGATATACTAACGTGGGTAAGTCTACACTAATGAATGCTGTAGGTAAAAGTGAAGTATTCGTAGAGAATAAGTTGTTTGCAACGCTAGATACTACTGTACGTAAAATCGTAATTGGTAACTTGCCATTCTTATTGTCAGATACTGTAGGGTTTATTCGTAAACTACCTACTCAGTTAGTCGAGTCATTTAAAAGTACCTTAGATGAAGTAAGAGAAGCAGATCTATTATTACACGTGGTAGATATTTCTCATCATGACTTCGTAGATCACATCGAATCTGTAAATGAGATCCTTAAAGATATCAAGAGTAATGACAAGCCTACTATTATGATATTTAACAAAATAGATGCTTATCAACCTGAGAGAATCGAAGAAGACGATCTAATGACAGAACGCACTTCTAAACACTATTCAATAGAAGAATGGAAGAAGACTTGGATGAATAAAGTAGGTGAAAACAATGCTATTTTTATCTCAGCAACAAACAAAGAAAACTTTGAAGAGTTTAGAAAGAAAGTTTACGAAGCAGTACGTGAAATCCACATTACACGTTTCCCTTACAACAACTTTTTATTCCCAGATTATGACCATTTAATTGAATCTTCAGAAGAAGAATAAAATATTTGTTTATAAATTAATTAGTAAAAGAAGATTAGATAATAATATTTTTTCTATTTTTACAGTATTGCTAAAAAGCTGATTATATGTATTTATCAATGAACAATAATTTCTCTAATAATAATTTGAATCGTTTCTACGACTCGAAGAGGAATCCTATTGGCATTGATTTAAGTTAATTATATATTATTTCATTATCCGTTTAAAGGCTCCTCTCTGAGGAGCCTTTTTTATTTTAAAACAAATTCAAAAACAAAAAATCATGAGCAAAAAAGAAATTTTACAAACAGAAAAATCCATTGCATTGGTCAAAGAACAATTCTCTAAAGGACTATGTGATGCACTTAACCTATATCCTATATCATCACCTATGATCGTAAATGAAGGCACAGGTATTAATGATGATCTAAATGGTATAGAGCGTCCAGTGTCATTCCCTGTAAAATTTCTAAATAACAATCGCGGTGTAGTAGTGCATTCATTAGCAAAATGGAAAAGAATTAGACTACAAGAGCTAGAATTAGATGCTCATGAAGGCATTCTAACTGATATGAAAGCCCTTCGTCCAGATGAGGATAGCAGTCCTATACACTCTATCTATGTCGATCAATGGGACTGGGAGTTACGCATTGAAAAATCTGATAGAACTCTAAGTTATTTAAAAAACATAGTACGTTCAATCTATCAAACATTGCTAGATACAGAACACAGAATATATGAAGAACTAGGAATAGAGCCTATCCTACCTAAAAAGCTATCTTTTATCCATTCTGAGCAACTTTTACAACTATACCCTACTCTTACTCCAAAAGAAAGAGAACATGCAATAGCGAAAGAATATGGAGCTGTTTTTATTATAGGAATTGGAGGAAAACTATCTAATGGAATTCCGCATGATAGTCGATCAGCTGATTATGACGATTGGACTACTCCTACAGAAGATGGTTATAAAGGATTAAATGGAGATTTATTAGTGTGGAACCCAGTTCATGGCAAATCATTAGAACTATCTTCTATGGGGATTAGAGTAGACAAAGATGCTTTAGAACATCAATTAGAAGTAGCAGGAGCTTTAGATAAAAAATCATTGTTATACCACAGTTTATTACTTGAGAACAAGTTACCTCTTTGTATAGGAGGAGGTCTTGGTCAGTCGAGAATTTGTATGTTTTTATTACGCAAAAAGCATATTGGAGAAGTACAAGCGAGTATCTGGCCAGAACAAGTAAGAAAAGAAGCTGAACTAAAAGGGATTAACCTATTATAAAAAAGAAAAGGTTGGCATCTGCCAACCTTTTCTTTATATATATTCTCTTAGAAGTTGTAGTTTACTCCTACTCCAACCATTTCTCTAACTTGGAAGCCTTTATAAGCTAAGTCATCATAGATTGTTTGGAATGTAAAGTTTGTAGAAAGATATTTATTAATCTTCATCACTACATTCAACTGATAATCAATTACCACATTCTCTGGTTTTTTCAGATAGTTAGAATATAAGTTTAAGATATTCTCAACAGATACATTCTCCATAATGTCGAATTTGTAGTATCCATTAACAGACATCCCCAGTTGGTATTTCATTGATTTACCTTTTTCAACACCAAAAGCATCACCAAACTCTGTAAAGTGGTCATGAACAAAAATGAAACGCGAAGTAGCTGGTGCTATATTCACTTTCAAATTATCACTCTTTTTCCACAACATACCAGGTCCTACTTGTAAGTAAGCTGGAGACATAAAGTGTGAGTTGTATACTCCATCTTTATCTATCCCTCGATCCATCTGAGTCTTGAAATTCAAGAATGCAGAATAGAACCAATTACCTTGAGCTTTTTTACCTAGTAAAGAGTTAAACTCTAATCTATCATCCGTTTTTTTCTGATCTTGCCCTTTTAACTTAGTAAGACCATAACTAGCAATTATTTTATTATCCCAGTTCCAATCACCTTGTTTGTAATTGAAATCGTAATTCACTTTAAAACTTCCAGATACGTTATTATCTCCACCTGCTTGCCAATTTGAGAAGCTAGATTGGTTAAGTAAAAAAGTAAAATTACCCGTTCTTGTCCATGGGCTAACAGCTTCTGTTGCTGTATTAGCCTCAGTTTCCTGAGCCTGAGCTGAATACACTGCTAAGAAAGCGCACACTCCTAATAAAAGTCTCTTCATATTGTTAAAATTTTAATCAAAAATAATAACAATAAGTTAAAATAGCAAAGAATGAACTACTTTTTAATTGTACGTTTATACACAGGTACTGCAGAACATGCTTCTCCAAACATCACTGAACGTGCATGATTCATCATTAATTGTGTTGCTAAAACATACGCCTCCTCTGGGATTTCTTTCTTTGAACAACCTTTAATAATTACTGGTAAATCTGCATATTGAGAATAATCTAAAGAAAATAATAATTCCTGATAAATAGATTTTTCCAAATGTGCTCTATCACCTAAAAATATACGTTTCGCAACTGGTTGAAGATGACTGGTCAAAAGCATATATGCCCATCCTGGAAGAATAGCGTCTGTAGAACAGAATAATCCTACATAGGCATTCTCATAAATAGACCAATCTACTTCTTTTAATGAAGCTCTGAATTCTTTCTCTCTAAGAACAAATCCTTCGTATAACCACTGTGCTATATCTATATCCATACGAGGATTCGTAGGATACAACTCTTCTAAGTCAAAAACTTTAAGAGCGCTATTAGCAACCTTATTTACAATTTCTCCTTCCATAATTAAAGCATTCCTAACTCTAATTTAGCCTCTTCACTCATTAAATCTTTTGTCCAAGATGGCTCAAAAGTTAATTCAATCTCAACACTTTTTACATTGTCTATTGATCTTACCTTCTCCTCTACTTCCATTGGTAGAGTCTCTGCTACAGGACAGTTAGGTGAAGTTAATGTCATTAAAATCTTAACATCGTAATTTTCATTAACAAAAACATCATAAATCAATCCTAACTCATATATATCTACAGGAATCTCTGGGTCATAAATAGTTTTAAGCATCTTAACTATATTCTCCCCTAATTGTTGTACATCTACTTCTTCCATATTCTATAAATTTATTGTTTAGCTTGATAAGCTAAAGCATACATTTTAATTTGTTTGATCATTGAAACTAATCCATTCGCTCTAGTCGGAGACAAATGTTCTTTTAGACCTATCTCGTCAATAAAAGACATATCTGCATTTAGAATATCTTCTGTTCTCTGTCCTGAAAACACTCGAATCAAAATAGCAATAATTCCTTTAGTCAAAATAGCATCACTATTCGCAGTAAAAACAACCTTACCTTCTTCTAACGCTGCATGTAACCACACTTGTGATTGGCATCCTTTAATCAAGTTCTCTTCTACTTGATACTGAGGATCGATTAACGGAAGGGTTTTCCCTAATTCTATAATATATTCATAACGTTGCATCCAATCGTCGAACATTGAAAAATCGTCAATTATCTCTTCTTGAATTTCTTTAATTGTCATATCGTTATATTTTCTTTATTTACTTATTATGATAACATCATTTGTGCTTTCTTCACTGCTTCTACTAACACATCGATTTCTTCTTTTGTATTATAAAAAGCAAATGAAGCTCTAATCGTACCAGGAATACCGAAAAAGTCCATGATTGGCTGTGTACAATGATGTCCTGTACGTACTGCTACACCCAGTTTATCAACGATAACTCCAACATCATAAGGATGAATACCTTCTAGATTAAAAGAAATCACAGAAGTCTTCTCTTTAGCAGTTCCATATATTTTAAGCCCTTCTATTTCAGATAAACGTTTCGTTCCATACTCTAAAAGTTCATGTTCATAAGCAGCTATATTATCAAACCCAATTCCGTTTAAATAATCTAAAGCAACTCCTAACACAATTCCTCCAGCAATGTTTGGTGTACCTGCTTCAAATTTGTGAGGTAGACATGCATATGTAGTCTTTTCAAAAGTAACAGTCTTGATCATCTCTCCTCCTCCTTGATAAGGAGGTAATTTATTTAACCACTCTTCTTTTCCATAAAGAACCCCTGTTCCTGTAGGTCCACACACCTTATGGCCTGAGAACACATAGAAATCACAATCTAGGTCTTGTACATCAGGTTTAATATGCGGTGTTGCTTGAGCACCATCTATTAACACAGCGGCTCCAACTTGATGAGCTTTAGCTATAATTTTCTTAATTGGGTTGATAGTACCAAGCGCATTAGAAATATGGGTTACAGCTACTACTTTTGTATTAGAGTTTAATAGCTTGTCGAATTCTTCCATAATTAAATCACCATCCTGATTCATTGGAATAACTTTCAATGTAGCTCCTGAACGTTCACAAGCGAACTGCCATGGTACAATATTAGAATGGTGCTCCATAGCTGAAATAAGCACCTCATCTCCTTCCTTTAGTAGACTACCAAAACCACTTGCCACCAAGTTTATTCCAAACGTAGTCCCTGCAGTAAACAGTACTTCATAATCATACTTAGCATTCACATGAGCTTGTACTTTTTTACGAGCTTCTTCATACGCATCCGTAGCCAATTGACTAAGTGTATGCACACCTCTATGAATATTTGCATTGATAGTTTCGTAATATTTAACAATTGCATCCTCTACCACTTTTGGCTTTTGTGCAGTAGCTGCATTGTCAAAATAAACTAAAGGCTTGCCATTTACTGATTGAGTAAGAATTGGAAAATTCTTACGTACCTCCTTTATATCTAACATATTACTTTTCATTTAATTAAAAATACTCGTCATACTTCTTTAGTATGCAAATGTAAAAGCAAAGATAAGGATAACTATACTTTAGCCTACTAAATATTAATTTAAAATTAATCTAAATATGTTTTGTAACGCGTAAAAAAGATTCTATTTTTGCCATAATTTAGAACTATTTCAAATAAACAACTCAAATGAAAAAACTAACAGCTTTATTCCTAATCGTTACAGCAATGATGAGCTGTAATTCTAAAAAAGAACAAGAGTCTACACCAGTTGAAACGACTCAAGTAAAAGAAAGAATTATTTCTCTAAATGGAGCAATTACAGAAACACTTGTTGCTCTTGGAGAAAAAGAAAATATAATAGCAGTAGATGTAACTAGTACTTATCCTGAGGACATTAAAACAACAGCTCAAGATCTAGGACATACTTCTAAAATATCTATCGAAAGCATTATGGCGTTAAAACCAACGATTATATATGCTACAGAAAAAGACCTTAATGATGACTTTAAAAGTCAATTAGAAAAGACAAAAATACGCTTAGAAGTTATTAAACAAGAGTTCTCTTTAGAAGGAACAAAAACATTAATAAAAACAGTAGCTAAATCATTAAACAATGAAAACTACCAACCACTTCTAGACAAAATAGATCAAGATTTACAAGATCTTCCTTCATTTGAAAACAAACCTAAGGTATTGTTCATCTATGCTCGTGGAGCTGCAACACTTCTTGTAGCAGGAGACAAAACACCAGTAAACAATATAGTAGGTCTAGCAGGAGGACAAAATGCTGTAACAGAATTTGAAGATTTCAAACCTCTTACACCAGAATCATTATTAAACAGCGATCCTGACTATATCCTAATGTTCACAACAGGATTACAAAGTATGGGAGGTGTCGATGGAGTATTAAAAATCGACGGTATCAACAAAACGAATGCTGGTAAAAACAAAAAAGTAATTGCAATGGATGGCTTATTATTAAGTGGATTCGGTCCAAGAGTAGGTCAAGCAGCGAAAGAATTAAATCAATTACTATCTGAATAAATTATAATGAAAACCAAACTCTCTTTTTACGCAATAATATTATCTGTTATCTTAATTGTAATAGCCATTGCGTCTATATTCATAGGAGTTTATCAATTTGAGTCTGGATCATTTCAGACTTTATACCAAATATTGTTCACTAAGCAAGAGGTAAATCCAAGCGACTATTATGTATTTTTTGATGTCCGACTTCCCAGAGTTCTAATGGCAATCTTAACTGGCGCTGGACTATCTCTTGCCGGAACAACACTTCAAGGGATGTTTAAGAATCCCCTTGCCTCACCTGACCTTATAGGTATTACAGCTGGCTCTGTATTATTTGCAGCAGTTACTATTGTTTTAGGATCTCACATTAAATCCTTGATCCCAGAAGCTGTACACTACTCACTACTGAGTATCATGAGCTTTATAGGAGCCATCATCACGATGACTTTTGTGTATAAAATGTCCACCACAGCGGGTAAGACGAATATCAGTGTCTTACTATTATCAGGAGTAGCTATTACTTCCCTAACAGGTGCTGCGACAGGCTTGCTTACTTATCTATCAAGCGACGAAGAGTTAAGAAACCTGACATTCTGGACCTTAGGTAGCTTAGCAGGAGCGACTTGGACTAAAGTTAGTATCCTTGCAGTAGTAATACTAGTATCTATAACCTTGTTAATCAACAAGGGAAAAGCTTTAAATGCTATGATGCTAGGAGAACGAGATGCTACCCACTTAGGAATACCAGTAGAGAAAACAAAGAAAAAAATAGTACTATTATCTGCCCTTATGGTAGGTACCATAGTAGCATTCACTGGAACTATAGGATTCGTAGGATTAATAGTTCCATATATACTTAGACTTGTTTTTAAATCGAACTATTACTTTATCCTACCCCTGTCTACACTATGTGGTAGTATATTATTATTAGTTGCAGATACAATAAGCAGAACACTAGTGCCGCCTTCAGAGATTCCGATAGGTATTCTTACTTCGATTATGGGAGCACCAGTATTTATTGCTATATTAATCAAGTTTAAAAAATCACTCTAATTATGATTGAAGCTTTTAAAATAAACTATTTAGCAAAAGGAAATTATATCATCAACGATATAGATTTCGAATGTAAAGAAGGTGAGTTTATTGCGATATTAGGTCCTAATGGAGCTGGTAAGTCTACATTCTTAAGTATACTTGCTGACGAATTACACGAAAAAGGAAACAAGGTTTTATTGAAATCATGTGAATACCCTAAATGGTGTACGAAAGAACTACCAAAGCACAAAGCTAAGTTTTCACAACATCACAATGGAGATATCCCCTTAAACGTAGAAGACGTAGTGATGATGGGTAGATATCCTTACTTTGACCACATCCCTACAGAAGAAGACAAGACTGCAGTACAGCAGAGTATGGACTGTATCGACATCTGTCCACTACAGCACAGAGAGTATAATCATCTGTCTGGTGGAGAGAAACAACGTGTCCACTTAGCTAGAGTATTATCACAGTTAAACAATAATGTTGAGAATAAGCTGTTATTCTTAGACGAACCATTGAACAATCTAGATGTACTACATCAGCATCGTATCATGGATATCATTAAAGAATTTACGTCTAAAGGAAATACAGCTATCGTAGTAATACATGATCTAAATTTAGCAGCACAGTATGCTGATAAAATACTCTTGCTACAAAAAGGGAAAAAAGTAATCTATGACACACCTGCAGAAGTATTAACTCAAGAGATCATCTCTGAGGTATATAACTTCCCATGTGTAGTAACTAAAAACCCTGTTAGCAATAATCCTTTAATAATATTTGGTATCTAAAAACAACAATTATGAGTACAAGAACACAAACATTAAAAGAACGTTGGGACGCTCTAAAGGTGACCAATCCACATATTAGAATACGCAATGCAGCCAAAGAACTTAACGCTAGTGAAATGGAACTGCTTGCTACACAAATAGGAGAATCTGTTACACGATTAAAACCTGAATTTGAAGCCATACTATCTGAAGTAGAAACTTTAGGAAAAGTAATGGCACTTACACGTAATGACGAATGTGTACACGAGAGAAAAGGTGTGTATGCTAACCCTGATTTTAGTAGCCCTCACGCTGGTCTATTCGTTAACCCTGATATTGATCTAAGAATATTCTTAAGCCACTGGAAGAAAGTATTCGCAGTAGTAGAGAAAGCAGGAGACAAAGACAGAATGAGTTTACAGTTCTTTGGTAAAGACGGTGAAGCTATTCACAAGATTTATTTAGTACCTCAGAGCAACGAAGAAGCATTCCATGCATTAGTAAAAAAATATACTTCAGAGAACCAATCAACTGAAGAAACAACAGAACCTTACTTACATAATCTAGACGAAAGACTAGATGAAGAGATAGATGTAGAAGGATTCAGAACAGAGTGGAAAGAACTAAAAGATACACATAACTTCTTTTCTTTATTAAAGAAATACAACCTAACTCGTACCCAAGCATTAAGATTAGCTCCAGAAGAGTACTACGCTAAGCAGATTACTAAAGATGCTATCGTAACCTTGTTAGAAGGTGCTTCAGAAGCTCAGACACCTATTATGGTCTTTGTAGGGAATAGAGGTAATATCCAAATCCACACAGGTGAAGTAAAAAGAACAATGTGGCATCAGAACTGGTACAATGTACTAGACCCAGACTTCAATATGCACCTAGACATGGATAAGATAGCGCAGACATGGATAGTGCGCAAACCAACAGAAGATGGTATCGTAACTTCTGTAGAAGTATTCAACGAGATTGGCGAAATCATCGTCCAGTTCTTTGGTAAGAGAAAACCAGGAATACCAGAATTAGAACAATGGAGAGAACTAGTTGCTAAACTAGCTTAATATACTAAAAAGTGGAAGGCATACCTTCCGCTTTTTTTATTTTCAGTAGGTGCCCTTCTATTCAGCAGAAATAGAAAATTACATATTTTTTAAGACTATTCTGTAAAAACTAGGAATAACAAAATGGCATTAAGACAATATCATCACAATAAACCTACTCTTAAATGATATCACCATAAAATCGACAATCACAACATTTCAACAAATAATAGTTATCAACAGATGTTTAATAACTAATTATGATTTTCAAACATTTTATATTGATTTAGTTATTAGTAAACAGTAAATTAGCTAAGATAACTTCGTCAATCTTATCTACTTACACACAAGGCTATCGCAGTGTTCACAAGTGTTCATCACTTTTAAAAAGTACACTCACTTGACGTTTTAACTAGAAGAAGGTTGTCCTAATTATATAATATAATAAAATTAAGCTATGTCGATTTTTGATAAAAGAGTAAACTACAAACCGTTTGAGTATCCTGGAATTTACCAATTCACAGATGCAATTAATAAATCATTTTGGGTACATAGTGAAGTTGACTTCACAGCAGATACACAAGATTTCCACTCACACTTAACGAAAGAAGAACAACTAGCTATCAAGCACAGTTTATTAGCTATTGCTCAGATAGAAGTTGCAGTTAAGACCTTTTGGGGAAACTTATACTTACACTTCCCTAAACCAGAATTTAATGGACTAGGAAGTACATTTGCAGAATGTGAGTTTAGACACTCAGAAGCATATTCTAGATTATTAGATGTATTAGGATATAATGACGAGTTCGAGAACTTATTAACTGTACCTGTTATTAAAGAAAGAGTTGAATACTTATCAGAAGTATTAGAGAACTCTGGTAACTATACTGACCGCAAAAAGTATGTAGTATCTCTTATCTTATTCTCTTTATTGATTGAGAACGTATCTCTGTTCAGCCAGTTCGCCATCATCTTATCTTTTACTCGTTTTAAAGGACTAATGAAGAATGTGAGCAACATCATTGCATGGACATCAGTAGACGAGCAAGTACATGCTAACGCAGGTATCTATATCGTTAATGTGATTAGAGACGAGTTCCCAGACTTCTTTGATGATGACTTAATCAATCATGTGAATGAAGTAATTCATAAATCTATCGAGATCGAAAGTAGAATCTTAGACTGGATCTTCAGCACAGGAGAAATAGAAACGGTAAACAAAGCAGATCTATTAAACTTCATGAAGTTCAGAGTAGACGAAAGTATGCAAAAGATTGGCCTTAAAAAGGTATTTAATATCACCCACGAACAATACAAACCAATGGCTTGGTTCGAAGAAGAAGTGTTCGCAAACAGTTTAGATGATTTCTTCGCTAAGAGACCTGTTGACTACACTAAGCACGATAAGAGTTTCTCTGCAGACGACCTATTCTAAACCAAAAAATTCACTATCAAAAAAATCTAAAAGAATTCTATGAACAATTTCTCATTACCATTATTGACAGAAGACAACGATAACCTAACAGAAAAACTTTGGTGGAAAAACTCTGAAAGTGAACAAATCCTTAATAGAGGATACTTGCTTAAAGGAGAAACAGTAGAAGGTGCTATCGACCGTATCGCATCAGCTGCTGCCAGAAGACTGTATAAACCCGAATTAAAAGAATCATTCCAAGAGATGATAGAACGTGGATGGATGAGTCTGAGCTCTCCTATCTGGGCTAATATGGGTACAGAGAGAGGTCTGCCTATTTCTTGTTTTAATGTACATATTCCAGATGGTATAGAAGGAATCACACACAAGCTTGGTGAAGTGATTATGCAAACCAAAATTGGTGGTGGTACATCAGGTTACTTTGGAGCGCTTCGCGAGAGAGGTAGTGCTGTAACAGATAATGGTAAAAGTAGTGGTGCTGTAAGCTTTATGAAGTTATTCGATACAGCTATGGACACCATCTCACAAGGAGGGGTACGTAGAGGTGCTTTTGCAGCATACTTAGACATAGACCACCCTGACTGTGAAGAATTCTTAAATATAAAAAATATCGGTAATCCTATTCAGAACCTATTCTATGGAGTATGTATACCAGACTACTGGATGCAAGAGATGATAGATGGGGATAGAGAGAAGAGACAGTTATGGGCTAAAGTACTAGAGAGTCGCCAACAAAAAGGTATGCCATACTTATTCTTCTCTGATAATGTGAATGGGCATAAACCACAAGTATACAAAGATCTTAATATGCGTGTGAACGCAAGTAATCTTTGTTCTGAGATTATGCTACCTTCTTCTGATGACGAATCGTTCATCTGTTGTTTATCTTCTATGAACCTAGAGTTATACGACGAGTGGAAAGACACAGAAGCTGTTAAACTAGCGATCTACTTCTTAGACGCAGTACTTCAAGAGTTTATAGAAAAAACAGAAGGAAACTACTATTTAGCTGCTGCTAATCGTTTTGCTAAACGCCATAGAGCATTAGGTTTAGGAGTACTAGGATGGCACTCATACTTACAGAAGAATATGATCCCATTCGAAGGACTACAAGCTAAAATGCTTACGAATCAAATATTCGATAATATCAGTGCTAAAGCGGACAAAGCGTCTCAAGAATTAGCACGCATCTATGGTGAACCAGAAATCATGAAAGGATATGGTAGACGTAACACGACTACTATGGCTATCGCTCCTACTACATCATCATCTGCTATCTTAGGACAGACTTCTCCAGGTATAGAACCTTTTAGTAGTAACTATTACAAAGCAGGACTATCTAAAGGAAACTTCATGCGTAAGAATAAATACTTAACGAAGTTACTAGAAGAAAAAGGTCTAGACAACGAAGAAACATGGAGAACTATCATGCTTAACGGTGGTAGTGTACAGCAGATAGAAGGTCTTACTGAAGAAGAAAAAGCAGTATTCAAGACATTCAAAGAAATCAGTCAACTTGAAATCATACAACAAGCTGCTGTAAGACAGAAGTACGTAGACCAAGCACAAAGCTTAAATCTAAACATCCCTTCTGCTCTACCGATCAAGGAAGTAAACAACCTAATGATCGAAGCGTGGAAACTAGGAGTTAAAACATTGTACTACCAGCGTAGTCAGAGTGTCTCTAAAGAGATGGTAACTAACCTAGTGACTTGTAGCAGTTGCGAATCTTAAGCACTCAATCTATATTATCTTATAATCTATAAAGAGAGAATCTTCACACAGAGGGTTCTCTCTTTTTATATCCCTACTCTTCTACCTCATCGTAGTATACAGTATGTCAAAGAACGTATGAACTATAATTCTGTAGACAAAACTATCACTTCATACTTTCTTTATTCTCTACACTGACTTTTATGACTCTATATGCACACTTCTAGTCTATTATGGTCGCATAAAGTGGGACACATACCACAGCATCATATAGTACCTTTTAAGCCAATATCTCTTACTAAAAGCACACTATATAAGTAATTGTCGAAAAACAGCATATTAACACCTCTAAACACGCTCTGTGCAATACCCTTTTCTTATTTACTCACTAGCAGCAATACACAATAGCAATTCAGCTATACTGACATTTAATTGCAGTATAAAAATACGAATACTAGTAATCTCTTAAAATATAGTTAAAAAAACAACACTTTATACCCTCAAATACTAAAAAACAGCACGTTACATTTTTTGGCACGATATATGAAATATACTTTGTACAACAAAAACAACAAACTTTCTTTTTCTTAAGCGACCTAGCTCCCCCAATAGCTAGGTCGTTTTTATTATCATACCTAACCAATATGACCATAGCATTTAATAAATGCAAAAAGAGACTGCCTTAGGCAGTCTCTTTTATATTTGACCAAGTATAAAAAACGTGAAATTAAATTTCAAATCCCATAGATACTCCTAATTTACCAGCAATTACTTTTGCTACCTTAGATTTTAACTCAGGTACTTTTACAGACTCCATTACTTCATCTGTGAAAGCATACATTAGTAATGCTTTTGCTTCTTTCTTAGGAATTCCTCTTTGACGCATATAGAACATCGCATCTTCATTAAGCTGCCCTATAGTACATCCATGCGAACACTTCACATCATCAGCGAAGATTTCTAACTGTGGTTTAGCATAGATATTAGCTTTCTCACTTAGTAAGATATTATTACTCTGTTGGAAACCATCTGTTTTCTGTGCTATTTTATCTACATAGATCTTACCATTAAATACTCCTGTAGAATTACCATCATAGATACCTTTGTAGTTCTGGTGGCTCTCACAGTTAGGTTGGTTATGAGATACTAATGTGTAGTGATCCACGTGTTGTTTATCACTGATTAGTGTCACACCTTTTAACGTACTATCAATGCGCTCTCCGTCTTGATAGAAGTTTAAGTTATTTCTAATCAACTTACCTCCGAATGAGAAAGTATGAACAGAAACTCTACTCTCTTGCTTCTGAGTAATATATGTATTGTCTACTAGTGTAGCTTCTTCATTATCATTCTGTAACTTATAGAAATCTACGATAGCACGTTTATGCGCTACGATCTCAGTTACAGCATTAGTAAGTACAGTAGAGTTAGTCAAGTTCTGATGTCTTTCTACGATCTGTACATGAGCATTCTCTCCTACTACTACTAAGTTACGAGGTTGTACTAACAGAGCTTTATCCGCTACCGTAGAGAAGTATATAATCTCTATCGGCTTAGCCACTACTTTACTCTTAGGAATATTAATAAATGCTCCCTCAGTAGCAAAAGCTGTGTTTAACGCCGTCATACTATCTGTCTTATCAGCCGTATTGTTATAAAAGGCATCGATCACCATTTTATATTTAGGCTTAGTCAGTGCAGATGACATTAAACATACGTCTAAACCATCATGAGTAGTAGATGATAAATGAGAACTGAACACTCCATTGATAAACACCAATTTATACGTGTCAGAATCACTTAAGAAGTATTTCTTTACATCTTTATACTCTATCGCTGTCTCCTCTTTCTGTAATACGCGAAATTCATTCTTTAAAATTGAATTCAATGAAGTGTACTTCCACGCTTCTACTTTCTTAGTAGGAAATCCTTTATCTTCGAATGTCTTTAATGCTTCTAAACGAATATCGTGTAAACCTTCATGTTCACCTTTTAAACCTTGTTCAAAAGCCACAAAAGACGTAATTAATTTATCTTTAAGCTCCATAATTCTTTCTTTGCAATTAGATTAAAATGATTGATTCTTGAGATCTAGTATTCTTACTTCTCTAAAGAAGCTTTGATCCAATCGTATCCTTTTTCTTCTAATTCCAATGCCAATTCTTTACCTCCTGTCTTAACGATTTTACCATCGTATAATACGTGTACGAAATCTGGCACGATATAGTCTAATAAACGTTGGTAGTGCGTAATTAACACTACTGCGTTATCTTCACTTTTTAGTTTGTTCACTCCATTCGCTACGATACGTAGAGCATCGATATCTAGTCCTGAGTCAGTCTCATCTAGGATAGCTAACTTAGGCTCTAACATAGCCATCTGGAAGATCTCATTACGTTTTTTCTCACCACCAGAGAATCCTTCGTTAAGAGAACGAGATAAGAACTTTCTATCGATCTCTAATAACTCCGCTTTCTCCTTGATTTTTTTCAACATCTCGTTCGCAGGCATTTCTTCTAATCCTTGTGCTTTACGTGATTCGTTGATTGCTGTTTTCATAAAGTTAGTTACAGAAACACCAGGAATCTCTACAGGATATTGGAACGATAAGAACACCCCTTTATGAGCTCTTTCTTCTGGTCCTAATTCTCCTAACTCTTCTCCTTCTAAAAGAATCTCTCCTTCAGTAACTTCGAATGCTTCATTACCAGTGATCACAGATGATAATGTACTCTTACCAGCACCGTTAGGTCCCATGATAGCGTGTACTTCACCAGCTTTTACTTCTAAGTTAATTCCTTTTAATATTTCTTTATCTTCAACACTTGCGTGTAAATTTTTTATCTGTAACATAAATTGTCTTATTTAATTTTGTTGAGGTAATCTGATTTTTTGAACTCTTTAGTTTAGGCGTAGATTAACCTACACTTCCTTCTAAAGAAATCTCTAATAATTTTTGTGCTTCTACAGCGAACTCCATTGGCAACTTATTCAACACATCTTTAGAGAATCCGTTAACGATAAGTGCAATCGCTTTTTCTGTAGGAATACCACGTTGGTTACAATAGAAGATTTGGTCTTCACCAATCTTACTAGTTGTTGCCTCATGCTCAATCTGAGCAGTAGTATTCTTAGCCTCAATATAAGGGAATGTATGAGCACCACACTCATTACCCATTAATAAAGAGTCACATTGAGAGAAGTTACGAGCATTCTCAGCTCTAGGTCCCATATGAACCAATCCTCTATAACTATTTTGAGATTTACCAGCAGATATACCTTTCGAAATAATAGTAGACTTCGTATTCTTACCTAAGTGTATCATCTTAGTACCTGTATCCGCTTGTTGGAAATTATTCGTCACAGCGATAGAGTAAAACTCACCGATAGAGTTATCCCCTTTTAATATACATGATGGGTACTTCCATGTCACAGCAGATCCTGTCTCTACTTGTGTCCACGAGATTTTAGCATTCTTCTCACATAGACCACGTTTAGTCACGAAGTTAAATACTCCTCCTTTTCCTTCACTGTCTCCAGGGAACCAGTTCTGAACAGTAGAATACTTAATCTCAGCATCATCCATAGCGATAAGCTCTACTACAGCAGCGTGTAATTGGTTCTCGTCACGTGATGGTGCAGTACATCCCTCTAAGTAAGAAACATAACTACCCTCATCAGCGATCACTAATGTACGCTCAAACTGACCTGTACCAGCTTGGTTAATACGGAAGTATGTAGACAACTCCATAGGACAACGAACACCCTTAGGAATATAACAGAATGAACCATCAGAGAATACTGCAGAGTTCAGCGCCGCATAGAAGTTATCTGTCTGTGGTACCACAGTACCTAAATATTTCTTCACTAACTCTGGGTGAGTCTTGATCGCCTCAGAGATAGAACAGAATATAATACCTTTCTCAGCTAGAGTATCTTTAAATGTAGTCGCTACAGACACAGAGTCCATCACGATATCCATCGCTACACCAGTAAGACGCTTCTGTTCGTTAAGCGAAATACCCAGTTTATTAAAAGTCTCTATCAGTTCTGGATCCACCTCATCTAAGCTCTTATACTCATCCTTCTTCTTAGGTGCAGAGTAGTAAGATATAGCTTGAAAATCAGGTTTAGTATAGTTCACATTAGCCCATTCTGGCTCCACCATCGATTCCCAAATACGGAATGCTTCTAATCTCCAATCAGTCATCCACTCAGGCTCACCTTTCTTAGCAGAGATCGCTCTAACAATATCTTCATTTAACCCAACAGGAAATGTCTCTGACTCTATATCTGTATAGAATCCATACTCATACTCCTTGGTTTCTAATTCTTTCTTTAAATCTTCTTCTGTATACTTACTCATATATTTATACTTAAAAGCCACTACTTTCTCGTACGCTTCTTTTATTAAACTAATTATCAAAAGGAAAGAAAGACAGACGTACATCCGCCTTTCTACCTTGAGGTCTTATAATGAAAAGCTTTCTCCACATCCGCAAGTTCTACTTGCATTTGGATTGTTGAAATAAAAACCTTTACCGTTCAATCCTCCAGAATACTCTAAAGTCGTTCCTACTAGGTACAAAAAGCTTTTCTTATCCACAGCGATTCTTACACCATTGTCTTCGAAAACCTTATCGTCTTCTCCTATCTCGTGATCAAATTTTAATTGATACGAAAGTCCGGAACATCCTCCGCTAGTCACTCCTACACGTACATAATCTGTAGTATGGTTAAACCCTTCATCTTCCATCAAAAGGGCCACGCGTTTACTCGCTATATCTGAAACTTTTATCATACCTTTTTTAAAATAGATTAGTTCTAAAATTTGATTTACAAAGGTATTATAAAAAAATGGTTTCTTGTACTAACTAACATATTTATAACGATTAGAAGTTTTAATACTAATATCGATAAAAACTATCGTTAGAACTCCTTTTTTGATATTCTTTCCTAACTACTTTAGTAAAAAACCTACTGAAAACTAATCACTTAATTCGATTATTTTGCTCTACTAAAATACTTTATTGCAAATATTGTACCTTTAATTATACTATTCAAGGACATTTAAAAGAATGTATTGAACAAATCAAGGCAATATTTTTTCAAAAAGACAAAGTTATCCTTTATCAATAAAATATAAAAGCGAAAAATAACAAATCTCTATCTCTAAATATCCATTAAAAAGAAGAAGTCCCCCTCCCCCCATATCAAACAACCCCAATCAATGTAGAGACAGATCATTCGTGTCCAAAAAGTAGGTCAGTTAATTGTATCGTCAATAAAGTAGAGACGGATTATCATCCGTGTCAAATAAACAAATCATCATCCAAGTCAAACAAACCCAATCAATATCAAAGTAGAGACGGATTATTATCCGTGTCACCCAAAGAATTTAAAAAACTACATTAAACACGAAAAGGATAGATATAAATCAATATTAATAAATTGTAAACATTTAATATACATATCAGTAAGGATTGCTTTTTGCTATGTTTAATCATAAAAAAAATTATGAATAAGAAGTTTAAAGGCGTGTATAATAGGTCTTCAAATAGAGCTAAATGGTGGGACTATACAAATGATGGGACATATTTTATTACTATTTGTACAAGAGATATGAAACATTATTTTGGGTATATATTTCAAGATAAGATGTACTTAAATGATTTAGGGAAATGTGTTTTAAATTGTTGGTTCAGTATCCCTCATTATTACCCATTTGTTGTTTTGGATGCATTTATTGTAATGCCAAATCATGTGCATGGTATCTTGCATATTAATAGAGGTAATTATAATACTAAGAAAATTGATAATAACAAGGAATTTAAAAGCGTATCTGGAAGTTTAGGAAATATAATAAAGGGGTTTAAAGTTGGAGTAAAGAAAGATGCTAAAAGTCTTGGTATAGCGTTCTTTTGGCAAGATGGATATCATGACCATATAATCAGAACAGCTTCTGCATATAATAATATTGCTAATTATATTCATACTAATCCTTCACGTTGGAATAAGGACAGGTTTTATAATGAGTTTTGATATTGTTATTTTGTTTGACACGGATGATAATCCGTCTCTACTTTATTGACGATACAATTAACTGTCCTACTTTCTGGACACGGATAATCTGTCTCTACATTGATTAGGGTATTTTGTTTGACACGGATAATAATCAGTGTGTACATTGATATGGCTACTTTGTTTGACACGGATAATAATCCGTCTCTACTTTATTGACGATACAATTAACTGACCTACTTTTTGGACACGAATGATCTGTCTCTACATTGATTGGGGTATTTTGTTTGACACGGATGATAATCAGTGTGTACATTGATGTGGCTACTTTGTTTGACACGGATGATATTCCGTCTCTACTTTATTGACCATACAATTAACTGACCTACTTTCTGGACACGGATAATAATCCGTCTCTACTATAATCACAATACAATTCCTAATTCTTCATTAACTATCGCCCTCTTTTGCCCTTTTTGGTTAATATTGGAGAGATTGCCTTCTTTTGGTTATTTCATTTCAACATAAACAACTATCAATAAACACTTTACCATTTTTAATTCAAAAATTGTTCGGAAGTTGTTCGGTAATAAGCAGTGTTTACTTGGGATAAGTACCCTTTTACCGAACCGTACTAAATCTCTACCCGAAGCATCTATATACTAGTATCACTTCCTTAGATAACCGATTAGAATCTCTTCTATACCAAGGCCAGTGACAGACTTTTGCAAAAAAGAGAGACTAGGAGAAATAATTTTAGTAATTTGCACCTAACTCAAATAAACTAAAACAATTATGAAACTATACGCTATAGAAAGTGGCAACTTTAAACTAGACGGTGGTGCTATGTTTGGCGTTGTTCCTAAAGTGATTTGGAACAAAACCAACCCTGCTGATGCTAATAACCTCATCGACTTAGGGGCTAGACTACTCCTTATCGAAGAGGGCAACAGACTGATCCTTATCGATACAGGTATGGGAAATAAACAATCTGATAAATTCTTTGGTTATTATAATCTATGGGGAGACCATAGCATAGATAAGTCTCTAGCTAAGCATGGCTTTCACAGAGATGATATCACAGATGTATTTTTGACACACTTACACTTCGACCACGTAGGAGGTGCTGTAAACTGGAATAGTGATAGAACAGGATATGTAAACGCATTTAAGAACGCGAAGTACTGGACGAATGAGAATCACTGGGAATGGGCAACTAAACCGAATGCGAGAGAGAAGGCTTCTTTCTTATCAGAGAACATCCTTCCTATACAGGATAGCGGTGCACTTCACTTCATCCCAAAGGCTCAAGGAAACATACTGCACAACTCCGAATTAGGCTTTGATATCTTCTTCGCAGATGGACATACTGAGAAACAAATGATCCCTATACTGAACTATAAAGGCAAAAAGATAGCTTATGTAGCCGATCTCCTGCCTACAGTAGGACATATCCCACTTCCTTATGTAATGGGATACGATACAAGACCCCTGCTAACACTAGACGAAAAAGAGAAATTCTTAAAGATGGCAGCTGATGAGAATTGGTATTTGTTCTTAGAACACGATGCTCATAATGAAATCATCACTGTGCAACATACTGAAAAAGGAGTGAGACTAAATGAGAATTTAAAAGCTAATGAAATCTTAATTTAGTGTTAAGTACACTTTCAAGATGTAACTTATTTATATTTTTAGCACGAATAACATTGATAATTTAAATTTAACTATAATGCGATTGATTAAACCTTTATACCTATCAGCTGCTTTAGCATTAGCTTTAACTAGCTGTGGTACAACGAGTACGATTACCAATACACCGATCTCGGGTGTAGATAATCTACCGAAGAGAACAACAAAACTTACAGAAGAACAATTACGCAGATGGAGTCATTTAGACATCATTAATGATACTGTTCCTGGAATGTCTGTTGACAGAGCGTATGAAGAAATTCTTAAAGGAAAGAAATTACCTAAGAAAGTAATTGTAGGAGTTGTAGATTCAGGTATTGAGATTGATCACGATGATTTAAAAACTCAAGTTTGGACAAACCCTAATGAAATAGCGGGTAATGGTATCGATGATGATAATAATGGATACATCGATGACATCCACGGATGGAACTTCTTAGGACAGTCTGTACACGAAAACGTAGAGATGGTACGTGTGATCCGTAGAGGTGATGACGGTTCTGATCAGTATAAAAGAGCTGTGAAGGAATACGACGAAGAAATAAAAAGCAACCAAGAGAGCAAACTACGTGTAGATATGTTATTGCGCGCGAATGAGCGTATCGCAAAATACCTAGATAAGAAAGACTACACAATGGATGACTTAAACAGTATTCCATTAGACGCGACTGAAGAAATCATCCACTCTAAGAATGTTATGTATAATATCTTAGCAGGTGGAAGAGAGTTATCTTGGTTAGAAGCTTACAAAAACAGTGTAGAAAGTAAAGCGAAACACCACTTAAACTTAGAGTTTGACGGTAGAAAGATAGTAGGTGATGATCATACAGATATCAATGATAGAATCTATGGTGATAACAACGTGATCGGACCTGTAAGAGAAGAGGCAAAACACGGTACTCACGTAGCTGGTATTATCGCTCAGACTCGTGGTAATAACTTAGGTGGAGACGGTGTAGCATCTGACGTAGCAGAGATCATGGCTGTAAGAGCTGTACCAGATGGTGATGAGTATGATAAGGATATTGCATTAGGGATCAGATATGCAGTAGATAACGGTGCTAAAGTAATCAACGGAAGCTTCGGTAAATACTATGAAGAAAACAGTCAGTGGGTACGTGACGCTATTAAATATGCAGAAGAGAAAGACGTACTTATCGTAGTAGCTGCAGGTAATGATGCTATGGACTTAAACATCCCTGGAGGTGTAGAGCGCTACCCTAACGATAACGTAAAGATGGGACCAGAGATCTCTAACAACTTCTTAGTAGTAGGAGCTCTTAACCCAGAGTTTGGTAAAAATATGGTGGCTCGTTTCTCTAACTATGGTGATTATGATGTAGACGTATTCGCTCCTGGAGTGAAAATTTATGCTACTGTACCAACGAATAGTTATGAGTACTTACAAGGTACTTCTATGGCTTCTCCTAACGTAGCAGGTGTTGCAGCATTAGTGAGAGCTTATTACCCAGAGTTTACAGCTGGAGAAGTGAAGAAAATCATCATGGACTCAGGTGTAGCAGTAAACTTCGACGTAGTAGTAGGTGAGAAAAAAGAAATCAGAAATTTCCAATCTATCTCTACTTCTGGTAAGTTTGTAAATGCGTACAATGCATTATTATTAGCTGAGAAATTATCAAAAGCTAAAAAATAAAACTTGTAACTAAGTAACCCTTAATATAAAAAGCTCCACATTTATGCATAATATATGTGGAGTTTTGATTTCAAACACATTATGAAAAAAATATTACTAACTCTAGCTATCTGCTCTATTGCCCTAATAGACGCAATCGCTCAAAACAACCCTAATCCAGGTTATTGGCAACAACATGTTGACTATAAAATGGACGTGAAGATGGACGTGAAAAAGTACCAATACACAGGTACTCAAAAGTTAACTTACACAAACAATTCACCTGATACTTTAAAAGCAGTATACTTCCACCTTTACTACAACGCATTCCAACCAAATAGTGATATGGATGCACTATTATCAAATATCGCTGATCCTGACTCTCGTATGGTAGATACTAAAACAGTGAGAGGTAGAAAAGTATTCGAGAGTAGAATCACAAAGCTAAAAGACAACGAAATAGGATACCTAAAGGTATCTAAAATGATGCAAGATGGTGAGGCTTTAGAGACGAAAGAAGTAGGTACTATACTAGAGGTGACTCTAAAAAAACCTATCGCTCCTAAGTCATCTACTGTATTCACAATGAACTTCGACGGACAAGCTCCTGTGATGATCCGTAGAGCTGGTAGAAACTCTAAAGAAGGTGTAGCACTGTCTATGTCTCAATGGTTCCCTAAGATCGCTGAATATGACTTCGAAGGATGGCATGCTGAGCAGTATCTAGGTAGAGAGTTCCACAGTGCATGGGGTGACTTCGACGTAAAAATAACGTTAGATAAAAACTATATCTTAGGTGGTACAGGTAATATCATAAATAATAATGAGGTAGGATATGGATACCAAGATGCTGGTATCGATGATAACTCTATCAAGAAAGGTAAAGAGCTTACATGGCACTTTAAGGCTGAGAATGTACTAGACTTTACATGGGGGGCAGACCCTAACTTCATACACGATACGTATGATGGACCTGATGGAGTGAAACTTCACTTCTTATATAAAAACAACCCTGCTATTATAGATAACTGGAAAAAACTACAGCCTGTAACAGCAGAGTTAATGAAATTCTTCAATGAGAATGTAGGTCCTTACCCTTATAACCAATACTCTGTAATACAAGGAGGTGATGGAGGTATGGAATACTCTATGTGTACCCTAATCACAGGTGAGAGATCATTCCCAAGCTTAGCAGGAGTGACTGCTCATGAGTTAGCGCACAGTTGGTTCCAACATGCTTTAGCTACTAATGAGACGAAACACGAATGGATGGATGAAGGGTTTACTTCATTTATATCTGACCTAGCGATGCTAAAAATCTTACCTAAAGACCAACAAGAAGATGTGAACCCATTCGGATCTACTTATAAGAGCTACTACAACTTAGTGTCTAAAGGGATGCAAGAGCCATTAAGCACACATGCAGATCATTACTTGACAAATAGAGCTTATTCTACTTCTGCATACAGCAGAGGATCTATCTTCTTAACTCAGTTAGCTTACCTAATCGGGTGGAATAATATGATGACTACACTGAGAACGTACTATAATGAATACAAGTTCACTCACCCTACTCCTAATGACTTCAAGCGTGTAGCTGAGAAAGTATCTGGTGCTGTATTAGACCAATATTTAATCGACTGGACACAGACGAACAACACGATAGACTACTCTATCTTATTCGTAGAAGAGGTACAGAAAAACCAAACTTTAGTTACTTTAGGTAGAATGGGAAGAATGGGTATGCCTTTAGATATTTTAGTAGAATACGAAGATGGTTCTATAGAGACATTCTATATTCCTTATACTTCAATGCACTGGATCAAACCTAACCAGTACGTACAATACGAAAGAACAGTGTTAGATGGATGGGGATGGGCTCAACCAGAATATAAGTTCACAATCAATAAACCAAAAGGTGCTATTAAGAAAATAGTGATCGACCCAAGCCAGTTTATGGCTGATGTAAATCAAGAAAATAGTATCTATACAAAATAGAAATAGGCCGCAGTAGCGGCCTATTTTATTTATAAATATTTCATATTCCTTTGCTACCTTTGCAGTCTATATGGAACAAAAAAAATACAATTATCCTAAAAAGGAAAAGCTAAAAAGCAAAACTGTAATCGAAGAGTTATTTACAACTGGTAAAACTGTGAGTAAATACCCTTTGAGAATGGTATACGTGCAAATAGCTAATCAAGAAGACCTCCCTCTAAAAGTAGGAGTATCTGTATCTAAACGCCATTTTAAAAAGGCGGTAGATAGAAACTATTTTAAAAGATTACTACGCGAAGCATATAGGCAGAATAAACACTTACTACTAGAAAATATAGATAAGCCTTATGCAATGATGCTATTCTATCAATCTAAAGATAGATTAACATTCAAAGATGTAAACGAGAAGATGATTAAGCTTTTCGAGAAATTCATAGACGCTACAACAGAAAAAAAAGAAGACAACTCTTAATAGTTTGTCTTTTTTACATCTTATATTTGCACTATATTAAAAATACACTTAACTTAATAGTTTTCTGATTATTAATCATTAAATACTAATAAATAAATACCTTTTTATTGTTTAAATGTATTATTTATTCTTGATTGAGTTGATCATTTTTACAATATCTAGCATCTAATGCTACTTACATGTAAGAGTTCAGAAAAGCATTGTTATAAATATACCTGAGTTTGTTCAGGCTTTAAAATAGTGATAGCTCTATGCAAAATTTAGAAAAAGGAAATTGTTTAATTGAAACAGATAGTGATGTAGAACACATCTCTACACCTAACAAAAGCACTCTAGACCTTAATACTACACACAAAGCTCTTGAAGTAGCGAATAACAGATTGCGCCAACTACCTTTAGAAGGTCAGTCTAACTTCAGAGATCTAGGCGGATATCAAACAGAGGATAACAAAACAGTCAAATGGGGGTGCTTATTCCGCTCAGGACAATTGAGCAACCTAACTGACGTAGATCTAAACTACCTAAGCTCACTTCCGCTGACTACAATAGTAGACTTTAGAAGTGAAGAAGAAAGTGAAGAGCAGAAAACACTGTTACCAAAAACAGTTACTAATGAAGTACTTCTACCGATCACTCCTGGTAATCTTAGTAAGAATCAGGTCATGCAGATCGTACAAAAGGGAGATATAAACCTAGCTACTAAACTCTTAGTGGATATCAATGAACAACTGGTACTCCACAACCAAAGTCAATACAAAGCTTTCTTTAGAGAGGTAGAATGTTCTGAGGCTCCACTAATGTTTAACTGTACTGCAGGTAAAGATAGAACAGGCTTCGCTGCTGCTCTACTCCTATCTGCTCTAGGCGTGAATCAACATACAGTGATAGAAGATTACCTATTGACTAATCAATATGTCAATCTCGATATACAAAGAATACAAAAACAATTTAATCTAGAAACACAACAAGCCGAAACACTTCTAACCCTATTCACAGTACAAGAACAATTCTTAGCAAAAGCATTGAATACTATAGAAGAATATTATAATTCTGTAGAACAGTACCTAACAGAAATATTAGAAGTGGATATCGCTTTATTAAAAGCAAAATATCTTTACTAAACTAAGACTAGCCATGGAGTGGTATATATTCCTATTCTGACTATTAGCTTATTAGTAACCATATCGTTACAAATTACAAGTTTAAATCCGACAGTTTTATGCAAGCACAGTCATCACATGGCCACAGTTCTCAATTGAATAAAATAACCTTAGGAACACTACTGGTGACATTAGGTATTATCTATGGAGACATTGGTACATCCCCACTTTATGTAATGAAAGCCATCATAGGAAAAGAGATTATCCGAGAGGATATTGTCTTAGGAGCTATTTCATGCGTTTTTTGGACCTTAACCTTACAGACGACCATTAAGTATGTTTTTCTAACCCTAAAGGCAGATAATAATGGTGAGGGCGGTATATTCTCACTCTATACTTTAGTCAAGAGGTTGAAGAAACGTTGGTTAATCATTCCTGCTATTATTGGAGGTAGTGCGCTATTAGCCGATGGTATCATCACCCCTCCTATCTCTATATCATCAGCTATAGAAGGACTTAGAATATATGAACCCAACCTACAGACTATTCCGATAGTGATAGGAATTATCTTTATTCTCTTTGTCATCCAACAATTTGGTACCAAGGCTATTGGTAAATTCTTTGGCCCTATGATGACCTTGTGGTTCTTAATGATAGGGATAATTGGTCTATTTCACTTAATGGATAACCTTACAGTATTGAAGGCTTTAAATCCTTATTATGCAGTTCATTTACTTTCTATACACTCAGAAGGTTATTTTGTATTGGGATTTGTCTTTCTATGTACTACAGGTGCAGAAGCACTTTATAGTGATCTAGGACATTGTGGGATAAAGAATATACGCATCACTTGGGCATTTGTAAAAGCGATGCTAGTGTTGTGTTATTTTGGACAAGGAGCTTATTTAATCAACTTTTCTAACCAAACACTACTACAACTATCACCGGATAATCAAAACCCCGCAAACCCTTTCTTTTTAGTTATGCCTGAGTGGTTCTTGCCATTTGGTATAGCCATTGCAACAATAGCGGCTGTAATCGCATCACAAGCCCTAATAAGCGGATCATTTACACTAATCAATGAAGCGATAAGACTTAACTTATGGCCAAAAGTAAAAGTAAAATTCCCGACCAATGTAAAAGGTCAATTATATATTCCTTCTATCAACTGGTTACTATTCTTAGGCTGTGTATTCGTGGTACTACACTTCGAAGAGTCAGGTAATATGGAAGCTGCGTATGGACTAGCAATTACCTTGTGTATGATCATGACTACAATCTTACTAGGCTACTATATGTACCTAAAACGTGTACATATTGTTGTAATCGTATTAGTCGAACTAATATACCTAAGCTTAGAGGTATCTTTCTTTATCGCTAACGTTCAGAAGTTCACTCATGGTGGTTATGTTACCGTTATCATAGCATCTTTGCTAGCAGGTACGATGATTATAAACTACCTAGCGAAGAAGATAAGAAAGAACTATACTGAGTTTGTCAATATAGAACAGTATAAAGACATTCTTCTAGATATCAGTGGAGATACAAGCATTCCTAAATTTGCTTCTAATCTAATCTATCTAACCAACTCCAATACATGCTCTAAAATAGAATATAAAGCATTGTATTCTATCACACAACGTAGACCTAAAAGAGCAGATAACTATTGGTTCATACATGTGAATGTTAGTGATCAACCTTATAACTTAGAATACAAAATACAGAAGATGGGTGCTGATAATATTATCCGTGTTGACTTTTATCTAGGTTTTAGAAATGACCAAAAGATCAGTGTACTCATGAAACAGGTACTCAAAGAGCTAACTGAAACAGGAGAAGTAGATGTAATCAGTAAATACACCTCTTTACAAAAAAACAATATTTATACAGACTTTGAATATGTATTGATAGAGAAAGAATTGTCTTATGACAATGAACTACCTGCTCATGAAACAATCATACTTACACTATATGAATGGCTTAAAAAACTAGCACTATCAGAAGAAAAGGCCTTTGGTCTTGACAGTAGTGCTGTAACCGTAGAACGATTCCCTATGGTGATAAACCCAATAGAAGAATTACCTTTACACAGAAGGTATTAATACATAAAAAGGCGTTCAGTGATGAACGCCTTTTTACTTCTATTTAATTTGTTTCGCTCTCATTAAACTTTAATGAGTTTACGATTGATTCTACTTCCATTAAGATACCTCTCTTTCCCATAGCTGGATTATATACTAACCCTTCTATAAACAGGTACCTACTAGCTGATTCATCACGGAACACATAACTCATATAAGGACCACTCATAAAGCTATTATGCATGTCCCAATCTCCAGTGAACTCATAGACCTTTCTTCCTTGTCTTACAAACTCTTTATTGTTAGGAATAAACCCTTCATTGAGCCTTAGATACGAATTATCTTCTATAGAATGTATATACTTACCATTCACTGAATCCTTCACTGCTAATAAGTTATTTAGAATAGTATCATCTGTATTCTCTATTCTCTCCATTGGCACATCATAAATCAGAATATTACTATTACCTGAAGCAATATTCTTTTTAAACCATACAAAGTGGTAATTACTTCCAACCAACTTATACGTAGTCGGCAAATTAAGGCTTACTTGAAACTTATCCTGAAAATAATCAATATCAACTATCTTCCCTTCAAGAATACGCTTTGCAACGACATCAAACTCAGAGCGCAAAATAGAACTCACAATAGAGTCTGAATTCTTCTTAAACTCGCTTATTAGCCCCTTCCTAGAATCTCCGCTAACTGTAAAGTACATCTGACCAGCAGTGTACTTATCTTTCTCAAACAGAAAACTATTGTTACTATAGTTATCCGAAAAGACGATTATATTTCTTCTATTCTTCGTACGTGAAGAAAATAGATTAGGGGAGATCTGTTCTAAAGAAAAAGTAGACTCTGGTGGTGTAATTCCTTCTATAGGTACAGCCAGATGTTCTCTTATACTATCCCCTACACTACCATACCATAGTCTATCATTAATGACTATAAGTATCTGGTGAGGTTCGTCCATAGGATTGTTAGATCTATTCTTAGCAGACCTGTCTCTACACCCAACGAGTGCAAACAATACTAACAATACATAACCAATATACCTCACTCTTATCTTCTTCTAATTAAGTCTTAACTTCATACCTGGACGAATGTCATCTGAGTCCTTCATATTATTTAAGGACTTTAATTTAGTCACAGTCACTCCAGCAAACTTCTTACTTATAGAGGATAATGAATCTCCTCTCTGCACAGTATAGAAATTATTCTTAGTACCGCCTGACGCTTGAGCCACCGCTTTTTTACCTACTACTAATTTCTTACCAGGGTAGATTAGATTTCCTTTTAGATTATTTAATTTCTTTAATTGAGCTACCGAAATACCGTACTTATTAGCAATAGTACCTACACTCTCTCCCTTGCGTATCGTGTGATAACGCGGATTAACAGAGCTACTTTCTACTATAGATTCAGCAACTACAGCATAGTTAGGCTGTTCTTTTTTAGAGTCTACGAAGTCAACATAAGCATACATCTTCTCTTCATTAGAAGCCATTAAACCTATTTTCTTTACAGGTAGTCTTAAGAAGTTCAGTTTACCACTATCATAAGGAATCACTTGTAACTTATAAGTTGGGTTTAAGAACTCTATTTCTTCTTTAGATACATCTAATAAATTAGCGATTTGGTCAAAAGACATTGTTTTCTTAATCGCTATTGTATCAGTCTCTACTACCTTTATAGGTGCCTTTTTAGACGTGATACCATGCTCTTTTGCATATTCAAAAATATACATAGTAGCATAGAACGCAGGCAAATAGTTTTGTGTTTCACGTGGAAGATTTGGTCTAATATTCCAGTAATTCGTATATCCATTAGAACGACGAATCGCTTTACTCACGTTACCTGGTCCAGCGTTATATGATGCTAATACTAAATCCCAATCACCAAACATACCATACAAGTCTGATAAAAACTTAGCAGCTGCCTCAGATGACTTTAATGGATCTATACGATCATCTATATAAGAAGTTACTTCTAGATTATATTGTTTACCTGTAGGATACATGAATTGCCATAGACCAGTAGCTCCCACTCTAGAACGAGCTACAGGATTAAGTGCAGATTCTACTATAGATAAATATTTAACCTCTAAAGGAACATTTTGTTTTGCTAATTGCTCCTCAAACATTGGGAAATAATATTCTGATAAGCCTAATAACCTCTCAAAAGAACGTTTTCTATTCTTTAGAAATGATTTAATCACTCGTTCTAATGTTTCATTGTATTCAACATTAAAAGGTGTTTTCTCATTTAATCGTTTTAAACGTTCTTTTAAAAGCTCAGTAGGTAATTCATCAAAACGAACATCTCCTTCGTCAAAGTTTGCATCAGCTAACTCATTCTCTAGCTCATTAAATAAATCCTGATTTAATAACTCATTCAACCAACGCTTCTCTATAGAAGCACTACTAGCATGGTTAACAAATGTCTTTTTAATAGAGTCCAGATACACCTCTGGGCTCATTTCTTTCTTTGATACTTCTGTAAGCGTACTAGGCTCATTCTGTCCCATGACTGAGTACGAAAAAAGACCGCATGCTAATAAAGTTAATACTTTGTAATTCATCGCGCTATGTATTATAAAATCCCTATGCTTGGTATATAAGCATAGGGACCTACTATTATTCTTGTATTGCTTTAATTCCTGGTAATACTTGACCTTCCAACATTTCCAACATTGCTCCACCTCCAGTAGAAACATAACTCATCTTAGGCGCTAGACCGAACTGTTTTACAGCAGCTACAGAGTCTCCACCTCCTACTAATGAAAAAGTACCATTTTTAGTAGCTTCAGCAATGAAGTTACCTAACTCGATCGTACCATTCGCGAATTTCTCCATCTCGAATACTCCTAAAGGACCATTCCACAAGATGATTTTTGACTCAGCTACCACAGGTTTTAAGCTCTCTAATGTCTTAGGACCTACGTCTAAACCTTGCCATCCATCAGGAATTTCATTAGCAGCTACCACTTGTACATTCGCATCAGCAGCGAATGCATCAGCAGCCAAAATATCCACAGGTAAGTGTACTTGTACATTCTTCTCTTTCGCTTTTTTCAAGATATCTAAAGCTAAATCTAGCTTATCATCTTCGCAGATAGAATTACCGATCTTACCACCTAGAGCTTTAATAAACGTAAAAGTCATCCCTCCACCGATAATCATGTGATCTATCTTATCTAAGATATTCTCGATAATCGTAATTTTAGAAGATACTTTAGAACCACCTAATACAGCTGTAACAGGCTTATCAGTACTATTCAATACCTTATTTAAACTCTCTATCTCTTTAGCTAATAAATAACCAAAGCATTTTTTATCTGCAAAGTACTTCGCTACGATAGTAGTAGAAGCATGTGCTCTATGTGCAGTACCAAAAGCATCATTCACATAAAAATCAGCTAACTCCGCTAATTGTTTTGAGAACCCTTCATCACCTTTTTCTTCCTCTGCGTAGAATCGTAGATTCTCTAATAAGATGATATCTCCAGCTTTACTAGCTACGATAGCTTCCTTAACTGTACTTCCTACACAGTCGTTCACAAAAGTAACTTTATGTCCTAAAATCTCTTCTGTTTTTGCAACGATATGACGTAGTGAATACTTGTCATTGCGTTCTCCCTTAGGTCTTCCTAAGTGAGACATTAAGATAGCTACACCACCCTCTTTTACTATTTTTTCAATAGTAGGTTTTGCAGCCTCTATTCTATTTGTATCTGTAACATTAAAATTCTCATCTAGGGGAACATTAAAGTCAACTCTAACCAACACCTTTTGATCTTTAAAATCAAAACTATCAATAGATTTCATCTTTACTTTTTTATATATTTTACGATAAGTTACACAAATATAAATCTTTTTCGATATCAGACTACCTGATTATTATATTGTTAAACGAAAATTTTAACATATTACACTCATTAGTCTTTTATAAATACACCAATAAACAGAGTTATTAATAAATATATTACACTTTACATATATTAATTATTCAATATTATAGTATTTACAGACAGAAATACAAAATAATAAGGGCAAATAAATATTTAAACTATTTTTAATTTTAGAACAGTTATAGACTAGAACTTGTCTAAAAAACTCTAAATAACAAACAAAATAGATACTCCTAACACAAAACTAAACGCAAAACACATTGACTTAATCATCCCTTCACAGATTTAGTACCTGATAATAAGCCATATTATTACAACATATTGTTATAGAACAAACCCTATTTTGTGAAGGTAAATATTCTCTAAACAGAAATAAAATAGTTGTACAATTATGAATCTGATTATTTTAAACACTTGATAATTAATTTATCTTTGCCTTATGCAATTTTCAGATATTATAGGGCAATCCTTTTTAAAGAATCATTTGATACAGTCAGCTGCATCAGGTCGTGTACCTCATGCACAGTTATTTATTGGTGGAGAAGGTACAGGTACTTTACCTATGGCTATCGCCTACGCACAGTATTTACTATGCAAAAATACGGGTAATGAAAACACAGGAGGAAATGATGCCTGTAATATCAAATTCAACAATCTTGCTCACCCAGACTTACACTTTGTGTATCCTGTAGCTACGACAGAAGCTGTAAAAAGGAATGCTACTAGTGATCTATTCGCAGAACAATGGCGTAGTTTTTTAAAAACAAATAAATACGGAAACCTTTTCGATTGGTACACCCACATTGATATTCAGAATAAACAAGGACAAATAGGAGTAGATGAAGCGAGTGAAGTACTGAAGAAACTTGCCTTAAAATCCTTTGAAGGTGGTTATAAGATTATGATCATTTGGATGGCAGATAAGCTAAATACTGAGGCTTCTAATAAACTACTAAAGCTATTAGAAGAACCACCTGCTAAAACGGTGTTTATCCTAATCGCAGAGAACGAGAAGAATATTCTACAGACTATCCTCTCGAGATGTCAAGTACTAAAGTTTCCTCCGCTTAACGCTATCGAAATACAAGAAGCTTTAATACAACGTGAGCAATGTGATCCACAGGAAGCCATCATGATCGCTAATCAATCGCAAGGAAGTTATAATAAAGCACTGAGCTTACTGCATAATAAAGCGAATGCCTTACCTTATGAGAAATGGTTTGTACAATGGGTACGAGCAGCCTTTAGAGCCAAGGGAAATGCTGCAGTAATTCAAGAATTAATAGAATGGAGTGAGGAACTAGCTGCTTTAGGGCGTGAACAGCAAAAACAGTTTATAGAGTTCTGTATAGAACTATTCAGACAGGCTCTGCTGTTAAACTATCAAACTCCAGAACTAGTGTATTATAAAACGACAGTAGATAAGTTTAAACTAGAAAACTTTGCTCCCTTTGTCAACGGAGAAAATATAAATGAAATATACCAAGAGCTAGGTGATGCTATCTACCATATAGAACGAAATGGTAATGCTAAAATGATCTTCACAGATCTATCTATAAAGCTAACACGGTTAATACATAAGAAGTAATAAAAACGGTCGCATTCGATGAATACGACCGTTTTTTTATTGTTTCTATTTAGAAGAGTATAGCTTTAGCTTGCACTTTCTTGCAGATTCCTAGGACTTTCCTTGGAGAATCCTAGGCAAAACAGGTGTTTTGTCGAAGGAATGTGCTAGAATACTGCAAGCACTCCCCTAGCAAAGCAAAAGCAAATAAGCCCCACACTTGATTCATTCTCTAATGACAGTATGTTTACTTCAGTATATACCTTACTCCTCTTTCTGAGCCATTGCACGTTGATACAACTTTAATTCTTCCCATGAGAAGTCCTCTTCTGCATTCGCTTTAATCTCAGATAATGTCATTCCCTTACTCTTTTCAAATAAAGCGGTTAACTCCTCTATACGTTCTTTTGGCAATACTTCCTCTAAGGTAATATGCCCATCCATAATCAACTTACCGATATGAGAATAAATCGTAGTCGTAGTCAGTTTTCTAGTTAATGCAATATCTTCTATACTCATCTTCTCTTTCCACATCTCTAAGGTAATAACGAAGGTAGATTTTTTCTTCTCTTTCGACTTCGTCTTCGGACTAGAAGAATACACTTCTATATCTTCCTCCTCTTCTACTCCTAGTTTAGTACTTCTTATCAGATTAGCGATATTGACTAAATGGTTAATCTTATACTCGCTGATCTCTAGTGAGCGCAGATTCTCCTTACATATCTTCTTATCCTCTTCTATTAACTTCAACATAATAGAAGCCTTCTTCATCTGAATAACCGTCTTCAATAACGACTCTTCTAACGGTACTAATTCTTCATAGAACGCCTTTGATTTCTTCGCAGTTTTTACCTGTGCTATAGTGAACAATAACTCAAAAACCATATGATCTAAACGAGGGAAAAAGTAATCATACGCTTTAAGTACACGTTCTTTAGTAAACTCAAATCTGAAAGGTTCTTCTTCAAACAACGCTCTTAACTGATTGACAAATTTCTCTGAGTGAACAACCATTTCATCTAAGTGATTTGTCATACGCTGAGCCCAGCCCATAAATGCACTTTTCTTACTTCTCTCCGCCTCGGCATTATAACTATAAAGGTGCGTATGCCATTGTGTACTAAGGTTAAACCAAGAATAGGTCTGTATCAGATAGTTTCGAAGAAAGTTCTTTGTCTCTATCTTTAATTGCAGATTTAATTCTTCTGCACCAGCCTTATTCTCTGCATAGCTCATTACATCCTCATCATTGACTAAGCCGTTCATCTGTATAGGTGATAATAAAACTAATCCTTCTAACGAACGAAGTCTAGATAAGGCAACATAAGCCTGCCCAGGTAAAAACACCTTAGATACGTCTAAAACAGCTTTATCAAAGGTAAGCCCTTGACTCTTATGCACTGTAATAGCCCATGCTAGCTTAAGCGGATAATGACTAAAGGTACCTAAGACCTCTTCTACGATTTCCTTAGTATTAGGGTCAACCGTATATTTTATATTCTGCCACTCGTATCGTTCTACTTCAATGACTTCTTTATTTTCAAACTCTATGAATATCTCATGCTTAGTCAAGGTCTTCACCATTCCCATTTTACCGTTGTAGAATCGCTTCTCAGGAGAGATATCATTCTTAATAAAAATAACCTGAGCACCTTCTTTAAGCGTCATTTTAGCCTCGATAGGATATATCTTTTCAGGAAAATCTCCCACGACTTCAGGCATAAAACTAAACTCCTTCGTAAACAATCCTCTAAGTGCGTCTTCATTAATCTTGTCCGCCTTAGCATTATGTGTACTTAGAGTGATATAACCAGGATTATCTTTTATATTAAAGTTAGGGTTGGTATACTGATTTAAGAGTGCCAGATCCTCTCTAGATACACGATTATTGCGAAGATTATTAAGCAAGTTAATAAACACTTGATCTGACTGTCTATATACTTTCTCTAACTCGATATACAAGGGAGGATACTGTCTAACAACTTCTGAATGGAAGAAATATACCCCGTCATAATAGCGCTTCAACACATCCCATTCTTGGTTCTTGACTACGGGTGGCAACTGTAATAAATCTCCTATAAAAAGAACCTGTACTCCACCAAAAGGTTGTTGACTTTTACGCACAGTCTGTAACATAAAGTTCATCGCATCTAATACATCTGCACGCAACATACTAACCTCGTCTATAATCAACAAATCCATGTTTAAGAACAACGCTCTACGAGCATTACTCATCAGCATATGACGCCTTAGCGATACGCGATTTTCAAACTTGATTGTATCAGTAAAAATAGGAGGATTCTTAGTATCAGGAACAAAAGCAGCAAAAGGCAAATGAAAAAAAGAATGTATAGTCACTCCACCTGCGTTCAAAGCCGCTATCCCAGTAGGAGCTACTATTACTGCATTCTTATGTGTAGTATTAATAATTTCTTTTAACAAGGTAGTTTTACCAGTACCAGCCTTTCCTGTCAAAAAAAGAGATCTATTCGTCTCATTGATAAACTTTAAAACGTATTCTGCTTCTTCTGAAAAATTAGTCATTCCTTTTTTTTTACAAAATACGATAATAAAACTGTACTAAACGAAAAAAGCCCCTGTTAAAACAAGGGCTTTCTCTAAAGTAATTCAAAGATATTACTTTTTATCTTCTTTGCTTTCTGAAGGTTTTGTCTCCTCTAATTTAGCAGGTGTAGCGCTACCTTTATATTTAGCATTTAATTCTTTGATCATGATTTCAGTAACATCATTACCGTCTTTACTATAGATAACAGTAGATGCATCCTCAGTGTTGAATACATAGTCTAAGTTATTCTTTTTAGCATACTCAGCGATATGTTCTTTTACTTTCTTCACTACAGCTTCCATTTCTTCACCGCTCTCTTTTTGTAAAGCTTGCATTAAAGTTTGTTGTTTAAACTGTAATTCTTGCTCTTTTCTTTGAAGGTTAGCAGCAGTTTGCTCAGCCCATGCTTGTCCTTTTTGACGAGCATTAGCTTGGAAGTTTTGAACCTCTTGTTGGAACTTAGCAACTTCAGCTTCTAAGCTTTTTCCTTTTTCTTCAGATTGGATCTTATATTTTGATTCCATATCCTTCATCTCTTCATACTCCTTCATCAACTTAGCAGAATCTACATAAGCAGTTTTGAATTCAGTAGCAGGAGTTGCATTATTATTACATGAAAATAATAATCCAGCTATACCTAGCATTAAAATAGTTTTTTTCATTTTCGCTTTTTTAAACCAGTTGTAAATGTAATAAACTTTTTACAGTTAAATAAAAATAATTAAGATATAATAAAAATCTATCAATACACATTAACTATATAGATAAACTTAATACAGAACACCTTTTTTAAACCATCAAAATAACTATTATCTCAAAAAAGAAATACAAGGATATCACTACTAAGTAGAAACTCGCTTAAATCGCTTTAAAATAAGAAATGGTACTTCTAAACTACTAAAAAGGCATCTTATCCTGCTAAAAAGTAGCTTAGCTCTTTTTTAAGTAATAAATCAGTGAAGAGTACTCTAAATTTGCTCTTGCTTCAATATTTGATTTTAATCCAACACGAAAAGCTTTAAACCAATTCTTCTTTCCTGTTTTATATTGCTCCGATAAAAGTGAAACATAAAAGCTATCGAACAACATTGGATATGTTTCTACTAATTCAAATTGGTATGGATTAAAAAGTAACGGAATTGACTTCTGAGAAAAATGCCAAAGATGACGAGGTACATCATAAGCTGCCCAATAGTGACCATAATACTTAGCGTCGTAAGAATTATAATTAGGTACAGCAACGATCAGTGTTCCTTCTTTTTTTAATATACGTTGAAGCGTCTTTATCTGTTTATCTAAATCAGGTATATGTTCTAACACATGCCACATCGTAATAACATCTACAGAATGATCTTCTATATCATCTAGAGAATCCACTAAGGTGATTCCTTTATTTAAGCTTAATTGTCTCGCCCCATTATTTGGTTCAAAACCTAAAACAGACCAACCTCTATTTTTTCCTTCTAATAGAAACTCCCCTGTCCCACATCCTATGTCTAAAAGTACACCTTGATCACTTTTAATATCTTCAAGTATTTTGTACTTATTCTGTATAGCTTTTGATTTAATCGTCTGATATACTTTATCGAAGAAAGTCTTTTTACTATCTGTATGAGAAATGTATTCTGGGCTTTCATAATAACTATCTAATTTATCCAAATCAGGAACTGGTTCAGTTTTTAATAACTGAAACTTCTCATCTAAATAAAGTTCAAATTTCTCTTTAGAAACAGAATGATCTTCTACTTCTATATATTTAATAGTTGCATTAATTTCCATCAATGAAGTTTTAAAAGCCACACAAATATAAACAACATATATCGGGTATGATTCTAAAACCACAAAAAAATAATGACTTAGTTAAGGGGAATTTTAAAATAAAAAGAGAGAAAACCTAAGTCTAAAAATGTTACTTAAAGTTATTATTTAACGTCGAATAACAACCCTTAAAAAACAAAAAGTACTAAACTAAAATAGATAACCTAAACAATTACTCTAACTAAAAATATAAAGTAGATAACTAGAAAGCTTCGTTCCTTCCTTTCATTAAACTTCATTTTTCTTCTTTAAAATAGCCAATCATAATACCCCCATAAAGTACTAACTCATTACATAATATTATCCCCTATTCTCTAAATAAAAAATGATAGAAGACAACCCAGATAACTATACATAAATATAAACTCTTACGAATATTCTACTTTCTTTTATCTACTCAAATTAGTACTGTGTAGTAAAATTATATAATCACTATGAAAGTAAATAAGCATATAGATAAGAGTACTTTCTAATATAGTATTAAGGTATAAACTCATCCTCTCCTTTAAAAGAAAGTAAAAACTAAAGCATCAAATACTATCTACTCAATACCTCTTATAAAGTAAAAACTCAAGAGTATTAGACTATCCTTTACAATACAAAACACAATAACTATAGAGAGGATACCATATCCTTAACCGCTAATAATAACGCCAAAATAAGTACTCTGAACTTTACATATGATACACTATACATCTACCTACTCTGTACGCTTAGATATGTATCTATCCTACTACTTCTATATTATTCTATACAGCACCATCCATAAAAAAAGGCTGGTATGTTCCACGTGGAACATACCAGCCTTCTATATTTTTTCAAGCCTGCTAAACCTGCTTATCTACCCATATGGATTAACAAGATAGAGATATCTGTAGGCGTTACACCACTGATACGAGAAGCTTGAGATATCGTAATAGGCTTAATATTTTTAAGCTTCTCACGTGACTCAAACGATAGAGATACTATCTTATCATAATCGAAATTAGCAGGGATTCTTACATCCTCTAGCCTATTAAGTTTATCAGCATTGTTCTTTTCTTTCTCTATATACCCTGAGTATTTCACTTGGATTTCAGCTTGCTCTATGATCTCCTGATCTAGATCATGCTCGTCTATATAAGTTTTTACCTTTTCGAATTTAAGGATATCTTCTAACTCGATTTGTGGACGAGAGAATACCTTAAACATCTTATCAGGTTGACTCATTAGAGACGATCCTTTCTCTTCTAAAATAGGATTAGCCTCCTCTGTTTTCACACTTGTTTCTTTAAAGAATTGAACGAAGTTTTCTGCTTCAGTCTGCTTATGTTCCATTCTTCTCATACGTTCTTCAGACGCTAAGCCTAGTTCATAAGACTTCGGTGTTAATCTAAAATCAGCATTATCTTGACGTAATAAAGTACGGTATTCCGCACGAGATGTAAACATTCTATAAGGCTCTTCTGTCCCCTTCGTGATCAAATCATCTATCAATACACCTATATATGCTTCATCTCTTCTAAGGATTAATTCTCCTTCTTCTCTTACTTTTAAAGCAGCATTCATACCAGCCATTAGCCCTTGTGCAGCAGCCTCTTCATAACCTGTAGTACCATTGATTTGCCCAGCGAAATATAGTCCTTCTACAAGCTTAGTTTCAAGCGTATGCTTTAACTGCGTAGGTGGAAAATAATCGTACTCGATAGCATACCCAGGTCTAAATATCTTAGCATTCTCAAACCCAGCTACCGAACGAAGAGCCTTAAACTGTACGTCTTCTGGTAGTGAAGTAGAGAATCCATTTACATAGATCTCACAAGTATTCCACCCCTCAGGTTCTACGAATATTTGGTGTCTATCTTTATCTGCAAAGCGGTTAATCTTATCTTCAATTGATGGACAATAACGTGGTCCTATACTCTTAATTCTACCTGTAAACATCGGAGAACGATCAAATCCTTCTCTTAATAAATCGTGTACTTCAGGAGAAGTATACGTCATAAAACAGTCTCTTTGTAGAACTAATGGTTGTGTCACATCTAGGTAAGAAAACTTAGAAGGGTTAATATCTCCTCCCTGTACTTCCATCTTACTATAGTCTAATGATCGACCATCTACTCTAGGAGGTGTACCTGTTTTCATTCTTCCAGAAGTAAAACCAGCTTTCACTAGGTCTTCTGTTATTCCATAAGCAGCACCCTCTCCAGCTCTACCACCTCCGAACTGTTTTTCTCCGATGTGGATAAGCCCATTTAAGAAGGTACCATTAGTTAAGATAACTGTCTTAGCCTTTATTTCTAACCCAAGATTAGTTACTACACCTTCGATCTTATGATTCTTAATAATCAAAGATTTCACCATATCTTGATAAAAATCAAGGTTAGGTGTCCCCTCTAACATAAGCCTCCAAGTCTCAGAGAAACGCATACGGTCAGACTGTACTCGAGGAGACCACATAGCAGGTCCCTTAGACTTATTAAGCATCTTAAACTGGATCGCAGTCTTATCAGATACAATACCAGAGTACCCCCCTAATGCATCTATCTCTCTTACGATTTGCCCTTTTGCGATACCTCCCATTGCAGGATTACAAGACATCTGAGCGATGTTCTGCAAACTCATTGTAATCAATAAAGTTTTAGAACCCATATTTGCAGCAGCAGCAGCAGCCTCTGAACCAGCGTGCCCACCACCTACTACTATTACATCATATTTATCAGCGAATATACTCATTGTTCCACGTGAAACATTTAAATTAAAATACTTGAAAAAACACTATTGTTCCACGTGGAACATAGCCATTTTCTCTTCTTCTTTACTACGCATTAAGCGTTCATCCTCAGGAGATTTATCCTTATAACCACAATAATGTAAGACACCATGAGACATAACTCTTAGTAACTCAACGTCAAAATCAACATTAAAGTCCTTAGCATTATCACGTACTCTCTCTATAGATAAAAAGATGTCACCTGAGACAATCTTTCCTTCACAATAATCAAAACTGATAATATCAGTCAAAGTATCATGATCTAAATACTTAACATTAATCTCATGTAAGTAAGCATCGTCACAAAATATATAACTGATATCCCCAGGGATCAATCCTTCTGAAGTCACTATCTCTTCAATCCAATCTTCGTATTTAGTCTCATCAACTAATTGAAAATCAGTCTCATAGTTAAAAAATATCATACTTTTTCTCTATTAAAAAATAATTGTTGCAAAGGTACACGGAAAAATAAAAAATAGACTTAAAAAGCCCTTAAAATATCAAATTTACAAACTAAAAACACAGATACTTAATCCTTTAGGCTTTAATGCCTAAAAATAGACTTAAAAAGCCTTCTCCATTCTAAAACAACCCGCTTAGCTTTTGATATTTAATACGAACACTTGATTAAAATAATATATTGAAATTATAAAGCGTTATTTTCTTGTAAAAAAAGACTTGTATAAAATATACAGCCTTGTAAAGTTCCAAAGTTACGCAAATAGAAAACGAAACTCCTACTTAGATCGATAACAATTAGAAAAAAAACTCGTGATACAAAAACAACACACTACCACTACTCTATTTTTTTTCACGTGAAACAAAAAACAAAATATGACAATCTCAACGCTTCATTTTTTTTATCCAATATCAAAATAAAAAATAAGAACGATGAGGAAACTAAAATAATAAAAAAGCTCAAAATCTCTCCTTTCCATATTTCCCATAAAACGTACCAATGGTTAGAAAAAAAAATATACGCGATTCTCAGCGCGTTGAAAAAATGTACCAAAAACAACGAAATTTAATTCTCTAAAAAAATATACTCCCCACAAACTCATATTTTGAAGAAAAATAATCTCAAGCTCAAATATCAAAATCTAGAAGCATTTTTATTAACTAGCAAAAACTAAAAAATACTACTTGACAAATTTTTCTCAACCAATGAGAAAAAATGAATAAAGTCTAAAATCAATCCAATGAAAAAAGAAAAATATAAAAACCTTCAAAAATGTTCCACGAGGAACAATTAGCATTTCATCAATAAAGACTCAAGGAGAAAAAAACACAAAATCAAAAAAGACTAAGATTTTCTCTTTTAAAGAAAAATATAAATATCACCTGGATCAATAAATCGGATTACATCTTCAGAGATTTTGATCAATATGAAAACAACCAACCTCAGAAAATATGATCCTGCTAATAAAAAATAGAGCTATAAAATTCTAAAATAATCCCCTTAATCTAACCTAAAAATCACAGCTAAAAAGCAGACAAAAAACAGTCTTAAAAACTACACAAAAAACACTACTAGATCAAAGTCAAATTTTACTAAAAACAACCTCTTATAATTTAGATATTTTACCCTACTTCCACAGTCAGAAAATATACGCAAAATACAAGGCGATGTTTCGGAATGTTCCTCGTGGAACATTTCTTCTTTTCAAAAAAATCAACCCTCTATATTTTTCATATATAGACCTACTACCCTATCTAAAAATTATAAGCAAACCTCAGAGGCTCCGAAAATTTTAACCGACATCCTTCTAAAGTCTCCTTTAAAAAACAACGCCTTATAATTTCAATATTTCACACTCAACAATACATAATACCAAATATGAAAAACAAAAACACTTATCAACGTTATTAACAACTATAATAAATATAAATAGATTTTTTAAAATTTTAAAATAAACTAATAGTATAGTATTGTCTGTTAATATGTACAATAACTTTTCTCTATAAATTCTATAAAATCAATTATTAATACTTATCAACAGGTTGTTAATTCACAAATCATTTAAAATAAATAGTTTAGACTGGTTATTAACAAGAGACTTTTTCGTTATCAACAGTTATTTTTAGATAAATGAGGGTGTGTAAAACTGTTCACAACCTATACTTTTGATCTTAATATCCACACAATATGTTTTAGAAAATAAATTTGCAAATATGTGTGCATGAGCTGTATTGTAATTTTTTTGAAATAAACAAAAAATACTTTTTTCAAACTTTTTACAGTTATCAACACAAATTGTTAGTTCTTACTTTGTTTAATATCAGTGTTATACTGTTTCTTATTAACAATGGGGTGTATGAAGATAAATCGCTGTATTATAATACATTAGGAAATATAGTAAACTTAGTTACTATCTGAGTTTTAGCACCTTTTATCCCCCTAATTGAGGTTGTAAACAGAGTTTCGATTGTATTTTTGAGTTCAAAATTAAGTGTCCCGAGGTTATTATTTGGGTTAGTTGGTTAGTGGAATTTGGGGTAAGATTGGAGAGATTACGTGCCCATTTTTGAGGTAGAGAGAGGAGTTTTTTTAGCCATGATGGGGGGTAGAATGAAGTGTCTTTTTAAGATTTTTGTATTGTTTTTACCTCTTATTTCTTTATCGAATAAATGATTTTTTTATTGAAATATGCTCTCTATTTTGAGTTTTAAGCAAGCTTTTTTAGCTGTATTTTTTGCTCTTTTTTTAGAGATTTTGGTACTCTATTTTGATCTAGTTTTTGATGTGTTTTTTGAGAGTAAAAAACGCGTTTTTTTGACCTTAAAATAAGGTGTTATTTTGCCTATTTTGGATTAAGAATATTGCTGATATTTTAACTTCTAATAAATCATAATGTAGTGTATTTAGTTAGTAGATTGTTCGGGTAGAGATTTAGTACGGTTCGGTAAAACACCTCCTATCCCAAGTAAATACTAGGTATTACCGAACACTATCCGAACAAAATAAAAAAGATAATGTGTATATTATTATGTTTTAGTTAGTTATAACTATTTATATACTTCATTTAGAGTCATTTTGACCAATTAGCGCTATTCACTCCATTAGAGGTCATTTTGATCAAATGTGATTATAATAATGATTCTAGTGTATCTATATATAGGCACAAAAAAATAGCCACTCTGTACGGAGTGGCTATTTTTTATCTATTATTTTAAACGTTTTTGCTTTCCTTTTCCATTTTGATAAGGTGTGCCATATTGCGTATTACACTGTTGTGTTTCTTAACGAAAGGGTTTTGATCGTCCCATACGTACCCTGCTAGTACAGAGCATATCTTCCTTTTTACATCTGGATTTTCGGGTTGGTGGAAGAATAGTTCTTGTAGATTACCCGTATACCATTCTTGAATATAAGTTGTGAATACATCTATACCTTTATTCATGTGGTCGCTATATTCAGCTTGCCAATCTACTTTTTCTCCTTTGATTTGTCTTATAGCTAATTTGGCTGCTAACATACCAGATTCTGTTGCAAAACACACTCCTGAAGAGAATACAGGATCTAAGAATTCTGTACTATTACCAGTCAATACATAGCCATCATCAAACATTTTTTGTACACTGATAGAATAGTTGGCTAATTTAATTGGATCGAATTCGAATGGTAAATCACCAAAGCGTTTTATATAGAAATCAGATAATGTGATTGCTTTTTCTAGTGCTTCTTTAGTCGAATTGTTATTCGATAATGATTCTATGAAGTCTGTAGGGCCTACGATACCTACACTAGTATTACCATTTGAGAATGGAATTACCCATAGCCACACTTTTGTTTCTAGAATGTCAAAAGAGATTTGTGTACCCTCTACTCCTTCCGGTCTCCTCACATCTCTGATATGGCTAAATATAGCAGAATGTGGGCTCAGTTTCGAAGCCGCATCTAACTTGAGTAAACGTGGTAATACACGACCATAACCACTAGCATCAATTAAGAATTTGGCATTTATTTGTTTTTCTTGTTTGTTTTTGTCAATCACTGTAGTGATAGAGTCTGTGCCTTTAAATTCTATATGGGTTACTTCAGATTCGAATTCAAGATCAACCCCTTTTTTAATCATTTCGTTAGCAATAGCCAAGTCAAAATCAGCACGAGGGATTTGCCAAGTCCAATCCCATCCTTCTGAAAACTTATCGCTAAAGTCAAAAATACAAATCTCCTTACCACGTATAAAACGAGCACCAGGTTTCTTTTGGAACCCCATACTGTCTAGAGAAGGGAATAGATCTGCTTCTGCGAAGTGATCCATCACTCTGGGGATAAGGCTCTCTCCTACAACTATTCGAGGAAACTTAGTTTTCTCTACTACTTTCACACTAATACCCATCTTGTGAAGGTAACTTGCAGCTACACTACCAGATGGTCCAGCACCGATAACTAGAACATCTACATTTTCAATTAACATTTTATATTGTTATTTTGTTAATAGTATTAAATTTGCCTTAAAATTATGACTATCAAAGTTATTGACAATATTCAATTCTTGAAAGCATTTAATTAAAAAATATTAATAGACTTATAATGAATATCTTAAAAGACTTCTTAACCTTAGAAAATTTTATAACTATACTAAATGATAAAAATGAAATAGTTTTATCTAAAGAGTTAGTAACACGTGTAGAGAATAGTTTCTCGTTTTTACTTGATTATTCAAAGAATAAAGTAATCTATGGCGTGAATACTGGTTTTGGCCCTATGGCTCAATATAGAATACAAGAGGAGGAATGTATTCAACTACAGTATAATTTAATAAGAAGTCATGCTTCAGGTATCGGAACACCATTATCAGTAGCACAAGTTAGAGCAGCTATATTGGCTCGTTTGAATACCTTGTCATTAGGGTATTCAGGAGTTAACCTTACTGTTATTACCTTGATGAAGGAGTTATTAGATCGTCATATTACACCATTGATTTTTGCTCACGGTAGCGTAGGTGCTAGTGGAGATTTGGTACAGTTGGCGCATTTAGCATTAGTATTAATTGGAGAAGGGGAAGTATTCTATAAAGGAGAGAGAAGAGATACAAAAGAAGTCTTTGAACTAGAAGGACTACAACCAATAGAGATACGCATTAGAGAAGGGATATCACTTATGAATGGTACTTCTGTTATGACTGGTATAGGTATTCTGAATTGGCAAAATGCAAATAGGTTATTAGATTGGTCTATTAAGATGTCTTGCGCTATTAATGAGCTTGTAAGTGCGTATGATGACCACTATTCTGTAGAACTTAACCAAGCTAAAAAGCACAAAGGTCAACAGTATATCGCAAAGGCAATGCGAGATACATTAGTGAGTAGTAAAATGGCGCGAAAAAGAGCCGAACATTTATATACTGGAGAGAATCAAGAAAGTATCTTCAAGGATAAAGTACAAGAGTACTACTCTATCCGATGTGTACCACAGATATTAGGTCCTGTGTATGATACCATACAAGAGGTAAAAAAAGTATTAGAGAACGAGATAAACTCTGCTAATGATAATCCTATCGTAGATATGGAGACTAAACAAGTATATCACGGAGGAAACTTCCACGGAGATTATGTCTCATTAGAGATGGATAAACTAAAGTTAGTGATGACGAGATTGACAATGTTATCAGAGAGACAACTTAACTATCTTCTGAATGCTAAGATTAATGAGCTGTTACCACCATTCGTAAACCTGGGTAAACTCGGGTTTAACTTCGGGATGCAGGGAGTACAGTTTACTGCTACTTCTACTACAGCAGAGTGTCAGACATTATCTACTTCTATGTATGTACACAGTATTCCTAATAATAATGATAATCAGGATATCGTAAGTATGGGGACTAATGCGGCAGTATTATGTGATAAGGTGATAGAAAATAGCTTCGAAGTATTATCTATTCAAATGATTACTTTGGCTCAAGCAATAGATGCCTTGAATTGTAAAGATAACTTATCTTTACCAACACAAGAGTGGTATAAAGAAGTACGTAACATCATCCCAACATTTGCTGAGGATGTAGTAATGTATCCATATCTACAAAAAGTGAAAGATTATTTAAAACAATAATATCTGTCTATGAATAGGTTTATTTTGACATGCTGTATATCACTACTTACTATATGTAGTTTTAGTCAAGGATTAGCCTTGTTTAAGGAGAAGGGGAAGATAGGTTTTCTTAATGAAAAGGGAGTACATGTTATCCCACCAAGGTTTAAAGAAGCTAGAAGCTTTAATGAAGGACTTGCTGCTGTTTTTGAAAAAAATAAATGGGGGTTTATTAATGAAAAAGGGGAATGGGTTATATCGCCTTCTTATGATAAGGTAAAAGACTTTAATTATGGAATAGCGATGGTGTTGAATGACAAAGATTGGTTTTATATCGATAAGAAGAATCAACCATTTAAAACGTTAGGAAAGACTTATAACTTTAAAGGTGGAGTAGCGTTTTATAAACCAGGAGAAAAAGTAGGGTTAATTAATCAGGAAGGAGTAGTCATAGTACCGCCTACTTATGAGAAAATAATGTATTTAAATGATGAATATTTTAAAGCATTATCTCAAGGTAAATGGGGTATAATCGATGCAAAAGGTAATATTATAGTATCGTGTATGTATGATGCTGTTGGTGAATATCACAATGGGATAACTTGGGTAAAAGAAAATGAGATATTTTATTTGTGGAACAATGAACAGAAGATAGAATTACCTGAAGTAACTAAGATTATTTCGATAGAGAATATGGATTATATCATTGCTAAAAAAGAAAAGTTAGTAGGTATGATAAATAGTCTCGGACATGAGGTTATCCCATTTATGTATGAAAACATGGGGGAATTATCTGAAGGATTAATCTCTGCTAGAGTAAATGGTGAATGGGGCTATGTTAATACTAAAAATGAGGTAGTAATACCATTTAAGTATGATTATGTATTAGCTTTTGGAACAGAAGGATTAGCTGCTGCTCGCTACAATAAAAAGTGGGGCTTTATAGATAAAGAGGGTAAAGAGTTAATCCCTTTTAAATATGAGATAAATGCTAGAAACTATGTTTATCGAAAGAGAGGTAGTGGATTTATTAATGGACTAGCTCGTGTAAAATATAAGGGTAAATGGGGCTATATCAATACCCAAGGAGAGTTGTTAGGCAATAAATGGTATGACAACTTAGAATTATTTAGTAAATAAAAGTTATTAAAAGTATGAAAACTGCTATAGTTACAGGTGGATCAAGAGGAATAGGTAGAGCAATATGTTTGCGTCTAGCAGCAGATAAAAAGTATCATATATTAATTAATTATCAGTCTAATGAAGAAAAGGCATTAGAGACCTTAGCTGAAGTAAATAAATTAGGATCAACAGGAGAGATTATTAAGTTTGATGTTAGTAATCATGAGAATGTAGTTAGTGTATTAACACAATGGGTAGAGGCTAATCCTGCAGCTGTAATAGAAGTTATTGTTAATAATGCGGGGATTACTAGTGATGGTCTATTTATGTGGATGCCTTTAGAAGATTGGAATAAAGTACTGCAAACAAGTTTAAATGGATTCTATAATGTAACGCAATTCTTTATGCAAAAGATGTTGCGCAATAGATATGGCCGTGTAATTAATATTGTATCTGTATCAGGTGTAAAAGGTACAGCAGGACAGACAAACTACTCTGCTGCTAAGGCTGGTGTGATAGGAGCTACTAAAGCATTAGCACAAGAGGTAGCAAAGAGAAATATAACTGTAAATGCTGTGGCACCTGGGTTTATAGAGTCTGATATGACTGCTGAATTAGATCAAAAGGAATTAGTGAAGATGATTCCTGCTAATCGCTTCGGAAAAGCAGAGGAAGTAGCTGATTTAGTAGGTTTTTTAGCTTCTGATAAGGCAGGTTATATCACAGGAGAAGTGATTAATATTAATGGAGGTATATATTCTTAGTATATGGATAATAGAGTAGTAATTACAGGTATGGGAATTTACTCTTGTCTAGGATTAAACTTAGATGAAGTAAAGCAATCATTGTATACAGGTAAGTCAGGTATTATTTATGATCAGGAGCGTCATGATAAGGGATTTAGATCTGCCTATACAGGTATGGTGCCTCGTCCAGATCTTAAGAATGAATTGAGTAGGAGACAGCGTATTTCTATTGGAGAAGAGACAGAGTATGCTTATGTAGCTACAGTGGAAGCACTGAAGAATGCAGGTATTACAGATGCGTATTTAGAGCAGAATGAGGTAGGTATTCTTTATGGAAATGACAGTGTATCTAGGGCTGTTATAGAAGCAACAGATATTTTTAGAGAGAAGAAAGATACTGCCTTAATAGGTTCTGGCGCTATATTCAAATCTATGAATTCTACAGTGACAATGAATCTATCAACTATCTTTAAACTAAAAGGTATTAACATGACCATTAGTGCAGCATGTGCTAGTGGATCACATGCTATTGGTTTAGGATACTTAATGATCAAAGGAGGGCTACAAGACATCGTTATATGTGGAGGTGCACAGGAGATTAACCCTTATGCTATGGCTAGTTTTGATGGATTAGGAGTGTTTGCAGAAGAAGGAGTAGCACCAGATAAGGCTTCTAGACCATTTGATAGTAGTCGTAATGGTTTGGTACCTAGTGGTGGTGGTGCGACAGTAATTTTAGAAAGTTATGAATCAGCTATGAAGCGAGGAGCTACTATTCTAGGAGAGGTTATGGGATATAGCTTTTCTTCTAATGGAGGTCATATTTCTACACCTAACGTAGAAGGACCAGCTACAGCTATGCATAGAGCTATAGTACAATCAGGAGTTGCTATAGATGAAATAGGATATGTGAATGCACATGCTACTTCTACTCCACTAGGAGATGCTAATGAGGCTAAAGCAATCCATGAAGTATTTAAAGGATATTCTCCTGCTGTGAGTTCTACAAAGTCTCTTACAGGACATGAATGTTGGATGGCAGGTGCTTCAGAAATTGTGTATTCTACGTTAATGATGAATAACGATTTTATTGCTCCTAACCTGAATTTTAAAAATCCAGATGAAGACTCGAGTAGATTAAATATAATTAACCAAACTTTAGATAAAAAATTTGATATATATTTGTCTAATTCTTTTGGATTTGGTGGAACAAATTCAGCATTAGTAGTTAAAAAAATATAAAGTAAGAAATGAATCACGAAGAGATTTTAGAAAAGATTAATCAAATTTTAATAGAAGAATTTGAAGTAGATGAGGATGTTATTGCAAATGATAATAACTTGAAAGAAAGTCTTGATTTAGATAGTTTAGATTACGTAGACTTAGTTGTGTTAATAGAGTCAAATTTTGGGGTAAAGTTAGTAGAAGCTGATTTTGCAAATATTGTAACATTTCAAGATTTTTATACACTTATAGAAACAAAAGTTGCAGCTAAGTAATTAAAATGACACAATGGCAAGGTAAATCTAAAGGGACACTTTTAGGATATAGAATATTTGTTTTTTGTATAAAGAAGCTCGGTATTAGAACAGCTTATAGTGTTCTAGTATTTGTAGCTTTTTATTATTTAATAACAGCATGGAAGTCAAATAAGTCATTATACTATTATTTACATCATAGGCATAGATATTCAATAGTGAAATCTGTAATGATGATGTATATGAGTTATTTTAGATTTGGACAGGTACTTATTGATAAAACAGCTATCTCTTTAGGTTTACGCAACCGTTTTACTTACGAATTTGATGGCATAGAAATATTAAAGCAATTATTAGAAGAAAAAAAAGGGGCAATTCTGATTAGTGCTCATGTGGGGAATTTTGAGGTTGCAGAATATTTCTTTGCAGATATAGATTTTGAATGTCAAATAAATTTGGTAACAACGGATAGAGAGCACTCATTTATCAAAGAGTATTTTGAGAGTATATCTATTAAGACAAACCTTAATTTTATTATTGTCAAAGATGATATGTCTCACATTTTTGAGATTAATAATTGTTTGTCTAATAACGAGATTATTTGTTTTACTGGAGATAGATATTTTCCAGGGACAAAGGTCTTGACAGAGGAATTCTTAGGTGAACAAGCTGTATTTCCAGCTGGTCCATTTAGTATAGCTTCTCGTATGAAGGTACCTGTTGCGTATGTATATGTGATGAAGGAAGCTAATTTACACTACCATTTGTACACTAGACGTGCAGAGGTAAAACATAGAGATGCGCAGCATCTATTAAAATCATATTGTGACAGTGTTACTCAGATTGTAAAGAAGTATCCATTACAGTGGTTTAATTACTATGATTTTTGGGATACAGATAGTAAGAAATAATGAAAAAAAAAGTACTTGTTTTATATTATTCTCAGTCAGGACAGCTTAAGCGTGTCTTAGACAGACTTACTGAGCCTATTCAGTTAGATGATAATGTAGAAATTACGTATTGTAAAATACAGTTAGAACAAGACTTTTTATTTCCTTGGAACAAAGAAGATTTCTTTAATGTTTTTCCAGAATCTTTTAGACAGATAGCACAACCTGTAATTGCTCCTGTTGATGAAATATTAAACACTAAGTATGATTTAATCATATTAGGGTATCAAGTGTGGTATCTCTCCCCATCTATTCCGATTAATTCATTTTTAAAGAGTGAATATGCACAGCATATTTTTGCTAATACTCCTGTAGTGACAGTGAGTGGTAGCCGTAATATGTGGGTTATGGCACAAGAAAAGATGAAAAAACTATTGAAGGATGTCAATGGACAGTTGGTTGGTAATATAGCACTTGTAGATAGACATATTAATTTGGTAAGTGTTATTACGATTGTCGATTGGATGTTTAGTGGTAAGCAACGCAGAGTCTGGGGCTTTTTGCCTAAACCAGGTATATCAAATGAAGAGATAATGAATAGCAACCGTTTTGGAACGGTTATAAAAAATTATCTTTTTAAAGAAAATTATCAAGGTATGCAGACAGAGCTAGTAAATATAGGGGCTGTAGAAGTTAGGCATTTTTTAGTATCTATGGATAAGAAAGCCAATAGAATATTTAAGGTATGGTCAGCGTTAATCTATAAGAGTAAAAATAGAAAGACATTATTAAAGATATTTAATTATTATTTATTTATCGCGATATGGTTGATTTCACCTATCGTGCATATGATTCACCTCTTGTTATATCCATTGAAATATTGGAAGATAAAAAAGGACGAAAAGTATTTTCAAGGAATAGATTAGTTACTATTATGAATAAAGTATATATAACAAAAAGTGCAAAGTTTTTGCCTAATGAAGCTGTTGATAATGATCAGATGGAAGCCAAATTAGGTAAGATAGACAATAAAGAATCAAAAGCGAGACGTATTGTATTGCGTAACAATGGAATTGAACAACGTTATTATGCTATTGATAGTAATGGCTATGTAACACATAACAATAGTGATTTGACATTTGAATCAATAAAAGGATTATGTGATAATCAATTTACCTTAAGGGATATTGAGGTATTGTCATGTGGTACTTCTACACCTGATCATTTGTTGCCTTCTCATGCAGCTATGGTACATGGTCTAATGAAAACAAAATCAGTAGAACTAAACTCTGCTTCTGGGGTGTGTTGTTCTGGGATGAGTGCATTGAAATTTGGTTATATGTCAGTGAAGTCTGGTAATTCTAAGAATGCTGTTTGTACAGGATCTGAACGTGTGTCTTCATGGATGAAAGCAGACCGCTTTGAAGCTGAGATAGACAATCTAAAGGAACTGGAACAGACTCCTATTATCGCATTTAAAAAAGACTTTTTGCGCTGGATGTTATCTGATGGAGCGGCAGCTTTATTATTAGAGGATAAGCCTAGAGATACTACTTCTCTAGAAGTATTGTGGATGGATGCTTACTCATACGCTTATGAATTAGAAGCGTGTATGTATGCTGGAGGAGATAAACAAGAAGATGGTTCTATCAAACCTTGGAGTGATTATTCTTCTAGTGAATGGTTGACTGAATCTGTATTCTCTTTAAAACAAGATGTGAAGATACTAAATGACAATATATTGGAAAGAGGTGTGGATAGTATGAAACGTGCAATGGAAAAATATGATGTCAAAACAGGCGAAATAGACTATTTTTTGCCACATGTGTCATCACATTATTTTGTAGATAATTTATATACTAAATTTGTTGAAGCAGGTATAGAAATAACAAAAGACAAATGGTTTATGAACCTTAAGCGTGTTGGTAACGTTGGGTCAGCTTCGATTTATCTAATGTTAGAAGAACTGATGAATTCAGGTAAATTAAAATCAGGTGATCGCATTATGTTGTCCGTTCCAGAGAGTGGAAGATTCTCTTATGCATATGCTTATCTAAAAGTGGTATAGATGGATAAATTAGTAGATATAATAGATCGCAACTTAGTCAAACAGTTGATACCTCAACGTGAACCAATAGTTATGGTAGATGCTTTGTATGAATATACTGAGACTAGTATAACTGCTGGACTAACAATAGATGAACATAATCTGTGTGTAAATAGCGATGTGCTGAGAGAGGTAGGAATAATTGAACATATGGCTCAGTCTGTAGCACTGCATACAGGGTATCAGTTTCATTTGCGTAATGAGCCTGCACCAGTTGGCTATATTGGGTCTATCAAGAAGATAGATATACATAACTTACCTAAAGTAGGTGATACAATATATACAAAGGTTGATATTCTACAAGAATTTATGGGAGTGACCTTAGTAGAATTAGTTACGTATTGTGAAGGAGTAGTAATTGCTTCAGGTTCGATGAAGACTGTATTAGCTAAAGAAGAATAGATGGGACGTTCTACTCGATCTGTAAGTATTCAAAATTATCTACCTCATCGCGAACCGATGCTTATGGTAGATATCATTAGTGAAATAGGGAGTAAAACGGTAAGTACTACTTTTTTAATAAAGGAAGATAACTTATTCGTCACTAAAGGAGAACTCCAAGAGGTAGCACTAATAGAGAATGCAGCTCAGACTTGCGCTGCTATAGTTGGTCAGTCATTTTTCTTTGATGAGAATGATAATGAAAGAGAGAACGTTAGTGTACTAGGCTTTATTAGTTCGATAAAAAAAGTGAAGATAGATAAACTACCTAAGGTCGGAGAAATGATTATTACTAAGGGATCTTTGGTTTCTAAAATAGATGGAGGAGATACTGTCATCTGTGTGATGCAGGTTAGTACTTTATTAGGAGAGGATGAGATTATGAGTGCTGAACTCAATCTATTTCTACAAAAACAATAGCTTATGAAAGAGTCTGATGTACCACAAGACAAGAGTAGTCTAAAAGAAAATGATATTAAGGAGCTGTGCTATGCTGTGAATGATGATGGAGAATATGTGACAGCATTAAGCTCAGGTTGGGAAACTAAAACAATAGTACAAGAAGCTACCCTGTCTCAAATAGAAGAAAGAGTGAATGAAGCGAGACATCAAGTGATAGATGGTGTTTACAGTCCTATTGTGTACTACATGGAAGTGAATAGAATGGATATGCAAACATTATGTGCTTATGTATCAATGTGGAAGTGGAGAGTCAAAAGACATTTTAAACCAACTGTGTTTAATAAATTAAGCAATACGATATTACAGAGATATGCAGATGCTTTTGGTATCACAGTAGCTGAATTAAAAGCATTTAAGGGAAAGGAATAAGTTATGACTGTAGATTTTATACATCATCAATCAGCACACTGTGAAAACGGTGTTGCTTCAAATTTGTTAACTAATCAAGGGATAAAGATTAGCGAACCAATGGCTTTTGGTTTAGGTTCTGGTCTGTTTTATGTGTATTTACCTTTTATCAAAGTAAATCATGCACCTGCAATTAGTTATCGCCCTTTACCAGGGCTAATCTTTAATCGTTTGGCAAAGCGATTAGGGCTAAAGGTAAAGCGTATTAAGTTTTCTAATAAAGCTAAGGCACAACAAGTCTTAGAACAAAAGATAACAGAAGGGATTCCATGTGGATTACAAGTAGGTGTATATCACTTACCTTATTTTCCTGATGAATATAGATTCCATTTTAATGCACATAACTTAGTTGTTTATGGCAAAGAGGATGAAAGGTTCTTAGTAAGTGACCCTGTGATGGAAAGTACGACAGTGTTAACTCCACAAGAGTTAGAGCGTGTACGTTTTGCACAAGGGGCTTTTGCTCCTAAAGGACAAATCTATTATCCTATAGAAATACCTCAATCCATAGATTGGGAAAAAGCAATCAAAAAAGCGATCAGAAAGACTTGTACAGATATGCTTGCTCCTGTACCTATTGTTGGTGTAAAGGGAATGCGTATGGTAGCAAGAGCTATTGTGAAGTGGCCTAAGAAGGTCGGTGGAGCTAAAGCAAATCATTACTTAGCGCAAATGGTGCGTATGCAAGAAGAAATTGGTACTGGAGGAGGAGGTTTTAGATTTATCTATGCTGCCTTTTTACAAGAAGCAGGGAACAAAATCAGCAATACTAGATTAATAGAATTGTCTCAAGAGATGACTGCTATCGGTGATAGTTGGCGTGACTTTGCAGTTAATGCTGCTCGGGTATACAAGAAGAGAAAGAATGGAGATGATGTATATATCGCACTATCTAAAGAACTATTAAGTTTAGCAGATAGAGAAGAACAATTCTTTAAAAAATTGAAAAAAGCAATATAATGCAACAAAAGATAATAGATATCGAATGCCTCTATAAGAAATATGAAGGGAGTGAGTTCTTTTCTGTAAAGGACTTGACACTTTGTATTGATAAAGGAACATTCTTTGGTTTCTTAGGGCCTAATGGTGCTGGGAAGACCACATTGATATCTATGTTATGTGGTTTGATTAAACCTACATCAGGTAAGTTACTAGTTAATAAATTGTCATATCGTACACATGCTAGTATTATCAAACAACAGATAGGTGTAGTCCCTCAGGAGTATGCCTTATACCCTACCCTCACTGCTTACGAGAACTTGTGTTTCTTGGGGAGTATGTATGGACTTAAAGGGAAGGCACTTAAAGAAAGAATTAATTACTACCTTGATTATTTAGGACTAGAAGCTTTTAAACACAAAAGAGTTGATATATTCTCTGGTGGAATGAAGCGACGTGTTAATCTAATAGCAGGAATATTGCATAAACCGAGTATCTTGTTTTTGGATGAACCAACAGTAGGTGTAGACTTACAATCAAGACTCGTTATTGTTGACTTCTTAAAGCAATTGCACCAAGGAGGAACGACAATATTATATACTTCACATCATCTGGCTGAGGTAGAAGAATTGTGTACAGAGATTGCTATTATTGACAAGGGAACTATCTATGCACTAGGTACCAGTGAAGAATTAAAAGAACAAACCAATACAGAGACTTTAGAACAAGCTTTTTTATCTCTAACAGGAACGAATTTAAGAGATGATGTATAAACTGTGGATGACCATACGCAAGGAATTCTTGTTGTTGATTCGCGACTTTGGTGGATTGGCAATACTCTTTGTGATGCCTGTATTTTTAGTAATTACAGTTACCTTAATTCAGAATAACACCTATGAGAACATCACTAACCAAAAGATGGAAATTCTATTGGTTGATAATGATAAAGGCGAGATATCTAATAAGCTAATCACTGAAGTAAAACAGTCTGGTACATTTGAGTTTATTAGTGAGATGAACAATAGGCCTTTGACAGAACAAGGAGCAAGAGAAGCTGTACTTAAAGGGCAATATCAGTTGGCTATCGTAATTCCTGAGCATCTAAGTAGTAGTTTAACAGAACGCATAGATAGTAATGTTAATCGCGTAGTCGCACACTTTATGGATGGAGATTCGCTTAGTACGCAAGAGACATTCACACCGAAGGAAGTTAAATTATACTTTGACCCTGCTCTACAGACTTCTTTTAAGGAAGGGATTAAAGGAGCAATTGATAAGATAGTTGCTACGATAGAGAATAAGACGATATACAGTGCTTTTGCAACTCAGTTGAGCGAGAGTTCAGAACCACAAGAATTATTCGCTCAGGAGAGCTTAATTAGCTTCAAAGAGATAGCGCCTAAAGATGAGGAGTTTAATAAAATCCCAAATGCAGTACAACACAATGTACCTGCATGGAGTCTATTTGCTATTTTCTTTATCATCGTACCCTTAGCGATGAATATTGTCAAAGAAAAGAATCAAGGAACAAATATTAGATTATATACCATGCCTACCTCACCTATCATTACTTTAGGAGGAAAGGTATTTACTTATTTAACCATATGTTTATTGCAGTTTTACCTTATCATTTTAGTAGGTAAGTATTTCTTTCCGATGATAGGTTTAGCTTCATTTGAGTTTAGCAATAATCTATTTGCGCTTACTATTGTTACGCTTTTTTCAGGGTTAGCAGCAGTGTCGTTAGGCGTGCTGTTAGGGACAATAGCTAAGACTCAAGAGCAGTCCTCTCCTTTTGGAGCTACATTTGTAGTTATACTTGCAGCAGTGAGTGGTGTATGGGTACCTACATTTGTGATGCCAAGTTTTATGCAGTATATCGCTAGTGCCTCACCTATGAATTGGGCATTAGAAGGGTACTATACTATCCTACTAAGGGATGGAGGCTTATGGCAAGCACGCTATATGATTATTTTGCTACTTTTGTTCTCATTATTAATACTTTTAATTGCTCTGTTTTATGATAAGAAAAAAAGATCTTTATAACGAAGTATCTCCGTTAGTGGAGATAACAGAAGTAAGGGTTCGTTTTAATGAGACGGATGCTTTAGGTATTGTGTGGCATGGAAACTATCTAACCTATTTTGAGGATGGTCGAGAAGCATTCGGTCGCAAGTATAAGATATCGTACTTAGATGCTATTGATAATGGGTATGTGACACCTATTGTATCTTCATCTTGTTCGCATAAGCTAACAGTAAAGTATGGGGATGTATTGCGTATAGAAACGAGTTATATCAATACACAGGCGGCTAAGATTATATTCAGATTTAAGATATTTAATCAGAAGGATGAAATAGTCTGTACAGGAGAAACTATACAGGTATTTTTAGATAAAGAAGGGAACTTGTCTTTGCAGTTGCCTGCTTTTTATGAGGAGTGGAAAAGAACAGTAGGTTTGTTGTAATATGAAGAAAGTATATATCACATCTACTTCTTGTCTGAGTAGTGTAGGCGCTGATAAGCAACTAACATGGCAAGGAATACAAGAAGGTCGATCAGGAATAAAGAAAGTCAAACAACTTGGCTTTATAGAGGATATCTATGCAGGTCAGATAGAGGATACTAGTATAGAAGTACAGTGGAGTAAGCTGAATATATCAGGTGTATATACACGCTTAGAGAAGATGCTTATCCTTGCACTTAAGCCTATTGTAGACCAAAAAAAACCTTCTGCTAAGTCACAGCTGATTCTAGCTACGACTAAAGGTAATATTAGCGATCTAGCTCATACAGGTGCTACAGGTGCAGATATCAATGTGATGATACAGCGCATAGCAGATTTGTTTGGATTTAGTACACTACCTATTGTTGTTTGTAATGCTTGTGTATCGGGTATCTTGGCAGTGTCAGTCGGTAAGAGAATGATACAGATGGGAGAATGCGAAGATGCATATATTCTAGCAGGTGATGAATTAACACCATTTGTAGTGTCTGGCTTCAATAGTTTTCAGGCGATGAGTGATGAGCCATGTAGACCTTTTGATATTAATCGAAAAGGAGTTACACTAGGTGAGGCTACAGCAGCGATACATTTATCATCAGAGCACAAGGAGCACACAGTAGCATTCGAAGTGATAGGAGAAGCTTCTATAGCAGATGCAAACCATATATCAGGTCCTTCACGTACAGGAGAAGGACTATATCTAAGTATACAAGGAGCTTTGCGAGAAGCGGGTATTACAGCTGAGCAAGTTGATTTAGTATCTGCTCATGGTACAGCGACTAACTATAACGATGAGATGGAGTCTATCGCTTTTGATAGATGTGCTTTGGCTACTACACCTATTCATAGTCTGAAAGGGTATTTTGGACATACACTAGGAGCTGCAGGACTGTTAGAACTTGTGATGGTGATAGAAAGTATGCTGCACAATCAATTGGTTGTCTCTAGAGGTTATGAAGTATCAGGTGTATCTAGAGTCTTGAATATGATTACGACGAAGAGTACATTACCTTTAAATATTGCCTTGAAGACAGCGTCTGGTTTTGGGGGGTCTAATACTGCTTTATTAATTGCTAAACGAAATTAAATATGACTGAACAATATAAATATAGCATCAGCAAATGGTGTACTGTATCAGACGAAGTAGTTAGCCTTAATGATAAAGTCGTATTTACTGGAGATAAAGGTGACTTTGCTGCCTTTGTTAAGGCATATTATAAAGCAAATGAAATAGATTATTCGAAGTTTTTCAAAATGGATCCGATGAGTAAGCTAGCGTTTATTGGAGCAGAATGTTTATTGATGGATGAGGTATTTGAAAAACCGACCCATGATATTGCACTGTTGTTTAGCAATGCTAGTTCTAGTCTAGATACAGACTTGAAACACAGTGAGACTATAGTTGACAGAGATAACTTCTATCCTAGCCCTGCCGTATTTGTCTATACATTGGCTAATATATGTTTGGCAGAGGTTAGTATAAGACATAAACTACAGTCAGAGAACACGTTTTTTATTTCGCCTCGTTTCGATATTGATTTGATGTATGCACAAGCATCGTATTTACTAGAGACTAATAGAGCGAAGAAGGTTGTCTGTGCTTGGGTAGAGTATTTAGAAGGAACGTATCAGTTCTTTGGGTATGTCGTAGAACCTCAACAACAAGGAAAAATAGAACACACAAAAGAGAATATTAAAGAAATATATAAGATATAATGGAAGATTTAAAGATTGAATTAAAAGGAAAAATCATTGAAGTATTAAACTTAGAAGATATTGCAGTGGAAGATATCCAAGATAACGATCCACTATTCGGCGATGGTCTAGGATTAGACTCTATTGATGCTTTAGAGTTAATTGTATTAATGGACAAAGATTACGGGATTAAGTTAAGTGATCCAAAAGAAGGACGTAGTATCTTTCAGTCAGTTGAAACAATGGCAACTTATATTGCTGCTAACAGAACTAAATAATTTGCTATGCAGAAGCGTATCGTTATTACAAGTATGGGGATTATCTCTGCGATAGGTAATACTGTCGAAGAGAACTACAATGCCCTTATTTCAGGTCAATCTGGTATAGATGAACTGACTTTATTCGAGTCTATTCACCGTGGAGTAATTAAAGTAGGTGAAGTCAAAATGACTACTGAGGAGTTAATTACAGCACTAGGATTGAGCAGTGATAATAATTATACGCGTACAGCTTTACTAGGAGCATATGCAGCTAGAGAGGCTGTTACAAATGCAGGAATACAAGATATCAATGACCGTAAGACGGGATTGATATCTTCTACTTCTGTAGGTGGAATGGATTATACTGAGAAGTTCTTTTATGAGTTTGAGACTAGCGTAGAGAGCAGAAAGTATATTGATACACAGGGAGCTGGTGACTCTACAGAGAAGATAGCAGATTATTTAGGACTTCACGGATTAGTGACTACGATTAGTACTGCGTGTTCTTCTGCTGCGAATGCGATTATGCAAGGATCTAGATTGCTTAGAGCGGGTAAGTTAGACCGTGTTATCGTAGGAGGTACTGATGCATTGTCTAAGTTTACCGTTAATGGGTTTAATACCTTGATGATTCTTACAGATGGATATAATACGCCATTTGATCACAATCGCAAAGGATTAAATCTAGGAGAAGCTGCTGCTTATTTAGTACTAGAGCGTGAAGATATCGCTATAGCAGACGGTAGAACTATACTAGGTGTAGTAAGTGGATATGCTAATGCCAATGATGCATACCATCAGACAGCCTCATCAGAGAATGGTGAAGGTGCTTACTTAGCGATGCAAAAGGCATTAAAAATGGCTAATCTATCTCCTAAACAAATAGACTATATCAATGCTCATGGCACGGCTACTCCGAACAACGATTTATCAGAAGGAAGAGCGATGCAACGCATATTCGAAGATGATATGCCTATGTTTAGCTCTACAAAGCCCTATACAGGGCATACTCTTGCAGCAGCAGGAGCTATAGAATCGGTATATAGTATACTTGCAATGACACATGGTGTAGTATTTCCGAACCAAAACTTCGTTACTCCAATGGAAGAACTTTCGATAAGACCACAGACTACTCTAATGCACAAAGAGATTAATACTGTATTATCAAATTCTTTTGGTTTTGGAGGTAATTGTTCGACTGTTATATTCTCTAAAATCTAAGCTATGAAAGTGTATGTAAATGGACTAGGGTCTGTCTCTTGTCAAGAGGGATCTAGAAACTTTAAAGCTACATCTTTAACACAGGTGTCTCAGGGTATTAATCTAGCGAAACAACCTTCTTATAGAGATCTTATCCCTGCTGGGATGATTAGACGTATGGCTAAGGGTGTGAAGATGGGGATATTCGCTTCACATACCGCATTAGAAGAGGCTAATATAACGATACCTGACGCTGTGATTACTGGCACAGGATTAGGGTGTCTGATAGACTCTGAGAAGTTTTTATCTACGATGTTAGAGAACAACGAGAGTTACCTTACTCCTACTTCGTTTATTCAATCTACCCATAATACAGTTGGTGGGCAGATAGCTCTACAGCTACAGTGTATGGGATATAACTTTACTTATGTACATCAAAATACTTCTTTTGAGTCTGCTCTTTTGGACGGTATTTTACAGATACAGTCAGGTGAGTTAAATAATGCTTTAATCGGAGGTGTAGATGAGATAGGAGATATTACGATGAGATTTCTTCAATTGGCGAAGAAGATAAATACACCAGAAGAGATATTCTCTAAAGGGGTTAACTATGGGGAGGGAGCTACTTTCTTAGTATTAGATAAGCAGCAGTCTGAGCAGTCTTATGCGGAGATTGTCGACACAGATATTTGCAACAGAATAGATTCAGTACAAGACTTTATCGAAAGCTTCTTGTCTCGAAATAACTTAACTACTGAGCAGATTGACGTTTTAGTACTGGGTAGTAATCTGACTTCGAACGATGGAGATTATTACTTACATGCGCAAACTACGTGTGCAAATAGCGCCGTAGAGACGTTCAAAGAGTTTAGTGGAGAGTATCATACTGCTTCGGCATTTGGTCTTTTAAATGCCTGCGAAATGCTTAAATACCAACAACTATTTAGCACAGGTGAGTCCAAGTCGATAACGTATGTTTTAGTGTATAATCAGTTTGACGGAAAAGACCACAGTTTAACTTTACTTAGAAAATGCTGAGATTTAAACGTATCAACTTCTTTGGAATCTTGTATTCCACAGTAGTTGTTATTCTTATTTTTACAGATTCAGTTCGCAGTTGGTGGTTTATCTTAGGTGGAGTGCTTTGGATAGGCTTACTTGCTTGGGGTGCATTTGATATGAGATTAAACGTGTTTACAAAGGCTGTATCTCATCAAAAACAGGAGAAGCGCAAGCGCATAGCCCTTACCTTTGATGATGGTCCTACCCTATTCACTCCTAAAGTACTTGAATTATTGACACAGTATAAGGCAAAAGCAACTTTCTTTTGCATTGGCAATCAAGTAGCACAGCATCCTGACATTCTTCTACAGGTGTTAGCACAAGGTCATCTTATTGGCAACCATACCCAGACACACACTACACGTATGGGGTTTCTCTCAGCAGATGAGGTTTATCAAGAGATAATAACAGCAGAACAGACGATAGTAGATACCACCGGTATTAGACCGAGGTGGTACAGACCTCCTTTTGGGGTGACTAATCCTAATATCGCCAAAGCCTTGGCTAGAACAACTTATAAGGTAGCAGGATGGAATATTCGGTCTTTAGATACTGTTATTGAAACAGAACAACGTATTTTTGAACGTATAAAACACAAGATTAGACCTGGAGCTATTATCTTACTACACGATACGACAGATAAGAGTGTACAGGCGCTAGAGCTACTGCTTATCGAACTGACTAAACAGGGATATGAGATGGTCACTCTAGACCAATTATTAAATGATTAAACGTATGAAAAAGGTATTAAGTACATTGTTTTTACTGGTGATGACAACAGTCTCATTGGCACAAGAAAAAGCAATGAGTCAAGCTGAGATTGCTTCATTTAAGAAAGAGGTTGTCTCTAAAACCAAAGAAATAACAAGCTTATCTACAGACTTTACGCAGTATAAGCACATGAGCTTTATGTCAAAAGACATCGAGTCAAAAGGTGAAATGCTATTACAAGTGCCTAATAAGCTACTGTGGAAATACAGTACGCCGTTTGAGTACAGCATTGCCTTTAAAGACAATAAAATAAGCATCAATGATCAAGGTAAGAAGAACAAGGTAGATATAGGAAATAACAAGAAGTTCGCTAAGATCAATAACCTTATTGTAGGCAGTATCAGTGGGAATATGTTTGATGAAAAGGAGTTTAAAATTTCTTATTTCAGAGATAATAAACGCAGTATAGCGAAGCTTATCCCTCTAAGTAAAGATATATCTCAGTATATCTCACAGATCGTTTTATACTTCGATGAAGGGCAGAGTACTGTATCTGAAGTGAAGTTAGTGGAGCCTTCGGATGACTACACACGCATCGTATTTAAGAATAAGAAAACGAATATCAAACTAAATGATTCGAGTTTTACTAATTAGTCTGTGTAGCCTTTTAGCGGTATCGTGTAAGAGTATTAAGCTCGATGGTATTTATACAGATAGCTTTATTACTCAGGAGAGTGTTATCGAGAATAACTATTTTGCTACCCTAGGTGAAGAACACATCTTTAGGGCAAATATGACAGTGTTTAAACACGAACTAAGTGGGCTCTTAGTGGTTAAGCGCATGGATGAGAATCAGCACAGAGTGGTTATGACTTCTGATTTTGGAAACACATTATTTGATTTTTCTATTTATTCGGATAAATATGCTGTTAATTATGTGATGAGTGATATAAATAAGAAGCTAATATTAAATATCTTAGCTAAAGATTTTCAGTTGTTTACTGCTGTTCAGTTACCTGTGAAGAAACTTAGTCTAAGAGAAGACGATACAGTCTTCTTAGGAAGGTATAATAAGTTAGAGACTGTCGTGTTTTGGGACAATGCCTTAGGCAGAGTTTCTCGCCTAGTCTATGGTACACCGAAGAAAGCTAAAGTATCATATAATTATGTACAATCAGAGAATGATAAGCCTATCTTATCGATAGAACATTACAATTTTCCGATGCGTATAATACTTACCCCTATGACTGATGAGTAAATAAGAAGTATGAACCACACAGATACTATAATTATGAAAAAACTATTACTTACACTTTTATTAATCATGGGTATAAGTCAGTCTTATGCACAAAAGAAACAAAGAATACTAACGCCTGGTGTTCGTGGAGGATGGAACTTTAGCAGTGTTGTAAACTCTGGGGGGGACTCCCGTACAAACGTCTATGTAGGGGTGCAACTTCCTATACGCTTAGCTAAGTTTTATTCGCTTCAACCAGAATTAGTGTACTCTCGTCAAGGGGCAGATAATATCGTTGACAGAATCTATTATGAGAATGGACATGGTCGTTCAGTTGATTTAAAAATGGGGTATATTGATATCAATGTGATTAATAAGTTTCACTTTGGTCGATTGAATCTTCAGGTAGGACCAGGTATTGCCATCCAAGCTCATAATAACGTATCAGAAATGACCCCAGTAGACCTAACTATTAATTTAGGTGTCGGTATTGATATTACCAAGCGCATCGGGATAGAAGCTCGCTGGATGCCTGGTCTGATTGGTATTAATGATTATTACTATGATAGTGATAATGGCGAAATGCGCAACAATATACTTCAAGTAGGAGCTTACTTTAGATTCTAATCTCTTTTGGCTACTATAAACACACTATAATTATGAAAAAACTATTACTTACACTTTTAATAGTCATGGGGGTAAGTCAGTCTTATGCTAAAGAGAAGAGAAAGATACTTAATCCCGGTATACGCGGTGGTTGGAGTATTAGTAATGTAACTAATATAGGTGGAGATTATCGCACTGATTTTTACGCAGGGATACAATTACCTATTCGTTTTGCTAGATTTTATGAATTACAACCTGAGCTGATATACTCACGTCAAGGAGTGAAAGGAACAAATAATAATCCACATTATGATCCGTATCAGCGAGATGCAGATGAATTAAAACTTAGTTACATAGACATTAACGTGATTAATAAATTCTATTTTGGTAAGATTAATTTACAAGCAGGACCTGGTTTAGCTATAGCAACGAATAGCAGTAAGTATAATGTCACTCCTATTGACTTAACACTTAACCTCGGTATCGGTATCGATATTACCAAGCGCATCGGGATAGAAGCTCGCTGGATGCCTGGTATAGTGAGTATTAATGCATCTGCTGATGAGTATCACTATAGTAGTCGATATGATGATTCGGATTATATGCGTAATAATACATTTCAGATAGGAGCCTATTTGAAGTTCTAGTACACAGTATATAAATATATTCAAAGTCGATTAAACGCAATAACATTGCGTTTAATCGACTTTTTTTATGGCTGTTTTTTCATGATTATTTACTCGATATACAGAGCTAATAGTATTTGTAGTTTTTGAAATTTCGTTCGTATTAGGAAGCCTAGTGTGACATTGTATAAGGGAGGATCACATCCTAAAATTAGAAGAACAGATCATAAAATCGTTTTATTCAGACAGATACTAGTATTACATTATTTTAGTGTTTGCCTCCTTTCTAGACAGTTTAGCGTGTCAATTTTATCCCTTTTTTAAGTATATAATTTTCTTGATTACCTACTTTTTATTTACAGATAAGTAGTGCAATGTGTGCTATTTAAGATACAATAGGTGTAAAATACGATATGTTTAGCTCACTATGTTTCCAGTATGCTAGGCTAGTGCTGGGTATGTGGTCGGCTTAAAACAATATTTTTAAGCCGACCAAATGCCTATCATATGCCGACCACAAGCCGACCACCCCGATTTTGTATACTCGGAAAAATAGAGAAATTAGGGCGAAATATGAATTTTAGTCTGTTTTTTACCTTTGTGTTTCTAGTCTGCATTGTGGAGTGTTGTTATTTCTGTGATGAATATTGGGTGATGCAGTCAGTAGAGAAGTAGCTACGTATTGTTTTGAAAGGAGGAGTTTTAGTGTGTTAATCGTTTTGTAATTAATGTGTTATATTCTGTATAGGAGTGGTGAAAGGATGAATAGAGGTGATATAATGAGTTTCTATTATATATTTATTTCTTTTGTGTATAATTAAAAATTAACCTAATATGCAGGGAAATTTTATTGTTATTTGCTGAAGAATATAGATTAAATAAGAAAATAAATGCTAGAACTTCTGTTTTTTTTGTGAAGAAGTTAAATGGCGTTTAAATAACAGTATGTTTTTTTTAATTAGTTTTGCATTAAAGTTTTTTTAAGAAATAATATAGGTATTTATGCTTATCGACAATTTTTATGAAGTAGTTAATTTAGAAGAGACTACAGCGAATCAATATACTGCCTTAGTACGATTAAATACCACGCATGATGTATTTAAAGGACATTTTCCAAATAATCCTGTAATGCCTGGTATATGTATGATGCAGATCATTAAAGAATTGTCTGAATCAATCTCGAAGTGTGAACTTTTTATGGAACAGGTAATCAATGTGAAGTTTATGGCCTTGATTAATCCTGAGAAGTGTAATGAACTAACGTTTTCGCTACAGGTAGATGAGGTAGACGAAATCGTAAAGGTGAAGAGTACTATCGACTTTGTAGGTACTATCGCTTTAAAAATGAGTAGTACTTATAGCAAGAAATAGATATGAAATTCTTAACTGTTATTTTCATTAGTGCAATGATGCTGTTTCAGACTTCGACGACTAGTATCAGAGAACGTTTTGAACACGCGGGAGAGTCTGTAGAACTAGCAGAAGCGTTCTATAATCAGACTCTAAAATTAGATAACACAGATTTGGGCAATGCTTACAAAGGAAGTGCGCTAATCACGAAAGCTAAATTCGAGAAAGGTATTAAGAATAAAAAAGCGCTAATCGTACAGGGGGCTGCACTGCTAGATGGAGCAGTAGCTAGTAAGCCAAAGGATGTAGAAATAAGATTAATCAGGCTCATCATACAAGAACACGTACCGAATATCGTGAAGTATAAAGCGAATATACAAGAAGATAAACGGGTAATACTAGAGAATTATAGCAATCAGTCTGCTGATGTAAAGAAATGGATTAGTAGTTATGCGAAACAATCAAAAGCATTTACTACTGATGACAGAAATAAACTTCTGTAATGGAAGATGAATAAATGAAAGAAGACCTTACCTTACCTAACATACATAATACCATAGGCGAATTGGGCATTTGTGTCTTGATTCCCACTTATAATAACCACAAGACTTTACGGCGTGTTATCGATGGAGTATTGTCTTATACGAATAAGATAATTGTCATTAACGATGGCTCTACAGATGATACCTCAGCTATTTTAGCAGATTATAACAGAGAGTTGCATACTATTCATTTACCAGAGAATAAGGGGAAAGGAAATGCACTGACTGTTGGGTTTAGAGAAGCTATACGCCAAGGGTATCAATATGCTATCACGATAGATAGTGATGGACAACATTATCCGAGTGATATTCCTGTGTTTGTCCAGGCGTTGATGGAGAGTGAAGAGAAGAACCTATTGCTTATTGGTTCTCGCAATATGGAGCAAGAGGGTGTACCGAAGAAGAGTAGCTTTGGCAACCGATTTTCTAACTTTTGGTTTTGGTTTGAGACGGGTATTACTTTGACAGATACTCAATCAGGGTATCGCTTATATCCTTTGCAGTCTTTGGCAAAGAAATATTACACAAATAAATTTGAATTCGAAATAGAGGTTATTGTGCGAGCAGCATGGAATGATGTAGCTGTGCGCAATGTACCTGTACAAGTACTCTATGATGAGTCTGAGCGGGTATCTCACTTTAGACCATTTAAGGACTTTACGCGTATTAGTATACTGAATACAGTTTTGGTAACCTTACTGTTGGTCTATATTATCCCAAGGAATTTTTTTAGACGTTTCAAAAAAAAAAGGTTTAAAGATTTTTTGAGAGAAGATATACTAGGAAGTGATGATTCGAATAGGGTCAAAGCGATATCTATAGGACTAGGGGTATTCATCGGTATAGCGCCACTGTGGGGACTACAGTCGTTCTTATCTATTTTTTTAGCTATCACATTCAGGTTGAATAAAGTGTTGGCATTTACGTTTTCGAATGTGAGTATACCACCGATGATACCTATTATCGTATTTGCATCTTTGCAGCTAGGATATTATTTGGTTCCACATGGGACGAAAGATATTATCTTAGATGAGTATTCTATAGCCTCTATGTCTGCACACTTAGTACAGTATCTAGTGGGAAGTATTGTCCTAGCAAGTGTAATGAGTGTACTGTTCGGAACAGTGAGTTATGTATTATTATCTGTATTCAATAAAAAAAGGAAGTAATGTCAAGTGTATTTTATCATATTTATAAATGGGGAGAGAAGAACAAAGTAATGTTCTTTATACTATCCTTACTTTTTGTGGTATTAACAGCTTATGGGGTTTTAAATATTAAGTTCGAAGAGGATATCACTCGTATATTACCAAAGAATGAAAAGACAAGCATTACTTCGAAAGTACTTAGTCAGCTGCGTTTCTCAGATAAGATATCAGTTATCATAGAGAAACAACAAGAGGGAACTACAGAAGACTTAGTGACGTTAGCTGATCAGTTCTTAGATTCTCTAGCGGTGAAGAACGAATATGTCAAGTCTATACAAGGCAAGGTAGATGATGAGAATATCAATGAAGCAATTAACTTTGTCTATGCACACTTGCCCCTGTTTTTAGAAGAAAGTGACTATGAAAAAATAGAAGCCAAACTGAATAATGATAGTTTAAAGCAAGTCGTAGAAGCCAACTATAAGACGCTAATCTCTCCTACGGGAATGGTAGCGAAGCAGTTCATACAGCGAGACCCAATGGGGATAGGCTTTATGGCACTACAGAAGCTGCAACAACTCAATATCGGTGATGACTTCCACCTTGTGGATGGGTATATCATGAACAAAGACGAGGATAAGCTACTCTTGTTCATTGATCCTGTATATGACGGTACAGAGACGGAGCACAATACTATTTTTATCAACTATTTAGAAGAGGTAAAAGAGAGCTTGAATGGAACGTATGCTGATAAAGTAAGTGTAGATTATTTCGGAGCTTCTTTTGTAGCTGTAGCTAATGCTAAGCAGATCAAGAGTGATATACAGAAGACCGTAGCTATATCTGTGACAGTGCTCATGGTTCTATTAGTAGCCTTTTATCGCAAACTATTTATTCCAGTCATACTGTTTATCCCGACTATATGTGCTGCATTAGTAGCCTTGTTTGTCTTGTATTTTATCAAGGATTCTATATCTGCTATATCGTTGAGTGTAGGGGCTATATTGATAGGAATTACGATAGACTACGCCCTGCATATTATGACACACTACAAGCATAGTGGAGATATAAAAGAAGTGTATAGAGAGATCACTAGACCTATCATAATGAGTTGTGCTACGACAGCCATTGCTTTTTTATGTCTAGTATTTGTGCATTCAGAAGCCTTAAAAGACTTGGGAATATTTGCGTCTATTACAGTGATGGCAGCAGGTCTATTCTCCTTGCTATTCATACCTCATCTGTATAAACCGTCTGAGAAAGATTTGGTAGGCAAGTCGAATACACTAATAGATAAAGTAGCTAAGTTTCCCTTTGATAAGAGTAAGTGGTTGTTTGGACTATGTCTTTTAGCGATTGTAGTAAGTTGTTTTACTTTTGACAAGACTACTTTCGATAAGGATTTGTCTTCGATGAACTACTTTCCAGAAGAATTAAAACAAGCAGAAGAAAAGCTCAATAGTACCTTAGATAGCAATAGTAAATCCTTGTATATAACGTGCTATGGAGAATCTGTAGATGATGTGGTAGAAGATAATGCACGACTAGCTCAGCACTTAAAGAGTGAGAAAGCAGATGGACATATCTTGCAGTATAGTTCACTAGGCAATATTGTATTATCTAAGAGTCAACAAGAGCAGAAGATTAAGCTTTGGGACACATTCTGGGCAAAGCAAGATATATCAAGTATAAAGCATACACTGATCAGAGAAGGACAGCGATATGACTTTATGGAAAGTACGTATGAGGGGTTCTATGATTTATTAGATACGAGCTTTGGTGTTATTCCAATTCAAGAATATATAAAGTTGAATCCTCAGATTATGGATGAGTTCTTCATAGAGAAGGATGGATTCTATACAATTAATACGTTGGTCAAAGTACAAGAAAACAATAGAGTTGCATTTGTCGATGAGTTAAAAGGGCCAGAAGAGTATTTGGTGATTGATAGGAAGGCTATTAATGAGACTTTCTTGAGTAATCTGGTGAAAGACTTTACGAGTTTGGTCAATTATTCTTTGATTGCTGTATTGTTGATTCTATGGTTTTTCTTTAGACGTATAGAGATGGTACTAGTGAGTATGGTACCGATCATCATTACCGGATTTATTACTACAGGTCTGATGGGACTGTTTCACATAGAGTTTAATATCTTTAGTTCGATCGTGTGTACCTTGATATTCGGTCAGGGAGTGGACTTCACTATATTTATGACGAATGCCTTGCAGAAAGAATATACAACGGGTAAGAATGAGAGTGTGATGTATCGTTCGTCTATTATCTTGGCTGTATTGACAACACTATTAGCTATAGGTACACTGATATTTGCGAAGCATCCAGCCTTGCGTTCTATCTCTGTAGTGTCTTTGATAGGATTGTCTGTATCGGCTATTTCGGCATTTGTATTATATCCTCGTTTATATCGCTTCTGTTTTACAAATAGACAGCAGAAAGGAAAGTCACCTATTACGTTGCGTTTAGTATTGTTTAGTATTGTATCATTTACCTATTTTGGGGTATGTGGTGTATTGTACTCTTTTATTGCAAGGATATTGATGTTCATATTGCCTATGCGAAAAGTAGTTAAGTTGAGGTTGTTTGGCAAGGGAATGTCTTTGTATATGGCTTCTGTATTATACTTAAACCCATTTGTGAAAAAAGGGATTATCAATAAGCAAAAAGAAGACTTCAAGAAGCCAGCAGTTATTATAGCTAATCATACGTCATTCTTAGATTCATTGACGATAGGAATGGTTAACTCAAATATAGTCTATCTAGTGAATGACTGGGTATATAAGTCACCTATCTTTGGTAGAGCGGTACAGATGGCTGGGTTCTATCCTGTATCTAATGGGGTAGATAATAGTGTAGAGCACTTAGAGGAACGTGTGAAACAAGGATTCTCGTTGATGATATTTCCTGAAGGAACACGCTCATTGACCAATGATGTACAGCGCTTCCACAAAGGAGCTTTCTTCTTAGCAGAGACCTTGAAGTTAGATATTATACCTATGTATATACATGGGAATGCTGAGGTTAATGGAAAGAGAGATTATATCATATATGGAGGGCACATTATTACTACAGTAGGAGAACGCATTACTTATGAAGATAGATCGTATGGTGAGGATTACTCAGAGCGAACAAAGAAGATAAGTAAATTCTACAAAGAACAGTTTAGAGTTATTAGAAGACAACTAGAGGATAAGAATTACTTTAGACGTAAATTGTTCTTAGGATATTTCTATAAAGAAGGCAGTATATTGAAAGAGGTGAAAGATGATTTTAAGCATTATGCAGAGGACTATTATGAATTGGATAATCACTTGTCTGACAAAGAGAAGATATTGCATGTGGGAGAGGACTATGGACAGATTAATTTCTTGTTAACTTTACAACAGAGCAAGCGCAAAGTGTATGCTTATATTCAAGATGATTACAAGCGTAGCGTAGCACAAACCAATTATGTAACAAAGTGTAGAACGGTAGAATATATAACTGATGTACTTGAAATAGATGGTAGTGTCAACACGATGTTAGTATCTACAATAGTAAGTAGTGAAGTACCTACTACTATCCATAAGATAGTAGTGTTACATAGAAAAGTAAAGGAGTATGTACCTGATAGAAGTTTCAAATTATCTGTACAGAATGAATATATCAGTGTGTATCTAAGAGAATAAAAGTTATGGAGAAGAAGTATGATGTAGTTGTGATAGGAAGCGGTCTGGGGGGATTAGCTTCTGCTGTAATATTAGCAAAAGAAGGAAAGAAAGTCTGCGTACTGGAGAAGAACATACAGTATGGAGGTAACCTACAGACGTTCGCTCGTGATAAGTCTGTGTTCGATACAGGGGTACACTATATCGGAGGTCTAGATGTCGGTGAGAATCTGTATAAGTATTTCTCTTATCTAGAGATTATGGATAAGTTGAAACTATATCGCTTAGATGAGAATGGATATGACTTTATCTCCTTTGAAGACGAAATGATTGATTATCCACATGCACAAGGGTATGAAAACTTTGTGCAACAATTACTTGTGTTCTTCCCCGAAGAAGAGGTCGCACTGCGAAAGTATTGTGATACTATCAATGATATCTGTCACCGCTTCCCGATGTATTACCTCGAAGGAGGGAAAGGATATGACGAGAATATCGTAAGTATTAAGTTGATCGATTTCTTAGATGAAATAACAAGTAATGAAAAGTTAAAAGCAGTGCTTATAGGTTCTAACTTTTTATACGTAGCAGATAAGGAGAAGACACCCTTATATGTACATGCCTTGACAGTCAATTCTTACATACAGAGTGCTTGGAGATGTGTCAATGGAGGAAGTCAAATCAGTAGAGCACTTATCAAAGTACTGAAGAGTTATGGAGGAGAGATCTACAAGAATAAAGAAGTTGTAGGTTTTGTTTTTGACAACCAACAATTGGCTTCATGTAAGACAGCAGATGGGATGCAGTATACGGCAGATCAGTTTGTTTCTAATATTAACTTGAAGCACACGATACGCATGGTAGGGACAGAGAGTTTCTCTAAACCATTTGTAAAGCGTATTATGAGTTTAGAGGAGGTACCTTCGGTATTCTCACTTTACATTGTGTTTAAGAAGGAGAGTTACCCTTATCAGAATAGCAATATATACCACTACAACAGTATAGAGGATGTATGGGATACACATCACAAAGCAGCAGGTAGATGGCCTAACTTATTAGTGGCTTCTATGAACTGTACTTCTCCTGCACAAGAGTGGGCAGATAGTATGACGGTGATGACCTATATGGATTTCGATGAAGTCAAGCAGTGGGAAGAGACCTATAATGTATCGACGATAAAGAATCTAGGAACTAGAGGAACTAGTTATGAAGATTTTAAACGAGAAAAAGAGCAACTTCTATTAGCTAAGTTAGAGTCTAAATATCCTGGTATCTGCGGGGCTATAAAGAGTGTTCATTCCTCTTCGCCCTTGACTTATAGAGATTTTATAGGGTCAGAACGAGGAAATATGTACGGATTTATCAAGGATGCTAATAGCCCTATGAAGACATTTATCTCTCCGAGATCGAAGATAGGCAACTTATTCTTCTCAGGGCAGAATGTGCGTATGCACGGAGTAATGGGAGTGACTATAGGTGCATTTGTAACTTGTCTAGAGATGGTAGATAAAGATTCTTTGCTTACGAAACTCAATAAGTATAGAGATGATGAAGCATTGGTATAGATATATTGGGACTCTAATCATATGTGCCTTACTAGGAAGTTGTGGTGTAAAGAAAGGATTGAAAGATGTTCCTATTCTAGAAGGATGGGATGCCGCTACGCCAGAAGTTAGTATCATACAGGATAGTATTCGCATAACTGATAAAGGCTTTTTAAGTAAGAATAAACAACAATTATGGGAATTGTATGTTAGTGGTGATCCTTATCAAATTGGATTAAATACAGGAGCTCTAACAAAGGATTTGTATCAAAAGCAAGAAACAATCTTCTTCTCAAAAGTAGAGGAGTTTGTACCAGCAGGATTTAAACAGAGGATGTTGATTAAACTATTGAAGTATTACAATAGAGACTTATATCAATATATTCCGAATGAGTATAAAGCTGAGATATACGGACTAAGTAAGTATGCTACTACCCGATTTGATTTCTTAGGACCAGCTTACCAGCGCAATCTTTATCTTCACGGAGCGCATGACATAGGACATGCTTTTCAGGATCTAGCTTTAGTAGGATGTACATCTCTTGCAGTATGGGATGAGAACTCTGCTGATGGTGGATTGTTGATAGGGAGAAACTTTGACTTCTATGTAGGAGATGATTTTGCAGAGAATAAGATTATCGCTTTTATACAACCTGATAAAGGCAATGCGTTTATGTCTGTGACATGGGGAGGTATGACAGGTGTGGTATCAGGAATGAATGAAAAGGGACTTACTGTAACACTAAATGCTGGAAAGTCTTCTATCCCACTGAAGGCAAAAACACCTATCTCTGTAGTAGCTCGTGAAATATTACAATATGCTGATAATATAGAACAAGCGATCGCCATTGCTAAGACAAAGAAAGTATTTGTATCTGAGTCTATCATGGTGGGAAGTGCGGCAGATAGAAAGGCAATATTGATAGAGATAGCGCCTAAGAACTTTGGGGTATATGACGTAGCGAATAGCAGTGCATTAATCTGCTCGAACCACTTCCAGAGTGACGCCTTTAAAAAGGATAAGCGAAATACCAAACAAATCGAAGAGAGTCACTCGCAATACAGATGGGATAAGGTCAGTGAGTATGTACATAATGCTGAGGTGTTGACTCCTCAGAAGATGGTAGAGATACTCAGAGATACAAAAGGACTAAATGGAAAGGAAATAGGATATGGAAATGAGAAGGCATTGAATCAACTCTTAGCACACCATGGTATTGTCTTTCAACCTGAGAAAAGACTCGTATGGATATCTTCTAATCCTTATCAACTAGGAGAGTTCGTTGCGTATGATTTGAATGAGATTTTTAGTAAAGAAAATAGAGGTTATCATTTAGGGATTGATAGTTTAACGATAGCCAAAGACAAGTTTATCGATAGTAATGCGTTTAAAGATTATGAACGCTTTAGAGTAGAAGACCAAGTCTTTCAGCAAGTGATAAAGGATAAGGAAAAAGTCTCAGAGGAATACATTAAAACGTATCAGGCGTTGAATCCTGAGTATTGGTTAGTCTATTACCGTACAGCATTGTATTATATGCAAAAGAAGCAGTATTCTTTAGCTCGTGAAGAGTTTAATACAGCGCTGACTAAAGAAGTGACAACCTTACCTGCCGAACAGAAAATAAAGAAGTATTTAAAGAAAATAAGAAATAAGTAATGGAAAGTTCTCGTATAGATTATCAACCTAAAGAAGATATTCTGAAATATCAAGAGCAAAGGCTACAAGAAGTCTTAGCTTATGTCAATGAATACTCTCCTTTCTATAAAACTTTGTTTAAAGAGAAAGGTATTGATATAGCTACTATTAAAACAATAGAAGATTTACAGCAATTACCTTTGACAACTAAAGATGATTTGCAGAGACAGAATGATGCTTTCTTCTGTGTACCTAAAACTTCTATTATTGATTATGCCACTACTTCGGGAACATTGGGAGACCCTGTTACATTTGGGTTGACCGATGGTGATTTGGAGCGATTAGCAGAGAATGAGTATCAATCCTTTAAGTGTGCAGGGGTACAACAGGGGGATGTGGTACAGCTGATGACAACAATCGATAGACGGTTTATGGCAGGATTAGCTTATTTCTTAGGGTTGAGAAAGCTAGGGGCTGGAGTTATTCGTGTAGGAGCTGGTATCCCACAACTACAATGGGACTCTATCTTACAGTATCAACCAAAGTATTTAATAGCTGTTCCTTCATTTTTATTGAAGTTGATAGACTATGCCGAGAAGAATGACATAGACTATAATAAAAGTAGTGTAAAAGGCGTAATCTGTATTGGAGAAGCGCTTCGTAAGGATGATTTGACACCTTCTGTTTTGGCTCAGCGAATCACAGAGAAGTGGGATATTAAATTATATTCAACATATGCTTCTACAGAGATGGGAGCGGCATTTACAGAATGTGAGTTTACACAAGGAGGACATGTGAATCCGGAGTTGATTATCACTGAAGTATTAGATGACGAGAATCATGTAGTAGCAGATGGAGAATTAGGAGAGTTGACGGTGACTACATTGGGGGTTGAGGCGCTGCCTTTAATCCGTTTTAAGACAGGTGACATGGTGCGTAAACATGTATCTCCTTGTCGTTGTGGTAGACATACTTATCGCTTAGGACCTGTAGAAGGACGCAAGAGACATATGATAAAATATAAAGGGACGACATTATATCCACCTGCAATAGTAGATTTGTTGAATTCTTTTCCTCAGATTAAGTTACATCTTATAGAAGTTTCTACAAATGATATCGGAACAGATGAGATAGTAATTCGCATTGTGACTGAAGATACGAGTCAAGAATTCTCTAAGAATATCAAAGATACCTTTAGAGCTAAACTACGTGTAGCACCTAAAGTAGTCTTTGAAGCATTTGATACACTGCAACCTATCGTGTTTAATCCAATGAGTCGTAAACCTATTACATTTATTGATAAACGCGTTTGATCTATTTAGAAATAGATAGAGTAGTAAAATATTATACTAAATATCAGTAGATAAATGGCCTTAGTATTTATCTTTGTAAAAAATTTTAAACAAAATGGCTAAGCAAGTTCGCGTGCGTTTTGCACCAAGTCCAACTGGACCATTACACATTGGTGGCGTAAGAACCGCATTATTCAATTATTTATTCGCTAAAAAGCACAACGGAGTATTCTATATCAGAATAGAGGATACTGACCAAAATCGTTTTGTACCAGGAGCTGAGGCTTATATATTAGAAGCTTTAGAATGGTTAGGGATTTCACCTGATGAGACTATCGGTAAGAATGAAAAGTTCGGACCTTATAGACAGAGTGAACGCAAGGAATTGTACAAACAATATGCTGATCAACTAATCGAGAGTGGATGGGCATACTACGCTTTTGATACTGCTGAAGAATTAGACGAATTAAGAAAAGTAGCTGAAGCTGAAGGAAAGACATTTATATATAATCATACGAATAGAGAGCAGCTGAGTACTTCTCTTAAATTAAGTAAAGAAGAAGTGGATACTAAGATAGCTAATGGTGAGGCTTATGTTATCCGCTTTAAGACTCCTGTAGGTGAGACTTTACATCTAAAAGATATTATCAGAGGTGATATCAAGTTCGAAACGAGCTTATTAGATGATAAGGTGTTGTATAAAAGTGATGGGATGCCGACATATCACTTAGCTAATATCGTGGATGACCACCTAATGGAGACATCACACGTGATTAGAGGTGAAGAGTGGTTACCTTCTCTTCCACTACACGAGTTGTTATACAAAGCATTCGGATGGGAAGCTCCTGAGTTCGCTCACCTTCCTCTAATCCTTAAGCCAGTAGGTAACGGTAAGTTATCTAAGCGTGATGGAGATAAACTAGGATTCCCTGTGTTCCCATTAGATTGGCAAGATCCTACATCTGGAGAGAAGTCTTCTGGATATAGAGAGAGAGGATTCTACCCTGAGACAGTGGTAAACTTCCTTGCTTTATTAGGATGGAATGACGGTACAGATCAAGAGATTTTCTCTTTAGAAGAGCTAGTAGAGAAGTTCGATTTAACACGTGTACACAAGGCAGGTGCTAAGTTTGACCCAGAGAAGAACAAATGGTTTAACCAACACTATCTGAAACTACAGAGCGATGCTGACTTAGCTAAGGCATACCAAGTAATCTTAAAAGATAACGGTATCGAAGCGACAGATGCTTATGTAGAGAAAGTAGTAGGATTAATCAAAGAGAGAGCAACATTCGTAGCTGATTTCTATGAGCTGAGTGATTTCTTCTTCGTAAAACCAACAGCATACGATGCTAAGGCATTAAAGAATTGGAAAGAAGATACATCTGATATTATGACACAAGTGTCTGAAGTAATAAAAGGTATCGAGACATTCGAAGCGAAGAATATAGAGTCTATCGTGAAGGATTGGATCAATGAGCAAGGCATCGGAATGGGGAAAGTGATGCAACCACTTCGCCTTAGTCTAGTAGGTGCTGTGAAGGGACCAGACTTATTTGACATCATCGAGATGATCAGTAAAGAGGAGACTATAGAGAGAATAGCTATCGCTGTAGAAGCGAATAAATAAGATATAGAAGAGGTATGAACATCGTTCAAACCTCTTTTTTTATTATTACATATTCTGTGATATTTTGGATATAAATGCCTAAATTTAGGTGTGTATTAAAACGTAATGCTATGAAAAAGGTCGGTTATATTATTTTATTTCTATTCACAGGTTTAGTATTTAATGGATGTTCTAGTGATGATAATGGTGGCTCTAGCGCTGAGAGTGAATGGATAAAATTTGTTCAAAAGCACTTGATTGGGGAATGGACACCTCAGCAGATAGAGGTAAAACCCATTATAGGACAGGCAGTATTTAGCTCTCCTTATCCTCATACTCCTAACTGTAACAAAGATCTATTAGTCCTTCAGAAGGACTTTACAGGTAACTTCGATCACTATGTACAGGGCTGTCAGGTGAGCAAAACCAACTTCAAATGGAATCACAGATTAGGCGAATTGAGTTTTACACTAGATAACGGTAGTGAGATACCGATGATCTTATTAAAAAAGTCAGAGAAGGCTCTCGTACTTGCAGTTCCGGCTAAGGCTGTAAAAGAGTATCTTATCCCTTTATTTCCAGACATAGAGTATATAGAGGATAGTCAATTGAACCTGCTTTTTGCTAATATTATACTGACAAAGTAATAAATAATGAATTATTCTTTTAAATAAGGATATAAATATTTATTTTAACAGAATAATTCATAAAAATTGCACTATGACACCAATGTACTTTATAGTCGGAGCGGTAATTATATTATTACTTCTTGGCTTTTTTACGGTGAAGCAGCAGTCAGCTGTGATCATTGAACGATTCGGAAGATTTAATAGTATTAGACATTCTGGATTACAAATTAAAATACCTTTTGTGGATAGAAAGGCAGGAGTAGTAAATCTTCGTATCCAACAATTAGATGTATTAATCGAGACTAAAACGAAAGATAACGTATTCGTTAAACTGAAAGTTTCTATTCAGTTTAAGGTTATCCAAGATAGAGTAGAAGATGCGTTCTATAAGCTAGAATATCCTCATGATCAGATTACTTCGTATGTATTCGACGTAGTGCGTGCAGAAGTACCTAAGCTGATCTTAGATGATGTGTTCGAGCGAAAAGATAATATCGCTATCGCGGTGAAACGCGAATTAAATGAAGCAATGACAACATACGGATATGATATCATCAATACACTAATCACGGATATCGACCCTGATATCCAGGTAAAAAATGCGATGAATCGTATTAATGCAGCGGATAGAGAGAAAGTAGCTGCTGAATATGAAGCAGAAGCAAGTAGAATCCGCATCGTAGCAAAAGCAAAAGCTGAGGCTGAATCTAAGCGCTTACAAGGACAGGGTATCGCTGATCAACGTAGAGAGATCGCACAAGGACTAGTAGAGAGTGTGGATGTATTAAATAAAGTAGGTATTAACTCACAAGAAGCTTCTGCGCTAATCGTGGTTACGCAACACTATGATACGTTACAGTCTGTAGGAGCAGATAGCCGTTCTAACTTAATCCTATTACCAAATGCTCCATCAGCAGCGAGCGATATGCTTACGAATATGGTAGCTTCATTTGCAGCTAGTAGCAAGATAAAAGAAATGAGTACTATGGAAGGTGTTTCTAAGCGTTCTGAGGACTTTTCTTCTAAAGAATATAATGATTACTCATCAAGCTATGAAGATGGCTTAGAAGATGAATAAATACAAAAAGGGCTCCATCTATATGGAGCCCTTTCTTATTAAAAAACTATTTGTTTTTAGTTCTATTCTTAAAGAAGTATTTTAAAGCAGTTGTTATTAAAAACGCTTGAATATTACTCGAACCTTTTACATAAGATGTAACTGAGCCTAATGTATTTCTAACGACTCTATCAGGTGATAATTCTGTTTTTATATTATCTACTGCTCTAAAGACTTTGTGATAGTGTATATCTTTTTTCAGTTTTAGAACTTCTAGATCATATTTGATTTCTTCAAAAGAAGAATAAGACTTTCTCATCGTACCAGTTTTAATCGTTAAATATTATCTCAGATAACTTTCTAAGAAATGGTTTCTCTACTAGAGGTTTTCTAAATAGATAAGCTAATACAGCTATCAGCATATAGAATGCTGCTACTAGTAAAAAACCTAGAGCTGTACTCTCAAGACAAGCTGCTAAAGCATAAGCTGCAAATAAAGATAAGAAAAGTAGAGACATCATAACAAACAGACATACTAGAAGTAAAGTCATAAACTTGCTCCCAGCTTTGGCTGTAATTTTAAACCCCCATAAGCGATAGTAATCTAAACTTGTATTGATAAACTCTTCAGAGTTAGTCTTAATGTCGTCTAGATTCTCTTTTATATCCTTAAATGCCATTTCTTATATACTACTTGATTACTTCTTAGCGTTTTCAGCTATACTGTTTCCTTTAGACTTTAACTCTGCTAATTTTTTTTCTAAAGCAGCGATAACATCATCTTTTTTGTCTTCTGTATGAGCTAAAAACTCATCAAATCCAGCTTCGAAATCTTGTTTCTTTTTTGCTACAGTTTGACGTACTTGTTTTTTTAATTCATCAATTTTATCACTTAAATCATCTTTTGACTCATTAAATGTTTTTTTGATTTTTTTACGTGTTTTTTTTCCTTCGTCAGGTGCAAATAATATTCCTAGACCTGCTCCTACTACTACTCCAGCTAATACTGCGATAGTTGTATTTCCTAAATGATTTGACATAGCTTTTAATTTTTAAAATGATTAATACTCTAAGGTATAAAAAAAGCAGTGTTTTAACCGTTAATTTTTAGTTAAAACACTGCTTTTGTGTAATTTTTATAGAAGTATTACTTTTGTTCTACTTTTGCCCAAGTATCTCTTAAACCTACGGTTTTATTGAATACTAGCGCTTCTGGAGTACTGTTTTTATCTACACAGAAATAGCCTAAACGTTGGAATTGGAATTTATCTCCTTCTACCGCTGTACTTAGACTTGGTTCTAGATATCCTTTCACTACCTCTAATGAGTTAGGATTGATAAAATCTAAGAAGTCTACCTCCTTATTACCATCAGGGTTCTCATCTACGAATAGACGGTCATAGATACGCACTTCTGCTTCTACTGCATGAGGTACAGATACCCAGTGTATAGTTCCTTTTACTTTTCGCTTGCTCGCTTCAGATCCACTACCACTTCTACTGTCAGCATCATAAGTAGCGTGTATCTCAGTGATGTTGCCATTCTCGTCTTTTACTACGCTTTCACCTTTGATGATATAAGCATTTTTAAGGCGTACTTCTTTTCCTAAAGTCAATCTAAAGAATTTGCTATTCGCTTCTTCTTTGAAGTCTTCTCTTTCGATATAAAGCTCTTTAGAGAAAGGAACTTTACGGAAAGTCATTACTTCTTCTTCAGGATTATTCTCTGCATCTAGCCACTCTTCTTGTCCTTCTGGATAGTTAGTAATTACTAGTTTTACAGGATCTAATACTGCCATCACACGAGGAGCTATCTTATTAAGGTCTTCTCTAATGCAGAATTCTAATAGAGATACATCGATAAGGTTATCACGCTTAGCGATACCTATCGTATCAGCATAGTTTCTAATAGAAGCTGCTGTGTATCCTCTTCTTCTCAGTCCTGATATCGTAGACATACGTGGGTCATCCCATCCTGTCACGTGTCCTTCGCTTACTAGACGAGCTAGCTTACGCTTACTTACTACTGTATGTGATAAGTTTCTTCTAGCGAATTCGCGTTGTTTAGGTCTGATATTATTCTCATCTACCACTTGATCTAAGAACCAATCATATAACTCTCTATGAGGTAAGAACTCTAATGTACAGAATGAATGTGAGATGCTCTCTAAGTAGTCACTCTCTCCGTGAGCCCAGTCATACATAGGGTATATACACCAATCATTATTCGTTCTGTGGTGTGCTTTTTTCATGATTCTATACATGATAGGATCACGCATAAGCATATTTGTATGTGCCATGTCTATCTTAGCACGTAAAATATGAGTTCCTTCTTCAAATTCGCCATTCTTCATTCTTTCGAATAAATCAAGGTTTTCTTCTACAGATCTATTTCTATATGGACTATCTACACCTACTGTAGATGGAGTACCTTTTTGCTGAGCCATTTCTTCAGAAGTTTGGCTATCAACATAAGCTTTACCGTCCTTAATCATTTGGACAGCCCAGTCGTATAGCTGTTGGAAATAGTCAGATGCATAAACTTCATTTGCCCATTTGTACCCTAGCCACTCTACGTCTTGCTTGATTGCGTCAACAAACTCCTGTTCTTCTTTAGAAGGATTGGTATCATCAAAGCGCAAGTTCACAGGCGCATTGTATTTAAGACCTAATCCAAAGTTTAAACAAATAGAACTCGCGTGACCTAAATGCAAATAACCATTAGGCTCAGGCGGAAAACGGAAATGAAGTTTTTCTGTTGGCAAACCATTCTTGATATCTTCTTCAATGATTTGCTCAATAAAGTTTAATGATTTCTCTTTTGTTGACATGGAAATAATTATTATAACTACAAAGGTATCAAAAAACTAATCAAAAGCTGATAGTCTTTTAGCATATTATGAATTATAGGAGGCAAATAATTTGTACTTTTAGCCATTATTAAACAAACAAATGTGTTATGGGAATAATTAGATTAAACAATATTAGAACGTTTTCTTTTCATGGATGTATGGATGAAGAGGCAAAAATAGGTTCGGATTACCGAGTAGATTTAATTGCGAAAGGAGATTTTACGATGGCTGCTTCTACAGATGATTTGAAACATTCTATAGACTATGTTCACTTAAATACAATCGTGAAGGAAGAGATGGCTATTCGATCTAAGTTATTAGAGCATGTAGCACAACGAATCATCGATAGAGTAATCCTAGAAATAAGAATGGTAGAAGAAATAACAGTATTAGTTTCTAAAATAAACCCTCCTGTAGGTGGTGATGTAGAATATGTAACGGTTGAAATGCAAGGAGTTAGATAATATCGTCTTGAATTGTTGTAAAAAAGTACATTAATTGGTTTTGAAATATCAAAATATTTAGTAAGTTTGCAATCCAATTCAAGGACAAGGCTTCGTGTCCGAGTGGCTAGGAAGCGGTCTGCAAAACCGTCTACAGCGGTTCGAATCCGCTCGAAGCCTCAACTAAAGGATAGTGATTTCACTATCCTTTTTTTATGCATTATAGTTAACGTTATATCTTATTATAAAAACAAAGGGATTAGTAATTCACTAAGCCCTTTGCTTTATTTCTTACTCTCTAGATTAGGGAGAGGGAGATTAATATGATTATCTGCAGATTTTGGAAGTATTCCTTTAATCATAATGACTAGCCCGAATACCATAATAACGATACTGCTTATTTTTTTTATCTTTAAGATATTGGTTGCTGTGAGCTTTTCGCGTAGTTTCTTTGCTAAGAATATTTTGAAAAGATCTGTAACGAAGTACGCTAGAATAGTGAACCCAAAGAAGGTAAACATCTTATTAGGATTCATATCCATCTGCGGGCCTAATGTTATAATAATCCCTAACCAAAAACCGAGTACTCCTACATTGATAAAATTAAGTAGGAACCCTTTTGCAAATAAGTTTAAGTATTCTCGTCTTAGATTAGGTGGGGCTATTTGTAAGGTTTGTACTTGTACCTTTTTTAGTTTGATAAAAGAGATAATCCCATAAGTAAGCATAATCATTCCCCCAAAGAGGAATAGTGCAGGGTCATCCTTTATCGCATTGATTAATTTAAAGCTACTAAAGAACGCTATAGCGAAGAATACCGCATCAGCTAATATAACACCTATATCGAAGGCTATAGCTGCCTTAAACCCTCTTGTAATACTTGTCTCAATAAGAATAAAAAAAACAGGTCCGATCATAAAACTCAGAAAGAATCCAAGAGTGACACCTGTTAATAAATCATCAAACATCTTATATAATTAAAAAATGCCAATTCTAGAATTGGCATTTATTCATAATCTTTTGCAAGATACATTTTTTTGTATAAAAACGTATTATTACTAATCTACTTTTTTAATTACGCCACCTAGAACATTCTTTTCATTAATTGTTTTAGGGTTTCCATGAACTCTGATTTCTCCACCAGCTCTTACCTTTGCTTCTACGAGTTCAGTAGCTCTTACTTCTGCAATACCACCAGCATTTACAGTAACGATAGTTTGATTTGTTTCTAAGTCTTGACTCTTTACTTTAGCACCAGAACTATTCAGTACATCCTGTACATTTGCTTTTCCTTCTAGTGTAATAACTGAACCCGCACTTGACTTAACAATTGCTTTATCTACATCTATATTTAGATTAATCATTCCACCAGTCTTCGCATTTATAATTAGCGTAGTTGCCTTGATAGGAGTTTCTCCTTTTATGCTAGCCCCTTCACCTGCTACTACTTCAGATAGCTTGTTGTAGTATAGTTTGACTTTGATATCATCTCCTTGAAAACTATTAATGAAGTTCATCTTTATTTTTAGAACTCCGTTCTTGTTTACTACGTTTACATAGTCTTCTTTATCTCCTTCAATTTCTATTTTACCTTCTTCTCCAGGAACTAAAGTTACTGCAATTTGATCAAAAACATTAACTTTTGAAAAGTCTCCTATTGATTTCGTTTTTTGTGCAAAAGAAATTGTACTTGCCATTACGGCAATGAATAAAACGATTTTTTTCATCTTAGTTTACCTTTTTAATATAGTTGAAATCTAATTGTTTTTTTACAAGATCTGCATTCTTAACAGTAACGATAACCTCATCACCTAGCTGAAGCATCTTTTTCGTTGCTTGTCCTACTAATGCATATTGTTTCTCTTCGAATACGTAATAGTCTTCTTTTATTTCTCTAATACGCACCATACCTTCACACTTGTTATCTACTATCTCTACATAGATACCCCATTCTGTAACACCTGAGATAACACCCAAGAACTCTGTACCTTGCTGATCTTGCATATATTTCACTTGCATGTATTTGATACTATCTCTTTCTGCATTGGCCGCTAGGTTCTCTCTAGAAGAACAGTGAGAACATTTTATTTCATATAACTCCGGATTTACGTTATCACCATGGTCTAAATAGTGTTGTAATAATCTATGAGCCATTACGTCAGGATAACGACGAATAGGTGATGTAAAGTGAGAATAGTAATCAAACGCTAATCCATAGTGTCCGATATTATTTGTAGAATAACTCGCTTTACTCATACATCTAATCGCTAGAGTATCTACTAAGTTTTGTTCTTTTTTACCTTCTACATCTTTTAGAAGTTTATTGATAGATTTAGAGATACTAGACTTAGACTTGAAGTTAATATTATGTCCAAAGCGTGCAATCACAGTCTGAAGACCAAATAACTTCTCTTGATCTGGTTCGTCGTGTATACGGTATACGAATGTTTTCTTTTGTTTACCAATAAACTCAGATACTTTTCTATTCGCTAATAACATGAATTCCTCAATCAAATGATTAGCTTCTTTTGATTGTTTAAAGAATACACCTACTGGCTCAGCTTCTTCGTTTAGGTTAAACTTAACTTCTACTTTATCAAAAGAAATAGCACCATCTGACATACGGTTTTTACGCATGATCATTGCTAATTCATTTAGCTTTAATACTGCATCAGCTACTTCTTCACTTACTTCTTGATCTTCTCCTGTAAGCGAGATATCAGCAGGAATAACTCTGTCTTTAGAGTCAATGATATACTGAGCTTCTTCGTAAGCCATACGTTGGTCAGAATGCGTTACAGTACGACCAAACCATTTGTTTCTGATTTCTGCTTTATCGTCTAATTCAAATACAGCAGAGAAAGTATATTTATCTTCATTAGGTCTTAACGAACAAGCAAAGTTAGATAACACCTCAGGTAGCATAGGTACAGTTCTATCCACTAGATATACAGAAGTAGCTCTGTTATAAGCCTCTTCATCTAGGATAGTTCCTTCTTTTACATAGTGAGATACGTCAGCGATGTGAATACCTATTTCGTAGAATCCATTTTCTAACTGACGGAATGATAAGGCATCATCGAAGTCTTTTGCATCTTTAGGGTCAATCGTGAACGTAAGAATATCACGCATATCTCTACGCTTCGCTATTTCCTCTTCAGTGATAGAAGTATCTAAGTGATTAGCATATTCATCTACTTCTTTAGGGAATTCTGCTGTTAATCCATATTCAGCTAAAATAGCGTGTATTTCAGTATTGTGCTCTCCTTGTTTACCAAGTACTTTCATCACTTTACCGAATGGGCTATCTGCTTTCTCTGGCCAATCTTCTATTTCTACTACGACTACATCTCCATCGCGTGCCTCTCCTACTTTTTCTTTAGGAACGAATATATCTGTGTACATCTTAGCATCTGCAGTAGATACGAAAGCAAAGTTTTTTTGAATCTCGATAACTCCCACAAATTGTTTTTTGTGTCTTTCTAAGATTTCTACTACTTCTCCTTCAGGTTTTTTACCTTTTCGTTTGTTGTAGATATATGCTTTAACGAAGTCACCATCTAAAGCCTTGTTTAGGTTATTTGTTGGAATAAACACATCATCCTCTACTCCTTCTACTACTAGATAAGCAGTCTTACGAGAAGTCATATCGATATAACCTTCTACATAGTTTGCTTTAGGAATGAATTTGTATTTACCAGTTTCGATCTCTTCTATTTTTCCTTTTGAGATAAGGTGTTTAAGCTCTTTGATAATCTCATTTCTACCTTGAGTATCGTTTATTTCTAATTGGGCAGCGATCTGTTTATAGTTATACGTTTTAGTCGTATTCTTAGATAAGAATTTTAATATTTTTGGAGCAAAGTCAAATGCTTTACTCTTTTTATGTTTAATTTTTTTTGCCATTTTCTAATTCATTATGTTTACCTAAAATAGGGTTGGTAATTATCCTTAAATGTACGAATTACTAACTGTTTTATCCTATTTTTTAGTAATATTTTAATTTGATTGTTTTAATCAGCGATAGTATTTCTTCTTTTGTAGCTAAGTTTTTGAAGAAATAGGTCGAGAAATAACTCTTTTAGAGAAAGGAAGGTAGAGTTATTTAATACTTATATTTTATCGTTGATTAGTGCACTGTACTTTCATTTCTTGAAGTACGTTTGATTCTGCAAATTTATAATGTTCTAGTTTATTTTCCAAAAACTCCCTAAAAAGAGAGATAAAATAATACAAAAAGCAAGAATAAGGTACCTCAATATCCTATTCTTGCTTTACAATTTATTCCTTTAACGTAGTGTAAAAGTGGATTAGTCAAAGTTTAACCCATGTGAGAACTTCCCATTTTCGTAATAGTCTATTTTGATTACTTTTCTATTTTTATAGTAACTTCTTTGATCAAGTTTTCCTCTAGTTGTAAACTTATCTTCTTGTGTAATAATACCTTCTACATAGGTTGTTGTATATTTTATTTTACCGTTGTCATAAAAGCGGTGGTGTAATTCTTTCTTATCGTTTCTGAATAATGTCTCATATTCTATCTTTCCATCATCATCATAGAACTTACTTATCCCCTCTTTTAATCCTTCTTGATAGGCATATATTCCCTTTGTTTTACCATTCTCATAATAGGTTCTGTATTCTCCTTCTAGCTTACCTAGTACATATTTGCCTTCAGAAAAAAGCACTCCATTGCGATAGTAAGTTTTTCTAATCCCAGTACGCATGCCTCCTTTATAAGTGACATCCTCTACTTTTATATCATAATCATTGTATTGTTGTATTCTGCCATCTAGTGGTTTACCATCTAGTTGATACAATACAGCTTCTTCTTGTCCATATACAGTTGTTATTGAGCAAGTAAGCAAAGTACATAAAATTGAAAATAGAGCTTTATTATTCATCTTCATCAGGATTAAAGGTTTGCATTGCTTTTATAACTAGTGGTTCATATACCTTCTTATAAATAATATCAGATTGATCTATTAGCTTACCTTTCCCATTGTGTAGAGTCGGCCTACCTACTTCATACCCATTTTGGAAAGTTCTTCTGATGTATAGATCAGCAGCAACATATTGTTTGTACTCCCCATCTAGCAGACCGTTGATATAGTTCATTTCTTTGACAGGACTACCTTTAGTATCTGTCACTTTTCTTAAACCACTCCTCTTGCCATTTAGATAATAATTGTCTTCTAGTAACGTTCCTGCTGGAGCGTATATCTTCTCAGGTCCATCTTTTTTATCATTCTTATAAAGTGTTTTAATCTTTACTTTGCCATTAGGGTGATAATAGAAGAATTCTCCATCGAGCTTATTCTGGATATAGGTAGATTTCTGAAGAAGTTTACCATCTAAGTAATCTTTAGAGATACCATTAAGTACTCCGTTTTTATAATTGTACTCATCTTCTAGCATTCCATTTTCTGAGTAAGACTGAGCTAAACCTTCTCTATCTCCATTAACGTAGGTTGCAGAATAGGTTAGTTTTCCATTGGCATAGTATTCTTTAAAAGTTCCACTTAGTTTGCTGTCTTTGTAGGTACATTCTTTTTTTAGCTTTCCATTATCGTAGTAACTTTTATTAATACCTTCTTTTTTACCATTGACTAAGGTTGCTTCTTCCGCTAATTGGTTGTTGGCATAAAAGCATTTTAGTTTCCCATTTAAGGGCTTATTCGTATCCACATATTTGTAAGTACCATCGTCTATTTGTGCATATATACTTATAGAACAGAAGACTGTGCATAGTATTGCTATTAATCTAAGTGGTCTCATATTCAGCTGTTTTAATTATACATATAGGTGTATTATAAAGTTACTGATTTATAGTCTATTAGTCGTTTTAGCGATGCCTCTATTTATGGTAGTAATTACTTGTTTGTTTGACTAAAAGAAGGGAGTTAGAGAATAGGATAATTTTTTGAGGATAATGATGCCTTTTATCTAGTATAGCTAAGATTCTTTATAGCAATTAATTATATAAAGTGAATTGTATTTAAAATTTCGTACTTTAGAAAAACCAACAAAAAACTATATTTATGAATACTATTTCTTATGTGCATGGTGCATCTGATACACCATTGTTAGGAGAAACCATAGGACAGAATCTAAAAAAGATAACAGATCAATACCCCAATAACGAGGCATTAGTCAGTGTTCATCAAGGATTCAGAGCAACGTATCAAGAGTTCTATAACTTGACGACTCAAGTTGCAAAATCATTATTAGCGCACAATATACAGAAAGGAGATCGCGTAGGGATATGGGCACCCAACTGTTATGAGTGGGTGCTTATGCAGTATGCTACAGCCCGTATAGGTGTGATATTAGTTAATATTAACCCTGCTTATCGAGCACATGAGATCGAGTTTGCGGTTAATCAATCTGAAATATCCCTTATCGTATCTGCTCCAAGTTTTAAAAGTAGTGATTACAGGAAGATCATCTCCTTGATCTTTGAAGATTGTCCTTCGTTAAAAGAAGTTGTTTTCTTAGGAGAAGAATGGGATACTTTCTTATCAGATAGCGATCAGATAACAGATGGCGAACTAGCTATTATAGAAGACTCTGTACAGTTCGGAGAAGCTGTTAATATACAATATACTTCAGGGACTACAGGTTTCCCTAAAGGAGTAACTCTGACGCACCACAATATCCTAAACAATGGCTATTTTATCGGTAAGCGTTTAAAGTACACTACTGCAGATAGAGTCTGTATTCCTGTGCCTTTTTATCACTGTTTCGGGATGGTTATAGGCAATCTGTGTTGTACCTCTCATGGAGCTACGATCGTGATTCCAAATGACGGATTTGACCCAGCTAAGACCCTTCAGGTAGTACAAGACGAGAAATGTACTTCCTTATATGGAGTACCTACTATGTTTATCGCAGAACTACAGTTGCCTAACTTTAAAGAGTATGACCTTACCTCTTTGAGAACGGGAGTGATGGCTGGCTCACTGTGTCCTGAGCAAGTGATGCGCCGTGTGAAGACAGAGATGAATATGGAGGAAGTGAGTATCTGTTACGGTATGACAGAGACTTCACCTGTATCTACCCAAACACATATCGGTATTGATATTGTCAAACAGACCACGACAGTTGGAACTGTACAAGACCATCTAGAAATCAAAATTATAGACCCTGAAACAGGTAGAATAGTTCCTAGAGGAGAAGCAGGCGAACTGTGTACACGCGGGTATTCAGTAATGCTGAAATATTGGAATAATCGCACACTGACTTCTGAAGTATTAGATGAGAATAGATGGATGCATACAGGAGACTTGGCTACTATGGATGATCAAGGGTATATTTCGATTACAGGACGTATTAAAGACCTTATTATTCGAGGTGGGGAGAATATATCTCCGAAGTGGATAGAAGACTTCTTATACACTCATCCGTCTATTGCAGACGTACAGGTTATTGGAGTTCCAGATGAGAAATATGGAGAAGAGATTATGGCTTGGGTAATCTTAAAACCAGGAATAACTTTGACAGGTGAAGAATTAAAAGGCTTCTGTACGGAGAAGATAGCCCACTTCAGAATACCGAAGTATTGGAAGTTCGTATCAGAATTTCCAATGACCATATCAGGTAAGGTAAGAAAAGTAGAGATGAGACAAATAGCTGTGGAAGAATTAGGGCTGTAGAAAAGATTTATTCTTAACTTTGTACAAAATTATTCAACACAACACACAATGAAAATAGCAATCGGAAATGATCACGCGGGACCTGAATACAAAAAGGCTATCGTTAAGTATCTAGAAGAAAAAGGATTTACAGTAACTAACTATGGGACAGATGATTTTTCGTCTGTTGACTATCCAGATTTTGGACATAAAGTAGCTACAGATGTAGAAGAAGGTAAAGTTGATTTTGGTATCGTAATCTGTGGAAGCGGAAACGGTATAGCGATGACTGCTAATAAACATCAAGGTGTGCGTTGTGCCCTTTGTTGGACAAAAGAGATTGCTGAGTTAGCAAGACTGCACAATGATGCTAATGTGATCAGTATACCTGCTCGTTATACTTCTATAGAGCAAGCTGTAGCGATGGTAGAGACTTTCTTAAACACAGCTTTCGAAGGTGGAAGACACCAGAATAGAGTGAACAAGATTACTTGTGCCTAAACAAGTAAATACTATAATGTAAAAAGAACAAAAGCACGTAGTCTCTAGATTACGTGCTTTTTTATTTTATAACAGTCTTGTTTTTTATTATCAGTAGTAAGTTATTGAATAACTATTCTTGTGCTTTTTTTTCTGCTCTATTTCTTTCTAACATTTCATTAAAACGTTGCCATTCTCCAGAAGCTTTTAGTTCATTGATTAAAGCAATTGTACCTTCTAGCTTCCCTGTATTATCAATAATAACCTCTTCTCTATCAGAGTATGTAACTTTATGTAAGATAGGTTCTTCGTTTTTATTAAAATCAATTTCTTTTTTCATAATGCATTACTTTATACTGTTCGTATTAGGTGTGATTAGAAAGCCTTGATATTCTTTATTCTTAGCAAAGAATATTAACTTTCCTTCTATATCAAATCCATAGATATTAAAATATTTAGACAGTTCCTCATAGTTATTTGATATAGCTATTCTGTATAATCGTGTTCGTGAAGGGGTACTACCTCTAAAGACTATTTTATAAACTTCTTTGTCTTGTGTGAATAGTAAAATTGCTTGAAATAGTGTAGCTAATATCTTAACCATATCACCATTGTTACTAATGATTTTATCATCAATAGAATTACTATTTAGTAGTTTTATGTTCTTATCTCCGAAGCTTAAATTATATAATTCATCTTCACCATCTAACGGTGTAAAGTTAATTATTTTTTCGATTACTTGAGTATCAGAGATACTTGTAAATTCATAACTGTAATTCTTGTTAAAAGCTGTAAGTGAATAAGATGGATACTGCATATCTAACCTATTAGCGTGTTAGAAATGACAAGTTAGGGATTATCTATAAGACGAAATAACAGTATTCAAAGACTGTGTGTATCCAGAGAAGATGGATAGTAGATTCGTTAGTGATCAGAAGTATTATTAGGCGAAATAGTGAGAACTAAAAGACTTTAGTTATTGTTGAACGAACATTAAGATTCCTTTTGTGCCTTTTCGTATTCTTCTTTTCTCTTTCTTTCTCTTTCTTCGAAAATGTCTAATTCCCCTGAAGCTCTTAGCTGTGCAAATAAATTATTTGCATATTCTATTTTACCTGATTCGTCAATGACTCTTAGGTTGTTATTAATAGTGATGATTTTAGGATTAGCATCAGTCTTTACTTCGTTTGAATCAATCTTTTTTTTCATAATGCCTTATTTTATACTGTTTGTATTTGGTGTGATTAAGAAACCTTGATAGTTTGTATTCGTTGCAAAGAACACAACTTTTCCTCCCATATCAAATCCGTATATACTGAAATGTTTAGATAGTTCAGCATAGTTATTAGATATAGCCATTCTGTATAATCGTGTACGTGAAGGAGTACTACCCGTAAAGTATATTTTATAAAAATCTTTGCCTTCCGTAAATTTGAGTACAGCTCTAAATATAGTAGCCAATACTTTATTCATATCGCCATTATTACTTACGATTCTATCATCTATACGCAATAAATCACCATCGTAATTGGTTCTATCTCCAAAGCTTAAGTTATAAACTTTATACTCACCTTCGACAGGTGTAAAGATAATTAATTTTTTGATTGCTTGGTTTTTACCTATGCTTGTAAATTCATAGATTGAGTTTTCTCTATCTGTTGTAAATGAATAAGATGGATACTGCATATCTAACCTATTAGCGTGTTAGAAATGACAAGTTAGGGATTATCTATAAGACGAAATAACAGTATTCAAATACCTTTTTTGATTACTCTATTTCGAAGATAGCTTGTATCTCTACCGCAGAGTTGACAGGTACAGAAGTAGCACCTAGAGTACCTCTAGCATGTTTACCTTTTTCTCCAAATATTGCTACAGATAGATCCGATGCCACATTCATTAGATTAGCGTGTTGAGAGTAGTCAGGAGTGGTGTTGAATATACCTGTTAGCTGTACTGTCTTCTTTACTCTGTTGAGGTCACCATCCACTGCTAGTTTAAGCACAGCGATCACATTCAGCATTGTCTGTTCAGTCGCTTGTTTTGCTTGTTCTTCTGTGACATCTACACCTACCTTACCAGGATATAATATTTTTCCATCTTTTAAGGCTACCTGATTGATGAATACTAGATTTCCACTGCGTGAGTAAGGTGTATAGTTCCCCACAGGATTAGGCGCTACAGGTAGTATGATGTTTTTTTGTTTAAGCGTAGTTTCTACATCAGTGACTACTTGTTTAGGTGTACTTTCCTCTTTCTTCTGAAAAGTTCCTTTTAAGGCTTTGGCAACTTTGGCGAAGTTTTGACCTTGCGTATAAGCGATCAGCAGTTCACTTTCACTAGGACGTTGCACCGTTTTGTTTGAAGCAAGGCTACTTGCTCCTAGTATACTATTGCCTTGAGGGATGCTATTATCTAGCTTCTCCGTAGCTCTGATGCCATTCGGTACGAGTATCATCCCATGTACTGCTAGACTGTTCCAGAACGACTGTAAGGCTAGCTCCTTCCCTGCTCCACTACCAGCAGACATAAATACCGCCGTAGGCATTCCCTCTAGAGCATGAGTAGTCCATAGATCTACTGTCTTCGCTAGAAAAGCACTCATCGGAGTACTGATATTGCCAAAATACACAGGCGACCCCCATACGACTCCATTATAAGTAGGTAGCTCCTCAGGAGTAGCTATCTGTAGATCATGTAACAGTGCGTTTTCTGAAGGTTGTACTAGTTTTATAGTTGCCTCTGTGTGAGGATTGTTTTCTATTCCTTTAGCGATTTCTTGCGCCATTTTATACGTACCACCTGTATCAGAGTGGATAAGTACTAATATTTTGGTTAAGGTATCTTTTGCCATGATCTGTGATGTTGTGAAGAGTAGTGCACAAGTGATTAGTGCAGTATATAATGTTTTCATATTATTTATTTTAAGTATAATCACAAAGGTATGCTTGCAGTTTATATTATATTTGTCAAAAAATATATGCAAAACGCCAATATCAAATGTGGATTGACTGAGAAACTCTTAGGAGTATATGATGATACTAATGAGGTACAGGCGTATGTATGGTATGAGGACAACTTCGTTCACGATGAATATCAACACGCTCATCAGCGATATCAGCTCACCTATGTAGAACAGGGCTATCAGTACCTTCACGTAGATAACTGTATCTATCTAGTGCCTCAGTATCATGTAGCTTGGATACCTTCTGGACAGCAGCACGCGACTACTTCTACAGCGAAGGATATCAACCTAAAAGTACTGTTGTATAAAGATGTGCCAGCTGACTCATTCTATGATCAAGTACATATATTCCCTGCGCCTACTGTGCTGAGGGAGATGCTACAGTATGCGACGAAGTGGAATAGAGTAATCCATACAGAGCTAGAGAAAGAACAGTTTTTACAGGCTATTCTAGTCAGTTTAAAATCGTTCTGTGAAGAGAATCAATCGCTTCAATTACCTATCCCGACAGATCATAGGTTAATACCTGTATGTGCCTATATCAACGATCATTTTACCTCAACGCTAGACTTAGATGAACTAGCCAGTATCTCTACCATGTCTGTGCGCAATCTACAGCGTCTGTTCAAGCTAGAGACGGGTATCACTCTACAGAAGTACCTTCAGATCATCCGCATCTTGAAGAGTATAGAGCTAGTAGATACAGGAGAATTTACCTTGAGCGAAATCGCTTTTAAAGTAGGTTATAAGAGCTTAGTTGCCTTTAGAAACTCCTACTTCGACATTATGAAAGTGTATCCTAAAATTAAAAAATAAGCGTATACACCCCTGACAAAAGGCTGTCACTGCCCTACTCTACTTTTGCTCCATAATCTTAACAATAGAGAGTATGATACGAGTAAGTAATGCACCAGTGTGTGCGATGGAGTTCACCAGTTTTAGAAAGAAAACAACAGTAAGTGACGACGAATTATTGTTTGCAGTAGCCCGATTTGAGAGTCAATTGGTGCAAGTAGAAGGCATGGTATATCATACCTTGGTTCGAAACTATGATAACGAGTATGCGAATGTGCTGTTCGCTACTTCTATGGAGGTGATAAAGACATTAGAAGCAGTGATAGGAAACACAAAAGAAACCCAAGATTTCTTCAGTATGGTAGATATAAGTACAGTGCAGGTAGAGTATCACGAGATAAGCAAACCTAACTTCACAGTGCCTTCCTACTTTGGTTGTATAGAGAATGGTAAGTTTTCTCTTAAAGATACCGCCCAAGCCTCTACTCTATTATCTGCTTCGGATGCTGTAGAAGAATCTTATCTCAATGCTTTCGAGAACACAAAAGGGCACTTTATCTCTGTCCTTAATGAGAATGAATATTCAGAAATCGTATTAGGTCAAACCTTAGGCAATACGAAGGAGATTTGCTATGGTTATTTTGGGAACGAGGCTTGTCTTTCTCTTCTTGGTTTAATCGACGAGAGCAGTATGCATTTAGGTTTTTGGTATGTGGTAGGATAAGTGAACTTTAACTACCTTATTATTTGAATTTTAACTGACATTGAGTTATTTAACTGTCGCTGACTAAATGAGGTTGTCACTGTCAATATCAGTTCAATAGCAACTAAAATGAACAGATGTGTTCAGTAATTGTACAGGTACAGATTGTCTTAAATTAGGGTTTACCTCTCTTTTTTGTGCTACTATTATTTGGGTGGTCGGCTTTTGGTCGGCTAGTGATGGGCATTTGATCGGCTTAAAACATCGCAAAATAGCCTATCACTACCCTATCACCTACTGATCATATACCGATAAGGTGGAATAGTCTTTGTGCAATTTTAGAATACCAACCTATAAAATTAAAAGTTATGGCAAAGATGTCACCAAAAGGAAAAATTACAGGAGTAAGTGGGCCTGTGTATTTTAGGTCTTTAAACAATGTACAGATCGTACAAAGCAGGCCTAATCGCTCAAAACAAGACAAGGGTAAGAATCCTTCCGCTAAGCTGTTTAAGCATACTGCACAGAGTCTAAAACATATACGTAAGCATGTCGAGTACTTCTTAGGGATGAGGTATGAGTCTACAGCTCATCTGCGATTAATGGGGCTAGTGATGACGGCCTTGCGCAAGAATACTGTACTGCCGATAGCAGAGACTACACTGTACAATACTTCTATCGCTGAGGTAGTCGGATTTGAATGGAATACAGCCAAACTATTTACAGATACCTTCTTAGTCGATATAGCTGTAGATGAGTTGGAAAATAAGGAGATAACTATATCAGTGTCTCCATTTATCCCGATAGAACAGGTGGACTTCCCTCCTATGTGTACACATGCTAGCTTGCGCATAGAAGGTTTCTTTATGACGGATACAGATGAGATGCTCGGTAAGGAAACAAGTACATTATCTATTGATTTCAAAAAGAGTGATGAGGTGGTCAGTCCTCACCCGCTATCTGTCCTGATACCTCATCGAGATTGTCTAAAGATGGTGGTGGCAGAGATACAGTTCTTCTATCCAATTAATAACAATCCTGATCAGTTGACACTGTACAATTCTAAGGTGTATAATCCTAGTGTGGTGGTGTATGTGGGGAGGTGATTATGGAATGAAAATTTACTGTATATTTATGGTAATTGTTTTGATAATAAATGGTTTATTAGAATAGTAGCTAAAAATAAAAGAGTAAGTCATGAATAGACTAATAGTTATACTGATACTAGTTTTCGGCTTGAATGCTTGTGGACAACAGCCAAATAAGGCTCAAGATAAATTGAATCCAAGTTTTGTAGAGAAGACAAAAGAGCTGTTTAAACAAGTAAAAGTATATGACGAAGAGCTAGAGTACACTCTTGAGGTTAAAGAATCACATGGTTGTACTTATGAAGTATTAGTGAATGGTTTTCCTGTTTTGAGTCATTATGCATCAGGAGATTTCATGGGTAATATTCCTATTAATCAAGCTATAGTAAAGAGTGGTGTACAGAAAGTAGAAGTAATAGTCACTCCATCTGTAGATGTAAACTATGTGATTAAGAATGGCTTAGATCTAAGTAAGGCTAAATTTGATTTTAGTATTGCCTGTCAAAATAAGAACAGACAATCTACTACTGTTCATACCTATTCTTTACCCAAACATGAAAGCACTTTAAAGGAATTTGAAGACAGTTTTGTTTTTGATGCTCCTTATGTTTATTACGAACACGATGTACAACATTGGATGAATAGTGTTGATCTTCAGACAGAGGATAGGGGTAAGTTATTAAAGGAGGTAGAAATGTTTTATAACGAGACTATAGAATTTCTTAGTAAAGGGGAAGCGGAGCATTTGGCGCGTATTGCCTATCAAAGCCAGCTGGATTATCATCGCTATTCTTATCTAAAAAGTGGTAGTTATGCTAATTTCTTAATTGATTTTTGGAAAAATAGCTATAAAACCAAAGAGATAGAGCCATTAAAAGATTATGAAATGAGGTTCTATGCTCGTGGTCAAATAGTAAAGTTAGTAAGGATAGATAAGGAGAATTATAATAAATCGCCCTTGATATTGGTAACTCGTGAAGGTGGTGGAACTAGTTTTTATGAGATTAATTTGCATAGACCGAAAGAAGGAGGTGCTTTAGAAGTGATTAGATGATAAGAAAAATAGAAGGTTTTAAAATATGAAGAAGTTAAATTACTTTGTTTGTGCAAATAGGGGATATTATATTGAGTTAGATTGGAGCTGGGAAGTAAGCTATAGTTTTAAAGATTTTGAATCAGGCTTAATATATGTACATACAGTAGATCAAAATGAAGATAGATGGGTATCTGGTGCAGGTATGATTAGACAACCACAAAAGAGTTATATCCTTGAACCAAAGTATGGTAAAATAATGACATATAAAGAATGGAAGGCTTTCTTTAATTATGATATGCAAACTATTTATACTGAAGACGGGATGTTTAAATACACAAGACAGCGTAAATATGATGATAAAGTAGATTGTGATTATATAGATGAAACGTTAGTCTTTTTAAAAGGAGATCATATAACTACAAGTCAAGGTGTTGCTTTTTATGGAGAAAAAAAGGATACTTTATTAGAAAGTACAATTAAAGAAATAGAGGAACGAATTAGAATTAAACAGGAGTATGCTAATAGACCATCTATAGTTGATTTTAGTAAGGGATATGAGGATAAGTTAGAGGATTATGACATATTATTTGCTTATTATAAGCAGACTAATGTTGTTCTGAATATTTTTGATAAGGGCGTTTATAAGGTTTATGAATTAAATAAATCGAAACAATTTGATTTTAGAGAGTTAGTGAGAGCTGGAACAATAAGTCCTGTTATTGAATTTTCAAGTATTAAGAACTTATGGGAATCTTTTGTACAAGATGAAGATTGGTACCTAAAGTATATTCGATGTTATAATATTAAAACAAGTCCATTTGCTTTAGCGAGTGTTGTGTTGGGGACTATAAATGAACTACATAGGCAACAAAGTTTTACCTTTAAAGAATATGAACAAATAAACAGTTGGATAAATTTAGTTTATAGTGATGAATATAGAGGAGAGGAAATAAAACAGTGGTGCTCTAACTGTCATAGTTTAGTTAAGTTTTATAGTAGGTATCCTAAACATATCTGTAGAGAATGTTCAGATAAAAAGATGTATGATAAGGACGGATTACTTTTAGACATTGTTTATTTAGGATATGATGGAATAGAAGTAAAACATTTAAAGAGTGATAATTTAGTTGAGAAAACAGAGACTACTTTTTATTTTGATGATTGTCATTTAGATGGAAAAATATTTACAGCACAGCCAGCTAGATTTGGAGGTATAGTTTTTCAATTGAAAGAAGACTCAATATGAAGTTGCTTTGACTTAAAGTAGTAGAAGATTAATATACAAGAGACTTATGACTTCGGTTATAAGTCTTTTTTTATGGATATTATCGTTTAAATACAATAAAAAATAAGGCTACCTGTATGGCTAGTATGGCATAAAACTTTACTTTAAAAGAGTCTTTAGAAATCTTATGTCTAAGTTTCTTCATCGCAATCCATGCACCTAGTGTTCCTCCAAAAAAGCAAAGAGACAAGAGGTTCTTCTCAGAAACACGTCTTTTGTTTTTAATCGCTTGTTCTTTGTCAAAGGCAAACATGGAGAAAGCTAAATAGTTTATTATAAGTAGATATAGGAATAAAAACTTCATGAGATTTATTTATTGTGACAAAGGTAGTATTTTAGCTATTCTTAAAATAATAAAATATGACGTTGATAGAGTTTATTCAACAGGCTGTGAGTGCTAGTACAAAAAGTATAGAGAATACGCTGTCTCTGTTAGGAGAGGGATGTACTATACCGTTTATCGCTAGATATAGAAAAGATAGAACAGGTAATCTAGATGAGGTGATTATCGAAAAGATAGCGAAGTATAGTGAGCTGTACGAAGGGATAGTGAAGAGAAAGGAGTCTATATTAGGTTCTATAGAAGAACAGGGAAAGCTAACGGATGAATTGCGCAATAAGATTACAAATAGCTTTGATCTAACAGAGATAGAGGATTTATACTTGCCCTATAAGAAGACTCGTAAGACGAAGGCTGATACTGCTAGAGAGAACGGTCTAGAGCCATTGGCTAAAGTGATTATGGCTCAGAATGCTCATGATATAGAGTCTATCGCTGCTAAATATCTTAATGATAAGGTAGGAAGTGAAGAAGAGGCTATACAAGGGGCATCTGATATCATCGCTGAATGGATTAATGAAAATATGTATGTGAGAAAATCACTGAGAAGAAAGTTCCAACGCAGTGGGGTGATCAGTACTAAGGTAGTAAAGGCAAAAAAAGAAGAAGAGAATGCGCAGAAGTTTGAGCAATATTTTGATTGGGCAGAACCTGTGTATAAGATACCTGCACATCGATTATTAGCTATTCTAAGAGCAGAGAAAGAGGGTTTTATCAAGTTTAATGTAGGTATTGATAAGAGTGAGGCTATTAGTTTCATAGAAGATAATGTAGTCAAAGGTAAGAATGAGTGTGGTAAGATAGTAGAGAAGGCAGTCGCGGATAGCTATAAACGTCTGTTAGAGCCTGCATTGTCTAATGAAGCCTTGGTAGAAGCGAAGGAGAAGGCAGATTTAAACTCTATACAGGTATTTGCTGATAACCTTACTCAGTTGTTATTAGGTTCGCCATTAGGAGAGAAACGCATATTAGCTATCGACCCAGGGTTTAAGACTGGGTGTAAGGTGGTTTGTTTAGATGAGCAAGGAGATTTGTTATACAATGAGACTATATTTCCTCATGCTCCTCAGAAGGATACTACTATGGCGATGAAGAAGATTCGCTCTATGGTCAATGCATACAATGTAGAAGCTATCGCCATCGGTAATGGTACAGCCTCTAGAGAGACGGAGTTCTTTATTAAGAAAATAGCTTTTGATAAGCCTGTACAAGTATTCGTAGTGAATGAGGCTGGAGCATCTGTGTATTCTGCATCTAAGATAGCGAGAGAAGAGTTTCCTACTTATGATGTGACAGTGAGAGGTGCTGTGTCTATCGGGCGTCGTCTGTCTGATCCATTAGCAGAGCTAGTGAAGATAGATCCTAAGTCTATCGGAGTAGGACAGTATCAGCACGATGTAGATCAGTCTATGCTTAAAAAAGAGCTAGATAATGTGGTGATGAAGTGTGTGAACTCAGTAGGAGTTAACCTAAATACTGCTAGTAAATCGTTATTGAGCTATGTGTCTGGGATAGGTGAGAAGATGGCTGAGAATATAGTGCAATACAGAACTGAGAATGGGCCATTCGAGAGCAGAACAGAACTTAAGAAAGTACCTCGACTAGGAGATAAAGCCTTCCAACAGGCAGCTGCATTTGTGCGTATTAAGAACGCTAAGAATCCATTAGACGACTCTGCTGTACATCCAGAGGCTTATGGTGTGGTAGAGAAGATCGCTAAAGATATGAAGGTGTCTATAGGGGATATGATCTCTAATAAAGAACTTATCGCTAAGGTAGATGCTAATAAATATACTACGGGTGAGGTAGGAGCATTAGCGCTTCAAGATATCTTAAAAGAATTAGAGAAGCCTGGGTTAGACCCTAGACACAGTGCTAAGGTATTCGAGTTTGATCCTAGTGTGAAACAGATTACAGACTTAAAAATAGGTCAGGTACTGCCTGGTATTATCAATAATATTACCAATTTTGGTTGTTTTGTAGATGTAGGAATTAAAGAGAGTGGTCTAGTGCATATCTCTCAACTTAAGGCAGGCTTTGTATCAGACGTGAATGAAGTAGTGAAGTTACACCAGCATGTACAAGTGAAGGTGACTGATGTAGATGTAGCTAAAAAGAGAATACAACTGTCTATGATATTAGATTAAAAAAAAACATTTCTAAATCTTGTTTTTGGCACGATACTTGTTTTTAAACTAGTACTTGAGTTTGAAAACAATAATGTTGTTATTGAAAAAGAAAACAAGCAGGTAAGTAGTGTTTTTATTATGTTTTATAAGTGAAGTGCCTATCTTTTATTGTCAAGATAGGTACTTTTTTTTGAGCTATAGTGATGTATAGAAACAAAAAAAGCGTTATACGGCAAGCCATATAACGCGTAAAATATATAAGTTTAGAACAGAATTATTCTGTCTTAGAATTGTCTTGTGTATTCTCTTTTTTAGTTGTCTGTTGAGCGTTTTCGTCTCTAGTAGCATCTTTAAATTCTTTGATACCAGAACCAAGTCCTCTCATTAATTCAGGGATTTTTTTACCTCCGAATAACAATAGAATGATAGCTACAATAACTATAATTTGCCATGGCCCAACCATTCCTAAAAATATGTGTAATGAGTTCATAATAATCTTTTTGAAACATTAAGTAGCGACAAATATAGTAAGAAAAATGTAAAACGTTTATTCGTAATAGGTTTTATTTAACTTTTAACGTTTATGTAGTAAGGAATTTTCTTTTAAACTGTGAATATTTAGGTAAAGTGATAGAGTCAAATTTTATAATTATTATATTTGTGTAGTAAAATAGGTACAGATGTTAGGAAAGGGACATAAAAGAAAAAAGTGGAAAAATACACTTTTAAGTAAATACCGTATTGTTATCGTTAATGATAAGACGTTCGAAGATGTAAAGTCTTTTAAGCTTAATTTACTTAATGTTTTTGGTGCCAGTACTACATTGGTATTTTTATTTATTCTATCAACTGTTTTGATGTTGGTATTAACTCCATTAAAGGAATATATACCTGGGTATTCTTCTGCTGAGCTAAAACAAAAGGCAGTCGAATTAGCTCTGAAAGTAGATTCGCTAGAGAATGAGTCTAGACAGAATCAACAGTATCTAAGTGCAATCAAAAGTGCCTTGTTAGGAGAAATACAGGTGACAGAGGCTAGTATAGACTCTTTAAAGCTAACTCAGAAACCATTAAATCAAATCGAGCATAAAGATCCTAGTGAAACTGATATGAAGCTAAGAGAAATGGTTCGACTAGAGGATAAATATAACCTCTTCGAAGAGAGTAAACCTAAAGTTAGCCAAGTCCTGTTTAGCCCAATTAATGCAGAAATAGTTAGAAAATACGATAGTAGAGCAATGCACTTCGGTGTGGACTTTAGAGCCCCTGCTAATACACCTGTAAAAGCGATTAGTAAAGGGACAGTGTTATTCGTAGACTGGACTATAAAAGATGGTTATACAATCATCTTGCTACACGATGAAGGTTTAATATCTGTATATAAACACTTAACTTCTCTTACTAAAGGAGAATATGAAAGTGTAAGGTCAGGAGAAGTAATCGGTCTTTTTGATGGAAGTAGTGAGGCTACCGCATTAAATGCTTCTACAAAATACTTCCACTTCGAATTATGGAAAGATGCCTATCCATTAGATAGCTCATTATTTATAGATTTAGAATAAGAGAATATGTCAATAAAATCATTTGGGGCTAAAGTATTTGCTTCAATTATACATAAGAAAACACAGAAGTGGGTCAATGATCCTATTAATACGCAAAAGAAGGTTTTTGAACAATTGTTAGAGGATGCTAAGCATACGGCATTTGGAAAAGACCATAATTTTGCTTATATTAATAGCTACGAAGATTTCGTAAAACATGTACCCATCAGAGATTATGAAGGATTAAGACCTTATGTAGATAGAGTAGTAGCTGGTGAGAGTGATGTGTTGTGGAAAGGTAAACCTTTATATTTCGCAAAGACTTCGGGTACAACTTCGGGGGCTAAGTATATCCCATTAACCAAAGAGTCTATGCCGTATCATATAGAAGCTGCTCGTAATGCAATATTAGCTTATGTATATGAGACAGGTAAAGCGGACTTCGTAAATGGTAAAATGATCTTCTTACAAGGGAGCCCTATACTAGATGAGAAAAATGGTATAAAATTAGGTAGACTATCAGGGATAGTAGCTCACTATGTTCCTGCTTATTTACAGAAGAATAGACTGCCTAGTCTAGAAACAAACTGTATAGAGGACTGGGAGACTAAAGTAGATGCTATCGTGGAAGAGACAGTAGATCAGAATATGAGTGTGATCTCTGGTATTCCGAGCTGGGTACAGATGTACTTCGAAAAACTAAAGGAGAAAAAAGGTAAACCTGTAGGGGATATATTTCCTAACTTTAATTTGTTCATTTATGGCGGTGTAAACTATGAGCCTTATAGAGGTAAATTTGAACAAATGATAGGACGTAAGGTACCATCTATAGAGTTGTTCCCTGCTTCTGAAGGATTCTTCGCTTATCAAGATACACAGACAGAGAAAGGGATGTTATTACTGCTAAATGCAGGTATCTTCTATGAGTTTATAAAAGTAGAGGAGTTCTTTCATGAGAACGCTAGAAGATATACGATAGGAGAGGTAGAGCTTGGTGTGAATTATGTATTAATTATCTCTACTAACGCTGGACTATGGGGGTACAATATCGGTGATACGGTACAGTTCGTTAATCTAAAGCCTTATAGAGTAGTGGTATCTGGGCGTATAAAGCATTTTATCTCTGCATTCGGAGAACATGTAATCGGTAAGGAGGTAGAATCTGCTATACAAGAAGCTATGGAGGGTACGTCAGTAACTGTTAATGAGTTTACTGTAGCGCCACAGATTAGTCCAGAAGAGGGATTGCCTTACCATGAATGGTTGATAGAGTTCGGCAATGAACCTGAGGATTTAGAAGCTTTTGCTTTAAAGATAGATAATGCCCTAAGAAAGCAGAATATGTATTATGATGATCTAATTGTAGGAAAGGTGTTGAAGACATTAGTCATCTCTAAAGTAAAACAAGAAGGCTTTAATAACTATATGAAAAGTATAGGGAAGCTAGGAGGGCAAAATAAATTGCCTCGATTAAGCAATGATAGAATCATCGCTGATCAATTAAAATTATATTAGTAAAAAGAAATAATAAGACGTAAAAAGGAGAAGTATATGAAAGAGATAAAGAATATATCTAGAACGAGAGCGCAAGTGTCGTCTGCAGCTGTGGAGCGTATGTATATTACAATGCGCCATTTGTTCAACAGAGGTTTCTATAAACCGATGGGAGTGTCAGGAGATACATTAAGAGAAGCGCTATTAGAATTGCGTCCAGAAATATATGGTACTATCGCAGAAGAAAAAGTAGAGTTAAACGGATTGTTATATGTTATAGAACGCCTTCCGATCGGAATAGAGGAGTGTCGTTATATTAACTTGACATCTGATGAGGGGTATTCATTCTCTCACTTTACAGCTATCGTACCACCTAAGAGAAGAAGAAACTGTTATCGAATAGATGAGGAGCAGATGAATATCGAGATCACTAGAGGTAGATCTGATATCTATGATGTTTTGACTCACTTGACATTTATATTTATCGAATCACATAAGATTAAAGATCGTGTATTGATAGGAGAAGATGGTAAGGTAACTCGCGATTGGAAAAAGATAGAAACGGCAGCTAAAAAAGAAGAGTTTTTAGAATTAGAGGAGAAAGAGGTAATCATGTCTCACCTAGCTAATGTATTAGGACGTTCTTTTGCTGAGGTTCTAGATGTATATGAGAAATTTGCTATTCCTGAGAATCCAGACCGTTTCTTAGACGTGATTTATTGGTTAGGAAAGTTAGCGATAGAAGAGGATGTGTATAACGATAAACGTACAATCACTTTTAGCCCACTACTTAGAGAACGTCTAGGACACCATATCTATGGAGAAATGTGGTCTGATAGAATTAAAGAGGTGCTCACAGCTAAAGGATTATTAGAACGTCCAATCCATATCATCAGTGCGAATATGCACAGTGTTATGAATTCTATTTTTGCTCCTTCAGTTGTAAAGAGTGAAGTAGAGGTAAGTTCTGAGCTAGAGGTATACGAAGAGCTTAGCAAGCCTGAGAACAAACACCTTAGAGATTTGGTTAATGAACGCGCTGAAAATGAAGGAATGACTTTCTTAAGAGATGAGTCAGGAACGAACATTGACGTACAAATCTTCGATACTGCTAAGATAGATTTCGCTACTACAAACTTTAAGGCTCAGCAAATAGAAGGAGAGTATCCTGTGATTATCGTTATGGATTACGCTTTCGGTGAGCAGGCTTATGAGACGATTGATGAGCTTTTAAAGCCTTATAAAAAGACAACGATGATAGATGTGGAATCTGTATCTATCATGGGTAAAGCAGGTATCTTAGTGGGAGGTAAAGGAGATATCATGATTCCATTCGCTCATATTAATGAGGGAACAGGGGATAATTATCCTTTTGACAATGAATTGACAGTAGATATGTTTAAGAATGATGATATCCCTGTATTTGGAGGAACAATGGTAACTGTATTAGGGACATCACTTCAAAATAAGGATTTATTAAAGTTCTTCCACGATTCTACATGGGGTGTAATCGGTCTAGAGATGGAAGGTGCTCACTACCAAAAAGCAATACAGTCTGCTTCTAAGATCAGAAAAAGTATTAATCCTGATGTGAAAGTAAGATATGCTTACTATGCTTCTGATAACCCATTAGAGACAGGTAGTACATTAGCTTCAGGAGGGTTAGGTACAACAGGAGTAAAGCCTACTTACTTAATTACCATTAAAATACTAGAGCAGATATTTAATATTAAGTAATTAAATTCTAAATAGTTTAAGATAAATGAGCCATCACAGAATATATGTGGTGGCTTTTTATTTTGATTTATATGTTAAATTGTGAATTTAAGTGTAATTTTATAGTCTTAGAATTTAGTTGAAAAGATGAAGGTATTTACTACTCCTATACAAGATTGTGTTATCATAGAACCAAAGGTATTCTTCGATGAGCGAGGATATTTCTTAGAGAGCTTTAATGAGGCTGTTTTTGCGAAAGAAACAGGGTTAGCTGTACGTTTTATTCAAGACAACCAATCTAAGTCTTCTAAGGGCGTTCTAAGAGGGCTTCATTACCAAAGAGGAGCTTATCAGCAAGCTAAGCTAGTAAGAGTATTACAAGGTGAGGTATTAGATGTAGTAGTGGATCTTCGCAAGGACTCTAGTACATATGGACAGCAGTTCACTCAAGTGCTATCAGCAGATAATTTTAAACAGGTGTTTATCCCTAGAGGGTGCGCGCATGGTTTTTTAGTAAAGAGTGAGACGGCAATATTCGCTTATAAGTGCGATAACGTTTATAATAAAGAATCTGAAGGGGGTATCATCTATAATGATCCAAGTTTAGGGATTGATTGGGAGTTTAATCTTGATGAGGTTATCGTTTCTGATAAAGATAAGGTATTACCATTATTCGAAAATGCTTTACCTATATGATCAAGATATTAGTTACAGGGGCTAAAGGACAAGTAGGACAATGCTTACAATCTATAAGTCATGAATATGATGGAGTGGAATTCTTTTTCTTTGATTCTAGTCAGTTAGATATAACGAATGAAGTTTCGATAGATGAGGTTTTCAGTAAAGTGTACCCTGATTATTGTTTTAATTTAGCTGCTTATACTGCTGTAGATAGAGCAGAGGATGAGGAAGAATTAGCGTATAAAGTAAATGCTGAAGGAGTAATGCACTTAACAAGAGCATGTAATCAATACAATACTACGTTAGTGCACCTGTCTACTGACTTTGTATTTGATGGTCATAAACAGACTCCTTATACTGTCTCTGATATCCCAAATCCTATTAATGTGTATGGTGCTTCTAAATTAAAGGGAGAATTATACATAAAAGCGAATATGAAGCGTTACTATATCGTGCGTACTTCATGGGTGTACTCTGATTATGGTCATAATTTTAAGAAGACGATGTTGAGATTAGCAGAGACTAAAAGTGAAGTAAGTGTTGTAATGGATCAAATAGGTTGTCCTACTCATGCAATAGAATTATGTCATTTTTTAATGTCTCTGATGCAAGGAAATCATGATTATGGGGTTTATCATTATAGAGGCGATGTAATTTGCTCTTGGTATGACTTTGCGGTATCCATATTTAAAGAGAATAATATTAATATAAAAGTGAATCCAATCACTACTGAGGAATATCCTACTAGGGCTAGTAGGCCGAGGTATAGTGTGTTGGGTATGTAGATATGATAAATAACTTAGTAAATAAATTTAAAAATAACGCATTTTTAGTTGCTAGTCTGTATTCTGGGGTTGCTGCTATTTCTAAGATATTATCAGCTGTTGTTATTGCAAAAGTTGTTGCTGTATTGTTAGGACCTGAAGGATTGGCACTAATAGGACAATTGAATAACTTTGTATTGTTGTCTGTTACTTTAGCAGGAACAGCAATTAGTCAAGGTATTGTAAAATATGTAGCTCAGTATGCTAAAGAAGATGTTACTCGATTAAATTCTATTATAGGTGTAGGTTTAAGACTTGTCATATACAGTAGCTTGATATTAGCTGTATTAATAGTTTTAGGAGCATATTATTTATCTACTTATATTCTATTAGATAGTAAATTTTATTATGTATTTATAGTGTTGGGAGTTACACTCATTTTAAGTGGTTTAAACTCTTTATTTACTTCTGTTCTTAATGGATTTAAAGAATTTAAAAAGTTTAATTTAATATCCATTGTTAGTAATCTTTTTGGTTTACTTATAACAGTGTTATTAATTTATAGTTATAAAATTGAGGGAGTTTTAATTAGTTTGGCTTTAAATCAAACTATTATATTTATAGTAACTTATTTCTATATTAGAAAACAAGAATGGTATTCCATAAAAAAGTATCTTTTTTTACCCTTTAATAGAGGTTTTGCTATTGATTTATCTAAATATGCAGTTTTGTCTTTGTTCTCTACTGTTTTAGTACCTATAGTAACTATCTTGATTAGAAAGATAATTATAAGAGAGGATAGTCTAGCCGCAGCTGGATATTATGAGTTTGTTTTAAGAGTATCTAGTGTTACTATTATGTTTTTTTCTATAATTATTTCTACATATTATATTCCACGTATTTCAGAAATAAGTTTAGTAGAAGATTTGAAAAAAGAAGTTAGAAATACTTATAAAATTGTAATACCTATTTCAATAATTGTTTTAACCGTAATTTATATTGGTAGGTATTTTATTATTAAAATTCTTGCTACAGATGAGTTTGCTGTAGTGGGATCAGTCCTTTATTGGCAATTAATAGGTGACTTTTTTAAAGTATTAGCGCAAATTTTAAGTTTTATACTTGTTGCAAAAGCATTAATTAAATTAGCTATTGTTATTGAAGTTATTTTTAATTTAACGAACCTGTTGTTATGTTTTTTACTAGTACCATATTATGGATTTGAGTCTGTTCTAGGAGTTTATAGTATATTGTACTTTTTGTATTTTATTAGTTTTGTATTAATTTACAAGTATGTACTTCTCAATGTAAAAAAATATAATTTCTTTAAAATGTAAATTATGATACCAAAAATTATACATTATTGTTGGTTTGGAAAAGGAGAGTTTCCAGATTTAATAAATAAATGTGTTGAATCTTGGCGAAAATATCTACCAGAATATGAACTAATGTTTTGGACAGAAGATAATTTTGATTTGGATAGATATCCTTTTGCTAGGCAGGCATTAGAATGCAAAAAGTACGCGTTTGTTTCAGATGTATGTAGATTGTATGTTCTAAAGCAATATGGAGGTATTTATCTTGATACAGATGTTGAGATTTTGAAAAACTTAGACTGTTTTTTACATCATGAAGCATTTTCTGGCTTTGAAGATAATAATAGTGTTCCTACAGGAATAATGGCAAGTATTAAAGATGGAAGATGGGTTAGTGATATGTTAGAATATTATGAGAATAGAAGCTTTATAAAATCTGATGGTGAGATGGATATGACTACTAATGTTAATGTAATTACTGATATTATGAAGATTAAGGGGCTTGTTCTGAATAATTCTTTTCAAATAATACCAAATTATATAGCATTTTATCCGAGTGATGTATTTTGTCCTAAGTCCCATTTAGATGGTAAGATTAGAAAGACTGATAATACTGTAGCAATTCATCATTTTGCGGGCTCTTGGCTTTCTAAAACGGAGAGACGTAATAAAAAGATAAAAGTTTTTTTGAGAAATATTATAGGGAATAAGAATTTTGAGAGAATTAAATTATTAAAAAAGAAGGGATAAATGTATTTGTTTATAAAAAAGTGGTATACTTTATTTTTTTTAACAGGTATATTTTTAATACCGTTTAATCAGATTGCAGGACTTTCTATCCTTAGAGAGTATTCACATGAGTCTGCTATTTATTGCTGGTTATTAGGTGGGATATTAGCAATAATAGAGGATGTGTTTTTAAATAAAAGAATTATTTTTCCTTATAAGAGTAAAGTGATTTGGTTGTGGTCTTTGTTTTTTGGCTGGAGTTTATTAACGTATTTTTTTAATTATAGTGAAATACAGGTTAGTTATTTTAAACATAGGAGTGGTAATAATAAATTTATATTTCAGGCAATCTCTATTATTTTAACCTCATATTTTCTAATTTATTACTTCAGTAAGGTTTTAAAAAACTCATCAATTATATGTTTTTTTTATAAAATTAGAAGAATAGTTTTTATGTCTTTTATTATTGTATTTGTATACGGACTTTTAGAATTCTTAGTTAATATGTATAGTATAAGATGGGTCAAAGATTTTATAGAGTGGTTAAATTTTATGCCAATACTAGATAAGAGGGAATTTTATGGTGAAAGGTTGTCTTCAGTAAGCTTTGAGGTTCCAGCTTTAGGCAATTATCTCATATTTGCTTTTGGCTGGATGTTTAGTTATGTGTTTACAGAAAATAATTGGTTTAAAAGAATATTGCCAAGTATTGCTATAGTATTACTCACAATTTTAAGTGGAGCTCGAGCTGCTTTAGTAATAATTTTTATTCAAGTCTTAGTTGGTATATTATTGTATATTAAATATAAAGGGATAAAAGTAAATCTAAAATATTTGTTAGGTATTGTTTTTTCTTTATTGGTAATAGGGAGTTTAAATTTTAATAAAATAGTAGAAATTAGTTCTAAGAAATTAAACTTCTTTAATGTAGAGAGTAATATTTCTAATAAGACGCGATTTGGTATGCAATATGCAACAATACAAGTGTTTAAAGAAAATCCGATTGTAGGTGTTGGTTTAGGACAAAATGGTTTCCATAAAAGGAACCATTATCCTAATTGGGCAATTGAAAATAATAGTGAATTTACTGATTGGTATTTAAATGAAGAAGTGTATAGTTTTGCCCCGGATTTTAATCTCTATTTAAAGGTATTAGCTGAAACAGGAATTATTGGATTTGTTTTATTTTGTAGTTTCTTATTTCTTTTGATAAGAAAAGTATTTGTTGTTGCGACTGGTTCAAGTTTTGATATAACTGTTATAAGTGTTGTGTTATTTATAAGTATAATAGGGTACTTAATTAATTGGTTCCAATTAGATTATTTTAGACAGTTAGGTTTTTGGTTATGTGTAGTTATGTTAATTAGGATAGAAAATGGAGAAAGTGTTTAATAAGAATAGATTAGCATTATTAATCCCTTTTTATAATGATTTTGAAGGGTTGCTGAAGTCTTTAAATTCAATAAAGGATAAACTTGTTGTGGATGTAGTAATTGTAGATGATGGTAGTAAAGAAGTTTTAAAACGGAGTCATCTAGAAGGAATAACTTTTGAAGGGAATGTTAATATAATTACGATGATAGAAAATGTTGGTATTGAGAATGCGTTAAATGCTGGATTAGAGTATATAAAAGATAATGATTACGAATATGTTGGTAGGTTGGATAGTGGAGACACTTGTTTAGAGGATAGATTCTTTAAACAGGTGACATATTTAGATCAGAATCCGGACTTATTGTTGTTAGGATCTTGGGCGAATTATATAGATGAGAAAAGTAATAAGTTTTTATATATATTACAGCATCCTTGTTCTAATGATCAAATAGTAAAAAAGATGCGCTATAATAGTTGTTTTGTCCACCCTTCAGTTGTTTTTAGATTAGAAGTTGTAAAAGATGTTGGTTATTATCCTATTGATTGTAAATACGCTGAAGACTACGGTTATTTTTATAATATAATGAATTTTGGAAGGGTAGAGAATTATCCTGAACCTCTAATTAATTACTATGTAAATGAGAAGTCAATAAGTACTTTGAGAAGAAAAGAACAGATAAGGAGTCGGATAAAGGTGATTAAAAAAAACGTACCTTTTTCTCTTGTGAAAATACTTAGTCTTGGAAGAAACTACTTACTATTATATACTTCAAGGAATCTAATATTAAAAATCAAACAGTATGTTAAGTAAAATACGAAGTTATTTATACCCACTCAGTGTTTCTTTATTTTTATTCTTCCTTTTCTTTGATTTTAGAATAGTGAACATAGCTTTAGTATTACTATTAATTACTTCTTTTTTGAATGTAAAAGAGGGGTGGAATGACTTTAAGAATTATTACCAAGAAAATAAGAGCATTGTATTTATTCTTTTTACTATTGTAATGTATCAATTGATAAGAGCCTTTATAGGCGATGATTTAGGAGATAAAAGGATAGGTTTTTTAGGTTTACTATTAGTTTCTTTTTTTGGGTTGTTTAATATAAAAGATATTAAAAAGCTCTTTTCTGCGATTATACTAATCTTATTCTTTTTAGTTGTAGGAGGTGGATTTAATATATATAAATATTTTATTAGCAGTGACGAATTCAATATGAGTACAGGAGGACATATTGATCCTATGCTTATTGTTGCTAGACCTTATTTAGGGTTTATACTGAATATAGGTATAATTCTTTCTTTTTTTATGTTCTCAAAGATTAAGAGTAAAGTTAGGTACATATATTTAGGGGCAGCATTGCTTTTTGTATGCTATATGATGTTTATAGCTATCCGTATTCAATTAGTTTCATTAGTATGTATAGGAGTAATCTATTATATTTTCTATAATAAGATGAAGGTGTTGTATAAGTTAGGATTACTGATATTGTTACTATCTTTTAGTATTGGGATAGTATCAGTTAGTCCAACTCTTAAAAATCGCTTTGAAGTAGATACTTTAATTGGGACAAATGTGATTGATAAGTTAGCAGAAAAAGAACCTAGAATAGTAATATGGAGATGTGCTAGTTCTATAGCAAAAGGAGAAGATTTTAGTCCTATAGTAGGAGTGGGTAATATTGGTATTATAGATAATAAATTAGCTCAATGCTATGATGACTCTACACGTGATAATAAAATGAGACAATATTTTCTTGATGCATTATTTAATACTCATAACCAATTTATCGAATATTATTTATTATCAGGTGCTATAGGTGTATTGTTGTTGTTTAGTTTATTTTTTAGAACGGCAGTAATAGTTAGAAAAAACTTTTTTTCAATAGGATTATTGGTTTGTCTATTTAATTTTTGTTTTGTTGAAAACTTATTAGATAGACAATTAGGAGCTTATTTGTTTGGGTTTACTTTGTTTTTGATAGTTAGTATAAAGTTTTTTGATAATAAAAAAGAGGCTTAATGAAGAAAGCATTGGTAGTAGATTGGTATGATAAATATGGTGGGGCGGAACGTGTAGTAGCTATTTTGAATAAAGAATATAGTTTTGATGAAACATATACAATGGTAAATGTTATGTCTGAGAATGATTTGAATAAAATTTACACTCTGCAGAATAGAAAAATTATTACGTCATCATTACAGATATTTGGTAAGTTTTTTAGAGTGTTATTTCCATTGTTTCCTTTTTTTATTAGAAAATTGAAAGTTGACTCAGATATAGAGGTGATTATCTCATCTTCTCACTGTGTAGCTAAAGGAATTAGGAAAAGTAGAAAAGAGCAAGTACATTTTAGTTATTTTCAAGCAAGGAACTTTAAGTATATTTGGGAAGAAGCAGCATTGTATTTTGGTGTATTTACACCACTTTTCACACCACTTTTTAGATTTCTTCAGAAACAAGATTATAAGCAAGCACAGTTACCAGATTATATTATAGTAAACTCTAAGTTTGTTCAACAATGGGTGAAGAAGAACTATAATAGAGATTCAATAGTTATATATCCACCAGTTAATACAGAAAAGTTTAATTTATGTATTGATAAAGAAGACTATTATGTAACTGTAGGTAGACTTGTAGAGTATAAAAGATTTGATGTTATAGTTAAAGCTTTTAAAGATAATGGCAAAAGATTAGTTATTATTGGTGATGGAAGTATGAAGAAAAAACTAGAAACTATTGCCATAGACAGTCAGAATATTGAATTTAAAGGTTTTTTAGAGTCAGAAGATGTTTATAAATATATTAGTAGGGCAAAAGGGTTTATTCATGCTGGAGTTGAAGATTTTGGGATTGCACCATTAGAAGCTCAAGCATGTGGAACACCTGTTATTGCATATGGTCAGGGAGGTGTACTTGAGACTGTGATTGATGGCGTTACTGGTGTTTTATTTGAAGAGCAGACAGAAGTGTCATTGAATAAAGCTATTCAATTTTTTGAAAGAATAGAGTTTGACTTGAATTTAGTAAGACAAAATGCTATGAGATTTTCAGAAAATAATTTTGTAAAAAATATAGATAGTTATATTATGGAAAAGCTATCATATATTGTTTTAAATAAATGATGGTGTTATAGTTGCTGTAACAGTATGTTTGTAATTTTTTAGTTTATTTAAATTAACTATTAATGAGATTTCGTTATAATATTCAAGGGCTTAGAACTGTTGCTGTTCTATTAGTTTTTATATTTCATCTCTCTCCTTCCTTTCTGTAAGGAGGGTTTGTTGGTGTTAATATATCTTTCGCTATATCTGTTTTTTGGTTAGTAGTATTATTCTAGATAAGAAAAGTCGAATAGCTTTTGATTTCTCATAGTTTTATTTAAAATAGATTAAAAGAGAATAGTTCCTGTTTTTGTTGTATTATTAGTTTTAATAGGTGTTCTTGGAGATTATCCAATGTTAAAAACTAATCTTGTCCTAAGATATAGAAAATATATTTGAAAAGATGTCAGTAGTAATGATAGCTTAGAGGTTAATCCATTATCATCTTATGTAAAAGAACTAATAAGTAAGTCAAATAAAGTGGTGTATATGAATCTAAATTGTAATAGAGTTATCAATCAATTGCCATTTATTAATGACACTTTAGGATATTATGATGATTCACATTTTAATGAGTATGGTAGCAGAAAGCTTACTAATTATTTAGATAAGGATTTAGTTCTTTTTTTTAGGAAAGAGGGAATCATAAAATAAATTGAGATGAAAAAAATATTAATAACAGGAGCAGCAGGTTTTTTAGGCTCGCATTTATGTGATCGTTTTATAGCTGAAGGTTTCCATGTAATAGGAATGGATAATTTAATTACAGGTGATTTAAAGAATATCCAACACCTATTTCAATTAGAGAACTTTGAGTTTTATCATCATGATGTAACGAAGTTTGTTCATATACCAGGAGAGTTAGATTACATACTTCATTTCGCATCACCAGCGAGTCCGATAGATTATTTAAAGATACCTATTCAGACGCTAAAAGTAGGTTCATTAGGAACGCATAATCTACTTGGCTTAGCTCGTGTAAAAGGAGCGCGTATTTTGATAGCATCTACATCAGAGATATATGGAGATCCATTAGTACATCCACAGACAGAAGAATACTACGGAAATGTAAATACGATAGGACCAAGAGGGGTATATGATGAAGCTAAACGATTCCAAGAATCTATTACAATGGCATATCATACATTCCATAATGTAGAAACAAGAATAGTACGTATTTTCAACACTTATGGCCCTCGTATGAGACTTAATGATGGACGTGTTATACCTGCGTTTATTGGTCAAGCATTAAGAGGAGAAGATTTAACTGTCTTTGGTGATGGTAGTCAGACTAGATCTTTTTGTTATGTAGATGATCAAGTTGATGGTATCTATAGATTACTGTTATCAGACTATCACCTACCAGTTAATATTGGAAATCCAGATGAGATTACAATATTAGACTTTGCTAAAGAGATTATTGCCCTTACTCAGTCAGAACAAAAGATTATTTATAAGGATTTACCAATAAATGACCCTTTACAACGTTGTCCTAGTATTGAGAAGGCTAAGAGCATATTAGGTTGGGAACCAAAAGTCGGTAGAAGTGAGGGTATGAAGTTGACGTATGAGTACTTTAAAGCTTATTCAAGTGAGGATTTATTAAGAGAAGAACATAAAGATTTTTCAAAGTATATATATTAGTGAGTAAAAATTCAGGTAGATATTCGTATTTAATTAGACCATTGACTATAGCTATTGATTTGTTTGTAATCAATACAATGGCAGCTTTATACTTCTCTAGTTTAAAAGGAGTATATCTATTTCATTTAGTCATTACTATTGGTTGGATTATTGCAGCATGGATGAGCGACTTCTATGGAGTCTTCCGCCATACACGAGTAGTTAAGATTGGAGAGAAAATAGTAAAGCAGTTTGTTCTGATCTTAGTATTGATTACCTCTTTTAACGGGATTGCAGCTAGGTTTGCAGAACCTTTAGATATATTCCTATACTGTGTATATGCTTTTGGGATTATTACAGGAGTGAAGTCTTTTATCTTTTTCTCTTTAAAGTATTTTCGAAAAGTACTAGGGGGGAACTCTAGAAATATCATTTTAATAGGAAAGAGTAAGGAAATATCTTTATTAAATAAACTGTTTATAAAGAGAGGAGATCTTGGATATAGAATAGTTGCTACTTATGATGATGTATTATGTTTAGAAAAAGTAGATGAGATAGAACAACTTATCTTGGAGAATAAGGTAGATGAGATTTATATACAGTTTTCAATAATCCAAGGGGAGGATTATCATAGATTATTAGAATTGGCAGATAATAATTTAGTAACATTAAAGTATGTACCTACCCAAAAACAGATTATTACACATAATCTGAAGGTAGACTATTATGACTTGATAGCTATTGTCCCTAGACGTGTTATTCCTTTGGATAAGCCCTATAATAAGCTATTAAAAAGGTTATTTGATATTGTATTCTCTTCTTTAGTGATTGTATTTGTGTTGTCTTGGTTATTTCCTTTACTCGCTATTTTGATTAAAAGAGAATCTAAAGGACCTGTATTCTTTAAACAGAAAAGAACTGGAGTCAATGATGAAGAGTTTGTATGTTATAAGTTCAGGTCTATGGCTGTTAATGATGATTGTGATCAGAAGCAAGCGACTAAGAATGATATGCGTGTAACTAAGATAGGAGCTTTTATTCGTAAAACTAGTTTAGATGAGTTTCCTCAGTTTATTAATGTCTTTTTAGGAGATATGTCTATCGTAGGGCCTAGACCTCATATGGTGGTTCATACGAAGTTATATTCAAAGAGAGTAAACAAGTTTATGCTACGTCACCTTATCAAGCCAGGAATTACAGGGATGGCACAGACACATGGATATAGAGGAGAAATAGAAACAGATAGAGATATTATTAATCGATTCAAGTATGATTTGTTTTATTTAGAGAACTGGTCTATACTCTTAGATTTAAAGATTGTGTATCTTACTGTTTACAATGTTTTTAAAGGAGAAAAAAAAGCATATTAATAGGAAAGCATCTAAACTAAATTAGATGCTTTTTTCTTTAGAGTAACTTTCGTTATTGTGTTATTTATATTTATTTTTGGTGTTTAATAACAAACAACACAATTAATGAAAATTTTACTATTAGGTTCAGGAGGACGTGAGCACGCACTTGCTTGGAAAATGCTTCAAAGTTCTAAATGTGAAGAGTTATTCGTAGCACCAGGAAATGCTGGTACAGCGAAAATTGCTAAGAATATAGCGGTCAATCCAAATGATTTTGAAGCAGTAAAGAAGACTGTTCTAGAGCATAAGATTGATATGGTGGTAGTAGGATCTGAAGATCCTCTTGTAAAAGGAATTGTAGATTTCTTTAAAGGAGATGATCTAGTAAATCATATTCCTGTAATAGGACCTTCTATGAAAGGAGCACAATTAGAAGGAAGTAAAGACTTCGCTAAAGAGTTTTTATTTAAACATAATATACCGACAGCTGGTTATGCTACTTTCACAAAAGATACAGTAGAAGAAGGGAAGAAGTTCTTAGAGACAGTAAAAGCTCCTTATGTATTGAAAGCAGATGGATTAGCAGCAGGTAAAGGAGTAGTTATTTTAGAAGACATCAATGAAGCTAAGGCGGAGTTAGAGAATATGTTAGTAGATGCTAAGTTTGGTGATGCTAGTTCTAAAGTAGTTATTGAAGAATTCTTGTCTGGTATAGAATTGAGTTGTTTTGTATTAACGGATGGTAAATCATATAAGTTATTACCAACTGCAAAAGACTACAAGAGAATAGGAGAAGGAGATAAAGGGTTAAATACAGGAGGTATGGGAGCAGTTTCTCCAGTTCCTTTTGCTACTGATGACTTTTTAAAGAAAGTAGAAGAGAGAGTAGTTATTCCTACTGTAAGAGGATTGCAAGAAGACAACTTAGACTTTAAAGGTTTCGTATTCATTGGATTGATTAAGGTTGGAGATGATCCATTCGTGATTGAGTATAATGTACGTATGGGAGATCCTGAGACAGAAGTGGTGATGCCTAGAGTGAAGACTGATTTAGTAGATCTTTTTGAAGCAGTGGCTAACGAAACACTTGATACAGTAGAGATAGAGTTAGATGAGCGCACAGCTACTACAGTAATGTTAGTATCGGGTGGTTATCCTGAAGAGTATGAGAAAGGAAAAGTAATTACAGGTATAGATGACGTAACAGACTCTATTGTATTCCATGCTGGAACAGCACTAAAAGATGGAGAAGTAGTGACTAATGGAGGTCGTGTATTAGCTGTTACATCTTATGGAAACAGTTACGATGAGGCATTAAAAAAATCTTATCAAAACATAGCTAAGCTAAATTTCGATAAGATTTATTACCGTTCAGATATAGGTTTCGATTTGTAAAAATCGAAACTATTTTAAAAATGAGTGGGCTGTAGTATCTTGGTCATCTTCATTATTTGCTTTGAAGATTTTTAGTTGTTTTAACCAAAAAGCAAAATAGTAGCAAGTAATAAGGATAAACGCCCAAGTAATAATATTTGCAGTCCACCAATTTGTTAATTCTAATTTTGCAAAAAGATCCATTGGAATAAATAGAACTTTTTCAAAAAGGAATCCTAATCCAAGAAAAAATGAAGTCATTGTACTTTATTTTAAATTAAATAAAATTATTTTATTAATCCGTTACTAAACTTATTCAACCGATAAAATGGAAGTATAGGCTTAATATGTACAAAAATATAAAATATATAAATGTTAGCAAGTATTTTTAGTAAAACAAAACCAATTAATTACATTATACTGACCATCTTAATTCTATTAATCAGTGTTTTGTACTTATTTATAGACCAAGATCAGTTGGTTTGGACTACTTATGAGTTTGGTAAAAGAACTGTTTTACTAGCTTTGCTAATGGTGATGATGTATTTATCACAGTTTATTGCTACTCGTAATCGATTAGTAAGGGACAATGCTTATGTACCTCTTTTATTCGTCTCTTTTTTAATGCTATTCCCTACTGTTTTAGTACATAGTAAGGTTATTATAGCGAACTACTTTATCATGTTGGCATTGAGAAGAATATTCTCATTGCATTCATTGAAGCAGTCTAAGGAGAAGATGTTTGATACCTCTTTATGGATTTTTGTAGCAGGGTTATTTCACTTTTGGAGTGTATTATTTTTACTTCTATTGTTCTTTGCGATAACTTATTTTGGAGCAAAAGATTATAGAAACTGGTTTATCCCAATTATTGCTTTTTTCTGTGTTTCTATATTTTTAGAATTGTACTTAGTGATTACAGACGGTAGTTATTATGACTGGTTCTGGGAGAAGTGTAGAGTGAGCTTTGACTTTATGTATTTTGAAAACGTATATCAGAATATTGCTTTGGCAGTCTATGTACCTATCGCTTTACTATTCTTTGTGAGCCAAGCAGCGAGTATTTCTTCGAAGCCTTTTAATATGCAAAGCACCTATAAGAAAATACTGTTATCTTTCCTTATAGGCGTTGCTATTTATGTGATTTCTGCTGATAAAAACAATGGAACTTTAATATTTACTTTCTTCCCATTAGCTGTATTAGGAGCTAATTATATAGAAGATATTCCACAGAAGTGGAGAAGAGAAGCCATAGTATACAGCGTATTTGGACTAGGGGTATTCTTCTACTTCATGCAGTTAGTATTATAGTTTATGTCCGTATGCTAGATCTCCAGCATCACCTAGTCCTGGTACGATATAATTGTGATCATCTAATTTCTCATCTAGAGTAGCTACCCATAGATTTACATTATCAGGAAGGTTTTCTTCTAAGTATTGTACTCCTTCAGGAGCAGCGATAACTACAGCTATATGTAGTTCTTTTGGCTTTTCTTCAGCCATTAGCTTATTGATTACGGCTACTAGAGATTGTCCTGTAGCTAACATAGGGTCAATAAGGATCAATATTTTGTCCTGGAATGAAGGTGCCGCTTGATACTCAACTAAGATCTCACTAGCCTCACCATGTTTTCCATGACGGCGATAAGCAGATACGAATCCATTCTCAGCGTTGTCAAAGAAGTTCATAAACCCTGTGTGTAGTGCTAAACCAGCACGTAGGATAGAACATAATACTACATTGTCTTCAATGCACGTTGTGTGTTTAACTCCTAGAGGAGTTTGTACAGCGATATCCTTATAAGGTAACTTTTTACTTAACTCATAAGACATAATCTCTCCGATTCGCTCGATATTTTTTCTAAATCGCATGCTATCTTTTTGGATATTAACGTCTCTAAGTTGTGCTAAAAAGTGGTTCAGGATACTGTTTTCTGCTGAAATATAATGAATTTTCATCTCGGTATAATTAGTACGATAAAGGTATAAAAACTATATTTGTAAATAAAATAATTAGTATGTTTTCAGAATTAGCATTTCCAATATTCGAAGAGAGTATTCGTGACTATCATAAATTTGATAATGTTGACCAGCCAATCAACAACCCATATCCAAAAGATGATATCAAACATTTATTGTATTTAAAGAACTGGATTGACACTGTTCAATGGCATTTCGAAGATATTATTCGCGATCCACAGATTGATCCTGTAGCTGCATTAGCATTGAAAAGAAGAATTGATGCTTCGAATCAAGAGCGTACAGATATGGTAGAATATATTGATAGCTATTTCTTACAAAAACATAAAGATGTACAAGTAAAGGCTACTGCTAAGATTAACTCTGAGAGTCCAGCTTGGGCTATTGACAGATTATCTATCTTAGCTCTTAAGATTTATCACATGAATGAAGAAGCTACTAGACCTGAAGCTACTCAAGATCACAGAGATAAATGTCAAGCTAAATTGGATGTACTTTTAGAACAAAAGAAAGACTTAACTACTGCTATCGATGATTTATTAAATGATATCGCTAACGGAGATAAGTATATGAAAGTATACAAGCAAATGAAAATGTACAATGATGAGGAATTAAACCCTGTATTGTACCAAAACAAGAAATAATCATATCTTTGATAAAAAATATAGAAAGCGTGAGTATTCACGCTTTTCTTGTTCATAACCTAATTTAACTAGTTGTGGCACAGTTGAAACATATATTGGTATTTAGATTGTCTGCTATGGGGGATGTCGCTATGACAGTGCCTGTAGTGCGTGCTTTAGTAGCACAGCATCCAGATGTACGAGTGACTGTAGTATCTCGTCCTTTTTTCAAACCTTTTTTTAAAGATATAGACAGGGTTGATTTCTTTGCAGTTGACGTAAAGAAACGACACAAAGGATTCTTGGGTTTGATCAGATTATTTAGTGACTTAAAGAAGCTTAAGGTTGATTATTTTGCTGATTTTCACAATGTACTACGAGCACAGATTATCAGAAGCTTATTTAGTTTAAGTGGTACTAAAGTAGCTGCATTAGATAAAGGAAGAGAAGGAAAGAAAGAACTTACTCGAGCAGAGAACAAAGTCTTTAAACAGTTGCCTACGATGTTTTCTAATCATCAGAATACATTAGCTAAGCTTGGCTTTAAAGTGGATTTAACTAATCCTCAGTTCCCTGCTGTACCAGAGTTAGCCCCAGAGTTATTACAATATGTAAAGGAGAAAGATACCATATGGATTGGGATTGCTCCTTTCGCACAGTATGATACGAAAGTGTATCCTCTTAACTTGATGCAACAAGTAGTAGACTCCTTAGCAGAACGTGAGAAGTCTATCATATTCTTATTTGGAGGAGGAGAAAAAGAAATAGCTTTATTGAACCAGCTAAAGCGCGATAACTATAATGTAATCGTGATGGCAGGTAAGGTGAAGTTTGATATAGAGATTAATCTTATACAGCATTTAGATGTAATGCTATCAATGGATTCAGGAAATGCACATATAGCAGCTATGCTTGGCAAGAAAGTTGTGACTCTGTGGGGAGCGACACATCCTTATGCGGGTTTTGCGCCGTTTAATCAACCTGCAGACTATTGTATCACTGCGGATAGGTCACAGTATCCATTATTACCTACGTCTGTGTATGGAAATAAGATTGTAGAAGGGTATGAAAACGCGATGCATACAATAGATCCGCAAGTAGTGTGTGACAAGGTTATAGAAGTAATAAAATCAGATAAATAATTGTATTTTTACAGTATAAAATATTGACTATGAACATAGCAGATTATATTAGAGATATTCAAGATTTTCCGAAGGAAGGTATTGGTTTTAAAGATATCACACCATTATTAAATGACCATGCAGCTATGGTAGAAGCTACTAATCAGTTATTAGCATTAGTAGGTGATAAGAAGATTGATAGAGTAGTAGGGATGGAGAGTAGAGGTTACTTTTTTGCTACTTTGTTAGCAGAGAAGCTTGGAGCAGGATTTATTCCTGTGCGTAAACCAGGTAAACTTCCTTTTGACACGATATCTGAAGCGTATGGATTAGAGTACGGAACAGATATCCTAGAGATACATACTGATTCGATTAAGCCAGGAGAGAAGGTATTAATCCATGATGATGTATTAGCTACTGGAGGTACAGCAGAGGCTGTATGTAAGCTTGTAGAGCGTTTAGGAGGAGAGATAGTACAAGTAAACTTCTTAATGGAACTATCATTCTTACACGGAAGAGATAAGTTATCTAATTATGACGTGAAGAGCTTAATTAGCTACTAATACGATAAAAAACATACTTATAGCCCTATTCAGTGTCTTATTATAAGAGACATTGAATAGGGCTTTTTTTATTGTGTTATTGGAGAATAATTCCTCTTTTTTATTCCATTTTATCACCGTTATTATAGGCTAATTGAGTGGAATATTAGAGGTAAAAACGATATTTTTATAGCGTTTATTTAGAGAATAAAATACCCTTTTTAATGGTGGTTTATATCCTATTTTAAATAAAGGGAGAGTGCAGAAATGACGTTCAAAATGAACTATTAGGTAAAATGAACTAAAAATATTTTGAATCAAATACTGTCAAACTCTTAGTATATAAGGTATTGAGTGATGTTTTATTTTTTTAATAAAAACCTTGCATAATCCAATTTTAATTAGAAAACTTTGTTCATGCTTATTTAAGCAGTTATAAAACTTATGAAGAGAACCGATTTAAATATTACTTTTATCTCTAACAACATTGCCTTAGCAACTGTTGCGGTTTTCTCATTGTCTACATCGCGGTCATCTCGCGCCCGGGCTTAATCTTTTTTAGCCTTTTTTTAGTATAATGCCTTTTTTGGCATTATATCTGTACATATATCATTGATTTTTAATGCTTTTCAGACAGTCTGAGGATTATTGTACCTATTCGGTATCAATATCTTGGCTCGTTTGATTCTTAATCACTTGTTTTGAAATGAATTCAAATCAGTTTATCGTAATTCCTGCGAATGAAACACACGTAGGATATGCGGAACAAATTTGTGAAGAAATGGCTCAGTCAGCTCTTGCTAGAGGGACTGGTATTGCTAGAAGAAAACCAGAGTACGTTGCCAATAAAATGGTTGAAGGTAAGGCTGTTATCGCCCTACATGTTGATGGTACTTGGGCTGGTTTTTGTTACATAGAGACTTGGAGTCACGGTGATTATGTAGCCAATTCTGGACTGATTGTGAACCCTGTTTTTAGAAAAGAGGGACTGGCAAAAGCTATTAAAAAATGTGTTTTTGAATTATCTAGAAAGAAATATCCAAAGGCTAAAATATTCGGTCTAACTACAGGGTTTGCTGTAATGAAGATCAACTCAGATTTAGGCTATGAGCCTGTGCCTTACTCAGAACTAACTCAGGATGAGATGTTCTGGAAAGGGTGTGAGAGTTGTGTAAACTTCCAAATCTTACAGAGTAAAGAGAAGAAAAACTGTCTTTGTACAGCCATGCTTTGGAACCCAGAAGATAAAGAAAAAGAGCTTCGGAATAAAATAGACCAAAAGACCAAAGCAAAAGAGAGACTTAAAAATATGCAGAAAAAGTACTCATTGCTGAAACGATTGCAAATGCAATTGAAGAAAACAGTCAAAAAAACACATCTATTTTAATTTTAAAACACATCAATCATGAATAATAAGAAAGTTGTATTAGCATTTAGCGGAGGATTAGACACGAGCTTCTGTGTAATTTATTTAAAAGAAGAATTAGGGTATGAAGTACACTCTGTAGTGGTAAACACAGGTGGATTTGATGCAGCAGAAGTGAAGACTATCGAAGAGAAAGCGTATGCTTTAGGAGTTGCTTCTCACACGACTATCGATGAGACAGAGGACTACTATAACGACAGTGTGAAGTACTTGATCTTTGGTAACGTATTGAAGAATGCTACTTACCCATTATCAGTAAGTGCTGAACGTGTATGTCAGGCTACAGCTATTGCTAATTACGCTAAGAAGATTGGTGCCGAAGCGGTAGCTCACGGTAGTACAGGGGCAGGGAATGACCAAGTGCGTTTTGATATGATCTTTAATATATTGGTGCCTAGTGTACAGATTATTACGCCGATTAGAGATCTAAAATTAAGCAGAGAAGAAGAGATCGAGTTCTTACAAAAACACGGTGTCGAAATCAATGCAGAGAAAGCAAAATATTCAATTAATAAAGGTTTATGGGGAACTTCAGTAGGTGGAAAAGAAACCCTAACCTCTAATCTATATTTACCAGAAGAGGCATGGCCTACACCGGTGACTAAAGTGACTCCTGAGACAGTGGAGATTACTTTTGATAAGGGTGAGCCAGTAGCTTTAAATGGTAAGAAACTAAAACCTACTGAGGTTATCCAACAGTTACAAGACTTAGCTCAACCATTCGGTATCGGTAGAGATATCCATGTAGGAGACACGATTATTGGGATTAAAGGGAGAGTTGGTTTTGAAGCAGCAGGGCCTATTATTTTAGTGAAAGCGCACCACACTTTAGAGAAACATACGTTGACGAAGTGGCAACTAAGTTGGAAGGAGCAGTTGGCGTCATTCTATGGTAACTACCTACACGAAGGACAATTCCACGATCCAGTAATGAGAGATATGGAAGCATTCTTGAGCAGTACACAGCAGACCGTAAGTGGTAAGGTAATCGTAGAGTTACACCCACACCGTTTTGTGGTGATAGGTATAGAGTCAGAGCATGACCTAATGTCTAATAAGTTTGGTAGCTATGGAGAGATGAACAATGCATGGACAGGCGAAGATGTAAAAGGGTTCTCTAAGATCTTTGGTAACCAAGTCATGATTTGGCACAAAGTTAATAACCAAGACCAATAGAACTATGCAGACAATAAAAGCAGGAATAGTAGGAGGTGCTGGCTATACGGGAGGAGAGTTGTTGAGACTTCTCTTACCTCATCCCGCAGTAGAGATCACCTTTGTACACTCTAACAGTAGCGCTGGTAAGCCAGTATATGAGATTCACAGTGACCTATTCGGAGATACAGACTTACATTTTACGAATGTGTTGATGGAGGATATTGATGTATTGTTTTTGTGTATGGGGCATGGAGATTCTAAAGTGTTCTTAGCAGAGAATGACATTGATAAGGAGATTAAGATTATAGACCTCAGCCAAGACTTTAGATTAAAAGATACAGCAGGAGAGTTCGTTTATGGCTTGCCAGAGTTGAATAAAGAGAAGATAAAGAAAGCGAATTATATAGCTAATCCAGGTTGTTTTGCTACAGCATTACAGTTAGCCTTGTTGCCTTTAGCACATGCAGCTAAGATGCCTGAGTCTGTTTATATCAATGCTTTGACAGGGTCTACAGGAGCTGGACAGAGTCTATCTACTACATCTCACTTTAGTTGGAGAGCGAATAATATATCAGTATATAAAGCCTTCACTCACCAACACCTTAGCGAGATAGGAGAAAGCCTTGTACAACTACAACCTGACTATGTACAGAACATTAAGTTTATCCCAGAGAGAGGAGACTTCGCTAGAGGGATTTTTGCAAGTGTGATGTTTGAATCGACTTTGACAGAAGAAGAGCTTTACACGATGTACAGCACATATTATGCATCACACCCATTTACACACGTAAGCAAAAAGGGCATTGACCTAAAGCAAGTGGTAAATACGAACAAATGTTTGGTGTCTATCGTAAAGAATGGAAATGATGTATTAGTGACTAGTGCGATAGATAACCTACTAAAAGGAGCAAGCGGACAAGCTGTTCAAAACATGAACCTGCTATTCGGATTAGACGAAAAAACAGGTTTACAACTAAAAGCTTCGGCTTTCTAACAACGATTTATTATGATGAAATTATATGATGTATACCCACTTAACCCTATCGAGATTGTAAAAGGATTAGGGAGTAGAGTATATGACAGCAAGGGTCAAGAGTATTTAGATTTATATGGAGGGCACGCTGTGATCTCTATCGGTCATACTCATCCGCACTATGTAGCGAGATTAACGGACCAATTAAACAAAATCGGATTTTATTCTAATTCTATAGAAATCCCTCTTCAGCAGCAATTAGCTGCATTATTAGGGGAAGTAGCTGGGTTGGACAATTATCAATTGTTTTTGTGTAATTCAGGAGCAGAAGCAAATGAAAACGCTTTAAAATTAGCTTCTTTTTATAATGGTAAAAAGAAAGTTATCGCTTTTGATAAAGCTTTTCATGGGAGAACTTCTCTTGCTGTTTCTGCTACTGATAACCCAAAGATAGTTGCCCCAGTCAATCAAACAGAGAACATTGTGTTCTTGCCTTTTAACGATGAGCAAGCTCTTGAACAAGCTTTCGCATCTTACGGTGATGAAGTAACAGCAGTGATTATCGAAGGAATACAAGGTGTAGGTGGGATTAAGGTAGCTACAGATAGCTTCTTAGCGAAAATCAGAAGTCTTACTACGCAATATGATGCAGTATTTATCGCAGACGAAGTACAGTGTGGATATGGACGTACAGGTTCTTTCTACGCAGTGAATGACGGTGGAGTGAGTGCTGATATCTATACGATGGCTAAAGGGATGGGGAATGGATTCCCTATTGGAGCAATAGCGATAGGAGAGCAGTTTAAGCCTTGGCATGGACAGTTAGGAACTACTTTTGGAGGAAACCATTTAGCTTGTGCAGCAGCCCTATCTGTATTAGAGGTTATGAAGCAAGACAATCTAATGGCAAATACAGCACAAGTAGGGAACTACTTAATCAATGAATTAAAGAAATTAGACAAGATACAGGAAGTAAGAGGAAAAGGATTGATGATCGGAATAGACCTTGCTCCTGAGTTAAAAGAGGTTCGTAAAGAGCTATTAGTGAAAGACCACATCTTCACGGGTAATGCAAGCCCTAATGTAATTCGGTTGTTACCAGCATTAAATCTGACTCAAGCTGATGCAGATTTATTCTTGGATAAATTCAACAACAGATTACAACAATTCTAAAAAGACAATTACAATGAAACAATTTTTTTCCGTTAACGATATACCTTCTCTATCTAAAGCAGTAAACAGCGCATTAGCGTGTAAGGCAAACCCTTTTGCAGAAGAAACTCTTGGCAAGCACAAAACAATAGGTTTAGTATTCTTAAATCCAAGTTTGCGTACAAGGATGAGTACTCAGAAGGCTGCTGCTAACTTAGGGATGAATGTAATGGTGATGAATATGACATCAGACGGTTGGGCTTTAGAGACTAAAGACGGCGTAGTGATGGACGGAAATACAGCAGAGCATATTAGAGAAGCTGCAGCTGTGATGGGAGAGTACTGTGATATATTAGGACTTCGTTCATTCCCTGGGTTAAAAGATGCTGAGGAAGACTATAGCGAAGAATTGTTTAGCAAGTTCGCTAAGTACTGTGGCAAACCTGTAGTGAGCTTAGAGAGCGCGACAAGACATCCCCTACAGAGCTTTACAGACTTGATCACCATAGTAGAGCACTTCGATTATAATTATGACGCTGCACAAGATAAATTAGTACCTCAAGGCAAAAAACCTAAAGTAGTATTGACATGGGCACCGCACGTTAAGGCACTTCCGCAGGCAGTACCGAACTCTTTCGCAGAGTGGATGTGTAGAGCTCAGGCAGAAGGTCTTGTAGACTTTGTGGTGACTCATCCAGAGGGTTATGCGCTGAAAGAGGAGTTTACAGTAGGAGCTACAGTGACTACTAATCAGGATGAAGCTTTAGCAGATGCAGACTTCGTATATGTAAAGAACTGGTCGAGTTATGAAGACTACGGACAGATAACGTGTACAGATAAGTCTTGGATGTTAACTCTTGATAAATTAGAAGCAACAAACCAAGCCAAAGTAATGCACTGCCTACCTGTTAGACGTGATTTAGTGATCTCGTCAGAAGTATTAGATAGCGAGCATGCTATCGTGATACAAGAAGCAGGGAACAGAGTATGGGCAGCACAAGCTGTATTAAAAGAAATGCTTAAAAACCAATAAATTATGCAAAGCCTTACAGTTATTAAGATAGGAGGTAATATCGTCGATGACGAGTCTGCGTTAAACGCTTTTTTAGACATCTATGCTCGTATAGAAGGCCCTAAGGTCTTAGTACATGGTGGAGGTAAATTAGCTACGCGTATGGCTGCGCAGTTAGGGATAGAAACTCAGATGGTCAATGGGCGTCGTATCACTGACGAAGCGATGTTGCCTATAGCTGTAATGGTGTATGCAGGTTTGATAAACAAACAAATCACAGCACAACTTCAAGCAAGAGGTTGTGATGCGATGGGAATCTCAGGAGCAGACGCTAAGCTGATACAGAGTCATAAACGCCCTATTGAGCCGATAGACTATGGCTATGTAGGGGACTTTGAGGCAAGCGATGTGAATGTGGTTCGATTACAACAATTGTTAGAGATAGGGATTAGTCCTGTATTCTCTGCGATTACGGCTGATAAGGAAGGCCAACTACTAAATACCAATGCAGATACTATTGCCTCTAATATAGCCGTTGCTCTCGCTACTAAGTATAAAGTAGCCTTAGTATATTGCTTTGAGCGCAAAGGGGTACTGCAAGACATTAACGATGAGAACTCTGTGATCAATACCATTAATCAAGAGAACTTTACACAACTAAAACAACAAGGGGTGATAGCTGATGGTATGTTGCCAAAGATAGAGAATGCTTTGGCGGCTGTCAACCAAGGAGTAGATAAGGTATGTATCAAGAAAGCAGAGGATCTATTAGATATAAAAGCTGGTACTACGATTCAACTCTAATATAAGATAACAAGACAACTACCCATAACTATATAAAACCACAATGAAAGACAACTTATCACAACAGGCAATAGCTTTATTAGAAAGCCTTATAGCATCTCCATCTTTTAGTAAAGAAGAGCATTTGACTTCTGATCTAATCGCTAACTTTTTAGAGTCTCATGGAGTAGCTATTCACCGAGAGCTTTTTAATGTATGGGCGTTTAATAAGCACTATGATCCGAGTAAGCCTACGATCTTATTGAACTCTCACCACGATACTGTGAGACCAAATAAAGACTATACTCGTGACCCTTTTAAGCCTGAGATTATAGATGGCAAGTTGTTCGGATTGGGGAGTAATGATGCTGGAGGGTGCTTGGTCTCTTTAATCGCTACATTTCTTTACTTCTATGAAAAAGAGGGAATGAAGTATAACTTCTGTATCGCTGCTACGGCAGAAGAAGAGATATCAGGGAATGATGGCTTAGAATTTGTAATACCTAAATTAGGAGAATTAGAATTCGCTATCGTAGGAGAACCTACACAAATGCACTTAGCTGTAGCAGAACGTGGACTAATGGTGTTAGACTGTGTAGCTCATGGGCGCTCAGGACATGCAGCGCGTAATGAAGGAGACAATGCGATATTTAAAGCAATAAAAGATATAGAGTGGTTTAATACCTATCAGTTCCCTAAGGTATCTGAGGAGTTTGGACCAATCAAGATGAGTGTGACAATGATCAATGCTGGTACACAGCATAATGTGGTGCCTTCTACTTGTGATTTTGTAGTAGATGTACGTGTGACAGATGCTTATACAAACGAAGAAGTATTAGAGATGGTGAGACAGCATGTAGACTGTGAGGTCAATGCGCGTTCTACTCGATTAAAGCCTTCGTCTATAGCTAAGGATCACCCTATCGTACAGGCGGGTATAGCACTAGGTAGAGAGACCTATGGCTCACCTACTACGAGTGACCAAGCCTTGTTAAGTATTCCATCGCTTAAGTGTGGACCTGGCGACTCTGCTCGCTCACATACAGCAGACGAATTCGTCTATGTAAAGGAGATAGAAGAGGGAATAGCCTTGTATATAAAGATGTTAACGCAAATTGTGTAGTAAATGAAATTATGGCAAAAAAACACTACTGTAGATAGTAATGTAGATACCTTCACAGTAGGACAAGATAGAGTGTTAGATATGAACCTAGCGGCATTTGACGTTATGGGGTCACTAGCACATACACAGATGTTAGAAAGTATAGGATTATTAGAGTCAGAAGACTTAGTCCTTATTCAAAAAGAATTAAAACAGATATACCAAGAGATATTAGCTGGTCAATTCGAGATAGAGGATGATGTAGAAGACATACACTCTCAAGTAGAGTTATTATTGACTAGGAGAATAGGTGAGGCTGGTAAGAAGATACATTCAGGACGTTCTAGAAACGACCAAGTATTAGTAGACCTTAAACTTTATTTTCGCCATGAGATAGAGGAGATCGTGACTAAGACGAAGGAGGTATTTGATACACTACAGCAATTGAGTAATCAGTATAAAGATGTTTTACTGCCTGGCTATACGCATTTACAAATCGCAATGCCTTCGTCATTTGGCTTGTGGTTTGGGGCGTATGCAGAGAGCCTTGTAGATGATTTAGAGATGATGCTAGCTGCGTGGAAGGTTACGAATAAGAACCCATTGGGATCGGCTGCAGGTTATGGCTCATCATTTCCGTTAAACAGGCAGATGACTACAGACTTATTAGGCTTTCAGTCTATGAATTATAATGTAGTCTATGCACAGATGGGTAGGGGAAAGACAGAGCGTATTTTAGCACAAGGGTTAAGCGCTATTGCAGCTACTTTAGCTAAGTTCGCGATGGACGGATGCTTGTATATGAGTCAGAACATGGGCTTTATTAAATTCCCAGATCATTTGACTACAGGTTCGAGCATTATGCCACATAAGAAGAATCCAGACGTTCTAGAGCTTATTCGTTCAAGATGTAATAAGATACAAGCTTTGCCTAACGAAATAGCCTTAATGACCACTAATTTGCCTTCTGGGTACCACAGAGATCTTCAGTTGTTAAAAGAGAACTTGTTCCCAGCTTTCACGTCATTGAAAGAGTGTTTAGATATTCTGAAACTGATGTTGGACAATATAGAGGTGAATAAAGAGATATTAAGCGATCCGAAATACGACTATTTGTTTAGCGTTGAGGTAGTGAATGATTATGTACTAAAGGGGATGCCTTTTAGAGAAGCATATAAAGAGATAGGGCTGTCGATAGAGGCAGGTACTTATCAACCGTCAAAAGAGGTAAACCATACACATGAAGGTAGTGTAGGTAACCTGATGAATGAAGCAATCAAAGGAGAGTTTGACCGTGTGTACACGTCATTCAACTTTGACCAAGTAAATGAGAAACTAGTAAGTTTAGTGTTGTGATAGATTGAAAGAGGCTTTTCCACGCGGTGGGAGAGCCTCTTGCTATTTATTAATTTATCACTGTTAACTATAATTGATTTAGGGCTGTATGAAGTATAATGCTTTGTACAGCTCTTTTTTATTGTGTTATTGTAATGTGTTTTATATCTCGGCCCGGATTTGCATTCTGAGTATTATTTCTAAAGTATTAAATGTGCTTTTATTACCTTTTTTTGTGGGGTGGTCGGCATGTGGTCGGCTAGTGATGGGCATTTGGTCGGCTTAAAAGTACCAAAAATAGCCTATCACTAGCCTATCATATAGGGAGCAATAGGCTATCACCTCGGAGTATGATCGCAAAAAAAAGCTCTCCACTGTGGGAGAGCTTAGATTATATCGTATATCTATTATATATCGTCGTAGTCTACATAGATTTCGTCTGATGTAACGATAGCTTGACATGATAGGATAAGTCCGTCTGCTATCTCATCATCTGTAAGGATGCTGTTCTTCTTCATCACAGCAGATCCTTTAACGATCTTACACATACATGAGCTACAGATACCTCCCTGACATGAGTATGGAGCATCTATACCGGCTTTAAGCACACCGTTTAGTAATACTTCACTCTTCGGCATCTCGAAGCTAGCTTCTTCGTCATCTACTAGTGCAGTCACCTTAGTAGTACCTCCTTCTGCCTGTACAGGGTTTACACCATCTGTGTTAGGAGTGAAGATCTCAAAAGCGATTTTGTCTTTAGCAACTCCTCTATCTTGTAGAGTAGCACTTACAGTATCGATCATGTCTTCTGGACCACATAAGAAGAAACGAGCGAACTCTTTTTCTTTGTGTTTGTTGTTTACTACGAAGTTGATCGCTGCTTTATCTATACGTCCGAAGATAGAATCGTTCTCTCTAATACGTGAGTAAACGAAGTGGATGAATAGACGCTCTGCGTATTGTTCTTGTAGTTTGTATAATTCGTCGTGGAAGATAGTCTCTTCCGCATTTTTATTACCATATACTAGTACGAACTTGCTGTTAGGCTCTTGTTCTAATACTGTTTTTAGTATAGACATCACAGGAGTGATACCGCTACCTGCTGCAAAGGCAGCATAGTTATTAGCTACTGAATCATTAGGCTCAAAAGTGAATCTTCCTTCTGGGCTCTCTACTTCTAGCTGATCACCAGCTTTCAGTGTGTCATTAGCAAATGTAGAGAACACTCCGTGTTCTACTTTTTTTACTGCTACACGTACTTCTCCACTAGTAGGAGTAGAGCAGATAGAGTAAGCTCTACGAATCTCTTTCCCCTCGTGTTGGTATTTAATATTAAGATATTGACCTGCTGTGAATGCAAATTCCTCTTTTAGGTTGGCAGGAATATCAAATGCTATTGATACTGCATTAGGAGTTTCTCTGCGAACTTCTTTTACAGTTAATAGGTTGAATCTTGACATAGGTAGTTTAGTTTGAACTGACAAAAATACAAAAGAGAATGAGTTAAAGGTGTATTTAATGTTATAATGACTAATTCTTTTACAGTTAATTAACGCTTTAGAACTTTCTCTACTTAGGTATTGTCTTATTCTATGAGAGGATATAGTGGTATGAAGTCAATGAATATGAAGGTTAGCGATGTGATGAGGTATGAAGACTGTATGAGGTGTTCTGTTATTTAGTATAATATCATGGTCAAGGTGTAACAATGCAATAAATACAATGTCTAATAGTTACTATTAAACAAAACCTAACCAATGAAACAATTTATTACACTTTTTATGCTTCTGATTGGCTTGACTGTATTTGGTCAACTAAAAGGGAGTATAAAAGACACAGAGGGTAATCCCATTAGTTATACTACGGTATATCTAGAGAAAAGCCAACAGAATACAATAAGTAATGAACAGGGACTATATGAATTAAGCTTACCTCAGAAGGGGGAGTATACAATCGTATATCAATTCTTAGGCTATAAGACGCTGCGAAAGAATATTACCTATACTGGAGTTGCCCAGGAGGTAAATGTGGTACTGGAGTCTGAAGACTTCATACTAGAAGATATCGTGATCACAGCTGGTAAGAATCCTGCAGATGATCTGATCCGTCTAGCGATAAAGAACAAGCAGAAGAATACAGAGGGAATGTCTGCTTTCACTGCGGATTTTTACTCTAAAGGAATGCTGAAGACGCTGAAGATGTCTAAGTTTTTTCAAAAGAAGGTGCAGGTGAATGGTAGTGGATTATCTGGTGTGGATTCACTAGGTAGAGGGATAGTGTATCTGTCAGAGACAGTTTCTAGCCTAAAGTATCAAAAACCGAATAAACTAAAAGAACATATTATCGCATCTAAGGTAAGTGGGAGCAATAGTGGATATAGCTTTAATACTGCGGATGAGTCCTTCTATGACTTCTATGATAATCATATCGTGATCGGAGATATGGATACTAAACTAATCTCTCCGATAGCAGATGTAGCGTTCTCATACTATAAGTACACGCTAGAGGCTACCTTCAGAGATCAAGGGGTATTGATTAATAAAATCAAGGTAACGCCTAAGTCATCAGTTCAGCCTGTGTTCTCAGGTGATCTCTACTTAGTAGATGGGATAGGGGCTATCTATGGTATAGATTTAAAAGTAACGGGAGTAAGTGTACAGCAACCATTGATAGAAGAGATCAATGTGAGTCAGAACTTTAGTTATAATGAGGATAATAAGAGCTGGGTGAAGCGCTCGCAGAACCTTGACTTAGTCTTTGGAGCATTAGGAGTACGGATACAAGCAGTGTTCTTAAGTGTGTTTAACAACTATAACTTCACACCTAATTTCACTAGAGCGAGCTTTGATAAAGAGATTTTATCCTTTGCGAAGGATGTGAATAAGAAAGGGGATGATTTCTGGAAAGAGAATAGATTATTTGCTTTGTCTGAAGAGGAGTTGAATGATTATCGCGTGAAGGATAGTATAAGAATAATTAAGGAGTCTCCTGCGTATAAAGATAGTATCCGCAAAAAGCACAATAGATTTAAAGTAGGTGATGTGTTCGGTGGGTATAACTATAGAGGAGAAGATAATAAGTATAGCATCGGCTACACAGGATTAATAGGGATGGATAAACCTGGATTTAATACTGTGCAGGGGTTCAATATGAAGACGGATGTGTATGGTTCTATCTACGATAAGGATAAGATAGGGTATACGTATGGTAAAGCTAGCTTTGGCTACGGGTTTGCCTCTGATAGGTTGAGAGTGTATGGAAAGCTATTGCGCCAGTTTAAAGGAGCGTCTAAATCAGCAATATATATAGAAGGAGGAAGTAAGATAGAACAGTATAATAAGGAGAATATACCTGAGCTACTAAATACTGCATTCTCCCTATTAATGAGAAAGAACTATGCGAAGTACTACAATCACAATGATGTGTATGTGGGGTATTACGGTCAGTTCTTCAATGAAGCTCTAAAGGTACACAGTGCGATAGGGTATGAGGATAGAAGCCCGCTGTATAATAATGCGAATGGCTCATTCTATAAGGGTAGTAGAGCCTATACCTCTAATGATCCGTTAGCTCCTCTAGATATGAACAGTAGTCCGATCACGAATCATCATCTATACAAGTTTAGAGTTGGTACTACGCTATCCTTAGGGATGAACTATGTAAGCTATCCTGACAAGCGTATCTATATGCGCAATCCTAACTATCCTCTGATAGAGGTGAACTATGAAAAGGGATTCAGTGGTAGTGAGAAAGGATTAGAATACGATAAGCTAGAAGCTAGGTTCAGCCAAGGACTAACGGTGAGTAATAAAGGGAGATTCGAGTATAATGTATTAATGGGTAAATATTTTGGAGCTGATGGTATCTCTTATGTGGATAGAAAACACTTCACAGGTAACGAGACTCATCTAAACATCACGAATGATAGATTGACCTCGTTTAACCTATTACCGTATTATGCTCTGAGTACGAATAAGTCTTATGTAGAGAGTCATTTTGAGTATGATTTTAAGGGATTCTTGATTAATAAGGTTCCTTTGCTAAGAGAGACAGGATGGAATGTAGTATTAGGGTATCACAATGCTATGGTAAGTGATATAAAGCCATATCACGAGTTTACAGCAGGTCTGTCTAACTTCGGATTTGGTAAGATTAATTTCTTCCGTATAGACTATGTACGCTCATATCAAGGTGGGGCGTTTGCTAAAGACGGTATTATGATAGGGGTAAAGAAGAGCTTTTAGTTAATCATCAAGTATTATTAGAAATAAATAGCCCTTATGATGCATGTAGTGATTATAAGGGCTTATATGTATAAGGATATAAAAAAACACCTCGTCTAGATCAGATGAGGTGTTTTTACTATATATCGTTTTCTTATTAGAAGTTCGATTTAAATTGTTCTAAGAAACGTACATCGTTCTCAAAGAACATACGGATATCTCCGATTTGGTATAATAGCATAGCGATACGCTCTATCCCCATACCAAAGGCAAAACCACTGTACTCAGTAGGGTCGATATTACAGTTCTTAAGAACGTTAGGGTCAACCATACCACATCCCATGATCTCTAACCACCCTGTACCTTTAGTAATACGGTAGTCTGTCTCAGTCTTTAATCCCCAATAGATATCTACCTCAGCACTAGGCTCTGTAAATGGGAAGTATGATGGACGTAATCTAATCTTAGATTTACCAAACATCTCTTTAGTGAAGTATAACAAAGTCTGTTTTAAGTCAGCAAAAGAAACATCTTTATCAATGTAAAGACCTTCTACTTGGTGGAATATACAGTGTGAACGAGATGATATAGCTTCGTTTCTAAATACACGCCCTGGAGATATAGTTCTCAATGGTGGTGTATTCTTCTCCATATAACGAGTCTGTACAGATGAAGTATGTGTACGTAATAGTTGTTCTGGATTTGTCTGAACGAAGAATGTATCTTGCATATCACGAGCTGGGTGATACTCTGGGAAGTTCAACGCAGAGAAGTTATGCCAATCATCTTCAATCTCAGGACCTTCAGAGATATTAAAACCAATGTTATTAAAGATATCAACGATTTGGTTCTTCACTAATGAAATAGGGTGTCTAGACCCGATCTCTAGAGGGTAACCTGGACGTGTTAAGTCTCCATAAAGACCTTGCACATCTTTAGATTCTAGTTCATCTTGAATAGATTTTACTTTATTCTCGACAGTGCTTTTTAATAGATTGATAGCTTGACCAAACTCTTTTTTCTGCTCATTAGGCACCGTTTTAAAGTGTGCAAATAAGTCGTTTAAAATTCCTTTTTTAGATAAGAATTTAATTCTAAATGTTTCAAGCGTCTCTTTATTATCGGTGTTAAAGTGTTCCGCTTCACCGATGTATTCTTTTATTTTATCTATCATCTTAAGTAAAGTAAAAAGCAAATTTACTGCTTTTCAATTAGACATAAAATTATAAACAGCTATAATTTTTATAATTGTTTCTTATGTTAGTCAATAAACTTACTTTCTAAGAAGTAATTGACTATCGCTTCTTTCATTAAAACCGATTGTTCACCTGCTTTAAGGCTAGGTAGGTTTTCTTTTACGTTATAGTGTGGCCATCCGTCTTGGTCAAAGTGATCAAACTCGTAATAACCATAAGGTTCTAATAGACGACAGATAGCGATATGCATTAAGTTCACTTTGTCGTCTTTTTTATATCTCTTTTTGATTTTACCTAGTTCTTGTACTCCGATTAAATATATGATAGCTTCTAAGTCTAGTGTCTCTCCGTCTCCGAATCGGTCAGATACTTTCTGAACGACAGCGTCCCATCTAGCTTTTAATTGTTCGTCTCTTGCCATATTGTTAGTTGTAATGGTGACAAATATACTACAGTTCTGCTCTATTGTAATTAATAGAATTGTAATATCTTCGCACAGAATATATTTGAGTATTTATGTTTTTAGATATTATATGCCTTATCGCCGTTATTTTTGCTATTATAAAAGGAGCTAGAGATGGTTTTTTTATTTCAGTAGTTTCTTTTCTATCTCTATTTATCGGAATAATAGGAGCATTGAAATTCTCAAATATTATTAAAGAATTTCTGATGAATTCACTAGGGTGGGAGTCACCTTCTATTCCTTTACTTGCTTTTGTATTGGCTTTTGTGTTGGCAGTATTAGCTGCACGCTTCATCGCTCAGTTAGCTACTAAGTTTGTACAAGCGGTATTCTTAGGGCTGTTCAACAGACTTTTTGGGGCTGTATTTCAGATTTTGATCGTGATCCTAGTAGGAAGTATCTTTCTCTCTATATTCGATGAGGTTAACGCGATATTTAAGTTCGTCAGTCAGGAGACATTAATGAACTCTACTAGTTATAAAATATATGTATCTCTGTCTGAGTCAGTACTACCTAGTTTATACGATTTAGTTAAATCTCTGTTCTCTAAGAGTATCGATATGATACAAGATATAAAAGAACCCGAAACGATCTAGATATACTTAATCGTATTCTCTTCTATCCATCCTTCTTGCTGATCATCTAGTTTTACCCTGATCCACAATGCTTTTTTCTCTAAGATATACACCTTAGTACCCTCGTGTAGTTCTTTTAGTGTACGAGAGGTGTTCTTCGCTTCTTCTTTAAGGTTTACTTTTTCAGTAAATAAGATAGCAGCTGTAGTCTTAGAAGCATACTTCTGCTCAAATGTAGCTGCGTAGACACTACCTCCTATCACTAGGATAGAAACAAGCATCAATACAAAGCTAATACGCTTAATCGTACTGCTGTGATTCAGATAATATACCACAAAACACAATAGTACTACAAAGGACATCACTGTGGCTAGTGTAGCCCATTGGTCAACGGATAGCTTCCCTAATGACTGGTGAAGTATGTCTTCGTTATCATACTGCTTCACTATCATAATATCGTCTATAAGCTCTTTGCGCGCATAGTTTAGATTAGTCTCTATAGCGGTGTCACTAGGATTAAGCTTTAAGGCTTTCTCATAGTAATAAACAGCATTGACATAATCGCGTGTTTTATAATAAGCATTCGCTAGATTAAAGAATACTTCTGGTGAAGAAGTTTCTTGTTTCTCTATAACTTTAAAGGCTGTGATTGCTTCACTATATTTTTCTTTTTGATACAAGGCATTTCCCTTGTCAAATTGTTGTTTCCAAGAATCCGTTTGTGCCCATGTATGAAAGCTCAAAACAAATATAAAAAGAGTGATGATGTGTTTCATGTTGGTCTATTTGAATTGTTTTTCTAGTTCAGAGATTACTGTAATCGCATTGTCATAATCCTTATTGATATTAACCTGATCAGTCGGAGCGTAACGAGCCCATTCACAAGCGTTCTTTATATCCATAAAGTTCTTAATGGCTTCTTCAGTAATATTTCTATCTGTTAGAATCTCTGTAATGTTTTCATTGCTCATCTCACTAGTCACCATGTCTAGCTTCGCTTTTAGGAAGTTGTGCAGACAGCGCTCTAGTGCTTCATAGAACAATTCTTTGTTATTGATGTTTTTCTTCGCTTCTCCTAAGTATTTCCTAGCTAGTCTATTGTTGTTTCTCAATCGGATACCATCTGTGTCTGACGCATATCTACGACGCTGTATCACTACAAGTAAGAATAGCGGTATAGCTGCGAATGGCAGTACTGTAAGGACGTAGAATAACGTAGTGTCCCAATATGTGCTAGTAGAAGCTTCTACTACTGTAGGTGTAGCTTTATTCGGTTGGAACAATTCGCTCTTATCTACTACGTCTGTGTCTTTTGCTTCTGTATTAGTTGGTAGGGTAGGCCCTTCTAGTACATTAATCGCTAAGCTGTCAATGTGAATAGTCTTATACTTCTTAGTACTTAAGTCAAAATATGAGAACTCCATAGGGTCAATCATATAATCCCCTTTATACTGAGGGATAATGATGTAATCGTTCACTCTGCTACCTTGCATACCATGTACCCCAGAAGTAATCTTATCTGAACTAGTAGGGTCATACATCTCTAGAGCAGAGTGCGCAGTAGGGGTGGGAATGGTCAATAAATTCAAGTTACCCTTACCTGCAACTTCAACTTTTAGGTTTAGTTGCTCGCCTGATTTAAGGCTTGTCTTAGTAGGAGTTACTTTAAATGTAAATGTCCCAACACCTCCAGAGAAGTTGTCAGGCTTACCTGCTTCAGGAAGGTCTTTTGCCTTGATCGTTACTCTACCTGTACTGTATTCTTTCTCCATATACCCAAACTCTGGATATCCGAAGAAGTCACGTCTACCTGTAGGAACTTCTGCCTGTATCATTAACTCAAGAGGATCTATACTAAGATTGCCTGCTTCTTGAGCCATTAATACATCTTGCTTTAATACAATGTAGTTATAATCTGTCCCTTTATACTTACCTAGCTTCACTTCAGGTCGTCTAGGGATGTCTACATTGTGCACCCAGAACTTCTCATAAGTAGGTATTTTTCTTCCTGTATATCCTGCGATATTGGTATTGAAGTACAGTTTATACGTTATCGTTACAGGTTCGTTTATATAAGGATTCTGATTCGTCACCTCAGCGACTAGATGTATTTCATCTAGAGCTTTCTGCTGTACTTGATTATATTGCTGTCTAGGATCTTGCTTTGCTACAGCGTCAGATACTGTAATGGTAATCGGTTTGGTTTTATAGACCTGTCCTTCTATTTCTATAGATGCTGAACCTATAGATAAAGTTCCTTTCTTCTTCGGTTGTAAGAAGTAAGAATAGGTTTTATTAAAAGACTTTTTACCATTTGTCCAAGCGTAGCTAACAGATTGGTTAGGCCCTCCAACTACAGTGAAATTGTCAAAACGAGGTGGAGAGAAGTTATCTCCATCTTGGTTCATAGCAAAGTCAACGCGAACATTGTCGTTAAGCGGTATGTTATCTCTACTTACTGTTGCTTCAAAGCTGATTTGAGCTAAGATTGCTTGAGTGCAAATCAGAGCGAATAATAATATGTAGTAACGCAGTGTTTTCATTGTATTCTACCAGTCTTTTTTTCTTTGTTCATTTTGTCCAGCAGGTTGTCCTTTCTCTGGTTTACCACCTTTAGGACCTCTATTAATTAGCCTCTGCTGTACATCTTTTTCATTTTTATTCATCGCATCTAATATTCGATCCATCTGATCTTGATTAGGTGTTTTAGGGTTATTCTGTTTAGATTGATCTTTTTGATCGTCTTTTCCTTTATCGTCTTTATCCTTATCATTCTGACCATCTTTGTTCTTGTCATCCTGATCTCCTTTATCATTTTGATCTTGATCTTTCTTGTCTTGATCGCCTTTATCCCCTTTGTCTTTATTATCTTTATTTTGGTCTTGATCTTTGTTGTCCTTGTTTTGGTCTTTATTCTGATCTTGATTATCCTTATTCTGATCTTTGTTTTGGTCTTGATTATCCTTGTTGTCTTGATTGTCTTGAGGATTCTCTTTGTTCATTTTCTTCGCTACAGCGTAGTTATAACGCGTCTCATCATCTTTAGGATTGTTTAATAAAGCCTTTTTGTAAGCTTGTTCTGCTGCTTGATAATTCTTAGATTTCATATAAGCATTCCCCAAGTTATGGTAGGCTTGGTGCTTAGCTTCTTTGGTTGTCGCTTTTTGTATGGCTCTAAGGTAGGCAGCTTCTGCTTCTTTGGTTAATTGCTGTTTGTATAAAGAGTTTCCTAAGTTATAATCAGCTACAGACTTACTGTCTTTAGAATTAGCTATTCTATAAGAAGATTCTGCATGAGTATAATGTTTGTTCTCGAATACTTCATTACCTGTGCTCAGTGCTCTACCAGCAGACTGTGCAAATGAGTAAGCAGTAAACAATAAAAATATCGTGATGTAGAATGAGTTTTTCATAATTAATCGCATGCTATTCTTTTTCATTGAACAAATTAAGTTTCTTCATCCAGATAGTCTTTCTTTCTAGTATGAATAAATCGATAAAGATCAGTAAGAAAGCAAACCCTAAGAACCACTGATATTGAGATTGGTACTCTGCGATTTGTTGATCTTCAAAATCTGTTTTTTCTATTTTGCTAAGGTCGTTTTTAATAAGGTCTACAATCTCTTGCGTATTCGAACCGTAATAATACTTTCCTCCAGTAGCATCAGCTATATATTTAAGCGTAGATGGATTGAGCTTTGTAGTAACGATCTCATTGTTCCAATCTCTTTTATATTCCACGCCTTTAGGTGTCTTAATAGGGATAGGTCCTCCTGCCTCTGTTCCTACACCGATGGTGATAATCTTTACTTTCTTTTCTTTTGCTATTTTGATAGCATTCTCCATTTCTTCTCCGTGGTCTTCTCCATCAGAGATAAGGATCATGACTTTGCTTGTATTGGGATTGTCATAGAAATTAGAAGCTACATAGATAGCGTCCTCAAATGCGGTACCTTGTGAAGAGACCATATCTGTGTTCATCGTCTGAAGATACATCTTAGCAACGTAATGATCTGTAGTGATAGGCAACATCGGGAATGCCGTACCTGCATATCCTACTATACCTATTCTATCTGGTCCTAGATTATTGATAATCTGAGAGACTAGTTGTTTCATCTTTGCCAATCTATCAGGAGCCATATCCTGAGCTAACATACTCTTAGATACGTCTAATGTGAATACGATATCAACACCTTGTCTTTTGACTGTAATAACCTTTGTTCCTATCTTAGGATTGATTAAAGCAATTACAATAGATATTAGAGCTACTAGATAAATAGAAGCCTTAATGATTGGTTTATTCTTAGATTGATTAGGTGCCAAAGTTTTAATTGCTTTAGCTGTAGCAAATGATTGTTGCTTCTTTTTCTTCCACAAGATATCCCCAATAAAGATTAAGATCAATATTGCTATGATTGAAAATAGAAAAAGATATTGTTTATTGTCTAACTCCCACATAATCTATTATATGAATCCTCTGAATAATGTTTTTTGTAATGTGAAATCAATACACAATAGAATAAAAGCAAGTAACACTAAGAATTGAAACTTGTCATCAGATTTAACGAACTTCTGTTCGTCAATCTTCGTTTTCTCTAATTGATTGATTTCTTCATAAATTGCTTTAAGCTTACTAGTATCTGTTGCTCTAAAGTATTTACCTCCTGTTGTTTTAGCGATAGACTTCATAAGCTCTTCATCTAGTTCTACAGGTACTTTCTCATATACTATTTCACCGTTCTCTCTTATTCCTACTGGAGATTCTGCTAACCCATTAGTACCAATACCGATAGTATATACTTTAATATTGTACTCTTTAGAGATCTCAGCAGCTAATGTAGGGTCTACTGTACCTGTATTATTGACACCATCTGTAAGAAGTATGATAATCTTACTTTTGGCAGGGCTGTCTTTTAATCTGTTTACTGATGTCGCTAAACCTACACCTATAGCAGTACCATCTCTTAGGACATTGTCATATTTTATACTCTTAAGGTCATTTAGTATCAGTAATTTATCACTAGTCACTGGCGTCTTAGTATATGCTTCAGCAGCATAAATAACTAATCCTATACGATCTGTCACACGCTGTGATACGAAGTCAGCAGCTACAGTTTTTAATGCTTCTAAACGGTTTGGTTTTAGATCTCGTGCTAACATACTTCCTGATACGTCCATAGCCATCACGATATCGATACCATGCGTAGAGTGTATCTGTGAATCTACATTCACGATTTGAGGTCTAGCCATACCTACTATAATGGCACTAAGGGCTAGTACTCGTAAGATAATAGAAATAGGCAATAACTTAACTAATAGTGAAGTATGCTCTTGTACACCTTGTATAGTGCTTAGCTTGACAGTAGCACGCTGTTTCTTTCTGTTTTTATACCATACAAATAGGACTATTGGTAATAGTATAAATAACCAGAAGAACTCAGGATTGGCAAAAGTTATATTCTGTATCATTGTTATTTCTCCTCTTTTTTATACTGTATTGAATCAAACATACGTTCTACTAGCTTAGGAGCTATCTCATCTTCTGCTAGATAGAATATCCATACTTGATCTTTGTTAGCACCATTGTCTGTTAATACTCCTTCGAACATTACTTTCTCTTCTACTTGATTAGTAGGGTTCTTGAATGCAAACTCACCATAAACAAGTGTCCCGAGAATACCATTTGCATTCTCAAAGCGTTCATCTTTATACTCTAAGTTTTCTATTTTATTGTTTTGTGTCAGCAATGAAATAGAATAAGTAATCAATTCTTTGTCAGTATATTTGTATTCCTTAGTGGTAACTACATTATTTAATACAATGTGAATAGGGTCTTCTAGGACACCATATTTAAATTGATTAAGTGATGATATACCATCAGGTTTTCCTTCTTGCAATAAAGGTTCATTCTTACGGATTAGAACTTCAGGAGTTGAGATAGTCAGTCCTGGAGCAGTACCGTACGTACTAGTAATCCATTCTTTGTTCATCAGTTTCTTCGTATTGTTGAATGTAAACCAATGATAGTCTTCTTTAGCAGAAGTATTGATAATATACACTATCCCAGTCACAACAACTAAGAAAGCTGTGATGGCTGTAGGAATCCATATACGTATTCTTTTCTTTTTCTTTTTACTTTCCTCTCTTCTTCTGATTAACTCCGTTTGTGTTGCAGCAGAGATAGGATAAGCTGTATTGATACTGTCTATGACATTCTGTATCTTAGAAGTATCTGCTGTTATTTCGCCTTCAGTAGGCTGAGACTTAGCGAACTTAACTAAGTCCGCAGATTCTAGAACTCGTTTTAATTCTTTAATCACCACAGGATCTAGCTTTACCTTCTTATCATTTAAAGTAGCCTTAAGAATAGTGATAATTTCGAAAGTCGTCAATTCTTTCGCTGAGATTCCAAAAGTATCTTCTATAAACCCCCTAGTGATAATACTCATATCAGAATAGTATGGTTTAGCATCACCTCTATTCCAGTTTTTCTTCTCTTCTAGTTTCTTAAGTTTTTTAACTGCTTTCTCATAAGGAGTTTTGTATTTATCATCCTCCGTAAGGTTCTTCTCTTGTTGTCTTCTGATATAGATATAGATACCTATTCCTGCTAGTATAGCGATGAAGATAAACAGTAGATAATACCAATCTGTAGAGAAAGAAGCTCCTTCTTTAGAGATTGACTTGATCTCATAAAGAGGTTGTTTTAATGTATCTACTGCTACATCTTGTACATGTATCTGTATAGAGTCTGTATGAAATAGCTTAGCATCTACTATAACAGGTACAGCAGGAATACTAAAATCACCTGGGTCGAATTGAGTCAAGTGATATTTCTTAATAAGCTCCTGTGTATTATCATTCTTAATCGTATCAATAGGGAATGACTCTACTACATCAAAGTTCCCTATCTGTTCTGTTGCAGGAAATGTAATTAAACTCCCTGTGTTAGAATGGGCCTTTATGGTGTATAGAAAGGTGTCTCCTATTTTTATAGCAGTAGTATCTACTTGCGTTTCTACTCTATTTTGAGCTAGAGTAGAGAAAGTAGCAACTAAAAAAATAATAGCGATATGTAGAAAATTAGATTTCATTGTCCTTATCTCGATTTAAAGTATCCTAGTAATTTTTTGACATAACTATCGTTTACTTCAATATTGATAGTTCCTGCTCCACATTTTTGAAATACTTTGGTAAAGTTTTCTTCTTGCTTGTGGAAGTGAGAAGCATAGGCTTTTCTTACACTAGCATCAGAAGTATTGATTAACTGTTCTGTATGAGTCTCTGCGTCGAATACATTGATAAGACCTACATTAGGAAGTTCTTTCTCTCTTTTATCGTAGATTCTTATGCCTGTAATATCGTGTTTTTTTGCAGATATTCTTAAAGTCTGTTCAAAAGAGTGTGTAATAAAGTCTGAAAGCACAAAGACAATAGCTTTCTTCTTGACTACCTTCGAGAGATACTCAAGAGCAAAGCCTACATCTGTCTTTAGACTTTTAGGTTTGAAGTCGATAAGCTCTCTAATGATTCTCAGTACATGTGTTTTTCCTTTTTTAGGAGGAATGAATAACTCTATCTGATCAGAGAACAGTATTAGACCTATTTTATCATTGTTTTGAGTAGCAGAGAAGGCAAGTGTCGCAGCTATTTCGAGTACAATATCCTCTTTAAACTGATTAGTAGACCCGAACGCTTCCGAACCACTTACATCCACTAAGAGCATCATTGTTAACTCACGCTCTTCTTCGAATACTTTGATATAAGGCTCATTATAACGTGCAGTAACATTCCAGTCTATAGCCCTTACATCATCGCCAAACTGATATTGACGCACCTCTGAGAAGGTCATACCTTTCCCTTTAAAAGAAGTGTGATACTCTCCCGAAAAAATATGGTCACTTAATCGCTTTGTTTTTATTTCGATCTTCTTGACCTTCTTTAAGATATCTTTGGTTTCCATGACTATACAGCTTTCAAATTAACAAAATCATCAAAACCTATCTACACTTAACTATAAATAGGTTTTGTATATTAAAAGTTATCCTTGTTCTACTAAGGAACTTCTATTTCATTTACGATTTGGTTAATAATATCTACAGAAGTAATATTCTCAGCCTCTGCTTCATAAGTAACCCCGATTCTATGGCGTAATACATCTATTACTACTGCTCTTACATCTTCTGGAATTACATACCCTCTCTTTTTGATAAACGCATAACATTTAGCTGCTAGAGCTAAGTTGATACTTCCACGAGGAGATGCACCGAAGCTAATCATAGGTTTTAACTTCTCTAGTTTAAATTGTTCTGGATAACGAGTAGCGAAGATAATATCTAAGATATACTTCTCTATTTTCTCATCCATATATACTTTCTTAACAGCTTCTTGAGCTCGTTGTATTTGTTCTAGAGTTACTACAGCATTAACTTGAGGTTTCTCACCAGCTAAGTTTTGACGGATAACAAGTCTTTCATCCTCTAATTTAGGATAATCAATAACTGTCTTAAGCATAAAACGGTCCATCTGTGCTTCTGGTAGAGGGTAAGTACCTTCTTGCTCCACTGGGTTTTGAGTAGCCATAACTAAGAATGGCTTGTCTAGTTTGAATGTGTCGTCACTGATAGTTACTTGTTTCTCTTGCATCGCTTCTAGTAATGCAGATTGTACCTTAGCAGGAGCACGGTTAATCTCGTCCGCTAGAATGAAGTTAGCGAATATAGGTCCCTTTCTGATCGAAAAGTCATTTTCTTTTACGTTATAGATCATTGTACCTATAACGTCTGCTGGTAATAAGTCAGGCGTAAACTGGATACGGTTAAATGTTCCATGTACTGCTTTAGATAAAGTATTAATGGCTAAAGTCTTTGCTAATCCAGGCACTCCTTCTAATAAAATATGCCCCTGTCCTAACAAACCAATTAAAAGTCTATCGATCATATGTTTCTGACCAACAATAACTTTATTCATCTCCATGGTTAGGATATCGATAAATGCACTCTCTCTTTCTATTAATTCGTTTAATTCACGGATATCATAATTAGATCCTGTTGTGTCCATATCTATAGTTTTTTTTCTAAAGTAATATACTTTTCTGATTCTTACCGCAAATTCAAAAAATATTCTCTATTAAGTTGTTAATGTATGGTTAAATATAACAAAGAGGTTTCTGATTTAGGTCTGAATTGTGAGTTTCTTTTTATAATTTTAAGAACAAAACAAGAATGTTGTGATTAATAAGCGATTACTTATTAAAAATTTACTAGCGCATTATGATGAGAATAGCTTTTATGATAAGAAGAGGCAACTCAATCTGCACAGTAAATCAGGCAAAGCTAAGTTTTTAAAACATATCTGTGCTTTAGCGAATTCAAATCCAGACAATAGCTCCTATTTATTAGTAGGGATAGAAGACGAAGATAACGAAATAGTAGGTGTAGACTTCTATGATGACAGTAAGATTCAGAACTTAGTCAACGCTTATTTAGATAATCCTCCGCTTATCACCTATGATAATGTGGCGTTCAATGACCTACCCAAAGATAGAGTAGTAGGACTTGTATCCATTCGATCAGGTATCGGTCTAACGACGTTTAAGCGATCGATTAGTGAGATAGCAGAAGGGAGTTATTTCGTGAGGATAGGCAGTACCTCTGTTCCTGATGCAGTAGTACCTCGTAGTACAAATAGGGAAATAGTAAAAAGCATAGAGAAGAACTCTCAGAATGATCTAGCGAGTATCTTAGATAGTGTTATCACATTTATGACAGATACGCATCGAGATATGAAGCCGAGATATAATGTCTTTAGAGAACAATTTATCATCTGTTGGGCAGGTAATAAAAAGATGGTTAGGGGGATGCCTTTTTATTCTAGAGTAGATATAGAGTTTGTCAATGAGCAGATTAAGTTGTTCTATTCAGATCTTGACTCTGTCACGATTGCGTATAATGGGCATAAGTTTGTGATAACAGAGTATCTAAATCTAGGGCTGAATGATAAGACGAGTTATTACCCATTCGAAGAAGTGATGATCTCCTTCTCAGAGAACGGGACTTATTCTATGACCAACACAGTCTTGTTTAAAGCACCATCCTATAACAGGAATATCCTTGGGCATATCTACGGATCTAGTCTTAATGTTATTTATAAACTTCAGAACAACCTTAAACTGACTTCTAAGGAAGAACGTGTATTAGGTAAACTATGTTTTAATATGATGTTGTGTTACCTAAACGGTTTTGAAGATGCTAAAGATGAACTAATCTCCGTTAAAGATTATCTAAAATATTCGAATGACCCTCAGCTCTTTATAGCCTTTAAGGAAGTAATGCGTATCTTGCGTAAACTGAAATACGAAACAGAAATAGATGAGTAGAACACTAGTTATAGGAGATATACACGGTGGTTATAAGGCGCTATTACAAGTGATGGAACGTGCAAAAGTAACCCCTTCAGATAAATTAATTTTTTTAGGAGACTATGTAGATGGATGGAGTGAATCTGAGAAGGTAGTAGAGTATTTATTAGCTTTGAAGGAGACACATAATTGTACATTCTTAAGAGGTAACCATGAGACGCTTTTAGTGAATTGGTTAGAAACAGGTAAGGAGAATAAACTATGGGAAGGCAATGGAGGAGACGCTTCTGTTAAATCTTATTCTTTAGACAATATCACAAAAGAAATGAGAGAGAAGCATCTCCATTTCTTTAGAAGCTTACAGAACTATTATATCGATGAGAACAATAGACTCTTCGTTCATGCAGGTTTTACGAACTTAAGAGGGGTGAAGGACGAGTATATTGAAGAAGGCCTTTATTGGGACAGAACGTTATGGGAGATGGTATTATCTATGGATACAACGATCAGTAAGGAAGACATTAGATATCCGAAGAGATTGTTGCACTATCACGAAATCTTTATAGGACATACACCTGTTACTAATTATGGTTTTAAGTATCCTATGAACTTTGCCAATGTATGGAATATAGATACAGGAGCAGCATTCTTAGGACGTATTTCTATTCTAGATATAGAGACAAAGGAGTATTGGCAGAGCGATGTAGTCGCTGAGCTATACCCAGATGAGGAGGGAAGGAACCATAAATAAAAAACACTTTTATTATATTTGTCACACACAATCTTGTTATATGAAGAAAATATATTTAGTACTATTACTCTTAGTAGGTACAGTAGGAGCTAGAGCACAGGCTGTTAATGAAGTAAAAGTGAATGTGTTTAATACACTTGCACTAGCATCAGTAGAGATCGGGTATGAGCACTTTATTGGGCACAACCAGTCGATAGGAGCTAATTTTAATATCAACGACCGTTTTTCTTACCACAAAGAAAAAGGAGGAAAGAACCAAAAGTTTAATACCAACAGTTTAGTTGTTAACTATAACTACTATTTTGGGTCAGGGAATGATGCACATGGCAGTGGTTATGTAGTATCTCCTTTCTTGAAATACCGCTTTGGAGATTTTAAAGAGAATCTATGGTCAGAAGCAGCAGATACATCTATTAGAACTAAAGTAGATATGAATAGCTTCATCTTTGGAGTAGGCTTCGGGTATAAGTGGGCTTTAGGAGACTCATTCACGATTCATCCTTTTGCAGATATTGCGAGAAACTTCAGTAGTGAAGTGAATGACAGATTCTCTGCTATTGAGTTTAATGCAGGGATTAACTTAGGATATAGATTCTAAACACCTAGATAATAGAATAAAATAGAGGGTGCTTACTAACTGTAAGCACCCTCTATTTTTATAAGTATAGACTAGAAGTCAAATTTAATACCTTGTGCTAATGGTAACTCTGTACCATAGTTGATTGTATTCGTCTGTCTTCTCATATAAGCTTTCCACGCGTCTGACCCAGACTCTCTTCCTCCACCAGTCTCTTTCTCACCTCCGAATGCGCCTCCGATCTCAGCACCAGATGTACCGATATTCACATTAGCGATACCACAGTCAGAGCCTGCATGAGATAAGAATAACTCCATTTCTCTCATACTATTCGTGAAGATAGAAGAAGATAGCCCTTGAGGCACCCCGTTTTGCATAGCGATAGCCTCTTCGATATCTTTGTACTTCATGATGTATAAGATAGGTGCGAATGTCTCAGCCTGTATAATTTCGTAAGTATTCTTACCTTCTATGATACACGGTTTTACATAACATCCACTCTCATACCCAGCACCTTCTAGTACACCACCTTCTACGATGACCTTACCACCTTCAGCTTTTGCCTTTTCTATAGCGTCTAAGTAATCTTTTACAGCTGCTTTATCGATAAGTGGTCCTACGTGATTAGTAGCGTCTAATGGGTTCCCTATTTTTAATTGTGCATACGCCTTTTGTAGTACATCTACTGTTTTATCATATACGCTCTCGTGTACGATCAGCCTTCTCGTACTAGTACAGCGCTGTCCTGCAGTACCTACAGCTCCGAATACAGCCCCTACTAATACCATGTTGATATCAGCATGCTCAGATACGATGATAGCATTATTACCTCCAAGCTCTAGGATAGTATTACCGAAGCGTTCTGCTACAGTCTTAGATACATGTCTACCTATACGAGTAGACCCCGTGAATGACACTAGAGGGATTCTAGGATCCGTGTTGATTAGATCACCACACTCATTACCGATAACTAGGTTACATACACCTTCAGGGATATTGTTTTTCTTGAATACGCCAGCTACGATATTCTGACACGCTACACCACATAATGGTGTCTTAGAACTAGGTTTCCAGATACACACATCACCACATACCCATGCGATCATGGTATTCCAACTCCATACTGCTACCGGGAAGTTAAATGCAGAGATAACACCTACCACTCCGATAGGGTGCCACTGCTCATACATACGGTGCATAGGGCGCTCAGAATGCATCGTTAGTCCGTATAACTGACGAGATAGACCTACTGCGAAGTCACAGATGTCGATCATCTCCTGTACCTCACCTAGACCTTCTTGAAGGCTTTTTCCCATCTCGTATGATACTAGCTTGCCTAAGTATTCTTTTTTATTTCGAAGTTCTTCACCTATTTGTCTTACGATTTCGCCTCGTTTAGGAGCAGGTACTAGTCTCCAGCTTTTAAAAGCCTCCTCTGCAGTAGCCATTACTTTTTGGTAATCTTCTTTTGTAGAAGCTTTTACTTTTCCGATAAGTTGACCGTCTACAGGAGAATAAGATTCTATAATCCTACCGTTAGAAAAAGAATTAAGACCTGTAGAAGAACCATTGTTCTCTGCCACGAGTCCTAATTTTTCTAATACTTCCGAAATACCAAATTGGTTATTAGATGTCGTCATTTGTTTTTTTTATTTATAGTTTGTAATTGATTGTTACTTGCTAATATAAAAAAAAATATGACAGGGAGTGTAATGTACAGTAATCTACTATTCTACGAATTTTGCATCAGTAGGCATCACAGTCTGACAACACTTACAGGTTCTCAATTCTTCAGATGAGTAGAAATGTTTAAAATGAGGTAAGAAATCTTTCTCTATATCCGTCAATTCAAAATAGACTTCATATAATTTATGATTACAATTTTCACAGAACCACATGAGTCCATCTTTTGCACCAGGGTCTTTTCTCTTTTTCTCTACCACTAGTCCTACAGAGTTCTCTGTACGAATAGGCAAATGAGGTACCTTAGCAGGTAGTAGATAAATGTCTCCTTCGTTTAAGGTAATGCGCTTGCGTTCGTTATTCTCTTGTATATCGATATAGATAGTTCCTTCTAGTTGAAAGAAGAACTCTTCAGCTTCATTATAGTGAAAATCCTTTCTAGCATTAGGGCCACCTACGACCATAATGATATAATCAGCTGCTTCAGGGTAAATGTTTTTATTGCCAACAGGTGGTTTTAATAAATCTTTATTCTCTTTTACCCATTTAAATATATTGAATGATGATTGTGTACTCATAGTGTGGTGTATGAATTAATTACTTCTGCTCAGCCAACTTTGTGGGTTATAGATATCTGTATTTCGAGACAGTAAGAACTTCAGCACCGTCTGACCATTACTATTCGTACTGATAGACCCGATGTCTTGTTTTAGACTTACTTTATCTCCTTTTTTCACAGATACATCACCTAAGTTTTGATAAACAGTTATATAATCTCCATGTTGTATTAAGACAGCTTTATTACCACCAGGTAATACCTGTACCTGAAGCACATCCCCTCCGAATACTGCTCTAGCTCTAGCGCCTGCCTCAGTAGTGATCTCTACACCACTATTGTGTATCGTCAGCTGAGTCTGTACAGGGTGAGGCTGATCTCCATAAGGTAGAGAGATATATCCTTTAGCTACTGGCCAAGGAAGCTTACCTTGATTTGCTCTAAAGTTATCTGCTACGATTTTCCCTTCTGGAGTAAGCTCAAAGGCAGTAGCAGACTTCGTAGAAGCAGTAGACTTAGTCGTCTTCTTACCTTCTTTAGCGGCTTTCTCTCTAGCGATACGGTTCGCTTCTTCAATCGCTTCTTTGATCAATTGCTTGATTTTTCTATCGATTGCCTTTGTCTCCTCTTGCTTTTGCTTGATGTGTTTGTTATACTTTTGCTGATCTTTTTGTACGATAGACATTAGGTTCTTTTGTTCTCCTAGATCCTCTTGTAAGTTCTTTTCGTTCTGTTGTTGTTCAGCAAGTAGCTTTTGCTGTTTTGCTTTTTGTATACTCAGTCTAGCGAGTGCCTCTTTTAGAGATTCAGCCTTAGTCTTCACCTCATCTGCTTGAGATTTTCTATAGTCAGCATATTGCTTCATATACTGTACTCGTTTATAAGCTTGAAGGAAGTTATCTGATGATAATACGAACATCAGTCTACTTTGGCTAGACTTTGTTTTATATGATTTTAATACCAGATCAGCATAGTCTTTTCTAAGTTTAGCCAACTCTGCTTCTAGGGTATTAACCTCTTTTTCTGTTTTAGAGATATTGCTATTTGTTGCAGATATTTGTTTTTGAACATTGTTTATTAACTGTCTATTTAAGTTAATCTTACGGTTGTTCTCATCTATTTCTAATAGAATATTTCTCTCTTTCGTCTTTTCTTTTTTAAGTAAATCTTTGACAATATTTATCTCCACTAAGATTTGCTGCTTTCTACGCTCCAGTTGTTCTTGCGTTTCTTTCTTTTGCCCGTAAGCAAAAACAGTACATATTAATAATAAGGATAAATACGCTCGTCTCATTTGTAGATTACTTCTTGTTGATCTTATTGTTTTATTCCGACTTGTTTATAACCTGCTGGAACCTTGTAATTAAAGTTCAAGTTATCATTAAAAGTCACATTGTCATAACGAATGTTCAAATGTATGCTTTTTTCTTGTCTTGCATCTATATTTATTTCAGTAGGAGTCGTATATTTTCCCACTTTTTTATATTCTGGATACGAAATAGTGACAATTCTATTGCTAGATGCCTGAGATATCTCTTCTTTTTTCAATAATCCATTTTGGTCTTCGAAGAAATAAGCAGATTGAATATCTTCTTCTACCTTAGCTTTGATTTTGTGCAATCCTTCTTCTATAGATGCTTCATACTTATTAGTTCCTGACTGAGCATCTAGAGCCTGGCCTAATAGCAGATTCTGAAATTTAGTATAGTTAAGGTCTGTACCTAACCACTGACTTAGCATACTGAAGTCTCCTTTGAAGAATACCTTATTCCACTTCTCATAATACTGCACCCCTTCTGGAGTTACATATACCTTAGCTATCGGAATACCTATAAAGCGAATGTTCAGCAAGATCTGTTTATCCTTTTCGATAAAGATATCCATAGAGAACTTCTTAGATTCGTTATCCGCCTCATAAGAAGCAGAAGAGCGAATAGCAGTGGTAGTGAAGTCTACTATTTGTTTATTGTGGTTGTTTAGAATCGTAAGCACAGTTTTAGCATTACTAGCCTCACTCTCGTCTAGTATACCATCCATGTTTTTCTTCTTACATCCTACGACTAGAAATAAAGTACATATAATAAGTAGGGATATCTTTCTCATAATTGTCTAAAACTATTTTATAGTAGCAAGATAGATAAAAAAAATCCGTTTTAAATAAAGTTTAAAACGGATTTAATATTTTAGAGTCTGTTCCTGTATTCAATAAGGATGCAGATATAGTCAAATAAATATATCAACAGAGTATACAGGCGACGTCTATATCATGATTTAGTCTAGTACAGAGTAGTCTCCGATACTGATACTCGTATGCTTACCGTCATAAGTAGCATGGTTACCCACCATAGCATTATCTAGATTTGCATTTCTGATTGTAGAGTTTGTTTGGATAAGACTGTTTTTGATGGTAGCATTCTCTACTTTACAGTTGTCTCCTAGAGATACATTAGGTCCTACAGTCGTATTCACTAGTACTACATTCTCTCCGATATAACATGGACGGATGATTGTACTGTTCTCTAACACTACATTACTAGATACATAGTTAGCGTTCTCTTGTTCTAAGAAACCTAGCATTCTATTATTCGTATCTACAGTTACATTTTTATTACCACAGTCCATCCACTCATCTACCTGACCAGGTACGAAGCGCATTCCTTTTTGCTTCATATTCTCTAGAGCGTCTGTTAGTTGGTATTCACCTCCTTTGATAATATTATTATCTAGTAAGTACTCTAATTCTTTGCGCAACGTTTCACCACTTTTAAAGTAGTAGATACCGATGATTGCTAGATCAGAGACGAACTCTTTAGGCTTCTCTACGAAATCTACGATGTCGTTTTTATCATTTAGTTGTACTACACCGAATGCGCTAGGATCTTCTACTTGTTTTACCCAGATAACGCTGTCAGCATCTTTCTCTAGGTTAAAGTCAGCGCGGAATAACGTATCTGCGTACGCTACCACGATAGGTCCTTGCATTGCTTCTTTAGCACATAGGATAGCATGAGCAGTTCCTAGAGCTTCGTTTTGATAGCAGATTGTCCCTTTCGCTCCTAGTTTAGCAGCGATAGCGATTAAGTCTTCTTCTACTTTTTTTCCAAAGCTCTCGTGGATGATAAATGCAATCTCATCTATCGTATCGTTAAGAACTTTAGCGATGTCTTCTACTAATCGGTGTACAATTGGTTTCCCAGCAATAGGGATTAATGGTTTAGGAACAGTTAATGTGTGAGGACGAAGTCTAGACCCACGACCAGCCATTGGTACAATAATTTTCATTTTCTAATATCTTTATATTACAATATCTATTTTACTCCAGTACTCCCAAAACCTCCAGCACCTCTCTCTGTATCAGTAAGTACCTCTACAGGCTGCCATTGGATTTGTTCGTATTTAGCGATTACCATTTGAGCAATGCGTTCCCCGTTCTCTATCACGAAAGGTTCTTTTGACAGATTGACTAAGATAATACCTATTTCACCTCTATAATCAGCATCTATAGTACCAGGGCTATTTAGTAAGGTGATTCCTCTTTTTGCAGCTAATCCACTTCTAGGTCTGATTTGTGCTTCGTATCCCTCAGGTAGTTCTATAAATAGACCTGTAGGTACGATGGCTCTCTCTAGAGAGTTTAGCGTGATAGATTCTTCTAAGTTCGCTCTAAGATCCATCCCCGCAGACTGATTCGTCTCATAATTCGGCAATGAATGTTTAGATTTATTGATGATTTTTACGGTAGTCATATCTATTTTTTAATGGTTAACAAAGATAAAAAAGTTATACTGATTAAAAGAACATTATGCGATTAAGTATGAGTGTGATATTGTGTTTTTTATGTTTTTATAGGGGTGGTCGGCTTGTGGTCGGCATTTGATGGGCATGTGGTCGGCTAAAAAGTACTATAAATAAGCCGACCACCTACCGATCAATAGCCAAGCAAATAATGATCACAAGGACTAGACTCAAAGAATGAAGTTATAATCCTGCTGAAATGAGGAGATGTAAGCAAGGAGTTGTTATAAATTATAGCAATTCTGATCGATAGGGCACTTTAGACTTATTTCGGAGCTATTTTTGTGCTATTCATAAATATAATAATGAGAAGCGAAGACCATAGATTTCGTTTAGATATCTTAATAAAGATTGTATTTTTGGTCTAAAGAGTTTCTAGATTTTAAACAGATGTATATAGACAATAAGTATTATCGACTGAGCACTATCCTCTATAGAGTGAAGGATATAGTAGATAAGGCTATATCGAATAACTACTTTTGGCTAAGGGCAGAGATAGGTCAGCTAAAGGAAGACCGAAAGGGACATCTCTATCTAGAACTCGTAGAGCACAAAGATGGAGTAGTGCTAGCCAAGTGTCGTGCGAATATCTGGCAATCTAATGCCTATGTGATTAAAAAAACCTTAGGGGAGAATGCGAATGAGATACTGAAGAATGGGGCTGAGATTATGTGTTACTGCGAAGTCACGTTTAGTAATCTATACGGGATGTCTATAAATATACATCGGATAGACTTGTCATACTCATTAGGGGAGGTAGAACGCATAAAACAAGAGAATCTTAGAAAGCTAGTAGAGCAGGGATATCATCAGCAGAATAAAGAACTGTATCTACCTGCTGTGCTTCAGCGCATAGCCTTAGTAAGTTCTAAAGGGACTGCAGGGCATGCAGATTTTATAAAACAACTAGAGGAGAACGAGTATAACTTCGTCTATCATCTAGATCATTATGACTGTCAAGTGCAGGGGGATGGGGCTGTAGCGTCTATACAAGAGGCGCTGAGTGAGATAGAGCCAGATGCGTATGATGTGATCGTGCTGATTAGAGGGGGAGGATCGGCGCTAGACTTAGATGTGTTTAATCACTACGAGTTAGCAGTGACGCTAGCTACGAGTCATACACCTGTATTTACTGGGATAGGACATGAGACTGATAGTTCGTTAGCTGACTTTGTGGCTAATCGCTATTTTAAAACGCCGAGTGCTGTAGCGGCTTATATCGTGGAGCGAACTGCTCTGTTCTATACGGATATCAGTAGGATGTATGAAGGCATTATACAATCTTATAAACAGCATATCACTGTAGAACAGCATAAACTAGAAGTAGCAGAGAAGGAGATAAGGTTATATGGAGTGGCACAAGCCAAACAAAAAAAGCAGGAACTAGGTACGTTATCTAATAGACTGATAACAGAGGTGAGAAAACGCCTTCATACAGAAGAGTCGTTTATAGAGAGTGCAACGCAGTCTATCTCCTATCGGGCTCAACGCATAACAGGTAAAGAAAATCAGATGCTAAAAGAAAAAACGAAGCTGGTGGCTTATCTAGCACAACAATGTATCGATGTACATCAACAACAACTGAATACTTCACTTGAGAAATTAGTATATCAGGTAAAAGGGCAGTTGAAGAAAGAACGTGTACGATTAGTTACCTTCGAAGAGATTACGACAGCGTATGACCTGAGTTCTATTCTAAGGAAAGGGTTTGCGATCGTGATGCACAATGGGCAACTGTTGAATGAACACCAAGAATTAAATATAGGAGATGAGCTAGAGATAGCGATCTATAATAAGAAGTATAGAATTATATTAGCAGAAATAAAAGAAGTGAAGCAATGGAACAACTTACTTATGAAAAAGCCGCTTTAGAATTAGAAGCAATTCTGAATGATTTAAAGAATGATGAAGTCACAGTAGACGAATTAGCGAGTAAAGTAGAGCGCGCATCTAAACTAATAGTGTTCTGTAAAGAGAAACTCACAACTACAGAACAACAAGTAGAAGGCATTATAGAGAAACTAGGACTATAAAATAAGAACACGATCATAGAGATACTCCATGACCGTGTTCGTCGTATGTAGTTTGCTATATTATAGTCTTTCTTTCATGTCTAAGAGAAGACAGGCTATAGCGACCTGTTATAATCATGGTAATAAGTATCCTTAGTTACCAAACGAATCATGATTAGTCATGCTGTTCTGTAGGAAATGTCGTACATCATCAGAAGAAGGCAACTCATATACATCTAGGTGAAAATAATCTACAGCGGCTAATATGTGGTCGAATATGTCTGCCATGATATTCTCATATACTGCCCACACAGTGGTATTCGTGAAGGTGTATATCTCTATCGGTAGCCCGTGCTCTGTAGGTTGTAAGTGCCTTACCATAAGATGATATTCTTTGTGAATATTAGGGTTCTGTTCTATATACCTCGTCACATAAGCTCTGAACATTCCTATATTTGTTATTCTACGTCCGTTGATAGGCATAGATTGATCAGCTTGTGTTCTCTCGTTGTATTCTTCTATTTCTTTTTGACGCTCTTCTATATACGGAGCTAATAGTTGTATCTTTTTAAGTAGTTCTATCTCATCCTTCTCTAGATAGCGAATAGAAGAGATTTTAATATTGATACTTCTCTTAATCCTTCTACCTCCAGAAGTCTGCATACCTCTATAGTTTTTAAACGAGTCACTGATTAGAAGGTGAGTCGGTATGGTGGTGATTGTCTTGTCAAAGTTCTGCACCTTCACCGTACTTAGGTTCATCTCTAGTACTGTACCATCTGCACCATACTTCGCCATCTCTATCCAGTCTCCTACGCGTACCATATCATTAGAAGAAACTTGAATACTCGCTACGAATCCCATAATAGTATCTTTAAACACTAATAGAAGAATAGCAGAGGCTGCTCCTAATGAGATTAAGAATTTGATAGGGTCTGTACCTGTGATGATAGAGAATATAATAATCCCTGAGAAGAAATAGACTAGTATACTAGATACTTGTGCGTAGCTATCTAGAGGTTTGTCTGCTAGACGTGGCTTGCTCTTTAGATAATCGCGGGTACTGCGTATAGTAGATCTAATCACTAAGGTCAGAGCCACTGTGACTAAGATATCTGTCAAAGACATCACAAACTTCGTTAGGTTCGGAAAGCCTAAAAAGAATATCGGAAATAAGATTTTCGCTAAGGCAATCGGAATTAAGTGTGTGACATTGTGAAAGAATTTATTTTCTACTAATAAGTCATCGAACGTCGTTTTAGTCTTAGAACTAAAAGTCTTTACTAAGACAATAAAAAAGTTCTTTAGAATATAATCTAAAATGAACATACAGATTGTAAAGGACGTTAGTAATAGAATAGCTGTCACCACATGGGTAGCATATTCTGATAGACCTAAGAAGTCTAGCAGGTTGTAGAACCACTGATATAGTCCGTTGAAATCTTCTGTATTGATAATAGTGTTAATATTAGTAACTAGATAGTTATTAATCATCATGTAATTATGGCTTTTATATTTATAGCTCTTTTAATATAAGCATTATAGCAGACAAATACAAATGAGTACTGCTAATGTGTGTGAAAAGTAATTAATTTTTTAGAGAAATCACTTAAGAAAAGTATAAACTGTTGAAAAAACAGGTGAGTCTGAAGAGAGTGTATTGTCATGATGTAAAAAAAGGCGAAATGCTTAACATCTCGCCTTTTAGTGGGTATTTTATATTTTTTTTTAATGCTATAGTTGATTCAGCATAGAGTTGATTTTATCCAGATTAGGAGTTAAGATAACTTCTATACGTCTGTTCTTCGCTTTGCCCTCAGCAGTGTTGTTACTTGCTAGCGGAGCATATTCACTTCTACCAGCAGCTGTAAGATTTCTCTTATCTATCTGAGGCGTTTGCTCTAGAATAGACACGATAGTTAAAGATCGTTTAGTAGATAAGTCCCAATTGGTCTTCACTCCATCTCCTAGATTACCTAATATCTTATCATTATCTGTATGCCCTTCTATCAGTACTGTGATATCTGGGTTATCAGCTAATACCTTGCCTAGCTCTACTACTGCCTCTTTTCCTTCATCACTGATCGTCCAACTACCAGATTTAAACAACAATTTGTTTTCCATAGAGACATAGACACGTCCATTTTTTTGTTCGATGGTCAGTCCTCTTCCTTCGAATGCGTTTAGGGCATTAGATAAGTTGTCTTTTAGGGTACGCATCTGCTTATCATTAGCCGCTAAGATACTCTCTAGCTCAGCTACACGTCTTGATTTCTCTTCTAGTTCCGTTTTAGCTTTAGCTAGTCTAGCAGCCTCTGCTTTTAGTGTTTCTTCACTGTGCTTCTCTAGATTGTTATAAGAGCTTTCTAGGTCTCTTAGTTTGTTCTGTGCAGCAGCGATTTCAGCGTTAAGATTACTTCTCTCTTGTTGCAGTTCTTTTAACTGAGCAGCTAGTTGTCTTTTGATATTTTCTAAGTCTGTATTAGAACTATTCATCAGGTCTAATTCACTACTTAGCTGTTCGTTTTCGGCTAACGCATCTTTGTACTGTTGATCTAGTTCATTGTATAACTTGCGTGTCACACATGATGATAACATGGTAAGCGCTAATAAGCCTAGGCTAATCTTTTTAATTGACATAGTTTGTTGTTTTATGAGGGAAAAATAGGGGTTATGCGTCTATCTCTACGAGTATTGGGCAGTGATCAGAGTGCTTTACATCAGGTAGTATAGTCGCGTGTTTTATCTTGCTTCTCATATTCTCTGTCACTAAGTGATAGTCTATTCTCCACCCTTTATTATTATTACGAGCATTCGCTCTGTATGTCCACCAGCTGTAGTTATGTGGCTCTTGGTTGAACATACGGAAGCTGTCTATAAACCCATTGTTGATAAACTTGTCTAACCATGCACGTTCTTCTGGCAAGAAACCTGATACTTTAGCATTGCGCACAGGGTCATGGATGTCGATAGCTTGGTGACAGATATTATAGTCTCCACAGATTACTAGATTTGGAATCTCTTTCTTTAGGTTATCGATATAGTTGAAGAAGTCATCCATATACTGATATTTAAAGTCTAGTCGCTCTATATTAGAAGCAGAAGGTAGGTATAGAGACATCACAGAGATATCGTCATAGTCTACTCTTAAGTTTCTACCTTCGAAGTCCATATAGTCTATACCTGTTCCGAATACTACGTTCTTAGGTTCTTGTTTACACAAGATAGCTACTCCACTATAACCAGCTTTCTGAGCAGAATAATAGTATTGGTATGGATATCCAGCAGCTAGTATATCCGCTACAGGTATTTGATCTTCTTTTGCTTTTATTTCTTGTAGACATATAATGTCTGGATTCTCTTCTTGAATCCATTCTATAAATCCTTTGTTTATAGCAGCACGTATTCCATTTACGTTATACGAGATTATCTTCATATAAAATGAGTATGTAGTTTAAAAAATCAAAAATATAAAAAATATATTTTTTGATTTAATATCTTATCTTTGTTTTAATCAGTTATTTATACATTTTGTAATTTCTTTTTTATGAATTATAGTACTAGTCTGATAAAATAAAATGGAATAGCTGAAGATTTTAGTATATTTGTATTACTTAATTTTGAATTTTAATGGGGTTAGTAACGGCGAAAGAAGTAGCAAAGGCAATTAACGTAGATAAGTATGGTTTTCTAGGAACCTTTACGGGGTGGATGTTGATGAAGGCGCTTAAAATCACTACGTTAAATAAAATTTACGACCGCAATAAGCATTTGTCTAATCTAGATTTTTTAAATGCTATCTTAGAAGAATTTCAAATAGAATTTGAAATAGATCCAGAAGAACTTAAGAGACTGCCTAAGAAAGGGCCTTATATAACTATTTCTAATCATCCGTTAGGAGGAATAGACGGTATTCTATTGCTTAAACTGATGTTAGAGCATGATCCTGATTTTAAAATTATCGCTAACTTTTTATTACATCGCATAGAGCCATTAAAGCCTTATATTATGCCTGTGAATCCTTTTGAAAACAATAAGGATGTTAAATCAAGCGTTATAGGATTAAAAGATACTTTAAGACATTTAAGCGATGGAAAGCCTTTAGGAATTTTCCCTGCTGGGGAAGTGTCTACGTATAAAGATGATAAACTTATCGTAGATAAACCTTGGGAAGAAGGAGCGATTAAGCTGATAAAGAAAGCAAATGTACCTGTAGTACCTATTTATTTTCATGCAACAAATAGTAAGTTATTCTATTTCTTGTCTCAAATAAATCCTACGTTGCGTACAGCTAAACTGCCTTCTGAACTATTGACTCAAAAAAATAGAGTGATCAAAGTAAGGATAGGTAGACCGATATCAGTAGAAGAACAAAGTGAACACTATGATATAAATGATTATGGTAACTTCCTGCGTTTTAAAACATACTTATTGTCGAATGCATATAAGGATGAAGATATACGTAAATGGATTAAAGTACCTTCATTTAATTTCAAATTACCAAAAAGCGTGAAAGATATTATTGAGGCACAGCCAGTAGAGAAGATTTTAGAAGAGATTAATACGCTGAGAGAAGGTAATTATAGATTATTACAGAGTAAGAATTACGAGATATTCTTGTGTAAATCAGATCTAATACCAACGATTCTAACAGAATTAGGACGTTTAAGAGAAATTACGTTTAGACAAGTAGGAGAGGGAACGAATAATGAACTAGACTTAGATCAATACGATAAGTATTATCACCATATGTTCTTATGGGATAATGATACTCAACAGATTTGTGGAGCATACCGTATGGGATTGGGAACAGAGATTTATAAGAAATATGGAATCAATGGGTTCTATTTAAATGAGTTGTTCCGCTTTGAGTCTGAGTTATATCCGATGATGTCTCAGTCTATAGAGATGGGTAGAGCTTTTATCATTAAAGAGTATCAACAGAAGCCAATGCCTCTATTCTTATTGTGGAAAGGTATTGTACATACTACATTGAGATATCCTGAACACAAATACTTAATCGGTGGAGTGAGTATTAGTAATCAGTTCTCTGATTTCTCTAAATCATTAATGATTGAGTTTATGAGATCACACTATTTTGATCCTTATATCGCTCAGTACGTCACTCCTAAGATGGAATATAAAGTAAATCTTAAGGATAGTGAGAAAGATTTGATCTTTAGTGAGACAGATTCTGATTTAAATAAATTCGATAAGATCATTGAGGATGTAGAACCAGGAAAGTTAAGATTGCCTGTATTGATTAAAAAATACATTAAGCAGAATGCAAAGGTGATCGCTTTTAATGTTGATCCATTGTTTAATAATGCAATAGATGGTCTGATGTATATCAAGATTGCTGATCTACCAGAAAGCACAGTGAAACCTGTAATGGAAGAATTCGAAGCAGAACTTGAAAGAAAGATTCAAGAAGAAAATAACAAAAGCGAAAAGCAAGAGTCATAAAAAAAGGAGTTTCTATTGAAACTCCTTTTTGTTTTTAGTATAGTAATTTGATTTTGTCTATAATCGTTTGCGCTAGTTTTTCTTTGCTTTCTATAGTCCATCCTCCGATATGAGGGGATAGTAATACATTCTTAGCTTGTATTAAGTATTGCATAGGTTCAGGAAGAGTATTATCTGAGAACATATTCTCGAAAGAAGACTTCTCGTACTCTAATACGTCTAATGCAGCACCTCTTACTTTACCAGACTTTAAAGCTTCGACTAGATCTGTAGTATTGACAGACTTCCCTCTAGCTGTATTTATAAACCAGAAAGGCTTTTTGAACCCTTGGATTAGTTCCTTGTTGATGAGATACATGGTCTCCGGTGTCTGTGGAGTATGTAGGCTTAGGATATCAGCTCGTTCTTGTAACTCTGCTAAACTTACTTGTTTTGCATAGGCATTCTCTAGTCCTTCTCTGATATCGTGGAAGATTACTTCACAGTCAAACCCTTGTAGGCGTTTGGCAAAAGCATTTCCCATATTTCCATAGCCTATAATACCTACTGTTTTACCTTCTATCTCATGTCCTCTGTTTCCTTCTCTAATCCAGATTCCTTGTCTTACTTCTTGGTCGACTAAGTTGAGTTTATTCATTAGGCTTAGTAGCATCCCTAAGGCGTGTTCTCCTACTGCAGTTCTATTACCTTCTGGAGCAGCGATAAGCGCTATACCTTTAGTCTCTGCATATGCACAGTCTATATTCTCTAGTCCTGCACCGACACGTCCAATGAACTTTAAGTTAGTTGCTTTCTCTAAAAAAGATTGATCAATAGAAAAGCGACTTCGGATAATGATACCTTCATATTCGTGTATGTTTTCTGCTATTTCTTCTTTACTAGCAGTGTAGTTTTCTACATTTTCGTATCCTAGTTCTGCTAGTTGTGTAATCATTAAAGGATGATTACTATCTATATGTAATACTTTCTTAGTGTTCATGGTTGTGATGTAGCTTTAAATAATCTAGAAACCTAAAATAACCTTTGCAATTGAAAAGTAAATTAAGATTCCAAAGATATCATTACTTGTAGTGATAAAAGGACCTGTGGCTAAAGCAGGGTCTATACCATATTTATTCAGTAAGATCGGAACAAAGGTACCGATAAGACTAGCGATGATTATTACACTAATCAGTGCTATAGATACAGTGATACCTATGATATAATCTACCCCTAATAAGAAGTGACTTCCTAGCATCATCAGAATAGCAAGTAAGAAACCATTTAGTAAACTAAGCGTTACTTCTTTTCCTAATCGCTTCCATATAGATCCGGTGATAGAGTTATTAGCTAGTCCTTGTACGATAATAGCAGAAGATTGAACTCCAACATTACCTGCCATAGCCGCAATAAGAGGGGTGAAGAAGAATAGTACACCAAACTTCTCCATAGCTCCTTCAAAACTTCTAGATACATTAACAGCTACGAATCCACCTATCATGGCTAATATTAACCAAGGTAATCTAGCTCGTGTCAGCATAAGGATACTGTCATTAGCCTCTACGTCTTGAGAAATACCTGCTGCTAATTGGTAATCTTTATCTGCTTCTTCTTTAATAACGTCTACGATGTCATCTATGGTAATACGACCTACTAACCTTCCCATTTCATCTATAACAGGAATGGCTTCTAAGTCATACTTCTGCATAATACGAGCTACCTCTACATCTTTTGTATCTACTTTTACTGAGTCTACATTTCTAATATAGACATCACTAATATGGGTAGTAGTAGAAGAGGTAAGGAGGTCTTTTAGCGACAGTCTCCCTTTTAGCCTTCCTTCATTATCTATTACATAGATAGAGTGTACTCTAGATACATGCTCAGCCTGTTTGCGCATTTCTTTGACACAAGTAAGCACTGACCAATTCTCATTAACAGAGACATACTCTTTGGCCATTAACCCCCCTGCAGTGTCCTCGTCATAACGCAATAGTTCAACGATGTCCTTTGCATGCTCTAAATCTTCCAGCTCAGAAAGAACCTCTTCCTTCTTAGATTCTGGTAATTCAGAGATAATATCAGCAGCGTCATCCGTGTCTAATTCGTCTAACTCCTCTGCAATTTCTTTTGGAGATAGCGTTTTTAAGATCTTTTCACGGACATCTTCATTTAATTCTAAAAGGATTTCTGCTGTTACTTCACTATCTAATATATCGAATATGTATATCGCTTCTTCTCCAGAAAGCTCATTCATAATCTCTGCTATATCGGCGTAGTGTAAATCTTTAAGAATCTCTAATAATTCCTTTTCATTCTTTTCAGCGATTAAATCTTCGAATTGTTGTAAAGATTCTCTACTGATTTTAAACTCCATAGGCTTCTATTTTCTTTGTTAGTTCTATAAATTCTTTATAGTCTAATTGTTCTGGTCTTAAATTAAATACTTCTTCGGATCTTATTTCCTCTGGCAAGTTAAAGCTTTTTAAGCTGTTGCGTAATGTCTTTCTTCTCTGATTAAAGGCAGTTTTTACTACTGTAAAGAATAATTTCTCACTACAAGGTAGACTGTAATCTTCTTTACGGATCATACGCATTACTCCTGACTTTACTTTTGGAGGTGGGTTAAATACGTGTTCGTCTACAGTGAACAAATATTCTGTTTCATAGAATGCTTGTGCTAATACTGAAAGTATACCATAAGCTTTAGTTCCTTTTTTCTCACAGATACGTTCTGCTACTTCTTTTTGGAACATCCCTGAGAACTCAGGGATATAGTCTCTTAGTTCTAATGCTCTAAACACGATTTGTGTAGAGATATTATAAGGGAAGTTACCGATTACAGCGAAAGGCTCTTGATTAAAAGCACGTACTATATCGAATTTTAGAAAGTCTTGTGCGAATATATGGTCGTGTAGTTTGTTATAATGAGCATGTAGATAATCTACAGACTCTGTATCTATTTCTACTACGAATGTTTCTATCGGTTTGTCTAATATATATTTGGTTAGAACTCCCATACCTGGACCAATCTCTAATACCTTCTTATATCCTTCTAATGTCAAGGTATCAGCGATTCTCTTTGCGACACTTTCGTCAGTTAAGAAATGCTGACCTAAGTGTTTTTTTGCTCTTACTTTATCCATGGTTATCTTATTGATGTTCGCTGATTAATTCTAGTTCTGTTTTAAATGTTAGCATAAGCTCACCAAAAAGCCGTTTAGCCTCGTTCTCAAAACGATCAAAATCTTCTTTATAGAATTGATCTAGTAATTCTTTACTCTGTGTTTCGAATTGAATAGAATAAGTTTTTCCTCCCATTTCTTCTTCGATGAGTACTTTGACAATTTTAGCTTTGTCAAACTTTCCAGTTGCTAATATTCCTGGTATATAAGCGTTTTTTGTCCATTGCATCCATACGTCATGTGCGCTTTCATGAATGTTGACTGTGATATTATATATGATCATAATTTTAATTACACTGAATGAATTATTTTTTGCAAAGATAAAAAAAGCACCAAATGTCTTATTTCGAATATTTGGTGCTTTTTGTTTATAAGGTTATTGGTGTTAATTAGTCGATAATATCAAATCCTGTGTAAGGGCGTAAAACTTCTGGAATTACGATTCCTTCTGGTGTTTGATAGTTTTCTAAGATACCTGCTAGTACACGAGGTAATGCTAATGAACTACCATTTAAAGTATGTGCTAATTGGTTTTTACCATCTTTATCTCTGAATCTTAATTTCAATCTATTCGCTTGGAATGTCTCGAAGTTAGATACAGAACTAATTTCTAACCATCTGTCTTGTGCTGTAGAGAACACTTCGAAGTCATAAGTAAGAGCTGATGTGAATCCCATATCTCCACCACATAATCTTAAGATTCTATATGGAAGTTTAAGGTCGTTCAATAGTCCTTTAATATGTTCTACCATTCCGTCTAATGCTTGATAAGAATTATCAGGGTGTTCGATACGTACGATTTCTACTTTGTCAAATTGGTGAAGGCGGTTAAGACCTCTTACGTGTGCTCCATAAGATCCCGCTTCTCTACGGAAACATGGTGTATAAGCTGTACACATAATAGGTAACTCTGTCTCTTGTAAGATAACATCTCTAAAGATATTAGTCACAGGAACCTCTGCTGTTGGGATTAAGTATAAATCGTCAACTGTACTGTGATACATTTGCCCTTCTTTATCTGGTAATTGTCCTGTACCATATCCTGATGCCTCATTGATTAAGTGAGGAACTTGATATTCTCTATATCCTGCATCTGTATTCTTGTCTAAGAAGTAAGAGATTAATGCACGTTGTAGACGAGCTCCTTTACCTTTATATACAGGGAAACCTGCTCCAGTGATTTTATTCCCTAGTTCAAAGTCAATGATGTCATATTTCTTTGCTAATTCCCAGTGTGGTAAAGCACCTTCGTGTAGTGTAGGTACTTCTCCTGCTTCGAATACATTTAAGTTATCATCAGCATCTTTACCAGCAGGTACGATATCTGTTGGTACGTTTGGTATAGTATATAACTTCTCAGTTAATAATGCAGATACATTATTAAGCTCTTCAGTTAATTGTTTGCTTTGGTCACGTAAGTTTGATGTTTTCTCTTTGATGATTTCAGCTTTTGCTTTTTCACCACTTTTCATCAACTCCCCGATGCTTTTGGATAGTTTGTTCGATTCTGCTAATACATTGTCTAATTCCACCTGTGTGCTTCTTCTTTTCTCATCTAATTCAAGCACTTCTTTTAGCAAATCGGCAACATCAAGATTTCTTTTGGCTAATCCTTTAACCACTTGCTCTTGATTTTCTCTAATAAAAGCTATCTGTAACATATTATAAATATTAATTGTAAAGCAAAGTTAGAAAATACTTTTCTATTAACAGCTATTTTACGTACCTCTTTATAAGTTTTGTAGAACATTATGCAGTTTATTTGGTAGTTTATTAGCTTTTCTAAATAATAATTTAATAAATAGAATTGCTTTGAAATAATATGTGAAGTGCTTTTTAGCTTTATTACACTTTGTTTATCTTGTTATTTATGTGAAAGAATTGATAATTTAAACCTTGATTTAAAAAAAAGTGAGATTAGTTAAAGTAATATTTTACTTTTGTCTGAATAATATTAGAGTCTGTAAAAAATAAAAATGGATATACTTATTAAATTATCTCAATTCTTATTGAGTTTGTCGTTGTTAATTATCTTACACGAGTTAGGGCATTTTATTCCTGCTAAACTTTTTAAAACACGTGTCGAGAAGTTTTACTTATTTTTTGATGTTAAGTTTTCTTTGTTTAAAAAGAAAATAGGAGATACTGTTTATGGTATTGGGTGGTTGCCATTAGGAGGGTATGTAAAAATATCTGGTATGGTGGACGAAAGCATGGATACAGACCAATTAGCTGGTGAGCCACAACCATGGGAGTTTAGATCTAAACCAGCTTGGCAACGTTTGATCATTATGTTAGGTGGAGTTACGGTGAACTTTATTTTAGCCTTTGTTATCTATATTGGGATGGCTTATGCGTATGGTGAGTCATATATTGCTAATAAAGATGTAAAGAGCGGAATCTGGGTTCAGAATCCTATCTTAGAAGACGCTGGTCTAAAAACGGGAGACAAGGTATTGAAGGTTGATGGAAAGGAGATTGTGAAGTTTAATAGTCTGCCAGAAGCAATCCTTATGGGGAAAGATATTGAAGTAGAACGTGCTGGTGTGGTAGAGCATGTACAGTTGCCTGTTGACTTCTTAGGACAAATTACAGAGAACAAAGGAAATGGTTTCATAGGACTGCGTATTCCTTTTATTGTAGCAGGATTTGGTGAAAACTCTATTAATGAAGGTACATTAATGGTTAAAGATATTGTGAAGTCTATTAATGGGGTAGAAACACCTTTCTTTGATATGGTGAGCAATGTGTTAGAAGAAAACAAAGGAAAGACTGTTGCTGTTGTAGTGAATCGCGATGGAAAAGATACGACTGTTGATGTAAAGGTAAATCAAGAAGGTAAGATAGAGACATATTATGCTCCTGCTTTGCCATTTGATAATTTGCAAAAATTAGGACTATATGAGATCAGTAGAGAGCAATACTCTTTAGCAGAAGCTATTCCTGCAGGGTTACACATGGGGAAAGATAGAATCATGAGTTATTTCGGACAGTTAAAGAAAATTGTACAACCTGAAACAGGTGCTTATAAAGGAGTAGGAGGGTTTAAAGCGATTTATGATATCTTCCCTCAGTTCTGGAGCTGGCAAGTGTTCTGGAGTATTACAGCGATGTTATCTATCATGTTAGGGGTTATGAACTTATTACCAATCCCTGCTTTAGATGGTGGGCATGTTATCTTTTTATTGTACGAGATGATCTCTGGAAGAAAGCCAAGTGATAAATTCTTGGGTAACGCTCAGATGGTAGGATTCTTCATACTTATTGCATTATTGTTATTCGCGAATGGGAATGATATTTATAAGGCAATTTTTAATTAGATGAAAAAAATATAAAAAAAATGCTTGTTGTGTTTGCAGAAATGAAAAATCGTATTATATTTGCATCGCAATAAAGGTAAGACATCACCTTCCTCCTTAGCTCAGTTGGTTAGAGCATCTGACTGTTAATCAGAGGGTCCTTGGTTCGAGCCCAAGAGGGGGAGCAGAGAAGCCAGTCATTGACTGGCTTTTTTCTTATAACCGTTTAGGTTATGGAATTTTAAAAACAAGAATACAAGTAAAGAAATTTACTTTTTAAGGGGATTTGAAAAGCGATATCTAATAGGTATCGCTTTTCGCTTTTCTAGAATATCTATGATATACTATATATTGAGGTATATAAGAGAATGATTGTTCAATGCTTGAATCCTTTAAAGAAGAAAAATAATTATAGAATAGAGCTCTTGTCAGTAGGCAAGAGCTTTTTTCATTAAAGAATGTATTACCTACAGCCTTAGTCTATATAGTCTAGGGCTTTTTTATTGTCATCATAAGTTAACCCCCTTCAAGAGTGCTACAATAGCTCTTCAATATTGGTTCAAGAAAGAGGGGATCAGTGACAAAAGTTGGGGACTACGCAAAAAGTTTAGTTAATCTAAAAAGAAAAAACTTCTTATCTCTAACACCTCTATACATCATACGGAAGTATTTAATTTTGGCATTAAATGATTCCGCAGAAGCATTTGTACTTCTATTAATAAAGTAATTGATGATTTCGTTATAGTGTACATTAAAAGTCTTTAAAACAGTACTAAAGTGTTTGAGTGAAGCTTTTTCAATATCATTAAACCAATGAGCTAGCTTAGTCATAGCTATTTCTTTATCTATTTGTAGATTATATATCTGTCTAAGGTTATTAGCAAGTAGATAGGCTTGTTTAATCTCTGGGTATAATTCAAATAGTATCTTAGCTCTTTCTTGTTGTCAGATGTCCAATTAATTTGGTTTTTATAAAGTAGAGAACGTGAGCGAACTAAAAGTTGCTTCTTAGTATCTCCATTACTAAGTATTTCAGGATTATATATAATGCCTTCTTCCTTAGCCTTTAAAACAGCAGTGTTCTCAGCGTCAAGCTCAGCCCATCTATATTTTATTCTAATATCTTGTACAGCTTCACTTACAAGCTTTTGTACATGAAAACGATCAATTACTTGCACAGCTTTAGGGAAGCACTTCTTAGCTATCTGTTTCATAGCCCCTGCCATATCTAAAGTAATCTCGGTAACTTTATTTCTAAATTTTTTAGGTAGTTTAGATAGATGCTTTATTACAGTATCTGATTTTGTTCCTTTAACTATCGCTACAATGGTCTTTTTCTGACCTTTACCTGCTTTAGAAGTCAGTATAGTGTACAATTCTCCCATAGATAAACATACTTCGTCTATGGAGAGTTGTTCAGTTATATTTTCTGGGTAGAGTAGCCAGTCTTGTGCATGTTCTTGTTGATCCCATTGTTTGAAACCACTAGTTTTATGTTTGTATTGGCGTTGAAACTTCTCTCCTTTAACCCCAAATAATTCACCAATAGCCTTACAGCTAAGTACTTTAGTATCGGCCAATTTTTTTTAAGAACTCCGAAAACTCTGTAGTCATTCGTGTTCCTTCTGCGATGATATTCCAATCACGTGATATAATTTCTCCTGTTTGTTTATCTGTCCAACGACGACGTTGTACGTGTAGTTTAACTGATTTACCTCGTAACGGGAAGTCTTCAATAGTAATCATACTATGGAAACCTTTAGAAATAAGCTGTCTTTCAGCACATTGATTTCCGTAATCATTCTTCTCTTCAAAGTAGATATGTAGTTTGGTCTCTAATTCTTCTACTTTAGTAATATTGAAGTGTTCTACTAAGTAAGTAGGTAAGATTAGTTTTAGTATTTCTTGGCTATCCATCATAGCACAAAGATATTATTTTACACTTTCCTCCCCAACTTTTAACGTTGATCCGTATAGGATAAAGTAACATCTATAAATAGATAGAAAGGGTATAAAAAGGTATATTCTCAATTATTATATATATATAATAGAGTACAATATTAAGTACTGCTCTTTACGTATATATAGTATAGAGATGTCTCAAGACTATAGCTATTAAAAAAAGACAAAAAAACTTTCTCTCGTAAAAGGTGATATAATAGAGAGTTATGAAATAGTTTTCAAAAACCTTTAAAAAAAGGCAAAGATAAGTTTGGAAGTAAGGGAAAAGATACTACTTTTGCATCCGCATTAGAGAAGTGATAACGACTCTAGAGGCAGACGATCATAAACAAAAAGTGAAGCAAGAGCGACTAGAAAATAAGCTTTAAAAAATTTACAAAAATAAATTTGCATAAGTGAAAAATAAGGTAGTATCTTTGCAGTCCGCTTCAGTAAAAACGGGAGTTGAGCGAAAAAATAAAGAAAAATATTTTCTTGAAAAGTTTTGCTAATTCGAAATAAGTTTTTACTTTTGCACTCGCTTTGAAAAACAAGTGAGACTTAGAAATAAGAAGACACGTTCATAAACATATTGGATTGACAGCATACAAATAAGAGAGTAAGGCAAATCGCAAAGATTTGGAATTATACTTTTTTAATTTACGAAATTAAAAATATACGATGAAGAGTTTGATCCTGGCTCAGGATGAACGCTAGCGGCAGGCCTAACACATGCAAGTCGAGGGGTAGAAGAAGCTTGCTTTTTTGAGACCGGCGCACGGGTGAGTAACGCGTATGCAACCTACCTTATACAGGGGAATAGCCCGAAGAAATTCGGATTAATGCTCCATGGTTTATCGATATGGCATCGTATTGATAATAAAGATTTATCGGTATAAGATGGGCATGCGTATCATTAGCTAGTTGGTGTGGTAACGGCATACCAAGGCAACGATGATTAGGGGTCCTGAGAGGGAGATCCCCCACACTGGTACTGAGACACGGACCAGACTCCTACGGGAGGCAGCAGTGAGGAATATTGGTCAATGGAGGCAACTCTGAACCAGCCATGCCGCGTGCAGGATGACGGTCCTATGGATTGTAAACTGCTTTTGTACAGGAAGAAACCTCCCTACGAGTAGGGACTTGACGGTACTGTAAGAATAAGGATCGGCTAACTCCGTGCCAGCAGCCGCGGTAATACGGAGGATCCGAGCGTTATCCGGAATTATTGGGTTTAAAGGGTTCGTAGGCGGTCAGATAAGTCAGTGGTGAAATTTCTTAGCTTAACTAAGACACGGCCATTGATACTGTTTGACTTGAATAGTATGGAAGTAACTAGAATATGTAGTGTAGCGGTGAAATGCTTAGATATTACATGGAATACCAATTGCGAAGGCAGGTTACTACGTATTTATTGACGCTGATGAACGAAAGCGTGGGGAGCGAACAGGATTAGATACCCTGGTAGTCCACGCCGTAAACGATGGATACTAGCTGTTCGGTTTTCGGACTGAGTGGCTAAGCGAAAGTGATAAGTATCCCACCTGGGGAGTACGTTCGCAAGAATGAAACTCAAAGGAATTGACGGGGGCCCGCACAAGCGGTGGAGCATGTGGTTTAATTCGATGATACGCGAGGAACCTTACCAGGGCTTAAATGTAGATTGACAGATTTGGAAACAGATTTTTCTTCGGACAATTTACAAGGTGCTGCATGGTTGTCGTCAGCTCGTGCCGTGAGGTGTCAGGTTAAGTCCTATAACGAGCGCAACCCCTATTGTTAGTTACCAGCGCGTTAAGGCGGGGACTCTAGCAAGACTGCCGGTGCAAACCGTGAGGAAGGTGGGGATGACGTCAAATCATCACGGCCCTTACGTCCTGGGCTACACACGTGCTACAATGGCAAGTACAGAAAGCAGCTACCTGGCAACAGGATGCGAATCTCCAAAGCTTGTCTCAGTTCGGATTGGAGTCTGCAACTCGACTCTATGAAGCTGGAATCGCTAGTAATCGGATATCAGCCATGATCCGGTGAATACGTTCCCGGGCCTTGTACACACCGCCCGTCAAGCCATGGAAGCTGGGGGTACCTGAAGTCGGTGACCGCAAGGAGCTGCCTAGGGTAAAACTAGTAACTAGGGCTAAGTCGTAACAAGGTAGCCGTACCGGAAGGTGCGGCTGGAACACCTCCTTTCTAGAGAATAATTATAGAAGTATGATACTTTGCTCTCGCTGTTAATACCAAAAATAGAAAAAAAGAATTAAGTAATACAGAGTCTCGTAGCTCAGCTGGTTAGAGTACTACACTGATAATGTAGGGGTCGGCAGTTCGAGTCTGCCCGGGACTACTAATTTACTAATTCGATAAGGAAATACTAGAGGTTAAACTAACCGCCCAAAAGTTACTGTTAACTGTAAGCTGTTAACCAAACACTAGATACGGGGGATTAGCTCAGCTGGCTAGAGCGCCTGCCTTGCACGCAGGAGGTCATCGGTTCGACTCCGATATTCTCCACTAGGACAGAAGTCCACAAGTTCATTGACATATTGATAAAACTTAACTAACAAAACAGTTAGAAAGAATAAAAAAGATATAGAAATATATAGAAAGTACGATTCGAAAGAATTGTAAGCACATAAGCAAAATAAGGGCGTATGGGGAATGCCTAGGCTCTCAGAGGCGAAGAAGGACGTGATAAGCTGCGAAAAGCTACGGGGATTGGCACACACGAATTGATCCGTAGATATCCGAATGGGGCAACCCAGTATGTTGAAGACATACTATCCAATATGGAGGCGAACCCGCTGAACTGAAACATCTAAGTAGGCGGAGGAGAAGAAAACAAAAGTGATTCCGTAAGTAGTGGCGAGCGAACGCGGAAAAGCCCAAACCAAAGTTGTTACGGCAATTTTGGGGTTGTAGGACCACGAGATTTCTTGCGGATTTAATTAGAATTACCTGGAAAGGTAAACCAAAGAGGGTGATAGTCCCGTATAAGTAAGAGAAGATAAGAATAGTGGTATCCTGAGTAGGTCGGGGCACGTGAAACCCTGATTGAAACTGGCGGGACCATCCGCTAAGGCTAAATACTCCTGAGAGACCGATAGTGAACCAGTACCGTGAGGGAAAGGTGAAAAGAACCGTGAATAACGGAGTGAAACAGATCCTGAAACCATACGCCTACAAGCGGTCGGAGCCCCTTAGTGGGGTGACGGCGTGCCTTTTGCATAATGAGCCTACGAGTTACCGTTGCTGGCAAGGATAAGTGATTAAGTCATGGATCCGTAGCGAAAGCGAGTCTTAATAGGGCGCTTTAGTCAGTAGTGGTAGACGCGAAACCGTGTGATCTACCCATGGGCAGGTTGAAGTTTAGGTAACACTAAATGGAGGACCGAACCGTTTAACGCTGAAAAGTTTTCGGATGACCTGTGGGTAGGGGTGAAAGGCCAATCAAACTCGGAAATAGCTCGTACTCCCCGAAATGCATTTAGGTGCAGCGATGATCGATAGTTACTTAGAGGTAGAGCTACTGATTGGATGCGGGGGCTTCACCGCCTACCAATTCCTGACAAACTCCGAATGCTAAGTAATGATAATCATCAGTGAGGGCATGGGTGCTAAGGTCCATGTCCGAGAGGGAAAGAACCCAGACCATCAGCTAAGGTCCCCAAATGTATGCTAAGTTGAAAAAACGCGGTTTGATTGCCCAGACAGCTAGGATGTTGGCTTGGAAGCAGCCATTCATTTAAAGAGTGCGTAACAGCTCACTAGTCGAGCGATCGAGCATGGATAATAATCGGGCATAAGTATACTACCGAAGCTATGGATTTGCGCATTTAGTTGCGTGAGTGGTAGGGGAGCATTCTAACGGCGCAGAAGGTGATTTGTGAGAATTGCTGGAGCTTTTAGAAAAGAAAATGTAGGCATAAGTAACGATAAGGGGTGCGAGAAACACCCCCGCCGTAAGACTAAGGTTTCCTCAGCTATGCTAATCAGCTGAGGGTTAGTCGGGACCTAAGGCACACCCGAAGGGGGACGTCGATGGCCAACGGGTTAATATTCCCGTACTACTGATAATTGTGATGGAGTGACACAGTGATGAAAGCACCGCGAACTGACGGAATAGTTCGTTGAAGCACGTACCTATAGGTTTGATAGTAAAATGCGTCGAACTTGGAGAAATGCGATAGTACTTTGAGTCTTCGGACAACGAGATAGTGTGCCTAAGGGCTGTCAAGAAAAGCTTCTAAACTTAGATTATTAGTACCCGTACCGTAAACCGACACAGGTAGTCGAGGAGAGTATCCTAAGGCGCTCGAGAGATTCATGGCTAAGGAACTAGGCAAAATAGACCTGTAACTTCGGGAGAAAGGTCGCCAGCGCAAGCTGGCCGCAGTGAAAAGGTCCAGGCGACTGTTTATCAAAAACACAGGGCTCTGCAAAATCGTAAGATGACGTATAGGGCCTGACACCTGCCCGGTGCTGGAAGGTTAAGAGGAGATGTTATCGATGAGTAATTGTTGAGAAGCATTGAATTGAAGCCCCAGTAAACGGCGGCCGTAACTATAACGGTCCTAAGGTAGCGAAATTCCTTGTCGGGTAAGTTCCGACCTGCACGAATGGTGTAACGATCTGGACACTGTCTCAGCCATGAGCTCGGTGAAATTGTAGTATCGGTGAAGATGCCGATTACCCGCAGTGGGACGAAAAGACCCTGTGCACCTTTACTATAGCTTAGTATTGTTCTTGGATAAGTGATGTGTAGGATAGGTGGGAGACTGTGAAATGGCGTCGCTAGGCGTTGTGGAGTCATTGTTGAAATACCACCCTTTGCTTATTTGAGATCTAACTCCTTGTGTAAGGAGGACATTGCTTGGTGGGTAGTTTGACTGGGGTGGTCGCCTCCAAAAGAGTAACGGAGGCTTCTAAAGGTTCCCTCAGCACGCTTGGTAACCGTGCGTAGAGTGCAATGGTATAAGGGAGCTTGACTGAAAGACTAACAAGTCGAACAGGTACGAAAGTAGAGCATAGTGATCCGGTGGTTCCGCATGGAAGGGCCATCGCTCAAAGGATAAAAGGTACGCCGGGGATAACAGGCTGATCTCCCCCAAGAGCTCATATCGACGGGGGGGTTTGGCACCTCGATGTCGGCTCGTCACATCCTGGGGCTGGAGAAGGTCCCAAGGGTTGGGCTGTTCGCCCATTAAAGTGGCACGCGAGCTGGGTTCAGAACGTCGTGAGACAGTTCGGTCTCTATCTACTGTGGGCGTTAGAAATTTGAGTGGATCTGATTCTAGTACGAGAGGACCGAATTGGACCAACCTCTAGTGCATCTGTTGTCTCGCCAGGGGCATCGCAGAGTAGCTACGTTGGGAAGGGATAAGCGCTGAAAGCATATAAGTGCGAAACCCACCACAAGATGAGATTTCTTTAAAGGGTCGTTGGAGATTACAACGTTGATAGGCTATAGATGTAAAGACAGTAATGTCAAAGTCGAGTAGTACTAATAACCCGTAAGCTTATGTGAATCTCCCCTTGTTTAAATACAAGGGGAGGGCAACTTTCTAAAGTATAGTTAAGTTATAATATCAATATAGTTAAAAATATTAGTTACGTTAAAGTAACAACCGATTTAAGGTGGTTATTGCAGCGGGGCTCACCTCTATCCATTTCGAACAGAGAAGTTAAGCCCGCTAGCGCAGATGGTACTGCTAACCAGTGGGAGAGTATGTCGCCGCCTTTCTTTAGAAATCCTCGCTGATTTTCTAGCGAGGATTTTTTATCTACAAATTTTACTGAAAAAGGAAAAACTTTAAATAAATATTCAAATTTATTTGGATTGTAAAAAATAAAGTTCTACTTTTGCACTCGCTTTGAAAAACAAGTGAGACTTAGAAATAAGAAGACACGTTCATAAACATATTGGATTGACAGCATACAAATAAGAGAGTAAGGCAAATCGCAAGATTTGGAATTATACTTTTTTAATTTACGAAATTAAAAATATACGATGAAGAGTTTGATCCTGGCTCAGGATGAACGCTAGCGGCAGGCCTAACACATGCAAGTCGAGGGGTAGAAAGAGCTTGCTTTTTTGAGACCGGCGCACGGGTGAGTAACGCGTATGCAACCTACCTTATACAGGGGAATAGCCCGAAGAAATTCGGATTAATGCTCCATGGTTTATCGATATGGCATCGTATTGATAATAAAGATTTATCGGTATAAGATGGGCATGCGTATCATTAGCTAGTTGGTGTGGTAACGGCATACCAAGGCAACGATGATTAGGGGTCCTGAGAGGGAGATCCCCCACACTGGTACTGAGACACGGACCAGACTCCTACGGGAGGCAGCAGTGAGGAATATTGGTCAATGGAGGCAACTCTGAACCAGCCATGCCGCGTGCAGGATGACGGTCCTATGGATTGTAAACTGCTTTTGTACAGGAAGAAACCTCCCTACGAGTAGGGACTTGACGGTACTGTAAGAATAAGGATCGGCTAACTCCGTGCCAGCAGCCGCGGTAATACGGAGGATCCGAGCGTTATCCGGAATTATTGGGTTTAAAGGGTTCGTAGGCGGTCAGATAAGTCAGTGGTGAAATTTCTTAGCTTAACTAAGACACGGCCATTGATACTGTTTGACTTGAATAGTATGGAAGTAACTAGAATATGTAGTGTAGCGGTGAAATGCTTAGATATTACATGGAATACCAATTGCGAAGGCAGGTTACTACGTATTTATTGACGCTGATGAACGAAAGCGTGGGGAGCGAACAGGATTAGATACCCTGGTAGTCCACGCCGTAAACGATGGATACTAGCTGTTCGGTTTTCGGACTGAGTGGCTAAGCGAAAGTGATAAGTATCCCACCTGGGGAGTACGTTCGCAAGAATGAAACTCAAAGGAATTGACGGGGGCCCGCACAAGCGGTGGAGCATGTGGTTTAATTCGATGATACGCGAGGAACCTTACCAGGGCTTAAATGTAGATTGACAGATTTGGAAACAGATTTTTCTTCGGACAATTTACAAGGTGCTGCATGGTTGTCGTCAGCTCGTGCCGTGAGGTGTCAGGTTAAGTCCTATAACGAGCGCAACCCCTATTGTTAGTTACCAGCGCGTTAAGGCGGGGACTCTAGCAAGACTGCCGGTGCAAACCGTGAGGAAGGTGGGGATGACGTCAAATCATCACGGCCCTTACGTCCTGGGCTACACACGTGCTACAATGGCAAGTACAGAAAGCAGCTACCTGGCAACAGGATGCGAATCTCCAAAGCTTGTCTCAGTTCGGATTGGAGTCTGCAACTCGACTCTATGAAGCTGGAATCGCTAGTAATCGGATATCAGCCATGATCCGGTGAATACGTTCCCGGGCCTTGTACACACCGCCCGTCAAGCCATGGAAGCTGGGGGTACCTGAAGTCGGTGACCGCAAGGAGCTGCCTAGGGTAAAACTAGTAACTAGGGCTAAGTCGTAACAAGGTAGCCGTACCGGAAGGTGCGGCTGGAACACCTCCTTTCTAGAGAATAATTATAGAAGTATGATACTTTGCTCTCGCTGTTAATACCAAAAATAGAAAAAAAGAATTAAGTAATACAGAGTCTCGTAGCTCAGCTGGTTAGAGTACTACACTGATAATGTAGGGGTCGGCAGTTCGAGTCTGCCCGGGACTACTAATTTACTAATTCGATAAGGAAATACTAGAGGTTAAACTAACCGCCCAAAAGTTACTGTTAACTGTAAGCTGTTAACCAAACACTAGATACGGGGGATTAGCTCAGCTGGCTAGAGCGCCTGCCTTGCACGCAGGAGGTCATCGGTTCGACTCCGATATTCTCCACTAGGACAGAAGTCCACAAGTTCATTGACATATTGATAAAACTTAACTAACAAAACAGTTAGAAAGAATAAAAAAGATATAGAAATATATAGAAATATATAGAAAGTACGATTCGAAAGAATTGTAAGCACATAAGCAAAATAAGGGCGTATGGGGAATGCCTAGGCTCTCAGAGGCGAAGAAGGACGTGATAAGCTGCGAAAAGCTACGGGGATTGGCACACACGAATTGATCCGTAGATATCCGAATGGGGCAACCCAGTATGTTGAAGACATACTATCCAATATGGAGGCGAACCCGCTGAACTGAAACATCTAAGTAGGCGGAGGAGAAGAAAACAAAAGTGATTCCGTAAGTAGTGGCGAGCGAACGCGGAAAAGCCCAAACCAAAGTTGTTACGGCAATTTTGGGGTTGTAGGACCACGAGATTTCTTGCGGATTTAATTAGAATTACCTGGAAAGGTAAACCAAAGAGGGTGATAGTCCCGTATAAGTAAGAGAAGATAAGAATAGTGGTATCCTGAGTAGGTCGGGGCACGTGAAACCCTGATTGAAACTGGCGGGACCATCCGCTAAGGCTAAATACTCCTGAGAGACCGATAGTGAACCAGTACCGTGAGGGAAAGGTGAAAAGAACCGTGAATAACGGAGTGAAACAGATCCTGAAACCATACGCCTACAAGCGGTCGGAGCCCCTTAGTGGGGTGACGGCGTGCCTTTTGCATAATGAGCCTACGAGTTACCGTTGCTGGCAAGGATAAGTGATTAAGTCATGGATCCGTAGCGAAAGCGAGTCTTAATAGGGCGCTTTAGTCAGTAGTGGTAGACGCGAAACCGTGTGATCTACCCATGGGCAGGTTGAAGTTTAGGTAACACTAAATGGAGGACCGAACCGTTTAACGCTGAAAAGTTTTCGGATGACCTGTGGGTAGGGGTGAAAGGCCAATCAAACTCGGAAATAGCTCGTACTCCCCGAAATGCATTTAGGTGCAGCGATGATCGATAGTTACTTAGAGGTAGAGCTACTGATTGGATGCGGGGGCTTCACCGCCTACCAATTCCTGACAAACTCCGAATGCTAAGTAATGATAATCATCAGTGAGGGCATGGGTGCTAAGGTCCATGTCCGAGAGGGAAAGAACCCAGACCATCAGCTAAGGTCCCCAAATGTATGCTAAGTTGAAAAAACGCGGTTTGATTGCCCAGACAGCTAGGATGTTGGCTTGGAAGCAGCCATTCATTTAAAGAGTGCGTAACAGCTCACTAGTCGAGCGATCGAGCATGGATAATAATCGGGCATAAGTATACTACCGAAGCTATGGATTTGCGCATTTAGTTGCGTGAGTGGTAGGGGAGCATTCTAACGGCGCAGAAGGTGATTTGTGAGAATTGCTGGAGCTTTTAGAAAAGAAAATGTAGGCATAAGTAACGATAAGGGGTGCGAGAAACACCCCCGCCGTAAGACTAAGGTTTCCTCAGCTATGCTAATCAGCTGAGGGTTAGTCGGGACCTAAGGCACACCCGAAGGGGGACGTCGATGGCCAACGGGTTAATATTCCCGTACTACTGATAATTGTGATGGAGTGACACAGTGATGAAAGCACCGCGAACTGACGGAATAGTTCGTTGAAGCACGTACCTATAGGTTTGATAGTAAAATGCGTCGAACTTGGAGAAATGCGATAGTACTTTGAGTCTTCGGACAACGAGATAGTGTGCCTAAGGGCTGTCAAGAAAAGCTTCTAAACTTAGATTATTAGTACCCGTACCGTAAACCGACACAGGTAGTCGAGGAGAGTATCCTAAGGCGCTCGAGAGATTCATGGCTAAGGAACTAGGCAAAATAGACCTGTAACTTCGGGAGAAAGGTCGCCAGCGCAAGCTGGCCGCAGTGAAAAGGTCCAGGCGACTGTTTATCAAAAACACAGGGCTCTGCAAAATCGTAAGATGACGTATAGGGCCTGACACCTGCCCGGTGCTGGAAGGTTAAGAGGAGATGTTATCTTCGGAGAAGCATTGAATTGAAGCCCCAGTAAACGGCGGCCGTAACTATAACGGTCCTAAGGTAGCGAAATTCCTTGTCGGGTAAGTTCCGA